>NZ_SBFF01000002.1 GCF_004151485.1 Sphingosinicella sp. CPCC 101087 | reverse complement strand
ATCGTCGACCGGCGGCGGCGGCGGAACCTCGTCGTTATCGTCGACGGGCGGCGGCGGAACCTCCCCGCCATTGTCGACGTCGACTCGATGGACGGCGTCGGCAACATCCGCCATGGCCAGCTCGAAGCTCGCTTCCTCATCATCCAGATCGAAGCCGGCCCGTCCCTCGATCAACCCGTCGGTGGTCTCGGACAGAAGAACGGGGTCCTCGGCGACGGCGACGGCCAAAGTCGCGGCCGGGGTTGAGGGTCCGACATAGGGGGTGTTCGAAGCAGGAGCCACGGCGGTCGTCACCACGCCCGCCGGAGGCGCCGACGGCGACCGGATCGATCGGCTCGTCTCACCGTCGATATTGAGCTGGTACAGGTCGTCCGCGTCGACCGACGCGATCATGCCCGGACGAATCAACTCCACCGCGCCGCCGTCGGGGGTCGAGACCTCGACCGCGCCCTCGGTGACCTGCACCGACGCGCCGGCCGGCCCGACCGTTACCGTGAAGGTCGTTCCCTTCACGACGGCCGCCAGATAGGGGGTCTGGACCCCGAAATGCGGCGTTTCTCGCCGCTCGATGCGAAACAGGGCCGTCCCCCAGTCGGAAAGCCACTGCATGACACCGCCGCGCGCCTGTCCGGTCTGGCTCGCGCGCTGCGCGAGGCCCGGCTCGGGAATCCGGATCTGGCTGTTGGGCGACACGATGACGAACTCTCGCCCTCGAACGAGCACGGCCCGCCCCTGCGCGGCGGTGGCGATCGCGGATCCGGAGGCCAGCAGCGCTCCGCGCGTTGCCGCGCGCGTGCGACCATCCTCGATGACACGGACCGTGCCGCTGACCTCGCTGATACGCCAGGCACTCGACTGCGCGGCGGCGGGCCCGCCGCTGGCCAGCATCAGGGGCGCGATTCCCAGGAACAGCTTCTTCATGTCGGTTCCCCTGGTCCCCAATGAACAATGGGACCTGTCCAGCCTGGCGGCGTAACCCGCGTGCCTTGCCAAGCCGTGAAACGATTGCGTTAACTCTCTCCTAATCCATTGTTGGCGCACAGGAATTCGATTGCCACGCAAGGGAATGTTTACGATCGCCCAGTAGGGACCGCACGATGTCGTCCGCGATCCCGACAATCTCCTCGCGCCTGCGGGGCATGTTCCTCGCGATGACCCTGCTCGCCGCGCCCTGGGGCGCATCAGCCTCGGAGATGCAGTCTCCGATCGACCGAGCCGATCCGGCCGTGGTGGCCGAGGAACAGCAAAGCGCGGAGCCGGCGGATGCTACGCAAACGCTTCCGCAAATCCGCGCGGCACCTCCGGCCGACGACGTCACGGCGCCCGAACCGGGCTTCCTCGTCGGCGCGGTTCGCGTCGACGGTTCGGGAGTGCTGCCGCCGGCGGTCTTCACGCCCGCGATCGAGCCGTATCTCGGTCGCCGGCTCGACGAAGTCCAGCTGCGCGCGCTGGCCCGCGAGATCGCCGACGTCGCGCGTCAGGAGGGCTATGGCCTCGCCAGAGCCTGGATCCCGGCCCAGTCCGTCGCGAAGGGCATCCTGCGCGTGAGGCTCGACGAAGGCCATATAGACGGAATCGAAGTCTCCGGGCCCGCACGCATCGTCGTCGACCGACAGCTGGCGCCCCTCGCGCGTGGCCGCCCGCTCAAGACCTCCGAAATCGAGCGGCGGCTGCTGCTCGCTGCCGATCTCGCCGGGGTGAGCGTCGGGCAGGCGCGCATGGTTCGCCGCGGCGACCGGAATGTCCTTGCCGTGGCGACTCGCCTCCTCCGGTCGCGCACCCGCGTTTCGCTCGACAATTGGGGCTTCGATACGGTCGGCCCCATACGTCTCCACGTCTCCACGGAGCTGAACAGCCTGGCCAAATGGGGCGACAGCTTGCGCGTTGGCGGCAGTTCCACGCCGTTCCAGCCTGCAGAGTTCAAGATGGCACATATCGGTTACCGGCTACCGGTCGATCGGAATGGAACCGAGGTCCAGGCGTTCGCCTATGTGGCGCAGAGCCAACCCGGCGCGGGACTGGGCAATCGCGACCTTGAAGGCGACAGCTACGCGCTTGAGCTTGCCATATCGCAGCCGCTGAAGCGCAGCCGGCGCACGAGCCTTTGGGCCACGGTCGATATGACCGTTCGCGACAGCGAGTTCAGGCGTGAAGGCGAGTTGACGCGCAATGACCGGATCGTCGCGGCCACCGCCAGCCTCTACGGAACGGCCCGGGTCGGAGAGGGCCGGGCGAAGGCCCGTCTTTCTCTCGTCCAGGGCCTCGATCTGCTGGATGCCACCGAGCGGGGAGACCCACTCGCATCTCGCGACGACGCCGACGGTAGCTTCACCCGGCTCGAGCTGTGGGGCCACTTCGTGCACGAGCTCGGCGGCGATTTCAGCCTGATGGCAAGCGCGGAGGGGCAGCTCGCCTTCCAGCCCTTGCTCAGCAGCCAGGAGATGGGCTTGGGCGGCCGCTACTTCCTGCGCGGCTACGACTATCGGGAGTTTGCCGGAGACCAGGGCGCCGCCGGCGCCATCGAGCTTCGCTTCGACCTGCGCGATCTGCCGCGGCCGCTGCGGCGGGCACAAATCTATGCCTATGCGGATGCCGGCCACGTTTCCAACCTGCGCGGCGGCAGAGGCGGCGGCTCCTTGGCTTCTGCCGGGGCTGGCGTGCGGGTCTGGGCCCTCCACGGCATCGAGGCCTCGCTCGAGCTGGGTGTGCCTTTGAGCGACGGCGCCGGCGGGCGTCGCCCCGATCCGCGCCTCTCCTTCACGCTCGGTACCCGTTTCTAGATTCCGCGCGCGTCGCCCGCGGAGCCGCTTCTCGCATATTTCTCCGGCGCGCTCGAGCCGCCCGGGACCCCCAAGCTTCGCAAGAAATCTGAGTTCATCGGATATCGTTCTCACACAGAATGATATATGATCAGTATCTACTTGATTTTTGACTACTTTGTTCCCCGGTGATGTGGATCTTAGGCCGGAGGTCGCCGTCGCGCGGCCAGCGAGATGGCAATGGTGCCGCCGACGATGAGGAGGCTGGCGCCGCGCGCCGCCCAGATCGGGATATGAACGAAGCGCTCCCCGATCCTCTTCAGTGCGATGAGCACGAGCAGCTACGCGAGGCCCGAACGCAGATAAACCAGCTTCACTAGCAGGCCGGCCACGGCGAAGATGTTGGAGGTGTAGATGGCCGCCTCTCTCCCATGCCGAAAACAAGACGTCCGGCAAGAGGTTGCCAAGCGGCCGTGCAGCGGCGCCGCGACGCCGAGCCGCTTCTTGTCACTCGTCCGGCTGGACCGGCGCCGGAGTCAGCTCGTAGACGTCGATGAGCACCCCATCTCGAGGCTGCGGGACCACCAGCCTGAAGCGTAGCGAGCCGACCCGTTCGAACACGCCCGCGACGTTGGTCGCCGGATCGGTGCCGTAGGGCGGCGGCGTCTCCTGTCCGTCGGTCATCATGGACCCCAGGAAGATCATGCGGCGCGAATTGTCGTCGCCCCACAAATAGCCGAACGGCCGGTCGGTCCCGGTTTCCTTGGTGAGGAAGAGGGATTCGCCCTCGACGCCGACATGGCAGAAATGCTCCGGAAAGGCGGTCAGGACGCGCTCCTGGCTGCCGGGACGCACGATTCGGATCACCCGGCACCGGTAGGCTCCGGGAGAAGGAGCCGGCCACTCGAGCGCGCCGTCGGGATCGAGCAGCCCGCCTTCTATTTCGAGCCGGCGCTCGAAGCCGGCGCGGCGCGCCTCGATCAGCGCTTCGTCCCATATCCCCTCGATCCGCCCAAGCCGCTCCGCATCCGCGCCCGAGACCATGGTCATCCAGCGCGGCTGCTCCGCGACGATCACCGCGGGCTGCACATCCGGCTCGGCCGTCGGCGTCTGACAGGCGGCGGCGGCCCAGGAGAGGATGAAGACAGAGAGGAAGCGGGACATTTGCTCCACTTGTGGCCGTTCACGCATCGCCGTTCAGCTAGCGGTGTGGATAGTAAAGAAGTCGTTAAGAAATAGCGACGGACGCGACCGCCGGAGCTTGGACGAAGGCGGAGAGCGGATGTGTAAGCTCGGAATGGTCTACTCCCCGGTCGCGACCCGAAGCCTGCGAAGAGCCGCGCCGACCGCGGTCGCGCTCGATTGCACTCGCCGCCCCCCGCCCCCACATGCGAGGCCATGAGCATCAGGCGGAAATGGTTCGCGTGGGGACGCATTCCGATGGTCAGGCAGATCCTGTTCCTCCTCGGCTGCGTGATGATCATCGTCGCGCCTCTGGTGGGCGTGATACCGGGTCCCGGCGGAATTATCGTCTTCGGCTTCGGCTTGGGCCTCGTTCTCAAATATAGCGAATGGGCGAAGCGGCAATATGTCCGATTCAAGCGTCGTCACCCGAACAAGGGGCGCTGGGCCGATTGGGGCATGAGGCGATCGAGCGCCCGCCGCCGCGAGGCGCGGCTCCGGCGCGACGGCGGCATGTCCGACCGGCTTGCCGGCGATTGACTTTGCGGGCGCTTTTGCCTATCGGCGCCATCGATCCGGCCGCCCAGGCGGGGCTCACGACTAGCCACGGCTTTCGCGGGTTCCCACAGGCGGCCCTTTTCTTTCAGCGATCTTACGAGGAATGAGCGATGAAGCGCACCTTCCAGCCGAGCAATCTCGTGCGCAAGCGCCGGCACGGCTTCCGCGCCAGGATGGCGACCGTGGGAGGTCGCAAGGTTCTGGCGGCCCGCCGCAACCGCGGCCGCAAGCGCCTGTCGGCCTGAACCCGGCGATCGGCCGGCTCACTCGCCGCGCCGACTATCTCGCCGCCAATCGAGGCCTGCGTGCGCCCACGCCGGGTTTCGTGCTCCTCGTTCGCCCGCGCCGGGACCAGGATCCCTCGATCCGCCTCGGCATCACCGTCTCCGGCAAGGTGGGCGGCGCGGTCGTCCGCAACCGGATGAAGCGCCGCTTCCGCGAACTCGCGCGCATGGTGCTGCCGCATTCGGGCATCGCCGGGGCCGATCACGTCCTGATCGGTCGCGCCGGTGGAATCGAGAAGGCCTTTCCGGAGCTGCGCGCCGATCTTGAAGGCGCACTTGCTCGCCTGAGGCCGAAGGCCGAGCGGACGGCCGCCTGATGCTGGCGCGCTTGCTCATCCTGATCGCGCGCGGCTGGCAGCTAGGGCCGTCGCGCGTGCTGCCGCCGAGCTGCCGCTACACGCCAAGCTGCTCGGCCTATGCAATCACCGCTCTTTCCCGCTATGGCGCGCTCCGCGGAGGGTGGCTCGCCGCCAGGCGCCTGCTCCGCTGCCATCCCTGGGGGGGATCCGGCGAAGATCCGGTACCATGAGCTTAGAGGGGCCCGACCCAAGTGAACGAACATAAGAACATGATCCTGGCGATCGTCCTCTCGGCGATCGTGCTGATCGGGTGGGGCTTCGTCAGCGAAATCTGGTTCCCCGCGGCCAACCCTCCCGTGACCAGGATCGAAGACGGGCGCCAGGTCCCCCTGCCGCAGCCCGGCGCCGATCCGGCCGCCGATTCGCCGGCCGCGATTCGGGACCGAGCCGTCGTCCTCGCCGAGACTCCGCGGGTGCAGATCGAGACGCCGAGCCTGCGCGGATCGATTAACCTGAAGGGCGCGCGGATCGACGATCTCGTCCTGCTGCGCCATCGTGAAGGTCTCGCCAAGGATTCCCCGCCGGTGCGTCTCTTCTCGCCGGCAGGCACGCCCAATGCCTATTTCGGCACGTTCGGCTGGATCGGCGAGGGAGTTCCGACGCCGGGGCCGGACACGGTGTGGCAGGCGAGCAATGAACGCCTCACGCCCGCCAGCCCGGTAACGCTGAGCTGGAATAACGGCCAGGGCCAGATCTTTCAGATCGAACTGACCATCGACGACGGCTATCTGATCGCTTCCCGGCAGAGCCTGATCAACCGCGGGGCCGCGCCGGTGCGGGCGCGGCCTTATGCTCTGGCGAGCCGGGTCGGCCCGTCGGCGGATCCCGACACCTGGACCGCCCATGTCGGGCCGATGGGCGTGTTCGACGGCGCGGCCGACTATGACAATGATTATGACGACATCGCCGAGGAAGGCGAGCACCGCTCCCGAAGCCGCGGCGGCTGGGTCGGTTTCACCGACAAATTCTGGCTCGCGGCGGTCATCCCCGACCAGTCGAGCACGGTCGACTCCGCGATTCGCTACAACCCGGAAACCAACAGCTATCAGAGCGAGTTCGTCGCGCCGGCTGCGCAGGTCGCGCCCGGAGCGATCGCCTCCTACCAGTCGCACCTGTTTGCCGGTGCGAAGGAGATCGAGCGTCTCGACGCCTACAGCGAAGCGCTCGGCACGCCGCTCGAGCGAGCAATCGACTGGGGCTGGTTCCGCTGGTTCATGCAGGCGATCTACACTCTGCTGAACTGGCTTTTTGCCCTGATCGGCAATTTCGGCGTGGCGATCATCTGCCTCACCATCATCGTCCGGCTGCTGCTCTATCCGGTCGCCCAGAAGCAGTTCGCCTCGATGGCGGCTATGCGGGTCATTCAGCCCAAGCAGAAAGCGCTTCAGGAGCGCTACAAGGACGATCGGGTCCGCATGCAGCAGGAGATCATGAAGCTCTACAAGGAGGAGAAGGTCAACCCGATGGCGGGCTGCCTTCCCATCCTGCTGCAGATCCCGATCTTCTACGCGCTCTACAAGGTGCTGCTTCTGGCCGTCGAGATGCGCCACGAGCCGTTCGCGCTGTGGATCCGCGATCTCTCCGTGCCCGATCCGCTTACCCCGGTGAACCTGTTCGGCTTCCTCCCCTTCCAGCCGCCGGCTCTGATCGCCGTCGGAATCCTGCCGATCCTGCTCGGCGTGACGATGTGGCTGCAGATGCGCCTCAACCCGCAGGCGCCGGATCCCGTACAGCGCCAGGTGTTCGCGCTGATGCCTTGGGTGCTGATGTTCTTCATGGCGCCCTTTGCGGCGGGGCTGCAGCTCTACTGGGTGACCAACAATATCCTCTCGATCGGTCAGCAGCGGCTGCTCTACGCCCGTCACCCGGTGCTCAAGCAGGGCCTCGATGCCGCAACTGTGACGGGCCCCGCGCCGCCTCCCCAACCGGAATCGCCGGAGCCCAAGCCGGCGAGGAGCGGACGACGCAAGCCGAAGCCGCGCAGCCAGTGAGCGGCGAGATGGAGCCGGCATCGCTCGATGACGCCGCCCGGAAGCTCTTCTCGGGACCGGTCGCCTTCCTCAAATCTGCGCCTCAGCTCCAGCATCTGCCGCCGCCGGTCCTGCCCGAGATCGCCTTCGCCGGCCGTTCCAATGTCGGCAAGTCGTCGCTGCTGAACCGGCTGACCAACCGCAACGGCTTGGCGCGGACGTCCAACACGCCCGGCCGCACCCAGGAGCTGAACATATTCGACGTCGGCGATCCGCCCCGGCTGCGGCTGGTCGACATGCCAGGCTATGGATTCGCCAAGGCGCCGAAGGATCTGGCCCGACGCTGGCGATATCTGGTGAACGACTATCTGCGTGGGCGGGTCGTGCTCAAGCGCACCCTGCTGCTGATCGACGGCCGGCACGGAATCAAGGACGTCGATCGCGACGTGATGAAGATGCTCGACGACGCTGCGGTGGGCTATCGGATCATTCTCACCAAGACCGACAAGGTGAAGCCGACCGAGCTGGCCGAGGTGGAGCAGCGCACCGCCGAGGAGGCGCGGCGGCATCCCGCCGCCTTTCCCGAGATCATCGCGACGTCGAGCGAAACCGGCGCGGGGATGGAAAAGCTGCGGTCCGCGGTGTTAGAGGCGGCGCAGACCTGAACGATCGAACATAAGGAGTGGATGGCGTTGCTCAAGCTCATCATCGGCAACAAGGCCTATTCCTCCTGGTCGCTGCGCGGCTGGCTGGCCGTGAAGCAGTCTGGCCTGCCGTTCGAAGAAATCACCGTGCCGATGTTCGACCAGAATTGGAGCAAGCGGACCGAGGGCGACGAATTCGCGCCCTCCGGCGGAAAGGTTCCGATCCTGTGGGACGACCAGACGGTGATCTGGGACAGCCTGGCGATCGTCGAATGGCTCGCCGACAAGACCGACAAGGCGCGCTACTGGCCGCGCGACGATGCGGCGCGAGGCATGGCCCGGTCCATGGCCGCGGAAATGCACTCCAGCTACCCCAATATTCGCCGCGAGCTTTCGATGAACGTTCGCAAGCAGTTCCCGACACCGAAGCTGAGCGAGCCGGTGCGGACCGAGCTGCTGCGGATCATGGAATTGTGGGCTCAGGCGCGCGCGCGCCACGGCAGCGGCGGGCCCTATCTGTTCGGCGAGTTTGGTGCCGTCGACATCATGTTCGCACCCGTCGTCACCCGTTTCGTCACTTATTCGATCCCGGTCCCGCGCTTCGCCGCGGCCTATATGGAGACGATCCTCGACCATGCCTGGATGAAGGAATGGATCGAGGCTGCACAGGAGGAACCCTGGGTGATCGAGCAATATGAGCAGCCGGTCGGATGAGGCTATGGCTCATTGCGGCTGCCGCCGCGCTGGTGGGGCTCGGTATGCCCGCTTTCGCCCAGTCCGCCCCTTCGCAGGAGGCGATGCGCGAGCTCGCCGACCGGTTCGACCGGGCGCAGCTCGGCAAGGATCTCGAGACGCTGGAGGCGATGGTTGCCGAGGACCTCGTGTTCGTCGGCAGCGATGGGCGGCGCCAGGGCCGGAGTGAGTTCATCGCAGGATGGATGGATCCGCAGGTGACGTTCGAGCCGGTGACGATCACCGACCGCTATTTCCTGCCTTTGGCCCCCGATGTCGCGGTCGTCGGCGGCGAGGCGGTGCTGCGCGGGACCGCCGGCGGCCAGGCCTTCTCCAGCCGCATCCGCTTCTCCGACACGTTCCGCCGCATCGCCGGCGAATGGAAGGCGGTCCACATCCAGGCGACACGGGTGCCGGAAGCGCGTCCGCAGGAGTAGGATGCTCATCCGCCTGAGCGGACATCGACGCGACGGAAATCGGGCGGCGCGCAGACGCAAAGGTTGCTCGCCCGTCTGATCGTGACGAGATGATGGCGGCCGGCGGACCGGCAGAGGTTCCTCGCGTCTCCGCGCCGGGGGGCTTGTCAGAAGTCGCTTCCGTCCTTGCGGACGAACCGCTGGGTGGCGCCGTCCAGGTGCATGTCGACATCGGGATAGTGGCAGTCGGTGGTCGACGCCTTGCCGAACGCGAAGAAAACGCACGGCGCATCGCTCCGGTTGATGAGGTGATGGCCGTTGGGCACGCCCTTTGGAAAGGCTGCGCAATCGCCAGCGCGAAGCAGCGTCTCCCCCTCATCCTCGACCAGCACGGCCTCCCCCTGGATCATGACGACGAACTCGTCCTCACCCTCGTGCCAATGCCGCTGGCTGGAAATTCCGCCGGGCTCGAGCACGACATGAGAGACGCCGAAGTCGGTCAGGCCCGAGGCCGGGGCCAGTCGCCGGTAATGGCGCTTGGCCATCACCTCGGCATAAGGCGGCGGATAACCGGTCCGGCTGGTCTGCTCGATCGATTCCAGGGCAAGCTTCGGCATGGCGTTTCTCCGGTCCCGTGTTAGACGGCGTCGCACGGGCAAGGAAACGGGTTTTGCGGCCCGTCGACGATCCGGAGGCGCATGACGACGACGATTGACCCGGTCGAACTGGCCGGCCGCCTGATTGCCTGCCCCAGCATCACGCCTGCCAGCGGCGAGGTGTTCGACGTGCTCGAAGCGGCCCTGCTCCCCTTGGGGTTTGCCGTGCATCGGTTCGTCGAAGGCGAGCCGCCGGACGGGCCGGTGGAAAATCTGTTCGCCACCCGCGGTTCGGGCGCCCCGCATTTCGGATTCGCCGGCCATCTCGACGTCGTTCCGCCTGGCGACGGCTGGGCGACCGACGCTTTCGTGCCCGAGCTGCGCGGCGGCCTGATTCACGGCCGCGGGGCCGTCGACATGAAAGGTGGGATCGCGGCCTTCGTTGCCGCCTGCGCCGACCTTCCCCGCCACGCCGGCACGTTGAGCCTGATCATCACCGGCGACGAGGAGGGGCCCGCTACGTACGGAACGCCGCGACTGATCGAATGGATGAAGGCCCGCGGCATCCGGCCGGACATGATCCTGATCGGCGAGCCGACCTCGGAGGCGCGGCTCGGCGACGTCGTCAAGATCGGCCGGCGCGGCTCGGTCAACATGTGGATCAAGCTGCCCGGCATCCAGGGCCATGTCGCCTATCCGCACCGGGCGGACAATCCGGTGCCCCGGCTCGGACGGCTGATCGACGCGCTTTGCGCCCTGAAGCTGGACGATGGCAATGACGCGTTCCAGCCCTCGAATCTCGAAATCACCGCCGTCGAGACGAGCAGCAAAGCGACCAATGTCATACCGGGCGCCGCCTTCGCGCAGCTCAACATCCGGTTCAACGACCTGCAGAGCGGCGAGGCGCTCGTCGAACGGGTACGGCGCACCGCCGAGGCCGCCGCCCCGGGAAGCACGGTCGAGGCGAAGATCTCGGGCGAGGCGTTTCTGACCCCGGCGGGCCCGATTTACGAGATCGTCAGCGCCGCCATTGAAGCGGAAACCGGCGCCCGGCCCCGCCTCTCAACCCACGGCGGCACATCGGACGGGCGGTTCCTGATTGAAATGTGCCCGGTGGTCGATTTCGGCCTGCCCAATGCCACCATGCACAAGCTGGACGAGGCGGCGGCGGTGGATGACATATTGGCGCTCCAGCGCATCTATGGCCGCGTCATCCGCGCAGCGCTGGGTATCGAGCCTCAACCGCCGGAATAGAGTTCGCAGGCGATTCCGTCTCCGTCCTCGTCCAGAGCGGCGCGGTAGCCCGGCTCGCGCGGGTAGATCGGGGCATCGCCCGAAGCTCGCGCCTCGCTGCAGTCGCGGAAGTAGCGCGTCGAGGATTCGTCACGATCGGTTGGGGGCTCGGCCCGCGGGACCAGGGCATGGGCGGTCAGATAGGTCGCGATCGCGACAGCAGACGCGGCAAGCACATCCCTTCCGAAGCGGGTCATGGCTCGCCAATAAGGAGCATGACTTTACAAATTGCAAATATAACGACCCAATACTGTGCCTCTACTCGGCAAGTCGCTCATACGTCTTACCAATTTACGGCGGGTTTCTTCCAGGTCGTCCGTCCCGCTTGCGCCGAAGGACGATATAAAGTGCGCCGGTGCCGCCGTGGCGCGGATGAGCGTTGCGCACCGCGGCGATGTCCGCGGCATGCCGCGACGCCTGCAGCCAATCCCCGACTGCGGCGCGGATGGCGCCGCGGACGACCGGGCGGCGATCGTCGCGCGGCGGCTTGCCGGTGACGAGCAACAGCAATCTCCAGCCACGGGCGATTCCCTCCTCCAGATTGCGGTCGAGGCGGGCATAAGCGCCGGCGAGGTCGTGGCCATGAAGGTCCACGACCGCGTCGGGTGCAACCAGGCCCCGGGCCAGGCGGCGATCCCAGCCGCCGTCGAGCGTGGTGCCAGGCGTTGCCCTGCCCGCGCCCGCCCGCTCCGCAGGCGGCACGCGTCGGCGCTGGGGTGGCGCCGCTGCTGCCGCCGAATGACCCGGATTGGAGGCCGCGGTTTCGGGCGCAGGCACCGCCATGCCTTCGAACGGCCGTACCGTCTCCACGACCTTGCGCCAGAGCGCGCGCTCCTCAGCGCTGAGGCGTCGCGCCATCGATCCGGCCGGCGAGGCGCGCGACGGTTCCGCGCGGAAGCAGCAGATAGGCGCGGCCGCGGGCCGACATTCCGCCGGCAATCTCCGCCGCCTCAGTACCGGCGCCCCAGAATGTGTCGAACCGGTTGGCACCGCGGATCGCGCCGCCAGTGTCCTGAGCGACCCAGATTCCGTCGGCCAGGCGGTTGTCCATGCCGGCGAGCACGACCGGCGCCCCCAGTGGCACGAACCGCGGGTCGGCGGCGATGCTGACCCGCGGCGTGACCGGCCGGCCGAGGGAGCCGAGCGGGCCGGGGCCGGTCAGCTCATGGAAGAAGACGTAGCTGCGATTCTCGCGCATCAGAGCGCGGCCCGCTTCGCGATTGGCCCGAAGCCAGTCGACGATCGCCTGCATGGTGATCGGGCTCTCCAATATGCCACGCTCGCGCAGCAGCCGTCCGATCGCGACATATTCGCGGCCGTTCTGCCCGGCATAGCCGATCCGCATCACCGATCCGTCGGGAAGACGGAGCCGGCCCGAGCCCTGGATCTGGAGGAAGAAGAGGTCGACCGGATCGGCCGCCCAGGCTATTTCGAGGCCCCGGCCCGCGAGCGCGCCCTCCTCTATGTCCGCTCGCTCGTAATAGAGGACGTATCGGCCATTCTCGTCCAATCGTCCCCGACCGGCTTCGCCGGTGAGGGGATTGCGGTCCAGCAGGTCGCCTGGCTTGGAGTAGATCGGCACGTCATAGCCCGGCCGACGCTCCCGCGAGCCCGGAATTTCCGGCTCGTAATAGCCGGTGGCGAAGGCATTTCCGTCCCCGACGATGACCGCCTCCAGGTGAGCGGCGAGGAAGGCGGAAGCATCCGCCTCGGTCCATGACCCCGCGGCGGCACAGGTCGTGCTCCAGTCGGAGGGGCGGGTCAGGCCGGAGGCATCGTCGCGACGGAGAAGATCGGGGCAGGAAATTCTGAACGCCTGCAGCGCGGCCGCGGCTGCGGCGGGCGAGATGCCGAGCGCACCGATCGGCGGCCCCGCCACTACTCCCGCTTCGAGCGCGACTTCCGGCTCCGGCGGCGATTCGGGAACGGGCGGGGCCTCGCGCGGGGGCGGAACGGTGCGCGCGCAACTTCCGATCGCGATCAGCAGGCCGAGCAGGAGCAGCGGGCGGAAGGTGAGCAAGGGGGAATCGGAACGCGCCATTGCCCCGCATAGCCTGCGAGGTCAGTCGATGACGAGGCGAAATCGCCGTTCGGCGACGGGCTTGCCGGTTCAGGCGACCTCGTCGGTCTCGACGAGCAGCCAGTTCGGGTCGCGGGCGTTGAGGTCGCGACGGAAGGTCCAGACATCGTGGGTCGGAATGGCGTCGCTGAGCGAGCCGGCGACGAGCTCGCCTTGCGCGTCGCGGGTGACCGCGACGACGAAGGCGTCGAAACGCACGTCGATCTGGGCCGTACGGCCGTCCAGCCGCGCATCGTCGATGGCGGCCCGCTCGATCGCTACCAGTCGGTTGTCCAGCTTGTGGCCGGCAGCCTCGCGCTCGTCGATGGCTGCCTCGAAGGTGGCGCGAACCTCGTCTCCCACCAGATGGGCCAGCTCTGCACGGTCGCCCCTCCAGAAGGCCTCGAGGATCATCCGATAGGCCGCCTGAGCGCCTTCCAGGAAGCGCGCGACGTCGAAGTCGGAATCGGCCGCGATGATCGACCGGATGCCGGCGGCGGCGCCCTGCTCGAAGGCCAGGCTGCTGGGCTCGGCAGCGCCCGACTTGGTCTCGGCCGGCGCCGTCATGGGCTCGAGGCCGGGGGTAGCCTCCGGTCGCGTCACCGGCTGCTGTTCATGACCCGTCCTTTGTCCGAGCACGGCGTAAAGCCGCAGGCCCACGAACAGCGCGATCATGGCCAGCAGCACGATTCCGACGGTCAATTCCATTCTCCTTGGCGGACTTCCTACATAGGCGCGAACCGGGTACGATTCAAATCCGCATTCCCTGCAACGAACGAGCGTGCCGGATGTTGCGCCCCGCCCGGGCGCCTGCTACCCGCGCGCAGGCGTCGCCGCGCGCCGCCGCTTCCGGCGGGGGCGCGGCATTTCCATTGTGATTCCGGGGATTTGAAGAGATGGCCGAACAGGAAGGCGCCAACGGCGCGGGCGAGCAGGAATTGGGCGTGGCGGGCGGAGCGCCGCAGGTCGGCGTCATCGCCCAATATGTGAAGGACCTTTCCTTCGAAAACCCGAACGCGCCGGCCGTCTACCAATGGCAGGGCCAGCCCCAGATGGACGTCCAGTTCAACATCGGCTCGCAGCCGGTCGGCCAGGATCTGCACGAGGTCGTGCTCAAGGTGGACATCGCCGCCAAGTCCGCCGAGGGCACCGCCTTCCAGATGGAGCTGCTCTACGGGGGCCTGTTCGCGCTGAGGAACCTGCCGCAGGAGCAGTTGCAGCCTTTCCTCCTCGCCGAGGCGCCGCGCATCCTTTTCCCCTTCGCGCGCCGGATCATCTCGGACGCGGTCGTCGACGCCGGATTCCCGCCGCTGCTGCTAGATCCGATCGACTTTGCCAGCCTCTACATGCAGCGCGCCGCCCAGCAGTCGAACGGAGGCCAGATCGGAGACGTGACCGGCCAGGCCTGAAGCGGCTGATGCTAGCCGCTGCGGCAGGAATCGGGGCTTTGCAATGAGCCTGCTCAGGTCCACCGGAATCATCGGCGGCCTGACGATGGTCAGCCGGCTTGCCGGCTTCGCGCGCGAGATGATCTTCGCCCGCATCCTGGGTGCGGGAGCCGTCACGGACGCCTTCCTGATGGCGTTCCTGCTGCCCAACACCTTTCGCAGGCTGTTCGCGGAAGGCGCCTTCTCGGCCGCCTTCGTGCCCATGTTCAGCAAGCGCCTTCACTCCGACGGCGGCCTGGATTCGGCGCGGGACTTCAGCAACGACGTCCTGTCCGTGTTCGTCCCGATCCTGGTCGTGATCGTCGCATTGTTCGAGCTCGCCATGCCGGCCGTGATCTGGATGCTGGCCAGCGATTGGCAGGCGATTCCGGGAAAGTTCGAGTTCGGCGTGACGCTGGCGAGAATCACCTTTCCCTACATCCTGCTCATCAGCCTGGTCACCGTGTTCGTGGGCATGCTGAACTCGGTTTCACGCTTCGCGCCCGGAGCATCCTTCCCGATTCTGCTCAATCTGGTGATGATCGTCGCCTTGCTCGCAGGCGCGCTGCTGCAGCGCGAGGGCGCCACGCCGGGAGACATTGCGATCCTCCTTGCCTGGTCCGTCGCCGCAGCCGGGCTGCTTCAGCTCGCCTGGGTCTATTATTGGGTACGCCGTTCGGGGTTTCGGCCGCGCATCGGCCGGCCGCGCTTGACGCCTGAGGTCAAGCGCCTGGGCTGGATCGCCCTGCCCGCCGCGCTCGGGACCGGCGCTTACCAGGTCAATCAGCTGCTTCAGGTCTACTTCCTCAACCAGCTGCCGAGCGGCGCGCTCAGCTATGTGAACTATGCCGACCGGCTCAATCAGCTCCCGCTGGGAATCATCGGGATCGCGCTCGGCACCGCCATCCTTCCCGCACTGTCCAGGCATATCGGGGGAAATGAGCGCGCGGCCGCGGACCGGGTGCAGTCCGACGCGATCGAGATCGCGATGCTGCTGACCCTGCCGGCGACGATCGCGCTCGCCCTGTGCGCGCTCCCGTTCGTCACTATCGTCTTCCTGGGCGGCCGGTTCACGCCGGGAGATGCCTTGGTCACCGCCAACGTGCTGAGTGCGCTGGTGGCCGGCCTGCCCGCTTACGTGCTGATCAAGGTGCTGACGCCGGCCTTTTATGCACGCGCCGACACCCGCACGCCCGTCTATGCGGCGCTCGTGGCGCTGGGCTTCTTCTTCGCCTTCAATCTGCTGTTTCTTTATCGCTTCGGCGTCGTCGGCGTCGCCGCCGCTAGTGCGATCGGGGCCTGGCTCAACTGCCTCATCCTCTACTTCATCCTGGTGCGCCGCGATCATTATCGCGCCGATGGCCGGCTGCTCTCCCGGATCGCGCGGCTGCTGGTCGCCGCGGCCGCGATGGCGGCAGCCTTATGGTTCGTGCGCGGCGGCATGTCGGATTATTATGCGGGCAACCTGTTCGAGCGAGTATTGGCGCTGGTCGTGCTGGTCGGCGTAGGCTCCGCCACCTATTTCGGTGTCGCCTTCCTGATCGGCGCGATCGACCGGGATCGGATCAGGGTGCTGACGAGAAAGGGAAGGAAGAATTGATGCGCGTCGTTTCCGGAATCCAGCCGACCGGCAACCTTCACCTCGGCAATTATCTCGGGGCGATCCGGCGCTGGGTGAAGATGCAGCACGAAGCCCAAGGACGCGACAATTTCCTGATCTTTCTTGCCGACCTGCACGCGATCACCGTCTACAAGGATCCGGCGGAATTGCGGGCGAACGTCAACGGCATGGCCGCAGCGCTGATTGCCTGCGGCATCGATCCCGCCAGAACTGTCCTGTTCAACCATGCACGCGTGCCGGCCCACCCGGAAATGGCTTGGATCCTCGGCTGCACGGCCAGGATCGGCTGGCTGAACCGGATGACTCAGTTCAAGGAGAAATCCGGCAAGGACCGCGAGGGAGTGAGCGTAGGCCTCTTCGCCTATCCGGTGCTGCAGGCGGCCGACGTGCTGCTCTACCAGGCCACCCACGTTCCGGTCGGCGAGGACCAGAAGCAGCATGTCGAGCTGATGCGGGACATCGCGACCAAGTTCAACACCGACTATGGCGTCGATCTGTTCACGATCCCGGAGCCGCATATCGGCGAATCGGCGGCACGGATCATGTCGCTGCGCGATGGCACGGCGAAGATGTCTAAGTCGGACCCTTCGGACATGAGCCGAATCAATCTCAGCGACGATGACGACCTGATCGCCCAGAAGATCCGCAAGGCGAAGACCGACGCCGACCCCCTCCCCGACCAGTTCGAGGCTCTCGCGGCGCGGCCCGAGGCGCGCAACCTGGTGTCCATCTATGCGGCGCTCACCGACCGGACTCCCCAGTCGGTCGTCGAGGAATTTGCCGGCAAGGGCTTTGGAGCGTTCAAGCCGGCGCTGGCCGAGCTTATGATCGAGACGCTCGCGCCAATCCGGTCCCGGCTCGAGCAGTTCGCCGCCGATCCGGGCATGCTCGAGAAATATCTCGTCGATGGATCTCAAAGGGCTGCCGAACTGGCATCGCCGACCCTCGAGGGCGCTTATCGCGCGCTCGGGCTGCCGCGCTGAAGCGGATTTTCGCCGAATGACCGCGTCGCCCGAGTCAGTGGGAAATCGCGGCTGCGCAAGGACATAGAAGGATGGCGCGGTGCGGCCGGCCGCAGGGGACGCCGGCCATGCGGGGTTGAGGACCTTCATCGGCCATTCAGCGGGACTTTGCGAAAAGGCAAGCTGTTCTATATACGGGACAAAAGTTCCCGCGTCGAAAGGCTTGCCAGATGTCATTGAGAAAGAAGATGCTGGCGCTCGCCGCGCCCGCAGCATTGCTCGCGCTCAGCGCCTGCGCCACCGGTTTTCCCGCCCAGGTGCAGCGTTTCCAGGCGATGCCGGCGCCGCAGGGCCAGACCTTCGTCATCCAGGCCGCCGATCCCGAGAAACGGGGCGGTCTCGAGTTCGCCCAATATGCCAATCTGGTTCGCCAGCATCTGACCGCGCTCGGCTACCGCGAATCGGCTACGCCGGACTCGGCGACCATGGTGGTCGAGCTTGATTATGGGGTCGACGACGGCCGTGAGCGGGTGGTGGCGAGACCCGATCCGTTCGGCTACGGCTACGGTTTCGGCTATCGGCCCTTTTACAGCCGTTTCGGCTATTATGGCCGACGCCACCCCTTCTACTGGGGCTGGCACGATCCCTTCTTCGGGCCTGGCTTCGGCGGCTACGACATCGACAGCTACACCGTTTACACGAGCTTCCTCGATCTCGACATTCGCCGCACCGCCGACGGCCAGGCCCTCTTCGAGGGGCTCGCCCAGGCGCGGTCGCGCAGCAACGCGCTACCCACGCTGGTGCCGAACCTGGTCGAGGCGATGTTCACCGGATTCCCGGGCAATTCGGGCGAGACGGTCCGGATCACGGTAGCGCCGGAGCGCGAGCGGGGCTGAGCCGGGCCGCCCTATCGGATGAGCGAAGGGCCGGGGGAACCCGGCCCTTTTCATTGTAAGCGGTGCGGGGCCTCAGCTCTCCAGCTGACGCGTCAGCAGCCGGATGTCGGCGTCGAGCTCGGCATCCTGGGCACGCAGTTTCTCGATCTGGCGGACGGCGTGGATCACCGTCGTATGGTCGCGGCCGCCGAAGCGCCGGCCGATCTCCGGCAGCGATCGCGGCGTCAGCTGCTTTGACAGATACATGGCCACCTGGCGCGGCCGGGCGACCTCGCGGGCGCGCCGGGCGCTGGTCATCTCGGCCTTGCGGATGCGGTAATGGTCCGACACCCGGGTCTGGATCTCGTCGATGGAGATACGGCGCTGGTTGGCGCGCAGGATGTTCGCGAGCACCTCGCTGACGAATTCGAGGTCGATCGTGCGGTTCTGCATCATCGCATAGGCGGCGATGCGGTTGAGCGCCCCCTCCAGCTCGCGCACGTTCGAGCTGATCCGCCGCGCGAGGAACATCACGACCTCGTCGGGGACCTTCACGTCCGGCAGCTGCTCGAGCTTCTTGGTGATGATGTTGAGCCTGAGCTCGAGGTCGGCGGCGTTGATGTCGGCGACCAGTCCCCAGCTCAGCCGCGACAGGATACGCGGCTCTATTCCGTCGAGATCCTGCGGCGCCCGATCCGAGCTGATCGCCAGCCGGCGGCCGGCCGAGATGATCTCGTTCATCGTGTGGAAGAATTCTTCCTGGGTCGATTCCTTGCCCGCGATGAACTGGACGTCGTCGATCATCAGCAGGTCGGCCGAACGCAGCTGCTGCTTGAAGCGGATCGTTTCGTTGGCACGCAAAGCGGCGACGAACTCGACCATGAACTTCTCGGCCGACATGTAGATGATCTTCGCGCGCGGCCGCATGCGGTGGAATTCGTGGCCCAGAGCGTGCAGCAGGTGGGTCTTGCCGCGGCCGGTGCCCCCATGAATGAACAGCGGATTGAACGCGACATTCTCGGCTGTCGCCAGGGTGCGGGCCGCATTGAAGGCCACCTCGTTGGCCTTGCCGATGACGAAATTCTCGAACCGGTAACGCGGCTCGAGCGCCACCGAATAGAGGCTCGCGGCCTCCTCGGGAGCAGCCGACTCCGATTCATCGTCCCGCGACGACGGAATCTCGACGACCGCTGCGGTACGCGGCGCGGCCGGGCCGACCCCGATCCTGATCTGGCGGACGTCCGGCAGGCGCTGCCGCCAGGCCAGGGCAAGCCGTTCGGAGAAATGAGTCTGGACCCAGTCGGCCATGAACTGGGACGGAAGCTCGAGCCGCAGCGTGCCGGCCTCGGCATCGAAACCGCCGAGCGCGATCGGGCGAAGCCAGCCGTCAAAGGTGCGCGCGCCGCATTCCCGCCGAAGACTCGCGCGAATCGACTCCCAGGCCGCCCCGAGCACGTCGGTTGCGCCGGTCTCCGATAACATGGCGGTCCTTTCGGCCTGCGTCTGCACCTGCGAGCACCCCCTCGAGTTTCGTGCTGCCGCTGGAAAGGCGGCGCGTGTGAGCGCAAAACTTCCCCAAGCGGCGAATCACCCCCGGGCGCCGCTGTAGAGCATCATTTTGCAGTTGCGTCCGGCGCGGATTCGCCCGGCCGGAAACTCTGTTCTAGGAACCTGAACTGAGTCCGATCAAGGGGTAAAAAAACCGTCACATCAATTAAACCGGGTTGACAGGCAAAAAAGCACGCAACTTCGTAGACTTGCAATTATTACTTATACTTTTCAATGGGTTATACTGTGCGCCGCTCCGCAGCATGGCGCGAATCGCGGGAAAACCTAGGGTTTCGCGGACGGCCTGCTGCGGGCACGAAAAAGCCCGCCGGCGAGGGCCGGCGGGCGCATCGTTCGCAATTGGGAAAGCTTAGCCGAGCGCGACGAGCCGGCGAGTCAGGCGGGACAATTTCCGGGCCGCCATATTCTTGTGCAGCACGCCCTTGGAAACGCCGCGCGCCAGCTCCGGCTGGACCCGCTTCAGCGCTTCGCGCGCCTGCTCCTTGTCGCCGGCCGCGAGCGCCGCCTCGACCTGCTTCACGAAGGTGCGGATGCGGCTGACGCGGGCGCCGTTGATGTCGGCGCGGCGGGCGTTGCGGCGGATACGTTTCCTTGCTTGCGGCGTGTTCGCCATCTGACTGCCTCGTAACTGTAAATGAAAAGGGCGCGGCTTCACCCGCACCCGCTCAGGCGAGCCATCTAGGCGCTGAAGCCGCCCAGGTCAACCACGACGCGTCAGCGTTGGCATCGCCCGCAGAAGAAGGTTGAACGGCCGCCGTCGACCCTCCGGCGGATCGGCGCGCCGCAAGCGGGACAGGCCTCCCCCTCCCGTCCATAGACCCGCCAGCGCGCGGAAAAATAGCCCAGCTCGCCATTGGGCTGGGCATAATCGCGCAGCGTCGAGCCCCCTGCCTCGATCGCCGCCCTCAGCACCGCCTTGACTGCCTCGGCGAGCCGGTCGAGCCGCGGCCGCGATATCCGGCCGGCCGGGCGGCCGGGCGCAATGCCGGCCAGGTTCAGGGCCTCGCAGACATAGATGTTGCCGAGGCCGGCGACGATCCGCTGGTCGAGCAGCATCGCCTTCACCGACGCGACTCGTCCTCTCAGGGCTCGTGCCAGATAGGCTCCGTCGAAGCCGTCGCCGAGCGGCTCGGGGCCCATGCGGAGGAAGGGCTCGCTTCGCTCCAGCGCGTCGGTCGGCACCAGGTCGAGCGATCCGAAGCGCCGCGGATCGTTGAGCGTCAGCCGCCTCCCCTCGTCGGTCAGGATCGTGACATGGTCGTGAAGCCCGGTTTCGGCAGGATCGATCCGCCACGATCCCGACATGCCGAGATGAAAGACCAGGGTGTCCCCGCGGTCGGTGTCGATCAGGCCGTATTTCGCGCGCCGGCGCAATCCGGTGACCCGCGCCCCGGTCAGCCGCTGCCGCAGGTCCGGCGGGAATGCCCGCCGGAGGTCGCCGCGCCGGAGCTCGATCGAGGCGATCTCCCGCCCTTCGAGCACGGGCGCTAGCCCCCGCACGGTCGTCTCTACCTCGGGAAGCTCAGGCATCGGAAAGTTGGATTAGAGAAGTGCACATCCTCATTCTCCCCTGCTAGAGGCACGCGCGATGGACAAGGTATCTTTCGGCCACGAGCAAGTCGAACCGGCGGAAAAGACGCGGCGGGTGCGCGGCGTCTTCTCCAGCGTCGCCTCGCGCTACGACCTCATGAACGATCTGATGTCGGGCGGGCAGCACCGGCTGTGGAAGGATCATTTCGTCCGCCTCGTCCGCCCGAGGCCCGGCGAGAAAATCCTCGACATGGCGGGCGGCACCGGCGACGTCGCCTTCCGTCTCGCCCGCCGGGGCGCGGAGGTGACCGTCGCGGACATCAACCCCGACATGCTCTCGGTCGGCATCGACCGCGCCGGGCGGCGCGGCCTGGAGGGCCTGACGTGGGCCGAGGAGAATGCCGAGCGCCTCTCCTTCGCGGACTCGACGTTCGACGCCTACACCATCGCCTTCGGGATAAGGAACGTCACCCATATCGCCGATGCCCTGGCCGAAGCCCATCGTGTGCTGAAGACGGGCGGGCGCTTCTTCTGCCTCGAATTCTCGCAGACGCGCTGGCCGGGCTTCCAGGAGGCCTATCGGACCTACAGCCGATATCTGGTGCCCCGCATCGGCCGCATCGTCGCGCAAGATGCCGACAGCTATCGCTATCTGATCGAATCTATCGAGCGCTTCCCCGACATGGCCGCCTTCTCGCGGATGATCGGGAAAGCCGGTTTCGGGAACGTCGCCGCCAGGCCGATCCTCGGCGGACTGGTCGCCATCCACAGCGGCTGGAAGGTCTGAGCATGGCTCGGCCGGACCGGATCGGCAGCCACGCATGACCCAGCCGATCGTCCATGTCTGGCGGCTCCTGAAATGGGGCCGGGTGCTGGCGCGGCACGGCGCGCTGCGCGGGATCGAGCGGGACGTCAACACGCCGACGCCCGTGCGGCGGCTGGCCCGGATCGCCCGCTTCGGCGCGAGGATCCCACCCGTGCCCACCTATTCGGAGGCCTTTCAGGAAATCGGGCCGGCGGCGATCAAGTTCGGCCAGGCGCTGGCCACCCGCCCCGATCTGGTGGGCGAGGAAGCGGCGCACGACCTCCTGCGTCTCCAGGACAGCCTGCCGCCCGCGCCGTTCGAAGCGGTCCGACGCGCCATCGAGGAGGGGCTCGAGCGGCCGATCGACGAGCTCTTCTCCCATATCGACCCGGAGCCGGTCGGCGCCGCCTCGATCGCCCAGGTCCACCGCGCCGTCACGACGGACGGCCGGCTGGTGGCGGTCAAGGTGCTGCGTCCGAACATCGAGGAGGATTTCGCCAGGGCGCTCGACACCTACGAATGGGCGGCCGCCCAGGTGGAAGCGATGGGCGGGGAAGCGGCCCGACTTCGGCCGAGGCTGGTCGTCGCCACCTTCCGCCAGTGGACCAATCGCGAGCTCGACCTTCGCCACGAAGGCGCCTCGGCCTCCGAACTCAGGGAGAATCTCGCGGCGGAGAGCGGCTTCTTCGTTCCGCAGATCGATTGGGCGCGCACCGGGCGCCGCGTGCTGACCCTGGAGTGGATCGACGGAATCAAGCTTACCGATCGCCAGGCGCTGGTCGCGGCCGGCCACGATCTCAAGGCGCTCGCCGCCACCTTGGTCCGCGCCTTCCTGCGCCAGGCCGTGATCGACGGCTTCTTCCACGCCGATCTGCACCAGGGCAATCTGTTCGCGCTGCCGGACGGCCGGCTCGCCGCGATCGATTTCGGGATCATGGGCCGGATCGACCGGCAGGCGCGGGTCTGGCTGGCCGAGATCCTCTACGGGCTGATCACCGGAAATTACCGCCGCGTCGCCGAAATCCATTTCGAAGCGCAATATGTCCCGGCGCACCACAATATCGAAGAGTTCGCCACGGCGCTGCGCGCGGTCGGCGAGCCGATCCGGGGGCTTCCGGTCAAGGACATATCGGTCGCCCAGATGCTCGACAGCCTGTTCAAGATCACGCGCGACTTCGAAATGCCGATACAGCCGCATCTTCTGCTGCTTCAGAAGACGATGGTGATGGAGGAAGGGGTGGCCACTGCGCTCGATCCCGACATCAACATGTGGGAGACTGCCGAGCCGTTCCTGCAGGAATGGGTGCGCGGCGAGCTTGGGCCCGAGGCGCGCATCGCCGACGAGATCGTCCGCAACGTGCGCCTGTTGCGCCGGCTTCCCGACCTTATCCGCCGCATCGACTATTATTATCCGCCGCCCGGCGCCGCGCCGCCCGCGCCCCCGCTCCCGCACATCGCCGTGGTCAGGCCGCCCCGCTACGGATTGGTCGTCCTGACCGCGCTGATTTCAACCGCCGCTGGCGCCGCCGCCGTCTGGCTCCTAGGTTGAGGGCATGCGGGGAAAGCGAATCCTGCTCATCGTCGGCGGCGGCATCGCCGCCTACAAGGCCTGCGAGCTCGTCCGGCTCATCCGGAAGGCCGGCGGAAGCGTGCGCTGCGTCCTGACCAGGAGCGGCGCCGAATTCGTGACGCCGATGACGCTGGCGGCGCTCTCCGAGCAGCCGGTCCATACCAGCCTGTGGGACCTCAAGGACGAGGTCGAGATGGGCCATATCCAGCTTTCCCGCGAGGCCGACCTCATCCTGGTCTGTCCGGCCACGGCCGACCTGCTCGCGAAGATGGCGGCCGGGATCGCCGACGACCTCGCCACCACCCTGCTGCTGGCCACCGACAAGCCGGTATTCGCCGCGCCGGCGATGAACGTGCGGATGTGGCTGCACGCGGCGACCCGGCGCAACGTCGCTCGGCTGCGCGCGGACGGTATCCACATTCTCGAGCCTGACGAAGGGGAGATGGCCTGCGGCGAATATGGCCCGGGCCGGCTTCCCCAGCCGGAGGCGATCCTCGCCTGGGTGGGCCGGGCGGTCGGCGACGCCGGCGCGCGGCCGCTCGAAGGAAGGCATGTCCTCGTCACCGCCGGTCCGACCCACGAGCCGATCGATCCGGTCCGGATGATCGCCAATCGCTCGTCCGGCAAGCAGGGCTTCGCCATCGCCGGCGCGCTGGCCGATCTCGGCGCGCGCGTCACCCTGGTCGCCGGACCCGTCGCGCTCCCTACGCCTGCCGGCGTGGCGCGGGTGGACGTCGAAACCGCCGATCAGATGGACGCTGCGGTGCGCGCGGCGCTCCCTGCCGATGCCGCGATACTGGTGGCCGCGGTGGCCGACTGGAAGGTCGAGGCGGCCCCGGCCAAGCTCAAGAAAGCGGAGGGCCCGCCCCGGCTCGAATGGTCCGCCAATCCCGACATCCTCGCCAATCTCGCCGCCTCCCCTCAGCGTCCGCCCTTGCTGGTCGGCTTCGCCGCCGAGACCGGCAATGTGGTCGAGACAGCCCGGAACAAGCGCTCCGCCAAGAATGCGGACTGGATCGTCGCCAATGACGTATCGGGTGATGTCATGGGGGGCGAATCCAACCAGGTCCACCTGATCACCGCCGAAACGGTCGAAAGCTGGGAACAGGCGCCCAAGACGGAGATCGCGCGGCGCCTGGCCGAGCGGATCGCCGGCCGCCTGACGGAAAGGACGTGACGGAATGCGCTGGCTGCTCCTGACCCCGCTGGCCGGATTCGGCGATCTGGGCCTTCTCCTGCTGCGCTGGGTTACCGGCGCCTTCCTCATCTACCAGAGCCACGACAATATCTTCAGCACCGAGCGGATGGAGGAATTCGAACATTTCCTCGTCCAGTTCGGCTTCGTGGCTCCGGAGATCATGGCGCCGCTGTGCGTGTGGGCTCAGTTCCTGTGCGGGATCGCGCTGATCCTCGGCCTGCTCACGCGCTGGGCCGGCCTCGTCACCACCTTCGTCTTCATCGTCGCGGTGTGGATGGTCCACTGGCCCCAGGACTTTCCGGGCTGGTGGCCCGCCTTGATCCTCGTCTTCCTCGGGATCTTCTTCGCGACTGCCGGCGGCGGGCGCTACGCGCTCGACGCGCTGATCGCTCCGAAGACCCGATGATCCACGCGCTTCGCCGACTCTGCCCGGAGAAAAGATGATCGACATCAAGTTGAAGCGGCTGCCGCACGGCCGCGACCTGCCCCTCCCCGCTTATGCCTCGGACCAGGCCGCCGGCCTCGACGTCGTGGCGGCCGAAACCCTGACACTCGCGCCCGGTGAGCGCCACGCGGTCGCCACCGGCTTCGCGATCGCCATCCCCCATGGCTATGAGGTCCAGGTGCGGCCCCGCTCCGGCCTGGCGCTCAAGCACGGCCTTTCGGTGCTCAACACGCCCGGCACGATCGACAGCGATTATCGTGGCGAGGTGAAGGTCATCCTCGCCAACCTCGGCAGCGAGCCGTTCGAGATCGTCCGCGGCGAACGGCTTGCCCAGCTCGTCCCCGCCCCCGTTCTCCGGGGCCGGTTCGAGGAGGTCGAGGACCTGGACGAAACGGCGCGCGGCGGCGGCGGCTTCGGGTCGACCGGGCGTTGACGCTCACCGACGCCCAGCTCGACCGCTACGCCCGCCATATCGTTCTCAAGGAGATAGGCGGCGAGGGCCAGCGCCGGCTGCTCGGATCGACGGTCGCGATCGTCGGCGCCGGCGGCATCGGTTCGCCGGCCGTCCAGTATCTCGCTGCGGCCGGGGTCGGCGCGTTGCGCGTGTTCGACGACGACACCGTCAGCCTCGACAATCTCCAGCGTCAGGTGCTGTTCGGCACGGCCGACGTCGGACGGCCGAAGGTGGAGGTCGCCGGCGAGGCGGCGGCCCGGCTCGATCCGGACCTTCGCTTCGAGGGAATCCGGGCGCGCCTGGGGCCGGACAATGTGGCAGACCTGCTCGCCGGTGCGGACGTGATCCTCGACGGCAGCGACAATTTCGCCACCCGGCTGCTGGTTTCGGACCGGGCCACGGCGGCCCGGATTCCGCTCGTCTCGGCGGCGATCGGCCAGTTCCAGGCGCAGATCGGCACGTTCCGCGGCTGGGAAACGGACAAGCCCTGCTATCGCTGCTACGTCGGCGACGCGTTCGATGCCGAGGATTGCGACACCTGCTCCGCGCTCGGCGTGCTCGGCGCGCTGACCGGCATCGCCGGGAGCTGGGCGGCGATGGAGACGATCCGTCAGATTACCGGCTTCGGCAGCGATCAGGCCGGCCGGCTACACGTCTTCGACGGCCTCGGACCCACACTCAAGTCGATCAGGATCGTCAAGGATCCGGCCTGTCGGACATGCGGAAAGGGATGAATCCGAGGAGCGGCGATATCGCGACCCGGTGGCCGCGCCGCCTCGGGGTCACGCTCCGAGCAGGCGCAGCGCCTCATCGATGAAGCGCAGGGTCTCTCGCGGCTGGATCGCATACGAGAGGCCCAGGCCGGCGGCGAGCGCAAGGATAATGAGCCGCCAGTCGAGCAAGCGGGACAGCAGCGAGGGGCCCTGCGCCCGGTGCGGCCCCTGGAAGGCCGACGGCTTCGGCTCGGGCACCGCCGAATGCAGCAACAGCTCGTCCGCGGGCAGCGCCAGGATCAGCGCTTTCTCCGCTTCATATTCCGACTCGCTCAGCGCTCCCTGGTCGCGCAATCGGGCAAGCCGTTCGATCGCCGTCAGCCGGTCATGGACGAGATGATATTCCGGGGATGCGGGTACGGCCGCCGGCGGCTCGAAGGAAGGCGCCGCCGGCACGGGGGCCGGCGGCGTCTTAAGCTGCACAACAGAAACAGGCGCGCAGGCGGCGGGCTCTTCCCGAGGAACCAGCGAGAGGCGAGGCATTGGAGCCGTCGCCTCACCGATCTGGTGCCCGCGGCCGATACTGAGCTTGCCGGTACGCACGACGTCACCTCTTTAAGCCAACAAGGTAAACCTCGTTGCAGCGGTTGTCGTTAACGAGGCGTCAACGCCGGCCTTCGGGATTCACGGTTCTTGCTAGGACTTCTTCTTCCGTGCGGCGGCCTTGGCCGGGGCACGCCGTCCCTTTTTCTTCGCCGGTCCCTTGGCCGCGCGCGCATCGATCAGCTGCGCCGCTTCCTCCAGGGTCAGGGCGTCCGGAGAGGCGGTGCGCGCCAGCGTGGCGTTCGTCACCCCGTCCGTGACATAGGGTCCGAACCGTCCCTCCATCAGGCGGATCTCCGCGCCGGACGTGGGATGGGCCCCGAGCACCCGCAATGGCTCGCGCGAGCCGCGGGCACGCCCGCCGCCGGCCGCCGCGTCTGCGAGCTTCGCCACCGCCGCGTTCATGCCGACCTCGAACACCTCGGCGGTCGAAGCGAGCTTCGCATATTTGCCGTCATGGGCGAGATAGGGGCCGTATCGGCCGATGCTCGCGGTGATCGGCTTGCCGCTTTCGGGATGGTTTCCGATCGTGCGGGGGAGCGAAAGCAGTTTCAGCGCCATGTCCAGGTCGAGCGCCTCCGACGGCACGTCCTTGGGAAGCGAGCTTCGCTTCGCGTCCTTGCCCTCGCCGAGCTGGACATAGGGACCGAAACGGCCGGAGCGCAGGCTCACCGTCTCGCCGGTCTCGGGATCTTCCCCGAGCACCTGCGGCCCCTGGTCCTCCTCGCCGGAATCCGCCCCGAAGCGGCGGGTGAACTTACAGTCGGGATAGTTGGAACAGGCGACGAAGGCGCCGTAGCGCCCGCCGCGCAGTCCGAGCCGCCCCTCGCCGCAGGCCGGGCAGAGCCGAGGGTCGCTGCCGTCGCCTTTGTCGGGAAACAGCCAGGGCGCCAGGAAATCGTCGAGCGCCGCCGTGATGTCGGAGGGCTTCTGCTCCATGATCTCGGCGGTCTTCGGCTTGAAGTCCCGCCAGAATTCTTCGAGCACCCGCCGCCACTCGGTGCGGCCGCCGGATATGTCGTCCAGCTCGTCCTCGAGGTGGGCGGTGAAATCGTAGGAGACGTAGCGCTCGAAGAATCGCTCGAGAAAGGCGGTCAGCAACCGCCCGCTTTCCTCCGGCACCAGCCTCTTCTTCTCCTCGCGCACATATTCGCGGTCGCGAAGCGTCTGGATCGTCGAGGCGTAGGTGGAAGGCCGCCCGATGCCGAGCTCCTCCATCTTCTTGACGATGCTGGCTTCCGAATAACGCGGCGGCGGCTGGGTGAAATGTTGCTCGGCATGGACCGCCTTCATATGCGGCCGGTCGCCGTCCCGCAGCCGCGGCAGGCGGCGCGATTCCTCGTCCGCCTCATCAGCGGAGGCATTTTTGCCGGAGCTGCGATCAGGATCGTCGCGCCCCTCCTCGTACAGCGCGAGGAAGCCGGGGAAGAGGACCACCTGGCCAGTCGCGCGAAGCGCGTGCCGGCCGGTGCCGTCGGTCAGCTCGGCGGTGGTCCGCTCCAGCCGCGCCGAGGCCATCTGGCTGGCCAGCGCCCGCTTCCAGATCAGCTCGTAGAGGCGGGCATGGTCGCCCGATCCCGCACGATCGCGGGAAAAATCGGTCGGCCGGATCGCCTCGTGCGCTTCCTGCGCATTCTTCGCCTTGGTCTCGTAGTGGCGCGGCTTGTCCGGAACGTAGCCGGAATCGTAGCGGTCGGCGACGGCGCGGCGGGCAGCGGAGATCGCCTCGGGCGCCATCTGGACCCCGTCGGTTCGCATGTAGGTGATCGATCCGTCTTCATAGAGGTCCTGGGCAAGGCGCATCGTCCGGGTGGCCGACAGTCCGAGCTTGCGGGCCGCCTCCTGCTGGAGGGTCGAGGTGGTGAAAGGCGGCGGCGGATTGCGGCTGAGCGGCTTGGTCTCGACCGATGCGACCGTGAAGCGCCCCTGCTCGACCGCCAGCTTGGCGGCCTCGGCGGTGCCCTGGTCGCCGATCGTGAGGCGGTCGATCTTCTCGCCATTGTAGCGGACGAGGCGGCCGAGAAACTCGGTTCCGTCGGCCTCCATCGTCGCCGTGACGCTCCAATATTCCTGGGCGCGGAACAGCTCGATCTCGCGCTCGCGGTCGACGATCAGCCGTAGCGCCACCGACTGGACCCGGCCGGCCGACTTGGCGCCGGGCAGCTTTCGCCACAGCACCGGCGAGAGGGTGAAGCCGACCAGATAGTCGAGCGCGCGGCGGGCGCGATAGGCGTCGATCAGGTCCTCGTCGAGGCCGCGCGGGTGCAGCATCGCCTCGGTCACGGCCGCCTTGGTGATGGCGTTGAACGTGACTCGCTCGACCGAAGCGGGCAGCGTCTTGCGCTTCTGCAGCACCTCCTGGACGTGCCAGCTGATCGCCTCGCCTTCCCGGTCAGGGTCGGTGGCGAGGATCAGGGAATCGGCCTTCTTCGCCTCGTCGCTGATCGCCTTCAGCTGGCGCGCCTTGTCGGGATAGGCCTCCCACTGCATGGCGAAGCCGTCGTCGGGATCGACCGACCCGTCCTTGGCGGGAAGGTCGCGGACATGGCCGTAGGAGGCGAGCACACGATAGCCGCTGCCGAGATATTTTTCGATGGTCTTGGCCTTGGCCGGGGATTCGACGACGACGAGCTTCATGAAGGTCTGGTCTTTCTACACGTACACGCGCGAGAGTGGTGAGGCGGCCGGCGCCGCGTCAAGGGCCGCCGCCGAGGATTCGGCGCAGGATCCGAATGAGACGCTGCGGCCCGCCTGGCCGACCGGCGCCCCTGGTCCTTCGGGTCGCCCAGCTTCGATCCTTCAGGCCAGGCTCACCCGCGCGCCGGCATGCCGCTCCAGACGCCCGGCGAGCTCGAGCTCGAGCAGCACCGTCTGGACGACGCCGGCCGGCAGTCCCGCCTGCCGGACGATCTCGTCGACGGCGACCGGAGTCGGCCCGAGCAGGTCCTCGATGCGCCGGCGCGCCGGATCGTCCGCATCGCCGGTCGCGCCCGGATCATAGCCGGCCTCCGGTTCGCGAAAAGCGACGTGGAGGGGCCGGATCGCCTCGAGTACGTCCTCGGCATTCTGGACCAGGGTGGCGCCGTCGCGGATCAGCTGGTTGCAGCCCTGGGCGCGCGGATCGAGCGGCGAGCCGGGCACCGCCATGACCTCCCGTCCGAAATCGGCCGCCTGGCGCGCGGTGATCAGCGACCCCGACTTCGGCGCCGCCTCGACGACGACCGTTCCGAGCGAAAGGCCGGCGATGATCCGGTTGCGATAGGGAAAGTGCCGCGCCCGCGGCTCCGTGCCTGGCGGCTGCTCCGCGAGCAGCAGGCCCCGCTCCGCGATGGCGCGCTGCCGCGCCTCGTTCTCGGGCGGATAGACGATGTCGATGCCGCCGGCGATGACCGCGATCGTCCCCGTATCGATCGATCCGTCATGGGCCGCCGTGTCGACGCCGCGCGCCAGTCCGGAGACGATCGACGCGCCGCGCGCCCCGAGCTCGCGCGCCAGTACGCGGGCGAAGCGGCAGGCGGCCGCCGAAGCGTTTCTCGCGCCGACCATCGCGATCGGCGTCCGAAGGGCGATATCGACATCGCCGCTCGCGATCAGCGCCGGCGGTGCCGCCTCGATCTCGGCGAGGAGGGGCGGATAGCCAGGCGAGCCGGCGAAGAGATAGCTAGCGCCGAGCCGCTCGACCCGCTCCATCTCGCGCGCGATCTGGTCGGTCCCGGCCAGGCGCGGCGGGCGCCCGCCGCCGCGCGCCGCCAGCTCGGGGATCGCCTCGAGCGCGGCCGCCGCGGAGCCGAACCGGGCGAGCAGCTGGTAATAGGTTATCGGCCCGATCTGGTCCGAGCGGATCAGGCGCAGCCGGGCAATCTGGTCGGCGCTTGCCGCCATGTCAGTCGCGGCCCGCCCCCACCTTGGGCTCGGTCCCGCCGATCAGCCGGGCGATATTGGCGCGATGCTTCCACAGCACGAGCAAGGCGAAGCCGGTGAAGAGCGGGACCAGGTCGAAGCGGCCGATCAAGGCGGCGGCGACCGGCGCCGCGACTGCCGCGCTCATCCCCGCCACGGAGGAATAGCGGGTCAGCCGCAGTCCGAGGATCCAGACGGCGGCGGCGATCAGGGCTGCCGGCCACATCAAGCCGCCGACGACGCCGAACAGGGTGGCGACGCCCTTGCCGCCGCGAAACCCCAGCCAGGCCGGATAGAGATGGCCGAGGAAAGCGGCGAGGCCGGCCAGCGGCGCGAGCATCGGCGTCTCCGGCCAGATTGCCGTCGCGAGCAGCACTGCGGCCGTGCCCTTCGCCGCGTCGAGGATCAGGGTCGCCGCGGCGAGTTCCTTTCGCCCGGTCCGCAGCACGTTGGTGGCGCCGATATTGCCGGATCCGATGGCGCGGACGTCGCCGAGGCCGGCCAGCCGGGTGAGCAGCAGGCCGAAGGGAATCGATCCGAGCCCGTAGCCGAGCAGGATGGCAAGCAAGGGCTCGGCGAGGGTGTCGAAGGTGATCATGTCGGCGCCTGGATGCGTGGGTAAGCAATGGGCCGGTGCCGCGCAACTGCGTTTGCCGAGCAAAGCCGGCGCGGTTAGAGGCGCCGTGAATGACTGCCGCGCGTCCCATCCTCCTGTTCGACTCCGGGGTCGGCGGACTTTCCGTCCTCCAGGCCGTGCGCGTACGGCTTCCCCGGGCTCCGATCGTCTATGCGGCGGACCGCGCCGGCTTTCCCTACGGGACCAAGACGGCGGCGGAAATCGAGGCGCGGGTGCCCGCTTTGCTCGGCCGGCTGGCGGAGCGCTACGATCCGCGGCTGATCGTGATTGCCTGCAACACCGCCTCGACGATCGCGCTGGACGCCGTCCGTGCCGCGCTCGACCTTCCGATCGTCGGCACCGTGCCGGCGATCAAGCCGGCCGCGGCCGTGTCGAAGTCGCGCGCGGTCGGCGTCCTGGGAACGCCGGGGACGGTGATCCAACCCTATGTCGACCGGCTCGCGTCCGATTTCGCGTCGGACTGCCTGGTGATCCGGCACGGCTCGCCCGAGCTGGTGGAGCTGGCCGAGGCCAGGCTGCGCGGCGAGCCGACCGCGCCCGACGCCTATCGCCGGATCCTGGATGGTCTCCTCTCCCAGCCTGGAGGCGAACGGATCGACACGATCGTCCTGGCCTGCACCCATTTCCCTCTCGTGCAGGCCGAGCTCGAGGCGGCGGCGCCGCGGCCGCTGACCTTCGTCGACGGCAATGCCGGCATCGCGCGCCGCACGGCCTGGCTGCTGCGCCAGGAAGTCTGGCCGGACATGCCGGGCGAGGGCGTCGCCGTCCTCATCGGGCCCGGCGCCGAAAGCGAGGAATTCCGGCGCGGGCTCGCAAGTTTCGGCCTGACGCGGATCGAGCGCCTCTAGATCGGAGCCGCTTCGGGACGCCTTCAGATTGTTGCGAGCGATTCGCGCTGGCGCTCTGGGGTCGATTTCCTATATTGGGCGCCCGAACGACGGGGACGGTATCTTGGATTATCAGCGCATCTTTGCGGAAGCGATCGAGCGGCTGCACGCCGAGGGGCGTTATCGAGTCTTCATCGACATATTGCGCAACCGCGGCTCCTTTCCCAATGCGCGATGCTTCGCCGGCCATAACGGCCCGAAGCCGATCACCGTCTGGTGCTCCAACGATTATCTCGCCATGGGCCAGCATGCGGACGTGATCGCGGCGATGGAAGAGGCGCTGCACGACGTCGGCGCCGGCTCGGGCGGAACCCGCAACATCAGCGGCAACACCCATTATCATATCGATCTGGAAGCCGAGCTCGCGGACCTGCACGGCAAGGACTCGGCGCTGCTGTTCACTTCGGGCTACATCTCGAACGAGGCGACGCTCTCGACGATCGCTCGCATATTGCCCGGCTGCATCATCTTCTCGGACGCGCTCAACCATGCGTCGATGATTGCCGGCATCCGCAATTCGGGCTGCGAGAAGCGCGTATTCCGCCACAACGATCTCGAGCATCTCGAGCAGCTGCTCGCCGAGGCGCCGGCCGACGCGCCGAAGCTGATCGCCTTCGAAAGCGTCTATTCGATGGACGGCGACGTCGCGCCGATCGCCGAAATCTGCGACCTCGCCGACCGATATGAAGCGCTGACCTATCTCGACGAGGTCCATGCCGTCGGCATGTACGGGGCGCGCGGCGGCGGCATCTCGGAGCGCGACGGGATCGCGCACCGGCTCACCATCATCGAAGGCACGCTCGGCAAGGCGTTCGGCGTGATGGGGGGCTATATCGCCGCCGAGAAGAATATCGTCGATGTCGTCCGCAGCTACGCGCCCGGCTTCATCTTCACGACCTCGCTCTCGCCGGTCCTGGTCGCCGGCGCGCTGACGAGCGTGCGTCACCTCAAGAAATCGTCCGCCGAGCGCGAAGCCCAGCAGGCGGCTGCCGAACGCATGAAGGCGATCTTCGCCGACGCGAAACTGCCGGTCATGCCGTCGACCACCCATATCGTCCCGCTTCTGGTGGGCGATCCGGCGAAAGCCAAGAGGATCAGCGACATCCTTCTCGCCGAATATGGCATGTACGTGCAGCCGATAAACTATCCGACCGTGCCGCGCGGCACCGAGCGGCTGCGCTTTACCCCCGGCCCCGCCCATAACGATGCGATGATGCGCGAGCTCGCCGGCGCTCTGGTCGAGATCTGGGACCGCCTGGAGATGAAGCTCGCGGCCTGAGGGCTGCGTCGCCCAGCCGAAACAGCGTCCTCTTCATGCCGGCGAAGGCTGGCATCCGCACGGAATTCACCGCCGGGCTGGGTCCCCGCGGAAGATCAGGCTGAGCATCGCTGCAGGCGGTGTCCAGGCGCTATTCCACCGCGGTTTCCCTCTCCTCGGCGACCGCGCGCTGGAGCCAGGGACGCGGGTCGACCGAGGTGAAGCCGGGCGTTGTCTCGGCGAAATGGGTCAGCCAGTATCGGTGGCCGGAGCCGACGAGCACGAGCAGCCGGTCGCCCGGCTCGGCGATCAGCGCCGCCTTCGCGAACATCTTGGCGTTGCGCATGTACCAGTAGCTGTTGAGCTCGGCGCCAACCTGGTCCTCGGCATCGCCGAGCGGGAGAAAGGCATAATAGCCACGCGCATGGCCCATCCGGTCGCGCGCGGGATCGTTGTGGATCAGCAACATCTCCGCGATCGAATGGTCGGCCAGCGCCCTCCCCTCCTCCGCCACCATCGCGCGGAAAAAGCTCAGCGTCTCATCGACGACGGCGCTTCGCCCATGCGCCGCGGCCCAGCCCTGCACCCGGTCGAACGGGAAATAATCGGGCTCGCCGTCGCCGCCCTGCTCGTCGAAGCCGTACACCTCGCCATGGCCGAGCCGGCGGGCCAGCCGGAAGCCGATCTGCACGACTTCGTTCCGGTCGGTCAGCAGGTCCTCCGGCCCGAAGGCGCGATAGCGCTCGACGGTGAACGGCGCCGGACGCTCCCACTCCACCAGGATCTTGGTCGGGCGCCAGCCGGCCAGCGCCTCCGCGAGGGCCTCCATCTCGGCCTGTCGGCGCGGCCTCGTGACGTCGTCCGCTTCCATGTTGGCGAGGTCGCGACCGGGATTGCCCATATGGTAGGTGCCGAGGATCATCACTTCGGCCGGCGCGGCTTCCTTCGCCACCGCCGGCGCCGCAATCACGGCGAGGCAGGCCGCCGTCCCGATCAACACTTCTCGCATCGCACCCCTCCCACTGTGTTACTACAGTCACACACTAGGCGATCCTACCCGCGGGCGCAATATGCGGTGGCGAATCCGGGCCGCATTGCCTACAGCGGGGGCCACCCGAAACCTGCGGAGTCTGCCCATGGGCGAGCGGATCGTCATCGCTTCCGATCACGCCGCGGTCGAGATGAAGGCGATGCTCGTCGCTTATCTCCAGGCCGCGGGACATGAAGTCGTCGACCTGGGACCCGGCGGCGTCGATTCGGTCGACTATCCCGATTACGGCTACAAGATCGCCGAAGCGGTCGCGCAGGGCCGCGCCGGCCGCGGCATCGCCTTGTGCGGCTCGGGCATCGGCATCTCCATCTCGGTCAACCGCCACCCGGCCTGCCGTTGCGCTCTGGTTTCCGAGCCGCTCTCGGCCCGGCTTGCGCGCGAGCATAACGATGCCAACGTCATCGCGATGGGAGCGCGGCTGATCGGGCCGGAAATGGCCAAGGCCTGCGTCGAAGCCTTCCTCTCCACGCCCTTCGGCGGCGATCGCCACCAGCGACGCGTCGACAAGCTCTCCAACCCCGTCTTCGCCAAGGAACCCGCATGAGCAGCCGACCGATTTCCGACGTCCAGCCCGACGGCTTCTTCACCGAAACCCTGCGCCGGTCCGACGGGGCGGTCGCCGACGCGATCGCCGCCGAGCTCGACCGGCAGCAGAACCAGATCGAGCTGATCGCGTCGGAGAATATCGTCTCGCGCGCCGTGCTCGAGGCGCAGGGTTCGGTGCTCACCAACAAATATGCCGAAGGCTATCCCGGGCGGCGTTACTATCAGGGTTGCGGGCCCTCGGACTCGGTCGAGACGCTGGCGATCGAGCGGGCGAAGAAGTTGTTCGGCTGCGGCTTCGCGAACGTCCAGCCGCACAGCGGCGCCCAGGCGAACGGCGCGGTCCTGCTGGCGCTGTGCAAGCCGGGCGACACCATCCTCGGCATGTCGCTCGATGCGGGCGGCCATCTCACCCACGGCGCCAAGCCGGCTCTGTCCGGCAAATGGTTCAACGCGATCCAGTACGGAGTCCGGCGCGAAGACCATCTGGTCGATTTCGACGAGGTCGAACGACTCGCCAGGGCGCACAAGCCCCGGCTGATCATCGCGGGCGGCTCGGCCTATCCGCGCCACATCGACTTCGCCCGTTTCCGCGCCATTGCGGACGAGGTGGGCGCCTTGTTCCAGGTCGACATGGCCCATTTCGCCGGCCTGGTCGCCGCGGGCGAGCACCCCTCTCCATTCGGCCACGCCCATGTGGTCACCACGACCACCCACAAGACGCTGCGCGGCCCGCGCGGCGGCATGGTCCTGACCGACGACGAGGACATCGCGAAGAAGGTCAATTCCGCGGTCTTCCCGGGCCTGCAGGGCGGTCCCCTGATGCACGTCATCGCCGCCAAGGCCGTCGCCTTCGGCGAAGCGCTCGAGCCCGGCTTCAAATCCTATGCGCGGGCGGTGATCGCCAACGCCAAGGCGATGGCCGGCCGGCTCAAGGAACGCGGCGCCGACCTCGTCGCCGGCGGCACCGACACCCACCTGGCGCTCGTCGACCTCCGGCCGATCGGGATCACCGGCCGCGACGCCGATGAGGCGCTCGAGCGGTCGGCCATCACCTGCAACAAGAATGGCGTTCCGTTCGATCCGTTGCCGCCGGTTCAGACCAGCGGGATCCGCATCGGCTCCCCTGCGGGCACCACGCGCGGCTTCGGCATCTCCGAATTCCGCGACATTGCCGACATGATCGCCGACGTCCTGGAAGGGGTGAGGGCGAACGGCCATGACGGCAATGCGGCGGTCGAAGCCGCGGTGCGGACGCGGGTGCGCGAACTGTGCGGGCGCTTTCCGATCTACCAGGACTTCTAGCCCTTGCGCTGCCCGTTCTGCGCCCATGAGAACAGCCAGGTGAAGGACAGCCGTCCGACCGAGGACGGCTCGGCCATCCGGCGGCGGCGCCAGTGCGAGGATTGCGGCGCGCGCTTCACCACCTTCGAGCGGGTGCAGCTTCGCGAGCTCGTCGTCGTCAAGTCCGAGAACCGGCGCGAGCCCTTCGAGCGCGCCAAGCTGGAACGCTCGATCGCCATCGCCTGCCGCAAGCGCCCGGTTCCGGCCGAACGGATCGAGCGGCTTGCCTCGTCGATCCAGCGCCAGCTCGAGACCAGCGGCGAAAGCGAGACTCCGTCGACCCGGATCGGCGAAATGGTGATGGAAGGACTGAAGGCGCTCGACCCGGTCGCCTACATACGCTTCGCCTCTGTCTACAAGGACTTCCGCGAAGCCAAGGATTTCGAGCAGTTCGCGGGCTCCGTTGGTGACGGGTGAAACCCCGTATCGAAGGACCGCTCATCCTGAGTAGGGACTGAGCCTGGCGAAGCCCCGGATCGAAGAACGCGAAGATGGGATTTCTCCGGACGGCCGGGATCCGCAAATCGGATTTTCTTCGTCACCGATTCTTCCCCTGCCCGCTCATCCTGAGTAGGGGCTGAGCTTGGCGAAGCCCCGTATCGAAGGACCCGCTCATCCTGAGTAGGGGCCGAGCCTGGCGAAGCCCCGTATCGAGTACCCGCTCATCCTGAGTAGGGGCCGAGCCTGGCGAGGCCCCGTATCGAAGGACCCGGTGAGGTTGGATTTCTATACCTATATCCTGCGTTGCTCCGACGGCAGCTACTACACCGGCCACACCGATGATCTGCATGCCAGGTTGGCGCAGCATCAGTCTGCGGCGCTTCCGGGCCACACGCATAGCCGTCGCTCCGTCACCCTTGTCTGGTCCGAACGCTTCCCCGATCGCGACCAGGCATTCACGGCAGAGCGGCAGATCAAGGGCTGGTCCAGGGCCAAGAAGGAAGCGCTGATCAGAGGTGACTTGGAAGCGTTCCGTCTCCTCTCGAAGAAGCCTGTCCTTCGATACGCGGCTTCGACAAGCTCGGCCGCTGCTCAGGATGAGCGGTCTGGTGAACCCGGCGCCCCTCCCCCGCCCGCCATCGTCCTCGTCCGCCCGCAGCTCGGGGAGAATATCGGCAAGGCGGCCCGGGCCATGCTCAATTTCGGGCTCACCGACCTGCGGCTGGTGAGCCCGCGCGACGGCTGGCCCAATCCGTCGGCGGGTCCGGCCGCCTCGGGGGCGGACAGGGTGCTCGAGCATGCCCGTGTCTTCGACAGCGTCGCTCAGGCCGTGGCCGACTGCCCGCACGTTTATGCGACGACGGTGCGAAAGCGGGGGCTGGTGATGCCGGTCGTCTCGCCCGAGACGGCGGCGCGCGAGATCCGGGCCAATGACGGTCCTTCGGCCATTCTCTTCGGCGCCGAGCGCTCCGGGCTGGAGACGGACGAGGTCGCGCTCGCCGGAAAGATCGTCACCGTGCCGGTCAATCCGGAATTCCGTTCGCTGAACCTCGCCCAGGCCGTGATCCTGATCGCCTATGAATGGTCCAAGGGCGCCGACCTGGCGGTGCCGACCTTGGGCGACGAAGCGGAGCCGCGGGCGCCGCACGAGCATCTCGAGGGCCTCATCGGCCAGCTCTACGAGGCGCTCGAGGCGGCCGATTATTTTCATCCGCCGGACCGCACGCCCGCGACGAAGAACACGATCCGGACGATCCTGACCAAGGCCGGCTGGTCGACGCGCGAAGTGCAGGCCATGCGCGGCATCGTCCGCGCGCTCGTGGACCCCAGAAAGGGGCGCAGGGCCAAGGGAAGGTCCGGCTAGAGAGGGCGGCCGGTTGACTTTGCACGCCTTTTCGACCATGTGCCCGCCTTCGCAATTGGCCCCGCACCCCTGGTGAAGCGGTGGCCGCGCCGGAACTGTCATGGTCCGGCGGTGCGGTTCCAGGGACATACGCCCTTCCCGGAAAGCGGGAATCGGTTCTCGGACCGGGGGGGTGGCCACGACACGAAGCAAATTGGAGTAAGACATGTCGAAGCGCTCAAGCGCCAAGTACAAGCTCGACCGCCGGATGGGCGAGAACGTCTTCGGACGTCCCAAGAGCCCGGTCAACCGCCGCGAATATGGTCCCGGCCAGCATGGCCAGCGCCGCAAGGGCAAGCTTTCCGACTTCGGAATCCAGCTCCGCGCCAAGCAGAAGCTGAAGGGCTATTATGGCGACGTAACCGAAAAGCAGTTCAAGCGGACCTTCCAGGAAGCGAGCCGCATGAAGGGCGACACCTCGCAGAATCTGATCGGCCTGCTCGAGCGCCGGCTCGACATGGTCGTCTACCGCGCCAAGTTCGCGCCGACCATCTGGGCCGCGCGTCAGCTGGTGAATCACGGCCACATCCGGGTCAACGGCCGCAAGCTCAACATCGCCTCCGCCCGGGTGAAGGTCGGCGACGTGATCGAGCTCGGGCCGAAGGCGCAGGAAATGGCGCTGGTGATGGAGGCGCAGGGCCTCGCCGAGCGCGATATCCCCGAATATGTGGTGCAGGACGGCGCCACCAAGGTGGTGTTCAACCGCGTCCCGACCCTCGACGAGGTTCCCTATCCGGTGCGGATGGAGCCGAACCTGGTGGTCGAATTCTACTCGCGCTGAGCCTGAACGGGCACGGCTGAGTTGGTGAAGGGCGGCCCGACTGGGCCGCCCTTTCTCATTCCATCGCCATCGCTTCGCGCAGGAACGCATCGCTCCGGCTCAGCATCCGCGTCCGCGCCTCGCTGTCCTGGATCGAATGATCGAGTCCCGGGAAGATGACGAGCTCGGAACGGCCGCCGGCATCGCGCAGCCGTTCGTCCATCAGCCGCGACTGGCGGTCGCTGACGTTGCGGTCGAGATCGCCGTGGAACATCAGCACCGGCACGCCGATCGCCCCGGCATTCTGTGCCGGCGAGCCTTCCCGTATATGCGCGCCGCTGCCGATGAAGTCGCGCATCGCCGCGAAGTTGGTCCAGCCCCGCCATTCCTCCTTGAGCAGGTTGAGGTCGGCGACCGGAGCGATCGCCACGACGGCCTTGAACAGGCCGGAATCGAGCACGTTGGATTGGAGCGCGGCATAGCCGCCATAGGACCAGCCGACGATCGCCAGCTTCGCCGGATCGGCGATACCTTCCGCCGCCAGCCAGCGTCCGCCGTCATTGACGTCGCCGATCGCCGTCCGCCACGCTTGGAAGCCGTTTTCCCGGAACCAGTCGTCGCCATAGCCGGAGGAGCCGCGGAAATTGGGCTGCAGGACGGCAAATCCACGGTGGGCGAAATATTGCGGCAGCCAGTCGAAACCCCATTCGTCGCGCGATTCGGGGCCGCCATGCGGCAGGACGATCGCCGGGAGCCCCCGGCCGCTGCTTCCGGGCGGCAGGGTCAGATAGGCGGGGACCTCGGTCCCGTCGCGGGCGCGGTAGGTCACGGCGCGGACCTCCGCCAGCGGCACGCCTTCGAGCTGCGGCCGGCTGAGCATGATCTCGTTGAGTCTGCGCGACTCCCGGTCGTAAGTATAGTAACGGCCCGGATCGCGATCGCTGCCGGCCCAGATCAGCAGCCGCCCCTCGTCCTCCGAAGAATCCACGAACCGGATCAGCGGCAGTCCGGGAAGCGCGCGCGACAATTGCTCGGCGAGCTGCTTCAGCTCCGGATCGAAATAGACGAGCTGGCGCCGCTCGGTGGCGAAGCTCGCGCCCACGACACGGCCGCGCCGGCCGATCCGGACGAGCCCGTCGACGTCCACCCGGTCGTGCGAGAGGACCAGCTCGCGCCGCCCCGAACCGTCGAGCGCGAGACGGTAGAGCGCCAGGCGCCCGTCCAGCTTGTCGAAGGCGTAGGCGGCATCGAGATCGGGATCGACGGCCTTGGGGTTCGGGCCGTCGCGGCTCTCGAGATTGTAGCTGCCGAGAGGAAGCCACTCGCTCGACCCCGCCCGCCGGTAGAAATAGTTGACGACGTCGCCGGCCATGCGGGTCTCGCCGCGCGGCGGCTGCATGCCCATGATCCGAACATTGCCCCGGCCGTCCGATATATAATCGGCGGCATGCAGCCGCGGCGTCTCGACCCGACGCGTGGCGAGCGTCGCCGTGTCGACGCGGACGACGCCGAATCCCTCTTGCCGGCGCTCGATATTGGTATTGGCACGCTGCTCGGGCACGAAGATCTGGCCCATCAGGACCGCGCCGTCCTCGCCCGGCAGCCAGTCGATGATCTCGCCGCCCCACAGGTTGGCATAGCGCTGGTAGAAGCTCTGGGTCTGGCCGAGCTGACGGACGTTCGATCCGTCCATGTCGAGCGCGACGAGCCGCGACACGCCGACCAGCACGCCGGGAGAATCGCTCAGGACGAAGACCGTGCAGACCAGTCGCGTGTTCGATGCCCAGCTGCAGCGGCCGAGCCGCTGCCCGACTCCGTCGACGGCGGTCGTCTGGCGGGATTCGCCGGTATCGAGGTCCACCGTGTACAGGCGCGAGGCCGGGCCCGCCGCCGGCGCGACATAAGCGAGCCGGCGCCCGTCGGGAGACATGGCGATGCTCTCGATACTCTCCCGCACGCCGAACATCGCCGCCGGATCGCTCGCCTGCGCCGACGCCGCGGCCGCCCAGGCGCCGACGATCAGCGGCAGCGCCGCCTTGCGAATCCACTGAAACATATTCCCCCCCTGAAGTCCCCTGCCGTTCTGATGCCAAGGCCAAGGGCCGCGCGCAAGGTTGCGCCGGCAGAGGCGTGCTGCCAAAAGCTCGGCCGTTCCGGACCCAGGAGAATGTGTGATGCGCTTGATGCGGACCTTCCTCTTGCCCTCGGCGGCGATGCTGATTGCGGCCTGCACCACGGCGGGCACGCCCGATAGCGGGACGGGTGCGCAGATCTCGCTACCGACACTCCAGCGGGTGACGCAGCAGCTCTCCGCCGACGAATTTCAGGGCCGCGCCCCTGGCACCGAAGGCGAGACGCGGACCGTCGAGCTGCTCGCGCGGGAATTCGAGCGCGCCGGGCTCCAGCCGGGCAACGATGGCAGCTGGTTCCAGGACGTGCCCCTGGTCGAGATCACGGCACAGGGCAGCCCGAGCCTTCGGGTGACCGGCACCGGCGGCGACATGAACTTCGCCTACCGGACCGACATGGTCGGCGCCTCCTATCGCGTCCAGCCGCGCGTCGAGCTGTCGGACAGCGAGATCGTCTTCGTCGGCTACGGGATCAACGCGCCGGAGCGCGGCTGGAACGATTATGAGGGCTTGGACGTCCGCGGCAAGACCGTCATCATCCTGGTCAACGATCCGGACTGGGATTCGCCGACGCTGGAAGGTCCCTTCAACGGCCGGGCGATGACCTATTATGGCCGCTGGACCTACAAATATGAGGAAGCGGCCCGGCAGGGCGCCGCCGCCGCCTTCATCGTCCACGATACCGCCCCGGCCGCCTACGGCTGGAACGTCGTCGAGAACAGCTGGACCGGCCCGCAGCTCTACATGCAGTCCGCCGACGGCGGCGCCGACCAGACGGCGGTCAACGGCTGGCTCACCAACGAGGCGGCGCGGCGACTGCTCTCCGCCGGCGGCCAGGATCTCGACGCTCTGGCCCGTGCCGCCCGCCAGAGCGGCTTTCGCGCCGTTCCGCTCGGCCTTCGCGCTTCGATGACGGTCGACCAGACGATCCGAACCGCCCAGTCGCGCAACGTCGTCGGGATCCTGCCGGGCACGGCACGTCCGCAGGAATATGTCCTCTACACCGCCCATTGGGACCATCTCGGCATCTGCCGCGAGGAGGGCGAGGACCGGATCTGCAACGGCGCGGTCGATAATGCCACCGGTACCGCGGCCTTGGTGGCCCTCGCCGAGGCGCATGCCCGCGCCGGCCGGCCGGACCGCTCGATCGTCTTCATCGCCGTCACCGCCGAGGAATCCGGTCTGCTCGGCTCCGCTTATTATGCCGCCAACCCGATCTATCCGCTCGAGCGGACCGTGGGCGGGATCAATATCGACAGCCTGACGATGCACGGCGACGCTCGCGATTTCTACGCGGTCGGTGCCGGCAAGTCCGAGCTCGACGCCTATCTCGAGCGCGCCGTGGCGGCCGAGAATCTGGCGCTGACCCCGGAGCCGTCACCGCAGGCCGGCTATTATTACCGGTCCGACCATTTCAGCATGGCCAAGCTCGGCGTGCCGATGGTCTATGCCAAGCTCGGCCCCGACCTCGTCAATGGCGGCCGCGCCGCCGGAGACGCCTGGCAGGCCGAATATCGCGCCAGCCGCTACCACGCGCCCGGCGACGAATATGATCCCGGCTGGGACTGGTCCGGCGCCATGAAGGAGATGCGGATCTTCTATCGCCTCGGGCGCGATCTCGCGGAAGGCGGCGAATGGCCGAACTGGTACGAAGGCGACGAATTCCGGGCGATCAGGGACCGCTCGCAGGCGGGGATGTAGGTCGTGCACGCTGCCGCGAACAGGTCCGGGCGGAGCCGTTCCGGCGAAAGTCGGAACCGGTGAACAGCCGCCTGGTTGGTTCGGCTGCCAGCCTGTTCACCAATCCCGGAAGCCGCCGGGACGACCTCATGGCGAAAGGGAGCCATAGATGAGCGCGCGCCAGCCGCCCGAATGGGCGCCGCACGATTGCGTGTGGATCGGCTTTCCGAGCCATGCCGATCTTTGGGAGACGGATCTCGAGCCGGCGCGGGAGGAAGTGGCGGCGTTCGCGCGAGCGGTGCATGCCGGCGGCCGGGGCGAGGAGGTCCGGCTGGTCGCCGCCGACCCGGATTCGGTCGAGGCAGCGAAGCGCCTCGCGCCCTTCGCGGCGATCGTCCAGGAGCCGTTCGGCGACATCTGGCTGCGCGATACCGGGCCGCTCATCCTCAAGCAGGACGGGCGGCGCCTCGCCCGCAGCTTCCTGTTCAACGGCTGGGGCGGCAAATATGAGCTGGAGGGCGACGACACGGTCGGCTTGCGCCTCGCCGAGACGATCGACCTCGAGCCGGTCCGCTACGATTGGGTGCTGGAGGGCGGCGCGATCGACGTGGACGGGACGGGCCTCGCCGTCACGACCGAGCAGTGCCTGCTCAATCCCAACCGAAATCCCGGCTTCGACGCGGCCGAGATCGAGGCAAGGCTCGAGCGCGCGCTCGGAATCGAGCGGCTGCTCTGGCTCGGCAACGGCCTGCTGAACGACCATACCGACGGCCACGTCGACAATCTCGCCCGCTTCGTCGCCGAGGGGAAGCTGGCGGTTCCGGTGCCCGAGAGCAGCGCCGATCCCAACCAGCAGGTCTATGCCGACGCCCGCTATCGGGCCGAGGCGTTCGGGCTCGAAGTGGCGCCTGTCCCCTCCCCCGGACGGGTCGAACGGGACGGCGAGATCATTCCGGCTTCCTACATGAACTTCTACGTCGGCAATGCCGCCGTGGTCGTGCCGGTCTACGGCGCCGCCAATGACGATGCGGCGGTCGAGCTGATCGGCGCGCTCTTCCCGGGACGCGAGGCGATCGGCCTGCGCGCCGACCATGTCCTCACCGGCGGCGGCAGCTTCCACTGCATCAGCCAGCAGGTGCCGAGATAGGCCGCAGCCTGCGAATGAAGCTGAGCAGCCCTCCACATTGTCCTGAGGACGATGCGACCCCATCATGGAGTTGCACCGGCCTTGCCAGCCGAAGTTCCGATCACCAAAGCGAAATTCCCGCCGTCGCGGAAATGACGGAGACATTGAGAGCATGACCACGATCAAAGTCGCCGCGCTGCAGCTCGCCTTCGGCGACGACACGCAGGAGAATATCCGCAACGTCTCCGAGCTGGTGCGCGAGGCCGCCGGCAAGGGCGCCAGGGTCGTGCTCCCGCCGGAGCTGTTCGAGGGTCCCTATTTCTGCCGAACGGAGGATGAGGGCCTGTTCGCCGGCGCCAGGCCGACCGATCGCCATCCGGCGGTGCTGGCGATGCGCGAGCTGGCGGCGGAGCTCTCCATCTACATACCGACCAGCTTCTTCGAGGCGGACGGGCCGCATTTCTACAACAGCCTGGCGATGATCGACGATCGCGGCGACGTCATGGGCGTCTACCGCAAGAGCCACATTCCCGACGGGCCCGGCTATGAGGAGAAGTTCTACTTCCGGCCCGGCAATACCGGCTTCAAGGTCTGGCCGACGCCGGACGCGACCCTTGGCGTCGGCATCTGCTGGGACCAATGGTATCCGGAGACGGCGCGCTCGCTGATGCTGATGGGCGCCGAGATCCTCTTCTATCCCACCGCCATCGGCTCCGAGCCGCACGACCCGGACCTCGACACCAGCCGCCTGTGGCGGCGGGCGATGATCGGCCACGCCGTCTCCAACGTCGTGCCGGTGATCGCCGCCAACCGGATCGGCAATGAAGGCGGCCAGATCTTCTACGGCCGAAGCTTCATCTGCGACGAGCGCGGCGACATGCTCGCCGAGTTCGGCGCGACGGAGACCGGCGTGCTCACCGCCTCGATCGACCTCGACCGCGTCAAGCGCCACCGCGCCGCCTTCGGCTTCTTCCGCGACCGCCGGCCGGAACTGTACGGCCGGATCGTCCAGGACATCTGACCCCCAGCCGAGACCACACCGGCCTCCCTCTTCTCGTCACCCCAGCGAAGGCTGGGGTCCATGCTGACTCAGCTTGAACGCCAGCCTCCGCTGGGATGCGAACGGCGACCCCGACCATCGTGCCCCCCGCCTCGATCGATCGCCTCAACCGCCAAGTGCCGCCCTCGCCTTCGTCAACCGACGCCCGGAGATGGACGGCCGATCCTCCAGCACGTCTGCCCCCCAGCCGAGACCACACCGGCCTCCCTCTTCTCGTCACCCCAGCGAAGGCTGGGGCTTCTCGTCACCCCAGCGAAGGCTGGGGTCCATGCTGACTCACCTTGAATGCCAGCCTCCGCCGGGCATGACGAACGGCCGGATCAGACCGGCCGGGGCCTAGAATCCCGCCCGCAACTCCACCGCCCGCTCGAACACCGCCTCGAACATCTCGCGCGTCAGCCGGCCCGTATTCTGATTGTAGCGCGAGCAGTGGTAGCTATCGAGCAGCAGCAGCCCGCCGGGGAGCCGGTGCTCGGCGAGATGGCCGAACTTGTAGTCGGCCTGCCGCCCGCCGGCCGTGCGCACCGCATTGACGTGGGCAATCTGGCCCAAAGCGACGAGCAGCCGCACGTTCGGAAGCACCGCCAGCGCGCCGCGATAATAGACGCTGCAATTGGCGACCTCTGCCGGCAGCGGCTTGTTGGCCGGCGGCAGGCATTTGACCGAATTGAGGATGACGCAGCCGGTCAGCCTCAGGCCGTCGTCGGTCCGCTCCCGATAGACGCCCTCGGCCAGGCCATATTTGATCAACGTCTCGTAGAGGAGGATGCCGGCATAGTCCCCGGTGAACGGCCGGCCCGTGCGGTTGGCGCCGAACATCCCCGGGGCGAGGCCGACGATGCCGAGCCAGGCACCGCGATCGCCGAATGCCGGCACCGGCGCGTTCCACCAGTCCGGATGTTCCTCGCGCAACGCCTCGCGAAGGGCGACCAGTCGCGGGCAGAGCGGGCAATCGCGCGGCGCTTCCGCCTCGGAGACGGGACTTTCCAAGAGCATGTCGGTCAGCGTCGTTTCCATCCTGGTCGAGCGGTCGTTCCCGGCAGGGGCCGGGCCCGGTGCGGATAAGGGGGACTCGTTCCAGCCGCACCGGGAGGCGATTCCCTTGGCGGGCGGTTGGGTCTAAGCGCCTCGCCATGGTCGAGACAAGCTACCTGATCGCCTTGGGCTCGAACCGCCGCCACGGTCGCCACGGCGCGCCTGCGAAGGTCGTCCAGGCCGCGATCGGCACGCTCGGCGATCTCGGCACCGTCGAGCGCGTCTCGAGGATCCGCACGACGCCTGCGCTCGGGCCCGCCGGCCGTGCCTTCGCCAACGCCGCAGTGCGCCTTCGCACCGATCTCGACCCGGAGGAGCTTCTCGACGCTCTGAAAGCCATCGAGCGCGAATATGGCCGCCGGCCGGGCCGGCGCTGGGGCGCGCGCGTGCTCGACCTCGACATCATCCTCTGGTCGGAAGGCGCGCGCGGCGGCCCCGGCCTTATCGTTCCGCACCCGGAATATCGCAACCGGCGCTTCGTTCTCGATCCGCTCGCCGATATCGCGCCCGACTGGGTCGATCCGCTCACCGGAGCCACGGTGCGGCAGTCCCTGTACAGACTTGGCCGCCTTGCTCCGGTTGACCGCGCCCTCCGCCGCTCCTAGGTGCGCTTGCGAACGGGCCCATAGCTCAGTCGGTAGAGCAACTGACTTTTAATCAGTAGGTCGCAGGTTCGAATCCTGCTGGGCTCACCATAAACCGCTATTTTATCTGCCGAGTTTTTGCGAACTCTCGGTAAGCGATTGTACGCTGTAGGTAACAGATTAGGTAACAGCGGAGATTGATTCCGGCCGTTCACCTTTTTTCGAGGGTGGCGACGATCAATGTTGCCCAGCGGGCCCTGAGGCAACCGACATAGCGGCAACATCGCTGCGCCCCTCGAATGTCGGCGATGCGAGCCGTCGACGCCCACCCGGACGCGGGAGGTCAAGACTCCTTGATATCGTGAAGCGCCCCTTCTCGGGGATCGCGTCGGCATGTCCGCGATTGCAGCGGGATGCCGGCACGGATGGCGCTCGCGCCTGCGCGCGCCAGGGCGTGCGCGCGTGGCAGGTGTCAATTTCGTCAACTTCGTACCTTTTGGCCGCCCACGAAGCCCGTGAAGGACCGAAAAAGGCAGGGTTGCGCATCGTCGCCGCACTCGGGAGGAACGAACCGGTACTAAGCCTCTAGTCCGTCCATCGCGCCCGCTACCAGGTCCGCTCGTCGACGGCGACGTGCCGGCCGATCAGCATGGCCAGAGCGGTCGAGCCGAAGAAGGTGATGGTGTGCGGTGCGCTGTCCGGAACGAAATATTCGCCGTCGACGCCCCTACTCCACCACAGGCGGTCGAAGAGCAGGCCGAGGCCGGCCATGCCGGCAAGGCCGGTGGCGAGGACGAGATTGCCGGTCCGCGCCGCGCCGAGTCGGCCGCTCCACTCGCCCTTTCCCGCCCGCGACGCCCAATGACCCGCGGCGCCGAAGACGATGAATCCGGTGAAGATCCCAAGCACGGACCAGATCGCATAAGGCGAGGCGCCGCTGTCGAAGCGCAGCGGCGCGACGTCGAACAGGAAGCAGGCGACGACGCCGATCAGGTCGGCCGCGGCCAGATAGAAGCTCAGTACGACGAGCGTCTTGAGCATGATCCTGCCGTCGTTCAGCATAGGCGCTCCCCCCTCCCCCGCACTTTAGGCGAATTCGCGCGCGCGTCACTCGCGCTTGTGCGATAAATGGGACGAGCCGGGTCGCGCTTCCGCGCACGCGGGCCGGCCCTCCCTGCCGACGAGCGGCGAGGCCGAGGGCGGGTGCGGCCGCGCCCGATCATCCGTCGGCGGCGACAGCGGACACAATTCACGACAAAGTTGCGACACACTTATGCTGGCGTCGATGGGCGGGGCGGCCTTAAGGGAGACCGTAGATGGCCGAGGAACCGCACATCCTGCTGGTCGACGACGAACGCGACATACGCGAGCCGCTCGCCGCCTACCTTTCCCGCAACGGCCTGCGCGTGTCCAAGGCCGAGAATTCGGCGGCGGCGCGGCAGACCCTGTCCGCCTTCGCCATCGACCTGGTGCTGGTCGACATCATGATGCCCGGCGAGGACGGGCTCCAGCTCACCGGCTATATCCGCGCGACAAGCAACATCCCCGTGATCCTGCTCACCGCCAAGGCCGAGGAGACCGACCGGATCGTCGGGCTCGAGATCGGCGCCGACGATTATGTCACCAAGCCCTTCTCGCCGCGCGAGCTGCTTGCCCGGATCAAGGCGGTCCTCCGCCGCGCCGGCGAGTCGGTCAACCGGGTGCGCGCGCCCGACACGGACAATTACGCCTTCGGCCCTTGGGTGCTGAAGTCGGGCGAGCGCGAGCTGGTGGACCAGGAAGGCGTCGCCATCCCGCTGTCGACCGGGGAATATAATCTGCTGCACGCGCTGGTGACGCGTCCGCGGCGGGTGCTCAGCCGCGACCAGCTGCTCGACCTCACCCAGGGCCGCGAGCTCGCGGCGTTCGAACGCAGCATCGACAATCATATCAGCCGGCTGCGCAAGAAGGTCGAGGAGAATCCGTCCGATCCCAAGCTGATCAAGACGGTCTGGGGCGGCGGCTACATGCTCGCGGCCGAGGTCAGGAAGATTTGAAGCGGTTCCTTCCGAAGAGCCTGATCGGCCAGATCGCGCTGGTGATGGCCGCAGCGATGCTGATGGCGCAGGCGATCAACTTCACCCTGATCCTTTCCGAACGCCAGAGGGTCAGCCGGGCGCAACGGGAGGGGCCGGCGATCAGCCGCTTCGTTACCTATGCGCAACGCGCCGCGCCGCTCAACGCTTCGGAGCGCGAGATACTCCTTCCGCGCCTTGGCCGCCGCAGCCGTCTCTGGGCCGACGACTCGAGCGCGGTCGCCGCGGGCGCAAGCGACCGCCATCTCGTCGACCGGCTGCGCGAAAGTGCCGCCCAGGCGGGGCTCGCCGTCCGCGAAGTCCGCGCCACGACGGACGACGACGTCAGGCTGCCCCGCCACGTGCGCATGCGGGTGTCGCCCGATCAGGGCCAGCGGATCGAGCGGCGGATGGACCGGCTGAGGATCCTCATCCTCTCCGTGCAGCTTCCGGACGGCGCTTGGATCAACGCGCGGATGATCACGTCGCGGCCCGATCCCTGGCTTGCCGCCCGCCCGCTGGCCGCCACCCTGCTGACCTATCTGATCATCCTGGCGGCCATGGTCTGGGTCGCCGCCCGCCTGGCCCGGCCGCTGCGCGACCTCACTGCCGCTGCCGAGCGGTTCCAGGGCCGGGGCGAGGCTCTCCACGTCGAGCCCCGGGGGCCCGCCGACCTCGCCCGGGCCATCCGCGCCTTCAACGCCATGGGCGAGCGGGTGAGCGCGATGCTCGACGAGAAGGATCGAATGCTCGGGGCGATCGGCCACGACCTTCGCACGCCCCTGGCCTCGCTCAGGATCCGCGCGGAGAGCGTCGAGCCCGAGGAGGAGAGGCTGCGAATGATCGCGACCATCGAGGAAATGACCGCGATGCTCGACGATACGCTGGCGCTGGCCCGATCCGGCCGCGCCGTCGAGCCGCCGCGCATCGTCGATCTTTCGGCGCTCGCCGATGCCGTCGTCGAGGAGTTCCGCGCGCTCGGCCATGACGTCGAGATGGAACCCGGCGGACGGGTGACCGGCCGGGTCCAGCCCAACCTGCTGCGCCGCGCGATCCGCAACCTGATCGAGAATGCCGTCAAATATGGCGGCTCGGCCCGCGTCGCGGTCCTCGGCGCCGGACCGGAGCCCGGCACGGACGAGAGTATCGCGATCGAGATCAGCGACCGCGGCCCCGGCATCGATCCTTCCGAGCTGAGCCGGGTCCAGGAGGCCTTCTACCGCGTGGAACCCTCGCGAAGCCGCGAAACCGGAGGATCCGGCCTGGGCCTCACCCTCGCCCGCGCCGCCGCGCAGGCGCATGGCGGCACGCTGGAACTCGAAAATCGCTCCGAAGGCGGGCTGCTCGCCCGACTGCGGCTTCCGAAGGACGGAATCGGCGACCCGCCGTCCTGAAGGGCCCGCCCGTCGCTCCGGCCTCGGCCCGACACCTTGCGCACCAGCGGTCGTCGAACGGAACGGCGCTGCGGCTACTTATTCCGGGGTTTCTTCCTTAGCGGCGAAAGCCTTGACCTTGCGCTTGCCGCACCAGAGCTCGAGCGGCTGTGGACCGCAATGGCCTTCGGCGACCCGCACGGCTTCCACGTCGTCGGGCGCGTCGATCTCCTCGAAGCCGACGAAGCGGCCTTCCGGGCCGCTCAGCACATAGAGCCGATAATAGACCACTGTTCCCCTCGCCCGGCAGGCCCGGCCGCCCTTGTGCCATGAATTCGCCGGCCATGACTTAAACGAAATCAATACCTGTCGCAGCCGGGGAAAATACCGAGGCGCGGCCGAAGCGAAGTAATGGCGCAATCGGCCCGAGACGACCGGACCAAGGCCGCCTGGCGGCGCCCGGTCGAGATGGTCGCGGACAAGAAAAAGAGCGACCCCAAGGCTGCCCTTTCCCGTTATGGCTCGCGCCGGACCTTTAGCTGGTCTGGCCGCGACGCTCCTGCATCCGCTGTTGGCGTCCCTGGCGGCGCTCCTCGGCCGTCAAAGTCCCGTCGCGATTGGCGTCGAGGCGGTCGAACCGGGCCAGCGCGCGCTCGCGCATCTGGTCGCGGGTGACGAAGCCCTGCTCGCCGAACAGGCGTTCGCCCCGACCCTCGCCCATGCCGCGTCGGCCGTGGCGCATGCCGCGCCGCTCGCCCCGCTCCGCCCGGCGCTCGGCGCGCTGGGCGCGGGACTGGTCGAACTCGGCCCGGCTGATGCTGCCGTCGCTATTGGCATCGAGACGCTCGAACATCCGGTCGGCGCGCTCGCCGCGCCGCTGCTCATGGGCCTGGCGGGCCTCCTCCGGAGTGGCACGGCCGTCATTGTTCACGTCCAGGCGCGCGAAGCGCTGGTCGGCCCGCTCGATCACCTGCTGGCGGGTGACGTCGGCATTGCGGTCGATCCGCGGCTGGGCCGCATTCTGCGCGACCGCCGCGCCGGTGACGGCAATCAGCGCCGCGCCGCCCAGGATCATATACTTGTTCATCTGAGACATCCCTCTGAAGATCGTCGATGACGCCGATATGCGAAAGCGATGTCCCGCAACTTTGTCCGGACTCATGAATGTTGTCGCAGATTGTCGCCGCGGTCGAGACCCTCGGGACCTGGAGCCCTAGAAGCTCACCCGCGCGCTCACCCTGAAATCGCGGCCGGCAAGGGGTACGAAGTCCTTGGTGAACGAGGCGTGGCGGCGGGCCTCGACGTCGAAGATATTGTTGGCCGCGAAGATGAGGCTCGTCGGATTGCGATTGCCCCAGGGCCGCCACGTCACCGAAGCGTTCACCAGGGTGAACCCCTCGGTCGGCGTCTCGAAGGCGGCGATCCGGTCCTGCTCGAAGATGTGCTCCACCTCGACCCGGCCGTCGAACTGGTCAGATTCCGCCTCGAGTCCGCCGAGCAGCCGAAGCGGCGGGATGCGCGGAACCGGGCCGCCGCCGTCGCTGATCGTCGCACGAACATAATCGGCGACGGTGTCGGCCTTGATCCGCCACTTGCCGACATAGCCGAGCGGCGCCGACGCCCCGAGCTCGACGCCCCAATAGGTGGCATCGCTCTGGAAATATTGGAAGACCGGAAGCTCGTCCTCTTCCTCGCCCGTCGCCGCCTGGAAGATATAGTCGTCGAAGCGGTTGGCGTAGACCGTCGCGCTAAGCTGGAAGCCCGAGACGTTCGCCCGCGCATAGAGCTCGCCGCCAAGGCTGCGCTCCTTGTCCAGCGTCGGGTCGCCTACCTCGAAGGCCTGGGTGGCGACGTGCGGTCCGTTCGAGAACAGCTCTTCGGCCGAGGGCGCCCGCTCGGCGCGGGAGACGTTCGCACCGACCCGGATCCGCGGCGCGACCTCGTAGGAAGCGCCGCCGGCGAGCGAGAAGGCATTGAAGGTGCGGCTGAGGCCCAGGTCGGGAGCCGAGACGCTGCTATGCTCGTAGCGCACGGCCCCTTCGAGCTCGAGCGGACCGAACTCGACCTCCTGCAGCGCGAACAGGCCGATCTGGCTGGTGTCGTTGGGCGGCACGAAGGCCTCGGCACCGATCGCCTCGAAGTCGCGGACGAAGAACTGGCCGCCGATCACGCCGCGCCAGCCGCCGCGCTCGGCCTGGACCGCCTCGATCCGGCCTTCCATGCCCTGGGTGCGGAAGATCGTGCCCACCTCGTCACCCTCGAATTCGGTATGCTCATAATCCGCCGCGGCAAGGCGGACCCTGATCCGGTCGAGGAAGCCGCCGCCCGTCTCGACCTCGGCGCGCAGGTCGCCGCGATACTGGCGCATGTCCAGCGATACCGGCACGTCTCCATGCTCGTGACCGCCTTCCTCCTCTTCCTCGCCTTCCTCCCCTTCCTCATGGGCATGGTGGGCGCCGGGACGGGCCGGCACGCCGTAGCGGCTGTCATAGATGCCGAACGAAACACCGATATTCCCGCGATCGCGGATCAGCGCCAGCCCGAGGCCCGCCGTCCAGGTCTCCGTCGCGCTGTTGGGCAGCCGCCCGCGCAGGCCGGCCAGCTCGCGCGCCTCCGCTGCCTCCTCGGCATGGCCTTCCGCTTCCTCTTCCTCGGCGATCTCGAGCTGTTCGGCCCGAAGCTCGGGTGAAAGGACGAAGCCGCCGACGCGCAGGTCGTCGGTGTCGCGCCAGCTTCCGTCGACATGGAAGACGAAGCCGTCGCCGAGGGGCACGTCGACGCCGCCCGCGACGCTGACCTCCTCGGCTGCGGACGCATAAGCGGCGATCGCGTCGACATGGGCGGGGTCGTCGGGCACGCTGCGGGGAATGCGGCGGTCGAAGACGTTGACGGCGCCGCCGATCGCCTGGCTGCCGAACAGCAGCACTGCGGGGCCGTGAAGCACCTCGATCCGCTCGGCCGTGATCGGATCGATCGTCACCGCATGGTCGGCCGAAGTGTTGGACACGTCGATCGAGCCGATGCCGTCGACCATCACCCGCACCCGCTCGCCCTGGAAGCCGCGAAGAACCGGCCGCGAGGCGCCGGGGCCGAACGACGTGGCCGACACGCCGGGCAACCGCGCCAGCGTCTCGCCGAGCTGCGGGCGCATGTCGCGAACCAGGTCGCTGCCGCTCAGTGTCGCCGTCCCGGCGAGAATATTGAGATTGCGGACGCCCGGGGCGGTGATGATGATCTGCTGGCCCAGATCCGCATGGACATGGTCCTGCGCCTCTTGCCGATCAGGGCTCGTCTCCGAATTCGCAGGGGTCTGCTGGGCCGCAGCGGGCGCGGCGGCAAGAGCGGTCGAGGCGAGCAGGAACGCAAACTTCATCATATTCTCCGGGTGGACGGTCGGGGCGGCGTAGCCGGCTGTTAGCCAACATGATACGTTATATCAACGTGACTCGCGCCTGAACAGGATTCGGTCCATCGCGCGCACGGCACGGCCTGTCGGCGCGACAAGGGGATTAAGCTGACATAAACCACGTCTTGGCTAAGATGAAAAATCTTGGGGTAGAAGGTGTTAGGAGAGCGTGGAGTGGCCAGTGGGGAAATATTTCGGAGGGCGGCGCATATCCTCGTCCTCCTTCCGGCGCTCGCGCTGAGCGGGTGCATCCCCCAGGCTCAGAGCGCGCAGGCGGTGGGCACCGGTCAGGCTCGGACGCAGGCCGACGCGCCCAAGGTGCGGCCCGCCCGCTCCGCGCATCTCGTTCAGGTCCAGCGCCGGCAACCGGCGGCGCCGACCGCGCTCGAGATCGGCCAGCGGATCCTCGACACCCGAATTCGCCAGCTCGCGCAAGGCTTTGACGGCGACGTGGGAATCGCGGTGCGCGACGTGGAGAGCGGCTGGACGACGAGCTGGAACGGCACCCGCCATTTCCCCCAGCAGAGCGTCAGCAAGTTCTGGGTCGCGCTTACCGCGTTCCAGCGGGTCGATGCCGGCGAGCTCGACCTCTCGCAACGGGTCACCCTGCGCCGCGAGGACCTGACTCTCTTCCACCAGCCGATCGCGAGCCAGATCGGATCCAACGGCTATACGACGACGCTGGGCGACCTCCTCTTCCGTGCGCTGACGCAGAGCGACAATACGGCCAATGACGCCGTGCTTCGCCGCGCCGGCGGCCCCGAGGCGGTCCGCGCGATGCTGGCGCGCAAGGGCATTCAGGGCGTCCGGTTCGGGCCCGGCGAGCGGCTGATGCAGAGCCAGATCGCCGGCCTCCAGTGGCAGCCCAGCTATTCCGTCGGCCGCGCCTTCTACCAGGCACGGAGCAACGTTCCCCTCGAACGGCGACGCACCGCCTTCGAAAGCTATGTCGAGGATCCGATCGACGGAGCCACGCCGGAAGGCCTGGTGGAGGGGCTCGCCCGCCTGCAGCGCGGGGAGCTGCTCTCCCGGGCATCGACCGAGCGCATGCTGTCGATCATGTCGCAGACCCGCACCGGGCGTCAGCGCCTGACCGGCGGCCTGGCGCCGGGTTGGCGGATTGCCCACAAGACCGGAACCGGCCAGGTGCTCGGCTCCACCCAGACCGGCTACAATGACATCGGCATCCTGACCTCGCCCGAAGGCCGTCATTATGCGGTGGCGGTGATGATCGGGCGGACGAGCGTGCCGATCCCGCGGCGCATGGAGCTGATGCAGGACGTGACGCGCGCCGTGATCTCGTTCGATCGAACCCGGGAGGCCGGCACCGCCGCTACCCGCTAGCGGCGCCCGAGCCGCCGCAAGGGCTGGACTCCTGACGCCGCGGACGTGACGATGGGTCATGGCCCGTCCGCAATCGCCCGATTACGACCTGCGCCGCGACGCGATCCTCGCTGCCGCCGCCCGCCTCTACGCGCGGCGCGGATTTCGCGGCGCTTCGATCGCCGATCTGGCAAAGGCGTGCAAAGCGTCCAAGTCGCTCATCTACCATTATTTCCCCTCCAAGGAGGACATCCTCCACCAGGTCATGACCTCGCATCTCGACGCGCTCGTCGCAGCCGCCGGCGAGGCGACTCGAAGCGGAAGCGCCGAGACGCGGCTGCGGACGCTGACCCTGGCCTTCATGCGCCTCTATGTCGGCGCGCAGGACAGCCAGAAGGTGCTGTTGAACGAGCTCGACAATCTCCCCCCCGGCCCGCGCGCGGAAGTGATCGACAAGCAGCGCCGGATCATCGCGACGGTCGAGGCGCTGGTCGCGGAGGTCCGACCGGAGACCGGGCCCCTGTCGCTGCCGCTCACCATGCTCTTCTTCGGCATGATCAACTGGACCCACACCTGGTTCCGGCCGGAGGGGCGCGTCGCCACCGACAGCCTGGCAGACATGGCCGTGGACCTGATGCTGGAGGGCTTGGGATCGCCGGCGCTCGGCAGCCGGGGCGAGACCTGAGCAAGCCGTCAGGGCGCTTGCCTTCGAACTTCCCGCGAGCGCCGCGGCGCTGCAGACGGCTCCGCCCTTATTCCCCCATCTGCCTGAGCGCCGCACCGGCGCCGCGGCGAATGACGAGATTGCGGATCTCGGTCATGTCCTCCATCGCGAAGCGAACGCCCTCGCGACCGAGCCCGGATTCCTTGACGCCGCCATATGGCATGTTGTCGACGCGATAGCTGGGCACGTCGTTGACGACGACTCCGCCGACGTCGAGCCGGTCCCAGGCGTCGAGCGTCTTGAACAGGTCGCGGGTGAAGATCCCGGCCTGAAGGCCGAACTTGGAATCGTTGACCTCGTCGAGCGCGGCATCGAAATCGGTGAACCGCGACAGGAGCGCGACCGGGCCGAAAGCTTCCTCGCGATAGACCCGGCAGTTCCGGTCGACTCCTTCGAGCAGGGTCGCCTCGAGCATCGCCCCTTCCCTCTTGCCGCCGCACAGCAGCCGGGCGCCGGCGCCGAGCGCTTCCTGGACCCATTCGTCGAGGCGGCGCGCCTCGCCTTCGCTGATCATCGGCCCGATGAAGGTGTCGCGGTCCTTGGGGTCGCCGGCGACCAGCTTGCTCGCCTTGGCGCAGAGCCGGTCCCTGAACTCGTTGTAGATGTCGGCATGGATGACGATGCGCTGGACGCCGATGCAGCTCTGGCCCGACTGGTAGAAGGCGCCGAAGATGATCCGCTCGACCGCATCGTCGAGATCGGCGTCGCGGTCGACGATCACGGCGGCATTGCCGCCCAGCTCCAGGACGACCTTCTTCTTGCCGGCGCGCGCCTTCAGGTCCCAGCCGACCGCCGGAGAGCCGGTGAAGGAGAGCAGTTTCAGCCGCTCGTCGGTGGTGAACAGGTCCGCGCCCTCGCGATGGGCCGGCAGGATGGAGAAAGCGCCCTTGGGCAGGTCGGTCTCGGCGAGGATCTCGCCGATGATGATCGTGCCCAGCGGCGTCCGGCTCGCCGGCTTGACGACGAACGGGCAGCCGACCGCGAGCGCGGGCGCGATCTTGTGGGCGGCGAGGTTCAGGGGAAAGTTGAAGGGCGAGATGAAGCTGCAGGGGCCGATCGGCACCCGTTTCCAGATGCCCTGATAGCCCTTGGCGCGCGGCGAGATGTCGAGCGGCTGAACCTCGCCCGTCATTCTCACCGATTCCTCGGCCGCGATCCGGAACGTGTCGATCAGCCGGGTGACCTCGCCCTCGCTGTCCTTGATCGGCTTTCCCGCCTCCACGCACAGGGCATATGCGAGTTCGTCATACCGTTCCTTGAAGCGGTCGACGCAATGCTGGAGAACGTTCTGGCGCTCGTAGCTCGCCATTCGCGCCATTGGCTCGGCGGCCGCGGCGGCGGCGGCGATTCCCGCGTCGATGGTGGCGGCGTCGGCTTGCGCCACCCGAAACGCGACCTCGCCCGAATATTTGTCGGTGACCTCGAGATCCGCGTTGGGCTGCTTCGCCTCGTTGGCGAGGTAGAGCGGATAGACGTCCTTGAGCTTCACCATCGTTGAGTGTCCTTAACTCCGTTCGCCCGGGCCCGTGCTTCGGTACGGCGTTTCGACTTCGCTCAATGCCTACTCAGCATGAGCGGGGATGGAAAACCCTTCCTCCGCTCATCCCGAGTAGCGGCTTAGCCCGTCGAAGCCGCGCATCGAAGCACAGGCTCGTCGCGAACGGCCTTCCGTGGGTCAGGCCGGCGTTGGACCGACCGAGACCGGTGCGGCCGCTTCGGCGGTCTCGAAGGTGAGGCCCGCAGGTCGGCCGGCCTGCAGTGCGGCGCTCAGCTCCTTGATGTCCTTGTTGAGGATCCGGTCATTCTCCGAATAATCGACCGGGCAATCGATCAGGTGGACGCCCGGCGTGTCGAGGCAGCGCTCGAGCAGGCCGGGCAGCCCTTCGGCGCTGTCGACGCGGTAGCCGCTGGCGCCATAGGCCTCGGCATATTTGACGAAGTCGGGATTGCCGTAGGTGAGGCCGAAGTCGGTGAAGCCCATATTGGCCTGCTTCCAGCGGATCATGCCATAGGCGTCGTCGCGCAGGATCAGCACGGTGAGGTTGAGCCCGAGCCGAACCGCGGTCTCCATCTCCTGGCTGTTCATCATGAAGCCGCCGTCGCCGCAGATCGCCATGACCTTGCGGTCGGGATAGATCATCGCCGAGGCCATCGCCGACGGCAGGCCGGCGCCCATCGTCGCCAGCGCATTGTCGAGCAGCACCGTGTTCGACTGGCGCGCCGGATAGTTGCGCGCGAACCAGATCTTGTAGACGCCATTGTCCAGGCAGATGATGCCGTCGGCCGGCATCGCCTCGCGCACGCGCTTGACCAGGCAGGGCGGGAAGATCGGGAAGCGCATGTCGTCGCACAAGCTCGCGCTATGCTCGAGCTCCGCCTCCCGCGCGCGCAGCATGCGGTCGAACGTCCAGGTGCCGGACGGGACGATGTCCTCCTTGATCTGCCACATTGCGTTGGCGATGTCGCCGATCACCTCGACCTGGGGGAAATAAACGGGGTCGACTTCGGCCGTCTTCGTGCTGACATGGATCACCTCGGTTCCGCCCTGCATCATGAAGAAAGGCGGCTTCTCGATCACGTCATGGCCGACATTGATGATGAGGTCGGCCGCCTCGATCGCCTTGTGGACGAAGTCGCCGGCGGACAGCGCCGCGCAGCCGAGGAACTTGGGATGCATCTCGTCGATGACGCCCTTGCCGAGCTGGGTCGTGATGAAGGGGATGCCGGTCTTCTCGATGAACTGGAGCAGCATCCGGCTCGTCATCTTGCGATTGGCGCCGGCGCCGAGCACCAGGACCGGCGAACGCGCCTGCTCGATCTTGGTGACCGCGGCGCGCACCGATTTCTCGTCCGCCAGCGGCCGCCGCACCAGGCTTCGCTTCAGCGGGCGCGATTCGGTCGTCTCGTCGGCAATGTCCTCGGGGAGCTCGAGATGGACGGCGCCGGGCTTCTCCTCCTCCGCGAGCCGGATCGCTTCGCGCACCCGGCTCGGAATATTGTCGGCGGAGGCCAGCTGGTGCGTATATTTGGTGATCGGACCCATCATGTCGACGACGTCGAGAATCTGGAACCGGCCCTGCTTGGATTTCTTGATCGGCTTCTGGCCGGTGATCATCAGCATCGGCATGCCGCCGAGCTGGGCGTAGGCCGCGGCGGTCACGAAATTGGTCGCGCCGGGGCCCAATGTAGCGAGGCAAACGCCCGTGCGGCCGGTGTGGCGGCCGTAGGTGGCGGCCATGAAACCCGCTCCCTGCTCATGCCGGGTGAGGACCAGCTTGATGCGGCCTGAGCGCGACAGGCTGTCGAGAAAGTCGAGATTCTCCTCGCCGGGGACGCCGAAGATATACTCCACCCCTTCCTCTTCGAGGCACTGGACGAACAGATCAGAGGCTTTGGTCATCTCGCCGCTCCGATGGCGCCCGCACGGGCGATGGATCATGGCGGAGGCCGGCCGAGACGGCCACGATCCGCCCGGTCCCCCCCATTTCTCCCCTTGATGTACCGAGGATTGTTTCAACTGTCATCAGCAGCTTGCAAGCCACCCCTTCGCGCGGCTCGCAAGCATCGGGGTCGGGCTTTCCGGCTTGCGCAGGTCGGGCGTTTCGGTCCATAGTTTCGGACACGTTCTGTGGCTGCTCTGGGGGAAACGGGGCGGCATGGAGGGCAGATGGGGGGCAGCCGTAAATTCTTCGTGGGCTTCGGCGCGCTGGCGTTCGCCGCGCTGGCCGGATTCCTGCTGCTCGTCCGGCCGGCCGAGGCGCCGGCCCTCGCGCAGGCCGGCGGCGCCACGTTCGTCGGCGTCGCGAGCTGTGGCGGGACGACCTGCCACGGCCGCAGCGAGGGCGACGGACCCGTAGTCCGCCAGGACGAAATCATGCTGTGGCAGGACCCGTCGAGCGCCGCCGGCGCGCACAGCCGGGCCTATGCCGTGCTGAGCGATCCCCGGAGCAAGGTCATTGCCCAGCGCCTGGGCATTGGCGAGGCGAGCAGCGCCGAAATGTGCCTCGGCTGCCATGCGACGCCCGCCGCGGCGCGCGGTGCGCGTTTCCAGCTTTCCGACGGCGTCGGCTGCGAATCCTGTCACGGCCCGGCCTCCGGCTGGCTGTCGAGCCACTATTCGGTGGGCGGCACGCACGCCAACAACGTGTCGCGGGGCCTGGTGCCGCTTGAAAATCCGCGCGCCCGCGCCGCAGTCTGCCTCGACTGCCATTTCGGCAGCGCGGACGAGGGACAGTTCGTCACCCACCGCATCATGGCGGCAGGCCATCCCCGCATCTCGTTCGAGCTCGACCTGTTCACGACACTGCAGCAGCATCACCAGGAAGATGAGGACTATCACAATCGAAAGGGCGCTATAGATTCCGTCCAGATGTGGGCGGTCGGGCAGGCGATGGCGCTCGACCGGTCGCTCGGCCTGTTCACGACGGCCGGCCGCGGCACCGACGGCATCTTCCCCGAATTCTACTTCTTCGACTGCCACAGTTGCCACCGCCGCATCTCGGACGAGCCGAATTTCCGGCCGACTGCCGTGGCCAATCCGAGCCGACCGATCCCGTCCGGCATGCCGCCTTACAATGACGAGAACATGATCATGCTCGCCGCCGCGGCTCGCGTCGTCGCCCCGGACCTGTCGCAGCGGTTCGAGCGCGACAGCCGCGCCTTCCACCAGGCGCTCGCGCGCGACCGCGCCGCCGCGGTACGAGCGGCCGGGACGTTGCAGGAAACGGTTCGCGCCCTCGCCACCGCTTTCAGCGGCGCCCGGGTGGGCCGCGGCCAGGTATTCGCGATCATCGATTCGATCACCAGCGGCGCGATCAGCCCGCGCTTCACCGATTATGCCGGAAGCGTGCAGGCGGTGATGGCGACCGATACCCTGCTCTCCGCCCTGGTCGACGAGCGCCAGGTCTCCGAGAGCTCGGCCAACGACATCCGGGTGGACATCAATTCTGCGTATCGGGCCGTCCGAGATCCCAACGCCTACAGCCCCGGTGAATTCCGCGCTGCGCTCGGACGGGCCGCCGCCGCCATTCGGAGGCTCAGGTGAGGCGTAGCGTATCGTTGATTGCCATGGCCGCCCTTCTCGTCGCCTCCTGCGGCGGCGGCGGGGGAGGCGGCGGCAACGAGAATCCCGTGCCGCCCCCTCCCCCGCCGCCGCCGCCGGCGCCACAGGCGTTGTTCCAGACGCCGGCACTGGTGAACCTCACCGTCTCCGACGTCGAACGAATCATCGCGCAGGGGGTGGCGGAAGCGCAGGCCCAGGGTCAGCCCTCCGGATTCATCGTCATCGACCGGGTCGGCAACGTCCTCGCCGCCTTCGTCATGAACGGGACCGACCTGACGCTGCGAACGCCGCCCGCTCCGAACGGCCGGAGCACCGATCTGCAGGACCTCGACCTGCCGGCGCCGGCGGCGCTTGCCGGAGGCATCTCCAAGGCGCTCACTTCCTCTTATTTCTCGTCCATGGGGGCGGCCTTCTCCAGCCGCACCGCGAACGACATCGTTCAAGAGACTTTCCCGCCATCGCGCGGCACCCGAGGCCTGGAAAGCGGCCCACTGTTCAGCGTTCAGTTCAGCCAGCTTCCCTGCTCTGACGTCGCAAGCCGCTTTCCGAACCGGGCCGGAAGCCACCGAGGTCCACTCGGCGTCGGCGCCGATCCCGGCGCCTTCCCGCTGTACAAGAACGGCGCGGTGGTCGGATCCGTCGCGGTCATCGGTGATGGCGTCTACGGATTCGATACCGAGTTTCTGGACAAGGACGGCAACGTCGAGGAGGTCATCGCCCTCGCCGCCACCGCCGGCTTCGAACCGGCGCCGCAGATCCGCGCCAACCGGATAGCGGTGGACGGCACCCTGCTGCGCTATTCCGATGCCACGCCGGCCGATTTCCGAAGCAGTCCTGGCAGCGCCCCCGCCTTCGCGTCGATCAACGGCACCGTCGGCAACCTCGTCGCCATCCGCGGATACAATGATGCGGTGATCGTGCCCGGGACGGTCTACGGAAGCGAGGAGTCCGGAATCCGCCCGGCTGCCGCCGGCGAGTATGACGTGCCGGAAGTCTGGGTGGTCAGCGACGGCGCCGGGAGCAATCGTTATCCCGCCCGCGCCGGCACGGACGGGGCCGGCGCGCTGTCCGCCTCGGAGGTGCGCGCGCTGCTCGAGGAGGCCTTCAAGGTCCAGCGCGCGGCTCGCGCGCAGCTGCGCTATCCGCTCGACAATCGTGCTCAGAACACCATGGTCGTGGTCGATACCAATGGCGAGATTCTCGGCCTGGTGCGCGGTCCCGACGCATTGGTCGATGCGATCGACGCGGTTCCTCAGAAGGCGCGGACCACGGTCTTCTTCTCCAGCCGTTTCGCGGCTCCGGACCTGCTGGCCAATCCTACGTCGGGCGTCTCCGATTATGTCGCCGCGGTACGCACCTTCCTTGGCGATCCCTCGGCGCTCACCGGCAACACGGCATTCTCGCTGCGCGGCATCGGCAATATCGCCCGGCCCTGGTTTCCCGACGGGCAGCTCGGCCGCCCGCCCGGACCGCTGTCCGGCCCGATCGAGCAGTTCAACATCTTCTCGACCGGACTGCAGTCGCGGCTGATCACCGACGACATCCTGGGGCACGTCGGCTTCGTGCTCGGCGCCAATGCCACCGATGTACCGCGGAGCTGCACGCGCTCCCCGCAGGTCAGGCCGGGCCGCAACCGGATCAATAACGGGATCACCCTGTTCGCCGGCGGCGTGCCGATCTATCGCGGCAACCAGCTCGTCGGCGCGATCGCCTCGTCCGGCGACGGCAACGACCAGAGCGACATGATCGCCTTTCTGGGCCTTCACAATGCTGGGATCCGCCTTGGCGGTTCGATCGGCAATGCCGATCCGGCGAACCGTTCCGATCGGATCCAGATCCCGACCGGCAGCACGACGACCCGGCTGCGCTGGGTGCTGTGTCCGTTCAATCCGTTCGTCGGCACCAACGAGCAGAATGTCTGCCAGGGCAAATGACGCTCGCGGCCGCCTTCGTTTCACTGCTGACGTCGGTGGATCCGGCCGCCCTTGCCGCGTCTCCGCCCGATCGGTCAGCGCCGCACCCGGCTGCCGCCTCGTCGCTCGCCCTCGTCTCCCAGGACGACGAAGTCGCTCCCACGGAAGGGGCGGCCTCGATGTCGGAGGCGCAGCCACTGCCGCCCAACGAGCGAGGCGAGCCCCCGCCCGTGCCGCTGGATGAAGAACTGATCGAAGGTCGACGGCGGCCCGACATCGAGCGCGACCTTCCCGACGCGGTCGAGCAAGTGAATCCCGGCGCGATCCGCTCACCGCCGCCGGAGGCCTTTCCGGGCTTCAACATTCCGATTCCCGACCGCTGGCGGCTTATCGAGAGTCTCGGCATCGTCACCGAACGCTGGTGGGACCCGTACAACCAGAACACGCTCAAGGGCGATCGGCCGCTGTGCATTCCGACCGAGGAGGAGCAGGAGCGGCGGCGGCAGGCCGGACAGCGGCGGTGCGCCACACCGCGCTGGCTCGGTCTGCAAAGCAATGACTGGTTCTTCGTCGCCAGTGCCGTTTCCGATACCGTGTTCGAGCCGCGCAGCTTCCCGATCCCGGTCGGCGTCCAGTCGACGCAAAATCCGGACAGCAACGACGTCTTCGGCCGGAACAACAGCATAGCGGCGGTCCAGACCTTCATCTTCGGGGCCGCGCTGATCAAGGGATCGACGGCCTACAAGCCGCCCGACATCGAATGGCGCGTGACGTTCGCCGCCCAGGCCAATTATGTCGACGTGCCGGAGCGGCGTGTGCTCGACGTACGCCCGACGGTGGGCAGCAATCGGTTCGACTATGCGCTCGGCGTGCAGGAGGCGTTCCTCGACTACCATCTGGGCGACACCTCCTATCGCTATGATTTCTACAGCTTTCGGTTGGGCATACAGCCGTTCAACCTCGATTTCCGGGGTTTCCTGTTCCAGGATCAGCAGCTCGGGTTCCGGCTGTTCGGCAATCGCGACAACAACCGCTTCCAGTTCAACCTGGCCGCGATCTGGCGGCTGGAGAAGGACACCAATTCCGGCCTCAACAACCTGTTTCAGCGGCCGCGGGACGACTGGGTCCTGCATGCGAACGTCTATCGCCAGGATTTTCCCGTCATCAACGTGACGAGCGAACTCAGCCTGACCTGGAACATCAATCGCGAACGCGGCGAGATCGAGGTCGACGACAACGGCTTCCCGGTGCGCCCGGCACTGATCGGCAATCTCCTGACGCGCAATTACGACGCATTCTACGTCGGCTATAATGCCGACGGCCATATCGGCCGGCTTAACCTGTCCGCCTCGACCTATGCCGTGTTCGGGTCGGACCGGAGGAACATCTTCACCGGCGAGAATGCCCGCATCGAGGGCTATTTCGCCGCGATCGAGCCGTCCGTCGATTTCAATTGGATCCGCGTTCGCGGCGCAGGTCTGTTCGCCAGCGGCGACGGCGATCCCTATGACGACGTCCAGCACGGCTTCGACGCGATCTTCGAAAATCCGATCTTCGCCGGCGCCGACACCAGCTACTGGGTTCGCCAGACGATCCCGTTCGCCGGCGGCGGCCGCGCGGTTTCGCTCAACGGCCGCAACGGCATCCTCAACACGCTCCGCTCCTCCAAGGAGCAGGGCCAGTCCAACTTCGTCAATCCAGGGACGATGCTGCTCGGCGTCGGTGCCGACCTGGACATTTCCCAGCAGCTGCGCGTGTCGGGCAACGTCAATCACCTCTGGTTCCACCGCACCGAATCACTCGAGGCGCTGAGGATGCAGGGGACGATCCGCCGCGACATCGGCTGGGACATCAGCGCCGCCCTCATTTACCGGCCGACGGCGATCCAGAACGTCGTCTTCCGCCTGTCGGGTGCGGTGCTTCAGCCCGGCACCGGCTTTCGCGATCTGTTCGACGATCAGCCGCAGGACGACCGCTATTATTCCGTCCTGCTCAACACCATCCTGACGTATTGAGAACGGGGGCGATGCGTTTCAGCGAACTTGGCAGAAAGGGCCTTATCGGGGCTGCGATCGCGGTCTCCGCCCTGATCGGCGCGTCCAGCCTGGGCGCGGCCGAAAAGGAAAAAGCCTATGTTCGCGACTACAGCCTGGTCCGAGCGGCTCCAGCGCCGCGCACGCAGGACTGGGCGGAGGCGGAAGCGAAGAGCGCCGGGTGCCAATCCTGCCATACGGACAGCGACGCCCACACGATGCACCGATCGCCGGCGGTCGTGCTCGGCTGCACCGATTGCCATGGCGGCAATCCGACCATCACAGCGCCTGCCGGCGCGCATGGCGCAGACGATCCGGCCTATGTCGTCGCGCGCGACCAGGCGCACGTGCTGCCGATCTACCCCGACAGCTGGCACTGGCCCTCGAGCGCCAATCCGAGCCGGACCTATACCCTGCTCAACCGCGAGGCGCCGGAATTCGTCCGCTTCGTCAACCCGTCCGACTACCGCGCCGTACGCGACAGCTGCGGCGCCTGCCACATGGAGATCATCGAAGCGGCCGAAAGATCGATCATGGCCACCGGGGCGATGCTGTGGGGCGGCGGCGCCTACAATAACGGCATCCTGCCTTTCAAGAACTACATGTTCGGCGAAGCCTATACGCGCGACGGCCAGCCCGCCCGGATCCAGTCGCCCATCGGCGGCCAGATCACCGAGCAGCAGCGCGCCCGCGGCGTGCTTGCGGAAATGTACCCACTGCCGACCTGGCACGTCGTGCCGCCGGGCGACATCTTCCGGGTGTTCGAGCGGGGCGGTCGCAACATCAATACGCAGTTCGCCGAGGTCGGCCTGCCCAATCCGACCGGATCGATCCAGCGGCTCGAGGAGCCCGGCCGGCCGGACCTCAGGCAGTCGAATCGCGGCCCGGGCACGGGGCTTCGCGTGTCGATCCCGATCCTCAACATCCACAAGACTCGCCTCAACGACCCGTTCATGTGGTTCATGGGGACGAACGACCAGCCCGGCGACTATCGTCATAGCGGCTGCGCCGGCTGCCACGTCGTCTATGCCAACGACCGCGAGCCGCGGCACAGCCTGACCTACAGCCAATATGGCCGCGACGGGCAGACGGCGACGGTCGATCCCGCGATTCGCAACCTGGTCCAGCACGATTCCGAAGGAGAGGCGGCGCACGAGGCCCCGGCCGATTCGAACCACGCAGCCGTGCGCGAGCGCGGCCATCCGATCCGGCACGTCTTCACCCGCGCCATCCCGACCTCGCAGTGCATGACCTGCCACATGCACCAGCCGAACATCTTCCTGAACTCCTATCTCGGCTACACGATGTGGGATTATGAATCCGACGCCGACCTGATGTGGCCAGGCCCGGAGAACCGCCTGCCGGCGCGCAATGCGGAAGAGGAAAGGCAATTCCGGCAGCAGCGCTATCCGGACCAGGAAGAGGTCCACGACGTGCTGGACCGCAATCCGGAAGGCGCGGCGCCCCGCGGTCTGTGGGCGGACGTCGAGTTCCTGCGCGAGGTCTACGACCGGGTGAACCCGCTGGCCCGCCACACCCAGTTCGCCGACTATCACGGCCACGGATGGAACTTCCGGGCGATCTTCCGCCGCGACCGGGAAGGCAACATGGTCGATGCCGACGGCAACATCATCCCGCCCGGGGATCCCGACACCTTTCGCCGCGAGGGCGAGGGGCTGTTCGCGCCCGTCGGCACGAATCCGGGCAAATCGGTGCACATGATGGACATCCACGCCGAGCGCGGCCTGCAGTGCGCGGACTGCCATTTCAGCCGCGATTCCCATGGCAACGGCTTCCTCTACGGCGAAGTGGCGAACGCGATCGAGATCGGGTGCAAGGACTGCCACGGCACCGCGCGCGAATATGCCAATCTGCGCACCTCCAACGTCGCCGCCCCGCCTCGCGGCACCAATCTAGAGCTGATCCGCAACGAAGACGGACGCAGGCGCTTCGAATGGGTCGAGCGCGAAGGCCGCCGCGTGCTGATCCAGCGCTCGATCGTCGATCCCAACCTCGAATGGGAAGTGAGCCAGGTCCGCGACAGCGCCGATTCCGCCCTGCCCCCTTGCGATGCTCGAGGCGACGAGGCGACGCAGGGCCCGTGCTTCAACATTCGCTCCGCACGCGCCAAGCTGATGTCGCGCAGCGGCGCGGAGACCGGCAAGTTCCTGTTCGGCGAGGGCGTCTCCGACAACGATCTCGCTCATCCGGACGACGAGATGGCCTGCTTCACCTGCCATCTGTCCTGGACGACGAGCTGCGCCGGCTGCCACCTGCCGATCGAGGCCAACAACCGCTATGTGTCGCACCATTATGAGGGCGGCCAGACGCGCAATTTCGCAACCTACAACCCCCAGGTGGCTCGGGACGAGATGTTCCAGCTCGGCCGGCACCAGACCACCAAGGGCAACATCATTGCGCCGGTCCGTTCGACTTCGGCGCTGATCCTGTCCTCGACCAACGTGAACCGCGAGCGGATCTACATCCAGCAGCCGCCGATCGCCGCGTCCGGCTTCTCCTCCCAGGCCTTCGCGCCCCACTTCCCGCACACGGTGCGCCGCACCGAGACCAAGACCTGCACCGACTGCCATCTGTCGGCGAGCAACGACAATAATGCGATCATGGCGCAGCTGCTGCTGCACGGCACCAACTTCGTGAACTTCGTCGGCCTGCACGCCTTCAGCGGCATGGAGAGCGGCTTCCAGGCTACGCGAGTGACCGAGTGGGAAGAGCCCCAGGCGGTGATCGGCTCGTACCTGCACCGCTACGCCTATCCGGACTATTGGCGCATGCATGTCGATCGCAACGGTCGCGAACTGATAGAGTGGACGCGCGGCCAGACATTCGACGAGAATTTCAGCGGCGAGACGCGCGCGCTCGAGCAGTTCGCCAACATCGTGCAGGGCACGCGCGGCGCAGTCCGCTGCCTCCAGCATCGAGGCGAATATATGTTCGTCGCGGAGGGCGATGGCGGCTTCATGGCGTACGACATCGCCAGCCTGGGCAACAAAGGCTTCTCGGAGCGCATCGTCACCGGACCGGTCTCACCGCTCGGCCACGACACGCGCGTCGGATCGACCAACGCGACCTGCATGGCGCTGCCGACCAACCAGCCGATCCGCCCCGACCGCAACGTCAGCATGGCCGAGACGGTGCGGCCGCAGCCGGACGGCAGCACGATCAGCCTGCTCGAGGAGAATCAGGAGCAGCGTTTCCATCCCATCTACGATTATGCGGTGGTGACCGACTCCGCGGAGGGGCTGTTCCTCGTCAACGTCAACACCTTGTCCGACGGCGAGCCTCGCAACAACTTCCTGCGCCGCGCGCGTCTGGCCTCGGGCGCGACGACGTGGAACGAGAACGGAGTCCTGAACGGGGCGCGCCACATCATCCTCGCGGGCCATTATGCCTACATCACCGCAGACATCGGCCTGGTGGTGGTGAACCTCGACGACCCGCTCCAGCCGCGCCTTACGGCAACCCTGCCGCTCACCGACGCCCGCGCGTCGGCCCTTCAGTTCCGCTATCTCTGGGTCACCGACGCGGAGGGGCTCAAGCTCTTCGACGTCACCGACATGTCAGCGCCGCGGCCCGTGCCGGAGGCGACCGTGCCGCTTGCAAATGCCCAGCGCATCTATCTCGCCCGCACCTATGCCTATGTCGCCGCCAAGCATCAGGGCCTGGCGATCATCGACGTCACCAATCCGGAACGGCCTGGCACACCGACCTTCGTCACCTTCGACGGGCGGATGAACGACGTCGAGGACGTGATCGTCGCGTCGACCAACGCCTCCCTGTTCGCCTATGTCGCCGACGGCCGGAACGGCGTGAAGGTGCTGCAGCTCACCTCGCCGGAAAGTCAGCCGAACTTCTACGGCTTCTCGCCGCGTCCAGTGCCGGAGCTGATCGCCTGGGCGCGCACCCCCTCCCCCGCTCTGTCGCTCTCCAAGGGCCTGGACCGCGACCGTGGAGTCGATGAGACCGGCGGCCAGATCGCCGTGTTCGGCCGGCTCGGCTCGCGACCGTTCAACCGGGAGGAGATGGAGCGCCTGTTCCTCAACAGCCGCCGCATGCCTTATTATGTCAGCGACACCGGCACGATGCAGGAATGGGTGCCGATAAGACAGGCGGCGGTGCAGCGCTGATCCTCCGTTTCCGACGAGGAAAGGCAGGCGCCTTCGGGCCGGTCGGCTGGGGTCGCACCTGGCCTGGAACCATAAGCTGAAAATCAGCGGTTCGCCGGGGCCGCTCGCGCTAAACCCCTGCGGCGGCGCGGCCGAGCGTCACACGAGCTGTTTGTGGAGCGCAACCAGGACAGCCTTGGTGCGATCGGCGACTCCGAGCTTCGAGAATATGTTCGAAACGTGGTTCCTGACCGTGCCTTCGCCGAGATTGAGGGCCGCGGCGATCTGGGAATTGGAGATGCCGCTGGTCAGTAGCTTCAGCACGTCGCGTTCGCGGGCGGTCAGCGCCTCCGGCATTTCGAAGGCGTCGTCGCGCCAGGATGCGTCGGCCATGGGTTGGATCGCGCCCGAGCTGAGCGGCGCGTAGAGAAACCTCCCGCCTGAAGCGACCGTGCGGATTCCCTCGACGAGCGTTTCGGCCGACACGCCTTTGAGAAGAAAGCCGCGGGCCCCTGCGCGCACGCCGCCGACGAGCGCTGCATCGTCTTCGAACGTCGTGAGGAGCAGAGTCGGCGGCAGGGCGTCGCGCGCTGCCAGCGCGTTTATCACCTGCACGCCATTGAGCCTGGGCATCCGCACGTCGAGCAGCAGCACGTCCGGCGTGGTGGAGAGCACGGCGTCGACCGTCTCGGCGCCGTCCGACGCCTCGGCGACGACTTCGATGCCTTCGAACAAGCCCAGCAGCGCGCGCAATCCGCTGCGGATCAGGGCCTGGTCGTCGGCCAGGCAGACGCGGATCATGCGAGCGCTCCGAAGGCGGGAATCCGTCCGCTGACGGTAAGGCCGCGACCCATAGAGGAGGTGATCGAGAGCTTGCCGCCGAGAAGCTCGAAACGCTCGCGCATGCCGGCGAGGCCCGTCCCTTCCACGAACGTGCCGCCGTGACCATTGTCGCTGCCGGTGATGTCGAGCGTTCCATCCTCGGCCTGCCGCAGTTCGATCACCAGTTCGGTCGCATCGGCATGGCGCAGCGCGTTCGTGACAAGCTCCTGCACGCACCGCAGGATCGTGTCGGCGCGCGGCGCATCGATCGCGAAGAGCTCCTCCGGGAAGATCAGCCGGACCTCGAGGCCGACGACGCCATCGACCAGTGAATGGAGCGTGTCGCGCAGGTCGACCGGCTGGATGCGGACATGGTTGACGGCGCTGCGCACCTTGTCGAGCAACCCACCGGCGAGCTCGCGAGCTTGCCGGACATGCTTGGCTGATCGCCCCTCCGCCATGCGGCTTGCGACGTCGAGGTGAATGGCGAGCGTCGTGAGGTCATGGCCAAGCACATCGTGCAGGTCGCGCGAAATTCGCACGCGTTCGGCCACCCGCGCGCTTTCGGTCACGAGCGCCTGCGTGGCCCGCAACTCATCATTGGCCTTCGCAAGTTTCGCCCTCGCGTCAGCCTCGCGTCGGGCCAGGTGCGCCGCGCTGACGGCGAAGAATTCGAAACCGAAGGTGGTGATCAGCACCAGCCAGTTCATGGCATCCGGCGACGGGACGCAGTTCAGCAGCGCCAGCAGCGCCGATTGCACGCCGACGGCCATCAGGGCGACCCGCAACGGGGCCGCCCAGGCGATCTGCCAGGCAATCACCACCATCAGCACCGTTACGATGAAACTGGGATAGATGGCGATCATGCCCATCGCGGCGGCGCTCTGGGTGACCAGCAACACGGCGTGCGCACGGCTTCCGGGATCGACTCGCGACGCCAGCACGTAGGCGCCGATCAACGCGAAGAAGCCGAACCCCATCTTGATCGGCCAATGGGCCGTCCCGCTGATCATCTCCTGTTCGAAGAAGCCGCTATAAGTCGCTTTGGCGACTGCCGCCGCGATCAGCAGCCCGCAGCCGATGCTGACGAGCCTGGTGTCGAGCCCCAGTTGCCCGGGGACGTCGCGAGGCGGTTTCATAATGTCCGGAACATATCGCCGCTTTCGACTCGTGTCACATGACGCATGTCATGGATCGGACAGGTGACGGCGCTCACTGGCCGCAACGAGCCATGGCCCACCATCATCTCGCTGCAACGAGGGGCGCTTCGCGGCGCCGGCAGCAGGCGAGGATCCAATGGACAATGCTTATCGGACTTGCGGCATCATGGCCGCGCACATCTGCGCATTCGTGGCCGTCCCGGCTCATGGGCAACGAGTCGGCGAGAATGCCGTAACGGCGGCGTCCGACGCCTTCGGCGTGAGCGTCGGCGCCGAGCGGATCGGAGTCTATGCCACGGACAATGTCCGCGGGTTCAGCCCGATCACCGCCGGCAATCGTCGCATCGAAGGCATGTATGTCGACACGTTGACGGCGGGGCTGACATCGCGGCTGGTCACCGGATCGACGATCCGCGTCGGCCTGGGTGCGCTGGCTTATCCGTTTCCGGCGCCGTCGGGGATCGTCGACTATGGCCTTCGCCCGGCGGGTGATGAATTCGTTGCCAGCGTCGTCGCCGGCCGTCCGGGCTATGGCGGCGCCTATGTCGAAGTCGATGCCCAGGTTCCTCTCGTCCGCGGGACGCTAAGCTCCGCGGTCGGGGCGGGCTATTCCAACAATGAATATTCGGACGGACGATCGACCACCGACCTGACTCTCGGAGTCATCCCGCGGCTGCGATTCGAGGGCGGTACGCTGACCGCATTCTGGACCTATGACGAGTATCGCGGCGCCAGCGGATCGCTCATGGTGACGGCCGGACCGTTCCTGCCGCCAAGTTTCGAGCCCGGCCGTTTCAAGGGACAGAGCTGGGCCGACCGCCTGCAGCGCACGCATAATTACGGCGCGATCGGCCGTTTCGACCTCGCTCGCGACTGGCGCTTGAGCATCGCCGCATTCGAGGCGCGCTCGACACGCCACCGCACCTTCATCGACCTCTTCCTCGACGTGCAGCGGGACGGAACCGCGAGCAACGTCATGATCTCGGAACCCGTACTGCCCGCCCGCTGGACGTCGGGCGAAGCGCGTCTGGCCTGGTCGCCCAGGAGCGAGGATTTCGCGCATCAGTTCGAAATGTCGCTGCGCGGCCGGGACAAGAAGGCCGAAGGCGGCGGGGGCGGGTCGGCCCTACTCGGGCCGGCCCGGATCGGGGTGCCCAATCCGGCGCCCGAGCCGCAGTTCGAGTTCCAGCCGACCACGCTCAATTCGGTCACCCAATGGTCGGCGGGTCTGTCCTATATCGGCCGCTGGCGCCGCTTCGCGGAGCTCAATCTGGGAGTCCAGTCGACGGACTATCGCCAGACCGTCGAACGTGACGGCACGACCGGCGAGACCAGGGATCGGGAACTGATCTACAGCGCCTCGGTGGCCGTACAGCCGATCGAGTGGATGACGATATATGGCGGCCGAACGATCGGCCTGGAAGAGACGCCCGCGCCGCCGCAAAGCGCAGTCAATCGCGACGATGCACCGCCCGCTTCGCGAACCGAACAATGGGACGCAGGCGTGAGGCTGACGTTCGGCGACACGCGTATCGTGGCCGGAGTCTTCGAAGCGCGACGTCCCTATTTCGCGACCGACGAGGCCAATATCTACCGGCGGCTCGGAGAACGGCGCAATCGCGGCGTCGAGCTCTCGGTGGTGACACAGCCGGTGACGGGGCTGCGCGCCGTGGCGGGGCTCATCTACTACGATCCCCAGGTGCTCGGGCCCGCCGTGACGCTCGGCCAGACCGGACCGAGGCCGTTAAACTCGACGCCCGTCAATGCGCGCCTCGACCTCGATTATGCCATCCCTCTGATCGAAGGCTTGTCGATGCAGTTGGCCGCCATCCACACGGGCGATGTCGTTGCAAGCACCCGAACCTATGCGGAGCTCGGCGGCAAACAGCTTCGGGTACCGGCCGTTACGACGCTGGACGTCGGCGCACGTTACCGCTTCGCCGTCGGAGAGGTGCCGATGGCCGCACGGGTCAGCCTCCAGAACGTCACGGGCGAACACTTGCTGCAGGTGGCCGGAAGCAACAGCTTCTTTCTGAGGGATGCGCGCCGGATCAGCTTCCAGCTGTCGGCGGACTTCTGATCGATTCTGCGGCGCCCTTCGTTCAGTGGCGCTGCTGCTTCTCCTGGCTCAGCATCCTCACCAAGGGCTGGAGGTTGGGCGTGTAGCGGGCGAGGACCTCATGATCCTGGGCGGTGTCGAAGTGGGTCGTGAGGTGTCGCCCGTCCCACAGATGAAGCGCATAGCCAGGCGGCTCGGCGACGATCATCGCCCGGTCGTCCGGCGTCTCGGGATCGATCGGGCTCAAATCGAGCGCGAGCTGCGGCGCCGTGGACGAGCAAACGACCAGGGGCGTTCCAGCCCAACTGGTCACGATCGGGCGATGGACATGCCCGGCGACCATGGCGACGATGTTGCCGCGCCCCTCGACGATGCCGCGAAGCCGCTCCACCCAGTCGGCATCTGGATCCTCGGTCAGCCAGTCGATTCCGGTCGCGATCGGCGGATGATGGAGCGCGATCAGGGTCGGCCGATCCGGCGCCTCGTCGAGCCGCTCGCGCAGCCAGGACGCGCGCGTTTCGCAAAAGCCGCCGCCGTGGCGCCCGACTTCGAGCGTATCGAGGACCAGTATCCGCAGGGAGTGGTCGTCGATCGCATATTGGATGAAACCATCCACGCTCGGAGTTTCGGGAAACAGCTCGAGAAAGGGTTCACGGCTGTCGTGATTGCCCATCAGCGGGAATGACGGGATCGGCATGCCCGCCATCGCGTCGCGGTAACGGTGATAGGATTCGATATCGTCGCCGTCATTGACGATGTCGCCGGTGACCAGCAGCAGGTCCGGCCGCGTCGACAAACCCCTCAAGGCCGCGAGGGTCGCGTCGAGGCGCTGGCGGTTGAACTCGTCCGGGTTGGAGCGGTCGAAGCCCAGGTGGATGTCGGTGATCTGCGCAATGAGCATGCGTTTGTTCCTGACCTGATTCGACCGGGCGCAACGCTCGCCTGGCCGTGGCGAGCGTGACGCTTCGACGCTTCAAATCCGTTTATCGTCTCCCGCTATCGGCTTCGTCCCCCAGCCGCCTGTTGCGACTGTACCGGAATCACCGTGGTGGTCCAGCGACGGCCCCGCACCTGCTGCCGAAGCAGCTGAGCCGGGACGCCTTCGTCCATATGGTAATCGTGGCACATGGCGCAGGTCGATTCGACCGGGAGGCTGCTCGTTTCGCCACCATGGCAGTCGCGACAGCTTGCCATGTTCGGCAACAGCAGGTCGCCGGAATCGGACGACGCATCGGCGCGATGGCAGCTGAGGCAGGCGGCCGAACCTTCAAGCTGACGCTGCCCCGGACGCTGCACCACCTGGTGAGCCTTATGGTCGAACCAGCCGTGCAGCATGTAGCGGGTCGGGAAGGCGACCGGCCGGATTCCGAACGCGCCCGAGCCAGATGCCGGTGCCTGTACCTCGTGGCAGTCGAAGCAGGCGCCGCCTTCGGAGAAGACGGCGCGCACCATCTGCTCGGCGCGCAGGCTCGTCCCGGCTTGCGCCCGCGAAGCCTGGGCGGTCGTTCGAAGCTGATTCACGTCGCCGGGCCGGCTGCGCTCGACGCTGCCGAGGGAGGCCGGCCGCGGCCGCAACCCGGTGCGATAGAAGGCGCGGATGTCGGCAACGACCTGCTGCGGTTCACCATGGCGAAGCGTGCGGACGGTCCCGTCGACCAGTTCGAAGGCGAGGCTGTGGCACATGCCGCAATCGCCCTCCATGCTGGGCGGCTGGAAGCGAACGCCGTCCGGCGTCGGCACGTGGCAGTCGGCGCACTCGAGCTGCTGCCCGAAGCCATGGCTCGGCGCGAGGCGTCGCGCCATCTGGGCGACCCCGCCGGTCTGGTCGAGATGCAAGGCGTGCGGGAATTTGAGGTTGCTGGCCTCGCGCGGCCGCCGATCGAGCGACACGCGCTGCAGCCGCGGCTGGTCGCCGTCCCAGCGCACCAGCACCAATGGCTGGAATTCGGGGTGAAGCTGCTCGAAATCGCTCGCATCGCCAAGGCCGGTATCGGGCAGGCGCGCGTCCAGATCGGCGTGGCAGTCGGAGCAGAATTGCTGCGGCGTCGCCGGTATTTCCTGCGGCCCCTCATGCTCGGTATGGCAGTCGACGCAGCGCCCCGGCGTCTGCCCGAACGCCTCCTGGATGCGCATCTGTGCGCGCCGGAAGAAGGGCAGGTCCGGAGTCGCCTGGGCGAGGCGGCGCGGATCGGCATGGTCGTGGATTGCGGTGTGGCAGGCCGTGCAGGATTCATCCCGCACCGATTCGAAGGCCTCGACGTGGCAGGCGGTGCAATTATTGGCGAGCGCGGCATGGCCTTCCGAAAGGCTTCCGCTGAGCCACAAACGATCGCCGTGGAAGCCCTGGGCGATCTGCGGCTGACCCCGTTCCTGGCTGTAATAGGCCCAGATGGGCCAGGCCAGGAACAGGCCGAGCACGAGGACCATGCCGGCCCAGGCGATCGGCCTCTTGCCCGGCATGACCGAGGCGAGGGCGAAGCGGCGCGTGTCGAATTTCTCTTCCTCGGCCTCGTCGTCCTGCGGCCGCTCCACATCGATCGCGATGTCTTCCGAACCCATTTCCTGCGGCAGGACGCGCAGGCGGAACGGCCCGATCTTGATCGTGCCGCCGGTGGCGAGATCGAGCTGGCCGAACTGGGTGACGCTGCCGTCGAGGTCGACGGTGAGCCCGGCCTCGGCCGAGACACCGAGGCGCGACGAGGAGACCTGCTCCAGCGTCGCGTGGTGGAGCGCTACGGCGAGATCGTTGAGAACAACGTCGCTTTCGGGACCGCGCCCGATCTTGAGAAGGTCGTCCGGCACCCGCGAGCTGCGGATGATCTGCCGACCTTCGGCAGTATAGCTGATGTTCCGAAGAACGAACGCCATGCCCCCTACCCCCCTACCAGTAGAAGAAGACGCTGATGATATGCGCGAGGAGCGCGACGATGAGCACGAACGTCAGCGGGATGTGCACGAACAGCCAGATCTCCAGCATGGCCCGCCGCTGGACGTAGCCCCGCACCCGCTGCAGTGCCGCCGCCTTGCGCTCGAGCAGACCGACAACCTGCTCGATCGCTTCCGCCTGCCTGCCGCTCACCTCGGTGAGCCGGCCGCGCATCACCTGCAGCGCCCGACGGTTTCCGCAACGCGGATAGCTTCCGGTCAGCCGACGCCACACCCCGCCGCCGAACGGGTCCTCGCCGAGCGATCCCAGGACCACCTCGCTGTCGGCGTCCGACAGCGGCTGGGCGGCGGCCTGGATCTGCTTGTCGAGGCTGTTGACCGCATCGATCATCTGCGGCCCGGTCATTTCGGACCGAGCATCGCTGAGCCCCTGCGGCAGCACGCTGTAGACCGAGACGCCGTAAATTCCGGACAGGATGACCAGCATCATCAGCACATAGGCGGCGGTATGGACGTTCCAGCCGAACTGAAAACCCGTGTGGAACGAGCCGATCGCGATCAAGGCGAGACCGAGATAGACGTGCGCCGAGGTCCAGGCCTTCAGCGACCATCGGCCGCGGGTGATGGCGCGCTTGCGGATGCCGAGCATCGCCAGCCACACGATCAGAGCGGCACCGAGGGTACCCAGCGTGTAGCCGAGCCAGCTGCCGCCATTATGGCGCGGCTGAACGTCGACGACGAGATAGACAAGCCACGTCAGCAGGAAAATGCCGAGCGCGACCTTCAGCCAATAGAAACGCCGGTAGCGGAGGAAGCTCTCATGAGCCACTCCCTCACCCACGACCGACCGTCCAACCCCCCTGCTCGCCACCCCGCTCGGCCCCCCTTTGGCTCTGGAACGTGTTTCGACTGCGAAACGAAGCTTAGCCTGTTTGACCCATCCTCGCCACTGTCAGGAATTCTTCCGGCGACACGCGGATAGCCGCGCCGGTAGGGCAGGCCCGGACGCAGGCCGGACCGCCGTCTATGCCGAGGCACATGTCGCACTTGATCGCCTTCTTGGGCGTCTCCGCGCCGACCCGTTTCTCGGTCCATTTCTTGTCGGCTTCGCCCGGACCCGGGCCGCTGCCGAAGAACAGCCAGCGCAGCAGGCCGGGCTTCTTCGGCGGAACCTTGGCCATGCGAATCACGCCGTAGGGGCAGTTGCGCTGGCAATTGCCGCAGCCGATGCAGGTGTCGTTGATATAGACCTCGCCGTCCGGCCCGCGGTTCAGCGCATTGGGCGGGCAATCGGCCATGCAGTGCGGATGCTCGCAATGGCGGCAGCTGGTCGGCACGTGGAGGTGGGCATAGGTGCGGCCGGCCTCCCGATCGAGCCGCGACAGGCCCTCATGGGCGTCGGCGCAGGCACGCTCGCAATTGTCGCAGCCGATGCAAAGCTTCTCGTCGATCAGCAACACGTCGGTGGCTTCGCCGATTCCGTTCTCCACCAGGAACCCGGCGACGGAGGAATACATGTCGACGACGCCGCCGAAACTGTCCTTGCGCGCCTCGACGAAGCTGGTCAGCTCCTGGCGCGACGACATGTCCTTCCTGAACTTGCTCAACAGCTCCGGCTCGCGCCTGAGCAAGTTGCGGAACGCTTCGCCGTCGAGCTTGATCACCTCGGACTTGATTGCCGCCCGCACCGTCGCGGTACGCCGCCCGCCGTCGATCAGCGCCATCTCGCCGACATAGGATCCTGCCGGCAGATAAGAGAGGAAGACCGGCTTGCCGCCGATATTCTTCTCCACGACCATCGATCCCTGGCGGATGACGAAGATGTCGTAGCCGTCCTCGCCTTCGTTGATGATCGCCTGGCCGGCGCGGATCTCCATGATCTCGGCCGAAGCCAGCACCTCGGCCAGGTCGTCGCTGGAGACCGAACCGAACATCTGAAGCAGCTGCCGCTCCGTCGAGATGCGGGTGATCTCCCGCTTCGCCGCGGCGTTGGTCGCCATCAGCTTCAACGCCGCACTGCGCGGTATTTCGATGACGATGGCGCCTTCCGCCGTCCGCACCGTCGCGCCGCGCTTGCGGCCCGAAATGAGGCCGACCTCGCCGACGATCGATCCCTGCTGGATAGGGACGGTGCGGGACGGGTCGTTCGGATCGACTTCGACCAGCACCGACCCGTCGGCGATCGCGAACAGCGACGCGCCGGGATCGTTGCGCTCGAACAGCACGTCGCCGGCGCGGTAGGCGCGCGGCTCGGAATCGAGCATGAACTCGCGCATCTGCAGCATCGACAGATCATTGAGGATGGTCACGCGGCGCCGCAGGAAAGCCAGCCATTCCGTGACGCTGCGCTGTCCCGGCAGGACGCTGAACTTCTCTTCCAGGATCGGCTCGTCGGCCGGCTTCAGCTCCCGGTTGCCGTTGATGAACTCGATGACGTCATAGCCCTGGTTCATGCAATGCTTGATCAGCGGATAGCCGGCGAGCGCGCCGATCACATAGATGCCGGGAACGGTCGTCTCGAACTCGGGCGAGAGCTGCGGATAGGCGTCGCGATCATCGCTGGTGAACTTGATCCCGCATTGCTCGACGAACTTGCGCGGCGGCGCCGATCCCATGCGGGCGATGATCCGATCGCATTTGATCTTCTGCTCGCCATCGCGCGTTTCGACATGCAGCCAGCCGGGCAGCACCTTCACGGGCGAGGTCTCGCACATCACGTTTATGCGGCCGCTTGCCTTCGCCTCCATCAGCAGGTCGACATTGGCCGTCTTGGCGCGCGCGAATTCGGCGCTGCGATTGAGGATGTAGACGGTATTGCCCTGCTCGGGATCGGCAGCAAGGCCGAGCGCATTCTCGATGCCGGCATCGCCCGATCCGATCACCGCGATATGCTCGTCGACATATTCTCCGGGATCGTCGAGCTGGTACTGGATATGCGGAAGGTCGCCGCCCTCGCAGCGCATCTTGTTCGGATTGCCCTGGGTGCCGATGCCGAGGATCACATATTCGGCCTTCACCTCCTCGCCGCTGGTCAGGAGGAGCGTGAAGTCGCCTTTCTGCCCGGTGATCTGCTTCACCTCGGCATTGAGCTTCACGTTGATCTTATGCTCTTCGGCCTGGCGGTCCCAGGTGCCGAGGATCACTTCGCGCTTGCCGGCGTCGAAGCCCATGTCCGAGCGCAGCACGAGCTGGCTCGGGGTGGCCATGACGTGCTTGCCCTTCTGATATTTGTAGATCGTGTCGGACAGATGGTCCGTCTTCTCGAGCAGCACGTGACTGAGGCCGAGCTGGGCGGCGCGCGCCGCGGCGCTGAGCCCGGCGGGCCCAGAACCGACCACGGCAATCTTGAAGGCCGACGCCACTCCCGATCACTCCCCAAATCCGCCCGCCGCGCGCAGGGCGCACGACCCCCAAGGCGCGGGCGCACACCGGCATCGGACATCCTAGCAGCTTCTTTTGGGGACGCCAGACTTGACGTCGTGATTTTTGCCGTAATGATCCGCCGACAAATGATTGAAACCACATCGCCAGGGCGGCGATTTTCGTCCGCCACGCTCGCACTCGGCGCGGCCGGCCTGCTCGCCGTCACCGCGGTCGGGATCGCCGTCTTCCGTTCGGGAGACACCGCCGAAGCCCAGCCCGAGGCGAATGCCGCCGCGGCCGATCCGGGCTCGCCCGGAACGATCGACGATGTCGTCGCCAGCCTGCAGGAGCAACTTCGCCGCGACCCTGACAATCACGGCAATTGGTTCCTGCTCGGCATGGCGTATCGCGGCAGCGAACGCTTCGCGGAGGCCGAGCAGGCCTTCCGGCGGGCGATGGAGCTGGAGCCGGACAATGCCGACTACCCGGCCCATGTCGGCGAGGCCCTGCTCCTTCAGGGCGGCGACACGCCGCCGCCCGAAGCCGAGCAGCTGTTCCGGCGCGCGCTCGAGCTCGAGCCCGGTAACGCCCAAGCACGCTATTATCTCGCCACGCTCGACGATCTCGAGGGCGAGCACCAGGCCGCTGTGGACGCGCTGATCGCGCTGTTGCGGGATGCGCCGGCGGACGCCGTATGGGAGCCGCAAGTACGTCAGGCAGTCACTGCGATCGCCGAGCGCAACAGCATCGACATAGAAGGCCGCCTGCCCCCACCGCCCCAGCCGGCGACTTCGACCGCAACCGCGGCGATACCCGGCCCGAGCCGCGAGCAGATGGAGGCAGCCCGCACGATCCCGCCGAGCCAGCAGGACGCGATGGTGCAGGGCATGGTCGACCGGCTCGCCAGCCGCCTTCGCCAGAACCCGCGCGACGCCGAGGGCTGGATCCGCCTGATGCGGTCACGCATGGTGCTGGAAGATCCTGGTGCCGCCCGCGAGGCACTGGAATCCGGCCTCTCCGCCTTTCAGGACGATTCGGCGACCCAGCAGCGGCTGCGCACCGCCGCCCAGCAACTGGGCGTACCCGCAGGCTGAGCGAAAGCCGCTCTCATCGCATTGCAAAAACAGCCTGCATGAATCTGACGAACCGAGGTTTTTGGCTCGACAAATCGGATAAGGCGGAGCGCCCGGAGCTTCAGCTGATGCGCACGGCCTCGACGCGACGATTCGCACTCGCCGATGCGGGAAGACCGGGCAACGGGCGATCATAGGCAAAGCCACGGACTTCGAGCCGGGTCGGGTCGATCCCCTGGCCGGCCAGGAAGTCGGCCACGGCCTGAGCGCGGCGCTGCGACAGCGCCTCGTTGATCGCCCGGCCTCCCGAGGAATCGGTATGCCCTTCGATGCGGACCCGGACAGTGGCGAGTTGCGGCCGCTTCAGCGCCTCGGCGAAGGCCTGGACCTGGGCCAGATCGGCCGCGGACAGCTCGGCCGAGCCTGGACGGAAGGACAGGCGTAGATCCACCCGCCCCTGCTGCTGAGTCGCCGGTCGCGTGGGCCGCTGCGCCGGACGCGAGGCGGTCTGCCGACGGTTCGGCCGCGTCGCCGGGGCCTGCGCCTTGGGGCGGCTGGTCGCCGGGCGGGTGGTCGACAGCGAGAATCCCCGCGTCGCCGATACGCGCGGCTGGCCGGCGGGCTGCGCCGTCGGATCGCCATCTTCGGTCTCGACATCGGCCTCGTCGCCGCAGTCTCCGGCGAGCGCACAGGCGAACTCGTCCGCGGTGGAAGGGCCGCTATCCTGGGAGAAGGCCGCATAGGGAACGGCCACCAGGGTGCCGGCCAACAGGGCCATACCAAGCTTGCGCATAATGCCTCCTGATCGTCGACGATCCGTGCACGGGTGTCGATGAGCGGGGAACATTAGCCCATGCGCAAGCAGGCGGCAAGGCGACGGAATGCGAGCGGCAGCACGGGGCTGGCGCTGCGGCGAACGGCCATCTCGACGTTGTCGGGCCCTTGTCACCCTGCTAGTTTCCGGCCCGGGGGGAAGGGAGCGCAGAGGATCTGCCGCCTTTCCGCTGCCGCCGCTTCCCGCGCAGCGGCGATGACAGCAGCAACGAGGTGCCAGGCCGCATGAGTTTGACGCTGACCATTCGCAATGCCGAGATCGCGCCCGAAGGCGTGACGCCCCGCTTCACCGTGGAGGGCGACAGCGCGGTGATCGGCAGGTCCAAGAATTGCGACTGGAACCTGCCCGATCCGAGCAACGTCATCTCGTCGCGCCACGTCGAGCTGCGCCGCGACGGCGATCACTATGTCCTCAAGGATACCAGCACCAACGGCACGTTCCTGAACGGCGCCGCCGAACGGCTGGCCGGCGAGCATCGGATTGCCGAGGGAGACGTGATCCGGATCGGCAAATATGAGCTGGTCGCCTCGGTCGCCGCAGCGGCCCCGCTTGCTCCGCCGCCGCTCGTGCCCGAGCCGGCGCGGGAGCCTGTGCCGGAGCGCACCGTGATCCAGCCGGCCGGCGCCGACGTCCCCGTCGGGGAGGCGGAGGACCAGCCGCCGGAAAATGTGACCGTGATGTGGGACTCGCTTGCCGACATCAACAAGGTCGATTGGGCGCGTGGCGGCCTCGGCTCGAAGGAGGAGGCGGCAACAGCCGCGGCAGCGGCGGGCGAGGCGCAGACCGCAGCCGAGCTGATCGACGCCTTCGTCGCGACCCTGGCACTCGGAGAGAGTGCGGTGCCCCGCTCGCCCGACTTGGTGAGCCGCGCCGGATCCCTGCTCAAGCGCCTTGCCGCCGGCATGGTCGTGATGGTCGAGGCGCGCGCGCGGGCGAAGGCGCAGATGGGCGCCGAAGCGACCGGCCTGCAGCTCGAGGGCAACAATCCGATCAAGTTCGCCCGATCGCCCGACCAGGCCCTGGCGAGGCTGCTGAGTCCGCCCGAACCCGGGTTCATGGATGCCGACCGTGCGGTCGAGGACGCCTTTCTCGACCTGCAGTCACACCAGATGGCGACCCTGCGGGCGATTCCGGGTGCGCTGCGCGCGACGCTCGACCGCTTCTCGCCGGGCGCCATCCGCCGCCGCGCGGAGAAAGCCGGCCTGCTGGCGCGGATCATGCCGGCGCTGCAGGACGCGGCGCTGTGGCGCAATTACGAGCGCGAATATGTGAAGGTGAAGAACGAGTCGGACGAGGCCTTCATGGAGGTCTTCGCCAAGGAATTCCGCAAGGCCTACGAACGCCAGCTGCGCGAGGGTTTCGAGGAGCCGAAGTCGAAGGGGCTCTAAGGCGGAAGCGGGGCTGCCGGTCCCCCTCACCCGGCCCTCTCCCCGGACATTCACTGTTATTGCCCGTCATCCCAGCGAATGCTGGAGTCGATTCGGCCTCGTTTTCCGGGCACCAGGTCCGCTTGGATGCCAGACTTCGCTGGCATGACGAACGGTGCTCCAGCGGTTGATCCGATGCGGCTCTATCGAGGCCTGCTGTCGCCGGAAACGCGGTCGACCGATTCGAACCAGGCCATCTCGACCCGCCAATTGCCCTCGGCGGCTGCACTGAGAAAGCGCTGCTGCCAGTCCGGGCCCCTGGAGCCGAACGGCGGCGCCACGAGATCGCTCTCGAACGGGCCTTGCCCGGACACCAGGATGATGCCCGACCAGCCCTGATGATCGAGATCGATGTTCAGGCGGTACCGGCCATTGCCCTGGTCGACGATCGGGCTGCCGGGGGCCGCCATGGCCTCCCGGAAGCTCGCCCGGTCCGGCACCAGGTTGGTGATCGCGCCGGAAGGTTCGATCGCCAGGATCGCGAAGTCGAGATCCGCCTCGCCGAAATTGAAGTCGACCACCGCATTGGCGGCCGGCCTGCCGGCATAAGGCGTGCCGGGCGGCTGCATCATCATCTCGAAGCGCGGCTCGGCGACCGAAAGGCGATAGTCGGACGACTGCCGCACCTGCCGGTAGGTGTCGAGCGCGGCGCATCCCGCCGGCGTGATCGGCGCGACATTGCCGAAATCGAGCCGAGAATCGTCGATCCCCGCGCCCGAAAGGGCTTGCGCAATCTCCCGCTGCGCCGCCGCATCGTCGCCCGCGACGCCGCGCAACGCGATTTGGAGTCCGTTCGCGCCGGATTCGATCCCGCCTATGTCGAGCCAGGTGCAATTGACCGAGGGCAGCACCGAGTTGATCGCGCCGCGGGCCGTCTCGACCGGATCCCCGGCGACGACCTCACCCCCCTCCCCGGCCACCTGGTTGGTGTCCGCCGGCCCGGTGCCCGCGACGTCCCGGAACAAGTACCAGATTCCGGCCGCGACGATGAGCAGCACCGCGAGCACGCCGACGACCAGCAGGGCCTTGGGCGGTCCGCCGCCCTGGAGCGGCGGCTGGCCGGTCGCGGCGCCGGCGCTTTCCGCCGGCGGCGGGGCGGGCGCTCCGCCGAGCCGCGCCAGAACCTCGTCCATCGAACGAACACGCTCCTTGGGATCGGGGCGAAGCATGTCCGTCAAGAGGCCGCGCAGGTTCGACGGTACCGCCGAAAGATCCGGGCCCTTGCGCCGCTTGTCGATCGCGTCGACGAGCGATCCGCTCATGTCGACATTCTTGCCCTGGGCGACGGCGAGGATGACCAGAGCGAGGCTGTAGACGTCCGTCCATGGTCCGACTTCGCGGCCATAATCGCCGAGCTGCTCGGGAGCGACATAGTTCAGCTTGCCGGCGAACCCGTCGCCGACGATCGTCGCCGAACTCGCGTCCAGATCCTTGGCGATGCCGAAATCGATGATCTTCGCCTGGTGAACGTCACCGCCGGGAAGCAGGACGTTGTCCGGCGACATGTCGCGGTGGATCGCGCCGAGCCGATGGGCGGCGGCGAGACCCGAGGCGAGCCGGCCGAGCAAGCCCGCCAGCTCCTCAGGCGTCCGTTCAACCTTGCCGAGCATCTCGCCCAGCTCGACCCCTTCGATGAACTCCGTGACGATGTAGAGGACGCCGAGCTGCGGTTCCTGGGCCAGCACCCGATACTGGACCAGGGCCTCGTGCTGCAGTTTGGTGAGGGTGCGCGCCTCCTTGCGGAACATGGCGACGACCTTCTCGTCGGCGGCCATGGCCGGCAGCATCACCTTGATCGCGACTCGCTCGTCGGTGTTGACGTTGCAGCCTTCGAACACCTCGCCCATGCCTCCCCGGGCGAGGAAACGCTTCACCTCGAAGATGTGGTTGAGCACGTCGCCGACCTTGATCGGCCTGGCTGCCTCGCGCGGCTGGAAGGCGGCTGCAGCAGCGGTGCCGGCGCCGGACGCCGAAGCTGCGGGCGGAGCCTGGTCCCCGGCGGGCGCCGCGCCCGCTGCCGGCTCCGGCGGCGGCGCCGGCTCCGGCTCCGGCACCGCGGGTTCGGCCGGGGCACCCTCGCCGGCCGGCGGCGGGGTCGGCTGGGCGCCACCGGCGTCTCCGGCCGGCATGAACACCGTCCGCTCCTCGCCTTCCTCCGGAGGCTTCCTGTCCTTGTCGTCGCTCATGCTCTCACTTCCCGGGGAATGACAATAAGGTCGGGTCGCTCGCCCAGACCGCGACCACGGTGACATTGTCCGGAGCGCCGTTGGCCAGCGTCACCTCGACCAGCTCTTCGGAGGCCGCTTCGGGCGAGCGGCGCGCAAGCAGCCGGGCAATTTCCTTCTCGTCGACATAGCCGTGCAGCCCGTCGCTGCAGAGCAGGAAGATGTCGCCTGGCCGGACTTCGCCCGTCGCCTGATCGATCGCCATCTCCTCACGCACGCCGATCGCACGGGAAAGGACGTGCCCCATCGGGTGGTTGACCGCATCCTCGGGCCGCAGGATCCCTCGATCGACCATTTCCTGCACCTGGGTATGGTCGCGGCTCAGCTGAACGAGATCGCCGTCGCGCAGGAGATAGGCGCGGCTGTCGCCGACCCAGAGGATGGCATAATGCTGATCCTGGACGAGCAGGACGACGACGGTCGAGCCCATCTGCTTGCCGCGCCGGCGGGCCTCGGCAAGGATGGCGCGATTGGCCGCTTCGATCGCTTCGACGACCACCGCGCGCGCCTGTTCCAGGTCGTTGGGAAGCTCGACAGCGGCAATCTTCTCGACCAGCTTGGCCGAGGCCCAGTCACCGCCCTCATGGCCGCCCATCCCGTCGGCAACCGCCCAGAGCCCCTGACGCTCATCGGCGCAGTAGCTGTCCTCATTATGGTCCCGGACGCGGCCTTCGTGCGTCCTGGCCCAGCTCTCGATGCGGAATGGCGCGAACTCCATGCGAGGCGCCTCGTTCACGGCCGGCCGACAGGAGCGCAACAGACGCGCGACTGATTGTTCGAACCCGTCATGCGCTTCCCCCCTGTCAGAACCACGGCATCTAAGCACAGCTTCGCGCGGCGATAAAGCGGCTCTTCCTTCGGCGCGTGCCGTTCGACGGACGGTCGCCCGGCTTTTCTCGGGCTTGCGGGCCGGGACGGGGCCGCCGGCGCCGGTACGCGGTCGACAAGCGGACCGCGTGAGCCGAGCCGAAGGTAAAGCTGATCCCAGGGAGCGGCCCTTCCTCGTGCGCCTCGCTTGACAGCGGTGGCGATACCCCCATATGCGCCCTTCCGCAGCTTATTGCGGCCCCTTCGTCTAGCGGTCTAGGACGTCGCCCTCTCACGGCGAAAACACGGGTTCGAGTCCCGTAGGGGTCACCATTTCCAAGCCAGAAGCACCTGATACCGCGTATCTTGCGTGAGTGGGCCCTCTGAGCTTCCACGATTGGCTCACGGAACCTCTGCGCTTTTGTGGGCGCTGGCCGGGTCCCCGGGAATTTCCTGTTCAACCTCGTGTCTCCGCGGTTATGGCCGGTTTGCGCCCAATCCCGCTGTTCAAAGGCCGAATAGCGGAGCTTGGAAGCTGCCAAGCACTCAGGGCCGATAGGCAGTGTTGATTGCGCGCGGCCGCATGGACCCTCGCTCGAAAGATGGAGCCGAGCGTATGAAGCGAACGCCGTTGAATGTGAGCATCAGAAGAGCCGACGGATCGGATTGGCCGGAGCTCTGGCCGATCATCCGGGAGATTGCCGCTGCCGGCGAGACCTTTCCCTACGACCGGGATCTGAACGAACAGCAAGCGCGAGAATTGTGGATCGAAACGCCACCCGGCCGGACGGTAGTTGCGGTCGATCAGGGGCAACGCATCGTCGGCTCGGCGAAGATGGGGCGCAACAGGGGTGGCCCGGGCTCCCATGTGGCGACTGCGAGCTTCATGGTGGCCGAGCATGCACGCGGCCGCGGCGTAGGCCGTGCGCTCGGCCAGTACGCGCTTTCGTGGGCTCGCGAAGAAGGCTTCCTCGCGATGCAGTTCAATGCCGTTGTCGAGGTCAACAGCGCCGCAGTCCGTCTCTGGAAGGACCTCGGCTTCTCGGTCGTCGGCACCGTTCCCGAGGCCTTCGACCACCCCACGGACGGTCTCGTGGGATTGCACGTCATGCATCGCTACGTGAACGCCGCGGATTAGGCAGCCAAGCTCGACGCATCTGGCGTGGAAGTGAGTTCTCAATGAGCAGGGCGGGCCAGAAGAACGGTCGCGACCGCAAATCGAAACGGCCGGCGTCCGAAGACGCCGGCCGTCGATGATCAGCGCGATCAGGTTCCGATCGGGGCAGTGCCCTGCGTCACGGTGGCGCTGTTGCCGGTTCCAGACTGCATGACGTCGGAGACGTTGCCGTCCGAATACTGGCTCACCGTCGCGCTGTGACCGCTGCCGGTCTGGGCGATGTCGGAGATCGAACCCACGCCTTCCTGCGTGACGGTCGCGCTCATGCCCGATCCGTCCTGCAGGATGGTGGACTGGACGCCGATGCCGCCTTGCGTGACGGTGGCTTCATTGTCGTGGAAGAACCACCCGCCGGTCTGGGTGATGCTCGAGCTGGCATTATCCGAGTCGGCCGTCTGGGTCACCCGGGCCGTGTCGCCATACTGCTGGCTGATTCCCGATGTCCCGTCGGTGCCGAGCTGGTCGACTTCGGCATAGCTCTGTTCGCCCTGAGCGACATTCGAGGTGTTGCGGGCGCCGGCCTGGTAGACGTTGGCCGTGCCGTTCGAGGTGCCGTACTGGCCGACATCGGACACATTGTCCTCGCCCAGCTGCTCGACATAGACGCCGTCATTATTGCCGAAGATGAAGACGTTCGAACGGCCGCGGTCACCCGACTGAATGACGGTGGCCGACGTGTTCGAACCGCCCTGGTCGATCGTCGACTGATTCGCTTCCCCGCTCTGCAGGTTGAGGGCGGAGTGATTGCCCTGATATTGCAGGATGGTCGACTGGTTGTCGCCGCCGCTCTGCTCGATCGTCGCATCGGCCGAGCCGCTGAGGCGCTGCCGGATTGCGGCGGTCGACCCGCCGGCATTTCCGTCCTGACTGACGATGGCCTCCACCTCGCGGGTAGCGCCGCCGTCGACCGCGATCTGATCGACGGTCGCAACGGCGGCCGAGGCCTGCGTCACGGTCGCTTCGGCGCCGCTGCTCTCATAGATGCCCGACATGCCGAAGCGCGTCTGCTCGCCGGCATTGGGCTCGCCGCCCTGATTGATCGTCGCGCTGGCGCCGGAGCCGCTCTGGCTGACAGTGGCGAGATTGTTGGTGCCGAGTTGGTTCACCTCCGAGGAGGCGCCAGAGCCGGACTGGCCGACGACCGCCTCGTTGGCGGTGCCGTCCTGGTTGACGGAAGAGCCGTTATTCTGGGCCAGCGCCGGAGCGGCCGAGAACAGGGCAAGTGCGGATACGGTTGTGTAAATGCTGCGCTTCATCTTTGTGCCTTCCCTCATATGGCAAGCTGAACGGCCGAGGCGTTGACGCGCCGCGGTCGCAGGGCGCTTGCTCGAGCATCCCTTGAACCACCCGCCCGAGCTGCCACTCGACCGGCTGGCATTCTTGGCCTGCAGATAGTTCATCGTCGCCCAGGCCCCCGGCGACGATCCGATCCAAGCTTCCCGTACGACGCTCGCGCGTGGATGAGGCGCAGCGCGAAGAGCGGGTGCCCGGATCGTTAACAAAATCTTAGTGCGGCTTTTACGGTATCGCATCCCCGACATGGGGTACGCGACGTGAAACGATCGATACTTGCGCAACCTGGCCGAGGAAATCTGGGCGGGCGGGCAAGACTGAGCCGAATCGGGACAGGCAGGGCGGAAAGATTACCGTGCGTCCGGCAGGGCGGCACGGGTCCGGCCGGCCCCCCATGCCCTTGATCAAAGTTACCGCACGCGCCTTGGGCGTCTTGAGGTGGTCGCGCTTGTCGCGCTAGGTGCCACCGCTGTGTTGCGGGAGCCCGGCCCGCGAGCCGAAGCCAGCCTCCGCCTGACGCTGTTTCGAAGGCCGCTCGTCAGCTCATCCGTCCCGAGCCGACCCGTCCCGGCTGGCCGATAGGTTCAAGACGGCGCCATGCCGCTCTGTCAGGAGTAAGCCGATGTCGTTCCACGCCCTTCTCGCTGCAACGGTCGCCCTGGCCAGTCCGGCGCCTTCGGAGCCGGCAGCGGCCCTGTTCGCCGGGACGGCCGGCGAACTCAGCCATGTCGAGCTGTCGGCCGCCGCGCAGCGCGGCGCGGTCGTGCTGTGGGCGCTCGGCGCGCTCGAGCAGCACGGACCGCACCTTCCCCTGGCCACCGATGTCTACATCCCGCAGGCACAACTGGCGGGCGTCGCGGGCCGCCTGCGCCAGCAGGGCATCGAGAGCGTGACGCTTCCGCCCTATTTCTGGGGCGTCAATCACGTCACCGGCGCCTTTCCCGGGTCGATCAACATCCGCCCCGAGATCATGGCCGGGTTGATGGAGGACGTGTTCGCCAGCCTCGAGGCGGCCGGCTTCCGCGAGGTCTATTGCCTCACAGGCCATTGGGACGCCGCCCATGTCCGGACCATATCCGAGGCGGTGCGGCGGGCTGACGCGGCCGGTTTGCGGGTCCGCTTCCTCGCTCCGACGGTGCTTGCGGACCGTCTCGGACTGACCGGACCAACCATCGTGCGGGTGGAGCTGCCGACGAAAAGCCCAGCCTTCCCCGACCTCCACGCCGGCGAGGACGAGACCTCGGCAATGCTGGCGATCCGGCCGGAGACGGTCCGGACCGACATTGCGCGTCGGCTGCCGCCGGCCGAACTCGATCCGGAAAGGCTCGCCCGCTGGCGGACCGGCGGCGAGGAGGCCCGGCGTATCACGCCGGACGGCTATGTCGGCGACCCCGCCCGCGCCGACGCCAGGCGGGGCCGCGAGCGCCACGAGGCCATCGTCGAGGCGCTGACAAGGGCGCTAACGGAATCCCGCGCCGGCCGGGGATCGACACCTCGTCCATGACCGCGGATCGGCGCGCCCATTGCCCACCCTTCCCTGCCCGCTGCTCACCGCTCGGCAGCGGCACCCCTCCCATTCCCGTTGCGGGTCCAGCGGGTCGGCGCCGTCCGGGTATCGGCATGGCCGCCAAGCCCATCAGGAAAGCCATCAGCTCATGACCCACGCGAACGCCGGCAAGCCTCTCGTCCGCTCGAGCCCGGACACGGGCCTGCACCGGCGGCCGGTCCGTCACTCTGGCGGGCCGGGCCGGGCCGCATGGGCGCTCGCCGCCGTCCTGCCCATGGCCTGCGCCAGCGGGGAATCGCGACCGGTCGATCCGGCGAGGACCGGCCTGCAGGCCCAGCCGGATACGTGCGGCGCCGCGGCTTTCGGCCATCTCATCGGCGAACCGCGATCCGCCGCGCCGGATCCGCGCGAGCGCCGCGACTATCGCCTCGCTTCCGATCGGGATCCGATCACCGAGGATTTCAACCCCGACCGGCTCAACATCTTCTACGACAGCCGGACCGGGCGGATCATCGGAATCCGCTGCTTTTGACATGCCGCGAGGCATGGATCGCGCGCCAGGCGCTCTGCGCGCATCAACGCGATCGACCACGAATCCGTGCGCATTCTGATCCCCCATTGGAACGGGGCCGGGAATCTGCCGCCGCAGCGCGCCGTGCCCAGGGCCCTCGTCGCCCGCGGCCATGACGTCCATGCACGCGGCCGATTTCGGCGCCAACGCGGGGCGGCTAACCCCGACTCCATCCTCCTCGACGCGCATTCGCTCGAGCCCAAGAAAAGAGTCCGGCCAGGAATAGCTGACACGGATTGTCAGCTACCATCCTTCATAGCGGGTCCAACAGTCGGGGAGATCCTATGTGTTGGACCATGGAGCATTCGAATTGTCACGCCGCCAGTTGCTGGCCGCGGCCGCGCTTGCAGGGCTCGCCATTCCCGGCGGAGCCGCATCCATGAGCCGCCCGCCCAGGCCGGCCGGCGCGGACGGATTCGACTTCCTTCACGGCTCCTGGCGCGTACGGCACCGGAAACTCAAGGATCGTCTCGTGGGTTCGTTGCAGTGGCTGGAGTTCACCGGAACGCTCGACGTCAGGCCGTTCATGGGCGGCCTCGGCAATATCGACGAGAATGTCCTCGACGACCCGTCGGGCCGCTATCTCGCGACGTCGATCAGGGTGTTCAGCCCCCGCGACCGAAACTGGTCCATCTACTGGGTGGACGGGCGACGCGCGGGGCTGGACAAGCCGGTCGTCGGCCGGTTCGAAGGAAAAGTCGGACGCTTCTACAACGAGGACGAGCATGAGGGGCGGCCGATAAGGGTCCGCTTCACCTACGAGGATCTGGGGCCAGAGCAGGCGCGGTGGAGCCAAGCCTTTTCCGACGACGCAGGAGCCTCATGGGAGACGAACTGGACGATGGACTTCGTTCGGGAGGCGCGGACGTGAGCGACGCCGGCAACGCCTTCGCCTTCCAGACCGGAACCTGGCGGGTGCGTCACCGAAAGCTGTCGGGTCGGCTCGTCGGAGCAACCGACTGGGTCGAATTCGACGGCACCTGCAGCGCGTGGGAGCTGCTTGGCGGGGCCGGCAATGTCGACGACCATTTCCTGAACGATCCGGCCGGGCCGTATCATGCCGCGACCTTCCGCCGCACCGATCCCGACACGGGGCTCTGGTGGATCTGGTGGATCGATCCCCGCTACCCGTCGCTCGAGCCGCCGGTCAGCGGGCGATTCGTCGATGGCGTGGGCACCTTCCATGCCGATGACCAGCTTGGCGGCCGCCCGATCAAGGTCCGCTTCATCTGGTCGGAGATCGATTCGAACAGCGCGCGCTGGGAGCAGGCATTTTCAGGCGACGGCGGAGAAACCTGGGAGACCAACTGGATCATGGCGTTCGAACGGACGGCGTGATCGCGCCGGAACGTCTTCCCGCCTGACCTGAGGCTCAGGCGGCCGCCTGCAGGTCCAAGTCGTCGCGCGGCAGCGAACGGCCGCGAACCAGGTCGGCCGCCTTCTCCCCGACCATGATCGTCGGCGCGTTCGTGTTGCCGCCCGGCACGGTGGGCATGATCGACGCGTCGCACACCCGAAGGCCCTCGATACCGTGGACCTTCAGCTTCGGGTCGACCACCGAGTGCGAACCGATTCCCATTGCGCAGGTCCCGACCGAGTGGTGCGACGTCGCGATCGTTTTCCGAAGGAAATTCTCGATCTCCTCGTCGGTCTCGATCGCCGCACCGGGGCGGACCTCGCGGTCGACCAGGCTTGCCATCGGCTCGGTGCGGTACACGTCACGGGCGATCCTCACCCCCCGGATCAGGGCGTCGACGTCGCGCCGGTCGGCCATGAGGTTGAGCGTGATCCGCGGCGGATCGGCGGGATCGGCGGAGCGCAGCTTCATCCACCCGCGGCTGGCCGGTTGCAGCAGGCAGCCGACCGCCGTGACCAGATGCTCCTGCCGCCTGCCGATTCCAGGAAACCAGGGCTTCGCATCCGCCCGTACCGGATTGAAGTAGAATTGGAGGTCGGGCTGCTCCAGGCCGGGGCGCGAGCGGATCTCGGCGTGGCAGGAGTTGCACTGGCTGGCGAGGACGCCCGTTCCGAACAGCGCCCAGCGGACCAGCGAGAGCGCAAGCCGGTCGACCCGCAACTCGTTCAGCAGCGAGATCGGCTCGCGCGTCGCATATTCCACCCAGAAGGCGGCATGCTCCGAGAGGTTGGCGCCGACCCCCGGAAGGTCGAACAGCGGCTTGATGCCGAGCTCGCGCAGATGATCGGCGGGCCCGATGCCGGAGAGCATCAGCAGCTGCGGCGAATTGTAGACGCCGCCCGCGAGCAGCACCTCGCGCTCGGCGCGGACCGTCTCGGCCGTTCCGCCGCGGCGATATTCCACGCCCACGGCGCGCGCATTCTCGATCTGGATGCGGGTGGTCAGTGCGCCCGTGCGGACGGTGAGATTCGGGCGGCTCGTGACCGGATGCAGATAGGCCTGGGCTGCGCTGGAGCGGCGGCCGCGGCGCGTGGTCGTGGTGTCCCCGCCCCCGAACCCCTCGGGAAAGGCGCCATGATGGTCGTCGGTGATCGGATAGCCGAGCCGCTGCGCCGCCTCCATGTAGGGCTCGTGCAGGAGCTTTCGCGTGTCGATCCGGCTCACCTGCAAGGGCCCGTCGCCGCCATGCCAGAGATTCTCACCCCGCCAATTGGTCTCGGAGCGCCGGAAATATGGGAGGACGTCGGCGAAACCCCAGCCCTCGCAGCCCATCTGGCGCCAATGGTCGTAGTCGCGAGGGTGACCGCGCGAGTAGAGCATGCCGTTGACCGTGGACGAGCCGCCGAGCACCCGGCCGCGCGGGATCGGAATCCGGCGCCCGCCGAGATGCGGCTCGGGCTCCGTCACATAGCCCCAATTGGTCTCGGGATAGCGCCAACTGTGGAAGCCGAGCGCCAGGCGGTAGAAGAATTGGCGGTCGCGGCCGCCCGCCTCGAGCAGCAGCACCGTCGTATCGGGATCCTCGGTGAGACGGTTGGCGAGGACGCAGCCGGCGGATCCGGCGCCGACGATGACATAGTCGTAACGCTCAGGGTCGTGACGTTCAGGCACCCGATCGACTCCTCTCCTGAAATCCTGCCCCCGGCGCGCCTCAGCCGACCAGATAATAGCGAAAGATCGAGTGATCCGGATTAGAGCGCCGCTCGCCCGCGCCCAGCAGCACCGAGCGCGCCAGCCAGTCATGCGGCCCCTGCGGCACCCTGAAGGTAGGCGTGAAGCGGAAATAATCGGGCTGCGGCGTCCCGTGCGAGATCCGCCCGCTGCCGGCCGGCGCACGAACCAGATAGCCGTTGTTGCGAATATAGATCTTCGTCCCGTCGTCGGTCTCGAGGAGGTAATGCGAGTTGATCTCGATCACACCATCGGGACGCACGGTGGCGAAGTCCGCGCCGCTGTTCGGGACGACCCGTCCCGACAGCCGGGGTCCCGAGATGGCGCCGCCGGTCGTCGGCGTGTAGCCCTGGCTGTGGCCGCCCGGAAGCGGACCGAACGTGCATCGCTCGTCGTTGAATTCGACGCGGATGTCGAAGACATGCTCGAGGGAGACGGCGAGTGGGTCAAACATGGGCTGCTCCGGCAAGGTTGGTCAATCTAGGGTCTTGAAGCGCGCACCCAGGATCCGGGCGATCTTCCCCTCCTCGAGATAGTAATAGCCGAGACTCTCGATCCTGATCGTCTCCCCCTTCATGAGCCGCCCGGCGATGAAGTCGGGCCCGGTTGAAGCAGGCGATATAGTCTTCATAATCCCGAGCATTCATGGGCTTCTCCGTCGCGTCGGCCTACTTCCGGCGCACCGGCACCGCCCCTCTCGGCTGGCGCGGGCTAGGCGAGAAGTCCCCTCATCGCAAGCCGCGCCCCCGAGCCTCGGACCGCGGGCCCCGAGTTGCCTTTCGCATCGTTCTGGTCAAGTTGCGGGACGCGAAAGGACGGACATGCACCACGCCGCACCCCAGGCCGAATTCCGGGTCTCCGATCGAACGAGGTCGGCCGTGTCAGACGAAGCGATCATGTCGCGCTTCCTGGCCAGGCCCGGCTTCCTGCTGGCACGCATCGACCAAATCTGCACCGCGATCTACGGCAGCCTGGACGGTGGGGAGACGCTCGCCCAAGCCGAACTCCTCATGCTGCTCGGGGTGCTCGGGCCCAGCCCCCAGATCAAGCTCGCCCGCTGCGCCGGGGTCGACAAATCGACCACGGCTTACATCATCGAAAACCTGAACGCCCGTGGATGGGTGGAGCGCGGCCCGTGCCGCGAAGATCGCCGCCGCGCCCTCGTCTCCCTGACGCCGACGGGCCAATCGCAGATCGCGCGCATCGAGCGGCAATTCGCGGACTTGCAGCGCCAGCTGGCGCGGCCCCTCGACGCGGACGCGTTGCCGCGCGCCGTCACCCTACTGCACAAGCTGGGTTCGAACCCCATGAGCCCCGCGCCCTTGTGGGTACCTGCCTGCCATCCCGCCGTCGGCATTCTGGACACATCGCTGAGCTTCCTGTGCCGTCGCGCCCTGCAACTCTTCCAGGCCCAGTTCGTCGCCTGCACGCCGGGGCTCAACCTGACGCTCCGGCAATTCTCCCTGCTCTACATCGTCTCGGCCCGAGAGGCGATCACCCAGGCGGCATTCGCGCGCCTGTTCGGGCTCGACCCGTCAACCTGCGCCGTCATCATACGGGGTCTGGTGTCGCGCGGGCTGATCGCCGGCACCCGCTCGGCGCAGGACAAGCGCGAGCGGATCTACGCCATTACGGACCAAGGCCGATCCATCCTGCTCAAGGCCCAGCCCCTCGTGGATCGTTCGGAGCGGCTCATCTTCAGGGGGGAGCCCGCCGCCCGGACACGATGGCTCGTCCGCCAGCTGCAGGCGATCGTCCGCGACCACAGCCATCGCCTCCGCTTCCCCGGCGTCATGGCCGCGCCTTGACTGTATCCGCCGTGCGGATACAACGACGTCGGACGATTGAGAGGAGGCCGCTAGAGCCTCGCCGCGATGGGAGAGTGGAATGGCCGCCGCCGTATTGCCCAAGCCGCGGACCGGCGGCGAGGCGAATGACCGATCGCCTGGAAGGCGTATGCAACGGATCGCTCCGGCCATGCGAAGTGCGGATCTGGTCAATCGCCGAAGCGCTCCGACAACATTGCAAGGACCCGCTTTCGCGGGGCCGGTGCCCGACGATTCACGGCCCCGGACGCCGAAGCCGTGGTGGGGTCCGGCGCCGGCACTCAGGGCCGCCTAAACACCGCACTTCGCGCAGAACGAGATCAATCCGAGGGATGGAAAGACCATGAAATATCTGCTCCTGATGGCAAGCCTGGCCGCCTTGACCGAGACGGCCGCGCACGCCCAGCAGGCCGAAGCGCCACCGGGTGCGGAAGAGGCGGGTGCGGCGGCCCGGCAGGACGGTGTGGAAGATATCATCGTCACGGCGTCGCGCCGGGCGGAATCGGTGCAGGATTCGTCGCTGTCGATCTCCGTGCTCGGCGGCGACAGCCTGGCAGAGGCGGGAGTCACGCAGGCAACCGACCTGGGTGCGGTCGTTCCCGGGCTTACCGTCAGCCTCGGCGGCGGCACCACGCAGACCTATTTGCGCGGGGTCGGCAGCTTCGCGACCGACGCGGCGGCGGAATCGGCGATCGCCTACAACATCAACGGCGTCTACATCTCCCGCCCGAACGGCATCGGCCCGATCTTCTTCGACCTCGAGCGGGTCGAGGTGCTGAAAGGCCCGCAGGGCACGCTCTACGGCCGGAACGCGACCGGCGGCGCGATCAACCTGATCACCCGGCGGCCCGAGGCCGGCATTTCCGGCGAAGCCAGCATCGACATCGGCAATCACGACCTCGTCCGCCTGACCGGCGCGATCGGCGGCGGCAGCGACACCTTCGCGGTGCGCGCCGCCGTGCAATATAGCGACCGCGACGGCTATCTGAGCGACGGCTATGACGACGAGCACAGTATCGCCGGCCGGCTGTCCGCTCTGTGGCGGCCCGCGCACAATATCGACCTGCTGGTGACCGGCGAATATGTCAGCGTCGACAGCCAGGGCGCGGCGACGGTCAAGCGCTCGACCCTGACCCCGGTGCCCGACGACCCCTGGGAAGGACCATCGGTCGGAGACGTGCAGCAGCCGCCGACCGCCTTCATCCCCGGCGGCACGCGGATCCGCGATGACGGCTTCAACGACATCGACGTGTGGGCGGTCAGCGCCGAGCTGAACATCGACCTGGGCGCGGCCACGCTCACCTTCATCCCGGCGTATCGCGACACGCGGGCGAGCTACCTGACCTATACGCCAGGTTTCCGTTTCGACACGCAGGAGACCTCCCAGCAGCAGAGCTACGAGCTTCGGCTCGGCAATGACGGCGACCGGCTGAAATGGGTCGCGGGCGTCTATTATTTCGACGAGGACCAGACCCAGCTCTACGAGCTCCAGGCGCTCCCGATCCAGCGCAGCATCGTCGACACCACGCTAGACACGCGCAGCTGGGCGGCGTTCGGCGAAGCGACCTACAGCCTCACCGACCGCTTCCGGGTGATCGGCGGGCTGCGCTATTCCGAGGACCGCAAGCGCCAGGGCGGTTTCACCAACGCCTTCCTTCCGACCGTCGCGACGATCGACAATGAAGGCCGGCGCACCTTCGACGACATAAGCTGGCGAGCCGGCGTCGAATATGATGCGGGCCCCGAGAACATGTTGTTTGCGACCGCGGCGCGCGGATACAAATCGGGCGGCTTCTTCCCCTCGGTGCCGGCGCCGAACAACGACTTCGAACCGGAAACGCTGACCGCCTTCACCGTCGGCTCGCGCAACCGGTTCTTCGGCAACACGCTCCAGCTGAACCTCGAGGGATTCTACTGGAAGTATCGGGACAAGCAGGAACGGTTCCTGGGCGCCACGCCGTCGGGCACGACCGGCCTGCTCACCACCAATGCGGGCCGGGCCACGCTCTACGGCGCCAGCGTCGACCTGGTCTGGAGGCCGACCCGACAGGGCACTTTCCGCGCCGCGGCGGAATATCTGCACACCAATTATGACCGGTTCGTCTACGACGTTTACAGCCCGCCGATCGCCCCACCCTTCCCCGGTTTCGTCAACAGCTATCCTGCGGAAGCCACCGGCTGCACGCTGGGGCCGGTCAGGCCCTATACGCTCAACGACAACCCGCCTTTGCCGCCCGGCGTGCCGGTGCCGCCAGCCCTGCTCACCGATTCGCAGCAGAGCGTCGACTGCTCGGGCATGCCGCTCGTGCGCGCGCCGAAATGGTCCGGCAGCGCCGGCTACGAGCATCGGTTCGACATCGGCGCCGGCCATCGGATCGTCGCGGGCGCCGACCTCCAATTCGCCAGCGGCCAGTATCTGTCGCCCGACTTCATCGAGTCGGGCCGCGACGAAGGCTATGTCGCGCTCAATGCCGACATCAGCTTCGAATCCACCGACGGCTATACGATCACCTTGTGGGGCCGGAACCTGACCAAGGAAGCCATCCATACCGGCGGCGGCCGCTACGCCTTCTCGCGCGGCGTGGCGGCGGGTGGCGATCCGACCCTGTTCTACGCCAACATCCGCGCGCCGCGGACCTATGGCGTGACACTCAGGGCGGGATTCTGATGGACGCAGCCGTCGCGGCGCCGCCGCCTGCGAGCGAACGTTTCTCCCGCGCCTATCGCGGCTGGCTGCTGACGGTCCTGCTGATCGTCTGCGCGATCAACTATGCCGACCGCTCGGTGGTCGGCGCCGTCGCCGAGCCGCTGCGGCGGGACCTGGGCCTCAACGACCTTCAGCTCGGGCTGCTCCAGGGGCTGAGCTTCGCCTTGCTCTATTCGGTGCTGGGCATCCCGTTCGCGCGGCTGGCGGAACGGCGCAGCCGGGTGAACATCATCGCCGCCGCGACCTTTCTGTGGTCGGCAGCAACGATGGTCTGCGGCGCCGCCGCCAATTTCGCCCAGCTGCTGCTGATGCGGATCGCGGTCGGCGTAGGCGAGGCCGGCTTCATGTCGCCCGCCACCTCATTGCTCGGCGATCATTTCAAGCGCGACCGCCGCGCCTTCGCGACCTCGATCGTGATGCTCGGCGTCCCGTTCGGCGCGCTCATCGGCGCCATGGCGGGCGGCATGATCGCCCAGTCGATCGGCTGGCGCTGGGCATTCGTCATCATGGGCGCGCCGGGCGTGCTGATCGCCTTGCTCGTCTTCCTGACGCTGCGCGAGCCCCCACGCGGCCATGCCGAGGCTGAGCAGGCCGACGAGGTTCCGCCGCTGCGCCATGTCGCGCGTCAGGTCTTCGCCGATCCGGTCTTCCGCCACGTCCTTGCCGGCGGAACGCTCGCCGGCTTCGGGCTGCACGGGCTCGGCCAGTTCCTCGGCGTCTATTTCGTGCGCGTCCACGGACTCCCATTCTCCCTGGCCGGAATGATCTACGGTCTCGTCACCTTCGTCTCGGTGGGCGGCGGCCTGCTGATCGGCGGCTGGCTCGCGGACCGGCTCGGACGGCGAGACCTTCGCTGGTATGCCGGCATCCCGGCCATCGGCCTCTTCCTCGCCGCACCGCTCTACATCGCCGCATTCACCACTTCGGGACTGACGCTGAACATCGCGCTGGTCGTCGCCGCCGGAATCTGCCTGCTCCTGCATTACGGACCCGGCCTCGCCATCGTCCAGAACCTGGCGACCGCCCGCACCCGCGCTTCGACCATCGCCATCTACATGCTCGTGGTGAACGCCGTCGCCTTGTCGCTGGCCCCGACGCTGATAGGCTTCCTCAGCGACCTTTCGCGGGCTGGGAGCTGCTGCAGCGCCCGGGCCTCGTCTGCCCGCCGGGATCGGCAAGCCCGGCCTGCGTCGAAGTTGCCGGCATCGGCCTGCGCCACGCCTTCATCGCCTCGACGCCGCTCTACGCCTGGGCCGGAGTCCATTATCTCATGGCGGCACGGGCCGGCGAGAGATACGCGGCGGCGGCCTGACCGTCAGATAACGGGCTCGAGCCGGGTCGCACCCTCCGCGGAGGCGGACCGGCGCCCTGCCGGCTCGCGGACCAGGCGCCAGGCCGCGGCGAGCCGCTCCATCGCCGACTCCAGCAGCTCGGGCTCGAGCGTGAACGGAAGCCGCACGAACCGCTCGAACGCGCCCTCGATTCCGAACCTGGGGCCTGCGCCGATCCGAACTCCGCACGCCTCCGCCGCCGCGGCAAGCGGCGTCGCGCAGGGGAAGGGCAGCTCGGCCCAAAGGCACAGCCCTCCCTCCGGCCTGGGCAACGACCATTCCGGCATCAGGCGCCGGGCCAGCTCAATGACAAGGTCCCGGCGCTCGCACAGCGTGGCGCGGCGCCGCGCCAGCGGCTCGTCGGGCGCCCGGAGCAATGACGCAACCGCCAGCTGCTCCAAGACCGGTGTGCCGAGGTCGAGCGAGGCGCGCGCCCGGGCGAGCGCGGCGATGACCTGCGCATCGGCCCGGATCCAGCCGACGCGCAGCCCTCCCCAGAAGGTCTTGCCGGTCGATCCCAAGGCGATCACGCGTCCGGCCCGGTCGAAGCGGGACAAAGGCGGCGGGGGCGGCGCTTCGAGCCACATGTCGGCCATCGTCTCGTCGACCACTACCGACGTGTGCGCCCGGGCGGCCGCCTCGGCGACCGCCCCCCTGGTGCCCGCGTCCATGCAGCGCCCGGTCGGGTTGTGGAAATCGGGCTGCAGATAGGCCAGGCGCGGGGCCGTCTGGCGCAGCGCCGCGACGAGCGCATCCACGTCCCACCCTTGAGCGGGAAGCGCAACCGGAACCGCGCGGCATGAAGCCCGGCCAATGGCGTCGATGGCGAGCGGATAGGTGGGATGATCGATCACGACGCGGTCGCCGGGGCCGGTCAGCAGCCGCAGGACGAGCGCGAAGCCGTGCTGCGCACCGTGGGTGATCATGATTTCGTCCGGGTGCGTCGGTACCCCGCGCGCTGCGTAGAGCTCGGCCACCGCCGCCCGCAGCTCCGGGAGGCCGACAGGCTCGTATCCCGTGCCCGGCAGGTGTGCCGGCAGGGCGGACATCGCGTCGACATAGGCGCGATGCACCGCCTCGCCGGCCGGAAGCGCCGCGATCGAGAAGTCGATCATGCCTCGGCCGAGCGCGCCGTCCTGCGGCGGCTCCGGCGGCACTGCCCCCGACCTTCCCGGCAGCGACGTGACGCTCCCTGCACCGTGGCGGCTGGCGAGAAATCCCTCCTCGCGAAGCGCGGCGAAGGCCGAGCTCAAGGTAGTGCGGCTGAGGCCGAGCGCCTCCGCCAGCTGCCGCTCCCCCGGGAGCCGCATGTCGAGTCCGAGCCGTCCGTCGAGGATCAGGAGGCGCAACGCGTCGGCGAGCTGACGATAAGCGGGCAGCCCACGGCTCGCCAGCCGCCATTGCCCCAGCAGCCGCACCAGGGACGCTGCACCGATCTTTCGCCGAGTCACAAAGCCAGTGTCGGCAAAGTGGACCTTACATTCAAGGCCATTTCCTGCGATCCGCGTCGCATGATGACCCGCCGCCTCGTCCAGCTTTATGTGGGGCTGCTGTTCTACGGTCTGTCGATGGCCCTGCTGATCCGGGCGGATCTCGGCCTCGATCCGTGGGACGTGTTCCACCAGGGGCTCGCCGATCGATTGTCGCTCAGCTTCGGCACGGTCGTGATCATCACCGGTGCGGTCGTGCTGCTCCTCTGGATCCCGATGCGCCAGCGGCCCGGCATCGGGACCGTCAGCAACATCTTCGTCATTGGCCTCGCCGCAGATCTCGGGCTCTGGCTGATACCGGACCTCCAATCGCTTACGCTCCGAGTCGCCTTCCTCCTCGGCGGCATCCTGATCATCGGCGTGGCCAGCGGCGCCTATATCGGCGCCGGGCTCGGGCCGGGGCCCCGCGACGGGCTGATGACGGGAATCGTCGCCCGCACCGGCGGGTCGGTCCGAGTCGTGCGGACCGGGATCGAACTCTCGGTCCTCGCTATCGGCTGGATGCTCGGTGGCACGGTCGGCGTCGGTACCCTGCTCTATGCGCTGGCCATCGGACCGATCGTGCACGTGACGCTGCCGTTCTTCACGATCCGAGGATCCGACGAGGCCCCCGCCACCCGGGCGGGCGAGCTGGCCGAGGCGAAGACCTGCCCCGCCGAGTGAGAGAGAAGCGGTTCAAATTCCGAGCTATCGACGCGGATCAGCGAGCCGCCTCCGACTGGCCGACCCGGCGCCATTCGCGGCGGAAAACAGCGGCACGGATGCGCGCATAAAGCCCGTCGCGCAGATCGTAGAGGGCGAAGCTGTTGATGAAGAGCCGATCGCCCCGAGCCATGGGACCCGAGGTGAAGTCGGGCGCGTCGCGAAGCGCCAGGAATTCCGACCGCAGCTCCGCGGCAAGCACCTCGCCGTCCGCGAAGGCCTGGACGATCTCGATCTCCCGGGTCGTGGCATCGTTCACTTCGCTGTAGAAATCGACGATCGCCTGCCGACCTTCGAGCTGAGTACCGTTGCCGATCACCAGGACGATGTCGGGATGGTAGTAGCCGATCAGAGCGGCATAATCGTGTCGGTTGAAGGCGGCGATATAGTCGCGGAAGCGCGCGACCTCGGCCTGCGGCTCAGCCATCGTCGAGCCTGCGGAACCGGGCCGAGCGAATACGGACGAAACGGCCGTCCTCGATATCGTACATCGCGAAATTGAGGCTCTGCCGCCGCTGACCACGGATCAGCGCGCCGGTCGGGAAATCGGGCCAGTCCTCGCGCGCGACCAAGGTGGTGCGGAGCTCGGCCGCGATCCGCGCGGAGCCGCCGCTCACGAAGGTCAGCAATTCGACCTTCTCGTCGATCCGGGCATGGACCTTGCGATAGAAATCCACCACCGCCGCGGCCCCCTCCAGCGTCGCCGCTTGGCCGAAGAAACGCAGGCCCGGGGCGTAGAAAGCGGAGAAGCCGGCATAATCGCGGGCATTGAAGGCTTCGAGATAGGCGTCGAACCAGGGGCGCGTTCCCGGCAATTGCGGTGCCTGCGCCTTTGCCAGCGCCGGGCCCAGCGTCAGCATCGCGCCGCCCGCGGCGAGCAGCTCCCGGCGGCTCGGCGATCGGCTCATGCGACTTCGGCGACAGCGCGTCCGCCCGCCTCCGCCTCCTCGCGCAGCAGCCGCTTCAGGACGCCGGCATAAGTGAGCACGGCCTTGTCCATCGCCATCGGCATCATCCGCGGCGCCTCGGTCGCCTGGATGGTCCGGTGCTGCGCCTCGATCATCTGCCGGTCCTCCTCGAAGGCACGGCGGCCGAGATCGGCGAAGAAGGCCTTGCGCTCCGATTCGCGCGACCAGGGCCCGTAGGCGAAGAAGTAGCAGGCCGTCTTCTCGGTGAGGGGCGTGACCGCCTGGCAGGTGAAGGTTTCGAAGAGAGTCTCGCCGCCGCGCGGTCCGCCATCCTCCCCCACCTCATAGGCACCGCTGCGGTAACGCTGAGTCTTCTGCAGGAAGATTCCGGGCGCGAGAAAATCGTACGAGGTCCACACGTCCATCGCCTCGCCGGCCTTCACCTGCCCCGGCGCCGGCCCGGCGGCGGACGGCGGCATTCCCTTCATCCAGCGCGAAACCCGAACGCCGCGCGGCAGCGTGGTGTAGATCGTGTCCGCGTCGATCCAGCCCCGCCCCGATGCCGGGTTGCCGCCTGAAAAGCTGTTCAGGTGGACATAAGCGATATGGCTGAGGTCGAGCAGATTGTCGTGGATGAGCCTGGCCGGCGCCTGATAGTCAATGCGCCCCGGCTCCATCGCCCAGGCCGAGTCGCGATAGCCGACGAAGGGCGGGATCAGAGCCTCGTCGGCGAGCGCCGGATCGCCCATCCAGATCCAGACGCCCGCGTGCCGCTCGACCACCGGATAGGCCCGGACGCGCGCCGCCTTCGGGATCACCTCCTGGCCCGGAATCTCGATGCACATACCCGACGGATCGAACAGCAGACCGTGATACATGCAGCGCAGATTCTTCCCCTCGCACCGCCCGAGGGAAAGCGGCGCCAGCCGATGCACGCAGCGATCCGCCAGCGCGGCGGTCCCGCTTTCCGTCCGATAGAGGACGATCGGCTCGCCGAGGATCGTCTCCGCTTTGGGCGTCTCGGGCGCGAAGTCGCGGTCCCAGCCGGCCATGTACCAGGCATTACGGAGATAGGTCATTGCACCGCCTCCGCAGGCGCGATCCGGAAGACGCGTTCGGCGTTGCGATGGAAGAGTTTGGCCTTGGTCTCGTCGTCGACCGGGGCGCTTTCCATGAATTCGACGGCGGGAGCCATCGGCTGATAGGGATAGTCGATTGCCCAGAGCACATTGTCCGCGCCGAGCTTCCGGATCGCGTAATCGAGCGCGAGATGGTCCTCGACGCCGCTCGTCGTGATCACGAAATTGCGAAGGAAATATTCCTCCATGCTGAGCTCGGTCTTCGGAGACCGCCCGCCGGCCTGGGCGCGGCTGTTCATGAAGTTGAGGCGCCACAGCCAGAAGGGGATCGCCTCCCCCATATGCCCGAGGCAGATGGTGAGCTTCGGGAATCGATCGAACAGGCCGGAGACCATCATCCGGACCGCATGGGTGCCGGTTTCCATGCCATAGCCCCACATCGCCGAGTCCAGGCCGTAATCCTGAAGCGGGCCCTTGAACCCGTAGGAGGCGGCGCGCGGATGGATGTAGATGCAGGCGCCCAACGCCTCGGCGGCCTCGAGCACCGGCCAATATTTCGGGTCGTCGAGATATTCGTCGTTGGTGTGGCTGTTGAGGATGAAGCCGTTGAGCTTCAGCTCGTTGATCGCCCGCTCCATCTCCTTCGCCGCCCGCTTCGGGCTCTGCGGCGCGAAGCTGGCGAGACCGGCGAAACGGGTGGGATGGCGGGCGCAGATGTCTGCAAGCCGGTCGTTGGCCAATGCGGCGAGATCGGTGGCGGTGTCGGCATCGAACATCTGCACCCCCGGCGCGGTGAGCGACAGGAGATGCATGTCGACGCCGAACTCGTCCATCTGGGCAAGCCGGCGCTCCTCGACGTCGAGCAGGCCGCCGAGGAAGTTGAGAGCGTCATAGCCCTTGCCGGGCGTGTCGCTGTCGTAGATGCCCTTGACCAGCACCCGATCCAGGCTCTGGCTCGGAGAGCGGGCGACGTCGCGCAGCGACTCGGCGACCTCCGGTATCGAGAAGGCCTCCTCGGTCGCGATCTTCCGGAATTTCGCCGCCATGCCTTCTCCTCTTTCTCGTGTTCGTCAGGAAGGTTGAGCCGTCCCCGCCCCCAGACTGTAGGGATAGAGCCCCGTCTTCAGCGTGTCCGCCGGCACCCAGGTCCCGTGGAAAGTGGAGCGCACGCGGACCGGCAGCTTGACCGTCGCGACCGGCCCTGCGGCCAGGTTCTGCGCATCGAGGATGACGAGGTCGCTTCGGACCTTCGACACCCGCCCCACGGGCACGAGCAGCCAGCCATCGCCTTCCGGGCTGTCCGGCGTGCGCGGGACGAACTGGCATTCCTGGACCGTATCGCCCGGCCCCGGCGACCAGACGTCGAGCGCGCCGGTCTCCTGGTCGATCCGGCCGATCGAGCTGGAGCCGTCGGCCGAGCGATAGACGATCATGTAGCCCTGGCGGTAGGGTCGCCCCTGGTAGCGATCGTCCGTGCGCGGCATTTCCGACGGGACGTTGCAGAGCCGCCGCTTGCCGAACGCATCGTCGTTGCGCGACAGGTCCATCGTGATCCGGGTGAGGAAGGGCGGAACCGGCTCGGTCGTCTCTCCCGACGGGGTCGTGAAGAACGGAAAGCAATTGCCTTCGTACAGGCACACGTCGAGGTGGATCTTCGATCCATCGCGATAGGCGTTCATCATGTGCCCGGCGCTCGTCGCGGGGCCCCGGAACCAGCGTATGCCTTCCGCATCGCCGTAGCGCGGGACGAGCGCGATCACCGTCTCCTCGTCGGGGTGCCACTGGAAGAAGGAGCCGCCCGCCTTCACCGCGTCCATGTCGGTGATCAGCGGGAAGAAGGGCAAGACGATCCATTCGTCGGTGACGGCGAAATCGTGGACGCAGGCCGCATAGGGCATCTCGAACCAGATTTCCTTGATCTTCCGGCCGTCCTTGTCGAACAGATAATAAGCGATGTCCTTCGTTCCGTCGCCGCGCGCCTGGTAGGCGAAGCCGAGCAGCTCGTTGGAGATGGGGTCGACCTTGGGATGGGCGGTGAATCGGGTCGCGCCGATCTGCCCTTGCATGTCGGTCCTGCCGATCGTCGCCAGCGTGTCCGGATCGACCTCATAGGGGAGATCGTCCTCCTTGAGGGCGTAGAGATGGCCGGCGTGGAACATGGCGGTCGTGTTCGCCGTGCCCATGTGCACGCCCTGGACCGACGGATCGTTGGTGAAGGTGTTGCGATAGCGTCCGAACAGGCCGCGCCGCGCTTGCTCCTGGACCTCGAAGCGCGCCGTGCGGACCCAGCGGCACTTATAATCCACCTGGCCGCCGCCGAAGCGGAACATGTGGAACATGCCCTCGCCGTCGATGAAGATGTCGTCGTCCCGTCCCGACGGATATTGGCGGTCGGCGCCGTTGCGGTAGAGCGTGCCCTCGAGACCGGCCGGGATCTCGCCCTGAACGATCTCGAGCGCATCGATCGTGCACTCGGTGCGCATCGGCTCGCCCCAGCCCGAATAGAGCTGGATTTCGGGAAATCGGATCGGCTGCGTCATCGTTTCGCTCCGCCGGGCTGGCCCGGCTTTCCTAGGTGGTGATCGTCGAGAATGTCGGCCACGGGGCCATGCTGCGTCATCAGCGCCTTGCGGCGCACGAAACGCAGGATCGACTCCGGGCCGGTGCGCGAGCCACCCAGGCCCGACCAGCCGAACGAATGGGTGCCGACGGTGCGGTTCTTGCCGAAGGTGAGGAAGGTGTCCTGAATGAAGACGGCACCGGCATTCACCCGGCGCGCGATCGGCAGCGCCTCTTCCTCGCTGCCGGCGATGACGGAGGCGGTGAGGCCGAAAGCGGTGTCGTTGGCGAGCGCCACCGCCTCGTCGATCGTTTGGTAGCGCATCACCGGCAGGATCGGCCCGAACGTTTCGTCGCGCATGATCGTCATGTCGTGGGCCACGTCGACGATCACGGTCGGCCGCATGTAGAGGCCGCCGCCGATCGTCTCGACCTGGCCACCGGTCAGCACCCGGGCGCCTTTCGCCACGGCGTCGGCAACATGGCTCGCCACGATTTCAGCCTGAGGCGCGAAGGTGAACGGATGGAGATGGCCGGCGCGCGGATCGTCGCTGTTGAGACGGACCTTGCCCGCCTTCTCGACGAGCAAGGCGACGAAATCGTCATGCGCGGACGCGTCGACATAGATGCGTTCGACCGAGAAGCAGACCTGGCCGGTGGCATGGACGGCACCGCGCAGGACCGAAGTGGCGGCGCGGTCGAGGTCGGCGGACGCGGTCACGATCGCCGGATCCTTGCCGCCAAGCTCGAGGAAGCAGGGGATCAACCGCTCGGCGCAGGCGACGGCGACCTTGCGTCCGGTCGGCACGCTGCCGGTGAAGCAGACCAGGTCGGCATTGGCGATCAGGTCCTGACCGGTGCGCCCGTCGCCCATCACATGGTCGAACACCGCCGCCAGCTCGGGCACCTCCGCGACCGTCTCGAAGAGGGGCTCGACGAAGCGCGGCGTGACCTCGGACGGCTTCAGCAGCACCGCCGAGCCCGCGAACAGCGCCGGCACGGCGTCGAGCAAGGCCAGCATCATCGGCGCGTTCCAGGGCGAGATGATGCCGACCAGCGGATAGGGAACGAGCTGCGAGCGCACCTCCACGGTCGGCATCGACCTGGACGGCCCTTCGTAGAGGGCCCGGTCGAGCGCGGCCTCGGCATCCTCGATCCAGCCGCCGATATTCCCCATGGTGATGAAACCCTGGAGATAGGAGGTGTGGCAGCCGCCGGTATCGACCGCGTCCGCCTCGGCGAGCGCCTGCGCCTTGCGGGAGACCGCTTCCAGCCAGCGCCGCATGACGGCCACGCGCTCGGCAGTCGTCCGCGCCGCCCAGGCTTTCTGATTCGCGCGCAGCCGGGCGGCCTTGGCGGCGACTTCCTCGGGCGGTGAAACCTTGAGCTGGAAATCGACCGCGCCGGTGCGCGGATTGCGCACGGGGATCAGGCGTTGCTCTGCGTCCGCCATTCGTCCACTCCTCGATTTCGTCGTCACCGAAACCTAATGATCGGCGCGAAATTCGTATGACGTCGTCCTATCTTTCCCGCCTCGCGAGTCAAGCTTCCTGGCGACGGGACACGGTATATCCGGCACGCAACGCGGTCATGCGGAGGCGGATTGGATCTCCCGGGCGTGCGGGACCCTGAAGTGAGCCGCCATCCCGGCCAACGACCCGGTCGCGCCCGGGCAGACTCGGCTCAGGCGCGACGCGCCGAAGGCGATCGAGAGCAATGCGGGTCGCGGCCGAACTCAGATCGCTGCTGCCAAGCGCAATCTCACGGCAAGCCGCGCGAAGCCGACCAGCCCGGCGATGAAGATCACGCGCCGGCGCCGCGTACGGAGAATGATCTCGCCGCCGCGGACGTCTTCGGCCTTGTGCGTCGCGGAGCGGTCGAATTCTTCGTTCGGCTCCATGGACCGGCAACTGCCGGCTGGGCCGGGGGTTCCTGCCGCGCTTCAGTCGCGGGGCTGCGGTGACGCCTTGCCGGGCCTTTGCGAAGGTTGCGTCATCCATTGGCCCGAGGCTAGTGGGATCGAATCGGGCGTGAAACGGAACGAACTGGGCGCCCGATAGATTGTTTGCGGGCCACAACGAAGCGGAGTCGACGATGAACAGATCAGGCTGGATGGCACTCGCCCTGGCGGTCGGGCTGAGCGGTTGCGGAGCGCCCGACACGACGCAGGAAGCCGGAAACGAGGCGGTGGGGTCGCCCGATAATGGAATGGCGTCGAACGACATCGGCGATTCCGGAACGGCCAGGCAGGCGGTCGCGACGCTGCAGACCGCCGAGGGCGCGGCTGCGGGAACCGCCACTGCAACCGCCGGTGAGGGCGGCATCATGTTGTCCTTGAGCGTCGAAGGGCTCCCGCCGGGCCAGCATGGCGCCCATGTCCACATGACCGGCCAGTGCGACGCCCCGGGCTTCGAAAGCGCTGGGGGGCATTGGAATCCGGCCGAGAGGCAGCATGGTCTGGAGAATCCGCAAGGGCAGCATGCCGGAGACATGCCCAATCTGGTGGTCGGCGAAGATGGCCGCGGCAGCATGGAATATCAGCTGGTTGGCGGGACCCTTGAAGGCCTTTCCGATGACGACGGATCGGCGATGGTGATCCACGCGTCGGCGGACGACCAGAGGACGGACCCGTCCGGCAATAGCGGCGACCGCATCGCCTGCGGGGTGTTCGCCGCAGGCTGAATGCGGACGGCACGATCCGATTCGGCGGAATCGGACCGTGTCGCCGGATGAAAGTTCCCCGCGCGGACGCTTGCGGATGTTCGGCGTAGCGGCCCGATCGCCGCGGCATTCTCAGGCGCGCATGCGAGGAGCCATAAGGCGGCCCCCTGCAGGGCCTAGAACCAAGCCCTCAGACCGAGGAGCAAGGACCAGCCGCCGGCATCCTCGCCCTCGGCACGCCAGTAGTCCGCGGTGTCGCCGAAGGCCCGCTCATAGGCAATGCCGACATAGGGGGCGAATTCCGGCGCGATTTCGTAGCGCAGCCGCAGCCCCAGTTCGGCGGTGGAAAGGCCGGCACCAACACCGAGCTCGGGCATGTCCTGGGCGGCGAGTTCAAGCTCCGCTTGCGGTTGCGCGATCAGGCGCGGGGTCAGGCGCAAGTCGTATTCAGCCTCCAGGCGGGCGCTGACTTCTCCTTCGTGGGAGAGGAAGAGAGCGCCATCGATTTCAAACCAATAAGGTGCCAGCCCTTGGAAACCGACAACCAGATGGGTACGGTCTGGCGCAGGCCGGAAGTCGTGGCGCACGCCGACTTGGAGATCGAACCAGGGGTCGATCGCCCGGCTCCACAGTCCCTGGACCTCGGCCGACTCGACACCTCGATCGAAGACTCCCTCGCCTTCAGTCTTCAGCCATAGCTTGTCGACGTCGCCGCCCCACCAGAATTGCGCGTCCCACAGGTAGCCGTCGTCACCGTCGCGGAGGCGCGCCTCGAACCGGTCGATGAGCAGCCGAGACGTTCGAACATCGCCGTGAGTCTCGCGCAGCGCTTCGCGCGCGGCGGCCATGCGCGCCTCGCCGAAGACCGAATCGGCGGCGTGTACGGGACCCGAATGGGCCTCGGCCGGCGGCGCGGCCGGAGCGGGCGCCGGGGCCGCCGGCATGACGTGCCCGGCATGCGGGTCGGCCTGGGCCGGGCCGTGCGCGCCGTGACCCTCCGGCATCGAATGGCCGGCATGCGGATCCGGCCGTGCCGTGGAGGAGGCCGGGAACTGGGCCGGAGGCTCCGCCGGCATGGCGTGACCGGCATGGGGACCGGTCTGTCCCTCGCCATGATCGGCGCCCATGTCATGGCCTGCGTGCGGATCGGCGGGCGCCTCATGGCCGGCATGGGAATCCGGCCGTTCCGGGGGCGTTGTCGGGGGCTGGGCCTGAGGGTTCGCCGGCATTGAGTGACCGGCATGCGGGTCGGCCTGTCCTTGGTCATGATCCGCCGCCATGTCATGGCCGGCATGAGGATCGGCGGGCGTCTCATGGCCGGCATGCGGGTCCGCCGGCTGCGGGGGCCCCACCCCTCGATCAGCCTGCGCCGTGGCGGGCGCGGATTGGGCCAAGGCCGGGGCGGACAAGGCGGTCGCCGCCAACAAGAAGATCATCGGTTTCATGCTGCCTCTCCGCCGAGCGGCCGAACCGTAACCACCCGCATCATGCCCGCGTGCATGTGGAGCAGGAGGTGGCAGTGGAAGGCCCAGTCGCCGGGTGCGTCGGCGGTGACGTCGAAGGCGGTGACGCTGCCCGGCAGCACGTTGACGGTGTGCTTGAGCGGCTGGTGCGGTCCGTGTCCGTTGACGATCTCGAAGAAATGACCGTGGAGATGGATCGGGTGCGACATCATCGTGTCGTTGATCAGCCGGACCCGCACCCGCTCGTCGCGCGCGAAGCGGATCGGTTCGGCGCCCTCGCTGAACTTGACCCCGTCGAACGACCACATGAATCGCTCCATGTTCCCGGTCAGATGCACATCGACGGTGCGGCTCGGCGGACGGCTGTCGCGATTGGGGGTCAGCGCGACGAGGTCGCGATAGGTGAGCACCCGATGGCCGACATTCTCCAGGCCTATTCCCGGATCCCCCGTCCGGTCCACCGGGTTCGGCGCGATCATGTCGACGCCGACGCCAACCGGAAAGCCGACCCGGCTTTCGTCACGCATGTCCATGTCGTGCCCCGCGGCGGCGCCGTGGCCGCCGCCGTGACCCGAGCCATGATCCATGCCGCCCATTCCCATGTCGGCCATGCCGAGCAGAGGACGCTCGCGCAGCGGCGGGACGGGCGCGACCATGCCTAGACGCGGCGCCAGGGTGGCGCGCGCCAGGCCGGACCGGTCGATCGATTCCGCGACGATCGTGAAGGCACGGTCCGCGGCGGGCGTCACCACGAGGTCGTATGTCTCGGCCGGCGCGATCTGAAGCTCGTCCACCTCGACCGGGCGTACGAGCTGCCCGTCGGTTCCGACGACGGTCAGCGGCAGGTCCGGGATGCGAAGGTTGAAGATGGTCATCGCCGCCGCGTTGATGATGCGCAGCCGCACCCGCTCGCCGGGCCGGAACAGCCCGGTCCAATTCTCGTCCGGCGAATGGCCGTTGATCAGATAAGTGTAGGCGGCGGCGGTGACGTCGGCGATGTCGGTCGGGTCCATGCGTGCCCTCGCGAACATCTCCCTGTCCTCCCGGCTCAGCCGCGGCTCGCCCTCGCGCGCGCCGAGCAGGGTCAGGCGCTGCCGGTTGAAGAAGCCGCCCTCCTGCTTCAGGCGGCTGAAGATCTGGTGCGGATGGAGGAAGCTCCAGTCCGACAGCAGGACGACATGTTCGCGGTCTGCCGCGACGGGATCCTCACCCGCCGGATCGATCACGATCGGGCCGTAATGGCCCTGCTGCTCCTGCAGGCCCGAATGGCTGTGATACCAATAGGTCCCGCTCTGCCGGACCGGAAATTCATAGACGAAAGTCTCGTGCGGGCGGATGCCTGGGAAGCTCACGCCGGGTACGCCGTCCATCGTGAAGGGAACGAGCAGCCCGTGCCAGTGGATCGACGTGTCCTCGTCGAGGTGGTTCGTGACGGCGAGGCGCACATTCTGCCCTTCGCGCAGGCGCAGGAGCGGTGCGGGCAAGGTTCCGTTGATCGTCACCGCATGCCCCCTTCGGCCGTCGACGGTGAAGGCGCTGTTCGCGACGGCCAAGGCAATCTCCTGGCCGGTGAGCGTGGCAAAATCCTTTGCCGCGATGCCGTGACTTCCGGTCCGTGCCCAGGCGGGCAGCAGGCCCGGCCAGGCAAGGCCGATCCCGCCCAGTGCGGCGGCGCCGAGCAGGCCTCGGCGGGTCAATCGTGAATCGATCATAAGTCTCTCTCAGCGGCTGCGTCGGGCGCCGCTTCCATTCTGGCCGGGTGAAGGGCGGCGACCCGGCCGCCGCCCTCCGATCCGTCGTTACCGGGCGGGCTGGTCGGCCGAAAGACGGGGCTCGCTGCCCTGCCCTTCGACATGGCCCTGGCGGTGCCGTTCGGCGCCGGCATTTCCGTCACGGGCGCAGCAGGCGCAAGCATGGCCCTGCTGCTGGCGATGCTGCTCCTGCCCGCGATGCCCGGCGGCCTGGCCGTGCGCCTGCCCGCCATGCTGGGCGTGCTGGGGCAGCGGCTGGGCGCCCAGCGGCTGAGCCTGGGCAACGGCGGGAAAGGCGATGGCGAGCGCCATCGCAGCGATGAAGGTCTTCATTCCAATCTCCGTCGAAAAAGAGGGTCTGTCTCTGTTCGTTCAGGAGAATCGGGGAGGCGGCGTTGCGGCTTCAGGCTGCAGGCCGTGAAGCGAGCGCAACGGCGCTTCGTCCGGACTGACCGCGGCCGGCGCCACGGCGGACGGCGCGGAAGGCGGAATGGCCGGCACTCCCGCACAGGCGATCATGCAGTCGATCGCCGTCCGGTCCTCGTCGCCGCGATGGTCCGGCGCGGGCGCTCCGGCGCAATGGACGGCAGCAGCCTGCGGCTGGTGATGCGGCATCGCCATGGCCGTCCCGCCGATCATGCCGATCGGCGCGACCAGGAGGGCGAAGAGCGCGATGATCGACAGCAGGTAACGGGACATGGAGCTTGCAACCTATGCCGCCGCCATCCGCTTTTCAACAAGCCCCTTGACCTTCCAGCTGCTGGAATCCCCATCTCGCGGTTCGTCTGCAAGAGTCTGAATTGGAAGACCGAATGCCGAAGAACGATTGTCACGCGCATGCCCATCACGAACCGGCCCAAGCGGAGCCGTCGCAACGGCAACACCTCGCGACGGATCCGGTCTGCGGAATGACCGTGGATCCGGCGACGACTCCCCACCACGCGCGGTTCGACGGTGAGGATTATCATTTCTGCTCGGCCAAATGCCGCGACCGGTTCGAATCCCGCCCCGAGCTGTTCATTGGACAAGATCGGCCCCGCCCGCAGCCGCAGAAAGTGGCCGAGGACGCCGTCTATACCTGTCCGATGCATCCCGAGATCGAACAATTCGGTCCCGGCGCTTGTCCGATCTGCGGCATGGCGCTCGAGCCGAAGACGTTTGCGTCGACGCAGGAGCCTTCCGAGGAATTTCGGGACATGCGGCGACGCTTCATCGTCTCCGCTCTGCTCACGGCGCCGCTGTTCGTCATGGTCATGCTCCGCCATTTCTGGCCGGCGACGGTCGACGCGATCGGAGCGCGCTCGCTCGACTTGACCGAACTCGTGCTGGCGACGCCGGTCGTGCTTTGGGGCGGCTGGCCCTTCTTCGTGCGCGGGTGGCACAGCCTGGTATCGCGCCACCTCAACATGTTCACTCTCATTGCCGTGGGCACGGGCATCGCCTGGACCTATTCGGTGATCGGCGCGCTCGCGCCGCAAATCTTCCCGCCGGCCGTGCGCGACGCGCATGGCGGGGTCGGGCTCTACTTCGAGGCGGCGGCGGTGATCGTCACACTGGTGCTGCTCGGCCAGGTGCTGGAGTTGCGCGCCCGCGAGCAGACCGGATCGGCGATCCGTGCCTTGCTCGATCTCGCCCCCAAGACGGCGCACCTGGTGGCGGACGGCGGCGAGCGGACGATCCCGCTCGATCTGGTTCAAGTCGGCGACCGCCTCCGGGTGAAGCCCGGGGAGAAGGTGCCGGTGGACGGGAAGGTCACCGAAGGCAGCTCGGCCATTGACGAATCGATGCTGACCGGCGAGCCGCTGCCGGTCGAAAAGTCGCCGTCCGACCTCGTCACCGGCGGCTCGATCAATGGTGACGGCAGCTTCGTCATGACCGCCGAGCGCGTCGGCGCCGAGACGATGCTCGCCCGAATCGTGCAGATGGTCGCGCAAGCGCAGCGCAGCCAGGCGCCCATCCAGCGCCGGGTCGACAGGGTCGCCGCCTGGTTCGTGCCCAGCGTCATCGCGGTGGCGGTTGCAGCCTTCATCTTCTGGTCGTTCGCTGCCCCGGCGCCCAGCCTGCCCTTCGCTCTCGTCGCGTCGGTATCGGTGCTGATCATCGCCTGCCCCTGCGCGCTCGGGCTGGCGACGCCGATGTCGATCATGGTCGGCGTCGGCAAGGGCGCGCAGAACGGCGTGCTCATCAAGAATGCCGAGGCGCTGGAGCGGTTCGCGGCGGTCGACACGTTGGTCGTCGACAAGACGGGGACCCTGACCGAGGGCAGGCCGGCGCTGGTCTCCGTCGAAGCCGCCCAGGCCGGCGGCGAGGATCGCATCCTGACGCTCGCCGCGTCGCTCGAAAGTCGCAGCGCCCATCCGCTTGCCCAGGCCATCCTCGCCGGGGCGGAGGAAAAGGGCCTCGCGCTGGAGGACGTGCTCACCTTCGCGTCGGTCGCGGGCAAGGGCATCACCGGAACGATCGGGGGGCAGCGGATCGCGGTCGGCAATGCGGCCCTGTTGACCGACGAAGGCGCCGACGTCGCGGCTCTGGACGCTCTTGCGGGAGCGCATCGCGATGACGGGGCAACGGTGATGTTCGTCGCCATCGACGGCCGAGCGGCCGGGCTCGTTGCCGTCGCCGACCGGATCAAGCCGAGCGCCGGGGCGGCGATCGCGGCGCTGCATCGGGAGGGGTTGCGGATCATCATGCTGACCGGCGACAATCGCCGCACGGCCGAAGCGGTGGCGCGCCGGCTGGGCATAGACGAGGTGGTCGCCGACGTGCTGCCCCAGGACAAGGATGCGGCCGTGGCGCGGCTGCGCGAGGAAGGCCGCACGGTCGCCATGGCGGGAGACGGCGTCAACGACGCCCCGGCGCTGGCGCGGGCCGATATCGGGATCGCGATGGGCACCGGCGCGGATGTCGCCGTCGAGAGCGCCGACGTCACGCTAATAAAGGGGGACCTGGCCGGGCTGGTGCGCGCACGGCGCCTGTCCCGTGCGGTGACGCGCAACATCCGGCAGAACCTCATCTTCGCCTTCGGCTACAATGCGCTCGGCGTACCGGTCGCGGCAGGATTGCTCTATCCCCTGTTCGGAATCCTGCTCAGCCCGATGATTGCTGCGCTCGCAATGAGCCTTTCGTCCGTGTCGGTGATCGGAAATGCGCTGAGGCTTCGCGGTCTCGGCCTGGAGGGAGACGCATGAATATCGGCGAAGCGTCGCGACGCTCCGGCCTGCCGGCGAAGACGATCCGCTATTATGAACAGATAGGCCTGATGACACCGGCGAGGCGCGACAATGACTATCGCGATTATGCCGAGCGCGACGTACACGAACTCCGCTTCGTCGCCCGGGCGCGTGCCCTTGGGTTCAGCATCGAGGAGTGCCGCCGCCTGCTCGCGCTGTATCGGGATCGCACGCGCTCGAGCGCGGACGTGCGCGAGGCGGCAGAGCGCCATCTCGCCCAGATCCGGTCGAAAATCGCTGAATTGCGCGAGATGGAGCGGACCTTGAACCGCCTGATCGACGCCTGCCATGGAGACGACAAGCCCGACTGCCCGATCCTCGACGGCCTCGCCTCCGAATGATCACGCACGCCGTGGATGGACAAGCCGGAATCCGCCCTGCAAGCAGGCACGCCATGCGGAGGAGGCCGAGACCAGCGCCATGAACCGTGACCCCCTCGAGCGCGTCGAAGCGCTGATGCGCGAAGCGGCCGACCGCGCCATCCTGCCGCGTTTTCGTCTGCTCGCGGAACATGAGGTGGAGGAGAAGTCTCCGGGCGAGCTCGTCACCGCCGCCGACCGCGATTCCGAGGCGATCCTCACGGCGGGCCTCGCCGGCCTGATCGAGGGCGCCCGCGTCGTCGGCGAGGAAGCCTGCGCCGTCGATCCGGCCTTGATGGAGGGACTGGATCAGGGGTTGGTCTGGTTGGTCGACCCGCTCGACGGCACCTCCAACTTCGCCGCGGGCGAAGAGGTTTTCGCGGTCATGGTCGCCCTGCTTCGCGACGGGACGACGGTGGCGGGTTGGATGCTCGATCCGCTTTCCGGCCGCCTCGCCCGCGCCGAGCGCGGCGCCGGCGCCTGGCTTGGCGGAGAGCGCCTCGTCGCGCCGCCGCATCGGCCGGGCACGGCGCTGCGCGGATCGATCGGTCGCTTCATGCCGGCGGCGATGGAGCAAGAGGTGGTGAGGCGGGCAAGAGCCGGCGGCGAGCTGCTGCCCATGCTCAAATGCGCGGGCGCCGACTATCCGTTGCTCGCTTTGGGTGAGCGGGACTTCGTCTTCTACTGGCGAACCTTGCCCTGGGACCATGCTGCCGGGGCGCTCTTCCTCGAGGAAGCGGGTGGAAAAGCGGTGCGGCCCGACGGGTCCGCTTACCAGCCCGCGAGCCGCGGTTCGGGCCTGCTCGCCGCCTCCACCCCGGAGGCTTGGGAGGAAGCGCACCGGCGCTTGCTCGGCAACGCCTGATCCGGCGTTCGGACGAGGGTCGACTGCTGCACCCGAGGATCGATCGGAGTCCTTCCATCCACAAACCACGGCAAGTCCGGACTCCACATCCTCGAAAAGCAAGGCCAGGCGAGGATTTGGCCTGTCGAGGCGGCCGGCTCCGGTTGCGCCGCGGCACGGGCCAAGATAGTCTTCCCGGCGATCCCGCCCCGCCCGGCAGCCGCCTCCCTTCGGCCGCTGCCGACTATCGCGCCGGGATCGCGCTCGCGCAGCCGCGCGGCGCGACGCCAAGGCAATGGATGGACTCCTCATGACCGCGACTGCCCTGCTGCTCCTGTTCGGCATCCAGGCCGCGGGCCAGCCGCCGCTTATCCCGGCCTTCTTCACCGGTCAGTCGCTCTACGAGATCTGCAGCCGCCCGAATGGCGGCCAATGTTCGATGTACGTCGCCGGCGTTCTCGACGGCCTCTTCTATGCAGGCTCGCGCGACGCCGAGCCGTTGCTCTGCCCGGCCCCGCTGAACAATCGCCAGGCGGCCGAGCTGGTGACGGACTATCTGGAGAGCCATCCGGACATGCTGCCCCGGGCCGCGGCCCTCGGCGTCCGCCAGGCGCTCGCGGAACGCCTGGAATGCCGCGAGCAGCCGGAGGCGGAGACGGTAAGCCGCTAGGGCCGAATCCGCCCCTCCGGGCCTAGGCTATATTTGACTTGCCGCCGTCTGCCCCTAGGCTGACCGCATGCACAAGCGCGCGGCTCGCCTCTTCACGCACGCAGGGCAATTGCCCGCACGCCTTTAGCCCGGGCTCGATCCCGCTCGATCGAGTTCCGGGTCAGCCGCATCCTTCTTCGAGGCCGCCCCGGCAAGCGACGGGTTCGGCCGGGACGTGCCTCTTTTTCCAAAAGGAACAATATCATGAACCTGCCCGCAGGCAGCCTTGCGGCAAAGCCGCCCATTCGCCTCGTCGACGCCGAGGCCGACCTCCTCGCCGATCTCGCCTTGGTGATCGAGCCGCAATCACCGGAGCTGTCCCGGCTCATTCTCGAGGAGATCGACCGCGCGGAAATCGTCGCGTCGCGGCAGCTGCCGTCGGACACGGTGCGGATCGGATCGGACGTCGAGTTCATCAGCGAAAGCACCGGCCGCACCCACCGCGTGAAGCTCGTCCTGCCTTACGAGGCAGATATCGAGAAAGGCGCCATCTCGGTGCTTACGAAGGCGGGCGCGGCGCTGATCGGCCTCTCGGCCGGACAGTCCATCGCCTGGCCGGACGGTCATGGCGGCGAACGCCTGCTGACGCTCGTCTCGGTCGATCCACCGGTCTGACGGACCACCGCGCTCGGCCGGCAGCGCCGAGCGGCATACTCGGCCGGACAAATCGGGGTTTCCCCCGATGCCATGGCGCACCCGTTCGGGAGATGGAGGCGCAAGCGGGGCAGCCCGCCGATGGGTCGCGCGCTCGGTAACGGGCAGCCGGGGACGCCACGGCGATGGAGGAAGAGATGCGGAAGCTGACCCTTGCCCTTTGTGCCGCCGCCGCAGGCACCTGTTTCCTTTCGACCCCGGTGCCGGCGCAGAATCGCGGCGAAGTAATCCTGTTCAGCCAGATCGGCTTTCGCGGACAGACGTTCGTCATCAGCGGCGAGCGGCAGACCGTGCGAGTCCCTTGGGCGGTTCGAAGCGCGCGTGTCGCCTCCGGCGAGCAATGGGAGCTGTGCTCGCGCACGCGATTTCGCGGCCCCTGCAATCGGCTTTCCCGGAACGTCGCGAATGTCCGCTGGGCGGTCGCGTCCGCGCGCCCGACGGCCATCATGCTGCCGGAGCCCGGCGGCGGCGAGTCGCTGCGCGGCATGAGCGCCGAATTCTTCCCACGTCCCAGCGACGGGCGGGGCCGCGTCATCTCCTGCGCATCGGGCGCGGCAGCGTGCGCGGCCGACAGTGCCCGCGCCTTCTGCCGGTCGCGCGGCTGGAACGGCGCCGGCTATCACCGGCAGGAAACGGTGGGCGGGCGCAATTTCCTGGCCGATCTGCTCTGTACCCGGGCCGCCTTCTGAGATGCGCGCGCACGTCATCTCGCTCGTCGCGGCTGGGGCGGCCTTGCTGCAGCCTGGCTGCGCGACGCCTCCCTCCCCTTCCGGCCCGTCACTGGTCGGGACGGAATGGCGCCTGGTTCATTTCGAGTCGTCGAAGGACGCGATCGGCAATGTCCGACCGGGGCCGGAGGAAAGCTATACCTTGCTCCTGGCCCGCGACGGCACGGCGTCGATGCAACTTTCCTGCAATCGCGGCACGGGTAGCTGGTCGTCCCCGGACGCCGCGCAGACCAGAGGAAGGGTTACGATCCAGCCGCTCGCATCGACGATGGCCGCCTGCCCGCCCGGGCAGATCGAACGACTTCCGGCGGACCTCTCAAACGTGCGGACGTTCGTGATCGCCGATGGCCGCCTTCACCTCAATCTGATGATGGATGGAGGAGACTATGTCTGGGCTCCGGTGGGCTGAAGGCCGGCTCCGTCCCAGCGCGTGGACGGCGGCAGCGGCCGCCGGAGCACTGCTCGCGGCAGGTTGCGCCACCGCGCCCAAGACCGGCCGGGTCACCTACGTCTGCGAGCGAGGTCCCCGCCTCACGGTAATCTTCGAGGGCGGCCGGGCGCGGCTCATCACACCCGGAGGGCCGCCGGTCGAGTTGCAGAGGCGCCGCGCGCTCACCGGCTTCTGGTACGAATCGTCGACCCATTCGATACGCGGGCGCGGTCAGGCGCTGACCTATACCGTCGGTCGAATGACGCCGATGCGCTGCCGTGCCGTCAGCTAGAGGGCCTCGCGGGCACGAGCCGCGATCGCCCCACGTCCGGAATCCGCGCGCTCATGCCCACCGGCTCTGGGAGCCTGCGCGACCGAAGCGCTCCGGCACATCGGATATGTCGGCCGCCACCAAGCCGAACCGCGGCTCGCGTCAGGCCTCGACCTTTTCCTCGGATGCGGTCATGGCCCGGACCATCACCCAGAAGGCGTCGCACCAGACCGAACGCACCTCATGAGGAAGGTTGGGCCCGAGGACGTCCCCGAGGACGGCCACCAGCGCGTCGCCGAAGCGTGAATAATGGCGCCCGGTGATTCCGAGCGCGCGCTGCGCGACCAGCGTCCCCTTGACCCCGCTCGTTCGACCGGTGTCGGCCAGATGGCGCCCCTGGGCGATCAGCATCTCGACGAGCGAGGTAGCGGCGGTCCCGGCGTCCCCGAAGCCTTCCTCGCGCTCGCCAGCCGTCCGGAAGCTGGCTTCCATGGCTTCTTCGATAGCGTGCTTGTTCGCCTGCAGCAGGGGAAGCGACCGGGCGAGGATCGTCCGGGCGGATTCGTCGATGACCAATGACATGATATGCTCCCGCGCCGGCCGTCGGCCCGCGCTTTCGTGAATCGTCCGGGAATGGCCCGGCTACCGCGCGCCATCGCGCCTATGGCGACGGAGCCCGAGGTGGCGCGTCTGGCACCGGACCGGCTGAGCGACCCTCGGCGGCGGCTAGAAGCCGCGCACCGAGGGCAAGGTTCGCGACATCAGGCTGCTCCCGTGCAGCCGAAACCGCCCGACGACGGAGAATTTCATCATGAATCGAAGGTAGGTCTCGGCGGGGGCAACCGCAAGGCGATCGGAGGTCGACGACCGCATTGGCCGCCCGGTCCGGCGCCCTCGCCCGTGCGGTGCGATTCGCGCGGCCTTCCGCTCCCATGCGTGGAGCGGCGATCATTCCGGCGAGGGTTGTTCGCGGCCGCTTATTGCGGCGTCTGTATCTCGGCCGGGACGCTGCGGAGGTCGGTCCGGCCGGGCATATCCGCCGCCGGCTCCGGCTCGGAAAGTGCGAGCTCGATCGGAGGCATAGCCTGAGCGCCGGCGCGCAGCCGCCGCTCCTCGGCCTCCATATAGTCGCGGGTGATGGGCAGCGCGCCACGGTGGCGGACATATTGAACCTGAAATACGCAGCCGGCCCCGGTCTCGAACATCGCAAGCGCCGCCGCGAGATAGACCTCCCACATGCGGAAGAAGCGCTCGTCATACATTTCGACGATGTCCGCACGGTGTGCGCGGGTACGATCCAGCCAATGGCCGAGAGTCAGGGCGTAATGGAGCCGGAGCGTCTCGACGTCGGAGGCGATGAGGCGGCTGCGCTCGCTCGCCTGGATGATCTGCGACAGATTGGGCAGATGATATCCGGGGAAGATATATTTGTCGGCGAAGGGGTCGCCGGACTTGGGATGGTCGAAGCGGCCGATCGTGTGCAGCAGCATCACGCCCTGCGGCACCAGAAGCTCGGCGCACCGGCGGAAGAAGGCATCGTAATGCGCGGCGCCGACATGCTCGAACATTCCGACCGAGACGATGCGGTCGAACTGACCGGTCACGTTTCGGTAATCCAGCATCTCGAACCGCACCCGGTCCGCGACGCCTGCAGCGGCGGCGCGTTCGCGCGCCACCTGAAGTTGCGCCTCCGACAATGTGACGCCGAGCACGTCGACGTCGTAGTGCCGATGGAGATAGAGCGCCATTCCGCCCCAGCCACAACCGATGTCGAGGACCTTCTGACCCGGCTGCAGGAATAGCTTGGCCGCGATGTGCGCCTTCTTGTCGGCCTGCGCCTGGTCGAGCCCGTTGGCCGGATCGGTGAAGTAGCCGCAGCTATATTGCCAGTCCTCGTCGAGGAAGAGGGCATAGAGCCGGTTGCCGATGTCGTAATGGTGCGCAACGTTGCGGCGCGCCCTGGCCTCGTGATTGCGGGCCGCGAAATAGCCCCGGATGGCACCCAGCCGCCTCCGCCACTCCGGCGGCGGCGGCGCATCCTCCCAGCGTCGATTCGCGCTGACCAGCCGTATCAGCGCCAATATGTCGCCGCGCTCGAACAGGAGGCGGCCATCCATGTAAGCCTCGGCGGTGCCGAGTTGAACGCTGCGCACGATCTCGCGCGCAACGCGCGCATCGGTGAGGCGGATCGAAACCGGCTCGATCCCGGCCGCGGGCGCCCCGACCCGATGAACGCTGCCGTCATGATCGACGATGGTGAGCTCGCCACGATGAAGGAAGCGCCGAAGCATCCTGTCGAGAATCCACACGATCTGGTCCTTTCCGGTTCGCGGATCCGATTCGCCTGTCTGACGCGCCCGCTCGTACGGCCGAACCATGGCGGCCTTGTGGCGCCCGTCTCTCGCACGTCAGGCCGCGATCGGCCGATCGGCCCGAACGGCCTTCGGCACACGCGCATGGTCCACCGCCCAGTCCAGCGCAAGATCGGCGACCTGCTCCCAGCCGGGCTCGAGACAGGTCCAATGCGAGCGGTCGGGGAAAATGCGCAAGTCCGTCCGCGACGGAGCACGGCTCTGCTTGCGGTAGATGGCGCGTGTCATGGCGGCATCGGCGATCAGATCCCTCCCCCCGCCGATCAGCAGCAGCGGCGCGCGATCGGGATTGTCCCAGCGGATCCTGAGCGGATTGACGATTCCGTCCCAATAGACCTTGCCTGCCGTCGGCACGATGTAGCGGTCGTAGACTGCGCCGCTCTGCTCCGGCGGTACGGATTGAGCGAAGCGGCGCCGGAAGTAACGGCGCGACATCGTCTTCAGTCGCCGGAAACTCAGCGGATCGAGGAAAACCGGAAGCGCCGAGACGATGGCGTGGGGATAGAGCGGCACGCCAGGCGTCGGCGCGGGATCGATCGCAACGCCGGCGACACCGAGACCGCGGCCGAGCAGGTGCTGGACGAGAACGCCACCGAGCGAATGGCCGATCAAGATCGGCTCCTCGGCGAGGGCGCGGATCATCCGCTCGTAATGATCGACGATGGCACGTTGGCCGCTGCCGGCGAGCCCGGGATGCGGCGCAGCCCGAAGCTCCGCCGGCGGCCGGTCATCGAGCGGCCAGTCCGGCGCGAGGACCGTGAATCCCTTTGCCTCATAGCGCGCCTTGAAACCCGCCCAGCTCGCAGAATTGAGCCAGGCGCCGTGGATGAGCATGACGGTCTTGGACATGGCGAAACTCCTCCCTGATCATGGCGAGAGGATAAGCCTTCCTCGTGCTCCCGTTCATTCTACGCTCGGCTCGCACGCTAACACCTTGGTATGGTCGGCTCTGCCGGGGCGTTCATTGCGTCGCGAAGACAAAGGCAACGCTCACGCAGGGGGCAAGGGAGGCGCTCACTGACAGGGCCAGCGCCTCCTGCGCCTCGCTCATGGCGTGGAACCCGCCGCCTCCTCTGCCAGACGCTCGTCCAACTTCCGCTCGGCCCCGTCGGCATAAGCACGGCAGGCCCGCGGATCGAAGAAGGGATTGTGTTCCGGCCGCTCCCGCAATTGCTCGACCTTCGACTCCCCGTCGGACTGGGCCGGATGAGAGGTCAACAGAATGTCGCACGGGAGGGAACGCAGACGTTCCAGAGTATGGCGAAAGGCGGCGAGATGAGCGCGGTTCACCGGTGCCGAGAACCGGTAAGGGTCGGCGGCGAGCGGATTCAGGCTCGAGCCGAACACGACCCGGGCGCACCGTTCCCCCTCGCACGACTGCCAGGTCCAGCTCATCGAGCCGGGTGTGTGGCCCGGAGTTGCGACGGCGGTCACGGTGACGTCGCCCAGGCGCAACGCCTCGCCGTCCCGGACGGCACGAACGCGCTGCACCGGGGGAAAGCTCGCCAGCCACGCCATCTGCGGATCGTCCGGCCCGCTTCGCCCTGTGCGAAGAACCTGCGCCGCCGACGCGCTCGCCACCACGGTGGCACCGGTGTCCCGTTCGAGCGCAGCAATGCCGCCGGCGTGATCCCAATGGGGCTCGGTGCTCAGGATGAGCTTGATGTCGCGCAGGTCCAATCCGAGGCTTCGCACATTGTCCTCGATCCGCCGCACCGCCTGCGGCACACCTCCGTCGATGAGGATGAGCCCGGCGCTGGTGCGGATCAGCGCGACGTTCAGCCCGCCGAAGCCGACGAGATAAGTGTTGCCGAAGATACGGGTTGGTGGCTGCGGCGTCAGCCACTTGCTCGCCTGCTCGGGTGCGATCGGGCGTACAAGCGGATCGTCCACCTCCTGCGCAGGCGCCGCGGCGGCCAGCGTGACCCCAATCAGGCTCATGATGAATCGCATGTCTCGTCTCCCGTGAAGATTGTCGGCCACCTGCTCAGGCAAAATGGCGCGGGCCTCCATCGGCGACAATCAATCATTCCTCGACAGAGTTATGAGATCATCTCATGATTGATCGATGGATCGAGCTCAGCTTCCCCTCAATGCCCTGCGCGCTTTCGAAGCCGCCGCCCGGCATCTGAACTTCACCCGCGCCGCCATCGAACTGTGCGTCAGCCAGGGCGCGGTGAGCCATCAGGTCGCCTCGCTCGAACGCCGCCTCGGAATGCCTCTGTTCCGACGCCTTCCCCGCGGCCTCGCGCTCACCGACGAGGGACAGGCGCTCGTTCCCGTGCTGGCCGATGCTTTCGAACGGATCGGATCGACTCTCGACCGCTATGCCGACGGACGACTGCGCGAGGTGCTGACGGTCGGCGTCGTCGGTACCTTCGCTGTCGGCTGGCTGCTCGACCGCGTCGACCGCTTCACGCGCGAGCATCCCCAGATCGACCTGAGGATCATGACCAACAATAATCGGGTCGACCTGGCGGGCGAAGGGCTGGATCTCGCGATCCGGTTCGGCGACGGTGCGTGGCATGCGACACATGCCGACCTGATCATGGCGGCGCCGCTTACTCCGCTTTGCGCGCCGGCGGTGGCGGAGCGGCTGACCGGGCCCGGCGCCCTGACGGGAGAGCGACTGCTGCGCTCCTACCGCCCCGACGAATGGATTCGCTGGTTCGACGCGGCCGGGGCGGGCTGCCCCCCGCTCCGGGGCATGGTCTTCGACAGCTCGACGTCGATGGTCGCCGCGGCGATCGCAGGCCGAGGCGTTGCGCTCGCGCCCGTGGCGATGTTCGAGAAGGAGCTGCTCGCCGAACGCCTCGTCCGCCCCTTCGACATCGAGGTCGATTGCGGCGCCTACTGGCTGACGCGGATGATGTCCCGGCAGGACACTTCGGCGATGCGGACCTTTCGCGACTGGATCAAGGGCGCGGCGGCGCACGGCTAGACCGTGAACGCTCCGCGCCTCAATCCCCGACCGAAAAGAGCGTCGGCAGCAGGATGAAGGAGACCAGGACGAGCGCGGTCGCGGGCCATCGCCAGGGACCCATGCCCATCCAGCCGCGCGCAAGCATGCCCTTGCCCTCGCCGCGCAGGCGCTTCGACCGGCCGATACGCATCGCATAGAGCATGACGCCCGAAATCGAGAGGCCGGTCAGCAGCAAGCCGAAAAGGAACCAGGGGATCTTGGTCCAGTAGCCGCCGAAGGTTCCGAAATGGAGTGGGTCGGCCGCCTCGGCAATGCGCTGATGAACGCTCATGTCGCGGGCGTCGGCGAGCATGACCGGCGCCCCGCTGCGCGCATCGGTCCACACGGCATTGGCGCGCGGGCGCACCAGGATCGCCGCCTTCTGCCCTTCGAACTTGAAGGCGCCAAGGCTGTCGGTGGGGAACGCGATCCGCTCGATCCGCAGGTCCGGATCGGCGGCGCGGGCGGCGGCTAGACCGGCGGCGAGTCGGTCCGGGAGCGCTTGCACCGGCATGGGGACGGCGGCGAGCTCCGGGCGCGGCGCGGGCGGCGCTCCGGCCGCGACCTCCTCGGCTAGGTACCACAAGCCGGTGAGGATCATCAGTGCCACGAACCACAGGCTCCAGACGCCGGCGAGCCGGTGGAAGTCGCCGATTCCGGTGCGAGCGTCGCGCGTGCGAATCGGCCGCGCAAAGCCGCGCCACCATTTCTTGTAGACGATCAGCGACGTGACCAAGCTGACCAGCAGCAGCAGCGCCAGCGAGGAGACGATCGGCACGCCGAGCCATATCGGCATGTTCAGGTGACGGTGCATGTTCCTCAGCACGCGCTTGGCGCCGACCCAGTGGCCCTCCCCCTGGATCTCGCCGGTGATCGGGTGGGCGTAGAGGAAGACGAGGCTGCCGTCGGGTCTTTCGGCAGTGACGGTCGCGGCGAAGGCGCGGGCCGGCGGAGCCTCGATCGACCGGAACCGGTGATCCGGCCGCGTTCTCGCCGCCTCCCGCGCGATCGCCGGAAAGTTCACCGAACCGGACACGCTGGCCGGGTCGACGCGCAGCGCCGGCCGCGTCGCCCAGTCGAGCTCGGCGCTGAACACGGCAAGCGTACCGGTAAGCAGGACGAAGCTCAGCAGCACGGAGAATTTCAGGCCGGCCCATTGGTGAACCAGCCACCAGAAGCGGGCGCGCTTGGTCGCCGGCGCCGCGGCGGCGGAATCGCGGGCACCGGTTCCGGCGCCGGCGGGGTCGCTCCGAGCCATGGCGGCCGGCCCTACCACCGGTGTGCGATCTCGAGAAAGACGGTCCGCGGCTCGCCCGGAAAATGACCCGAGCGCTCGATGAAGCCCGACGCGGCGTAGGTCTTGTCCAGCAGATTGTCGACGCGCAGCAGCGCGCGCCACGGCCCGCGCTCCCAGATCAGCGACGCGTCGAATATCATGTAGGGCCGAACCCTCTGACCATCGATGCTGAGCCGCTCGGACACATAGTCGCCGCCGAGCGCGACGGCGATGCCGGGCCGCGGGAACTGGTAGCGGGTCCAAAAGCCCAGCGTGTGCTCGGGCGCATTGGCGAAGCGGTCGCCGACATTGTTGGAGAAGCCGCCGCCGGTGCCGGAATCGCGGGTGATCCTCGTGTCGTTATAGGCATAAGCGACGACCGCGACCCAATTCGGGGTGATGTCGGCGGCGAGATCGAACTCTATTCCCTTGGAGGTGATCTCCCCGAACGCGACGAGATCGTCGACGCCGTCATTTCCAGAATCGCCGTCGGGATCCGCCTGGAGGAGGTTGGTCCGCCGGATCCGGTAGCCCGCGAGGGTCGACTGGAGGCGGCCGCCCATCAGGGCCGTCTTCACCCCGCCTTCGACAATGTCTCCTGCGGTGGGGGCGAACGGGCCGCCGGCGAGCGGATTCTGGCTCGAAATGTCCTGCGGCTGGAAGCTCTCGGCATAATGGCCGAACAGCGACACTTCCGGCGTAACGCGATAGACGAGACCGGCGCGGACCGTCTCGTCGCTGTCGCTGAAGCGGTCGGCGCCGTCGCGATCGTCGAATCGGTCGTGCCGGATTCCCAGCACTGCGATCACCGGCCCGACCGTGAGCTCGTCGAGAAGGTAGAAGCCCTCGCGCTCCTGCGACGTGTCGGTGACGGTGAACGGGATCTGGTTGTAGGTGTTGGGGTCGGTGCGGCCGTAGACCGGATCTCTCAGGCTGATCGGGCCCGGCAGGCCTGGCGTGTCGACGGTTGCGCCCCGCAGGCTGCGGCCGCGAAAGTCGAAGTCGCCGGTGAACCGGTCGTACCCGATCAGGACTCGGTTGCGCACGTTCGGGGCCACGTCGGCGCTCCACACGGCGTTGGTTCCGAACGACCAGGTCTCCTGCCAGCGCATCTGGTCACGGAATTCGCGGGTGCTCGAATCGACGACGCCGTCGCCGTCGGAATCGAACAGGCCGCGCGGCTCGTGATATTGCTGCTCTTCGAACGCGTCATTGTAGCGAAGGGTCGCGTCGAAGGTCACGCCGGCGAGCGGTTCCACCTCGAGCCGCGCCTGGGCGACGTCCGAGCGCAAGTTGAGAAAGTCGGTCGCCTCATTGTGGTTCCAGCTGATGTCGGCGAGAAAGCGACCATCATCGTCGGCCGGGATGCCGCGCAGCCGGTTGCCGGGAAGGTCCTGGTCGTAGCGGGTCGCCTGGACAATCAGGCGGGCGGGGCCGAAATCGTAGCTGAGGCCGCCGTCGGCGATGAAGGTTTCGCTGCCGGCGTTGATGCGGAAGGAATCCTGCTCCTCGTAGAACAGGGCGGCGCGGCCGGACAGCCCGCCGGCGAGCGGACCGGTAATCTCCGCGGAGGCGCCGTAGCGGTCGCGATTGCCGAGCACTGCCGAGGCCGAAGCGGAAAAAACGTCCGCGGGCTTCTTGGTGATGTAATTGAACAGCCCGCCGGGCGCGCCGGGTCCGTAAAGCATCCCGGCCGGCCCCTTCAGGAACTCGACGCGCGCAATGTTGAACAATTGCGGGACCGAGAAGCCGGCATAGGGATCGCCACGCAGCCCGTCATAGAAGATCTCCTCCTGGCGGAAGCCGCGCGCCGTCACCCCGGCATAGCTGAAGAAGCTGACACCCGGAATGTTGCGATAGAGATCCTGCGCATCGCGCGCTCCTTGATCCTGGATGAGCTGCTCGGTGATGACGTTGATCACCAACGGGCTTCCAAGCGGATCGGAAGGCAGCTTGCCGCTCGCGGTCTCTCCCGCTCGGTAGAGCCGGCTCGCGCGGCCGGTGACGATTATGTCTGCCTGCCCGCCCGCTCCGTCCGGACCAACCGGCCCTGAATGCTCCTCCGTCTCGGCGAATGACGTATCGGCGATTTCCGCCTGCGCACCCACCGCGGGTGTAAGTGTCCCGGCGAGCAGCCACGCGGCCCTTCTTAATGTCATGTCGCCCACCCCTTTTGCGATCTGTTATCAATTCCCCCGCTAATGATAATCGATCGCAATAAGTCAAGTGCGAACCCTTGCATGTGTTCGGAAGCGGGATGCAGCGCGGCTATCCTGCATGTCGGAGCCGAGCCGTTCGAAGGGCCGGCCGATCCGAGCGGCCGACGCGTGTTCCGGCGCCATTCGCACTTTCCTCGGCGGCACGACGGCTTCACATGGACTTTTTCCGAGAATCGACAGTCCGGAGTCCATGAAGACCATCTACATCATCGACGACGACGCCTCGGTACGTAGCGCGACAAGCTTCCTCCTCAGCGGCCACGGATATTCCACCCAGGTATTCGCGAGCGGGAAGGAATTCCTCGCGCGAACGCCGCTACGCGAGGGTTGCGTCCTGCTCGATCTGTGCATGCCGGACATGGACGGCGGCCAGGTGCTGGCGGAGCTCACCGCCCGTGGGCTGGACCTTCCGGTGGTGATCGTGAGCGGCCGGGGCGATATTCCCGCCGCTGTCCGCGCGCTCAAGGGCGGAGCGGTCGACTTCATCGAGAAACCGTACGACGAGACCGAACTGATCGTCGCAATCGACCGCGCCATCGAGGAAGCCAAGCGAGCGACGGATCGGGATCGCGGCCGGAGGGCGGCTGCAGCCCGGCTGCAGGGCCTGTCGCAGCGCCAGCGCCAGATCCTGCGCGGCGTACTCGCCGGCATGAGCAACAAGGAAATGGCCCGGCGCCTCGATCTCAGCCCTCGCACGGTCGAGATGCATCGCGCCATGATGATGACGGAACTCGGTACCGCCTCGGTGGCCGAGGCGATCCGGATGGCGATCGCCGCCGAGTTGAGCCCGCTCGAAGACAGCCCCGGAAACACACCGACGGCGGCGGCGCTGGCCCCCTTCCCCGGGCGTGGCGGCGCGAAGAGACTTTCGGCGGGGCGAAAGCTGGCGAGCCAAGAATTGCTTCCGCCGGTCATGGATACGCTCGAAGGGACGACCGACGGTGTGTACCTCGTCGACCGGGACTTCAACATCACCTACGTCAACCGTAATGCCCAGGAGATGTTCGGGCTCGACGACATGGTCGGGCGGAACTTGTGGGACGTCTTTCCCGGCGCGGCCCGAACGCGCCTCTACCTGGAAGCGCACGCGGCGGCCGAGGAGCGCCGGTCAGCACGCTTTCAGTTCTTCGGGCCGCACCTCGGCCGCTGGCTTGACGTCAGCATCCGGCCGATGGCCGGCGGGCTGCAGGTATTCTTCCACGACATCACCGGGACGCGGACGGCGAACGCAGCGCTCGAGCAGGGCGAGGAGCGTCTTCGGCTCGCGCTCGAAGCATCCGGAGACGGCGCCTGGGATTTCGACATCGCAACCGGGCGAATCACGCTGTCGCCGCGCTTCCTCGCCCGGCTGGGCTACGCCCAAGGCGAGCTCGATGAGAATCTCGATGCGATCAGGGAGCTCATCCACCCGGACGACTGGCCGGAAGTGGAGCATCAGCTTGCGGAGCATCTGGCCGGACGCAGCGAGATATTCGCCTGCGAGTATCGCCTGAAGGCTCGGAACGGGGATTGGCTATGGAATCGCGATCGCGGCCGGATCGTCGAACGCGATCCCGGAACCGGGGCTCCGGCAAGGATGGTCGGCTCGGGCAACGACGTCACGGCGCTGAAGGCGATGCAGGAGCGGGCCGAGGCGGCGAACCAGCGGATCGCGCTGGCGCAGGCCGGTGCCGGTGCCGGCACCTGGGATCTCGACCTCGACGAGGGGACGGTTCGATTGTGTGCGCGCGCGCTGGAGATGCACGGTCTCGAGGGCGACTCGCTTCGCGAGCTGCCCCAGGCGAGCTGGTCGGCCAGTGTCCATCCCGACGATTTTCCCGCCTGGAAAGCCGCGCTGGAAAGCGCGATCGCCATCGGGACGACTTATAGCTGCCGCTATCGGGCCGTGCATCCGAGCGGTGAGGTCCGCTGGCTGCTCGCGCTGGGCGATGCCGTCGCCGCGGCGGATCCGCGCTCCCGACGCCTGGTGGGTATTGTGCTCGACGAGACGGAGCGGGAGCGCACCGAGATCGAATTGCGGCGCCTTCAGAATGAGCTGGTGAGCGCGGCCGGCACTAACGCCATGGCTGCAATGGCCTCGACCTTCGCCCACGAACTCAATCAGCCGCTCGCCGCCTTGACCAGCTATGCCGGCGGGCTGCGCAGGGCGATCGGGGCCGACATGGAGGACAAGGCGCACCTGGCCGATGCGATCGAGGGGATCGAGAGCAGCGCCCGTTTGGCTTGGCAGATCGTGGACCGGCTGAAAACGCAGGCGTTGCACGGGCCGCTCGAGCGCAAGCGGGAAAACCTTCGTCAGATCGTCGAGGATTCGGCCAGGCTGGTGCTCGCCGGCCATCCCGAGGTCGTGCTGGCGATCGACATCGCCGACGAAGCGGAATGGGTCCGCGCCGATCGCATCCAGCTTCAGCAGGTGATGATCAACCTCCTGCGAAACGCGCTCGACGCGATGGCCGGGGCGCCGCGAAAGACGATCCGGATCGGAGCCGCGGCCGGGGGTGACGGACAGGTGGAGGTTCGGATCGAAGACAGAGGCCGCGGCATGGCCGAGGAGGTTCGGAACAGCCTCTTCTCCCCTTTCGTCACCACCAAGCCGAACGGGCCAGGCATCGGCCTGTCGATCTGCCGGGCCGTCATCGAGGCGCATGGCGGGCGGATCCGGTGGGAGCCCGCGGCCGGGGGTGGCACCGCAATATGCTTCAACCTGGAGCCTTCGGTTCCTCCCCAATCATGACTGCGGAACCAGTCCGCACGCTTCGCTGCCTGCGGCAAGGAGGCCGCCGGCCGACCTGATTACGTGTTCATACGGTATGGTCGACCGGGCGAACGCGCGGCAGGCACCCGGCAGGGGTGCCAGCAGGAGTGCAGGCCGGGGGATCCGCGTGGATCAGGTTGACTATCTGTACGGCGAGCACCGCCACTTGGAGCGGCTCGCCCGCAGGCTCGAGGCGATTGCCGACCTCCCGGACGCGCCGGAGCCGTTCGGCTTTCTCCAGCTCAGGCGCGCGTTCCGCGAAGCCGTCATGAACCATCTGAAGCGCGAGGCCTGGGCGATCTATCCGCTGAGGGGGTTCGTGAGTTCCGAGATATGCGCTGCGCTCGCCGAACTCCAAGCCGAGGGCGGGACATTCTCGGACAGGCTGGCCGAACATGAGCGCCGCTGGACGGCCATTGCCATCGAGGCGCATTGGCGTGCTTATTGCGAGGAATTGGCGGCGCTCATCGCCAGTCTGCGCCAACGCATCGCCTTCGAAGAGCGCATCCTCTATCCGCTGCTCGAGCAGGACGGCGAGGGGTCGGCGGACAAGCTTGCCGGGGCGACGATGGCGACGCTCGGGTCCGGGTTGATGATGGACCACGCTGAGCCGGGCCGCGAGCCGCCCTCAGACCCGCCGCTCGCGATCCTTGCTGCGAAACGGAACGACCTTCCCCACGGCTCGGCGACGGTCGAAGCACTTTCCTTCACTTCGGCCGGAGGGAGAAGAAAAGGCGCTCGACAGGATTCCGGCGTACGAAGTCAGGCCGCGATGTTCCGCGGCTATGGCCATGCCGTCCGGGGCACGGCCTACCGGCTCGCGCCCGACGACCTCCGGAACGCCGATGAACCGCGATCCGGCGACCGGGATGAAGGCCGGGCCGATACGAAGCTCACAGACCCGGACCTTCTCTGATCGTTGGCTCCCTCGAGTCGTCAGGCCTGGCCGGCGGAAATCAGGCGGGCCGAATAGGCCGTGGACAGCGAGGCCATCGTTTCTCAGCTCCGCACGCGGGCCGGATTTCCAACCGCCGTCGCCCCGGCAGGGACGTCGCGCGTAACGACGCTTCCTGCGCCTATCACCGCATCATCGCCGATCGTGATTCCCGGCAGGATGATCGCGCCGCCGCCGATCCACGTATTCGCGCCGATCGTCACCGGCCGCCCAATTTCGAGCAGCCGAGCGCGAAGCGCTGGATCGCGCGGATGATCCGCGGCCAGGATCTGGACATTCGGGCCAATCTGCGCGCGATCGCCGATCGTGACCCGTGCGACGTCGAGGATGATGCAGCCGAAGTTGAGGAAGGCGCCACCCCCCAGGTGGATGTTCCAGCCATAGTCGCAGTGGAAAGGCGGGCGGACCTCCGCTCCCTCCCCCACTGATCCGAGCAGCGTGCGCAGGAGCTCTTCCCGCTCGGCCGGGCTGTGCGCACCGGCGGCGTTGTAGGCGTCCATCCACACGGCGGCGCGCTGCCGGTCCGCGACGAGCTCGGGATCGTCGGCTCGATAGAGCTCGCCGGCGAGCATCTTGCGTTTCTCGGCCGTCATCCGGAAGGCTCCGCCGCAATCAGGCAGGCGCCGGCGGCCCCTGGGTGCAGGGCGACTGCGGCGGTTGCGGCGAGCAGGGCCCTGGCGATCCGCTCACGAGCCGGCCGGCACAAGATTGGGCGGGCCGAGGTGCTGGAGGAAATCGGGCTTGCCGAGACTTATGCCGGCGGCGCGAAGGATGGCGTAAGCGGTCGTGACGTGGAAGAAGAAGTTCGGGAGCGCGAAGCCGGTAAGATAGTCGCGGCCGATCCAGCGATAGCCGGTTCCGCCGGGGAAGCGCAGCTCCACCTCCCGCTCTTCGCTCCCGGCTATGGCGGCGGGATCGATGCTCTCGACATAGGCGATGGTCTTTTCGCAGCGTTCCTTCAGTTCGGCGAAGCTCGTCTCGGTATCGGCCATGGACGGCGCCTCGATTCCGCACAGGCGGCCGATCGCGTTCTTGGCCGTATCGGAGGCCATCTGGTACTGCGCGGGAAGCGGGCGCATGTCGGGCGCAAGACGCGCCGCGAACAGATCGGCCTCGGATTTCTCCATCGCCGCCTTGTCGAGCCAGGCTCGCATGTCGGTGAGCGAGCGCACGAAGATCGGCACGGAAGCGTCGTAGAGCGTGAACGTCATAAGCGCGTGTCCCAGGCTGTGGTCCTCGCGCGCATTGTGCAGGGGTTCGACCGCTACGCCAAGGGCGGAGGACCGCCCGCGCGGCACGGACATCCGGGCAAGGGCAGAGTCTTGCGCTGGCCGGTCGCGTGCGCTCGACGTCGGCCCTGCAAGGGCGACGAAAATGAGGTCGAGTTATCCCGTTGCGGCCGTGAATGAGCGCGGCTTCCCTTCAGTCTCGGCAAGCCGCGCTTATCCCTCCACCAGCTTTCGAGTCGGAGACTTTCCGTCGCGCTTCGTGCGCTGGGGAGACGCCGTCGCGTTGCGACGCTGGGGACGGCGATCCGGCAGATGGACCCTGCCCTCGCCCTCGGCCCTGTCGGTTCCGTGGAGGCTCATCAACGAGTTCATCAATCCTTCGTCGGCGCTGGAGCAGACTCCGAGCACGACCGCCTCGTCGCAATCTTCCGCGACGACGTAAGCGTGGCCCATCTGCGAATCGATGTAGATCGATTCGCCCTCCTCCAGGACGACCGGGTCGTAAAATTCGGTATGCACCTCGATCCGGCCTTCCAGGACGTAGATATATTCCTCACCCGAATGCCTGACGAGCTCGCCGAACTCCTCGGCGGTCTTTGCCCGAATCCTTGTCAGCACCGGGATCATGCGCTTCCGCCTCAACTCCGGGCAGAGATAGTGATAGTCGTAGTTGGGCGTGGTCACTTGGATCGCTCGATCGGTCCGGCCGATGCTGCGCCGCGCAGTGACCACCGCCTCCGCCCCTTCCGCCGGCTCGGCGAACAACTCGGACATGCGGATGCCGAGTCGCTGGCTCAGCTGCTGGAGCTTGTCGTAGGTCAGCGTCAGCCGGTCATGCTCGACCTTGGATAGGGTCGACACCGGAATGCCGCTGCGATCGCTCATCTGCTTGAGTGTCCAGCTGTTTCGGGTCCTGAGGCCCCGCAGCAGCTTGCCCAAGGTCGGCTGGTCCGCCGCCATTCCCGATCGTCCTTTCAATCGCGTGTTTGACAAATTTTCCAACTAGGACATTATGTCCCGTACAGGTTAAAGTCTGCTTAGGTTCGGTAAGCTTAGCCGCACAGCGGGCACGAGGCAAACGGCCGTGCCAATGCAGGGAGGGGTGAAATGCGCGCATTCAAGTTCCTGGTCGCCGGGGCGATCGCCCTCATCGGAATAGGCACCGCGGCGCAGCGTACCTCGCCGCTCGAACCACCGGTAACGGAAGAAAGGGTCGAGGAAGGCGCGCCGCGGCCGCCCGCCCCCGCCGCGCCGGGAGGCGCGCGCCAGCTCACAGCCGAGGACGTCAACGCCTGGCTGGACGGATTCCTGCCTTACGCGCTCGGAACCGGCGACATCGCCGGGGGCGTCGTCGTCGTCGTCCGTGACGGCCAAATACTCACTCAGCGCGGCTTCGGTTTCGCCAACGTCGAGCGTCGCACACCAGTCGATCCGGCGCGCACACTCTTCCGACCGGGATCGATCTCCAAGCTGTTCACCTGGACCGCGGTGATGCAGCTGGTCGAGCAGGGCCGAGTGGACCTCGATGCCGACGTCAACCGCTATATCGACTTCGAGATCCCGCCGCGCGACGGACAGCCGATCACGGTCCGCCACCTGATGACGCACACGCCTGGCTTCGAGGAGCAGGTCAAGGACATCATCTCGACCAGTCCCGACGGGGTGACCGACTATGTCGAGCTGCTGAAGCGGTGGACTCCCGAGCGGGTCTTCCCGGCCGGCGAGACGCCGGCTTATTCCAACTACGCCACCAGCCTCGCCGGCTATATCGTCGAGCGCGTGTCGGGCGAGCCGTTCGACGCCTATGTCGAGCGCCACATCTTCCAGCCGCTCGGCATGGCCAACTCTTCCTTCCGCCAGCCTTTGCCGGACCGGCTGCAGCCGATGGCCGCGACCGGCTACAGCCAGGCGTCGGGCGAGCCCGTCCCGTTCGAGCATGTCGGCCCGCGACCGGCCGGCTCCCTGTCTGCGACCGGGGAGGACATGGCGCGATTCATGGTCGCCCACCTCAACAATGGCGCAGGGCTGCTGAGGCCGGAGACGGCCCGGCTGATGCACACCACCGCCGCGCCCGGCGTGGGGCCGCTCAACCGCATGATGCTCGGCTTTTACGAGACCAGCATCAACGGCCGTCGGGTGATAGGCCATGGCGGCGACACGATCGCCTTCCATTCCTACCTGCACCTTTTCATGGACGACAATGTCGGCCTGTTCGTATCGTTCAACAGCAGCGGCCGCGAGGGCGCCGTCAGCAACCTGAGGAACGCCCTTTTCGAGCAGTTCGCCGACCGCTACTTCCCGGCCCCGGCCGACACCCGCCGGGTCGACCCCGAGACGGCCGCCGAACATGCGCGGATGATGACCGGAACCTGGGTGATGTCCCGCGGTTCGAAGTCCAACTTCCTGAACATCGTCGAGCTGCTCAGTCAGGTGAAGGTCAGCCTCGGAGCCGATGGCGAGCTCATCGTCCCGCTCGCCACCGGCCTTGACGGGCAACCGCGCGACTGGGTGGAGGTCCAGCCTTTCGTCTGGCACGATCTGAACAGCCACGAGCGGCTCGCCGCGGTGGTCGAAGACGGCCGGATCGTGCGGTGGAGCCTGGACGGCTTCGCGCCTTTCATCGTGCTCGACCGTACGCCGTGGCATCGCGACACGGCCTGGCTGATGCCCGCGCTGATCGCCAGCCTCGCCATCCTGTTCCTGACCGCCCTGCTCTGGCCGATCCGGGCGGTGGTGCGCCGCCGGTTCGGCGCGAAGCTGGCGCTCGAGAAAAGGGAATTGCAGGCCTATCGGGCGAGCCGCATCGGCGCCCTGGCAATGCTCCTCGCGGTGATCGGCTGGGTCGCGGCCATCTCCATGATGATGGGGGATCTCGTCAATCTCAGCGCCGCCTTCGACGGGGTGATCATCGTCCTGCAGCTCTTCACCTGGATCGCCTTCTTCGGGGGGCTGGCCGCGATCCTGTGGAACCTGTGGTCGGTGTGGCGGAGCAAGCCGGGCTGGAAGGCGAAAGCCTGGAGCGTCGCTTTGCTGTTCGCGGCGGTGATCGTGATCTGGGTCGGCTTCGCTTTCAACATGCTCGACTTCGGGACCAACTACTGATGCCGGGGCGGACAATTGGGCGCCACCGGGAGGGACGCTGATGGCGCAGCGGACCCTCGAGGTCCGGGCGGAGAAGCTTCGGCTCGCCGCGCCGTTTCGGATCTCGGGCTATGTGTTCGAGGCGACCGACGCGATCGTCGTCACCCTGACCGAGGGTCCGCACCACGGTCGCGGCGAGGCGTCGGGCGTTTATTATCTCGGAGACGACCTCGACCACATGCTCGGCGAAATAGAGCGATACCGCGAGGCGATCGAAGGCGGGGCGGATCGCGCGGACCTGCGCGCGCTGATGCCGGCCGGTGGCGCCCGAAACGCGGTCGACTGCGCCATGTGGGAGCTGGAGGCGGCGCAGGCCGGCCGCGCCGCCTGGGAGCTGGCGGGCCTTCCCTCGATGAAGCCGCTGGTCACGACCTTCACGCTGGGAGCCGACGCGCCCGAAGCCATGGCGGCCGGAGCGCGAGGTCATGAAGGTGCCAGGGCGATCAAGATCAAGCTTACCGGCGAGCTCGACCTCGATCTGGCGCGCGTGAAGGCGGTGCGCGATGCGCGTCCCGACGTATGGATCGGCGTCGACGCCAATCAGGGCTTTGCCCGCCGGGACCTCGACCGCCTGGTCTCCGGGTTGATGGACCAGCGCGTGTCCCTGCTCGAGCAGCCGCTCGCCCGGGGCAGCGAGGCCGATCTCGAAGGTTATCGGTCGGCAATCCCCATCGCGGCCGACGAGAGCGCGCTCACGCTGGCCGACATACGCGGCCTCCCCGGCCGGTTCGACATCGTGAACATCAAGCTCGACAAGTGCGGCGGCCTTACGGAGGGCCTGATGATGGCCGAGAAAGCGCGCCGGCTCGGCCTCGGCGTGATGGTCGGCAACATGGTCGGCACCAGCCTCGCCATGGCCCCGGGCTTCCTGCTCGGCCAATTGTGCGACTATGTCGACCTGGACGGGCCCATCTTCCTCGCCGCCGACCGAAGCCCGAGCGTCACCTATCGGGACGGTGAGATCTTCTGCAGCGACGAAGTTTGGGGCGGCGGCGCAAGGGTCGCGGCGTGAGCGACGCCGGGGCGGCGAGTCACCGCCCGCAACATCCCGGAGAACTGACCTGGTTCGGCCAGCCGCGCGGCCTCACCATCCTGTTCCTCACCAACATGTGGGAGACCTTCTCCTACTACGGCATGCGGGCGCTCCTGGTCTATTACATGACCCGATCCCTCCTGCTCGAGCAGGAGGCCAGTTCCCTCATCTACGGCTTCTACACCGCCTTCGCCTATTTCACGCCGATCGTCGGCGGCACGATCGCCGATCGCTGGCTCGGCAAGAGGCGGGCCGTGATCTCCGGCGCGACAATCATGGCGGCGGGCCATTTCATGATGGCGTTCGAGCCGGCTTTCTACTTCGCGCTGGCGACGATCGCGCTCGGCAACGGGCTTTTCCTCCCCACCCTGCCGAGCCAGATCAACGATCTCTATTCCGCGGGCGATCCGCGCCGGCCCTGGGCCTACAATGTCTATTATGTCGGCGTGAACCTGGGGGGATTCCTGGCGCCCCTGATCTGCGGCACGCTGGGCGAGCTATATGGTTGGCACTGGGGCTTCGGGGCGGCCGGTATAGGCATGCTCGTCGGCCTGCTCATCTATGTCGCGGGAGGCAAGTATCTGCCGCCCGAGGCGCCGCGGGCGGCAGCCAGGCCGGCGCAGCCGGCGCCGGTTCCGACGGGCAGACAGGTCTATGCACTGCTGCTCGCGGTCGGCCTCGCGGTTACCGTGTTCCGGGGCGCCTACGAGCAGGTCGGCAACACGGTGGCGCTGTGGGCGGCCGAAGGCGTCGATCGCGCCGCCGGCGCCTTCACCATTCCGATGACCTGGTTCCAGTCGCTCAATCCGCTGCTGGTCATCCTGTTAACGCCTGCCCTGCTCGCCCGCTGGAAGCATCGGGCGGCGGCCGGGCGCGAGCATTCCACGATGCAGAAGATGGCGATCGGCGCGATCATCGTCGCGTCCGCTTATGCCCTGCTGGCCGTCGCCTCCGCCCTTGCGGGGGATGGGCGGGCGAGCTGGCTTTGGCTGGCAGGCTTCTTCCTCATCTTCACCCTGGGCGAGCTCTACATCCTCCCCAACGGACTAGGGCTGTTCGCGCGGCTCGCGCCGCCGCGGTTCGGCGCGACGACCGTCGCGGCCTGGTTCCTCGCCATCTTCGCAGGCAGCCTTACGGCGGGACTGGTCGGCACCCTTTGGAGCGTCATGAGCCAGGCATCCTTCTTCGTCCTGCTCAGCGTCATTGCGAGCGCCGCAGCGGCGCTGCTCCTCGCGCTCGACCGCCCGGCGCGACGGGTGCTGGCGTCTCGCGAAACGCGCGATGCGGTGTCGCCCGAGCCGATGATGCGCAGCGGCAGGTGACCGCCGGAAGCGTTTGACAATTCTCTGCTCAGGATCCTATTGTCCCAACGAGATATAGAAACGCCGAGGGAGGAACGATTGGCCGGGATGAATCCGAATCGGCGTCGGCTACTAATGGGCGCGGCCGCGACCGGACTGCTTGCCTTCCCGATGATCAATATCGGCCGCTACGCCGTCGCCGGCGCCAGCGAGCGGACCTATTCCGCCCGCGCCATCGCCCTGGTCGAGCGCTCGCTCGTCGTCGACATGCTGTTCGTGCCGCGGATCGACTTCAGCCCTGCCGGCCACAGCCGACCGCTGTCGGCGCAGGAGATCGCCGACTTCCGGGCTTCGGGCATCAACGTCATGCACAATGCGGTCGGCGTCGGCTCGCGCTCCAGCGCGCTCGAGTTCCTCGCGGCGCAGCAAGGCCTGGCCGGCCGGCATCCCGATCTGTTCGAGCTCGTCGATACGGCCGAGGACCTCGACCGGGCCAATGACGGCCGCAGGATCGCGATGATCATGGGCCTGCAGAACGCGTCGCCATTCGAGAGCATCGAGGACGTCGCCACTTTCCACAGCCTCGGCCTGCGTTGCGCCCAGCTCACCTACAACAATCAGAACCGGATCGGTTCGGGCAGCACCGACCGAGCCGACGGCGGCGTCAGCAGCTACGGCGCGGAGATCGTCGCGGCCATGAATGCCGCGGGCATGCTCGTCGACGTGTCGCATTGCGGCGACCGCACGACCCTGGACGCGATCGAGCTTTCGCGGCAGCCGATCGCGATCACTCACAGCAACTGCCGCGCGCTCGCCGAGCATCCGCGCAACAAGAGCGACGAGGCGATCCGCGCGCTCGCCGCCAAGGACGGGGTGATGGGCATCACCGGCGTGCGCATGTTCGTGCGCACCGAGGAGCCGACCGATATCGGCCATATGGCCGACCATATCGAGCACGTCGCGCGGCTGGTCGGGATCGAGCATGTCGGCATCGGGTCGGACGCCGATCTCAACGGCTATGACGACATGCCGCCCGATCAATATGAGCAGCTCAAGGGGGCCTACACCTCCGCTTACGCCTTCCGCGAGAAGATCGACACCGACGGCTTCGATCATCCGCGCAAGGTCTACGACCTGACCGAGGAACTGATCCGGCGCGGCCACAGCGACGCCGACATCGCCTTGATCCTCGGCGGCAATTTCCGGCGCCTGCTCGGCGCCGTCTGGGGGGCGCGACAGCCGGCCGAGGCGCCGGCTTAGCCATTCCGGCCGCCGGCAGGCGGTCGGGGGGAGGCATGGTCCAGTGAGCACCGACCAGACATAGGTCGGGCTCCCGGGACGAACGGGAGAAGGGGTATGGGCAAGGGTCGCTTCATGGGCGCGTCGGCGGCAGCGCTCGCCGCGCTCGCGGTCGCCGGTCCTGCACGGGCGCAGGACGCTCCGGTGCAGCAGGAGCAGCAGCTGGCGCAGGAGGAGAACCAGCAGGAGATCCTCGTCACCGTGCAGCGGCGCGAGCAGGCGCTGGCGGACGTGCCCCAATCCGTCTCCGTGGTCGGAGATGAAACGCTCGAGCGCCAGAGCGCGACGAGCTTCATCGACTATGCCCCGCTCATTCCCGGGCTCAACATCACCCAGGAGAATCCGGGCGAGTCGCGCGTCATCATCCGCGGCATCAACACCAATTCCGTTGGCGCGACGGTCTCCATCTATGTCGACGACATCCCCTTCGGATCGAGCGGCAGCCTGATCAATGCCGGCTTGCTGGCGGGAGACTTCGACACGTTCGACGTCGCACGGGTCGAGGTGCTACGCGGGCCGCAGGGCACGCTCTACGGGTCCAACGCCCTGGGCGGGACGCTCAAGTTCGTCACGGCCCAACCCGAATTCGACACCTTCGCGGCGCGCGCCCAGGGCGGCGTCGAATTCGTCGACGAGGGCGGTACCGGCTGGTCCGGCAATGCGATGGTGAACGTCCCGCTCGCCGAGAACCTGGCCTTCCGCGCTAGCGGCTTTTATCGGCGCAATGCCGGTTACATCGACGCGGTGGGCCGCACCGGCGAGAATATCAACGATTCCGCCAGCTATGGCGGACGCGCCTCGCTCCTGTTCGAGCCTACCGACAATGTGTCGATCAGGCTCATGGCGATTGCGCAGAATATCCGCGTCGACTCGCCTTCCTCCTTCGAAGCGGATCCAATCACCCTGGAGCCGGTCGACGTGCTGACCGGCCTGCCGAGCGACGAGCGCACACGCTTCGAGCGCATCGCCGAACTGAACGATGTCGACTATCGGCTCTACAATGCCACGCTGAACTGGGATCTCGGCTTCGCGAACCTGACTTCCGCGACGAGCTACGGCACCCTGGACCAGCGCCAGCTGAACGACATCAGCGACGGCGGTGAACGGGATCTCGCCAATGGCCTCTATGCGCCGACGGCGCCCGGGACGATCGGGCTGGCCTTTCACAACAATACCGATTCAGAGAAGTTCACCCAGGAGCTGCGGCTCGCATCGCCCAATTCGGACCGGTTCGAATGGCAGATCGGCGCCTATTACACGAAGGAGGAGGCGCTTCTGTTCCAACGCTTTCAGCCCTTCTCGCTGGCGACACAGGAACTGCTTCCAACCGCGTTCGACCTTGGCGGGGTGACGATTCCGGAGCTCGTCCTCGTGACCCTCGAATCCAGCTATGAGGAGATTGCGGGATTTGCGAGCGCGACCTGGTATATTTCCCCGCGATTCGACATCACCGCCGGCGGCCGCTTCAGCCACAACAGCCAGGATTCCGAGCAAACGTCGCTCATCGTCGGCACGCCCCAGAATTTCACCGGCCAGTCTTCGGAGGACGTCTTCACCTGGTCGATCGCGCCTCGCTACGAGATCAACGATCATGCGTCCGTCTACGCGAGAGTAGCCAAGGGATACCGCCCAGGCGGCCCGAACGCCGTTCCGCCCGGTGCGCCGCCGGAATTCCTGGCTTCGTTCGAGGCCGATACATTGGTCAGCTACGAAGTCGGTTTCCGTGGCCAGACCGTCGACAACAGCTTCAGCATCGACGCCTCGCTCTATCGGCTCGACTGGGACAACATCCTGATCAACACCGTCTTCATCGATCCCAATACCGGAACGCAGTTCGGGGCCAACGGCAACGGCCGGCGGGCGCGAAGCGTCGGCGCCGACATCACGGCCATCGTGCGGCCGATGCGCGGACTGCGTGCCGTCGCAACACTCGCCTTCACCGATGCCGAATTGCTCGACGACACCACTCCGGCTCCCGGCGTTCCGAACCTGACCGGCGGTCTTGCCGGCGACCGGCTCCCCTACACGCCGGAAATCTCGGCCAACCTCGCCGTCGACTATGAATGGGCGCTCTCCAGCTCCGCCGACGCCTTCGTCGGCGCCAACGTTCGCGCGGTGAGCGACCAGGCCGCAGGGTTCGACCAGCAATATCGTGCCGCGTTCGGCCGGCGGCTCATCATCGACGGCTACGAAACGGTCGACTTGCGCGCCGGGGCCTATTTCGGTCGCTATACGCTGACTGTGTATGTGCGCAATCTCACCAATTCCAACGGGTTGACCAGCGCCGGCGGCTACCCACGGCAGATTCCGCCGGTCGTAGGAGGGACCGATCTGCCGTTCGCCACCGCCGCCTCGATCCGTCCGCGCACGATCGGCGTGACGGTCGGCGCAACCTTCTGATCCTCCGGCTGCTCCGCCCCTTCGAAAGGCTCTATGTGCTGTACGATCGTCTCGACCACCGGCGGAAGCAGCTGAGCAGCAGGGCGCCAGGGCTCGATCTGCCCTCACCCTATCTCCTGTTCCTCGGCGACGCCGTGGACGCAGGCTATGCGAAGACAGCCTTCGGCCTGCGCGACTGGGCGCCGGAGAAGTGCATCGGCGAACTTGCCTTGCCGGCCGCCACGGTGACGACCGGCCTGCCCCGGCTTTCCCCGGCCGAGGCGGCGGCGGCGGGCGCCAGATCGATGGTGATCGGAATCGCCAATTCGGGCGGAGTGATCGCGCCTCAGTGGATGCCGGCACTGCTCGATGCGCTAGACGCCGGGCTCGACCTGGTCAGCGGCATGCACAACCGCTTGAACGACGACGCCCGGCTGGGCGAGAAGGCGGAAAGGCTCGGCCGCAGGCTGATCGACGTGCGCACGCCACCTGCCGAGATCCCGGTGGCGACCGGGGAAAAAAGAAGCGGCAAGAGGCTGCTCACCGTCGGCACCGACTGCGCGCTGGGCAAGAAATATAGCGCGCTGGCGATCGCGCGCGGCTTTGTCGGGCGCGGCGTGCGTTCGGATTTCCGGGCGACGGGGCAGACCGGCATCATGATTGCCGGCGGCGGCATTCCGATGGACGCGGTGGTAGCCGATTTCGCTGCCGGCGCAGCGGAGATGCTGAGCCCGGCCGCCGATCCGGGACATTGGGACGTTATCGAGGGCCAGGGCTCGCTCTTCCATCCGGCCTATGCCGGAGTCTCGCTGGCGCTGCTGCACGGCAGCCAGCCGGACGTGATCGTCGTCTGTCACGACGCGTCGCGCCCCACCATGCTCGGCCATCCCGATTTCCCGCTTCCGCACGTCGCGGAGGTGATCGAGCTCAATCTCCGGCTCGGCTCGAGGACGAACCCGGCGATCCGCTGCGGCGGCGTGACGTTCAACACGGCGGCGCTCGAGCCGGACGAGGCCGAAGCGATGCTCGCCCGCGAGGCCGAGCGGCTGGGCCTTCCGGTAGCCGACCCCATTCGCGGCGGGTCACGTTTCGAACGCCTGCTCGACAGCTGCCTCGGCTAATGGCGAGCGGGACGTCAGCACGGTCTACCTGGTTCCAGCGCTTCCTGCTGCCTGCTCTGGCCTTCAAGGCGGTGGTGATCGGCGGCGGCTACGCCACCGGCCGGGAAATTGCCGAATTCTTCCTCACCGTGGGCCCGATCGGCGGCCTCTACGGCATACTCCTCGCCATGGCGCTGTGGAGCGCCGTCTGCGCCCTCACCTTCCTGTTCGCTCGCGCCTTCGCCGCCACCGATTATCGCGCCTTCTTCAGGGCCTTGCTCGGCCCCTTCTGGTTCCTGTTCGAGATCGTCTACGTCCTGCTCATGGTCCTGATCCTGGCGGTGATGGCGGCGGCGGCGGGAAGCATCGGCGCCGCCTTCGGCCTTCCGCACTGGGCCGGAACCGCCGCCCTGATGGCGGCGATCGTCGGGGTAACCGGCTTCGGCACCGCGGCGGCGGAGCGGATGTTCCGCTTCTCGTCCGCCTTCATCTATCTCGTCTACGGCGGCTTCCTGGTCCTCGCCCTGGCGAGCTTCGGCGGGCGGATCGCACCGCAGTTCGCGGCAGCCGAGGCCGGGCCGGCGGCCGCCTGGATCGCCGGCGGAGCAACCTATGCGGGCTACAATCTGGTGGCGGCGGTCGCCATCCTCCCTTTCCTTCGCCATCTGACCAGCCGACGCGACGCCGTCGCAGCGGGCCTCCTGTGCGGTCCCGTCGCGATGCTGCCGGCCCTGCTCTTCTTCCTGTGCATGGTCGCCTTCTATCCCGAGGTCGGCGGTGAGGCCCTGCCCTCCGATTTCCTGCTGCGCCGGCTGGAAGCGCCCTGGTTCCACCTCCTGTTCCAGGCGATGATCCTATGCGCCTTGCTCGAGACCGGCGTCGGAATGGTCAATGCGATCAACGAGCGGGTGGCGGCGAGCCTGGAGCGTCGCAGGCAACGGTTCGGCCGGGCGCAGCGGCTCGCCTTGAGCGCCGCCCTGGTGATCGGCTCGGGCGTGGTCGCGGCCCGCTTCGGCCTCATCGACCTGATCGCCCGTGGCTACGGCGCCTTCGGCTGGATCATGCTCGCTTTGTTCGTGCTTCCGCTCGCCACGATCGGCGTCGCGCGTCTGATGGCGCGCAAGGGCGGCGAACCGGAGAGGGGAGAAGCTCATGCGGCCTAGTGTTCGTCGTCGCCGAGGTGCCCCCGCGGGCGCAAGGCTCCTTCTCGCCCTCGTTTTCCTTTTCGCACCTGTCGCCGCCGCGTCCGAGCCGCCCGCGGGCTTGGCCCAGCGAGTCGAGGCATTGCGGGAAGCGCTCGGCGTGCCGGGGGCGACGTTCGCGATAGTCGAGGATGGACGCACCACGTTCGCCCGCGGCTTCGGAGTCACGGACCTTTCCGCGCCGCAAGCCGTGAATGCCGACACGCTGTTTGCCACCGGATCCACCGGAAAGGCCTTCACCGTCGCTGCGCTCGCCTTGCTGGTCGATCAGGGAAGGATCGGCTGGGACGACCGGGTGATCGACCATATGCCGGATTTCCGGATGTGGGATCCGTGGGTCACGCGCGAGATGACGGTCCGTGACCTGCTCGTCCACCGAAGCGGTCTCGGGCTCGGCGCCGGCGACCTCCTGTTCGTGCCGCGCAGCGACCTTTCGCGCGAGGAGACGGTGCGCCGATTGCGCCACATCCGGCCGGCGACGAGCTTCCGCAGCGGCTATGCCTACGACAATGTGCTCTACATCGTTGCCGGGCAGCTGATCGAGGCGGTCACCGGACGCACGTGGGAAGAGTTCGTCCGCGAGGACGTGATGCGCCGGATCGGCATGCGCCGGTCGACCGCGAGCGATGCACAACTGCTTGCCGAACCCAATCGGGCCCGTCCGCACGCCCGGCTGAACGGTGCGATCCGCGGCACCGGAGACCAGGTCCCGCTCGACGAAAGACTGAACGTCGCGCCCAATGCGGCGCCGGCCGGCGGCCTGGCGATCAGCGCCGACGAGATGACCCGCTGGCTCGCCGTACAGCTCGCGCGAGGTGCCCTTCCCGAGGGGGAGCGCCTGTTCAGCGAGGCGGCGTCTCGCGAGATGTGGACCCCCGTCGTGCTCCAGCCGGTGGCGGAATGGCCGGCCAACCTTGCTGCGACCCAGCCGAACTTCTCGACTTACGCGCTGGGCTGGGACGTGCAGGACTATCGCGGCGCGCGCCTGGTCTGGCACGGCGGGGCGGTGTTCGGCTCGCTCGCCGCCGTCGCCTTGCTGCCCGACCGCAATGTCGGCCTGTTCATCGCGGTGAACAGCGAAGAAGGCGAGATGGTGCGCGGGCTGATGTACGAGCTGCTCGACCATTATCTCGGCCTTCCGCATGCAGGCTGGCCCGAGCAGCTGCGCGACTTCAAGCGGGCCCGAACCGAGCAGGCGATAGCGGCGTTGCAGGCGCCGGCAGCAGCGCCCGCCGAAGTCGGCCCTTCGCTTCCACTCGCCCGCTACGCCGGCGACTTTGCGGATCCCTGGTACGGCACGATCGGCATCAGGGAGGCCGGCGGCCGACTTACGGTTTCCTTCCCGCACGCATTCGGGCTCTCGGCCGAGCTCGAGCACTGGCAATATGACACGTTCCGGACCCGCTTCGACGATCCGAACATGGAGCCGGCCTACGTGACCTTCCAGCTCGACGCCGACGGCAAGGTCGAGCGCATCACCATGCGCGCCGTCTCGCCGCTCGCCGATTTCAGCTTCGACTATCACGACCTTCTGTTCACGCCCGTCGCCCAGGGAGGGGATCATGCCGCGCCTTAGGATCGGGATCGAAGCCGGACGGACTTCCCAGCGAAGACCGCATGTGATGAACACGTACCCGATACGCCCGCGCCGGCTTCGGCGGGATGGCTCCCCCTGGGTTCGTCTGCTGGTGGCGCTGGCTCTTCTCCTGGCGCCTTCCTCCGCCCTCGCCGACCCGCCGGCGGATCTCGCCGAGCGCGTCGAGACCCTGCGCCAGTCGTTCGGAGTCCCCGGAATGACCGTGGCCATCGTCGAGAACGGCGAGACGACCTTCGCCCGCGGCTTCGGCCGGACGGAGCTGGAGGGCGGACGCGCCGTCGACGCAGACACCAATTTCGCGACCGGATCGACGGGCAAGGCCTTCACCTCCGCCGCATTGGCCATCCTTGTCGATCAGGGGCGGATCCGCTGGGACGATCGCGTGATCGATCATATGCCGGACTTCCGGATGTACGATCCCTGGGTCACGCGCGAGATGACGATCCGCGACCTGCTCGTCCATCGCAGCGGTCTCGGGCTCGGCGCGGGCGACCTCCTGTTCGTACCGCGCAGCAATCTCTCGCGTGAGGAAACGGTGCGCCGGCTCCGTCACATCCGCCCTGCGACCAGCTTCCGCAGTGCTTATGCCTATGACAATATCCTCTACATCGTCGCCGGGCAGCTGATCGAGGAGGTGAGCGGCCAGAGCTGGGAGCGTTTCATGCTGGAGCAGGTGCTGCGACCGGCCGGAATGAACCGCGTGACCGTCGACGGTTCGGGTCGCCGTGCCACCCGCAACCTCGCGCTTCCCCATGCTCGTCTCAACGGCCCGGTCCGCGGCCTCGGCGACCTCGTCGAGCTGGACGAATCCGCCGCCATCTCGGACAATGCGGCGCCGGCGGGCGGGCTCACCGTCAGCGCCAAAGACATGACGAAATGGCTCGCCCTCCAGCTCGCTCGCGGCGACCTCCCGGGCGAAGCTCGGCTGTTCAGCGAGGCGCAGGCGCGCGAAATGTGGAACCCGGCCGTGCTGATGCCGGTGCGGCCACTGCCCGGACCGCTCGCCGCGACGCAGCCGATGTTCAGCACCTATGCGCTCGGCTGGAACGTGCGCGACTATCACGGCCACCGCATCGTCATGCATTCGGGCGGAGTGTACGGTTCGATCGCGATGGTCGTGCTCATCCCGGAGCGCAACACCGGCTTCTACATCGCCTTAAACTCCGAGGATGCGGCGCTGCTGAGCGGACTCACCTACGAGCTGCTCGATCACTATCTCGGCGCCCCGCGCGCGGACTGGCCGGCGCATTTCAGAAGCTTCCTCGATCAACGCCTCGCCGCGGCGGCCGCTGCCCTGCAAGCGCCCGCGGCGCAGCCGGCCGAGGTCGGCCCGTCGCTCCCCCTTGCTCGTTATGCCGGCCGCTACACGGATCCCTGGTTCGGCACGATCGCGATCCGGGAGGAGGGAGGGACGCTCCACGTCGATTGGCCGCACTGGCCGGGGCTGACGGCAACTCTGGAGCATCACCAATATGACACGTTCCGCACGCGCTTCAGCGATCCCGCGGTTGAACCCGCCTTCGTCACCTTTGCGCTTGGGCCGAACGGAGATGTCGACCGCATCACCCTGCGCGCCGTCTCGCCGGCGGCAGACTTCAGCTACGATTATCATGACCTGCTCTTCACACCGGCCGATGAAGCCGAATGAGGCGGCACCAAGTTCCTGGAGCGGAAAGATGACGAGGCGGAGCTTCCGGCTTGCACTGATGTGGGCGGTGCTGAGCGCTCCCGGGGCGATCGCGGCCACACCTGTGCCCGCGCCGGCCTATGATCTCGTGATCCGCGGCGGCACCGTCTATGACGGTTCGGGCGGCGCGCCTTATGTCGGGGACGTCGCCGTCGAGAACGACCGCATCGTCGCGGTCGGTGAGGTCGACGGGACGGGGCGGCACGAGATCTCCGCCGCCGGAAAGGCCGTTGCACCCGGTTTCATCAACATGCTGAGCTGGGCAACTCGGTCGCTCCTCGAGGACGGACGCGCGATGTCCGACATCTATCAGGGGGTGACGCTGGAAGTGTTCGGCGAAGGCTGGACGATGGGGCCCGTCAGCGAGGCGATGCGGCACCAGATGCGGGAGGAGAATGAAGGCGCCTTCCCGGTGGTCTGGACGACGCTCGGCGAGTATCTCGACCACCTCGAGAATCGGGGCGTCTCGCCCAATGTCGCAAGCTTCGTGGGCGCTACGACGATCCGCATTCACGTGCTCGGGGAGGCGGATGTCGATCCGACGCCCGAACAGCTCGGTCGAATGCGCGCGCTGGTCCGCCAGGCCATGGAAGAAGGTGCGCTCGGGGTCGGATCGGCGCTCATCTACGCGCCGGCCAATTATGCCGAAACGCCGGAACTCATTGCGCTGGCGAGCGAGGCGGGCCGGTGCGGCGGCATGTACATCAGCCATATGCGGTCGGAAGCCGACGACATCGACGACGCCATCGACGAGGTCATCACCATCGCTCGCGAGGGGAACCTGCCGGCCGAAATCTATCATCTAAAGCTCGCCGGAACGCGCAATTGGGATCGGCTGCCGGAGGTCATCGCGCAAATTGAAGCAGCGCGCGCCGCCGGGCAGAGGATCACGACCAACATGTATCTCTACACCGCCGGCGGAACCGGCCTCGATGCGGTCATGCCGCCGTGGGTGCAGGATGGCGGCCGCGATGCGTTCCTGGCGCGGTTGCGCGACCCCGAGATCCGGGCGCGAGTGCTGGAGGCGATGCGCGCGCCGGAAAGCGATTGGGAAAATCTCCTGCGCGCCTCCGGCGGCGGCGAAGGTGTCCTGCTGGTCGAGGTGGAGAATCCGGCACTGAGGCCAATCCTCGGAAAAACCCTGGCGGAAGTGGCGGCAACGCGCGGGACGAGCGTGGAGGATACCGCCATCGACCTCGTGCTGGAGGACAGCCGGATCGGGGCCATCTATTTCATGATGTCCGAGGACAATGTCCGGCGTCAGACAGCATTGCCCTGGATGAGCTTCGGATCCGACGCCGCCGCCCCTGCCGCCGAAGGCGAGGCTCTCGAAAGCAGCGCGCATCCGCGCACCTACGGCAATTTCGCGCGGCTGCTCGGAAGATATGTCCGTGAGCAGCGGGCCCTGCCGCTGGCGCAGGCGATTCACGGGCTGACCGCGTTGCCCGCCTCCAATCTGGGGCTGCGCGATCGCGGCCGCCTCGCCGCCGGCAATTTTGCGGACATCGTGATCTTCGATCCCGAGGAAATCACCGACCACGCCACCTATGCCGAGCCGCACCGATATTCGACCGGGGTGAGCGACGTTTTCGTCAACGGCATCCAGGTAGTCGCCGGCGGGCGCCACACGGGCGCGACACCCGGCCGCGTCGTGCGTGGGCCCGGCTGGAAGGGTTGGCCGGACAGGGGCGCGTGCGGCCGGCAAGGCTGAACGGTTCCGGGATGCCTATGATCCATTGGAAAACGGAGAGACACGGGATGATCCATTTCGGGCGCAATCGGACGGCGCGGCGCGGCTCCCGCATCCTGCTTCTCGCGGCCGCTGCCGCGGCCCTGTCCTGGACCCCGGCCGCTGTCGATCCGATCTCTGCCCAGGCTCCCGCGGAGGCGGGGACTTTCGATTCCGCGCGATTGCAAGGCCTGGCCGATTTCGTCGACGGTGTCATGGCCGAGCAGATCGCGGCTCGCGAGGTCGCCGGAGCCGTCGTCACCGTTGTGCATGACGGGCGGATCCTGTTCACGCGAGGCTATGGTTTCGCCGATGTCGACGAGCGGCGCCCGGTCGACCCGATGCGCACGCTCTTTCGACCTGGCTCGGTTTCCAAGCTGTTCACCTGGACAGCGCTGATGCAGCAGGTCGAGCTCGGCCGCGTCGACCTCGATGCCGATGTGAACACCTATCTCGATTTCGAGATTCCACCGCACGGCGACCGGCCAATCCGCGTGCGCGACCTCCTGCAGCACACGCCGGGCATGAGCGACGTCGGCGGCATCATCACCCGCGACCCGGAGAAGGTCGCCGAATATGGCGAGTGGATCAAGGCGCACATACCCGCCCGCCTATGGGAGGCCGGAACCGAGATTGCCTATTCCAACTACGGCTCTGCGCTGGCCGGCTACATCGTCGAGCGCGTCTCGGGCGAGCCGTTCGCCGACTATGTCGAGAATCACATCTTCGCGCCGCTCGGCATGGCGTTGACGACATTCCGCGAGCCGCTCACCGGCGCGCTGCACGAACATATGGCCACCGGCTACGAGCTGGTCGACGGGCGGTTCATGGCCCAGCCCTTCGAGCTTATCGGCTCGATCATGCCTGCCGGCTCGTCGGCCGCGACGGCGCCCGACATGGCCCGTTTCATCATGGCGATGCTCGGCGGCGGGCAGCTCGGACCGGCGCGCATCCTCCGGCCGGATTCGGTCGCCTTGCTGTTCGGCGATTCCATCGCCAACGCGCCCGACCTTCCCGGGATGGCACACGGCTTCTACGTCATCCGGGAGGCCAATCCGCGGCTGGTCGGCCATGGCGGCAATACCGGCGACTTCCATTCCAACCTGGTGATCGCGCCTGAGCGGGGCTTCGGCTTCTTCGTGTCGACCACCGGAGGCCGGGCCAGCGGCGCGGGCAGGACCGACCTCACCAATGCGATCATCGGCCGGGTCTTCCCGCAGCAGCCGGCGCCACGTTGGACGGAGACGGACGATCCGCTGCCGCCGATGGGTTCCTATCGCGGCAACCGCCGCGATTACGGCCAGGCCGCCAAGCCCGAATATGACCTCAAGGTCTCGTTGCCGGAGCCGAATGTCGTCGTGGTCGAGAGCTTCGACGGAAAGACGGCGTGGGAGCAAATCGGGCCCTATCTCTACGAGCAGGTCACCGGCGCGCGCGAAGGAGGACCGTACAACAGGCTGCAATTCTACGGATTGCCCGACGATCCGCGCCTGTCATTCTCCTATGAGCCGTACCAGACCTATCGCCTCGTCGAGCCATGATCTTCGGCTCTGCGCAGTCCTCCGCAAGTTCTCGGTGCTTGCTGTAGTTGCGTACTCCATCCGCCATCGATATCAATCCGGAACAACTCCAGCAGGCGCATGCAGGCGATGGTCCTGGTCGGGAAATCAGAAATGCACGGCAGGGCTGGAGGATGACCAAGGCACAGCCGACGCTCGGCACGCTCATCCGTCAAATCCGCACAAGCCATTCTTGGACGCTGAAGGAGATGAGCGAGAAAGCAGGCATCCCGGTCTCGACGCTCTCGAAGGTGGAGCATGACCGGCTGACGCTCACCTATGACAAGCTTCAGCAGCTGAGCCGGCGCCTCAATATCAGTATGTCCGATCTGTTCGCCGAGAGCGAGGACCCGGTCGAGCGGCAGGTGATGGGCCGGCGCAGCATCGGCAAGGTCGACCGCGCCGTTCGCGTGAAAACGCCCAATTATGACTATCACTACCTTTGCACGGATCTTCGCCGAAAGCGGATGATTCCGATCCTGACCCGAATACGCGCAAAGAGCGTCGAGGCATTCGGAGAATTCGTCCGACATCAGGGCGAAGAGTTCATTTTCGTGATCGAAGGGCAGATCGAGGTACACACCGAATTCTATGATCCGGTCACGCTGGGTGAGCAGCAGTCGATCTATATCGATTCCACGATGGGGCACGCCTACATCGTCGCCGAGGGGTGCGAGGAAGCGCTAGTTCTGGGCGTTTGTTCGAGCGAGGAAGACGGGCTGATGGATTCACTCATCAACCTGCATGGAGATCGGTGATCTGGAGCGCGCCAACGAATTGAAGCAGAGCGCTTCCCGGCAACCCGGTCGTTCCGTGATGCAGGGAAGCGACAAAGACCGAAGTCGGATCCGGCCGGGGGATAGTCCATGAACTTCAGATGCCGCATTGCAAATCGCTGCATGGCCGGAATGGCTGCGCTGATGCTGGTCGTTTCCAGCCTACCGGCCAGCGCGCAGGGCATTTCGGATTTCAGCGATGAAGCGGTCGCGCGCGCCTTGGCCGAGCAGGCGGACGTGCGCATGATCGAGATGGTCCCGATGCGCGACGGCGTCCGGCTCGCCACCAACATCTACCTGCCCGGAAATGCGCGAGGTCCGCTCCCGACGATCTTCTGGAGGACGCCGTACAACGAGCTCTCCTACCAGGCCCGGACAAGCCGCCGGGCGCTCGAGGCCGTATCGAGGGGTTATGCCTTCGTCGTCCAGAACGAGCGCGGTCGCTATTATTCGGAAGGACAGTATGAGATTCTCGGCCACCCGCAGACGGACGGCTACGACGCGCTGACCTGGATCGCCGATCAACCCTGGTCAAACGGGAAGGTGGGCACGCTCGGCTGCTCTTCCTCGGCCGAATGGCAGCTTGCGCTCGCCGCGCAAAACCACCCTGCGCATGCGGCGATGATCCCGATGGCGGCGGGGGCCGGCATCGGCGAGGTCGGCCGATTCCACGAGCAGGGCAATTGGTATACGGGCGGCGTCCCGCGCACGTTGTTCTTCGTTTGGCTGTACGGCGTCGACAATCCCCTGCGCGCCCAGCTCCCGGGCGACCTCGACCAGCCGAGGATGGCCCGGATCGCGCGCTATAACGACCTCGCGGCGCGCAAGCCGGACGTCGAGTGGACGCGCCAGATCCGCCATCTGCCCGTCGCCACCCTGTTGGCCGACCTCGGCGAGCCTCCGGCGACGTTCGAAGAGCTGATCGCGCGCGCGCCAGCCGATCCGGCCTGGCATCGAGGCGGGCTGTATCACGACGATATGGGCTGGGGCGTGCCGGCGCTCTGGTTCAATAGCTGGTACGACGTCTCCATCGGACCGAACATGGAGCTGTTCAATCATGCGCGCAGCGTCGGCAGCGACCCCGAGGCGAGCGCCAACCAATATGTGGTCATCGGCCCCAACAACCATTGCCGCTTCGACGGACTGGGACCGGATTTCGTATCGGGGGACCGCAATCTGGGCGACGCCAGTTTCGACGTCGACCGCGAAGTCTACGCCTTCTTCGACCGATGGCTGAAGGGCGACAGCAATGCCTTTCCGCAATCCACTCCGGCGGTGCGCTATTTCGCGATGGGCGCCAACCGGTGGCAGTCCGCCACGCAGTGGCCCCCGGCCGGCGCCGAAGAGGTGCGGCTCTATCTTCGTTCGGCGGGTTCCGCGAACAGTCTTTACGGCGATGGCAGGCTGTTGGCCGAGCCGCCGCCGGACCGGGAGCCGCCGGACGCCTATGCCTACGACCCCGCCAATCCCGTTCAGACGATCGGCGGCGGCGACTGCTGCAATGGCGGCCTGGTGACCGCCGGCGCGTTCGACCAGCGCGCGATCGAAGCGCGCGACGACGTCCTGGTCTACACCAGCGAACCATTGACCGAGCCGATGGAGGTTTCGGGCTTCGTCGAGGCGGTGCTCAACGTCTCGTCCGACGCGAAGGACACCGACTTCGCGGTCAAGCTGGTCGATGTCGCCCCCGACGGGACCGCTTACATCCTCGGCGATACCATCATGCGCGCGCGATATCGCGACGGGTACGAACGGCCGCGGCTGATGGAGCCCGGGCAGGTCTACACGGTGAGGCCGACTCCGATCACCATCAGCAATACCTTCCTTGCGGGCCACCGCATCCGCATCGAGGTGACCTCCTCCAATTTCCCCAAGTTCGTGCGCAATCTGAATACCGGCGGGCCCAATGAAACAGAGACGCAGATGGTCGTCGCTCGCAATCAGGTCCATCATTCGGGTGATGCGGCCTCATACATCGTCCTGCCAGTGGTTCGGCCTTCCGAATAGAGCCGGCCGGCCTGACTCACCCCGCCCCTGCCCTGCCCTTTGCCGGCTGCGACCGACGAGGAGGAATAAGCACGACGCGATAATCGAATTGACAATGTTCTGAATAGGACCCTTCTGTCCTCAATAGGATCGATTGTCATTTGCGAGGTCGACTGGTGCAAAGGCGTGAAAGCGGACATGCTGTTCGAGACGGCGTGGGGAGAGCCTCTGGATTCGCGGCCGCGGCCTTCCCGGGGATTGTCTGATGGGCTTCGCCGCCAAGCCGGGTGCAGGGGTAGTCGAGAGCCGGCAGGACGACCTGGAAAAGCCGGGCGCGAATCCGCTGGTGCTGCCGCGCCCCTACCTCCTGTTCCTCGGGGCAGAGCGCGATCCCAGCTTCGCGAAGACCGCCTTCGGATTGAAGGACTGGGCCCCCGCCGACTGCGTCGGCGAATATGCCTATGGCGATTCGACTCTCGGCTTGGGCTTGCCCTCGCTGACGCCGCAGCAGGCTAGTCGCCGGGGCGCCCGCTCCATGGTGATCGGGGTGGCCAATGCCGGCGGAATCATCCTGGACGAGTGGATACCGCACCTCCTCGCCGCGATAGAGGCGGGCCTCCATATCGTCAGCGGCATGCATGCACGGCTCGGCGACGTTCCCCAGCTGAGGGACGCGGCGCAGCTCCATGGGGTCGAGCTCATCGACATTCGAAGCCCGCCGGCGAATATTCCGATAGGCTCGGGGCGGAAGCGGTCGGGCAAGAGGCTCCTCACCATCGGCACCGATTGCGCACTCGGGAAGAAATATACGGCTCTGGCCGTCGCCCGAGCCTTGAAAGCCCGGGGGCTGGATGTCGACTTCCGGGCAACCGGGCAGACCGGCATCCTGATCGCGGGCGGCGGAATGCCGATGGATGCCGTCGTTTCCGATTTCGAATCCGGCGCTGCCGAAATGCTCACCCCCGATGCCGCTCCCGGTCATTGGGATGTAATCGAGGGTCAGGGCTCGATCCTCCATCCCGCCTTCGCCGCCGTCTCCGTCGGCCTGCTTTATGGCAGCCAGCCGGACATCGTCATCGTGTGTCACGATCCGGATCGCGACCACCTTCTCGGATATCCGCATCTGCCGGTCCCGCGAATCGAGGAAGTGATCGAGGCCGCCCTCCTGTTGGGGCGGCGCGTGAATCCCGACATTCGCTGTGCGGGCATCAGCCTGAACACGGGGAGCCACGACGGAAGCGAGGCGGAACGACTGATGAAGTCCACGGCCGAACGCTTCGATCTGCCGGTGGCCGATCCGATCCGCGCCGGCGAGCGCTTCGAGGCGCTGGTCGACAATTGCCTAGCCTGAATCCGCGGATGCGGCCTCGGGCATAGCAGGCGGTGTCCCGCGTGTCGCTGGCCGCATAGAACCCCATCGTGACGGTGCCGATCACCTCCAGCGGCTCGGCGAGCCGCTCGGTCGAATAGACCAGGACGGCGTGCCTGAACCTCGTTGCGGTCTGCATCGAAGCTATTTCCATTGGCCCTGGGTCGTCTCGATAGCCTGAATGGGATCACGAGGACCCGTAGGAGACATTCAAACCGGCTCGTATTCCTACCATGCGAGGTTTTCAGCGCACGATGGTCTGCCTGCCGCGGCGCGTGGCACGCCTTGGCTCAATCCGTCACAGCTCGGGCCGAAAGCCACGATCCCGAAATATTGCAGGATCGTTGCAGAGAACCCACAGCCCGCATCTTTGCGCACGGAGGCGTTGACAAATTTCCAAATTGGCCGATTGTTTCTCCGTACAGGCCTATCCCGTCTCAATTGGGCCATCGTCTCGTGAATTGGAGCAAGCGGCTCCCACCGACGGCCGAGGCGGACAGGCGAAAGAAAATATCGCTCGCTGGGTGGCACTCTGACGCGCCAGCTTCATGGGGGAGAAGGAATATGTTTCTACGGCAGTTCGCGCGTCGCAATGTCCTGGCAGCGTCGGTCGCAGGCATCGCTCTGTGCGCCGCAAGCCCGGCCTACGCGCAATCGGCCCCCGCTGCGGCAGACGAAGCCGATGACCCGAGCGGCGAAGAGGCCATCGTCGTCACAGGCTCGCGCATCGAGCGCGCAGGCTTCGACCAGCCCACGCCGACCACGGTCGTCGGTGGCGCCGAGATCCAGCAATCCGCGCAGGTCAACCTCCAGCAGGCGCTGAACGAGCTGCCGCAGATGCGAAACTCGGTTTCGCCGAACCAGTCGATCGGCAACACGTCCGCCGGCACGGCGCCTGTCGAGCTTCGCGGCCTGGAAAGCGCCCGGACGCTCACTTTGGTCAACGGCCGGCGCTTCGTCGGCGATAACAATCTCAACTTCGTTCCGACCAACCTCGTCGAGCGCGTCGAGCTGGTGACCGGCGGTGCGTCGGCGGCCTGGGGCTCCGGCGCCGTGGCCGGCGTCGTGAACATCATCCTCAACGAAGATCTCGAGGGCCTGAGCGTAGGCGCGCAGAGCAGCATTTCCTCGCGCGGCGACGGATGGCGCTATGCGATCGACGGGTCGTTCGGCACCCACTTCGCCGGCGGTGCCGGTCACTTCATGATCGGCGCCGAATATTTGAAGGACGAGGGTATCGGCATCGAAGGCCGGCGCAGCCGTCCCTGGTTCGGCGCCGGTGTCGTCGACATCGGCGGCGGTCAGTTCGAGATACAGCCGGACGTGAACGATCTGGCGCCGATCTCCTTCGGAGGAACAGTCCTCAGCGGCGCTTTCGCCGGCCAGGTCTTCAATCCCGACGGCACTCTGCGTCCCGCCCAGCCTTCGGATTTCTTCAGTATCTACGACACGCTCATCGTCGCCAGCCCGCTCGAGCGCCTCGGCAGCTATGCGCGGCTGAGCTACGACATAGGCGAAGCGACCTTCTGGGTCGACGCGGCGTACGGCCGCTCCGATGTCAACCAGCCCTTCTTTCCGGACCCTGCGAGCCCGGTCCTGGTTTTCTCGGTGGCGGCGAACAACCCGTTCCTGTCGTCGCAGATCCAGCAGCAGCTCGCCGCGGCCGGAGAGCCGAGCTTCTTGGTCGGGCGCTTTTCCCGAGACACCTTCCTCTTCCAATTCGACGCGGTCCGCGAGACCAAGGAGATCGCCTTCGGCGTCGACGGCAGCTTCGGCGACGGATGGCGATATGACGCACATTTCAGCCACGGCGAGGTCGACAGCCGCCAGAGATTCGCCAATTCCTCTATCCCCGCCAACTTCCTCAATGCGATCAATGCCGTCGAAGTCGGCGGCCAGATCGTCTGCTCGGTCAACGCCGATGCGGATCCGGCCAATGACGATCCGGCCTGCGTTCCGTTCAATCCGTTCGGAGAGGACGCTGCCTCGCCCGAAGCGATTGAATATGTGCGCGGAACCCAGATGCAGGATGAAGTCACCAAGCTGGATTCCGCTGCCGTCCGGCTGCAGGGCGACCCCTTCTCCCTTTGGGCGGGACCTGTCTCGATCGCTGTCGGCGCGGAAGCGCGCTGGGAGGAGCAATCGCAGGAGATCGGAGAACTGGATGCGGCGGGAGTCTTCGGCACGCCCCTGTTCAACGATCCTCTCGAGGGCGGGTTCAATGTCAAGGAGGCCTTCTTCGAGACGCTGGTGCCGCTGCTGGACAGCGAGGAGGTCGATCTCGATCTGAACGGCGCCGCCCGCTATTCGGACTACAGCCTCAGCGGGGGCATCTGGTCCTGGAAGATCGGCGGAACCGCACGCCTGTTCAGGGACGTGCTACTGCGCGCGACCCGGTCCCGCGACATCCGCGCGCCCAGCATCGGAAATCTCTTCTCGGTCAGTTCGATCAACATCGCGCCGGTCGTCGACAATGACAGCGAAGGGCGCGACTCCAATCCGGGCTACGATCCGAACCCGAACGCGACGATCTTCAGCGGCGGCAATCCGGACCTGGTCCCCGAGGTCGCCAAGACCTGGACGGCGGGCGCAACCTTCTCACCCTCCTTCCTGCGCGGGTTCAACCTGTCGGTCGATTATTACGACATCAGCATCGGCAATGCGATCGCGACGCCAAACACGGCGGACATCACTGCCGCCTGCGCGGCGGGCGACCAGGATGCGTGCGACCGGGTCATCCGCGACGGCACGGGGACGATCACGACTGTCTTCGCCTTCGCCCAGAATATCGCCCGCTTCCAGACGAGCGGCTTCGACATCGAGGCGTCGTACCAGATGCCGATGTCCCGCATCGCGGACGTGCCGGGTACGCTGAGGCTCCGCGCCCTGGCGACCTATGTGGACAAGTTGGTCTTCGAGACCGGCGCGAACGTGCGGGATACGGCCGGCGATGTCGGTGATCCGGTGGCCAACGGCCTACCGAAGTGGCGCGCCAATTTCAGTGCCGCATACCAGACCGATTCGATCACGGTCGACGCCCGCATTCGCTATGTTGGCGGTGGTCAGTTCAATGACGAGTTGAACATCGTGAACGGCGACATCGGCGCGCGCACCTATGTCGATCTCGGCGCGGAGTTCAGGGTCATGGACAGGTTCACCTTCTTTGGAAGAGTGCGCAACGTGTTCGATGTGAACCCACCGCTGATCACGACGACGTACAACGCCCATTACGACGTCGTCGGGCGATTCTTCACCGTCGGCGCGCGTGTGAACTTCTAGCGCCCGGAGCCGAGGTCGGGAGCCATCGGTCCCGGCAATATCGACGGAAACAGGACCGGGCGGCGGCGAACGCATCACATGCGCCGCCGCCCCGGCGGCCATCTTCAGCGACGGTCTTACCGGGGTTCCGAGTTCAACCAGGCGGAAGAGAGTCGCGAGCCTGGGATCGGCGCCGAAAGAGGTCAAGGTCGACGGCCTGGTGGCATGCCTCGCTCGGTGCGCTCGTCCTCGGCCGCCATGACCGCCATCGCCATCAGCTTCTCGACGATCTCGTGGGAAAGCCGTGACGAGTTCGAATAGATCATCGCGTGCATCGCAAGCCCCGAGGCGACGGCGCTCGCCGCATCCAGCCGCTCGATGAGGCGATGCGTGGCGCGGCGGTCCAGTCCCTTCGCCTCGAAACTTCCCGCCAGAGTCTCTCTCAACTCCAGGCGCTTTTCCCGCACGAATTCCTGCAGGTCGCGATTGCGACAGACCTCCGCGGCGATTTCGAACATCAGGGCCAGGCGCTCACGCTCCCCCGAGCCTTCGGCCACGCGCTGCGTTATCAGTTGTGGCAAGCGGCCGAGATCGTTCGAAGCCTCTTCAAGCGCGAGAGCCGTCTGCCGGAGCTGAAGTTCGACGTCCTCGACGATAATCGCTTCGACGATCGCGGCCTTCGACTTGAAGAAGCGATAGAGAAGGCCGACGCTGACTCCCGCCTCCGCCGCGATCTGGTCGACCGTGGTCGCCTGCAGGCCGAACGTGCGAAAGCTCCGCTTGGCGGCTTCGACGATCTGGGCACGCCGCACCGCCGGGACCTCGCGTCGCCTCTTCCGACCGCCTGACATCTCTCCTCGCTCCAGCGCCATCACCCCTATTGGCGAGCAAGCGACCGCGAATGCAAGGCTTGCAGTATTTCCCTGGCGCAGTTAATGAGTGAGCGCTCACTTACTACCTGCGGGAGAAACTGCATGCGCGGACCGGCCTGGTTTTTGGGAATCACCTTCGGCGTCGCCTGGACATGGTGGGAGATCGTCATCCGTTCCGGTGTCTCGGTGCTGAGCTGGCAGTTCCAGCTCTATGTCCTTCCGGGCGCCTTCGCGCCGGCCGTAGCGGCCCTGATCGTCCGCAAATGGATCACGCGCGAAGGCTTCGCCGACGCCGGTCTGCGTCTCCAAGGACGCCAGTGGCGCTATTACCTGCTGGCCTGGCTCATGCCCCTTGGGATCGTGGCGGCCATCGTCGCGCAAGCGGTCCTGCTCGGCATAGCCGAACCTGACTTCACGCTGGCCCGAGCATCGGCTTCAGGACTGGCCGGCCGCACCACGGACGGGCTGCCGGTCCTGGGCTGGCTGATCGTGGCGCAGGTAATGATCATGGCCGTTCTGACGACTCCTCTGCTCTGGGGAGAGGAATTCGGCTGGCGCGGCTATCTTCAGCCGCGACTGTTCGCCGGCAGGCCGGTCCCGGCCGCCGTCGCGACCGGGTTCATCTGGGCGGCATGGCATTATCCCGTCACCTTGCGCGGCTACAACTATCCGGATCAACCGGTGCTGGGTTCCCTCCTTTTCGTCGCCATCGCCGTGACCACGTCATACATGTTCGGCTGGTTCAAGGAGAAGACGGGGAGCATCTGGGCTGCGAGTCTGGCCCATGCCGCAACCAACTCGATCGGCGGTCTCGCCACCTTGTGGTTTGCCGGCGCAGCCGGACCCCTTGTCGCTAGCTATGCGGGCCTGCTCGCCGTGCCGCCTCTCCTGCTGTCCTGTTTCTGCATCTACTGGTTCGGCTATCGCGGAAAAGCACGTGGGGCCAGCGGGATCACAACCGCGCCAGATGACGACCATTCGGTCGCTATTGACGGATCCCGACTCTCGTAATATCTGATGTTACATGAATCGGGACAGCAGACTCTCGGGCGTGCTTCACGTCCTGCTGCACATGGCGGAGCAGAGCAGGCCAGTGACCTCCGAGGTGCTGGCGAAGGCGATGCAGACCAACCCGGTGGTCATCCGGCGGACCATGGCCGGCCTCCGAAAGCAGGGATATGTGCGGTCCGAAAAGGGGCATGGCGGCGGCTGGACGCTGGCGCGGGATCTCGATTCGATCACGCTACGGGACATTTACGAGGCCCTTGGCCGGCCCTCCCTCCTCGCCGTGGGCAATCGGAGCGAGGCACCTGATTGTCTCGTCGAGCAGGCGGTGAATGCTGCCCTCGACAGTGCATTCCGGGATGCGGAGCGGCGGCTGCTTTCGCGCTTCGGCGAAGTCACCCTGGCCATGCTGAGCGCCGACTTTCACGCGCGCCTGCTGGCCAGCAAGGGATCGCACCATATGGAGAATGATCATGCCGGCTGAGATTGGCCCGCAATATTTCCTCGACACCTTTTCCGATCCCGAGGCGGTAAGCCGCTACGCCGAGGGCCCCCGGCGCTTCGTGCCCGGATTCGAAGCGATCCACCGCATGACCGGAATCCTTCTGGCCGAGCGTGCACCGCGGGACGCAAAGGTGCTCGTCCTCGGCGCCGGCGGCGGGCTCGAGCTGAAGGCTTTGGCACTGGCCCACCCCGACTGGACCTTCGTCGGCGTCGATCCTTCGGCGGAGATGCTGAAGCTGGCCGAAAAGGGGCTCGGCGCGCTGGGCGCGCGCGTCCAGCTCGTCGAAGGCTATATCGACAATGCGCCCGAAGGCCCCTTCGACGCGGCGACCTGCCTGCTGACCCTCCACTTTCTCGACGCAGCGGAACGTCAGCGCACGCTTCTCGAGACCCGGCGCCGGCTCAGACCCGGCGCGCCTTTCGTGGCTGCGCATTCCAGCTTTCCCCAGGAGGGCGAGGATCGCGCGCTTTGGCTGCAACGATATGCGGCTTACGCCATCGCTTCGGGCGCGGAGGTCGAACATGCACACAGCGCCCGGGCGGCGGTCGACGCCAGCCTGAGTCTGCTCAACCCCGAACAGGATGAGGCGGTCATGCGGGATGCCGGCTTCTCCGACGTATCGATGTTCTTCGCCGCGTTCACCTGGCGAGGCTGGGTAGCCTATGCCTGAACGGGGCGAGCATTGCCGCCTTCATTCCCCGGCAGCCTGCGCGGCAATCCTCTCGAGCCCGGCCTGTATCTCCTCTTCCGGCAGCCACCGCCCGCGCACCATCACGCCCGCGCGGCGCTCCACGTTCGCCAGGTCCTCCAGCGGGTTCGCCTCTAGGAGGATCATGTCGGCGCTTCGTCCCGGCGCGATCGTCCCGAACGCGTCCGGCGTGCCGAAATAGCGGGCCGCATCGCGCGTGCCGGTCGCCAGCACCTCGAACGGACTGAGTCCGGCCGCGGCCATCATCCGCATCTCGTGGTGAATCGAGAAGCCGGGCACGTTGAAGAATTGCGGCGCATCGGACCCCAAGGCGATCGGCGCGCCGGCTGAGTGCAGCGCCCGAACGAGCCGTCGCCGCAACTCCACCAAAGCCCGCGTCGCGTCGGGCTGGAAGTCCTCGCGTGCCGAGAATTCCTGCTTGGCGCGCACCCAGCCGTCCAGCACGCGCCGAGGCATGTAACGCATCTCCGGGCGCCGGATCATCGCATCGCCGGACTCCGGCGAGGCGAGATGCTCGACCAGGCTCAAGGTCGGGACGTTCCATGTCCCGGCGGCCAGGGTACGGGCCACCGCTTCCTCGAGCCGTCCTTCGTCGACCAGGTGGATCCAGCGGCTGCCGAAGAAACCGGAATCCTCCCCGTCGGGTCGGCGATCTTCCGGCACCAGATACTCGACATACCGATCGAGATGATCGATCGAGGACTGCCTCGCGTCGAGTGCACCGACAAGCCCGACGTCCGCAGGAATGTGGCCACCGAACGGCATGCCGATCTCATGCGCTGTTTCGGCCATGGCCGGATAGGCATCGCGCGTGAGGCTGCCGATCTTCAGGAGGTCGAATCCGGCCGCGCGATGGTGCCGCACCGCCGCCCGGGCACCCTCCGGCGTTCCCGCCACATCCGGGCCGAGCCAGGGGCTGGCGACGTGCAGGGTCGGGCCGATCAGGTCGCCGCGTGCTATGCGGTCGCGAAGGGCGGGATGGGAGGGATGCCCTGCCATGTTCCGCACCGTCGTGACCCCGTTTGCGACGTAGAGGAACAGGACGTTCTCGGCATAGTCCGGATCGCGCGGTCCCGGCACATGCCCGTGCATCTCGGCGAGGCCCGGCAGCAGCCAGCGGCCGGTGCCGTCGATCCGACGCGTGCCGTCGGGGAGCTCCGCCGTTCGCCGCGGCGCGACTGCGATGATCCGGCCTTCGCGAACGATGACCGTGTAATCTTCAAGCACCCGCTCGGAATCCATCGGGACCACATTCACCCCGACGAACGCGATCGTTTCGCTAGGCGCGCCGGACGCCTGCGTGGCCGCCGCCGAAGCCGAACCGGCGAGCGCAAGCGACGTCATGGCCAGAAACAGGGGACCGAGGAACGGCAGGAAGCGGGAATATGAAAGGCGGCATGACACGGAGACGCCTCCTGTTGCTGCACCGGATCGAAGCCGGTAATTTGAGCGACGGCCGATCGTAAGGCCGGGGGGATTCAGGCGCAAGAAACAGGGATGCCGCGTCGCATGATCCGGGTGAACATTTCGCGCGGAATCCGCGGTTCGCACTTGCGGCATTTACGAGATTTGCGAACCCTCCGGGCTGCGGTTTCTACGGCGACCGCCGCCGGCTGCGGCGAGATCTGTCTGCTCAGGCTTTGATCGTGGAGGACGCTTATGGTCGATCTGCTTCTGTCCGCCTTGCTTCTCACCGTCCCGACGGCGCCCGCTACCGAAACGAGCGCCGAAACGCCCCGCCAGGAAGAGCCGGAGCAGGATGAACAAGCGATCTGCAGGCGCAGGCTCGTTCCCTCCGAGCGGCTCGGCGAGCGCTTCCGTCGCCAGGAAGTGTGCATGACGCGGGAGGAGTGGGACGCGGAGCGGCGCCGCCGCTGATGCGCGCGCTATGGATCTGATCGTCGGCACCGGATCAGGTGAACAGGGCGGGAAAGGCCTGCCACGCGACGGAGACGATCGACAGGACGGCGACCGGAGCGCCCAGCCGGGCGGGCCAGCCGAGCACCGACTCGCGGTCGGCAGTGCGCGCGATACGCATGCACGTGACGAGAATGGCGAGGTTCGCGGCGAGGCAGGCGAGCGTGACCAGCAGCGTCCCGATCCGCGCCGTGGGGGTCGTGCCGAACAGGCTGCCGAGTCCGTAGAGGACGAAGAAGTGGATCGTCCAGACCAGCATTCCACCGAGCAGGAGAAGCCAGGCGCGCATTTCAGACCGCACCCGGGAAGAGTCGTACCAGAGCGGCGCCGAGCACGCCTTGCGCGCCGGTGTAGATCAGGAACAGGACAGCGAGGTCGAAGCTGTTGTTGCGCGGCCGCGTGACCAGCCCGCGGCTGTTGCGGGCCGCCACGTAGAGCGCGATCAGGACCGCGACACCGGTGACGAAGCCCTGGATGGCCAGCAGGCCGTAGACGGTGGCACCCTGCCCGCTCGCCTCCGGGTCGAGGCCGGACCAGCGCCAGCTCAAGCAATCCAGGACGAAACCGGTGAGCAGTGACGCGGCGCCGAACAGCAGGGCCGTCGCCGGCGACCAGAGGGTCGACCGTCGCCGGGCCAGCAGCACCCGCGCCAGCCAGGCGAGACCCATTCCCGCTCCGTAGAGCGGCAGCAGCAATGCGAGCCATGAAGGCGCCGGCGGCGCGGTCCAGAAGGAGGTGTGAACGCCGTAGAGATAAAGATAGGAGAAGGCGGCCATCAGGAAGATCATGCCGATGACGATCTGGAGCACGACCATGGCCCACCAACCGTGGGTCGATGGTCCGGTGACGTAGGTCGGAACCTCGATGCCTGCGCCGATGTCCGCTGTGGGCGGCCTTACCGGCCGATCGGTCTCCCACAGCCATCGGATCATGCACCAGATGGCAACCAGGCCGCTGACGACTCCGACCAGATAGGCCTGGACCGTCAGCAGCAGGAAGAAGCCCGCGGTGAAGATGGCCGAAAGCAGCGGCCAGACCGAAGGCCCGGGCATGATCTGGAGATATTGCGGCTCGGCCCTCAGCGGACTGGTGATGATCGTTTCGCGATTGCCGGTCGCCGAGCCGGGCAGGAAGTAGCGCCCCTCCTCCACCTCGCGCGAAAGGCCCGGGCGGTCCCACAGGGGCTCGCGGCTGGTGACCAACGGTATGCTGCGCGTCGAGTAGAGGCCGGTCGGCAGCCACTCGAGCGTGCCACCGCCATAGACGTTGCCGGCATTGCCCTCGGCGGCAAAGCGGAAATTGCGGATGAGGTCGACCAGGAAGATGAGGATGCCGGCGGCGAGCATGAACGCGCCGACCGTTGAAATCATGTTGGTGATCTCCCAGTCACGGCCCGGAAGGTAGGTGTATACACGCCGGGGCATGCCCATGAATCCGGTGAGGTGCATGGGCAGGAAGGTCACCTGCATGCCCGCGAACATCAGCCAGAACACCCATTTGCCGAGCCGTTCCGACAGCGGGCGCCGGCTCATCATCGGCGTCCAATAATAGAAGCCGGCGAACATCGGAAACACCATCCCGCCGATCAGGACATAGTGAAGGTGGGCGACGATGAAGTAGCTGTCGTGCACCTGCCAGTCGAAGGGCACCATCGCCACCATGACTCCGGTAAGGCCGCCCAGGACAAAGGTGACGAGACCGCCGACCAGGAACAAGGTCGGTGTCTGGTAGCGTGGACGCCCGACGCTCAATGTGGCGATCCAGGCGAAAACTTGGATCCCCGCCGGCACGCTCACCGCCATGCTCGCCGCCGAAAAGAAGCCGACCGAAAGGCGCGGCATGCCGACGGCGAACATGTGATGTGCCCAGACGCCGAAACTGATGAAGGCGGTAGCTACCAGCGCCAGCACCACGAGCCGGTATCCGACGAGGGGCGTGCGGGACAGCGCCGCCACCATCATCGACACGAGGCCGGCGGCGGGGAGGAAGATGATGTAGACCTCCGGATGACCGAAGAACCAGAACAGATGCTGCCACAATAGCGGATCGCCGCCCCGCGTCGGATCGAAGAACGGCCAATTCAGCGCCCGCTCGAGCTCGAGAGCGAGCGTGCCGAAGATCACCGCCGGAAAAGCGATGATGATCATGCCGGCGAAGACCAGCATTGCCCAGGCGAAGATCGGCATCTTGTCCAGGCTCATGCCCGGTGCCCGGGTCTTGAGCACGCCGACGATGATCTCGATCGCCCCGGCGATTGCGGAGATCTCGATAAATCCGATTCCGAGCAACCAGAAATCGGCGTTGATCCCGGGCGAGTAAGCGGTGCTCGTCAGCGGCGGATACATGAACCAGCCGCCGTTCGGCGCAAGCCCGACGAAGATCGAGGCGAAGAAAGCGAGGCCGCCGACCAGATAGGCCCAGAAGGCATAGGCGGAAAGACGCGGAAAAGGCAGGTCCCGCGCCGCCAGCATTTGCGGCAGCAGCAATACGCCGAGCGCCTCGACCGCAGGCACGGCGAACAGGAACATCATCACCGTGCCGTGCATGGTGAAGAATTGGTTGTACGTCTCCTGCGGCAGCACGCCGTTCAGCGGCAGCGCAAGCTGGACGCGCATGACCAATGCGAGAATGCCGGCGAGCAGGAAGAAGAGGAAAGCGGCGCCTACATAGAAGATCCCGACATAATTGTTGTTTACGACCGTGAGCAGCCCCCAGCCGCGCGGCGCCCGCCATACATGCTCGAGCTCGCCGAGCTCGCCTTCGGGCCGCTCCCCGCTTGTGGGAAACCGATCGAACAAGGTGGGATCGAAACCGGTTTCGGAGACCGAAGCGGCGGGCGGGACCGCGCCCGAGGTTCGGGACGCGTTCACCGCTGCGCCTCGAGATAGGCCGCGAGCGCCTGCAGATCCTCACCCGGGAGGACGGTATAGGGAGGCATCCGGTTGCCGGGCTTGATCGCCTGGCTGTTGCCGATCCAGCCGATCATCGTGCCCCGATTGTTGGGGAGGATTCCGGCCCCGAGCGTGCGGCGCGAACCGACATGGGTGAGGTCGGGCCCCGCCTGGCCGTTAGCGGGAGTGCCGGCGATTCGGTGGCAGGCGGCGCATCCTGCGGAGACGAACAGGGCCGCGCCGCGTGCCGACTGCCGGTCCGGCGGCGCCGCGCGCGGCGCCCGGCGCGCGGCCAGCCAGCGCGCATAATCGTCCGGCGCATGTGCGACGACGAGAAAACCCATCAGCGCGTGCGGACCGCCGCAATATTCCGCGCAAATGCCGGCATAGGTTCCGGGGCGATCGGCCTGTATGCGGATGAGGTTGCGGCGCCCGGGCACCATGTCGAGCTTGCCCGAGAGCTGCGGCACCCAGAAGCTGTGAATCACGTCGGGTGAGACCAGCTCGATCGCGATCGTACGGCCGACCGGAATGTGAAGCTCGTTGGCGTCCTGCATGAACGCCCGGCCGTTCCCGTCGAGATAGGAAACCCGCCACCACCACATTTCGCCGCTCACCCGCATCCGCAGTTCCGGGCCGCCCGCCGGTTCGGAGAGGTTCCGCGTGAGCGTCAGGCCCCAGATCAGGAGCGCGGTGAGGACCACGACGGGGAAGACCACGCCGCCGATCCATATCGCGCGCTCGCCGCCGAGCCGCGCGCGAAGCCGCTCCCGGCCCCGAAGCGCGATCCACAAGGCGGCGAGCACGATCAGGAAGATGCCGGCCGCCAGGGCGATCAACGCCCAGCTCAGCGCTGCGACCGACCCGGCATAAGGCCCTGCCGGGTCCAGCACCGGCGGCGGCCAGCCGGCGAGGCCTTCAACGATCCCGGAGGGTGTAGAGATACGCGGCCACATCGCGCGACTCCCTTTCACTGATCGGCATGGCCGGCATGGTCGTGCCGGGAATGAGAGCTGGCGCGTCGCGCACGAAGGCCGCGAGGAGGTCCGGACGGTTCGGCACCCGGCCGCCTATCAGTCCCTGGTCGGCAAAGTCGCCGAGGTTCGGCCCGAGCGCGCCGCGCGGCCAGCTGATGTCCGGAAAGACATGGCAGCTGGCACAGCCGACCCGCTGCACCACATCCCGGCCCGCCGCGGGATCCGCCTCCGGCATATGGTGGCGGCCTTCGGGCGGGGGCTTGCAGGCAGCCAGCAGCAGGAGGGCGGCCGGGAATGTATAAGCGGAGTTCAAGCTTTCCCTGTTCGGCGGGTGGTTTCCCGAACGGAACAACGTGGCCCGGCTGTGGTTCCCGAACCATGATTCCGGTCAGGTTCCTGTCCGCGGCCTTGCTCCTCGCCGGGGGCTGCGCGCCGGCCGATCGGCCCGCCCCCGATCCCTTTTCAGAATCGGGCGAGCTGATCGCGCTCAGCGGCGGGAGAAGCGGCGCCCAAAATGCCTGCTTCACCTGTCACGGGCTCGACGGCGGCGGCAACGGCGCCGGCGCGCCGAGGCTCGCCGCGCTCGATGTCGGCTATCTGGATGCCCAGATGGAGGGCTATGCTTCGGGCCTGCGCCGCCATTCCCAAATGGAATATATTGCGCGCCAACTGAGCGCCGCCGAGCGGCAGGCCGTATCGCTGCACTATGCACGAATGCCGAGGCCGGTACCGCCGCCGGGCGACGCCCTCCCCGCTCCCGCCGTCCCCGCCTCCGGCCTCCCGGCTCAGGCCCTATACGGCTCGGGCGATCCGGCACGGGGATTGCCCGCCTGCGCCGCCTGCCACGGCCGGTCCGGTGAAGGCGTCGGCGCGGGCAACCCGCCCTTGGCCGGCCAGCCGGCCGCCTACCTCGCGGCCCAGCTCGATGCCTGGCGGGCCGGCAAGCGGCGCAACGATCCCGAAAATCTGATGCTGCGGATCAGCCGCCGGCTCACGCCGGACGAGATTCGATCGGTCTCGGCTTATGCTTCGGCGCTTGGGGGCCCGATTCCTCGTCCGGAACCTCCGGAATCATTCCCCTGAGCACGTCGTGTCGATCCCAGAAATGATGCTTCAGCGCTGCCGCGACGTGGAGCGGAACTAGGCCGGCAAGGGTCAGGACGAGCAGGTGATGGACGTCCTCGGCATAGTCCATGATCGCCCATTGCAGGGAACTCGGGAGCTCCTCGAACGGAAGCGCCGGCCACGGTACGAGGCCGGCGATCGCCAGCGGAGCATTCTCGCCCAGCGCAGACCACATCGCCCAGCCGCTCAAGGGCAGACCGAAGAAGCAGATATAGAAGACATAGTGGGTGGCGTAGGCGATTTTGCTCTGGATGCCGGGTAGGTCGGCGTCATTGATCGGCCCGGGAATGATCAGGCGCCAGGCGAAGCGTCCGATCGCGAGGAGGAGGATCAGCAGCCCGACGTCGCTGTGGATTCGGTAGGCGGCGAGCTTGTCCCCGCCGGCCGCCAGGAAGCCGGTATACCAGCCCCAGCCGAGCTGAAACAGGACCAGGGCCGCCATAACCCAGTGAAAGACGATGCCGACCGGGGAGTAGCGGCTTCGCTCGGTATGGCGCCGCGCCCAGGCGCGCAGGGCCGCGATCACAGGGTCATCCGGCGCGCGCCCGTTCCGGATCGGGGCCGATCATCCGGGCGAGCAGCAGCAGGGCCGCGCCGAGGTAGAGGGCGGCGGCCGGCGCCCACATGATGAGCCCGGCAAGCTGCTGGTCCTCGAGGGGCGAATAGCCCCAGCCCGCAGTGGCAGCGAAATGGGGTGCATAGAGCGCCCGGGGCGCGAAGGTGATGAGCGCCCCGAGCAGGCCCATCTGCACCATCGTCGCGAGCAGGGCCGCGGACGCAGCCGGCGCCGAGGCGCGGCGGATGGCCGCCCAGAAGGCGGCAGCAGCGGCGAGCAGGCTGGCTTGCATCAGCCAATAAGCGGCGTCGGATGACAGCGCCCATCCATAAACCGGTGGCGCGTGCCACAGCCAGAAGACGATGGCTTGGGCGGCGGTGGTCGCTGCAAGGACCGAGCGCGCGCCAGGCCGCGCCGCCAGCGGGAAGGACCGGACCAGCAGCGGCGCCACAATCGTCACCAGCAGGACGTGATGAACGACTCGTGCCGAGAAGAGGGCCGAAGTCAGTGCGCAGAAGGGGGAAACGAACAGAACCAGCAGCAGCGCCGTCGCAGCAGCGAAGCGCATGCGCCGCGACCGCGCCCAGGTTCGTGTCGAGAGAGCATAGCCGGCCGCCGCGGCCAGCAGAACGGCAAGCAGCAGGGGATCGAGGTTCCACCGCTGCCATAGCTCGGCCGGCAGCGGGGCCGCGCCGCAATAAGGCGTCCAGATTGTCCCTGCGGGCATGACGGCGGAGGTCCCTTCGCGGTCCCGAAACTCCCCTTCGGAACCGATCTGGTGCGAGTCGGTTCCGCAGCCAAGGGAGAGCGATATGGCCCACGACGCGTCTCAGCGGCCCCGCAGCAAGTCGCTGATCGTGATGTTGCTCGGGGCGCTGTTCGCCTTGATCGGCCTGGTTCTCGCCATCGGCGGCGTCTGGCTCGCCTCCCTCGGCGGCTCCGTTTACTATCTTGCGGCCGGCCTCGGCCTGCTCGCCTCGGGCGCGCTACTGATCCGCGGCCGCCCTTCCGGCGCATGGGTCTATCTCATCGTCTTCCTGCTGACGCTGGTCTGGGCCCTGTGGGAAGTCGGGCTGGACGGATGGGCACTGGTGCCGCGGGTGATCGCTCCCACCGTGCTGCTGGTTCTCCTCCTGTTGATCATGCCCCTGCTTCAGCCTGAACGGTGGAAATGGCGAACGGCGTTGGCGGGGGTCGCTGCGGTCGTTCTGCTGGTCGTAGCCGGCGGCCTCCTGGCATCGAGCGCGAACCGGCCGGCCATCGCTGCGCTACCCTCTCCGCTGGGGCCCGGAATGGGCGATCCGTCGCTCATGACCGTCGGCTCCGATTGGCCGGCTTATGGCGGCACCTACGCCGCGCGCCGCTATTCGCCGCTCGCGCAGATCAATCCGGACAATGTCCGCCGGCTGGAGCGCGTCTGGACCTATCACACTCGCGACCTGCCCGGCAGCGCAGCAGCGCAGGACAAATATGGCGCGGAGACGACCCCGCTCAAGGTCGGCGACACGCTCTATCTCTGTTCGGCGAAGAACATCATGATCGCGCTCGATCCGGCGACGGGCCAGCAAAGGTGGCGCTACGATCCCGGAGTAACCGACGAGTGGATCCCTTACACCGCAGCCTGCCGTGGCGTGGCCTATTTCGCCGTTCCAGGCGCGCCGCCGAACCAGGTCTGCGCGGCGCGGATCATTCAGGGCACGCTCGACGGCCGGATCATTGCCGTCGACGCGCGGACCGGCCGACTCTGCCCCGGCTTCGGCAGGAACGGCCAGGTGGACATCAAGGCCGGCCTCGGCCCGATCGTTCCCGGAATGGTCTCGATCACCTCGCCCCCGACGATCGTGCGCGGGATCATCGTCACGGGACACCAGGTCCTGGACGGGCAGCGGCGCGACGCGCCGTCCGGCGTGATCCAGGGGTACGACGCGGTGACAGGTGAGCGACGCTGGGCCTGGGACATGGTCAATCCCGACTGGAGCCCCGATCCGCCGGCCGGACAGCAGTTCGCGCGCGGAACGCCCAACATGTGGACCATCGCCAGCGGCGACGAAGCGCTCGGGCTGGTCTATTTGCCGATGGGCAACAGCGCGGCCGATTATTGGAGCGGCAGCCGCCGTCCGGCGGAAAATCGCTATGCCACATCGCTGGTCGCGCTGGACGTCCTGACCGGGCGGCCCCGCTGGAATTTCCAGACCGTTCACATGGACGTGTGGGACTATGACCTGGGAGCCCAGGCGACGCTCGTCGACTTTCCCGGCGACGGCGCGCCGGTGCCGGCCCTCGTCCTTCCGAGCAAGCAGGGCGACATCTATGTGCTCGACCGGCGCACTGGGCGGCCCCTCTTCCCGGTCGAGTCGCGGCCGGTTCCCCAAGGCGGCGTGGAGCCCGAGCGGCGCACACCGACCCAGCCTTTCTCGACCTTCCACAGTCTCGCCAAACCGACCCTCACCGAGCGCGACATGTGGGGCATGTCGCCGATCGACCAGATGATCTGCCGCATCCAGTTCCGCCGGGCCTCCTATGAAGGCCAATATACGCCGCCGACCGTCGACCGCCGCTTCATTCAGTATCCGGGCTATAATGGCGGCACCGACTGGGGCGGGATCGCCATCGATCCGGTGCGCGGTGTGATCGTCGCCAATTATAATGACACCCCCAACTACAACCGGTTGGTTCCGCGCGCGGAAGCGAACGAAGAAGGCTGGTTCCCGCGCGGCTCGCCGCAAGCGACGCAGCAGCAGCAGGCCCGCGGCGGCGACATGGGTGGAAGCCCCGAAGGTGCCGGCGATCCGCAATGGGGAACGCCCTTCGCGATCGACGTCAATGCCGGCTGGAGGCTGCCGCTGACCGGACTCCTGTGCAAGCGGCCGCCTTATGGCGGAATCCGTGCGATCGACCTCAGGAACGGCCGCACGGTTTGGGATCGCCCGTTCGGATCGGCGCGGCGCAACGGGCCGTTCGGCATCCCTTCGATGCTGCCGCTTACCATCGGCACGCCCAATAATGGCGGCGCCGTCGTGACCGCCTCCGGCCTGATCTTCATCGCCGCGACCACCGACAACCTGATCCGCGCGATCGACATCCGGACCGGAGAGACGCTGTGGCAGGATGTGCTGCCGGCAGGAGGCCAGGCGACGCCGATGACCTACGAGGCGGGCGGCCGACAATATGTGGTGATCATGGCCGGCGGTCACCACTTCATGGAGACGCCGATCGGGGACGAGCTCCTCGCCTACGCGCTGCCGGCGAACTGAGCTCCAGGCTTCCCGCCGGAACGCCGCAGGACCGTCTCCGTTAGCGAGGAATGGGTCCGCTCGACCTTTCCGGCGCTCCGCTCTGGGTGAGCGCCGCGGTCTTCGCCGTCGCCGCCGCCGTCGTCTGGATCGTCGGCGGCCGGCTTACCCGCTCCGTCGATGCGATCGCCGATCGGACCCGGGTGGACCAGGCGTTCGCCGGAATGCTGCTGCTCGGCGGGATCACCTCGCTTCCCGAGGCCGCGAACATCCTCACCTCCGGTTCGATCGGACGGCCGGAGCTCGGCCTCAACAACCTGCTCGGCAGCGCGGCGATCAACGTGTTGCTGCTTGCCATCGGCGACGCCTTCCTCGGTCGCGAGGCCGCCACCGGCATCGTCGCGCGCCCATCCGTGCTGATGATGGGGACCTTGTGCATGCTCGTCCTCATCCTGGTGGCCGGCGCCATCCTTCTGGACGATTACGCCTTCGCCCGTATCGGCGTCTCCAGCCTCGTAATCTGTGCCGCCAGCCTCGGCGCCTTCTGGGTAGCGACCGGCTACGATCGCCGCTCGCCCTGGTCCGTCAGCGGCGAGGCGGTCCGCAGGGCGCCGACCGCAGCCGGCGACGAGGCTGCCGTACCGGTGTCGACGCTTTGGAGTAGGACGGCCGCTTACGGCGGGCTTATCTTCGCCGCCGGCTACGCCTTGTCCCAGGCCGGAGATTCGATCGCCGTCCAGACCGGCCTCGGCAGCGCCATGGTCGGCTTCGCGCTGATCGGAATCGCCACCTCCCTGCCGGAGCTCTCCACCATCGTCACCGCGCTGCGCCTGCGCCGTGCGGAGCTGGCGTTCGGACAGGTGCTCGGCACCAATTTCATCAACCTCTCGTTCTTCCTCCCTTCGGACCTCGTCTATCGGGGAGGGCCCGTGACGGAGAGGCTTGGGACGTTCGAGATCGTTTCGGCCCTCCTCGGGGCGATGCTGATCGGAATCTTCATGGTCGGTCTGCTCGAGCATCGCGACCGCACCATCCTGAGGATGGGTTATGACTCCCTCGCCGTGATCCTCATCTTCATCGCCGGCCTCGCCTTGCTCGCTACGCTGATCTGACGACCAACGGCATCAGGCCGCCACGATGTGTTCCATCGGCACGCCCTTCGCCTTGCGGGCGACGTGGGCAGCATGAATCCGCTCGACCATGTCGGGGTCGAGCGGCCGGTAGAAGCGGAGGCCGACCATGACGTTCCTGACCCAGCGAACCTCGGCGGCGTGGAAGCGGCCCTTCTTCAGGGTGAGGAAAACCATGGCTCCCACCGCGACCGGCAGGTCGGTGATCCCGCAGGCACCGTGGCAGGAGAGATCCTTGAGGTGGAGCAGCGCCAGCGTGCGGCGACTGCGGATCACGATCCTGTGTCCGATGAAATCATGGCGCACGGAGAGGCGGCGCTCCTTGGCCGACAGGGCGCTGGCCTCATCCTCTTCCCCGGCCGGAATCGTCTCGGCCTCGACCGGTTCGTCCTTCGGGTCTTCGTCCCGGACCCAGTCCCGAATCGCTTTCAGCACGCCAGACCACTCCCGTCTCTGGCGCCAAGCCCGCCCCCTGCGGTCTTGGCAGCTCGTGCGTCCCCTCGCCCGTGCCGCCGCCATTATCGCGACAAATCGTTACCGTTTCGTACCGTAGATTTCGCAGCGTTTTCGGCACCGCAGCCGACGGAATGTTCGCGGTCGACCAAGGCTGCCCGCTTCCTCGGTCAGGGCTCGCGCGGCCACCCCCGCGGTCTCGAAAACCGCTAACGTAAGCGGCCCGGACGGTCTTCCTCGATCTCGCCCGGAACGACCCACCGGACGTCCTGAGGGCCCTCGAATCGCACCTGCCGCGCGCGCTCGGCATCCCGGAGCGCCTGATCGGGCGAGTCGCGCCACGGCCCGGCCAGAGCCGGAGTTCGGTATCGATATCTTCGCAAGGCCTGTCCTCCCTTGCATGGTTAGTCTCTCGTTAACCGCATTCCTGTCGCCGCACGGAGCGGTTCATCAAAAAAAGAAGCTGCTTCCCGTCCATTTGACATGCCGGAGCAGGAGGCGAAGGGAGGATTGACCCGGAACCGACACCTCCGCGGTGCAGTGGATGGCCATGCAGAGAAAGCTCAGATCCTTGACCAGCGTCGACGACATTCCGGACATCATCGCGAAGCTCTCCGCGGTTTACGACGAGTCCGTCGCCAACCTGAGGAACGCGCTCGCCGCCTATCTGGCGGACGGGACCGTGCCCGACGCCGAGGCGCGGGCGTCCGGGCTGTTTGCCTATCCGGAGCTGCGCATCGACTTCGACCGAATGCGGCCAACCGAGTTTCCTTCGCGCGCCTTCGGCCGGCTGAACCATCCCGGCCGCTACGCCACCAGCATCGCCCGGCCGCGCTTGTTCCGCAAATATCTCGAGGAGCAGGTCGGTCTCCTCGTCAACGACTATGAAGTGGAGGTGTCGGTCGGCCGCTCCCGGAGCGAGATTCCCTATCCTTATGTTCTCGACGGCAGCGATGACCTGCACCTCGAGGAGGGCCGCGCGGCCGAGCTGGCGCGCACCTTCCCCACCCCGGAGCTTGTCCATATCGGCGACGAGATTGCTGACGGAGCCTGGAACTATGCGACTCGGCCCGAACGGCCGCTCTCGCTGTTCGACGGGCCGCGGGTCGATTTCAGCCTCGCTCGCCTTCGCCACTATACCGGCACGCCGGCGCACCACGCCCAGCGCTACGTCCTGTTCACCAACTATGTCCGCTACGTCGACGAGTTCGTGCGCTGGGCGGTCGAAGAGCTGCGCCGCGAGGACAGCCCCTACGAAGCCTTGTCCGCGTCGGGCGGGGTCTATGTGACCCGCGATACGCCCGACGCCGAGGAGATGGTGGCGCGAGGCGGCTGGCGGCGTCACCAGATGCCTGCCTATCACCTGATCGCGCCGAAGGGCGAAGGCATCACCCTGGTCAATATCGGCGTGGGGCCGTCCAACGCGAAGACGATCTGCGATCATCTGGCGGTGATGAGGCCCGAAGTATGGCTGATGATCGGCCATTGCGGCGGCCTCAGGCCCAGCCAGACGATCGGCGACTATGTGCTCGCCCACGCTTACCTGCGCGACGACCATGTGCTCGACGACATGCTGCCGGTCGAAGTTCCGCTGCCCGCCATCGCGGAGATCCAGCAGGCCCTCTTCACCGCCGCGGTAGAGGTGACCGGCGAGGACCCCCAGCAGCTCAAGCATCGGCTGCGGACCGGGACGGTCGTCACCACCGACGATCGCAATTGGGAGCTGCGCTACACGCTGTCGGCGCTGCGCTTCAACCAGTCGCGGGCGGTGGGCATCGACATGGAATCGGCCACGGTCGCCGCTCAGGGTTATCGCTTCCGTGTGCCCTACGGCACGCTCCTTTGTGTGTCCGACAAGCCACTACATGGAGAAATTAAGCTGCCGGGGCAGGCCAATGCCTTCTATGAGCGCGCCATAAGTCAGCATCTCAGGATCGGCATCGAAACCCTTAAAATCCTTAGACGCGAGGGCGGCAAATTGCACTCGCGCAAGTTGCGCAGCTTCGACGAACCCCCCTTCCGCTGAAAATCCCGGTTCGCTAATCCGGCGGGGACTCACGTCGGGGATGCCGAAAAGCAGGAGGCGACCGGTTCGGGCCGTATTCGGGGCCGGGCGACACTCCTCGAGATTGTCACACAACTTTCGCCGAATCGTTGCAGGGCCTGCGGGCCAGCGAATCGCGCTATCGGGGGAATATTCATGAACAAGTTCAAATTGCTCTGCGCGGCGGCGGCCATTGTCGCTCCCGCGTCCGCCTTCATTGCGCCCGCCGCCTATGCACAGCAGATCACCGCATCGGTGTCCGGACGCGTCGCCGACGAAGCGGGAGCCCCGATTTCCGGCGCAACCGTAACCGTTACCGACACGCGCACAGGCGCCACTAGGACGAGCACGACCGGCGGCGATGGGCTCTTCGTCGCCCAGAACCTCGTCACGGGCGGTCCCTACACCATTACGGTCCAGGCACCCGGATTTCAGGGCCAGACCGTCGAGAACGTCACCCTCACCGTCCAGGGCACTACCACCTTCGACTTCGCGCTGTCGTCGGCGGACGGCGGCGAAGCGATCATCGTCACGGCGCAGCGCGCGAATGTGCAGTTGCGGGCGATCGGGCCGGGCACAGCGTTCAGCCAGACCGTTCTCGAGACCGCTCCGAGCTTCAATCGCGACGTCCGCGATATCATCCGCGTCGATCCGCGCGTCAGCCTCGACCGCGATGACGGCGGCTCGGGCTCCGACCGCATCTCCTGCCTGGGCGGCAACGACCGCGGCAACAGCTTCACCGTGGACGGCATTCTGCAGAGCGACCTTTACGGCCTGAACGATACCGGCTTCTCGTCGCGCAGCTCGACTCCCATCCCTTATGACGCGATCCGCGAGGCGCAGGTCCAGTTCGCGCCCTTCGACGTCGAATATGGCCAGTTCACCGGCTGCGCGATCAACGTCGTCACCCGATCGGGCGGCAACGAATTCCATGGCGACGCCTTCTTCGAATATTCGGATAACGGCCTGCGCGGAAGCTCGGTCGACGGTCAGCCGGTCGGCCCGATCGATGCTGACAAGCGCTGGGGCGTTGCTCTCGGCGGACCGATCCTGCGCGACCGTCTCTTCTTCTTCGGTGCCTACGAGCATCAAGAAGCCGGCGAGTCTCAGGACGAAGGTCCCACCGGTGCCGGCTTCCCGAACGAGGTGCGCGGCGTTTCGATCGACCAGTTCAACGAAATCTCGGACATCCTGAGCAGCGTCTACGGCATCGAGACCGGCGCGCCGCCGACCAATCTTCCCTTCGAGAACGACCGCTGGTTCGGCCGCCTCGACTGGCAGATCAACGACGACCATCGCCTCGAACTGACCTATCAGCGACTCGAGGAATCAACGGTTCGCGCGGACGATCTCTTCACCGGCTCTTCGCCGCAGATCGTGGGTCTCAACACCTTCTATCTCAGCGGCACCAAGTCGGATTACTACTCGGCCCGCCTCTACTCGCAATGGACGGACAATCTGTCCACGGAGATCCGCTATTCGCGGTCGGACATCCAGGACCTTCAGGATCCGATCGGCGGAGGCGAGGCGCAGTCGGCCAATCCGATCCCGCGCATCATCGTCGGCATCGACAATCCGGACGGCACGCCTGACGCCACCGTCCTTGCCGGCCCCGGGAACTCGCGCTCGGCGAACGACCTGCAGACGAAGGTGGACCTGTTCCGCTTCGTCACCAATCTCGATGCCGGCGATCACCAGTTCAAGGTCGGATTCGAGGTCAACCGCGCGGATATCTTCAACCTGTTCGTCCAGAATGCCACCGGGACCCTCGTCTTCCGGAACGTGGACGACCTGCGAGCGGGTTTGTTGTCGCCCGGTACGTCGACCTCGACCTTCCCGAGCAGCGTTGTCAGTGGTGGGACCGTGGGCGCTTTCGGTAATTTCTCGCGGACCGGCGACGTCAACGACGCCGCCGCGGATTTCAACCGGACCATCTATTCGGTCTACCTCCAGGACGATTGGAGGGTGAACGACCAGCTAGAGGTCGTGCTCGGCGTCCGCACCGACCTCTTCTCGGGAAGCCGGCCGGACGCGAATCCCAACTTCGCTGCCCGGTACGGCTTTCCGAACACCACCGGCTTCAGCAGCCTGGAGCCGGTGTTCCTGCCGCGCGCCGGCTTCACCTACGACTTCGACGACTTTGCGGTCTTCTCGCGGTCCCAGTTGCGCGGCGGCGTCGGCATCTTTTCCGGCGGCGATCCGCTCGTCTGGTTCGGCAACGCCTTCCAGAATAACGGTTTCGGCTTCGCGGAGGGGAATACGACGTCCGCGAACTGCCCCGACGGGCAGATCTCGGTCGTTTCGGGCGGCCAGTTCGCCGGCGTTCCGGCCTGTATCCGGGCCGACGGGATCTCGCGGGCCGCGAACGGGCTCGGCGACACGCAATCGATCGATCCGGACATCAAGGTGCCCACGGTCATCCGGGCGAATATCGGCTTCCAGTCGGAATTCGGCTTTGCGGCCAGCGGGCTCTTCAGCGGCTGGAGGATCAATCTCGACTATATCTACAGCCGCTATCGGGATCCCTATACGCTCGTCGACCTGTCGCAGACGCCGATCGGCGTCACCACCGACGGTCGTCCGATCTATCGGGCCATCGACCCGACAGTGGCCGGATGCGACGCCCGGCTGGTCGACACCAACCCGGCGCCGGTCTACGAGAACCTCTCCGCAGCCTGTTTCGTGACGGGCCGCGACGACGAGCTCATGCTGACCAACTCGGGCGGCTACAGCAGCCATGTCGCCTCGATCATCCTGTCGAAGAATTTCGATGGCGGCCTCTTCACCAGCGGCGGATCGAGCTTCTTCACGGCCGGCTACGCCTTCACCGACTCGCGCGATCGCCGGAACATGTACAACTCGACCGCTGGGTCCAATTACGATCTCAGCGCGGCTTTCGACCGTCAGAATCCGGCATCCTCGCGCGGCTTCTACAACAGCCGTCACAACTTCACCTTTTCGGGCAATTTCGCCGAGGAATTCTTCGAGGGCCTGGAGACGCAGTTCGGCTTTACGTTCGTCGCCCGCTCGGGCCGTCCGTACAGCCTGACCTTTGCCGGCGGCGGCGTGTTCAACGACACCGCCTCGGGCAACAACAACGCGCTGCTCTACATCCCGAGCGGCATCAACGATCCGAACGTCTCCCCGCTGTCCGACGCGGGCGCGGTCGAGGAGCTGACCGCCTTCGCCAACTCGCTGAGCTGCGCCAAGGGCCATGTCGGCCGGACGATCGAGCGCAACACCTGCTCGAACGACTGGTATTTCGACCTCGATCTGACCTTCTCGCAGGACCTGCCGGGGCCGGGCCGGTTGATCAGCGGCGGTCGGTTCAACGACCGAATCCGGCTCTATGCGATGTTCGACAACTTCCTGAACTTCGTCGACAGCGGCTGGAACGTCCAACGCCGTCGTAATTTCGCGGGCCTTCAGGAGGTCGCCTCGCTCGGTGGAGTCGACGATCAGGGCCGATACATCATCACCGACTTCATCGGCCAGGACGCCTTCGAGGAAGACAATCTCATCAATGTCTCGTCATCGGTTTGGCGGATCAAGGTCGGCGTCAGCTATAATTTCTGACGCGCCAGCCTAGGCGACATGCAAGGGCGTCGCGGCCGTGCCGCGGCGCCCTTCTCTTTGCGGCGCCGTCGGCTATCGTCGGGCCCATGAGCAACGACATCCTCGTCCGTCATGCCCGCGACGCCGCGCTGGCGGCTTATGCCCCTTATTCCCGCTTCAGCGTCGGCTGCGCGGTCGAGTCCGTCGACGGCGAGATCGCGAAGGGCTCGAACATGGAAAATGCCTGCTACCGGCTCGGCGTCTGCGCCGAGCTTGCGGCGCTGACCGCGGCCAAGCAGGCCTTCGGACTCGAGAAGATCGCCCGCATCGCGGTCGCGGGCGGCCATGTCGGCTCGGACGGAGTGCTGGCCGGAGAGTCAGTCGTGACTTCGTGCGGCGGCTGCCGCCAGGCCATCCTGGAGGCAGCCCATGTGTCGGGGCGCGACCTGGAAGTCATCTCGGCCAATGGCGGCGGCACGATTGTGACCGTCCACCCCATTTCCGAGCTGCTGCCGCTGGGATTCGGTCCGGCCAACCTCACGGATTCAGCCTGATCGTTCCCGTCAGACCAGCTTGATCTCGCGCAGCCGCTCCAGGAGATATTCGTGGGCGGTGATCGGCTCCGGAAAACGGTTCGGCCGATCGGTGGTGATGCAGTCGGGCAAGGTCTCGATCAGGAAATCGGGACGGAAGTGCAGGAAGAAGGGCATCGAATAACGGGAGTGGCCTCGCCGCTCGGGCGGCGGATTGACGACCCGGTGCGTGGTCGAGCGCAGCTTCATGTTGGTCAGGCGCTGCAGCATGTCCCCGATATTGACGACGAGTTCGCCCTCGTTGGGCGTGATCGGCAGCCAATTGCCGTCGCGGTCGAGCAGCTGCAGGCCGGCCTCCTCGGCGCCGAGCAGTAAAGTGATCGTGTTGATGTCCTCGTGCGCGCCGGCCCGGACGTTCGGGCCATCGCTCGGGATCGGGGGGTAGTGGAGCAGCCGCAGGACCGAATTGCCGTCCTTGACGCTACCTTCGAAATAGTCGGGCTCCAGGCCGAGATAGCGGGCGATCGCCTCGAGGATTCGAAGCCCGGCCGTGTCGAACGCCGTATAGAGTTCGAGGAAGATCTCGCGAAAGCCCGGCACCTCCCTCGGCCAGAGGTTGGGCGCCATCAGCCCGGCGAAGCGGTGGCCGCCCGGGAGCTCGCGGCCGACGTGCCAGAATTCCTTGAGGTCGTAGTCGGTTGCGCCCTTGGCGGTCTCAATCCCGAACGGCGTATAGCCCCGAGCACCGCCGCCGCCGGCCAGGTGATAGGATTTCTTCACGTCTTCCGGCAGCGCGAAGAACTCGCGCGCCTTCTGCTCGGCGCGGCCGATAAGCTCGGCGGGGATACCGTGGTCGGCGATGACGGCGAAACCGAACCGCTCGAACGAGCCGCCCAGCTCCTGCGCGAAACCCTGTGGGTCCGCGGCCGAGGCGGCCAGCGAGACGGAGGCGATTGCGGGGCGCGCAGCGACGTCGGTCATGCCGGCTAAGTAGCGGTTCAGGGGGCGGATTCCAATCCGCGGGTGGCCGGACTGGCGCGCTTCAGACCGGGATCAGCATCCCCGCGAGCGCCGCGCTCATGAGATTGGCGAGCGAGCCGGCGATCAGGGCTCGTATGCCCAGCCTGGCGATCACCGGCCGCTGGTTTGGCGCCAGCCCGCCTGTCACCGCCATCTGAATGGCGATCGAGCTGAAATTGGCAAATCCGCAAAGCGCGAAGGTGACGATGGCGACGGTCAGCGGCGAAAGGGTCCCCTGCTGCGCGCCGAGGCTGATGAAGGCCACGAACTCGTTCAGCACCAGCTTCTCGCCGAACAGGCCGCCGGCGCGCAGCGCCTCCTCCCACGGCACGTTGATCAGATACATGACGGGCGCGAAGAGATAGCCGACGAGGCGCTGGAAGGTCAGATTCTCGATGCCGAACCAATTGCCCATTCCGGTCAGCAGCCCGTTGGCGAGTGCGACCAGGGCAACGAAGGCGAGCACCATCGCGCCGACTGCCACCGCAAGCTTGACCCCCGTCTGGGCGCCCTGGGCGGCCGCCATGATGATGTTCGCCGGGCGTTCGCCTTCGTGGAATTCGGCCACGACGATGCTTTCTTCCTCCGGATCGTCGCCGAGCGGCAGCTCGCCCGGCCTCGCCGGCTCGTCGGGCATGATGATCTTGGCCATCAGGATGCCGCCGGGCGCCGCCATGAAGCTGGCGGCAAGCAGGTAGTCGATTCGGATTCCCATCGACGCATAAGCGGCCAGGATCGTGCCGGCGACGCCGGCCATGCCAACCGTCATCACCGTGAACAGCTGCGAGGGTGCCAGCGTGGCGAGATAGGGGCGGATGACCAACGGCGATTCGCTCTGGCCGACGAAGATATTGGCTGCGGCGCAAAGCGATTCGACCTTGGAGATGCCCGTGATCCTCTCGAGCCCGCCACCGATCCATCGGATCACGAACTGCATCACGCCAAGGAAGTAGAGGATGGAGATGAGCGAGGCGAAGAAGATGATCACCGGCAGCGCCTGGATCGCGAAATTCTGGCCGAGCTCATGCGCGGCGAGCGCTCCGAACAGAAAGCTGGTCCCGGCATTCGCGTAGCCGAGCAGGTTTGCGACGCCAGCGGACATCCACTGAAGGGCAGTGCTCCCCCACGAAGTGTAGAGGACGATTACCGCGATCCCCGCCTGCAGCGCGAAAGCGGCGCCGACGATCCGCAGGCGGATGGCTCCCCGATTGGACGACAGCAGGAGAGCGATCGTCAGGATCACCGCGATTCCGGCCATCCCGATCAGATATCTTGTCATCGCCCCACCCCCCGGTCCGGCCGCTTACCACACCATCTTCGGCTCGGCCGCCGCGATCGCGGCGTCGAGCTTGTCGATCGCTTCCTCAATCCCTTCCGCGACGAGCAACTGCCCCCGCCGGGCGGAGGACATGAAGCCGCTCCGCTCGACATGGTCCATCAGCTCGACGAGATTGTCCCAGAAGCCACCGACGTTGAGCAGAGCGAACGGCTTGGCGTGGTAGCCGAGCGCATTCCAGCTCCATGCCTCGAACAGTTCGTCGAGCGTGCCGATTCCACCGGGCAGCGCGACGAAAGCGTCGGTGAGGTCGGTCATTCTCGCCTTGCGCTCATGCATCGTCTGCACGACGTGAAGCTCGGTAAGGCCGGTATGCGCCACTTCCAGGTCGATCAGCGCCTGCGGGATGACGCCATAGGCCTCGCCGCCGCCGGCGAGCACCGCATCGGCCACCACGCCCATCAGGCCGAGCCGGCCGCCACCATAGACGAGGCTGATCCCGCGGCGAGCCATCTCGCCCCCGAGCGCGCGCGCCGTATCGGCAAAGACGGGATCGGCGCCGAGGCTCGATCCACAATAGACGGCCAGGCGTTTCACAGGGCGGCGATCAACGGCTCGAGGTCGATCTCGGGACGGGCCCCGAAATGGGAGATCACTTCGGCGGCGGCGACCGCGCCCATGCGCAGGCTGTGCTCGAGCGGACACTCACGAGCGACGCCGAGCAGAAAGCCGGCCGCGAACAGGTCGCCCGCGCCGGTCGTGTCGACGACAGGGTCGACCGGCACGGCGGCAACCTCCGCGCGGCGCCCGCGCTCGAACGCTACCGCGCCCTTCTCGCTGCGGGTGACCAGCAGCAACGGCACCTTCGGTGCCAAGGTGGCGATCGCCGACTCATGATCGTCCATTCGCGTCAGGGCCTTGATCTCCGCTTCGTTGGCGATCAGCAGGTCGATCTCGCCTGCGTCGATCATGTCGGCATAATGCTCGCGATAAAGGGCGATGAGCGCAATGTCCGACAGGGTGAAGGCGACCTTGCGCCCCGCCGCGCGCGCCACCGACAGAGCCTTGCGCATCGCCTTCCGGGGAGCTTCCGCCCGCCAGAGATAGGCTTCGAGATAGAGGATGGCAGCGCCCCGGATCTGCGCCTCGTCGAGCGCCGTTTCGGAAAGGGTGTGGGAGGCGCCGGGAAAGGTGTTCATCGTCCGCTGTGCGTCGGGCGTCACCAGGATCAGGCAGCGTCCGGTGGGCACCGCGCCATCGCCCTTCGGCGTCTCGAACTCGACGCCGTGGGCACGGATATCATGGGCAAATACCTCACCGAGCTGGTCGTCTGCGACCTGGCCGACGAACCCCGCCCGTCCGCCAAGGGCGGCGATGCCGGCGACGGTGTTCGCGGCGGAGCCGCCGCTGGTTTCTCGGGCCGGGCCCATGCGCTCGTAGAGGCGCGTCGCCTCGGCGGCGTCGAGCACGCGCATCGAGCCTTTGACCAGACCCTCCTGCTCGAGGAAGGAATCCTCCGCCGTGGCGATCACGTCCACCACCGCGTCGCCGAGCGCGAGCACATCCAGTCTGGTCCGAGTCACGCAGGTGTGATGGCGGGAATGATGTTGGACGGAAAGCCCTTTTTGCACAGGGATAAACCGGTTACGTCGGCGGCATGAGCAGCCAGGCCGCTTCGAACGATCCCGCCGCCGCGACGGCGCCGCAACCCGTCTCCCGGTCGCTCTTCCTCTTTTCGATCTTCTATGGCGGCATGGTCTGCATTGCCGGAGTGCTCGGCGCGAAACAGGTGGCGATCGGACCTTTGGCCGTCGAGGCAGGTATCTTCGGATTCATCCTGCTCGTCATCATGGCCTCCGCCGTCGCAGAGCTTCATGGACGCGAGACCGCGGACCGGCTCGTCCGGATCGGCTTCGTGCCACTCATCGCCTCGATGCTGCTGATCCAGCTGGTTCTCGCGCTGCCGGCCGATCCTGGAATGTATCCGCCGCTGATGGAGGCCTTTCCGGTCGTGCTCGGGCAGAGCGCGCGGATGATGCTCGCCGGACTTGTCGCCTATGGCGTCTCGCAGACACTGAACGTGCTGATCTTCTCGAAGATGGCGCGCGGCGGAGGCAGGCTGGTCTGGTTCCGGGCGATGATCGCCGGAGTCGCCTCCCAGATCATCGACACGATCCTGTTCATCACCATCTCGTTCCTCGGCGAGCGGGAAATAGTCGATCTGATGCTCGGCCAGATGGCCGCGAAGATCGTCTTGTCCATCTTGCTCGTGCCGGCCCTGGTAACCGTCTTCGTGGCCTTCGGCCGGCGTCTGGACGCCCGCTAATGCGCCATCAGAAGCGGCACCGGCGCGTCGCGCAGCATGTCGCGGGTGGCGCCGCCGAGAAAGGCTTCGCGTAGGCGCGTATGGCCATAGGCGCCCATCACCACATAAGCCGCTGAAAGCGACGTCGCCGCCGCACCCAGGGCGGCCGCCGTGCTGCGTCCTTCCGCCGGCCACTCGAGCAGTTCCGGCTCAACTCCGTGGCGGGCGAGGTAGCGGGCGGCGTCGGTGGCCGGGAATTCGCGCTGCCCCTCGGTGACGGTGACGATGTTGACCGCGGACGCCTTCAACAGCATCGGCAGGGTCAGCCTCAGCGCATGCGAGGCTTCGAGCGAACCGTCCCAGGCCACCATCGCCGCCCCGAGCGCGTCGATTCCGCGGCTTGCCGGCGGGACCGCCAACACCGGCGACCGGGCATGGACGAGGACTTCCGCCGCAATCGACTGGGCGACTTGACCTTGCGCACCCTCCTGCTCGGGGCGGCTGAGCACGATCAGGTCGCACAAGCGGGCGCGGTCGACGATGAGCTGGCCGGGGGCGCCGTCGAACGGCAGCCAGTCCCAGCTGATGCCTTCGCCCCGCAGCCGGCCCTCGACCTCTTCGCGATGGGTGCCTGCCGCCTTCTGGACCTGCTCGATCACGGTGGGAAGCGCGTAGACCCCGCCGAACGGATCACCCATGATGAAGCTGTCATAGGGGGTCACCTGCAGGCAGGTGAGATGACCGCCGAACAGGCGTGTGACGTCGAGCGCAGCCTGAAATCGTGATTCCAGCCCGGGATCCCGGTTCGCATAGAGCAGCACGGATTTCATCGCGACCTCCTCTTCGCTTTCCCCTCTGCAAAGCATATCGGCCCGCTTTTGTTTCACCCCTGGACCGATGCCGGGCTGGAGGGTGACGGGACCCCGCTCTCATTCCCCCCAACTTCGGGCGACCACGCGCGAGGGCCGGAGGCGCGCGTCCACCAGGACCGTCTCGGCAAAGTCCGCGCCCATCTGCTCGACCCTGGTTTCGAGCGCGAACCAGCGGGTGCGCAATTGCAGCTGAAGCTCGACGTCGAGGGGCACCTCCAGATCGCGCATCGCCTCGATCTGCCAGAATTCGAGCTGGCTTTCCCATCCGTCCGCCGGCCGGCCTGCGAGGATCCGGCGCGCGCGTTCGACGTCCAGCTTGCCCGGGGCAAGCATCGCCAGAAGGGGCGCCTGCTCCGGCAGCAGAGTGTTGATGTTGATTGGCGATAGCTCGGCGCTGGGCAGCGCGCACAGCCAGGGCCGAAGCCGGACCATTATTTCCGGCGTCATTCCGGACAGATGGCGCAGCTCGCCGACGTCGGCGAACAAGGTATTGGCGGTCCGATATGGTGCGGCACCCGCGGCATAGGCAGCATCCTCCGCTCCCCCTGGACCGGGTACCGAATCGCTGTCCGCCCAGTCGGCGGCAGCCTCGGCGATGCGGTGCGCATCCCCTTCCGGCACGCCGAGCACCTGCATCAGGCCGACCATCTCGATCACGCCGGAATGGCGACGCACCAGCCGAGTGCGGGGATCGCCCTCGACTACGCTGTTGATGTTGAAGCAGTTGCCGCCGTCGCTCACGCTCACCCGCGCGATTCCCCCGCCCGGCAAGGCGACGTGACGAACCGCGCCATTCCAGCCGCCTGCGAGCGTGGTACGGTCCGGTCGCGCGGCGATCATGTCGTCAAGCGCGAGCATCGCCACCTGCTCGACTCCGGATGCATAGGCGCGGGCCTGGTCCAGCGCGACGCTGTTGGTCGCGATCGCGCGCGAGAGGCTGACCTTCTCGAGCGCAGCCGCCGCGATCGCGCCGGTCACGGCGACGAGCAGCAGCACCGCGAGCAAGGCCGCGCCGCGCTCGTGTGGAGGCACCGGCGCCTTCACGGCGATCCGGTCCCCACCAGGAACAGCTGGCGCACCGTTCCGTGCGGCTGGCTGGTGGTGACCATTTCCACCGCTCGCGGAAGATGCGAGCCGTTGGCGGGATCCCAGCGATCGTGCCACATCCCCTCATCGTCGCGATAGCGCAGTCGCAAGCCGCTCACGCCGTCGAGCAAGGTCACTGCGACCGGGGACCCGCCGCCGTCGACATGAGGATAGCTCAGCCGCTCCAGCCGAGCGTCGCGCAGGCGCCAGGCGACCCGCTGCAGCGCGGCGCCGTCGCCGCCGGCCCAGCCGCGACGCACGAACGCCATCAGCATAGGCTCTTCGCCATTGCCTCCGGCAAAAGCCCGCAGGGGACGGCCGTCGCGATCGCGATAGAGCCGCGGCGCAGCCTGGGCGAGATCGGCCGTGAGCAGGGCACCGGTGCGCCGCAGCTCTCCCAATTCGCCGAGCAGGCGGTCCGAAGCTTCCTGGGTACGCGCGGTGAGACCGAGCAGGGTTACTCCGGCCGCGGTCAGCAAGCCGAAGATGGACAAGGCGATCATCATCTCGACGAGGGTGAAGCCGGCGCTCGCTCCGATCCGCACGTTCATGTCCGGCCGCCGTCTCATAGCGACGCCCGGCGGAAGATGGTTAGGGCCGCACGGCCCGGGCCGCCGTCGGCCGGAGTCACGACGATTTCGATCTGCTGGATCCGTGCCTCCGGCGAGCGGGCCGTGTTTCGCGTCCAGAGCCAGCGGCGGCCCGCATTGACTGCCTCGCCGTTGAGGCTGCCGAAGGGCGGCGGTTCAGGATCGCTCAGCACCTCCACCGCCAGATTGCGTGCCACCATCTGGGCGAGCGCCTGGTCATGGAGACGCGCGCTGTTCGTGGCGGTCGCCCCGCCCAGGCGCAGCAAGGCAAGGGCCGCCAGGCTGAAGATGGCGAGGGCAACAAGCATCTCGATCAGGGTGAAGCCGCTTTCCGACGGGTTTGGCTCCCCTGGCCCGCCGGTCGCCGGGGAGACGAAGGGGTCAGCGCTGGACATGGATCTCGCCGTCGTGGCCGATTCGAACAGCCGCCTGGCGGCCGCCACGGCGCAACGTCAAATGGAGCGGATCGGCCAGCCCGGTGGAGTCGAAGCGGACCCTTCCGCGATCGTTCTCCGCAGTTTCCGCCTCTGTCCCCCGCACCCAGGCGTGGCGCGCCGCTTGAACCCACCGGCCTTCGCTTCGGCGACTTACGGCGTAGCCGGAGGCATCGACCACCAGCACGTAGGGCCGCGCCTCGACGATCGCAGAATCGCGCGCGGCCTTGGCCCGCGCTGCGAAGCGCTCGGCCTCGGCCTGGATGCTCCCGCCGGTGTCGGGCACCGCCAGCACGACGGCAGTTGCCGCAATGCCGATAATGACGATCACCACCATCAGCTCGACGAGGGTGAATCCGGCGCTTCGACGCGATGCCGGCTTCCGCCGACGCCCAGGAATCGCCTTCGCTCTCATCGTCCCCATTCCACCCGCGCCGGAGCGGGATTCAAGCGTCGAATCATGACAGATCCGCGTCCTGTGCCGGCGCGGACGAGGCGTTGCTGCCGCAAGGACGCAAATGCCCGTCGTAGAACCGCTCCAGCAGCCGTCCCGCCAACCGGTCTGCCTCGGCGCCGTCCAGGTCGACGATCTCCGATGTCCGGATCATCGATGCGCCGGCCGTGTCGACCAGCAAGGAGGCAAGCCCAAGCCCGCGCTGGAGCGGGCCTCGATTGATGCTGATCGTCTGTGCCTTGTCGAAAGGTATGATCCACAACCGACGCTTGAACAAGCCGTCGGAGACGAACAGGGCGTCCTCGCCAAGCGCGAAGCCATGCTTGCGCCAGCGCAGCGCCCCATAGAGAGCCGCGAGCAGCATCACTGCGGCAACCAGTCCGGCGCCCGGCGCCAGCCAGATGGCGATCGGGGCCGCCGCGACACCGACGACGAGCCAGGGAACGGCTCGGCGGAGCAACGCCCGGCGCGGGATCCGAACAAAATCGGACTGCGGCGGGGGCATCGGAAGGCCGGCCGCCGAGACAATCGGCTGCAACTCCTCCATTCGGGCGAACGGCGCGGCGGCCTGGACACCGCCTTCCTTCGTGTCTGCGCCCAGCGTCTGGAACGACAGGCTGAACCAGCCGAGCTGCCGGGTGACGGGGCCACTCTCGATCAAGGCGATCTGAATGCGGCAGATCGGAATTACCACCTCGGACAGCGTGAACAGGCCGCGTCGGCGGCGCAGCCCCCCTGCCCCGTTCACGGCGGCCGACCCGTCGCCGGCCTCGCCGGTCAGGGAAAGGCGAAAGCCGAAATCGCGGGCAATGGTACGCACCAGGCCGGAAACGATTCCGAGCAGGATGAGCAGGGGCGCGAGGATCAGGGTGGTGCGAAGGGTCAGATAGCCGGCGACCGCGCCGGCGCGCTGCGGATTGAACAATTCTTCCAGGTCGACGAGGTTGAACTGCTCCAGATTCTGGAGAACGGCCATGATCACCGCCAGAAAGAGCAGCGAGAAGTTGAACAGGCCTGAATGAAAGAGCCGCGCGAAGCTCATCGCGAATAGAAGCGGCTCCTCCTCCACCGCCCTGACGGCGGTCTCCCCATGTCCGCGACGAATATGATCGCGCAGCCGCTGGGCGTCGGCGAGCGAGATCATGTCGAGGTCGCCTTCGTCCGCGGCGGACCCGCCGGTTTCGATCTTCACCTTGGCGGTGTTGAACAAGCGGGCCAACAATCCCCGCTCGATCGCAATGTCCTGCACACGGGAGAAGGGAATGACTCGTCGCTGGCGCTGGAAGACTCCGCTTTCGATGACGATCTCGTTGGGCCTGACCGTGTAGCGGAACCGCCACCAGACGATGAGCGCGATCCCGACCCCGAGCAGCGCGGCGAGGACGGCCAGGAGCAGGATTCTGCCCCAGCCGTCGACCACCGCTGCATAGGCCGCGCCGCCTCCGAGGAGCTGCGGCACGAGTCGCAGCCACCGGGAAACCAGGGTGGCCGGATGGAGCCGTCTCGGCGCCGGGGCCTGCTCGGTCACATCGGGACGCCTTGCGCGGAGCCGTCCTCGGCGTGTCCGGCCGGCGCGGAAGCGATCTGGCCAAGCTCGTGGCGGATCTTCGCGCGTATGCGATCGCGCATCCGCTCGGCTTGCTCATGCGGGAGCCCGGGCAGCGGCACGGCCGCCCCTCGGGTGCCCGCGGTGTGAAGAATCAGTGTAGCGAGGCCGTAACGGCGCTCGATCGGGCCTTGGGCGACGTCGATATGCTGGACTCGCCCGAACGGGACGACGGTGCGGACGCGGATCAGGAGCCCGGATCCGATATGGAGTTCGTCCTCCTCCTCGCGATAGCCCCAGGCGCGGTATCGTCGCGGAGGAAGGATCGCGAGCAGGATCAGCGCCGCGGCCAGCACGACTGCCGTCGTCAAGCCGGGCGGCACGGGCGTCTGGCGCAGCGGACCGAAATCGAGCGCGGCGACGAGTGCTGTCAGCGGCAGCGCCGTGACCAGGCCGCGCAGCTGAAGCACGCGGATCTGGTTAGGATGAAGCGGCCTCAGGCTGTTTTCTTCCGGCCAGCCGATTGTTTGCATGATCCTGACGCCTTTTCGTTCAGCCGCGTGGTGACATTCCTTCCAAGACAGGGAAAGAGGGCCGTTGCCAATTGCGGAGTCGCCGATGTCGTCACGTTTATTTCTGCGCGCCGTGCTGACGGGGGCCATCGTCGTTGCAGCCGTCCTGCTCGCAATGATGGCATATCGGGCCCTTTCTCCCGAACCGCCGCAGCCCGGCGGCAATTTCGATCCTTCCAACTTCATCGCGTCCGCGCCTCAGCTCGATGCGCCCTATGTCGCCACCGACTATCAAGTGGTGGACGCCATGCTCGCCATGGCCCGAGTACGGCCCGACGAATATGTCATCGACCTCGGATCGGGGGATGGCCGCATCCTCATCGCGGCCGCACGCAGCCACGGCGCACGCGGCCTGGGGATCGAGATCGACCCCGCCCGAATCGCCGAGGCCAAGGCCAATGCGCAGGCGGCGCGGGTGACCCACCTGATCGAATTTCGCCGACAGGACCTGTTCGAGACTCCGTTGCAGGAAGCCGACGTCCTCACCCTCTATCTCACCCGCGAGGTGAACCTCCGGCTGCGCCCGCGTATCTTTTCTCAGATGCGGCCCGGCGCGCGCGTCGTCAGCCACGATTTCGACATGGGAGACTGGCGCCCGGATCAGCGCCAGCAGGTAGGATCGGCGACCCTGTACATGTGGTTCGTTCCGGCGCAGTTCGAAGGCCAGTGGCGGCTGGAGGTGGACGGACGGACAGCTACGCTCGACCTCGAGCAGAACTTTCAGAAGATCGAGGGCACGATCACCGGCGATGGCGGCACCAGTCGGGTCGAGCAGGGCCATGTCTACGGCCGCGTCCTCCGGTTCGTCGCCGACGCCGGCAATGGGCGGCGCGAATATCTGGGCAGGATCACCGACGACGGCCGGATCGTGCCGATCCGGGGCCAGACCGGCTGGCAGGCGGCAAGGGCGAGCTGAACCTTGCCATGCCACTGGCGCTGATCGGACTTGCACTTGCCTGGGGCGTGATGCTGCTGTTCGGCGCGATGGAGTTCGATCGCGGACTGCTGCTGTTCGCTTATGCCGGCGAACGCCCCGACCTTGCGCGGATGGCCCGGTGGGCGACCGAACTGGGCGGATGGACCGTCCTGGTCCCCGCCACCGCCTTCGGCTTCGGCATGCTGCTCGTTCGGCGCGAATGGAAGGCAGCCGCCTTGCTCGTCGCGGTCACCGCGTCCGGCCGCTTGCTTGTCTGGCTGCAGAAGGATTGGACGGCCCGGGTCAGGCCGGATGCGCAGGGACACCTCGTCCCGGTCGAATCGCTCGCTTTCCCCAGCGGCCATGCCGCCAATGCCACCATCGTCTGGCTTTGCCTGGCGCTGCTCCTCACGCGCTCCGCACGTAGCCGCGCCTACGCGGTATGGGCGGCGGTTTGGCTGGCGCTCGCCGTCGGCGTGTCTCGGGTGCTGCTCGGCGTCCACTGGCCGAGCGACGTCATTGGCGGCTGGGCTTTCGGCCTCTTCTGGACGCTCCTCCTTCTCCGCTTGTCGGGCCACCCGCTGGGCGAGGGAACGCCTCGCGCCGCAGCTCATTCTTTCTCCGAAGGAGACCCCACATGATGGACGACACCAAGCGCGCCGATAGCGCGCGCGCCCATGACGACCATGAGGTGATTAGCGAAGCGGAACGCGCCCCCGGCCACGGCGGCGCTTCCGGCGGGAACCTGCAGCGCGATGTCTCGTCCCGTGCCGAGGAGGAGCATGAGGTAGGCGGCGATACCGGGGTTACTCGCGTGCGCGCATCCGACAAGAAAGAGGAGGCGAACCTGCCCCGCTTCAACGACCGGTAGGGACCAGGGAAGGCCGTCGAGGTTAACCTATCCCTTCCGGCGGAGCACGAGCGACAGATTGTTCGCCGGCATCGGCAGGAGCCGCTCCAGCCCAAGTCCGTGGCTCTCGGCCTCGGCGGTCACTTGCTCCAGGTCGCGCAGGCCCCATTCCGCATTGCGTTCCTTCAGACTCTGATCGAACGCCTCGTTGCTTGGAGCGGTGGGGACATCCGCCTGGCGGTAAGGGCCGTAAAGGTAGAGCGGCGCGCCCGCGCCGAGCATCCGCCCGGCACCGCGCATCAGACCCTGGGTCGCAGACCATGGGCTGATATGTACCATGTTTATGGCGAGGATCGCATCGGCCCGTGCCAACGGCCATTCGATCGCCCGCGCGTCGAGCGACACCGGCGGAAGCAGGTTGAACAGCCCGGCTTCGGCGCGCCAGGCCTCGATCGACCGCAGGGCCGTCGGCTCGGGATCGCTCGGCTGCCACAGCAGCTGCGGAAAGGCCCGGGCGAAGTGCACGACATGTTCCCCGGTGCCGCTGGCGATTTCCAGGACGAGGCCGCGCGGCGGCAGTATCTCCCGCAGGACGTCGGCGATCGGCCCGGCGTTGCGGGCGACGTGCGGGGCGGATCGACGATGGTCGGTGATCGAACGGCTCCCTCGATTGCGCGCAACTCCTTGGCAGAGGCCGCCCCGAAAGGCGATCCTTCCCTCCGAATGGCTGCTCGTCAGCGTCGTCTGCTTGGGCTAGCTTCAATCCGGCAAGCGGGAGTCGGCATGAAGATCGAGGAGGACAGCGCGCAGGTCAGATTACCGCCGCCCCTCCTTTATCTCGGTTTCCTTCTGCTTGGCTTCGTCGCGGAGCTCGGTATCGACCTGCGGACGCTTGGAATCGGCAGCATGTTGCGTTGGGGGGCCGGCGCGCTCCTGTTCGCAGGCGGCGTTGCCCTGGTCGCGTCTGCGATCGGCCTGTTCAAGCGGGCGGGCACGCCAGCGCCGCCGTGGACGACAACCACCGGGATCGTCACGACCGGCGTTTACGGCCACACCCGCAACCCGATGTACATCGGTATGGCGCTGATCTACGCGGGTCTTGCCGTCGGCCTGGACGGCCCGATCGCACTGATCCTGCTTCCCTTGGTCATGGTGATCATCCGCACGCAAGTAATCGCCCGGGAGGAGCGTTACCTGGACGCGAAGTTCGGGCAGCAATATCGTGCCTACAAGGCGCGGGTAAGGCGCTGGCTCTAGGCTCGGGAGGACATCGATCCGGCGCCTTCGGAGTCCCTTCTCGCCTGTCAGGGTCTGCCATTCTACTCCGCGGCCTGCGCCGGGTCCGGCTCCCTGTAGACCAGCACGGGCTTTCTCGCTGCCAGCGTCTCGTCCAGCCGGCGGCGCGGCGCGTGGATCGGGGCGGCCTTGAGGCTCGGATCGCCCGCTTTCGCCCGCTCCGCCACGTTCCGAAGCGCGCCGATGAACTGGTCGAGCGCTGCCTTGCTTTCCGTCTCGGTCGGCTCGACGAGCATCGCGCCGTGCACGACCAGCGGGAAGTACATCGTCATCGGATGATAGCCCTCGTCGATCAGCCCCTTCGCGACGTCGAGCGTGGTGAGTCCCTCGGCAAAGCCTTTATCGCTGAACAGGGCCTCGTGCATGCATGGTCCGCTCGCCCCGAACGGCGCTTCGAGCACGTCCTCGAGGCTGCGCAGTACATAATTGGCATTGAGAACCGCATCTTCGGCAACCTGCCGCAGGCCGTCTGCGCCGTGGCTCAGAATATAAGCGAGCGCCCGGGTGAACATGCCCATCTGGCCGTGAAAGGCGGTCATTCGGCCGAAGCTGCGGGAATGATGCTCGTCCGCATTCTCCTCTTCGACCAGGACGTAGCGTTCGCCCTCATCCGCCTGGATCCTTTCGACAAAGGGTAATGGCGCAAAGGGGGTCAGCGCCTCGGAGAAGACGACCGGACCGGCGCCCGGGCCACCGCCGCCATGCGGGGTCGAGAAGGTCTTGTGCAGGTTGATGTGCATCGCGTCGATGCCGAGGTCGCCGGGTCGAACCCGGCCGACGATCGCATTGAAGTTGGCGCCGTCGCAATAGACCAGCCCGCCGGCAGCGTGCACCGCCGCGGAAATGGCGATCATGTCGGGCTCGAACAGGCCGCACGTATTGGGGTTGGTGATCATCACGCCGGCGACGTCCGGCCCCAGCCGCGACTTCAGGGCATCGAGATCGACCCGGCCGGCCGCATTGGCGGGGATGTTCTCGACCCGATAACCGGCGAACGCGGCTGTGGCGGGATTGGTGCCGTGCGCGCTCTCCGGGACGAGGATTACCTCGCGCATGTCGCCGCGTGCCTCGAGCGCCGAGCGGATGGCGAGCAGGCCGCAAAGTTCCCCGTGGGCCCCAGCCTTCGGGCTCATCGCAACGCTGTGCATGCCGGTGAGCCGGACCAGCCAGGCGCCAAGATCGGAGATTACGGCAAGCGCCCCCTGGACGGTGTCGACCGGTTGAAGCGGATGCAGGTCGGCAAAGCCCGGCAGCCGCGCCACCTTCTCGCAAAGCCGCGGATTGTGCTTCATCGTGCAGCTGCCGAGCGGGAAGAGCCCGAGGTCGATCGCGTAATTCTGCCTGGACAGGCGGGTATAGTGACGCACCGTTTCCGGCTCCGAAAGGCCGGCGAGGCCGATCGGACGGCGGCGCTCGAGGCCGCCGAGACGAGACTCGCGGCCGGGACCGGCCGGATCGAAGTCGACGCCGGTCGTCTGTGTGTCGCCGATCTCGAACAGGAGCGGCTCATCGAGCATCAGGGCACGGTTGCCGGTCCAGGTCGTCCCGGTCACGGCACCGGCGGTTTCGGGCCGGGTCGGACGGCCTTCGCGATTCATGGTCATCGGCGGGGTTCCTGGCGGGAGCAAATGGGGCGGAGGCGCGGCGCAAGCGGAATCATTTCAGCGCCTCCGTCAGCGCCTGCTCGAGCGCGGCGACGTCCTCGTCCGTGACCGTCTCGGTGACCGCAACGACGAGGCCGTTGGCAAGGGTCTGGGCGCCCGGATAGAGGCGGCCAAGCGAGACGCCCCCAAGCACGCCCGCCTCCGCCATCGCGCGCACCACCGGCCGAGCTTCCGTGGCAAGATTCAGCGTGAACTCGTTGAAGAAGCTATCATTCACCAGCTCGACGCCTGGAATGGACGACAAGCGGAGCGCCGCCTTGACGGCGCCGGCGTGGTTCATTTCCGCCAGCGCCCGCAGCCCCTTCTCTCCGAGCAAAGTCATATGGATCGAGAATGCAAGCGCACATAGCCCGCTATTGGTGCAGATGTTGGACGTCGCCTTCTCGCGCCGGATATGCTGCTCGCGGGTCGACAAGGTGAGGACGAAACCGCGCTTGCCTTCCGCATCCACCGTCTCGCCGGCGAGGCGGCCCGGCATCTGGCGGACGAATCGCTCCTGGCAGGCAAACAGGCCGACATAGGGACCGCCGAAATTGAGGCCGACTCCGATAGACTGGCCTTCGCCGACGACGATGTCGGCGCCCATCTCTCCCGGCGAGCGGATCGCGCCTAGCGCCACCGGCTCGGTGACCACCGCGATGAGCAGAGCGCCCTGGGCATGCACCCGGGCCGCCAGCTCCGAAAGGTCTCCGATCCGGCCCAATATGTCGGGATATTGCACGACCACGGCGCTGGTCTCGCCATCGACCGCTTCGATCAGCCGCATCGTATCCGGCTCCGGCGTGAGCTCCGGCAACATCGTTTCCAGCAGATCGCCGGTAAAGCGCGCCATCGTCCTCGCCACCGAGACGTAATGCGGGTGCAGCCCGGAGGAGAGGATCGCCTTGCCGCGGCGGGTGATCCGCCGGGCCATGGCGATCGCCTCCCAGCAAGCGGTCGAGCCGTCATACATGGAAGCGTTGGCGACGTCGCAGTCGTAGAGCCGAGCCACCTGGGTCTGGAACTCGAACAGGACCTGGAGCGTGCCCTGGGCGATCTCGGGCTGGTAGGGCGTGTAGCTGGTCAGGAACTCGCCCCGCTGGATGAGGTGGTCGACGCTGGCCGGGATGTGGTGTCGATAGGCGCCGCAGCCGAGAAAGAACGGCCCCTGCCCCGCGACCATGTTTCGCCCGGCCAGGCTCCCCAGGTGACGCTCGACGGCCAGTTCGCTGGCATGATCCGCGAGGCCTTCGATCTTCGCCGGGAGGCGGGCAGGCGCAGGAACGTCGACGAACAGATCGTCGATCGTCGCGGCGCCGATCTTGGCAAGCATCGCGGCGCGATCGCCTTCGGAGAGGGGCAGGTAACGCATTCAGATCACCTTCTTCCTGTACTCCCGGCCGCGAGGCGATGGAGAGGAGGATTTCTTCTCCCTCGCCGGAGGCGCGCTTCGACCGGGACAAAGTCGAACTTTCACTCGGGCTTCTTCATTCGGAAACGCAGCCGGACGTAGTCGGCGAACCATGTGCCGTCGGAGCGGCGAAGGTCGGACGAAAGGCGTCGCTCGACGGCGGCGGCGACAGAGTCGCGCTCGGCCTCAGGGACGCCGGCCATGTCCAGGAGCCCCGCGCGGAAAGTCCTCACCCAGGGCGCGATACCTTCGGGCAGCGGGGTGGGCCGGGCGATGAGCTCGGCTTCGATGGCGGCAAAGCCGGCATCGGCATAAACGCGCCGAAATGCCTCGACCGAGGCATACCATTGGGTCTCGGCTGCTGGCATGGCGTAGCCGCGACCGATCAGCTCGTCGCGAAGAGCCTCGCGCATTCGGGCCAGATTGCCCTCACCGCCCATCTCTCCGACGAAGCGGCCACCGGCACTGAGCACCGCGAACACGCCGCGAGCCACCGCTGCGGCATCGAGCATCCAGTGCAAGGCCGCGTTGGAAAAGACCGCGTCGAAGCGGCCATACCATTCAACCTGGCCCTCCAGCCCAAGGGCCTCCGCATCGGCAACGAACGCGTCGATGCCCCGCGCCCGCGCCGCCGCGACCATATCGGGTGAGGAATCGAGACCAACCACCCGCGCACCCGCCTCGGCGATGCGCGCAGTGAGCACGCCATCGCCGCAGCCGAGATCGAGGACCAACTCGTCCGAGCGCGGAGCGAGCAGGTCCAGCGCCGCGTCGCCGAGAGCCGGCACGAAAGCGCCGTGGCGGCCATAATCCGACACGTTCCAGCGGGAAGCCGCATTCACCATTGCAGCCGCTCCGAAGCCGGGTTGTTGAAGGGGCCGCGCGCGCTCATTGCTGGTCGCAGAAGGCCTTGTACTGCTCGGCGTTCATGAGGTCGTTGATCTCGTGAGTGTCGGCGAGGCGGATCTTGAAGAACCAGCCCTCTCCTTCCGGATCGCTGTTGACCAAGGCCGGATCGTCCACGAGGGCCTGGTTGCCCTCGATCACCTCGCCGCCGACTGGCGCATAGACGTCCGACGCCGCCTTGACCGATTCCACCACTGCCGCCTCGCCTCCACGAGCCAGATGGCGGCCGGCATCGGGAACTTCGACGAAGACGACGTCGCCGAGCTGACCCTGCGCGAAATCGGTGATCCCGACCGTGGCGATATCGCCGTCGACCCGGATCCACTCATGCTCCTTGGTGTAGTAGACGCTCATAGACCGGCTCCCTTGCGATGGTAGCGGTGGGGGACGAAGGGCATGGGGACGACCCGCCCGGTGAAGATCCGGCCGCGCTGGGCAAGCGAGACCGCCGTGCCCGGCGCCGCCTCGGCGATGGGCACATAGGCCATGGCAATCGGCGCCTCGAGCGTGGGCGAGAAGCCGCCGCTCGTCACCTTGCCGACCTCGTTTCCTTCTGGATCGACGACCAGCGCGCCCTCGCGGACCGGCTGGCGGCCGTCGATTGCGACGCCGACGCGCTTGCGGACCGGACCTTCCGCGAGTTCCCGGGCGATTCTGTACCAGCCGCGAAAACCGCCCGCCTCGCGTCGGCGTTTCGCCAAGGCGAAGGCCAGATCGGCCTCTACGGGCGTGGTGGTCAGGTCGAGATCGTGGCCGTAGAGCGGAAGCCCCGCCTCGAGCCGCAGCGAATCGCGCGCGCCGAGCCCGATCGGCTTCACCTCCGGCTGGTCGAGCAGCAGATCGGCGAGCGCTTCGACCGAGCCGGCCGGCGCCGAAATCTCGAAGCCGTCCTCCCCTGTATAGCCGGACCGGCTGATCCAAGTCCGGATTCCGGCGATGGTGAAGGCGTCTCCCGTCATGAAGGTGAGGTTGGCGACCTCGGGGACAAGGCGGCCCAGCGCCTCGGCTGCCTTGGGACCCTGCAGCGCCAGCAGCGCCTGCTCCTTCATATGATCGAGCACGACGCTCTGCGGCAAATTGCCCCGGAGCCACTCGATGTCGCCCTCTTTGGTGGCGCCGTTGACGACCATGTAGAAATGGTCACCGCGGCGAGTGACCATCAGATCGTCTATGATTCCGCCGTCGTCGGTCAGCAGCATCGAATATTTGGGGCGCCCCTCCTTCAGCAAGGCAAGGTCGGCGGGAAGCAGCGCCTCGAGCGCCTTCTCGACGCCGGGACCGGCGATGAGGAGCTGGCCCATGTGGCTGACGTCGAACAGGCCGGCGGATTCGCGGGTCCAGCGGTGCTCGGCCAGGATGCCTTCATATTGGATCGGCATCGCGTAACCGGCGAACGGCACCATCCGCGCGCCGAGGCGCCGGTGCCACGCGTCGAGCGGCAGGAGATTTCCGGAATCGCTCATCACCAGTCTCCAGCGAGCGGGGGCTCGTCGGCGCCTCGCGGCGCCTTCTTCCAGCACCCCCTCTGTCACCGGGACCTGAGAGCTTTCGTCCGCCGCCGAAGCTAGATCGGACTTACCCCTTCGGTGGCCCGCCCCGACCAATGGCCAAGGCGAACGCTTTCCAGAGTGTCGTGGGCCGGCGGTCCTTCTGCCTGAGAGATTCCGGGGCGGTTGCTCCTTCGGCGGCGGCACGGGCCTCTCGGTCCGGCCGCGCTCTCCCGCTGGCCCATCGGCGGTTGCCCGCCGAAGACACCGGTGCTGTGACCGCTCGTTGGATCCGAGTCAATCGGTCGTTTCGTAGGTTTTCGGAGAATTTCCTAACGAATTGTAAGCGTTACTGACGGTTCGACTTGAACATCGCCGCGCTGAACACACTATCCAGGGATCGTCACTTCGACCGGGCATGTTCTTGGGGCCAGGTTCGCTGGAGTTCCTCGCGAGGCGGAGAAAGCGCAAGGAGGGCCGCACCTCTTCCCCAGATCGCCCCGCAAGGATCCGAAGCTCGCCCACAAGCGAAATCTGAACCCGCTCTCGACGCTGGCATGGGGGAGGCAGGAGAGGAACAGAATCGACCGGAGGTCGATCAGCGCGTGGCGTTGTAGCGCAACTGCTCTTCGTCGAGCGCGAAGCCGATCATCAGCTCGAAGGTAGCCCGATCGACCGCGGCGCGCACGGCGGGATCGGCCATCGGGTCGAGCGCGGCCTGCGGGTCGCCGGCGCGGCGTTCCCGGGTGATCTGGCGGCGTATATCCTCAGGCAAAGTCGCGGCCGAGCGGAGCACCTGGGATGTCGCCGTGCCGGACGAGCTCGCGCTGTATTGGCCGTCCTCGAAGCGCAGACCGATGCGGCTGACCTTCTTGGAGACGACATTGTCGCCGCTCTGAACGACGGTGGCGAAATAGGGCAGCACCACCTCACGCGGACCGCGATTGTCGCGCCGCTGTGCGTGAACGTCGAAGGTGGCGTGGGTGACGATATACTCGCCGGTCTCGTCACAGGTGCTGCGCAGGTTGGTGATCGTGGCAACCACGTCGATCGCGCTGGCGTCGCGGCTCGTGGGTGGGTTGAACAGGGTGATGTCGCCCGCCGGCGCCGGAATCGCGACCGCCGGGCAGGCCGTGTAGGTGGTCAGGATCCCCGACTGATAGATGTCACCCTGGCGCGCGCAACCGAGCAGGCCGAGGGAGAGCAGGACGGCGACGGCCGCTTTCGATCTGGACAGGCGCAAGGGATCCTCGAACTTCAGGTGGCGGTTGCTTACATGCCCCCTAGGACAGGCAAGGGATCATAGGAAGCGGGTTTCGTGCAAGCAAGCAATCCGGTAGAGCGCCGGCCAATGCCAGACGCCAAGCCTCCTCTGACGCTGCTGATCGCCGCGCCGCGCGGCTTCTGCGCGGGCGTCGATCGCGCCATCCGCATCGTCGAGCTGGCGCTCGAGCGCTACGGGGCTCCGGTCTATGTTCGCCACGAGATTGTCCATAACAAGTTCGTCGTCGAGGCGCTGAAGACGAAGGGCGCGGTGTTCGTTCCCGAGCTGGACCAGGTGCCGGACGGCGTGCCGGTCGTCTTCTCCGCCCACGGCGTTCCCAAGGCCGTGCCCGCCAAGGCCGAGGCACGTGGGCTCGATTATATCGACGCCACCTGCCCGCTCGTCTCCAAGGTCCATCGCCAGGCCGAGCGCCACATCGAGAAGGACCGCCATATCCTGTTCATCGGCCATGCGGGCCATCCCGAAGTGATCGGGACGCTTGGCCAGGTCCCCGCCGGCAGCATCACCTTGATCGAGACCCGAGCCGACGCAGAGGCGGTGATTCCTGCCGATCCCGAGCGGCTGGCCTTCCTGACACAGACGACCCTCTCCGTCGACGACACCGCCGAGATCGTCGACATATTGCGTCGACGCTTTCCGTCGATCGAGGCGCCAAAGCGCGAAGACATCTGCTACGCGACGTCGAACCGGCAGGCAGCCGTCAAGGCGATCGCCGGGCGCTGCGATGCAATGCTGGTAATCGGCGCGCCCAACAGCTCGAATTCGGTGCGCCTCGTCGAGGTCGCCGAACGTGAGGGAACTCGGGCCCGACTGGTGGGTCGCGGCAGCGACATCGATTTCGACTGGCTTGGCGATGTCCGAACCCTCGGCATCACCGCCGGCGCCTCCGCGCCCGAGGTGCTCGTACGCGAAGTGGTCGACGCGATCGCGCAGAGGTTCGAGATTGAAGAGGCGCCCGTGGACGGCGTCGAGGAACGGATGACGTTCAAGCTCCCTGCCGGCCTGGCCGCCTGAGGCTCACCCGCTGCACGTGACCGACGTCGAGATCTTCACCGATGGCGCCTGCAAGGGTAATCCCGGGCCGGGCGGTTGGGGCGCCGTGATCCGGTCCGGCGCGCACGAGAAGGAAATCAGCGGCGGAGAGCCGCTCACGACCAACAACCGAATGGAGCTGCTCGCGGCGATCCGCGGCCTGGAGGCGCTGAAGCGTCCGTGCCGCGTCGCGCTGTACACCGACAGCATCTACGTGCGGGATGGAATCACCAAATGGATCCATGGCTGGCGCCGCAACGGCTGGAAGACCGCAGCGAAGAAGGACGTGAAGAATGCCGACCTGTGGCAGGAGCTGGTCGAGGCCGCGGCACCTCACCAGGTGGAGTGGCATTGGGTGAAAGGCCATGCCGGCCATCCGGAGAATGAGCGCGCCGACCGGCTGGCCTGTGATGCAGCCGGAGCGGCGGCGCGCCGTTGAACGCCCCGGCGGCTCGCGGCCACAGGCCGCGATCGAAACATTCGGCGCCGTCTCGCGCTGCCCAGGACCGGCCGCTCCGCATAGCAACTTCTGGGGCGTGATCCGACGGAATCGGATCACGCCTGAACCAGACGAATTGCGGTTCTTCTGTGCCTAGCTGCCGGTCCCGGCGTTTCGCTAGAACCTCGCCCGGATCCCCGCATATACGGCGCGGCGCTCGATCGGGTAGAAGATCCTTGCGGCAGGATCGGCGGCAATCGTGGCGGTGATATCGCCGATCGCGTCGGTGCCGGTGAGATTGCGGGCGTCGAGGAACAGGCTGAGCCCGTCGCGCCATTCGGCCTCGGCGCTGACGCCGATCGCCGCATAGCCATCCACCCGGAGCTGGTTCGCATAATCGGCCCACGCGCCCTCCGGCACCCATTCCAGCACCGGAGCGACGTGAAGTCGCTCGCTGCCGAGTCTGAGTTCGGCGCGATAGAGGTGCTTCGCGACAACCGGCAGGCGGTTGTCACCGTAGTGAGGGTCGTTCCTGAAACGGAAGCCGTTATACTGGTAGACCTGACGCAGCCGCGCCCAGGAGGCCAGGTCGAGATCGATCCCGGCTTCGATGCCCTGGTGGCGCGTGCGCTCGGCATTGAAGGTCGGGGCCGGGATGTCCGGTCCGATCTCGAATTGGAGCAGTTCGCCCCGAACGTCCGAGCGGTAGAGACTGACGTCGAACCGAGCGACTCCGACACGACCTCGCGCCCCGATCTCCCAGGTCCAGGCGCGCTGCGTCTTGAGCGGCACGAACCCCGCCACCTGCGCCAGCTCCATGAAACCGGGCATTTCGTGCGAACGGCTGTAATTCCCATAGAGCTCGACGTCCGCGCTGGGCGCCCAGATGAGGCCGAACCGCGGGGAGAATTGATCGTCCGCGAAGCGGCCGCTTGTTCTCGCTGGAAACCTCTGCTCCTGCGCACGCCGGCCGTGACTGAAGACGCCGCCGGCGATCAGGCTGAGTCGCCCGATCCGGTACCGGCCCTCGCCGTAGAGATCGACCGTCTCCGCCCGCTGGTCGGCCTCGAAGGTGCGCGCGCCGGGACGCCCATCGACGTTTGCGTAACGCTGCGCAGCGACCCTCCCGAAGCGCGCGGCACCGCCGAGGGTAAGTTCGAAGGGTCCCCGGACGAGATCGACGCGGGTGAACAGGCCCCAGTCCGTCGAGACCTGATCCACCACCTGAAAGATCGGGTGGTCAAGGGCCTTGAAGTTCGCGAAGCCGCCAAACTCGATCGTGCCGGAGCCGAGCGCGACGCGAGTCCGATTCTGCAGGCGGATCGAATCCACGTTTCGCTGGTAGTCGCCGACAGAATTGCCGGTGCGCGGCCGTTCCAGCGCGTCGGCGAGGGCGAGTCCGCCCGGAAGCTCCTGCCGAAGGCGCTGGGCGCTCGCATGGAATCGCGTTTCGACCGTGCCGGAGAGACGAAGGCCCACATTGCCGTGGAATCGCAGCGCCTCGCGGTCGGCATGGTCGCGGTCGCCATCCGATCCGTCACCGGCAAGCGCCAGCCAGGCGTCGCCGATTTCGTCGGAATAGCCGTAGGTAACGGCCCCACGCAGCGTGTCGAAGCTGCCGCCGTCGAGGCGCAGCGAGACTCCGCGGGCGGAGCGGCCGTTTGGGGTGATCGCGTCAATGCCGCCCCCCAGCGTGGTCCCACCGAAGCGCAGAGCGCTTGCGCCGCGATAGACCTCGATATGCTCCATGACGGTTGGGTCGAGTTCCTCGAAGTCGCCACTGCCATCCGCCAGGTTGATGGGAATACCGTCCTGGTGCAGGGCCAGGCCGCGCAGATGGAACCCGCGGCTGACGCCCGATCCTCGGATCGACAAGCGCACTTCCTGGCCATATCGCGGCTGGGCGTAAACGCCGGGCGAAAAGGCCAGGGCGTCGCGCAGCGAGACCGCCACCTTGTTCTCATAGTCGGCTGCCGCCACGAAGTCGGCTCCGCCCGGTCGTCGGCGAACCTCCTTCTCTCTCTCGGTAACGTGTCGACCGGTGACGACGATGGCCTGATCGGCGGCATGAGCCGGCGCCTGCAAGGCACCAGCAAGGACGGGCGCGCACAAGGCGGCGCCCGCGAACAGCGAAAATCGCATGGATCATCTTCCTGAAATCGATGCGGCCGCGACCGACGCGGCCGGTTTCACCGGGATTCCCGGTGCACGGCGATATCAGGCGTGAAGCGGTGGGCCTGTAGCCGGCGGCGGAGGCGCCGGCAGGCCGCGGCCGACGGCCCCCATCAGCGCAGGTGGAAGCGCTTCGGTCGATGCCGGGGGCGGCGGTGGTGACGCGAAAGCCGCAGGCCCAGCCCAGGCCGGAGCGAATGCGGCAAAGGTGCAGGGCTGGTCCTTGGCGGAGCCCTCATCCTTGTCGCGATGTTCCGCGGCACCAGCGAGCGCTGCGTCAAGCAGTTCGCGAGCAGCGCGCAACTCTTCGGGCGCGCCGCCCGGCATCCGGCCGGAGCAGAGCTCGAGGACGAAGCCGTCCCCGCTGCTGGCCGGCATCCAACCGGCCGGGATCAGCCCGCGCAGCAGCAGCGCGCAGCCGATCAGGAGAAGCAAGGGGCCGATCGGCTTCCGCGGTCCGGAACGGGTCACGCGCGCCGCTTAGCGCCCAGGTCCGGCTACGACAATCGGCGGGCCGCTTCCGTCGTCGCCAGGAAGCGATTGCGCTTCGTGGCAGTCATGGGCGGACCGCCCGAACATCAGCCGATCTAGGTTGCTGCCGCGTCGCTCGGCTGCGGGCAGCGCGCCACGATGCCGTCAATCCGTCGTGAACGTCGCCAGCGGAGGGTCCACTGCCGCGCTGCGACGAAGTGAAGGAGGGACTCGACGGAGGTCGCGTCTGGAGTCGATATGGTGAAACCTGGAGGAGCGGATCGATGGTGCTTCATTATCTGAAACTGGCGCTGCGACTGCTCGTCGCTGACCGGTGGTTCAGCCTGGTCAACCTTGGGGGGTTGGCGCTTGGCCTGGCGAGCGTTCTGCTGATTGGCCTCTACGTGCGCTACGAGCATAGCTACGACACCTTCCTCCCGAAAAGCGAGAACCTCTATCGCGTGGACACGGTCGAGACGGTGCCGGGACACGACAGTATCGAGATCGCGCTTGCGCCCGGGCCTCTCGCTGGCGCGCTCGAGACGGAGTTTCCGCAGATCGAGGCGATCACCCGCGCCTTCCGGACCGAAGCCGATCTGCTGCGGGAGAACCAGCGCTTTCCCGAGCGGATCCTTGCCGCCGACCCGGATTTCTTCTCCGTGATCGGCCTGCCATTCGTCGCGGGCTCGCCGGAGCGGGCGCTCGACGGAAGCCGTTCCGTGGCGATCAGTCAGCGTGCCTCGGAACGACTGTTCGGCGACTCATCAGCGATCGGGCGCGTCGTCACGATCGCGGCACCGGAGCCGCGGGACTTCATCGTCAGCGGCGTGTTCGAGACCATCCCCGACAATAGCCACATGGCCTTCGACGTCGCGATTCCGCATGCCGCCTTCTTCGGCGCCGGCAGCGACGCGACGATGGCGATCCCGGACAGCTGGGCCGGCGCCTACTTCCACACCTATGTGCGGCTGCGGCCCGGCGCACGGCCCGAGGACGTAGAGCGCCGGCTGCCGGCGCTGGTCGACCGAAGCCTTCCCGCGGCGCTCCGGGAGGCGATCAGCACGCCACCCCACGAACTCTTCCAATTCCGCTTCGTGCCCGTTCGGGACGTCCATTTCGAAGGTGCCGCAATCGAGGCGATGCGTCCGCCCTCCAGCCGCACCACCGTCGTCGCCTTGTCGGCGGTAGCCGCTCTGATCTTGCTGGTCGCCTGCATCAACTTCGGCAACATCCTCGCCGCGCGCGCGAGCTTGCGCACCCGCGAGGTCGCCCTGAGGAAAGTGGTGGGGGCGAAGCGCCGCGACATCATACTTCAGTTCCTGCTCGAGGCGCTGCTGATCGCCGGCATTGCCGGAATGGTTTCCGTCGCCTTGGTCGAGATCGCCCTCCCTTATATCGAGTCCAGGCTGGGGCTACCCGCAGATTATCTGCGGCCCAACATCGCCTCCGTCTGGGCGGGCGTTGCCGCGCTCATCTTCGCGACCGCGGCCGCGGCAAGCGTGTACCCTTCCCTGCTGATCGCGCGGATCATGCCTTCCACGGCGCTCAGCCGCGAGTTCGCGCGGCGATCGGGCGGCCGGTTCCGCACGGCGTTGCTGGTGCTTCAATTCGCCATCTCGATCGGCCTGGTGGCGGTGACCATCACCATGTCCATGCAGTGGCGCCTCACGCGAGAGATGGACATCGGCTTTGACCGCGCCGACCTCGCCGTCATTCGCATGCCCGATGGCCCACGGCAGGCGATCGACGCCCGCGCCTTTGCCGACGCACTTGCCCGCCACCCGGACGTGCGCGGCGTTTCCCTTTCCTCGGCCGTTCCTTCCGATACCTCCGAGGACAATCTCACCATTCGGTTCGGCGGCCAGAGCCGCCCGGTACAGCTCGGATACCACAGGGTCGATACCGCCTTCTTCGAGACTTACGGGGTCGCGCCCCTCGCCGGACGGACCGCGTCGCAGGAACGCGCGTCACGCTCCGAACCGGACCGGCAGGGCGACACGGCCGGGACGCGACCCGTAGTGCTCAACCACTCGTCCCTCGATCGCCTCGGCCTCAGTCGGCCGGAGGAGGCGATCGGCCAAATCCTCCAAGGCAGCGAGGTCGCCTATGAGGTCGTGGGGGTCGTCCCCGATCTCCATTTCCGGTCGCTCCACGCACCGATCAGGGACGAGATATATCTCCTGGACGACCAGGCCGGCGGCAACATCTCGGTCCGGATCCAGCCAGGCAGCGCGGAGCGCTTCGGCGCGTTCGCCGATCGTCTGTGGCGCGAGCGCGTCCCCGGTCACCCGATCGAGCGCGCCTTCCTCGCCGACCTGATCGGCGACCTCTACGCGAAGGAAGCGAGGCAACTCGCCCTGCTCACCTTCTTCTCCGCCTTGGCCATCATTCTGTCCTGCCTCGGCCTGGTCGCCATGGCGGCATTCTCGCTGCAACGGCGCACCAGGGAGATCGCGGTGCGCAAGGTGCTTGGCGCACGCACGCGCGACATATTGAGGCTCCTCATGTGGGACCTCCTCAGGCCGGTTATGCTGGCGAGCCTCATCGCCTGGCCCATCGCCTGGTACGTCGCCCGAGACTGGCTGAACAATTTTTCCTACCGCATCGACATGCCGCCGCTGGCCTTCGTTTCGGCAAGCTTGGTGGCTGTCCTCCTGGCCGCAGCCGCGGTCGCTGCGCACAGCGTCAGGACCTCTCGGCTGCATCCCGCTACGGCGCTGCGGCGGGAATGAGCGGAGAGGCAGTCTAGCCGAGGAAGCGCTCGGCAAGATAGGGGGCAGGATCGATGTGCGACACCATCGGATCCGGCTCCCGGCCAAGCAGCAGCGCCGCTGCCATTCTCGACGCGGCCGGGGCGGTCTGGATGCCGAAGCCCCCCTGGCCGGCGCACCAGAAGAAGTCGCGGCCGCTCGGGCTGAAGCCGTAGACAGGGGCTCGGTCCCGGGCAAAGCTTCTCAGGCCGGCCCACGCCCGCTCGACCCGATCGACCCGCCAATCCACCACCCGCTGCAGCCGGTCGATGGCGAGCGCCACATCATATTCCTCCGCTGCGCAGTCGCCCGGATCGCAGGGCGACTCGTCATGGGGGCTCAGCCATAATCGCCCGCCCGTCTCGGGCTTGAAGTAGAATTCATGCTGCGCGTCGATGACGAGCGGCAATGTCCCGGGAGCCGGGGGATCCACCCGTAGTTGGACGAGAGTGCGGCGATAGGGCTGAATGCCCACCGGTCGCTCGCCTGCCGTGCGCGCCACCTCGTCCGCCCAGGCACCGGCGGCGTTGACGAGAATGCCGGCCTCGAAGGTGCCGGCCCTCGTCTCGATCCGCCATCGCCCGCGGTCCCGCTCGGCGTGCTCGACGCGAGCGTCGGCGACCAGTTCCGCCCCGAGGGAGCGAGCGCGCCTCAGATAGGCGGCGTGAAGGGCGGCCACGTCGATATCCGAGCAGCTTGGCTCACTCAGCCCCTCGTCCCAGCCGGTGCGGAGGCCCGGCACGGCGACAAGAAGATCCTGCCGGCCGAGGCGCTCGAGCGATACGGGCGAGCTTGCGAATTCCGCCGCGAAGGCGTTGAGCCTCGCCTTCCCGGCCGCGTCCGCGATGTGCAGCGCGCCGCGCGGACCCAGAAAAGGCGCATCCGAAAAATCGGACGGCGGGTCGGCAAGAAACGGGCCCGAGGCGCTGGTCAGCGGCTGCACCAGTGGCCCGCCATAGGTCTCCGACCAGAAGGCCGCCGACCGCCCGGTGCTGTGATAGCCCGGCAGGCTCTCTCCTTCCAGGATCAGCACCGATGCGTCGCCCGCAATCTCCGCCGCAAGGCTTGCACCAGCCATTCCGGCGCCGATAACCGCAACGTCCACGCGGCGGATCACGAGGGCTCTGCCCCGGCATGCGCATCCAGGAAGCCGTCGATCCTCGCCACAGCGTCGAGCCGGATCCGGTCGGCCTCTCGCAGGACTTCATGGCCGGCGTCGGGATACATCTTGAGCTCGGCGCCGGGCAGCCGCGCCGCGACCTCGCGGATCGCCTGCGCGCTCACCAGCCGATCGCGGTCGGTGCCGATCAGCAGGATGGGCAGTTTCACCGCGCCGAGGCGGTCGGGCGCGAAAGCAGCGGCGGAACGATAGGCGGCGCGGAGCCAGCCCCAGGTCACTCCGCCGAGATTGAAGCCCGGCTCACGTTCCCACCACCAGAGCTCGTCCGAATAGCGTTCGGGACAAGTGGTGAGGATACGGTGCCGTCCGGAGCCCGCGGCGAGGCCTCCCGGCGGAGCTTTCCAGACCGTCCGGTCGCGCCATCCCAGCAGGCACATCGTGTCGGCGACAGAAGGGGCGATGGATTCGGGCAAGGGCGAACTGTTGACCCGGATCATCGGCGCCACCAGCACGGCGGCGTCGATCGGCGGCAGGCGCTCGACAACGGTCCTCAGCAGCAAATGTCCGCCCATCGAATGACCAACGGCGACGTGCGGCCCGGGCGAATCGGACGCCCAGTCGCGGATCAACGCGTCGAGGTCGGCCACCAGAGGATCGAAGCTGAACGCGGCGGGCATCGGTTCGCCGGCCTGCGACCGGCCCTGCCCGCGCCAGTCGAACGCCATGACATTCCAGCCTGCCCGATGCCAGTGGGCGTAGATCTCCAGATATTTCTCGATGAAGTCGCCGCGCCCGCCGGCGAACAGCAGGCTGCCGCGAGGTGCCACGCCGGCCGGCTGGAGCCAGTCCATTCGCCGCAGCACCCAGTCGTCCGGGGCGTGCCAATCCGAAAAGACCGCGCCGGCGGGATGGCTGCGCCGGAGATTCGTGCCGGCAGGATCGGTGAAACTTTCGTTGACCACGACGCCGCGGTTACGGTTTTGAAAGCAAGCCCGTCTAGTGGCCTCTCGCGATGGGGACGGGGTTCGCCTGGATTTTGCTGTCACTTCTGGCGCTGATGCTGCTCGCGGCATCGGCGTCGGACTTGCGCACGCGGACCATTCCCAACAGCCTCGTCGCCGCAATCGCCCTGCTCGCACCGGCCTTCTGGTGGGCGACGGGACTGCCGTTCTGGCCCGATGCGGCGCTGCAGGCGGGCGTCGCCTTGCTCGTTTTCGCTCTGTTCGCCGCGGCCTTCGCGATCGGCGCGATGGGCGGAGGCGACGTCAAGTTGATCGGGGCCCTGGCGCTGTGGCTGCCCTGGCAGGCGGTGTTGATGCTTCTCGTCATCATGTCGCTGGCCGGCGGCGCGCTGACCGCGGCGATGCTGATCCGCCAGCGGCTGGCCCGAAGCAAGGCGCCGATCGAAGTGCCCTACGGAGTTGCCATAGCATTCGGCGGATTATGGCTGATTGCCCAACGTTTTCTTTACCATTTTGGCTGATGAGGGCGGCTCGATCCTTTCAGTCCCACCGGGGAGGCGACAGTCGCCATGGACGTTAAGAAACTCGCGCTGCTGATCGGCGCACTCGTCATTGCCGGCGTGACGGCATTCATGGCGAAGAGCATGTTCACCGGGGCTGGGGCACCGCAGGCGGTTGCGCGCCAGGCCGCGCCCGTCGGGCCGGAAATCATGGTCGCCACGCGCACCCTTCCCGTCGGAACGATCATCACCGCCGAGGACCTGCGCTATCAACCCTGGCCCGAAGGTCTGGTCCAGGACGCCTATTACGTCCGAGGCGAGGAGAATTCAGATCCTACGACCCTGATCGGCACCGTCGTCCGCAACGAGATCAATGCCGGTCAGCCGGCGACGCGCGGTTCGCTCATCCGTCCCGGCGAGCGCGGCTTCCTCGCCGCGGCGCTCGGCCCCGGAATGCGCGCTGTGACTGTCTCGGTCTCGGAGACGAGCGGCGTCGCCGGCTTCGTCTTTCCGGGCGACCGCGTCGACATGGTCCTGACCCAGGAAGTCGCCGGTGGCGGTGACGGCGCCCCGCTCCAGGTTTCTGAGACGATCATCCGCAACATCCGAGTCCTTGCGGTCGACAACAGCATCAACACGCGCGACGAGAATGGGAACCAGGTGGCGCGGAACCGCGACACGGTGACGTTCGAGGCGACGCCGCAGCTGGCCGAGAAGATCGCGGTCGCACAGCGCCTCGGCTCGATCACGCTGTCGCTGCGCTCGCTTGCCGACACGACGGCCGAGCTGGAGCGCGCGATCGCCGCCGGCGAAATCGACGTGCCGGAGAGCGACGATCCCACTGCCGAACGCAGCATGCTCCTGGCGGTCGCCAATCGTCCGACCGAGGGCGGCACGACCTACACGGTCGGCGGAGACGTCTCGCGCTTCCAGCGCCGCAGCGTGCCCGGAAGGGCGCCGGAGAATAACGAAGCTGCGCCCGCGCAGGGAGCGGCCCCGGGCGTGGACCCGGCCCATACCGGGCCGGTGGTCCGCATCGCCCGCGGCAATGCGGTGACGGTCGTTCCGGTGGGAGCACGATAAATGTTGAAGTTCAACGCTATTGGCCGGGCCTCTCTCGGCACCGCCCTCGCGGCGACGCTGGCGGCCGGCTTTGCCGCGACGGTACCGGCCCGGGCTTCGGCCCAGACCGCCAGTGCGGTCGCGCCCTCGGACGAGATCACCCTCTCGGTCGGAACCGGCCGCATGATGCGGCTCGATCGTGCGATCACGGACCTATTCGTCGCCAATGAAGGCATTGCCGATGTAAACGTCCGGTCGCCCAATCAGATATACATCTTCGGGAAGGCCGCAGGCAGCACGACCGTCTACGCCACCGACCGCGCCGGACGGGTCGTCTACTCGACCAACGTTCGCGTGGGCCAAAATCTCGGCTCGGTCGGCGAACTGCTCGATCTCGCCATGCCTGAAGCCGATATCCAGGCAACTCCCCTGAACGGGATGGTCCTGCTGACCGGCACGGTCGCGCAGCCGACCGACGCGGAGGAGGCCGAGCGTCTCGTCCAGACGTTCGTCGGCGAGGCGACCCAAGTGATCAGCCGGCTGCGCCTTGCAACACCCCAGCAGGTAATGCTCAAGGTGACGATCGCCGAGGTGAGCCGGTCCCTTACCCGCCGGCTCGGCGTGAACATCGATTCGCTGGACCCTTCTGGCGGCAGCACCGGGTTCGTTTTCGGACGCGGCGGAGAGGTCGGCGAGTTCGGCGAGGATGGCGGCTTTTCGTTCGTTCGCCCGGAGGGGACCTCAAACGCCGGGCTCCTCCTCCGGAATATCTTCGGCGTGGACGTGGCCGGCGCGGTCAATGCGAGCGAGAATACCGGCCTGGTCACCATTCTCGCGGAGCCGACGCTGACCGCCTTGTCGGGCGAAACGGCGAGCTTCCTGGCGGGCGGCGAGTTCCCGATCCCGATCTCGCAGGCGTTGGGCGCGATCTCGGTCGAATATCGCCAGTTCGGCGTCGGTCTCGCCTTCAGCCCGATCGTGCTCGAGAACGGCCGCATCTCGATGCGGGTACGCCCCGAAGTGTCGGAACTGACCAGCGAAGGCGCGGTCACTCTGAGCAATATCGAGATACCGGCGCTCACGACCCGGCGTGCAGAGACGACGGTGGAGCTCGGCTCCGGCCAGAGTTTCGTGATCGCCGGCCTGTTGCGCAACACTGGAAACAACGGCTTCGAGCGTACGCCGTTTCTCGGCAATCTGCCGATCATCGGCGCCCTGTTCCGGTCGAACAACTTCCGCCGCAACGAGACCGAGCTGGTTATCGTCGTTACGCCCTATCTCGTCCGGCCGGTCTCGGCCTCGCAGATTTCGCTGCCGACCGACGGCTATCGGCACGCCAACGATCCGCAGCGTATCCTGATCGGACGCGATCATGACAGCCTCACGGGCGAACAGCGCCCCGTCCCGGTAATGTCGGCGCCGCAGACCGTGACCACGCCCGGAATCGACGGGATCAGCAGCGCCGCTCCGGTCCCGGGGCCGGCACCGGCTCAGCTGGCGCAGACTTCGGCACTGCCCGCGCCGCAGACTGGAACTTCGGCCCAGCCGGGCTTCGGCTTCTGATGAACGCCCGAGATGGAAAGGACGGATCGACTATGACCCGCATCACGACCCTCGCCGCGCTCGCCGCCCTCGGGCTGGCGGCCGGCGGCTGCGCGTTCAACCAGGGGCCGACCACACCGGCCAATAATCGGACGCTGAATTCGCTTCACCAGCCGGTGGTGCAGCGCACCGACTATGTGCTCGATCTTTCGTCCAGCGGCGATGCTCTTTCCGAAGCGGAGCTTCAGCGGCTCGACGCGTGGCTGCAATCGATCGGGACCGGCTATGGCGACAGCCTCGCCATCGACGAGCCGCGCGGCTTCTTCAGCCCGCAGGCTCGGGACGCGATCACGCGCATCGCGGCCGACTATGGCATGGAGGTGGCCGATGGCGCGCCGGTGCTGACCGGGAACGTTCAGCCGGGGATGGTCCGGGTAATCGCGACCCGCACCACGGCAAGCGTGTCGGGATGCCCGGACTGGAGCGAGCCGGACATCATCGCGACGACGTCTTCGACATCCAACTACGGCTGCGCAACCAACTCGAACCTCGCCGCGATGGTGGCCAATCCCGAGGATCTCGTGCTCGGCCAGGAAGGCACGACCATCGGCAGCGGCACCACCGCCAGTCGCGCCGTGCGCACCTACCGCGCCCGGCAGCCGGGCAGCGCCCCATCCCTTCCCAGCGCTTCAACGGGTGGTCAGTAATGAACGCGCCTTTCAACGCCCGCGCAGCCTCGCTACGCGATCCCTTCACCGCCTTCGTTTGCGATGATGCGACCGCAGACCTTCTGCGCCCGGTCGCGGTCGAGCATGGCTGGTCGCCCGAAAAGGTCAACAAAGGCGGCCTGCGCAATGCCGTGCAGACACTGTCGGTATCGGCGAGCCCCAGCATCCTGTTCGTGGATCTCAGCGAATCCGGGGACCCGTTGAGCGACATCAATGCGCTTGCCGAGGTTTGCGAGCCCGGCACCGTGGTCATCGCCGCCGGGCAGGTGAACGACGTCCGCCTTTATCGCGACCTCGTCGCGAGCGGCATTCAGGACTATCTGCTGAAGCCGTTCACCGCGGACCAGCTGCGGGACGCGTTCGCCAACGCCCAGATGATCATCTCCGGTCCTCGCGTCACCGAGACAGCGGCCGAGCGGCCGAACGTCACCGCCGCGGTGATCGGGGTGCGCGGCGGCGTCGGCGCGTCGACGATCGCGTCCTCGCTCGCCTGGCTGATGGGCGACAAGGCCGGCCGGTCCACCGCCCTGCTCGACCTCGACGTGCATTTCGGTACCGGCGCGCTTGCTCTCGACCTCGAGCCGGGCCGCGGTCTCACCGATGCGATCGAGAATCCGAGCCGCATCGACGGTCTGTTCATCGAACGGGCGATGGTCCGAGCCAACGATCGGCTTAGCGTCCTCTCGGCCGAGGCGCCACTGAATCAGTGGATTCTGACGGATGGCTCAGCCTTTTTTCAACTGCAGGAAGAGATCCGCCATGCCTTCGAAGGCACGGTGATCGACATGCCGCGCAACATGGTGGTGCAGTTCCCGCACTTGGTAACCGACGTGAACGTCGTCATCGTCGTGGTCGACTTCACCCTCGCCGCTACGCGAGATGCGATCCGCGTCCTTTCATGGCTCAAGGCGAATGCCGGGCAAGCCAAGGTGATCGTCGCCGCCAACAAGGTCGTGCCGGGCATCCAGGAGGTCAGCCGCAAGGATTTCGAGCATTCGATCGAGCGCAAAGTCGACATCCTGCTCCCGTCCGATTCGAAGGCCGCGATGCAGGCTGCGAAGCTGGGCCAACCGCTCGCCAAGGCAGCCAAGACGTCGAAACTGTCACAGCCCCTCAATCAGCTGCTGGCGCTTGCGCTCGAGCAGGCGGCCGCGGCCGAAGAAGCTGGAGGAAAGCCGGCGGGCGGATCGCTGCTCGGCAAGCTCGGCAACTTCAAGTCGCTCGTCGCGAAGAAGCCCAAGGCAACGGTGGCGCAGACGGCTTGACCGCCGTCACGCGACGAATGGAGACTGCGTGATGTCCGCCATGTTCCCGATGCTCATGATGGCCGCCGGGCTGTTCGGCGCGATGCTCCTCCTCATCGCCGCCTTCTCCTCCCCGTCGACCGCCCGGGCGCAGGCGAAAAGGCTCGAGAACGTCCGCATCCGTCACAGCCGCTCTTCCGAAATCGCTGCGCAGGCCCAACTCAAGCGGATCTTCGCGCAGCGCCAGAGCAAGACCGAAGGCTTTGCGCAGCGCTTCATTCCCAACCCGGCCCTCCTGCGGCGCCGGCTGGAGCAAACCGGCAAGTCCTGGACCCTCACCCATTATGTAGGAGCCTCGATCGGTATCGGGCTCGTCGTCGGCCTGCTTCTCCTGTTCAGGGGCGCGCCGGCGATCATCGCGATCAGCTTCGGTGCGCTCGCAGGCGTCGCTTTGCCGCATTTCGTCATCGGCAAACTGATCAAGTTTCGGATCAACAAGTTCACGGCGCGTTTCCCGGACGCGATCGAGCTGATGGTTCGCGGACTTCGCTCGGGCCTGCCGATCTCCGAGACGATCGGCATCGTCGCCAGCGAAATACCGGGTCCGGTCTCGGTCGAATTCCGAACGGTCGGCGACAAGATGAAGATCGGGCGGACGATGGAGGCGGCGCTTCAGGAAACCTCGGAGCGGCTTGGCACGCCCGAATTCCAGTTCTTCGTCATCTCGCTCGCCATCCAGCGCGAGACGGGAGGCAATTTGGCGGAGACGCTTTCGAACCTGGCCGACGTGCTTCGCAAGCGCGCCCAGATGAAACTGAAGATTCGCGCCATGTCCTCGGAGTCAAAGGCTTCGGCCTATATAGTCGGGGCGCTCCCGTTCATTGTCTTCGGCCTGATCTGGCTCGTCAACGACAAGTATATGCAGAACTTCTTCGTCGACCCGCGGCTGATGATAGCCGGCGGAGTCGGGCTGGTCTGGATGGCCATCGGCGCGTTCATCATGTCGCGCATGGTCAGCTTCGAGATCTGACAGGGAAAGCGCAGCAACGATGGCACCCGCCCCTCCCCCGACCCTGCTCGGAATCGACATCGCCATGATCGCGAGCGGGCTCGCCGCCGTGGCGACGCTCGCAGTGCTCGTCGCCATCTACGCGGCCGCGACGGTGCGCGATCCCATGGCCAAGAGGGTCAAGGCACTCAACCAGCGGCGCGAGCAGCTCAAGGCCGGCATCGTCGCCTCCACCTCGAGACGCCGCAAGAGCATCAGCAATCGCAACGAAATGGCCGACAAGGTCCGCGGCCTCCTCGCCTCGTTCAAGATGCTTCAGGACGAGCAGGTGGTGAAGGCCCAGCAGCGGCTGATGCAGGCGGGCATCCGCTCCAAGGATCTAGCCTTCGTCGTCATCTTCGCGCGCTTCGTGCTGCCGGTGGTGCTCGGCGGGACGGCGATCGTCCTGGTCTATTTTCTCGACACCTTCCCTACCTGGGGGCCGGTCAAGAAATACGGGCTGGTGGCCGGTACCCTCATTCTCGCCTACAAGGCGCCCGACCTCTATCTCAAGAACAAGGTCCAGAAGCGCTCGGACGCGATCCGCAAGGGCCTGCCCGACGCCCTCGACCTGCTGGTCATCTGCGCCGAGGCAGGTCTTACCGTTGACGCGGCGTTCGGCCGCGTGGCGCGCGAGTTGGGCAAGGCCTATCCGGAGCTGGGCGACGAGTTCGCGCTGACCTCGATCGAGCTGGGCTTCCTGACCGACCGGCGCCAGGCCTTCGAGAATCTAGCCAATCGGATCGACCTGGAAGCCGTCCGCGGAGTCGTCGCGACGATGATCCAGACGGAGAAATACGGCACCCCGCTGGCGAGCGCGCTGCGCGTGCTGTCGGCCGAATTCCGCAACGAACGGATGATGCGCGCGGAGGAGAAGGCAGCGCGCCTGCCCGCGATCATGACGGTGCCGCTGATCCTGTTCATCCTTCCGGTGCTGTTCATCGTGATTCTCGGGCCGGCCGCCTGCTCGATCAAGGACTCCTTGATGTCCTGACGCGCGGCGTCTCCCTCGTAACTGCCGCGGAACAATCGTGCGGCACTCGCGGTTCTTGACGCGATCAACGACGGAGAGCGAGCCATGGAAGCTTTCACGCCCGACCAGTGGCTGGTGCTGTTGCTGGCGTTTCTGCTCGGCCTGTTCCTCGGCATGGCATTCCTCGCCAGTCCGAAATGGAAACGCCGCTACCGCGACGAGGTCGCGCGACGCGAGGAGCTGGAAGCGGAGAATGCGCGCCTGAGGCGTGAGGCGGACGAGATGGACACGCTCCGCCATGCCGCCGCCCGGGACGAGGCGCGGCGCCACCCGGAAGACCGGCGCGGGCCGCTATAGAACCGATTAGTCGCCGTCAGCCCTTGGCCTTGCGCAACGCCGCCTGCGCAGCGGCCAGACGGGCGATCGGCACGCGATAGGGCGACGCGCTGACATAATCGAGCCCGACCTGCTCGCAGAAGCCGATCGACGCCGGGTCGCCGCCATGCTCGCCGCAAATACCGAGTTTGAGGTCGGGCCGGCTTCTCCTCCCCCGCTCGACGGCGATGGCGATCAGCTCGCCGACTCCTTCGACGTCGATGCTGACGAACGGATCGCGCGCAAATATCCCCTGCTCGACATAGGTGCCGAGGAAACGGCCGGCATCGTCGCGGCTGACGCCGAGCGCGGTCTGGGTCAGATCGTTAGTGCCGAAGCTGAAGAATCGCGCCTCCTGCGCGATGTCGGCCGCAGCGAGCGCGGCCCGGGGCAGCTCGATCATCGTCCCGACGAGGTAGTCGACCTCGAGTCCCTGCTCCTCGAACACCGTCGCCGCGACCCGCTCGATGAGAGCGCGGATGATCGCCAGCTCGGCGCGGGTGGCGACCAGCGGCACCATCACCTCGGGCAAGGGCGGCGTCGCGCCATCGCGCGCGACCGCGACGGCGGCCTCGAAGATGGCGCGCGCCTGCATCTCGTAAATCTCGGGGTAGGTGATTCCGAGTCGGCAACCGCGATGGCCGAGCATCGGATTGGCCTCGGCCAGCTCGGCCGCCCGACGGCGCAGCATCTCCACGTCCGTCCCGGAGACGCGGGCAACCTCGGCGAACTCCTCCTCCGCATGCGGCAGGAATTCGTGCAGCGGCGGGTCGAGCAACCGGATCGTGACCGGCAGTCCTTCCATGATCCGGAAGATCTCCTCGAAGTCGCCTCGCTGGGCCGGCAACAGCTTGTCGAGTGCGGCACGGCGATCGGTCTCGTTCTGCGCCAGGATCATCTGGCGTACGTTCGTGATCCGGTCGGGATCGAAGAACATGTGCTCGGTTCGGCAAAGGCCGATCCCTTCCGCCCCGAACTCCAGCGCCGTTCGGCAGTCCTTCGGCGTCTCGGCATTGGTCCGCACCCGCAGGCGCCGGCCCGAATCAGCCCAGACCATCAGGGTGCCGAAATCGCCGACCAGCTCCGGTTGAACGGTCGGGACCTCGCCGAACATCACCTCGCCGGTGGTGCCGTCCAGGGTGATGACCTCACCCTCTGCGACTTCGCGCCCGCCGACGCGCATCCGGCGGTTCCTATAGTCGATCGATATCGCGCCGGCGCCGCTGACGCAGGGGCGACCCATGCCGCGCGCGACGACCGCAGCATGGCTGGTCATGCCGCCCCGAGCGGTCAATATCCCTCTGGCCGCGTGCATGCCGTGAATATCTTCGGGCGAGGTCTCGACGCGCACCAGAATCACGTCTTCGCCGGCTCCGGCGCGCTGAACCGCGCTGTCGGCGTCGAACACCGCCTTGCCGCAAGCCGCACCTGGCGACGCCGGCAGACCCTTGGCGATGACGTCACGCTCGGCCTTCGGATCGAGCGTCGGGTGGAGCAGCTGGTCGAGCTGCAACGGATCGATGCGCAGCACGGCCTCCTCTTCGGAGATCAGGCCTTCCTGCGCCATGTCGACCGCAATCTTCAGCGCCGCCTTGGCGGTTCGCTTGCCGGTCCGCGTCTGCAGCATCCACAGCGTGCCGCGCTCGACGGTGAACTCGATGTCCTGCATGTCGCGATAGTGGCGTTCGAGCGTCTCGAACACTCCGGCAAGCTGTCCATAGACCTCGGGCAGCGCTTCTTCCATCGACGGCGAGCGGGCGCCCGCCTTCTCGCGCGCCGCGCGGGTGAGATATTGCGGCGTACGGATCCCGGCGACGACGTCCTCACCCTGCGCGTTGATCAGATATTCGCCATAATAAGCCCGCTCTCCGGTCGACGGATCGCGGGTGAAGGCGACGCCGGTGGCCGAGCTGTCGCCGCGATTCCCGAACACCATCGCCTGGACGTTGACGGCGGTTCCCCAATCGTGCGGAATATGGTGCAGTCGCCTGTAGGTCTTCGCCCGGTCGCCGTTCCACGACCCGAACACCGCGCCGATCGCGCCCCAGAGCTGGTCGTGCGGGTCCTCGGGAAAAGGCCGCCCGAGCCCTTCCTGGACGAGTGCCTTGTAGCGCGCGGTCAATCTCTCCCAATCCTCGGCCTCCAAGTCGGTGTCGAGATGGACGCCCTTATCCTCCTTGGCGATCTCCAGCGCCTCCTCGAAGGCATCGTGATCCAGGCCAAGCACGACGTCCGAATACATCTGGATGAACCGGCGGTAGCTGTCCCATGCGAAGCGCGGGTCCTCGGACGCGGCGGCGAGGCCCTGCACTGTTTCGTCATTGAGGCCGAGGTTCAACACCGTGTCCATCATGCCGGGCATCGACACGCGCGCGCCGGACCGGACCGACACGAGCAAGGGGTCGGCCGGATCGCCGAACTTCTTGCCGGTGACCTTCTCGATATGGGCGATCCCGGTCGCGACCTCGTCGGTCAGCCCGTCCGGGAATCGCTCGCCCTCACGATAATAGAGCGCGCACATTTCGGTGCAGATGGTGAAGCCGGGCGGCACCGGCAGGCCGATCGCGCTCATTTCGGCGAGGTTGGCGCCCTTTCCGCCCAGAAGGTTCCTGTCGCCGGCCTGGCCTTCCGAGACGCCGCCGCCGAAGCGGTACACATATTGGGTCATGCGCGACTGAACTCCATTACCCACTCCACTGCCCATACGCCCACCGCGGCGCCCGTCATCCCTCGATCCTCGAAAAGTCCGCGACCCGATGCACGGCGCTCCGGATGCGGGCCAGGAGAATGAGACGAGTCTTGCGCTTCTCCGGATCGGGATCGTTGACGGTCACGTTGTCGAAGAAACGGTCGATTGGCGTGCGAAGGCTAGAGAGGATCGCCATCGCGTCGGCAAAATCCTCGCGCTTCAGCGCCTCGGCGACCGCAGGCTCGGCCCGGTCGAGCGCGGAATCGAGCGCCGTCTCGTCATCCTCGGGCTCATAGGAGAAGAAGACGTCGCGGCCCTGCCCTTCCCATCCCTCCTTCTTGAGGATGTTGGCGGCGCGCTTGTAGCCCGCCAGAAGATCCGCGCCCTCCTCGGTCTCGACGAAGGCCTGGAGCGCCTGGACACGGTCGAGCAGCCGGATCAGGTCCTCCTCGGCGCGCAGCGCGAAGACGGCGTCGATCAGGTCGTGGCGCACGCCGGCATCCCGCTGCTGGACCTTCAGGCGATCGATGAAGAAGGCGAAGAGCTCCTCCTCGACGTCCCGCGCTTCCTCGATGAAGCGCCCGCGCTCCAGCAGGGGGGTGCTTGCCGAATCCCAGCGCACGACGACCGTGCCTCCGCAGCGATAGGTGAAGGAGCCGACCTCGGCCGTGATCTCATGTTCGCCCTCCACGTCGACCGAGAGGTTCGGGAAGGTCGCGGAGGAAAGCGCGCCGAGCCGGGACAGCTTGACCAGCACCGCCGCCTGGATCAGCACGTCGCGCAGCGGCAGGCGCAATCCGCGGCGAGTGATGATCTGGAGCACGCCCAGCGCGGCGCGGCGCAGCGCGAACGGATCGCGCGATCCGGAAGGCTTCTCGTCGATGGCGAAGAAGGCCGCCAAAGTGTCGATCTTGTCGGCGAGTGCCACCGCGACTGTGACCGGGCTCTCCGGCACCTCGTCCTGCTGGCCGACCGGCTTGTAATGATCGCGCACGGCATCCGCGACGGCGTCCCCCTGCCCCTGCGCCCGCGCGAGATAGCCGCCTATCACGCCCTGCAGCTCCGGGAACTCCCCGACCATCTGGGTAAGGAGGTCGGCCTTGGCGAGCCGCGCAGCGGTCCGCACCTGCTTCGCCAGCGCCACCCGTTCCTCGTCGGACATTCCGGGTACCGCCCAGGCGCCTTCGCGGGCCGGGCGTCGCCGCTGAAGATCGATCAGGCGGCGCTCGACCATCCATCCGGCCAGCTTCTCGATACGCAGCGCCTTGTCGCCGATCGACCCGAGCTGCTCGTGGAAGACGATTCCGGAGAGTTTCGCCGCCTGCGCCTCGAGCGGCACTTTGAGGTCCTGCTCCCAGAAGAAGCGCGCATCGGCCAGTCGCGCCGCGAGCACCTTGCGGTTGCCGTCGACGACCCCTGCCCCGCCGTCGGAAGGCTCGATATTGGCGACGCAGACGAAGTTGGGCGCCAGCCTCCCCTCCCTGTCCGTGCAGGCGAAATATTTCTGGTTGGTGCGCATGGTGAGTTGGATCACCTCGCGCGGAACGTCGAGAAAGGCGGGATCGAAGCTGCCGAGCAGCGGCACCGGCCATTCGGTCAGGCCGGCATTCTCGTGGAGCAGCCCCTCATCCTCGACCAACGTCACGCCTGCCTCCGCGGCCGCGCGGGCGGCGCCGTCGGCGATGATGCGACGGCGTTCGGCGGGATCCAGGATGACATGGCAGGCGCGCAGCTTCTCTACATAGTCCTGGGCGCTGCCGATGGTGATGGCGCCCGGATGATGGAAGCGATGGCCGACGGTGGCCGCGCCGGACCGGACGCCGCCCACGTCGAACGGAACCATCTCCTCCCCCAGCAGGGCGAGAATTCCCTGGAGCGGGCGCACCCAGCGCAGGCTAGACGTCGACGATGAGGCTTCGCCCCAGCGCATCGACTTCGGCCAGGGAAAGTCACGCACGATCTCCGGAATCGCCTCGGCGAGGACCGAGAGGGCGCTGCGACCAGGCCGCTCCACGACGGCGAACAGGGTGCGGCCGCCTTTCTTGTCCTCCCGTTCCTCGAGCTGTTCGCGCGCGAGGCCGGTGGAGCGCAGGAAGCCGGCGATCGCCGCCTCGGGCGCATCGGCGCGCGGTCCCTTGCGCTCCTCCCTCACTTTTTCCGTTTCAGCCGGCAGACCTCGCGCGATCAGCGCCAGTCGCCGGGGCGTCGCGAAAGTCTCGATCTTCACGGCGGAGAGGCCGGCCTCGCCGATCCGCGCCTCGAACAGCCTTGCAAAATCGGCGCTGGCCTTCGCCTGCATGCGCGCGGGTATCTCCTCGGAGAGGAGTTCGAGCAGAAAATCAGCCACGGCGCGATTCCGCGCCCGTCGACATCGTCACGCGAGCCACCCGTTCTTCTCCATCCAGGCCTGACAGGCGCCCTTGGCGAGATCGCGAACCCGGCCGATATAGGCCTGGCGCTCGGCGACCGAGATGACTCCGCGGGCGTTCAGCAGGTTGAAGATGTGGCTGGCCTTGATCGCCTGCTCATAGGCCGGAATGGGCAGATCGGCGCCGAGGCAGTTTTCGCATTCCGCCGCCGCTTTTCGGAACTGGTCGAACAGACGCTCGGTATCGGCCACCTCGAAGTTCCATGCCGACATCTCGCGCTCGTTCTCGAGGAAGACGTCGCCATAGGTCACGCCGCGACCGTTGAAGTCGAGGTCGTACACGCTGTCCTTGTTCTGGACATACATGGCGAGGCGCTCGAGCCCGTAGGTGAGCTCACCGGAGACGGGGCGGCAGTCGAATCCGCCCATCTGCTGGAAGTAGGTGAACTGGGTCACCTCCATTCCATCGCACCACACTTCCCAGCCGAGACCCCACGCACCCAGCGTAGGTGATTCCCAATCGTCCTCGACGAAGCGTATGTCGTGCTTCGTGAAATCGATCCCGATCGCGGCGAGGCTGCCCAGATAAAGCTGCTGCAGGTCCGGCGGGCTCGGCTTTAGGATCACCTGATATTGGTAATAATGCTGCAGCCGGTTGGGATTCTCGCCGTAGCGGCCGTCCGTCGGGCGTCGGCAGGGCTGGACGAAGGCGGCGTTCCACGGATCGGGCCCGAGCGCGCGCAGCGTCGTCGCGGTGTGGAACGTCCCCGCCCCCATCTCCATGTCATAGGGCTGGAGGATTACGCAGCCGCGCTCGCTCCAATAATCGTGCAGCGTCAGGATCAGCTTCTGGAAAGAGGGCGGATTCGACGCCAAGAGATCTTCGCCTTCGCAGGTGCAACAACCGGTGGACGCTTTGGCGTATGGGGCACAACCGGTCAAGAAAGCCGGTGGGGCCGCAGGCCGTGCGGGCCGGGTCGACCCTCGCCCGTTGAGCATTGACCCGCCGGAAGGACGGCGAAGCGAGGCACCGGCGCTTCCGGTTATCAGGCGTTTTCGCTAGGCGTCTCGTCCGCAAGGAGATTCGACCGTGAAGAAGCTGTTCCTGGCCGCCGCTCTGGCTTTCATACCGGCCGCCGCATTTTGCTGGACGCCGCCGGAGCCGCCTTCTCCAGCCACCGCGCCTGCCGACGCCAAGAGCGACATGCCTTCGCCGAAGGCCCCGGCATCGGCGTCAGCCACCCTTCCGGATGCCGATCCGGCTATATGGGCGGTGCGCGATGAGGACACGACCATCTATCTGTTCGGCACGTTCCACCTCCTCGACGCCCGACCCTGGTTCAACGACGAGGTGAAGGCGGCGTTCGACAGTTCCGACGAGCTGGTGCTCGAAGCCATCCTTCCCGATAACCCTGCCGAGCTTCAGCCGCTCATCTTGCGTTATGCGATTGATCCGGAGGGACGAAAGCTGTCGGAACGGCTGACGCCCGACCAGAATGCCGCCCTTGCCGAAGCGGTTTCCGGCCTCGGGGCACCCGTCGCGGTGTTCGACATGCTTGAACCCTGGTTCGTCTCGATGACCTTGGCAGCCGTGATCAGCCAGCGCGTCGGCATCACCGCCGAGCACGGTGTCGAGTCGGTCCTGATGCGAGCGGCGCGCGAACGCGACATTCCCATCTCGGAGCTGGAAGGGATGGAATGGCAGATACGGCTGTTCGACAGCATGCCCGAAGAAGAGCAGCTCGCGCAGCTGCGCCAGACGCTCGACAGCTTCCACTCGCTCGATGAGACACTGGCGCCGATGCTCACCGCTTGGTCGTCGGGCGACGTGGAAGCTCTCCACGATCAGCTTACCGCCCATGGCGAGCAGGACCCCGACCTTCAGCGCCTGCTGTTCACCGACCGGAATCGGACCTGGGCGAGATGGATCCGCGAGCGGATGGCTCGGCCGGGAACCGTCTTCGTCGCGGTCGGCGCCGGTCACCTGGCCGGCAGCGACAGCGTCCAGGCCGTCCTGCGCGAGAACGGAATCGTCGCCGAGCGCGTGCCGCACATCGAGAAGCCCGGCACCACCGCCGACTAAGAGTGTCATTGCTTGCTTCCGCGGCGTGCCTCCCTTATAGGCCGCCGCTTCCCCGCTCATGGTCATCCCTGGAGGCGTGTGCGGGATATCTTGAACCCGCTAATTGGAGACATGCCATGAGCGAACAGCTTACGCTGTCGGCCGAAGCGCGCGAACGGGCTGGCAAGGGAGCCTCCCGTGCCCTGCGCAACCAAGGCCGAGTCCCCGCCGTCGTCTACGGCGAGAAACAGGAACCCCTCTCGATCCACATCGAGGAGAAGGCGCTGGTGAAGATGCTTCACACCGGTCACTTCATGAACTCGGTGGTGATGATCGACGTCGGCGGGAGCCAGAATCGGACTCTGCCGAAGGACGTGCAGTTCCACCCGGTCACCGATCGCCCGATGCATGTCGACTTCCTGCGCATCGCCGAGCATGCGACGGTCACCGTCGCGGTGCCGATCCGCTTCGTCGGCGAGGAGAATAGCCGCGGCATCAAGCGCGGAGGCGTCCTCAACGCCGTTCGCCACGAGCTCGAGCTGGTGTGCGACGCGGCCGAGATGCCGGACGAGGTGGTGATCGACCTGGCCGGCCTCGAAATCGGCGATTCGATCCATATCAGCCATGTCAAGTTGCCCGCCGGGACGAGCGCGGCGATTACCGACCGCGACTTCACCATCGCGACGATCGTGGCGCCTTCGGGCGTCAAGGCAGAGGCGGCCGAAGCTGCCGCCGCAGAAGCGGCCGGAGGAGTCGAGGCGGACGAGGTCCCCGTCGTCGGCGAGGAAGAAGCCGAGGGCGAAGGCGAGCAGGCTTAGGGCTCTCGTACCTTGCCGCGGTTCAGCTGGCTCGGTTCCCTGTTCGGCGTGAAGCCGGCGGACGTTCCGGGCCAGCCTTCGCTTGCGGAGGCGGTGACGGACTGGGGGGAATTCGATCCCGTGCAGATCTGGGTCGGCCTCGGCAATCCCGGCACGCAATATGCGATGCACCGGCACAATGTCGGCTTCATGGCGGCGGACGCCATCGCCGAAGTGCACGGGTTCGATCCGCCGAAGAAGGCATTTTCCGGCTGGACCCGCCAGGGACGCATAGGCGGCGAACGCATCCTCCTGCTCAAGCCAGCTACCTTCATGAACGACAGCGGGCGCTCGGTCGGCGAAGCCGTTCGCTTCTTCAAGAAGGCGCCGGACGACGTCACCGTCTTCTACGACGAGCTCGACCTCGCCCCGTTCAAGGTCAAGGTGAAGATCGGGGGCGGGACCGCGGGCCATAACGGCATAAGGTCGCTCGACGCCCACATCGGCGACTCCTTCCGCCGCGTACGCATCGGGATCGGCCATCCCGGCCACAAGGACAAGGTGACCGGGCACGTCCTCGGCAACTATGCGAAGGCGGAGCGCGACCGATTGAGCGACCTCCTGGCTGCGATCGCCGGGGAGGCCGACTGGCTCGCCAAGGGTGACGATGCGCGCTTCATGAACGAAGTTGCGCTGCGGATGCAGGAGCCGTGAGGCTGAACCAGGTCACGGTGGGAACGACCGATTAGCGGGCGTCGGTCGAATTCTACCGGTGTCTTGGCCCACGCGGATCGTCGCCGCCCCGCCGCGCTACGCGCGCGTCGAGACGCCCCGGCAGCGAAACCTTCGAAAATTGCGTCTACCATGCCGGAAAGAACCGGCGCTTCCCGCCATGGCGGATCACGCTCGGAGGCGAACAGGCGGCTTGGCTCATCGTGCGGGCAGTGGAGACGCGCTTGAAGGTTTCCGGAAGCCGGACGCCGCGGTCCGCGCAGCGCGAGGCTTCGCCTCGTCGGCTCCCCGCCACGGCCTGTCTCGTGCGCCTCATCTCCATGCTCAGCCTAAACCACTGGAATTTCCCGGTTTTGACCTCATTTCCGCTGCCCATGTCCGGCCGATGAACGTCGAGTTCAGGACGAACTCAGCCCCCGTCGCGCATTCTATCCTGCAAATTGGACATGGAGTGCCAACCGATGAAACGGACCATGATCGCCTTACTGCTCGCCACGACGATGGCGACACCCGCCCTGGCCGACCGCGGCGATCGCGGTGATCGGCGTCAGGCTCGCGCCGAACGGCAGGACCAGCGCAAGGCCGGGCAGCAGCGCCGCCAGGTGCGGCAGGATCGCCGACAGGCGTCCAACCGATCCTCGAGCCGCGCCAAAGCGAGCGGGCAGCGTCAGCGCGCTCGATCCAGGGATCGCAACGAAGCCCGTCAGGCGGCGCAGCGCCGCACCCAGCAGGCCCGGCGCGCGGACCGGCGCGACGACGCGGCGGAGAATCGCCGGACGCGGTCGCGTGCTGCGGCCGCGAGCCGCCAGCGCCAGGTGGCGGCCGAGCGTCGCCAAGCCCGTCGGGCCGCCGCGGAACGTCGCGAGACGCGACAGGCGCGGGCCTCCTCCCAGCGCCAGCGCGCGCGCCAGGCCGCGCGGCAACGAGACGTCCGGCAGTCGCGGCAGGTCGCCCAGCGCCGTCAGGCGCAACGGGCACGGCAGCTTGTGGATCGGCGCCAGCAGGCGCGGCAGGTCTCCGCGCAGCGGCAGCGCGCGCGCCGGCTCGCCGAGCGGCGCCAGGATGCGCTTCGATCGCGCGCCGCGGTGGAGCAGCGCCAGCACGCGCGGCGCCTGGCTCAGCGCCAGGCGCGTCGTCGTGACGCCCGAACCGACCGCCGCTATCTCGCCGAGCGACGCGCCGAGCAACGCGAGCAGCTCCAGCGCAGCCGGATCGCCCGGCTCAGAGCCGATCGGGCCCGCCACTCGCAGGCCGAGCGGCGGCGGCAGCTGGCGCAGCTTCGCACGGCCCGAGCCTACGAATCGCGCGCATATGATGGCTGGTCCTATTCGGAGCCGGTCCGTTACCGCGATGCTGCGCCCCGCTATGTCTATCGGGCGGAACCGGTGGTCCGCTACGTCCCGGCCGGCTATGATCATTATGCGCCGGAATATTCGGATTCGGGCAGCGGCCTGTTCGGCGGCGGCGGCGGCGGCCTGGGCGGCATCCTCGGCGCCATGCTCCCGCTCGTCCTCGGGCAGATGCTCGGCGGCGACGCCGGCGGACTAGGTGGGCTGCTCGGCGGCGCCAGCGATCCATATGGCGCGAGCTACCCCGCCGATACGGGCCTCGCCTACGGCTATAGCGCGCCTTATGGAAGCGACCCCGCTTATGGATATGGCGATCCCTATGCGGCGAATTCCGGCTATGGCTATGGCGACCCCTATGGCGGAAGCATGGGCTATGGCGACCCGCTGTCCGGCGGCGGCCTCGGCGGATCGATCGCCTCGATCTTCGGCAGCGGACTGCTTGGCGGGGGCGGCCTCGGCGGCAGCCTGCTCGGCGGCGACCCGCTCGGTGGGTACGACCTGGACGGCGCGGCGCTCGGCCTGGGCGGAGCGGATCCCTATGGCTACGCCGATCCTTATGGTTATGGCGGTGGCTATGCCGACAGCGGCGCCCTGGATCCGGCCAGCCTCGTGACTCAGCTTCTGGGCTGATCGCCGCCGGCGGCTGCGTCCCCCCGGACGCGGCCGCCGTCAGTCGAGCGCGAAACGGACGCGGCGATTGTGCCGGCCCTTATTCTCCACCTTGGTGATGCGGATCGGCCGCGACTGGGCGGTGCTGGTAAGATGGGTACCGCCGCAGGCCTGGGCGTCGAGATTCTCTATCTCCACGATCCGCACCATTCCGTCGGCGCTTGGCGGCGGCGCGACCGCAGCGCTGCGGATCAGTCCGGGGGTCGATCGCGCCTCGTCAAAAGGTACGTAGCGGGTCCGGACCGGAAGATCGGCGGCGATCACGGCGTTGATTTCCTCCTCCAGCCCCCGAAGCCGGTCGTTGTCGAAGCCGGGAAGGTCGAAGTCCATCCGCCCGGACCCGTCGCCATTGATCTGTGCGCCGGTGACGAGGGCGCCCGCAAAGCGGCGGAAGACGAGTGCGTTCAGGACGTGGCTGCCCGTGTGCAGCTGCGACAGGGTCGCGCGGTGTGCAGCGTCTATCCGGATCTCGACCTTCCAGTCGACCGCCTCGTCGCGGTCGAGCAGGTGCCAATAGAGTCCGTCCTCCACGGCGACTCCCACGATCGCGAGGGTTCCGCTGGCATGAACGAGCATCGCCCGATCGGACACCTGACCGCCGCCGCCCGGATGAAGGAAGGAGCGCTCGAGCCGCACCGCGCCCGGGCGGCGGGCAACGATCTCGGTCTCGAAGACAAGGGTGTCGGGCTCGCGGTGGTAAAGATAGTCGGCCATTGCCCCTCCTTGCGCGGCGACATTCTAGCGCGGCCCGCGCTCGCCTGGAACTCCGGTTCAACCCGATCCGGGCAGACGCTCCGATCGGCAACCGGCGCCGGCCGTCGCAACGTCGTATCAGAGGACCCGTTCGCACGCGGCGCCGATCGCCAGCAAGCTGGCATCCTCGCCGGCGCGGCCAATCATCCCTAGCCCGATGGGAAGTCCGTCCCTCGTGCCGGCATTGATGGTGAGAAATGGAAGGCCGGCATTCGCGGCGGGAAGCGTCGAACGGGTATAGCTGAAGAAGTCCGCATCCCGGCTGTCGATCGCCAGACGCTCGGTGCCGATTGGGACGGCCGTCAACGGCGTAGCCGGGACCAGCCACGCGGCCGCCCCGAGCCGATCCAGAGGCGCAATGAGCGCGTCTCGCAGGCGTAGCCTGAGTGGCAGGGACTCTTCGATGGGACGAAGCGCAGCCGCGCCGGCCAGCATCCCGCCGAGCCGTTCTGCAATCGCGGGTGAGCCGGTCGCAGCTTGCACCGCCTCCACCGAGAGCGGCGGCTCGAGGCGCGACAATGATTCGGCCAGGGCGGTAGCGGGCTCGTTGCGCAAGGCCGCGCCGGCCTCCTGATTCAGCCGCTCCACCTCCCCGATTTCGAACTCCACTATCTGCGCCCCTGCGCGGACAAGGCGATCAAGGACGACGGAGAGAAACGAGCGGACCGTCTCGTCCGCACCCTCCCAGAAGTAGGTGCGCGGCAATGCAAGGCGAACGGACCCGAGCGGCAGAAGCGCGCGCGGCGATCCCCCGGCCATGACCGCGTCGATGACCCGCAGTTCGTCGGCGCTTCCGGCCATCGGGCCGATCACGTCGCGCGACGGGTTCGACATCAGAAGGCCTGCGGTCGGGTAGCGCTGCATCGACGGCCGCAGCCCGGCAATGCCGCACAGGGCAGCCGGTATCGGAACGGAGCCGCCGGTATCGCTGCCGAGTCCGAAGGGTGCGATGCCGGCGGCGATGGCCGCGGCCGTCCCGCCGCTGCTGCCGCCGGCGATCCGATCGGGCGCGATCGGGTTTCGGACCGGTGGCATGTGCGGATTGCAGCTCGTCCCGCCCATGGCGAGCTCGTGCATGACGGCCTTGCCGATCACCACGGCACCGGCCGCCTTGAGGCGGGCGACCGTCACCGCATCTCGTGCCGGTCGGTTCGATTGCAAAGCGGGCGTGCAGGCGGTCGTCGGCCAACCCGCCGCATCGATATTGTCCTTCACGACGAAAGGCACGCCGGCCAGCGGCCCCAGCCGTTCACCCGCCGTACGTGCCCGGTCGATGGCGCGCGCCGCTCGCAGTACCGGATCCGGATCGATCGACACCAGGGCGCCGGTCCACGCCAGGCGCTCCGCCCGGTCGAGGGCGGCGCGCGCCTCCTGTTCCGCGGTGCGCTCCCCCCGCGCCACAGCTTCGGCGATCCCCAAAATGCCCGATTGCGGCTGAACCACGCCCGATCCTCCCGTCCTGCGCCATAGCGGATCCTCGCCGGTTCCGGAGCGCATGGTCCCGCTACTATCCGATTGACTCCTGTTATGAGCCATATCAATTCTTGCCGGAAACACAGAGAGGATGCTTGGCCATGAATCTGCAGGACCGGCTCCTGCCGAGTCTGTACGCCACGGCCGACAATGCCGGCGGCTGGATCGGCGTCCTCGACATTCTCTGTTCCGAAATGTCGGTCCGCAACGCGGCCATGCAGATCCTGGAGCGGGATGGGGACCGGCTCCGACCGGTCTGGACGGCGCGGGATACCTATTCGCTGGCGCACGCCGAACTCCACGACAAGCATGTCAACAACGAGGAGAATCCCCGGCTCGATCTTCGGCTCGGATCATGGCGGCCGAAGAACATAATCCAGGATTCCGACCGGTTCGAAGAACGCAGCCCGGATTTCGCCCGGCTGCGCGCAGGGCTTGCTGCTATCGGTCTTGGCCGGTCCATCTGCGTCACCTTCGAACTGCCGGCCGGGCAGTATTTTTCGCTCATCATGCACAAGGGGGTGGAGGACCATCGCGATTTCGACCGCGCCCAGGAAGGCGCGCTCCACAATCTCCTTCCGCACCTGCGACAGACGATGCGGCTGTCCGCTGCCATGAACGAAGCGCGCTTCAGCGCTTCCGCCCTGGAGCGGGCCTGCGACGTCGTGCGCACCGGCCTGATTCTGTGCGATACGGCGGGTAAGGTTCGCTGGATGAACCGGAGCGCCGAGACGGCGATCCACGCGTCTCCATTCCTGAAGCTGCGCGCGGACAGGCTCTACGGCGTCCGAGCCGCGGACGCATCCGCGCTGCGAAAGGTCTTGAGTGCAGCGCGAGGCGGCGGGAACGACCACTCGGTCGCGGTCCTGGGAGATCAGGACGCTGGCGCGCTGCAGCTCCTCTGCGTCCCGATCGGGCGCCCTGCATGCGAGGATCCGACTGGGACGTTGCGAGATCTGCGCGCCATCTTCCTCTCGAGCCCAGGCGCGCCTTTGCCGATCCCGCCGGAGGATCTGATGCGGCTCTTCAGCCTTTCCCCTGCCGAAGCGCGCCTCGCCTCGGCCATCGCCGCCGGGGCATCGGTGTCGAGCTACTCGCAGAGCCGCGGTATCTCGGTAGGAACGGCGCGCATTCAGCTGAAGCAGATATTCGCCAAGACCCAGGCGGCAAAGCAGGCCGAACTTGTGCGCCAGCTTTGCGGATCGGTGGTCGCGCAGACGCTCTCGCGGCTGCACTGAAGCGCCTCGAAGGCGCCCCGCATGCGCCTGGCCCTTCCGGCAATTCAAGAGCTTATCGGCATCCGTAGTCGGCTGCAGTCCCCTGCACCGATATCCCAAATGGGATATGGGGCGCCGCCCTCGCCGGATTAAATGTAGCCGCGAACACCAACGCGGCCGCCCTCCCAGAGCTTGCACGGGGGTCCGCCTGATGGGGCTAAAATGAAGAAATCCACGATCTTTCGGCTGTGCTGCATTTTGGCTGGCAGCATCGGCGCCCTCCCCATTGCCGCGGGAGCACAGCAGACGCTGCCCGCACCGCTGGCGCAGGGCCCAGGCTCGAGCGTCCCTGTGGCCATCCAGACGCTACGCTGGCACATGCTGGACGGCGACGTGAACGCGCTCACGTTTCGCAGCATGGACACGCTCTTCACCACGCGGTCGGTGCCACGATCGGGGCCCGTATGGCAGCTGCTGAGAGCCGATCGGCCGCTGAACTTCACCTATCGGCACAACGGCAACGAGCACAGCGCCGAGGACTTCCTCGAGCGGACGTACACGAACGCTCTGATCGTCATGAAGAATGGCCGGATCGTGACCGAGATCTACCGCAACAACAGCGATGCTCGAACGCGGTTCATCGGCTGGTCCATGACAAAGTCGATCACATCGGTACTCGTCGGCTGCGCACTCGCTGAAGGGCGCATCCGTTCACTCGACGACCCAATCACCGATTACCTGCCGGAGTTGAGGGGCGGCGGATATGAAGGCGCTTCGATCCGGGACGTGCTCGAGATGCGGTCCGGCGTCGATTATGAGGAACGTTACGACTTTGCCAATCCCGGTGTCGCGGCCCAGAACCACATCTCGGCCCTGGTGAAGAACGTATCTCGATTCGCGGATCCCGCGCGTACGATCCGCCGGCTCCATGCTCCGGGAGAGGTGTTCCAGTACAAGACCCTGGACACCGCCGTGCTCGGCTGGCTCCTCGAACGGGTCAGCGGTCAGTCGGTCGCGGCTTATACCGCTCAGCGGCTGTGGGAACCGCTCGGCGCGGAATTTGACGGTTACTACATCATGGACGGCGAGCCGGGGGTCGGAAGGGAGTTCAGCGGCGCGGGCTTCAATGCGACCCTTCGCGACTTCGCTCGGTTCGGCCAGATGATGCTGGACGGCGGCGTCGCCGACGGCCGCCGGATCGTGCCGGCCGAGTGGGTCGACCTCTCCACGCGCTCAGCGTTCGACGAGGATTCGCGGACGGGCGGCTACGGCCTGCAATGGTGGACCGCCGCCGGATCCGATTCCTACTACGCCGCGGGCCTGCAGGGGCAGTTCATCTACATCGACCCGGCGTCCCGCACGGTGGTGGTCAAGCTCAGCTATTTCCCGCCGGCCGACGAGTCCGCGGGCGCAGAGACGCTCGCTTTCTTGGCGGCCGCATCTGCCTGGTCGCCGCGCTGACGGACGAGAAAATCAGAAAAAGGGGAGGAAATATGAAGGGGTTCACCCTGTCCGCGTCCGCCGCCGCGATCGCCTGCGCCGGCCTCTCGCCCGCCTTCGCCCAGGAGGCGGAGCAGCAGGCCGCCGAGGAGCAAGGCCTGGCCGAGATCGTCGTCACGGCCCAGCGGCGGACGGAGCGCCTTCAGGACGTGCCGGTTTCCGCCACGGCGCTCGATGCGGCGGCGCTCGAACAGAATGCCGTCGCTACCCTCTCCGACCTGCAGACCGCGACGCCGTCGCTCTCGATCACCGACAATGGCATCACGCAGAACGTCAACATACGCGGCATCGGCCTCGCCAGCGATTCGCCAAATGTCACGGCCGGCGTCGCCACTTATGTCGACGGACTGTTTCAGCCGCCGATCGTGCAGGCGAACAGCTTCTACGATCTCGCCAGCGTCGAAGTGCTCCGTGGTCCTCAGGGAACACTCGTCGGAAGCAACTCGACCGGTGGCGCCATCTTCATCAACTCGCGCAATCCGGACCTGGGCGAGCTGGGCGGTTATGGTGAAGTCGCTTACGGCAATTACGACATGGTGGCGGCCGAAGGAGCGGTGAACTTGCCGATCGCCGAAACGGTCGCTTTGCGCGTCGCCGGATTCTACCGGCGCCGCGACAGCTTCTACGAAGATGTCGGACCGTTCGACAACGACGCGGGCGAGCTCGACGAAAAAGGCGCGCGTGCCACCTTGCTCTGGGAGCCGGGCTCCTTCCGCGCGATCGCAAAGGTCCATATCAACGACCGGCAGACCGGCGGCTATGCCTATCGACCGATTCCGGGAACGACCTTCGCGCCGTTTCGCGTCGGCGACATCCGCACGTTGAGCTTCGACGAGCCGACCGCGAACCGCGACCGTGCGTTCATGACCAGCCTGGAACTCCGCCAGGAGCTGTCGAGCGGGATCGTTCTGCGCTCGCTCACCGGATATCAATACAAGCGCATCAACAACCTCTACGACGTCGATGCATCTCAGGCGCCGCTGGCGGCCGGCGGGGACGTCAGCCAGGACTATTTCGCCGGAGAGAGGCAGTACAGCCAGGAGATCAATATCATCTCGCCGACCGATGGTCGCTTCGACTGGATTTTGGGCGCCTATTTCCAGCGCAACGACATCAAGGTGCGCATCTACGAGCTGCAGGGTGCCTTCCCGACCGACATCACGCCCGACAATCAGCGCACCACCACCGGCATATTCGCGCAGGGAAACTACCAGCTCACGCCCCAACTCGAGGCGCAGCTCGGCGCCCGCTATTCCGCCTACGAGGCGACGGGCACCGGATCGGTGACGATCGGAAGAGGCATCCCCGGATTTCCCCCGAGCGGCCTCGTCGTCGCCGACCTGACGGGATCGCACGAAGATGCCCGAGTCACCGGCAAAGCGGCCCTCAACTGGAAGCCGGACGAGGACAATCTCCTCTATGCCCTCGTCGCGAGAGGCTACAAGCCGGGCGGCTTCAATTCCGCGACGTCGGAGTTCGACCCGGAGATCGTGTGGAGCTACGAAGTCGGCTGGAAATCGAGCTTCCTGGGGCGGCGCCTGCGCACCCAGATCAGCGGCTTCTACAATCGCTACTCCAACTTCCAGTTCAACGTGGTGGAGCCCACCACCGGGTTCAGCGGTGTCGAGAACATCTCGACGGTGACGATCAAGGGCATCGAGGCCCAGGTCCAGGGCCGCTTCGGCGGGTTCGGCTTCGACGCCAGCATCGCCTATCTCGATTCCGAGCTCGGTAGCATCACCTTCGTCAACACGCGCAACCTGCCGCCCGGCACGCTGGGGCCGCAATGTCCGCCCGGCACGCCCTCCTCTCCGCCGGTCTGCTTCGACTATAATCCGTTCCTGCAGACGATCGACGGACAGCCGAACCTCTACGCTCCGGAATGGACCTACAATGTCGGCGTCGACTATGAGTTCGATCTCGGGTCGGCGACCCTGACGCCCCGGCTGAACTTCTCCTATGTGGGGCCGCAATTCACCTATCTGGGCTTTTCACCAGTGACGGACAGGATAGAGGGACGCCACCTGCTTTCGGCCCTACTCACTTACCGTCGCGACCGCTGGCGCGTGGAACTCTTCGGCACCAACCTCACCAACGAACGCTATGTGTCGGGTCAGTTCGGCAGCAACGAATTTTACGGCGCGCCCCGCGAATATGGCGTTCGCCTGGGCCTGACCTTCTAGAAAGACGCTGGAACGCGATGCTTCCCCGGCCGGCCGATTGAGCAATCGTCGCCCGCATCGCTGACGGCTCGCGGTTGCAATCGATGGAGAAGATGACGAACGACGGCGCCCCGGGCGCGCAGAGGCCCTTCTCCCAGCGGCCTCGAGGCGTCGTGGCGGTGTTCGATGCGGATGAGACGCCCGAGGAGGGACGCTCGGGCGACGGTCGCGGGCTCGCTTTTGAAGTCACCGCCGAACGCCTGCCCGCATGGTCGCCTCTCGCCATTCTCCCGGTTCCAGACCGGCGACCGTCCAGTCCCCGATGCTCCATCGTGCCAGCCTCAGGGTGGGATGCCCGACGGCTGCCGTCATCCTTCGAACCTGACGGTTCCGTCCTTCACGGATCGTCAGCTTGATCCAGCAGTCGGCTATGCTTTTGCGGAAGCGCACCGGCGGATCGCGCGGCCAGAGATCGGGAGGGCTGATCCGCTCGGCCGCGGCCGGCCGAGTGAGTCCGTCTTTCAACGGGATGCCCTGCCGTAGCCGCTCAAGGCTCTTGTCGTCGATATCCCCCTCGACCTGTACCAGATAGGTCTTGGGCAACTTGAAACGCGGATCGGCAATGCGCGCCTGCACATTTCCGTCGTCGGTGAGGATCAGGAGGCCCTCGCTATCGCGGTCGAGGCGGCCGGCAGGATAGACGTCCGGCAGGCCGACGAATTCTGCCAGGGTCTTGCGCGCCGGCCCTTCGCTGCCGCCCGTGAACTGCGAAAGTACGCCGTAGGGCTTATTCAGCAGGATCAGACGAGACATGGGGCGGGAGAATTCCGATCAGGGGCCACGTCAAGCACTCGGGCGTGCGGTAGCGGTCCGGCGATTCTACATGAATGCCGCTCCGAAGCCATTCCGTCCGGGCTCCGTCGGCTATCCGCCTATGCACGACACGGCCCGACGAGCACAGCGGTTGTGAATGCGGCCACAAGGTATAGACTGCCGCGTTGACGTCTGCCGTGCGACCGCAATACCGAGTGCAGATCTCTGCGCCCGCGCATCGAGAGCTTTCGAGCGACAGTCTGCGCGCCGCACTCGTACAAGTCTGGGACGCATGCCTGAATGAATCTGCGCCACATCGAGATATTTCACGCCGTCTACGTCAATGGTTCCGTGAGCGCCGCGGCCCGAGCGCTCAACGTGTCGCAACCGTCCGTTTCGAAGATGTTGCGCCATGCTGAGAGCTTGCTGGGCTTTCAGCTTTTCAGACGAACCAATGGCGGACTGGTGCCGACCGAGGACGCGCATACGCTCTTCGCGGAGGTCCGGGAGATCCAGGACCGGGTGCATGCGCTTCGGGAGGCGGGGCGGAACCTTCGCCGCGGCACCGGCGGAACGCTGCGCATTTCGGCGCTCCCGTCGCTCGCGCTCGATGCCATTCCCACCGCGGTCGCGAGCTTTCTGCGCACCCACGAGAATGTGAAGTTCGACCTGCAAACCGTGCACCACGACGACCTGCTTCGGAAGCTTCACGAGCGCGAGACGGACATTGCGGTCGCCTATCAGGTGCCTCCGGCGGCGCCCATCGTTCAGCGCTGGCTCGGCGAAGGCGAGCTCGTCGTCCTTTATCGAGAGCAGGACATGCCGGATGCGCCGCCCTGCATCGAGTTGCAACGGTTGCAGGGCCAGCGCTTCATCAGCCTTGCTGCGAGCGGCCCGACCGGTCGCCTCTTCACCGAGGAGCTGGAGCGCCTGAACCTCGAACTCGAGGAGGTCGTTTCCGCCCGCACCTTCTACATTGCCGGCGCGCTGGTCCGGCACGGCGTCGGGATGACGGTGGTCGACAGCTTCACGGCCCAGGCCTGTCTCGCGCCGGGCCTGGCCATGCGTCCGCTGAAGCCGCGCGTCACCTTCGACATCCACGCCATGTTCCTGATCAACCGGCCGCTTGGCGCGCTCGCGACGGAGTTCCTGAAAGCGTTGAAGCGCGTCCTCGATGCTCCATAGCGTCGGGCTATAGCGCGCCGTCTCATGGATATGCGTGAGGGTAAGCGGCTGCGGGCTAGCTTGAGGCGACGATGATCCCCGCGCCTTTCCTTCTCTATCTGGGCCACACCGCCGACCCGCTTGCGATCAAGACGTCGCGAGGCGTGGCCATGTTCCGTCGCGATGCTTGCGTCGGCGAATTCCGGCACGACGATTGTCCGCTGACGCTGGGCCTGCAACGCATGGCCATGGCCGAAGCGGTTGCGGCGGGCGCCCGAACGCTGATCCTCGGCATCGCCGGAGCCGGGGGCAAGCTCGGAGCCGACCTCGTCGAGGATGCGGCGGCGGCGCTGGAAGCCGGCCTTCATGTTGCCTCGGGTCTCCACCAGCGGCTTCGCGACGAGCCGCGCCTCGTCGCGCTCGCCGAGCAACGGAACTTGCGGCTGTTCGACGTCCGCGATCCGCCTCCGGGCCTGACGGTCGGCAAGGGCGATCCGCGGCCGGGCAAGCGCCTGCTCACCGTCGGCACCGATTGTTCGGTCGGCAAAATGGTGACGACGATCGCTTTGGCCCGGGGACTGCGCGAGCGCGGCGTGGCGGCCGACTTCCGGGCGACGGGCCAGACCGGAATCTTGATCGCCGGCGAAGGCGTGGCGGTCGATGCCGTCGTCGCCGATTTCATCTCCGGCGCCATCGAGCAGCTCGCACCGGCGCGCATCGACGATGGCTGGGACCTGATCGAAGGCCAGGGCTCGCTCTTCCACCCCTCTTTCGCAGGGGTATCGCTCGGGCTCCTGCATGGTGCCCAGCCAACCGCGCTCGTTCTGTGTCACGAGCCGGGACGACCCCATATGCGGGGGATTGCCGGCCGCGCCCTTCCCGATCTCGCCGAATGTCTCGAAGCCAATCTTGCGGCGGCGAGGCTCACCAGCCCCGATGTGCAGGCCGTCGGCGTTTGCCTCAACACCTCCGGTATGGACGTGCAGGCCGCGCGCCGGCTGTGCGATGCCACCGCAGACAGGCTGGGCCTTCCCTGCACCGATCCGGTCGCCTTCGGGGTGGACCCCATCATCGATCAGCTATGTCCCGCACCTTCCACGCACAGCACGATTGCTTCCCTTTAACCCGTCCGTTCCGGATCGCCCGCGGGACGAAGTCGGCGGCCGATCTGGTGACGGTGACGATCGGCGAGGGCGATTCGACCGGGCGGGGCGAGGCCGCTCCCTATCCGCGCTACGGAGAAACGATCGATGGCACCCTCGCCGCTATCGAGCAGATCCGACCGCTGATAGAGCAAGGCGGAGGACGCACCGAGCTCCTCGAGGCATTGCCCGCCGGGGCCGCTCGCAACGCGATCGACTGTGCCTTATGGGATCTGGAGGCCAAGCGCTCCGGGCGCGATGTTGCGGCCCTGATCGGCGGCCCCGCTTTGCAAGCCATCCCCACCGCGATGACCGTGGTGATCGACACGCCGGACGCGATGGCCCGGGAAGCGGCCATGCTGGCGCATGCGCCGGTGCTGAAGGTCAAGGTGGATGCGAACGATCCGGCAGCGCAGATCCTGGCTGTGCGAGCGGCGGCCCCAAGGTCTGACCTGATCGTCGATCCCAATGAAAGCTGGGACCGAGCGGTGATGGAGGCGATGCAGTCGGTGCTCGTCGAAGCGCGGGTCGGGCTGCTCGAGCAGCCGGTCCCTGCCGGCTCGGACGAATGGCTGGAGGACTTTACCCCGGCGGTTCCGATCTGTGCCGACGAATCCGTCCATGTGGCGGCCGATCTCGCGGTCGTCGCGCGACGCTACCAGGCGGTGAACGTGAAGCTCGACAAGACTGGCGGGCTCACGGCGGCGCTGGAGCTCGCCCGGGAGGCGCGAGTGCGCGGACTGGGTCTCATGACCGGTTGCATGGTGAGCTCCTCGCTGTCGATCGCGCCGGCGCTGCATATCGCCATCCTCTCGGACTTCGTCGACCTTGACGGTCCGTTGTGGCTCCGGGAAGATCGGCCGGGCGGGGTAAGGGGAGACGGCGGCTTCATCCATCCGCCGGCGGCGGGCTTCTGGGGAAATTTGCAAGCATGAAGCGAATTGCGCTGCTTCTGGCCATCGGGATGCTCGGTGGAGCCGCGGCGCCGGAGCGGGTCGACCTGATAATCCGCGGCGGCACCGTCTATACCGGATCCGAGGCGCCGTTTGTCGGCGACGTGGCGGTCTCCGGTGATCGAATCCACGCGGTCGGGCAACGGCTCCCGCATCAGGCTTCACGCGAGATCGATGCCAGCGGAATGATCGTTGCCCCCGGTTTCATCGACCCGCATACGCATCTCGGCGCGCAGCTCACCGGCGAAGACGCCCAGCAGCGGCTGATTCCGGGCTTTCTGATGCAGGGGGTGACGACCGCGTTCATCGGCAATGACGGCGGCGGGGACCCGGACGTCGGCGTCGTGATCGGCAGCGCCCGGACACGGCCCGTCGGGATCAACTATGCCGCCTATGTCGGGTTCGGCGGAGTTCGGGAAGCCGTCATCGGCGAGGCGGACCGCGCGCCCACGCCCGACGAGCTGGCGCGGATGCGGCAGATGGTCGCGGCGGCGATGTGCCAGGGCGCGCTGGGACTTTCGACCGGTCTATTCTATGCCCCGCAAAGCTTCGCCGAAATGGACGAGGTCGTCGCGCTGGCCCGCGAGGCCGGCAACCGCGGGGGCGTCTACGACAGCCACATCCGCGATGAATCCTCTTATTCGATCGGGCTGGCCGCGGCGGTGGACGAAGCGATGGCCATCGGGCGCGAGGCAGGATTGCCGGTCAACATCTCCCACATCAAGGCGCTCGGCGTAGACGTCCACGGTCAGGCGCCGGCGATCATCGAACGGATCGAGGCGGCGCGCCGGTCCGGGCAGCGGGTCACCGCCGATCAATATCCCTGGTCGGCGTCGGGCACGAGCCTCGCCGCCGCTTTGGTGCCGCGCTGGGCGCATGACGGCGGTCGGCCCGCAATGCTGCAGCGTTTCGACGATGCGAGCGTGGCGGAGCGCCTGCGCGCGGACATGACGGAAAATCTGCGCCGGCGCGGCGGGGCCGAATCGCTGCTGATCACGCAAGGATTGTATCGGGGGCAGAGGCTCGCCGAGGTCGCCCGGTCGCTCGGCACCGAGCCGGTGGCCGCGGCCATCACCGTCATCCGGGTCAGCGACCCTTCGGTCGCGTCCTTCAACCAGACCGAGGAAGACATTGCCGCCTTCATGCAGCGGCCCTGGGTGATGACCGGATCCGACGCGTCGGGCGGGCATCCCCGCGCTTATGGGAGCTTCGCCCGCAAATATGCCGAATATGTGCGCGGGCGCGAGGTGCTGAGCCTGCGCGAGTTCATCGAGCGCAGCACGGCGCTCACGGCCGACACCTTCCGGCTCGCCGACCGCGGCCGGCTGCGGCCGGGCGCCTTCGCCGACATCGTCGTCTTCGATCCGGAATCCTACGCCGCCCGGTCGACCTATGAGGAGCCGACCTTGCTGGCGACCGGGGTCCGGACGGTGCTCGTCAACGGCGTGCCGGCGGTCCAGGATGGTGCGTTGACCGGCGCGGCCGCCGGACGAGGGCTGACGCAGACGCCGCCGGCCGGTAGTTGCCCGTGACGCTGCTGCGCGGCTGGTTCGCCATCCCGCTATGGAAACGCGTGCTGGCCGCGCTGGCTCTCGGCCTCCTCCTTGGTGCCTTCTGGCCCCAGGCCGCTCCCGCAGTCCAGTTTCTCGGCGAGCTGTTCGTCCGCGCGATACGGATGCTGGTGGTTCCGATCGTGCTGGTGACCATCGCCGCGGGAATCACCACGCTTGGCGATCCCAGGCGGATCGGCGGAATCGGCGGGCGCACGATCGCCCTGTTCGCTTTGACCACCGCCATCGCGGTGTCGATCGGCATGGCGACGGCGAGCCTCATCCGGCCGGGCGAAGGGGCGCCGCTCGGTACCGCCGGGCCGCACGCAATGGGCACCCCGCCCACGCCCTACGAGCAGCTGATCGGCATCATCCCGGTCAACATTTTCGACGCGCTCGCGAATGGGGACATGCTGGCGATCATCTTCGTCGCCATCCTGCTTGGCGTCGGTACCCTGCTGGCGGGAGAGGCGGGCCGGCCCTTCGCGAACCTGCTCGAGTCGGCAACGACCGTTTTGCTCAGGATCGTCGGCATCGTCATGGAAGCAACGCCGTTCGGCGTGTTCGCGCTGATCGCCAATGCGGTCGCCGCGAACGGCGCGGCGGTTTTCGTCAATGTCGGCTGGCTGGCGCTGGCGGTCGTGCTCGGCTCCGCGATCCAGATTCTCCTGGTTCACAGCCTGTTGCTGCGGTTCGTCGCGCGCGTCCCGGTGCTGCATTTTTTTCGCGGTATCATCGATGCGCTGGCGGTCGCCTTCTCGACCGCTTCCAGCTCTGCGACTCTGCCGGTCGCCATGCGGGTCGCGGAGAAGAATCTCGGCGTCGGCCGTCCGATCTACTCGACCGTGCTGCCGCTCGGAGCCAGCATCGGCAAGGATGGCACCGCCATGTATGTCGGCCTGCTCAGCATGTTCAGCCTGCAGGCGCTCGGCGTGCCGCTCACGCCGACGACCTATGGGCTCGTCCTGCTGACCGGCGCGCTTGCCGCGTTCGGCACTGCGCCTGTCCCGAGCGCATCCTTGTTCATGCTCGCGGCGGTGCTTTCGTCGGTAGGCGTCGCACCGGAACAGACCGCCTTGGTGGTCGGCTTCGTGCTGCCGTTCGACCGACTGCTCGACATGACGCGAACGGTGCCCAGCGCGAGCGCGAATCTCACCGTCGCGACGACCGTGGCGCGCTGGGAGGGCGAACTCGACGACGATGTGCTTCGTTCTCCGCATGAGGACTGAGATGATCGATTTGGCAGACTGGCACCGCGACGGATATGCGATCGTCCGTGGCTTCTTCACACCCGAGGAAGTCGCCGCGATCGGCGCGGACATCGACGCCGTCCATGCCGAGGGCGTGGCGCATGGCCGCAGCTTCCGCCACGGCAATCTCTTCTACAAGATCTCTCGAGCTACGCACGGTCCGCTGGTGCAGATGGTGCAATGGCCCTCCTATCATCGGCCCGCGCTCGATGCGGTGCGCCTCGATCCTCGCTTCGCGGCGCTGCTCGAGCCGCTGATCGGGCGCGACGTCAAGCAGATCATCAACCAGATCCACTGGAAGGCTCCCGGAGCCGCCAGCGATTTCGCCTGGCACCAGGACTCACGCTTCCGCCGGCCCGCCGATTGCTACCGCAATCTCGGAACGTCCTACGTCCAGACCGGGCTTGCGATCGATCCGCACGGGCCCGAATCCGGGGGCATGGCCTTCCTGCCGCGCAGCCATCTGCACGGCGACCTCGATCTCGATACCTCCACCGAGGTGCTGGGCAATGTCATGCGCGAGGACGAGCTCGAGCGGGTGGGACTCTCGGCCGCGGATTCGATCCAGCTCGTACTCGACCCGGGCGATCTCGCGCTGTGGAATCCCTATCTGGTCCACGGTTCGGGCCCCAACCGCTCGCACCATCAGCGCCGCTTCTACATCAACGGCTATGTCCGCGCACGCGATTGCGACCGCGGCGAATGGGCGTTCCGCGAAGGCCGGCCGGTTCCGCTCGGCCCCGAGCCCGCGATGGTGCACTATGAGGAACTGCGCGAACGGGGCGAACCGCACTACGTTTGATAGTTTGCGAAACGCATGCTGAGCCCGCTGCGGTTCAATCCGACCTGTAGAAGCGGACGTTCCCCAGCTCGAGGGCCGCTTGGCCGCCCGGCTCGCCTTCTAGCCGGAAGACCAGCGCCCGAAGCCGCGCGAGATCGAGACGGTTCGCAGGATCGGGGCTCCGGAGCGCGCTGAAAGGGATGACGATCTCGCGCATGGTCTCGCCGGCGCTGAAGCTGGTTCCGAACGAATCTCTCGGCCCGATGCCGTAGCTTTCCAGCAGCAAGGCATAGCGGCCAGTCCCACGGGCATCGAACGCGATACCGGTGAAGCCGCGGGCGTCCGCTAGCTGGATCGCTCCGGGCGTGAGCGGCAGCACGAGGTTCGCATAAGGCTGCCCAGCCGCGCCCAGGCGCGCATAGAGGAACAAGCGCCCCTGCCCCTCCTGCACGCGGACATGATGCAAATGGCTGTGATCGATGCCGGGCTCGTTCGTCTCGACCGGCAGCGTGCCCAGATCGGTGCGGCCGTTCCTGCCTGCGCCAGTATCGATCGGCCCCGCCATTCGGTGGCTCGGCAGGGGCGATAGCGCATCGGAATCGAGCAGGCGCCGAAGCGCCGGGATGGCGATCTCGTTCCCCGAGACGAAGACCCGGCGGACATCGTACAGATCCTCGACCCGCTCGTCGGGGCGGCCGCCCACGAGGACGAGGTCGGCGCGCTGCCCGGGCGCGATCCGGCCGCGATCTTCGGCCTGCCGGAGAATTCCTGCACTGACGCCGGTCGCGGCGGCCAGCGCCTCCGCCGGCGTGAAGCCGTGCTGCGTCAGGACGCGGATCTCGCGCGCCGCCGAAGAGCCCTGATAGACGCCGCCGATGCCTGCGTCGGTGCCGATGCCGACGCGGACGCCGCCCGCCTTCAGGCGCCGGAGATTCTCCCGGAGGATGGTCCAACGCCGCGCCTCCAGATCGGGTATCGACTCTCGCGGCTGCGCCATCCGGGCTTCTTCTCGCGCACGCTCGGGCCCGCGCAGCTTGCGCCACTCCGCGGGCGAGAAGGCGCGGTCCTGCTGCGGTTCGTAGACGACCATCGTCGGGACATAAGCGGTGCCGTTCGTCCGCATCAAAGCGATCAGTTCGTCGTCCACGATCGCATCCCCGATGCCGTGGCCGAGCGCGTCGACGCCGGCGGCGGCGGCCACTTTGGCCCCTTCCAGCGTGACGGTGTGGGTGATGACCGGAATGCCCGCTTCATGCGCCCGCTCGACGATGGTCCGAAGCGTCGGCAGGTTCATGCTGTCGAGGTCCGGCGATCGACCATAGCGCCAGCCGTCGGTGAACACCTTGATGACGTTCGGCCGGTAGGCAAGTGCGCGACGCATCGCGATCTCCGCTGCGCGCGGCGTCGTCGCCTGAAGCGTGAACGCATCGCCCCAACCGTATTCGGTCCCATGCCCCTGCGGAACGCCGAGGCGGATGGCGAGCATCAGGTTCGGCGCCGTGACCGCGCCCGATCCCGTCATCTCCCGGATCGGCGCCAGCATCTCGCCCGACACGGAGAAGTCGTTGACGGTGGTCACGCCGTGCACGAGATGTCCGGCATAGGCCTTGCCGAGGTCTTCCGGCGCCGAAAAGCCAGGCGCGCGAAGATGCGTATGCAGGTCGTGCAGGCCCGGGATGAGGGTCATGCCCCGCGCGTTCACGACTCGGGCCCCGCGGGGAGCGCGCAGGCCGCGGCCGACCCCGACGATCCGCTCGTCCCGGATCAGCACGTCGGCGGGCGCAGCCGGCGCGCCGGTGCCGTCGAAAACATGCGCGCCGCGGATGAGCGTGCCGCCCTCCGGTGCAGCGCCAAGGCACAGCAGCCCCAGCAGGACGCAGACGAGCTTCGTCCAGCTCACGGCAGGGGCTGCTTGCGCATCAAGGTGAGGTCGAGAAACGTCTCGGTCGCGCGCAGGCCGCGAAGCCAGCTGTCATAGCGGAAGAAGCTGTGCCGCTCATTGGGGAAGACCAGCTCGCGATAGGGAATGTTGCGGGCGGCCAGCTCTCGGGCGAGGAGCAGCGACTGCGAGAAATCGACGTTGCGATCGTCGTCGCCATGGATCAACAGGACCGGTGATCGCCACCGCTCGATCGCGCCGAGTGGCGAGGAATCCCATTGAAGCTGGCGTGCCCGCTCCTGCGCTTCGGGCGACAGCGTGTTCGGCACCGGGCGGAGCATGCTGTGGACGCCGTGGAAATCGATGCCGGCGGCGAAGAGGTCGCTGTCCCGGGCCAGGGCGAGCGCGGTGAGATAGCCGCCCCAGCTTCCGCCCCAGACACCGATGCGAGCCGGGTCAACCTCGTCCTGTGCGGCCAGCCAACGGCCGGCGGCGAGGATGTCGCGATATTCCGACGCCCCCTCCCGGCCGGTGTCCGGCGCGTCGCGGAACGCTGATCCGTAGCCGGTGCCGCCCCGATAGTTCACGGCCAGCACATGATAGCCCTGGCCCGCCAGATACTGGTTCATGACGTAGGCATTGGAATAATAGCTGGATGGGTGAAAGCCGAGCAGCATCTGCCGGCGCGGACCTCCATGAACGTACACCAGAGCGGGGCGCCTTCCGGCACCGCGCGCGCGGAAGAGCTGGCCCCTGATCTCGAGACCGTCGGCTGCCCGGAATGTGATGGGTTCCGGGGCAGCGAAGCCGGTGGCGGTGGGCACCTGGGCCAGAGGCAGGTTTTGCTCGCCGAGCAGGACAGGGTGGGCCGGATTGGAGACGTCCGTCGCGATCGCGGCCACTTGGCCGCCGGCAATCGTCGGGAAGAAGTGCATGGCGTCGCCGTCACTCAGGCGCATCGGCGCGCCATCCCCCAGCGGCCGGCTCCAGATGCGACGGCGGTCGATATGGTCGGCATTCGCCGCGTAGAGGAGGAGATCCCGCTCCCGGTCGATCAGGAAGGTTTCCACCTCGAAGTCGCCGCCGGTAAGCGCGCGCGGCTCGCTGCCCCGCCGTGCCTCCAGTGCATAGATGTGAAGCCAGCCGGTGCGCTCCCAGGGAAAGAGGATCAGGCCGCCCCGGCTCCAGAAGAGATTGCGGCTGCGCGTTCCGACATAGCGGCCGCCAGGCCCCGAGGGCGCAGACCAGAGCGTGCGGGCGACCCCAGTGGCAAGATCGACGATCCGGATCGACCAATAAGGTCCGCTGTCGGGAGAGGCTTCGGCGGGCGGCGAAAGATAGCGGACGAAGGCGACCTCACGCCCGTCCGGCGAGAAGATCGGTTCGACGGAATGGCCGAGTCCCGGATCGAGATAGCGAAGCCGTTGGCCGTCGGCATCCAGGATCGCTACGTAGCTGTGCTCGCCGCGATCTTCGGAAAACAGCAGCTGGGTGCCGTCCGGCGACCAGGTGAGGCGATCGACATGGCCGTCGACCTTGGCAAGGCGCCGCGCCTCGCTGCCGCGCGTCCAAAGCCACAACTCGCCCCGGCGGGTGAAGGCCAGCCGCTCGCCGTCCGGCGAGAAAATGGGCGAATGGCCCTCCCCTATGGCCAGCGGCGTGCCGCCGCGCGTGGAGACCAGGAACACCTCCTGGGCCGGCGTGGTCGGCGCGATGCCGGTATTGGGCAATGCCTGCTGATCCGGGAATTCCTCGTCGCCGCCGCGGACGAAGGCGAGGCTGGCGCCGTCGTCGCTCAGGACGAGGCCGTAGAGTTCCTGACCATCATCCTCTGTGAAGGCGGTGAGGCGGTGCGTCGCCTGGCCGGCCGTCGCCATCCAGATGTTGCGCACCCCGGCTTCATTCTCGACCCACGCGAAGCGGGGCTCGTCGCGCGCGCCGACGAGGCCGCTCGCCACCGGCAGGCCGAGCGCCTCGGCAAGACGGCCACGTTCCTGGGCGACGCCGGGCTGGGAGAGTGCAAGGCCGATGACGGCCAGCCAGAGGCGGAAGAACATGCGCGGCGCCATGGCCTATGCTTGAAGCCGCTGCGCGCGCGCCACGCAAGCGCCGGCCGGATGGAAATGCCCCCGCGTTATAGCGGCGGCAACGCTCTGAATGAGCGATGCCGGGTTGTTCCTCGCGCGATGTGCCCTAGGCTTTGTTCATGCCAACCCTCCGTCTCCCTCCCCTCGGCGCCTTGTTGGCCCTCGCAATCTGTGTGGCTTCTCCGGCCCAGGCCCTGCAGGCGCCGCTTCAGCAACGGGTCGAGGCAGCGTTGGGGGCCGCGGGACCCGGAACGCGCTTCGGGCTGATGGTCACGACCGAGGATGGCCGCGAACTGATCGCGATCAATCCAGACGGCCGCTTCATCCCGGCGTCCAACACGAAGATGCTGACCACCGCCGCGATCTTCGCGAACCTGGCCGGGCTGGATCAGCCGGACGCGGTGGGCGGCGCGGCGGTGCGGCTCGACGGAGACGGGCGGAGCGTGCCCGACGTCATCCTGACCGGGCATGGCGATGCCCGCCTGTCGAGTGCGCCGGACTGCGTCGTGAATTGCCTCGCCGCACTGGCCGACACCGTCGCGGCGCGGGCGCGCCAGGTGCGCCATGTCGTCGGCGATGACAGCCTCTTCCCCGACCAGCGCTGGAGCCCCGGGATGAGCTGGAACAACATCCAGACCCGATATGGCACCGCCATCTCGGCGCTGACGCTGGACGACAACGAACTGCCGATGCGTGTTTCGCCGGGCGCCGTCGGCGAGCGTCCCGCGGTCGAGATATTGCCATATTACGAGGTGCTCAACGTCGCCACGACGGTCGCGGACGGGGCGACGGAGCTGAGCTTCCACCGGCTGCCGGGCAGCCGCACGCTGCGCCTCAGCGGAACGATCGCGGCCGGCGCCGAGCCCGAAACGCTGCGGCTCGGCGTGGACGATCCGGCCCATTTCGCGGCGTGGCGGCTGCGGGCCCTGCTCGAAGCACGCGGTGTCCGGGTGACCGGTGAGACCCAGGTCCGTCACCGGCCGTTCACGCCGGCCGATGATCCGGCAAATCGCAACGACGCCCCGGCGCCCCGGCCGCCGGCAACGGAGGCGCTCGCGCGCCTGACCCCTCCGCCGCTCCTCGAGGACGTCGTGCACGTCAACAAGGTCAGCCAGAATCTACATTCCGAGCTTCTCATCCGCCGGCTCGGGCTCATCGCCGGTTCCGGCTCGATCGAGGATGGCGTCGCGGTGATTGCGGCCATGATGGAACGGGCGGGGGTGCCGAGGACCGCCTGGGACCTTTCCGACGGCTCAGGCATGTCTACCTACAACCGCCTGGCGCCGCGAGCGGTCGCCACTCTGCTGCGCTGGGCTGCCGCGCAGCCGTGGGGCGCGGCGTGGCGCGCGACATTCCCGATTGCCGGAGAAGACGGCACGCTGGCCCGCCGCTTCCGCGGCACACCGCTCCAGGGCCGCCTGTTCGCCAAGACGGGAACGCTCAACGCGACCAATGCTTTGTCAGGCTATATGATCGCCCGCAGCGGCCAAACCCTGATCTTCTCCTTTTACGCCAATGACGTTCCCGGTGACGCCGGCGCCACCGAGACGATGGATTCGGCGCTCGCGTTGATCGCGGCGGCAAATTAGGGTCTGGCCCTAGCCTCGTCCCAGGCGGCGATCACCGCATCGCCCGTGGCACGGCGCAACTCCAGGATGCCGGTCTCGCGATGCCGGGACGGATGGACGCGGTTGGTGAGAAGCGTCCAGGCGAGGCCGCGGCCGAAATCCACCCAAAGGCCGGTGCCGGTGAAGCCGGTATGCCCGATCGTTTCGTCCGAGCATGCGTCCCCGCCAGGCCAGCTTTCGAAGCGGCGTTCCCAGCCGCAGGTGCGGTGCCCGTACACGGGCGTGCGGATCGCTTCGAGCCTGAACGGCGTGGTGCCGCCGCCGTCCAGCAAGCCGGCTGCGAAGTCGAGCACGCCCGCCACCGTCCCGAACAGCCCCGCGTGGCCGGGCGCCCCGCCGAGCGCCCAGGCATTCTCGTCATGGACCTCGCCTTTCATGACGCGCCCGCGCCAGGAGCAGGCTTCGGTCGCTACGGCCGGTCCGGGCGGCGGGCCGAAGCTCAAGCCCGGCCCGAGCCGCCATTCCGATAAAGGCGCGCCGGTAATCCGCTCGACGGCAATTCCGAGGAGGATGAAGTTGATGTCGGAATAGACTGCCGGGCCATGGCGCCACGCCCGCTGCAGCACGAACGCGCGTAGACGGTCCGGGTCGTCGCCATACGTGTAGATCGGCTCGACCGCCGGCAGGAACGTGCGATGGGCGAGGCAGTCACGGAACGTCAGGTTCCGCTCGGGTGCCGTCGCGACCTCATATTGGCGCAGGTCCGGTATCGCGTCGGTGAGCGGCCGGTCGAGACCGATCCGTCCCTCCTCCGCCAGGGTCAGGATCATGGTCGTCGTGGCGATGACCTTGGAGACTGAGGCGAGGTCGAACCAGTGATGCTCCGTCAGCGGTTCCGGTTCCGGCAGCAGCGCGGCCATGCCGGCCAGGCGGGTCGCCCGCCGCCCGTCGGCCGAAACGAGGCCGAGCACCGCGCCGGGTATGCGGCCGGCAGCCACGGCCTCCGCCGCAGGCGCGAAGGCCCGCTCCGCCACCGCGTCGATCATGCCGAATTCTCCGCCGGCCGCGGTCTCGCATTGGCGATGATCGGCAGGAACAAAAGCGCGGCCAGGCTCAACAGCCCCGACAGGGCGAAGAACAGGTCGAAACCTCGATAGCCGGCGCGGTCGAAGGCCTCGACGATCCCGCCGCCCGCCCCGGACAGCAGCCGCGGCAGCAGGAAGGCGAATCCCGACAGAAATGCATATTGGGCGCCCGGATAGCGGGGATTTACGAGCATCGAGAGATAGACCACGAACACGGCGCCGGCCATGCCGTTGCCGAACTGGTCGGCCGCCGTGGCGATGTAGAGCGCGGCGCCGTCGACGGGCTGATGGGCCAGCCAGACGAACCCGAAATTGCCCAGCGCAGCGAAGATAGCGCCGAGCGCGAGCGTCCACCCCTGCCGCCACCGTGCCGCCATCCAGCCGCCGAGTCCCACGCCGACGATGCTCGAGACCAAAGCGACATAGCTGTCGGCAAGGCCGATCTCGGTGAGCGAGTAACCGAGCTCGCGGATCATCGGCTTGGAAAGGTTGAGGGCGAGCACGTCGCCCATTCGGTAGATGGAGACGAAGGCCATCAGTGCCAGGGCCATAAAACCATAGCGCCAGAAGAAGTCGACATAGGGGCCGATCACAACGGAGCGCCGCGCCGGTGCGGTCGGCGGGAGCTTGCGGATCTTCGGCAGCGCCGCCGCCATGAGCAGAAACGGCACCATGCAGATCACCAGCACGAACGGCGTGACGTTGGTCTGGCCGGTGACGCCGACGCCCGAGGCGGCGCCGAGCAGCAGCCAGCCGACCATCGCGACGATGGCCGTCGCAGCGCCGAGGATGACGGCGCTCGCGCCGAGGCCGGTCAGCAGCGCGCGGCCGCGACTGCCCCCATGGCCGGGATCGGGCCGCATCAGCGCAAGAAGCGGGAAAGGCAGGAAGGAGGCGGCGGCAATGGCGAGATAGGCGCCGGTCCAGCCCCAGCCGGGCTGATCGGCGACGAGCAGCGCGCCGCTGCCGGCCGCGACCATGGCGGTGCGGTAGCCCCACAGGTTGGCGGCGGCGAGCGGGCCCTGTTCGGCCTGCGTCGGCGCGAGCTCGATGCGCCACGCATCGGCGGCGACCTCCAGCGTCGTCGTCCAGAAGGCGAGCAGCACGGCGAACAAGGCCGTTATTCCGAGATTTTCGTCAGAGGAGGTGAGGCCCATCGTCGCCATCGAGACGAAGATGCCGAGCTGCGCGAGCATGATCCAGCCGCGCCTCTTGCCCCAGAAGCGGCCGAAGCCCGGGACCTCATAGCGGTCGAGCAGAGGGGCCCACAGGAACTTGAAGGTCGGCAGCAATTGCACCCAGGCGAAGAAGCCGATGACGACCAGCCCGACCTCGTGCGCCTGCAGCCTGAGCGACAGCACGGTCGAAAACATGTAGAAGGGTAAGCCGGCCGAAAAGCCGAGCAGCACGTAGAGCGCCTGCCGGCCGAGGCCTCTCGGCACGACCTCGCCCGTCAACGCGCCTCCGTCTTGTGCCTGTGACGCCATCGCCCTCCCCGTCGCGGCCTCCTCGCGGACCGTCTTCACGGCTGCGCTGGTAGCATGTCCGCCGGCCTTTCCGCGGCACAATGGCGACAGGTTATGGATTGGCCAACAGAAACTATGGCGATCTGTTTCATAATTGTTACTTAATGGAGTTCGGCCGCTGCCCAGGGGGACAGATCAGATGCTTGCTTCCATTTCGCTGAAATCATTGCTCTTTTCTGGAGGAGCTTGCGCTGCGCTCGCGCTGGCCGGTACCGCATCGGCCCAGACGGCGCCGGTCCAAGGTCCGGATTCCGCTGCCGCTCAGGCAGCCGAGAGATCGTCGAGCGACGTGCAAACCCGGGACGATATCATCGTCACCGGCACCCGCGTCGTCCGTGACGGCTATGAGGCGCCGACTCCGCTCACCGTGCTGACTCAGGAAGAGATCCAGAACAGCTCGCCGACCAACAATGTCGCCGATTTCGTCAACCAGCTGCCGGCGCTCGCCGGGTCGACGCGGCCATCCAACTCACGCCTGAACCTTAGCAGCGGGCAGGCGGGCATCAACGCGCTCAATCTGCGCAACTTGGGCGAGGTCCGCACGCTGGTGCTGCTCGACGGCCGCCGGTCGGTCGCCTCGACCGTCACCGGCCTGGTGGACGTCAACACGATCCCGCAATTGCTCGTCGAGCGGGTCGAGGTTGTCACGGGTGGCGCTTCGGCGACCTACGGCTCGGACGCGATCGGCGGTGTCGTCAACTTCATCCTCGACAAGGACTTCGAAGGGCTGAAGTTCCAGGGGGACACCGGCATCACCTCTCGCGGCGACGGGTTCAACTATTCGGTCGGAATCGCGGGCGGCATGTCCTTCGCGGGCGGCCGCGGCCATGTGCTGGTGAGCGGCGAGATCGCGCATCGCGACGGCATCTTCGACGTCGATCGCGACTGGAACCATACCGGCTTCGTGCGAATCCAGGATCCCAACTGGACGTCGACCAGCACCACGCCGCAATTCCTCATCCGGCGCCAGGTCGGCGCGGTGAACTCGACTCCGGGCGGCCTCATCACCGGATCGACCGGCGGGATCCCCAATCGGTTGCGCGGCCTTTACTTCACCGGCGGCGGAGCGGTGAACCAGCTTCAATATGGCGAGCTGACCTTTCCGTCGCCCGACGGGTCCGCCCCGCCGACGCTGACGCAGGGCGGCGACTGGCGCGTCAACGATTCCGGACGGCGCATCGGCCTCGACCCGGAGGACGACCGCCGCGGCGTTTTCGGGCGGCTCAGCTACGAGGTCGCGGACGGCGTCGAGCTGTTCGCCGAAGGCTCGTACAATTGGCAGGAAGTCTTCTTCAACGCCGGCCCGAACCTGAACACCGGCGTTCGGCTGGAAGCCGACAACGCCTTCCTCATCAACACGCTGGGCGCGGAACGGCTGGCGGGCATCACCTCGGTGACGATCGCGACGACGGCCCGCGATCTTCCCTTCCGCGCGGCGAACAACAAGCGCGAGGTGCAACGCTACGTGCTTGGCGCCGAGGGTGATTTCGAGCTGTTCGGCGGACCGGCCCTGTGGAACGTGTTCGGACAATATGGACGTGCCGATCTGCGCGAGCAGCTGCGCAACATCATGCATATAGGGCGGCTGAGGAACGCGACCGACGCCGTGTTTTCGGTTCCTGGCGACACTTCCAGCCCCATCGTCTGCCGGATCAATGTCGACGCAAATCCGGACAATGACGATGCAGGCTGCGTGCCGCTCAACCGTCTCGGCATAGGCGTCGCCAATCCGGCGGCGATCCCCTACGTGCTCGGCGATCCCTATCGCGACGAGACCGTGGAGCAGATCGTTGCCGGCGCCAACCTGTCGTTCACGCCTTTCGCGACGTGGGCCGGTGACGTCAGCGTCGCGGTCGGCGCCGAATATCGCGAGGAGAAGATCGAGGGCTTCGTTCCGCAGGAATTCCAGCCGATCATCAACGACAACGACACGACGACGAACGTCTGGTCGGTCGGCAACTATCTGCCGACCAACGGCAAGTATGACGTGAAGGAGGCCTATCTCGAGACGGTCGTGCCGCTGGGCTTCGGCCTCGAGTTCAACGGCGCCGTGCGGGCCACCGATTATTCGACGGCCGGCTACGTCACGACCTGGCGCGCCGGCGCCACATGGCAGCCGATCGACGATATCAGGCTGCGGGTCACGCGATCGCGCGACGTTCGCGCGCCCAACCTCAACGAGCTCTTCCAGGCCGGCACCGCGAACAGCGACTCGGTGCGCAACCCGGCCTTCACGCCCGATGGGGCGAACGGACCGGCGACGTTCGGCTATTCGGGTTTCTCCACCGGCAATCCGGATCTGGGCGTCGAAAAGGCCGATTCGTGGAACGTCGGCGCGGTCGTCTCGCCGCGCTTCCTGCCGGGCTTCAGCGCGTCGGTCGACTATTTCCGGATCGACATGGAGGATGTGATCGACAGCCTCACCGCGCAGGAAATCGTCAATCGCTGCTTCGAGGGAATCCAGGCATTCTGCGACGCGATCACGGAGGACCCGGCGCGATCCCAGCCGGGACAGCCTTACCTGCTCATCCGCAGCCAGCCGTTCAACTTTGCGAGCAAGCTGGTGCGCGGCATCGACTTCGAGGCGACCTACCGCCTGCCGTTGAGCGACGTCTTCTCCAATGCCGAGGGCAGCTTCACGCTGCGCGGCATGGCGACGCGCTACATCGACAACATCACCGACACGGGTGTCGCAGGGACGGTGCCGCTCAACACGGTCGGCGCGAACGGCGGCCAGTACAGCACGCCCAAATGGATCTATCGCTTCAGCGCGACCTACGACACGGATGACATGTCGATCACCGCCGTGGGACGCGGTGTGAGCTCGGGCGTCTACGTCGCCAACGGCATCGAGTGCCAGACCGGCTGCCCGGTTTCGACTCCTCAGTTCCCGACCTATGACGATCTCGACATATCGGGAGCCTTCTACGTCGACCTCAACTTGACGCAGAAGATCGACTTCCTGGGGCGCGGCGACGCCGAATTCTTCGTGAACGTCACCAATGTGTTCGACTCCAACCCCATCCTGCTGCCGGAGACTGGCCTCGCGGCCAATTCGACCTACAGCGATCTGCTCGGCCGCGCCTTCCGGGTCGGCGTTCGCATGCAGATGCGCTGACGGAGCTACCTTGGAAGCCGCGGCTCCCCCGGGGGCCGCGGCTTTCGTTTGGCGTATATCGAGGACCAGGAATGAGTCATTTCCATCTTCGCGACGGGGTGACCCATTGTGAAGACGTGCCCCTGCCCACAATAGCGCAGGCAGTCGGTACGCCCGTCTTCGTCTATTCGGCCAATGCGATGCGCAGCCAGGCTAAGGCTCTGCGCGCCGCCCTCGCCCCTCTCGGCGATCCGCTCGTCGCTTATGCGGTCAAGGCCAACCCGAACATCGCCGTTCTGACCGCGCTGGCGGCGGAAGGGCTCGGCGCCGACGTCGTGTCCGGCGGCGAGTATCGCCGCGCGCGCGCGGCCGGGGTCGCTCCCGACAAGATCGTATTTTCCGGTGTCGGCAAGACGGCCGCCGAGATGCGGCTCGCGCTCGAGGGCGGCCTTTGCCAGTTCAACCTGGAATCCTTTCCCGAGGCCGAAATGCTGTCCCAGGTCGCGCAGTCCGTGGGTCGGACGGCGCCTGTGGCCTTCCGGATCAATCCCGATGTCGACGCCGGCTCGCACGCGAAGATCTCGACCGGTGCAGCCCACAACAAGTTCGGCATTCCCATCGACGAGACGGCGGCCGCCTGCCGGGCATTGCAAAGCCTGCCGGGGCTCGAGCTCATGGGGCTGGCGGTCCATATCGGCAGCCAGCTCACCCGCCTCGCGCCGCTCGAGGCGGCGATCGCCAAGCTGGGAGGAATGATCGCGCAGCTGCGTTCCGAAGGGCATAGGATCCACACGGCGGACCTGGGTGGCGGCCTCGGCGTGCAATATGATCCCTCCTCGCAGCCGCCGCCGAGCGTGGAAGATTATGGCGCCATGGTCACGCGCCTGACCCGCGGCTGGAACGTGCGGCTGATCTTCGAACCCGGCCGGCTGATCGTCGGCAATTCAGGCGTGCTGCTGACCGAGGTCATCCGGATCAAGTCCGGTCCCAGATCTCCGTTCGTGATCGTCGATGCCGCGATGAACGACCTGCTGCGACCGAGCCTCTATGATGCGTGGCACGAATTCGGCGCCGTCGCGCCCAGAGGCGGGGAAATGGTCGCCGACGTGGTCGGTCCGGTTTGCGAGAGCGGCGACGTCTTCGCGCTGGCGCGCCGGCTGGACCGGGTCCAGGCGGGCGACCTGATGCTCATCCATACGGCGGGCGCCTATGCCGCTGCCATGGCCGGCACCTACAATTCGCGGGCGCTGGCGCCCGAAGTGCTCGTCGACGGAGGCGAGTGGGCGGTGGTCCGGCCGCGGCGCGGAGACGAAGCCTATCTCGCGGACGAAGATGTGCCGCCGTGGCTCAAGCGCGCCGAATAGGATTCTGACGGACTTTCCGGACGCTCTTCAGGAGACGTTCCCACTGGTGGGTGGACCCTGGCGGGCGCCATCCCACCCTCGTGGCGCGGGGCGCGGCCAGCCCTCGTCACTCGCCGCACGCCATGATGTCCTAGAGCCCCGGCCACTCCCCTTCCGCGGCTCCGATGGGCATGCCCGGCGGAATTTTCGGCAGCCGCCGCTCGTCTGTCACCGCCTGCTGAAGCGCCTCCCGGTCGGCGAGCAGCCGCGCCAGACCGCGGCTCCAGTCGCGCTGCATCCCGTCGCCGCGGGTGCGGGCGAGGCTCGAAGACAGACGGACGAGGCGCTCCGACAAAGCAAGGGCCAGCGTCGGCGACAATTCCGGATCACGCTGCACGCGCGCCAGCGCCAGCACCGTCGTCGTCGCGATCCGCCGCTGGACGGCCGCCTGCGCTTCGCCGAGATCGCCGAAGTCGAACGTCCGATCGATCAGCTGATCGATCAGTTCGTCCGCACCGGGAAGTTGCGGGTCGGCCTGGTGCTGGATCTCCAGGCGGTTGAGCCGCTCGGGCGCAAGCAGACCGGACAGCGTCACCGCGGCGCCGGTCTCCGTCGCTGCGAACGGGTCGAAGACGGGTCCGCCCGCGGTCGGCATGATCTCGATATCGGTCTGCCGGTCGCGATTCCCCGACCAGCCGACGGAGAGGCTCGGCACCAGCGGCGGCGGGACGGTCAAGGCCGCGGGCGAAAGCGTGTCGAGCAAGGCGCCGAGGGCACGACGCTGGTCGCCCGCGGAGACGGCCTGGGCGGCCGCGTGGCCGCCCCCGCGAACGCCATAGCTATAGTCGACTCCCCCAACGAGCTTCGCCGCCGCATCGACCTGGTAACGGTGCAGAAGCCAGATCGGGACGAAGGCGCGGCGCAGGCTCGACTCCGGCTCGCCCGGGCCGATCGCCTCGGGGCCGAAGCGCGAAACCGCCACGGCGCGCACGTCCATCATCCGCCGCAATTCCTCTACGGGATCGGCATAGTCGTCCCACAAGCTGCCGATCGGATGGGCGGCGCCGGCCGGCCGAGCATCGTCGTCGGCGACGTAGCGCAGCCCCTCGGCCATCGCCGCCGCCATGATCGGGGCCGCTTCGGCGTCGGTCTGCGCCCCGTAGAGCCAGTCGACGGCGAACAGGTCCCAGCGCCCGACGCCCACGCCATAGGCATCGGTCAGGTCGATGGCCCCGTCCGCCAGCCGCACCCTCGGCGCCGGATAGTCCATGACCGAATAGCGTCCCTGGATGCTGGCCGCGAAGTTGTGGGCCAGGCCGAGCGCGTGCCCGACTTCGTGGGCGGCAAGCTGGCGGATGCGGGCGAGCGCGGCGGCGACCGGATCGTTGGGATCGCCGGTGCCGGTTAGCCCGGCGCCGACCAGGCCCTGGAAGATCAGCATGTCCTGGCGCACCCTGAGCGAACCCAGGAGGACCTGGCCCTTGATGATTTCGCCGGTTCGAGGGTCCTCGATCACCTGGCCGTAGGACCAGCCCCGCGTGGCGCGGTTGACCCAATTCACGACGTTGTAGCGGATGTCGAGCGGATCGATTCCCGGCGGAAGCATCTCGACGCGAAAGGCGTCGACATAGCCGGCTGCCTCGAACGCCTCGCGCCACCAGGCGACGCCCTCGAACAAGGCCGTGCGGATCGGCTCGGGCGCGGCGGTGTCGATATAGAAGATGATGGGCTGGCGAACGCGCGAGCGCGCCGCGCCGGGATCCAGCGGCTCGAGCCGGAAGCGGTTGGCGAGCTCGTAGACGACGGGACTGCCCAGCGGGGCGGCGAAGTCGACCACCTGGCTACCGAACGTCCCGGCGCGCGGGTCGAACCGGCGCGGCTGATAGCCCGGCTCGGGCAAGGCGATGAGGGAGTGGCGGACGACGAAGCTGGCATTGCCCCTGACCGGGACGATGTTTCCGACCTCCGGCCCCGGCTTCGCGCTGACGAAGGTGAGCCGCGACTGAAGCTCGATGTTGCGAGGGAAGACCCGGACGAAATTGGTGTCCGCGATGCTCAGGTCGGAATCCAGGCGATAATCGCCATTCTCCTGCTCGCGCAGGGCCTGCGCGATATTCATGTCGTCCCGGGTCAGGAAGGAGGAGATGTCGACGAGAAGGCGCCCGTCGGCCGTCTCGGCGGCAATGTCGCCGATCCAGACCGTCGAATAGGCAAAGGCCCGCCTCACCCCTTCCTGCTCCCCGGCCGGCGCGCCGGCGGCGCGGAAACGGGGATTTTCGATCTCGGCCGCGATTCGGCGGCCGATGCGCCGGAAGACGAGCAGGCGCGATCCGCCGCTCAGCGCCCGGTCGAGACCCAAAGCGGCCGAGCCCAGGCCGGTCTCGAGCGCAGTGACATGGATGAATCGGCCCGCCAAACCGTCGGCGTCGGGTGCGGGCAGCGACAGCAGAATCCGCCCGCCGTCCCGATCGACATGGACCGGAAGCAATCCTTCTTGGACCTCCGTGCCGCGAAGCGCCTCCTGCGGCGTCGCGAGCGCCAGGGCGGGCAAGGGCGACGACGCGATCAGCAACGCGGACAGCAGACGGATCAGGACAGGATTCATCGGGCACCCCCTTAAGCGAGGCGGCACAGTAAGAAGGCGATGCGGCAGTGTCGAGCGACGCTGGCGTTCATCGCGCCGACCGTCTAACGGCGGTCGCTGACGCGCCGGCCGTGCCGGCCTCCCCTTGAGCAGGAACGAAAATGGGCTTTCGTTGCGGAATCGTCGGGCTGCCGAATGTCGGCAAGTCCACCCTCTTCAACGCGCTGACGGAGACGGCGGCGGCGCAGGCGGCAAACTATCCGTTCTGCACGATCGAGCCGAACGTCGGGCGGGTGGCGGTGCCCGATCCGCGCCTCGACCGCATCGCCGCGATCGCCAAATCGGCGCAGGAGATCGAAACCCAGCTCGAATTCGTCGACATTGCCGGGCTGGTGCGCGGCGCCTCCAAGGGGGAAGGCCTCGGCAACCAGTTCCTCGCCAACATTCGCGAGGTGGACGCCATCGTCCACGTGTTGCGCTGCTTCGAGGGCGGTGACGTCACCCACGTCGAGGGGCGGGTCGATCCCGTCGCCGACGCCGAGACGGTCGAGACGGAGCTGATGCTCGCCGACCTGGAGGGGCTCGAGCGGCGGGTCCCGAACCTCGCCAAGAAGGCGCAGCAGGGCGACAAGGAAGCGAAAGTCCAGGCTTCCGTGCTCGGCCAGGCGCTCGAATTGCTGCGGGATTCGAAGCCGGCGCGGCTCACCAAGCCGAAGGATGAGGAGGAGAAGAAGGCCTTCGCCCAGGCGCAGCTCCTTACCGCCAAGCCGGTCCTCTACGTCTGCAACGTCGACGAAGCCGATGCCGCGAGCGGAAATGCACATAGCGCAGCCGTCTCCGCCAGGGCGGAGGCCGAAGGCGCCAAGGCGGTGATCATCTCCGCCGCCATCGAGGCGGAGATCGCGACCATGCCGCCCGAGGACCGGGCCGAATTCCTCAAGGATCTGGGGTTGGAGGAGACCGGCCTGGCCCGGATCATCCGCGCCGGCTACGGCCTCCTGCACCTCATCACCTTCTTCACCGCGGGCCCCAAGGAAGCGCGAGCCTGGACGGTGGAAAAGGGCGCCAAGGCGCCGCAGGCCGCCGGCGTAATCCACAGCGACTTCGAGCGGGGCTTCATCCGCGCCGAGACGATCGCCTATGACGACTATATCGCCTGCGGCGGCGAAGCGGCGGCGCGCGAGGCCGGCAAGCTGCGCTCGGAGGGCAAGGAATATGTCGTCCAGGACGGCGATGTGATGCTGTTCCGGTTCAATGTGTGATCAGAGCACCGGAGGAAAATTCTCGACGTACAGGTCGCCGGTGCGGCCGAGATAGATTGCCCGCCGCCCCGCGATTGAGACGATATAGCCCGTGCAGCCCGCCGTCGTGATCCTGTCGCAGAATTCCGCATAGTCGATCTTGCCCCGCTGCACCTGGTCGAGCGCCCGCCTGATTCCCTCCTCGGAGAAATCCGCGCCGAAACTGTCATGGCCGAGAGCGCTGGCCAGGACGTGCGAATGACCGTCGGAGAGATAGTAGGTTCGCTCGGAGCGCCGCAGGTCGGCATGATATTGTTCGACGCCGGCAGCATCGAGGAGGCGGACGACTTCGGGGAAGCGCATCGACCCAGCTTCGGATCCCCGGCACACCGACTCCATCACCTCCACCAATTCGCCCTTCATTACGATTCTCCTTTCACGTCCTCAGTCGACCGGCACTTCCTTCAGCCCGTGGCGCGCTACGACATCCCGAAGCAGCGCGATGAGATTCTCCCGCTCGAGCAAGCCGAGATGGCCGAAAAAGACGTCATCGTTCCGGTCCGCTTCCGCAGCCAACTCCGGGATCAGCCGGCGTCCGGCGGAAGTCAGCGAGACCTGCTGGAAACGGCGGTCTCTCCCTACCTGTCGCTTTTCGACCAGTCGCTTCGCCGCCAGCCGGTCGACCAGCTTCGAAATGGCCCCTCGCGTCATGCCGAGGTCGCCGGCGAGGCGGCTTGGCGCGCAGTCCGACCGATCCAGCAGCGCCCGCAGCACCACCCATTCGGCGACGGTCACGCCCTGCGCCGACACACGGCGGCTGAACTCATGGGAAACATGGTTCGAGACGAAGCGCAGCCAGTATCCGACGTGCCGCTCCAGACCGCTCGCTGCTTCTTGCTCTTCCAAATCCAACATAATTTCCAAGTAAACCAGTATTAGCTTCCTAGTCAACTATAGGGGCACGGGCCGCAGCAATCGGCAAGCTTCTGCTCCGGCGCGACCTGACCTAGGGAGAGGCAAGGCGACTCGAACTCGTCACGTTCAGGGGATAGTTCCACTCCATGCTCAACCGCCGCCAGTTCGCCGCCAGCGCCGCCGCCCTGCTGGCCGCGCCTGCCCTCCTCCGGGCCCAGACGATGTGGCGGAACTATCCGTTCAGCCTCGGAATCGCCTCGGGCGATCCGGCCCCTGACGGCTTCGTGATCTGGACCCGCTTGGCCCCCGATCCGCTCGAGCCGCATGGGGGCATGGGCATGGGCGCGATGCCGGTCAAATGGGAGGTGGCGGGCGACGAGCGCTTCCAGTCGATGGTCGCCCAGGGCGAAGCGCAGGCGCGGCCCGAGCTAGCCCATTCGGTTCATGTCGAAGTGACCGGCCTGCAACCCGACCGGCCTTATTGGTACCGCTTCGAGGCGGGCGGGGAGCGCACCATCCGCGGCCGCGCCCGCACCCTGCCCGATCCTGCCTCTGCGCCGCAAGCTTTGCGCTTTGGCGTCGCCGGCTGCCAGAATTTCGAAGACGGCCTCTACACCGCCTATCGGCACCTGGCGCGCGAGGATCTCGCCTTCGTCTTCCATTATGGCGACTATATCTACGAATATCGCGGCGACCCGCTGCGCCCGCAGCACTGGACGGGCGACGTCTTCGTCCCGGTCCGCCAGCATGCCGGCCAGCTGCTCTTCAGCATCGATGACTATCGGCGGCGCTACGCCCAGTACAAGGCCGACGCCGACCTCCAGCGCGCGCATGCCGCCCACGCCTTCTTCACGACCTTCGACGACCATGAGGTCGACAATAATTGGGTGGCCGCTATCGACCATCGCGACACGCCGCCGGAGGTCTTCCGCCTGCGCCGGGCCGCCGCCTTCCAGGCCTGGTACGAGCATATGCCGGTGCGGCGGGCCTCCTTCCCCAATGCCGCGGCGATCCAGGCGTATCGCAGCGCCCGGTTCGGCAACCTGGCCGAGCTCAACTTCCTCGACACCCGCCAGTATCGCTCCGACCAGCCCTGCGACGACGGCTTCAAGCCGGTCTGCGCGGATGTCCGCTCGGCCGAGGCGACCATGCTCGGCGCCGAGCAGGAAGCCTGGCTCGCGCGCAATCTTCAGCGCCGCGACGTGCGCTGGAACTGCCTGGCCCAGCAGGTGATGATGATGTCGGTCGATCGGCGCCGCAGCCCCAACGAAGCTCCCGCCAGGATCATGAACATGGACACGTGGGCGGCTTACGAAGGGCCGCGCCAGCGTCTGTTCGCGCGACTGCGCGGGCTCGACAATGTCGTCGTGCTGACCGGCGACGAGCACCAGAACTGGGCCGGATTGCTCCACGACGACCGGGACCGTCCGATCGCAGCCGAGTTCGTTTCCACCTCCATTTCCAGCGGCGGCGACGGCCAAAACCTTCGTCCGGGAAGTGACACGATCCTCGCCAACAATCCCCAGCTCAAGTTCGTCAACGACCAGCGCGGCTACCTGACCTGCGACGTGACGCCGGACGCCTGGCGGACCAACTTCATGGTCGTCGACCGCGTGTCCACGCCGGACGGAGCGCTGAGCAAGCGCGCCACCCTCGCCGTGCCGCACGGGCAGGTGGATCTGCTGAGCAGCTGATGCGCGGCGATTTCGGCCGGGCTCCTCGCCCTCGCCTTTGGCCTTCCGGCAGCGGACGGATCCAGCCGGTTCGGCGGAATGCGCGGTCCTCCCTCACTGAAAGGCTGGAATCTCCGGCAAATTGGTTGCAAAGGCGAACCTATATTCGGTGAGCCGGTGGAGGGAGGAAGGCGTGATCTATTTCGAGGATCTCGAGGTCGGCAAGGAGACCTATTACGGCCGTTACGAGGTCACCCGCGAGGAGGTGCTCGAATTCGCCCGAAAGTATGATCCCCAGCCCTTCCACCTCTCGGACGAGGCAGCGGCGAAGACCTATTTCGGGCGTCTTTCGGCCAGCGGTTGGCACACGGCGGCCATGACCATGGCAGTGATCGCGCAACATCTCGGCCAGCAGGCGGGACTCGGCTCGCCGGGCGTCGACGAGCTGCGCTGGCTGAAGCCGGTCTATCCCGGCGACACCCTGCATGTCCGCGGCACGGTCATCGACAAGAAGCCGTCACGCAGCAAACCGGACATCGGCTCCTTCCGGACCGAGACGACGGTCACCAACCAGGACGATGTGCCGGTGATGCGCTACACGTCGATCGTCCTCATCCGGCGCCGCCCGGAATAGGGGCCGCAATCCCGTAGCCGCCGATCGTGTCAGCGTCCGCCCTTCGGGATCGGACTTGCTCAGTCCCGGCGGATCCGGCGGTTTTCGCGACGAAACTGGCGCCGGTCCTGACGCAGGTCGCGGCGATATTCGCGCCGGTCCATGCGACGATCGGTCCGGAATTGCTGGCGGCTGACCTCGCCCTGTCTGAAGGCGCGGCGGTCCTGGCGCCGCTCCTGCCGGAAGTCGCGGTCGTCGCCCCGGCGCTCGCGGCGGAAGTCGCGCCAATTGTCGCGCAACGCGCGGCGGTCTTCGGGCGAGGCGCGACGGGCGGACCAATATTGGCGCCGTTCGGACCAGTAGCGGCGATGCCGGTCGGACCAGCGGTGCGGCCGGCGCCAACGGTCGTAGACGTAGATCCCGCTCCCCGGATAATAATAATCGTCATACCAACCCCAATAGGGACGGCTGCCATAATAGCCCCACGGATCGTAATAGCCGGCGCTTGAGTAGCCCACGGACAGGCCGCCATAGCCATAGCCGTAGTCGTCGGTCACGCAGGCGGAAAGCGAAAGGCCGGCGGCTATCAACAGGCCGGCGGTGGTGAAGCGAGAAGGCATTGAGGGTCTCCCGATGGCAGCGCCGAACGATCGGGTGAGATCCCGCTCGCACGGACTCGATGCAAGCAGGATCCCCGAAACTTGCTGAACGTACAATGACTTGGATTGGCTCCCCACGCGCGCGACGGGGCCATGCCGCGCGGGAGAAGGGGCCGGCGCCGGTCAGTCGCCTTCGAACTCGACCAATGCGTGGACCGGAAAGCCTTCCTGCTTCAGGCGCGCGGAGCCGCCCAGGTCGGGCAGGTCGATGATGAAGCCCGCGCCGGCCACTTCGGCGCCGGCGCGACGGATCAGGCGCGCGGCGGCCAGGGCGCTGCCGCCGGTGGCGATCAGGTCGTCCGCTAGCCACACTCGCGCCCCCGGCGCGCAGGCATCGACATGCATGGTGAGCCGGTCGGTGCCATATTCGAGGGCATAATCCTCGGCGATGGTCTGGCCTGGGAGCTTGCCGTCCTTGCGGATCAGCAGCACCCCCGCGCCGAGCCGCTGCGCCAGCGCAGCCGCAACGATGAAGCCGCGCGCCTCGATGCCGGCGACGAGGTCCGGCTTTTCCTCGATCTTGAAGGCGAGCCGTTCGATCGCCGCCGCGAAGCCGGCGCCGTCGAGCAGCAGGGTGGTGACGTCTCGAAACTGGATGCCGGGCTTGGGAAAGTCCGGAATGGTCCGGATCAGCGCCTTGAGATCGTCGTTCGATCCGATCATCGAATCCGCTCCCCGAGCTTGGCCCGGCCGGAAACAAGCGAGCCGGCCGGCGGCCCGCCGCGCCCCGCTCCGCGAGGAGCAGGGCGCTGCGGGCGTCTCGACGTCAGCCTTCGATCCCTGCCTCGCGCTCCGCCGCCTGGCGCCGGGCGATGTTCGCCGGATCAAGCGGGCCGGTCGCGCGGACGTTCCGTTTCGCCGCCGCCCAGATGTTCCGATAGGAGAGATAAGCAAGGATGGTGGCGAAGATCAGGAAGATCAGGATGACCAGGCCGCCCTGATGACGCGATTCGAGCTTGGGCTCGGCCGCCCAGTTCAGGAAGGCTGAAACGTCGGTCGACATCTGGTTGATCGTCGCCGGTGTGCCGTCGGCATAGGTGACCTGCCCGTCGGCGGTGAGCGGCGGCGGCATCGCGATGTTGAGGTTGGCGAAATAGGGATTGTAATAGAGCCCCTGCCCCGGCCGGTTCGCTTCCGGCAGCTCCGCCGGCGGGTTGCGATAGCCGATCAGCAGCGAATGGATGTAGTGCGCGCCGCCTTCGCGGGCCTTGGCCATCAGCGACAAATCGGGCGGGAACGCATTGTTGTTCGCCGCACGCGCCGCCGTCTCGTTCGGATAGGGATCGGGGAAGCGGTCGGCGGGAATCGGGTTGCGGCCCGCGGGCTCGCCCGTTTCCGGATTGATGGACGGAACCTGGATCTGCCACTGGTCGGCGATCGCGCGGACCTCCGCTTCGCTATAGCCGAGATCCGCCAGGTTGCGGAAAGCCACCTGGTTCAGGCCGTGGCAGGCCGCGCAAACTTCCTTGTAGACCTGGAAACCGCGCTGCAGTTGCTGGCGGTCGTAACGCCCGAGCGGGCCCTCGAAGGAAAAGTCGACATGCTCCGGATGGAGGTGGAATCGATGCTCCACCGTCTCCGCCGGCGGCTCGCTTACATAAGCGATGACGCCCCAGAGCAGCGACCAGGCAGCGACGCCGACGAAGCCGAGGCCGACCAGAAAGCCGAAAAACCGAACCATGATCGTCTCGTCCCCTTATTCGGCTGCCGTGGCCGGCTTCACACCGACCGGCGCCGCTTCCTGTTCCTCGCCATGCAGCACGCTTTCCGAAATCGAATTGGGCAGCGGAAGCGTGCGCTCCACCATCGACAGGATGGGCAGGATGAGGAGGAAGTGTGCGAAATAGTACATCGTGGCGACCTGGCTGAGCATTACCCAAGGCTCCTCCGCCGGCATGCCTCCGCAATAGCCGAGCACCAGCACGTCGGCGATGAGGATCCAGAAGAAGATGCGGAAGGTCGGCCGATAGCTGCCCGACCGGACCGGCGACTTGTCCAGCCAGGGCAGGAAGAAGAGCAGCAGGATCGATGCGAACATCGCCAGCACGCCCCACAGCTTGGCCGGAAGGATGAAGTCGACGGTGAAGGCGCGCAGGATCGCGTAGAACGGCCAGAAATACCATTCGGGGACGATATGCGCCGGCGTCGAGAGCGGGTTGGCCGGAATATAATTGTCCGGATGACCCAGATAGTTCGGCAGGAAGAAGAGCAGGATCGCGAAGAGGATCAGGAAGACGCCCAGCCCGAACCCGTCCTTGGCGGTGTAGTAGGGATGGAAGGGCACCGTGTCCTGCGGCGACTTGACGTCGACGCCGGTCGGATTGCCCGATCCCGGTATGTGCAGCGCCCAGATGTGCAGCACGACCACGCCGAAGATGACGAACGGCAGCAGATAATGGAGCGAGAAGAAGCGGGTCAGCGTCGGCTGGTCGGGCGCGAAGCCGCCGAGCAGCCATTGCTGGACCGGCTCGCCCACCAGCGGGATCGCGCCGAACAGGCCGGTGATCACCTTGGCGCCCCAGAAGCTCATCTGCCCCCATGGCAGGACATAGCCCATGAAGGCAGTAGCCATCATCAGCAGGAAGATGACCAGGCCGAGCATCCACACCATCTCGCGCGGCGCCTTGTAGGAGCCGTAATAGAGGCCGCGAAAGATGTGGATATACGTGACGATGAAGAAGAAGCTCGCGCCGTTGGCGTGAGCGTAGCGCAGGAACCAGCCCTGGTTCACGTTGCGCATGATGTGCTCGACCGAGTTGAACGCGGTTTCCGCATTGGCTTCGTAATGCATCGCCAGCACGATGCCGGTGACGATCTGCAGCGCCAGGGCGACGCCGGCGAGCACACCGAAATTCCAGAAATAGTTCAGGTTGCGCGGCACCGGATAGCCGCCTCCGACCGCGCCGTAGACCAGCCGAGGCAGAGGCAGCCGCTCGTCCAGCCAGCGCATGAACGGATGCTTGGGACGATATTCTTCAGCCCAGGGAAAGCTCATTGATCTAGACCTCAGCCGATGCGGACAGCGGTGTCGGACATGAATTCATATTCCGGCACTTCCAGGTTGGTTGGCGCCGGGCCTTTGCGAATGCGCGCGGCGGTATCGTAGTGGGAGCCGTGGCAGGGGCAGAAATAGCCGCCATATTCACCGCGATTCTCGCCCTCGGACGCGCCCAGCGGCACGCAGCCGAGATGGGTGCACACCCCGAGAGTGATCAGCCACTGCGCCTTGTCCGGCTTGGTCCGGTCGGCCAGCGTCTGGGGGTCGCGCAGCGAGCCGACGTCCACCGCATTGGCCGCCTCGATCTCCTGGGGAGTCAAATGCCGGATGAAGATCGGCTGCTTGCGCCAGATCGTCTTGATCGCCTGCCCAGGCTGAATCGACGAGATATCGACGTCGATCTGGGCGAGCGCGAGCACGTCGGCCGACGGATTCATCTGGTTGACCAGCGGATAGAGCAAGGCGGCGCCGCCGACGCCGGCAACGCTCACGGCTGCGATGTTGATGAAGTCGCGTCGACGGAGCCCGTCTTCGCCGGCCGGGGCCGTTGCCTCGTGATGTTCAACCGTCGCCATAATGTCCTTCAGCGCGTCCAGACTACAAATAAGCGCATACCGCCCCCTGCTTAGGCCGGACGGCCTTGGCGGCTCGCGGCGCCTGATAGACGCGTGGCGCGCAGTTTGCCAACTGCCATTTTGCCGCGCTTGGACGCGGGCGCCCGTTGCCGCCCACGCGCGACGATGGACAAGCACAGGGAGTGGCTCGATGCGGCTTGCGCTTTACCAGCCCGATCAGGCGGGCAATGTCGGGACGATACTCAGGCTCGCGGCCTGCCTCGGCGTTGCCGTCGACATTATCGAGCCGTGCGGCTTTCCCTGGGGCGACCGGGCGTTGAAACGGGCCGGCATGGACTATGCCGGGCTCGCCCGCGTGACGCGGCACGCCGACTGGGAAAGCTTCGATGCGGCGCTCACCGGTCGGCTGGTCCTGCTCACCACGAAGGGCGAGACCCGGCTCGACGCCGCGCGATTCGCTCCGGACGACCTGCTGTTGCTCGGCTCGGAGAGTGCGGGCGCGCCGCCGCCGGTGCATCGCCGCGCCGGGCTCCGGGTCCGGATCCCGCAAGTCGCCGGCACCCGCTCCTTGAATATCGCGGTCGCTGCGGGCATCGCGCTCGCCGAAGGCCTGAGGCAGACGGAAGGATGGCCGTTATGATCGAGGTAGCGCCCTTATGATGGAGCTGGACGCCGAGCAGCAGGCGGCGCGGGACTGGTTCGAATCGCTGCGTGACCGGATCTGCGCCGAATTCGAGGCGATCGAGGCCGAGGCCGGCGGAGATGCCCGATTCGACTATATTTCCTGGGACCGCGAGGATCCGGACGGCGCGCCCGGGGGAGGCGGCGTTCGCGGCGTGATGAAGGGCAAGGCGTTCGAGAAGGTCGGCGTGAACGTCTCGACCGTCGCCGGCCGCTTCAATCCCGAATTCGCGCAAACCATCCACGGCGCAGCCGAGGATCCGCGCTTCTTCGCCACCGGCATCAGCCTCGTCGCCCACATGGCCAATCCGCATGTCCCCGCGGTGCACATGAACACGCGCTTCCTGGTCACGACCAGGCGCTGGTTCGGCGGCGGCGCCGATCTCAATCCGCCCATTCCCTACGAGGAGGATACGGCCGAGTTCCATGCCCGCCTTCGGGCGGCCTGCGCCGCCCACGACCAGACTTACTACACCCGCTTCTCGAAATGGGCGGACGACTATTTCTTCATCCCCCATCGGGGCGTCCACCGGGGCGTCGGGGGGATCTTCTACGATCATCTCGAATGCCAGGAGCGCGGGGCAACGTTTGACGCCAATTTCGCGTTCACCCGTGATGTGGGCGAGGCGTTCCTCGACGTCTATCCGAAAATCGTCAGGCGGCGGCGCGATACGCCCTTCGACGAAGCGGACCGGGCGCGGCAGCTCGAGTGGCGCGGCCGCTATGCCGAGTTCAACCTGATCTACGATCGCGGGACCTTGTTCGGGCTCAGGACCGGCGGAAATGTCGATGCCATCCTGATGAGTCTGCCGCCCCTCGCGACCTGGTCGTGAGGCTCGGCGGGTGAGCGCCGCCCTGGTCGACGTGCCGCGCGGCCACGTCGCCGCGGTGGTGACGTATCTCGAGATGACCACCCGGCCACTTTCCGCCGCCATTCCCGATTCGCCGCTGCGGCTGGAGCGGTGGGCGACGGTCGACCTCGACCGCTATCGCGCCTTGTTCCGCCGCGTCGGCGCGAAATGGCTGTGGTTCTCGCGCCTGACGATGGACGACAGGACGTTGACCAGGCAGCTCGCCGAGGTCCATGCCGTGATGGACGACGCGGGCCGGGACTGCGGCCTCCTCGAGCTCGATCTGCGGACGCCCGGCGAATGCTTGATCCGCTTCCTCGCCCTCGCTCCGGAACTGGCGGGGCGCGGGCACGGCCGCTGGCTGCTCGCGCAGACGCTCGCGCTCGCCTGGCGGTCGAACGTTCACCTGGTGCGGGTGCACACCTGTACGCTCGATCATCCCGCCGCCCTGCCCGCTTACATGCGCGCCGGCTTCGTCGCGCGTCGCCGAGCGTTCGAAACCTTCCCCGATCCCCGCTTGTCCGGCCTTCTTCCGCGCGACTGCGCGCCGCAGATACCCCTCCTGGGCTAGGCACAGACCTTGGCCGGACAGGCGCCTCCCCTGCGGGAGACGGGCTCGAACTCGGGGAGTCGCCCCGCCCGCGGCGGCGGCGCGATCAGGCGAAGACCTGGGGCGTGCCGGCGTCGGTGAGCTGGGCATAGATCCGCGCGATCAGGGTCACGAACAGGGCGCTCACGACCGCTTGCAGCAGGGCGGACAGGACCAGCAGCAGGAAAAAGGAAAGGCTGTCCGGATCCGGGGGACCAGCCAAAGCGAAGACCAGCAGCCCGCCGAGCATCGTGACGACGAACATGACCACGATCGCGGCCACCGCGACGAGGGCGACGAAACCCAGCAATTTCCAGAAATGGCCGCGGGTCAGCTCCCAGCTGCGCGCGATGATTCGCAGCGGGCCGACTTCCTCCATGGCCGCGACCGGCGTCATCAGCATCAGCCGCACCCAGAAGAAGAGAAGGACCGGAAGCGCGGCGAGCATGAGAAGGGCGGCCAGCGAAGCGGCCCCTGCTTCGCCGCCGCCCATCGCCGCGGCGCCGGCCAGGATGATCAGCGGCACTGCCAGCAGGGCGGCGGAGATTCCGATCACGAGGGCGGCGCCGAGCAGGTAGATGAAGCGGCGCAGGCCCACCTGGAGGCTTTCGGCAACCGACGCGCCGGGCCGCAGCGCCAGGAAGCTGATCGCCAGCGTACCGACCATGCTTGCAGCGATCGCGAGCGGCAGGACGAGCAACCAGGGTCCGGCCTCGGGCGCCTGGCCGGGCGTCGTCGTCGGCATGACCAGCTGAAGGATCGCTCCAGGAAGCGCCACCAGCAGGAAGGCGATTGGGAAGAGGAGGCGCCCCTCGCGAGTCACGAACGCTACGGTCTCGTTCCAGGCCGAAGTGATCGATAGAGTCGTCATGAGAATTCCCCTCTGTGTTCGCGGGCGTTATGCGCAACGCCGATGCCCCACGCAACGCACAGCTTGAACGATGAACATTTACCGGACCGCCCGGGTCCGGCGGACGAGGTCGAGTGGCGGCTGTCGCCCGGGCTGACCTCTTATCCGGAGGCGCTGGCCGAGATGGAGGCGCGTGCCGCCGCCATCCGGAATGGCGAGGCGGCGGAACTGATCTGGTTGCTCGAGCATCCGCCGCTCTACACCGCCGGCACCAGTGCCGATCCTGCAGAATTGTTCAATCCGGACCATCTGCCGGTCTATTCCGCCGGCCGCGGCGGCCGCTACACCTATCACGGCCCCGGTCAGCGGGTCGGCTATGTGATACTCGACCTCGACCGGCGCGGACGCGACGTGCGCCGGTTCGTCCATTCCTTGGAGGGCTGGGTGATTGGAGCGCTGGCCGAGCTCGGCGTTGCGGCTCGGCGGGCGCCCGGGCGGATCGGGATCTGGGTCGACCATGACGGGCGCGAGGCCAAGGTCGGAGCGATCGGCGTTCGGGTCAGGCGTTGGGTTACGCTGCACGGATTCTCGATCAATCTGGCCCCGGAACTTTCCCACTTCTCAGGCATAGTACCGTGCGGTATTGCCGACTTTCCAGTGACCAGCCTCGACGAAATGGGAGTGACGCAGGTGCAAGCTCGTTTCGACCTGGCGCTGAAGCGCGGACTCGCAGAGTTCCTGTTCTCACTCGAGGGGGGAATGGGGAAGGCTTGAGAGCCGCAGTCTTTCCGTATAAGGTGCATAACCGATTTGGGCAAAAAAGGGGGCCTACCCGACCAAATCATCAATCTAGGGAGACCTTTTAATGCGTGACATTCTCAAGAAAGTGACCACCGGTTCGATGATTGCCGGCGCGGCCCTGCTCGTCGCGGCTTGCGGCGGCGACACCGAGGCGAACAACACCGCCACGACGGACCTCGGCAACGACACCATGATGGACATGAACGCGACCGACATGGGCGTGGATATGAATGCCACCGACATGAACGCGACCACCGACATGAACATGACCGACATGAACATGACGGACATGAACATGACGGACATGAACGAGACCAACGCTCAGTAAGCGGGTCGAGTTTTCAGATCGAGAAGGCCGCCGGGCGACCGGCGGCCTTCTTTTTTGTTCGCGCCTCCCCTGCCGCTCCTCAGGCCGCTCCGGCTTGTTTCGCAAAACCTTGGAATAAGCCGCGGATTCAGCCTATTGGAAGGTCGATTTGGCTTTTGCCAGCCGGTCTCGCGCGATAGAGACGGCCGACCAAGGCAAGACAGGAGCATAATATGCGCGATCTTTTCTCCCGGACCGGAACCGCGGCTCTCATCGCCGGACTGGCGCTCGCCGTCGCCGGCTGCGGCGGCGATACCGAGGCGGTGAACGAGCCCGAGGCGAACCTGGTCGACAATATGATGCTCGAAGAGCCGGCGAACGATGCGAGCGTCCTCGAATCGACGGCCGACCTGACCGAGCCGGCGCCGATCACCAACACCGTCAACGAGACCGACGCCGAGGAAACGAACATGCTCGGCGAGTCGAGTGGCGGCGATACCGGCGGCAACACGGTCGAAAGCAACGTCAGCGGCATGTGAAGAAGGCGGGGCTTGGCGGGCCGTCCGCCGCGCCTCGAAGCGCTCCGTCCGGACTGATGCCGAGCGGCCTCGCAATCGGACGGAGCCCGTGATTATGGTGGAGCGGATGTGGAGGGGCGTATGAACATCGACTGGAAGGCGCGCGCCGGGCGCTTCGCACTCGGCGCCCTTGGCGCCCTCGCTTCGCTAGGCTGGGCGGTACCCGCCGCGGCGCAGGTCTTTCTCCATGATCCGACCTATCAGAGCGGGCCAATCGAGCCGACGGATCCACTCGTCGGGTTGGCGCTTCCCGGCGCCACGCCCGAGGAATATCGCGCCCATCTGCTGTGGAACCTGCGGTCCGGCCTCAATGTGGCTGCGCTGCAATGCCAGTTCTCGCCGTTCCTGAGGACGGTCGACAGCTATAACAGCCTGCTCGCCCACCATTCGCGCGAACTGGCCAGTGCCTATCAGGCGCTCGAAGGCTATTTCCGAAGGATCCACGGCCGGACGGGCCCGCGTCAGTTCGACGATTATTCGACGCAGACCTACAATAATTTCTCGAGCATGCAGGCTCAGCTCGGCTTCTGCCAGACCGCCGCCCGGATCGGCAAGGAAGCGCTCACCGTCCGCAAGGGCGACCTGCACCAGCTCGCCACCGCCCGGGTGCGCGAGCTGCGCAGCAGTCTCAAGCCGACCTACGAGCCCTTCGCCTTTCTCCAGACGCCCGTCCGGCTCTCGCCAATCAGCCTGATTCCGGATTGCACCCGCCTGGATCGCCGCGAGCGCCGAAGGTGCGAGCGCGAGCTGCGGGACATGCAGCGCCAGGCACAGCGCCGCTGATCCGGAGCGCGTAGGCGCAATGCCCGACGGGGTGCGATTCAGCCCCCCCAGGGAAGCTGGGACCCAAAGGGCTTCTTGCGCCGACACAGGCGCCCCTCAGGGCAGCGGAATCAGGGGAGGCCTATCAGCTTATGGGCCTGCAGGCTGAGCGCCCAGCCAGGATGCCCCATCACGAATGCGATCGAATCCTTCAGCGCCGACCCCGGGTCCGCTCCATCCATCGGCTGGATCAGGAAATGCTCGAAGTCCCAGGCGGCAAGCTCGTCCGGGTCTATCCCCTTTTGCGGCCAGACCAGCTTGAGCTCGTTGCCGGAGCGCTGCACGACCGTCGTGCCCGCCTTCGGGCTGATGCAGAGCCAGTCGATGCCCGGTGGGGCGGGCAGCGTGCCGTTCGACTCGACCGCAATTTCGAATCCGCGGTGGTGGAGCGCGTCGATCAGCGCCGTATCGAGCTGAAGCAGAGGCTCGCCTCCGGTGACGACCACGAGGCGGCGTGCGGAGGCCGGTTCGCGTCGCGCCTCCGCAGCGCCCCAGAGCATCTCGACCTTCGCCGCCAGTGCATCCGCCTCGTAGCGGCCGCCATTCTCGCCGTCGATGCCGACGAAGTCGGTATCGCAGAAGGTGCAGTCGGCGCTCGTCCGGTCGCGCTCGCGTCCGCTCCACAGATTGCAGCCGGAAAGGCGCAGGAAGACCGCCCGCCGACCGGCCTGCCGCCCCTCTCCCTGCAGGGTGAGGAAGATCTCCTTGACGGCATAGCTCATGCCGGTTCGTCCCGCGACGGCGGCCGACGCGCATAATCGGTCGGGTCCTCTATCCCCGCCTCGGCAAATCCCTTCGCGCGCAGCCGGCAGGAATCGCACAAGCCGCAATGCCTGAGATCCTCGCTCGGATCGTAGCAGGACCAGCTCATTCGCGCTTCCAGTCCGAGCCGCTCGGCCTCGCGGGCGATGTCGGCCTTGCTGAGGTCGATAAGCGGCGTGTGGACGGTGAAGCGATCACCCTCGACCCCCGCCTTGGTGGCGAGATTCGCCATGCGTTGGAAGGCGGCGATGAACTCCGGCCGGCAGTCCGGATACCCGGAATAATCGAGCGCATTGACGCCGATGAACAGGTCGCGCGCTCCCGCCGCCTCCGCCCATCCGAGGCAAAGCGAGAGAAAGATGGTGTTACGCGCCGGCACGTAGGTCACCGGGATGTCGTTGCTCGGACCCTCCTTCGGCACCGCAATGTCATCGGTCAGCGCCGATCCGCCGAAGCGGCTGAGATCGAGCGGCAGGACGAGGTGCCGCTCGGCCCCAAGGCGCTCGGCAATGCGGGCCGCCGCCTGAAGCTCGACCCGGTGGCGCTGATTATAGTCGACGGTGAGTGCGAGCAGCCGGAATCCTCCCTCCCGGGCGAGGCCGGCGGCGACCATCGAATCCAGGCCTCCGGACAGGAGCACGACGGCGGTTTTCGGCGCAGACATGGCGCGCATATAGTCGAGAGGCGCCGAAAAAGAACGGGCCGCGCCTCGTTCTCCAAGCCGCGGCCCAGTTCAGGCATCAAGCCTGCTAGGGAGGAAAGCGTGCCCACTCTCGGCACGCTTTCCCTATAGCAAATTCATAGTAAACCGAGGGTTAACGAGTTTCGGCCGAGCTCAGCGTCTGCTGGCGCCTCTCACTCGCCGAGGTCGCTCAGCCTGATCGGAAAGACGCGTGAGCAGAATTCGCAGTCGACGCTGATGAAGCCGTCATCATCGACCATCTGCGCATGCTCTTCCCGTCCGAACCGGGCGATGACATCGCGGACATATTCGAAGCTGCAGCGGCAGCCTTTGCTGAGCGGAACGGCCGAGAGGATGCGGACTTCCTCTTCCTCGTGGAACAGGCGCCACAGCAGGGTCTGGAGCGGCAGCCCCGCATCGGAAAGCTCGTTGGCGCGTATCGTCTCGGCGAGGATGCGGACATGCTCCCATTCCGGATGATCGAGCCGCGTGTGCAGGCGCTCGCGCCCCTCCTCGCCTTCCGGCAAATGCTGGAGCAGGATCCCGCCGGCGACATGGCCGGTATCGTCGATCGCCAGGCGGACCAGGCTCGGGATCTGCTCGGATTGGCTGAAGAAGTGCTGGGCCGCCTCGGCGAGATTTTCCCCTTCGAGAGGCACGATGCCCTGATAACGCTCCTTCGTCACCGCCTGGTCGAAGGTGATCGCCATATAGCCCTTGCCGAACAGGGCGAAGAGCGAAGGAATGTTGGTTTCGGCAGCGAGCCGCTCGGCGTCGAACCGGACATAGCCGCGCAGCTCTCCGCCCTTATAGTCGCAGACCAGCAGGTCGACGATTCCGCTCTCGGTCTGCGCCTGGAGCGTCAGCTGTCCGCCCGCCTCCTTCAGCATCGCTCCGAGCAAGGCGGTGAGGACCAGAGCCTCGGACAGGATCCGGGCGATCGGCGCGGGATAATCGTGGGCGGACAGAACCTCGTCGAGCACCGGCCCGAGGCGCACCAGGCGCCCGCGCGCGTGGCGGCTCGGAAGGGCGAAGCCCACCGCCTCGTCGAGATTCGCGACAGCGACCGCCGCGTTCAAATGTTCAGAAGCCATGGCGCCGATGTGGCGACGCGGGATGAGGGTTCAAGTTTCGGCTCTGCCGGCCTTGCTCACGCCGCCTGCGGCACCTCATAGGCGCGGGCGGCCTCCGAGAGCTTCTCGACGAACTCGGAGATGTGCGCCTCCTCGACGACCAAAGGCGGCAGGACGCGCACGACATTGTCGCCAGCGGCGACGGTAAGGAGGCCGTGCTCGCGCAGGTGGGTCACGAAGGCGCGGCTGTCGCTCTTCATCTTCAGTCCGAGCAGCAGGCCGACACCCCGCACGTTCTCGAACAGGTGATCGTGATTGGGGATCATCTGCTCGAGCGCGCCGCGCAGCCGGTCGCCCATCTGGCGGACATGGGCGAGGAACTTCTCGTTGGCGACCACGTCGAGCACCGCCTGGCCGGCGGCACAGGCGAGCGGGTTGCCGCCATAGGTCGAGCCGTGTGTGCCGATCGTCATCCCGGCCGCCGCTTTCTCGGTGGCGAGGCACGCACCGAGCGGGAAACCGCCGCCTATGCCCTTCGCCGCAGCCATGACGTCCGGTTCGATCCCATAATGCTCGTAAGCGAACATGTGGCCGGTGCGCCCATAACCGCATTGCACCTCGTCGAGCACGAGCAGCAGGTCCTTCTCGTCGGCGAGCCGACGGAGCCCCTTCATGAATTCCGGGCTGGCCGGGCGGATGCCGCCCTCGCCCTGGATCGGCTCGACCAGGAAACCGGCCGTATGCGGCCCGATCGCCGCCTCCGCCGCCGCGAGATTGTCGAATGCCACCACGGTGAAGCCGGGCAGGAGCGGCGCGAAGCCGTCGCGCAACTTGTCCTGGTTGGTGGCGCTGATCGTGCCGAGGGTGCGGCCGTGAAAGGCGCTGGTGAAGGTGATCAGTTCGTGGCGCTCGGGGCGGCCGTGATGATGGTGGTAGCGCCGCGCCGTCTTGATCGCGCACTCTACCGCCTCGGCGCCCGAATTGGTCAGGAACACGGTATCGGCGAAGGTGAGGTCCACCAGCCGCTGCGCGAATGCCTCGCCCTGCGGCGATCCGTACAGGTTGGAGACGTGGATCAGCGTCGCGGCCTGGTCCTGGATCGCCTTGGTGAGATAAGGATGGCCGTGGCCGAGCAGGTTCACCGCAATGCCACTGGCAAAGTCGAGATACTTCTCGCCATTCTCTCCGTAGAGATACACGCCCTCGCCTCGGACCGGCCGCACCGGTGAGCGCGGATAGACGGGCATGAGCGGCGTGATCGCCATGGCGGAGACTCCTCGGGCAAATGGTGTAAGGGAAAAGGCGACCTTCATGAGGCCGCCTTTCCTTAATTCCCGCTATAGGGATTGCGTGGGTGCCGCGTCAATCGACCGGCACCCCCCTTTTCCGCATCAGCCGCGCCGCCGATCGTTGTCGCGGCGCTCGATCCGAACGCGCTGCTCGAGCCGGTTCACCTGGACCCGAAGCGAGGCAAATTCGCGTCCGGACAGGCCGTTGCGGCCGGCCCGATTGAGGTGGAAGCGAACCTGATTGGCGTCGCGCCGCAGACCGAAGGCCTCGCGCGGCGAGATGACGCCGCGCCGGGCCGAGCGTTCGATCCGGTTCTCGACACGATCGAGCTCGCGGACGAGCTGGTTCACCGCGCGGCGATCGGGGCCGTGCTGGCTCCATCCGCTATTGTGATACTGGGCCGCAGCCGGAACGGCGGCCAGGGTCGAGGCCGCGAGGGCGACGGAAATGAGCAACTTGCGCATGACACCTGAACTCCTTGCTGCACCATTGCAGTGACCCCGCTCTACGGCCTGCCCGGTGTGACGAGGCTGAATGGGTCCGACAGAATCTGTTCAGGTTTGTCGCAATTTGTATGAACGAATGCGCGAAAGCTTCGGGCCTCAGGGCTTCAGCTTCCAGCCGCTGCGCAGCAGTGCATAGCAAAGGGCGCACAGGCCGAGATTGATCACCAGCAGCAACACGGCACCGAACAGCACCGGAGAATCGGCGGTGCCCAGGAAGCCGTAGCGAAAGCCCGAAATCACATAGAAGAAGGGGTTGGCATGGCTGATCCCCTGAAACAAAGGCGAAAGCGCCTGGATCGAGTAGAAGGTACCCGAAAGCAGGGACAGCGGCGCCACGACGAAATTGGTGACGGCGGCGGCGTGGTCGAATTTCTCGGCCCAGACCGAGGTGATCAGGCCAAGGAAGCCGAGCATCGCACTGCCCATCAGGCCGAACCAGAGCACCGCCAGCGGATGCTGCGGTATGACATGGACCCCGGGCCAGAGCAGCATGGCGAGCCAGACCGCGAAGCCGACCAGCACGGCACGGGTGACGGCGGCGCCGACGAGGCCGGTGATCAGTTCGCCCACCGAGAGCGGCGGCATCAGATAATCGACGATCGTCCCCTGTATCTTGCCGACCAGGAGGGAGAAGCTCGAATTGGCGAAGGCATTCTGGAGCATGCCCATGACGATCAGCCCGGGAGCGACGAAATCGGCGAACGGGGCGCCCATCACGGTCCGGCCTTCACGGCCCAGGGCGACCGTGAAGATCACCAGGAAAAGCATCGTGGTGACCGCGGGCGCCCAGATCGTCTGCAACTGGACCTTGAAGAAACGACGCACCTCCTTCACATAGAGGGTCTTAAGGCCACCCCAATTGACGGTCCGGATGACGGGCACGCCAGGGCTGGATCGAACCCAATTTGAAGGCTGGTCGTTCACAGGCGCCGTCGCTAGTCGCAGACGCTTGGACCCGCAAGCCGCGAAAGCTGAATGAGGATGGTGACGCCGATGTCGTGGACCGACGAACGTATCGAACGCCTGAAGACCTTGTGGAGTCAGGGCGTGACGGCGAGCCAGATCGCCGACGAGCTGGGCGGCGTCTCCCGCAATGCCGTCATCGGCAAGGCGCATCGGCTCGGCCTTCAGTCGCGACCCTCGCCGGTCAAGCCGAACGAGGCCGAGCAGCCGGCCGGCGCAACCCCGGTTGACGCGCCGGAGGCGCAGCCACAGAAGCCGCGGCCGGCACCCGAGCCTGCCGCGTCGAAGCCCGAGCCGCAGCCCCGCACTGGAGAGCCCGTCGCCGCCCCTGCCGAGACGAAGCCGGAGACGAAGCCCGAGCCGAAGACGCCGCAGCCCCAGGTCCGCTCGATCGGGCCGGGCGGTTTCATCCGTCAGGGCCCGAGCGACCAGCAAGCGCCCATTCCCCCTGCTCCGCCGCGCCGGCTGGTGCCCGCAAAGCCGAGTCCGGAGATTGCCGACAAGACCAGCCTGCTCGATCTCAACGAGCGGGTCTGCAAATGGCCGATTGGCCATCCCGGCGAACCCGATTTCCATTTCTGCGGGCGTCCGGCCAATCCAGGCTTTCCTTATTGCGTCGAGCATTGCGGCGTCGCCTATCAGGCGCAGCTGCCCCGGCGTGACCGCAAGCCCCCGCCCCCGCTGCCGTTCGGCGGTCCGCGGGTCCGCTGAAGGCGCCGTCGGGCCTGCTCGGCTCCGGCGCGGTCCGCGCTACGTCCGGCCCATCGTCGGGCTTTCCCGGCCGCGCGCGCTGGAGCGAGACCGCGGGCGTTGGCTGACATCGGTTAGTCGAATTCTCAGGAACGCGGCGGTAGCGTCGGCGTTGGACGGGCGTTGCGGAGCAAAGAAGCTCCGACGTTCACGACAAGAGCGAAGAATGGATACCGACGATCTGAATTATTACGAGCAGCGCGCCGAGGCCGAGATCGAGATGGCCCAGCGCGCGCATGACAGCCGGGCCGTTCAGGCCCATTATCGGCTGGCCACCATCTATCTCGACAGGATCCACCCGGAGGCCTCTCCGGAAGCAAGCTGATCGCGGCCGATCCGAAAAGTGAGGGCCCCGGAGCCAGGCTCCGGGGCCCCTTGCTCAGGGCGCGTTCCGCCATCGTCCGGCATCTTCCCGCGGCGCTGGGCCTCGGCTCCCGCCGCTGCCCGGCACCAGGGAGCGGAAGATCGTCATCGGCGGACCCGGACCGGCGCTGCCGGTCCGGGCAGCGGAGACGGCTCAGGCCGCCTCGAGCTCGCGCACCTTGCCGCTGCCGGACTCCTGGCCGGCCGGCGCAGCTTCGAGCCGACCCGCGGACTGGCCGCCGCCGATTTCGATCTTGCGCGGTCGCATCGCCTCGGGGATTTCGCGTTCGAGCTCAATCGAGAGCATCCCGTCCCTGAGCTCGGCGCCGCGCACCTGGACATAGTCGCCCAGAGCGAACCGGCGCTCGAACGCGCGGGCCGCGATGCCGCGATGAATGTAGCGGCGGCCGTCCTCGTCCTTCTTGCGGCCGGTGACGATCAGCAGGTTCTGCTGCGCGGTGACGTCGATCTCGTCGGCGCGGAAGCCGGCGACGGCCAACGTGATGCGATAGCGGTCCTCGCCCTCCTGCACGAGATCGAAGGGCGGGTAATTTTCGCCCAGCTGGCTCGGGAAGCCGCTTTCGAGCAGGTCGAACAGCCGGTCGAAGCCGACCGTCGCGTGGCGATAGGGCGTGAAGTCGATATTGGTCCTCATTTCCAAGTCCTCCTTTGAGCAACATGGTGACGAGGCGCGTCCGAGAGCGCGGACGCCCTCAACAAGCCGGATCCTGACGGCATCCGGCACGAACCCATGTGGTTAGAAACGTCGTCGATTTCAAGAGTTGGCGGGGCTGGCCGACGGGGCTTCGGGGCGTCCTTCGGCCAATCCGCTTGGAACGGGAGTCGTGACCCCCTATAGCTTCTCCATGTCCGACCTGTTCGCTTCCTCCGGGCGCTCCGGCGCCGACTATGACGCTCATTCGATCGAAGTCCTGGAAGGCCTGGAGCCGGTCCGGCGGCGGCCGGGAATGTATATCGGCGGCACCGATGAGCGTGCCCTCCACCACCTCGCCGCCGAGGTGCTCGACAACAGCATGGACGAAGCGGTCGCAGGCCATGCCAGCCGCATCGAGGTGATCCTCGAGAGGGGCAACCGCCTGACCGTGATCGACAATGGCCGCGGCATGCCGATCGACGAGCATCCCCGCTATCCCGGCAAATCGGCGCTCGAAGTGATCCTCACCATGCTGCATTCGGGCGGCAAATTCTCGAACAAGGCCTATGCCACGAGCGGCGGCCTGCACGGCGTGGGCGTCAGCGTCGTCAATGCCTTGTCCACCGAGACGGTGGTCGAGGTAGCGCGCAATCGCGAGGCCTATCGCCAGACCTTCGCCAGGGGCCAGACCACTTCCCCGTTGACCCCGCTCGGCCCCGCCCCAAACCGCCGCGGCACCAAGGTGACTTTCACCCCCGATCCCCAGATCTTCGGCGAGGACGCGAAGTTCCGGCCGGCCCGCTTGTATCGGCTGGCGCGGTCCAAGGCCTATCTGTTCGCCGGGGTGGAGATCAGGTGGCGGTGCGACCCCGAGCTTATCTCGGACGATACCCCGGCCGAGGCGGTCTTCCAGTTCCCGGGTGGACTGGCCGATCATCTGAACGAGCAGATCGAGGGCAAGGAGACCGCGACCAGCACCCCCTTCGTCGGGCGCCACGAATTCCCCGGCGAACAGGGCAAGGTCGAATGGGCGGTGGCCTGGCCGATCTGGGGCGACGGCAATTCCTCTTATTATTGCAACACCATCCCGACGCCGGACGGCGGCACTCACGAGCAGGGACTGCGCACCGCGCTGACGCGCGGCCTGCGCGCGTTCGGCGAACTGGTCGGCCACAAGAAGGCCAAGGATCTCCAGGCCGAGGACGTGATAGCGGGCGCGGAGATCATGCTGTCGGTCTTCATTCCCGAGCCGCAGTTCCAAAGCCAGACCAAGGACCGGCTGACCTCCCCGGACGCGGCGCGACTGGTCGAAAGTGCCGTTCGCGACCATTTCGACCATTTCCTGGCGGACCATATGGAGCGGGGCCGCTCGTTGCTCGGCTTCGTCCTCGACCGGATGGACGAGCGCCTGAAGCGGCGCGCCGAGCGGGAGATCAAGCGCAAGACCGCGACCTCGCACCGCAAGGTCCGCCTGCCGGGCAAGCTCACGGATTGCGTCAACGACGATCCGGCCGGGACAGAATTGTTCATCGTCGAGGGCGATTCCGCCGGCGGTTCGGCCAAGCAGGCGCGCGACCGCAAGACCCAGGCGATCCTGCCGATTCGCGGCAAGATATTGAACGTGGCTTCCGCGACCGCCGACAAGATACGGGCCAACCAGGAGGTCGCCGACCTGATCCAGGCACTCGGCTGCGGCACGCGCGACCGCTGCCGCCCGGAGGACCTGCGCTACGAGCGGGTGGTGATCATGACCGACGCCGACGTCGACGGCGCTCATATCGCGACCTTGCTGATGACCTTCTTCTTCCAGGAGATGCCGGAGCTGGTGAAGCAGGGACACCTTTTCCTGGCCCAGCCGCCGCTCTACCGGCTCGCCGCCGGCGGCACCGTCGCCTACGCGCGCGACGACGGTCACCGCGCCGAACTCGAGGCAAGCCTGTTCAAGGGCAAGAAGGTGGAGGTGTCGCGGTTCAAGGGCCTGGGCGAGATGAATCCGCAGCAGCTCAAGGAAACGACGATGGATCCGCGCACGCGCGGCATGATCAGGATCACGCTGCCGCAGGATTACGAGGAACGCTCCGCGGTACGCGACCTGGTCGACCGGCTGATGGGCCGCAACCCCGAGCATAGATTCCAGTTCATTCAGAGCCACGCCGCAGAGCTCGACGAAGAGGAAATCGACGCGTGAGCCGGCGACGCGCCTTGCGCCGCGCGGCTCCGCCGGTCCGCCGCGGCCGCGGCCTGGCACGATGGTGGACGATCCAGCGGGCGACGGGCTTGGGTATCGTTGCCGGTCTGGCGGCTTTGCTGACCGCCGGCTTGCTCGGCACGTCCGGCGACGCCCTGCTCTATCCTTATGCGGCGCTGCTCGCCTTCACCGCCTTGTGCGGCGCGTCGATCCTCTGGATCACCGCTTTCGACATTCGCACGCGCGGCACCAGCGGCCGGATGCGCCCGATACGCGGCTTCGATGCCGCGGTCGGCTTGGCGTTGCTGCTGCCCTCGCTTTATGCCCTGTCGCTGGTCTGGCCGCGGCTCGGCTGAGGCCTGGCTCTAGGAGCGGACGCCTTCGCCTGCTTCGGCAAGCGCCGCCTCGATCATTCGGTCCCACACCTCCAGATCGCCCACTTCGGCCATCGCCGGATCCGGCTCGCGCAACGTGCGGATGATCGAGAGCGCATCCTCCCGATAGTCCCGCCAGATCGAATCGACGCGGTCGCCGGCGGAAGGATCCTGGCCGGCGGCGTTGATGCTGACCACGCGGCCGGCAATGACCCGCGCGATGCGCTCGACCAGGCTGGTGCTCGAAACGGGCATGTTTGTGTCTCCTGATTCTTTCGTGCCTGTAACGGTGGAGCCGCGGACTGGTTTCACCTAGGATCCAAACTCAGTCAGGAGGAAAGCATGGCAGGACGATGGTTCGCGGCCTTGCTCGCGCTCGTCGGCATGGTGGCGCTGCCCGTGCCCGCCGGGGCTCAGGCGCAGCCGAGCCCGGAGCTTCGCTCCCGGGCGGAAGCGGTGATGGCGATGCTCCGCGGCGGCGGCAATCCCGCGGAGATGTTCACCCCCGAATTCCTCGCCCAGATACCGGAAGCCCAGGTCCGGGCCATTCCGCGCCAGCTCGCCGATCAATATGGCCCGGTCCGGGCTATTGCCGGTATCGACGCGAAGACGCCGACGGCGGGAACCCTCCACGCCGAGTTCGAGCGCGCCGTCCTCCATATCGAGATCGTCATCGAGCCTCAGGCGCCGCACCGCATCAGCGGTCTGCTGGTAGCCGGCGCGGACGTGCGTGGAGACACGCTCGATGCGGTGATGGCGGAGGTGCGCGCCCTTCCCGGGCAAGTGTCGGTGGCGGTGGCGCGCCTGGGCGACGGGGCGCCGGAAATGCTCGCCTCGGTCGAGCCCGGCCGCCCGCTGGCGATCGGCTCGACCTTCAAGCTGTTCATTCTCGCCGAGCTCGACCGGCAGATCCGGGCTGGAGAGCGGCGCTGGAGCGACGTCGTCGCGCTCGACCGCCGCTCGGTAGCCTCCGGCGTCCTGCAGAATTGGCCCGCCGGCTCGCCTTTGACGGTCCACACGCTCGCCGCCCTGATGATCTCCCAGAGCGACAATACGGCGACGGACCAGCTGCTCCATCTCGTCGGCCGCGAGAATGTGGAGCGGATGATGGCGACCCTCGGCGTGGAGGCCGCCGACCGCAACCGCCCGTTCCTGTCGACGCTCGAAGTCGCCGCGCTGAAAGCCGGGCCGGCGGGCTTGCTCCAGTCCTGGCGCTCGGCCGACGAAGCCGGAAGGCGCCGGCTACTCGACTCGGAGCTCCCCAACGTCGACGCCGGGCACATCGAGCTCACCCGATTCACCGGCGCGCCGCTCCACATCGAACTTGTCGAATGGTTCGCGTCTGCCGCCGACCTGGTGCGGACGATGGACTGGCTGCGGCGGCACGGCGACGACGCAACCCGGGCGATCCTCGCCATCAACCCCGGCGTCGGACCGACGGTGACGGGCGGTCTCACCTTCGTCGGCTACAAGGGCGGGTCGGAACCCGGCGTCCTCAACCTCACCTGGCTGCTGCGTAACCGGGCCGGCCAGTGGCACGTCGTCACCGGATCTTGGAACAACCCGGCCGCGACCGTCGAGGAAGCCCGCTTCCTCGGCCTCCTGTCCCGGACGGTCCAGCTGGTCCGCTAGCTGGTCACGGCCGGAGCGATCAGCGGGAATCGCGGAATGGCCACGTCGAACGACGCCCCGTCGGCGCCGACCATGAAATAGCGCCCCTCCATCGATCCGGTCGGCGTCGTGAGCGGGCAGCCCGAGACATAATCGAACGATCCGCCCGGCTCGATCACCGGCTGCTCGCCCACGACGCCTTCGCCGCGGACCGGGTGCGACGCGCCGCGGCCGTCGGTGATCACCCATTCGCGGCTGACCAGCTGAACGGCCATCGTCGATTCATTCTCGATGCGGATATGATAGGCCCAGAACCAGCGCCCCTTGCCGGGCTCGGACTGCTCCGGAAGATAGCTCACCGACACGCGCACGATTATGTCGCGGGTGGTGGCGCTGTGCGGGAAGAATTCTTTCACATGCGCTTCCTGTGACGCGCGCCGCCCCGGGTCAACCGCCGACGCGCTTGAGCCGCGCGATGAGCCGCTCGCGGGCGGCGAGTATCTCGCTCTGGCGGCCGGTCAGCAGGTCGCGCTCGAGATGGCGGCCGGTAAGTCGAAGGCCGTCGACGATATCGTCCCATCCGGGTGCAGGGCCGGCCAGTCGGGGCGGCAGCGCGGCGATCCGCTCCGGCGCCAGCCCGAACCCCAGCTCGGCCAGCACGATCAGCTCGTAGCGAATCAGGGCCGCGCTCCAGCCGCGCGCCGAAGGCGCCGCCTCGATCGCGCCGAGCAACCCCTCCAGCGCCTCGAACAGGTGCGGATAAGGCTGGCCTTCCGGCACGGCGGAGGCGGTGAGCGCGCAGGCCCATTCGAGCCCGGCGGCCGCGAGCGGTTCCGACAGCAGGAAGGCGCGGCTGTGCACCAGCTCCACGGTGAGGTGGGCCAGCTGTTCCTCGGTCCGCGCGCGATATTCGGCATGGAGAAGATTGCCGGGCACGAGCATCGGCTTGAGCCGCCGCGATCGGCCGCCGCGGACATAGCCGGCCTGCACCCCCTCCCCGGGCGTCAAGGCGCGGACGATCGCGCCATGCTCGCCATGGGCGCGAACCGCGACGACGATGGCGTCGGTTTCCAGGTGCACGGTCCTAGGCCGTCACCCCAGCGAAGGCTGGGGTCCAAACTGCCTGCGAGCTGCGCCGGAGCCGCCTCGATCCCGGCCTTCGCGGGGATGACGAGAGATTGCGATCCCGCACGTCACCCGGCCGGATGAAAATAATCGTAGACCTGTCGCGCGGTCGTCCGCGAGATTCCCGGCACCTTTTCGAGATCCTCCAGCGCCGCGCTCTTGACCGCCCGGGCGGTGCCGAAGTGCATGAGCAAGGCGCGCTTGCGGCCCGGTCCGATGCCCGGAACGTCGTCGAGCGGGCTCGCCGTCATGCTCTTCGCCCTCTTCTGGCGATGGGCGCCGATCGCGAAACGATGCGCCTCGTCGCGCAGCCGCTGCAGGTAGAAAAGGACCGGCGAGTTGGGCGGAAGCGTGATCTCTCGGCCGCCCGGCAGATGGAACACCTCGCGGCCGGCATTGCGGTCCGGACCCTTGGCGACCCCGACCACGGGCACGTCGTGGACTCCGGCATCCTCGAGCACCTCGCAAACCGCCGAAAGCTGCCCCTTGCCGCCGTCGATCAGCAACAGGTCCGGCCACTCGCCGCGGCTGCGGTCGGGATCCTCCTTCTCAAGCCGTGCGAAGCGGCGGCTCAGCACCTCCCGCATCATCGCGAAGTCGTCGCCCGGAGCGGTCTCCGGCCGCTTGATGTTGAACTTGCGATAGGCATTCTTGCGGAACCCCTCGGGCCCGGCGACGATCATCGCGCCAACCGCATTGGTGCCCATGACATGGCTGTTGTCATAGACTTCGATGCGCTGCGGCGGCTCGGGCAGCTCGAACGTCTCGGCGATCTCGCGAAGGTTGCGGGTCTGGGTGGACGTCTCGGCGAGGCGGCGATCGAGCTCCTCCTCGGCGTTGCGCTTCGCCTGGCGGATCATCTTCGCCTGCTCGCCGCGCTGCGGCGCCTTGATCGTGACCCGGCGCCCGGCGCGCTCGGAAAGGGCCTCTTCGAGCAAGCTTGCCTCGCCGAGACTTCGGTCGGCGAGGATCAGCCGCGGCGGCGGAACCTCCTGATAGAATTGGGCGAGGAAGCTCGCCAGCACCTCCTCTTCGGGCACGTCCGCCGTATGGGCGGGGAAGAAGCTGCGATGCCCCCAATTCTGGCCGCCGCGGATGAAGAAGGCCTGGATGCACATCGTGCCGCCCTTGCAGGCGAGCGCGAACAGATCGGCATCGCCGAGCTTCTCGGCATGGATCGCCTGGCTCCCCTGGATATAGGTGAGCGCGCGCAGGCGATCGCGATAGACCGCGGCCAGCTCGAAATCCATCGCCTCGGCCGCCTCGCTCATCAGCCGGCCGAGCTTCTGCTGCACCTTGGTCCGGCGCCCACCGAGAAAATCCTTCGCGTCCTGGACCAGCTCGGCATAACCGGCATCGTCGATCCGGCCGACGCAGGGCGCCGAACACCGGCGTATCTGGTAGAGCAGGCAGGGACGCGAGCGGTTGGCGAAGAAGCTGTCGGTGCAGCTCCTCAGCAGGAACAGCTTCTGCAGCGCGTTCAGCGTCTCTCGCACCGATCCGGCGCTGGCGAACGGGCCATAATATTGGCCCTTGAGGCGGCGCGCGCCGCGATGAAGCTGGACACGCGGAAAGTCGTGATCTTCGCGCAGGAGGATGAAAGGGAAGCTTTTGTCGTCGCGCAGCAGGACGTTGTAAGGCGGGCGGTAGCGCTTGATGAGCTGCGCCTCGAGCAGCAGCGCCTCGGCCTCGCTGTTGGTCGTGACGATCTGCATGGAGCGCGTCTGCGAAACCATCCTCAGCAGACGTTTCGTCTGGCGTGCGACCTGGGTGTAGGCGTTGACCCGGTTCCTCAGCGCCCTCGCCTTGCCGACATAGAGGACATCGCCGCGGCTATCGAGCATGCGATAGACGCCGGGCCGGACCGGCAGCGTCTTCACCACGGCGCGGATCGCGGCGATTCCGGCATCGAGGTCGGGCGCGTCGGCGCCGCGGACCGTATAGGTCGCCTTTTCCTCGCTGAAGCGGTCGGGGGAATTGGGTTCGGACATCGGCATTGATTTAGGGGCTCGGGTGGCTCAACGCACTAGCTGTGCGCCGCCGAGGGGGCCAGCCCATGAAGCTTGCAGGCAAGTCCGCGATCGTCACCGGCGGCACCGACGGGATCGGCAAGGCGCTCGGCCTCGCGCTCCGGGAGCGGGGCGTGCAGGTCATCGTCGTCGGGCGCGACAAGGGCCGCCTTGCGCTGGCCGCCGCCGAGGGGTTCGACACGCTGGCGGCGGATCTGGCGAGCGCGCAGGGCGTCGACGCCGTTGTTCGTGCGCTCGACGGCAAGGCGATAGACCTGCTGGTCAACAATGCGGGTGCGGGGGCCAGCTACGACGTCTCCGCTCCGGTCGACCTCGCGCAAGTCGACCGCTGCATCTTCCTCAACCTCGTCGCGCCCATTCACCTTTCGACGCGGCTCCTGCCGATGCTCCGCGCGCGGCCGCAGGCCATGATCGTCAACATCACCTCCGGTCTCGCCGTGGCGCCGCGCGCCGGCAGCCCCGTTTATTGCGCCACCAAGGCGGGCTTGCGCAGCTTCACGATGGCGCTGCGTGCGCAGCTCGCCGGATCGAGCGTGCGCGTGCTGGAAGTCCTGCCGCCGGTCGTCGAGACCCGCATGACCGCCGCCAATTCCCATCGCAAGATGCCCGTCGGCGAGTGCGCCCGGCAGATCGTTCGGGCCATCGAGCAGGACCGCGACGAAGCCAATGTCGGCGCGACGCGGCTGCTTCGGCTTGTCTACAGCGTCTCGCCGGCTCTCGCCCGGCAAATCATGCTGCGTTACTGAAGGGCCATGGCGTCACCGGACGATTTCCGCCGCCTCGCTCTGGCCCTGGGCGGCGCGGAGGAAGGCTCGCACATGGGCCATCCCGACTTCCGGGTTGGGGGCCGGATCTTCGCGGCTTTGGGCTCGCCCGATCCGGCCTGGGGCATGGTCCAGCTCCTCCCGGAGCAGCAGGCGCTCGCGATCGACGCCGACCCCGCGTTCAGGCCGGCCGCCGGCGCCTGGGGCCGCAAGGGCAGCACCCTGGTGAAGCTGCATGCCGTGCCGGACGAATGGCTCGAGCGCAGCTTGCGCTGGGCCTGGGAAAATCACGCCGCGGCGGGCAATAGAAGATAGCCCCTCTCTCCCGAGGAGAGGTTGGGGTGATGGCGCCGAATCGACGCGCGTGAGGCTCCGCCTCGATCCCTCCCGAACTGGGAGGGCCGGACGAATTATGGCCGGCCCAGCTCCGCTATGGTCGCGTCGACCATCGCCTTGTCGGCGGCAGCGTCGAGCCGCTCGCGGATCAGCCGCTCGGCCGCCGCGGCGGCCGCCGTCGCCGCCTTGGCACGCACCTCGTCGATCGCGGCGCGCTCGGCGGCGGCGATCTTGTCCTCGGCCATGCGCGTGCGCCGCTCGACGAGCGCGGCAGCGTCGGTCTCGGCCTGGCGGACGATGCCTTCGGCCTCGGCGCGAGCGCGCTCGATCATCGTGGCCGCCTCGGCGTCGGCCTGCGCCGACTTGGCTTCATACTCCGCGCGCAGCGCCTCGGCTTCGGCGCGAAGCTGCGCCGCCTCGTCGAGCTGCTGGCGGATGCCGGCGATCTTGCGGTCGAGCGCCTTGCCGATTGCCGACGGCACCTTCTTCCAGATCATCAGCAGGAAGACGGCGACCATCGCCAGCGCGACCCAGCCGCTGGCGTCGAAGCCCCAGGCGGTCGGCTCGACATGGCCGCCGCCATGATCCTCGGTCGCGCCCACCATCTCGGCATGACCGGGAGCGGCGTGACCCTCTTCGCTGTCGCCCACGGGAACGGCGTCGGTGGTGGGGGGATGTGCTTCAGACATCGGCCATTGCCGCCTTCACTGCCCTGGCCGCTTCCGACTTGCCGACCTTCACGCCGGCCAGCCGTGCGACCATGTCCTGCGCCGCCTCGGCGGCAACATTCTCGATATCGGCCATGGCCGCCTCGGCCGCGGCCCGAAGCCGGGCCTCTGCCGCCTCGATCTTCTCCCGGCTCGCCGCGTCCGCGGCCGCGACCCGGGTTTCGGTCGCGCGGGCGCTCTCCTGCTTGGCCGCACCGGTCACCTTCATCGCTTCGGTCCGGCTCTCCGCCATCCGCGCACGATAGGCTTCCTCGGTCGCGTCGGCGGCGCGCCTCGCCGCCTCGGCGGCGGCGAGATCGTCGGTGATCCGGCTGCTGCGCGCGTCCATGGTCGACATGATCTTCGGCAGCATCGCCTGGCCGATGCCGAAATAGATGACGGCAAGGGTCAGCAGCAGCCAGAAGAGCTGCGAGTAGAGAACGTCCGAGAGCTGATTGATCTGAGGCATTTCGGCCCTTCTTGCCTTGCTGGCCGCATGGCCGCGAAGGACCGCCGGGCGGCCTTCGCGTCAATGCGTGGGCGGCGAGCCGAGGCCCGCCGCTCGTGCCTTACCGGGCGTAGAGGATGATCATCGCGACGGCGAACGCGATCAGGCCGAGCAGCTCGGCGGCCGCGAAGCCGATGAACAGGCGGCCCTGCTGGCTGTCGGCCGCGGCCGGGTTGCGCAGCGCGCCCTGGAGGAACGAGCCGAAGACGTTGCCAACGCCGGCAGCCGCGGCTCCGACGCCGATCGCCGCGAGACCGGCGCCGATGACCTGGGCAGATTCGAAGTCCATGATAAGCTCCTTTTGAAATTCAGTCGGTTGATTCGAACGAACGGGCGATCAGTGAAGATTCTCGGCGTCGTTGATGTAGAGCGACGTCAGAAGCGCGAACACATAAGCCTGGATCGCGGCGACCAGCAGCTCGAGCGCGCTCACGCCGGCGATGAACAGGAAGCTCAGCAGCGCGATCGCCGGGCCCATGGCGCCCTCCGCATTGAGCCCGCTGACGATGAAGCTGGCGAACACCTTGATGAGGATGTGGCCGGCGATCATCGCCACGAACAGCCGGAGCGCCAGGCTGAACGGGCGCACGAGGAAGGAAAGCAGCTCGATCAGGAAGATGAGCGGCAGCAGCGGCTTGGGCGTGCCGTGCGGGATGAAGAGCGAGAAGAAATGGAAGCCATGCTTCCAGAAGCCGACGATCAGCACGATCGAGAAGCTGATGATCGCCATCACGCCGGTGATGGTGAACTGGCTGGTCACCGTGAACGGGTGCACGCCCGGCACCACGCCGAAGGGCATCAGGCCCATCAGATTGGCGAACAGGATGAACATGAAGATGGTGAAGACCCAGGGAAGATATTTCCGCCCTTCCGGCCCAATGCTGGTGTCGATCATCGACGCGACGAAGGAGGTGATTCCCTCGACCATCACCTGCCAGCGACCCGGGACGAGCTCGCGCTTCATCCCGCCCAGCATGAAGACGAAGATCGCGCCGAGCACGATCAGCATCCACAATGCGCTATTGGTGAAGGCGAACGGATTGCCGGCCAGATCTCCCGCAAGGGAGTCGATCTGGAACTGGTGCATCGGGTCGATAGTGGATTCGGCCGCCACGCGTGAAAGAACCTCTGCTGCTGCCAGCGCCTATTTCGGACGCTGCCTTGAAATCCAAAGCACATTCCGCACGGCGATGCCGAACCCGAGGAACAGCATAGCCAGCATCAGCCACGGCGCGGTCCCAAGCCACCGGTCGAGCAGCCAGCCGATGATGGCGCTGCCGAACGGGATGCCGAACAGGTCGGACAGGATCCGCATCCCCTGGGAACGACCCACCTGGGAATTGGACTTCGTCTTCCCCGTTCGGACCGCCTCCTGAAGCTGAGCCTGCTTCAACCGCTTGTCGAGCGATGTCAGCCGCGCATCTTCCGGAAGCCGAGGGTCCTGCCAGGGCTCGTTTTCCGACATGCCGTTCTCCTGAAGGAACAAGCCGAATAGGCACGATCAGGGGGGACATACCGGCGAACGATCCCGCCAAGGCGCGGTTCCTTTAGGAAGGGGTGGGAGGCAAGTCAACCGGCCTGCCGCAGTGCAGCATAGAAGCCTGTTCTGCACCTGTGCCGGAAGTGATATCCGCTCGTCATGAACCCCGTCCCCTTTTTGCTCGCCTCGCTCCTCGCGGCCGCCCAGCCGCAGCCCTTCGCCAAGGCGCAACAGGACGCCTTGCTCGACTTCCGCTACGGCTGGCCGGCGGTCGTCGAAGAGGAGCCGGCGCTGCGCGACCGCTTTTCGCGCGAGATGCAGGCGGCCGAGGCGCAGGCGCGACGGGAGGCGCAGGAGGATCAGGCGGCGCGGCAGGGCAGCGACGCCCCCTTTCACAACCACGTCTATTCCAGGGAATGGGAGAGTGCCGGCAGCACGGCGCAGCTGCTCAGCCTGACGGCGCGCACCGAGACCTATACCGGCGGCGCCCACGGCAATCTCGGGCTCGCAGCCCTGCTGTGGGATCGCTCGGCCGACCGGGAGGCGGATACGGCCGACCTGCTCGGCCCGGCGGCCCTGCAGGCGCTCGCGCCGCGCTACTGCGCGCGGCTGAACGCGATGCGCTCCGAGCGGCGGGGGGAGCCGGTGCGTTCCGGCGGCGGGGAACCCTTCACCGATTGTCCCCCGCTCCCCGGACACCCGCTCGCGCCGGCCGACAAAGACGGCAACGGCCGGTTCGAGACGCTACGGATCCTGATCGGGCCCTACGAGGCGGGACCGTGGGTGGAAGGCGCCTATATCGTCGAGCTTCCGCTGGAACCGGGCGACCTGGCCGCCCTTCCCGAAGCGTTTCGTCCTGCCTTCGAGGTCGGCGCCGCGCCAGCGCTGGAGGCCGGCGAACGGGGCTAGTCGGAAAGTCGGCCCCCGGTCGCGCGATCCGCGCCCGCCCTCCCGACGAATGGCGGGATCGATGGACCCGGATGCGCGGATTCTCGGCCGGACCGGTTCAGGTCTCCCGGTCGAGCCCGCGCTGTCGGACCCGGGTCGCCTCAACCGCAATGATCCGGCCGCGGCACCGGCTCGTTGCCGTTGCGCTGCCGCCATACGCCATCGGGGAGGCGATAATATTGACCCGGGCCGACGCGGTTGGCGAAGATCTGGCAGGCGGTCGCCGCGGCGACCTCTTCGATCGTGGCGTTCCGCTGCGACGCGAGCTGCGTGTAGGCGGCACGCCGCTGGATATTGATCGCGTCCATCCGCGCGCGAACGGCGGCCGGAGCCGAGCCGACCAGGCCCAGATAGCCGTCCGCCTGTTCCCCGACCTGCCCGGTCGAGCGCAGCTCGCCGGCGGCGTCCTGCATCCCATAGGCATAAGCGCTGCTTCCGGCGAGCGCCGCTAGGCCGAGCCCGGCGGCAACCATCAGTTTCATTCGGCGGGTCATCAGAACACTCCTGGATTTTGCTGTATCAGCTCCCGAACGTCTTCCTGGAGCCTTACCACGACTTCTTGTCGGATGTTGATGTTGAGATTGATCTCGATCGGCCGTTCCGGGGCCGTCACCTGGACGCATCCCGTGAGCGCCGGCAGCGCCGCCGCGGCGGCGAGGGCGCTCCGCAGACTTGCCATTCTTCCGAGGCTCGCATTGCGTCTCTCTCTCGTCAAGTTCGGCTGCATCATTGCACGGGCTCGCTTTCTTCATCCTGAACGTCGTTGATGGTGGTGGAGCGGTCCCGCAATATGTCCGGGAGGACCGACTGGATCAGGGGAGTCGGGTCGCTGAACGAACGCGCGGTCGCCATCAGGGCGCGGAACTGGCCCTGGATCCGGATATTGAACTCGAAGGGTATCTGGGCGAGCTGCCTGAAAACCCGCCCGACGACCAGGCCGGGCAGGCCGCCGCCCGAGGGCACCGTCGTCATCGTCGGATCACGCGCGATCCCGTCCAGGTCGATGACGGTGATGAACTCGCCGTCGAGCGCGCCGTCGAGGGTAAGGTCGAAGCGGCTGTAGCGCAGGGACTTCAAGGCGTTGAATGCCAGGATTCCATAGGCCCCGAGATCGCGGTCGGTGAGCTCGCCGACATAGGACAAGGTCCCGCCGGCCGCCCGCGCGCTCATCCGTCCGCCGACGATCCGGCCGCCGCGCGTGTCGAACTGCATCGGGATCACGCCGTCGAACGTGCCGGTGGCGGCAATGTTGCTGAACTCCATCTGCTGCACGAAGGCGGCGGCATCGAGCCCGACTACCCTGAACGTCAGATATTTGGTCGCCGGCTGGCTGAAGTCGAGCACGGTCGGCTCCAGGTGCAGCTCGCCGCCGGCGAACGGCCAGTGGCCGGCCTCGATGGCGACATTGTAGTTGGGCAGGAGCTGGTAGCTCAGGCGACCGTCATAGACGTCGACGCCGCTGCGGACGATATCGACCTCGGCCACCTGCCCCGGCGCACTGACCAAGCCGAGCAGGTCGGTGAACTCGACCGTCGTGTCCAGCCCCTCGACCGGCCCGAACGGCGCCGCCAGGTTCATCCCGGCGGTGCTGAAAGTGCCGGTGCTGCGCACGCCGGCCTCGTCCCAGGCAATCCGGCCGCGACCCGTGACGTTGCCCTCGACCAGGGCGACGATCCCGACGGTGAGCGGCGTGAGCGTATCGGGCTGGAACCCCTCGCCGAACGCCAGCCCCGGAACGTCGAGCACGGCCTCGCCGGCCCCGGTGCCGAGATGATGGTCGATCGTGGCGCGGGACACCCGCGTGCCGCTCGCCGGATGGCTGAGCCAGCCGACGGCATGGATCCGGCTGTCCTCCAGCGTCAGGCGGAAATCGTCGCTCGTCAGTGGATGAAAACGCGGCGGAACCTGCTCGTCGGCGACCTGAAGGCCGCCTTCGAGCAGCAGGTTCCCGCCCGCGAACTGCCAGCGCCCGGCGCCCTCGCCGATCAGCAGCGGGACGTTGACGAGCTTCCCCGCCGCGCCCTCGAACGTCCCGGCGACACCGCCGCTTGTGAAGCGCCCGCTCAGGCTCGCAAGATCGAGCCGACTGGTCGCTTCGGTCGCGCCGAGCCGCACCGCCACGGCCGACGCCGCAAATCCGTCGAGATCGATTCGGACGCCTTCGGAGGCCAGCGTGACGGGCGATTCGCCGAGCCGCCCGGCGAGCCGCGGTCCGCGCAGCGCCGCACCGGCCTGCAGGGGCCCGCCCGGCGCCTGCCACACCAGGGCCCGTCCGGTGGGGCAGAGCGGCAGGCGAGTGGGCCCGATCCTCAGGCCCGCAATCTCGAGCGTCCGGAAAGCCGCAGTCACGCAGCTCTCGCCGATCGCCAGCCCGCCGCGTCCGAAGCGGCCGCGCACCGGCACCGTCAGCCCGGTCACCCGGCCATCGCCCAGCGGACCGTCCAGCCGAACCGCGGTCTCGAACCGGCTTATCCCGTCCGGCGCAGCGGCGAACCGGATCTCGCCGAGCGCGAGCCGCGCCTCGCCCGCTGCCATCGGCGCGATGCGCGCGATTCCTTCGAGCGCGGCTCCGGCACGCGCTTGGCGCAGGCTCAGCCGGGCATCCGGAAAGCCGCCGCCCGAAAGCGCATATTCGCCGTCGACGCCAAGGACGCCGCCCGGCCAGTAATAGGTCAGCCCCTTCCCGCCCGCCGATCGAAGCGCCAGACCGCTGTCCGCCGCGAACCGAAGCCGCTCGATCCGTACCGCACCGAAGCCGTCGCCATTGACCAGGCGGACGCCCGCCGAGGCCTCTCCGCCGCCGCGAACGGCACGGTCGAGCGCGCCGGCCAAAGCCGATCCGATCGGGCCGACCGGCGTCCCCTCGGCCGAACGCAGCATTCCGGTGAGCGCCGCGGCCGAGGCGCCCGCGAGGGTCAGGCCCTGGACCCTGGCGTCGCCACTCAACTTCAGGTCGCCGCTCGACGAGACGGCATAACGGCCGGCGAATCCGGTACGCCGGGCGGCAAAGACATCGATCGCGGCCGCTGCTGACCGGACGTCGACTTGTCCCTGGGTATTGCGGGCATTGCCGGCGAAGCTCACCCGCCCTTCCAGTCCGGCGAGGCGCTGGGCCCCGGCCTCGAACCGTGCGGCGCGGACCGCCGTCTCGCCGCGCCAGCTGTCGAGCGCCGGAGCGAACGTGGCATCGAGGGCGAAGAGCGGCCGCTCGATGGCGAGATCCGTGCCGCAATTGACCGCTTCGAGCGCCATTGGCCCAACGAAGCGGGGACGAAGATCCGCGACGCTGACGGCAACGTTCGCGCGAGGTCGAGCGATCGTGCATTCGCCGACGGCGAGCTGCGGTGAAACGAAAGCGAGGCGTCCGCGGAACCCGTCCGCCAGATTGCCTTGTCCCTCCACGCCCACGGCCACCGGCCCGGCCGGCGTTTCGAGCGCGATCGCCGCGTCCGCGATGTCGACCCTCTGGTCGGGCAGTCGGAACGGCAGGCCGCTCGGCGGCGGCAGCAGCCGGTCGATTTCGCCCAGGGTCAGCCGTCCATCGCGGATCCGGCCGACCATCCGCACGCCGCGCGCCGTGATCAGCCCCACTCTCGGACCCGTGACCCCGATCAGGATCTGCACCTCGACGCGGCGGGCGACGGCGTCGGGTCGGCTCGGATCGCCGATCACCAGATTCTCGAGCACCTGGGTGCCGAAGCCGATTCGCCCGATGTCGTAGCTCGCCTCGACGCCGCGGCGCTCCAGCTCCCGGTCGATATAGGTAGTGGCGAGGCGCACTCGCATTGCCCACAGGACGATGAGGCCGCCGACGAGCAGCACGAGGATGATGGCGAGCGCGACCCGCCACCGGCGCAGCCGTGGGCGGCGCTTCACCGTCTCGATTTCCTGCTCGTCCACCAGTCTCGCTTCCGCCCAACCTTCATCAAGCCGCGTTCCGCCGCCGTCACGAACATGCGAGGCGTAGCGGTTGGGCCTCGCCTGCGAAAGGCGCTCGCGGCGATCAACAGAACACTTGAAATGAACGCCGCCTTGTGTTCAACATTTGTTCCGAATGGCCATGCTCGCTTGAACCGGAGCCCGACGGTGGATGATCCTGCACCCGATAGCCGGCCGAACGGCTGGCCGGAACCGCGTGGCGATCACGTCGGCGAAGCTCCCCTCCCCGGCCTCGACCCACGCCCGTTCGAACTTTCGGAAGCCATTCCCGATCGCCTCGCGCCCGAGGCACGGCACCATGGCAAGGGGCACCGCACGCGCCTGCGCCAGCGGCTGATCGAAGGCGGCCCCGACGCCCTGCTCGATCATGAGCTGGTCGAATATCTGCTCGCGCTCGCAATCCCTCGCCGCGACACCAAGCCGCTCGCGAAGACGCTTCTCGATCGGTTCGGCGGCTTCGGCGCTCTCCTCGCCGCGGACGCCGGGGCGCTCGTGCGGGTCGGCGCCCTGAGCGAATCGGCGGTCGCCGCGCTCAAGATCGTTCAGGCCTCGGCGTTGCGCCTGCTCAAGGAACAGGTGAAGGATCGGCCGGTGCTCGGCTCCTGGCAGGCCCTGCTCGACTATCTCCACGCCGATATGGCGCATGAGGCGATCGAGCGCGTGCGCGTGCTATTCCTCAATTCGAAGAACTTGCTCATCCGTGACGAACCGATGTGGGAGGGATCGGTCGACGAATCGGCCGTCTATATCCGCGAGATCATGCGTCGGGCGCTCGATTGCCACGCCACCGCGATCATCATCGTCCACAACCATCCGAGCGGCGATCCCACGCCCAGCCAGCAGGACATCCGCCTCACCCGCGATCTCGCCGAAGCGGGCCGGCACCTCAGGATCACATTGCACGACCATGTCATCATCGGCGCGAAGGGCCATTCGAGCCTAAGGGCGATGGGGGTGATCTGACGACCGCCGCCTGATCGTGAACATATCGTCGGGGGCCGAGCACGCACGACCGCGGGCGCAATCACATCGGACGACAGCACGGCGAAAAAAATTCCGGGTGTCCGCCGGATGGTGTCGGATCGGGCCCTCGTCTGTCGTCCTGGAGCGGTGAAGCAGAGGAGACCGTCATGACCATCACCCAGTCGACCCGACATGATCACCCCGGCATCAGCCGGCGCACCGTGCTCGGTGCCGGCGCGGCGGCCGCGGGATTGGCCCTGAGCGTGCAAGGAAGTGCCATGCAGCCGACGCCGTCGAGGACGCCGGTCAGCGGCTATGCGCCGGTGGACGGATTGAACGTCTATTATGAGATCCACGGCGGGCCGCTCGCACCCGGCGTCACGCCGACGGTGCTGATTCATGGGGGGATGATGGCGATCGAGACCGCCTTTGCCGGGCGCAGCCTGTTGCGACTGCTCGCGGCGAAAGCGCCGGCGATCGCGTTGGAGCTGCAGGGTCATGCCCACACCGGCGACCGTCCGGGCCCGATCACCGTCGAGCGGCTCGCCGACGACGCGGCAGGCGTGTTGGCGCACCTCGGGGTCCAGCGCGCTCATTTCGTCGGCCACAGCCTGGGCGGCATGACCTCGATCGGCGTGGCGGTGCGGCATCCCGAGCGCGTCGCCAGCCTCACCGCCATCAGCGCCATGTACCAACTCGAGGGTTTTCTGCCCGAGCTTGTGACCATGCAGCGAAATCCGACTCATACGCCGTCGGCCGAGCTGGTGCCGTTGCTGCCGACCGAGGCCGACTTCATGGCCTGGAAGGCGCATTACGACAGGGTCGCGCCCGATCCCTCGGCCTTCGAGCGGGTGCTGGGCAGGCTCAACGCCATGCTGGCGCAGTGGGAGGGCTGGTCGCCCGAACAGCTCGGCGCCATCCGCGCGCCGACTTTGCTCGCGATCGGCGACAACGACTTCACTCGCGTCGAGCATGCCGCCGAGATGAAGCGCCTGATCCCGAACGCCCAGCTCGCGGTCCTGCCGGGCACCACGCACATGGGTATCATCGATCGGGGCGAGTGGCTCGCACCCATGGTGGAGGCGCGGATCACATCAGCGGGCTGATCCGGCTGCCGCGGGACGCCTGGATGGGTCGGCACCATCCCTTCCGGCGAGGAAGGGCGGTTGCGCCGCCTCCCCCGTCCCCATAAAGGCCGCGTCATGGTTCCCCGCTACGCCCGGCCCCGGATGACCGCCATCTGGGAGCCTGAAAACCGCTACCGGATCTGGTTCGAGATCGAGGCCCATGCGCTGGACGCCATGGCCGAGCTCGGCATCGTGCCGAAGGAAGGCGCCCGCAAGATATGGGAATGGTGGGCGACCGAACCGAAGATCGACGTCGAGCGGATCGACGAGATCGAGGCGGTCGTGAAGCACGACGTCATCGCCTTCCTCACCTGGGTCGCCGAGCAGGTCGGGCCGGAAGCGCGCTTCCTCCACCAGGGCATGACCAGCTCCGACGTGCTCGACACCTGCCTCGCGGTCCAGCTGAAGCAGGCCGGCGAGCTTCTGGTCGAGGATGTCGACGCCTTGCTGGCGGTGCTCGAGCGGCGCGCCCGGGAGCATAAGCTGACGCCGACGATCGGCCGCAGCCACGGAATCCATGCCGAGCCGGTCACCTTCGGACTCAAGCTGGCCCAGGCCTATGCGGAGTTCCGCCGCAACCGAAGCCGCCTGGCCGAGGCCTGCGCCGACGTCGCCACCTGCGCGATTTCGGGCGCGGTCGGAACCTTCGCCAATGTCGATCCGCGGGTCGAGGCGCATGTCGCCGCAAAGCTCGGGCTCGACATCGAGCCCATCTCCACCCAGGTCATCCCGCGCGACCGCCACGCGGGCTATTTCGCGACGCTGGCGGTGGTCGCCTCGTCGATCGAGCGGCTGGCGACCGAGGTCCGGCACCTCCAGCGCACCGAGGTGCTGGAGGCCGAGGAATATTTCTCGCCCGGCCAGAAGGGCAGCTCGGCCATGCCGCACAAGCGCAATCCGGTGCTGACCGAGAATCTCACCGGCCTCGCCCGGATGGTCCGCGGCTACGCCATGCCGGCGCTGGAGAATGTCGCGCTCTGGCACGAGCGCGACATCAGCCACAGCTCAGTCGAGCGCTTCATCGGCCCGGACGCGACCATCACCCTCGACTTCGCTCTCGCCCGCCTCACCCAGGTGATGGACAAGCTCGTCGTCTATCCCGAGCGGATGCGGAAGAATCTCGACCGCATGGGCGGCCTCGTCCACTCGCAGCGGGTGCTGCTCGCTCTGACCCAGGCCGGCGCCAGCCGCGAGGACAGCTATCGGCTGGTCCAGCGCAACGCGATGAAGGTCTGGGAATCGGACGGGGCGCTGTCGCTGCTCGAGCTGCTCAAGTCCGATCCGGAGGTCACCGCCTTGCTTGCGCCGGAGCGGATCGAGGCCGAATTCGACCTCGATTACCACTTCAAGAATGTCGACCTGATCTTCGAGCGCGTGTTCGGCCGGCCCGCCTGATCTCAGGCTGGACGCACGAAGCGGAGCAATTCCGCGTTCAACCGCTCGACATGGGTGACCGGCAAGCCGTGCGGCCCACCCTCGACCACGACGAGCCGCGCGCCTGGGATCAGCTCCGCCGTGGGCCGTCCGGTCAGGTCGAGCGGGGCCGAGCGATCCACGTCGCCATGAACGATCAGCGCCGGGACGTCGATCCGCGGCAGGTCGCGACGGAAATCGGTCTCCTGCAGCGCGCGGGCGCATTCGATGACCGCCTGCAGCGAAGTGCGCAGCATCATCGCCTTCACCCAGGCGACCATGTCCGGTGAGGTCTGCGCGGTAAAGAAGGGTCCGATCTGGGAACCGATCTGCCCCGGAAAGTCGCGGGCGATCGCGGCGCGCGACGCGGCCATGACTTCGCGCGGCAAGCCGGCCGGGTTGTCCGGCGTCTGCACCAGGAAGGGGGTGGTAGGCCCGACCAGGGCGATGCGCGCGATCCGGCCGGTGCCGTGCCGAGCGACGTAGCGCGCGATCTCGCCGCTCGCCATCGAATGGCCGACGAGGGTCACGCCGCTCAGTCCTCTTTGCTCGATCACTGCGGCGAGATCGTCGGCGAGCGTATCATGGTCGTAGCCGCCGCCCGGATCCGACGACTGCCCGTGCCCGCGCCGGTCGTAGGCGATGCAGCGCAGCCCCTGCGCCTGCAGGGCCGCCATCTGATACCCCCAGAAATCCGAAGGCAGGGTCCACCCGGCGAGGAACAGCACCGGCGCCCCGTCGCCCCAGTCGCGCACGAACAGGCGCGTTCCGTCGCGCGCACTGACCTGGTCGGGCGGGCGCGGCCTTTCGGGACGCGGCTGGGCCGCTGCGACCGCCGCCCCCGTCCCGGCGAGGACCCCTGCGCCCGCTGCCGCCATGCCGAGAAGTGTCCGCCTGTTCATCTTCGCCTCCTTGTCCATCGGGGCAATTCCTAGACCTTGGCGGGAAGCGTTGCGATTACCTGGAAGGTAAAGGGTAAGATGCGCGCGGGACTGGCGTCGCCCGCCCGCCTTTTTTCCCGGCGCGTGGGCGCTATCTACCCGCCACGCTCGCAGGAGATAGCCGCATGACCGATGTCTCCGATTTCCCGATCACCCGGCGCTGGCCGGCAACCCATCCCGATCGCCTCCAGCTTTATTCGCTGAACACGCCCAACGGCGTGAAGGTCTCGATCATGCTCGAGGAGATCGGCCTTCCCTACGAGGCGCACCTCGTCGATTTCGGCAAGGACGACCAGAAGACTCCGGAATTCCTGTCATTGAACCCGAACGGCAAAATTCCGGCGATCATCGACCCGGACGGGCCAGGCGGGGAGCCGATCGGCCTGTTCGAATCGGGCGCGATCCTCCTCTACCTCGCGGACAAGACCGGAAGGCTGGCGCCCGCCGACCCCGCTCAACGCTACGAAACGCTGCAATGGGTCTTCTTTCAAGTCGGCGGGGTCGGGCCGATGTTCGGGCAGGTCGGCTATTTCCACAAGTTCGCCGGGCGCGAGCTTGCCGACAAGAGACCGCTCGAACGCTATGTCGCCGAATCGAGGCGGCTGCTGGAAGTTCTGGACATCCGGCTCGCGGGCCGGACCTGGATGATGGGCGACGAATATACGATCGCCGACATCTCCCTGCTCGGCTGGGTTCGCAACCTCATCACCTTCTACGAAGCACGCGAGCTCGTCGATTTCGACCATTATGAATATGTCTCGGCCTGGCTCGCGCGCGGACTGGCGCGCCCGGCCGTGCAGCGCGGCCTGGAGATACCGAAACGGCCGTGACGAAGCGCTGCAGCTTCGTTCCGCGATGCTGGGCGACTCAAGCCCTCTCCTGGACCCGGGCAACGCCGCGGGCGAGCGCCTCGAGCGCGTCGTCGACATGCTCCAGATGGGTGCGGAAGGAGAGGATCGCGCAGCGCAGCGTGAAGCGGCCGTCGATCCGCGTCCCGCTCAGCATCACCCGTCCCTCTTCCACCAGGTGGCGAAGCAGTCGCTCGTTGAACGCGTCGGGATCGCCGCTTTGCGGCCGGAAGCGGAACGCAACGACCGACAGGTCCGGCGGTGGGCCGGCATCGAAGCCGTCCATTTCTTGCAGCCGCGCATGGAAATAGCGGGCCAGCGACAGCTTCTCGGCCTGGGCCGCGCGAAAGGCGGCCACGCCCGCCATCTGGAGCGGCAGCCACAGGCGCAACGCCCGGAAATGGCGCGTCAGCTCCGGCGACAGGTCGGCGGGGGAAGGCCCAACTTCGCTCTCGCCGAGCGGGCGAATGTAATCGGCGCTCGCACTGAACGATTCGAGCAGGTGGCGCCCGTTTCGCACCAGCACCGCGCCCGTCCCGTAGGGGAGGAACAGCGTCTTGTGGGGGTCGAGGGCGACGCTGTCGGCAAGTTCGATCCCGGTCAGAGTCTCGCGGCCTTCGGGGCAGAGCGCGAACAGGCCGCCATAGGCGCCGTCGACATGCAGCCACACGCCGTGCCGGCGGCACAGATGGGCAATGTCGGCAAGCGGATCGACAGCGCCGGAGTCGATGGTCCCTGCCGAGGCGACGACGAGCCAAGGCCGGATACCTTCGGCGCGGTCCCGCTCGAGCGCTTCCTCCAGCGCCTCGACCGACATTCGGTAGCGCGCGTCGGTCGCGATCTGCCGGCGCGGCGCACGGCCCCGCCCCGCAATGTGCAGGGCCTTGTCGACGCAATGATGGGCGAAGCGCGTGGTGTAGACCGCACCTCCCCCGTCGGAATCGCGCGCGTCGCGCGCTGCGACGATCGCGGTGAGGTTGGCCAGGCTTCCGCCCGAGGTGAGCGTTCCCGCCGCGCCTTCCGGATAGCCGATGACGCCGGCCAGCCAGGCGGTCGTGGCATTTTCGAGCCGCACCGCACCGGGGCTGGCCGAGGCGAAGCCGGAATATTTGTTCGAGACCGCCGCCAGAAGGTCGCCGAGCGCCGAGTGGAACAGGCCGCCGCCGGGTATATAGGCCATGAAGCGCGGCGAGGTGGTGGCGAAGCCGGGCCGGTCCACGCAGGTCGCGATATAATCGAGCACCGCGGCGGGATCCCGCCCCTCCTCCGGAAATTCGGGGTCCAGGCGGTGCGCGAAGACTTCGCCCCATGGACGATTGCTCGGCGCGTCGGGGACCTGGTCGAGATAGGCCAAGGCATGGCTCAGGGCGCCGTGGCCTAGCGCCTCGCGCGCGCCGCCGTCCGGCTCGAGCGGACGCATTTGCGCGCGGAGCTGCTCGATACGGTGCTGGAGTTCTTCGATCATCGCCCCCTCATTCCACGGATAGTGCGCCGGCGGAATAGACCGGCCGCATCATCGCCGCCGCCGGCGCTTCGGCTTCCCCTTCCCATGCCGCGCATCCGGGCCTTTGTTGAGTCCGGAAAGGCCGGCAATTGCATCGACAGCCCGGAAGGACAGCTCGAGCGGCGGGCGGGCCCTGGGTTTCCTTGCCCCGTCGCCGGGAACCGCCGGGGACGAGCCGCAGTTCTGGCCTTCGTTCCGGCTGTTCGGCGAAGGAAAATCTGTGGCAGCGATCCCACCTCACTCGGCGGCCGGCACCTCGAGCCCGGTGACCATCGGGGGGTGGGCCACATCTACACGGCCATGCTGAAAAAGCACCCCCGCCCGTGAGGAGTGCCGTTCGCGCCACCTGGCTCAGCGTCAAGGCCAGCTACTGGTTCATCCCGGCGCTGCTGACGTTCGCGTCGCTCCTGCTCGCGATCGGAACGATTCGCCTCGACCGAATGTGGGGCACGGATTGGCTGGTGGCATTCGCCTGGTTCGAAGGCATCGGACCGGAAGGCGCGCGAGCCCAGCTCACCGTCATCGCCGGCGCGATGATCGCGATCTCGTCGACGGTCTTCGCCATCACCATCGCAGCGGTCGTCTACGCCTCCGGCAATTACGGGCCGCGGCTGCTGACGAACTTCATGAACGACCGCGGCAATCAGGTCTCCCTCGGCGTCTTCGTCGCCACGTTCGTCTATAATCTCCTGGTGTTGCGGAGCGTTCGCAACCCGGCCGATTCGGCGGGCACCGGCGAGAGCCCGGCCGAGGCGGCAACCGCTTTCGTGCCACAGCTTTCGATGCTCGTCTCGGGCGCCTCGGTTCTGATAGCGGTCGCCGTCCTGGTCTATTTCCTCCACCACATTCCGGCGAGCATCCGGATCAACTCCGTCCTCGGAGTGATCGGACGTCGCCTGATCGGGGACATCGAGAAGAGGTTTCCTCTCGAAGGGAGCTCGGATGAGCCCGAGCCGCCTCCCCGGGGCCGCCCGGTCACCGCCAGGAGCGTCGGCTATATCGAGATCATCGACTTCGCGGAGCTGGATGAGCTCGCCGAGCGGCATGGCCTGCGCTTGGCACTGAAGGTCCGAACCGGAGATTTCGTCCATCCCCACCTTCCGATGATCGAAGTCGAAGGCGTGGCCCAGGAGAGCTTGGACGCCTCGCTCCTGAACTGCTTCTCCCTCGGAAATTCTCGGACGCCGGCGCAGGACCTGGAATTCCTCGTCGACGAGCTTGTGGAGATCGGACTTCGGGCCCTCTCTCCCGGGATCAACGATCCGTTCACGGCCATCACCTGCCTGCACTGGCTGGCCGCGGCCATGGCGAAGCTGGCCGATCGCAGCCTTCGTGCCGGCCCTGAACAGGAGACATATCGCCGCGGACGCGTGGTTCCGGTAGCGGACGATTTCCGCCACTTCCTTGCGCGCGGCTTCGGCGCCATGCGCCAGGGCGCGGCGACCAATCCCGTCGCCGCCAAGGTATTCGTCGATGCGCTCCATGGCGTGGCGCGCGGTGCCACCTCCGCCGTGCGGCGCGCGGCGCTCGCCGAGGAGGTCAGGCGGTTCGGCGAGCAGGTGGAGACGGCGTTGCAGGGGCCGGCGCGCGACGAGGTCCGGCAGCGCATAGCGGACCTGCGGCCCGAAGCCGGCAGCGCTTTCGGGCGCTAGGATCGCGACGCGACCGCCCGCGTGGCGTCGCGCTCAGGTCAGCTCTTCCCAGGCCGCCTTCAATTTCTGGAAGAAGCCCTTGGAAGCCGGGCATTCTTCGCCTGTCTCGGTCTCGCGGAACTGCTCGAGCAATTCGCGCTGCTTGGCCGAGAGGCTGGTCGGCGTCTCGACCTGGATCTCGATCACCATGTCGCCATAGCCGCGACCGCCCATCACCGGCATCCCGGCGCCGCGATGGCGCAGCTGCTTGCCGGACTGGATCCCGGCCGGGATGCGGATCTCGTGCATCTGCTTGTCGAGCCCCGGCACCTCGATGCAGCCGCCCAGGGCCGCCGTCGTGATGCTGACCGGGCAGCGCGCGAACAGGGTCGTGCCGTCTCGGGTGAAGATCGAATGGCGGGCGAGATGGATGAAGATGTAGAGGTCCCCTGGCGGTCCGCCGCGCACGCCCGCCTCGCCTTCGCCGGCGAGACGGATTCGGGTTCCCTCGTCGACGCCCGCGGGAATCTTGACGGTCAGGGACTTGCGTTTCTCGACACGTCCCTCGCCGCGGCAGGTCGGGCAAGGGTCGGCAATCAGCTCGCCGATGCCGCGGCAGCTCGGGCAGGTCTGCTCGACCACGAAGAAGCCCTGGCGGGCCCGGATCTGGCCGCGGCCGCCGCACATGTTGCAGGTGCGCGCCGCCGTACCCGCCTTGGCGCCGGAACCACCGCAGGGCTGGCAGGCCGCCGTGGTATCGATCTGAAGCTCGACCTCACGTCCGGCATAGGCGTCCTCGAGCCTGACCTGCAGGTCGTAACGCAAGTCCGATCCACGCAGCACGTTGCGGCGCCGGTCGCCCTGGCCGCCTTGCATGAACTCGCCGAAGATATTGTCGAAAATATCGGCGAACGACCCGAAATCCTGGGCTCCGTGTCCGTTCCCGCCGAACCCGCCATTCTTGTAGGCGGCATGGCCGAACCGGTCGTAGGCGGCCCGCTTCTGCGGGTCCTTCAGACACTCATAGGCTTCGCTGATCGCCTTGAACTTCGCCTCGGCATCCTGGCAGCCGCCGTTGCGGTCGGGATGGCACTCCATCGCCAGCCGGCGATAGGCCGATTTGATCGTGCGATCGTCGGCATCGCGCGAGACCTGCAGAAGCGAATAATAGTCGGTATCAAGCACGGCCCGGAGATCCCCCTGACGACGGCGCCCGCCTTTCCCTGGTCATGCATCGGAAAAGCGGGCGCCACGTCATCGCTCAGCCCTTATTGTCTTCGTCGACTTCGGAGAATTCGGCGTCGACGACTTCCTCGCCGGCGCCCGCCTCGCTGCCCTGCGAAGCCTCCGCATCGCCGCCGCCCGCGGCGGCCGCCTGATCCTTCTCGTAGATCGCCTGGCCAAGCTTCATCGCCACCTGGGCGAGCGCCTGCGCCTTCGCCTGGATCTCCTGGACGTCGCCGCCCTCGACGGCCTTCTTGGCCTCGTCGACGGCGCCCTGGATCTCGGCCTTGAGCGACGCGTCGACCTTGTCGCCATGCTCCTCGAGCTGCCGCTCGGTCGAGTGGATCAGGCTCTCGGCATTGTTCCGGGCCTCGGCCGACTCGCGCCGCTTCTTGTCCTCTTCGGCGAACTGCTCCGCTTCCTGGACCATCTTCTCGATGTCCTGGTCGGAAAGGCCGCCGGAGGCCTGGATGCGGATCTGCTGCTCCTTCCCGGTTCCCTTGTCCTTGGCGGATACGTTGACGATGCCGTTGGCGTCGATGTCGAACGTGACCTCGATCTGCGGCACCCCGCGCGGCGCGGGTGGAATTCCGACCAGGTCGAACTGGCCGAGAATCTTGTTGTCCGCCGCCATCTCGCGCTCGCCCTGGAAGACGCGGATGGTCACCGCATTCTGATTGTCCTCGGCGGTGGAGAAGGTCTGGGTCTTCTTGGTCGGAATGGTCGTGTTGCGGTCGATCATTCGGGTGAAGACTCCGCCCAGAGTCTCGATGCCGAGCGACAGGGGCGTGACGTCGAGCAACAGGACGTCCTTGACCTCGCCCTGCAGCACGCCGGCCTGGATCGCGGCGCCCATGGCGACGACCTCGTCCGGATTGACGCCGGTGTGCGGCTCCTTGCCGAAGAATTCCTTCACCGTCTCGCGGACCCGCGGCATGCGGGTCATGCCGCCGACCAGGACGACCTCGTCAATCTCCTCGGCCTTGACGCCGGCGTCGGCCAGCGCCTTCTTGCACGGCTCCAGCGTACGCTTGATCAGGTCACCGACGATCCGCTCGAGATCGGAGCGGCTGATCGACTCGACGAGATGGAGCGGGGTCGAGCTTCCGCCTTCCATCCTGGCGGTAATGAAGGGCAGGTTCACCTCGGTGGTCTGCGCCGACGACAGCTCGATCTTCGCTTTCTCGGCGGCTTCCTTGAGCCGCTGCAGCGCAAGCCGGTCGTTGCGAAGGTCGATATTCTCCTTCGCCTTGAACTTGTCGGCCAGGTAATCGACCAGCTTGGCGTCGAAATCCTCGCCCCCGAGGAAGGTGTCGCCGTTGGTCGACTTCACCTCGAACACGCCATCGCCGATCTCGAGAATCGAGATGTCGAAAGTGCCGCCGCCAAGGTCGTAGACGGCGATCGTCTTGCCGTCCTGCTTGTCCAGGCCGTAGGCGAGCGCCGCGGCCGTCGGCTCGTTGATGATGCGCAGCACCTCGAGCCCGGCGATCTGCCCGGCGTCCTTGGTCGCCTGGCGCTGGGCGTCGTTGAAATAGGCCGGGACGGTGATCACCGCCTGGGTGACGGTCTCGCCGAGATAGGACTCGGCGGTTTCCTTCATCTTCTGCAGCGTGAAGGCGGAGATCTGCGAAGGCGAATAATCCTTGCCGCCCGCTTGCACCCACGCGTCGCCGTTGGAGCCGCGCGTGATCTTGTAGGGGACGAGCTCCGTATCCTTCTTGGTGATCGGATCGTCGAACCGCCGCCCGATCAGGCGCTTCACCGCGAAAATGGTATTGTCGGGATTGGTGACCGCCTGGCGCTTCGCCGGCTGGCCGATCAGCCGCTCGCCGTCCTTGGTGAAGGCGACCACCGAGGGGGTGGTGCGGGCACCTTCCGAATTTTCGATAACCTTGGGCTTGCCGCCCTCCATCACCGCGACGGCGCTGTTGGTGGTGCCGAGATCGATTCCGATCACTCTTGCCATGTCTGAACCTCTTATGCCCCTGACAAAACGATTCCACCCGCTGGTCCCTTGGCGGCGACGAACGGGTGTTTCGCAGGCGATATAGGGGGCGAATTGGTTGCGACAAGAAGCCGGGTTCCTCTAGGAAGACCGCATGCGCAAAGCCCTCCCGATCATCGCCCTGCTCCTTCTCGCCCCGGCCTGCAGCCGCGAGCCCGACCCGCCGGGCGTCACGGTCGAGAACGCGGTCGCCACCCTGCCCGCCGTGCCGGGACGGCCGGGCGCCGCTTATTTCGTGCTGCGCACAAATGTGGATCCGACCCGCCTCACCGGGATCGAGAGCCCGCGCGTGGGCCGGGTCGAGCTGCACGAGACGATGGAGCATGCGGGGACGGCGCGGATGGCACCGCTTGCAGACGCCGGCTTCACGCCCGATGCGCCGCTCCAATTCGCACCCGGGGGACGCCATGCTATGCTGTTCGACATGGACCCCGCGCTTCGCGTCGGCGACCGCCTGACCCTCACTTTCCGCTTCGATCCCGCGCCGCCGGTCACGGTCGAGGCGGAAGTGCGCGGCCCGGGCGACGCCGGCCATGGCGCGCACTGACGGACGAAAGCTGACTGCCGGGGAGCGAGAGCTCGCCGCCTCGATATTCGGCTCGGCGATCGACTTCGACGCCGTCCGTCTCCACCGCCGCAAGTGGTTCCCGTTCCAGCCCAGGGCCGCCGTCATGGCGCCGGACGGCCACATCTGGGTTCACCCCGAAGGCCGGCTGTGGAGCGATGATTATGCGAAGTCGCCGATCAACCTCCAGGGCCTGTTCATCCACGAAATGACCCATGTCTGGCAGGCCCAGCAGCGCGGCCGCTGGTATCTCGTGCTGATGCGCCATCCCTTCTGCCGCTATGCTTACGATCTTCGCCCGGGGTGGCCGTTCGACCGCTATGGGCTGGAGCAGCAGGCGGAGATCGCGCGCCACGTCTTCCTGCTGCGCCGGGGCTACCCCACCGCCGCGCCAGCCGGGCTCGCCGAACTCGAGAATATCTGCCCCTTCTCCGGGGGAATCGCAGCCTAGGGACGGCCGCCGAACCGCGCTAAGGGTCGGCCGCATCGGACCTTGTCGGAAGTCGTTCTCATGAATCTCGCCGCCGTGACCATCCTCCTCGCCGTGATCGCCGGCGCATTGATGGCAATACAGGCGCCGACCAACGCCTTGCTCGCCCGCCCGGTCGACTCGCCGGTGACCGCCGCCTTCCTCTCCTTCGTCGTCGGCACGGCCGCGCTCGGAATTCTCGCCTTCCTGCTCCCGTCCCGGCCCGATGCGGCCGGCGTGCGCGCGCTTCCCTGGTATGTGTGGCTCGGCGGCCTCTACGGCGCCTTCTTCGTCGCCGTCGCGGCCTTCGGCGCGCCTCGCGTCGGGATCGCCGTGCTGCTCACCGCGGTGGTCGCCGGGCAAATGGCGATGGCGGTTCTGCTCGATCATTACGGCCTGCTCGGCCTGCCGAAGCACGAGGTCAGCCTGCAGCGCGTCGCCGGCCTCCTTCTCGTCGTTGCCGGCGTCGTCCTGGTCCGGCGGGGCTGAGCCGGAAGATGCCGCTGCTCGGCTTCAGGGCGGAGCTGCTGAGCGTGGCGGAGGATCCGGCGGCGGCCGGACCCGAGAGCGTGCGCCACGAACCGGACGGGCTGCTGGTCGTGGAGGACGGGATTGTCGTGGCGCGCGGCGCCTATGTCGATCTGGCACCGCGCTATCAGGACCTCTCCGTCGCGCATTTTCCGGGCAAGCTGCTCGTCCCCGGCTTCGTCGATGCGCACGTCCACTACCCGCAGACCGAACGAATCGCGTCGCACGGTGCGCAGCTTCTGGAGTGGCTGGAACGGCACATCTTTCCTGCCGAGGCGGCCTTCGCCGATCCGGTCCATGCCGGTTCGGTCGCCGCATTCTTCCTCGACGAGCTCCTGCGCAACGGCACGACCAGCGCGCTCGTCTTCGCGACCGTGCATGAAGCCTCGGTCGACGCCTTGTTCGAAGCGGCGCTGGCCCGAAACATGCGAATCGTCTCCGGCAAGGTACTGATGGATCTCGGCCCGCCGACCTTGCGCGACGGCCTCGTCGAGGGTCGCGCGGCGAGCGAGGCGCTGATCGCGCGCTGGCGCGGCCGCGGCCGGCTCGGCTATGCGATCACCCCTCGCTTCGCCTTGACTTCCTCGGACGCCCAGCTGGCGGACGCCGGTGCGCTCCTTTCCGAGCATCCCGAAGCGCTGCTCCACACCCACCTATCCGAAAATTTCGGCGAAATAGCCGCGGTGGCCGAGCGCTTCACCGGCGCGAAGGACTATCTCGACGTCTACGACCGCTTCGGCCTCGTTGGGCCGCGCTCGGTCTTCGCCCATTCGATCCACCTCACGGCGCGCGAGATGGAGCGGATGGCGCGCGCACGATCCGGAATCGCCTTCTGCCCCACGTCCAACCTGTTCCTCGGCTCCGGCCTGTTCGATCTCGCTCTGGCCGACAGGCACGGCGTCGGCGTCGGGTTAGGCACCGACGTCGGCGCCGGCACCAGCTTCTCACTGCTCGCGACGATGGGCGAGGCCTACAAGGTCTGCCAGATGCGCAGCCTCAGCCTCGATCCATTTCGCGCCCTTTACCTCGCCACCGCGGGCGGCGCTCGCATCCTCGGCCTCGGCGACCGGATCGGCGCGCTCGAACCCGGGCAGGAGGCGGATTTCGTCCTTCTCGATCCCTTGGCGACGCCCTTGCTCGCGCGGCGCACCGCCGGCGCCTCGCTGCACGAGCGCCTGTTCGCCCTCCAGGTGCTCGGCGACGACCGCGCCGTCGCCTTCACCTTCGTCGCCGGCCGCCCCGCGCATCGGCGCGACTCGCCGCCCGGCCGGGGGGCGTGATTGGCGCGTCCTCCGCGCCGGATGTTGTAACCGAAGCGGCATCGGGCGCGAACGGCAGGTAAGGGAGGCACGCCGCCGATGGAGTATGAGGAAAGGCCCGCCGGGCCCCCGGAGCGGGTGAAGCGCCACCGGCTTTCGACCCGGATATGGCACTGGACCAACGTCGTCGCCGTCTTCGTCATGCTGATGAGCGGCCTGATGATCTTCAACGCCCATCCGCGGCTCTATTGGGGCCAATATGGCGCCAACACCGATCCGGCCTGGCTGGAGATCGGATCGACCGAGACGCGCGGCTATCTGCGAGTCGGCGCGCTCCAGGTGACGACCACCGGCCTGCTCGGCCGCTGGACCGACCCCGATGGCAACGTCCGGCGTCGCGCTTTCCCTCACTGGGCGACCATCCCGTCCTCCTACAGCCTGTCGGCCGGCCGGCGCTGGCATCTCGCCTTCGCCTGGCTGTTCGCCGTCGGCCTCGTCGCCTATCTTATAGCGAGCCTGATCAACCGCCACGCATGGCGAGACCTGACGCCACGCCGCGACGAGCTGCGGCCGGGCGCCTTGTGGCACGAGGCGAAGCAGCACGCCCGCCTGCGCTTCCCCACCGGCGAGGCGGCCCTGCGCTACAACAGCCTGCAGAAGCTGAGCTATTTCGGCGTGATCTTCATCCTGCTGCCCGTCATCATTCTCACCGGCCTCACCATGTCGCCGGCAATGGATGCGGCCTGGCCCTGGCTGCTCGACCTGTTCGGCGGCCGCCAGTCGGCGCGATCGATCCATTTCATCGCCGCCTTCCTCCTCGTCCTCTTCATCCTCGTCCATCTGGCGATGGTCCTGCTCGCCGGACCGGTGAACGAAATCCGCTCGATGATCACCGGATGGTACCGGGTCCCCCAAGCCAGGGCGAAGGAGCCCCGCTCATGATCACGCGCCGCCACCTGCTCGTGGGCGCTGCCGGCCTGCTCCTTCCCGGCTGCGACCGTCTCAACCGAAGCGACACGTTCCGCGACGGGCTGCGCGCCTTCGAGACGCTGAACCTCAAGGCACAGCGGCTGATCACCAGCCGGACGGCGCTCGCCCGCGAATATTCGCCGGAGGACATCTCTCCTTATTTCCGGCCGAACGGCAACGTCACGCCCGGCACCGACGAGTATCGCCTCATGGCCGAAGGCGGATTCGCCAGCTGGCGGCTCACCGTCGACGGGCTCGTGCGCCGGCCGCTGTCGCTGTCGGTCGCTGAACTCGTCGACATGCCGCGGCGCAGCCAGATCACGCGGCACGACTGCGTCGAAGGCTGGTCCGCGATCGGCAAGTGGACCGGCGTGCCGCTCGCCCGGCTTCTCGACCTCGCGGGGCTCGGCGAACGGGCGCGCTATATCGTATTCCACTGCATGGATCGGTTCGGCGCGCGGCCTTATTACGAAAGCATCGACCTGGTCGACGCCTACCACCCGCAGACCATCCTCGCTTACGGTCTCAACGACCGCCGGCTGCCGATCCCGAACGGCGCGCCGTTGCGGCTGCGGGTCGAGCGCCAGCTCGGTTACAAGCATGCCAAATATCTGGCGCGGATCGAAGCGGTCGCAAGCCTCGAGGGGATCTATGGCGGCCGCGGCGGCTATTGGGAGGATAGCAACGATTACGAATGGTATGCGGGGATCTGAGTCCGGCCCGCCCGTTGGCAGGAATCAAGGCCGTTCGGGACGGTCCTGAACAGGATGACGAGGGGCATAGAGGGCGCCGATCCGCTGTGCCGAGCGGCGCATCTCCTCGCGCAGCGCCTCGGGCGCCAGGACCTCCACCTGGTCCTTGAAGCCGAGCAGCAGGGCCGCGGCATGGGCGAGGCCTTCGATCGGCACGACCGCCTGGCGGCAGCCCTGTTCGTCTGCCGGCGCCGCCCGGACCGATTCGGCGGCGTCGGCGCCGAGCTGATCGATCATGGGCAGCGCGCTGGGACGGACCAGCAAGGTCGCCGTCCCGCGGGACAGGCTCGCCTCGAACCGCGCCACCTGCTCGGCCCACCAGCGCGCCAGGTCGTAGCCGGCCGGACGCTCGAACCGGGTTTCGAGCGGCGCCGCCTCGAGGATCTGCGACACGCGATAGGTACGCACGTCCTTGCCGCCCGCCCGGGCGGCGAGATACCAGCGCCCGGCCTTCATCACCAGGCCGAGCGGTTCCAGCGTGCGTCGTGACTCGCCCTTCCAGCTCTCGTAGCGGACGTCGAGCCGCCTCTGCTCCCAGACGCAGGACGCCACCGCCGCCAGCAAGGGCGGGGACGAGGCCCGACGGTACCAGTCGACCGGATCGAGGTGGAAGCGGTCCGCCACGCGCGCCGCGCTGTCGCCGGCACCGGCCGGAAGCGACGCGAGCAGCTTCAACCGCGCGGCTGACGCCGGCTCGGCGAGCCCGAGATCCTCGAGCGGTCCGGGCAATCCCATCAGCAGCATCGCCTCGGCCTCGGCCGCCGTCATGCCGGTGAGCCGCGTTCGATAGCCGTCGAGCAAGGCGAAGCCGCCGCCGGGCCCGCGATCGGCATAGATCGGCACGCCGGCGGCGCTGAGCGCGTCGGCATCCCGATAGATGGTGCGCTTCGACACCTCGAAGCGCTCGGCCAGATCGGCCGCGGTCACCCGTCCTCGCAGCTGGAGCGTGATCAGCATCGAAAGCAGGCGGGCGGCGCGCATGAGTCATGCTTAGCGCATAATAGCTGACATGGGATGTCATCTTGGAGCACTTACAAGCGGCGCAACGATTCGGAAGGAAACGGCCTTGGGCGACGCGCTGATGATCTGGACCTTCGCGCTGCTGGTGCTGGCCATCGTCGTCACGCCCGGGGCGGACATGGCCATCGTTGTGACGAGCGCGCTCGGCGGCGGCCGCGTCGCCGGGCTGGCGGCCGTCGGCGGAATCGCGATCGGCGCCTCGGCCCACATCCTGTTCAGCGCGGCGGGACTCTCCGCGCTGGTAGCGGCGGATCCGGAGGTACTGGCGCTGCTCGGATGGGCTGGCGCCGCTTACCTGCTGTGGCTCGCGGCAGGCTTTCTGCGCGCGAAGGTGGAACCGGCGCTGCCCGCCCCGGGCGCCGCCGTCGCGCCCGGAGCGGCGCTTCGCCGGGCGATCGCGACCAACCTGCTCAATCCCAAGGCCTATCTCTTCGTGCTGATCGTCTTCCCGCAGTTCATTCGTCGCGACGGCTGGCCGATCGGGGTGCAGGCGCTGCTGCTCGGCGGGCTCGTCCTCGCCATCGCGGTGCCGGTCTATGGCGGCCTCGCTTTGGCGGCGGCGCGGGCGGCTCAGGGCCTGCTCGCCCGCCCCGCAGCGATCCTCCTCGTCCATCGCGGCGCGGGGATTCTGCTCGGCGGGATCGGGCTGACGCTCGCCATGGCGCAGGCAAATCTTTTCAATCCAGGAGGATGAGTGACCATGATATCGGCAGTCAAAGCGGCCGTACTGACCCTGGGAGCGACCGTTCCCAACGCACCGGATCGGCTCCCCGCCGCGCCGAGCGTCGTCGAGCTGCGGCAGTACAAGATCGTGCCGGGACGGCGCGACGCCTTCATCGCCCTGTTCGACCGCGCGTTTGTCGAAAGCCAGGAAGCCGAGGGCATGCGGCTCATCGGCCAGTTTCGCGACCTCGACGATCCCGATCGCTTCGTCTGGCTACGCGGCTTTGCCGACATGGCTGCTCGCCGCCGCGCGCTCGAGCATTTCTATTCGGGCCCGGTCTGGCAGGCGCATCGGGGCGAGGCCAATCCGATGCTCGAGGACAATGACAATGTGCTGCTGCTGAGGCCCGCCTGGCCCGGCGCCGGCTTCACCCTTGCGCCGCGGCCGGCGGCGAATTCGGACGAGGGGGCGGACGGGTTCGTCGTCGCGACCATCCTCTATCTTTGGAAGCCGCCGGAGGAAGGCTTCACCGAATTCTTCCGCACGCAGGTGCGGCCGGCGCTCGAATCGGCAGGCATTCCGGTCCTGGCCGTTCTGGAGCCGGAGCGCGCGCCCAACGACTTCCCGCGCCTTCCCGTCCGGAGCGACGAGAGACTGCTGGTCTGGTTCACGCGGTTCGAGAGCGAGACCGCGCGCGACGAACTCATCGTGCGGCTCGGCGCATCGGCGGATTGGCGCGAGAGGATCGCGCCCGCCCTCCAGCGCCACATGGAGCGCCCACCGCAGACGCTGCGGCTCGCTCCGACCGCGCGTTCGGCGCTGCGTTGAACCTGGCCGGCCGGAATCGGCCGGGCTTTCATTTCCCCGCCGCCGTGCTAGCCAGACCAGGCACTGCGGGGGCAAGGCCATGGAAGCAACGCTCGACCGGTTCCGCTCGTCGACTTTGGGTTGGCTGCGCGGGACGATGGCCGGACTCGGAACGATCCTGCTCGCCCTCGCCGGCATCGTCGCCGCTGCGTTCGGGGACTGGGGCCTCTATCCCCTGTTCGCCACGGCGGCGGCGCTGGCGATAGTGCTGGTCGAATGGGTCCGGAATCTCGCCGCCACCTTCGAGGTGACCGACGAAAGGCTGATCATCCACCGCGGCATCATCTTCAAGAGCGTCGACGAGATCGAGCTTTACCGGGTGAAGGACATCCGAATCGATTTCACCCTGCTCAACCAATGGGCGAATATCGGTACGATCCTGGTCAGCTCGAGCGACGAGACCACTCGCGACGGCGACCTTGTCCTCTCACATGTCGAGAATGCCCGCGGCCGGCGCGAGGAACTGCGCCGCCTGGTCGACACGGCACGCCAGCGGCGCCGCGTTCGCGAGATCGACATGATCCACGACCACGACGCGCTCTGAGCGACCGCATCCACCCGATGTAATTCCGGCGGCTGCAGGTCCGGAGCGTCCCCGATCGTCAGCGCCGGCGGTTGCCGCGGGCCTTCAGCACCCGCTGCCGTGGCAGCCGCTCGCGCCGCCATGATCGGGCCTGAGGCCCCAGCCGAACGCGGGTTGGGAGATCCGCCGTTCCTTGGCCTGCCATGCCTCTGCCGGCCTGCATACCTCCCGGGCGATGCGCGAACCCAGCCGGAGCTGCGAGCGGCAGACGAGCGCCTGCCCGCCCGACTCGGCGTCGGTGGCTTCGGCGGCCGCGGCGGGCGGCTTATCTGCAAAGGCGAACGTGCCGCTGAGCGAAAGGATCAGGATCGATGAAATCATGACGGTCCTCCTTCACCCTGGACCATAGCATGCGAGCCGGCATTTTCCCACTCGCCGCCATCGCCGGCCGCCGCGACGCAGCGCCTTTCGGGGCGAGGCTCCATCCTCGGCGCCGCAGCCGTTGAAGTCCCGCCTCTGCACCTTCCGGCTACGGCTTGCGGGCGACTCCGACCAGGGCCGGGCGCAGCAGCCGGTCCTTGATGGTATAGCCGGACTGCATTTCCTGCACGATCGTGCCGGGGTCGGACCGGTCGTCGGGCACCTCGATCATCGCCTGGTGGAGATGCGGATCGAGCTTCTGGCCCAGCGCCTCGATGCGGGCGATGCCGTGGCGCTGGAACACCGATTCGAGCTCGCGGCCGGTGGCTTCGATTCCGGCGACCAGGCTTTTCATCCGCTCGTCCTCGCGCAGCTCGTCGGCGATCGCGTCGAGCGCGCGCTCGAGATTGTCCTTCACCGACAGCATGTCGCGGGCGAAGGCGGTGGCGGCATAATTGGCCGCATTGACCTTCTCCTGCTCGAGCCGGCGGCGCACGTTCTGCGTCTCCGCCTGAGCGTAGAGAACGTGCTGGCGCACCTCCTCCAGCTCTTTCTCGAGCTGGCTGAGCCGATCGAGATTGAGCTCGACCGGATTCTCCGCGGCTTCCTGCTCGCCTTCTTCTGCTTCGTTCACGTCGCTCTTCGCATCCTGTTCGTTCATGCCAGTAATCTCGACAAAGCTTTCGCCGTGAAGTCCACCATGGGGACCACCCGGGCATAGTTCAACCGCGTCGGACCGATCACGCCCACCACGCCGACGAGCTTGCCGTCGCGGCCGCGATAGGGCGCCGCAATAACCGATGATCCCGACAACGCGAACAGCTCATTCTCGGATCCGATGAAGATCTTCATCGCGTCGCCGGAACGCGCCCGGTCGAGCAGCCGCGCAATCTCTTCCTTGCCTTCGAGTTCGTCGAGCAGCTGCCGGACCCGCTCCAGGTCGGCCGCCGCCTCGTCGTCGATGAGGTTGGCCTGGCCGCGCACGATCAGCACCGGCCGGTGCGATCCGTCTTCCGACCAGACCGCGAGTCCGCGCGCGATCAGCTCCTGCGCCGCCTGATCGAGCGCGGCGCGGCCGTCGCTGATCTCCTTGCCGAGCCGCGCCCGCGCGTCGCTCAGGGTCAGGCCGGACAATCGCGCGCTGACATAGTTTCCGACTTCCGCCAGCATCGACGGAGTCACGCCGGGCGGCAGCTCGACCACCCGGTTCTCGACGCTGCCGTCGCTGCCGACCAGGACCGCAACCGCCTGGCGCGGCGCTCCCGGATCCAGGCCCGGACCGGGGAGCGGGACGAAGGCGAGCTGCTTCAGCACCGGCTCGGCCTTGGGGACGAGGACGATCCCGGCGCAGGCCGACAGGCCGGACAAGGCGGCGGTCGCATTGCTGATCGCTTCCTCGATCGGTCCGCCGCGGTCGATCAGCGCCTCGATGGCGGCCCGGTCCTCCGCCCGCGGCTCGGCCACCTGCATGATCGCGTCGACGAACAGCCTCAGGCCGCTTTCGGTCGGAACGCGGCCGGCCGAAGTGTGGGGGGCCGCGAGCAGTCCGGTCTCCTCGAGGTCCTGCATGACGTTGCGGATCGACGCCGGCGAGAGGTTGACGCCGGAAATGCGCGAGATGGTGCGCGAGCCGACCGGATGACCGCTGTCCAGATAGGCCTCGACCACCAGTCGGAACACGTCCCTGGCGCGGTCGCTCATCTCGCCGATGCTGCCTGTCATCGAACGGATGTAGTCCGAGGAGCGGGCGCCCTCAACTCCACTGTCACCGCTGGCCGCCGATCAGCTCGCCGATCGGCAGCAGCGCAGGCGCGGCCTTGAGCCGCTCGGCGATCGGCCGGTTCCGTTCCATGTCGCAGCCATGGTAGAAATACAGGGTCCGGCGGGACCCGTCGCGGTCCGTCCAGACCACCTGCGTGGACGGCATGTCGGTCGCCGTCATCTCGCACGCCTCCCCCGAATAGCGGCGCTCGCTTTCGGTCGGGCGGAGCGGCGCGAGCTGCCGGGCAAAGGCGGCGAACTGCTCGCCCGTAACCGGGAATGCCTGCTCGCCCGAGGCGGCGGTGAAGCGGCTTCCCACGAACCGGCCCTCGCCGTCGGCACTCACGGTGAGGCGATAGACCGGACAGGCGCCGAAGCAAGGCCCGGTCTCGTAGCTGATCGACCGGACGGTGCCCGCCAGGCCGTCGGGTGGCGGCAGCGTGGCGCAGGCGCCCACGATCAACACGACGACCGCGAGCGCAAATTTCCGCATTCTCTTCTCCAGGCAGGGGCGATTCTCGTGGGCCGCTTTCCCGTGCCGCCGATGAACGGCCGCTGATCGACGGACTTTCGTCACCGGGCCGGCGCGACGTGGCAAAATCGGCGCGACCCGCCCACCGCCGCTGTTGCCTCGGCGGCGGAAGTCGCTAAGCCCGCGCGAACCCCGAAGGAAAGGAATGACATGCGTCCCTCAGGCCGCGCCCCCGATCAGATGCGCGCCATCAATATGGAGCCGGGCTATACCCGCCACGCCGAAGGCAGCTGCCTAGTCGCGTTCGGCGAGACCAGGGTGCTGTGCACCGCCTCGGTCGAGACCAGCCTTCCCTCCTGGCTCCGCGGCAAGGGCCGCGGCTGGGTCACCGCCGAATATGGGATGCTGCCGCGCGCGACCCACACGCGCGGCCGGCGCGAGGCAGCCGGCGGCAAGCAGACCGGCCGCACCCAGGAGATACAACGCCTGATCGGCCGCAGCCTTCGCGCCGTGGTCGACCTCGAGGCGCTCGGCGAGCGCCAGGTCACGCTCGATTGCGACGTGCTCCAGGCCGACGGCGGCACCCGCACCGCGGCCATATCCGGCGCCTGGGTGGCGCTTCGGATCGCCGTCGACCGGCTGATCGAGCAGAAGCTCGTGGCCCGCGATCCCATATCCCGCAAGGTCGCGGCGGTGAGCTGCGGCATCCATGGCGGAACCGCCGTCCTCGATCTCGATTATGTCGAGGACAGCTCGGCCGGCTGCGACGGCAATTTCGTCCTTACCGACGACGGCAAGCTGGTCGAGGCGCAGATCACGGCGGAAGGCGAATGCTTCGACGAGGAAGGACTGCTGCGGCTGCTGAGGCTGGCGCGGATCGGCTGCGCGGAGATCTTCACCGCCCAGGACAGGGCGACCGGCAGGTGAGGAAGCTCGGGCCCGGGCGGCTCGTCATTGCCAGCCACAATGAAGGCAAGGTACGCGAGATCTCCGAACTGCTCGGTCCGCACGGAATCACTCCCGTCTCGGCCGCCGAGCTCGACCTTCCCGAGCCCGACGAGATCGGCGCCACCTTCATCGACAATGCCGACCTGAAGGCCCGCGCCGCCGCCGACCTGTCCGGCCTTCCGGCCCTGGCCGACGATAGCGGGCTGTGCGTCGAGGCGCTGGGCGACCGCCCCGGAATCTTTTCGGCGCGCTGGGCGCTCGCCGATCCGCGCGTCTCCGCCGAGGCCGGCCCGGGCGAAGTGACCGGAGCACGGGACTTCGACCGCGCCATGGCCCGGGTCCACGAAGAGCTCGAGGCGCTCGGCCCCGAAGCCAGCCGCAACGCCCATTTCGTCTGCGCGCTGGCGGTCTGCTGGCCCGACGGGCATGCCGAATGGTTCGAAGGCCGCGTCGACGGGGTGCTGACCTGGCCGCCGCGTGGCGACAAGGGCTTCGGCTACGATCCGATCTTCGTGCCGGCCGGCCGCGAGATGACGTTCGGCGAGATGGATCCGGCCGAAAAGCATGCGATCAGCCACCGCGCGGACGCTTTCCGCAAGCTGGTCGCGGCATTGCTCTAGCCCCTTCCCCGCTTGCCGGAAGGAGCGCGTTGAGGGTCCGGCCCACGATGAACATGATGCCTGCCTCGATGGTCTCGCCCGGCGATCGCTCTCGTCTGCCCGTGCACCCTGGGGCAGAGGATGATCTCGCCCTCTACATCCATTGGCCCTTCTGCGTATCCAAATGCCCCTATTGCGATTTCAACAGCCATGTACGGGCGGAAATCGACCAGGGCGAATGGCGCGAGGCCCTGCTCGCCGACCTCGCTCATGAGGCGGATTTGCTCCCCGGCCGCCGGCTTAGCTCGATCTTCTTCGGCGGCGGCACGCCCTCGCTGATGGATCCCGCGACGGTCGCGGCCCTGATCGACGCCGCCGCCGGCCACTGGACGCCCGCGCCCGATGTCGAGATCACGCTCGAGGCCAACCCCTCCTCCGTCGAGGCGGCCCGCTTCGCCGATCTCGCCGCCGCTGGGGTCAATCGCGTGTCGCTCGGCCTGCAATCGCTCGACGACCGGCGCCTGCGCTTTCTCGGCCGCGCCCATGACGCCGCGGAAGGGCTGGGCGCGCTCGACACCGCGCTCGCCGCCTTCGAACGGGTCAGCTTCGACCTGATCTACGCCTTGCCCGATCAGGGCGCCGCCGAATGGGAAGCGGAGCTCACCCGGGCGCTCGCCTTCGGCACCGGCCACCTTTCGCTCTACCAGCTCACCATCGAGCCCGGCACACGCTTCGCCGCCCTCGCCGCCAAGGGCGAGCTCGCCCCCGCAGATCCCGATGAAAGCGCCGCTCTTTACGAGCTCACCGCCGGGCTCACCGCGGCGGCGGGACTTCCCGCCTACGAGATCTCCAACCACGCGCGACCCGGCCAGGAGAGCCGCCACAATCTCGCTTACTGGCGCTACCGCGACTATGCCGGCATCGGTCCGGGCGCCCACGGCCGCCGCGCCGGCCGCGCCACGCAGCGCCACCGCAAGCCGGAAAACTGGCTCGCTGCCCTGCTACGCAACGGCCACGGCCTTGCCGAGGAACGCGACATCGCGCCCGCCGACCGCGGCGTCGAAGCCCTCCTCATGGGCCTGCGCCTCGCCGAAGGTGTCGACCTCGCCCGCATCGCCCGCCTGGCCGGCCGCGACCCGGTCGACCGCGCGGCGATCGAGCGCCTGATCCACCAGGGCCTGCTGCATCATCAGGACGAGCAGCTGCGCGCCACGCCGACCGGAATGCTGCTCCTTGACGCTATCCTTGCAGAGATCGTCAGGGTCTAGCCACAACGTCGTCCCAGCGGAGACTGGGGCCTAAGCCGGTTGGGCGCCAGCGCAGCGTGTGATTACGCCAAACTTGATCCGACTCAGCCCGAAGAATTCGGACGATATGTCAGAGCTGGCGGCCGGCTCCGATGAGCCACCGCGCAACCTTAGCAAGCTTCTGCGTGACGCTAGTCGCCAACAGCCGAGTGCCTGTCCCCAGTCTCGACGGATCTACACCCGTTTCCTCGGCCATCAGCACGGCGAACGAGGCCCATACGCATCGTGGGTCCTGCCGGTGCGGTGGCAAGGCTGCCAGGAGCGAGGCGAAGACGTCCCCTGCCGTTACCCATCTCGAAGCTTCGGCATAGTCCAGCTTTACCCCGAAAAGGCCGCCACACGCTCGATCGCCGAAATCTCGTCTCCATCACCGCCCAGGTCGAGGCTCTCCAGCATTGCCGGTTCAGCCGCGCCATTCCGCGGACAACTGGCCGAAGAGGCGGATCGTCCGTTCAGTTGAAGCTCCGCGGCGCGGGCGACACGACGTTCGTCCCGGTCGCCGTCACCTCGCGCACCTCCAGCGCGCGTTCGGCAATGCCGTCGCGGCCGAAGCGGAAGGCGCCGTCGACTCCGGCGAAACCGGTGCGCTCGGTCAGCGCCCGGGCGGGAAAACGGGCTCCGATCGGCCAGTCGGCAGCAATCCGTACGGTGAGCAGGACCGCGTCGTAGCCGAGGCTCGACAGCCTGAATGGATCGGTGCGGTAGCGCGCCCGGTAGCGCGTCCGGAACGCGCCGTAATTGGCGTCCGTCGGCGCCGCGAACCAGGCGCCGCGTAGGCCGGGCGTGGCGCCGAGATTCCGCTCCGACGCCCACAATTCCGTTCCCATGATTCGCGGCTGCGGCGAGGTCTGGCGGACGATGGGCACCGCCTGCAGCGAGAGCTGCGGAGAATCGGCGATCAGCACCGCCTCGAACCGGCCTTGGCCGTTCAGCCGGGTGGCGGCGGCGCGCAAATTGCCGGCGGTGCGGTCGTAGCTCTGCATTCCGCCGAGCTGGCCGCCAGCCGCTTCGATCGCCGATGTCAGAGCCTGCCCGACACGCTGGCCGTAATCGCCGGTCGGCACCAAGGCGCCGAAGCGCTGGACCCCGCGCGAGCGAGCGAAGGTGACGACCCGGTCGATCGAGCGGCCCGGATCGAAACCCATCACATAGACGCCGTCGCCCGCCACGGTCACGTCGTTGGAGAAAGCGACGACCGGAACCTCGGCGCGCCGCGCGATCGGCCCCACCGCCCGCACGTCCTGAGCGAGCAGCGGGCCGAGGATCAGCCCGCTGCCGTCGGCCAGCGCCTCGTTGGCGGCCGCGGCGGCGCCGCCGCTCGTGTCGTAGGCGGTGATCCGGATACGCTGCCCGCCCGTGTCGAACAGAGCGAGATTGGCTGCATTGAGCAGTGACTGCCCGAGCGCGGCGTTGGTGCCGGTCAGGGGGACCAGCACCGCGACGCGGTTGCGGGTCTCGTCGGGCGGCAGTCGCGAGGGCGGCGCTTCCGGCTCGGGCGGCCGCTCCGGCTCGGGTGGCGGACGCTCGGGACGGCCGCGCGGAATACAGCCGGCGACCGCGACGGAGAGCAACGCCAGCCCCGCCAGCCTGAGCAACGTGCGGCCCATTCCAGGACCATGCTCAGGACATGGTTGCGGGCGATGCGGAAGCGATGCCATGACGTTGCACTCCATGAACGAGACACTCGATCCCGGCCTCTATATCGTCGCGACCCCGATCGGCAATCTCTCCGACCTCGGCCCGCGCGCGGCGTCCGTGCTGGCCAATGCCGACCTGATCGCCGCCGAGGACAGCCGGGTCACCGCCCGCTTGCTCCGCCACATCGGCGTCAAGCGGCCGATGACGCCCTATCACGACCATGTCGCCGACCGTGTCCGCCCCGGCCTGATCGAGCAGATGCGCACTCGATCCGTGGCCCTGGTCTCGGATGCCGGCACGCCCCTCATCTCCGATCCCGGCTACAAGTTGGTGCGCGACGCCCACGCGGCCGGGATAAAGGTCACCACCATACCGGGGCCGAGCGCGGCGGTCGCGGCCTTGACCCTTGCCGGCCTCCCCACCGATCGCTTCGCCTTCTTCGGATTCTTGCCCTCCAAGGCGAGCGCGCGCGCCGCGGCAATCGCGGAGGCCGCCGGCTTCCCCGGCACGCTCGTCTTCTACGAGAGCGGACCGCGCCTCGGCGCCGCGCTGGCCGCGCTCGGCGACGGCCTCGGCAACCGCGAAGCGGCGGTCGTGCGGGAGATCAGCAAGATGTTCGAGGAGACGGTGACCGGCACGCTGGCCGAGCTCGCGGCGCGCTATGCGGACGCGCCGCCCAAGGGCGAGATCGTCATCGTCGTCGGTCCCCCGTCCGCGCCCGAAACGGCAGGCGAAGCGGAGCTGGACGCCGCGCTGGGCGAGGCGCTTTCCCGCCTTTCGCCGTCGCGCGCCGCGGCGGACGTCGCGGCGCGGCTGGGCCTCCCGAAGCGGCTGGTCTATGAGCGGGCGCAACGGCTGAAGGGGGGCCAAGCATGAGACGATTCGTCGCCTTGCCGCTCGTTGCAGCGCTCGCCGCCTGCGCCACCGTCGAACAGCGCGACGCCTCCGAACCGCGCCTGGTCGGGACCTGGCTCCTGATGGAGCCCGACGTGGAATTCCCCCTCGCCTGCGCCTCGGACGTTCCCGTCCGCTACGACGCCGACGGCCGCTATCATCTGTTCGAGGAGAGCGGCACCTGGCGCCTCGACGGCGACCGCCTGACCGAGACGGCGACCGAAATCCTCGAAAGCGGCGATCCGGAAACGGCCGAGCTCGGCCGCCCCTTCGTCTCGCGAATCGAATGGCTCGGCGCGGACGCCTTCCGCAAGTTCCCGCAAGGCGCCGAGGCCGCGAACTTCCGCCGCTGCCCGCCGTCCCGGTGAGGTCGGGCCGGCGCAAGGCCGAGCTAGCCGGCCGCCGCGCCGAATGGCTGGCGGCCTGGTGGCTGCGCCTCAAGGGCTGGCGGATCCTCGCAGTGCGCGCGCGCACCAGCGTCGGCGAGGTCGACCTCGTGGCCCGGCGCGGCCGCACCCTCGCCTTTGTCGAGGTGAAGGCCCGCTCGGGCGAGGCCGCGGCCGGCCTGGCGCTCGACGACTGGCGCCTCAGGCGAGTCGCCCGCGCTGCCGAGGCGCTGGCGCCGCGCTACGCAAGGGCCGGCGACGCCATCAGGATCGACGCCCTCTTCATCGTCCCGCGCCGACTTCCCCGGCATGTCGAGAATGTCTGGCGCGGGTGACAGCGGCGCCTCCGCTCCCTAGAGCGGTCGCCAGCACCCAACCCGCTCATCCTGACTGAGAAGGCTCGGCCAATGCCCCTGCGCGTCGCTGTCCAGATGGACCCGCTGGACCGGATCAACATCGAAGGCGATTCGACCTTCGCGATCATGCTCGGCGCTCAGGCGCGCGGTCACAGCCTCTACCATTATGCCGCCGAGGATCTGAGCTGGGACGGCCGGCTGTGGGCCCGCGCGCATCCGGTGACCGTGCAGCGCGTCCACGGCGACCATTTCCGCTTCGGCGAGCCGGTGACGCTCGACCTGGGCCGTGACGTCGACGTCGTGCTGATGCGCCAGGATCCGCCCTTCGACCTCGGCTACATCACCGCCACGCATCTGCTCGAGCGCATCCGCAGCGAGACCCTGGTGGTCAACGATCCGGCAAGCGTTCGCAATGCCCCGGAGAAGGTGTGGGTGCTCGATTATGCCCGCTTCATGCCGCCGACCCTGGTCACCCGCTCGCTGGCCATGGCCCGGGACTTCCTTGCCATGCACGAGGAGATCGTCGTCAAGCCGCTGCACGGCAATGGCGGCAAGGCGGTGTTCAAGATCGGCCGCAACGGCGAGAATCTCTCCTCGCTGATCGAAGTGTTCAACACCACCTATCGCGAGCCCCATGTCGTGCAGGCCTTCCTCCCCGAGATCGCCGAGGGCGACAAGAGGATCGTCTTCGTCGACGGCGAGGTGGCCGGCGCGGTCAACCGGATTCCGGGCGAAGGCGAGATACGCTCGAACCTCGCGGTCGGCGGCAAGGCGGCGAAGACCGCCCTCACTGCCCGGGAGGAGGAGATTTGCGAGGCGCTCGGCCCGGAGCTGAAGGCGCGCGGGCTCCTTTTCGTCGGGATCGACGTTATCGGCGGACAATGGCTGACCGAAATCAACGTCACCTCGCCGACCGGAATCGTCGCGATCGACCGCTTCAACGGCACCGACACGCCGGCGATGATCTGGGAGGCGATCGATCGCCGTCTCGCGGGCCGCTGATCACAGCAGGTACCGCATGAGCGACTGGGTCATCCGCCTGATCGACGGAACCGGCTATCTCGGCATCTACCTGCTGATGCTGCTGGAAACCGTCTTTCCGCCCATCCCGTCCGAGGTGATCATGCCGGTGGCCGGCGTGCGCTCCGCCGGAGGGCCGATGAGCCTGCCGGGCGTGATCGCCAGCGGCACGGCCGGGGCAATGACGGGCAATTTCCTCTGGTATTTGGTGGCCCGCTGGGTCGGCCTCAAGCGATTCTGCCCGTTCATCGAGCGCCACGGCCGCTGGCTCACAATGGACTGGTACGACGTCGAGAAGGTCGAGCGCCTGTTCGGGCGGTTCGGATCGGTCGTCGTGGGGATCGGCCGAATGATCCCGACGATCCGTTCGGTCGTGTCGATCCCGGCGGGCCTCGTTCACATGCGGCTCGTCAGCTTCCTGTTCTGGTCGACGCTCGGGACGGCCGGGTGGAGCGGCCTCCTCGCCGCCGCCGGCTATGTGCTCGGCAGCCAGTTCGATCAGGTCGACAAGGTTCTCGGCCCGATTTCCTCGGGCATCGTCGCTGCGATCATCCTCTTCTACGTCTGGCGCCAGCTCACCTGGCGCCGGCGGCACAGGCCGGAGGCGCAGGCCGACTCCTGAGCTCAGGCCCGCGGATGGGCGTGGCGATAGACGTCCATCAAATGCGCCGCGTCGACCGCCGTGTAGATCTGGGTCGACGACAGGCTGGCATGGCCGAGCAGCTCCTGCAGGGTCCTGAGGTCAGCCCCCCGGCCGAGGAGATGGGTGGCGAAGCTGTGCCGCAGCGCGTGCGGCGTCGTCCGCTCGGACAGGCCCAGGGAGCGGCGCGCTTTGCGCACGGCCCGCCGGACGATTTCGCCGCGCAGCGGTCCGCCGCGCGCGCCCCGGAATAGAGGCTGGTCCTTTCCCGGCGCCCAGGGGCAGAGTGCGAGATAGCGCTCGATCGCCTCTCGGACCGGCACCAGCAGCGGCACGATCCGGGTCTTGGCGCGCTTGCCCGTGACGCTGATCGCTTCGCCCAGGGGCAAGGCTGCCCCGGTCAGCCCGAGCGCCTCGGCGACGCGAAGCCCCGATCCGTAGAGCAGGAGCAGCACCGCTTCGTCGCGCGCGGCGATCCACGGAAGGGCGGCATCCTCCCCCACTTCCCCGGCGAGCGCCACCGCCTCGTCAGGCGAGATGGGCCGCGGCACGCTGCGCGCCTTCTTCGGGCCGCGGATTCTGGGCAGGGCCGCCTCCCGCCCCGCCTCGGCGGCGACGAAGGCGAGGAAGCTCCGCACCGCGGAAAGCTCGCGCGCCGCCGAAGCGTTGCCGAGCCCCGCGGCGCGGCGCGAACCCAGGAAGGCGCGCAGGTCGGCCGGCTGCAGCGTGCACAAAGCTTCACCGTTCACGGCCTGGCCGAGATGGGAACCCAGGAAGGCGATCAGCCGGTGGGCGGTCGCCGTATAGGCCCGCACCGTATGGGCCGATCGCCGCCGCTCGCGGGTGAGATGGTCGTGCCAGCGCAACGCGATCCGGCTCGCCGGATGGCACAGGTCCGGATCGGTGGTCAGGGAATCAGCCACCGGCCCATGCAACGCGTCAGCACCCGCCCGAGGAAGATCAGCAATTCGGAGCCGTGGCGCGTGTCGAAATGCTGGGCGCCGCGCTGGCCCAGCGCGAGTACCCCATTGGGCAAGGGCGGCTCGCTGGCGAGGCAGATCAGCGCCTCGGCCCGGATCAGCTCGCAGGCGGGTCCGAACAGGGGATGGCCGCGCTCGACCCCGCGCAGCAGCACGCCGTCCAGGTCCCCGAGCGAGCGCTCGATCAGGCGCGGATTGACGAACTGCAGGCCGGAGGCATCGGCGCGAACGCCGGTGTCGCCGGCCCAAAGCGCCACCGCCACCGCGTCCAGACCCAAAATTTGCGGCCATTCCTGGGTGACGATGTGGATGAGATGGTCGAGACCCTCGGCCTCGATGGCGGCAAGCACCGCTTCGTGAATTGAGGCGACCGCGCCCGAATGGCCGCGGGCGAAGGCGATGAGGTCCTGATTGGCCTCCTCCGCCGCCGCGACCCGGGCGCGCAGCGTCGCCAACGCCCGGTCCTCGAAGCTGATCACCCGTCCCATGCCGGGGAAGTTAACCCGGATATGGTTAAGAAGCGATGGCCTAGTTCTCCCCTTCGCGACGGAGGCAAAAGCCGCAGTCGGGAAGTCGGAAGGTGTCAGCGCAGGTTCGCGCTGATCAGGAAACGCGCGCGGCTCTCGGCAGACTTGCGGCGCAGTTCCTCGATCTCCCGCTCTTCGGTGGCGTCGAGCATGGTTTCGAGGAGCCGGTTGAAATGTCTGCGCATCGCCAGCCGTGCGGCGGCAGGATCGCGCGCCCGCAGCGCACGCACGATGTCCGCATGCTCCTGCATCCGGGTGCTTCCGTCGTGATGACAGATGGATTCGTGCATGGCCCGTACCTGGGGGAGTTCGTTCCTCAGGCGCCAGAGCGTCTTGATGACATAGGTGATCGCCTGGTTCCCCGACGCCGAGGCGATGGTCATGTGAAACTCGCGGTCCGCTTCGTTGGCGCGTTCGTCATTGTCGGGATCGTCGCCCGACATGATCTCGAGCAGTTCGTCGAGGCGGTCGAGCAGCCCCTCGCTGATGATCGGCGCGGCCAGCGCCGCCGCTTCGGACTCGAACAGGGAACGGGCCTCGGTCAATTCGAAGGCGCTGACGTTCGGCAGCGAATCTTCCGTCGGCGCCGGACCTTCCGTCACATAGACCCCCGAACCGGTCCGGATCGTCACCTCGCCCATCGCCTGAAGCGCGATCTCGGCCTCACGGATCGTCACTCGGCTCACGCCGAACCGGGCGGCCAGCTCGCGCTCCCCCGGGAGGCGCGAGCCGCGCGGAAAGGTCCCCTCACGGATCAGCGCCATGATCTGCTCGGCAATTTCCTGGAACAACCGGCGATCAGCCATCCGTCCTACCTGCTCCCCACTGTGCCGCAAATCCATACCCGATCATGATCCCCGTGCAAGGCGACGGACGTTCCGGGCGGGCTGGCGCCGGTTCCGTGACTCAGATTCTCAGTCGGACACCGAGGAAGTAGCGCGGACCGTAATAATGATATTGTCGCACGCTGCCGCGCACAGGCATGTCGGTGATCTTCGGCTCGTCGAAGAGGTTCACTGCTTCGAACCGAAGCGACACGTTCTGAGTCAGATCGACGGACGCGCGCAGGTCGACCGTATCGTTGCCGCGGACATAGCGGAGCTGTGAGTTTCCGCCGACGAATTCCTGATAATAATTGGAACGATAGTTGTACACCGCCTGGAACGAGAACGGGCCACGCTCATAATAAGCCTGCGCCGAGAGGACATGGCGGGAAAAGCCGCTGACGTTGGCAGGCGCGAGGAACCCTTCGCTTATCTCTCCCGTCTCCGGATCGAAGACGTCGCCATAGCGTATGTCTTCGTTCTGGAAGTTGGAGTCCGCATAATTGTAGCTCAACCGAACGCCCAGGCTGTCCAGCGGCGCCGGCAGCCAGGAAAAGCGGTTCGACACGGAGAGCTCGAACCCCCAGATCCGGCTGCGTTCGTCGCTGTTCATCGTCTGCGCGACCGGGACGGTGATCGTCTCTCCGTCGATGACGAACTGCTCGTCGATCAGGACCGGTATGAATCCTCCGGTGAACGACTTGTAGTAGACCGCGCCGGCCAGGATCGAATCCGGGTTGGGATACCATTCGAGCGAAGCGTCCGCATTCCAGGACATGAGCGGCTTGAGCCTCGGGCTGCCGTTCGCGGTGATCTGCGAAATGGCATCCTCGATCGAGGAGAATTCTCCGCCGTCCTCGAGATCGATGCTGCGGCCGGCGCCCAGCGCGCTCGGGTTCGGGCGGGACATGGCACGATAGCCGGCCAGGCGCAGCAGGACGTTCGGCTGAAGCTCGAATATGGCGTTGAGGCTCGGAAGGATCCGGGTGCTCTCGCTCTCGATCGTCACCGTCTCGAACGCGCCGGTTTCCTCCAGGCTGATCGATCCGTCGGGATTGTTGACGATCTCGAGCCCGCTGCGCAGGCCCCGCGAGGTCACTCGGGTGTTCACGACGCGAACGCCGAAATTGCCGCGGATCGGCGTGCTGCCGATCTGCGACTCGTACGTGCCCATGACGTAGCCGGCGATGGTGCGCTCCTCGACGTCGCGATTGGCGACCGACCGCACGTCCTCGTTGCGGCCGGGGTCCTCGGTGCCGAGATAGCCTTCGAACAGGCAGATCGGATCGAACGTCGCCCAACTGTTGATGCTGTTGCCCGGCGCTTCGGTGAGGAACGAGCTCTGCTGGAATTCGCGCCGGCAGGCGAGGTTCACCTCGCGGTCGACCGCCCGGTCGCCCTGGGTGATTTCGACCCGGTCGTCGAAATCGTCATAGGTCAGGCGCGAAATGCGCGCGCCGATGTCGATCTGGCTGAGAAAGCCGCCGTCCAGGTCGTAGATCGCGTCGATCCGTCCGGCGATGATCTCGTTGTTGCGATCGGCCTGGTCGCGGCGAATCCGGGCATCGTCGCTGAACAGGTCGTGATTGGTGATGTCGAACCTGGGGTCGATCGTGATCGTCGGCGCGAACCCTTCGCCGATATCGTAGACATAGGGTACCCGCTGGTTGTTCAGCGGCGTGGGATTGCCGTAAATGTCCAGCGGGTCCGAACGCAGCCGCGTCGAGCGCTCGATCTCAGAGCGCCGGGTGCGCGAATAGGACAGGTCGGCGACCAGCGTGAGCCGGTCAGAAGCCTCCCATGAAATATCGAAGCCGCCGCCGAGATATTCCTCGGCCCGCGTAAGCAGGGTCGAAACCGCTTCGATCGACGTCAGACCCTCGACATGGCTCAGCACGCCATTTTCGTCGAAGACCGGGTTGGTGAGCCCGTAGCGCATCTCCGAAAGGTTGAGGTCGTTGCGCTGCTCCGAATAGGTCCGGTCGGAATATTGGAGGTCGATGTTGATATCGAGCCGGTCGCTGGGCTGCCACTGGACGGCGCCGAAGAAGGCGTCGCGCCGGTCGTTCTCCGTGATCTGGCGCCAGGCGATCGAGTTCGGAACCAGGAAATAAGGCGCTCCGGCCGCGCCCTGCTCGCGCGTGATCGCCTCGCAATTGTCGTCGGCGACGACGATCGTGGCGTCGCAGGCGGTCCAGGTGGAGCTGCCGGCGACGGTCTCTTCGGGATTGTTGGTGTCGTTGCGCTGAAATCCCAGCGAAATGCCGATCTCGCCCAGCCCGCCGACACTGAACTGGTCGACGTAGCTGACCGTCCCCCGCCAGCCGAGGCCGTTCTCCCCGACGATCCGGTCTTGATACGGGCTGTAGTTGAACTTGATTTCGCCCTGGATCCGACGGCGGTCGAAATCGAGCGGGCGCAGCGTCTCCAGCTCGATGGTTCCGGCAACGCCGCCTTCCACCAGATTGGCCTGCTGGGTCTTGTAGATCGTGATTCCGTTGATGAGTTCGGAGGGGAACTGGTTGAAGTTGACCGACCGGTCGCCACTGCCGTTCGTCGCCTCCCGGCCGTTGAAGGTGGCGTTGCTCAGGAACGGACCGAGGCCGCGGATCGCGATCTCGGTCGCGCCGCCTTTCTCGCGGTGGGTGGTCGCGCCGGTGATCGTCTGGATCGCCTCTCCCACAGACAGCGCCGGCAGGTCGCCGATCTCGTCGGACGAGAGGGCGTCGACGATTGCCGTTTCCTCGCGCTTCCTGGCGATCGAGGTCTGGATGGTCTGGCGGATACCCGTGACGACGATTTCCCCCTCGTCGGGACCTGCCGCCTGATCGCTGGCAGGCGTTTCGAGCGTTCCGGTGCCCGGCTCGGCCTGGGCTTGACGCGTCTCTTCAGCCATCTGGGCCGATGCCGGCGAGGCGATCAGCGCGAGCGGCAAGGCCGCGGTCGCGAGCAGCGCGCCGCGGAGATGCAGGCCGGAAAAAGGAATGCGGGCGCAAGTCTGCCTGACGCGCATGTGTAACTCCCCTCCTGGATTATCGTTGTCATACCAGTTGCTGACCAGATTCATCGAAACTGTCAAGTATCTGGTCATGCCAAATGTCTATACCTGTTGGTTCAGGTCTGACTGCGTTTTCTCGGCCGTCACGGCATCCTGCCGTCTCATGCGGTAGCCGAGCGTCGGCGGCAGCGGCCGCGAGGCGCCTCGCTCAGGAGAAGAAGAGCCCCCCGTTCACGTCCAGGTTCACGCCGGTGAGGAAGGAAGCCTCTTCCGACGCCAGATAAGCGACCGCGGCCGCGACCTCTGCGGCCATGCCTTCCCTGCGCAGCGGCGTGTTCCCGGCGGTCGCCTTGCGGCCCTCGGGCTTCGAGAAGGTGTCGTGGAAGCTCGTGCCGATCAGTCCGGGACAGACCGCATTGACGCGAATGCCCTGCGGGCCGAGCTCCTTCGCCCAGGCGCGCGTCAACGTCATCAGGGCGCCTTTCGCGGTCGCGTAGACGGATGCGCCGGGGCCGCCGCCGTCACGGCCGGCGAGCGAAGAGAAGTTGACGATCGCGCTGCCGGCGCGAAGCGACGGCCTGAACGCCTTGGTGACGAGGAAGGCGGACTTGAGATTCAGGGTCATGACGGCGTCGAAGAAGGACTCGTCCATCTCGTCCAGGGTCTTGCGCGCGATCATGCCGCCGGCGCAGTTCACCAATATGTCGATGGAGGGCCCGAAGGCCCGATGCGCCGCATCGGCGAGTTCCTGGACCTCGGACGCCCGAGTGACGTCCGCCCGGTGCAAGACGGCCGTGCCTCCGACGGCCTCGATCTCCGCCCGGGTGGCCTGCGCGGCGGTCTCGTCATTGGCATAGTTGATGACGACATGCGCCCCCTCGGCCGCCAGGCGCAGGGAAACCGCGCGGCCGATATCCCGGCCGCCGCCGGTGACGACAGCCACCTTGTTTTCAAGCTTCATCTATTGGTCCTTCGTTTCTATGGGAGTTGAGATCAGGCCCGCGCGATGCGCTCGACCCGTCCTCCGAGCAGCCAGAGCGAGACTATGGAAAGCGGAACGAGCGCGGCGGCGAGCGCGAAGATCGGGGCGTAGGAGATCTCGGTCATCGCCGGCACGAGCCAGGTGGTGATCAGCGTACCCGCGACCGCGGCGGTGCCGCCGATGCCGGCCAGCGAGCCGACCGCCCCACCGCCGAAATAGTCGCTGGGAAGGGTCTGGATGACTCCGATCGCCGCCTGGAACCCGAACAGGATCACGGCGATCAGAAGCACGGCCGAGAGGGGATCTGCCGCCTTCATCGTCAGCAGCAGCGCCGGAAGCATGATCGCCCCACCCGCCGTGATCACGCTCTTGCGCGCCGCGTCGAGGGACCAGCCGCGCTTGATCAGCGCACCTGATGCCCAGCCGCCGGCCAGTGCGCCCAGCATGGCGCCGACGAATGGCACCCAGGCGAACAGGCCGATCTGGACGACGTCGAAGCCGAACGTCTCCGCAAGATAGATGGGCAGCCACGAGACGAACAGCCACCAGATCGGATCGAGGAAGAAGCGGCTGAGGATGATCCCCCAGCTCTGCCGGTAGCGGAGCAGTTCGCCCCAGCCCATCGTCGGTCCGGCGGGCTCGGCGCCCGGTCCGGCCGCCCCGCCCGCATCGAGGATATGGCGGCGTTCCTCCTCGCCGAGCCAGGGATGGCGCTCCGGGTCCGCCTTGTAGAGCCAGATCCACGGCACGAGCCACAGAATGCCGAACAGCCCGACCACGACGAAGGTGGCGCGCCAGCCGAAGCCGACAAAGAGAAAGGCGACGAGCGGCGCCGAGATGATCGCGCCGATCGAGGCCCCCGAATTGAAGATGCCTTGCGCCAAAGCGCGCTCACGGGCGGGGAACCAGAGCGCGTTCGCCTTGGTGGCGCCGGGCCAGTTGCCCGCCTCGCTGACACCGAGCGTCACGCGCAGCAGGCCCAGGAGCGGCAGCGAGCGGACGAGCGCATGGGCGGCGATGGAGGCCGACCAGATGACGATCGAGATGGCGAAGCCGAGCCGCGTCCCGACCTTGTCGAAGATCTTGCCGAACAGGGATTGCCCGACGGCATAGGAGATCATGAAAAGGGTGACGAGGAGGGCATAGTCCTCCTTGGTCGCGCCGATATCGCGGGACACGGCCGGCCACATCACCGCCAGCGCGTTGCGATCGATATAGTTGATGATCGTGGCCACGGCGATCAGGCCGATTATGGCCCATCGCAGCCCTGATATCCTCATGGCATGCTCATCCCATCCTGATCCGTCGTGGCGTCCCGGACGATGTCGAAGCGCCCGACATGGCCGCGCCAGGCGAGCGGGCGGCCTTGGAAGGTGACGCTGTGCGCCGCGGCTGGGCTGGGATCGTCCGCAATGGCGATCACCAGCGTCCGCGCTCCCGGAAGATCGATCTCGACCAGGTCGGCCGCGGCGTCGCGATGATGGCGCAGTCCGCCGATGCGGCTGCGGCTGCCGACCGTTGTCTCCGCCGAAGGATCGTAGGCGCCGTGGGGCTCGAGCAGGCTGACGAAGGTCGCGTCCTCGCTGCCGCGCACGCGCTGGATCAGCATCGGCTCCCGGCGCAGGTTGAACGAGGGATCGTTGGCGCCGCTCTCGGCGAGGATCACCTGCGATCCGGCGGCCGGCAGCATCCGATAGGTGTAGAAGCGGCCGTCATTGATCCAGGTGACGAAGGCGTCGGCGGTGGTCGGCGCTCCAATGGCGTCGACCCATATGTGCTGGTAGCCATTTGCGGTGCCGAGCACCGGCCGCGACGCCGGGTTGGACTGGAGCGGAAATCCGGTCTCGATGATGTGGCCGGCGAAATGAAGCGGCAGGTCGTACTGGTGCGCCGCTCCACCTTCCACCCGAAGCAGGTCAAGCACGAGCGGACTGGAAAATCCCTCGACGCGGAGCTGCACCAGGCTGCGCCGGAAACGGACGTCCGGATAGGCGCCCACCATCTCGGCGGTGCTTACCCGGGTGTCGCCCTCCCCTTCGAAATGGATTTGTCGCGGCGCATGGGCTTCGGCCCGCTCGACCTCCCCGCCGAAATGGCTCGTCTCGTCGACCACCAGACTATTGTGGGCGATGGTCTGCTTGGCCCAGCTCTCATTCTCGGGAAGATAGCGGCCGCCCTGCTTGGCTTCGACGTTGAGGAACCGGGCGGCGCCATAGTCGGTCACGATGGCGTTGCCATTGTCGTAGAGCAGCCAGTTGAGCTTGTCGAAATGGCCGTGCCCCATGCCCTGCGCCGTATTCTTGGCGACGACGACCTGGTCGTCCGGACCGGCGCCCGATCGAAGCACCGCAAGCGCGCCTCGCTCTCCCTCGGGGCCGTCGCGCAGCAGGATCGACCGGAACGGGAAGGGCCGCGCGCGCCCGGCGGCGAGGTCGCGGGCGACGGCGAAGCCGGCCGCGGTCAGGATGGTCCGTCCCTGCATCTGCGCGATCGACAGGAGGCCCGGATCGCGGGTCCGGGCATAAGCGATGGCAACCCCCGCATAGAGCTCCTCGGTGCGCAGGCTCTTGTCCGGCATCGCATCGTTGATCGGAAAGAAATGACCTTGGTAGGTCATCTGAATCGCGGCATGCACCGCCTTCAGGAGGACTCCGTCGCGATGGGCGAAGATCCGCCGCTGCGGGTCGTTCTCCTCGACCGCCTGGGCGAACAGGACGAACGGCAGCAGGGCGTATCGCTGGTAATAGGGGCCCTCGGCGTAATAGCCGTCGGGCGAGAAGAGCAGGTCGAGCTGCCGCAGGATGCCCGAATTGCCGCTCTTGTCGAGCCCGAGCAGCGCCTTTTCGACCAGATCCGGATCACGCAGCACGTAACCGGACAGGCCCACCGCGGCATTTGCCCAGGTGGCATGGTTGTGAATCCGGTCGAACACCTCCGGCGAGCCTTTGGACAGGAAGGTCGCCATCGGGCGAAACACCTTGCCCTCGATGGTCCGTCGATCGTCCTCGCTCAGCGTCTGCCGGATCGCATCATAGCCCTGCGCGGCATGAACCAGCCACACGCTGTCGTTGAGGCTCTGCCAGAACAGCCGGCCGGGCCGCTGATTGGCGGCCGCCGGATGCGGGCCCAAGCCGGGATAGAGGTCGGCATAGGCCAGCAGCATCCGGCGCGCGAACTCGGCATATCTGGCTTCGCCGGTGAGGCGGTAGAGAAAGCCGGCGTCCTGGATCGCCTTATAGTTCCGCTTGTGCTGCTCGTGGGTCGCGCCGCCTCCCGGATCGCGCGGAACCGGCACATGCACGCCGGCGCGGATCGCCGCGTCGACGTCTTCGCGCGCCCGTTCCATCTCCTGGGCGAACAAGGGCAGGCGCGTCGCTTCCGCCCGGACGCTCGCCGGGTCGGGCCAGCGGATCAGGACCGGTGCGTCCGACTCCTGCGGCGACCGTGCGGCCGCCGGCGCGGCCACGCTCACCCCGAGCGCGAGCGCGGCGAGGGCCAGGCGCGCCTTCACTGCACCGCCTCCGTCCGGTTTCCCCGCAGCACGGCGCGAGGCGGCCCCGGCGCGTACAGTTCGCGCAGGACGACCGGCGGCGTCCGCGCGAAGAGGTTCCCGGCGACCAGCGTCTGCGGAGTCCCCACGCTGTGCGTCACTTCGATCGGAGCGCTGTCGACGAAGCGATTTCGCTCGATCGAGGCGACCTGCACGCCGGAGAGGCGGACCGAGGCACCTCGTAGCCGGCCGCTCTCCACGACGACCGAATCCGTCAGCGAGAAGATCGGGCCGAACGTGCTTTCATCGCGGCCGCCGCGGCGCAGGTCGACGACGGCACCGACCTCGCGGAATTCCGATCGGCTGATCCGGACCTGCTCGGCGCTATACAGGGGGCTGTCCTCGCCGGCGCCGCGCGCGTCGACCACCGCGCCGGAGACTCGCTCGAAGCGGCTGCCCTTGATGTCGATCGAGTCGGCGAGCGCGCTCGGCGACGTCGCCACCACGTCGAAGTCCGGCGATCCGTCCAACTCGCCGAAGCGGCTGTCCTCGATCACTATGGCATAATTGGCGAGCATCGGACGCGCGGCGGCCCGGATGACGGCATTTCCCGGGGCTCGGGGCGCACGATCGCCCGAAACGGTCAGACCGGTCAGGTGGAGGCGCCCGCCTTCCGCTATCTCGAATAGGGTCCGCCCCCCGAACCGGAGGATAGCCTCCCCTTGCGGAGCAGGACCGGTGATCGTCAGCGTCTTGCCGATCGCGAGCGGCGCGTCGACGAAATGGGCGCCGGGGCCCAGGCGGATCGTGTCTCCGCTCGAGGCCATGGCGACGGCCCGCGCGAGCGAGGCCCCGGCCGTCACCTCGGTCCGGGCGCCGCTGCCGAACGCCGCGGTGCCGGTGCCGTTCTTGGGATACCAGGCGACGCCCGTCTGCTCGCGCCGAATGGGCTGCAGGCTCCGCGGCACGCCGGCCGCGCCCGCGGCCGCACCGGTCGGATAGAGAAGGCCGTTGGCGGCACGCGCCAGGTCGAGCTCGCGCCTCTGGAAGCCGTCCTGCAGCAGCGGCTGACGGACGGGATTCTGAACATTGCCGGCAAAGGTGATGCCGCCGATGTCGCCCTCTGCACGGAAGGGATCGTCGCCGGACTCGTTGAAGATCAGGTTGCGTTCGAAGCGCGTGTCGACGGGGGGCGCGGAGCGCTCCTCGTCGGCACCGGCCGCCAGGGTGATACGGCGGCTGTCGATGACCGAATTGCCCTGGATCACCGCGCCGACCACCTGGTGGTAGCGGTTTATCGGCGAATCGGGCACGCCGTTCATGACGGTGATCGCGCTTGCGAAGCCGGTCCCGGCGAGCCCCTCCATATAATTGTGGCGGACGGTCTGCCGCGGATTGATCACGCGGATGCCGCCCGTATGCGCCTTGCCGTTGCCGAAGAAGACATTCCCTTCCACCAGATTGCCGCTGCCGTGGCGGAGGACCAGCGCGCCGCGCGACTCATGGAAGACGTTGCCGCGAAAGATGTTGCCGCCTGATTTGTTGGAGACGATCTCCACTTCGCCGTCGCAGCGATCGAAAAAGTTACTCTCGATGATGCTGTTGGAATCGCTTAGCGATTCTTCGCTCGTGCCGATGCGGACGGTCTCTCCGCCGTTGGAGCCGAGATTGGGCCTGGGTCCGAAATAATTGTGGTCGATTCGATGTCGGTTCGGCTGCGAATTGCCTCGCGGGCGGATCACGGCCAGCGTCACGCCGGCGTTGGACTTGCCTTCGAAGTGGGAATGATCGACGCGGTTGTCCTGGCCGTAGATCGCCACCCAGATATCCTCGGTGCGGCGATCCGGCTGGTTGAACCTGTCGATCACGACCTGCGTGACCCGCGAATGGCTCGCCGTCCTGCGCGAATCCCGCCGGAAGGCGATCACCTCGTCTGTTGGGCTGTGCCCGTCGCGGAACACGAGCCCCGACACGAGGAGATATTCGCCGGACAGGCGCAGGTTCGACTGGCCCGTGAGGACGACTCCGCCTGGTGTTTCGGCCCGGAGCGTGATCGGCCGGTCGGCTAAGCCGCGGCCCTCGAACAGGACCTGGAAATCGCGCCATTCGCCGTTGGCGAGCACGACCTCGTCGCCGGGGCTCAACGTCTCCGTCGCTTCGCGAAATTGCGCCTGGTCCCGGACGAGAAAACGTTCGGCACGCGCTTCGTCGGTGCGCAGGGCCGCCAGCGCGGCGATGATGAGAATGACGTAGCGCAAGGAAACCCCTCCAGCCTGGCTCTGCGGCCATTGCGGCAGAATCAGGGGCTACCAAGCTGGCAGAGCTTGTTCAACCAGTTTTCAGACCAATTCTAAGAATTGGTATTCTCAACTGGCCTATGCGGGACAGTGCAGCGCGTCTCCAGCGCGCCCGAAACAGGAAAGCCTTGGGATCGAAGGCGACCGCTGCGCCATCGCGGCTGGACCGCGTCTCACCGCATCCGCCCGCCGGGAGGTGAACCCCGAAACGACCGGCACGTTGGCGGCCTCGTCTTTCCGGCAATTCGGAGTGAATGAATGCGGCACAAGCATATCGACCTGGACGGCCTGCGCATTTTCTACCGGGAGGCGGGCGCAAGCGGGGCCCCCGCCTTGCTCCTTCCCCACGGCTATCCCTGCTCGTCCTACGAATTTCGCAACCTCATGCCCCTGCTTGCCGACCGGTGGCATCTGATCGCGCCCGACTTCCCGGGGTGCGGCTATAGCGACACGCCTGACGGCTTCCGCTACGACTTCGACGGCTATGCCGAATTCCTGGATGGGTTCGCGGATCGCCTGGAGCTCGACCGCTTCGCGCTCTATTTGCACGATTTCGGCTCGCAGATCGGGCTGAGGCTCGCGATCCGCCGCCCGGAACGAATCGCGGCGCTCATCATCCAGAATGGCGACATTTACGAGGATCAGCTCGGACCGAAATATGCGCCGCTCCAGGAATATTTCGCCGGTCCCACGCCCGATGGACGCAGCAAGCTGGCCGAGGCGGTGAGCGAAGAGGGCTATCGCGACGAGTTTCTGAACGACGTCCGCCCGGAGCTCGCCGAGCGCATCCCACCCGATCTGTGGAAGCTTCACTGGGCGCTGACGACGCCGCGCCGCAAGGAGATCGCCGTCGACGTGATCGCCGGGCTCAAGGAGAATCTGGACTGGTTTCCGCGCTATCAGGCCTATCTGCGCGAACACCGGCCGCCCGCCCTTATCGTGTGGGGGCCGCAGGACGGCTATATGCCCGAAGGCTCGGCCCGCGCCTATCTGCGCGACCTTCCCGACGCCGAGCTCCACCTGCTCGATGGCGGCCACTGGCTGCTCGAGACCAACCTGGAAGAAGTCGCTTCCATCATCCGCGACTTCCTCACGCGGGTCCATGGCGGGTGAGCTGCGCCGGCTCCGGTCGCCACGGGTGCGAAGGAGCCGTTGAATAGCTTGGGCGGGCCGAGAGCATCGCCCGGGCTCATTGACGTTCGACGCGTCGGACGAAGGCGGCGCGTTCCCGTCCACCCTTCGGGCGGTGAAAAGGGTACCTGCCCGGCGCCTTCCAACCGGAGATCGGCGCGCGTCAGCCGATCTTCTGCCCCGTCTTCTCCCAGTCGGCCAGAAAGGCCTTGAGCCCGTTGTCGGTCAGCGGGTGCTTGAACAATTGCCGGATCACGGCCGGCGGCGCGGTCATCACGTCGGCGCCGATCTTGGCGGCGTCGTGGACGTGGATCGGGCTGCGCACGCTGGCGACGAGGATTTCGGTCGGGAAATCGTAATTGTCGTAGATCAGCCGGATGTCGGCGATCAGTTCCATGCCCGGATAGCCGACATCGTCGTGTCGCCCGACGAAGGGCGAGACGAAGGTGGCGCCGGCCTTGGCGGCGAGCAGCGCCTGGTTGGCCGAGAAGCACAAGGTGACGTTGACCATCGTGCCGTCGGCGGTGAGCTTCCGGCAGGTCTTCAGCCCGTCCACCGTCAGCGGCACCTTGACCGCGATATTGTCGGCGATCTTCCGGAGCACCTCGGCCTCGCGCATCATCGACTCATGGTCGAGAGCGACGACTTCGGCCGAGACGGGACCGGGAACGATCCCGCAAATCTCCTTCACGACCTCCAGGAAGTCGCGGCCGGCCTTGTGCACCAGCGAAGGGTTGGTGGTGACGCCGTCGAGCAGGCCGGTCTCGGCCAGGTCGCGTATCTCGGCGGTGTCGGCGGTGTCGACGAAGAATTTCATTTGCGGCATGCCCTCTGGGGTGGAGAAGGATTCGCCTGCCCTTCTAGCCAGCAGAGGCGGAGGGCGCGAGTGGGTGTGGGGAGGTCGGATGCGCTGGATCGTCGTTTTGCTGTTGCTGGCCGCTGCCCCCGCGGCCGCGGCGCCGCGCGACTGGGTCGAGGCGAACCGGGCGGCCCTGCTCGAGGAGTATCTCGCGTTCCTCGCCATTCCCAACGTCGCCGGCGACCGCGAGGACATCCGCCGGACCGCGGCGCACATTGTGGGCATGATGGAACGGCGGGGGCTCTCGCCGCGACGGCTCGAAAGCGAAGACGGTTCCGCACCGCCTCTGATCTATGGCGAATGGGCGATCCCCGGCGCCGAGCGAACCTACGTCCTCTACGCGCATTATGACGGCCAGCCGGTGACGCCCGAGGCCTGGCGGGTCACCCCGCCGTTCGAACCCAGGTTGCTGACCGGCCCGGCCGATTCGGGCGGCAGACCCGCCCCGTCGGAGGAGCCGCCCCTCGACGATTGGCGGATCTACGCCCGCAGCGCTTCGGACGACAAGGCCGGCGTCATGGCGATCCTCGCGGCGGTGGACGCTTTGCGCGCCGAGGGCAGGCAGCCGTCGTTCAACCTCAAGATCGTGTTCGAAGGCGAAGAGGAAGCGGGTTCGCCGAACCTCCAGGGCCTGCTGCGCAGGCACCGAACGCTGCTCCAGTCCGACGGCTGGATCATCGTCGACGGACCCGCTTATGCCTCGGGGCCTCGGCAGCTGACGCTCGGCGTGCGCGGCATCGCCACCGGGGAGCTCACCGTCTACGGACCCGTCCGGCCGCTCCACAGCGGTCATTACGGCAATTGGGCGCCCAATCCGGCGATGATGCTGGCCGAGCTGCTCGCTTCGATGAAGGACGACGAAGGGCGGGTGATCATTGACGGCTTCTACGACGACGTCGTGCCGCTTTCGGCCGCGGAGCAAGCAGCGGTCGCGGCTGCGCCGGCGCAGGACGAGGCGCTGCGCGCGGAACTCGGCCTCGCCCGCACCGAGGGCGGCGGCGAGACGCTCACCCTCCTGATCAACCGGCCTTCGCTCGGCATCACCGGCCTCACCAGCGCCGATACCGGCGCGGCGGCGCGCAACGTCATCCCGGCCGAGGCGACCGCCAGCTTCGATCTGAGGCTGGTGCTCGGCAACGATCCGCGCCGTCAGTTCGATCGCGTCGCCGCGCATGTCCGGGCGCAGGGCTACGAGCTTCTCGACCGCGAGCCGACGATGGAGGAGCGCCGGCGCTTCCCCCGCATCGCCCGGCTCACGTACGGCGGCGGCTACCCGGCCGAACGGACCCGGCTCGATCGGCCGCTGGCCCGATCGGTGCGGGCGGCACTCGAGGCGGATGGCCCGCTCGTCGTCCTGCCGAGCCTGGGCGGGAGCCTGCCGCTCTATCTGCTGCGTCAGGAGCTGCACGCGCCGACCGTCGTGGTGAGCCTGTGGAATCACGACAACAACCAGCATGCCGAGGACGAGAATATCCGGCTCGGCCACCTGTGGGACGGGATAAAGGCCGTCGCTGCGGTGATGACGATGGAATGAGCGCGTCCGGCGCTGGAGACGGCCATTGACCGAACGATCCGAAGCCGGAGGCCTGCACCGGGCGATCTGGGCGATCGCTCTGCCCTCGATGCTGGCCAATGTCGCGACGGCCCTGTTCGGCCTCGCCGACCTGTGGGTGATCGGGCAACTCGGCCGGGCGGATGCGCAAGCCGGCGTCGAGCTTGGCGCCAAGTTCATGATGGGCCTGCTCATCGTCTTCAACTTCCTGCGGACCGGGACGATCGCGCTGACCGCCCAGGCGGCCGGCCGAGGCGACGATCCGGAGCAGGCCGCGGCCTTGGTCCGCGCCCTCGGCGCAGCCTTCCTCATCGGCCTGGTGCTGCTGGCACTGATGCCGCTGGCCATACCCGCGGGCCTGGAATTGCTCCACGCCCGCGGCGCTGTCGCCGATTCGGCGCGCACCTATGTCGGAATACGCTATTGGGGCGGCCTGCTCTGGCTCGCCAACGCCGCCCTGGTCGGATGGCTGATCGGCCGCAAGAGGGTACGGGCGGTGCTGGCGATCGAGGTCGTCGCCAACATCGTCCACATCGGGCTCGACCTGCTGTTCGTGCTCGGCTTCGGCTGGGGCGTCGCCGGCGTCGCCTTTGCCACCTTGCTCTCGGAAGGGCTGAAGCTTGGCGCCGCCGCGATGGTCGCCGCACGCGAGCCGCCGGCGGCGGGTGCGCTGCGGCTCGCCTTCCGCGCGGAAACCTGGGAACGGTCGGCCTTGCTGGCCCTGATGCGGCTCAACCGCGACCTGTTCCTGCGAACCTTGCTGCTCACCGGCGCGATCCTGCTGCTGGTTCGCGACGGCGCGCACGAGGGCGCGGTCGTCCTCGCCGCCAACGGCATTCTCTATCAGCTCTTCATCCTCTCGGCGCTGATCCTCGACGGATTCGAGAGCGCCGCGCAGGTCCTGTGCGGAGAGGCGGTCGGCGCCCGGGATCGCGCTCGCTTCGACCGGCTCGTACCCGCACTCCTCCTCTGGGGCCTGGGTTTCGGCGCAGCGATCAGCCTCGTCTACGCACTCGCCGGCGCACCGTTCGCGGCCAGTTTCAGCACCGACCCGGCGGTCGCCGCGACCACCCTTGCCTATCTGCCCTGGGCGATGGCGCTGCCTTTCGTCGGAGTCACGTCTTATGTTCTCGACGGCATCTATATCGGCGCTACCTGGACCCGCGCGCTTCTGGTGACGATGGGGGCGGCCTTCGCCCTGTACGGCCTGCTGCTGCTTGCCACCGGCCCGCTCGGCAATCACGGCCTGTGGCTCGCCTTCGCCTTGTTCCTGGTCGTCCGTGCGGCCGGGCAGATGCTGCTCCTGCCGCGCCTTCGCCGCTCCACCTTCGCTTGAACGCTCCCGGACACCGTTTGGGTGTTGCTATTGAGAATGGTTCTCACTAGCAGATCCCCCGCGACTTATGGGGGATCCGATGCGCTACGGAATATCACTGGGCTTGCTGCTTGCCACCGCCGCCGCGCCAGGCTGGGCGCAGGGCCGGGACGACCTCGCGGGCGGCGGGGAAGAGATCGTGGTCACCGCCACCGGCCGATCCAGCGCCACTTCTACCACCAAGACCGAGACGCCGATCATCGAATCGCCCCAGTCCATCTCGATCATCAGCCGCGAGGAAATCGAGCTTCGCGCCTCGCCCACCATTGCCGACGCCCTCAGCTATACGGCCGGCGTCCAGGCCGAGGCGTTCGGCATCGACAGCCGGGTCGACGAGGTGTCGGTGCGCGGTTTCGGCGCCGGCGGCTTCTCCTCGAACAACAATTTCGTCGACGGCCTCAGGCTCCCCTCCGGCGGCCAGTGGACCCGGCCGGGCTTCGACCCCTTCGCGCTCCAGCAGATCGAGGTGCTGAAAGGGCCATCGGGCGCGCTCTACGGCCAGACCGCGCCGGGCGGCGTCGTCAACATCGTCACCAAGCGGCCGACCGATACCTTCCAGGCCGACTTCCTCGCCCAGGCCATCGGCTCCACCGACCTCGACAACTGGAACTGGCAGGCGGCGGCCGATATGAGCGGCGCCATCACCGACAGCCTGTCGGCGCGCGGAGTCGGCCTGGTCCGCTTCGGCGCCACCCAGGTCGACGACGTCGACACGATGCGCCTCTATGCGTCGCCGAGCCTGACTTGGCGCCCCGGGCCGGACACGACATGGAGCCTGCTCGGCCAGTACCAGCGCGACGAAGGCGGATCGACCTTCCAGTTCCTGCCGGCGCGCGGCGCGCTGTTTCCGACCAACGGCCGCTTCATCGACAATGACGCCAACCTCGGCGAGCCGGGCTGGAACGTCTTCGACCGCAACCAGTATCTGATCGCCTCCTTCTTCGAGCATCGCTTCGGCGACAGCTTCGCGATCCGCAACAACAGCCGCTACACCCGTCTCGACACGCTCTATCGCGTGGTCGTGCTGTCAGGGGACACCCTCACCGCCTGTCCGGACAGCATCCCGGGCTGCATCCCCGGGCAGACGATCGGGCGCCGCGCCGTCCAGGGACTCGGCGAGTCCGACGGTATCGCCACCGACACCCAGATCGAGGCCAGCTTCTCGACCGGCCCGGTGCGCCACACCCTGCTCGCCGGCATCGACTATTTCCACACCGACTGGGAGCATTATCGGGATCTGGTCGACGGGGCGCGGGTGCTGCCCCTGCTCGACATCTTCGATCCGGTGCCGCGCGGCTCCGCCGATTATGCGAGCAGCCTGGCGCCGCAAATCTATACGGAGACGGTGAGCCGACAGGCGGGCCTGTACCTCCAGGACCAGATCGAGATCGGCCGGCTGCGGGTGACCTTCGGCGGGCGCCAGGACTGGGCCAAGGACAATATGTTCAACCCGGTCAACGGCCGCCGCTTCGTCACCGAAAGCGACGCCTTCACCTGGCGTGCCGGCGCGGTCTATCTGTTCGACAACGGACTCGCCCCCTATGCGAGCTATGCCGAGAGCTTCCAGCCGCAGGTCACCGACCCCTCGTCCAACCTCACCGGCGAACCGTTCGCCCCGACCACCGGCCAGCAATATGAGGCCGGCCTGCGTTTCCAGCGCGGCCGCAGCATCTACCTGACCATCGGCGCCTACCAGATCACCCAGCAGAACCTGACGACGCCCGACCCGGGCGGGACGCTGTGCGGCACGTCGACCTGCCTTGTGCAGACCGGCGAGGGCCGCATCCGCGGCCTCGAGTTCGAAGGCAAGGCGAGCTTCGACTGGGGCAGCGCGGTGATCGCGACGGTGACCCGCACCGACAGCGAGATCACCCGCACCAGCCTGCCCGGGCAGCTCGGCAATGCGTTGCCGCAGGTGCCGGACTGGCTTGCCTCCCTGTTCCTCGACCATCGCTTCCGTTCAGGTCCGCTGACCGGGCTCGGGCTCGGCGGCGGCGTCCGCTATACCGGCGAGACGTTCGGGGACACCGCCAACACGCTGGCCATCCCTGACTATGCGCTGTTCGACCTGTTCGTCCGCTACGAGCTCGGGGCCGTGCTGCCGGGGCTCGAAGGCATCACGGCGTCGGTCAACGCCCGCAACATCGCCGACAAGCGCTTCGTCGCCACCTGCACCGCCACCTCCGCCTGCTATTACGGCCAGGGCCGCAGCGTCACCGCGCGGCTGCAATTCCGGTGGTGAAGGGCCTGCTCGCGCTGGCGCTTCTCGCGCTGCCGCTGACGCCGGCGGCGATGGCGGAACCGTGGCAGATCGAGCGCTCGGCGGTCGAAACCATCGAGGCACCGGACGGCCACGCCTACCGGATCCTCGTCGCCTGGCCGGAGGGCGAGCCGCCGGCGCAAGGCTGGCCGGTCCTGTGGGTGCTGGATGGCGAGGACAATTTCGCCATCGCGGCCGTGACCGCCCGCCGCCTCGCGCGCGCCGGCGTCCGATCGGGCGTCGGGCCCGGGCTCGTCGTCGCCATCGACTCCGGGCCGCTCGCCCGGCGGGTGCTCGACTACACGCCCCCTTTGCCCGGCTATGCGATTCCGGCCGGGGCGCCGGCCCATGGGCTCGCCACCGGCGGCGGGGATGCCTTCCTCGGCTTTCTCGAAACGCGGGTACGGCCGGAGATCGAGCGGCGGTGGCGGGTCGATCCCGGCCGTCACACCCTGATCGGCCACAGCTTCGGCGCGCTGCTGGCGCTGCAGGCTCTGGCGCAAGGCAGGAGCTGGACCGGCATCGTCGCCGTCAGCCCCTCGCTCTGGTTCGGCGACGGCCGCTTCGCCGCCGTGCCGCCGTCCGAGGCCGCGAGGCCGGTCCGCGGAGTGCTCATCGCCAGCGGCGACGCCGAGCAGGGCCCGGCCGGACCCGCCGCGCCGCTGGCCGAGGCGCTGGCAGCCCGATTGCGGGCGCGGGGCCTGCCTGCGCGCCATCTTGCCCTTTCCGGCCAGACCCACGGCACGACCCTGCTCGCCGCCTTGGGCCAGGCCGTCGCCCTCGCCTTCGCCACGGAGCCGCTCCGATGATATCGCTTCTCGGCAGCCTGCTCGCCCTCGCCGGCTCGATCCTGCTCTACCTCGCCGTACCCAACCAGAAGCTCGTCGCCCGGCGCCCGGCGCCGCGATCGCTGGCCGGGCTCGGCTGGGCAGCGCTCGCCGGCGCCCTTGCCCTCATGCTCCTCTGGGCCGGCCCCGCAACCGCGTTCTTCATCGTGGCGACGATCGCCATGCTGGTGCTGACCGTCCTGCCGGTCGCCGCCGCCTGGCTGCGCCGGCCGCGGGCCCGCGCGAAATGAGCACGCCGGAGCTCTCCAGTCGCGACTGGCTCGGCAAGGCCAGCGCCGGGCTGATCCTCGGCTTCGCGCTGTCTCTGGGCCTGTCGGGACTGCTCGCCGCTGCCATTGGAGTCGGCGACACCTATTTCTCGACGCGCGGTCAGCTCACCATGTGGGTGATCGCGCCCCTTTGGTGCGGCATCCTGAGCTTCTGCTTTCTGTTCCGCTCCGGCCGTGGCGCCTGGCTGTGGCTCGGCGCCGCCGCCGCCGCCGTCTGGTTCGCTCTGTTCCTCATGGGAAGGCTGTCATGAAGCTGCGCCCCGACATCGTCCGCATGTACAAGGAGATCCACGGCTGGGTCGGCATCGTCTCCGGCCTCGCCCTGTTCATCGCCTTCTATGCCGGCGCCATCACCATGTTCGAAGTGCCGCTCCAGCGCTGGGCCTCGCCCCCCAGCGGCCTGGCGGCGCCGGTGCCACTGGAGCGGACGCCGGAACTCGTCCGCGCCGTGCTCGCGGCGCATCCGGAGGCCGCCGAAGATTATGACGTGCACCTCGCCGTCGGCCCGGAGCAGCCCGCGCGCGTGAGCTGGCAGCCCCACGAGGAGGGGGGCGATCACGGAACGCACCGGACCTTCTATGCCGCGCTCGCGCCCGACGGTTCGCTCCAGGTCGAGGAGAAAGGCCCCTCCCCCGTCGCCCAGTTCGTCGACATCCTTCATCAGCAGGTCGGCCTGCCGTTCAGCCACGAGGTGGCTATGCCGATCATGGGCGCGATCGCGCTGCTCTACGCCATCGCCCTGATCTCAGGCATCATCGTGCTGCTGCCGAGCCTCGTCGCCGACCTGTTCGCGCTACGGATCGGCCGCAATCTCAAGCGCATGTGGCTCGACCTCCACAACGTGCTCGGCGTGCTCAGCCTGCCCTTCCACCTGATCATGGCGCTGACCGCCGTCGTGTTCGCCTTTCACGACCAGTTCTACGATGCACAGGGCCTCACCTTCGCCCGCGCGGACGCCCGGCCGCCGGCCGTGGCGCGCGCAGCGGCGCCGGAACGGCCGGTGCTGACACCGGCGGAGGCGGTGCGACGGCTCGCCGTCGAGGCGCCGGGATTCACGCCCACCACCCTGAGCTACGGCGAGCGCCCCGACGGCACGCCGACCTTGAGGGCGGCCGGTCACGACCCGCGTTACGGCCTTCGCGCTTCCACTTACGGGTTCGCCGGCCTCGACCCCCACACGGGGGAGATCGTCATGAGCGACTATATGCCGGGGCGGCAGGACGGCTGGGGCGCGACCATCACCAGCTTCTTCGCTCTCCATTTCGGCAATTTCGGCGGCTCCGGAATCCGGTGGAGCTATTTCCTGCTCGGCCTTGCCGGCGCCTTCCTCTTCTATACCGGCAACCTCCTCTGGGTGGAATCGCGCCGCAAGCGCCAGCGCAAGCTCCCTTCGGTCGAGCAGACCCGCTCGACCCGGATCCTCGGCGCGCTGACAGTGGGCGTGCCGCTCGGCTGCATCGCCGGCATCTCGGTCACCGTCGCGGCAGCCAAGCCGCTCGGCCTCGCGACGAGCGAGGGCCTCCACGCCGCCATTTATTATGCGGTCTTCCTCGCCTTCGCCGCCTGGGCACTGTGGCGGGGCGCAGCGCGGGCGGGGATCGAGCTGCTCCCCGCCACTGCCGCCGCCATGCTGCTGATCCCGGTGGCGACGCTGACCAGCCTCGGCCGCCATCCCGCGTCGGAGCCGCTCGTCGACCTCGTCGCGCTCGCCGCGGCCGCGATCCTGATCCTCGCCCGGCGCGCGGCCGTCGCGCGCGCCCGGTCGAGCCCGCGCGACAGCATCTGGGCGCTTCCCGCGTCGAGGGCCCGGACCGAGCTTCGGGTCCAGGAGGAGCAGGCCTGAGCCGCGTGCGGCGCTCCCCCAACCGCCCTGAGACATCCGAAGGCGCTCGATGACGGGGTCTCCGGCCGCGCGCGGACGGATCGGCGCAGACCTTCCGCCTGCTCGCGCCTCGATGGCCCGAGAGTACCGGCGCCCGCGTAGGGCGATCGCAAGAAGCCGGTCTGGCGGCTTCCGCTTTGAATCGAAATGGCGATATGGGCCAGGCGATGAACCGCTCCCGCGCCCGCGTCATCCTGCTCAACGCCGCCCTCGGCCCGCTCGACTATCGCGTGCCGCACGGCATGGCGGTCGAGCCGGGTTCGATCGTCGTCGCGCCGCTGGGCCCGCGCCAGCTGATCGGAGTGGTATGGGAGCCGGACCGCGCGAAGGCCGAGGAGGTGGGCGACAACCGCCTGCGGCCGCTGCTCCAGGCCTATGACCTGCCGCCGCTGCCCGAGCCGCTGCGGCGGCTGATCGAATGGACTGCGGATTACTATCTCGCGCCGCTGGCTTCGGTGTTGCGCATGGCCCTGGCCTCCACCGGCGCGCTCGAAGGCGCGCGCACGGTCACCGAGTATCGCGCCACCGGCCGCGTCCCCGACCGCCTCACCCCGCAACGCGCGCAGGCGCTGGAACGTATCGGCGAGCGCATGGGGTTGGTCCGCGAGCTCGCCATCATCGGCGGGGTCTCGGATGGCGTGATCCGCGGCCTGGTCAAGTCAGGAGCGATCGAGCCGATCGAGGTCGCGCTCGATGCGCCCTTTCCCGACCCGAACCCGGACTATGACGTCCCGGCGCTGGAGCCAGCTCAGGCCGAGGCCGCCGATGCCTTGCGCGATGCGGTGGCCGCCGCGGCCTTCGCGCCGGTGCTGCTCGACGGGGTGACCGGCTCGGGCAAGACCGAGGTCTATTTCGAGGCGATCGCCGAAGCGTTGCGGCGGGGCCGCCAGACCCTGGTCCTGCTGCCGGAGATTGCGCTCACCGAGCCTTTCCTCAAGCGCTTCGCCGCGCGATTCGGCGTCGAGCCGGTAGCTTGGCATTCAGGCCTCCGGCAATCACAGCGCCGCCGCGCCTGGCGGGCGATCGTCAACGGCGACGCCCGTGTGGTCGTCGGCGCCCGCTCGTCCCTCTTCCTGCCTTATGCCCGGCTCGGCCTGATCGTCGTGGACGAGGCTCACGAGGCAAGCTTCAAGCAGGAGGACGGGGTCCAATATCACGCCCGCGACGTCGCCGTCATGCGGGCCCGGTTCGAATCGATACCGGTCGTGCTCGCTTCGGCCACGCCAGCGATCGAGACCCGGCACATGGTCGAGACCGGCACCTATGCCGAGCTCAAGCTTCCCGACCGCTATGGCGGCGCGCGCCTGCCCGACATGGCGGCGCTCGACCTCATCCAGGATCCGCCGCCGCGCGGCCGCTGGCTCGCGCCCGCTCTGGTCGGCGAGCTGGAGGCGAATCTCGCGGCCGCCGAGCAGTCGCTCCTCTTCCTCAACCGCCGCGGCTACGCCCCGCTCACCTTGTGCCGCCACTGCGGCTATCGCTACCAATGCCCGAACTGCACCGCCTGGATGGTCGAGCACCGCTTCACCCGGAGGCTCGCCTGCCATCATTGCGGCCATGTCATGCCGACCCCCAATGCCTGCATCGAGTGCGGCGAGGAGGACAGCCTGGTCGCCTGCGGCCCCGGCGTGGAGCGCATCGCCGACGAGGTCCAGGCCCTGTTCCCCGAAGCGCGCACCGCCATCGTCACCTCCGACACGATCTGGTCTCCGGCCAAGGCGGCCGAGTTCGTCGCGCGAATGGAAGCGGGCGAGATCGACATCGTCATCGGGACCCAGCTCGTCACCAAGGGCTACCATTTCCCCAATCTCACTTTGGTCGGCGTCGTTGACGCCGATCTCGGCCTGTCGGGCGGCGATCTCAGGGCCGCCGAGCGCACCTTCCAGCAGATTCGCCAGGTCTCCGGCCGCGCCGGCCGTGGCGAGAAGCCCGGACGGGTGCTCGTCCAGACCCATGATCCTTCCGCGCCGGTCATGCAGGCCCTGGTGAGCGGCGATGCGGAGGGCTTCTACGCGGCCGAAACCGACGCCCGGCACGAGGCGGCGATGCCGCCTTTCGGGCGTCTCGCCGCGATCATCGTCTCGTCGGAGGACCAGGCCGAGGCGACCGAGGCGGCGCGGATGATCGGCCGCGCCGCGCCGCGCCATGACAATATGGCGGTGTTCGGCCCCGCCCCTGCCCCGCTTGCCATGCTCCGCGGCCGCCACCGCATCCGCCTGCTCGTCCATGCCGCCCGCTCGGTTCCGGTCCAGGACATCATCCGCGACTGGCTCGGCGGCCTTCAATTCCCGCGCGGCGTCCGCGTCGCCGTGGACGTGGATCCTTATTCCTTTCTGTAGCCGCTCGCCCGCCGACCCGTTCCGGAGATTGAAACCGGGTTTTGCGACTCCTGGCGTTCGGGCGCCACTTCGCTTGCCAGCGCATGGGGAGCCCCCCTAGATTGCGCGCGAGAGCTTTCCGACCGATGACCCGCTTCCTCCTCGCCTTGCTGGCACTGCTGGCGCTCGCGCAGCCGGCGCGCGCGGACGACATCTCCGCCGCGGGCCGCGGTGTCGTGCGCGTCGTCGTCATCATGTTCGAGGATGGCGAGGTCGCCGATTTCGGCCATGGCAGCGGCTTCGCGGTCGCGCCCAACCGCGTCGTGACCAACGCCCACGTCCTCGCGCTGGCGATCGAGAATCCCGATATGGTGACGGTCGGCGTCGTCCCGTCGGAAGGCAGTCAGGCCTATCGCGCCCGAATCGTCGCCGCCGATCCGGCACGCGACCTCGCCCTCCTCGAGCTCGAGGAAGGCTCGCTGGTGCCGCTCGCTTTCTACAACGGGCGGCTCGAGGACGGCATGCCGGTGGCGGCTTTGGGCTATCCGGGCAACGTCGATCTCGCCACCGCCGGGTCGGCCGAGGATTATATCACGCCGCTGCCGCCGACCCGATCGGTCGGGATCTTCTCGAACGTGCGGACGATCAACGGCATCGCGACCCTGCTCCACACCGCGAACATCGCGCGCGGCCATAGCGGCGGGCCCCTGCTCGACCAGTGCGGGCGGGTGCTCGGCGTCAACACCCTGATCACCCGCAACATGGACGGTGACGCACCCTTCGCCTTCGCCGTGGCCAATCGCGAGGTAAGCGCCTTCCTCAACCATGCCGCTCAACCCTTCCAGGCCACGACCGCCGAATGCGTCAGCATCACCGATCGGCTGCGCCAGGACCGGGAACGCAGCGCTGCCGACGCGGCGGCGCGGGCGGAAGAGCGCGAGGCGCGCGAGCGCGAAGCGGTCGAGCGGGCGCTCGCTCGCGTCGACGAGGCGCGTGAAACCCGGCTCGCGGTCGCCGTCCTGCTGCTGGTCTTGTCCTTGCTCGCCTTCGGCGGCGCCGGCATCCTCACGATCAAGAACCGCTCGCGGCCGGCCATCATCCTCGCCATGGTCGGGCTGCTGCTGTTGATCGCCGCCATCGCCACCTTCTTCACCCGCCCGAGCCGCGAGGATGTCGATCCGGAGGCGGTTCGCGACTCCGCGACCGCGCAGGCGCAGGGCGGCGGTTTCGTTGGGCGCAACCTGTGCACCCTCGTGCCGGAGCGCAGCCGGGTCACCGTCTCCTCGGACGAAACGGTGCCCCTCCAGTGGAGCGAGACCGGCTGCGTCAACGGCCGAACCCAATATGCCCGCAACGGCGACGTCTGGACCCGCATATTGGTGCCCGAGGACGAGCAGGCGGTGACGGTGGCGGAGTTCCGCCCCTTCACGGGTGAATATGTCGTCGACCGCTACCAGCTCGGCGCCAGCGAGATGGCCCGCCTGCGCGAGTTGCGCCGCGAGGTCGACATCAAGACCTGCACCGCCGACCCTGAGGCTCGGACCGTTCTCGCCGACCAGTTGCGCGAGATCGGCGGCGTGCTGCCGGCCCTCCCCAACGAGCGTCTGGTCTATAGCTGCCGCAACCAGGGGCCCGTGCGAGGCAAGGCCAAGGCTGGATGATCGACGCTCAGGCGGTGGGCGAGCCGTTTTCGACAGCGGGATCTCTGTCTTGTTCTTGATTTGTTCACAGGATTCTGGTAAGGACGAGTCGACGGCCGGCTCTTTCTCATCGTGAATTGCTGAACGAATTGCCTCTCCGCCGAACTCCGGTCGGGGAACGCCCGCACGTGCGCCGCGGCCTCGCCGCGTGAACAGGAGTTGCTCACGCGAAGAGCGCGACGACGTTCGGAGGCGGAGGTCGATGAAGGCCTTCGTTCCGCGGCGGCGGAAGGTTCGCGCGCGTGGCACGTGTCAATTTCGTCAATTTCACGGGCGCCCGCAGGGCGGCGCTTCACGCGCCGCCCTGCCAGCCTTCCTTCTCGAGCAGCTTCGCCTTGCGCTGGAGGCCATAGGCATAGCCGCCCGGTGAGCCGTCGCCGCGCCGGGCGCGGTGGCAGGGGATCAGCACCGCCACCTGGTTGGCGCCGCAGGCGGTGCCGGCGGCCCGAACGGCCTTCGGCCGGCCGACCCGGGCGGCGAGCGCCGCATAGCTCAGGCTCTCGCCCGGCGGGATCCGGGAAAGCTCGCGCCAGACCGCTTCCTGGAAGGCGGTGCCACGCACGTCGAGCGGGAGGTCGTGCGGCTTTTCCGGCGCATTGACCGCCGCGACGGTGCGCTCGACGAGGTCGGACAGGGCCGCTCCGCCCGGCTCGATCGCCGCATTAGGGAAGCGGCGCTTGAGCTCGGCCTCGTCCTCGTCGAACGACAGGCGGCAGATGCCCCCCTCGGTCGCCGCCACCAGCATCGTGCCGAGCGCCGTCTCCGCCGTCGCCCAGCGGATCGTCTCTCCGCGGCCGCCGTCGCGCCAGGCGGAGGGGGTCATGCCCAGCCGGCCCTTGGTGTCCGCATAGAAGCGCGCCGGGCCCGAATAGCCGGCGTCGTAGATCGCGTCGGTTATCCGCTCGTTCTCGGCCAGGGCCGCTTCGACGCGCCGGCCGCGCAGCCGGCGATAATAAGCGGCGGGCGTGACGCCGGTCGCCCGCTTGAACAGCCGGTGGAAGTGATGCGGCGAGTAGCCCGCGGCCTCGGCCATCCTGTCGAGCGAGGGCGTCTCCTCGGATTCGGCGAGCAGGCGATAGACACGCTCCAGTGCCGTCGCCTCGCGTGTCACCTCGTCGGGACGGCAGCGCAGGCAGGGCCGGAGACCCGTCGCGCGGGCCTCCGCGGGCGTGGCGAAGAATCGAACATTCTCGCGCTTCGGGTGCCGCGCCGCGCAGGACGGCCGGCAATATATGCCGGTGGTGAGCACGCCGGTGACGAAACGTCCGTCCAGGGTCCGGTCGCGCGCCATCACCGCTGCCCAGGCGGACTCATCGGAGATGCGGGACGGATCGTTCACCGCGACAGATCTATTGCGGGTGGGGAGCGATGCAAGGGTGGCCATCTCTCAGTTCCTTTCTATGCAGGCGAGGAAGCAGCCGTGGACGGCATTGTGGGCATGGATGGTCGCGATCTCCGGTCGCTCGAGCAGCTCGGCGATCCTGGCTTCGGCCTCGCCGGGCATGGCCAGCAGCGCCCCCTTCAGCATGCCTTCGGCGTCGAAGCCGCGTAGGCCGAGCGTCCGGCCCTCGAACACCGGCGGCAGGGTGTCGACGAATCGGGCCGCCTCGGCGGCCTCCTCGCGGACGTAGATCGCATAAGCGGTGCGAAACGGCGTCGGCACGTCGTGCGACACGTGATTGACGAGCAGAAGCCGCTCGCCGGGCGCCGCGTTCTCGAGCGTCACGCGGCAGGGAAAGCCCTGCGGCGAATCCGCCGTCACCCGCATCGCCCGCCGCTCGGCCAGGTCCGCGTCGGAAAGGCCGAGAAACCCCTCGAACGCGGTCGGCGCCAGTCCTTCGATTCGATAAGCCATGAATAAGTCTCCTCGATGATGGGAGCTTTCTGCACCATGGCCGCGCAACCAGCGTCCCGCCCGTTGCTTTCAAAGCGAGGCGGCGATCCGCTCCACGGCAATTCATCGGGATCGGGCAGGTGGACAGCGCCCCGAATTACGGGCTGCGTTGCCTGGCGGCTCGGGGCCGTTCTCGCCTGCGTCGATTGCGGACCGTTCGGCCGCGCCGTGAGCGAACCCTTCGGACGGCGCCGGCGGAAGGCAATCCGAGCTTCGCGGCCAGCCTGTTTCCCGCTTCTTGCATCGCAGCAAAGCCCCTGCTACGGGCCGGCGACCCCATCGGGAGCGCCTTCGCGCGCCCTTTTCGCATGGGACAAAAATCCGATCCGGGAGTTAGACGGCGCGTGGATATTTCCAGCGGCATTCAGGCAAGCCTCGCGGGACGCTACGCGCTCGCTCTGTTCGCGCTTGCCCGCGACGAGAAGCAGCTCGAGACCGTCGGCAACAGCCTTGCGGCCGTTCGCCGGGCGCTCGCCGAATCGGAAGATTTCCGGGCACTGACCACGAGTCCGCTGATCGGCCGCGAAGAGAAGGTGAAGGCGATCGCTCCCGTTGCCGACGCGATGAGGCTGGACCCGCTGACCAGGAACTTTCTCGGCGTGCTCGCCAGCAATGGCCGTCTCGGCCAGCTCGGCAACGTGATTCGGGCGTTCAATCTTCTCGCTGCGAGCCACCGCGGCGAGATCACCGCCGAGGTCACCTCCGCCCATCCGCTCGACGACGACCAGGTCGAGGCGATCAAGCAGAATCTCCGCACCCGAATGGGCCGTGACATTGCCGTCGACCTCGACGTCGATCCCGCCATTCTCGGCGGGCTCGTCGTCAAGATCGGCAGCCGCATGATCGACGGCTCCATCCGCACCAAACTCAACACCCTCGCCCAGGCAATGAAGGGCTGAAAGCCCGCAACGGCTTCGATGAAAGGCTGAAAATGGACATCCGCGCCGCTGAAATTTCCAAGGTCATCCGCGACCAGATCGCCAACTTCGGCACCGAGGCGCAGGTCTCGGAGGTCGGCACCGTGCTGTCGGTCGGCGACGGCATCGCCCGCGTTCACGGGCTCGACAATGTCCAGGCCGGCGAGATGGTCGAATTTGCCGGCGGCGTGAAGGGCATGGCGCTGAACCTCGAGGCCGACAATGTCGGCGTCGTCATCTTCGGCTCCGACGTCGAGATCACCGAGGGCAGCACCGTCCGCCGCACCCAGACGATCGTCGACGTGCCGGTCGGCAAGGGCCTGCTCGGCCGCGTCGTCGATGGCCTCGGCAACCCGATCGACGGCAAGGGCCCGATCGAGGCGACCGAGCGCCGCCGGGTCGAGGTGAAGGCGCCCGGCATCATCCCGCGCAAGTCGGTGCACGAGCCGGTCCAGACCGGCCTCAAGGCCCTGGACGCGCTGGTGCCGATCGGCCGCGGCCAGCGCGAGCTGATCATCGGCGACCGCCAGACCGGCAAGACCGCCGTCGCGCTCGACGCCTTCATCAACCAGCGCGAGATCAACAAGGCGGGCGACGAGAGCCAGAAGCTCTACTGCATCTACGTCGCCATCGGCCAGAAGCGCTCGACCGTTGCCCAGATCGTCCGTGCGCTCGAAGAGAATGGCGCGATGGAATATTCGATCGTCGTCGCTGCCACCGCCTCGGAGCCGGCGCCGCTCCAGTTCCTGGCGCCCTATACGGGCTGCACGATGGGCGAATATTTCCGCGACAATGGCATGCACGCCGTCATCGTCTACGACGATCTGTCCAAGCAGGCGGTCGCCTATCGCCAGATGTCGCTGCTGCTGCGCCGCCCGCCGGGCCGCGAAGCCTATCCGGGCGACGTCTTCTATCTCCACAGCCGCCTGCTGGAGCGCGCCGCCAAGATGAACGACGCCAACGGCAACGGCTCGCTCACCGCGCTGCCGATCATCGAGACCCAGGCGGGCGACGTGTCGGCCTACATTCCGACCAACGTCATCTCGATCACCGACGGCCAGATCTTCCTTGAGACCGACCTGTTCTTCCAGGGCGTCCGCCCGGCGATCAACGTCGGCCTGTCGGTCAGCCGCGTCGGCTCGGCCGCGCAGACCAAGGCGATGAAGAAGGTGGCCGGCTCGATCAAGCTCGAGCTCGCCCAGTATCGCGAGATGGCCGCCTTTGCCCAGTTCGGATCGGACCTCGACGCATCGACCCAGCGCCTGCTCAACCGCGGCGCGCGGCTGACCGAGCTGCTCAAGCAGCCCCAGTTCAGCCCGATGCCGGTCGAGGAGCAGGTTGTCTCGATCTTCGCCGGCGTGAACGGCTTCCTCGACTCCGTTCCCACCGACGCGGTGACCCGGTTCGAGAGCGCGCTCCTGAGCCATATGCGCTCGGACCATGGCGACGTGCTGACGAAGATCCGCGACACCAAGACGCTCGACGACGACACGGCGAACTCGCTCAAGTCGATCATCGGCGATTTCGTGAAGACGTTTGCTTGACGCCGTCACCCCAGCGAGGGCTGGGGTCGATACGGCGTCGTTGAAGTGTTGAGACCGCTTGGATGCCAGCCTTCGCTGGCATGACGAAAAGTAGGGATAGATGGCCAGCCTCAAGGCGCTCAAGAATCGGATCTCGTCGGTCAAGTCGACGCAGAAGATCACCAAGGCGATGAAGATGGTCGCCGCGGCGAAGCTGAGGCGCGCCCAGTCGGCCGCCGAGGCGGCGCGGCCCTATTCGACGGGGATGGCCGCGGTGATGGCGAGCCTCGCCGGCCGGGTCGAGCCGGGCCCGCAAAGCCCGAAGCTGCTCGTCGGCACCGGCAAGGACCAGGTCCACCTGCTGATCGTCTGCACGTCCAATCGGGGTCTCGCCGGCGGGTTCAATGCCAACATCGTCAAGGCGGCCAGGCGCAAGGCCGAGTCGCTGATCGCCGAGGGTAAGACGGTCTATTTCTACTTGGTTGGCCGCAAGGCGCGGGCCGCTTTGGGCCGCCTGTTCCCGCGCCAGATCGTCCACCAGTACGACACGACCGAGATCCGCCAGGTCACCTTCGCCGATGCCCAGGCGATCGCCGCCGACATCGTCGAGCGCTACGCGACCGACGGCATCGACGTCGTCCACCTGTTCTACGCCCGTTTCCAGTCGGTGATGGTACAGGAGCCGGTCGGGCAGCAGATCATCCCCATTCCGCCGGTCGAGACGCGCGAGGGCCAAGGCGCCGGCGTCCCAGCCGCGGTCGAATATGAGCCGGACGAGGAAGAGATCCTGGCCGAGCTGCTGCCGCGCAACATCGCCGTCCAGATCTTCCGCGCTTTGCTGGAAAATGCCGCGTCCGAGGAAGGCAGCCGCATGACCGCGATGGATAATGCGACCAGGAATGCCGGCGACATGATCAACCGACTGACAATCGAGTATAATCGGACGCGCCAGGCGGCTATCACCAAGGAGCTGATCGAAATCATCTCCGGAGCCGAAGCGCTATGAAGATCCTCCTCGTCGCACTCGCGGCAATGGCCGCACAGGCGGGCGGACCGACCGTCGCCCAGTTCCAGTCCGCGCTGGCCGCGGCCTGCCCGGACCAGCCGACCCGGACCCGCAACGTCGCCTGCACCCGCCCCGACGAGGCGTCGGTCCAGTATAGCTGCGCCTATGAGATGCAGGGCGAGGACGGCCGCTGGGCCCGCCAGACCGCGATCCTCCAGCAGGCGGAGGGCGAATGGGTGTGGATCGACGGCCCGACCCGCTGCAGTGGCGAGGAAGAGCCCGAATTGAATTGAGAATGAAGGTGCCCCGGCGAAGGCCGGGCACCGGAACAGAGTTCCAGCTGGACCCCGGCCTTCGCCGGGGAACAAGAAAAGCAACGACTGGCCCTCCGCCTTCGCGGAGGAACTAGAAGGAAGAAGAGATGGCCACCGCCGCTAACACCCGCAGCAAGACCCCCGCCCCCGCCGCCGGGACCAACAATGTCGGCCGCATCAGCCAGGTGATCGGCGCCGTCGTCGACGTCACCTTCGAAGGCGAGCTGCCCGAAATCCTGTCCGCCCTCGAGACCGACAATGGCGGCAACCGCCTCGTCCTCGAGGTCGCCCAGCATCTCGGCGAGAGCACCGTCCGCACGATCGCGATGGATTCGACCGACGGACTCACCCGCGGCCAGGAGGTCAAGGACACCGGGTCCCAGATCCGCGTGCCGGTCGGTCCGAAGACGCTCGGCCGAATCATCAACGTGGTCGGCGAGCCGATCGACGAGCGCGGCCCGATCGGCAGCGACATGACCGCCCCGATCCACGCCGACGCGCCGCTGTTCGTCGACCAGTCGACGGAGAATGCGATCCTGGTCACGGGCATCAAGGTGATCGACCTGCTCGCGCCTTACGCCAAGGGCGGCAAGATCGGCCTGTTCGGCGGCGCCGGCGTCGGCAAGACCGTGCTCATCCAGGAACTGATCAACAACATCGCCAAGGGCCATGGCGGCACCTCGGTGTTCGCCGGCGTCGGCGAACGCACGCGCGAGGGCAACGATCTCTATCACGAGTTCCTCGACGCGGGCGTCATCGCCAAGGATGCGGACGGCAACGCCACGTCCGAAGGCTCCAAGGTGGCTCTCGTCTACGGCCAGATGAACGAGCCGCCGGGCGCCCGCGCCCGCGTCGCCCTCTCCGGCCTCACCCTTGCGGAATATTTCCGCGACCAGGAGGGCCAGGACGTGCTCTTCTTCGTCGACAATATCTTCCGCTTCACCCAGGCGGGTTCGGAAGTGTCGGCGCTTCTCGGGCGTATTCCGTCGGCGGTGGGCTACCAGCCGACCTTGGCGACCGACATGGGCGCGCTGCAGGAGCGGATTACTTCGACCAACAAGGGATCGATCACCTCGGTCCAGGCGATCTACGTGCCCGCCGACGACCTTACCGACCCCGCGCCGGCCACCTCCTTCGCCCACCTCGACGCGACCACCGTGCTTTCGCGCGCCATCTCGGAGCTCGGCATCTATCCGGCGGTCGACCCGCTCGACTCCACCAGCCGCGTCCTCGAGCCGCGTACGGTCGGGCAAGAGCATTACGAGACCGCCCGCGCCGTTCAGGAAGTGCTGCAGCGCTACAAGAGCCTGCAGGACATCATCGCCATCCTCGGGATGGACGAGCTCAGCGAGGACGACAAGCTGGTCGTCAGCCGCGCCCGCAAGATCCAGCGCTTCCTGTCGCAGCCCTTCCACGTCGCCGAGGTGTTCACCGGCATTCCGGGCAAGTTCGTCCAGCTCGAGGATACGGTGCGCAGCTTCAAGGCGGTCGTGAACGGCGAATATGACCACCTCCCCGAGGCCGCTTTCTACATGGTCGGCGGCATCGAGGAGGCCGTCGCCAAGGCCGAGAAGCTGGCCCAGGACGCGTAAGAGACTGCTCTCTCGCCCGGCGGGCGAGAGAGAAGAGCCGCACAGCGGCGAAGGGAGAGGGGCAGTCGGGCAAGCCGCGCTTGCATACGGACTTCCCCTCTCCCCTGCCCTCTCCCCCTGAAGGGGAAAGGGAGTAAGAGGATGATATGGCCGACCTTCATTTCGAGCTCGTCACTCCCGAACGCCTGGTCCGTTCCGAGGAGGTCTACATGGTCGTCGTCCCCGGCACCGAGGGCGATTTCGGTGTGCTGGCCGGCCACGCCCCGGTCATGTCCACGATCCGCAACGGCGAGCTCGCCGTCTATCGGACCCAGGGCGCGGAGCCCGAGCGCATCGCCATCGAAGGCGGCTTTGCCGAGGTGAACGAGAAGGGCCTGACGGTGCTCGCCGAGAAAGCGGACGCGGCCGCCTGAGTCGGCCCGCATGACCTGAGAGCTGTCCGTCGATACGCGGCTTCGACAGGCTCAGCCGCTACTCAGGATGAGCGGTTCTCCCTTATGCTCACCGCTCATGCTGAGTAAGCATTGAGCCTGGCGAAATGCCGTATCGAAGCACGCCCTCCGCCTGAACGATACCGCGTGGCCTACTCCGTCTCCGGCACTTCCTTCGGCTTTTGCGAGCGCCACAGCCACAGGCCTCCGGCCACGATCAGCGCCGCTCCGCCGAGCGTTGACAGATCCAGCGCGCTTCCGAACAACGCCCAGCCGAGCGCCGCGGCGACCAGCAGCTGAACATAGGTCATCGGCGCAACCACCGCCGCCGAGGCGCGCACCGTCGCACTGTAGATGAGCAGATGCGCGATCGTCGCGGTGAAGGCGACGGTCAGGCATTTGACGATGACGCTGAGCGGCGGCTCGGGGACGTGGAACTGGGGGTCGCCGGTAAGCGCCAGCAGTACGGTGGCGGCGATGAGGATCGGCGTTGCCATCATCGCGGCGAGGAACTGCATCGCGATCGGCGAGGCGACGCCGGCCGCCTTTCGGTTCAGCATCACCAGGATCGACATGCCGAAGGCGGCACCGAGCGGGAACAAGGCGACGGGGCCGAGCGCGAGCAGATTCGGGCGGAGCACTACCAGCACGCCCGCGAAGGCGAGCAGGGTCGCGACCCAGGTCGCCGGCCGAGTCCGCTCGCCGAGAACCAGCGGTGCGAGCAGGGCCGTCAGGATCGGGCTGGTGAACTGGACCGCAGTCGCGTCCGCCAGCGGCATCGCCATCACGCCCAGGAAGAAGCAGATGGTGGCGATCGCGACTCCGGCGCCGCGCCCCAGCTGCAGCCAGGGCCGAGGCACCGCGAAGCCGCCCCGGCCCTCGCGCAGCGCGACCACCGCGGCGAGGCCGGCCGCGCCGGCCGTGTAGCGCAAGGTCGCCACCGCCGTCGCCGGCCACTGGCCGGCCATGGTCTTCACCAGCGCGTCGCCGACCGACAGGATGGCGAAGCCGGACAAAGCGAGCAGGAGGGCGGAGCGAACCGAGGGGGCTGCTGGAGCGGGCACGCCGGCTCTCTGTGCGAACGGCCGCGGTTAGGCAATTGTCAAAGTTTCCCCCTTATTCACCAGTCGCAGCGGACGGGAACCGACTGGATGACAGCCGAGGTCAAGCGAACGACATGAGTGCTTTTGGACGACGCAACGGGATGGGCGGCGGCACTGCCGGCCGCCCGAGCTTCGGTAGCGCGAAGCCGATGAAAGGTCCGGCGCTCGGGCCGGCCGATGGCGGCAGCCAGTTCCCCCCGATCGAGTCCATCCCCCTTCCCGCCGAAGAGCCGGCCTTCGATCCCACCGCGACGATCGAGCCCATGGACGCCATGGCGCGTCTGGCCGACCGCCAGGCGCAGAGCGGCGAGCAGGGCTCGTCGCGCAACGAAGGTTTCGAGGCGGCGATCCACCGAATCAAGGAACAGGTGCTTCCCCGCTTGCTCGAGCGCGTCGACCCCGAGGCGGCGGCGACCCTTTCCAAGGACGAGCTCGCCGAGGAGTTCCGGCCGATCATCGGCGAGGTGCTGGCCGAGCTGAAGATCAACCTCAATCGCCGCGAGCAATTCGCCCTCGAGAAGGTGCTGGTGGACGAGCTGCTCGGGCTCGGCCCGCTCGAGGAGCTGCTCAGCGATCCCGAAGTCAGCGACATCATGGTCAACGGGCCCAACCAGACCTATGTCGAGCGCAAGGGCAAGCTCGAGCTCGCCCAGATCCAGTTCCGCGACGAGGAGCATCTCCTCCAGATCGCGCAGCGCATCGTCAACAAGGTCGGCCGTCGCGTCGACCAGACCACGCCGCTCGCGGACGCCCGCCTTCAGGACGGCAGCCGCGTCAACGTCATCATCCCGCCGCTGTCGCTGCGCGGAACGGCCATCTCGATCCGTAAATTCTCCGAGAAGCCGATCACGATCGACATGATGAAGACCTGGGGGTCGCTCTCGGACAAGATGGCGACCGTGCTCAAGATCGCCGGCGCGAGCCGGATGAACATCGTCATCTCCGGCGGTACCGGCTCGGGCAAGACGACGATGCTCAACGCCATGTCGAAGCTGATCGACCCGGGCGAGCGCGTCATCACGATCGAGGATGCGGCCGAGCTTCGTTTGCAGCAGCCGCACTGGCTTCCGCTCGAAACCCGTCCGCCCAATCTGGAAGGCCAGGGCGCGATCTCCATCGGCGACCTCGTCATCAACGCACTGCGCATGCGCCCGGATCGAATCATCCTCGGCGAGATTCGCGGCCGGGAGTGCTTCGACCTGCTCGCGGCGATGAACACCGGCCACGATGGATCGATGGCGACCCTCCACTCCAACTCCCCGCGCGAATGCCTGGCGCGTATGGAGAACATGGTGATGATGTCGGACATCAAGGTGCCGAAGGAGGCGATCTCGCGTCAGATCGCCGATTCGGTCGACCTGATCGTCCAGGTGAAGCGGCTGCGCGACGGCACCCGCCGCTGCACGAACATCACCGAGGTGATCGGCATGGAAGGCGACGTCATCGTCACCCAGGAGCTGTTCAAGTTCGAATATCTCGACGAGACGCCCGACGGGAAGATCATCGGCGAGTATCGCTGCATGGGCCTTCGTCCCTACACGCTCGAAAAGGCCAAGATGTTCGGCTTCGACCAGCCCTATCTCGAGGCCTGCCTCTAGCATCCTCATCCGCGGTGGGCGGCGAGTCGGGCCCGGACGCAATCAGGCGTGCACCGCCAGCACGACGAACGCCATCGCACCGAACAGACAGGCGACCTGGATCCCGCGCCACGGCACCCATCCGGGCTCGTCCAGCTCGTGACGGCGCGTCCTGCGCCATTCGGCCACTCCCGCCGCGACCGCCAGCGCCAGGGTGGCGCCCGCGCTCGTCCATAGTGTAGCTTGCGTCGTCATGCTCTCTCCGTCATGGACAGGCGACGCATGTAAGGAGATGAAGATGATCCGCCAGAGCCTGCCACTTGCGATCTTCACCGCCGCCCTCGCTATCGGCGCCGGAGGCGCCGTCGCCGCCGCCCAGCATCAGGGCCACGCGCAGCAACCGGCCCAGGCGGCCGGGCAGGCGCACCATCAGGGCATGGCCCATGGCGAAGGCATGCAGCACCAGCCCTGGCACGATGCGCTCCAGGCCGCGGTTCGCGCCGACACGCGCAATGCCGACAATGTCGCGCGCGACCGCTACCGTCACCCATTCGAGACGCTCGCCTTCTTCGGCGTCGAGCCGGACGATACGGTGGTCGAGATATGGCCGTCGGGCGGTTGGTATACCGAGATCCTGGCTCCTTATCTCCGCCAGGGCGGCGGCACTTATTACGCGGCATCGCTCGGCAATCGCCACGACGGCGTGCGGCGGCTCGCCGAAGCCAATTCGCAGCTCTACGGCGACATTCGCTACGCGGCCTTCCCCGCTTTCGAGGCCAGCGATCCCCGCGTTCCGGACGGCACGGCCGACGTCGTCCTGACCTTCCGCAACGTCCACAACTGGCAGATGGGCTACCAGCGCGACAATCAGCCCTATGGCGAGGAAGCGTTCCGCCAGATGTTCGCCATGCTGAAGCCCGGCGGCACGCTCGGCATCGTCGACCATCGCCTTCCGGAGGATGCCGACGCCGAGCGCGAACGGACGAGCGGCTATATCAAGGTGTCGACCGTTCGCCGGCTCGCCGAGGCGGCCGGCTTCCGGTTCGTCGGGGCGTCGGAAGTGAATGCCAATCCCAACGACACGGCCGACTGGCCGGAGGGCGTCTGGACGCTCCCGCCGCGCTTGCGCCTCGGCGACCAGGACCGCGAACGCTATTTCGCGATCGGCGAAAGCGACCGGATGACGCTGAAGTTCGAGAAGCCGCGGTCCTAGCGACGGCCGGCCAGGCCAGGTCCTTCATACCGCCTGCTGGCCTCGAAGACGCTTGCCGTTGCGCGCGCGCCTGTTCGCCTGGGCGCGCCCTAGCTGACATCCATGATCGAGCCGCATGTCAGATTGACGGTGGCGCCGGTCATCGCACTCGCCCGGTCGGACCCGGCGAAGGCGGCCGCGAAGGCAATCTCTTCGGGTCTCGGTAATCGGCCGAGTGCCGTGCCCGCCTCCATATAGGCCTTCGTCTCCCGCCATTGCGGCTCAGCCTCGCTCGGCCAGGTTTCGGGGAGGGCGTCCGACCTCAGGCAGACCACGCGGATCCCATGCCGCCCCAGCTCTCCGGCGAACGAGCGCGTCAGTGCCTCGATCGCTGTGCAGGCGACTGAAAAGCCGCCCGTCTTGTGGTAGACCCGGTCGCGGCCCGACAGTCCGGCCGACGTTGCCGACAATGTCAGGATAGCCCCCGCACCGCGTCGGACCATGTGCCGCGCCGCAGCACGCATCGTCAGGAAGTTCGCGCGCAGTCCAGTGTCGATCGGCGCCATGATATCGGCCAGCGGCATTTCCAGCAGCGCCGTTCCCTGCAGATGGCCGTGGATGCTGATCGCGTTGAGGCTGACATCGACCTGGCCGGTCTCGGCGACCACCTTCGTCAGATGGCGCTCGACGGCCTCTTCGTCGAGAACATCGAAGTGGGCCCAGTCCGCATTCAGCGCCTCGGCCAGTTTCCGCACCTTGCTCTGAGTGCGTCCGACGAGGAAGAGCCTTGCTCCTTCCTTCGCGAAGACGTGCGCGATCGCGCTCCCGATATTCCCGGCGGCGCCATAAACGACGGCAACCTTGTCCTGAAGGAGCATCGGCCTTCCTACTCGGATGCGCCAACCGGTTGGGCCAAACGACTACGCAGATTGTCCAAGGCCTCGCTCCAGCCATCGTGAACATAATTGTCCCCGGCAAAGCCAGCCACGCCGCGCAAGTGAAAGATCATCTCGGTCTGCGGCGCGCGATCGACGAAGACGAGCGTCATTCGAGGTGCCCCATCGACCGGGTCCGACGGATTTCCCCAGGTGAAAACCAGTCTCTCCGGCTCGACCACCTCCAGATAGGTTCCACCGGTTGGAAACGCTTCGCCCGTGGCAGGGTTGACCAGCGTGTAGCGATAGCGGCCGCCGACACGCACATCGGTCTCGATAGTGTCGCGCAGGATCGCGATGTCGCGGGGATGATGCCAGGTGGCGAGCACGGACGGATCGGTCCATGCACGCCACACCAGCGGGCGCGGAGCATCCAGCAGGCGCACCAGCGTGAATTCCGGCGGATTGCCGCTGGTTTCGTCAGACATCTCGTTCCTCCTCTTTCAGGCGCGCAAGTTGTTCCTCCAGCAGGTCGAAGCGCTCATTCCATTCCCGCCGGTGCAGATCGATCCATCGGGAGGCCTCGTCCAGCGGCTCGGCACGGATCGAAACCGAGCGCCATTGCGCGCGGGCCGTGCGCCGTATGAGGCCCGCCCGTTCGAGAACCTTCAGGTGCTGGGATACGGCCGGCCAGCTCATGTCGAACGGCTCCGCCAGCTCCCGGACCGTCGTCGGCCCGTTCAAGAGCCGCGAGAGGATCGAGCGGCGAGTGGGGTCTCCCAGCGCTGAGAATACCAGGCTGAGACGATCGGCTGCTGCCATCGAATCACTTCCTTAATTAAGGAACTTCTTCAACAGTAACCGGCGTTCAGACGCCTTGTCAAGCAGATCGCAACCGCTTCTCGGCGGGGCAGCCATTCCGCGGTCCACGACCGGCGAGTCTCTTCGGTTTGGTTGGAAGTATCGGGGGCGCTCGAACAAAGGCGGACGCCTTGCGCGCGTTCCCTCCCCCGTCGGGGGGAGGGAGAGCAATCAGCCGAGCTTGTCGAGCTTCTGCTGCAGATCGCGGAGCTGCGCCTTCAATGCAGCAAGCTCCTCCTTGGTGTCGGGCTTGGCAGCTTCCTCGGCCGGCTCCGGCGACGTCGAGGCGGCACGGCCGGACGCCGCGGCGGTGAACATTTCCATGTTGCGCCGCGCCATCTCCGCGAAGGGGTTGGTGGCGAGCGCGCCGGCCATCGCCTCGCGGAATTGGTTCTGGTTGCGCTGCAGCGCTTCCAGCGAGGCCTCGAGATAGTGCGGAACCACCGACTGCATCGAGTCGCCGTACATGGAGATAAGCTGTCGCAGGAAATTGACCGGAAGCATGGTCGCTCCGCGCGCTTCCTCCTCCATGATGATCTGGGCCAGCACGCTCCGCGTGATATCCTCGCCCGACTTGGCATCGACGACTTTGAAGTGACGCTTCTGGCGAACCATCTGCGCCAACCGCTCCAAAGTTATATAAGCGGAGCTTTCGGTATCGTAGAGGCGCCGGTTCGCATATTTCTTGATGATGACCTCATCGTCATCCGAGCGGGACGCCGCCATGCCGAGCTCCTCTGTCCCAGGGGCAAGCAGCCTAACACCAAAACTTGCCGCACCGCAACACAGGCCGCGGCCGCTTCCCCTTTTCCTGTCCTTGCTGCGCGAACAGGGTGCAGCAGAGCCCGACCGGATGCGCCGCGCGCTCGCCGGCCTGCGCCGTTACCAGGAGGCGGAGCGTCCGATGCCCTCGCCGCCGATGCCCGCAGCCGCCGAGTGCCGTGGCGCGGTGCTCCGCGATTATGGGGGGTCGGGCCCGCCCGCTGTGTTCGTGCCTTCGCTGATCAACCCCCCCAACGTGCTCGACCTCGCCGGCCGCTCGCTGCTCCGCTGGCTCGCGGCTCGGGGGCAACGCGTCCTTCTCCTCGACTGGGGCTGGCCGGACGTCGCGCGCAGCCGGCTGTCGGTCGCGGGCCACGTCGAGGAGATCCTCCTTCCTTTGATGGACGCGCTCGGCGAGGAAGCGGACCTGGTCGGCTACTGCCTCGGCGGGACGATGGTGGCGGCGGCGGCCCGACTGGCCCCGGCGCGAAGCCTCACGATGCTCGCCGCGCCCTGGTATTTCTCCGCTTTCCCAGACGAGTCGCGTGCCGGCCTCGCCCGGCTGTGGGACGAGTCCAGGGCTTCGGCGGAGACCTTGGGCGTCCTGCCGATGGAAGTCCTGCAAGGCGCCTTCTGGAGCCTCGATCCGGCGCGTACCGTCGCCAAGTTCGAAGCCTTTGCCGGCCTCGAGGGCGAGGAGGCCCGCGCCTTCGTGGCGCTCGAGGACTGGGCGAATGACGGCCCGCCGCTCGCCGTCGCTGCCGCGCGCGAGCTGTTCGAGGACTTCTTCGGACAGGACTTGCCGGGCAGCGGCCGATGGCGGGTTGGCGGCAAGCTAATCGATGTGGCAGCACTCGACCTTCCGCTGCTCGACATCGTCTCGACGAGCGACCGGATCGTCCCGGCGGCGAGCGGTGCCGGCATGGGCAGGCGGCTCGAACTCGAGCAGGGGCATGTCGGCATGGTCGTCGGCCGGCGGGCACGCCGGACGCTGTGGGAGCCCCTGGCAGCGTGGCTTTCCCGCAGTGCAGCAAGCTGCTAGTGGCGCGGTCCGGAGCGCCCCTCCCCTTTAGCGGGTGAGGGAGGAAGCAGGAGCCCATCATGACCGACATCGTCATCACCGCCGCCAAGCGCACGCCCGTCGGAGCCTTTCTCGGCGCCTTCGACGCCACGCCGGCCCATGAGCTGGGCCGAGTCGCGATCGAAGCGGCGCTGGCCCAGGCGGGCGTTGCCGCGGACGAGGTTTCGGAGGTGATCCTCGGTCAGGTGCTTACCGCTGCCCAAGGACAGAATCCTGCCCGCCAGGCCTCGATGGCCGCCGGCATTCCCAAGGAGGTACCGGCCTGGGGCGTAAACCAGGTCTGCGGGTCGGGCCTGCGCGCCGTCGCCCTCGCCGCCCAGGCGATCCAGACCGGCGATTCGCGCGTGGTCGTCGCCGGCGGTCAGGAGAATATGAGCCTCTCCGCCCATGCGCAGAACCTGCGCGGCGGTACCAAGATGGGCGGGCTCGAGCTGATCGACACGATGATCAAGGATGGCCTGACCGACGTGTTCAACGGCTATCACATGGGTATCACCGCCGAAAATCTCGCCGAACAATATCAGGTGACGCGCGACGATCAGGACGCGTTTGCCGCCGCTTCCCAGCAGAAGGCTTCACGCGCCCGAGCCGAAGGACGCTTCCGCGATGAGATTGCGGCGGTGACGGTGAAGGCGCGCAAGGGCGAGACGGTTGTCGAGGCCGACGAATATATACGCGACGGAGTCGAACAGGCGGCGCTTGCCGGCCTGCGCCCTGCGTTCAGGAAGGACGGCACCGTCACCGCCGGCAATGCGTCCGGCATCAACGACGGCGCCGCCGCGATCGTCCTGATGAGCCGGGAGGAAGCCGAGCGCCGCGGCGCCCCGGTCCTTGGCCGTGTGGCGAGTTGGGCCTCGGCCGGCGTCGATCCGTCGATCATGGGCATCGGGCCGGTACCGGCCACGAAGCGGGCTCTCGAGAAGGCAGGCTGGACGATCGCCGACCTCGATCTCATCGAGGCGAACGAGGCATTCGCCGCCCAGGCGCTGGCGGTCGGCAAGGAGCTCGGCTGGGACTCCGACAGGGTCAACGTCAACGGCGGCGCGATCGCGATCGGCCACCCGATCGGCGCCAGCGGGGCCCGCGTCCTCACCACCCTGCTCTACGAGATGGGCCGCCGCGATGCGAAAAAGGGGCTCGCCACATTGTGCATCGGCGGCGGCATGGGAATCGCGCTCTGCGTCGAGCGCGACTAGCCCATTCTCGAAGCTCCGGCGGCGCACCCGCTCAAGGGCTTGTGCCGGCCGTCTCCGTCTCCAATCTGATCTCGCGCCGGCCGACCGCATGGCCCAGGGCCGCCGCCGCGGCAAGGATCGCGGCCGCGAGTACGAAGCTGAGACCCGGCATGGCACCGGCCGACAGGCTGTAGACCCAACCGAAGAAGACCGGCGAAGCCACGCCGGCGATGCTCGCGACGCTATTGTTGGCGCCCTGAAGCTGGCCCTGCTCACGTTCCGAGACGCGCCGCGTCATCAAGGCCAGCAAAGTCGGCAGAGCGAGGCTCCAGAGCGCATTCGGCACCAAGGCGGCAATGAACAACCAGCCGGTCGGCGCCGCGCCCATGGCGAAGATACCGAGCGCTCCCATGGACAGGCCCAGCACCATCGTGCGGCGGTCGCCTAGCCAGCGCACCACGCGCGGCACCAGGAAGACCTGAACGAGCATCTCCAGGACGCCGGCGAAGGTGAGCAGCAACCCCACCTGATAGACACTCCAGCCGAACCGATGGCCGGCATAGAGCACGAAGACGGCCGAGAAGACGTGGTGGGCGAAGTAGAGGAGGAAGTTCACGGTTGCGAGCCCCGTGAGCTCGGGATGCGAACCCAGCAGCCGCAACGCTCCCAGCGGATTCGCGCGCCCCCAGGAGAAGGGCATGCGGCGCTCCTCGGGAAGCGATTCCGGAAGAACCAGAAGCCCGTAGAGAAAGGCGAGGGCCGACAGGCCGGCCGCGGTCCAGAACGGCACGCGTGGGCCCAACTCGCCCAGCACCCCTCCGAGCGCCGGGCCGGCGATGAAGCCGGCACTGAACGCTGCGCCGACGAGCCCGTAGGCACGGGAACGATTCTCCGGCGCAATGATGTCCGCGACATAAGCGTAGATGGCCGTGAAGCTCGACGACGTCATCCCGCCGATCATGCGGCCGACGGCGAGCCACCAGAGGTTCGGAGCGAGCGCCATCAGCATCCAGTCGGCCGCCAGCCCCGCCGTCGAGATCAGAATCACCGGGCGCCGCCCATATCGGTCGGAGAGCGCTCCGATGATCGGCGAGCAGACGAACTGCATCACCGCCCACAAGGCGACGAGGACTCCGTTCCACAAGCCGGCGGCGGCGTTAGACCCGGTAAACTCCTCGATGAGCGACGGGAGCACCGGGATGACGATTCCCATCGCCATGATGTCGAGCACGGCAGCGAAGAGAATGAACAGAATAGCGCGGCGATAAGGCGCCGGAGCGATATCCAGAAACATGGGTCACCTGATATTGGAGATTCAGCAGCGCCACCTGCACCGGGACCGCACGAGCGGTCGGCCAAGGGGGCATTCGGGCTGCGGTGTTGGCGGTCCGGATCCGAGTGGCGCCGGTCGGCGCTCGGATCAGCCTGAGATCAGCTCCGGAGCCGCTCCTGCGAGCGGACGTCGGACGGGGAGACACAGCAAGCCGGGTCCCGGAGGACCGAACGGATCACGACCGACTCTGCGCTGTGCATGGAAACCTCCCGAATCGAGCGGGGCCATTTAGTCTCAAGTTCCAGTCGCCGCAAGCCGATCAGCCGGCAAGCTCTGCCGCTGCCGGCCGCGGATGCCAATTCTCGCCGTCGAAAGTGAAGCGGGCCTGACTCCGCCCGGTGAAAGCCGTACCGTCCCATGCGATCACTTGCAGGTCGACCTCGTCATTGCGACGGGCATGAATGAGATTGAAGCTCTGCGCTTCCCCGGCCCGTAACCGGGTGGAAGTTGCGGTGCCGGCCTGGATCACCAGGGCCGGCCCGGCATTCTCGACCATCTCTCGCGCGGCGGCCGAGTAGGTGCGATGGAAATGGCCGGCCAGGAGGATGTGCACGCCTGCCTCGGCGACTGCCTGAAGCGCCGGTTCGTGCCGACCGACGACCCTGGTCAGGCCACCTTCCTCGCCGATCGGCATGGCAAACAGGGGATGGTGGGTCACCAGGATCTTCGTCCTGTCGTCGGGCACGGCGCGAAAGCGTTCGCGGATCAGCGCCATCTGCTCATGGTTGATCCGGCCGTGCTTGATGGTGAGCGACCGCGCCGTGTTGATTCCGAGCACGGCGAGGCGCTCGTTCTCGAACCAGGGGCAAAGATCCTCCTCGATGAAACGGCGATAACGGTTCAGCGGGCGGGCGAAGCGGCGCAGCACGTCGAAGAGCGGCACGTCGTGGTTGCCTGGGACGCAGAGCGTCCGCAGCCCGACTGCCTCGAGGCGGCGGAGGAAGGCGCGTGCCTCGCGATACTGCTCCACCCGCGCCCGCTGCGTGAAGTCGCCGCTGATGACGACCAGGTCCGGCCGATCCGCCACCAGCCACGCCTCGACGCCGGCGACGACCGAAGGGTCATGCGCGCCGAAATGGACGTCCGACAGATGAGCGATGCGGGCCACGGTGAGAGAACCGCCGACCGGGCCTGTGAGTTTCGTCGGGCCTCGAACGGGCAGCCCTACTTCCAGATCCGCTCGAACCGCGACCCGAGGGCGGTGAGCAGCTCATATTGGCTGAGACCGGATTGGGCGGAAGCGGTCGGAAGGTCGTAATCGAGCTCGATCCAGTCGCCCTCCGCCAGTTCGGGCGCCCCGTCGATACAGATCGCCGTGAGATCCATCGACACGCGGCCGACCACCGGGACGAAGCCATCGCCGACACGCGCCCGTCCCGTTCCCGAGAAACCGCGAAGATAGCCGTCGGCATAACCGATGTTGAGGATCGCGATTTCGTGCCGGCATTCGGCGACGAAGGTGGCATTGTAGCCGACGCGATCGCCCGCCTCCACCCGGCGGCGCTGGACGATCTCGGCCTCGACGCGGACGACCTGGCGGATGTGCCCTGCTGCCTCGGGCCGTGGCACGCCGCCGTAAAGGGCGATGCCCGGACGGGTGAGGTCGAAGCCAAAGTCCGAACCCAGGCAGATTCCAGCGCTGTTGGCGAGGCTCAGGCGGCGGGCGGCAACGCCGCTGGCAAGGTCGGCGAAAGCGCGCCGCTGCGCCTCGTTCGTCGGCACGTCCTCGTCAGCGGAGGCGAGATGGCTCATCAAGGTCTCGATCCGCAGGCCTTCGAGCAGTCCCGACGCGACGTCCGAGGGCGAGATTCCGAGCCGGTTGATCCCGGTGTCGACCATGACGTCGCAAGGGCGGCCGGTCTCGCGCCAGCGGGCGACCTGCTCGGGGCTGTTGAGCACGGGCCGCGCCCGCGATCGCTGCGCCGCGGGTCCGTCCCGCGGCCCGACCCCGTGCAGGACGGACAGGGAGACATCCTGCGGCAAGGACGCCAACGCCTCCGCCTCGGCCCAGGTCGTGACGAAGAAATCGCGGCAACCCGCCTGCTGGAGGCGCTTTACGACCTCGCGCGCGCCGAGCGCGTAGCCGTCCGCCTTGACCGCCGCGCCGCAGGCGGCACCGCCGCCCCGACCGGCGAGCCACTTCCAATTGGAGACGAGCGCATCTCCGTCGAGGATCAGCCGCAGCGGGAGGTGGACCATCGCCGCGCCCTAGCGGGGCCCTCGGGCCAAGTCACGCCGCGCCGGAGGCCCGGTGTTCAACCCCGTCCGGAAGCCAGAGCCAGGTGACGATCAGCGCCATGGCGACGACGCCCCAGGTGTACCAGAGGCCGGAATAGGGATCGCCGGTTGTCGCGACGATATAGCTGGCGATGAAGGGAAGGAAGCCGCCGAAATAGCCGGTGCCGAAATGGTAGGGGATCGACATCGAGCTGTAGCGGATCCGGGGCGGGAACATCTCGGACAGGAGCGCCGCGACCGGCCCGTAGGTCATTCCGGACAAAGCGGTGATCGCCAGCATCGCGAGGATGAGCAGGGCGACATTGCCCGCGCTGGGCACGACCGGTTCAAACCGGTAGCCGGCCGCCTCGAGCAGCGGGCGGATCTCGCCGGTGTCGGTCAGTACATGCGTCTCCCCGCCGATCCGGACGACCAGCGGCTCGACGGCCGGCGCCGCCTTCCCGGCGGGGAGGTCGAACTGGTAGCGCACGCCGAGGCCGGCCAGCTCGCCGATGACGCGGCCGCAGAGATCGGCCTGGCGCCTCGCGAAGGGATCGAACTCGCAACTCTGCCGCTCGATCCTGACCGGCGCCCGCGCCGCCGCGGCCTCCATTTCCGGATTGGCGGCCGATCCCATCACCCAGAAGATCGGAAAGAGCAGCATCAGGGTCAGAGCATAGCCGATCACGATCGGCTTCTTCCGGCCGACCCGGTCCGACAGGCGGCCGAACAGGACGAACCAGCCGAGCCCGCCCAGCGCGCCGGCCCCGACGATGAGCTGGGCAGTCGTCCCCTCGACCCGCATCGTTCCCTGAAGGAAGGAGAGGGTCGAGAACATCGCCGTGTACCAGACGACGGTGAGTCCGGCCGCGATTCCGAACAAGGCGACGAACAGCCGCTTGCGATTGCCGGGATAAGTGAAGCTCTCCTTGAACGGATTGGCGGTGCAGCCGCCGCTCTCCTTCATCGCCGTGAACACCGGGCTTTCGGACAGCTTGAAACGCATCCACAGCGAAATGGCGAGCAGCAGGATCGAGATGAGGAACGGGACACGCCAGCCCCACGCATCCCAATCGGCTTCGCTCATCACCATCTTGGTGCCGAGGACCACGGCGAGGCTGAGCACGAAGCCGCCGCCGACCGAAGCCTGGACGAAGCTGGTATAGAAGCCCGCCCTGCCGGGCGGCGAGTGCTCGGCGACGTAGATTGCCGCCCCGCCATATTCCCCGCCGAGCGCCAGCCCCTGCAAGATCCGGAGCAGAATGATGAGCACCGGCGCGGCAATGCCGATCGCGGCGGCCGACGGCACCAGCCCGACGCCGGCGGTAGCAAGGCCCATCAGGGTGATGGTGATGAGGAACGTATATTTCCGCCCAAGCCGGTCGCCCATATAGCCGAACAGGATGGCGCCCAATGGGCGGAACCCGAAGCCGACGGCGAATCCGGCCCAGGCGAGCAACGTCTGCAGCGTCTCGTTGCCCGCCGGAAAGAAAGTGCGCCCGATGATTCCGGACGCCGCCAGCGTGCCGTAGATGAAGAAGTCATACCATTCGAAGACCGTGCCGGCAGACGAGGCGGCGATGACCATGCGCGTGCGGCCGCTTTCGCTTGGCGCCGTATCTGCCGCCACACTGGCCATGCTCGCCCTCCCCGCTTATTTTATGGGAGAACCTAAGCGCGGACCCCGGGATCGGGCAAGGTGTCGTGATGTTGCTTCGGCCGCCTATCGCGTGCCGGCGACGGACGCCTAGGCATTCGGCGGGGCGCCTTTGTCACACGTCGAGGTGCCTGAGCACGAGCGGTAACAGCTGGTCGGCGGCCCGCTCAGCGTCCCCTGGCGCCGTTCCGAACGCACCGTCGAGCGCCAGCCGCGCAAAGCCGTGGACCATCGACCAGCTCGCGATCGACGGCGCCACTGCCGGATCCAGCGAGTCCGTCTTCCTTTCGCTCCGGCCGCGCGCCGCCTCGTCGAGAACGGCGAAGGCCCGGCGGCCCGCCTCGCGGAGATCGGGATCGTCGCCGTCGACGAGCCCGTAGCGCCACATCAGGTCGAACTTGGCGCGCTCGGCAAGGGCGAAGCGGACATAGGCCATGCCCTGCGAACGGAGCCGCTCGGTCCGGGTCTCGCCGACATCGGCGGCCGCCAGACTGTCGCCGAACCGTCGGAAGGCCTCGGTCGCGAGCGCAGTCAGAAGGCCGCGCGCATCGCCGAAATGGTGCGCCGGCGCGGCTGGCGACACCCCGGCGCGCCGGGCCGTCTCCCGTAGGGAAAAGCCGTCGACGCCGCGCTCGGCGATCACGGCCTCCGCCGCCTCGATCAAGGCCTGGCGCAGGGCGCCGTGATGATAGCCGCGGCCTGCACGCTTGGTCTTGACACTGTTTAGATCGTTGTCCATAAGGCGATCTGTACAGCGTCAAGATTGAGGATGCAACGATGCTAGACCCTGCGATGGCGTTCGATCTTGCCGGAATGCTGGCCATGCTCGGCTGGCTCGGGCTGCTGATCTCGCTCTTCCTCGCCGCCGCGCGGCCGGTCGTCTGGCCGATCGCCCAGCTGGCGATCCCGGCACTGCTCGCGATCGCTTATGTCCTGCTGATTGCCAGGGGCATGGGCGCCGAAGGCGGAGGATTCGGCTCGATCGAACAGGTCCGCGCCTTGTTCGCGGACGACAGCGCACTCGCCGCCGGCTGGCTCCATTATCTCGCCTTCGACCTGTTCGTCGGCGCCTGGATCGTCCGCGACGGGATCGGGCGAGAAATCCACCCGCTGCTGATCCTCCCTTGCCTGCCCTTGACCTTCCTTTTCGGCCCGGCCGGCCTGCTTCTCTACCTGCTGGTTCGCCTGGCCGTTCGCCCCCGAACCGACAAGGAGACCGCTCGATGAACAGCCTCGCCATCCGTCCCGTGCGATTCACCCTTCCCTTCCTGACCGAGTTGATCGAGCGGCAGCGGTCCCTCGCGCTGTACGGCCTCGCCTCGATAGCCCTGGCGGCCGTGGCGGTAGCGATGCAGGCGATCGACCCGCGTGTGCTCGAAAGCGGCGTCAACGTCTGGGTCAAGCCGGCCAAGTTCCTGTCGTCGGTCGGCATCTTCACCCTGACCGCGGCGTGGCTCTTCGGCTATATCCGGACGGAGCGCCGGCGCTCCCGCCCGATGCGCGCCACTGTCGGCTTGATTCTCCTCGCCAGCACCTTCGAACTGGTGTGGATCATCTGGCAGGGCTCGCGCGGGCTCGAATCCCACTTCAACGAGGATACGACCTTCTACGCCCTGATGTACGCCCTGATGGGCATCTTTTCCGTGCTGCTCGTCGCCACCACCCTGCCGCTGGCGTGGGAGATCGGCCGGCGCCCCGCCGCCGGCCTGTCCGGCGACTTCATCGCGGCGCTGGTGATCGGGCTGGTTCTCACCTTCGCCCTGGGGGGCGGCTTCGGCATCGCGATCGCCGCCAATGGCGGCCATTCGGTCGGCGCGGAAGCCGGCGCCGCGCCGCTGTTCGGCTGGAACCGGTCCGGCGGCGATCTGCGCATCGCCCATTTCGTCGGCATCCATGCCGAGCAGGCAATCCCGATCCTCGCCGCCGTCGCAGCCGGCGTAGGTCTCACGCTGCGGGCACGATGGGCGGTCCTGATTGCCGGAAGCCTGTTGTGGGCCGGCCTGGCGTTCGCACTCTACGCCCAGGCGGCCGCGGGCCGACCACTCTTTCCGCTCTAGAACCGGTCCGAGAGAGCGACGGCCGCCTGCTCCCAGTTGCGGCCGTCGAAGGCGGTGAAGGAGATGGCGAGGCCGGATATGTCGTCGATGGCGTTGAGATTCACGCTCCAGGAGTCCGGATGGGAGCGCGGCTGATAGAAGCTTTTCACTCCGCACCGGCTGCAGAAGAGATGATTGGCGGTGCCGGTGCCGAAGCGGTAGCTCGTCAGCGCGGTCTCGCCCTCGACCAGGCGAAAATCGTCGTGGGGGACGATGAGGTGGCGAAAGCCGGTCGCGGAGCAAAGCGAGCAGTTGCAGTCGAACACTTCGACGCCGCCCGAAACCTCCACCTCGAAACGCACCGCCCCGCAATGACAGCTTCCCGAGACCCTCATCTCGATCGCCTTCCTTCGTCCGACGCGCACGGCCTTTTGTTAGGAGTAACCGGTTCCGGTCCCGCTCGGCACCGCCCCGGCAGGCCCGTCCTCAGGTCGCGTCGTCGACCTCATTGGCGACCGACTGCAGGTCGGTCCCGACGCCGCGGACCGTGTTGCAGGCGGTGAGCGAGAGCCCGGCGCCCACGACGAAAAGCATGACAAATTTCCGTACCATATTGTGTCTCCCTCACCCCCTTCGCGTCGGCTGTCCTTCCAAATCGCACGCCCGTCAACCGGCTTCGTTGCAGGCGCGAAAGGAGCCGGCGACTTGTCGGGACCTGCCGGGATCCGCCATGTCGTGGAGGTGAGCGATTCGAGCCTTCAGCATTGCTTTGCGCCAGTCATCCGTCCCGACACCCGATTGCTGCTACTCGGCAGCCTTCCAGGCGCCGTATCGCTGGCGCAAAGCCGTTATTACGCTCATCCGCGCAACCAGTTCTGGCGCCTCCTCGAGGCGGTCATCGAACGCCCGCTGACGCCGCTTGCCTACGAGGCACGGCTGGTGACGCTGCTCGACTCCGGCGTCGGGCTCTGGGACACGGTCGCGGCAGCGACCCGACGCGGCAGCCTCGACGCCGACATCCGGCTCCACACCGCCAGCGATCTTGTTGCGCTCGACAAAACCCTGCCGCACCTGCGCGCTATCGGGTTCAACGGCGGGACGTCGGCGCGGATCGGCCGCGCCCAGCTGGGGGAGACGAGCGGATTGGACCTGATCGATCTCCCTTCGAGCAGCCCGGCTTACACCTTGCCGTTCGAGCGCAAGCTCGAGCGCTGGATGGGGCTTCGCCCTTATTTGCGGCAATAAGCGACGATCTTCTCGGCCCATTCCGGCCGGGCGATGACGAGGTCCGGAACGATCGTATCCGGCCGGTTGTAGAGGAGCGGCGAGCCGTCCACGCGGCTGGCATGAAGACCGGCGCCGATCGCGACCGCCGCGGGCGCGCAATTGTCCCATTCATGCTGCCCGCCGGCATGATAATAGATGTCGGCGTCTCCGGCGATCACCGCAGCAGCCTTCGCGCCGGCCGAGCCCATCGGCGCCAGTTCGGCGCCGAGCATGGCGGCTATATCCTCGACCTCGGCCGGAGGCCGGGTGCGGCTGACGAGCATGAGCGGCCGGGGCCGCTGTCCGCCCGGTGGCGTCGGACAGCAATCGGACCGGAACAGCCGGGCCCGCGCGGGAAGCGAGACCGCCCCCAAGCGCGGCTCGCCGCGAACAGCGAGCGCGACGTGCACCGCCCAGTCGTCGCGCCCTTCGCTGAACTCGCGGGTTCCGTCGAGCGGATCGATGATCCAGACCCGCTCTTTCTCCAGGCGCGCTTTGTCGTCGGGGCTTTCTTCGGACAGGATCGCGTCCTGCGGCCGCCACTCGCGCAAGGCCGTGAGCAGATAGGCGTTGGCGACCTTATCCCCCACCCGGCCGAGCGCAGCGCCCTCGAGGATGCGGCTCTCGCGCAACTCGGTGAGGAGCCGCCCTGCTCCCTCGGCCAGCCGCGCCGCCAGCTCTTCGTCCGTCATGCTTCCTCGCCCACCCGCAATGCCGCGTCCGAGGGGCGATGCCGGGAGGCGGGCCGGGCGTCAACCGGGGCAATTGCTTCGTTGCCGTCCCCACAAGCGCAGGGCGCCCGCCAATCCCGGCGCATTGGGGGGACATGAAGCAGGCCGCGTCGCTGCCGGCCGCACCAGGAAGCGAGCAGAGGGGAGGTCATACGCCGCGTTCCGGCCGTGACGGCATGGACGCAGGGCCGGCCCGGCTCGGAGGGTGACCAGAGCAGACAAATCCGCTAGCGGCCGGCGCCGTGAGTGACGCAGACTTCCTGATCGTCGGCGGCGGAGTCGCGGGCCTTTCGGCCGGCGCCGCGCTTGCCCGCCATGGACGCGTGGTTGTCACCGAGGCCGAAGAATCGCTCGGCCATCACAGTTCCGGCCGCAGTGCGACCTTTTCCCATTTCGGGATCGGCAACCGGATCGTCCGATCGATGACCGCGCACAGCCGTGCCTTCTTCCTGGAAGCGGGCGAAGGCGTGCTCTGCCGGCGCAGCCCTGCCCTGTTCGTGGCGACCGAAGAGATGCGCACCGCCCTCGAGATGCTGGCGCGCGACATGACGACCTTTTCCGCCTGCATCGAGCCGCAAAGCGAGAGCGAGATGCTGCGCCGCTTCCCTCCTTTGCGCACCGGCACCGACGCGATCGTTGCCGGCTTGCTCGACCCGGATGGTCTGCGGCTCGATTCCGACGCCCTGCTCCAGAGCTATGCCCGATCGATCCGCACGTCCGGAGGCGAAGTGCTGACCGGCCGGCGTCTTCGCACGGTCGAGCCGGCGGGCGGCGGATGGCGCGTCGAGAGCGAGAACGGCGAGACCTGGACCGCGCCGATCCTCATCAACGCCGCCGGCGCCTGGGCGGACGAAATAGCCCAAGCGGCGGGAGTTCGGCCGATCGGCCTCAAGCCGCTGCGGCGCACGATCATCGTCGTCGATCCACCAGCGGGCGCCGAAGTTCGCGGCTGGCCGTTCGTGAAGACCGCGGTGGACGATTTCTACATCCTCCCCGAATCCGGCCGGCTGATGGCCTCCCCGGTCGACGAAGTCGAGAGCGGGCCGTGCGACGCCCAGCCTGAAGACTATGACGTCGCCCTCGCCGCCTGGAAGGTCGAGCGCTATACGACCCTGTCGGTCGCGCGCATTGCCCATCGCTGGGCCGGATTGCGAACCTTCACACGCGATCGGACCCCGGCGGCCGGCTTCGATGCGCAAGCACCCGGCTTCTTCTGGCTTGCGGGCCAGGGCGGGTTCGGGTTGCAGACGGCGCCCGCCATGGCCGAAGCTGTCGAATCCCTCGTCACCGGGGCTGCCTGGCCCGATGCCCTCGCCCGTGCGGGTATCGAGGCGGCAGACCTCCGGCCGGAGCGGCTGCACGAGGCTTGATCATCGCCCGCGAAACATGCTGACAACGCCCGCGTTGGATGCTCTCGGTCCATGGGGACCGGACTGAAAACTTACTAGGAAGCAGGATGCCGGCAGCGCGAGACGTGGATCTGGAACGTACCGAAGCCGAAGATCCCGACGCGCCGCCGCAGCCGCCGCTCTCCCGGGTGCGGACGGTCGTGCGCGTAGCCAAGATAGGCGCCCTCCTGTTCGCGCTTGCGGTGATCTGGCTGACGGTGACCGCCCCATTGTCCCGATCGCTGCAACCGATCGGCGCGCCGGGCCTCACCATCCTTTCCGCCGAAGGGGAGCCGATCGCCCGGCGCGGCGCCGTCATCGAGGCGCCGGTCTCGGTCACCGAGCTGCCGCCGCACGTCGGCGAGGCCTTCATCGCGATCGAGGACAGGCGCTTCTACAGCCATATCGGCATCGATCCCTGGGGCATTTCCCGAGCCATGGTGCGCAACCTGCGTGCCGGGAGAGTCCGGGAGGGCGGAAGCACGATCAGCCAGCAGCTGGCCAAGACCAGCTTCCTCAGCCCCGAACGCACGGCCGCGCGCAAGCTCCAGGAGGCGCTGATCACGCTCTGGCTCGAAGTCTGGCTAAGCAAGGAGGAGATTCTCAGCCGCTATCTGTCGAACGTCTATTTCGGCGACAATGTCTACGGCTTGCGCGCCGCGGCGCGCCACTATTTCGACTCGGAGCCCGATGAACTAACCGTGGCGCAGGCGGCAATGCTTGCCGGAATCGTCAACGCGCCTTCACGGCTGGCGCCGACCAACAATCTCGACGGCGCACAGGAACGGTCGCGGCTGGTGATGCGGGAAATGGTGCAGGCCGGATTCCTCACCGAGGAGGAGCATGACGAAATTCGGCCGGCGCGCCTGCGCCTCGGCGAGCGCGACGACGTGCCGACCGGCACCTATTTCGCCGACTGGGTGATCCCTCAGGCGAGCGAGCTGGCCGAAGGCACCTATGGCGAGCGGCAGGTCCTGACCACGCTGGAGGGCGACCTGCAGCGCCTCGCGGTACGAACGATAAGGCGCGCGGGGCTCGGGCGGGCGCAAGTGGCGCTCGTGGCGATGCGGCTCGACGGACGTGTCGTCGCGATGGTCGGCGGCAAGGATTATCGTCGCAGCAGCTTCAACCGGGCGACGCAGGCGCGGCGCCAGCCGGGATCGGCGTTCAAGCCGTTCGTCTATCTCGCCGCCTTTCGCGCGGGTTATCGGCCGACCACGCCGGTGAACGACGTACCGATCCGGCTCGGCGATTGGGAACCGCGCAATTATAGCGGTGACTATCGCGGCCGAATCAGCCTGCGCGAAGCGGTCGCTTATTCGAGCAACTCCGTCGCAGTGCAGATCCAGGAGCGGGTCGGCCGAGACAATGTCATCCGCGCCGCTCGCGATCTCGGCATCACGACATCGCTTCGCCCGGATCCCAGCCTGGCGCTGGGTACCAATGGGGTAAGCCTGGTCGAGCTCACCGCCGCTTATGCGGCCATAGCGGCGGGCCGATTTCCGATCCGCCCGCACGGGCTGCCGGAACGGACGAGCTGGTTTGGCGGCGGGACCTCGGCCGACGCGCTCAACCGCGACCCGGCTTTCCCGATGCTCCGCGACGTGCTCCATGCCGTCGTGAATCGCGGCACTGGACGGGCCGCCGCGCTTTCGATCCCGACCTTCGGCAAAACCGGCACCACCTCAGACTATCGGGATGCCTGGTTCGTCGGTTTCGCCGGTGACCTGGTGGTCGGAATATGGGTGGGCAACGACGATAACAGCCCGTTGCCGGGAACCACCGGTGGCGGAATACCAGCAAGGATCTGGCGCGATTTCATGGCCGACGCGCTCGGAATTCGCCCGGTCCGGCGGCCAGCGCCGGTACCGCTGTCCCAGACCGACCGGACTCCGGAGCCGACGAACCCGGACAACGGACTGGTACCCACCGAAGCCGAGCCTCCCGTCGTGGAGCCCGGCAACGCGCCGGCGCCGGGACAGACGCCCACGCCGGACCTGGTGCTGCCGCCCGTCACCGTCCCGAGAGAGCAGCTTCCGCCGCCCCCCGAGCCCGAGCAGTAAAACTAAGGCGGCGAAGTCAGAGGTCGAGCGGAGGCGTTCGCCGAGCGCGGCGGCGATCGTAGAACTTCTTGGCGCCATAGGCTCCAAGTGCGGCAACGCCGAGGGGCGTGAAGGCGCGGCGAACCAGCCAGGGTGCCGCGGCGCCGATCAGCGCGCCCTTCAGTCCTCGATTGGAGCCGGCGAGGCGGCGGCCGATCCCGGCGCCGAGAATCTTGCCAATCATGTCATTCTCCCGTCATGAGCCAATTGGACGAAACAGCGCCGGATGGAAAGGAATGTTCCGCCGGTACGTTCAAGGGTTGGAAGGAGGCGCGGATGAGCGGCGAGCCGATCAGTCACCGGGTCTTCATCGAGCGGCTCGTCATCGCCATCATCGTCATCGGCATCGCGCTGCTGCTGTGGAATTTGCGCGACCTGTTCCTGCTCATGTTCGGCGCGATCCTGGTGTCGGTGATCCTCAACCTCGTCGCAGCGCCGATCCGCAGCCGGCTCAAACTGCCCCATTGGGCTGCCTTGCTGGCCGCCATTTTGATCGTCGCGGGGGTGATCCTGGGCGCCTTCTGGACGTTCGGCGCGGAGGTGACTCGCCAGGCGACGGGGCTGCGCGAGATGGTCCCGGCGGCGTGGCAGGCGGCACTCGATCGGTTCGACGCCTGGGGGATCGGCGAGATGATGCGCGAATGGTCGGCCAGCCTCAGCGAAAACGGTGGTGTGCTCAGCAACCTCGGCGCTATCGCCATGTCGGTCGGCAACGCGCTGGCGGACACGTTTCTCGTGCTGGTGGCCGGCATCTATCTGGCGGCGCAGCCCGGCCTCTACTGGACCGGGATGATCAAGCTCGTTCCCGAACGTGGCCGGGCGCTCGCCGCGCAAGCGATGGAGGCGAGCGCGCGCGCCCTGAGGCTGTGGCTGCTCGGCCGAATGGTCTCGATGGCGGCGGTCGGCATCCTGACCTGGCTCGGCCTGACGCTGATCGGCGTACCTTCCGCGCTGACGCTGGGACTGCTCGCCGCCCTGCTCGAGTTCGTGCCGTTCATCGGACCGATCATCGCCGCCGTTCCGGCGGTGCTGCTCGCCTTTGCCGCCGGCCCGGACGAGGCGTTCTGGACGATGCTCCTGTTCCTGCTGGTTCAGCAGTTCGAGGGCAATGTGCTCGAGCCGATCGTCCAGCAACGTGCGGTGGACCTGCCGCCGGCCTTGCTCCTGTTCGCGCTGGTGGCCGGGGGCTTCATCTTCGGCGTGTCGGGAATCATCCTCGCGGCGCCGTTGACGGTGGTGCTCTACGTGCTGGTTAAGCGGCTCTACGTGCAGGAGGCGCTTCATACGCGGACACGGATGCCGGGCGACGATTGACGTCGCGGTGTCGGCCCGGGAATCGATACGGGCGGCCGCAAGAGCCGCGACGGGTCAGGTCAGGAAAAGCTCGGCCGCCGCTTCGACGATCGCGGCGGTATCCAGCCGATAGGCGCGGTAGAGCTCGGAGAGGCTGCCCGTCTGGCCGAATCGATCGACCCCGAGCGGGCTGACCCGCTGGCCGCGCACGCCGCCGATCCAAGACAGAGAGGCGGGCGCCGCGTCGATCAGCGTGACGAGACCGGCATTCGGAGCGAGCGGCGCGAGAAGCCGCTCGACCTGGGACGGCTCCGGGTCCCTGCCGTTCCACCGGGCGGCGAGACGATCGGTCCAACCGCGGTGGAGCAGGTCGGGAGACGTGATGGCGAGCAGACCCAGTCCCGGTACGTCGTCCTTCAGCGCCTCCCATGCGGCGATCGCCTCCGGCGCGAGGGCGCCCGAGTAGACCAAAGCGGCTTCCGCGCCTTCCGCCGGAGCGCGCAGCCAATAGCCGCCGGCGAGCGCGTCGGCCTTCCAGCCGTCGCCGGTCCGAGCCGGCTGGCGGACGGTACGGGTCGAGAGCCGCAGATAGACGCTCTCGCCGTCCGGTCGCTGCATGAGGCGGAAAGCTTCTTCCATGAACAAGGCGAGCTCGTCGGCGAAGGCGGGCTCGTAATGCCTGAGACCCGGCTGGCCCATTGCAATGAGCGGCGGGTTGATCGACTGGTGAGCGCCGCCTTCCGGCCCCAGCGTAAGGCCCGACGGAGTCCCGACGAGCAGGAAGCGGGCGTCCTGGTAGCAGGCATAATTGAGCGCATCGAGCCCGCGGGCGATGAACGGGTCGTAGACGGTGCCGATCGGGAACAGCCGTTCGCCGAACAGGTCGCCCGCCAGCCCCATGGCGGCAAGCATCAGGAACAGATTGTTCTCGGCAATGCCGAGCTCGATGTGCTGGCCGGCTTCGCCGCCAGCCCATTTCTGCGCCGAAGGAATCCGAGCCTGGGCGAACACGTCCTTGAGCTCGGCACGGCGAAACAGGCCGCGCTGGTTCACCCAAGCACCGAGGTTGGTCGAGACGGTGACGTCGGGCGAGGTGGTGACGATCCGGTCGGCGAGGCCGCCGCCGGTGCGCGACAGGTCGAGCAGGATCCGGCCGAACGCCGCCTGGGTCGACTGCTCCTCCCCTGCCGGCGGCGCGATCGCCGGCGTCTCGGCCTGGTTCCAGGCGCGGTCGGGGCGCGACCGGGCGATACGGCTACGTTCGACCAATGCCCTGGCCGCGCTCGCGGCATTGCCGCCCAGCCCAGCCCAGGCTGCCCATTCTTCGCCTTCGGCAATGCCCATCGAATCGCGCAGACCAGCGATCTGGGTCGGGGTCATCAGACCGGAATGATTGTCCTTGTGGCCGGCGAACGGCAGTCCATAGCCCTTGATCGTGTAGGCGATGAACAAGGTCGGCACGTCGTCGCGCGCAGCTTCGAACGCCTCCACCAGGCACTCGACGTCGTGGCCGCCGAGATTGGTCATCAGCGCTTGGAGGGCGTCGTCGTCCCGGGCGTCGAGCAGCGGCCTGGCCTCGTCCCCCAGGTCCTTCAGCAGACGCTCGCGCCAGGCCGCGCCGCCGAGATAGGTGAGCGCGGCATAATCGGCATTGCCGGTCCGGTCGATGAAGTCGCGAAGCCCCGCCCCGCCCGGCTCGGCGAAGGCGGCCTGCTGGGCCTTGCCATATTTGAGCGTGACGACGCGCCACCCGCAGGTTTCGAAAATGTCGTCGAAACGGCTGAACATCCGGTCGGCCGTGGTCGCATCGAGCGACTGGCGGTTATAGTCGACGATCCACCAGCAGTTGCGGATATCGTGCTTGGCAGCCTCGATGAGGCATTCGTAGATATTGCCCTCGTCGAGTTCGGCGTCGCCGAGCAGGGCGACCATTCGTCCCGTCTGCTCCGACGCGATCAGGCCGTGGGCGAGCAGATAGTCCTGGACCAGGCTGGCGAAAGCCGTGATCGCCACGCCCAGCCCCACCGAGCCCGTCGAAAAGTCGACCGGTATCCGGTCCTTGGTCCGGCTGGGGTAGCTTTGCGCGCCGCCGAATCCGCGAAACGCTTCCAGCTGTTCACGGCTCTGGCTACCGAGCAGATAATGGATCGCGTGAAGCACCGGGCCGGCGTGCGGCTTCACCGCGACCCGATCGTTCGGCCCGAGCGCGTGGAAGTAGAGCGCCGCCATGATGGCCGTGATTGAGGCACAGCTCGCCTGGTGTCCGCCCACCTTCAGGCCATCGCCGCTCTCGCGAATATGGTTGGCGTGGTGGATCGTCCAGGACGAGAGCCAGCGCAGGCGCTCCTCGACGAGGCGGAGCGCGTCCAGGTCGGGGCTTTCGGTCTTCTTCAGCATGGCCGCGCTTTAGCGCCGTTCGGGTGCGCGGGGGAACCGCATTCGACCACGGAGGGCGGGGGGTCGAGGGACCTGCCCTCTCGAGGCCCGACGCTCTGGGCGGCGACGCGTGGGTGCTAAGCGAAGGGAATCTTTACGACTTCCGGATAGCGTGAAAGCTTGGGAGTGGGCTGATGAAGCGGGTTCTTGGGCGGGCGTCGACATGGTTCGCACGACATTTCGGCCCGAACGCCAGAGAGAGCCGCGAGTCCGAATCGCTGAGGATGCTGGCCGAACTGGGCGGCGAGGTCATCTTCCGCTTCGGCGTCGACGGCAAGGCGCGCTACATCTCGCCGTCGGTGGCACGCTTGCTCGGCTGCACGCCGCAGGACATCTACGCCGCCGGCGGCGACGTGGTTTCGAACAATTTCGTTTACGAAGAAGACCGTCAGCTCGTGGCCACGGCCGTTCGCCAGCATTTCGCAGGCAGCCTGCCCGAAGTGAAGCTGGAATTCCGCATGCGGCGCAGCGACGGTTCCCTGATCTGGGTCGAAACCAATTGCAGCACCGTCGAGGATCCGAAAACCGGACAACCGACGGATATCCTCTTCACCATGCGCGACATCTCGGAGAAGAAGGGGATCGAGGCCGAGCTCGAAGCGCTGGCGCGGACTGACGGACTGACCGGACTGTCGAACCGCCGAGCCTTCGACGAGGCGTTCGACCGCGCCTGGCAGCATGCGCTTGACTGTCGGGGAATGCTGTCACTGCTGCTGTTCGACATCGACTGCTTCAAGTCGTTCAACGATGCCAACGGCCATCAGGTGGGCGACGACTGCCTGCGCACCGTCGCCCGGACGATCGGCACGAGCCTCAAGCGTGCCCACTTCCTTGCCGCACGCTATGGTGGCGAGGAATTCGTGGTCATCGCTCCCGGCACCGACCAGAGCGAAGCGACGGCCCTTGCGGAGACGACGAGGCTCGCCATCGAGGCGCTCGCCCTCCCTCACCCATCGAGCGGGATCGGCCCGAACGTGACGGTCAGCGTCGGCGTGGCCACGGCCATGGCTACGGCAGGCGGAACGACGAGAATGCCGGAAGGGCTGCTTCAGGCCGCCGACACGGCGCTGTACAAGGCAAAATCGATGGGCCGCAATCGCGTCGAAACGACACTGCTTCTCGCCAAGGAGAGCGGGCTCCGCGCCGCATCGTGAGGCCCACCCGAGCGGGCACGGCAGAAACAGGTCTGACGAAGGCCGGCGGCGCGGCAAGATCACGCCACTTCCGGCCGCCTTCCCTCAGCGCGAGGCGTCGGGTCAGCGCATCGACAGCAGCCGCAGCGGATTCTCCAGCAGCTTCTTCAGATCCTGGATGAAGCTGGCCGCGTCCCAGCCGTCGACGACGCGGTGGTCGCAGGACAAAGAGAGGTTCATCATCTTGCGGATCTCGAGTTCGCCGTCGACGACGACCGGCATCTCCTTGACCTTGTTCACGGCGATGATCGCGACTTCGGGCCGATTGATGACGGGCGTGGAAACGATGCCGCCCATCGGGCCCAGGCTGCTGATCGTGATCGTCGACCCGCTCAATTCGTCTCGGGTCGCCTTGCCGGTGCGGGTCGCCTCGGCGAGCCGGAGGATCTCGCGGGCGAGGTTCCAAACGTCGCGCCCTTCGGCATTGCGGATGACGGGAACGGCGAGCCCGTGCTCGGTCTGGGTCGCCATGCCCATGTGGACCGCGCCCGAGCGATGGATGACTCCGGCATCGTCGTCGAAGGTGGCATTGATCTGCGGATAATCGACCAGCACCCGGCACATCCCGCTGATCAGGAAGGGCAGCATGGTGAGCTTGGGATTGTCGCCCTTGTCCATGTTCATCATCGCGCGGGTCTGCTCGAGCGCGGTGACGTCGACCTCGTCGACATAGGTGAAATGCGGAATACGCCGCTTCGCTTCCTGGAGGTTCTCGGCGATTCGCCGGCGCAGGCCGACGACCTTGACGTCCTCGTCCATGCGACGCGGCGCCGGCCCGCGCGCGACGGCGCCGCCCTGGTAGAGAAGAAAAGCGTCGAGATCCGCGTGGCGGATCCGGTCGCCGGAATATTTGACCTGGGCCAGATCGATGCCGAGATCGCGCGCCCGCTGCCGCACCGCAGGCGAAGCGAGTATCTTGGGTGCCTGCGCCGCGGCGGCCTGCGCGCGCTCCGCGGCAGGCGGCGCTCCCGCCTCCGCCGGCGCTTCCCGGGCACGCCATTCGCCGACGCGTCGATCCTCGCCTCCGCGGTCCTCCGTACGGCGATCCTCCTCGGCGGCGCGCCGGTCCTCGCTCGACCGTCGCTCGACCGGCTGGACGTCCTCGGTGGGGATCATCTCCTCGGCGACATCGCTCATGCCGTCGGCCAGCGGGGCTTCTTCTGCCTCGACCTCGCCTTCGGTCTCGAACACCACCAGTACGCTCCCGATAGGGATCTGGTCGCCGACGTTCCCCGCGACCTGGACCACCTTGCCGGCGACCGGGGATTCCATCTCGACCGTCGCCTTGTCGGTCATCATGTCGGCGATCTGCTGGTCCTCGGCGACCATGTCGCCGACCTTGACGTGCCAGGCGACGATCTCGGCCTCGGCAATGCCCTCGCCGATGTCGGGCAGCTTGAATTCATAGCGCGCCATGGCGGGTCAGTCCTCCAGTGCCTTCCTGAATGCAGTTCCGAGCCGGATCGGCCCGGGGAAATAGGCCCATTCCAGCGAATGCGGATAGGGCGTGTCCCATCCGGCGGCCCGCTGCACCGGCGCCTCGAGATGGTAGAAGCAGCGTTCCTGGACGAGCGCGCTCAGCTCGGCGCCGAAGCCGGCCGTCCGCGTCGCCTCGTGGACGACCACGCACCGGCCAGTCTTCTTCACCGATTCCTCGATCGTCTCGATATCGACCGGAACGATCGTGCGAAGGTCGACCACCTCGGCGTCGATGCCGTTCGCCTCGGCCGTGGCGATCGCGACGTGGACCATCGTTCCGTAGGCGAGCACGGTGAGCTCGCTCCCTTCGCGGGCGATCGCCGCCTTGCCGATCGGCACGGTGTAATGCCCCTCCGGCACGTCGGCCATGGCGTGCTGCGCCCAAGGCGTCACAGGCCGGTCGAAGAAGCCGTCGAACGGACCATTATAGATTCGCTTCGGCTCGAAGAAGACGACCGGATCGTCATCCTCTATCGCCGAGATGAGCAGGCCCTTGGCATCATAGGGGTTGGACGGGATCACCGTCTTCATGCCGGCAATGTGGGCAAACAAGGCCTCGGGCGACTGGCTGTGGGTCTGGCCGCCGAAGATACCGCCGCCATAAGGCGAGCGGATCACCATCGGCACATACCATTCGCCGGCGGTGCGGTAGCGGATCCGCGCCGCCTCCGACACGATCTGGTCGAAGCCGGGATAGATGTAGTCGGCGAACTGGATCTCGGCGACCGGCCTGAGACCGTAGACCGCCATGCCGATCGCGACACCCATGATGCCGCCTTCGGAGATCGGCGCGTCGAACACGCGCGAGCGGCCATACTTCTTCTGCAGTCCAGCGGTGACGCGGAAGACTCCGCCGAAATAGCCGACATCCTCCCCCATCACGACGACGTTGTCGTCGCGCTCCATCATCACGTCATGGGCGGAATTGAGCGCCTCGATCATGTTCATCGCGGTCATTTGCGCTTCGCCTCCAGCTCCGCGACCATCTGCGCCTGCTGCTCCTTCAAATGCCAAGGCATCGTCTTGTAGACGTCCTCGAACATCGAAGTGACGTCCTGCGGAAAGTCGATCGTCGAGGCGACCAGCACGCCCTGCTTCTCCGCTTCCTTCTGCGCGGCGCGAACCTCCTTGCTCAGATCTTCCTGGAGCGCGTCATGGCGGGCATCGTCCCATTCGCCGAGATTGACCAGGTGGCGCTTCAACCGCTCGATGGGATCCCCCAGCGGCCATTTGTCGCCGGCACCCTGCGGCCGGTAGGCGGACGGGTCGTCGCTCGTCGAGTGGCCTTCCTTGCGATAGGTGAAGAGCTCGATCAGAGTAGGGCCGAGGTTCGAGCGGGCCCGGTCCGCTGCCCACAGGGTCGCGGAATAGACGGCGAGCGGATCGTTGCCGTCGACGCGAAGCCCGGCGATGCCATAACCGACCGCGCGCGCCGCGAAGGTCGTGTTCTCGCCCCCGGCAATGCCGGCAAAGGAGGAGATCGCCCACTGGTTGTTGACCAGGTTCAGGATCACCGGGGCGCGGTAGACGCCGGCGAAGGTCATCGCGCTGTGGAAGTCGCCCTCGGCGCTCGACCCCTCGCCGATCCAGGCCGAAGCAATCCGGCTGTCGCCCTTGATCGCCGAGGCCATCGCCCAGCCCACGGCCTGAGGATATTGAGTGGCGAGGTTGCCCGAGATGGTGAAGAAGCCGCGCGCACGGTCCGAATACATGATCGGAAGCTGCCGCCCCTTGAGCTTGTCGCCGCGGTTCGAATAGACTTGGCACATCATGTCGACGAGCGGATAGTCCCGCGCCACCAGCAGGCCCTGCTGACGGTAGGTCGGAAAGCACATATCCTCGCGGTCGAGCGCATGGGCGGCACCCACCGCCACCGCCTCCTCGCCGGTCGACTTCATGTAGAAGCTGGTCTTGCCCTGGCGCTGGGCGCGGTACATTCGATCATCGAAGGTGCGCACCATCATCATGTCGCGCAGGATCCGGCGAAGCGTTTCCGGATCCAGCCGCGGATCCCAGGGCCCGACGGCGTTGGAGTCGTCGTCGAGAACCCGGACCAACGTGAAGCAGAGCGGGTGCGTCTCGGCCGGCGCCGCAGCGACGTCCGGGCGGGGCACGCTGCCGGCCGCGGGAATCTCGATGCGGCTGAAGTCGGGCTCGTCGCCGGGCCGCGCATCGGGCTCGGGAACGTGGAGGGAGAGCGCCGGCCGGTTGCGGCGCTCGGACTTGTCGGCCATTCTCGAACCTGTGGTGTTTGCGGTACGCGGCCGCGTTAGTCGATTTTTCGGGGCTGTGCACCCCCATTGCCAGACGTCGTCCGGCAGACGAGGAAGCGGGAAAGGGGAGGATCATCCATGTCGTTCGGCCGCCTGCTCGCTCCAGCCCTGTTGGCTCTTGGCGCCGCCTGCGCCACGCCGGCCGCCGCGCCGCCGGGCGAGCTGCCCATCTATCATGTCGTGCGACACCTACACACGCCCGAGGGCGAGCGCGACCCGGATCTGACCGCGGAGGGACACAGGCAGGCCGTGTTGCTGGCGGATCGGCTGGCCGAGGCCCCGCCGGCCGTCATCTATGTCAGCACCTACAAGCGCACGGTCCAGACCGCGGCGCCAACCGCGGCACGGCTTGACCTTATTCCGATCGTCTACGATCCGCGCGACACGCCAGCCCTGGTGGCGCGGGTGCGGGCAGGGCCGACCCCTGCCCTCGTCGTCGGACACAGCAACACCGTGCCGGACATCATCGAGCAGCTCGGCGGCACGCGGCCGGAGCCGCTGGTGCATGAGGATTTCGGGGACCTTTGGTCGATCCGCTCGGATGGGACGACCGAGCGGTCGCGGATCGACGGCGAGGCGGCGGGCGCAAGAGATTGAGCATAGTGTCGACGGAGGGCGTTCCCGGCGCGGAATAGGGATGCCGCAATAGTCGTGCTGTTCCTTCGAAATGCCGGTTGGACAAGCTCACCGCTCATCACGGTGACCCGGTGAGTGAAGGGCGGGATGCGCCGTCAGGCGTCACCCCGGCCCTCAAGGGTCGATGCAGGCGGCGATCGATTCGAGCTTGCGGACCCGTTCCTTCAGGTCGGCAATCTCGATGCGGTCCATTGCCGAGCTGCGCGGCTCCTGCCGGCCCTGCCCGGTCAGCTCGAGCCTCTTCACCTCGAGCCAGCCCTGCCATCCCTTGAGCGCAGCCAGCGTCGGTATGCCGAGCGCCAGCAATCCGAAGCTCGACAAGGTGATCGTCATCATCGCTTCGTTCATCTCTTCCTCCTTCATTCCCGCTGCGCCTGGACGCAGTCTTCCAATTCCCTCGGACGTTCGGGGCGTCGGCCCCTGTTCGGGGCCCGGGCCGGCAGGGTGCCGGACGGCGGGAGTCGCTCCCGCTCGTTCCCAAGACGTTGCGGGCGGCGGAGATCAGCAACGTCCCGCAGGCAATCCCAGGATGAACACCGATCCCCACTCCAACTTCCTCCTTCCCCTCGCGCCCCACGCCACTCAACGCAGATCCTCGATCTCGCGGGCGAGGCGGCTGTTCGCGCTGGTCGCACAGGTCTCGACCGCCCGCATCCGCAGGTCGAGGTTGCGCATCCGCTCCCTCGTCTCCTCGCGTCCGGCGAAACGAACAGGGTCCGTGTCCGCCCGGCGGCGGCGATGCCCGATCAAGGCGGCGGCGCCATAAGCGACGACCGTCCAGGGAAATGCGCCCATCAACGTGATCAGCACCAGGCCGACGCGGATGATCGTGACGTCTATGCCCGTATGGTTGGCGAGGCCGGCACAGACGCCCAGCAGCTTCCCCTCGGCACGATCCAGCTCAAATCTTCGCGTCCTCATTTCGTCCTCCTCGTCTCGGGGCGATCGCCGCCCGTGAGCATCCTGTCCTCTTCCCTCGCTTCGACGGCGACGGCGCGTTCCAGAACCTCGAGCCGCTGCTCCATCCGGTCGAGCAGCCGCATCATCTCTTCGGCGTCGAGCCCGTCGGGCTCGGCAGGCCGGACCCGCTCCCGGCGCGGCGGCCGAACCATCACCCAGACGATCAGGCCGATCACCAGCATCGCGACGATGCTGCCGATCCAGGCCGCAATCTCGATCGCGTTCATCACGTCGACGCCGTCGATCTGGAGGGTCATGCCGCCTCCTTCATCGCCGCCTTCATGGCGGCGAGCTCAGCGTCGACCCGTTCGGCAACCTTCAACTCGGCAATCTCCTCCTCGAGCGACTTGGGCGCGGCCAAGGCGAGCGCCTCCGCATGGCCTTCGGCGAGGTCCGCCTGGCGTTCGAGCAGCTCGAACTGGGAGAAGGCCTCCTCGACCCGCTCCCCGGCATACATTTCGCGCATCCGCACGCGGTTCTGCGCGCCCTCGAGCCGGGCCGCGATAGCGGTCTGGCGAGCGCGGGCCTCGCGCAGCTTCGCCTGTAGCTTGGCGATATCGACCTCGGACGCCCGCAACTCGGCATCTATGGCCGCAATCTCGGCGCGCAAGTCCTCGGCGAGGCCGGAGAGCTTCTCCTTCTCGACCAGGGCGGCGCGGGCAAGATCGTCACGGCCTTTGCTCAGGGCGAGCTCGGCGCGCTCGGTCCAGCTGCCTTGAAGACCGGCGAGCTGGGCGACCTGGCGCCTCTTCTCCTTCTGGTCGGCGATCAGGCGCGCCGCCGAGGCGCGAACCTCGACCAGCGTCTCTTCCATTTCGAGGATGACGACGCGGATCGTCCTCGCCGGATCGTCCGACCGGTTGACCAGGTCGATGACGTTGGCGGCGATGATGTCGCGGGTCCTGGAAAAGATGCTCATGGCGGCTCCGGTGGGGGGTGAAGGGCTGGAAGCGGCGGCCGGGAGACGTCGAGGTCAGGCCCTGCCGCCGCGGCGGGTCAGGCCCGGACGGCGTGGTCCGACGCGGGGATCTGGGCCACCTGGGTGTAGGTGGCCGGGGCCTTGCCGGCGGTGGTGGCGGGGCCGACCGCGGCGCCGACGAAGGCGGTGGAGATGACGATCGCGCCGACAGCTGCGGTGACGATGTTGGTGATGTTGGCCATTGTGTCGCTCCCTTTTGAAACCTTGTGACTTAAGATGCCCACAAGGTAACAAGAGGCGTGCCAACTCGAATTTTTCGCAGAATTCCGCGGATTTCCAGCCCAGTCGGTCTATTGGCGGATGGCGTGCTCGCGCCGCCAATTGGCAATTCTCACCACTAATTGGGAGCGTTTGTCAGCGCGGTTCGGGCTTGGTCCCGGACGCGGGCGCGTTGGCGTTCTTTCCGACCTTCTTCCGGCCCAGCCGGCCCGAACCGTGATATTCCATTTCGGACTGGCCGCCATGGCCCTGAAAGCCATCCGCCGGCTCGCCTGACTTGCCGTCGTGCGGATTGGGATAGGGGCCGCCGCCCGATTGGCCGCCGCCGCGCACGCCGGTCTCGCGCTCCGCCTTCGCCTTGTCGGTCATGCTGGGCTCCTGCTGCTTCGCCTGCATCAACCGGCGGACAGGGGAAGCCGTTCCCGCAAATGCTCGTCGGTTACGATTCAGTCGAACCGAAGGGGACCTTCCTCATCGACCCCTCGCCGGCGGCCGGCCGCTCGAGGTCGCTCTTGCGTCGGCGCTCGCCATTGTCCTTGCGAGTCATGTCGAGCAGCTTCGCGCCCGCCATGAAGACGACGCCGGTGCAGGCGGCGAAGAGAAGCCATCCGCCGACGCCGGGGTATCGCTCGAGATAGTGGAAGCCCCGATCCACAGAGCCGAGCGCGAGGGCGTAGATCACCGCGATCGCTTCCCACCGGGTCTTGATGACGAACAGTCTGCCGAGCCGCTTGAGCATGATTCGAAAGGCAGCAAGAAGCGGGCCAGCAACGCAAATGCGCGGCTCTCAAGGTTAATGCGGTAAGGATTTGTAAACCATACCGACAGCGGCGTGCCGTGCGACGGCAGAATGTCGCCGATCAGGCGGGTGGCTCGAGCGCGAGCAGGGCGAAGGTGGCGAGCCAATGCTCGCCCATATAGTCGCCGGCGACGTGCGGAAGACTGGCATCGAGATGCTCGTCGGCGGTGCGGTGGGCGAGTTCGGCGCGTTCCGGATCGAGCGCGGCGGCGATGCCGCGCCAGCACCAGGCGCGGCTGAGATTGACGCCGTCGAGATGGGCTATCTTGCCGTCCGAGCGATCCGAAACGAAAGCCGGCCGGAACAGGCTGCGCGGTTCTCCGGCGGCGATGTCCGGCAGGAAATCGTCGAACCAGAGGCGGAAGTCCTCCGCCGGCAAGGTGCGGCGCATCAGCAGCGCTTCGGTAAGCGCCGGCGAGAGGAAATCATCGCCGCCGGGCTCCCAGCCGGGACAGCCGCGATCCTCGCCATAATAATGGCGCGCCCGGGCAGGAATCAGCTCGGCAAGGCCGGGGTCGTTCGCCTCGGCCCAGTCGAGCGCCAGAATCATCGCGAAGGCGCTGTTATAGTGGGTGCCGGTGCGGATCGGATAGGTGAGGCGCGGCAGATGGGCCTTGAACCGATCGGCGAAGGCGCGGGCGAGCGGCTCCAGATTCTCCGCCCAGTGCGATTCCGGATGGCGCTGGGCCTCACGGTGCAGGGCGAGCAGCCACGCCCAGCCATAAGGCCGCTCGAACCCGCCCGTATAAGCTCGGTCGAGATAAGCGAGTTCGCCGGCGACCCGCACCTCCGTGAGCATGCCGTCGAGCAAGGCGGCGACCCGCGGCGCCACGGCGAGATCCGGCACCAGCCGGCGCGTGCGCAGCAGCAGCCAATAGCCATGCACGCAGCTATGCCAGTCGAAGCTGCCGAAGAAGATCGGGTGAAGCGCGCGCGGCCCGAGCGCATCCTCCGGCCCCTCCATCACATGATCGAGCTTGTGCGGATATTCCCGGGTGACATGGCCAAGTGCGATCTCGGCAAAGCGGTTGGCGGTTTCGGCGGTGAGGTGGTGGCGCATGGCTATGTCCTACCGGGTCGGTACAGGTTGAGGGAGCGGCGATCGGCTCCGAAGATCAAAAGGCGAGCATGTAGATCAGCAGGATGTTGGCCGCGAGCAGGGGCAGAGCGGTGCCGACCTGGGCCTTGATCACGCCGTTGCGGTCCTTGAGCTCGAGCAGGGCGGCGGGCACGATGTTGAAGTTGGCGGCCATGGGAGTCATCAGCGTCCCGCAGAAGCCGGCCAGCATGCCGATCGCGCCGACCACGGCAGGGTTGCCGCCATAGCCGGAGATCAGCAGCGGTACGCCGATCGCGGCGGCCATCACCGGAAAGGCCGCGAAGGCGTTGCCCATGATCATCGTGAACAGCGCCATGCCCAGCCCGAACACCAGAACGGTCAGGAAGATGCTCCCTTCCGGAATCACCGCCTGGACTGCGCCGCCGATAATGTCGCCGACTCCCGCCGCGGCGAAGACGACTCCCAGAGCGGCGAGCATCTGCGGCAGCACGGCCGCCCAGCCGATCGCGTCGATCAGGCGGCGCCCTTCCTGCAGCGGCGCCACCGCCGGGGGCCGAAGCCAGGCAAAGATGGCGGCGAGCGCGAGCAGGGCGCCGAGGCAGAGGAAGATATAGGTTTCGCGCCGTTCCTCGATCCAGCCGAAAGCGCCGAGCGGGGTATAATTGTAAGCGAGCGTTCCGATCAGCGCCGTTGCGGGGATGATCAGGGCAGGAAGGAACAGTCGGTTGCCCAGGCGCGCCGACCAGGCCCTGCGCTCGTCCTCGCTGCTGGTGGGTGGATTGCCGCGGCCGATGAGCCCGAAGCCGGCCAGGCCGACAAGGCCGAGCACCAGCAGCCCGTTCACGAAATCGCCCAGCTGGCCGCCGGCGAGCAGGCTCAAGGCCATCAGGCCCCAGAAGGCGGCATTGCCGAACCGCTTGCGGTTGGAGCGGTCGAGCGCGCTCAGCAGAGCAAAGGCCGCGAACATCGCGCCAGCGAGGGTGTAGGCCCAATGCAGCGTGATCATCGGTGTCGCCTTCCCAGGGACCTGTCGAGCAGCAGCAGACGGGTACCATGGATCAGGAAGGCAATGATTGCGGTCGGGATCGCCCAGATTGCGAGCTCGAGCGGCGCGAGCTGATAGCCGTAAGGCGCGAGAGTCTGCTGGATCAGAATGATCGAGCCGATGGCGATGAAGATGTCCTCGCCGAAGAACAGGCCGACATTGTCGGTGGCGGCAGAATAGCTCTTCACCTCTTCCGACGCTTCCTCCTCGAGTTCGCCATGCTGCTGCTCGGCCGCGGCCAGCGCCATCGGCGCGACCAGCGGCCTCACCGTCTGGGGGTGGCCGGCGATCGACGTGAGGCCGAGGGCGGCCGTCACCTGCCGGAAGAGCAGGTAGACGATCAGCAGTCGGCCCACCGTCGCCGCCCGGATCCGGGTCACCACCGCTGCGGCGCGCTGCTGCAATCCGTAGCGCTCGAGCAGCCCGACCACGGGAAGCACGATCCACACGATGGCGATGATCCGATTGTCGTTGAATGCCTTGCCGAAGGCAGAGATCACCTCGGCTAGGCCCATGCCGCCGAGCAGCCCGGTAGAGAGCGCCGCAACGGTGACGACGAGCATCGGATTGAACCGAAGCAGGAAACCGGCGACGACGATCAGTATGCCCGCAAGCGGGAGATATTGCTGCATCATCCCCCCGTCGCGATCGGCCGTGCAGTCATCGCCTCGGTCCGCGCCGCCGCTCGAGTTGCGGCCCCGAGAGCGCCGGCCAACTTCCCAACCCGCCGCTCATCCGGCGCGTCTCATACCCAGCGGCGCCGGAGCTGTCGATTCAACGGGAAACGGGCTTCATCGTCGGCGAGGAGGTCGGTCGCGAGAGCATGATCCGACCGGAACGGATCATGCTCGATCATGCTCCGACCAGGTTCGCCAGATAGCGTTGCCGCAGCGCGTCCAGCGGAAGCAGGGTCCCGGCCTCCTCGAAATGCCAGAAGGTCCAGCCATTGCAGGAGGGCGCCCCCTGCACGACCGCGCCGATCCTGTGGATCGAACCCTGCTCCCCGCCGAGGTCGAGCGAGGCGTCGGCGAGCACGCGGGCCTGCCAGCGGCGCTTCGAATCGGTGACCAGCGCGCCGGGCGCGATCAGGCCGCTCTCGACGATCGAGCCGAACGGCACCTTGGGCTGCGCCCGCGGCGAGGCCATCGTCTTCATCGCGCTTTCGTCGAGCGGCAAAGTCGAATCGATCCGCTGCCGTGCCACCTTGATGTAGCGCGTCTCGCGCTCGATCCCGATCCAGTGGCGGCCCAGCCGCCGTGCCACGGCGCCGGTCGTGCCGGTGCCGAAGAAGGGATCGAGCACGACGTCGCCCGGACGCGTGCAGGCGAGCAGGACGCGATAAAGCAGAGCTTCGGGCTTCTGGGTCGGATGAGCCTTGATGCCGTCGGACTTGACCCGCTCGCCACCCGCGCAAATCGGGAGGGTCCAATCCGAGCGCATCTGCAGATCGTCGTTGAGGGCCTTCATCGCCCGGTAGTTGAAGGTGTAGCGGCTCTCCTCGCTGCGCGACGCCCAGATCAGGGTCTCGTGCGCGTTGGTGAAGCGGGTGCCGCGAAAGTTCGGCATCGGGTTCGACTTGCGCCAGATGATGTCGTTGAGGATCCAGTAACCCGCATCCTGCAGCGCCGCGCCCACCCGGTAGATGTTGTGATAGCTGCCGATCACCCAAAGGGTGCCGTTCGGCTTGAGGATCCGGCGCGCCTCCCTGAGCCAGGCACGGGTGAAGGAGTCGTAATCGGCGAAGGTAGCGAACTTGTCCCAATCGTCGTCGACGGCGTCGACCCGGCTTCCCTCCGGCCGGAACAGGTCGCCGCCGAGCTGGAGATTGTAAGGAGGATCGGCGAAGACCATGTCGACGCAGGCGTCGGGCAACCGGGCCATGGCCGCCACGCAATCTTCCTGGATGATCTCGCCGAGGGGCAGGTTCGGCGCTGCCGGCTTCGCCTTTGCCGGCCTCACGACCGTCCCGACACGCCCCATCACACTCATTCACCGCCCCCTTCGTATCGACCTTCCGGCACGGCAGCGTCGTGCCGTCCCTGCTCGAGACCATGCTGAGTCACGCGGACTCCCCGGTCAAGAACAGACGCTTGGCCAAAGCGCTTGAGATTGCGTCTCGCGCGTGGGGAACGAAAGGAGCCCCCGCTACATATTGTGTCGGAGCCGGAAGTTCAGACTCAATCTGAAGTAGGTGTGGCCGGAAAGACTCAGCAATTCCGATTCAGGCAGGCACGGCGGCCAGAACCGGCTGCGGCTCCAGTTCCAGCATATATTGCCGCACCGGGGCAAAGCTGCGGCGGTGGAGCGGCGTCGGTCCCAGCGCAGCGAGCGCCCGGATATGTTCGGGCGTGCCGTAGCCCTTGTTGGTCTCCCAGCCATAGCCGGGATGCTCGCGCGCATATTCGGCCATGATTCGGTCGCGGGTCACCTTGGCGACGATCGAGGCCGCGGCGATCGACCGGCATTTGGCGTCGCCCGCGACGATCGCGACCGATGGCCGGTCCCAGCGCGGACAGCGATTGCCGTCGACCAGCACCATCGCCGGCTCGATCCCAAGCGAATCGACGGCGCGCTGCATCGCCAGCATGCGGGCCCAGAAGATGTTCAGCCGATCGATTTCCTCGACCGAAGCGATGCCCACGCCGACCGCGGCGATCTGCCTGAGCCGCGTATAGAGGGCCTCGCGAACCGGCGCCGGCAGCGCCTTCGAATCGTCGATACCGCGGGGAAAGCGGTTCCGGTCGAGGATCACGGCCGCTGCCACGACCGGGCCGGCAAGCGGCGCGCAGCCCGCCTCGTCGACCCCTGCCAGCGGTTCGGGATGATCCTTCTCGAGCTTGAAGCAGGGACGCGCCATTGCCCGAAAGCCTATTCGGCGCGCCGGCTCGCGGCCAGGAAAAGCTGAAACTTCCTCATATTTTCCTGTGGATATGTTCGAAGGGGACGGTCCCGAGCGCATGTCCCATCGGCCCATGGCCTGCACCCAGCCCCGGCGGCGCGCGGAGCGCCGCCTGTAGATAATCGCGGGCTCGCGAGATCGAATCTTCGAGGTCCAATCCCTGGGCAAGACCGCAGGCAATTCCGCTCGCCAGGGTGCAGCCGGTACCGTGGCTGTGGCGGGTCTCGAGCCGCGGCGAAGTCCAGCGGCACAGCGCGCCGTCCGGCCGCGCCAACACGTCGACGACGGGATCGCCGGCGAGATGACCGCCTTTGGCGAGCACGGCCCTGCCGGTCGTTCCGGCCATGATAAGCGCGGCCCCCTCCAGCTCGTCGAGCGTGCCAATCGACCGGCCGGTGAGCCTTTCCAGCTCCGGAAGGTTGGGCGTGGTCAGTTCCGCGATCCGCGCCAGCCGGCCGAGCGCGGCGATCGTCGCGGCATCGGCCAGAGCCGACCCGCTCGACGCGATCATCACCGGATCGAACACGACCGGCACGCCGGACAGAGCGGAGAGGCGGCCGGCGAGCTTTTCGGCCGTGTCGGCCGAGCCGATCATGCCGATCTTCACCACATCGGCACCGAGATCGGCAACGACCATGTCGAACTGCTTCAGCACCATTTCCGCAGGGATCGTCAGAACGGCCTCGACACCGAGCGTGTCCTGCGCGGTGATCGCGGTGATCGCGGTCATCGCGAATCCGCCGAGCATGGTGACCGTCTTGATGTCGGCCTGGATTCCCGCGCCGCCGCCGGAATCGGAGCCGGCGACGATCAGCACGCGGCCCGGGATCATTCCGGTCCGCCCGGAGCCTCGCCCGAAGGACCCTTGCGGACTGCCGAAGCCGGATATTTGTCGAGCAGGTGGCGCGGCCGGATCGGCCGGAGTTCGAAATTGCCGCCGCAATTGGGACAGACGCCGCCGAGCGGGCCTTCGACGCAGCCGGCGCAGAAGGTGCATTCGAAGGTGCAGATGCGCGCATCGGCGCTGTCCGGCGGCAGATCCCTGCCGCAGCGCTCGCAATCGGGTCTCAGCTCGAGCATCGGGGATTCTCCAGCATCAGGCCGCCTTCACGGCGGCACAGATCGTGTCGATCACCTCGTCCACGAGACTTTCGTCCTCGCCTTCGGCCATCACCCGGATCAGCGGCTCGGTTCCCGACTTACGGATCACCAGGCGGCCCCGACCGGCCAGCCGCGCCTCGGCGTCGGCAATGGCCGCCTGGACGGCGGCATTGCCGAGCGGCGCGCCACCTTCGAAGCGAACATTTTCCAGCCGCTGCGGCAGGGGGTCGAACAGGTTCAACAGCTCGCTTGCCCGCTCGCCGCTGCGCACCAGGCAGGCGAGGACCTGCAGGGCCGCCACCAGCCCGTCGCCGGTCCGCGCATGATCGGTGAGGATGATGTGGCCGGACTGCTCCCCGCCGACATTATAGCCCTTGGTTCGCATCGTCTCGAGAACGTAGCGGTCGCCCACCTTGGTGCGCTCGAGCGACAGCCCCTCCCCTTCGAGAAATCGTTCGAGGCCCAGGTTCGACATGACGGTGGCGACGATTCCACCGCCCTTCAGCTGCCCGCGCCGGTGCCACGAGGAAGCGATAAGCGCCATCAACTGGTCGCCATCCACCTCTTCGCCTTTCTCGTCGACGACGATCAACCGGTCCGCGTCTCCGTCCAGCGCCAGGCCGAGATCGGCGCCGCTCTCGACTACCGTGCGGCGCAGCAGCGCGGTGTCGGTCGAGCCGCACTGGTCGTTGATGTTGACGCCGTTGGGCGAGACGCCGATCGCCTCCACCTCAGCGCCCAACTCCCAAAGAGCCGAAGGAGCCACCTGGTAGGCGGCGCCGTTGGCGCAATCGATCACGATCCGAAGGCCGGACAAGGTGAGTTCCGGCGGGAAGGTCAGCTTGGCGGCATGGATGTATCGGCCACGCGCATCCTCGATCTTCTTCGATCGACCGATCTCGGCCGCCGGCACCAGTCGCGGCGCCTTTTCGAGCAGTGCCTCGATCGCCGCCTCGTCCTCGTCGGACAGCTTGAAACCGTCCGGCCCGAACAGCTTGATGCCATTGTCGACGAACTTGTTATGGCTGGCCGAGATCATCACGCCGAGGTCCGCGCGCATCGAATGGGTCAGCAACGCCACCGCCGGAGTCGGCACCGGGCCGACCATGACCACGTCCATGCCGACGCTGGTAAAGCCGGCGATCAGCGCGGTTTCCATCATATAGCCCGACAGCCGGGTGTCCTTGCCGATCACTACCCGGTGGCGGTGGTCGCCGCGCAGGAAGTGCGCGCCGGCCGCCTGGCCGATCCGAAGCGCCATCTCGGCCGTCATCGGCATCGTGTTGGTCAGGCCTCGAATGCCGTCCGTGCCGAAGAACTTACGCGTCATACTCTCGTCCGCCCCTTTTGGGATCCAATCCAAGGGCCTGATAGCGCGTGGTAGGCCGGGGTGAAAGCCGACCCGGCGGCGGGATGCTTTCGCAGAGGCGCCGAGCCCGGTAAGGACTGCGCATGGCGCAACCGACCCGCATCCTGCTCGCCCTCGTCCTCGGCCTGTTGCTCGGCATCGTCAGTCCCGGGCTCGGCCCGAACTGGGTGGCCGGGGCTACGGCCATCGCCGAACCGATCGGCGGCATGTGGCTGAACGCGCTGAGAATGACGATCGTGCCGCTTGTCGTCTCCTTGCTGGTGACCGGGATCGCGGCCTCGGCGGAGGCGGCGCGGGCCGGAAAGCTGGCGACCCGCGCTTTGGTCCTGTTCGTCACCTTGCTGTGGATCTCGGCCCTAACCGCAGCGCTGCTGACCCCGCTCTTCCTCGAGATGTTCCCGCTTCCGGCAGATTCGATCGCTGCCCTGCGAGCGGCCCTGAGCGTGAGCGCGCCGGTAGGAGAAGTGCCCGGATTTGCCGACTTCCTGACCTCGATCGTGCCGGCCAACCCGGTCGCCGCGGCGGCCGAGGAGGCGATCCTGCCGTTGATGCTGTTCACTCTGGTCTTCGCCTTCGCCCTTACCCGTCTGCCGACCGAGCCGCGCGAGCTGCTGGTCGGCTTCTTCAGGGCGGTCGCCGACACGATGCTGGTGGTGATCGGCTGGGTACTTTGGATCGGACCGATCGGCGTTTTTGCGCTGGCTTATGTCGTTGGCGCTCGCGCCGGCGGCGAGGCGTTCGGCGCCTTGCTCCATTATGTCCTGATCGTCTCGGCCGTCGGCGTGGTCGTCTGGCTCGCATCGTGGCCGGTCGCCTGGATCGGTGCGGGCATTTCACCCGTCCGATTCACTCGTGCGATCGCGCCGAGCCAGGCAGTGGCGCTCAGCACCCAATCCTCGCTGGCCTCGCTGCCGGCGATGCTCCGCGCTGCAGCGAAGCTCGACATTCCCGTCGCCGCTTCGGGCGTGCTGCTGCCGATGGCCGTCGCCGTGTTCAGGATGACCGGGCCGGCGATGAACCTCGCGGTCGCGATATACATCGCCTACTGGTTCGGAACGGAATTGACTCCGGGCGTGCTCGCGATCGGTATCGCCGCGGCGGCGACCACCACCATGGGCGCAGCAGGAATTCCAGGCCAGGCCAGCTTCGTCACGTCGATCGCGCCAATCTGCATGGCGATGGGCGTGCCGATCGAGCCCCTCGCTTTGCTCATCGCTGTCGAGACCCTGCCGGATCTCGTGCGAACGCTCGGAAATGTCAGCATGGACGTCGCCGCCACCGGGACCGTCTCCCATCGCAGCGGCTACACCGAAGCTGAAACCGAGGAGGACCGGCTGCTGGAGCAGGGCGCCTGAGATATCGCCCTGAAATCACTTCCGGAAAGCCGGCGCATGCCGTATTTTCCAGTCTCCTGAAGGCGTGTGCGTAGAAAACAGCCAAACTAGGAGAGGCGGAATGAACACTCGCACCTTTGCGTTGATTTTCGGAATCGTCTTCCTCGTCGTCGGGGTGGCCGGCTTCATACCCGGGCTCGTCCAGCCGCTACATGAAGGGCATCCCGAAGTGATGGGCAATGGCAGACTGTTGCTCGGTCTGTTCCCGATCAACGAGCTCCACAACGCCGTGCACATCCTGTTCGGGATCTGGGGGCTGGCGGCTTCGCGTTCGACCGGCGGCGCCGTCCTCTATGCACGTAGCGTCGCGATCATCTACGCGCTGCTGATGGTCGCCGGCTTCATCCCGACACTGAACACCCTGTTCGGACTGGTGCCGCTCTATCAGAACGACATCTGGCTCCACGCGCTGCTCGCGCTCGTCGCCGCCTATTTCGGCTGGGTGCATCGCAACCCGGTCGCGGTCTGACCCGGCCCTCGGGAGGGTGCCGTCGCGCCCGACGCGGCAGCACCTTCCCCGGCCGGCGGGACGCTGAGGCCCCTACTTTTCGCGTGCCGGCGGAAACGGCATCAATAACAGCGCGTTACATTGCGAGGATCGTGCGACGGAATATAGCGTCGCGGACGATCATGCTCTAGCGCGAAGCCGCCCGGTCTCGTAGGAGAAGAGGTCATGAACCGATATTTCCGACCCGCCGCGCTTGCCCTTCTGCTTGCTTCGCCCACCATGCCGGGGGCGATCCAGACGGCTGCCTTCGCCCAGTCCGAGCCACGGACCGAGGCGCCGGCTACGCCGACGCCCACCATGCCCGTGCTGACGCCCCGCTCCCCGGTGGCGCCACCGATGGCGCATGTCTGGCAGCCGCGTGCCGCCGAAGCGTTGCTCGAATATGTCGAGGGAATCGGAAAGGAAGGGCTCGACCCGGCCGCCTATCAGCCCGAGCGGATCCGCACCGCTCTGGCGCAGGGCGACCCCGGCGCCCTCACCTCCGTCGCCAACCAGATCTTCCTGCGCCTGTCGGCAGACCTCAGCGGCGGGTATGTCCGCGGCGACGGCCGCGTCGACTGGCACATGCCGGACAGCGCGCTGGACGGAAACCGTCAGCAGCTCCTGCTCTCGCAGGCCTCGCAAGGCGACGTGGCCCGGCTGCTCGATTCGCTGCTTCCGACCCATCCGCAATATACCGGACTCAGGGAGGCGTTGGCCCGGACGCCCGAAAGCGACGAGGCCCGCCGCCACCTCATACGTGCGAACATGGAGCGCTGGCGCTGGATGCCGCGGAACCTCGGGCCGCGCCACGTCATCGTCAACGTCCCGGCCTTCACCGCTGCAATCGTCGAGGACGGCCGGGTGATCGCGCGCCACCGGACCGTCGTCGGCGCCCGGCGCACGCCGACGCCGCAGCTCATGGCCAATGCCGTGGCGGTGACCTTCAATCCATGGTGGAACGTACCGCAGAGCATCGTGCGCGAAATGGGCGGAAGCTTCGGCGGCTACCAGGTGCGGCGCGGCGACGACGGCAAGGTCTATGTGCGACAGCCGCCCGGCCCTCGCAACGCCCTTGGGCGGCTGAAGATCGAGATGCCCAACGATCACGCCATCTTCCTGCACGACACGCCGGCCCAGAACCTGTTCGCGCGTCCGGTTCGGGCGTTCAGCCATGGCTGCATCCGCACCCAGAACGTCCGTGATTTCGCGGCATTGCTGCTCGGCCCGACCGGTCAGTGGGACCGGGCGGAAATCGACGAGACGATCGCGACCGGCGAGACGACCCGCGCCGACTTCGTCGAGCCGGTGCCGGTCTATATCGCCTATTTCACCGCGGCCGCCACGACCGACGGGGACATCGTCACCTACGCCGATATATACGGCCGGGATGCGCCGGTCCGGCAGGCGCTGAACAGCGCGACGACCGGCGGCGTGCAGACCGCCGCCTCGGAAGAGGCCGCCCCCTAGGAAGGGCGACTCCGCCTTCATCGAAGAACGGCGCCGCTTGGCCGAATAGGCCGCCGCATCCCGCGACCGCCGTGAAATGCCCGCGCTGTGGCCGAGGCCGCACGCAGGAGCTTCACGATGGCCGGGTGGATATTGGGACTAATCGCAGGCGTGGCCGCCGCCGGCATGGGCCCGGCCGCCTCATCATCGCTTGCGCAGCCGGCCGTGGAGGAGGTGATCGCCGCCGAGCGCGCCTTTGCCGAGGAGACCCGCAAGCATGGCTTCAAGCGCGGCTTCCTTGCCTTTGCCGCCACGGACGGCTTCATCTTCCAGCCCGGTCCAACTCCCGCACGGCCCCTTCTCCAGGCCTTGCCGGACGAACCGCCCGCCGGACCGCCGCTCTCCTGGTCGCCGCAATTTGCGGGAGCTGCGGTCAGCGGGGATCTCGGCTTCACGACCGGTGGGGCCAGCATTCCGGTGCGCTATTTCACCGTGTGGCAGCGCCAGCCCGGAGGCGAGTGGCGCTGGATCTATGACGGCGGGCCCGGCCTGGACTCGGTGATGGCAAGCGATGGCGACGGCGAAGTGGTCCGCCTTGCGCCGGCCACGGCCGCCGCGGGCTCGCCGCAACGCGCGCTGGCCGAGCTCGCGCCGATCGAGGCGGATTTGGCGGCCGCGGCCGAGCGGGACGCGGTCCGCGCCCGGCTCGACCTTCTTGCCGAGGACGGGTTGGTCGGAGGCTCGCGCACCCCCTCCTTTTCGGGCCGCACGGAACAGGAAATGGAACTTGCCCGCCAGCCGCGCCGGCTTTCGCTGCGTCCGCTCGGCGGCGTCGCGTCGCAGGCCGGCGATCTGGCCTTCACCTGGGGCGAGGCGCGCTGGACCGCGGGCGAGGATCAGCAAGGGGGTCATTCTGCCCGAATCTGGCAGAAGCGGCACGAAGGCTGGCGATTGATCGTCGACCTGCTGATCCCGGCTCCGCCTCCGGCCTGAGCGCCGGAACAGGCGCATCTCCAGCGGGTTCTCCGAAGTGCCACCCGGAGGAACGCACATGCCGCAGGCCGCTCATCACCAATCCTATTGGAACGCCACCACGCCGAGGACGTCCTATCCGCCGCTTTCCGGCACGGTCCAGGCGGACGTCGCCATCATCGGCGGCGGGATCGTCGGAGTAACGCTGGCGCGAATGCTGAAGGACCGCGACATCAGCTTCGCGCTGGTCGAAGCGCGCCACGTCGGTGAGGAGGTGACCGGAAAGTCGACCGCGAAAGTCACCTCGCAGCACAATGTGGCTTATACGAAGATTGCTCGAAAGTTCGGCGAGAAGGGCGCTGCCCATTATGCCGAAGCGAACGAAACCGGCCTGAGGACAATCGTCGATCTCGTCGGCCGCCACGGCCTGTCATGCAATCTGGAGCGCTGCGCCGCCGTCACGTATACGAGGGACGAGCGGCATGTGGCGGAGATCGAGCAGGAGGTCGACCTCGCCCGCCGCCTCGGCCTGCCGGCCTCGCTGACCCGCGACACCGGCCTTCCGTTCGACGTCCGGGCGGCAATGCGCTGGGAAGACCAAGCTCAGTTTCATCCGGTCCGCTACGTCAAGGGGTTGGCGGCCACCCTGCCCGGCGACGGCGGCCACGTTTTCGAGCAATCGCGAGTGGTGGACTGGGAAGCGCACAAGGTCTCCACCGAGACCGGCACCGTCGAGGCAAGGCATGTCGTCATGGCCACCCATCTTCCGCTAGGCCAGACCGGCCTCCTCTACGCCGAAACCCACCCTTTCATGCATCCGGTGATCATGGGCAGGGTCGAAGCCGGCCGGCTGCCGCGCGGAATGTATATCAACGTCGAGAGCCCGCGCCACTCGGTACGCGGCCACCGCGACGATCAGGGCCAGGACTGGATCATCTGCGCGGGACCGAGCTTCAAGCACGGCCATGTGCAGCAGGAGCAGGAGGCCTTCATCGAGATCGAGCGCTTCGCCGCCCAACATTTCGGGATGGTCGCGGAGTATCGGTGGACCAACGAGGATTATGCGCCGATCGATCACGCGCCGTTCGTCGGCTGGTCGTCGCGCTCGCCGGGCGCCTGCCTGGTGGCGACCGGATTCAACGCATGGGGAATCACCACCGGAACCGCCGCCGCGAACCTGCTCGCCGACCTGATCAGCGATCGCGACAATCCATGGCTGGAGCTGTTCGACGCCCGTCGGGTCAAGCCCATCGCCGGCGGAGCCGAGTTCGTGAAGAACAATGCCGAAGTCGCACGCGACCTGGTTGGCGGCTATCTCGCGCCCAAGCCCGGGGGCCTCGATGCGCTAGAGCCCGGCGAGGGCGCGATCCTCAAGATCGATGGCCGGAACGTCGCCGCCTATCGCGCCCCGGACGGGCAGATTCACGCCTTGTCGGCCGTGTGCACGCATATGGGATGCCTGGTCGGATGGAATTCGACCGATCGAAGCTGGGATTGTCCCTGTCACGGCTCCCGCTACGCGGTAGACGGATCGGTCATTCACGGCCCGGCCGTGAAGGCTCTCCAGCCGCACGGGAAGGCACAGTCAGACCCGGATCAGGCGACCCTGTCGGCATAGAGGAAGTGCCCGGGACCGAGCCGGGCCAAGGTCTCCTGGAGGCTCTGATGCGGAAGCGCGAAGCAGCCTTCGCTCCGGCCCAAGCGCCCGGTCTGTGCGACGACGCCGGGTTCCGCATACCAGGCAGTGTGAACGACGATCGCCCGCGCCTCCGCATTGCTGTTCGACGGATCCAGGCCGCGCACCCGCATCGAGCGGCCGTATTTTCCGTGATAATATTCGCTGGTCACATAGGCGCCGTTGGAGGTCGCCTCGGAACCGACGCGGTTCGAAAAGCTATGCAGGAAGCCGGTATGGCCCGGATCGGAGCCGCGTCCGTGCGAGACCAGGTGACGTGTCACGCGTCCGGTATTGGTGTCGAGAAGGAAGAAGCGGGGATCCGCGGAGACCCGGGTGAAATCGACGATGGCGACCACCTCGCCGTGGCGTATCCACGGGCGGTGCCGATCGAAGGCGGCACGAGCCCGGGTCACGATCCGCGGATCGAGGATCGGATCGACCATGACGCGAGGACGGGCCGGAACCGGCGCGGCTGGTGCCGGCGCGGTGGGCGCCGCCGAAGCGACGACCTGCGCGAGCAGCGGCGAGCTCGTCATCAAGCCGAGCGCTCCGGTCGCGGCTCCTGCCTCGATGATCTGCCGACGCGTCAACGACATGAAACACCCTCCCCGGTCATGGGCCAGAACCTACCCGATTTTCCGCTCGCCTCAATGAAAGAGATGTTATTTCCCAACGCTTTGCCGCGACAGCGCCGCGCTCTACCGCATTGTTGCGGAACAATTCCTAACGACTCTTTTCCGGCAGCGGCGAGGCGTGCCGGAACCGCGCCCAGTCCCGAGCGTCTCCGCCGCAGGAAGAGGAGATTCATGCCCGCCTTCGATCGCCTGTCGACGAAGCCGCCGCTCCCGCCGATGGAGGCCAAGCTGGTCGATTCGCTTCCGGACGGCGAAGGCTGGCAGTTCGAGCCCAAATGGGACGGCTTCCGCTGCCTCGTCTTTCGAGACGGCGACGAGGTGGTCCTGCAATCCAAGGCGGAGCGGCCGCTCGAACGCTATTTCCCCGAGATCGTCGCGGCGGTGAGGTCCGTCGAATCCCGGTCCTTCGTGCTCGACGGCGAGTTGATCATCCCCCTCGGCGGGATCCTGTCCTTCGATGCGTTGCAGATGCGCCTCCATCCCGCGGAGAGCCGGATCCGCAAGCTCGCGGCGGAAACCCCTGCTCAACTGATGCTGTTCGACTGTCTGGAGCATGAGGGCAAGGCGCTCCGGCAGCAGCCGCTCGACGCGCGGAGGCGCAACCTCGAGAGCTTCCACCGGCGCGCTGGGCGCGACGACCTGCTCATCTCTCCCTGCACTCTGGACCGGCGCCTGGCGCAAGCCTGGCTCGACGAGGCCGGCGGCGCGCTCGATGGCGTGATCGCCAAGCGGCGCGATGGCGCTTATGAGTCGGGGGAACGGGCGATGCTCAAGGTGAAGCAGATGAAGACTGCGGACTGCGTTGTCGGTGGCTTCCGCTATGCCGCCAAGGGCAAGCTGGTCGGATCGTTGCTGCTCGGCCTCCACGACGAGGATGGGAAGCTCCATCATGTCGGCTTCACCTCGGCCATTCCCGCCGGCGAAAAGCCCGCCCTCACCACGCGGCTCGAGAAGATGGTCGAACCTCCCGGCTTCACCGGTCGCGCCCCCGGCGGGCCGAGCCGCTGGAACACCGAGCGATCGGCGGAATGGAAGCCGGTGAGGCCGGAACTGGTCGCCGAGGTGCGCTACGATCATGTCTCCGGCGATCGCTTCCGCCACGGCACCAAGTTTCTGCGCTGGCGCCCCGACAAAGCACCCCGTCAATGCCGGATGGATCAGCTGCGCCACGAAGCGCCTCCCGCCGAGCTGGCCTCGCGGCTCGCGTTCCGATGAGCGAGCGGATCGTCGAAGGCGTCCGGCTCAGCCATCCGGACAAAGTGCTCTTCCCCGAACAAGGCATTACCAAGAGCGATCTCGCCGATCACTATGTCGCGGTCGCGCCCCACATGCTCCCTCACGTCGCAATGCGGCCGATAACGATGGTACGATGCCCGACCGGGCGCCAGAAGAACTGCTTCTACCAGCGCCACGCCGGCGCCGGCACGCCCCGGCAGATCGAGAAGATCGTGATTCCGGGATTTGATAATCCCTATCTGTTCATCCGCGACCTTCCAGGCCTCATCGCGCTCGTGCAGATCGGTGTGCTCGAAATCCATCCGTGGGGCGTCACGGCCGATCGTCCGGGCCGGCCAGACCGAGTCATCTTCGACCTCGATCCCGGCGAGGGCACCGCGTTTCGGGCCGTGGCGGCGGCGGCGATCGACGTCCGCGAGCGGCTCGATGCTCTCGGCCTCGTCAGCTTCGTCAAGACCACGGGCGGCAAGGGCCTGCATGTCGTGCTGCCGATCGAGCCGCAACATGAGTGGGCCTTCGTAAAGGACTGGGCGAAATCCCTGTCGGAGCAAATGGCCGCCGACTCACCGGACCTCTATCTGACACGCGCGGCGAAGGCGGAGCGGGTCGGGCGCATCTTCATCGACTATCTGCGCAATGATCCGACGGCGACCGCGGTTGCACCTTATTCGACGCGCGCCCGCCGCGGCGCTCCAGTGGCGATGCCGATCGATTGGGATCAGGTCGGCCCCGACCTCGATCCAGCGCTCTTCTCGGTGGAGACGGCCGCGGACCTGCTCGCCCGGCGCAAGGAAGACCCGTGGGCCGGCATGGCGCGCGTGAAACAGCGGCTTCCCAAGCGCCCGCCCTCCTGACTGGTTCTCACGCGCGGCCGCGACACCGGCGTCAGGGCCTCTGCGCCCCGACGGCGTTGAAAAGTTGGCGAGCCGCCGGCGCTTCTATTGCGCTCCGACGGACAAACGGCCATTTGGGGGCCGTCAAGTCAGACCCCGGCTGAACGAGGATATCGAGCTGAATTCCCACTTCGTCTACATAGTCGACGACGATCGCGACGTTCGCCGCTCCTTGAGCTTCATGCTGGGCGCTTCCGATATCCGTTCCCATCCGTTCGGATCGGGAGAAGATTTCCTGGACGCCCTTCCGGACCTTCAGCCGGGTTGCATCCTGCTCGACCTCAGGATGCCGCAAATGGACGGCTTTCACGTCATGGCGGAGCTGGGAAGCCGGGAAATAGACTGGCCGATCATCGTCATGACAGGTCACGGCGAGGTGCCGGTCGCGGTGCGGGCGATGAAGCTCGGGGCGATCGACTTCATTGAAAAGCCCTTTTCCGAGGAAGCCTTGCTCGGCTGCTTCGCCCGCGCCTTCGAGCTGCTGGATGCGCGCGAGGCGAGCGGACGCAAGCGGCGCGTCGCGCGCGACCGCGTCGGCCAGCTCACCGCGCGGGAGACGGACGTCCTTCGCGGCCTGCTCGCGGGCGAGTCCAACAAGCAGCTTGCCGCGCGCCTGGGCATCAGCCTCAGGACGGTGGAAATGCATCGCGGCAACATGATGGACCGCCTTCAAGTGGCAAGCCTCGCCGAGGCGCTGACGCTTGCCCTCGAAGCCGGGCTGGAGGCGGCGCCGGCAGCGAAGGAATGAAGATGAGCGCCTCGCGCGCGCAGGGCAGCAAGGCGACAGCAGGGCTCGACTCCGACGCCCTGCGCTCGGAGCTTCGCCGTCTCGAGGCCGAGGTTGCGCGATTGCGGTGCAGCGAGAAGATGTACCGGATCTCGGCCGCGATCAGCGGACAGCTGGCATGGTACGCCGATTCCGAAGGCCGACTCATCGCGATCAGCTCGGGCTTTTCGCCGCTGACCGGCATCCCGGAAGACAGGTTATTGGGCGGAGCATGGATCGAGGCGATCCATCCCGAGGATCGAGAGCTTTTCCAGGAGGCCTGGGCCCACAGCCTCCGGACCGGCGACAAGCTGTTCGTGCAATTCCGCAGCCTCCGCGCGGACGGAGCGGTAAGGATGGCGCTCGCGCGGGCGGTGGCCGAACGGAGCGAGGACGGGCGGATCCTGTGCTGGTACGGCCTGACCCAGGACGTCCATGAGGAGCAAGAGGCGGAGCAGGCGCGCTACGCGGCCGAAAGCCGGCTGCGCGAGAGCGAGCAGCTGCACCGCTTCACGCTGGAGTTGACCCGCCAGATCGTCTGGTCAGTGGAGCCGGACGGCAGCGGACTGATGCTGAGCCCACGCTACGCCGAAGTGACCGGGATGGATCCGACGGTCGAGCCGAGCCTGGCGATCCACCCCGACGACCGCGAGCGGATCGAATCGAGCTGGATGGAGGCGGTGGCGACCGGCGAGCCCTATAGCGCGGAGTGTCGGCTCGTCGTGCGCGGCGGGGACTATCGCTTCTATCGGCTGCGCGCGGCACCTCTCCGAGACCCGGCCGGACGGATCGTCCGCTGGTACGGGGTCAGCGAGGACATACATGAGGAGAGACAGGCAGAGCAGGCCCGGCGTGACGCCGAGCAGCGCTACCGGCTGGCGGTCCAGGCGACCAACGATGCCGTCTGGGACTATGACGTCGACAACGACATACTCGACTGGAGCGACAACAGCGCCAGGATCTTCGGCTCCCCCGAGGCGCCGATCGGCCATACCCGCCTGTCATGGTGGGTGACCCGCCTCCATCCCGACGATCGTGAGCGGATTTCCGAAAGTTTTCGCCGGGCGCTTCACGGGCATCGCAGTCACTGGTCGGCAAGCTACCGGTTCCAGCGCAGCGACGGCGGCTATGCCGACATTCTCGACCGCGGGTTCATCATCCGCAATGCGGACGGACGTGCCCTCCGGGCCGTGGGTGCGATGGCGGACGTCACCGAGCGCAACCGCGCCGAGGAAGAGATAATCCGGATGCAGTCCGAGCTTATCCATGTCTCGCGCCTCAGCGCGATGGGCGCGATGGCCTCGACTCTCGCGCACGAGCTCAATCAGCCGCTCACCGCGGCCAGCAATTTCATCAGTGGTGCAAGACGGCTCGTCGACGCGGAGACGGATCAGGCGGTCGAGCTCGTCGCGGCGCTCGAATCGGCCGGCTCGGCGACGCAGCGTGCCGGCGAGATCCTCCGGCGCCTGCGGGAACTCGTGTCGCGCGGCGCGGTGGCGGTGACCGTCGAGGATCTTCCTCGGCTGATCGAGGAAGCGAGCGTGCTCGGCTTCGTCGACGAGCGCTCGCTGGGGATAAGCCACCGGCTCGAGCTCGATCCGGCGGCGCGATGCGTGCACGCGGACCGGATCCAGATCCAGCAGGTCCTGATCAACCTTATCCGAAACGCGATCGACGCGATGGAGCAAAACCCTGAAGGCGAGATCGTCCTCTCGACCCGCGCCATGGGGGACATGGTGGAGGTCGCGGTCGCCGATGACGGCCCGGGGATAAGGCCGGAGCATTTCGGCAATCTGTTCTCACGCTTCATGACGACCAAGAGCGCCGGAATGGGGATCGGCCTTCCGATCAGTCGAACCATCGTCGAGCTGCACGGGGGGAAAATCTGGGCAGAGAATCGCCCGGGCGGCGGCGCCATCTTCCGATTCACCTTGCCCACGGCCTCCGAAGCGAAGCACAAGCCGCGCTGAGGCGTTGTCGTACGAGCGCATCTTTCGAGTCGCCGGGCCGCTTGCCTGGCGGGAGTGCGCCGAGCCACCCAGGAGGAGACAGGATATGGCCACCCAGCAAGCCACCCTCGCCGGCGGATGCTTCTGGTGCACCGAGGCGGTGTTCAACGACGTGATCGGCGTGACCGCCGTCGAGAGCGGCTATACCGGCGGACACATCGCCAATCCGACCTATCGCCAGGTCTGCGATGGCGACACCGGCCACGCCGAAGCGATCCGGATCACCTACGATGACGAAGCGATCAGCTACGACGACCTGCTCGACATCTTCTTCGCCACCCATGATCCTACCCAGCTCAACCGCCAGGGGAACGACGTCGGAACCCAGTATCGATCGGCCATCTTCCCGCATTCGCCCGAGCAGGAGGAAGCCGCACAGCGCGCCATCCAGCGCGCGCAGGCCGATTGGGACGCGCCGATCGTCACCCGGATCGAGCCGCTGGGCCAATGGTATCCGGCCGAAGATTACCACCAAGGCTATTGGGAGGGCGAGGGACAGCGCAGCCCCTATTGCCTGGCCGTCATCCCGCCCAAGCTTCGCAAGCTGCGCAAAAGCTTCGCGGAACGGCTGAAAAGCCAGCCGGCGGAGGGATGAGGCAGGCTCCGAGCAACGCTATTGCGCCCTGCCGACGAACGCCGGACTCCACCAACGCGAACCTTCCATCCTCGCCGGCGGATGGCCCTGGATTCCGAAGCCATGCGCGATCGCGCTAGCGGACTTTCGGTCTGCCGGGCCGAAGCGGCGCCGCGGCGCGCCTGAGCCGATCGTTGATCGCGGCGCCGATTCCCTCGTCCGGGATCGGCGCGACGGCGATCCTGGGACGATCGGCCCCATCCGCCTCGTGAAGACGTTCGAACAAGGCGGCGGCGGCTTCGACGAGGTCGCCCGAACCGCTCAGGCTGGAATCGCCTCGAACCTCCCCGAACCCGATCAGCCATTCGTCTGCCGCAGCAGCGCTTGCTTCGAGCCTGACCGGCTTGCCTGGCGCATAATGACTGGCAAGCTGTCCGGGCGCCTCGATCGGGCCGGGGGTGGTGGAAGCGGCAAGGCCGAGATCGATCGGCCCCGGCCTCAGCAGCCGCAGCCCTTCGGGTCCGACCGCCACGATGGTCGATTCGAGTCCATGCGCGGTCGGTCCGGCGTCGACGACAAGGGGAATGCGGCCGCCGAGGCTCGCCAGGACATGCTCGGCGCGGGTCGGGCTGATCCGGCCGCTTGCATTAGCGGACGGCGCGGCGAGCGGCTTGCCGGTCGCCGCCAGCAAGTCCCGCATCGCCGGATGCGACGGCACCCGGAGGGCGATCGTGGGCAGGCCTGCCGTCACCAGAGAGGCAGCCGAGGACCCGTTCCGGACCGGCAGCACCAAGGTGAGCGGACCCGGCCAGTAGATCTCGGCCAAGTTTCGCGCAGCAGCATCGACTTCGGCAAGCACCATCGCCTGGTCGAGATCGCGGACGTGGACGATCAAGGGATTGAAGGCCGGCCTTCCCTTCGCTTCGTAGATGCGCGCTACGGCCGCACCGTCGGTCGCATCGGCGGCGAGGCCGTAGACGGTCTCGGTGGGAACGGCGACCGGCAGCCCCGCTCGAATCAGCCGCGCCGCCTCCGCGATCGCCTCGGGCCCGTAGGGAAGGAGCTGCGTTTGCACCATGTCCCACGCGGGCTATAGCGCGGGTCCAAGCAGCGCAACTTCCGGCGGAACCCGCATGACCTATTCGCCTCCCGTCGAGGAACAGAAATTTCTGCTCCGGCACATCGTCGGCATCGAAGAGCTGGCCCATCATTCCCCCTTCTCCGAAGCGACGCCGGACTTGGTCGACGCGATCGTCTCCGGCGCCGGCGACTTCGCCGCGGGCGTGTTCGCGCCCTTGAACCGGGTCGGCGACGAGGTTGGCGCGAAATGGACTCCCGACGGGGTCGTTCTTCCGGAGGGCTTTCGGGAGGCCTATCGCGCCTATGTCGAAGGCGGCTGGAACACGATCGCCGGACCGGTCGAGTTCGGCGGACAGGGCCTTCCGCTGAGCCTCGCGACGGTAGTGATGGAGGATCTCGGATCGGCGAACATGGGCTTCTCGCTGGTCGTGATGCTGTCGCCAGGGGCGGTCGAAGCCTTGCTCCACCATGGAAGCGCGGCGCTGCAGCAGGCCTGGCTGCCGAAGCTGGTCAGCGGTGAATATAGCGGCACGATGAACCTGACCGAACCCCAGGCCGGGTCGGACGTGGGGGCGCTCAAGACCCGCGCCGAGCCGGCGGATGACGGCAGCTATCGGATCAAGGGCCAGAAGATCTTCATTACCTTCGGCGACCACGATCTCGCGGACAATATCGTGCACCTGGTGCTCGCCCGCCTGCCCGACGCACCGCGCGGCACCAAGGGCATCTCGCTGTTCCTGGTGCCCCGGATCCTGCCCGACGGGAGCCCGAACGACCTTCGCTGCGTCTCGATCGAACACAAGCTCGGCATCCACGCCGCGCCGACCTGCGTCATGTCCTATGGCGACGAGGACCGCTGCACGGGCTGGCTGATCGGCGAGGAGAATAAGGGCATGGCGGCGATGTTCACGATGATGAACAACGCCCGCCTCTATGTCGGCCTGCAAGGCGTCTCCATCGCGGAGCGGGCGATGCAGCAGGCGGTCGCTTATGCCCGCGACCGGGTGCAGGGCTCGCGCGAGGGCCGGCCGGCGCGGATCGTCGAGCATCCCGACGTGCGGCGGATGCTGCTCAGGATGAAGGCGCTGACCCAAGGGGCGCGGGCGCTCGCTTATTACGCTTCGGGCCAGATCGACCGGGCAGGTGTCGGCGACGCGGCCGCTCAGGCGCGGGCCGACCTGCTGACGCCGCTGGTCAAGGCCTATGGCACCGATGTCGGCGTCGAGGTGACCAGCCTGGCGCTCCAGGTCCATGGCGGAATGGGCTATGTCGAGGAGACCGGCGCCGCCCAGCATTTTCGCGACGCCCGCATCTCGCCCATCTACGAAGGCACGAACGGCATACAGGCGGCCGACCTGGTGGGGCGCAAGATCGGATTGGAGGGCGGCGAGGTGCTCGGCCGGTTGATCGCCGACATGCGCGCCGACGCGCAAGGGCGGCCGGCGCTGGAGCGGCTGGTCGGCAGCTGCGCCGAAGCGGGCGAGCGCCTCGTGGCCGCGCCGGCCGACGATCGGCTTGCGGCCTCCTATCCATTCCTCACGATGCTCGCGACCGCCGTGGCCGGATGGCTGATGGCCCGGCAGCTCACCGCCCTCGACGGCTATGACGGCAATGCGGAGTTCGCCGCGATGAAGCGGGCCGCAGCGCTCTACTTTCTCGACCATGTCGTGCCGGAGGCTCAGGGAAAGTTCGCCGCAGCCATGGCCGGCGCCGACATCCTCTATTCGGTCAGCGAGGAGGCGTTCGCCGCCTGACAAGGCTGGCGCACCCCGGAGTCATTCCGGCGTGAGCCGGAACCCATGAACACCGGCCTTGCTCATGACGGCTTCGATTCAGGAGTCCCGATTTTTCCCGGGCGCTGGCCGGGACAGGCGTCGGGATGACTCCGTTCCGGGAGGCTCTACGGCTCAGACGCGCCGGGCGAGCTTGGTCGGGCGCTGACCCACCGTGCGCCAGATGCGCGGGCCCTGGTCGACGCGGAAGGCGCCCATCTTCTCGCCGGCTGCCTGAGTCTCGCGGCCGATGATGTAGGATTTCGACGTCTGGCCGGTCCGGCCGTCGCCCCAGTCGTAAAGCACGTTGACGGCGATCACCGGAATGAACAGCAGCCGCTCGTCGAGGCGCATCGCCCGGATATCCTCGCGCTTCATGCCGACAGTGCCCTGGATGACTCCGCTGACGCCGGCGGCAACGCCGGGGAGCTTGACCTTGGTGCTCTCGCGCCCTGCCGTGCGGAAGAAGGCCCCGATCTCCTTGTCCTGCTCGGCGCCCGCATTGAACAATTTCACGTCGATCCTGAGGTTGCGCGCCGCGCTCCCGCCCTTGTTGCTGATCTCCAGCTCGAAGGCGATCTCGGCTTCGGCCGCGGTGAAGGCGGCGCGCTCGGCCTTCAGCGCGAGCTCCAGCCAGGGCCGCGGCACCGGATCGGGCCGGGGTGGAGCCGGCGGCGGCGCAGCCAAGGAAGCGGCCGCCGGTTCGCCCACAGGCCCGGCAAAGGCACGGCGACGGCGGACGAACGCGAGGCCGAGCAGCGCCAGAGCGACGGCGGGCAAGGCGAAGTACCAGTAAGGCGTTCCACCCGACGAAGATTCGCTCTCAGCCGGCGCGATAGGCGCCACCGCACCGGCAGGGGCCGAGTACGGCGCCGGCGCTGCGGCGATCGGAGCGGGCGCCGTCGATTCGGTCTCCGGCGCAGGCTGAGGAGCAGCGGGCCCTTCCGCGGGCGACTCGGGAGCCGACGATCGGGCGCTTGACGCGGAAGGCTCCTGCCGCGGCCGGTCAGCCGGAGTCGGTGCGGCGGCGCGTTGCGGCGGCTCGGGACGGGCTTCGGCCGGACCTGGCGCGACGACGGGCGGCGGCGGCGCGACCGTGACGGGCTCCGCTTCGCTCGGCGGTCGCCCGGGAACGATCGTCTCCCGCGGTTGGAGGCTGAAATCCTTGAGCTGCGGCGGACCGATGATGCCGTCACTGCTGTTCTGCGCGTACGCGCCCGCCGTGGATGACAGGAGGATAGCGCCGAGCGCGGCCAACAGGCTCCGACTGTCCTTCACCATCAAAATGCTCGACCCCGCTGCCGCCGGAACCCTCGACCGGCGCGCTGACATAGGCGCCATGGCGCGTTATTTTAACGGGGAGTCAATGTCCTCCCGCTGAACGGCGGGTTCGGTGCGGCAAATCGGTCACAGTCTCGCGAACCGGTCAGTGAGAATCACCGTGCGCCGCGCCATTTTCCTGGGCACCGGTCATGTCGAGCCGCCTCAGCCGGACGCAGCGAGCGAGCTCCCGCTCTGGGCGCGTATAGCCGTCCGCGTCCGGAGATTCGGTCAGCCGCGCCTCCTCGCCGCGCAGGGACCAGGCCAGTGCCGGTTCGCCCGCGACTGCGGTGCGGTAGCGGACCCCGTATAAAGCGGGCGCCGCGGACATTTCGAGCGTGCGCGCGTCATAGCTGATCAGCGCCCGAGCGTGCCGATAGTCTCCGCCATTTTCATAGACGACATTCGCGACTCCGCCGTCCTGGCACAGATAGGGGACGATCGCCGGCGCGGCCTTGCGGGGTGCCGACGTGCCGGCGCCGTACACGATGGCGGGCATCGACAACAGCACCAGGGCCGCACAGGCTGACGACGACTTCATCGCTTCCTCCCTTCAGCTCAGGTATCGATGGTGCGGCAGCGCAAGGACGAAATCAAGCGACGCGGCCGGCGCATGATGCTCGAGGCAAGGTTCAGACGGTGATCCGGTCCGGCGGCGGCTCGGCAAACGCGACGGAGATGGCTCCATGGCCAGCAAAAAGGACCGCCAGTCCGGCGGCGAAGGAGAGCAGGAAGGCGCGAAACGGATGCATATTCTCGTCCTTTGATCGGGCCCACCGATTCTTCAGGCAACCGCCGGCCCGGGGCGTACGGGGGGGCATGTCGTGCCCCGCGCCGGCGGTCGCAGCCGCTCTGGCCTCGCCAGGTTTCAGCCGGATGCCGGGACATGGAGAATATTGTTTCGATTGTTACAGGAGCCGCACGATCCTTCCGGCGAAATTTTCTGCCGAAAGGATCGTGGTCCTTTCCGCGGCAGGTAACTCATCCGCGCGCGCATTCCGCGAACTCTGCCGCGAATGCCGAGGCGCCCGCATTTCGCAGGCGAGCTCAGGTCAGCGCACGCTCGACCAGATCCTGAGCGTCGAGCCCGAGTCGCCGCATGTGCGAGACGATGCGCGGCCATCTTCTCTCGAGGAAGTCCTTACGCTCGGAGGCGCGCAGACGATCGGCCGCCCCTGCGGCGACGAACATGCCGACCCCGCGCTTCACCACCACGAGCCCCTCCTCCTGGAAGGTCTGATAGGCCTTTGCGACCGTAAGAGGATTGGCTCCGAAATCCGCCGCCAGGCTGCGCACCGAAGGGAGCGGGTCGCCGTCGCGCACCTGTCCGTCGAGGATCATGGCGGCAATGCGATCTCGCAGGCGGAGATAGACTGGGCGCTCTTCGTTCATTGCGTAGTGCTGGACTAACACACCACCCGGGTCAAGTCCAGATTGTTCGCTAGACTGACAATTGCCGCCCTCGCACCGGATGCCGGCGTCCGATGTTCAGAAGTCCGCAGACTTGTCGAGCTGGGCCGCGTGTCGGTTCTGAAGCTTGCGCTCAACGAAGTTCCTTGGCCGACCGGCCTGGTCGCCTCCAGAAACCTGGTCGGTGGGCCAGGCGGCACGCGCGAAAAACGCTCACGAACTGATGTTGCCGCCTGGAACGAAGCTTCGGGAAACGACTCCAGCCACGTCTGCGGGACCATGGCCCCGAGGAGCGCATCAAGTCGCGGCAGCCGGATTTTCACATCTTGCGTCAACGGCGATCAGATCGGCAGCGGCCGCCACGAGCTTGCCAGGATCGAAGGGCTTTTCCAGAGCCGCCGCCGTAAAGCCTGCCGGCAGGTGGCTCGCCTCATAGCCGCTGACGAACAGGAACGGAATTTCGCTCCTGACCAGCGCCTGGGCGATATCGTCCACCATCTCCCCTTGCAGATTGCCGTCCAACAATGCGCCATCGATCGGGATCTTGCCGATGAATTCCAGTGCCTGATCGGCGGTCGCGGCAGGCCCGATTACTTCTGCGCCTGCGTCGCGCAGGATCGAAACAAGCTCCAACGCAACCAGGGGCTCGTCCTCTATCACAAGGAAGCGCCTGCCCTCGACCGACCGGGACGCGGATCTCGTCGGGGCCGAAGCAGGGCGCACGCACCTGGCAGCTTCCGGCGACTTGATCTTGCTGCGGCTTGAAGCGCCCGCACCGATGGGGAGGCGAAGCTTCCAATGGACACCCTCGGGACCATAAGAAGCATGCGACGTGCCGCGCTCGGCCTTGATGCTGCGTTCGATCAAAGCCGTGCCGAATCCGCGCCGCGACGGCGGGCTCACCGGCGGACCGCCGATCTCGATCCAGTCGATCTCCAGCATGTCGTTCTCGACCCGCCAGCCGAGCTGCACCTTGCCCACGGAATTTGAGAGCGCGCCATATTTGTTCGCGTTCGTCGCGAGCTCGTGGAGAACCAGGGCGAGGTGAAGCGCCGGCTCCGCCGCGAGATCCAGGTCCGGGCCCGACACGTCCAACCGCGCCGCGTCGATCGTCCCGATCTGAAGCTGCGCCTCGACCATGTCGCGCAGGTTGGCGCCCTTCCACGTGGTTCCGCTGAGCAGCGAATGCGCGCGGGCCAGAGCATGAATGCGGCCGATGAAGATCGGCGCGAACTCGGAAGGGCCCGAGGAGTGGCGCAGTGTCTGCGTGGCGATCGCCTGGACCGAGGCCAGCGTGTTCTTCACGCGGTGATTGAGCTCGCCGATCAGCAGCCGCTGCGTTTCCTCCGCCCGCTTGCGCTCGGTAACGTCGAGGATCTGGACATTGATGGAGGAGAGCCGGCCGCTCCCGTCAAGCAGCGCCGAACAATACCATTCGCAGTCGAACAGCCTGCCGTCCGCATGCATCACGCGGTAGCCACACATCTCGCGGAGACGTCGGCCACGGGCCATATCCGCGACCAACTCTGCGAGCGCGGAATCATCCTCCTGGGGAAGCCAGTGCAGCTCCGCGGGGCGGCGTCCGACCGCCTGGCTGGCGCTGCGTCCGAACAGTCGCTCGGCACCCTGGGACCAGGCGAGAATATGCAGGTCCGGATCGAACTCGACGATGGCGAGCGGAGAGTTGTCGCCATGCGCCTGCAGCCGGTTCAGCGCCGCGGCAAGCGCATCGCGCTGGCGCGCCAACTCCTGCCGCTGGCGCGCCAGCTCACAGAAAATCTCTACCTTGCTTCGCACGATGTGCGCATCGACGGGCTTGAGCAGATAATCGACGGCACCCGTCTCATATCCGCGGAACCGGCGACGCTCGTCGGTCGCGACGGCGGTCAGGAAGATGATCGGTATGCCGCGCGTGCGTTCGGTGCCGCGCATCAGTTCTGCCAGCTCGAAGCCATCCATGCCGGGCATCTGCACGTCGAGCAGAGCGAGCGCGACTTCATGCAGCAGCAGCAATTCGAGCGCCTCGGGCCCGGTCTGCGCCCGGAGCAGCTCGATTCCGTCGCCGCCGAGCAGCGCTTCCAGCGCGTTCAGATTCTCCTCGACATCATCGACAATCAACAGTTTCACCGGATCAAGCCGCATGGCTAATCTCCCGAGCGGCTTGCGGGATCCTGCGATAGACTTTCTCGCCGGGATCATACTCCGCAAAACGGGCGGCCTGATGCGAGAAGCGCAAGGTCTCCTTCGAACCGAGGCCGAGAAAGCCACCGCGCACCAGCGAATCCCCGAACAGGCCGAGCGCCCGATCCTGCAGGTCACGATCGAAATATATGAGGACGTTCCGGCTCGACACGAGGTGGACCTCGGCGAATACCTCGTCGGTGGCGAGGCTGTGCTCGGCGAACACGGCGCGTGCGCGCAGCGATTTGTCGAACATGGCGGCGCCATAGGCTGCGGTGTAATAATCCGACAGCGACGACCTTCCGCCTGAATGGCGGTGGTTCGCAGTGAATTGTGGAATGCGGTCCAGCTCATACACCCCGGCCCGCGCCTTCTCCAGCGCGGCGGGGCTGATATCCGTGCAGTAGAAGATGGTCCTTTCCTCCAGCCCTTCCTCGCGGAACAGGATGGCCAACGAATAGAATTCCTCGCCATTCGCGCAGCCTGCGATCCAGACCTTCAGTGAAGGATAGGTTCGCAGGTGCGGCACGACCTTCTCGCGCAACGCCCGGAAATAGCCCGGGTCGCGGAACATCTCGCTGACCTGGATGGTGAGAAAGCCCATCAATTCGGCGAAGACGGCGGGCTCGCGCAGCATGCGGTGCTGAAGCTGGGACAGGCTCGCGCAGCCGAACCGGGACTGCGCCCGTGCCAGACGCCGCCGGAGCGATGCGCGCGAATAACCGCGAAAATCGTAATGATACTGGCGCCAGATCGCTTCCAGGAGCAACTCGAGCTCGATCTCCTCGTGAGGAAGCAAAGCAGGACTCATCGCGGCATCCAGACCCGCACCAGCGAGAGCAGCTTATCCACGTCGAGCGGCTTGGCGAGATAGTCGTTCGCGCCCGCCGCCAGGCACTCCAGCTGGTCGCGCGCCATTGCCTTGGCGGTGAGCGCGATGATCGGCAAGTTCTTCCAGCGCTCGTGGGTGCGGATCTCGCGCATGGCGGTGAGCCCGTCCATCTCGGGCATCATGACATCCATCAGGACCAGATCGATTGTGTGTCCTGCGTCCGACAGGCTCTCCTCCAAGGCCTTCAGCGCTTCACGCCCGTTGCGGGCGATCCGGATCCGAACCCCGTGCGGCTCGAACAGGCTGGTGAGCGCATAGACGTTGCGGATGTCGTCCTCCACAACCAGGATTTGCCGCCCTTCGAGCGCGGAATCCCGATTGAGCGACCTTTCGATCAGCTTCTGCTGCGACTCCGGCAGATCCGACACGACCTGGTGCAGGAACAATGTCACTTCGTCGAGCAGTCGCTCGGGCGACTTGGCGCCCTTGACGATGATCGACTTCGAATATTTGCGAAGCCGCAGCTCCTCGTCCGGCGAGAGGTCGCGGCCTGTGTAGATGATCACCGGAGGAAAACCGACGCTCTCGTCGACGCTGAGACGCTCGAGCAGGTCGAGCCCGGACGTGTCCGGGAGATTGAGGTCGAGCACCATGCAGTCGAACGTTTCCAGGCCCAGCCGTTCCAGGCAGGCCGCGGCCGTGTGTGCCTCGATCGTCTCGACCTCGCGCGAGGCAAGGAGCAGCTTGATGCTTTGCGCCTGCTGCGTGTCGTCCTCGACCACCAGCACGCGCCGCATCCGCTGCGCCATGCGCGCCTCGAGCCCTTCGAGCATCTCGATCAGCTGCTCGCGCTTCACCGGCTTCAGGAGATAGCCGACGGCGCCGCCGGAGAGGGCCGGCAGCGTATCCTCTTTCACCGACACCACGTGGACCGGAATGTGGCGCGTGCGCACGTCCCGCTTGATCCGGTCAAGCACCGAAAGCCCGGTATGATCTGGAAGGCTCATGTCGAGGATCACGGCGTCGGGAAGGTACTGGCGGGCCATCAGCGCACCCTCGTCCGCCGTGCCTGCAACCAGGCACTGGAAGCCCAGCTCGCGCGTGAGATCGCAGAGGATCTTGGCGAACGCCGGGTCGTCTTCCACGACCAGGATCACGCGCTTGTCTCCGGAAAGCCGCTCGCGATCGTCATCAAAGGGCGGTGGCGCGCTCTTCGATGTCGAGGGGACGGTCCGCTCGGTCGCGGATGCCGAGGGGCTCGCCGGCCGGCGCGGAGGCGCCTCCTTGACCAGAGCCGCGTCATAGATTTTCGGCAGGACCAGGCTGAACGCGCTTCCCTCGCCGACCGCGCTCGCGACGTCGACCTCGCCACCCAGCAACCGGGCCAGCTCTCGGGAAATCGAAAGGCCGAGGCCGGTGCCGCCATGCTTGCGGCTGACGGTGCCGTCCGCCTGGCGGAACGCCTCGAAGATCACCTGCTGCTGATCGGGCGCGATTCCGACCCCCGTATCGCGCACTGTGAAGGCGAACCGCCCGTCGTCCACCGCAGCGACGCTGAGGACGATTTCGCCCCGCTCGGTGAACTTGATCGCGTTCGACAGGAAGTTCTTGAGCACCTGCTCGACGCGTTGCGGATCGGTCTCGACCTCAGCGGGCATATTCGGCGCGATCTCGGTCCGGAGCGCCAGACCCTTGGCGTCGGCGGCGGCATCGAAGGCGGCCTTGAGCTTTTCCACGAGCGGCGCGACCCGGATCCGACGCGGCTGCAGCTCGAGCCGCCCCGCCTCGATCTTGGAGATGTCGAGCACGTCGTTGATCAGCGCGAGCAGATCGTTGCCGGAGGTTTCGATCGTCTCGGCATGTCTGACCTGATCGGGGGTCAGATTGCCGGTCCGATTCTCCGCCAGCAGGCGCGCCATGATCAGCAGCGAGTTCAATGGCGTGCGCAGCTCGTGCGACATGTTCGCCAGGAATTCCGACTTGTAGCGGCTCGCCTGCTCGAGCTCCAGCGCCTGCGTCTTGAGAGAGCCTTGGGCGCGCGCAAGGTCATCGCGCTGCGTCTCGAGTGCCTGCGCCTGTTCCTCCAGCTGGGAATTGGCTTCCTCGAGCTCGGACTGCTGCGCCTCTAGTCGAGCCTGCGACTCCAGCAATGCCTTGCTCTGCGCTTCGAGCTCCTCGTTGCTCGAACGCAGTTCTTCGCTTTGCGCCTGGAGCTCCTCCGCCTGCTGCTGGGTTTCTTCGAGAAGTTCCTGCAGGCGTGCGCGATATTTGCCGGATCGGACGGTGACGCCCAGCTGGTCCGAAATGCGATCCAGGAGCTCGGACACTTCGCCGGTCCCGCCGCGCCGAAGGCCGAGCTCGACCACCGCATTGACTTCGCCGTCCGTACAGGCGGTCGCGATAAGGAGCTGGCGCGGCCGAGACTGACCGAACGAAGATCCGAAGTAGAGATAATCCTCGGGCACGTCGTCGACGATGAAGCCGCGCCGATCCTGCGCCGCCTGGCCAAGCAATCCGTCCGACAGGCGGAAACGCTCCGGTACCCGTGCGTCTTCCGGAACGCCGTAGGTCGCGTAGCGACGGAACTCGTCGCCCTCGCGGATGAACATCGCGCCGGCCGAAGCGTCGACATATTCGGCCAGGAAGCGCAGCGCGCTGGCGCTCAGCTCATGCAGCGGCTGCTCGCCTCCCACCGCTTGCGCCAGACCCACCTGCCCGGCCTGGAGCCACTCCTGTGTGCGGATCGCCAGCCGATTGCGAATGAAGAGGAAGCCGACACCGGCCAGCAGCCACGTCGTCACCAGCCCGAGCGTGCGGTTCAGCTGGGCAATTTCGGGATCGACGCCGGTCGGCGCCAGAAAAAAGCCGATGACGACCAGGAAGGTCGAAAGGCCGGCGACCGCGAGCGGCACGAGCGGCCGCGACGCAAAATAGGCGAAGACCGTCGGAAGGAGATAGATGACCCAGACGGCGGTACCGAGCGGCAGCAGAAGATCGGCGGCGAAGGGCACCGCCAGGAACATGACAAGGGCGCCGTACAGCCACGGCTCGTGCTTCAATCCGGGATTGAATCTCATTCGCACTGTTCCGAGGGATTGGGGGGCCTATATACAGTTTGGTTCCCGACACGCAACGACAGCCGGTCGAGCGGCGGAACGTTGCGCATGAGCGCCAGTCCGTCGGCCGCCGCGCCGCGAGATGGGTAGCGCGCCCCGGGTAAGTCGGACGCGCGTCAGTGCTGCCACTCGCTCACCACCTCCTCATATTCGGGCCTCGGCCGCTCCTCGAGCGTGATTGCCGGGGTCCCGATGAAGATGAACCCGGCAATGCGCTCCGGCGGAGCGCCGAAGGCGCGCAGAACGGCGTCGGAATAAGCCGCCCAGCCGGTGACCCAGCCCGCCGCATAGCCGAAGGCATGGGCGGCAAGGATCAGGTTCATGCAGGCCGCGCCGCAGGACAGCTCCTGTTCCCACAGCGGGATTTTGGCATTGTCCTTGGGACTCGACAAAGCGACGACGAGCTCGGGCGCCTGGTGGGCGAAGCGGTCGACAGCCTCCACCTCCAGCCGGCCGGGAGTGGGCGTGCCGAGACGATAGGCATCCTGCAGCATCGCGGCAAAGGAGTCCCGACGCGACCGGGGCACGTGCACGAAACGCCACGGATGGAGCTTGCCATGATCGGGCGAGCGGATCGCGATCTCCAATATCCGGCGCAGCTCGTCGGGGCTCGGGCCGGGATCGACCAAGTCGCGCGGCCGGCCGGAGCGCCGCGTCCTGAGCAGGTCGAGCGTGGAGGATCGGTCGTTGAACATGGCGGTCCTTTTGCTGAGCGGCCCCAGGCCCGGTACCGTTCGGGCCGATGGCCGGACGAACGCTGTTTCAGGATAAACGCATCGAAGTCCAGTCGGCCCCGATGATCGAAGCCACGAAGAAGTCGGCACCTCACGATGCTCCGCCACCCGCCAAAGACGGACGGGGATCCTTCCCGGCCGAATTCGGGAAGGAATATCAGGGCCGCGATTCCATCGCCCGCCCCGGCCGCTCACAGCAAAATTCAACCCGCGATGGCTGGCCTTCGACCCCGTTTCCACCTCTCCAGCAGCCGGGATGGGCAACAATCCCGCTTCACAAGTCGAGACAGGGCGTTAGGGTACAGCGCCATTCGGAGCGCCGCGCGGCGACCAGCAGCGATCAGAGAGGTGAGCGTGAACGGCTTCAAGGACATATCCCTTTGGGCAGAGGGCGATTGGATCGCGGCGATCGCCGCGACCGTGCTCGCCATATTTCTCATCGCCGGCGCCTATCTGGTCACGCGTCCGAAGCCCGAGGTGCTGAACCACCCCAAGGGCCTCTACATCCTGTTCTTCGCCGAGATGTGGGAGCGCTTCTCCTATTACGGAATGCGCGCCCTCCTGATCTTCTACCTGACGCAGCACTGGCTGTTCGCGGACGATGCCTCGAACATCATCTACGGCGCCTATACGAGCCTGGTCTACATCACGCCGGTGCTCGGCGGCTATCTCGCCGACCGCTATCTCGGCCAGCGCAAGGCGGTTCTGTTCGGCGCGGTCCTGCTGACCTGCGGGCACTTCCTGATGGCGTTCGAAGGCACGGGCGGCCAGAATGACGCGACGATCAACGTCTTCTGGCTGGCGCTTTCCTTCATCATCGTCGGATCGGGCTTCCTCAAGGCCAACATCTCGGTGATCGTCGGACAGCTCTATCCGCGCACCGACGTGCGCCGCGACGGCGCCTACACCATCTTCTACATGGGCATTAACACCGGCGCGGCGGTGGGCACGATCCTCGCCGGCTATCTCGGCCAGACTTTGGGCTGGCAGTACGGCTTCGGCGCGGCGGGCGTCGGCATGCTGCTCGGCCTGATCGTCTTCGTCATCGGCAAGCCGCTGCTGCTCGGCCGCGGCGAGGCGCCGGACGCCGCTGCCTTGCGCCGGCCGGTGGCCGGCCTGAAGCTCGAATGGCTGCTCTACGCCATCGGCCTCGTCGCGATCGCGGTGATGTGGGTGCTCATCCAATATCAGAGCGTCGTCGGAGGACTGCTGCTCGTCATGGGCATCGCCTTGCTGGGCTATGTGCTGATGCAGGCGTTCAAGCTCGACCCGGAGGCACGCGACCGGATCTTCGCGATCATCTTCCTCATCGCCCTGCAACCGCTCTTCTGGGGCCTGTTCGAGCAGGCCGGCGGCTCGCTCAACCTCTACACCGACCGCTATGTCGACCGAGCCGGCGTCCCGGCGTCGCTGTTCCAGTCGATCAACCCGATCTACATCATCCTGCTGGCGCCGCTCTTCGCCTGGATGTGGACCGCGCTCGGCAAGCGGGGCCTGGAGCCGTCGACACCGGCCAAGTTCGGCCTAGGCCTGATCCAGCTCGGCGCGGGCTTCCTGGTGCTGGTGGCGGGCGCGATGTCGGTCGGCATGGGCAATCCCACGCCTGTGCTGTTCATCTTCCTCGTCTACCTGCTCCACACGATGGGCGAGCTGTGCCTGTCGCCGGTCGGCCTTTCGGCGATGAACCGGCTGGCGCCCCGCTACCTGGCTAGCCTGATCATGGGCGCCTGGTTCTTCGCCACCGCCGGAGGCAATTTCGTCGCCGGCATGATCGGCGCGGCGACTGGCGGCGAGCATGGCGCGATGACGCAGGAAGGGACGATGTCGGTCTATTCGACGATCGGCTGGATCGCGATCGCGATCGGGATCTTCGTCGTGCTGATCTCGCCGCTCGTGAAGCGACTGATGCATCTGTCGACGCTCCGCGACGAGGATGACCTTGCCGGCCAAAGCGAGCTTGCAGAGCCAGCCGCGCCCGGTATGCATCCGGAAACGGAAACCAAGCCGACGCCTGGGAGGGCCTGATGAAGTCACATTGGGGGATCGCGGCGGCCGCCGCCGTCGCGATGCTGGGCGGCTGCGCTGCCCAGACGGAAGGGCCGGCGACAGCGTCGTCGGAGAGGAGCTCGAACCGCTATACGCCGCCGGACGACCCCTATCCTTCCACCTATCGCGCCTATCCCGGCGTTCCGACTGCGATCACCGGCGCCACCGTCTTCGACGGCGAAGGTGGGCGGATCGACAACGGGACGGTGGTCCTGGTCGACGGACGCATCCAGGCGATCGGCGGCGCCGACACGCCGATCCCCGAGGGCGCGGTCCGGATCGACGGCACGGGACGCTGGGTCACGCCGGGCGTGATCGACGTCCATAGCCACCTGGGCGACTATCCGAGCCCGGGCGTCGAGGCGCATTCCGACGGCAACGAGGTCACCAGCCCGGTCCGCCCGGAAGTCTGGGCCGAGCACAGCGTCTGGCCGCAGGATCCCGGCTTCTCGCGCGCGCTCGTCAATGGCGGCGTGACGACGCTCCAGGTCCTGCCCGGATCGGCGAACCTTTTCGGCGGCCGAGGCGTCACCTTGCGCAACGTGCCCGCTCGTACGGTCCAGGGGATGCGCTTTCCCGGAGCGCCGCGCGGGCTCAAGATGGCCTGCGGCGAAAATCCGAAGCGCGTCTACGGGAACCGCAACCAGATGCCGGGCACGCGCATGGGCAATGTCGCCCTGATGCGCCAGACGTGGCAGCGTGCGGCGGAGTATCGCGACAAGCGCACGCGCGACCCCAGCACCGCCCGCGACCTGGCGCTCGAGACGCTGGTCGAGGTGCTCGAAGGCGACGTCCTCGTCCACAATCATTGCTACCGCGCCGACGAGATGGCGGTCATGATGGACATGGCACGCGAGTTCGGCTTCCGCATCTCCACCTTCCACCATGCGGTCGAGAGCTACAAGATCGCCGACCTGCTGCGCGAAAACGACGTCTGCTCGGCCATGTGGGCCGATTGGTGGGGCTTCAAGATGGAGGCCTATGACGCGGTCAACGAGAACATCCCGCTCGTCCACAATGCCGGCGCCTGTGCGATCGTCCATTCGGATGACCCGAACGGCATCCAGCGGCTCAATCAGGAGGCGGCCAAGGCGCTGGCCGACGGCCGCCGGATGGGGATCGACATCAGCGACGCGGTCGCCTGGCGCTGGCTGACCTTCAATCCGGCCCGCGCGCTCGGCATCGACGAGGAGACCGGCAGCCTGAGGGTCGGCAAACGCGCCGACGTCGTGCTGTGGAACGGCGATCCGTTCAGCGTCTACTCCCGCCCGCAGCAGGTCTGGATAGACGGCGCCTTGCTCTACGACATGAACGATCCACGATTGAGGCCGGTATCCGACTTCGAACTCGGCCAGCCCGGCGAGGGAGACGTGAAATGAAGGCGCTGGCGCATTTCCTGGCTGGCGTAGCCGCCCTCGCCTCCGCACCCCTCGCCGCCCAGACGGTGGCGATCACCGGCGGGCGTGTCGTCGTCGGCGACGGCTCCGAACCGATCGACGGAGGCACCGTGGTGATCCGCGACGGCCGCGTCGCCGCCGCCGGCGCCGGCGTGACCGTGCCGGCAGGAGCAACAGTGATCGACGCCACCGGCAAATGGGTGACGCCGGGCATAGTCGCCGGCTTCTCCAGGATCGGCCTTACCGAGGTCGACGCGGTGGACGCCACCAATGACATACAGGCGACCAACTCGCCGTTCAGCGCAGCGATCGACGTCGTCCCGGCGATCAACCCCCAAGCGGTTTCGATCGCGGTCAACCGCGCTGCGGGCGTAACGCGCGCGATCGTCTCCCCGGCAACGGGGCGCAGCATCTTCGCGGGTCAGGGTGCGGTGATCGACCTAGGTTCGGACATGCAGCCGATCACTCGCGCGCGCGCCTTCCAGTTCATCGAGCTGGGCGAGGAGGGAGCGCAGGATGCCGGCGGCAGCCGCGCCTCCGCCCACGTGCTTTTGCGCAACGCCTTGCGCGAGGCGCGCGACCTCAGGCTTCCGATCGGCGGCGGCGCGACGCGGGAAACGCGCGAATCCGACGCGCCGATTGAGGATATTTCGGAAAATCCCTATATCCTGCCGGACGCGCGGCGGCCCGAGGACGTGCTGCTGACCCGGTTCGACGCAGCCGCTTTGGTGCCCGTCCTGCAGGGACGGCAGCTGCTGCTCGTGCACGTCGAGCGGGCGAGCGACATCCTGCAGACTTTGGCGCTCAAGCAGGAATTCCCGCGGCTGCGCCTGGTCCTCGTCGGAGTCGCCGAAGGCTGGCGCGTGGCCGAGCAGATCGCCGCCGCGCAAGTGCCGGTGATCGCCAATGCCCTGCAGGACTTGCCGTCGAGCTTCGAGCAGCTCGCTGCCACCCAGTCCAATATCGGCCGGATGCTCGCCGCCGGAGTCCCGGTCGCGATCGGCATGAACAATGAGGACGAATCGCGGCAGGTCCGCGTCTCGACCCAATTTGCCGGCAATCTCGTCGGAATCGGTCGCGTCCCGGGCCATAGCGGCCTCAGCTGGAACGAGGCGTTCGCGGCGATCAGTTCGCGGCCGGCCGAGGCGATCGGCCTGGGCGGCGAGATCGGATCGCTGCGGCCGGGGCGACGCGGCGACGTGGTGATCTGGGACGGCGACCCGCTCGAGCTCGCCACCGGCGTCGAGGCGGTGTGGATCGACGGCGTCCAGCAGAATCTGGAGAACCGGCAGACCCGGCTCCGCGACCGCTACCGCCAGCCGCAGGAAGGCGCGCTTCCGAACGCCTACGACAGGTGACCGAGGGCAGCCGGCGATGAACCCGGCCCTCAGCCTCGCTGGGGCGACGGCCGCCTTCGTCGGCACCCATCTTCTGATGTCGCATCCGCTTCGGAGGTCCCTGGTCGCACGGCTCGGCGAGCGCGGCTTTCTCGGGGCTTATTCGCTGGTCGCATTTGCCACCCTCGCCTGGATGATCCTGGCTTGGCGCGCCGCCGCCGACCCGAGCCCAGCCTGGGTGGCGCCCTTGTGGTGGTGGCCGATCGCATCGGCGATCATGCTCGCGGCGAGCCTCCTCCTCGCGGGGTCGCTGGTCCGCAATCCGGCCTTTCCCCATCCCGGCGCGCGGCCCGAGGAAATCCCGCCGCCGTGCGGCGTGTTCGCGATCACCCGCCATCCGATGAACTGGAGCTTCATCCTGTGGGCGCTGGTCCACATCTCCCTCTCGGGAAGCGCCCGCAACCTGATCGTCGCGGTCGGCATTCTCGTCCTGGCGGTGGCCGGATCGATCGGCCAGGATCGCAAGAAGGGCCGCTTGCTCGGGCCGGCCTGGAAAGCCTGGCAGGCGAAGACTTCTTTCCTGCCCTTCGCGGCTTTGCTTTCGGGGCGGGTGCCGTGGCGCGCCGCGACGCCGAACTGGACCACACTGGTCCTCGGCCTGGCATTCTGGGCGGTAGTCACGTCGCTCCATGCACCCCTGGTCTCGCCGCTGGGGGACTGGCTCAGGCGTTAGCCGATCGCGGCCCCCCGCTTGCGGCCAAGCCGGAGCCGAGGCCCGAGTCAGCCCCAGGTGCCGGCCGTCGCCGCGACGCGCACGGATCAGCTGCCGAAGGTGACCTCCTCGACCTTCTCCCCTTCCCTCCCGACGCCGTTCGGGAACAGGCGGTTGGCGATCTCCGCCACGTGCCGGCCCTGGAAGCGGGCGCCGGCCAGCTCATTCTCGCTCGGCTGGCGCGACCCGTCGCTGGCGGCGATGGTGGTCGCCCCATAAGGGCTGCCGCCGGTAATCTCGTCGAGCGTCATCTGCCCGGCGAAGGCGTAAGGCAGACCGACCGCGACCAGCCCCAGATGGAAAAGGTTCGTGTGGATCGCCATCAGCGTCGTCTCCTGTCCGCCATGCTGGGTTGCGGTGGAGGTGAAGGCCGACCCGACCTTTCCATTGAGCGAGCCCTTCGCCCAGAGCGAGCCGGTCTGATCGAGGAAGTTCGCCATCTGCGACGCCATGCGGCCGTAGCGCGTGCCCACGCCAATGATGATCGCATCATAGTCGACAAGCTCGTCCACGGTGGCAATGGGGGCTTGCTGGTCGAGCTTGTAGCCGGACTTGCGGGCGAGCTCTTCGGGGACCAGCTCCGGCACCCGCTTGACCACGACTTCGGCGCCCGCCTCGCGCGCGCCCTCGGCCACGGCATAGGCCATCGTCTCGATATGGCCATAGGTGGAATGATAGAGGACCAGGACCCGGCTCATGGCGCGTCTCCGCATTTTTTGGATTCGGCCGGTGAACGCGCGGGAAGGCGGCTGGTGCCGAGCGGGCGCGGGGCATCGAGCATCGTCGCGCCGCGCGCTGTCGATCCCGAAGCCGATCGGCCGCGCCCTCACCGCGGAGGCAAGAGGCCGGTCTGCCGATACCAGGAGACCGTGCGCCGAAATCCCTCGTCCAGGTCGACCTTGGGACGGTAGCCAAGCTTCATCCGGGCCTTCTCGCTCGTAAAGGCACGATTGTGCTTGAAGAACGTCAGCCGCCGCCTGTGCAGCGGGGGCTGGAGCCCGAGCGGAGCGCACACCGCCTCGACGGTCCGGGCCAACAGATTCATGGGCCTGTAGGGTAGATGCAGCCTCGGGGGCTTGCGGCCCAGCGCTCGTGCGGCGGCGGCGACATAGTCCCGCAACGGCAGATAGCGGGGCCCTCCGATGATGAACACCTCACCGGCGGCGTCCGGCGTTTCCATGCTCGACACGAAAGCGTCGACGAGGTCGTCGATATAGACCGGATGGAAGTTGGCCGCTCCATCGCCGACGAAGAAGAAGAGGCCGCGCCGTATCATCCGAAACATCTTCAGCATGCGCGTATCGCCCGGGCCGTAGATGGCGCAGGGGCGTATGATCACGATCTCCAGACCTCCGCGGCCCATCTCCTCGAAACAATATCGTTCCGCGAGCGCCTTTGTCTCCTGATAGGGGTCGCGCGGGCTGATGGCGGCGGTTTCGTCGGCCGGGCTGCGCTCGACGCTGCCGTGGACGCCGATCGTCGAGCAATGGACGAAGCGTCGCACCTTGGCCCGGCGGCTGGCCTCGACGAGCGCGCGCGTCGCCTCATAATTGACCGCGAGGAACTCGTCGTAGCTGCCTTCCGACCGATACATGGCCGCGATGTGAAACACCGTGTCGGCGCCCTCCACCAGTCGGGCGAGCGCTTCGGGGTCCTGAAGGTCCCCGTCGATCCTCTTGATGCCCGCCTCCGGCGGAAGCACCGATCCGGCGCGCGCCAAGGCGCGCACCTGGTGCCCGTCGGCCGCCAGTCTTTTCGCGAGCGCCTGGCCCGTAAACCCGGTGGCGCCCGTCACCGCAACGGTTCGCGCGATGCTCATCGTGCCACTCGGTCGAATCGGGCGAGAACGGGATTGCCGACCAGCCGGGTCACGCCGGCGGAGCGGAACATCTTCTCCATCCTCTGCGCGAGCTGAGGCTGCGGCAGGGCTCTGTGCAAAGCCATCGGAAGCACAAACTGCCGCCAGTCGCGCCTTTGCCGAAATCCGTGCGCGGCAAAGGCGGATCGAAGTTCGCGCGCAAAGAATGTCCTGTAGGTGCGCGTGTTCTTCTCGATCAGGCGTTTGATCGGAAATGCGAGCAGCGACAGCGCGTTGACGCTGGAATAGACCGGATAATCGATGATCACCGCCTTGTCGGCGACGCGGCAGAGCTCGCTCACCAGCCGCCGCCAATCCTCGACATGCGACATGAGGCGCACGCTCGTCACCACATCGAATTGCCGTTCGTCGAACGGCATGGACAGGAGGTCGCAGGCGACGAAATCCACGGCGTCCGCACGCGCGTCGGCCCGCAGCCTCCTCGCACAGCTCGAATCGCTGCCGGCGACGGTGACCGAATAGCCGGCGGCCGCAAGGGGGGGCGCCAGCTGGGCATGCCCGCCCCCCACGTCGAGAAGCGTCGATCCGGAATCCGGCGGATCGGTCGCGAGCAGTGCGAGCACTCCGTGCTCCTGCACATCGAGAAGGTATTTTCCGGCAGCGCCTTCAAAGCGGGAGGCATAACCGTCGGAAGACGTCGCGATGTCAGGAGGTGGGCGGTTCAACTCAGCAATCCTTCGTCGACCAGGAGGCGCGCGACAAGGATTGATCCTTGCGCCGTCAGGTGACCATCGTCGAATTGCAGCGGCTTGCCGGCACGATCGTAAGCCAGGCAGCCGGGATGTCGGCACATCATCGACCAGAGCGATACGTAGCGCACACCCTTGGCCCCGGCGATCCGTGCCAGGCGGCGATCGAGCGCGGCCAGGTGCGACAGGCGCTGTCGACCGAGCAGGTCGGACGGGCCGTGCCACCTCTGCTGCGCGAGGATCCGGGGCACGGCGCTCCGATACTGGACGATCGGCCCGAACAGCACGACCTCGACGCCCTGCTCGCGCGCCCAGTCGAGGGTTCGAGCCAGGTTCGCTACATCGTCTTTTCCCCATTGCGCGGCGATGAGGAGCTTGTCGACGCCGACAAGGGTCCGGCGGTCCCCGAAGACCCGGTCCATCACCTGCCGGCACCGCGGAAACGCGTCAGGCTCCTCGGCAAAGGGCCGGCAGCCGGATGATGTCGCCTGCATGACGTTGACGCCCGAGAGCACGGCATCCAACCCGTACCACAGATGGGCCGCATGGCTGTCCCCGACGAGCAGATAATTGCGCTCGGTGCTCGATTTCGCCAGGCAGTCCTCCGCGAAATCGCCGATGTCGAAGCCCGACGAGATCATGCATCGACCGGTCCGATACTGGTCTTCGGGATCATAAGCGAGAACGCTCGCAACCGCCTGCGCCTGGGAGGGCAGGCGCTGCGGTAGGCCGCCAGTGCCCACGGCGACGAATGCGGTCGCGGCGGCAACGGCCCCTGCCCCGGCCGCCACCCGATAGATTTTCGGGGCGCGGAAGTTCGCCCTGGAACGGAATGGCCGCTCGACGAAGCGCCAGGAAAGGGTGGCGACGACGAAAGACAGCGCGATCGCGACGCCCGTACCGACTTCGGGCCTGGCGCTCTCGACGAGGAAGGAGTCGCTGCGCTGGAACACCAGGATCGGCCAGTGCCAGAGATAGAGCGAGTAGGAAATGAGGCCGACGAAGACGACGGGCCTCAGCGAAAGCAGGCGTCCGACGAGAGTAGGCCCCGACCGGCCGGCCCCGATGACCAGAAACGTGCCGATGGTCGGCAACAGGGCGCTGGCCCCGGGAAAGGTCGTCTCGCTCGTGAACAGGAAAACGGCAGCGCCCACCATCGCCAGCCCGGCCGCCGCCGCGAAGTTGCGGATCAGAGTGCTGTCCATTCGGGGAAAGAGCCCCAGCGCGACGAGGATGCCGAGGAAGAGCTCCCAGGCGCGTGTCGGCAGCAGATAGAAGCTTGCCGTCTGAAAGTGTCGTGTCGCCCAGATGCAGAGCAGGAGTGAGATAAGCGTTCCGGCAAGGGTCAGGGCGTTGAGCTGCCGCGGTGCGTGGCGGACGAGCAGGACGAGCGCGATGGGAATGAAGAGATAGAATTGCTCTTCTATGGCGAGCGACCAGGTATGGAGCAGCGGCTGCGTCTCGGCAGGAGCGTCGAAATAGTCGGAATGCCGCCAGAAAAAGATGTTCGATACGAAGAAGAGCGTGGCCAGCATGCTGCGGCCCAGTTGCGCCAGCTCCGTCGGCAAGGCGTGTGCGGTGGCGACCGCGAATGTCGCGAACAGCACGACCACGAGCGCCGGGAACAGCCTTCGGATGCGGCGTTCGTAGAATCGCGAAAGGGAGAAGCGGCCCTCGCGCGCCTCGTCGAGTATGATCGAGCCTATGAGGAAACCCGAGATGACGAAGAAGACGTCGACTCCGACGAAGCCCCCGCTCACTGTTTCGATGCCCGCATGGTAGGCGACGACCGCCAGAACGGCGACGGCACGCAATCCATCGATGTCGGGCCGATACTTCAGTCCAGGCTGTATGTCGGGGTGAGCCTTCTCTGCAGACTGGCCCTCGGCCCGATGGTGCGATGCTATCCGGTCGGCGGACATGGGCACATCTCGTCCTGCACAGCTTCCGGGCCAGCGATCGTTGCATATGCGCGCGTCAACCGGTCGGCGAAGGCCGAAGCGCTATAGAGCCGGGCCGCCTTTCCCGCCGCGCTCCTCCCCAACGTCTCGCGCAACTCGGGATCGTCGAGCAACCGGGCCAGGCCCGTCGCGAATGCCGATGGCGTGGCCGGCGCCAGAAGCGCGCAGCCGGGATCGAGGACCTGGCTATGACTCGGGATGTCCGTGGCCAGGACCGCCCGGCCGGAGGCCATGTAGGAATAGATCTTCATCGGCGTGTTGACGCCGCGCAGACGCGGCGAGCACAGGATGTCGGCCTGCTCGAGATAATGGCCGAGCATGCTCAGGGGGCGATGTCCGAGGAAGCGGACCCGCTCGCCGATCCGCATCTCCGAAGCCTTTTCGGAATAATGCCGGGTAGCGCCCTCGCCTCCGCCGATGACGACCAGATTGCACGGCTTTTCGGGCGGAAGCTGCGCAACGGCCTCGAGCATCAGGTCGATGCCCTGATAATGCTCGAGATTGCCCACGTAGAGCGCCAGCGGCGCCTCGGCCCGAAACAGGCCGCGAAGCGCCTCGATCTCGCCCGTCTCCGTCCCTTCGCCATCGAACGCCATGTCCGGCAGGAGGTGGACGCGGGAGGGGGCAGTCGTTGAGGCCGCCCGGTCGGCGACCGCCTGGCAGACGGCAAGGACGAGATCCGATCGCCGGATCGCCTGGCCTTCGAACCAACGCAGGGGCGGCAGCAAGCTTCTCGCCCAAGGCCATTTCTCGGCGATCTGGTCGGGCATCAGCGAGTCCATGTCGTAGACGAGCTTGAACCGGCGCAAGGTGCGGCACATCAAGCCGATGAAGACGGCCTCTTCCACCGCATGGACAACGTCGTAATCGTGACGGCGCACGAGCCGGAATGCGGCCAATGCCATCCAGGCGTCGCAAACCAGCTTCCTCAGGGAGAAGCCGATCGGCACGTTCCTGATGCCCGGTCCCGGCCTGATGCGAATGAGGCGGGCGCCCGGAATTTCGATATCCTCGCCTTCGTGATACGTGAGCAGATCGATCTCGTGACCGTGCTTGCAAAGAACGGTCACCGCCTGCCGCACCGCGATCGGCGTTCCGCGTTCCGCGAAGAAGGGGTGAGGCGCCAGGAACAGGATCCTCATCCCGGGCTCCCGCGGCCGCCGCTTCGAAGCCGCGCCTGATCGAAGGCGAAGCGAAGCGGAGTCGCCAGCCTGCCATAACGCACCAGCCTGATTTCCGGATCGCGCAGGCAGCGGCGCAGTGCGGCGGCCGGAGTGTCTATGGGAAGCGCCCCGTGCAAAAGGCTCCCGAAGCTGCCGATGGCCGTCCATGCTCCGGCGACCGGCAGCGGATCGGAGCCGGCAACCACGCGAACGCCGCGTGCGAAGCGGCGAACGGGCCAGAAGATCGGCCGGCCGCCATTGTCTCCGAGGAAGATTCCCGTCGTCTCGCCGATCAACCGATCGACGAGCCGGCCGCGCCGGCCGATCCATTTTCCCGCGCCCCAGGGAAGCACGGGCAACGCGCCGATCTCCAGGAGATCGGCAATGATCTCGCGCGCCGGCCTGCCCTCGAGCCGGTCCGGGACAAGCGCGGCGAGGCCCAGTATCTCCAGCCCCTCCGCGCTCACGATCTGACGCCCCGCCAGCACGAGCAGCCGCCGGCTTCCATCGAGCCAGATCGACTCTGCTTCGGCCGTTCCCACAAGCTTCGTGCGAAGCGATTCGAACACGTTGAAGCCCGTGCGTTCGGCGAGCATGCAGACCGCCACATCCACGCGGCCGGCAGCGCGCCGGAAGGTCTCCAATGCAAGTTCAAGCGTCCGCTGCGCATCCGCTTCGTCGTGAAGATGGACGTGCGCGTCGATCGCGATGACGTCGGCGGATCCGGTCATGCGGTTCCTTGGGCCCGGCTTGGCCAGAGCTTCGCCGCCGTCTCGAAGCTCAGCAGGGGTGCCGTCGTCAGCTTGGTTCCCAGCATTCTGCAAAAGCCTGCCGGACCGCTGGTCGACACGACATCCTCGGTCGACAAGCTTCGACCCGTGCCGTCGCGGTCGGGCAACAGCCCGGCCATGACGCGCCGAACAGGCGCGGAAGCGAGGGCGGAGCCCGGCAGGGCTCGTTCGATCGACTTCCGAAAGGCGGCGACGTCGCTGGGTTCCACTTCCGGATGGCTTGCTCCAGGAGCGGCCCGATAGAAGGTCCCGACCAACGTCCCGCCTTCATAGGGCCTAAGGAAATAGCTGCGCCCGCGACCGGGTATTTCGGAGACGGCGAGCGCCGCATCCAGCGGAAACGGGGCGTCGAGAAGCAGATTGAACGCCAAGACGGCCGTGCTGGCGGGCTCTCCACCAGCCAGATTCGGCAAAGTCCAGGACCCGGTGCAGACGATGACTTGCGAGGTCGCTATCTCCTCGAACGAGCGATCGGGCCGGACAATGCGCACGCCCCGGACACGGTCATTCACGACCATGACGTCCCGGACTTCCGCCTCCTCGATCAGCGCCGAGCCGGTTACCTCCGCGTCCGACAGGATGGCGAGAAGAAGCGCCTTCATGTCGGGAACCACGAGATCGTGCCAAACAGCCGCGCCGGCCAGATCCTGTCTGGGGATCGGATATTCACTCGGCACATCGTCCGCCGAGAGCAGAACGGGCGGCGACAGCCGGGGGGCATCGCCGGCGGCGCCGGACAGCAAGGATTCCGCGGCAGCGAGTATGCGAAAGGCGTTCGGCGAGCGTATGCGGCCCCGGTAGAGCGGCATGATGCAGCGCAGCGGCCGCACGAGGTCGGGATAGCTCTTCAAGAACCAGGCCTGGGCTCGGCGCGAACGCCGCCAGCGCCCAAGATGCATGGTCTGGAGGTAGCGAAGTCCGCCGTGGATGAACCCGTAGCTATTGCCGGTGGCGCCGCTCGCGATCCTGTCCCGCTCGACGAGGACCGGCTTCAGCCCGCTGCGTGCCGCCGCCAGGGCCATCGTCGCTCCCTGCATTCCGCATCCGATGATCACGACATCGGCCCGAACCATCATTCCTCGTCCGGCTGCGCGATGATCTTGTCGATTCGATAGACCGTCTGGCTGCGATTGCGCGTGAAGATGATGATCTCGGCGATCAATCCTACCGCGGCGATCTGGATGCCGAGCACGATGAGCAGCACGGTCAATACAAGGATTGGCCGGTCTGCCATTTCCTGCCCCATCTGGCGCTGGACCATCATGAAGATTCCGGTCGCGACACCGAGGGCGATAAAGATCGCGCCCAGCGATCCGAAGAAGCGGAACGGCTTCTGCATGAACCTCGTCAGGAAGCTGAGCGCCACGAGATCGAGAATGATGCTGAGATAGGTGAGCGGACGATGCCTCCGAAGGCGTCGATCCGTCTGCGCCTGGGGCAGGGAAACTTGGGCGACCTTGAACCCGAGTTGCTCCGCCAGCATCGGCAGAAATGGATGTTGCTCGTGATGCAGCTGCAACTCATCGAAGACGTGCCGCTTGACCGCACGCACAGCGCAGCCGGGATCTCTGAAACGAGAGCCAGCCATGCGTGCGAACATCTCGAACCACCAGCCGCGCAGGCGACCGAGCGAATTGTCACGGCTGCGGTCCCGGTAGGCGGCCGCCACGTCCACCGAGCCCATTCGATCGAGAAGTGTCGGAATCGCCTCGGGCGCAACCTGGAAATAGGCCGGGAGAATGAGCAGCGTGTTCCCCCGGGCACGCCTGACGCCTTCCAGCAGACAGGCCACCTGGCCGAAAGGCCGGTTGAACTGCACGACGTGGAGCGGAAACTCCTGCTCGCTGATGCGGGCAAGAGCCTCGGCATATTCGGGGTGCGGGCCGTCCAGAACATAGATGAACTCGAACGACCGCTCGGTGCTCATCAGCACTGTGCGATAAGCCCGCCAGACTGCCTCAGCCGGATCCGTCCGATCGACCACCGGGACGATCACGGAGACCTCGACGTTCTCGAGCGAGGGACATGGCGCATTCATGACGCGTGCGGACGCGCCGGCTTGTGCTGCGGAAGACGGGCCGACAGGCTCGCCGCAATCTGGGCGTAGGTTCTTACGTTGGGCTCGATCGCCGCGAAGAGACCGCCGGCCAGTCCCCACACCATCAGAAAGAGCGTCAGCGACGCCAATAACATCGCGACCCCTCCAATAACGACATAGCTGTCGTGCTGGCCCATGAAGACGTACCCGACCACGACGACGGTCAGCAAAGACGAAAGAGCGACCGCCTTGAGATGCCAGGTCAGCGGCGCGCGTGCGTAACTCAGCAGCGCCCGAATGGAGATCATGTCGAGCATGACCTTCTGGATTCGCGAAAATCCATACTTGGAGATCCCGAACCGGCGGGGGCGATGGTTCACTTCGAGCTCGATCAGCCGCGCACCAGCAAGTTGCGACAAGGCAGGAAGGAATCGATGCATCTCGCCATACATCGGAATTCCCTTGATCAGCTGCGCACGATAGGCCTTCAAGGAGCAGCCGCTGTCCCTGACCGCTATGCCCATGATGCGTGTCATGATCCGGTTGGCGATTTTCGAGACGAGCACGCGGGCGCTGCCGTCCCGCCGCCGGCGACGCCACCCGATCGCGATGTCATAGCCATTGTCGATGCACTCGAGCAGGCGGGGAATATCGGCGGGGTCGTTCTGGAGGTCGCCGTCCATCGTCACCAGGACGTCTCCGCGCGCCACCTCAACCCCAGCGGCCATGGCCGCCGTCTGGCCGTAGTTCCTGCGAAACTTGACGACCCGGACGCGCCGATCCCGTCGCACGAGCGCAACGGCTCGCTCGCAGGTTCGGTCCTTGCTTCCGTCGTCGACGAGCACCAGCTCGTAATCGAGGTCGCAGACAGCCAGAGCCTGGGTCACCGCCGAATGAAGCGGGTCCACATTCTCTTCTTCATCGTACATCGGCACGATGATGGACACCGCAACCATGTATCGAACTCCACCAAGGCTGAGCCCCCCCACGAGCGGCGCTGCTATAACCCTTTGTGACGGCGATGGTTCGCTATGAAATGTAAAGAATCGTAAATGCAGTTCTCAAATAACTGCAACAAGACTATCGAGTGCTGCGCCCATCATTCTGGAGCAACCCTCTTATTTCTGCGGACACTCCACAGTGATTCGAAATAATTGATGCTTAGCGACTTCGCCTCTCAACAGTTCAGTTCCTGCCAAAAGGCCGACAGGGGTCCTATCGAGATGACCGATATTTGCCGCTCGTATCGCAGGACGATCTTGCCTGTCAATTCGTATCGAACCCCAAAATAGGGGCGGATTTCGGGGAGCTGTGCCATTTTAGAGATGACTCGTTGAGATGAGGTCCGCGCGGGAAACCGGAGAGCGCCGACCGGCCGTGCTCTGCTAGGGCCTCTCCACGGACCGGTCGGCCGGCAAGCTTGGCAGCACGCATTCTTGTTCAGGTCGCGGGCCAAGACAGGCCGGCCACGGGCAACGGACCAGCCCAGCCGTCAAACCCGCTGTTTGAATGCAAGAGCTTTGTGGCACAATGAGCCGACGAATCTCTGTCGGGGCATGCCGGGCATGTGGATCATGTGTGAAGCTCGGCCTGTGCAGCTTGATCGTCGTGGCAGGCGCGGGTCCGGTGCGTACGAGCAGGTACGTTAGGGTGATGCGGCACCCTCGCGACATGCCTGCCCCGGCCTCGGGCGGGCGGGCACTGGCCTATCAGACGTTCGCTCTCTTTCTCATCGCTCTGCTCGTCCGCCTGCTGGGGAATGGGAGCATGCCCGTTCACGTGGATGAGTTCTATCATCTACTTGCCGGCCAATCCTGGGCCGATGACGGCAGCCTCGCGATTCTCGACGGCGCCTACCCTCGCGCAGCCGGCTATACGGCGCTTACCGGTCTCACATTCCTCGTTTTTGGCGAGGCCGGCATGTTCGTGGCGCGGCTTCCCGCACTTCTCGCCGGAGCCTTGCTCGTCCCGATCATGTTCCATTGGACGGCAATAAACGTCAACCTGCGGACGGCATGGCTCGCCGCGCTGATGCTCTGCTTTGCGGATAGCGCCATCGAGCAATCTCAATTCGCCCGATTCTACACCTTGCACGCGCTCCTGATCTGGCTGGGCGCCACCGCCACATATGGAGCACTCTGTTCCGGGCGCCCGCTCGGGCCTTCCGTCCTCCGCCTGCTTGGTGCCGCCGTCTGCTATGTCGCCGCATTGCATCTGCAGGTGACGACCCTCATCCACTTGGCAGGGTTGGGCCTGTTCGTCGTCGGCTATGTCCTGACCCGTCCCGCCGCCATGTCGGCCATGTCGGAAAGGCGCTTCCGGTCCCTGCTGGTCGTGGCGGCCATCGCGCTCCTATTCGCCCTGGTTGCCCTCGGGGTCGCATCGCCCCTGGCGAGCGAGTTTCGCCAAACCTCGCTGTGGGCCGAGGAGCACCGGAACGATATTCTCTTTTATGCGCGCAATTTCGTCACGCGAATGCCGATCCTGACCGTGCTTGCGCTCGCGTCGGTTGGATTCGTTGTGTTGCGTCGGCTGCGGGCAGGCTATTTCTGCCTTGCGCTCATTGCGGTCCCATTCATCGCGCATTCGCTGGCGGGGATGAAGAGCTTCCGTTATCTTCTTTACGCCCTGCCCTTCTTTTTCGTCCTTGCGGCGATCGCTACCGATCTGATGCTATCGGCACTTTCCCGGCTCGTCGCGTCGCGATCGGCAGCGATGGACAGGATGGGTCGGGCGACGATTTCCCTTTCCGCGCGTCCGATCGTCACGACTGTCCTGCTCGGGCTCGTCGCTTTTGCCGCCATAGCCGGCAACTGGTCGATCGCGCGCAGCGTGAAGCGAATCGCGGTCGATGCGCATCAAGCAGCCATACGGCCCGCAAGCCTCGTTTCGCCGCCCCCCGATTGGCCGTGGCAGGGCGCATCAAGCGAGTTGCGCAACGCGATCGGCAATCCTTCATTGTTCGTAGTCGCCGACGACCTTCGGGCAGTCCACTATCTCGGAACATTCGATCTGCTGATAAATCGAAGCCGCATCAGCGACATCGTGCCGGCGGTGGAGTTCGGGCGTGACTTTCGAACCGGCCGCCGCGTCGTCGGCAGTGGCGCCCTGCTGGCAGAAATTGCGGCCTGCTATCCGGATGGCGCAATCTTGGTGCCGAATGAGCGATGGGGCGTTCACTACGCCGTCCCCCCGGACGTAACCCGCGCCATCGAAGATTTCGCCCAGCCGACCGGCCCGGGCGTGGAAGGTTTCCATCTGTATCGCTGGCGGCACTCACCTAGAGGCGCCCGATGTCCTTATCTTCGTGCCAGGATTGCGGACCGCTCTGCGTGATCATTCACCCGCTCCCGCAGGTCGATAGATGCTGTCGCTGATCCGATCCAAGTCGGTGGGCGCCAGCCTGGGCTTCGCCTTCGCGGGCGCCGCCTTCACCTTCGGCAATCTTCTCCTTGCCCGCGAACTGCCCGCCGCCGAATTCGGCCAGCTCGCGCTCGCCATCGCCGTCTACAACCTGTTCATCTGGCTTGCCCCGCTAGGCGTCGATCAGGTGCTGCTACGGCGTCGCCTGGATCCTGGACCTCGCTTGCTGCTGCGCGTACTCGCCTCATGCAGCCTTGTCGCGGTCTTCGCCTGCCTCGCCACGTCCGCCATCTATGGGCCTGCACTCGGCTTTACGATATCCCTTGGTACCGCAATCCTGGGCGGCGGGATGGCCATGGCCGCGGGAATGGGCCTTCGGCGACATGGCTGGGCCGCGCTTCCTCTCGGGGCGACCAACGTGGCGAGCTGGTCGCTCCTCATTGCGGGCGTGCTGGGCTTCGCCCTTCCGTTGGCGTCGGCGGTAACGCCCTTGATCATCCTGGCCGGCGCCGCTGCTGTCGCTGCCGCCCTGACCTGGGCCGCTCTTATGAGACATGGCCGCGTGGATGGAGCGGACCAGGACATCGTTCCGCGCGGAGAAGCGCTGTCACTGATGGTGGCCGCCGCGGCCGGGGCGCTGCTCGTGCAGATCGAGCGTTTCGTGATCCCGCATGTCCTGGACTATGAAGCGCTCGCGACCTTTGCCGTCATCGCCTCGGTGGCGATCTTCCCGTTCAGGCTGCTGCGGTCCGGCTCGAGCTTCGCGCTCGTCCCAAGACTTCGTGCCGCCTCCGAGAGGTCGGCCCGCTTCGGCCTGCTGATCGCCGAGGGAAAGTCCCTGGCCGCGACATTGCTGATCGCGTCGGTGCTCGTCGTCGCCCTGGCGCCCACCGTTGCATGGGTTCTGACCGACGGCCGGTATGAGCTGGAACGACCGATACTATTCGCCGCCTGCCTCAACGGCATCGCGAAGCTCCTCGAAAGCGTGCCTCAATCGGCCGTGGTCGCCTGTGGAACCGCGCCGGAAGTGAGACGGCTCAGCTGGATGAGCTGGGTGACCATCGCCGCCAGCATTCTCGGCGCATGGTTCGGCGCGCGGTGGGGGCTCATGGGCCTGATCTGCGGGAGCGCGATCGGCTGCGTCATCGGCAGCATCCCGAGCGCCCTGCTGGCACGAAAGGTCGTGGCGCGCGGCTTTATCGCCTAGGACCCAGATCCAAATGTAGAGATGACCGCGATCGGCCGGAGGCGTCTACCGTTGCGCCTCGGCTATGGCGATCAACGAGGACAAAGTCGCGCTGTCATCCGCCTTCCGCCAGGCGAGTCCCGTCTCGAGGCAGGGCGGCTCCGAGGCGAGACCGACATAGCGCACTCCCGTTCGGGCGAGATGCCGGAGCGAGGCCGGAACCAGCGCCAGGCCCATGCCGGCGGAGACCAGGCTGATGATGGTCTGCATCTGGATGGCCTCCTGCCGGATGACCGGCTGGCGTCCCCTGGAACGGTAGAATCCCAGCACGAGATCGTGGAAGGCCGGCGACACGCGTGAAGGGAAGATGATGAGCGGTTGATCCATCCAGTCGTCGCCTTGAAGGCTCTCGCCGGCCATGGACAGGCGGCCTTCCCCGATCCAGGCTTCCGGGACGGCGGCGACGAGCGGTTCGCGCAGCAGCGGCCGATAGTCGAGCGGCGCCGGCAAGGCAGGCCGGGTGGAGATCAGGATGCCAGCATCGAAGCGGCCGCCGAGCAGCGCTTCGATCTGCACGTCGCTGGTCGCTTCGACAAGGGTGACCTCGACGTCGGGGAAAGCCGCCGAATAGCTTTGGACCAGCCGCGGCAGCACGCTGTAGTCCGCCGTGCTGACGAACGAGAGGGCAAGCCGTCCCGCCCTTCCGTCCCGCAGGCGACGCGCGATGTCCGGCAGCTCCGCAACCTTCTCCACCGCCGGGCGGACATGTTCCAGCCACTGCCGACCGAAGGCCGTCAGCGCGACGCTGCGCCTGGACCGCGTGAACAGCGCCGCGCCGAGCTCGCGTTCCAGTGCCATGATCGACTGACTGAGCGGCGGTTGGGTCATGCCCAGAAGGTCCGCGGCCCGCCCGAAATGGAGCGTCTCCGCGACCGCGAGGAAATGGCGAAGCTGGCGCAAGTCCATCTGATATGCCCTGCGACCTTCTACTCCATCTATAATATATTTCTCAACTCAATCCCAAATCGGTAAGGCTCGTGGAGCAGTCGCCATTTTGCAAGGACAGGCCGTGCCTCACTATCGTTCACGCACCAGCACCCACGGCCGCAACATGGCCGGCGCGCGCGGCCTGTGGCGCGCCACAGGCATGACGGACGAGGATTTCGGCAAGCCGATCATCGCCATCGCCAACAGCTTCACGCAGTTCGTGCCTGGCCACGTCCACCTCAAGGACCTCGGCCAGCTCGTCGCGCGTGAGATCGAGGCCGCGGGCGGAGTTGCCAAGGAATTCAACACCATCGCCGTCGATGACGGCATCGCCATGGGCCATGACGGCATGCTCTATTCGCTGCCCAGCCGCGACCTGATCGCGGACAGCGTCGAATATATGGCCAACGCGCATTGCGCCGATGCGCTCTTGTGCATCTCCAACTGCGACAAGATCACGCCGGGCATGCTGATGGCGTCGATGCGCCTCAACATCCCGACCGTCTTCGTCTCGGGCGGGCCGATGGAAGCAGGCAAGGCAGACATTCAGGGCCAGACCGTCGCCCTCGACCTCGTGGATGCCATGGTCGCCGCCGCCGACGACAGCTACACCGACGAAGAGGTGGGGGTGATCGAGCGGGCGGCCTGCCCGACCTGCGGCTCCTGCTCCGGTATGTTCACCGCGAACAGCATGAACTGCCTGACCGAGGCGCTCGGCCTTTCGCTGCCCGGCAACGGCTCCGTCCTCGCCACCCATGCCGACCGCGAGAAGCTGTTCCGCGAGGCGGGGCACACGATCGTCGATCTTGCCCGGCGCTGGTACGAGCAGGAGGATGCCTCCGCTCTGCCGCGCAGCATCGCGAGCTTCGCGGCATTCGAAAATGCGATGAGCCTCGACATCGCCATGGGCGGTTCCACGAACACGGTGCTGCACCTGCTCGCCGCGGCCCATGAAGGCGATATCGGCTTCACCATGGCGGACATCGACCGGCTCTCGCGTCGGGTGCCCTGCCTGTGCAAGGTCGCGCCGGCCAAGCAGGACGTCCACATGGAGGACGTCCACCGCGCCGGCGGCATCATGGCCATTCTCGGCGAGTTGGAGCGCGCGGGTCTGGTCGATGCCAACCTGCCGACCGTTCATTCGAAGACGCTGGGTGACGCGCTCGAGCGCTGGGACATCGTCCGCACCGAAAGCGAGAGCGTCCGCCAATTCTACAAGGCCGCGCCGGGAGGTGTCCGCACCACCGTCGCATTCAGCCAGAACAACCGCTGGAAGGAGCTAGATCTCGACCGGGAGGCCGGCGTCATCCGCGCGGCGGCGCATCCCTTCTCCAAGGATGGCGGCCTCGCGGTGCTGTACGGCAACATCGCTCCCGAGGGCTGCATCGTGAAGACCGCGGGCGTGGACGAGAGCATCCTGACCTTTCGCGGAACCGCACGCGTCTACGAGAGCCAGGACGCCGCTGTCGCCGGCATTCTCGGCAACGAGGTGAAGGCAGGCGACGTGGTGGTCATCCGCTATGAGGGGCCGAAGGGCGGGCCGGGCATGCAGGAAATGCTCTATCCGACCAGCTACCTGAAATCGAAGGGCCTGGGAAAAGCCTGCGCCCTCGTCACGGACGGGCGCTTCTCCGGCGGCACGTCGGGCCTCTCCATCGGCCATGTCTCGCCGGAGGCTGCCGAAGGCGGACTCATCGCTTTGGCGAAGACGGGTGACCCCATCCTGATCGACATCCCGAATCGCATCATCAGGCTCGACGTGGACGAAGCCGAACTCGCGGCGCGCCGTGACGAGATGGTCGCGCGAGGCAGCAAGGCCTGGAAGCCCTTCGGCCGCAAGCGCAACGTCTCTCCGGCGCTCCGCGCCTATGCCGCGCTCACCACCAACGCGGCGCGCGGCGCGGTACGGGACGTAAGCCAGGTAGAGAAGGACTAGGCGCAACCGCGCGCCTTCTTGCGGCGGCAGCAGGCCGAGCCCTGCTGGTCACGGCGGTGGCTCGGCCCGATGTTGTTCGTTATATGTTCCGCATGTCCGATTCGCGTATCACCGTCTCCGTCGACGAGCTTTCCAAATCGATCGCCATCTGGCTCACTGTCGTAGGACAGCGCCGGCCCGGGCTGCTCCGAGACCTTTGGACCCGCACCGGAGAGGCACGGGACCAGGTCAAGCGCGAGCACGCACGGCACGAACTCGCCCGCTATCTGGCCGAGAAGCTGGCCATGTCCGGCCACGAAGTGACGCGGCAGGCGACTGGGAACGACGCTCTGATGCAGGAATGAACGCGGCGTAATTTCGTTGAAGGCCGGTGGACGCACGGCCCGGTTGTCCATGGGCCGGCACGGGTTGCGCATAAAATTGCGCGATAATGCCTGCATGGGATTGCCGCGAGCATGGCCCGAAATTCCGCTTGCTGGCGGTGGACCCGGCCGGAAGCGAATCCGAGTCGGATGGAGGTTCAAGATAGCCGCGTCCGCCGCCTGAGATCCGGTTGCGGCCCGCCTTCCGCTCGACTCCAGGGGAGGAGATCGCCCTATGGCGATCAGGCCGCGTCGGAGATGGCGGACGAGCGCCGGGCCTCGAGCCAGGCGGCAATCTCGTCGGCCGGCATGGCGGCGGCGTAATGATAGCCCTGAAGGGCATCGCAGCCAGCCTCGAGCGCGATCTGCTCCTCCTCGGCGCAGGAAATCCCTTCGGCCACGACCTCGAGGCCCATGGCATGTCCCAGTGTCGCGGCGGCGCGAATGATGGCGACGCTCTGATCCCGCTCGGCCAGGTCGATGAAGCTGTGGTCGAGCTTGATCTTGTCGACCGGAAAGGTGCGCAGACAGCTCAGCGAGGAATAGCCGGTGCCGAAATCGTCGAGGACGATCCGGAAGCCCGCTCGGCGCATCTCCTGCATCGCCTGGGCGCAGAGCGTCCCGTGCTCGATGAACAGGCCTTCGGTGATTTCGAGCTCGAGCTGGGTGGGATCGACCTCCTCCTCGCCGGCGATGCGCCGCAGCGTCGCGGGCAGCGCCGCCCCCCGAAACTGCACCGGCGAAAGGTTGACCGCGACAACCAGGTCGGGCCAGCGCCGCGCGACGCGGCAGGCCTCGCGAAAGGCGATCAGGCCGATCTCGTCGATGATGCCGCATTCCTCGGCGATCGGAATGACTTCGGCGGGCGGCAGCGCCCCCAGAATCGCATGATTCCAGCGCAGCAGTCCTTCCAGTCCGACCGGCGCACCGCCGCTGTCGACGATCGGCTGGAAATGGAGGTGCAGCCCAGAGCCGTCGCGAAGCTCTGTGCGCAGGCTGCTCTCGATCTGGTCTCTTCGCTGGACGTCGGCGTCCATCGCCTCGGTGAAAATGCGGAAGCAGTCGCGGCCGGCCGCCTTCGCGCGGTACATGGTGATGTCGGCCTTGCGCAGCAGCTCGGAGGCTTCGAATACCTCACGGCTGGCGAAGACCGCGCCGATGCTGACCCCGACTCGCGCCTCGCGATCGCCGATCACGAAGGGCTTGCGGATGACCTCGATGATCCTCTCGCACAGGCGACGAATGTCGGCCTCACCCTTGGGGCTGATCTGCACGATCGCAAACTCGTCGCCGCCGATCCGGGCGACGGTGTCGGTCTCGCGAACCAGAGAACGGAGGCGTTCGCCGACTTCCTGGACAAGCCGGTCCCCGGCATTGTGCCCAAGCGTATCGTTGACCTGCTTGAACCGGTCGAGGTCCAGCATCAGCAGAGCGACCTGCTCGCCCGTTCGGCGATATCGGGTCAGCGCCTGGCCGAGACGATCCTCCAGCAACGCGCGGTTGGCGAGGCTCGTCAGCTGATCGTGAAGGGCCAGATGCTGGGCGGCGGCCTCGCGATGCTCCAGTTCCTGGACCAGCTCCACGAGCGAACGGTGAAGGAGCGACATGACGAGAATGACCGCGACCGCGGACGTCAGCGCGATTGGCCAGATCGTGTCGAACAGCTCGAGCCCCTGGCGGGCGCCGTCGCGCACGACAGTGACGGTCGCAAAGTTCGTCAGGACGAGCGTCGCGACAGCTGCAGACACGATTGGCGGACCAATCTTGCGCGAGTAACCCACCTCGTTCTCCCCGAGGGCCGGGGAAATAGCAGGTGCGCGGTTAACAAATCGCTCAGAACCTCGATCAACAGTAGATCGGATCGCCTGCTGCGAAGCCGACTTCAGGACCGGCCTGAAAAGGCGTTCAAAACAGGTGGTTATGCCCGGGTACCCGGTCGGAGCAGCGGTCAGAGCAGGCCGGACGACCCTTCAGGCGACGGGGAGCGAGAATTCGATTCCCTGGGCGAGGGGCAGGTCGCGACCATAATTGATCGTGTTCGTGGCGCGTCGCATATAGGCGCGCCACGCGTCGGATCCGCTTTCGCGGCCACCGCCCGTCTCCTTCTCTCCGCCGAATGCGCCGCCGATCTCCGCACCCGACGGGCCGATATTGACGTTGGCGATCCCGCAATCGGATCCGGCGGCCGACAGGAACAGCTCCGCTTCGCGCAAATCCGTGGTGAAGATCGCCGAGGCAAGGCCCTGCGGCACCGCATTGTGAAGGGCGATCGCCTCGTCCAGCTCGCGAAAGCCGAGGACGTAGAGGATCGGCGCGAAAGTTTCGCGCATCACCACGTCGGACTGGCCCGCCATCTCGACCAGAGCCGGCCGGACATAATAAGCGTCGGGCCAGCTCTCGGCGTGAAGGCGCTCGCCGCCAGTGACGATGCCACCCTGCGCTCGCGCCTCCGCAAGGACCTTCTCCATCGCCTCGAAGGCCATGCGGTCGATCAGGGGTCCGACCAGCACGCCCGGGTCGAGCGGATTGCCAACCGGGATGCCCGACCAGATCCGCTTCAGCCGGGCGAGCAGCGCGTCCTTGATATCGTCATGGACGATCAGGCGCCGCAGCGAGGTGCAGCGTTGACCGGCCGTGCCGACGGCGGCGAAGGCGATGGCGCGCTCGGCGAGCTCGAGATCGGCCGAGGGGGTGACGACCATGCCATTATTCCCGCCCAACTCGAGCAGGGTCCGGCCGAAGCGGGCGGCGACGCGGGGGCCGACTTCGCGGCCCATCCGCGTCGAGCCGGTCGCCGAAACCAGTGCCACGCGCGGATCGTCCACCAGGGCCCCACCCGTCTCGCGTCCACCGTGCACGACCTCGAGCAGGCCGGCGGGCGCATCGCCGAAACGCTCGGCGGCGCGGCGGAACAGGGCCCCCACCGCCGCGGCGGTGAGCGGCGTCTTCTCCGACGGCTTCCAGACGAGGCTGTCGCCGCAGACCAGAGCGAGACAGGCGTTCCATGCCCAGACCGCGACCGGAAAATTGAAGGCCGAGATCACCCCGACGACGCCGAGCGGATGCCAGGTCTCCATCATCCGGTGGCCGGGCCGTTCGGTGGCGATGGTGAGACCATAGAGTTGACGGGACAGGCCGACTGCGAAGTCGCAAATGTCGATCATCTCCTGGACCTCGCCGAGGCCCTCCTGGAGGATCTTGCCCGCCTCGAGGCTGACCAACCGCCCCAGCGCCGCTTTCTCCTCGCGCAGCGTCTCGCCGAACAACCGTACGAGCTCGCCGCGGCGGGGAGGCGGCACCAGCCGCCATTGGAGGAAAGCCTCGTGCGCGCGGCCGATCGCGGCCGCGACCGCCTCGCCGTCGGCGGCGTCGACACGGCCGATCGGTCCGCCGTCGATCGGCGAGCGCGATTCCCAGGTGCCGGCGGTCGAATCGACTCCCAACCCTTCCAGCAACGTCTTCGCCTCGACGGCGGAATCGAAAGCGGTCAAGGCGCGCCGCCTCCCACCCGCTCGATCAGGCCCTGCGCCGCGAGAGGGTTGCGGACCTTGGCACCGCTGATGACGAAGGCGAAGACTTCACGCGGTTGCTTGGGTGCGGACGAATCTCCGGCATAATCTAGGCCCGGCGGCGCTTCGCCGTCCGCCCAGCCGCGCAAGGTCCGGGCCCAACGGTCCAGTTCGGTCCCGGAATAGCCGGCCGGCTCGTCCTCGCGCGTGCGCTGCAACCGGGCATAGACGAAATCCGAGGTGAGATCGGCGATCTGCGGATAGGTCTCGTGATCGGCGAAGACGATCGCGACTCCCGCTGCCTTGGCGATGGCGACGAATTCGGGATTGCGGAAGGTCTCGTGCCGCACCTCCAGCGCATGCCGAAGCGCAACTCCGTCCTGGCTGGCGGGAAGCAAAGCGAGAAAGGCGCCGATCTCATCGGGATCGAAGCGCTTGGTGTGCGCGAGCTGCCAGAGGATCGGGCCCAGTTTGTCACCAAGGTTGGTGAAGCCTTGAGCGACGAACCGGCCGATCGCCTCGCCGGCATCGCCCAGGACCTTGCGGTTGGTGCAGAAGCGCGAGGCCTTGATCGCAAATTTGAAGCCGTCCGGCACCGCCTTGCCCCAGCGTTCGAACAGCTCGGGCGACTGCAGCTTGTAGAAGGTGGCGTTGATTTCCGTCGCGGTCAGATGAGCGCCTGAATATTCGAGCTGCTTCGTCTTCGGCAGGCCCGGAGGATAGAAGGTCCCCCGCCAGGGATCGAAGTCCCAGCCACCGACGCCGACGTGAATCGATCCAGTCACCGCCGTCCCTTATCTGCCGCCGCCGCTGCGCGGCAAGGGCCGTTTCCATCTTCTGCCCTTGCGCCGGCGGGCCGGAGGTGGAAGCAATCCGCATCGACGACTCAATTCGGGGAGCGGGATTCTTCCATGGACAGACGGACCTTCATCGGCGCGCTCGGCGCGACCACCACACTCGCTTTTGCCGGCGGCCTTCCGGCGCGGGCCTTCGCCCAGGCGGCAGCACAGACGGCCGGTACGGCCGACGCCCGGCTCGCAAACCTGCTCGAGCGCATGTTCTACAACGTGATGGAGACCTCTCCGGAATTCGCCACTCAGTTAGGCCTCGATACGGGCGAGCGCGCGGGACTACGATCCGAGCTCTCCGATTATTCGAGCGCTTCCCAGGCGCGCGACCTCGCCACCTTCCGGGGCTATGATCGCGAGCTCAAGGCGATCGATCGCAGCCAGCTCTCCGAGGCGAGCGCGCTCCATTACGATACGGTCGGCTTCCTCGGCAGCAATATCATCAACGGCCTTTCCAACTTCAACTACGGCAATAACAGCATCGGCTATTCGCCTTATGTGATCAGCCAGCAGGACGGCGCCTACCAGAACGTTCCGGACTTCCTCGACCAGCATCACCGGGTCGCGAACGCCGCCGACGCCGACGCCTATCTGGCGCGGCTCGAGGCCTTCGAGACCGCGCTCGACCAGAATTCGGAGAAGCAGCGCGAGGATGCCGGTCGCGGAGTCTTTGCCCCGTCCTTCTGCCTCGACACGGCGCTCGACCAGCTGCGCGCGCTACGCCAGGTCCCGGCGGCCGAGTCGATCCTCGTCACCTCGATCGAGCGCAAGGCGCGCGAGGCGAATGTCGGCGGCGACCATGCCCGACGTGCGCAGGCGATCGTGACGGAGCGGGTCTACCCGGCGCTGGATCGCCAGATCGCCCTCGTCGAGGAGCTGCGCGGGCGCGCGACCGACCAGGCCGGCGTGTGGCGGCTACCGCAGGGCGCCGAATATTATGCCTCCGCCGTGCGCTCCGCGACGACGACCGACATGAGTCCCGAGGAGGTCCACCAGCTCGGCCTTTCGCAGGTCGCCGACATCCAGTCGCGCCTGGCCGAGATCTTGCGGGCGCAGGGCGTGGCCGGCGCCGACGTCAGCGCCCAGCTGACGACGCTCAACAACGATCCCAGCCAGCTCTATCCCGATACGGACGAGGGCCGCGAGGCCCTGCTCGCCGACCTCAACCGCCAGATCGAGCAGGTCGACGCCCTCCTGCCCCGCGCCTTCGCCTCGCTACCGCGGGCGCAGATCCGCGTGGTCCGCGTTCCAGAATTCATCCAGGACGGCGCCCCCAACGGCTATTACCAGTCCGCGCCGTTCGACCTGTCGCGTCCGGCGCTTTATTATATCAACCTCAAGAGCACCCACGACTGGCCAAAATACGGCCTGCCCTCGCTCACCTATCACGAGGCGATGCCGGGCCATCACCTGCAGATCAGCCTGGCTCAGGAAAGCCGGGACACGCCGATGCTGCTCAAGCTGAGCCCGTTCGGCGCCTATACCGAGGGCTGGGCGCTCTATGCGGAATCGCTCGCCGACGAGCTCGGAGTCTATGAAGGCGACCCGCTGGGCCGCGCCGGCATGCTCCAGTCCCTGCTGTTCCGCGCGGCGCGGTTGGTCGTGGACACCGGTCTGCACCACAAACAGTGGACCCGGGAGCAGGCGACAGACTATATGGTGCGGACCACCGGCTTCCCGGTTCCGCGCACGCAGCGTGAGATCGACCGCTATTGCGCCTCGCCGGGCCAGGCGTGCAGCTACAAGGTCGGCCACACCGTCTGGCTACGGCTGCGCGGCGAGGCCGAGCAGGCGCTGGGCGACCGGTTCGATCTCAAAGCGTTTCACCAGATCCTTCTGAAGGGCGCGCTGCCGCTCACCATCCTGGAGCAGGAAGTGGACCGCTGGGTGGCCTCGCAGCAGGCGTAGTGGACCGGGTGGCCGGAACCTCGATGCGTCATCCTGACGGAAAGCCAGGATGACGCACAGGGAGGTGTCGATAGCTTGTCGGCCGCCGCCTAGATGAGGATCAGGGCCGCCGCGTAAGCGGCGCCGCCGAGGGTCGCGGTCGCGACCATCCAGAGGCCGATATCGTAGAGCAGGTCGTCGAGGCGCAGCGCCGTGAAGCCGCGCGACTGGAGCGCCTCGCCGACCGACATGGAGAGCGCGCCGACCGCGACATAAGCGAGCACTTCGACGATGCCGAGATGGACCATGCCCATGTAGAAGGGAATGGCGACGATCACCGCGAGCATCGCCAGCGCTTCGAGCCAGAGATCCGCCTGTGAGTTCACGTTCCGCCTTCCCAGGATGTGTGGCCGCGCCCGCTGAGTTGGAGCCCTCCCCCATCCGGAAACCCGCCTGCAATGGAGGATGTGCCGCGCCGCGCGCCGCCAGCCTCCTATAACGCGGGACCGGGAGGCCATCAACCGACGGGTGGGACGTTCTCACGTTGAGCCGGCGCGGATGGTCTCGAACGCGGGTGAAGTCGCAGCCGGTCACTCGGCCCAACTGATGTCGACTGGACTTCGCACAGGCGCTCCGCCCGATTCACTGCAGCAGCAGCTTGAGGCCGGCAATGACCAGCACGGCACCCAGCGCCTGCAACAACCGTCGGCGCGGCAGCCGCGCGACGCCAAGCCACGTGCCGACCACCGCGCCGGCGGCAACGGCTCCGACCAGGATCGGCAGCTCGGGGGGCAGGTGACGCATGCCGGCGGCGTTGCCGAGCAAGCCGGCGGCGGAATTGAGGAAGATGAAGGCCGCGGCGACGCCCGAAGTTCGGCGCGCATTCTCCCAGCCGAACAGGATGATGAGCGGGCTGAGAAAAATGCCGCCGCCGGTGCCGGTGAGGCCGGCGAGCAGGCCGAGCGCGGCGCCGGCCGGCAGGCTGACCGCGAGCGGGGGCGCATGGGTCGCCCGGGCGGCGAGCCGCTCGGGCTGCCAGAACAGGCGGACCGCCGCGGCAAGCAGCATCATGCCGATCAACGGACGATAGAGGCCCGGCGAGAGCTCCATGCTGCCGCCGAGAAACGCGGCCGGAACCGCCGTGACCGCGAAGGCGGCCAGCAGGCGCCAGTTGGTCTGTCCGCGCCGGGCGAAGCTGAACGCCGCAAAGCCGGAGACGACGAGATTGAGCGCCAGCGCCGTCGGCCGCATCGTCTCGGGCGCGACCGCGAACAGGGCCATGATCGCCAGATAGGCGGAAGCGCCGCCATGCCCGACCGACGAATAAAGCGCGGCGGCGATCGCCATCGCCAGAGCGATCCAGACGAGCATGTCGCCGTTCAACGGCCGCGCCTCCGCCGTTCGCGCTCAGGATCGAGCCGGATCATGCCACCTCCTCCGGCAACGTCCGGACCTGATCACGGGCATAGGCAAAAGGGCGGCATCAGGCCAGAAGGGGGTCTGTAGAGGGTGGGGCACCGGGATGGCGGACAACGTTCTGCCTCTCGGGCCTGCGGGAGGACGAAGATGGACGACGTGATGGAGCTGCTCGGCAGGGACGATTTCAGCCTGCTGCCGCATATGTTCGCGCTCGCGCTCGCTTATGCCCTGGCCTTCCCGATCGGCTGGAACCGCGAGCGCGAGGAAAGAAGCGCGGGCCTTCGCACCTTCCCGTTGGTCGCGGTGGCCACCTGCGGCTTCGTCCAGGCGGCGGAATCGCTGACCGTCGACAGCCCGGAGGCGATGGCCCGGATCGTCGAGGGATTGATCACAGGCATGGGATTCATCGGCGGCGGCGCCATTCTGCGCCTCAAGGATTCGGTGAAAGGGACGGCGACGGCGGCAAGCCTGTGGGTGACCGGTGCAATCGGCATCTCGGTGGGCCTCGGCAGCGCGGATGTCGCGGTGATGCTGTCGGTTGTCACCATCGTCACCTTGTGGGTCCTTTCGCCGCTCAAGCGCGACGAAGGCGAAAGGGAGGAAGCTGGTAAATCGCAATGAGTCGCTCGGCCTCACTCCTGCCTCATCAGGCCCAAGCGATCGCCGCCGCCTCCGGTGCCTTGCGCCGGCCTTCCGAGGCAATGCAGTATTAGCCTGAGCAGAAAGTCTCGCTGACGCGCCGGCGGGGCTACAGCCCGTCCAGAGGTACCCGCGTCGTACACTTGATCTGCTCCATCGCGAAGGCGGCGCTGACGTCGCTGAGCGGGGCCGCCTTGATCAGCTTCTTGTAGATGCGGTCGTAGTCGCTGATGTCGGTGCAGACGATCTTGAGCATATAGTCGATCTGCCCGCTCATGCGGTAGAATTCGACGACCTCGGGGATGAGCTTCACCCCCTCCGCGAATCGTTGAAGCCAGCTTTCGTCATGCTGCGACGTGCTGACGGAGACGAGCGCCGTCACGCCGAGACCGAGCCTGTCGCGATTCAGCAGGGCAACGCGCCGCTCGATGATGCCGGCTTCCTCGAGGCGTTTGACCCGCTTCCAGCAGGCGTTGGCGGACAGACCGACGGCCTCCGACAATTCGCCGAGCGAGCGGTCGGCATCTTCCTGGAGCGCATCGAGGATCCTGATGTCGAGACGATCGAGCTTTCCGGATCTTGCACTCATGGCGAAAGGAATCTCCCGTTCCGGTTAGATTGGCGACAACTTTGGGAGGATCGCTGCCGAACACGCTGCTATTGTCCACCTACAGAATAGCGAGGAGCCGGCCGATGCGAAATCCCTTTAGCGATCATCCTGCCGCGGTGGGAGAGAGCTATGCGGAGCATCTGCTTGCCGCGGCGCGGTTCGGAATCCGGCTGATCGGCGCCGGCCTCGCCTGCCTGGTACACGGCCTGCTGCCCTTCCTGTTCGAGCGAACGGGGAGCAATGCCGTGACGGCCTTGTCTTCTGAGATGAATGCGCGCCGCCCCGGCGCGAGCAAAAGAGAGATAGGCGGGCGGGCGCATGGCGCCCGTTCCTAGCCCGGCAATCGGCAGCGGCACGGTCGCGACCGCCGCGCGGCGGGCAGCCGGCTACGCTCCCGGCCTGTTGCTGGCCGTCGCCATCGCCTGGGCGGCGCGATTGCTGGACGGCACTTTCGCCCTGCCGTCCGTGTTTCTCGCCCTCGCCTTCGGCATGGCCATGGCCGGCCTTGCCACAAGAGGACCGGCGGAGCCGGGCCTCGAGATGGGAAGCCGGGGCGTGCTTCGGCTCGGCGTGGCCCTTCTTGGCGTCCAGGTGACGTTCGCCGACCTCGCCGGACTCGGACTCGGCTCGTTCTTCCTGGCCGTCGGCGCCGTGGCTGTAACCTTGTGCGCTGGCTATCCGCTTGGGCGGGCCGTCGGCCTCGGCCGCGGACCGGCATTGCTCGCCGCCGGCGGCGTCGCGATCTGCGGCGCCTCCGCCATCCTGGCGATTGCGGCCGTGCTGCCGAAGAAGGAAGCCGGCAGCGAGGATGTGGCCGCGACGGTCGCGGCGGTGACCATCCTCGGGACGGTGGCCATGATCGCCTATCCCGCCCTCGGCGCAGCCCTGGGCCTGGGGCCGACGGAAATCGGAATCTTCCTAGGCGCCACCCTGCACGAGGTCGTTCAGGCGGTGGGCGCAGGCTTCAGCGTTTCCGATCCTGCCGGCGAGACCGCAACGGCCGTCAAACTGATCCGCGTCGCTTGCCTTGCGCCGGTCGTCATCCTCGTGGGCTGGGCAGCGCAGCGTCGGGTGGGCGGGGGTTCGACCGCAAGAGTGCCGATCCTGCCTTACTTCCTGGTGAGCTTCGCCGCTTTGGCGACCTTGTCTTCGCTCGGCCTCCTCCCCCAATATGGGGTCGACGCGCTGACCGAGGCTTCACGCTGGTGCCTGCTGATCGGCATCGCCTCGCTTGGCGCGAAACTCTCCTTCGCGCGATTGTGCGCGGTCGGTCCCCGCCAGATGCTGGCGCTGCTCCTCCAGAGCGTCCTGCTCGCAGCCTTCGCGCTGGCCGCCCTGATCGCCATGTCGAGAGGATAGCCGGCGCGCTAGGGAGCGGCTGGCGACTCACCCCCGGTCGGCCTCAATTCGACGGTCGTGGGCGAGGAAGTGAGGCCGATGACAAAAGCGCCGCGGACTTGCGGCAGGTCGCCTGCCGGCCGGTAAAGTCGCTTGCCGGCGGCCGTCGTTTCGACGTTCAAATAAGCCCTGGGCGTATGCGGGTCTGCCGGATCGAGGTGGATGCGCACGAGGCCGCTCGCGGCATCATAATCGACGCGCCGGAATTTCCCCGCGTCGAGCGTCAGCCAGAGGCCTGCCGGCGCGACGAACAATCGGCTTCGGAAGCTGTCCCGCGGGACGATGCCGACTTCGGTCCCGTCACGCTCCACTTCACCGCCATAGCCGATCCAGCCGAAGGTCGGATGGTCGACGAGGTAAGATGCCGTCGCATAGGCATGCCCGAAGAAGCTCACGCCATAGTCGCCGCTATAGCCGTCGAACCGCATCATGTCGGGATTCGCGTGAAAGGCCGCCGAGGCGAAGCCCTCGCGGTCGATATTGGAAAGCGATCCCATCAGCCCGCCATAAGCGACGCGCAGCAGATATTGGTCAGTCGGATCGCGGCGATAGGAATCGAACAGGGGTATGGCATTGTTGGAGGATCCGTAGTGGTGGATCTGCCGCTCCAGACGCCTGGTCTTACCAGCGTAAACGAAGTCCCAGTAGCGGCGCGCATTGCCGTTATAGCCCCAGTGGGGAAGCGTCGGGTCGTAGCCGAGGATCACCTCGCGCGTGAGCTCCGCTTTCTCGTCGTAGCCGAAATGGCGCATCCAGGCATAAACTTCGGGCTGGCCGGTCGAATCCCACGGCATCTCGCTCCCGAAGGGATAAGTCTCGGCCGCCCAGCGTTCGGCACGGGCGCGCATGACGGATTCGAGCGCGCGAGCTTCCCGATCCATCCCCTCGCGGCGCAAGTCTCGAAGGATGTCGACATAAACGTCGCCTTCCATCTGTCCGAACTGTGCGTACCGGGGCGCGAGGCGGACCATGGCGATGGCGGTTTCGTAGGCGCGGTCCAGATACCATTGCCAGTCATGCGCCTTCACCAGGCCTTCGTGGTAGCGGGCCAGCCGGTAGAGCACCCAGTGGGCAGCCGCCACATGGACATAATTGAACGATCGGACGACCGAATGGGCCTGCTCCCGGTCCCATGAGGCCCATGTGCTCCAGTCGATGGAGGGGTCGTAAGCGAATTCGGGCAACTCTTCCGGATCATGGAAGAAGAGACTCTTTCGCACGCCGAAGGCATTCGGGCCTTCGTTGATCTGGAGGCCGCCGTCGAGCGTCTCGGTGACGAATCGCTCGATCTTGGCGAGCTCCTCGGGATCCGGCGCGCCGAGCTGCTTCATGACCGCCGCAAGCCACGAACCGGCCCCGCCTTCGTCGCTGAGCCCCGCGATCCAGGCGCGCGGATCCTGCAGGACGATGGCGCCCGCCTCCTTGTCATAGCTCATGATTGATGGGCCGCGCCCGAAGGGATCGGCCGGGTCGTCATACCATTGCCGCGTCGTCAGGAATCGCCCCATGTCCGCGACCGCCTCCGCCGCCGGCTTGGTCACGAAATAGTGGACGGTCTGCACCGAGCCGTCCTCATGATCGATTCGCAGCCTGGCCCGGCCCCACATGCGCCCACGCAGCCGGTAGCGGCGCCAGCCGTTGACCGGCGGCGCTTGCCCGATCTCGATCGCACCGGCCGGCTCGCTGCTGACGGCGCGGACGCCTTCGGGAGCATTGAGGAAGAGGTCGGCCCCGAGATCCATCGGCAACACGTAGCCCGGCACGCCGACCGCCACGGGTCGATCCTGAGCAACCAACGTGTCCTCGATTTCCCGAATGGAGGGGGAGAGCACGAATCGAAGGCCGATGTCGCGCGTCTCGCCGGGCGCGAGCGTCAAGGTGGTGGGCTCGTTCCATTGCCGGGCGCCCCTCCACTCGTCTTCGGCGAAGGCACGACTGGCAACCATCCAGTCGTAAAATCCCTCGAAAGTCTGCGCACGCTCGGTCGCATCGTTGAACATCGTTGGACGACCGTCGGCGCCCTTCTCGTCGAGGATCGGCTTGTAGGCTTCGAACGGTGTGCCGCGCTCCGGCAGGACGAGCAGCACGGGACCCTTTCCGTTGAGGCGCGTCACCTGGAGAAAACCGGCGTCCTGCCCGATATACGGATCGGCAAAGCTCGCTTGCTCGTGGGCTTCGGCCAGAGACCGTCCGGTGAGGATGTTGTCGAAGACCATCGGGATGCCGAGGCCGCCAATCTCGACCGCCCGATCGGCCCGATTGACGAGGCGGAAGCGGAGCACGAGCCGCCCCTCCTCCGCCGCCCAGCGGCGTTCGATGCGCAACGGCATCGTCGCGCCCAGAGTGGGCGTGAGGTCCGCCGCCGCCAGGATCGTTCCGCCCGCCTCGAGCGGGCGCACCGGCGCACGGCGAAACGCCGTCGAGAAATCCTGCCACGCTTCATCGCCGGCGAACCTCAGCTTCAGGTCGAGGTCACCCAAATGATAATAGCCGTCACCCCGCCGCTCTGCCCGCCGCCCGGCAGGGGCAAAGTCGAACCCATCGGCCCCTTTGGGCGCGAGCGAAATCAGGGTCTGCGAAGTGCGATCGAGGACAAGCGCGAAGTCGCGCGTCTCGAGGCGTATCTCTGTGCTCGGGCTTCCGGCTTCGGCCTCAGGCGGAGCGGCGTCGATCGCCGCCAGCGGACTCGCCGTGCCCGCGAGCAGCGCCATCAGCGCTGCCGCGACCCCACCGCGCTTGAAACGCCTGCGCACCATTCGGGCCTGCTCCCCTCTTCGCGACCATCGGGCATAGCCCCCGACCTTCAAATAGCATTGTCGCTTGTCGGAATAAAGTATACGAACTTGCTGCAGAGAGGGGGATCGATGACGAGGCGCAAGCTGAACATCCGACACGCCGCGGCTCTCGCCGCTGTCCTGTTTCAGGCCGCAGCGGCTGTCCCGGGCCAGGCGGCGCCGCAGCCGTCGCCGCAAGTCTCCACCCTACCACAACAGCCAGTGCCGCCGCCGGAGGCCGGCCCGCGCTTCACCAGCGCAGACCTGTTTCACCTCCGCTCCGCATCCGATCCCCAGCTCTCCCCAGACGGTCGTTCGGTGCTGTTCACCGTACAGCATGCGGATCGCATCGGAGCGCCTTACACGCGGATCTTCATGCTGGATCGCCGCACCGGCGTCTCACGGCCATGGGGCAGCGCGGAAGGGATCGAGGGCGGATCTCCGCGCTGGTCGCCCGATGGCTCGAGAGTTGCCTATCGAAGCGAGAATGGCTTGGTGATCGCGAACGCCGACGGGTCGCAATCGCGACCCTTCGCGAGCATCGACGCCACCAATCATCCGCTGCCGCGCGCCAGTACTGGCTTCGCCTGGTCGCCGGACGGGAGACGGATCGCCTATGTGTCGGCGGTCGCGGCGACCGATCCGCCGATGGAAGCCGATCCGATCGTCATCACCCGCTACTGGTATCGTCCGGCACGCGGATGGCCGGAACGCTTCAACGACAATAAGCGCCTCCACCTCTTCGTTGCCGATGTCGCCACGGGCGAAGTCACCCAACTCACCCAGGGCGACAATTACGAGCATTCGCTCGACTGGGCACCCGACAGCCGCACCTTGCTCTATCTGGCGAACCCGGAATTGGACCCCGATAGCACGCACAATTACGACATCTACACGATCGACGTGGAAACGAAGTCGGTCAGGCGGCTCACCGAGACGCGGGGCGTGGAATATGCCGCGCGCTGGTCGCCTGACGGGCGAACGATCGCCTTCCTGGGCCTGATGCGGCCCGTCACTTCGTCCGAAACCAACATGGAAGAACCCCATGTCTGGACGATCGATGTGGAAACCGGCCGGCGCGAGGAGATCGGCGCGGTCGTGGACAGCGTTCAGGGCACCCCTTCCTGGTCGCCCGACGGCCGCTGGCTCTACACGACGGTTCAATCCCGCGGCACGGTGGGCCTCTATCGAATGCCGGCAACCGGCGGCGTGGCGAAACGGGTCGGCCCGGCGGACTCGGAGCGCGGCTCCGTCGGCAGCTTCGCGGTCGCGGCAAACGGGGACGCGATCGCTGCGATGGCGACGCCCGGCGACCTGCCGCAGCTTCACCTCCTGCGCCCTGCACGATCCGAGAGATCGGCGAAGCTCACCGAGCTCAATGCCCACCTGCTCGGGCGCAAGCAGATCGCCGAGGTCGAGTCCTTCACCTTCCGGACCTATGACGACCGGGAGATCGAGGCCTTCCTGACCAAGCCGATCGACTTCGACGCGAACCGCAAATATCCGATGATCGTCGTTATCCATGGCGGACCCCATGGCCAGCAGGGCCCCGCCTTCACGGCCAAGACGCAGGCGCTCGCGAGCCGAGGCTACGCTTCTCTGATGGTGAACTATCGCGGATCGACCGGCTACGGCCAGAGCTTCACCAACCTCATCGCGCGCGATCAGAATGGCGGGGAAGCGATGGACATATTGGCGGGCGTCGACGCGGCTCTGGCCCGACATTCGTGGCTCGACGGCGATCGGCTAGGCGTGGAAGGCGGCAGCTATGGCGGCCAGCTGACCAACTGGCTGATCACCCAGACCCCGCGTTTCAAGGCGGCGATACCCTGGGCGAGCATCTCCAACCTCGTCAGCCACAATTACATGTCCGTCTATCACGATTATCTCGAGCAGGAATATTTCGGCAAACCGCATACCGGCGGTATCATGGACATGCTGTGGCTGCGTTCTCCGATCCGATTCGTCGATCGGGTGCGCACGCCGGTGCTGCTTAGCCATGGCGACGCGGACCTGCTCGTGAACGTGGCCGAGATCGAGCAATATTTCATCGCCCTGCGCGATGTCGGCGTCGAGGCCGTCATGCTGCGTTACCCCCGCGAGGGCCATGGCATGCGCGAGACCCAGCATATCGCGGATTTCCTGGACCGGTCCCTCGCCTGGTACGACGAGCACCTGACGGCCACCAGCCCCGCCGGAGCGCAGAGGCAGGAGCCGCCAGGGTCCTAGAAACCGACCTTAAGACGCCTGCCTGACGATATTAGGTCTATTGTTTGCGGCGTTTTCGACCATTTGGATGACTTCGGCGCGTCTTTGTCCCTGGAGGG
>NZ_SBFF01000019.1 GCF_004151485.1 Sphingosinicella sp. CPCC 101087 | reverse complement strand
GTGGACTTGCCCCATCCGATGTAACTGTGCGGCGCGATCGTCTTCCAGAAGGGCGAGAGCTGGTCGCGCGGGCTTCCCGCGTCGTGGGTGATGATCGTGTCTGCGACGTCGACCGTCTGCTGCAGATCCCAAAGAACGCGATAAGGGCTGAGAGGCGCCTCGTCGCAGGTCAGCAGCGGCCACCATTCGGCCAGCCAGGCCTGCTCCACCTGCTTGACCTCGCGGACGATAGCGGAGCGCTCGCGCGGCGTGCCGATGAGCTCGCGCACGGCCCGGACCAGCATGGCGAGCGTCCACTTGGCATCGCCGATCAGCGCCAGCGAGCAGGGCACCGACTTGTTGAGATCGGCCGGGTCGAGCGTCGCATGGATGATCTCCTTGCCGGTGGGCATCGCGACGCCGAAAGCCGTTTCCGAGAAGCTGCAGCCGATTCCCAGGATCAGGTCGGCCTGGTCGAGGAAATGGCGAACCGTGCGGGGAATGGCAGCGCCTCCCGACCCGAGCGCAAGTTCATGCGTCTCGTCGAAGGCGCTCTTACCCTCGAGGGTGGTGGAGACCGGCGCTCCGAGCAGCTCGGCAAGGTCGCGCAGCTCGTCATAGGCTCCGGCCCAATGCACGCCCTGTCCGGCATGGATGACGGGCCGCGTGGCCGCTACCAGCAACTGCGCGGCCGCGCGGACCGCATCGGGGTCCGGAGCGGAGCGGGCGCGCACCACCGGACGATAATCGAGCGGCCGAGACAGCTCGTCCGACAAGAGATCGTTGGGCAGCTCGACGAGAACCGGGCGCAGGCGTCCGTTGCGAAGCTGGGTGAAGGCGCGGCGCATGATCGTCGCCATCTCATCCACCGACGTCACCGGCTCGGCATGCTTGGTGACGTCGCGCATCGAGATCGAAGCGTTGTAATTGTCGGGCACGAAGGCGAGGCGGCGGGCGTAACCCTGGGGCAGGACGAGAACCGGCACCGATTCCGCATAGGCCTGCGCGACGCCGCCATACGCATTTTCGGTGCCCGGCCCGTGCTGCATGGCGAACACGCCCATCCGCTCGCCGCGGGTCAGCCGCGAAAGGGCGTCGGCCATGTGGACGCCGGTGCGCTCCTGCCGCACGATGACGGTGCGAATGCCGGCCGCGGCCGCCTCTTCCAGCACCGCATTGCGCGGATAGCCGAATATGACGTCGACCCCCTCGCGCTTCAGGACCTGCGCGATCGCTCCGCCCAGCTTCATTCTTCCATTTCCCCCGACCCCGGCGCCGCCCGCGCAGCCGTCGCTTCAGACACGAGCGCTGTTAGGGCCGAGCGGGCGTTCCCCGCGCACGGTGGTGCGGCACAGATGGCGGCGCTCCATCGTGAAGTCGTGCACGCCGCGATGGAGCAGGAACCGGTTGTCCCAGACGATGACCGTGTCCTTCTTCCACTTCACCCGGCACTGGAAGTGGAGGTACTGGGCGAGCGACTGAAGATGGTTCAGCAGCGCCCAGCTGTCGGCCTCGTTCCATCCGACGAAGTGGCGGAAATAGGCGGTCGTGGCATAGAGCGCCTTGCGGCCGGTCGCCGGGTGGACGCGCACGGCGGGATGGACGTTCTCGAGCTCGTGCTCGCCAAAGCCGTGGGACTCGCGCAGACGAAGGCGCTTTTCGGGCGGCAGCTTTTCGTTCCGGGCCCAGATGTCCTTGCCCGAATAGACGACCTCCAGCCCGTCGAGCAGCGTCTTGAGCCCGTCCGAAAGGCTCTCATAGACGAGATAGCCGTTCGAGAATGCGGTATCGCCGCCATATCTGGGGACCTCGAGCGCCCGCATCACGATGCATTTGGGCGGCTGGGCGAGGAACGGGCTGTCGGTGTGGAAATATTCGAAGGACGGTACGACGTTTGACGGCTCGTGCGCCTCGCGGCGAACCTCCTGCATGTCGCTATGCTCGCCGTAGGTGGGGGCCTGCGGCAGCTCCATCCGCTCGCCGAAGAGGTCCGAAAAGGCCTTGTGCTGGTCGACGGTGAGGTCCTGGTCGCGAAACACGATGACCAGGAAATGCTCGAAGGCCTTCATCACCTCGGCGAGGGTCTCGTCGTCCAGCGGCTGGCGCAGGTCCACGCCCGAGATTTCCGCACCGCAGGCTCCGCTTATCGGCTCCACCTGAATCCTCTCGAACCGCGGCATGGGCAGCCCGGCGACGATCGTCCCCTCCGGCTGCGCCGGGGCGGCTTGAGGCTTGTCGAGCGTGGTGGCCATCGAAATCACTCCTGTTCACAGATCGGCGCCGGGCGCCGCGATGCCTAGAAATTGCGTCTCAGCGTGATCGCCCACTCGCGGGGCCGCCCGGGCCGTCCCTGGATGGAGGAGGTGGAGCCGCGATTGTCGAAGATCCCGTCATAGTAGAATTCGTCAGTGAGATTGGTCACTTCGAGCGAGACCTGCCAGTCGCGGCCGGGATCGCGGTAGGTGAGCCGTGCATTGGCGAGGGTCCGCGATTCCACCCGGTTGAAGGGCGGCCGGTTGATCGCCTGGGCGAAGAAGGGGCTTTGATGGCTGACGTCGAGGCGCGGCGTCAGGGTGCCGAGGCTGCCGAGGTCGATCTCATATTGGGCACCGATGCTCCACCGCCACTCCTGCACGAACGGCGCGTCCATATCCAAGGTGATGCCGGCGCTCGTGCCGAGCGCGGAGATCGACTTATATTCGAAATCGAGATAGCCGAGCGACGCGTCGATCAGGAGGCCGGCGACCGGCCGCAACGAGGCCTCGAGTTCGAAGCCCCGGAGCTCCGCCTCTCCGGCGTTGAGCGGCAGCGCGCAGGGTGTCGCCGGGACGGTCGGGCAGGTCGCGACCGAGACCAGGATGTCGCTGTACCGGTTGAGGAAGGCGGAGGCGTTGAGCCTGAGCAGGCGGTCGAACATGTCGCTCTTGAAGCCGACCTCATAAGCGGTCAGGACCTCGGGGTCGTGGCTCAGCGCCTGACTGGGGAAGAAGGGCCGCGGATTGGCGCCGCCGCTCTTGAAGCCCGTCGCGACCTGCGCGTAGGTCATCAGCTGGTCGGACCAGCGATATTGTACGATCGCGCGATAATCGACGCGGTCGCCCGAAAACTCCACGACGAGCCCGTCGAGCGGGGCCAGCGCAGGCGGCGCCGCGCCGCCATAGATGTTGCCGGGCGTCCCGAGGCGCGCATAAGTGAAGGTCTTGGTGATATCGCTGTAGCGCAGCCCCCCGATCAGGCTCAGCGCATCGGTAACGTGGACCTCGACATTGGCGAAGGCCGCCTTGGTCTCCTGACGCACATCGTCGGTCTGGCGGAATTCGAGCGTGGTGAGCTGGACTCGCGAGCCGCCCTCGCTGTGCGAGTCCAGATAGAAGCCGCCCACCGTATAGTCGATGAGCCTGCCGACCTGGCCGGTCAGCCGCAGCTCCTGGGTGAACTGGCGGTGCGTCACGTCATTCGTGACGAGCGATGTGTTGAGCGGCGAAGATTCCGCCGACGAGAAGATCGCATTATAGTGGCGATAGGCGCTGATCGAGGTCAGCGAGAGATTGCCAGTGACATCCCAGTTGAGCTGCCCCGAAACCCCCCAGGTGTCGAGCGAGTTCTCCGACGGCACCGAATAAGGCGCGGTGCCGTCGCGCGGTTCCGAGTTGATGTAATTCTCGTAGCTGACGAACCGGCTGTCCGTGAAGGTGTCGAGCGCGAAGTTGCCGTAGGGCGAATAAGTGATGAACGGCGAGCCCGCCGGCGTGCCGAGTTGGACGCCGTCGAGCAGATAGGGTGGGGTCGCCGGCGTGCCCGGCCCGGCGAGAGAACCCACGTAAAGCAAAGTCGAGGGCGCGGACTCGCTGTCGTCGCGCGTCACGTCGCCGATCACCAGGAATTCGAGATCGTCGCGCGGAACCCAGCGCACGGTTGCGCGGCCCGCGACATAGGATTTGCCGCCCTCTGTGCCGAGGACGCAGTCGTTCGAGGTCGCGAACGAGCGGATCGGGGAATCCGGATGCGTGCACCGGTAATCGTAGCGCGTGACATAGCCCTCGCGATTGACCGCCGTCCCCGATATGCGTGCGAACAATTGATCCGGCACCAGCGTGAAGTCGGCGGCGCCGCGCAACTCGGTTCGCTGGAAGCGGCCGTAGGTCGCCTGGACATAGCCTCCGTCATCCCCGTCGGGACGGCGTGAATAGAGCCGGATCGCGCCGCCGATCGAGTTCTGCCCCGCGAGCGTGCCCTGTGGACCGCGCAGGATCTCGATGCGCTCGAGGTCGAGCAGTTCCAGCATCGAGCCTTGCAGCGTGGAATAATAGACATCGTCGACATAGAGGCCGACGCCCGGCTCGAGGGCGAAGGTGGAATCCGACTGACCCACGCCTCGGATGAAGGCCTGTATCGAGGGCCCGTAGGTGGCCGGCGCTTCCTGCAAATTGACGTTGGGCGCCTGCGCGGCGACCTGGGCGATGCTGGTCTGGCTGCGCGCTTCCAGCATCTCGCCCGTCACCGCCGTGATCGAAATCGGCGTGTCCTGCAGGCGTTGCTCGCGAAACTGGGCGGTGACCACGATCTCCTCGACCGTCGCGGCCTCATCGGCGGCTTCGGCGGAATCGATGGGCGATTCCTGGGCCAGCGCCGGGCTCGCCAACCCGGCCAGCAGGGCCGCGAGCGAGCCGCTCCATCGCGCTCCAGTGGAAAGCCGCGAGACGCGGCCTTCTTTCAGATCGAACAGCCTCTCCATGCCATTCCTCCCCATTGCGGCGCCCTCCGGCGCTCTTTGCTGAGGGCATGGCTATTCAGCCCCGGCACAAAGTCAATCGAAATTTCAAAATAAGGAACTAAGATTCCATATATCGGAAATTCAGGTGGGGAGGTGGAATATCCGCTCGGCATTGCGGTGGAAGATCGCTGCGCGGTCCGCGTCCTCGATCCGCGCGTCGTTCAGGAAAGTCGTGGCGGGCGACATCGCCTCATAAGGGTAGTCAATTGCCCACATCACTCGATCCGCGCCGAGAACCTCTATTGCGTAGCGGAGCGCCGGTTCATGCTCGACGCCGCTGGTCGTGATCATGAAGTTGCGGCGGAACACCTCCGAAGGCTTGAGGGAGGAGCGATAGACGTCCCGGCGCCGCTCGAACCAATGGTCGCTCCGCCACAGGTAGAAGGGGATGTTCTCGCCCATGTGGCCAAGCACGATCCTGAGTTTCGGAAACCGGTCGAACACGCCCGAGGTGATGAGCCGCATGGCATGCGTTCCCGTCTCGATAGCGAATCCCCAGATCGCCGATTGCAGCCGATTGCCCCGGAACGGCGCCGCCATCCCGTCCGAGGGGCAGCGGGGATGTATATAGATCGGGCGGTCGAGCGCTTCGGCCGCCTCCAGGATCGGCCAGTATTTCTGTTCGTCGAGATATTCGTTGTCGGTGTGCGAGTTTACGATGAAGCCGCTCAATCCAAGCCGCTCGACGGCACGCTCCATTTCCCGTGATGCGCGTGCCGGATCCTGGGGCGCAAAACTGGCCAGGCCCGCAAATCGGGTCGGGGCGGATCCTACGACCTCGGCCAGCCGGTCGTTGGCGAGGGCGGCAAGCGCGACGGCACGGTCCGCGCGGAACAACTGCACGCCGGGCGACGTGAGCGAAAGCACCTGCATGTCGATGCCGAGCCGGTCCATCTCCGCCAGCCGCCTTTGGGTGTCCAGCAGATTGGCATAGAGTGGCTCGGTCGCGCGCGAGCCCGCCGGATTGATCACCTCGACATCGAGATTGCGCCAGGTGCCCTGGCTCAGGGGTGCCAGCGCGTCGAGATGCTCCGGGATGGTCCAGGCTTCTTCGGTCGCGATGCGCCGCAGCGGCGGCTGCCGGGCCGGCTGCCTTTGCGCCTGCGCTCCTGATCCGGCCTCTGCCAAAGCGGGTGCCGCCAGCAGGCCCGCTCCGGCGACCAAGAACTCCCTGCGATCGACCGACATCCCAGCCCTCCTGCTTGCGCCTTCTGTGAGGCCTCGGAGCCAAGGCTAGACGGGCAGCGGGTCGAGTCAACGAAATTCCGTCATCCGGAAACGCAATTCCGGTATCAGGAATTACTTTCGCCAGCCATGTCGCCCAGGGCCGCGCTGAGTGCTGCCGCGCCCTCGCGGACGTCGGCGGCAAGGGCTTCGACATCGAGCCGCGCGAAGCGATAGGTGGGCTGGGTCACGCCCAGCGATCCGATCACGACGCCGCCCGCAAAAACGGGTGCAGCGACCCCGGCCAGTTCGGCTTCCTCGCTGTTGAAGACGGCGACGCCGTCATTGCGGATCTTCTCGAGCTCCTGGGCGAGCACCGCCGCGCTCACTGGCGGCTCGTGCGTGATCGGCCCGAGCCCGGCCTTCGCATAGGCGGCGGCGAACTCCTCCTGCGGCAGGTGGGCGAGAATCGACCGGCCCAGGGATCCCCAGAGCAACGAGAGCTCGGTATCCGGCTCGAGGACATGGCGCAGCGGGTGGGGCGTCTGGATGAGCTCGACCACCAGGGCGCTGTGGTTCGCGGGGCGATAAAGCGAGAAGACCGCGGTTTCCTGCCAGCGGTCCCACAGCGCCTTGACGAAAGGCTTGGCCACCGTCGCATAGTCCATGTGGCGCAGCACGCGCGAGGCCAGCCGGAACAATTCCCGTCCGGGCCGATAGGCGACGCTACCCGCACGCTCCACCAGCCCCGCTTTCACCAGTATCTGCAGCAACCGATGGACGCTGCTGACCGGCAGGCGCGCGCGGGTCGCCAGGTCCTTGAGGACGAAATCGCCCTCGACACCTGCGATTATGTCCAGGAGCAGCAACAGGCGCGCGCCGGATCCGCGCTCCTTCTCGTCCGAGGACGATGTCATTGCTGGTGACCTGACATTTTCATCGACGTGACCTTCGGGGCCGGAGCTGGTGCGGAGTGTCTGTATTCGCATTGGCCCCGCATAGACAATTGCCGGCGCGGGGTGGAAATTCCAGCAGCCCGATGCCCTTCGGGCGCCGGTTCCGGAGCGGTCCCGGCCCCGGGGCGTCGGCAACACTGGCCAGGCGACGCTCGACGCCGAGACGATCAGAACGATATCCGAGCACCCAGCCTTATCGTGCGCGCATCCGGGAACCCGTTCACGGCCGGTCGAGGCGACCAGCGCAACTTTGCAGCGTAGCGGCCAATGCGTTCCAGCAAAAGAGAGGGTTGGTTACCGCCAGGCTTGGGCATCAGCGGTTCTAGGGATTCAAGCAGAGGGTGGGTACTCTGCTTCTCTATCCGCGCGCGCCTCGCAGGCTGCGAGCGTCAGCGGCACCGCCGTCGCGAGCAGCATGCGCTGGAAGACGGTGCCGGGTTCATCATGCGTCTCCTCAGGCCGAAATGCCGATTCATGCTGACCACGTGACCGGCAGGAGGGAAGCACGATATGAGCGGTGTCGCTTTCCTGGTCCTCGTGACGGCCCAACCATGTGCGCTGATGATGTCGCGCCACTGCCGCGGGAGCACCTGAATTCGCCCGAAACCTCCGGTCGGCCGACGGCCACGTCCGACCGGATCGGCATGGACGATCTTCGTCCTTTTCAGTGCTGGGTGGCTGCACTGAGCGAACCAACCAGAATGCAGAGGCGGTCACGGATGCGGGAAAAATTCCTATGGTGAACGGACAGTATCAATCCTGCGGTGTCAAATTGCGAACGACCGCACCATTCTCGTCGAGGAATTCAATCGCCGACGCGCCATCGGCGGCGACGCGCATTCGGATACGCGGCCGGCCCAGTGCGTCGCTAAGGAGAATCGCCGACTGACGGTCCGGCGTCTTGCCGATGAGGACGCGGTCGCGACCGCCCACGCCGGCTGCGCGCAGACGCCGGATTTCCGCTGCCCGCTCCGCCTCCGGCATCTGGTTGAGGCGCTGGAAAAGGTCGAAATCGACAGGCTCGTCCGGCACATCCCTCACCATCATGCCGGCGAAGCGCCGGCCACCATTTTCGTCCTGGCTGAACGTTATGACCTGGTCCTGCTCATATTGGTCGAAGCTAAGGTGGAGGTTGCTCGAGACGTTGCCGTCCGGCATGCGCTGGCCCCTGAACGTCAGTCCGCCATTCTCGGTGCCCTCCTCATTGAAGAAGAGCATGCCGGCCGTCCGGCGTCCGCTGGGGTGGGGGCGCTCGACGTTGCGCCAATAAATGCCCGGGGCTTTTGCGGTATTGGACAGCACCATACGAATAGTGCCGTCGGGCTCGCGGATGTTGATCCGCTGCACGTCGATCTCGCCGAACTGCGCCTTTTCGGTACCCGGCGCCTGATTGGCCATGGCACCGCTGGCCAGCCCGATCGCGCAGCCAAGGGTCAGCACCGCGGAATAGACAATCAGAAGCCGGTTGGCGTTCATGTCCGAATTCCTCTCTGGGGAGAAGATGATCGATGGTCGGCAATCCGCCACCTCGCGGCGCAGCAAGTGAGCCGTCAACTAGTTGTTACGACCGGAATTCTTGAGCGGGCCGTCCGCTAACTCAGGATCAGCGATACGAAGCGCCGCGGCTGCTAAGGGCGCTCCAAAGGGAAACCCATCATCATAGGCACGACGATAGCCGCATTGAACGGGCTCGCGAGAGCCGCATTCAGGTCGTCGAAACCGCGACAGGAAGTGCGGTCCACGTCAGCAACGAGACCGAATCCTCGGATAGCCAGAGGAATGGGTCGGCCTCCAATGCCACTGAGCCGGTGCCGCGGGCATGCGAGACGCAGGTGACTTTGTCCTGGCCGGACCGGTGATGTGCGAGGCTCAGGGCAGAACATTCTTCAGCGGCAGCGCAACCGGCCGATAATGCCGTCACTGCCCGGCTAGCCGCTGCTGATCCAGCCAGCGATCGGCCGCGGTTCGACCCTGCTGCAGCATGATCCTCCAATACTCCGCCTTGTGGCCGGACCAAGCCTCTTTGGCACTAATCCTTTACTCTTTCTTGATATTCTCACCGTTCAATGGCCGACCGCCCCAACACCTTGCCCGACGGCACTTATATCGTGCTCGTCCGCTCACTCTATGCGACGCTCATTCCGAGCACGATCATGGCGGTCGCGTTTGTGGGCGTCGCCGCTCATGTCGCGTCGGAGACTCCGGACTTCCTGCTCGAGCTGCTTGCGCTGCTCGGTGGGGGCGCCGTGGTGGTCCGGCTGATCGTGCTGCTGCTCTTCCGCCATCGCGCCCGCAGCGACATGATCGATCTCGCCGGAGCACGCCAGATCGAACGCCTGTTCGCCCTTTCCTACTTCGCGTTCGCAGCCATCTTCGGGGTCTTCGCCGCTCGTGCCTTCCAGATCGCCACTGCCGAGTCGCACATGCTCGTCGTCGGCCTCCTGTTTGGCTACGGGGCTGGCGTCGCCGCCGGCATCTTCCTTCGCCCATGGATTGCGCTGCCCAGCATCTTGCTGGCGATCGTCCCCAGCATCGTCGTCGCGCTGACCATGCCCGATCACACCTATTTCACCGCAGGGGTGCTGCTTTTGCTGTTCCTGGCCGGCGGCATCCACAGCATGATGCGTAACTTCAGAACCGCCGCCGCTGAGATTACGGCGCGCCGGACGTTCGCGACACTCGCACGAGCGGACGCGCTGACCGGCCTCGACAATCGGCTGTCGCTTCGGGAAGAGTTCGACCGCGCGCTTATGAACTCCGGGCCAAAAGAGATGCTCGTGGTTCACTGTTTGGACTTGGACCGGTTCAAGGCGGTGAATGATACCTTTGGGCATCCGGTCGGCGACGCGCTCCTCCAGGCCGTGGCGGACCGTCTGCGGCGCACCCTTCGAAACGGCGATGTCGCTGCCCGGGTAGGAGGCGACGAGTTCGTGCTCGTTCAGACCGGCGCGCAGCACCGCGGAGAAGCGGAGCTGTTCGCGCGGCGCCTCTCCCGCACCCTTTCCGAGCCTTACGCCATACTCGACCACCGGCTGAGCGTGGGCACGAGCGTCGGCTATGTGCTCTGTCCCGAGCATGGCAGCGACCTCGATGATCTGATTGCGAGGGCTGACGAGGCGTTGATCCGCGTGAAACGCGAGGGTGGGGGAGTCGCATTGTATCAGCCGGAGAGTCTGCCCGATCGGCGCAGGCTTTCGGCCTAGCGACGGAGCGGATCCGTGAGGTCCGGGATCGCTCGCATAGGAAGCTTTCTCGCTGGACGAATAGCCTCTCCTTGGTGTCCCTCGTCCTAGTGCCTGGGTCGCCTATGCTTTGGGAGGTCAGCCCTCCCAGGTGAAGCAAGCAGCTCGGACGGGTCAGGGAACAAAGTCGCATTTCGAGGTAGCGGCGTTCGAATGTCGCTGCCGGCCAGCGCGTCCTGCGCCGGACCGCAACCGCGACGCTTCCGTGAAGCTGGACATCCCGCCTCGGATACGATTACTTTAGGCTTGTAGCAATTCGCACCAGAGGCGTGCGCAAGGCGGGGAAGCTTCATGCGTCTTTCCAGGCTTATGGTAAGAGCGGCCTGCCTCGTTGCGATCCAGCTCATGTCGGGTCCGGCGGCAGCCTCGGCGGAATGGGTGCCGGGAAGCACCTACGACCCCGAAATCCCGACCATCGGGGAAGTGCTCGGCTTCGAGCCGCCAGCGCAGTTCACGAGCTTCTACGAGACCGAAAGACTGCTTCATCGCTGGGCCGAAGCTTCGGATCGGGCCAGGCTGGTGACCTATGGCGAAGATTATGAGGGCAAGAAGCTCTACATGCTGGTGGTCAGCAGCCCGGCGAATCTGGCCGCCCTCGAGACGCACGTCGAGAATCTCGGCAAGCTGGCGGACCCGCGCAAGCTCCGCGACGGCGAGCTCGAAACCATAGTCGAGAATACGCCGGCTGCCGTCATGATCTCGACGATCGACACGAGCGAAGCTTCCTCGGTCGAGGCCATGCAGATCATAGCTTACCAGCTTCTCGCCGGCACGGATCCGCGCACCTTGCGTATCCTCGACGAGGCCTTGACCTACATCATCCCGGTCGAAAATCCGTCACCTCGGGAGCGCTATGTCTCCTGGTACCGCACGGTGCAGAGCCGAATTCCCAAGGCCGACCCGAATGCCGCGGAGCACAACGAGCCCTGGGGCGTCGGCAATGATTCCAACCATTATCAGCTCGATCCGAACCGAGACATGGTGCCGCTGAAAATGCGCGAAGGCCGTGCCAAGGTCGAATTGATCCGGAACTGGCGGCCCGAGCTCGCGCTCGACATTCACGAGATGGGAGTCGACTCGACCTTCTTCTTTCCGCCTTATCCGGAACCCTACAACACGAACCTGCCCAACGACACGCTGCGGAAGTGGTGGGAGATCTACGCGCAGGACATGCGCGAGCAGTTCGACGCGCGCGGCTGGCGGTATTTTTCCGGCGACTCGTTCGGCTCGCCCTTCCTGGGCATGCACACCTTGTACACCCAGTATCACGGTATGATCGGTATCCTCTTCGAGCAGGGCGCCGGTAGCGGAGGCCTGGTCATCGAGCGGCAGAACGGCTCGCTGCTGACTCTTCGCGACCGGGTGCAGCATCACGTCACCGGGATGATGTCCTATCTCGACACCACGGTCGCGAACCGCCGCGAACTGCATCGCGACTTCCATGAATTCTTCAGGTCCTCGATGGACGGCGTGCCCGGCGTCGAGCGCATGGCCTATGCGTTTCCGCCGGACGCCGATCCGAATAAGATGTCGCAGTTCATCGACAGCCTTCTCGCCCACGGCATAGAAGTGCAAAGGGCCACCGAGCCCTTTTCGGTGCGCCGAGCCCACGGATATTTCTCGAGCACAGCCGAGCGACAGGACTTTCCGGCAGGCAGCTATATAGTGTCCCTGAGGCAGCCGCTGAGCCGACTGGCCAACGCCTTGCTCGAGAAGGAGCCGTTTCACTCGATCCCGGTCTTCTACGACATTTCGGTATGGGCCCTGCCCTACCAATACGGGATCGACGGCTATTGGATGGACAGCGTGCCCCGGGTCGCGGTGGAGCCGGTCAACGAACCGCTGCCGCTCTGGGGCGAACTGAGCGGCGGCAAAGCGAGCTACGCCTATGTGTGGCCGTACGGCGGAGCGCTCGATGCCGCCGCGGCCTACCGCCTCGCCGAGGAAGGCGCGAACCTGTACCTGCATCCGGGCCCGTTCACGCTCGCCGGCACCTCCTACGGCGCGGCGTTCGTCGCGCCGGTCGAGGAGAATGACGAGACGATCCACGATCTCGTGCGCGCCGTGGTCGAGGATGTCCCCGTGCAAATACAGGCCGTTTCCACCGGCCATGCCAATGAGGGCTCGGATCTCGGCTCGGGCGTGTTGCAGCCGGTCGGCAGGCCAGCGGTCGCGGTGCTCACGCGCGACGGCACCGACACCTCGGCATGGGGCAGCTTCTACTTCTTCTTCGACGAGATGTACCGGCTGCCCTTCACGCCGATCACCATCGAAGACCTCGCCCAGGCCGACCTGCGCCGGTACAACACGATCATCATTCCGGATGGCGGCCAGAGCATCGGTCGCGGGGGAATCCGAGGCAGGCCCTACGAATGGTACTTCCGCGAGGAAGGGACCGAGCATCTGAAGGACTGGGTGGAGCAGGGCGGCACCCTCATCACGGTCAAGGGCGGCACCGCCTTTGCCTCATCGGAGGGCGGTGGCCTGACGAGCACCGAATCGCTTGGCGTGACGCGCCAGACCCCCGGCGCCATCGTGCGGGTGGAGGTCGAGGATCGATCGCCGCTGACGATCGGCTATCCGGATTCGTTCCACGTGCTCTCGCGAAATACGCGCTTGTTCTCGGCGGGCGAAAGCGGGCGCTCGGTGCTCTCCTACGCGCCCGCCGATGGGCTGAAGATTGCGGGCTACCTGCAGGGCGAGGACGAGGCCAGTCTCGCATCGACCGATTTCCTGATGACCGAAACGGTCGGAAGGGGCCGCGTGATCATGTTCGGCGAGGATCCCAACCTGCGCAACCAATGGACGCATCTGCATCAATTGCTGTTCAATGCCATCTTGTTCGGGCCTCTGGTGCGCTGATGAATTCGCGACATGGCGCGCGGGCCTGCAGCGAGGGGGCGGGCCGGTCTCATCTCCCTGCGGCGAGCCGCGGCGACGACAATCAGCTCCGGCGGATTCAGGAATCGCTTTAGACTTAAAGCAATTGGCCATGAGTGCCGATGATGATAGTCCATGGGCCCGGACGGGAAAGCGCGGGTGGAGGGGCAGTGACCGAGAACGAGATCGTCGAGCGGGAAAGCGGCCTCCACAAGGGGCTCAGCAAGGCTCAGGTCGTGATGATCGGGCTGGGCGGTGCAATCGGCACCGGCCTCTTCATGGGAAGCGGCATCGCCATCAACTATGCCGGGCCGGCGGTCGTGCTCAGCTACCTCATCGCCAGCTTCGCAGCCGTCGTCATGGTATTCAGCCTTTCGGAAATGGCCGTCGTCCATCCCACGGCCGGCTCATTCGGCACCTATGCGGAAACCTACCTCAATCCCTGGGCGGGTTTCGTCGTCCGCTATACCTACTGGATCGCGCAGGTGATAGCGATCGGCGGCGAAGCGGTCGCCGCGGGCGTGTACATGACCTACTGGGTTCCGGACCTGCCGATCTGGGTCTGGTCGCTCGGCTTTGCCTTCATCCTCCTCTACGTCAACTCGCGCTCGGTGGGCGACTTCGGCACATTCGAATACTGGTTCGCCTTCATCAAGGTGACGGCGATCGTGTTATTCATCATTCTCGGTCTCGGCACGATCTTCGGCATCGGTACCGAGCCGATCGGCTTTCAAAACCTCACCGGCCTTCCGGGAGGCTTCATGCCCAATGGATGGACGGGCGTCTGGATGGGCGTGCTGATCGGTATCTTTTCCTTCGTCGGCATCGAAGTGATCGCCGTCACGTCCGGCGAGACGCGGCAGCCCGAAAAGGCCATTCCCGCGGCGCTCCGCACGATGGCCTTGCGCCTCATCCTCTTCTACGTGCTTGCGCTAACCATCGTGGTGAGCTTCGTCCCCTGGACGGAATCCGGCGCGGAAGTCGTCGAGCAGAGCCCCTTCGTGAAGGTGCTCGCCTACACAGGCATTCCCCATGCCGCCGCCATCATGAATTTCGTCGTGATCAGCGCCGCATTGTCCAGCATGAACACGAATATCTATCTCTGCTCTCGAATGCTGTTCTCGCTCTCGCGCGGCTCCTATGCGCCGAAATATCTCGGCAGGCTCAGCGGCAATGGAACGCCGGTCGGAGCGATCCTGACTTCGGGCGCCTGCATCCTGGTCGCGGCGAGCGTCTCGATGCTGACTCCGCTCGCCTACAATTATCTGTTCGGCATCGCGATCTTCGGCGCCATCGTCGTGTGGATGACGATCCTGGTCAGCCATCTGAGCTTCCGTCGTCGGCACGACGTCTCGCAATTGCCGGTGCGAATGCCGTTCTTCCCTTATGTCCAGATAGCGGGGCTCGTGCTCCTTGGCGCGATTCTTCTCACCATGGCTTTCACCGATTTCTGGAGCGTGGCCTGGATCGTCGGCGTGCCGTGGCTGGTCCTGATCTCCCTCGCCTACTTTGTCTGGAAGCGACGAAGTCTCGCGCGATCGGCGCGCACAGCCGCAAACCCGTCCTGAAGCAGCCCGGCCAGCGGCAGGAGGGAGCCCCAGCGTCCGGGAGCCAAACCCCGATTGGGAACGGCGGCCCGCGGCCAAACGGCCTCTTCGACGGCGTTTCCGGACGTCGAAGAGAATGGTTCATGATCAGCTCGGCCGCGCTACGCGCCGGCCTGCGCTCCGCCAGGAGCTGACGCCGGGTCCTGCCGCGTGGGACGCCGCGCCTCATTCACCGGCCCAGCCCCAATCCGGCCGAGCCCGATCACCTGCCGGGCGGGACTTGAAGCCTAACGCTGGTCGCGCCGAAGCGGCCTCCGCCCCCCGGCGAGCGGGAGCCGGTCTTCGTCGACCAGCTGCCCGGCCTTCATCACCCAGACGATCTGCTTGGCATTGTCGATGTCGACAGTGGGATCGGCACTGAGGAGCACCATGTCGGCGAGCTTTCCAGGCTCGATCGACCCGAGCTCATCTTGCTTGCCCAGATGCCTGGCGCCGTTGAGGGTCGCGATGGTGATGATACGGTCGGCAGGAACGCCGGCGGCCTGGAGCAGCTCCATCTCGCGGTGGACAGCCGGCCCGAGCGTCTGGTCGGTGGCGATCGCGATGATTCCACCGGCCGCATCGATCATGCGCATATTCTCCTGCGCGACGGGCGTCATCACCTTCATCCACCAGGTCCAGCCGCGCTCCCGCCAGGCTGGAAGCGTCGTGGTCCGCAGCTCCTCGATCTCCGCAGGGCTGTAGGAGGCCTGGTAGAGCGGCTGGTCGAGATATTCGGGATGCTCGACAAGACGGCTGTAGCCTTCGCCGATCGTCAACGTGGTCGCCATCGGCGTTCTCTTGGCCGCCATCAGTTTCGCGAATTCCTCGGTGATCGGGCCCTGGATGACGGGATGGGCGAGGCTGTCGATCCCCGCGAAGATCGCTTCCGTCGCGCGCAGCTCGCTGGAGGTGTGGGCGGTGGTGCGGATGCCATGCCGGTTCACCTCGAGGATGATCTCCTGCATGAGATCGAGCGGCAACAAGGTGATGAGCGGGCGCGTGCCCCAGCCATGCTCGTCGAGCGTCAGCTTAACGACATCCGGCTTCTGCTCCTCCAGATATCTGAGGAGCGCGGGCCTGTCTTCGCTCCAATCGTCGATCTCGATCGCCATCGAGCCGCCGTGGCTGCCCGGATAAGTGACGAGGTTGCCGGTAGCGAAGATTCGTGGCGAGAGGATCCGGCCGGCGCGTTCTTCCGCACGCAGGCCGAGAATGTGCTCCGGAACGTTGCCGGCGTCGAAGACGCTGGTCACGCCCGAGTAGAGAAAGCTGGCCAATGCCTGCAGGCCGGCAGCATGGGCGGTCGCGGCATCGGCCGTGGCCTGCTCCGGCGGCGGTGATGCTTGTGGGTTGTTCCTTTCGACACCGACCATGCGCCGGCCGTCGCCGCCGCGCGCGCCCTTGAGATGGATGTGCGCGTCGATCAGGCCCGGGATCAGATAATGGTTCGTGCCGTCGAGACGCCGCCCGGGGACCCGGGGCGCCGCTGACGTCGGCGTGACGAACGTGATGCGTCCATCTTCGACGCCGATCGACATGTCGGCCTGCTTCGGCTGCCCCGTGCCGTCCACCAGGGTCACATTCTCGATCACGAAATCCTCGGCGAGAGCCGGGGCGGCCAGGGCAAGTGCGACGGCGGTCATGCAGGTGGCGAGCGCTTGCGAGGGAAATCTGATCATCAGTGTCACTCCTTCACTTCCGCGCCGTCGCGCTTGAAGACGATGCCGTCGCGCATGACGAAGCTGACGCTCGAAACGGCATTGATGTCGGCGGTAGGATCTCCGTCCAGGGCGATGATGTCCGCCGCCATGCCCGGCGCCAGTTTGCCGCGATCCTGCAGGCCGGCCGCGTCCGCGGCGTTCACGGTAGCGGTCCTCAGCGCCTCGACCGGGGTCATGCCCGCCTCGACATATTCCACCATTTCCTGCGCATTCGTACCGTGCGGCGAAATGCCGCTGTCGGTGCCCAGAGCGATCGGCGTCCCGATCCGGATCGCCATACGCACGAGCCGCTTGGGCTGGTCTCCCAGCCTCAGAAGTTTGCCCAGAGACACCGGATTGATGTCCCTCATCGGCCCACGCAGCACCTTCTCGGGAGTGTCGCCCACCCATGTGATCGGCCACACCGTGGGAATGAGATAGGTTCCATGCTGCCTCATCAGCCTGAGGCTTTCCTCGTCCGCCCACATGGCGTGCTCGATAGAATCGTAGCCCGCTCTGACCGCGGCATCGATTCCGCCTTTGCCGTGCGCATGCGTGGTGACCCGGCGTCCCATCGAATGGCCCGCCTCGACGATCGCCCTGAGCTCCTCGTCCGTGAACTGCTGCTCGGTGCCCGCATCCGAAGGATCCAGAACTCCGCCGGTCACGTGCACCTTGATCACATCGGCGCCATATTTGATGGCCGCGCGCGTCGCGCGGCGGCAGTCGTCGGCACCGTCGCAGACATTGTCATGCGACTCCGCGTCGAGAAAGGCGCGCCTCAGCCCGTGGGAGTCGCCATGTCCGTTCGTGGGGCTGATCCCCTCGCCGGCGGCGATGATGTTGGGGCCGGGCACCACGCCGTATTTGATCGCGTCGCGCAGCGAGAAGATGGCGGCATTGGGCGCGCCGAGATCGCGGATGGTGGTGAAGCCCGCCATCAGCGTTGCCAGCGCATTGGTATAGCCGTTCAAGGCGAAGAAGGCGTCTTCCTGCTGCATTCGCAGGCTGGACCCGCGAGCCGCGATCCCACCGCTCGTTATGTGAACATGAAGATCCATGAAGCCGGGCAGGACATATTTGGACGACAGGTCGACCAGTCGCGTATCGGGCGGCAATCCGAGCTCGGCCGCGTTCCTGAAACCCTCATGGACGGAGTGGACCTTTCCATCCATCGCCACGAGCGTGGCGTTGACCATGACCTGCGCACCAGGTTCCGTCATGAGGTGTCCCGCGTGGATTATGGTCGGCAGGGCCGTTCGCGCAGTGGGATGGGCCGGCTGTCCGGGTTCGACGTTTCGCTGCGCCACGCCGGGCGCCGCCAAAGCGAGGGCGGCGCAGACGGAGAAGGCCAGAAACTTGGACAGGCGCATCTTCATTCCCCCGTTGAGGCTGTCGCGGTCTGCAGCCCTATTGCTATAAGCCTAAAGTAATTCTATTAAATGCAGGATGTCCAGCCTCGAATCCGCCTGCGAGCAAAGTTCGATTCAAATTGACGGGCTGCAGGACGCACGCCGTCGATTTCCCACGCTCGAACGGCTCGCTTACATCAATAGCGGCTCCTACGGCCTGTTGGGCGACACGGTCCGAGCTTCGCTTGAAGAGTATATGGATCATCGGGTGAAGGTCGGGGCTGATTGGGACCTCTGGGTGGATCGGGCGGGGAGGGTGCGCGACAAGGTTGCCCGGTTGCTTGGGGCCCAAAGAGACGAAATCGCGGTAACGGCCTCGGCCTCAGCGGGAATCAACGCGCTTGCGTCGGCGCTCGATTTTTCCGGTGGGCGCGACAGGATTCTCGTAAGCAATTACGAATTCCCGACCAGCGGTCAGATCTGGCATGCGCAGGCGCGTCGCGGAGCCGTCGTCGAGCACGTGGCGGAAGACGAGTCGGGACTGATCCCACCTGAGCATTTTGCCGATAGGATCGACGAGCGCACGCGAATCGTCGTCCTTTCCCACGTCTGCTATCGGCATGGGGGCAAATTTTCGAACGGGAGCATCCGGTCCATCGTCGAAGTGGCGCATGACCATGGGGCGTATGTGATCCTTGACTGCTTCCAGTCCGCCGGAGCCGAGGTGATCGACGTGAAGGAGCTCGGCGTGGACTTCGCGGTCGGCGGGATGTTCAAGTATCTGTTGGGGACGGCGGGAATCGGCTTTCTGTACGTCCGCCGCGAGTTGATCCCCGATCTCGTCCCAACCGCGTCCGGTTGGTTCGCGCAGGACGACATCGGCGCCATGAACATCTTCGCGAACGATCCGAGCCATACCGCCAGCCGCTTCGAAGCCGGCACGCCGCCGGTTCCGAGCTGCTACGCGGCCGATGCCGGCCTTGGCATCATCCTGGAATATGGCATCGAGGCCATTGCGGCACGGATAAGCGCCCTCACGCGCTACGCGCTCGATCGCTTCATTGCGGAAGGCTTTCCCGTCGCGACGCCGGTGGAGGACAGCTCACGCGGTCCGATGCTGACTCTCGAGGCGCGTGATGCCGTGGCGCTCGTCACCAGGCTGATCGAGCGGAACGTGGTCACCTCGTACCGCGATGGCAACGTCAGGGCCGGCTTTCACCTGTACAACGACAGGAGCGACGTGGATCGGCTGATCGAGGCCCTGCGGGCGAACCGGGAACTGCTCGCTTAGAGCCCGAAGGCCCTAATAATTTAGGCTCGGATTATCTCCGGGATAGATGATTCCCGCGACGTCCATTCCGTCGGTATCGGTGCATTCCAGCGAATGGGCGTGCTTGCGAGGCAGAAAGATCACATCGCCGGCTCTCACGTCGGCGCGGCTCTCCTCGTTCCAGAGGATGCCTCGGCCGGAGAGCACCATCAGCGCCTCCTCGTAGAGGTGGCGATGCATCTCGGCGCGCGAGGGAGGGATGTGGCCGATGAACTGAGCGGCGCCTCGGAGGCCCACGGCGCTGTCCACCAGCATCTGAAAATAGCGCGGCCCCATTTCGGAGCGGATCGCTTCGTCGACGCCTCTCACCCGGTCCGGAAAGCGGTCGTCGAAATCTGCCGCGGAGGAAAGGGCGGGCGTGAGCGACTCGGCCGCCGGTAGGGTCGAAACGAACAGTCTGGAACAGGTCTGACTCGCGGCCCGGAACCACTCGCCGGGACGCACGTGCAGCCCGTCCCGCTCGCGAACCTCGAACGTGCGTCCCGAAATCTCGATGGTCGCAGAGCCCCGCGCCACGAACAGGATCACGTCCGCCGATCCGGCGCCGAAGGACGGTGTGGTGCCTGACCCAGCCTCGAGCTCGAACAGTGACTGATGCTCGGCGCCGAGCGAGCGGCCGATGAGCTTGCGGATCCGGAACGGTGCTCCGCGACTGTCCGCCGTCGGTGCGGGACTCACGACGTAGCAGCGGCCATCGAGCCTGGCGATCCCGCGATCGTCCGCTTGCGCCCTCCGAAGTCCGTTCCGCACGTCCTCGCTTCGCGCGTCGGCACGGTAGCCGCCGGGCAGGTTGTTGTGCGTGCCGTCGCAGAAGGGCGGTGTTCCCGTGCGCTTGCACCCGCAAAGCAGCACTTCCTCCCAGGCCTCCTGCGGGCGGTAAATGAGCGGCTCGAAACCCGTACCCTGGTGCGAGCGTCCGTCGCAGAAGGGCTGTCGCTGCGACCGGCCGCAGCGGCACCAGGCGATCGGCCGTCCGCGCCTGAGCTCGCAATAATAGGGCCTCGGGCTGGCCGTCACGCCCGCTCGGGAGCCATCGTCCGTCACGGATGTTCCCGCGAATTGGCGGCCAGCGAATCCTTGAGTTCCGCAAGCAGCTCGTAGAGCTTGTTGCTGTGATCGGCCGACATCCCGGCGAACATGCCGGCGACCCAATGATGATGCTCGGCCGCAACCTCCTTGAAATGCTTCCGTCCGGAACGCGTGATCCTCACCAGCCAGGAGCGGCGATCTTGTGGATCGCGTTCCATCTGCAGATAGCCCTGGCGTTCCAGCTGCCTGACGAGCGCTGTCAGATTGCCGCCGGACACCAGAAGCGCCTTCGAGAGCTCGCCCATCGTCATGCCGGCAGCACGGCGGTCCAGTGCGGCGAGCACGTCGAATCGGGGTAAAGTGGTACTGAACTCGTCCGCGAGACGGCGTCGCAGACGCTTCTCGATCGTGAGGGAGCAGGTGAGCAGCCGCAGCCACAAGCGCACCGCCGCCGGTTCGGAGACGGCATCATAATGTTTTTCGGCAAGCACGTAAGATTCCGATCGTAACTCGTCCATCTTCACTCCCCTGAGCGAAACTCTTCGCCAGTTAATTTGCCACTTAAAGGGAAAGACACCCTTAGCAACTGGTGCGCAAGCCGGCCTGTCGCCCAGAGCGCATAGAAACTTCAAGCTTCAAGAATCTTCTTGCGCCCTATCTCATATAGTATATACTTAAACCATCTTGAGCGCCGCTTTGCCGGGCGCTCTCCGACGGCTGGGAGGGCATGTCCACATGATCCTCGTTACGCGAGACCGGCGGCTCCAGGATTATGGGGCAGGAGCGGGCGCGGGCGCCGGCCGGATCGCCATCCCTCGGCCACTGCAGTTCGCTGCGCCCGAACCGCCATGCAGGGCCAATCGAAAAACCAGAACAGCACATTGGGCAGGGAAACAAGCCATGCGCGTACGCGCGCCTCAAGGGGATAGACATGACGAACGCGAAGAAGCTGCGCACGCATCTGCTGGCGGGGGTCGCCTCGACGTTGGTGCTGGTCGTAACGGTGACGCCGGTCTACGCTCAGGTGGCGCCGCCCGAAGGAGAGCAGGCGCCGGCTTCGCTCGATGATGAAGCCCGGACCGACCCTGTCGGCGCGGACGGCAGCGAGCCGCAGGCCGGAGACGCGATCGTCGTCACCGGATCGAGGATCGCCTCCCAGGCGCTGACGGCGCCCAATCCGATATCCCAGATTTCGTCCGAGGAATTCAGCCTCACGAGTTCGGCGACGGCTGAGAATCTGCTCAACACCCTTCCGCAGGTCGTGCCGGGCGAGTCCGGCTTCACCAACAACGAGAGCAGCGGGGTCGCGACCGTGAATCTGCGCGGCCTGGGCGAGCAGCGCAACCTGATCCTGGTGAACGGGCGCCGCTACATCTTCTTCGATGCGCGGCAGGTGACGGACCTGAACACCATCCCGACGGCCCTCGTCGACCGGGTCGAACTGATCACCGGCGGATCTTCGGCGGTCTACGGATCAGACGCCGTCAGCGGCGTGGTCAACTTCATCCTCAAGGACGATTTCGAAGGCGTCGAAGCCACCGCCCAATATGACATCACCGCGCGGGGCGACGCGGCAAAGGCGAACCTCGATCTCATCGTCGGGAGCAATTTCGCGGAGGGCCGCGGCAACGCCACCTTCTATGTGAATTATTTCGAACGGAAGCCCACGCTGGCCGGCGCCCGGGAGCAGTCGGAATGCTTCCTCGAAGACACGATCATCAACGGCGAGCCCGCGCTCGCTTGCGGCGGCAGCGCCGGAATTCCGAACGGACGCTTCGCCGGCCTTCCGCTCGGTGCTGCGCTGGCGGCCCGTCCCCAGGTGCAGGCCGCGCTCGGCGCGTTGGGCCTCACGGGGATCGACGCCAATGGGTTCAAGTTCGACGCGACGGGAACGCAGGTCAGCCGTTTCGTCGTGCCGGGCGACCGCTACAACTTCAACCCCGAAAACTATCTGCAGCTTCCGCAGGAGCGGCGGATCTTCGGCGGAATGGCCAATTACGAGATCTCGCCCGGCGCCGAACTCTATGTCGAAGGGGTCTTCACGAACAACGTCGTCCAGACCAAGCGGGCGGCGACGCCGATCAGCGGCAGCTATCGCTTTCAGGTGAACAGCCCCTTCCTTCCGGCAGGGGTGCAGAACCTGCTTCGCGCGCTCGACGAGACCGAAGCGGACGCGGCCACCCAAGGCGATGGATTCACCAACCTCAGCATTGGACGGCGCATCTCCGAGGGCGGCACTCGCGACGTGACGTTCGAGCGCGATGCCTGGCGCATCGTGACCGGTCTTCGCGGGGATATCGGATCCGTCAGCGAGAGTTTCCTGACCGACCTCAAATATGACGCTTATTATTCGTTCGCGAAGACCAGCAACAACACCCAGTCCGAAGGCAATATCCTCTCGGCGGCGTTCACGCAGGGCGTGACCACGGTCTTCCGCAATCCGGCGACCGGGGAGACCAGCCCGTTCCCGTTCGCGGGCGTTTCCGGCGGCGGGGAGCTGGTGTGCGAGAACCAGGCCAATGGCTGCGTGCCGCTGAACATCTTCGGCCCCAATATCTCCCAGGAGGGGCTGGATTTCATCACGACGCGCTCGAGCAGCAGCGAAGACGCGGAGATGCAGGTCGCCACCGCCTATGTGTCGGGCAACCTCATGCAGCTGCCCGCGGGACCGGTGGGCTTCGCCGCCGGTGTCGAATGGCGTGACGTCTATGCCCTTTTCGTTCCGTCACAGGGCGGCTTCGGCGACGTCGGCGAGATTTCCGGAGGCGAGTATAACGTCAAGGAAGTCTTCGGCGAGGTCCGCGTGCCGGTGTTCGACGGCTTCGAGCTGAACGGCGCCTTCCGCTACTCCGATTATTCTCTCCCGAATGTGAACGGCGTGTGGACCTATGGCGGCGGCGCTACCTGGCAGATCATTCCGCAAGTCATGATTCGCGGCCAATACCAGCGCGCGGTGCGGGCCCCGAGCGTCGACGAGCTCTATCGCTCCGAGAGCACGGTCTCCGAGGCTGCGACGGATCCGTGCGCACTCGCCTCGGCGGCGAACCCCGGCCCGATCCGGGACCTTTGCATCGCGACCGGCGTTCCGGCGGACGCCGTCGGCAACACCGGAATCCAGCCGAGCTTCCAGATGACCGGCATCGTCGGCGGCAATCCGGACCTCGAGGAGGAGACGACCGATACCTTCACGCTGGGCGCCGTAATCCGACCGACGCGGGGTCTCGCCGTCACCGTCGACTATTACAATATCGACATCAAGGACGCCATTTTTCGCGCACCACTCAACGTGGTGCTCGACCTCTGCTACAACCAGTTCCAGGACATCGACAGCTTCTACTGCCAGTCGATCGAACGCCTCCCCGACGGCACGATCGGCAGCCCGGGCGGTATCAGCGCCCCCTTCGCCAACATCGGATCGATCAAGACCGACGGCATCGACGTCGGCGTCGCTTATTCGATGGACGTGAGCTCGCTGTTCGGCGCCGAGAGCAGCCTCACCCTGGCAGGCTCCCTGAACTGGCTGAACACGTTCGACCGCAACCCCGTCGTCGACGTGCCGGATCTCGTCAATCGCTGCGCCGGCGCATTCGGGCTGACCTGCGGCGAGCCGCTGCCGGAATGGAAGGGCACCGCCCGTGCGACCCTGGAGATCGAGGAGTTCACGGCGAGCCTGCGCTACCGCTATGTCGGCGAGGTGACGGACGACCGGGTGACCCGCGGTCTCCTTTCGCCGGACGACCTGGCCGTCCCGGTGATCCATCCGGAGCATTATTTCGACCTGTCGCTCGCCTGGGACATAGAGGAGCGGCTGACCGTGTTCGGCGGCGTCATCAACCTCACCGACAACAAGCAGACGCTCATCGGCAGCTCGCAAGAGCAGCTGAACACCTTCCCAAGCACCTACGATCCCCTCGGCATCCGCTTCTTCGCCGGAGCGACCGTCAGGTTCTAGTATTCGAAGTCGGCCTATCTCCCTCCCTGCTCGCAGGGAGGGGATGGGCGCGGATGCGCAAGCGGAAAGTCGAACTCCGCGGCGACCCGCCAACGCTTCGATGACGACGCGTCAAACCCGTATCCAGCCTATCGCGGTACCACGTCGAACGCGATCGTCGTCCTCGGGCTGTCGGCCGCGAAGGGAATGGTGCCGTGATACAAATAGGAGGGGAAGAGGATCAGCTTCCCCACCTCGGGCTTCAGGGTTCGCGCGATAGTTTCCCGCTCGCCGAGACTGAACCCGGTCTCCCCGAACTTTATCCAGCCCTCCTTTCGGGCTTCGTCCGCGGTGCAGCCGGGCAGGCCGACATAGTAGCAGGAGCTGATCCACCCTTTCGAATGGACGTGGTTCAGGTGAAAGCCTTCGCGCCGGAGGCGGACGGACCAGGACCCCGAGAAGCGGAATCCGTCCGTGCGCCGCTTCAGGAAGAGATGGCTCGGATCGTTCGGCAGCGCCGCGATATATTCCTCCACCGCGGCCTCGATCATCCGCCTGACCGCCGAGATTTCCGGCACGTCCCTGTCGAACAGCTCTCCCATCGTCTGCGTGCCGCCGCGGAGCGTCTGCTCGAGTGGATGCTGCCGGGTCGTGTGGAGCGACTCCAGAACCTTCTCCAGTCGCGCGTTGAACCGTTCGACGCTGCCCCAGCCCTCCGGCGGCTGGAGGATTCGCGCCGAGACGAAGCGATCATAATCGTTGAGACGCTCCGCGCGCGGATCTCCGAGGAGCCGCCAGGCGAGGCCCTGATAGGCGATGGCCTGCTGATCGAACGGCCTGGCCTCCAGCGCGGGCGCCACGGCCTCGAGCGCGTGGTCGTAGCGCCCCTGCACGATCAGGCAGCGGACGAGCTCGAGCCGGCAATCGATCCCGGCCCCCGATCCCATTCCGGCCTCGAGATGCGACAGCGCCGCCTTCTTGTCACCTTCGGCCCAGCAGGCCTGTCCGAGCCGGTGGCGGATCGAAGGGCTGTCGACGCCCCTGGCAAGAGCGTCTTCCAGGAGCCGGACAGTGTCCGCGGTCCGGCCATCCAGGTTGAGGCGGTTGGCGAGGTCCGCCAGCAGGTCGGCATCATCCGGATCGCGGCGAAGCGCCTCCGCATAGCTGCGCAGGTAATGGGTCGTGTCGCCCCGCTGCCAAAGGAGGCGGTTGAGGGAGTCATGGGCGTCTCGATAGCTCGGTTTCGCCGCGATTGCGGCCCGATATGCGGCGGCCGCTTCGTCCAGCCGGCCAAGGTCGTAATAGCAATGCCCAAGATTGTAGCGGATTTCGGCGGCGCTCGGATTGGCGGCGGCACATTCCTCCAGCATCCCGACCGCCTGCTCCGGCTTGCCGGCCAAGCGAAGCGTGACCGCCAGATTGTGCCGCGTCGGCAGGCTATTCGGGCGCAGCGACAAGGCCGTGCCGAACGCCGCAATGGCCTCGTCGAGCCGATCCGAGGCCCTCAGCGCGCGACCGAGGGCGGACCAGGCCTTGGCGTTCGTGCTATCCATGTCGGCGGCCCGGCGGAGCGCTTCGCACGCATTCTGAGCGTCCCCGGCTGCAATATAGGCGAGACCCAGATTGGTGATCGCATCCCCATAAGAGGGTTGGAGCGCCAAGGCGGCTCGATAGGCTTCTATCGCCTCGATCGGCCGCTTCAGGTCGAGCAGCGTATTGCCGAGATTGTTGAGGACGTGCGGCTGATCGGCTTTGGTTCGGAGCGATTGCCGAAACAGCTCGGCGGCCCGTTCATGGTGCTTGCGAGCACGAGCAACCAGACCGAGGAGCTGGAGCGCGTCTGGCTCGTCGGGGGCGGTCCCCAGCACTTCGTTGAGAAGGGCGCTTGCAGGCTCCAGCTGGCCGGCCCGAAGGTGCTCCATTGCCCGCGCCAGCGCGTAGTCAAAGGTCATGATCTGCCATCCATCGCCTCGGGCCTCGGATAGCCGGTTCATGCGCAAGCCCATCCATGTTCGTCGGCGGATTCCCCAGTGTGATTGAGCCTTTGTAGCTGGCCTCCGAAGCAGCCGACTGCGTGCCCGGCTGTTGCTCAGCTTCTCTCACGGCGTCGGGGCCTCGCACAAGACGCCCGAAGGCAAGCCGCTCGCCGCAGGCGACAATGTGCTCCACCCGTCCAATTCAATCTCCCTCGAGAAATGTCGAAGCTCGAGCATATGCCGCTGAAGGAATTCTACCCCGGACGTCGACTTGTCGCGATGTGCTGGTCGGCCAAGCCAGCCCAGACGATCCGAAGCGGCGTCGCATCGCTACTAAGGCGCTGTGCGTGAAGGTAAATCTTTAACAGTTTCCCTCATGCTTCCTTAGCCGACCCAGGGCCGGGTGGGACTCGGCGCCGCGGTCGTGCTTGAGGAAGTCATGCTACAGCTCCAGAACATCATTCTCGAAATGATCGCGAAGGGCGATACGCTTGCGAGCACCATCTCGCGCATGTGCCTGGAGGCTGAAAAGCTGGCGCCGGATGTCATCTGCTCGGTCCTCACCGTCGATCGCGGGGGCTTCGTCCGCCCCCTTGCCGGGCCAAGCCTTCCGCCGGACTATTCGGCAGCTCTGGACGGCGTCGAACTGGGGCCGCACGCCGGGTCGTGCGGGACGGCCGCCCATCTTCGCACCGAAGTGACGGTGACCGACATCGAGACGGATCCCAGATGGGCGGCCTTCAAGCATCTGGCTCTTCCTCTCGGGCTTCGAGCCTGCTGGTCGAGCCCGATTCTGGACGCAGAAGGCGAACCGATCGCCACCTTCGCTTTCTATTATCGCGAATGCAGGGGTCCGACGGAGCTCGAGAAAGAAATCGTCCGACACTGCGTCCATCTGTGCGTGATCGCCCTGGACCGCCATCAGCGCGTTATCGAACATGAGCGGCGCGCCTTCGCAGATGCACTGACCGGGCTTTCCAACAGGGCTGCGTTCAACGCGGCCCTGTCGGAGCTGGACTGCGAGGTTCCAGGAGACTGGGCGTTGCTGGTCCTCGATCTGGACAACCTCAAGGTGGTCAACGACACGTTCGGCCACCAGGCGGGCGATTGCCTTCTGAGGGTCGCCGGAGAGCGGATCGCGGCCGAGATCGCGCCCGACCGGGCGTTTCGGATCGGCGGTGATGAATTCGCCATGATCCTGCAGTCACCGGAGATGTCGAGCGATCTCGAACGGGCGGCGGAGCGGATCCTGGCCGCCCTCGCAGAGCCTGCAAATTGCGCCGGGCATATCGTGGTTCCACGCGCAACCGTCGGCGGCGCGGTCCTCTCGGCTGGAGACCGGGTGGCGGAGCGAGTCCGGCAGAATGCCGATTTCGCCTTGTACCACGCCAAGGAAACCGGGCGCGGCGGATTCGTGCGCTACTGGCCGGGGCTCGGGACCAACATCACCCGCCGCCTGCGCGACATTCGCGAAGTGGACGCAGCGCTCCGCGAGGATCGGATCGACGCCTACTACCAACCGGTGGTTCGGTTGGACACCCGCGAGATCGTGGGGCTCGAGGCGCTCTGCAGGATGCGACTGGGCGACCAGATCGTGTGTGCCGCCCAATTCCAGGAAGCGACCAAGGACGTTCATGTCGCGACAGCCATGACGGCCCGCATGATGGAGCTCGTCGCCGCCGACGTTCGGACCTGGCTCGATCTGGGCATTCCGTTCGAGCATGTCGGCATCAACGTCTCGTCGGCGGACATGCACGGCGGTTCGCTCGACCGCGTTCTTACGGAAGCGTTCGAGCGGGAGAACGTGCCATTGAAGCACGTCATCCTCGAAGTCACCGAAACCGTCTATATGGGCGATGGAGACCGCCTCGTGCAAAAAGCGGTCGAAGCCCTGCGCGCCAAGGGCCTCCGGGTCGCGCTGGACGATTTCGGAACGGGCTATGCCTCGCTGACGCACCTGCTGACCGTGCCCGTCGACATCATTAAGATAGACAAGAGATTTGTCGACCGTCTCGCGCCCGGCGATGCCAGCCTGGCCATCGTCGAGGGGCTCATCCAGATAGCGACGAAGCTCGACATCCGGGTGATCGCCGAAGGGATCGAAACCGAAGCTCAAGCCGAGCAGCTACAGGCGGCCGGCTGCATCCTTGGCCAAGGTTACCTGTTCTCCCGCGCTGTCGATCGACAAGCGACGACGGCGCGGCTCATCGGCCGATCACAGCGCTCGAGGGAAGCCGACAGGTTCGTGCCTGCGGCACGTAAGCTGGCGGCGCGCCGCTCGTCCTAGCGAGATGGAGCGGCGGAAGCCCGGCGGGAGCGCCGATCCGCGATCGCGGCGCCCGCAAGAGCTGACGCTTGCCGCTGTTATGGATAGAAGATGCTCGCTCTTCCCGACGATCTGGCCCAACCGACAATGGGGGCTGTAAGCTGCCAGGGCTTTCGCCGCGGGATGGTCTTCAAAGATGCGCAGCCGTTACGATGTGATCATTCTTGGCGCCGGTGCGGCTGGCTTGATGTGCGCGGCGCAGGCGGGGCAGCGGGGCCGGCGGGCGCTGGTGGTCGATCGCGCCGACAAACCCGGCAAGAAGATCCTGATCTCGGGCGGCGGCCGATGCAATTTCACGAACATCCACACCGCTCCCGACCGGTTCCTTTCCGCCAACCCGCACTTCGCCAAGTCGGTGCTCAGTCGGTACACTCCACAGGATTTCCTGGCGTTGGTCGAAAGCTACGGCATCGCCTGGCATGAAAAGACCCTGGGGCAGCTCTTCTGCAATGGATCCGCCCGCCAGATCGTCGACATGCTGCTCGCAGAGTGCGCAAAGGCCGGTGTCGACCTCTCCTGCGGCGAGAGCATCGCGAGGATCGAACATGGCGATGGACGATTCACCGTCACGACCGATCGGCAGGCGGCGGACGCCCCTTCACTGGTGATTGCCACTGGCGGCCCTTCCATTCCGAAGATGGGCGCAACCGGATACGCCTACGATCTTGCACGCCAGTTCGGCCTCAAGATCGTCGAGCCTCGTCCGGCGCTGGTGCCGCTGACCTTGAGCGGTGCAGACGCCCTTTTCCGGGACCTTTCCGGCGTTGCGACGGAAGTGATCGCGCGTTGCGGCGGCGCGTCGTTTCGGGAGGCGGCCTTGTTCACTCATCGCGGGCTGTCCGGCCCGGCCATTCTTCAAGTGTCCTCCTATTGGCGCCGAGGCAGCCCCATAGCGATCGACTTCTTGCCGCACGAGGACACCGGATGGTTGCTGAGCGCGAAGCAGCAGAGTCCACGCGCTACCCTGCGCAGCCTGTTGCGTTCCGCGCTTCCCCATCGGCTGGCCGATGCCCTGAACGACCGGCTCGCCCTGGATGGTCCCCTCACCAATGTGAAGGATGCGGCTTTGCGAGCTGCCGAGACCCGGCTCAGGGACTGGCGTTTCCAGCCGAATGGCACCGAAGGCTTCGCCAAGGCCGAAGTGACGGTGGGTGGAGTCAGTACCGCCGACTTGTCGTCTAAGACCATGGAGGCCAAGCGGGTCCCTGGGCTCTACGTGATAGGCGAAGCCGTCGATGTGACCGGATGGCTGGGCGGATACAATTTTCAATGGGCCTGGGCCAGCGGGTGGGCGGCCGGCCAAGCGGTTTGATGCAGCCTCACGCGTTGACGGTCCTGCAAACGTGCTGTGCCCCGGCAGCCGTTCCGGCGGGGCGCGCAGCTCCTGACGGCAATTCCTACCGTGCCGACGCCTCAGCCCGCACCCGCTGACCCTCGGTCGGACCTGCGTCCGGTGCAGACTGGCTCGTAGCAGGCTCAACGGTCTGCACGACGGCCTGGCCAGGGCGTTAGTCCGATTGGTCAGGTCCTTGGAGGGCGAAGTGCCGAAGCGAGAGACGCATCGCGTGGTCGCGATCGGGTTGTTGACGCAGGGCGACCTCGACATTCTCGGGGCGGGCTTTCGGCGCGCTATCCCGCTCGAGGAGGCGAACCAGTTCGAGAGCCTGCTCGCCGCCATCAACGAAGCCGAGCGGAGGAGCGCTGCGAGATAGGGGAGGGAGGTCCGATCCGCTGGCGAAGCGGAACGCGGGGCGGGAGGCCGCTGATGAAGCGGCCCAATGGCTTAACCGGTCCACAACCGAATCATATTAGAGCGGTCGCTCCGAATGGAGCGGAGCGTTTGTGGCTATCGGCTTTCGAAGTCTGCAGTACAGGGCGCTCGCTATTGCGCTGCTGGCGACCGCGCCATGGGTCGCCATAGCCTCGCCCTTCGTCAGCTCGGGGTTCCTTGGTCTCTGCGCCATCGTCTCCGTGTCGGCAGTCCTGATGTTGCACTATGCCCTGCGTCCGGCGGCCCAGGCTGCGCGCCTGTTACGCGACGCGCGCAACGATCCGAGCGCTGATGAGGAAACCGATGGCGTCGTCCTTCTGGCGGAGACGCGTCGCCTGCTCGATCGGCTGGAGGCGCTCGATCATCGGTGGGTAAGGCGGCATGCCATCACCGGTCTCCCGATCCGCGAGAGTCTGCTCGAACGCATCGAGGCCCATGTTTCCGCGGACGCCGGCCGCGCCTTCGTCGGAGCCATTCGATTTGCCGATTACAAGCGCCTGGCTGCCTTCGACCCCCATGCAGCCGAAGTGGCGCTGAAGGTCTTCGCCGAGCGGCTGGCGCTGAGCCTGGGCAAGGAGCGGCTGCTCGCGCATGTCGATCGCGACTGCTTCGCACTGTTCTTCGAGCAGTCCACACCCGACGCGGCGCAACGCGAAATGTCGGCTCTGTGCTACGCGATGGGCGCGGAGATCGAAGCGGAAGGGCTCGCGCTCATTCCGGAGATCGAGGCAGGCGGCGCGATCTTTCCGGACGATGCCGATAGTGCCGTGGGGCTGCTGAACCACGCCCTCGTCATGTTGTCCCGTGTCGGCGAGGGATCGGAGGCTGCCTGCGCCGAGGCGAGCACGGCGGACGTCGCGCGCGAGCGCTTCGTGATCGAGCAGGGTCTGAGGCTCGCCATCCAGCGACATGAGCTCGAGCTCCATTTCCAACCCGTCATCGACCTTTCCCGCGGGTTGCTCATCGGCGCCGAGGCACTCCTCCGATGGCGGCATCCGCAGGTCGGACTCATCGCACCGGCGACGTTCGTGCCCGTCCTCGAGGACAGCGACCTCACGCGCGAAATCGGATTATGGACGCTCAATGCCGCCTGCAGCGAAGTGAAGGCGTGGAACGGGCTCGGCCTCGGCCACCTGAAGGTGGCCGTCAACTTCTCCGGCCGGCAGCTCGGCGACCTCAACCTCAAAGATGCCGTCGAGCGCACATTAAACCGTCACGGACTCGCTCCCGGCTCGCTCGAGATAGAGCTGACGGAAACCGCCTCCGCCAAGGATGCGGAGCGGGCCCGGCATCTGTTCGGGCAGCTTCGCGCGATCGGCGTGAGCATCGCCATCGACGATTTCGGAACCGGCTATTCCAGCCTCAGCTATTTGAAGAACCTGCCGTTCGACAAGCTCAAGATCGACCGAGAGTTCGTGCAGCAGGTGCATCTCCGCCGAGACAGCCGGGCCATTTGTCACAGCCTGATCGAGCTCAGCAGGGGGCTCGGCATCGCCGTACTCGCCGAAGGTGTCGAGACGATCGAAGAAGTCGAGACACTTCAGAAGCTCGGCTGCCATCTGTTTCAGGGATTCTATTTCTCCAAGCCGCTGAACGCTCAGGATTTCATTCGCTACGCCGTTCATCGTGACGGTCGTTCGGGCCGCGAGGACGCGCGCGGCCAATTGGAGATGCTCAGGCAGGGAATGAGATGATGAAGGCGATTCATGCGAAGCGACGCTCGCGGCACAGCGCGACAGCCGGGCTGCTCCTCCTGGTCGCGAGCGTCGGCCTTTCAGGCTGCGCGAGCAAAGCACCGGCGCCCGAACCGGCGCCGGCATCCGCGCCCCCGGCCAATGAAGGGGGGTGGCGTGGACGCGAGGGCGTGCAGGAAGCCATCGCGCTGCTCAATCGCGGCGAGGCGGAACGCGCGCGAGAACGCCTCATGTCCGTCCTAGAGCTGGATCCCGGTGACGGCATAGCCCGCCAGCTCATTTCGCAGATCGACGGCGATCCCCGCCAGATGCTCGGATCGGAGAGCTACAGCTACACGCTACGAGAAGGCGAGACGCTGTCGACGATCGCGCAGCGCGCCCTCGGCAATCCGATGATGTTCTACATCCTGGCGCGCTACAACAATATCGCGGTCCCGGAATCGACTTCGGCGGGACAGGTCATTCAGGTCCCCGGTCGGCGCCCCGCACCGACACCAGCGGCTCGCCAGCCGCGCCCCTCGGCGGGCCCGCAACGCCCGGCGCCCCAGCGTGCGGCTCCGCCAGCGGCCACCTCGCCCTCTCCGACCACGAACCCGGCTTTGGCTGGACGCCTGCGCACCCAGGGGCTCGCCGCACTCAATAGCGGCGCCGTCGATCGTGCCGTCGCGCTTCTGCGCCAGGCGCTTGCCGCCGATCCCGCCAACGCGGCCGTTCGCCGAGACCTCGAGCGGGCGATGCGAGTCCAGCGAACGGTGCGGTCAAGACG
>NZ_SBFF01000018.1 GCF_004151485.1 Sphingosinicella sp. CPCC 101087 | reverse complement strand
GGCGCACGACTCCTCGCAAGGAATCAGTCCTCGCGTTCGATTTCATCGGTTACGCCATTCCCCCGCATAGCCTTCCGGAGTAACGGGAAGGCTGTGGGTGCCGCCCGAAGCGAGGCAATCACCCGACTCGCTTGATTAACAGCATGTTGACTATCCCGGCTTTCGCGGTGCCGAGTCGAGTCAAGAAGATAGACTATGTCGATTCGGATTTTGTATAAGCCTGTGGGAAACCCTGTAGACCAAAAGATATAGGCCGTGGGTTAGGCTCGCGGCTTCGCGCAATGGATCCAAGCGAGCGCGCAGGCCGGGCCGACAGGAGCGCAATGCTGGTCGCGAAATCCTTTAGCCGCTGGCGAAGCGGCTGACCGGGCAATCGGGGATCGATCCGATCATCGATTGACTCCTCTGATTGCAGGAGCCGAAACGCGCTGTCCGCGCCGGACATAGCTTAACCTAGGCGAGCGGGCGCGACCCTACACGTTCCCTTATCGCCCGCACCGATCCCGCGGAGCGGGTTCGTTTCCCGACCAGATATTAACTCCACACAGGCTGACATCTCTGGTGAGCGGAATGTTCCGCTCCCGAACCGAGTCACCGCAGTTCGAATTTGCCGCGGGACGCTTCAGCCCACGGCGGCCAGCACGCATGGGCGGCACGAATGGAGGGCAGCCGTTGCGGATTTTTAGGTGATCGCAAATTCACCTCGGTTCGCCGCAAGCGGGGAATCGAACCGCAGTCGGATTGCCGACCAATGGAACATTTGATGGTAGATGCGGGCCAGGTCTCCAAGTTTACTTCTTTGATATCAGTATCATATAGCCAAGTTCGATTCCGCCCCTGGGCACCATCCCCCTGTCTCAGGGCCTCCCAAGGCGCTTCGCGAAGGTTTAGAAACCGCAATTTTCCGCGTTTCTTCTGTGCCGAACGGTGACCGGCCGCACCGCTCCCCTTCGCCGACTCTATTCCACCTCGGTGTAAAGATATTCGTGCTGGCTGTCGCGGATCAGAAGCGTACGCTTGCCCTCGCTCGTTCCGACCAAAGCGTCCACCCCGATGCCGCCGGGCGCCACCGACACGATCGACATGGTGCCGTCGGAGTTTCGGCGCGTGGCAACCGGTCCCTCGATGAAGCCCGCAACCAGATACTTCCCACCATCCCGGTCGGCGATCGTCAGATTGAGGCCCTCGGGCGAGCGATAGGCAGCGGCGAGGCTTGCGAGCACCTCGGGATCGCCGGGGATCGTCAGCCGCTCACGCCGGGCGGCGTTCGCCGCCTTCAACCGGGCGGCGGCCGGTGCGATGGCCTGCGCCGCTTCAGGTCTTCCATCATAAACGACCTCCAGAAGCCGGCGCAGGAACGGCGCGAAGAGCGCCGGTCCGGTATCCGCGTTGGTAAGTATGACCGCCCCGATCCCCGCTTCCGGCAGGGCGTAGAAGGTGCTGTGATAGCCTTGCAGGGTGCCGCCGTGCGTGACGACGGGTATGCCCCATTCGATCCGCTCCATCAGGCCCATTCCGTACCAGGCGTTTTCTCCCAGCGACACGGTGTGCCGGCGCCGTTCGAGCAGATTGGCCTCGCTCACCAGCCGACGGCCTTCGGGCGTAAGGCCCTTCGAGAGTTCAAGCTGGACATAGCGAGCCATGTCGGCGGCGCTCGACCAGGCACCGCCGGCCGGGCGATGCGGCTCAACCAGGTGGTTGAAGCGGTTCGACATCACGGTCATCCGCCCATCTACGTCGTAGCCGTGCGGGCGCGCCCAGTCGCCGCTTTCTCCGAACGACAGGTCGAAGCTCGTATCGTTCATGTCGAGCGGATCGAAGATGCGGGTCTTCATTGCCAGATCGAACGCTGCGCCCAGCTCCATACCGGGATAGGCCAGGTGGCCGCCGAGATAACCTGCCGCCGAGGCCATGAGGTTGTTGTACTGAAACAATTCCCCGAAGCCGCTGGTCGGCTGGGTGAGAGCCAGCTGCCTGAACGTGTCGGTGGCAGGCGCACCGCGGTCGGCCAGGATGAACGCGAAATCCTTGCGCGGCAGGCCGGTGCAGGCGCACACCAGGTGGCGAACCTCCACCGATCGAGTCACCTCGTCGCTCCCCAGCCGGAATGGGGGATAAAGCTCGGTGACCTTCTGATCCCACCTCAGCCGGCCTTCGTCGGCAAGCACCGACAGCAGCAAGGTCGCCATCCCCTTGGTGTTGGAGGCGATCATGAACTTGGTGCGAGCGGTCACGGGATCGTCGGAGCCCAGGGCACGCACGCCGATTCCCCCCTGCCAGACCACCTCGCCATCGTCGATCAAGGCCAGGCCAACGCCCGGCACTTCGAGCGCGCGCGCCGATTCCTCGACGAAGTCGCGCAACAGCTGCACCCGCTCGGGCGTCAGCGGATGCGCCTCCTTGCCCGCGAAGTTCTCGCGCTCATAGCCCGCGGGGCGCAGGCTTTGTCGAATCAGGTTCACGGCCGAGGAGCGCTTGTTCGCAATCGCCTCCGATCCGTCGGTGATCATGACGGTCCAGTCGGTGCCCCGGCGCAGCGCCAAGGCGGCGCTCACCCGCTGCTCGCTCGGCGCGCTTTCGTAGCTGAAGGCGACGCGTTCCTCCCAGCCCTCTCCGGGCGCTTCGGGCGTAGCGAGACGCACGGTGCGGGCGACGTTCGGCTTGAAGGTCGCCCAGGCCTTTGTTGCGGCCTCGCTCGCGTCCGCCGCGGCGCCGACCTCCACCACGGCAACCTGAAGAGTGCCCTCGGGTGCGGCGAAGATCGTGGCGGCGCCTTCAACGCTCCGGGTCCAACCGCCCGGCTGATGGTAGGCGACGCCTCCCGCGGTCTGGAGCGGCGTATCGGCGGCGGCCGTCTGAGCCATCGAAGGCAGCGGCAGCGCCAGGAGGGCCAACGTCAGTACGAGTTTCATGCCAGGACTCCCTGTTCAAATCTGCGGCTGCCGGCCGACCTGGTGCTTCGCCCGTCATCGTGGACCGGCCAAAGCAGCGGCAGGGAAAGCCGGGAGCGATTGCCTTGCGAGGCACATCCGGACCGTCGAGCGGAGGCGAATTCCCCCAGACCGACCGAGGCGGGGACGCCGAGCGACATCAGGGCCGAACCGAATGACAGGTCGCATGCGGCCGAGAGGACAAAGGACGGTCGCGGCTTGGCGCCGCCGCCGTAAAAACGCACCCGCTCGAATGCATGGAAGCCTCCCGGGAAGTGCAACTGTCATGATTGTGCCACGATATCCTGTTGGGGACAAGATGGGCACGATTGGAGAATTGCGCAGATAATGCGTTGCACCTTCCGGGGGGTGCAGCTCTGGTCGGATCACCTCGACCGGTTGCGCATCGGACCGATGTGGTGAGGGGCGCTTCCGTGAAGCGGCGCCGCGGTCACGCCGACCGGCCGGATCGTCCCGTCGCTGAGCCATCTCTGCTCGTCGTAAACAGGCATCTTATCCACGTCGGATTCGGATCTGAGCGTACTTCTGGGGTACGAGCCCGTGACGACGTCGAACTATCCGCAGGACGCATAATGATGGTCTCTTCCATTCCGCCCTCGGGCACCCCCCGCTTGTGCCGAGCCGACGAATGGTCTCCGGCGCCGGTACCAACCGGCCGGCACGCGATATGCTGAGCCGGCGGCACATGATCGGCTCGCTGGCCTGCGCGAGCCTCCTTCCTGCTTCCACGGCCTGTGCGGCGCAACGGGGAACGGAATTCACGCCCGAGCAGTTCGGGGCGGCCGGAAACGGGCGGGCCGACGATTATCCGGCCCTGGTCCGCCTCGCCGCCGAGGTCAGCCGCGCCGGCGGCGGGATCGTCCGGTTCGGGGCCGGGAAGACCTATCGGATCGACCGCTTCCTCTCGACCCGCACGCCCAGCCGGAGCGGCGTCGGCCATATCGATTTCAGAGGCTGCAACGGCCTGACCATCGACCTGAACGGCGCCACGATCGACGTCAAAGGCGACTTTCATCGCCGTGGAGACGTCCGCGGCACCCACTCGTCCACCCATGCCGTCGTCCCCCTGCATTTCGAAGCCTGTTCCGACGTCCTGGCGCGCGGCGGCACGCTCAACGGCAATGCCGGCATGACGACGGCTGATCGCCGCGTGGCGGAGGGGCCCGGGCACGGGATCATGATCGTCGGCTGCTCGCGCGTGCGCCTCCAGGATATCCATGTCCACCATTTCACGGCAGACGGCGTGTACATACGCGGGCGCGGCGGACGGGTGAGCCGGGACGTGAGGCTGACGAACGTCCGCCTGACCAACAATGCGCGCCAGGGGCTGACCAATTCCGGCGCCGTAGCGGTCGTGGCGACCGACTGCGCCTTCAGCGAGACGGGCAGGACCGGCGGCGACTATTTTCGCGCGCCCGGCGCCGGCGTCGACGTGGAGCCAGCTCTCCAATATGACGTCCCTTCCGAATTCAGGGCCGAGCGGTGCCGGTTCGACAATAATCGCGGCGCCCCCGTCGCCGCGGGCAATCCGACCACCGCCGCCCTGGTGGAGCTGATCGATTGCAGCGGGACCGGCAGCCCGTGGAGCCGAATGATCCTCACCTGCGCGCAGGCGCGCATCCGCGGCGGAAACTGGCACAATATCCAGATCGCCCCCGGCTATGGCGCGCATCGCAAGTTCGGGACCGACGTCAACCTGGAGGTGAGCGGAGGCGTGTGGAGCGGCGACAATCCGGGCTGGGGCCCCGTCTTCGACCTCAGCCGGCAGCAGCCGAACACGTGGATCCACCACAACCGTTTCCTGCTGCGCTCGCCGCAGCCCTTCCGCCAGACCTATCTCTTCCGCTGCGCCAACCCCAATCACCGATTCGAGGACAATGAAGTCTTCGTCGCCCGGTCCGGCCATGACGGCGAGGGCGACGATCTGGTCGGGCAATTCGCCGGGGCGACGGTTCGCCGGAACCATTGGTCGACCGACCTTCGGGGGCCGGGCCGCTTCGTGAACAATTACGGGCGGGCGCGGCTGGTCGAGCAGGAGCGCTTCAGCGGCGCGTTCGCCCGGTCCGGGGCCTGAACTTAGCTGCGGGAGTCTTCGGCAGAAGAAGCTCAGCAGACGCGCGTGGCGACGAACATCAACGCGCCGTCCGCGCTGATCCCGTCCACGGCCGCGCGGGCCAGTATCGCGTCGAGACCAGCCGCCGCGTCCGATCGATCGCCCTGCAGTCGGTCGAGATGGCGCCGCCCGTCACGCTCGACCATGCCGAGCGGGAGATTGCCGAGGACAAGCCGATGGGTCGCATCGAAGGCGAACCACCCCGCGGCCTGCAACGGCCGCATGAGATCGAAGGCGGAGGGGCAGGGATTGTGGACCATGCCCGATGCGCGATCGATGGACTTGCTCCAAAGATCGTAGGCCAGCGCGACGCCCTGAGACGGTATCGTCGCATCATACCAGGGATCGAGCACCAGCACGGCCCGCCGCGCCACCCGGCTCGCCTCGAGCAGCGCCACGTCGAGGCTGGTCAGATGGTGGGCGGCATATTCGAACGTCACCACGTCGAAGCTTCGATCCGCATAAGGCAGCGCCTCGGCGGCGGCGACCTGCGCCTCGAAGCCCGCCCGCCGCAGCGCCTCGACCGAGTCCGGATCGACGTCCAGGCCGACGCAGCGTCGACAACCGGCGGCGCGCACGGCCTCCAGCAACGCACCCGCCCCGCACCCGACGTCCAGCAGGGATTCGGGGTCCATCTGGGCGGCACGCGCCAGGAACTCGGCCTTGTAGACCTTGTGGGCCGCGACCGAAGGGCCGTTCGCGCCATCGACGCGGGCATCGCGAGCCGATCTTGCGCTGTTTACATCGTTCATTCGGGTCTCCACTCGTCGGCGCGAATGTCCACGTCGCCGGCAGCCCGACTTGACCCGACCCTTCCCGAGCCCGATAGCCCATGGTGCGACACAGACCGTTGAGGATCGGACAGTGACGGCGTCCCCCTCCGCGCATTCAGGCCCTGCGCCGACCGATGGCCCGGTGGCGATCCGGACCACCTATCCGCCGCATTTTCGAAGCGAATGGCACGCCATCGACCTGGGGCAACTCATCTATCCCAGCCGCGGCGTGATGACCCTGCATATCCGCTCGGGAGCCTGGGTCGTGCCGCCGCTTCGAGGCTGCTGGGTGCCAGCCCACGAGGAGCATCGGGTCGAAACCCGTACCGGATTGGAGATGCACAGCGTCTATTGCCGGCGCCTCGCGGGCCTGATGCCGAACGCCAGCGGCATCGTCCCGATCAGCCCCTTCCTGCGCGAGCTGATCCTGACAATGACCGATTTCGCGGACGACCATCCCGGCGCCACCATCGGCGAGAAGATCGACTCGCTCCTCCTCGGCGAGATTTCGCCGCAGCCTCAGCCGCCTTTGGCGCTTCCCGAACCCTCCGATCCAGCCCTCGTCAGGATCGCCGATGCGCTTCGCGCCGATCCGTCCGACGCAAGGCAACTGCAAGACTGGGCGCGCGAACTCGGCACCACCACCCGATCGCTTGCGCGCGCCTTTGCCCGGGAGTCGCGAATGCCGTTTACCGAGTTCCGCCGCCAGGTCCGCCTTCACGCGGCCATGGAGAGGCTGGCCCGAGGAGAGGCCGTCACGAACGTGGCCCTCGACGTGGGATTCAGCTCGACGTCCAACTTCATCGCCATGTTCCGGCGCGCGACCGGCCTGACGCCCAAAGCCTATTTCGGCAGGTCTCGCCGGCCGAAAGGGTGAGCCGCGCACCCTCCCGGCGCCGGCCGGAGAAGAGCGAGCCGGGCGAAGTGCGGGTCAGTCCGGCCCCGCCGCCGCGACGCGCCTGGTCGATCGGTCCTGCCGTCGGCCCTCGGTGACACCCGACCACCAGTCCCGGGACAGGCCGGCGGCGACAGCCAGCGCCGCAACGAAGGTCACCACGCCCGTCGTCTGGAACAGAAGGTCGGGCCGGAAGTCCGCGACAGGGGATCCGACGAGCTGCCGCCAGACCGGCCAGGCATGATTATAGCCGCCTTCGAACAGGCCGAGCAGGCCGACCCAGAACAGTGCCGCCAGCAATGTCGCGAGCATGCGGCGCGGCCTGCTTGCGGTCGGGCCGTTCGACAGGAGCGTGAGCAGGAAGATGCCGGCGAAGACCGCCGCCGCGTACAAGCGGCCCAAAGAATCGAAGGCGATCCCTCCATGGACATGATGGACGGTGGTCGCCGCGAACTCACAGGCGATCGCGGCAACGGTGAACCACCCCAGCGGGCGGCCTTCCGAAGTTCGGGACATCGGGCCATTCCTTGCTTGGACCAAAGGGACCGCTTCGCCGATTATCGCCTCCCGGCGGCGGCAGCCCACCAGGCGCATCGAAGGACGTCCGATCGTCGCCACGGCCCCTTTCCGAAGTCCAATTTCCGCCGGGGCTGCCGCCAGCGCTAGGCGCCGAGCCGACAAAGACTATTGCGGGCGAGACAGGGCCTTTCAGCGATCGCCACGCGGACGCGAAATCCCGTCGAGACAGCCAGCGCAGCGAGGACGGGGCGCCGCCGCTTCAGCCGCCGCCCGGCTCCGGCCGAGCGCCGGTCGAGGGGTGACCGGCAGAGTGGGCCGGCAAGCGGCTCGCCACGCGCATGGCCCGAAGCTCGCATTCGGAAGCCATTTCGTGAAGGAGCAAGCTGGCCTTCTGGTCTCCCATGGACCAGGCAAGCTTCCTGCATGCCATGGCCTGATTGGTCAGCCGGTGTAGCAATGCCCTGTCCATAGCTGCAGATTAAACCGACGCGCCGCCAACGTTAAGTATCGGTTCGCCGCTTTTGCATTGTTTTACAGTCTCGTAGGCGGCAGGTTCGCTGCCTCGCCCGCAGGCGCGAGCCGTCGTCCTGAAATGGCTCGACGCTTGCCATGAACGCCACCGCTTCGCGGGAGGCGTTCGCGCGGTCGGACGCCGCCGCCAAACGGGAAATTGTAAAGGAGTGTGAAATGCCGGTGCCGTCCCGCTAGCAACGGCGATAAGCCTGCTATGGGGCGCAACGGCCTTGTTCGCGATCCCGCTCGATCTTCGAGCTGCGGATGGCCTTGCGGAGAGTTCAACGACATCAAGAAACAGACATGGGCAATGCGGATCGGCATTCTCGAGGATGACCCGGCCTTGGCCGATCAACTGCAGAAACTGCTCTCAACGGCGGGACATAGCAGCTTCGTCTTCCACAGTGGGCAGAAGCTGATCGGTTTCCTGTCGCGCGAGACGGTCGACATCCTGCTGCTGGACTGGAACGTCCCGGACGTGTCCGGTCTCGACGTGATCCGCTGGTCGCGGCAGCATGTCACGCGCCACCCCCCGATCGTGGTGCTGACCAGCCGCACGGCCGAAGAGGATATCGTCGCGGCGCTCAAGGCCGGCGCCGACGATTATGTCATCAAGCCGGTCCAGCCGGCGGTGCTGCTCGCCAGGATCGAGGCGCTGTGCCGGCGAGTCTATCCGGAGCCGCCCTCGACCGGACCGGAGAAGTTCGGCGAATATGCCTTCGACACGCGCACCGAAACCGCCACCGTGCGCGACTCGCCGATCCAGCTCACCGCCAAGGAGTTCGCGCTGGCGCTGATGCTGTTCCGCAACCTCAACCGGACGCTGTCGCGCTCCTACATCTTCGAGGCGCTTTGGGGATCCAATCCCGATCTGCAGACACGCACCCTCGACGCCCACATTTCCAAGGTGAGGACGAAGCTCGGACTTAGGGCGAGCAACGGCTTCAGGCTTGTTCCCGTCTACGCCTACGGATACCGGCTGGAGGCGATCGGGGAGGGAACGGCATGACGAGAGGGGCGATCATCGCGGCGCTGGTGGCATTCCTGCTTCCCGTGGCCGCGTCGGCCGCCTCTCCACCAGGTCCTGCCGACCCGGTGCTCTATACGACCCGGCAGGGAGACAATCTCTACACGCTGGCCCAGCGCTACTTCGTCCGGACGGCCGATTATGTTCGTGTGCAGCGGCTCAACCGGGTCATAGACCCGTACCGCCTGCCCGTCGGACGAACCCTACGGATCCCGCGCGCGCTGCTGCGCCACGAACCGTTGACGGCGACCGTGATCGCGATGCGGGGGCAGGTCCGCGTCACCAGAGGCGGCCGGGAAGTCGCCGTGGCCGAAGGCACGAAGATTAGCGAAGGCGACGAGATCTCGACGGCCGCCAACGCCTTCGTGTCGCTCCGCCTCGAGGACGGATCGACCGTGTCCCTGCCTTCGCGCAGCCGCGTCGGCGTGCGTCGCCTGCGCCGCGTGCTCCTGACGGGCGGCATCGAACGTTCGTTCGCTCTGGAGGCGGGCCGGACTCGCGCCGTCGTGACTCCGGCGGAGAACGAGGACGACGGATTCCGGATCTCGACTCCGGTCTCGGTCTCCGCCGTGCGCGGGACCGAGTTTCGAGCCCGCTTCGAGCCGGACAGCGCTCGCGCGGCCACCGAAGTGATCGACGGGACGGTCGCCGTCGCCGCGAATGCGGAAGCGGATCCGGTCGCGCTCGCCGCCGGCTTCGGCGCCGTGTCGACGGCCGCCGGAACCTCGCCGCCCGTGCCGCTCCTGCCGGCACCGGAGCTGCGGCGGCCAGGCAAGGTGCAGGACGAGCCAGAGCTGAACTTCGAGGTCGAGCCGCTCGAAAATGCCGCGGCCTATCGCGTCCAGGTGGCGCGTGACGCCGGATTTCTCGACGTGGCCGCCGACGAGACGGCCCAAACGCCGAACGTGACCCTGCCCCCGGTGCCGGACGGCACCTGGTTCGTCCGCGCATCCGCCCTCGACGCCCAGGGCCTCGAAGGCCTGGCCGCCACCTACAGCTTCCAGCGCCGCCTCCAGCAGATCGAGACAGCGCTGGAGCAGCGGCAAGCCGGGCGATATCGGGAATATCTGTTCCGCTGGATCGTCGAGGGCTCGGGCACCCGCCAATATCGGTTCCAGCTCATGAAGGACCGGCCCGACGCGACGCCCATGGTCGACGAAGCCGGCCTGACCACCGGGCGCTTCGTCGTCACCGACCTTCCGGAGGGCACCTATTATTGGCGGGTCATGTCCGTCCAGTTCGTCGACGGTTCCGCTTTCGCCAAATGGTCGGCGATGGAGCAGCTGACGATCACCCCGGACGAATGAGATTCCCGGGCCGGCTCCATCGCCTCACCGCCGAATGGTGGCTGGTCGCCATCGTCTCCAGCGCTCTCGTCATCTTCCTCGCCCAGAGCCGCGCCACGGAGAGGATGGACGACCTCGCTTATGACGCGCTCCTCCACCTCAAGACGCACGAGCCGGATCCGCGCATCCTGCTCGTCACCATCGACAATCGCAGCCTGCAGGCGGTCGGCCGCTGGCCATGGCCGCGCGAAATCCATGCCGAACTGATCGAGCATATCGCCGAGGGCGCTCCGAGCGCCATCGCCTATGACGTCCTATTCCTGGAGCCCGCGCCGGGCGATGCGCGGCTCGGGCAAGCCATAGGCCGAGCCGGGCCGGTCTTCCTCCCGCTGCTTCTCGAGCAGACCGGAACGGCCGGCTCGCCGCTCGAGGCCATCCAGCCGGTCCCGCCGCTTCGCGAAACGGCGTCGGGCACCGGCCATGTGAACCTCATCCCCGACCGCGACGGCAAGATCCGCCGGGTGCGGCTGACGGAACGCGACGGCGCCGCCGAGTGGCCCCATCTGATGGATCTCGTGCGGCGCCACGCACAAGTCGGCGCCGAAGGCGCGCCCGCCGCCGGCCGCGACGGGATCATCCTGCTCCCGTTCGCGGGCCCATCCGGCCATTTCCCGACCATCGGGGCGGATGCCGTGCTTCGGGGAGAACTTCCGGCCGAGCTGCTGCGGGACCGGATCGTGATCGTCGGTGCGACGGCGCCGGGACTGGGCGACCGGCATCCTGTCCCGCTGAGCGACCGCGATGGCGGAATGTCCGGGGTCGAGATCCAGGCGAACCTGCTCGACGGCCTCCTGAGAGGCGACCTGGCGGACGAGGCCGTACCGTGGTTTCGGGCGCTCTTCGCGCTGGCGCCGCTCTGGCTGCTGCTGCTCGCCTTGCGCAAGCTGCGGCCGCGGACGACGCTGGTCGTGCTCCCGGCCTTGATCCTGCTGATCCTCGCTCTGAGCGCGGCCGCCTTCCACTGGCTCAGGATCTGGATTCCCCCTGTCCCCGCGCTGATCGGCCCGGTGCTGGTCTACCCCCTGTGGGGATGGCGACGACTGGTCGGCGTGAGCGGCTACATGGTCAGCGAGCTGGAACGGCTCCGGGCCGAGCCCGACATATTGCCCTCGGTCACGAACCCGACCGTCACCACCGATCCGGTCACGCGAGAGGCCATATTGCTGGGCGAGGCGGTGTCGAAGCTGCGCGCGATGCGGCGGTTCGTGTCCGACAGCATGGACCAGCTCCCCGATGCGGTTTTCGTCGTCGACAAGGAGGGCGCGATCACCCTCGCCAACCGATGCGCGCAGGAATTGCTCGAGACGATTCACCGAACCGGCGGAGAGCCGCGGCTCCCGGACCTTCTGGACCGGCTGGAGCCCATGTTCGACGGCAGCGGCCTTTCGCTGTGGCCGCCGCCCGGCGCCGGCAAGCGGCAGGAGGCCGTCGCTCCCGACGGCCGGATCTTCGACATCCTGTCGAGCGAGCATCACGACGAGAGCGGACGTCCCGCCGGGTGGATCGTCCGCATGAGCGACATCAGCCCGATCCGCATCGCCCAGCGGCAGCGCGACGACATGCTCCATTATCTGACCCACGACATGCGCTCCCCGCAGGCGTCGATCCTCGCGCTCACGTCCAGCGCCGAACCGGAGAACATCGCGCCGGCGCTCGCCGAGCGGATCGAACGCTACGCCCATCGCACGCTCGCTTTGGCCGACGGCATCGTGCATCTCGCACGCGCGGAGACGCTCAGCTACGAGCCGCTCCTCCTCAACCTGGTCGACGTCGTCGACGATGCCATCGACGAGCTCTGGCCCCAGATTCGCGAGAAGAATCTCGAGGTGGAGGTTAATCGCGTGGACGAGGAGTTGCTTCTGTCCGGCGAGCCCTCGCTGCTGACACGGGCGTTCATCAACCTGTTCGACAATGCGACGAAGCACAGCCCGCACGGCGGACGGCTGGCCTGCACGGTCCGCCGCCGCGACAGCGGCGAAGGCCCGGTGGCGGAGTGCCTGATTCGGGATGAAGGCGGCGGCATGGCGCCCGAGATGGTCGCCACCCTGTTCGAGCGGTTTCGACGCGGCCCTGCCGCCGCAGGCTCCAGAGGCGCCGGTCTGGGCCTCGCCATCGTGCAGACGGTGATCGCGCGGCACGGCGGCACCATCAGGTGCGAGAGCAGTCTCGGCGAGGGCACGACCTTCACCGTGACGCTCCCGCTCGCCGCCGGAGAGGAAGCCGGCTGAACCCGTTCAGCCGGCCGGAGCGTCCGAAGGGCCCGGCGACTCCAACACGGCTTGAAGCAGCGGGTCCCATCCCTCGCCGGCCCGACGGCCCGACCCGCGCCGGATCGCTGACGCGCGAAAGACCTCCCGGCCCGTCGCCGTGTCGGCGATGCTGATGGCGAGCGTGCTGACCGGCCTGCGCTTGCGGCTCAGGTCGGGCGCGCGCAGCCACTGCCGGTCGTCGCGATCCGGCAGGAACAGGCCGGTGCCCGCAGGCCGCTCGGACACGCTGAGCTGAACGAGGAAGGCCGGCCGCTCCGCCGGCCGGAGGCCGCGACCTTCGGCCCAGGTCGAGAAAGCGCGTTCGAGGTCCGGATCGACGCCCTCGGCCAGGGCGAAATCGCCCTCGGCGGGCAAGGTCCCGCTCGACTGGGTCTCGATAGGCGGCGTCGAGGCGCAGCCGCCGATGAGAATGAGGGCGAGCGCGGCGGCCGCCGCCCGGCTGAACGTGTTGCGCATCGGCCTTTCCCTACAATGGAGGGACGTGCCGAAACAAGACGAAGGGGGCGCACGCCGTCGGACGTGGCGACTCACGAGATCCGTGCCGTGCCACTCACCGACGCCATTCCGATGCTGTTCCGTCCAGCCGCCTTTGCCCGATAGAGGGCATGGTCGGCGGCCTGGATCAGCCTGTCGCGGTGCCGGCGGGCCGGCCCGCAATCCGACGCCACGTCAACCGATGCCACGCCGATGCTGATCGTGACCTTGCCCGGCTCGCTCCCGGGATGCGCCAGGTTCAGAGCCTCGACGGCCGTCCGCAGGCGCTCGGCAACCTGCCGGGCGCCCTCTCCAGTCATCCCGGAAAGCAGAGCGACGAATTCCTCGCCGCCGAACCGGCCCGCCACGTCTCCGGGACGCCGCATTTCCTGGCCCAGCACGGCGGAAACGGCGCGCAAGCAGGCGTCGCCTTCGAGATGGCCGAACAGATCATTGTAGGATTTGAAGCAGTCGATATCGATCATGAGGAGCGAAACCGGCCGCTGCTCGCGGCGCGCCCGCCCGAGTTCGACATTGAGCTGGGACTCCAGCCCCCGTCGGTTCAGCAGACCGGTCAGCTCGTCGTGACGCGCCAGCGACAGCAGCCGCCTTCGGGATTCGCGCAAGCCGGCTTCGAAACGGACGCGGCGGGTGATATCGAACGCGACGATCGAGATGCCGCAGGTCGCGTCGGCCAGATCCCGCAAGGGGCTCGCCACGAGCCGGTAGTGCCGGCCCTGCCAGCTGACCTGCCGCTCCGGCAGGGGTCTCCCGGCATCCGCGGCCTCGAACCAGCGATCAAGGGCGGCGGGCGCGGGCGGGAAAAATTCCGCGACCCGCCGACCCTTGATCGTTCCGGCAGACAGACCGTGAACTTCGGCCATGGCCTCGTTGACGAAGGCGTAGCGGAAGCTTCGGTCGATCAGGCAGATGGGAGCAGGCAGGCCCAGCAGAAGCCCGCTCAATTGCCCGAGATGCCCCGCCGGAAGCGGGAAACTGTCGTTCGCGGCAACCCTCGCCACGGCGCGCACCGCGGCCGTTGCAGATGCGCTTCGGCTTGCCGGAACAATCACTGAAGGCGTCTCCATATGGGGGCGGACCGCAAAATAGCTTCCGCGGTCGAATCGATGCGTGCCTTGCGATCATTCGGGCGTGCGAGTCATGTAAACAATTGCAAAATCTCCGGCCAAGTGTTTGGTTAACGGAGCATTTTCCTCGATTCGCCAGCGGCTAGGCGCATTGCCCGAAGGGCGACGACGTACGAGCAGCGTGGTGCGACGAGCGCGACCTGCCGATCAGTCGAGCGACGCGATCGCGGGCGGCACCGCCTGTGTCGCGGCCGCCGTTCGGATGACGGGGATGGCGCCATCTCCCACGATGGCGAAAGCCGACCAGTAGTAAGGATGGGACGTCTGCGGATCATCCATCAGCGCGCGTTGGGCGATCTGGAGGGATTCGGCGGTCGAAGTGCCCGGAGGGGCGGTGAACAGGCCGGTGACGAGCCGCTCGGTGGCGGAGAAATCATCCGGCACCGGCCAGTGGCTGGCCAGCACCGATCGGCCGCCGGCGCCGACGAAGGCGCGCACCAACCCGTCCATCGCAGTGCCGCCGCCGGACATGATCCCGGCTGCGCGCGTCGCGGCGATGCTGGCGCCCCCCGCCGTGTCGCAGGCCGAGAGGATGACCAGATCGGCATCGAGCCGGAGATCGAATATCTCGGCGAAGGTCAGCAGGCCGTCCGACTCCTCTGGGCCGAACGAGGTCAGCAAGGCGGGAAGTGCCGGGCATTCCGCGCGCGGCGCCGTCACCAGGCCGTGCGTGGCGAAGTGGATGACCCGATAGTCGTCCATCCCCTCCATCCGGCGGATGGACGTGTCCGAAAAGTCTTCGCCGGTGACGACCTGTCCCTCGTTGCCGCCGGTGCGGGCGATGGAGCCGCGCGCCGCCAGCAGCTCGGCCGCCGAGATGGGTCGGGACCAGGTTGAGACCGGCCATTGGCAGGCCGAGCCCCCTCCAGCCGCCGAGCGCGTGGCGGAGGGGAGCGCGGTCACGTCCACCGGCTGGTTCTGCCCGAAGCCGAGATAAGCGCGTTGCGCGCCGGAGGGCCTGGCCTGGCGGATATCCCGGAAGGCGCCGGCGGAGACGGCCGTGGTCACGTCGAGGCGCCGGCCGAGCCAGTCGAGTCCGGTGAAGTCGTACGGATCGCCGTCGGGCCGGTTCGCCCGCTCGGCATAAGCCGCGACGCTGTCGCCGCTGGTCACCAGCAGGTTGAGCGGGAGCGTCAGCATCGCGCCATCGGGCTCGAACACCAGATGGCGAATGCCGGCCATCTCCCGCTCCACCGGGCCGAACAGTCGGCCGTAAAGCTCATGCGAGCGCGCGACATCGAACGGGTAGGTGACGTTCTGCCCGTCCTCGACTTTCACGATCGAGTCCCTGAGGGCCGAGACGATTCCGTTCATCTCGCTCTCGCTCATCCCGATCGGATAGGCGCGGGCCGCATCGCGGGTCAGGAAGAGCGCGTAGCTCGAATCGTCGAGGACGATGAGCTTCAGATAGGCCTCGCCCTCGCGAAGCTCGCCTTGAAGCTCGGCAAGTCCGATCGCCGCGGGAGAAACCGCGCGGTAGCGCGGATATTGCGCAAGCTCGGCCTGGGTCGCGACCTGCAGCGACTCCAGCGCTTCAAGGCGCTGCTGAAGCTCGGCGAGGCGCAGGCCGGCCCCAGCGTCCTGCGACGCCTCGCTCGCCAGGGCGGCGACGGCGATGCGGGTGCGCTCGACCTCCCGCGCCAGGTTGAGCGACCGCCGGAAGAGGCCGGCCGCCGCATCGCTTCCGGCGGAGAGTTCGCGCGCCAGCACGGCCTGAGTCTGCGCGACGCCGGGCCGCATCAGCGCCTGCCCGGCCTGGAACATGTCGGCGACGGCTTCCGGCCGGTCGGCACGCCGCGCTAGGAGGGCGAAATAAGGGGTGATCAGGCGCTTGAGGCCCGGTGCCGGCGTGCGCTGCGCGATCTCGACGACAGACCGGTAGAGTGCGATCGCCTCATCTTCGCGGCCGGCGCGGGCGAGGAAGCTCGCCAGCTGCGCCTGCGACGACAGCAAGGCGGGCGAGGCCGGATAGCGCGTGGCGACGAGCTCGGCGGCGGCTCGATACAGCCGCTCGGCCTCGGCCGGATCGCCGTCCGATTCGGCCATCGCCGCAAGTTCGGTCATGATCTGGGCCCGCATCCAGGCGACCGAGCCGATCCGGCCGCCCCGGACCGCCCCCAGCCTCTCGAGAGCCTGGTTGAGCTCGAGACGCGCGCGCGCAGGGTCGCCGTTCAAGCCATAGACCGTCCCGCGGAGCTGCGCCGCCTGGCCGTCCAGGACTTCGGCGCGCTCGGCCGGGAGCAGCGCGTCCGTACCGGCGATCAGGGGCGCGGCGCCACTGCCTTCGGCATTGAGCCGCGCGGCGAGGCCGCGGTCGATCTCCAACGCGCGAAGACCGGCCGGATCGAAACCCTCCGGCGCGGGCAATGCCGCCGAAAGCAGTTCGATCGCGCCGGCGCGGTCGTCCAGGTTCAGGCGGTGGATCGCCTGATAGTTGCGCATCATGCGCGCCAGGACCGGGTCGGTGCCGACCGATTCCACAGCTTGAGCGAACAGCTCCTCGGCGCGCGCATGATTTCCGAGATTGGATTGCTGCAGGGCAGCGTTGAGCATCGCCTCGGCACCGCTCGCGGCTGGTCCGTCGGCCTGTTCGGCGGCAGCGAAAAACTCGGCGGCGGCCGCAAAGTCGCCGGCATTGCTGCGGCGATAGGCTTCGGCGAGCGCCGCCTCGGGCGAGAGCTGAACCGCCTGGGCCCGCGCAAAGGCAGCCGCGTCGCTGCCCTCCGTTACCGCGATCTCGACCGGGGCATCGACCGGGCGATCGAGCGCGATCGTCCGCAGCCCGATGCCGAGGGCGCTCTCATAACCGGCCACTCCATGAGCCGCGTAGACGCTGCCGCCGCGCGGCAACAGGTAGGTGATGCGCTGGATGCTCCCCTCGGCAGCGCAGCGCAGCGCCTGCACTTCACCGAGGCCGTCGATCGCCACCCGCGCGGCGGGCGAGCAATTGCCGGAGTCGCCGTGATGGACGCGCTCGATCGCCGACTCGGTCGTACCGCGAATGACGGCGAGCCGGCCGACCGGCGCGGAAGCGTCGCGACAGACGAGGGCGTAGGTGCGATCGAACAGGTCTCCCGCGCGGTCGGCCGGCAGCAGTTGGGCGGTGCAGAGCGCATTCGATCCGATCTGGAAGCTCTCCTCCAGGCTGACCGGACGCTGCTGCGCCGGCGCCTGAGCCGCGAGGGCCAGCGCGACCGCGAGACCCGATCCGGTCAACAAGGCTGCTTTCACGATCATTGCTCCTGCCCGCTATCATCTTCCTCGCGCTCGTCGGCGCCGGTGCGCCACCGGGCGTTGTCGCCGCCGCTCGCCACGCCCTGGTCGATCATCGAATCCAGCGTGAGGTCGGCCGTCCCGATCAGCGCCGGGAAGGCGCCGCCGAATGCCAGGTCGCGCTCCTCTTCTCCGGGCTCCGGGATGACCAGTTGCGCCAGCGGGCCGATGACGATCTCCGAACCCTGGATTGCGCCGCCGCCTTCGCCGCCAGGCGACGGCCGCGCCGGCAGGCCCGTCGTGACGAAGGTGGCGTTGAACTCGGAATCGTCCGTATAGGTGATGCCCTGCCCCTCGCCGAAATCGACACTGTTCGCATAAGCGGAATTGGTGACCGCGCCGCCGCCCTGGTCGAGGCCGGCGCCATAGCCGATCAGGCGGACCTGGGCCGCCTCGTCGTCATCGTCCTCGAGCCTGAAGATCAGCCCGGGGACGCGGGTCGCCGTGCCGCCGAAGGTCGTGTCGTCGCCGCTATTCTGGATGTAAACGGCCTTCTGGGGTTCTCCGGGCTCTCCGTCGAAGCTGAACTCGATGATCGAAGCCTGGAGATAGCCTTCGGGATTGTCCGGGCCGTTGTTCGTCGCCAGCGCGTCGGCGAGGCCGTCGAAATTCGGGTCGGCCTTGATCCGCGCCGTCAGCTCGGCGTCGGCGACGATGGTCGTTCCAGCTTCGATCTCGAGCCGGCCGCTCAACGTCTCGCCGTCGTTGACGCTTATCGAGCCGGTGGGCGTGATCACCTCGAGCAGGCCGCCGGCGACGTCGATCGACAAGGTGTCCTCGGGACCGGCGACATAGACCAGGGCGCCCTGGACGCTCACATTGTCGGCTTCCAGCTCGACGAAGGACGGGCCGCCGTCGGGCGCGCCGGTGATGGTGAGGTCGCGCACGACCACGTCCGTGCCGTTGAAGAAGACGCTTTGGGCCTCGACCCGGGCCGCTTCGTCCTGGGTCAGGGTATAACCGGGTCCCTGCTCGGCGCCGCCCAGTGTGACCAGCTCGCCGGTGTCGTTGGCGATGAGGGAAACGTCCACCGCGCCGATGCGCGCGCCCTCCAGGATCTCGAGGTCGTTCGAGACGAGAGAGAGGCCCTGCCCGCCGAGATTGATGATGTCGTCATTCACGCCGGCGATGCTGATCGTGCCGTTCGCGCTGAAGAAGTTCAGGAATGCGGTCGGCGTGTTCGGATCGGGACCGCCCAGAATGCGGCCCGATCCGGTCGTGCTGATCTCGATATCGCCCTGCACCTGCCATTGAGCGCTCTCGAGGAAGGTCACCAGGCCGCCCGTCGAGATCCTCGACGCCGCAGGCGCCACCTGCCCGGCCTGTTCTTCGGTAGCGGCGACGCCAAACGTCGTGAATTGCGCCTCGCCGACCGGGACCAGCAGGTCGGTCGTGCCGGGCGTGCTTGTCGCGACGTCTCCCAGCGACGTGATGTCACCGGCAAGGCTGCCGACCTCGATATTGCCGACACTGCCACCAAGGCCAGCGCCGGTCTCGATCAGGATGTTGCCGCCCACGACGGCTCCTGCGCCGCCGGTCGCGCCGCCTGCGCTCAGAGCCCGCGCCTCCAGCGTCGCGGTGCCGATGCCGATGTCGCCCGTAGCAGAGATGCCCGCCCGGCCGCCGATTGCAGCGCCCCCCGTGGCGCCCGTTCCACCCTCGGCGTTCGAGAGCAGACCGATCGTATCGACGCTTACCTGACCGCCGCTGGTGCCGGTCACGATGGCAAGCCCTCCCGTCGCGGCGCCGCCGTCGCCGGCACCCGCCGGTCCGGCGCCACCGGCTCCGCCGGCCGCGGAGGCATTCGCAACGGCGGTCACGAATTGCGCCACGGACCCGCCGAAATTGCCCGAGGCCTCGCCCCTGTACGATCCGAGCTGGGCCGTGCCGCCGAAGGCCGCGCCGCCGGCGCCACCCCCCTGCCCTGCGCCGCCGGCGCCGCCGGCGCCGCCTGTGCCGATCGCCTCCAGGGTGACGTCGAGCAATGTGAGATCGCCCTCGTCGATACCGGCGAGCGCGAACGCCCCGCCGGAATCGATCTGGTTGTCGAAGAGCCCGCCGCGGCCTTCGCCACCCGCGCCGGCCGCGACCGATCCGCCATCGCCCGCGCCGCCCGTGCCGCCGAAACCGTTGGCCGTGATGGTGGCGCTGCCTCCGAAGAAGCGCCCCGCCCCCGGCGACTCCGCCTGGATGAACGCCGTGCCGCCCTCGCCCGAGCCGCCCTGGCCGCCGAAGCCGCTGGCATTGCCGCCGACCGCGTCGGCCGCGACCCCTATCGCGCCATTGATCTGGATTTGACCGCCGATCGCAAGAATTCCAGCGCTGCCCGCTGCCGCCGCACCGCCGTCGGGGCCGCCGCCGCCATTCGCATTTGCGGTGACGGTGACGTTCCCCAGGGCGAGCGCGGAGCCGCCGCTCTCCGTAACGAGGCGCGCTATGCCGGCGACGCCATCGGCGGTCGAGCCGAAGCCAGCGGTCGCGGAAGCATCGATCTCGACGTCGCCGAAGATCACGACGGAACTGCCATCGAACGCCGCCGCGGACGCCGCGCCGCCGGTAGAATCGCCACCGACCGGGGACGCCCCGCCGAAGGAGAGATAGCTTTGGGCCGAAGCCGAGACGCGCGTGCCGCCATCGATCGTGATGGATCCGCCTCCGGCGGCAAAAATCCTCGCCTCGCCGCCGGTGGCGGAGCCGGAGGTCCCGAGGACCGAGTTGGTGCCCGGCCGCGCGTCGGCGGTCACCCGGACGTCGCCGGCGACGTCGATATTGCCGCCATTCTCCGCATAGAGCAGCGACTGGCCGCCCTGGGCGTCGAGCTCTCGGGTGACGCTGGGATTGGCGACGGCGAAATTCTTGAGATCGTCGGTCGAGATTTCGAGATTGCCACCGATCGTCAGCAACTCGCCGGTAACACGCGCCCCGACATGCGCCCGCGATCCGGCCTGCATGATCAGGTCGCCGCTGAAGCTGGGCGTCGCGGTGGTGCTCGCCACCAGGAAGTCGGTCACCGCGCGGCCGACCAGGTTGGACGTGAAGCTTCCGCCGTCGACGATAATGCTCGCCGGCGAGGCGCTGACGGGATCGGCGCCGCAGCCGTCGCAGGGACCGCCGAACAGCGGGTCGCCGGTCGCCGGACTGCCGTCCGACGTGATCGAGGTGATGTTATAGCCGGCCGACAGGACGATCTCGCCATTGACGATGCTGGCGTCCGTCGCCGGGTCGAAACCCAGATTGCCGGAGAAAAGCAGCTGGACGGCCTGGGTCTGGCCGACACCCACGGCGTAGATCGCCTGCCTGGAGTCCGCGCCGGTCCGGGCCGGGCCGCCGGTGGTGCCGGTGTGGATGATCGCGTCGGCCACGCTGGTGCCGGCCGTCACGACGATGTCGAACAGGCCGTTGATCAGCGTCAGGCCCACGGCCTCGGCCGCGACATAGGCAGTCGAGCCGTTGATCCGCGCCGTCCCGCCCATGACGACCTGCGGAGCGACGACCGCGAGGAAGCTGTTCTCGGCCGTCGCATTGATGGTGGCCCCCGGCAGGATCTCCACGCGCGCGCTACTGCCCGGAACGGCGGCCAGGCCGAGCGCGCCGCTGCCGTTTCCGAAATCCTGGAAGCTCGCCGGGTCGGGATCGGCGGCAGTGAGGATCAGGCTGCCGACGTCGAAAACCGCCGTGCTCCCGACCAATATCCCGTTCGGGCTGTAGAAAGCGACAAGGCCGCCAGGCGTCGTGCCGGCCCCGGTCTGCAGCCGGCTGACGATGTTGCCGTTGAGCTCCACGATTCCCGTTCCGGTCGGCAGGATCCGGTTCAGGATGACGAAGCCGCCGTCGCCGACCGAATCCTGGAAGAACGCCGTGTTGCCGGCCGGCAGGAAGTCGATCGTTCCGCCCGGCCCTTCGACCGGCGTCCAGTTGACGATCGAGTCGTCGAGCACGGTGATGGTCTCGACGCCCGGCGTGGTGCGGTCGAAATTCACCTGACCGGTCGCCACGGTCGGCGAGCCGTTGAAGGCCTGCGCGAAGGCGGCGCCGGCGAACGGCCCCGCCAGGGCGGCGATGGCGGCGACCGCACAGCCGGCCCTGAGCCCGGTCCTGCGGCGCGTGGCCGGCCGATTGCGATCGTGCGACATCATCGGAAACTCCAAGGCAGAAGCTTGGTGGTCAGGGTGAAGAGGAAGCGGACGTCTCCACGGTCGGCCTGAAGGCCGACGCGCTCGAGCGGGATGGCGACGGTCATGTCGGCCTGCACGCGGTCGCCCCAGAGCGCGCGCAACCCGCCGCCGGCCGAGGCCAGCCGGTCCCCGGCAACGCCCGGATCCTCGTTCCACACCCTGGCGACATCGACGAACACGTAAGGCTGGACCGCCAGGTCGTTGCGCGTCATCGGCGCAAGCCTGCCGAGGCGCAGCTCGATGCTGCTGCCGATGCCGCTGTCGCCGAGGATCGCGCCCGGATCGTAGCCGCGGCCGATGGTGAAGTTCCCGGCCGAGAACTCCTCGAAAGCGAGCAGCGGCCTGGCGCTATACTGGGCGCGGGCCTCGACCGCGATCGTGACGGCGGGCACCGGGCGGAATTCGGCGGCTCCGGCGTAGCGGACGAGCGTCGCGGTCGGATCGGCGAAGATCCGGCTGGGGGACTGGGCGCCCGCGGCCAGGCATTCGGCCGGCGCCGGCCGGCAATCGGGCGACGCGCCGAAGACGTCGACGCCGTGCCGGACCTCGATCAGCCCGCGCCCGGCCCAGCGCGGCTCGGCCGGCGAATAGCCGTTCCGATAGGCCAGGCTGTCCGGATCGGCGCTGTCGAACGTCAGCCGGCCAAACAGGACCCGAAGCCGGTCGCGCGTGAGCGGCGCATCGTTGAAATCGACATCCTGGTCGACCAGGTCGAAGCCGATCGACCCGCGGATGCTCGCCTGCCGCGTGCGCAGGAAAGGGTAGGTCGCCTGCAGCGTCGCGAAGAGCGTTTCCGAATCCACGTCGACGTCGGCAAGGCCGGTCTCCGGACGGCCCCAGCTACCGGTGACCTGCGCCGAGACGACGAGACCGTCGCTGCCGATGCGGAAGTCGTGGCCGAGCTGGAGGGTCTGCTGCTCATCGAAGTCGAGGGTGGTGAAGGCGGTCAGGGTCGTTCGGTCGCCCAGCCCTGTCAGGCCGTAAAGCTCCGCGCTCAGCAGGCCGCCGAAGCGCCCGAGCGCCTCCGAGCCATAATTCTGGACGCTCGCGACGAGGGTCGCAGGGCTATGCAGGACAGCCACCTCGCCGACGAGCTCGCCGGGGCCGGCGCCTGCCGAGCGCAAGGTGAGGCGCACGTCGTAGCCGGGGAGGTCACCGGCGAGGAGCAGGTAGCGCTCGGCCGCCTCGCGGTTGAACACCTCGTCCTCGGTCAGTCGCCTGAGATAAGCGGCGACGAGCCGCTCGGAGCGGCCGGCGTCGCCGCGAACCCTGACCGCGACCAACCGGCCGAGCACGACTCGGAAAGCGGCGCGGCCATCGGCCAGGCTTTGTTCGGGTATCTCGACCACGGCCAGGTAACCGGCCTCGTTGAGGATCGCCGTGGCGCGGTCCCGTATCGCGCAAAGCACCGAAACCGGCTGCTCCGACCCGATCAGCCCCGCATAAGCCGGCTCGAGCAGGGCGGACGGGACCGGCCCCATCTCCTGAAACTCGACAGAGGCGAGCGTGACCCGAATTTCTTCGAAGCGCGGATCGTCGAGCGCGCAACGGCCGGCCGGAACACCCCCCTCGACCTCCAGCCGCGCCCCCCTGCCCGGCAGCGACTGCACCGGTGCGCGCTCGACTTCCTCGCGTGTCGGAGGCGAGGCCGGCACCGCCTGGGCCGCGGCGACCGACGGGTCCGCCACCAGCACCATCGCGAGCACGAAGCTCGCCGCTGCACGCCGCCCGCACGTCACCCATCCGCGCGGCGACAGACCCCCGTCCGCCCCTGACATTCTTGCCCCCCGCTTTCGCACGGCGACCGGCGGCTTTGCCCTCCGTCCGGATCACCGAGCCCTGCTGCTAGACAAAGAGCGAGCGGCAAATCATCCCATGAACTTGGTATATCGGCGCGGACCGCTGCGCCGGCTGCCAGGCGCGTGCCGTCAGGGGCCGGCGACCGGCGCGCTTTCCGTCGCGGGCTGAAGGCGCGGAAGGCTGTTGATCATCGCGACCAGCTCGGACTGACGCCGGCAGCCCAGCTTGAGGAAGATCGCCTTGAGCTGCGAATGGATCGTCCCGGCGCTGACATGTCGATGATCGGCGATCTGCGCCGGTGACAGGCCGGCGGCGAGGTGCTCCGCCACCTCGGCTTCCGCCACGGTCAATCCGTACAAACCGCGGATCCTCTCACGCAAGCCGGCGTTGCACGTGTCCGGATCGGTGACGACCACGACGATCTGCCGCTGCCCGCCGACGCTCGCGGAGAGAATCGAGAGCTCGTAGGGCCGCCCTTCGGCCCGGTGGACGAGCACCCCGCTCGCTTCCGTGCCGGCGGGCGCCGCCGCCCGGTCGAGCGCGGCCTGGAGGGCGTTCTGATCGCCCGGCCGGCGGGCCGCCAGCCGCCCGCGGTGAAGGATCAGTCCGTCCGCGCGGCCCAGCACGGCCTCGGCGGCGACGTTGTAATGGATCAGTCGGCCCTTCGAATCGAGGGACAGGACGGCATGGCCGATGACATCGAGGCTCGCCGAGGCGCAGGCGGAGGTGCGGCGGGCCGAGATCAGCTTGCTTCTGATCGCCACCATCCGGCGCAGATGGACGAGCCCGTCCTCGACGATCCGCACGACCTCGTCGTCGAAGGCCGGCTGGTCCCGGCCGCGGTGAAACCCGATCTCTCCGATGGCCGTTTCCGTCCGCAGCGCAGCGCCCAGGCAGTGGAAGGTGTCGTCTCCCATCGGCCGGATCCACTCATTGTAGAGCCGGCCATTCTCATATTCCCTGGGGGATACGAGGCGATCGCAATCCCAGACCCGGTTCAGCCGTTCGGATCGGGTGACCGCCGTGGACCACAGGTCGGCGTCGGCGAAATGCCGGTCATATTCCGCCATCTGGTCGGCCGTGAAATAGCCCGAATAGGAGACTTCCTCCGTCTGCTCGCTGAAGCTTTTCCAGTGAAATACCCCCGAGCGCGCGTCGACGGCCCTGGCGAGAGAGGCCGCCAAGTCGTCGAAAGCCGCGTCGTCGGTCGCGGCGTCGTAAATCTCCTCGGCTCGTAACGTCCGCGGCATCCCGCCTGGTCTACCCCCGGCGCCTTCCCCTCGGGCGTCGGTGACAGGCGCAAGAATCACCGAAGCAGGCGGCAGGCCAGTGCGAAATGCTCACGCCGCACTTGACGACGGCCTGCCGATCCCCTTTCCCCTTTGGGACCAATGTGATGACGATTTCAAGGGGGGTGAATGCGCGCGCGGGTCGGGCGGTCCAGCCATGGTGCAGCGCATGCAGGCCTGGCCTCGTCCTCGATTCGGAGGAGCTCCGACCGGTGTCGAGGCGGTGCGCTCCTGATCGGAGCGAGCCTGCTTGCCAGCGCCGCGTCCGCGCGGCCGGCCGAATCGCCGATCATCGTGACGGCGCGGCGGGTCGCGGAACCCGTCGAAGCAATACCGATGAGCGTGGCCGCGCTGACGGCGGGCGACCTCGATCGGGCGGGTACCGACACGCTGGCCGATATTGCGCGCGCCGTGCCCAGCTTCACCCTTGCGCCGACGGGCGTGCTGGGCGTGGAAACGCCGGCGATCAGAGGCATCTTCTCGCCCGCGGGATCGTCGACCGTCGGCCTCTACGTGGACGACGTGCCGGTCCAGATCCGGTCGGTCGGCTTTTCACGCAACCCGGACCTGCGAACCTTCGACCTCGAACGGGTCGAGGTGCTTCGCGGCCCGCAGGGGACCCTGTTCGGCGCGAACTCGATGGGCGGGACGATTCGCTTCATCACCCGCCGCCCGAGCCTTGCGCAAGCCGACGCGCACGCATCGTTCGAAATCGCCCAGACGCGAAGTGGCGGCTTCAGCCATGAGCTGCGAGGGGCCGGCGGCGGTCCGCTTATCGTCGGCCGACTGGGGTTCCGTGCCGCCGTCTACCGTCGAGTCGACGCCGGATATGTCGATCGGATCGATCGCCGGAGCGGCGGCCTGATCGAACGGAACATCGACGACAGCGCCGTGACGGCGATCCGCGCCGGACTGCAAGCAGCGCTGGGCGACAAGGTCGAGATCATGCCTGCGCTCTTCTACCAGCGGGGCGAGCGCGACGACTATCCGCTGTTCGAAAGCACGCTCGGCCCGCATCGGCAGAGCAACATTCACCGCCAGCCCGGCGAGGACGCGTTCATCCTGCCAAGCCTCACCGCGACCGTCGATCTCGGCGCCGCCACGCTCACCAGCGTCACCGCCTTTCTCGACCGCAATGACCGGCAGGTGACCGATTATTCGCTGGTGTTCGGGGAGCTCGTCCTGGGCGGCACCGTGCCCGGCCTGGTCGCCGAAGGCGGCGCCCGCAGCCTGACCCGAATTTCCCAGCGGAGCCTGACGCAGGAAACCCGGCTGGCTTCCGCGCAGGCGGATGGGCCTTTGCGATGGGTTCTTGGGGGATTCTTCCGCGATTCCGAACTCGGCTTGGTTCAGGAGGTTTTCGAACCGGGAATCGCCGACCTCGTGAACCAGTTCCTCGGCGCCTCGGTCGAGGAAGCTTTCGGCGTGCCCCTGCTGCCGGGCGGCCTAAGCTATCGCGGAACGGAACGCGCGGCCGGACTCCAGATCGCCGGCTTCGGCGAATTCACGTGGCGGTTCCGGAGAGGACTGGAAGCAACGGCAGGACTGCGAGTCACGCGATCCGAACTCGACCTCAGGGTGCTTTCACAAGGCCCCTATGCCGGCGGCGCCCTGACCGAGCCCGCCGACCGGACGCAGCGCGAGACGCCGGTCACTCCCCGTTTCGGCCTGAGCTTCAGTCCGGCTCCGAACCGGCTCTTCTACGTCAGCGCTGCCAAGGGATTCCGCATCGGCGGCGCCAATCCCCCGGTACCCGCGGGCAATTGCGCACAGGACCTGCAGGCTTTCGGCCTGACGGAAGCGCCGGTCTCATACGATTCGGACACGCTGTGGAGCTATGAGGCCGGCGCCAAGGCTACACTGCCACGGCACAGGCTGAACCTCGCGATTTCCCTGTTCCAGATCGACTGGAGCGGGATTCAGCAGCCCGTGACGCTACCGAATTGCGGCTTTTCCTACGTCGACAATCTCGGCACGGCACGCAATCGCGGCTTCGAGGCGGAGCTGAAAGCCCGCCCCGCAAGCGGCTTCCTGCTCCAGGCAGGCATCGGCTTCGTCGATGCGCGATTCCGCAGCACCGTGCTTGGCGGCGCGTCCGGCCCGGGCGGCCAGCGTTCGATCATCGTCGGGAAGGGCGACCGCGTGCCCTTCGTGCCGCAATGGACCGGCCGGATCGCCGCGGAATATGAAGCGAGGCTCCCGCAGTCGCGCCGCGTCTACGCCCGGTTGGAATATCAGTTCGCCAGCGCCTACCGGCGCGCGCCGTCGGAAGGGTCGGTCGGCTACGATCCGCGTATCTATCGTGGCGAAGGCTATGGCAACATGCTGGCTCGGCTCGGCATCGAGTCCGACCGTTGGCGGCTGTCCGTCTTCGTCGAGAATCTGCTCGATGCGGCGCCGATCCTGTTCAGCAGCGCCGAATTCGTTCCGGTCACCGGAGCGCCGTTGCGGCAGATGACCTTGCGCCCCCGCACGATCGGGTTGTCGGCTTCCCTTCGGCTGTAGGCCTGCACTACCGCTTTGCCGGCGCCCTGCGGCGCCTGCCTCAACCCTGGACGTGCGCGTCGATCAGTCGGTCTGCGGAGCGAACGAGCGCGCTTGCCGGGCCTTGCGAGCCAAAGACGTGATGGGTGGCATAGGCGCCCTCGATCAGGAGGATGAGACCGTCGGCGAGCATCTCGGGATCGTCGGCCGACAGTTTGCGGGCGATGCCGACGACATGCTGACGCAGCTTCGACTTGCAATCCTCGACCACCGGTCGACCGGGATGGCCCTCTTCCGGAAACTCGACCGCGGTATTGGTCATCGGACAACCTCGAAAGCCGGGACTGGTCATCTGATCGGCATAATGGGCGACTATGGCTCGCAGCTGAGCTCGAGGATCATCGCCGGCCGCGACGATTCGCGCGTCCATCGCGTCCGAGGCCTCCGCGGCGTAGCTTTCCAGGCAGGCGGCGACGAGAGCGTCCTTCGATTCGAAGCTTCGGTAGAGGCTGGGCTTGGTGACTCCAGCCTGACAGACGATCTCGTCAACGCCGACGGCGCGGACGCCGCGCTGATAGAATAGTTCGCGCGCCGTCTCGAAGATGCGCGTGGCGGCATTCTTTCGCGGCGCTCCACAGGGATCGCCGCACGCTCCCAGGCCAATCAGTTTCCTCATCAACTTTTTTTCCGTTCGCTCTTGACGAAATGTAACAGAACGGTACGTAACACGAAAGCACGTACCGGTCAGTAACAATCTACTTGGCCCCTCAGTGCCGGAGTTCAAGGAGGAAATCAATGGCTTACCGCTTCGAGGGCGGGCCGACGCCCACGCTTCCAGACATTGCCGAATCGCCCGAACTGACCGCCGAAGCCAGTTTCGACCCGCTCGAACTGACGGTAATCAGCCTCGCCGAGGCCGATCCGGTGGCCAGCATCGGCCCGCCGACCCGCTTCACCCGGTTCTTCGAGCGGTGGTTCGGAATCGAGCGGCCGACGCCGTTCGCCGACGCGCGGCTCGAGGCGCTGCGCCGCTTCGCCGTGCTCGTCAGGGTCACCGGCGGCCGGCTTCCCGGCGAGGAGATCAAGCGCTTCCTGGCTGCCGGCTTCACCCGTTTCCAGGCGCGCGCGCTCCAGCGCCGCGCCGCGGCATCCGCCCGCTAAAGGATATCCTCATGTACATCTCGTTTCCCAAGGACCGCCAACCGGCGCCTTTCCCCGACGATGCCGGCGATCCGCCGACGCCGCCCCTCGATCCGCCGCGTCGGCGCATCGGCCGCCGCGGCATGCTGATCGCGCTGGCCGCCGCCTTGCTGATCGCCTTCGCCGGCTATCGCTGGTTCGGCGGCAGCGAGGCGCAAGCCGACGCCGCGCCGCCGCCGACCGTCACCGTCGCCTCGCCACTGCAGCGCGACATCATCGAGTATGAGGATTTCACCGGCCGGTTCGAGGCAAGCCAGGCGGTAGAAATCCGTCCGCGCGTATCCGGCCAGCTGGTCGGCGTACACTTTCGTGACGGCGATCTGGTTCGGCGCGGACAGTTGCTCTTCACGATCGACGAACGGCCGTTCCGCGCCGCTCTGACGGAAGCCCAGGCCCGGCTCGCTGAAGCGCAGTCGGCGCTGGCGCTCGCCAATAGCGAATATGCGCGCGCCGCGCGGCTGGTCGACGACGAAGCGGTTTCGCGAGAGGAGGTCGAATCGCTGGCCGCCGCCGTGCGATCCCGTACCGCCCAGGTCGCCGCTGCCCAGGCCGTGGTTCGCCAGCGTGCGCTCGACCTCGAATTCACCCGGGTCCGCGCACCGATCAGCGGCCGCGTCTCCGACCGCCGGATCGATTCCGGCAACATCGTCGCCGCCAACGAATCGCTGCTGACGACGGTGCTGTCGCTGGATCCGATCCATTTCGCGTTCGACGGCTCCGAAGCGCTCCACCTCAAGGCCATGCGCGAGCGCCAGGCCGGCGGCGAAGCGGCGACGGAAGTCGAGATCCGGCTGCAGGACGAGGCGGATTACGCCTGGCGCGGCCGAGTCGATTTCAGCGACAATGCGATCGATCCGGGATCGGGCACGTTGCGCGCACGGGCTGTGGTCGACAATCCCGGCCATTTCCTCACGCCCGGAATGTTCGGCGAGATGCGCCTCGCTTCAGGCTCGGCGCGCCCGGCGCTGCTGATCCCCGATGCAGCGGTGCAGACCGACCAGGCGCGCAAGATCGTGCTCGTCGTGCAGCCGGACGGGACCGTTGCCGCACGCCCCGTCGAAATCGGCGCCCGGATCGGCAGCCTGCGCAGCATCCGCGCCGGGCTCAGTCCAAACGATCGGGTGGTCGTCGAAGGCGTCCAATATGCCCAGCCCGGAAGCCAGGTGAACGTCCGCAGGACGCGAATCGCCCCGCCGGCCGAGCCCGCGGACGCCGCCGCCCGCACTCCACAACCCGCCCCCGCCGCGTCGCACGCGACGCTGGCCGGTTGAACCAGAAAAACAGGGAATAGCGCGATGCGCCTCAGCCACGTCTTCATCCGGCGGCCGATCTTTGCGGCGGTGATCGCCGTGATCATCACCCTGGTCGGCGCCTTCGCCTATCTCGGCCTGCCGATCTCGCAATATCCGGAGGTGGTGCCGCCGACGGTCACCGTCAGCGCCAGCTATCCCGGCGCGTCGGCCGAGACCGTCGCCGACACCGTCGCCGCGCCGATCGAACAGGAGATAAACGGCGTCGACGACATGCTCTACATGTCGAGCCAGTCGACCGGGGACGGCCGCGTGACGATCACCGTCACCTTCGAGCTCGGCACCGACCTCGACACCGCCCAGGTGCTCGTCCAGAACCGGGTCGCGCTCGCGGAGCCGCGGCTGCCCGAGGAAGTGCGCCGCACCGGTGTCGTCGTGCGCAAATCGCTGCCGTCCTGGCTGATGGCGGTGAACATCCTGTCGCCCGACAACTCGCTCGATCGCGCCTATATCTCCAACTACACGCTGACCCAGCTGAAGGACCGGCTCGCCCGCGTCGAGGGCGTCGGGGACGTCCAGGTGTTCGGCGCCCGCGATTATGCGATGCGGGTGTGGATCGATCCGGGCCGCGCCTCGTCGCTCGGCCTGACCGCCGGAGAGATCGTCGCCGCCCTGCGCGCACAGAACGTCCAGGTCGCGGCGGGCTCCGTCGGCCAGCCACCTTATGATACCGGTTCCGCCTTCCAGCTCAACGTCGAGGCGCAGGGCCGGTTCACGACGCCCGAGCAGTTCGCGCGCATCGTGGTGAAGACCGATCCGCAAGGCCGGGTCACCCGCCTGTCCGACGTCGCCCGAGTCGAGCTCGGGGCAGAGGATTACGGGCTGAACGCCTATCTGTCCGGCCAGGATTCCCTGATCATGGGAATCACGCAGCGGCCGGGCACCAACGCGCTCGCCACGGCCGAGGGGGTCAAGAGAGAGCTCGAGGCCGCCTCCGCCAACTTCCCGCCGGGCCTGCAACATCGGGTCGTCTGGAACCCCACCGAGTTCATCAGCGAGTCGATCAGCGCGGTGCAGGATACGTTCGTCGAGGCGATCATCCTGGTCGTGATCGTCATCCTCGTCTTCCTGCAGAGCTGGCGTGCCGCCATCATTCCCCTGGTCGCGATCCCGGTCTCGCTGATCGGCGCCTTCGCCGTGCTGCAGGCCTTCGGCTATTCGCTCAACACGCTGTCGCTGTTCGGGCTGCTGCTGTCGATCGGCATCGTCGTCGACGACGCGATCGTGGTCGTCGAGAATGTTGAACGCAACCTCGAGGAGGGCCTGTCCCCACGCGAGGCGGCGCACCGGTCGATGGACGAGGTGTCGGTGGCCCTCGTCGCGATCGTGCTGGTGCTGTGCGCCGTGTTCATCCCGACCTTCTTCCTCACCGGCATCACCGGCGAGTTCTACCGGCAGTTCGCTCTCACCATCTCGTCGGCGACGATCATCTCGCTCCTGCTGTCGCTGACCCTGTCGCCGGCGCTCGCGGCCTTGCTGCTTCGCCCGAAGGCGGCCGAAGCGCCGGCGACCGGCTGGCGGCGGAAACTGCACCGGGCCGGCGAGCGGTTCAACGCCGGCTTCGAGCGGCTCAGCCTCTGGTATGCCTCGGTCACGCGGAAGCTGCTTGCCCGGCCACGGCGAGTGCTCGTCACCTATGGCGGGCTGGTCGCGGCCACGCTCGCCCTGTTCTGGGCGACGCCCGCGGGCTTCATCCCGGCGCAGGACCAGAGCTATGCCGTCGCCGCCTTCCAGCTGCCCCCCGGATCGTCGCTGGAACGGACGGACGAGGTGCTGCGCCGGGTCACGGCGCGGCTGCTCGAAGTCGAGGGAGTCGCGGATGCGGTGATGTTCGCCGGTTTCGACGGCGCGACCTTCACCAACGCGCCCAACGCCGCGGTGACGTTCCTGACCTTCGATCCTTATGCCGAGCGCGCCGCGACCGGCCGCTCGGAAGCGGCGATCATGGCTGACATGCGCGCCACGGTCGCCGACGTCGACGAGGCGATGGTGTTCGTCATCCCGCCGCCGGTCATTCAGGGCATCGGCACCGGCGGAGGCTTCCGGATGATGATCCAGGACCGCAACGCCCAGGGCTATCGCGCCCTCGAGCAGGCGGCGTTCGGCCTGATCGGCCGGGCGGCCGAGACTCCGGGCCTCGCCCAGGTGTTCAGCCTGTTCAACACCGCCACGCCGCGCATCTATGCGGACATCGACCGGACGAAGGCGGAAATGCTCGGGGTGCCGCCGCAGCGCGTGTTCGAGGCGCTCGGAGTCTATCTCGGCTCCGCCTATGTCAACGACTTCAACCTGCTGGGGCGCACCTTCCGAGTGACCGCCCAGGCCGACGCACCCCATCGCGACGACCTCGCCGATATCGGGCGGCTCGAGACCCGCTCGGATTCGGGGCAGATGGTGCCGATCGGCGCCGTGTCGACCTTCGAGGACCGCACCGGGCCCTATCGCGTCGTGCGCTACAACCTCTTCCCCGCGGTCGAGGTGGACGGCGAGACGGCGCCCGGCTTCTCGACCGGCCAGTCCATGGAAGCCATGGAGCAGCTGGCCGAGGAACTGCCGCCCGGCTTCACCGCCGAATGGACCGACATCGCCTTTCAGCAGAAGGCGGCCGGCAACGTCGCGATCCTGGTGTTCGCGATGGCGGTGGTGTTCGTCTTCCTCGTGCTGGCCGCCCAGTTCGAAAGCCTGATGCTCCCATTGTCGGTGATCCTGATCGTGCCGATGACGCTGCTCGCGGCCATGACCGGCGTGAACCTGAGGGGGATGGACAATAACATCCTCACCCAGATCGGCCTGGTCGTCCTGGTCGGCCTTGCCGCCAAGAACGCCATACTGATCGTCGAGTTCGCCAAGCAGGCCGAAGAAAAGGGCGCGAGCCCGGTCGAGGCGGCGGTCGAGGCGGCTCGCAAGCGGCTGCGGCCGATCCTGATGACCAGCTTCGCCTTCATCCTGGGCGTCATGCCCCTGCTGTTCACGACCGGCGCCGGTGCGGAGCTGCGTCAGGCGCTGGGCACGGCGGTCTTCTTCGGGATGATCGGCGTGACCTTCTTCGGACTGGTGTTCACGCCGACTTTCTACGTCGCCTGCCGCACGCTTCGCGATCGGCTCGCCCGACGCCGGGGCGATGCCGACCCGGCCCTGATGCCGGCGGAATGAGGAAAAGAAGATGACGACACGCCTGCACATCCCGCTGATCGCCAGCCTGCTCGCCCTGGCCGCCTGCACCGTCGGTCCCGATCATGCGCCGCCGGCTACGCCGAGCGCGGCTTCGGGCGCGTTCCTCGGCGCCGACCATCCCGCCTTCATCTCGGCAGAGCCGGAGGACGGATGGTGGCGCCTCTACCAGGATCCGGTGCTCGACGGGCTGATCGAGGACGCGTTCGCGCGCAACACCGACCTGCGCGTCGCGGCCGCCAATCTGGCCCGCGCCCGCGCCCTGCTGCGCGAGAGTCGCTCGGCGCGGCTGCCGCAGACCGGCATCGGCGCGAGCGGGACCTATGGCCGCGTGCCCGAGGACGAGGTGGCGCCCGGCGCCGACCGGGAGGACTGGCGCTTCGACGCGGGGCTCGACGTCGCCTGGGAACTCGACCTGTTCGGCCGCGTCTCGCGCGGAATCGAAGCGAGCCGGGCCGACGCCGACGCCGCGGCGGCGGTGCGCGACGCGGTGCGGGTCGCCGTCGCCGCCGAGACGGCGCGGGCCTATGCCGACGCGGCCGCGGCGGCCGAGCGGCTCGCCGTCGCCGAGCGCAGCCTCGCTCTGATCGAGCGGACCCTCTTCATCACCACCCGACGCTTCGAAGCGGGCCGCGGCACGCGCCTGGACGTCGCCCGCGTCGCCACCCTGCGGGACCAGCAGCGTGCCGCCCTTCCCCCGCTTCGAGCCGAGCGCGACGGCGCCCTGTTCCGCCTCGCCGCGCTCACCGGCCGCGCGCCCGCCGACTTGCCCCCGTCGGCGGGTGCGCGCCGGACCGTGCTTCGGCTCGACCGCCCGATTCCGGTCGGCGACGGCCGTGCCCTGCTCGCCCGGCGCCCGGACATCAGGGAAGCCGAGCGCCGGCTGGCGGCGGAGACCGCGCGGATCGGAGTCACCACCGCCGATCTCTATCCGCGGATCACCCTCGGCGGATCGATCGGCGCAACCGGCCCGTCGATCGGCGATCTGTTCACCGGCGGGCCGCTGCGCTGGCTGCTGGGGCCGCTGATCGACTGGTCCTTCCCCAATCAGGAGGCGGTGCGGGCACGGATCGCGGCGAGCGAAGCTTCGGCCGAGGCCGCGCTCGCCACGTTCGACGGGGCGGTGCTGACGGCGCTGCAGGAGACCGAGACGGCGCTTTCCGCGTACCGGCACGAGATCGAGCGCCGCGGCGCATTGGCCGATGCGCGCGACGCGGCTTCGCGCGCCGCCGAACTCGAGCGGCTGAGGCTTCGCGAGGGCCAGGCGGATTCGCTCGCGGTGCTCGACGCCGAACGGACCCTTGCCGACGCCGAGGCGGCGCTCGCGCTCAGCGAGGCGCGGATCGTCACCGCCCAGGTCGACCTGTTCCGCGCGCTCGGGGGCGGCTGGCAGAGCGGCGAGGCGCAGATCGCCGCCCGATGACGCGACTGCCGCCGCTGCGGCGCGTCAGCTCCCCGAGCGAAGAAGCCCCTCTCGCTCCCTTCCCAGTCCGAATCCGCCTTGTGCAGGGCGGGGAGGGGGTAAAGGCAGGGGTTCGAGGCCGGCGAGGAACTGTCTCGCGCTTGCCGACCAGCTGAACCGGGCCGCATATTCGTCGCATCTGTACCGGACCCGGGTCAGCGCCCCGGCAATCGCTTCGTCGAGATCCTCGTCGAGGCAGGCAACCTCGTCGCTGAGTATGTCGGCCGGACCCGGCACCGGGAAAGCGGCGACGGGCGTGCCGCAAGCCAGCGCCTCGACGAGGACGAGGCCGAACGTGTCTGTCCGGCTCGGAAAGACGAACACGTCGGCGGTGCCATAGGCGCTCGCCAGTTCGGCGCCGTCCAGTGCACCGAGAAAATGGGCGGAGGGGAAGCGCCTGCGCAGAGCCTCGAACGCGGGACCATCGCCCACGACGACTTTGGAGCCCGGGTGACGGCAGCCGAGGAAGGCCTCCAGATTCTTCTCGATCGCGACCCGCCCGACATAAAGCTGTATCGGCCGAGGCAGCTTCTCCATCGCCGGATGGGCTGGAAGGCCCGGCCGGAAGCTGTCGACGTCGACGCCCCTGCCCCAATGGTGGGTTCTGTCGAGGCCGTGGCCGGCGAGCTGCGCCGCGACCGCGGGCGTGGAGGTCATGATGCGCGCCGCGGGCGCGTGGAACCACCTTATGTAGGGCCAGAACAGGGTGGCCGGGAGGTGCGTTCGGCTGGCGAGATATTCCGGAAAGCGAGTGTGGTAGGCGGTGGTGAAAGCATGGCCGCCACGGATGCACCAGCGGCGTGCCGCCAGGCCGAGCGGTCCTTCGGTTGCGATGTGAATGGCGTCAGGCCTGAACAGCTGCAGGCGCCTCGCCACTTCGGCGCCGGCGAGCAGCGCAAGACGGATTTCGGAATAGGTGGGGCAGGCAATCGTCCGGAACATTTCGGGCGAGATTCGCACGATCGAATGGCCCGCTCGCTCCAGTTCGCGGCTGAGGGCGCGAAGCGTCCGCACGACGCCGTTCACCTGAGGCTCCCACGCATCGGTGACCAGCGCGATTCGCATCAGGCGGCGACGCGCCGTTCGCCGTCCACAGCATTCCTTGCGGCGATTTCGTCGGCCCAGTGGAGGATCTCCATTCGGCCGTCCTGGTGCTCGACCAAAGCGGTGCAGCCTTCGACCCAGTCGCCGTCATTGTAATAGACGATGTCGTCGAAGCGTCTTTCCTCGGCGGTGTGGATGTGGCCGCACACGACGCCGTCCACCTTGAGGCGGGCGGCTTCATGGGCGACCGCCTCCTCGAACCGGGAGATGAACTCCACCGCATTCTTGACCTTCTTCTTGGCATGCTTGGACAGCGACCAGTAAGGCAGGTCGAACCAGCGGCGAACGGCGTTCACCACCAGGTTCAGGCGCATCAGCAGCTCGTAGGCATTGTCGCCGAGGAAGGCGAGCCAGCGGTGCGCCAGCACGATCGTGTCGAACTCATCGCCGTGCAGGACCAGGAGCCGGCGCCCGTCGGCGGTGGTGTGGATCGCCTTGCGGCGAATCTCGACCCCGCCGAAGTTCAGGCCCGCAAACTGCCGGAACATCTCGTCGTGATTGCCCGGCACGTAGATCACCCGCGTGCCGTGCTTGGCCCGCTTCATCACCC
>NZ_SBFF01000017.1 GCF_004151485.1 Sphingosinicella sp. CPCC 101087 | reverse complement strand
GAGAATTACGACATCCTGTTCAACGGAGACGGAAGCGTTACCGTCGTCCACGCCCGCGGGACGATGGCTGACGGCACCGACAGGGTGCGCAATGTCGAGCTGCTCGCCTTCGCGAACGATACCGTCGACCTGGCGGCGCCGACCGGCGCGATCGCCAACAACGACGCATTCGTCATCGATGAGAATGACGCCTTCTCTGGAACACTGTTCGGGGACAATGGCTTTGGATTTGACGACGATCTTGGCGGACCACCTCTCGTGATTGCCGAAGTCAACGGCTCCGCCCTGAACCTGGGCACGACAATTGAGCTCGAGTCGGGTGCCCTGTTGACGGTGAACGCCGACGGCACGTTCGATTATGATCCGGATGGCTCGTTCGACGAGACGCCGCTGCCGACGACCGGCGCCAGCAACACGCCCGGAATGGACACGTTCAGCTACACTCTGGAAGGCGGCTCGACGGCTGTCGTGACGATCACGCTCGAAGGACTCGACACCGATGATCTAATCCTCGGGACGGACGGTGCGGACATCTTGACACCGGATGGAGGGACGGATGAAGCACAGGGCGGCCTGGGCGATGACACCTACTTCATCAACAGCTCCGGACACCTGGTCGTGGAAGCGGCAGGGGAAGGCCAGGATCAGATCATCGCCAGCGTCAGCTACGTGCTTGGAAGCAATTCCTACGTCGAGGTCATGCAGACGAGCGACCTGACAGGACTCTCGCCGATCAACTTCACCGGAAGCGCCGTGGCTCAACAAATTTACGGTAATGCGGGCGCAAACGTCTTGGACGGCGCCGGCGGACATGATCGCATATTTGGTGAGGGCGGAGCCGACATCCTGCTCGGTGGCGCCGGAAACGATGAGCTGAGGGGCGGCGCTGGTACCGACAATCTCAACGGTGGCGCGGGCGCCGACTATCTGGATGGCGGTGCGGACGCCGACATCATGCTCGGAGGTGCCCATAGCGACACCTATATCGTCAATGATCTGGGTGACGTGGTGGTCGAAAGCGCCTCGGCGGGCGTTGACGTGGTCGAGAGCAGCCTCGCCGCCTACACCCTGACGACCAATGTTGAGCAGCTTAGGCTGGTCGGTCCCGGTCATAGTGACGGAACCGGCAATAACAGCGCCAATCGGATCTTCGGAAATTCCGGTAACAACGTCCTGTCCGGAGGGGCCGGCAACGACTATGTCGACGGTGGTGCCGGAAGGGACTTCCTTTACGGCGGCTCCGGCGCGGACGTGCTGATCGGCGGAGCCGGCGGGAGGGACCAGTTCCTGTTCACTTCGTCGCTTGCGCCGGGGAACGTTGACACCATCGCGGATTTCAACACGACGAACGAGCGGATTGGCCTGCTGCAGAGTGTCTTCACTGGCATCGCCGGGGGATTGGGGACGCTACCGGCCAGCGCTTTCAAGCTGACGACGGCACCGCTCGATGCGAACGACAGGATCCTCTACGATCAAGCTCGGGGCGACATATACTTCGACCCGGACGGTTCGGGCGGCGCGGCCGCCAGATTGTTCGCCTCAGTCGCGGATGGCACCGTTCTCAACAACCAGGACTTCTTCATTTTCGGAGCCTGACGAGAAGCTGACCGGCGAAGTCCCCTCCCAGACGCGACTTCGTCGGTCGGCCCTCCAGGGTTCCGATCTGTACAAACCGGCGACTGTCTCACCGCCACAATCCGAAAGTAGGGGCCATGGCGACCTCTCAGAACCGGTGCTCTCACCCCAGCTTCGCCGAGAGAAAGGGGCTTCGATCTGAGCGGCCGACCCCCAATTCGTGGATCTCAACCGATCTGTGCCTGCCGATCGACGAGGTGCTGGTGCTCTCCGAGGGTCGTTTCGCCGTCGCAATTCTGCTCAGGGGTTCGGACGACCCGCTTGACCGAGGCGTGTTCATGGACGCGCGAAGCTGCGACCTGCTTCAGTGGCCGAGCCACTGGATGCTGCTTCCGGAAGCCGAATCTTTGCCGCCATCGGCGACGGTTCCGCCTTCGCGCCTGCGCGACGCCCGACACAACGCCCCGGGCTGACGCCCGCCGGTCCGCTCTCGAATGGAGCCGGTAACGCAAGGGCTCCAACTAGAACTCTGCGCGCGAACGATGGAGGACGGCCATTCCGTCCAGCATCGGGAGGCGCGGCAGATCGCGATCTCAAGCGGTTCGTGGTGTTCAACGTCGACCAATGCGAGGACCCGCCCTGCAAAGTCACCCAGCTTCCCGGGGCCAAAGGCGAGCGCGAGCCCATTGCCGAAGGCGAGGCCCTTATCGCGGCGATCGGGGCGGATCTCCGGATTGGGGGCGACATGGCCTTCTATGCCCCAGACACTGAACCGAGCCGTTCATGAGACAGCATTCCTGGCGGCAAAGCGAAACGGAGATCGTGGTGCTAATGCTGCGATCTTCTCCCCCCCACCCAGCACCGCAAGCTCGAGCGCACCGCGCCGGCCTTGTAGACGATGCTGTTCACTCTTGCTGCCGCAACCGTCGAGATCCTCCTCGACGGGTCGAGCGCGGGCTGATCGCCCCGACGTTTGTACGTTCTGGCTCGATGTCACATGTCCCCGCTGCGCCTCGCCGGATCATCCCATCTCTTCTTCCAGCCCTTCATGCCTCGGCAGCGTCGGTCCGCAACTCACGTCCCTTCGGCTCGTGTTGCCCTTCGGGCGGCCCGCGCTGGCCTTGGGGCGGGGTTCCCCGTTCGGTGCGGTCCGCCGCTTCGCCTCGGCTCTACGAGTGCTGTCGACGGGATGGTCCCGACGGCAAGCAGGAGCAGATCCATGACCAACATCGTCCTTCTCGTCGGCAATCTCGGGCGGTCGAAGGTCTACGAGCTGATCAGGGCTGGAGAGCTCGGGTCAGCAAGGTCTGCGCGATCATCCTCGTTCCGCTGGCGGTGAGCCGTAGAGCTGAAGGTCCAACTACGCTGAAGTGGTCCGCATTCAGCAGGTGTGGACGTCCGGGCCGAGCGGGCGATGAAACCCGATCCTGATCAGGCGGGCACGGGTCGCAACCCCAGTCGGGCAAGCGTCACGTCGAACGTCTGTAAATAGGCGAATTTAGCGTGGTCGCACAGGCCAGCGCGGCTCAGTAGGCCAAGATCCAGACATCTGGTGACCGGTCCGGACGCTTTGAGATTATCTCAATGTCGTATCGATCTCACGAGAACTCGGGTCGTGCCTGTCCAGGATCGACCAATCTGATCTCGGCAATAACCTCGACCTGATCCACCTCCTCCAGGGTGAGGTCGGGAAACGAGCCCGTGATCATTGGCACATATGCGGAATTCATGATCGCCAACCGGTTTATGGATTGGGTGGTGCGGAGCGCTTGAACAGCACTGCGCGCGATGACTGCCGCTCGACCCGGGCGTAACTCGACTATTTCGGCGGGAGAGTCGAGGATTGCCCAATCGTCCGCCGTCGTCGCTTCGTGCTCGCGTCGGTTGGTGCCGGGCATCGCTTGCCCGACCGCCACGACTGCGCCGGCATAGGTGTTCTCGACCACAAACTTGAAATCCGCATAAGCGACAAGGCCGCTGCCCTGGCTGGTGGGCACCCATCCTCGAAGCAGCTCGATCCAAATTTCCAGAACGGCCGAATATGCTTCCGCGACCTCCAGATAGTTGGCCCTTTTCTCGGAGATCCCGACGCGCCCCGATTTTGCATTGAATACGTGAACTCGTATGTCATGCAGCCGGTCGACCAGCGCATCGAGCGGAACCACTCGGCCCTTGAGCGGGATGGCTGAAAAGTCGCACTTTGCGTTGGCCCCCCTAAGCGCTCTCAAAATCCAAGTCTTCTCGTCCTCGCTCCTCTCTTTTGGAAAGATCTTGTCCAGCAGCGCTTCCATTCCGAGATACAGATTTCGGCACGCATCAAAAAGGTCGCGGCTCTCTTGCGACAGCCTGAAGAACCGAAACGCCGTCATCCAGGGGGCGGAGGGGGGCGGGTGGTTCAGTTCGGCCGTTTCGCCCGACCGCATCGTCGTCATATTAAAGCCCGTTCCGATGCAAAGACCAGTAATAGACCTGAGCCTCAGGAGGATGCCATCTCCGGTCCGCTCAACCGCAATGTGGTTGTCGGCAGCGCCGAGAGTGACGAGATGATCCACGCTGGTGATCGAGGCAAGGTCAAGCGCACGGCGGATCATGTCCATGCCATCGTCGACCAAGGCGCTCCCCGCGAGGTGGCGGCGCGACCGAGCCACCGCATAGTTGTAGCCGCTCCGCAGATCCACTTCCCAATCGGCGAAGTTGTGCATCTCGCTGGCGCGGGCCGGCGCGGAGAGTTGCACGGCAAGCGCGCTCCCGACTGAGCACGATTTCGAATCGAGCAATTGGATGCCGGCCAGGCTGGGCATGAGGCTCTGCTCCAACGTTGATCCTGCATGCCCTCCGATGCCGGTGGAAGCAAGTTGGATTCGGGGGGACAGTGAGTCATCTACGGCATCGCGTGCCCGCAGCGCGTCGGCCGGGGGAGGGCGATGTCGAGACTTGGTTGCCGAGCCAGTCAGATGTGTCGACCATGGCGCACGGAATATCCGTGCCGTCGGGCGTGCGGCAGAAGGAGCGCTTGCCGATGGCCAGCATCTCTTGGACTTATCCTGCCGACGCCTTGTTGGCGTTGCGGGCGAGGGAGGAAAGCGCAGCGGCCCCGACCGGGGCGGACATGGCGCTGGAGGAACTCGAGCTCAACTATGAGATCGAAGGCGATCGTCCGCCCTGGCGGCCGCTGCGAGCCGCAGCGCCCCACAGTTGAACGCCACGCATGTGCGCACGGTCCGGATTAGCGGATCGATCCGCTGGCGTGGGCGGGAGCTGTTCGTCTCCGAAGTGCTGAACGGCGAACGCGTCGGCATCTTCGAGATCGCAGACGACGAATACGAGGTCCGGTTCGGGCCGATCCTGCTCGGCTACATCCGCGGCAAGAACAAGCTCATCAGAGTGAAACCGGGCAAACGACGGCGCCCTGCTCCCAAAAACTCTCACCCAGCTGACCGGTCTCAAACGTCACCCAGGTGACCGGTTGCACAGAGGCACGACGCCGCCGCGCCAAATCAGCGCGGCGACCGCTTGCTGGAGCTTCAGCTCCGGCCACGCGTCATGTGATCGTCACCGGATGGGCCGAGACGCCCAAAGGCGGCTCGGCAGAGCGAAGCGGCGTAGAACGCGGTCGCGCCGCAGGCACGAGACGCCAGGGACCTGCGACCTCTACTGCTCTGACGCACGAAGGCGCAGATGGTCCGTGGACCGCCCGTGATTCGAGCACGCGTTTCGCTTATCGAATTGCGCGGACGCTGGACTCGAGCGCTTTGGAAAGACTTCGAACGGGGGACGACGTGTCACTTCGGGCGCCATGGCCCGGCTGGCGGAGCCGGCTGCTCGGCCGCCAAAGCGAGCAAGAGGCGTTGACGACGTTCAGGCGAGGATTGCAAGTTCGGCGTAATCGAGCGGCCGATGAGCATATGCTCCTGCGGCCGGCGCCGGTGCGCGAAGCGCTCGTGAGCGGGCCACGTCAGCGCGGCGATCGGCCGGAGCGGAAGCTCGATCTTGCCATCTCCGCCGGAGCTGTCGCCTGTTGCGCTTTCATGCGTCGGATGCGCACCCCAATTTGGCATTCGCCTGTGCGACATTCACCCCATGCGGACCTTCAAGACGCGCCATCAATTCCATCTGCCCGACGATCTGTCGGATCAGCTGGAGCGCCTTGGCGCCGCCCCCGGCTCTTCGAAGACGGCGGTCCTCACCGGCGCGCTTCGAGCCTGGATTGATCGGGGTGACTGCAATGAGCGGGACGACCAGTTCGCGCAGCGGCTTGACGGCTTGAGCCGCGAGCACCGACTTATCGAGCACAGGCTCGACGTCCTGGCGGAGGCCCTCGGCCTGTTCATACAGCACCAGCTCACGATCGTCGCTAATCAGCCCCCATTCGACGCCGAGACGGCTCGCCTGGGGCTCGAGCGATACCGCGCCTTTGTGGACCTCGCCGCTCGGAGGCTTGCGGATCAGGCTTTGGGTCACTCGCCCTCGCGCCCGGGCGGATCCAGCGTTGCGTTTCGTCCCGCGTTCATCCTGGAGCAAGCGCCTGGGGACAAATGAGCCGACCGGAAATGGTGGAGCTTTGACGACCATGATGGAGAAGCGTAATTTGGAATCCAAGACGACCGATTGCGAATCCGAATGCACGGGCAGTGTCTGGGCGCGACGCGAGCACATCAGTCGTCGGCAAGTCATCGGCTCCGCCGCGTGCGCGGCATTACTACTTCCGCCCTATGCCGGCGCCTGCGCAGCGCAGCGCGGAACGGTCATCACGCCCGAGATGTTCGGAGCCCGCGGGGATGGCACGTCCGACGATTATGAAGCTCTCGTTAGACTCGCTGCTGCCGTGAGTCGCCTCGGCGGCGGCGTCGTGCGGTTCGGACGAGGCAGGAGGTATCGGGTGGATCGAATTCGGCTGACGGGCGGATCGGCACGCAACGAAATAGGCCATATCGCCTTCGTCGGATGCGATGGTCTGACGATGGATCTGAATGGCGCGACGGTAGACGTCAAAGGTGACTTTCACCGTGGAGCCGACGCCCGCCGTGGAAGGCGGTCCTTCGCGGATGCGGTGATTCCCATGCATTTTGAGCAATGCTCAAATCTCACGATCAGCAACGGCACCTTGAACGGAAACGCCGATCGCACAACGGCTGACCCCAGAGTGGCCGAAGGCCAGGGCCACGGCATCATGCTTATTGGGTGCTCCCAAGTGCGGTTGGAGAACTTGCACATTCACCATTTCACTGCCGACGGCGTCTATATCCGGGCTGCACGCAATCGACGCGTGAGCCGAGACATCCGCTTGAGCAATGTGCGCCTGACAAACAATGTCCGCCAAGGCCTCACCGTCGCTGGTGCTGTCGCGGTGTTGGCCCTGGACAGTATCTTCAGCGAAAATGGAAGGACGGGGGGCTCCTACCATCGAGCCCCCCGCGCCGGAGTCGATGTGGAGCCTGGTCACGATTATGACTTCAGCTCGGAGTTTCGCGCGGAACGATGCCGGTTCGACGAAAATCGCGGCCCTGCTGTCGTCGCGGGAAACCCCGACCGAATCGCCAAAGTGGAGCTTATCAACTGCAGCGGTCGCCGCAGCCGCTGGGGGCGATTGATATTATCGGCTGAGCATAGTTTGATTCGCGGGGGCAGCTGGCACAATATTCAAATAGCATGTGCTTACGCTGCGCACCGGGAATATCGCAAGCGCATCAACGTGGAAGTGAGTGGAGGCCATTGGAGCGGCGACGATCCAACTTGGGCGCCGATTTATGACCTGAGCCCCAGGCGACCCCGAGTGTGGATTCATCACAATCGTTTCGACCTACGCTCGCCGGAGACCTTCGGCCAGACCTATCTATTCCGATGTGCAAACCCCAACCATCGGTTCGAGGATAATGAGGTCTTCGTGGCGCAGACCGGGCATGACGGAGCACACGGCGATCTGGTGGGACAGTTCACCTCGGCAACGGTGCGGCGGAACCACTGGGCGACCGACCTTCGTGGGCCGGGACGCTTCGTTAACAACTATAACGAAGCCACGCTCGTTGAAGGCGAGCGATTTACCGGCGCCTTTGCGCCGCTGAGATAGGCTTGAAGTTGCCGACCTGCGCGGCATACGCCAGCGGATTTCCAGTCGTCGGGACCGGGCTCTTGAAGCCCATCCATCCAATCAGACTCGACGCCTCCGGAGTGTCCCCGCTGAATGCGAGTGGGTGGACCTTCGGATAGCCTCAGCGGTCAAGGCTCGGTCGAGAGTAGATCGTTAGCAGGCCAAGGTCTGCATCGATGGACTCGCCCTGCGCCGAGCCGAGGCGATCGCGCGCCGCTGCCATGGCTGGAGCGATTCGGCGAATATCACTCGGCTTTCCAGTAACCCTCTTGCGCAGGTCGTCGAGATAGTCTGACCAAGCCTGCATCGTCCTGACACGCTCGTTCCAGTGCTCGCCCCGGACATAGGCGCGGCGAACATCATTTCCCTCGACATGTCCGAGCTGCCGTTCGATTGCATCTGGGTGCCAACGGCCCATCTCGTTCAAGAGTGTGCCCGCCATTGCGCGAAAGCCATGGGCCGTCAGCTGGGTCTTGCCATAGCCCAGACGGCGAAGGGCAGCGTTGAGCGTGTTGCCAGTAATCGGGCGCTTTTCTGAGCGCACGCCTGGAAAGAGGAAGGCCGTGCTCCCGCTGACCGGCATAAGCTCGGCCAGCATGGCGAGCACCTGGCGTGACAAGGGAACATGGTGTGGGCGGCGCATCTTGGTTTTGTGGGCCGGAATTGTCCAGACCGCATCATCCACGTCGAACTCTCTCCATTCTGCCATCCGCAGCTCGCCCGGACGCGCAAAGAGGTGTGGCGCCAATCGGAGCGCGATCTGAACGGTGGGCTGCCCTTCATAGCCGTCGATTGCCCGGAGCAGTGGGCCGATCTCACGCGGGTCGAGCAGGGCCGGACGATGGGTCACGTTAGGCTGGATCAGTGCCCCGCGAAGGTCGACCGAAACGTCGCGTTGCGCACGACCGGTGGCGATCGCATAGCGGAAGACCGTGCCGAATGTGCTGCGCAGGCGAACGGCCGTTTCGTAGCGGCGGCGTGCCTCCATCTTTCGGAGCACCTCAAGCACTTCGAGCGCCGTGATCTGGGCGATTGGACGAGAGCCAAGGAGCGGAAAGGCGAAGCCTAGGAGCCAGCGCATCTTCTTCAATGTCGATTCGGCTCGGCCTTGTGCCTTCAATCGATTCAGCCACTCCTCGCCTACGACCTGGAAGGTCTCCTGCTCCTGCGCGCGGATCTCGCGCTCTCGGCGCCTTCGGACCTCCATCGGATCCTCGCCCGCCGCGACAAGCTTGCGAGCCACGTCACGCTTGGCGCGAGCATCGGCCAGGCCGACGTCCGGGTAGACCCCGAAAGGCCATCGTCTTCTGCTTGCCTCTGTAGCGATAGTTGAAGCGCCAGTAACGCCGCCCGTCGGGGTTCACGAGCAGGACCAAGCCCGCCGAGTCGGTCAGTTTGTATGGCCTATTCCGACCCTTGGCGTGCGCCACGGCGGTCGCGGTGAGAGGCACTGATGGTATCTCCCGTTCGGCGATTGGCAGGTACCATCAAGACTACCAGCATTTGGGGCAAATACCAACAACCCGGTCGGGATCAGGTCCTGATTTGCGGGAGAGAAAATGGGAGTTTTCTGCGGATTTATGGACGCCTGCGGACGGTGGTGGACGGGGCAATGGTGCCCAGGGGCGGAATCGAACCACCGACACCGTGATTTTCAGTCACGTGCTCTACCAACTGAGCTACCTGGGCATCCCTGTCCACGCGCAAGCCAAGAGCCGCCCCGCGCGGAAGCAGCGCCTATAGAGGCGCTTAGCCTTGCCTGTCCAGCCCATCGTCCTCGCGCCCGAAATCGTCGGGGCCCGCCGGCGGTCCGGGCGCGCGATAGGCCTCGCCGAGCCAGTTCAGCAGGTCGCGGTCGCGGCATCCGCGGCCGCAGAACGGCCGGTGCTCCGCAGACGTGGGCTTGCGGCACAGCGGGCAAAGCTCGCGGCGCTCAGGAGGGGCTTCGCTGGACATGCCCGGCCGATATGGCGAGGCCCGGCTGACCCTGCAAGGCGATCTCGGCGCCGGTCTCCCGGCGCAGCCGCTCGAGCCAATCCGGCTGCGCCTCGATCCGCGCCGCGACCGGCGGGGCCGCCTGGACAAGGAGCCTGCCATGGCCCTCGCACCTCTGTGCTCGGCGCAGCAGCGCCCGTGCTGCCGCGCCCACCGGGTCGGCTTGCAACAGTTCGGGCAATGACGGGCGCTCGCGGCGGATGACGACCTGGAGGAAACCGAAGCCGTTGACCGCGGTTCGCTCGAACGGCTGCGGGAGGAGAGCGTCGAGCGCCGCCGCCGCCGCCTGCCGCTCGCCACGACCGGGCAAGGTCGGCAGGTCGATCCCGATCGACCCCTTGATGCCCAGGCGCCGGATCGTGCGCGCCGCCGCCGCCGCTCCGACGCAGGCGAGCTCGGCCGGAGGCAGGTTCCCGTCGACGTCGAACAGGGTCATTGCCGGCGTGAGGCTCATCCGAAGCGCGCCGCCGGGAAAGCCGATCTCTCCGCGCATCGCCTCGTCGAGCAGTTCGGACCAGCCCGCCGCCTCGAAGCGGTCGGGGCCGATCGCGCCGTGCGAAGTGAAGGTGCCGATCCGCTCGGCCAGCGTGGGCCCGGCGCGCGGCGAGTCTTCGGTCGCCCTCGCCTTGGGCAACTTGGCGCGGCCTTCCTCGGGCAGCGCCTCGCGAACGATCTCGGCCCTGAAGGCTGCTCCCTCGGCGAGCCCAGGCGGCAGCGGCTCGATCAACGCCTCCCCGCCCGGGCCCAGCGCGGCGATGCCTCGCCGCCCCGGGATCAGGATCGCGGCGAGCCGCGCGTCGACGATCGAGCCGGCCCGGAGCCGCCCCGGAAGCTCGATCGCAGCTTCGACGATCCGGTCTCCCTCGACGAGGATCGCGCGGTCCTCGCCGATTCCCTCTTCGTGGAGCCACTCGGCCAAGTCAGCCGGCCCGGCTCACGCCACCGGATAACCGGCGGCGCGCAGCAGCGCGCGGGTCTCGAAGAGCGGCAGGCCGACCACTCCCGACCATGACCCCGAGAGCTGGCGGATCAACGCCTCGGCCTGCCCCTGTATCGCATAGCCCCCTGCCTTGCCGTGCCATTCGCCGCCGGCGAGATAGGCGGCGAGCTCCTCGTCCGACAGGCGCTTGAACGTGACGCTGGAGGTCGACAGCCGGTGGCGGGTCACGCCGTCGGGCGCGCGCAGCGTGACCGCCGAATGGACGCGGTGCCGGCGGCCCGAAAGCAGCGACAGGGCCGCGCGCGCCTCCGCCTCGGTCTCCGCCTTGGGCAGGATGCGCCGGCCGGCGGCGACCACCGTGTCGGCGGCGAGCACCAGCGCGCCGGACACGTCGACCGCGAGCGCCTTCTCCTTCGCGATCCGCTCGGCGTAGCGCGCCGGCAGCTCGCCTTTCCGGGGTGTCTCGTCGATGTCGGCAGGGATGACGGCGTCCGGAACGACGCCGATCCGCTCCAGCAGGTCGAGCCGTCGCGGCGAGGCGGAGGCGAGGACGAGCCGCAGGCGCGGACCCGTCGTCACTTGAAGCGGTAGGTGATCCGACCCTTGGTCAGGTCGTAGGGCGTCAGCTCGACCAGCACCTCGTCGCCGGTCAGGACGCGGATCCGGTTCTTGCGCATCTTGCCGGCCGTATGGCCGAGAATCTCATGGCCGTTCTCCAGGCGGACCCGGAACATGGCGTTCGGCAGCAGCTCGACCACCTGTCCGCGCATCTCGAGAAGTTCTTCTTTGGCCATCGATCCTCTGGTTCGAAAGTTTGGGCGGTGGCGCCTTTAACGCGCCCCCGCCCAAAATGAAAGCGGACTGCCGCGCCCTTCCGGACGCCAGGGTGTCAGCCCCCGTGACCCGCCAAAGCGGCGAGCAGCAGCAGGGCGACGATGTTGGTGATCTTGATCATCGGATTCACCGCCGGCCCGGCCGTGTCCTTGTAGGGATCGCCCACCGTATCGCCGGTCACCGCGGCCTTGTGCGCCTCGGAGCCCTTGCCGCCATAATTGCCGTCTTCGATATACTTCTTCGCATTGTCCCAGGCGCCGCCGCCCGAGGTCATCGAGATGGCGACGAACAGGCCGGAAACGATGACGCCGATCAGCACCGCGCCCAGCGCCGCGAAACCCTGCTCGGGGCCGGCGACGAAGCGCACGATGAAGAAGACCAGGATCGGCGTGAACACCGGCAGCAGCGAGGGGATGATCATCTCCTTGATCGCGGCCTTGGTGACCAGGTCGACGGTGCGGGCATAATCGGGCCGCGACGTTCCCTGCATGATGCCGGGATTGTCGCGGAACTGCGCGCGGACCTCCTCGACCACGGCCCCGCCGGCGCGGCCCACCGCGGTCATCCCCATCGCCCCGAAGAGATAGGGCAGCAGGGCGCCGAGCAGCAGGCCGACGATGACGTAGGGATTGGCGAGGGTGAAATCGATGTCGGCATAAGCGACGCCGAGATCGCCCGCGAACCGCCTCAGGTCGGTCGTGTAGGCGGCGAACAGCACCAGCGCACCCAGGCCCGCCGATCCGATCGCATAGCCCTTGGTGACTGCCTTGGTGGTGTTGCCGACTGCGTCGAGGGCGTCGGTGCGGGTGCGCACGTCCTCCTCCATGCCCGCCATCTCGGCTATGCCGCCGGCATTGTCGGTGACGGGGCCATAAGCGTCGAGCGCGACCACCATGCCGGCCAAAGCGAGCATCGCGGTGGCGGCGAAGGCGATGCCGATCAGGCCGGCGAGCTGATAGGCGACGATGATTCCGACGCAGATCACCAGCGTCGGCAGCGCAGTCGATTCGAGGCTGATCGCCAGGCCCTGGATGACGTTGGTTCCGTGACCGGTCTGCGACGAACGCGCGATCGATTTCACCGGTCGATAGTTGGTGCCGGTATAATATTCGGTGATCCAGACGATCAGGCCGGTCACGGCCAGGCCGACGAGCATCGAAAAGAACAGGTCCCAGCCGGTGAAGCCGCCGCCGACCGCGTCGAGCGCGACGGCGAGATCGGCACCGGCCGCGTCGGGCGCGCCGCCGATCACCGCATTCATGTCGCCCAGGGTCTGGGCGGTCACGTACCAGATGGCCGGAATCGACAGGCCGGCGGTCACCCAGAAGCCCTTGTAGAGCGCGCCCATGATCGACTGGGATCGGCTCAGGCGGACGAAATAGGTGCCGATGATCGAGGTCAGGATGCACACGCCGCCGATGATCAGCGGCAGGCTCATCAGGCTCAGCATCTGCTCGGTTCCCGTGGTGACGAGCAGGGCGATCAGCACCATCGTCGCGCCGACCGTGACCACATAGGTCTCGAACAGGTCGGCGGCCATGCCGGCGCAATCGCCGACATTGTCGCCGACATTGTCCGCGATCACGGCCGGGTTGCGGGGGTCGTCCTCCGGGATGCCGGCCTCCACCTTGCCGACCAGGTCGGCGCCGACGTCGGCTGCCTTGGTGAAGATGCCGCCGCCGAGGCGGGCGAAGATCGAGATGAGCGAGGCGCCGAACGCCAGGGCGACCAAGGCGTCGATCACTTCTCGGTCGTTCGGCGCGAGCCCCTGCACGCCGACCAGGATGTAGAAGAAGACCGAGATGGCGAGCAGCGCCAGCCCGGCGACGAGCATTCCGGTGACCGCGCCGGCCCGAAAGGCGACGGTGAGGCCGCTCTGGAGGCTCGACCGGGCCGCCTCGGCGGTGCGCACGTTGGCGCGGACCGAGATGTTCATCCCGATATAGCCGGCGGCGCCCGAAAGGAGCGCGCCGAGCACGAAGCCGACCGCCTGGATCGGGCCCAGGAACAGGAAGACCAGGGCCGCGACGACCACGCCGACCACGGCGATGGTCATATACTGCCGGCCGAGATAGGCCTTGGCGCCTTCCTGGATCGCCGCCGCGACGGCGACCATCCGCGCATTACCGGCGGGCGCGCGCAGGACCTGCAAGCTGGTGAGGATGCCGTACAGCACGGCGACAAGGCCGCAGCCGATGGCAATAAGCACGACGGTCATGAAACGTCCTTCCCCTGTTACTTCATGCAAGTGAGAGTCGGCGCCCCAGTCCGGGCGCGCCCGGTGTGACAAGTTGCTTACGGGGGAAAATCAAAGGATTCAACTGCTCGCCGTGCGGCCCGGGCGGCCCGTCTCTCCGCGGCAAAAGGGGATCCGCCTCGCGTCAGGGCGCGGGCGGAAGAGCTGGCCCGCCGGCCCCGTCGTGCTCGAAGCCGAGCCGCGCCGGCAGCGGAACCCGCTCGCCTCGCTCGGTCGCGATCAGCCCCCGGCCCTCCTCGAAGCGGCCGATGCGGCTGAAGGGCAGGCCGACCGCCTCGCCGAGCTCGAGCAGGGCGGCGGCGTCTTCGGGGCGGCTCGCGAAAAGCAGCTCGTAATCGTCGCCCGCGGTGGCGGCGTCGATCCGGGCCTCGCGGCCTTCGCCGGCGAAAACAAGCCGCTCCGCCGAAAGCGGAAGCGCGTCGAGTTCGACCGAAACGCCGCATCCGCTCGCCGCCGCCATGCGCGCCGCATCGATCAGCAGCCCGTCGGACACGTCCATCATCGCCGCGGCCAGCGGCGCCAGCCGCTGACCGGCTTCGAGACGGGGCCTCGGGTTGCGGTAGCGTTCGATCAATCCGGCCGGTTCGCTGCGGCCGCCCTGCAGCAGCTTCAGCCCCGCGCCGGCGTCGCCGATCGTGCCGCTTACCCACAGGAGGTCGCCCGGCCGGGCGCCGTCGCGGGCCGGAACGGCAGGCCCCGCGACCCCGAGGGCGGTGAGGCTGAAGGCGCGCGGCGCGCCTTGCGGCATCGCCACCGTGTCGCCCCCAAGCAGGGGCAGGCCGAACGCGCCGAGGACCGTACCGAGCCCGCGCGCGAAGGCCGCATCCCAGTCATCCGGCCCGAGCGCGTAGCCGAGCAGAACGCCGATCGGCCGGGCACCCTTCGCCGCAAGGTCGGAGAGGTTTACCGCAACCAACTTCCAGGCGACGTCCTCGGGCGGATCAGCGGCAAGGAAATGGACGCTCTCGACGATCGTGTCGCAGGTGAGGACGATCGCCTCGCCGCCGATCCGCAGCACCGCCGCATCGTCCATCAGGCCCCGCGCCGCCGGTTCGGTCGCGAGTGCGCGTAGCGAGGCGATGAAGGCGGCCTCGTTGGTCATCCGGCAATGCTCCCGCATGTGCCGGAAGGGGGAACCGCCCGGGCAACGGCGCCGGGGCTCGGGGCGGTCAAGCCGGCCCTCCATCGCGGGCGGCACGATCCCTTGCCGGTCTCTGCGGCAAGGGTCGGATCATCCCCGTACCGTCCGCGCCACCTTGTCCAGCAGCGCGTTGACGAACGAGGCCTCGCGCTGGTCGTAAAAGGCCTTGGCGACATCGACATATTCCGAGATGGCGCTGCCGGTCGCCACGTCCGCCCGCGCGACCAGCTCGTAGGCCCCGGCGCGCAGGATCTGTCGCATCGGCTTGTCGAGACGGTCCAGCGACCAGTCCTTGGCGAGATTGGCTGCGATCAATCCGTCGAGCTCCTCGCGCCGCGCATCGACGCCCTTGACCAGATCGTCGAAGAAATCGATCTCCGCGTCGGCATATTCGACCCCGTCGATCGTCGCGCCGAGTCGGTGGTGGTGGAACTCGTGCAGCAGCTGCGGGATCGGCACGCTTTCCATTTCCTGCTGATAGAGCGCCTGCACGGCAGCAAGGCGCGCGGCGGAGCGGGATCTGGATCGGGTGGCGGACGCTGACATGGCGCGCGGCATAGCCCCGCCGGCACGGCAGCCCAAGCCCTAATGGGACCGGGCCTCCAGCGCGTGTCCGTCAGGCGGGGGTCTCCGCGACGAAGTCGCGGATGGCCGCGACGACGAATTCCGGCGCTTCCCATGGGATGAAATGTCCCGCTTCCGGAGTAGCGGCGACGCGCAGATCGTCCACCAGCGTGTCGAGCCCGCCCAGCTGGATCGGCAGCAGGGCCTGGTCCTTGAGGCCCCAGACCACCAGCGTCGGCACCTTCACCTGCGGGAAGGGCAGGTGGGTCCAGGCCGGCAGCGCCGCATTGTCGCCGGGCTTCGGGACGACGACCTCGCTGGCGCGATACCAGTTCAGCATCGCCGTCAGCGCCCCCGGCTGCGACCATTGGTCGATATAGGCCTGACGTTCCTCCGGCGGGATCTTCGAAAGGTCGGCGTGTCGTCCGAATGTGGTGTCGAAGAAGGTGTCCAGCCCCATCGCGGCAATGCCGGCTTCGATCGCGGGATTCCGGAAGGCTTGAATATATTGGGAGGCGGCGCGCTGCGCCTCGTCCTCGATGAGCGACTTCTGGAAGATCAGCGGATGCGGTGCGTTGATCGCGACCAGCCGGGCGATCCGGCCGGGATGGCGAAGCGCCGCCAGCCAGGCGACCGCACCGCCCCAGTCGTGTCCCACCAAAGTGAAACGTTTCAAGTCTAAAACATCGGCCAGGGCGATCAGATCCTCGACCATCCGCTCGGTCCGGTAGGGCTCGATCCCCTCCGGCTTGTCGGATCCGGCAAATCCGCGCTGATCGGGGGCGACGACGAAATGATCGCGGGCAAGCTCGGGCGCAACGGCGCGCCACGTCCGATGCGATTCGGGAAAGCCGTGGAGCAGCACGATGGGTTCCGCCTCGCGCGGGCCGCTTGCCTGGACAGCCAGCGTGACGCCGGTCGGCAGCGCGATGCCGGTCGGCCCCGACGCGCCGGAGCGCCCTTCCTGATTGGCGCCGCCGGTCATGGATAGCTGACCGTCTTCGGTACTTCGGGCAGGGGGATGAACTCGTCGCCATCGTCGGGCGGAAGGGTGAACCGCCCGCTTTTCCAGTCGTCGCGCGCCTGGCGGATGCGATCGCGGCTCGACGAGACGAAGTTCCACCAGACGTGCCGCGGTCCGTCGAGCGGCGCACCGCCGCACAGCATCACGCGGCCGCCGCCGGCGGAGCGAAGGATCGCCTCGATCCCCGGCCGCAGGACGTAGAGAGTCGTCGGCGCCAGCGCGACGCGGTCCAGGCTCGCCTCGCCTTCCGCGACATAGACGGCCCGCTCCTCCGCATCCGGGTCGATCGGCATCGCGCCGCCCGGAGCGAGATGGATGTCGGCATAGATGGTCGGGCTGTGGCAGGTGACCGGCGATTCGGCGCCCCACAGGCTCCCCATCACCACCCGCGCCCGGACGCCGTCCGCGTCGACCACCGGAAGCCCGTCTTTCGGAACATGCTCGAAGGCGGGATCGATCTCTTCCTTGGCGGTGGGCAGCGCCAGCCAGGTCTGGATTCCGCTGAGCTCCGGACCCTCCGGCCGCGCTGTCGCCGGCGACCGTTCGCTATGCGCGATGCCGCTGCCGGCTGTCATCAGATTCACCGCGCCGGGCTCGATCGTCCGGAAGGTGCCGAGCGAATCGCGATGGTCGATCGCGCCGGCGAACAGATAGGTGACGGTCGCCAGATTGATGTGCGGATGCGGCCGGACGTCGATGCCGTTGCCGGGCTCGAGCTTGGCCGGCCCCATCTGGTCGAAGAAGATGAACGGACCGATCGTCGTGCGCTCCTTGTGCGGCAGCGTTCGGTGCACCTTGAACCCGCCCAGATCATGGGTGGAGGGAAGCAGGGTCTGGAGGAACAGGTCGTCGGTCATGCCGCTATCGTAGTTGGACCGGCGGCCCGGTGCCATCATATTGTACCTGTCATGTGCCTGGGCTAGGCGATCCGCGATGCGTACGTCCCTGATCGTGGTCGACAATTTTCTCGACAATGCGGCGGCGCTGCGGGATTTCGCGCTGCGCCAGGCTTATACCAGGAAGGAGGAAGACTACTTCCCCGGGCGGAATTCGGTCGAGCGGGTCGGGATCGGCGGCCTCGACGCGCAGATTTCCGAAATCGTCGGGGAGCCGGTGCGGGCGCGCTCCGATACGCATGGGCGGTTTCGCATCACTCTGGCCAGCGACCAGGGGCGCGCCAAGATACATATGGACGCCGGCTATTGGTCGGGAATTCTCTACCTCAGCCGGCCGGAGGATTGCCGTGGCGGCACCCAGTTCTTCCGCCATCTGGACACCAACACCGACCAGGCGCCCGAGGACCTGGAGGGGCTGAACAGGCTGGGATTCGCCTCCTATGACGAGATGCACCAGCAGATCATCCAGAAGGACACGCTCGACGACAGCAAATGGGAGCTGACGATGACCGTGCCGATGCGGTTCAATCGGCTGGTTCTGCTGCGTCCGTGGCTGTGGCACACGGCGGGGCCGGGCTTTGGCGATTCGCTGGAGAACGGCCGACTTGTCTATCTGATGTTCTTCGAATCGGCGGCGACGCGCAGACCAGCCTAGGTTTCCGTCGGAACCTCGGCGCGGATCGCGAGGGCATGGACGCGGTGGCGCATCAGATCGCCGAGCGCTGAATAGACCGCCCGCTGGCGCCCGACCCGGCTGAGGCCGGCGAAGCGGGCGGATTCGATCTCGACCGTGAAATGGCTTTCGCCGCTGCCGTCATGTCCGGCATGGCCGCGATGCTTGTCGCTGTCGTTGATCACTTGAAGGCGCGTCGGAGCGAGCGCCTCGCGCAGGCGTTTCTCGATCTCGGCGGCAACGGGTCCGGTGAAAGAAGTGGCCATGCGCCTTATATAGGGGACAGTTTGAGGAAGGGGAGTTTGGATTGGCGAGTGCGGGTAAACGGCAGGCCCGGTTCCACGGACGGGTCGAAAGCGAAGGGCGGATGTGCGCTCATCCCGGCTGCGAATCGGCCGGGGAATTCCGGGCGCCCGGCTCGCGCCGGCCCGGCTTCGACGGTCCGGGCGAGTGGCGCTGGATGTGCCTCGACCATGTCCGCGAGTTCAATACGAGGTACAATTTCTTCGACGGCATGACGCCGGACGAGATCGCCAGTGCGCAAGGCCCTTATGCTGGCTGGGAGCGGGAGACCCGCGCCTTCGCCAGGGCCGGCGGCGGTGCGCCGCCCCGCTGGGCCGATTTCGTCGATCCGCTCGACGCGATCGGGGCACGGTTCCGCCCGCGCACCGCGCAGCAGCGCAAGGACGGACGCGAGCTTAGCGAGGGCGATCGCAAGGCGCTGCGCGTCCTCGGCCTTGAGGTGGATGCCGACCGGCGGGCGCTCCGCCAGCGCTATCTCGATCTGGTCCGGCGCTACCATCCCGACAAGAATGGCGGGGATCGGAGCCACGAGAAAGCGTTGCAGGCGGTGATCGAGGCTTATACGGCGCTCAAGGGACGGCCGGCATTTGCTTAGGCCCTTCCGTCGATACGCCGGTTCGGCAAGCTGGCCGGCTACTCGGGATGAGCGGGTTCCTATGGGTGTCCCTGCCCCCCGTCCTGAGTAGGGATCGAGCCTGGCGAAGGCCCGTATCGAAGGGTGGACCGGATTTCAGAGAATCGACATGGCAGACTTATCCAACGTGAACCCCGAAAGCCGCGCGGATACGGTGATGGGAGCGCCTGACCGGATGGTGAAGGTGCGCGAGCTGTTCGGCATCGACACCGACATGGAGGTGCCCGCTTTCTCCGAAGCGGACGAGCGAGTGCCGGACCTCGATCCCGCTTATGTGTTCGACACGTCGACGACGCTGGCCATCTGCGCCGGCTTCGCCAAGAACCGGCGAGTGATGGTCCAGGGCTATCACGGCACCGGCAAGTCGACCCATATCGAGCAGGTGGCGGCGCGGCTGAACTGGCCGATGATCCGGATCAACCTCGACGCCCATATCAGCCGCATAGACCTGATCGGACGCGACGCGATCGTGCTTCGGGACGGTCAGCAGGTGACCGAGTTTCGCGAAGGCCTTCTGCCCTGGGCGCTGCAGCACCCGGTCGCGTTGGTGTTCGACGAATATGATGCCGGCCGCCCGGACGTGATGTTCGTCATCCAGCGCGTGCTGGAAACCGAAGGCAAGCTCACCTTGCTCGATCAGAACCGCGTGATCCGTCCCAACCCTTATTTCCGGCTGTTCTCGACCACCAACACGGTCGGCCTCGGCGACACGACCGGCCTTTATCACGGCACTCAGCAGATCAACCAGGCGCAGATGGATCGCTGGAACATGGTCGTGACGCTCAACTATCTGCCGGCGGAGACCGAGGCGCGGATCGTTCTCGCCAAATCGGGCGAATATGATCATGAGGGCGGCCGCACGGAGGTCGAGCGGATGATCAAGGTCGCCAGCCTGACGCGCCAGGGCTTCGTCAACGGCGACATCTCGACGGTGATGAGCCCGCGCACGGTGATCAGCTGGGCCGAGAATGCGCTCATCTTCGGCGATGTCGGCTTCGCCTTTCGCCTGTCGTTCCTCAACCGCTGCGACGAAGCGGAGCGGCCGGTCGTCGCCGAATATTATCAGCGCGTGTTCGGCAGGGACCTGCCCGAAAGCGTCGCGAGCCAGGCGTGAACGCGACGGCCATCTTGTTTCCCGGCGACGGCCTGACCGGTGCCTGACCAGGACAATCCCCTTGAAGCCTTCCGCCACGCCCTCGCGGGCGCGACGCGGGCGATCGCCGGCGATCCGGAGGTCGAGGTCGGCTTCACCAGCGACGCGCCGTCCACCCTGGGCAAGAGCGTCAAGGCGCCGATGCCGGGGCGAAACCTGTCGGAGCGCGAGGTGGCCGAAGCGCGCGGCTTCGCGGACGCGGCGGCGCTTCGGCTGCGTCACCACAATGCGCGCCTCCACGCCCGCGGCGCCCCCGCCGACGAGACCGCGCGGGCGGTGTTCGACGCCGCCGAGCAGGCGCGATGCGAGGCGCTTGGGGCGCGCAGCATGGCCGGCGTGCGCGACAATCTCGCGCGGCTCACCGAGCTGCGTCTGAAGACCGACCCGCTCGTCCGCGCCCGGAACCGCGAGGAGGTGCCGCTCGCCTCGGCCGTCGGGCTCATCGTGCGCGAGCGGCTCACCGGCCAGGCGCCGCCGCCCGAGGCGAAAGCGGGCCTCGCCTTGGTCTCCGACTGGATCGAGCAGAAAGGCGGCGCCGATCTCGATGCGCTCGGCCTCGCGCTCGACGATCAGGGGGCCTATGCGGCGCTGGTCGGCAAGCTGCTTCGCGATCTCGAGCTGGTGGAAGGGCCGCCGGAGACCGAATCGGAGCCCGAGAGCGGCGACGAAGGCGAGGGCGGCGACGAGGCCGAAGGCGGCGACGAAGGCGAGGAAGAGGAATCCGACGACGGCGCCGGCCGCGGCGAGGCCGAGATTCGCGGCGAGCAGGAGGAGGGCGGCGAGGAGGCCGAGCGCGACTGGTCCGAGGAGGAGATGGCGGAAGCCTCCGAGGGGCTCGGCGAGGAAGGCGAGGAAGGCATGCTCCCGGTCCGTCCGAACCGGCCGATGAGCGACCTGCCGCCGCAATTCGATTATCGGGTGTTCACCACGCAATATGACGAGGTGGTCGAGGCCGAGGCCTTGTGCGACGAGGAGGAACTCGGTCGGCTCCGAGCCTATCTCGACCAGCAGCTCGTCCATCTCCAGGGCGCCGTGACCAAGCTCGCCAACCGGCTGCAGCGCCGGTTGATGGCGCAGCAATCGCGCAGCTGGGCCTTCGATCAGGAGGAAGGGCTGCTCGACGCGGCGCGGCTTGCCCGCGTCGTCGTCAATCCCGAGCATAGCCTGTCCTACAAGGTCGAGCGCGACACCGAGTTCCGCGACACCGTCGTCACGCTCTTGCTCGACAATAGCGGATCGATGCGCGGCCGGCCGATCTCGATCGCGGCGATCAGCGCCGACATCCTCGCCCGAACGCTCGAGCGCTGCGGCGTCAAAGTCGAGATTCTGGGCTTCACCACCCGCGCCTGGAAGGGAGGGCAAGCCCGCGAAAAATGGCTTGCCGAAGGGCGGCCGGCCAATCCGGGTCGGCTCAACGATCTCAGGCACATCGTCTACAAGGAGGCCGATGCGCCCTGGCGGCGGGCCCGGCGCAATCTCGGCCTGATGATGCGCGAAGGGCTGCTCAAGGAGAATATCGACGGCGAGGCCTTGCTCTGGGCGCATCACCGGCTGATCGCGCGGGTCGAGGAACGGAAGATCCTGATGGTCATCTCGGACGGCGCGCCCGTCGACGACTCGACGCTTTCGGTCAATAGCGGCACCTATCTCGAGCGCCACCTCAGGCAGGTGATCGGCTGGATCGAGGCGCGTTCGCCCGTCGAACTGATCGCCATCGGCATCGGCCACGACGTCACACGCTATTATAGCCGCGCCGTAACGATCATGGACGCCGAGCAACTCGGCGGCACGATGATCGAACAGCTCGCCCAGCTCTTCGACAAACCCTGATCGTTCCTCCCCGAGCTTGCTTAGGCGGAGGCTCGGATCTGGCCCCAGATAAGGTCGGGAGGGGATCTCGACATGCTCCACCCGAACCTTCGGATCGCCAAAGCGCGGACCTCAAATACAAGGGGCCGGCCGCCCATCCAGGCGACCGGCCCCCGCCCTCGATACGCTACGCGAGGGAAGCTGTGGTCCGCTTAGCAGCGGCTCTTGTCGATCGCCCGGCCGGCGAGGGCGCCGGCGGCGCCGCCGACGATCAGGCCCGTCGTGCCGCTGTCGCGCCGGCCCCAGCGGTTGCTGCCGCCGCGGTCGATCTCACGGCCGAGCAGAGCGCCGGCTATTCCGCCGATGATCGTGCCGGTCGTGCCGCTGCAGCTGCGTCGATTGTAGCTGTTGCGATTGCCGTAGTAGCGGCGATTGTCGTAGCCGCGATTGTCGTAACCGCGACGATCGTAGCCGCGATTGTCGTAGCGCCGGGCGTCGTAGCGCCGGTCGCTCCGGCGGTCGTAACGTTGGTCGTAGCCGCTTCGGTCATAATAGCCGTAGCTCTGCGCCGAGGCGGCGGCGGGAAGGGCGGTCATGGCCGTGACGGCGACGGCGGCGGAAAGGGCAAACTTCTTGATCATGTTGAAACTCCTTCGATCGCGCGCCGCCCCTCCGATCTGTGGCGAGGCGCCATCGCAAGGTCCTTATCGCGCAAGCGCCTTGAGCTTGCGCTGAACGCGATCGTCAGCCGTCGTTCATGAAACTGGCCAGAATCCTGAACGGACGGAAGGCGCGCTTCATCGTCCTGCCGCCCATCCTCCTCCTGCTCGCCACCTTCGTTCCGCGATCTCCGCCGCCGCCCTTCGCGGCGGCCGCGGACACGCTCATGACCGCGGTTCCCGTGGCCCTCGATCCGGACCGTCCGCATCTGCGCCGTGTCGGGGCGCTCACCTTTCTTCGCGGCTGGGCGCTGCGCAGCGACGACCGCCGCTTTGGCGGCCTGTCGGCGATGCAGGTCGAAGGCAGCCGGGTCACGGCCATAACCGACGTCGGCGTCGTGCTGAGCTTCGGTCTGCCGCTTCGGGCCGGGACGCAGCCGCTGCGCGTCGAGCCGCTGTCACGCCGCGACATTCCCGATAAGGAGCTTCACGATACCGAATCCTTGGTGATCAGTGGCGGCCGCGCCTGGATCGGCTTCGAGCGGATCAACGCGGTCGCGCGCTACGATCGCGACGGATGGCGCCTCGAATCGGCTTCACGGCCGCCGGCGATGCGCCGCTGGCGCGCCAATCTCGGCGCCGAGGCGATGGTGCGGCTGCCGGATGGCCGCTTCCTGATTTTCGCCGAAGCCGGAGCAAAAGGCGACGCGCTGAGTCCCATCCTCCTGTTCGCCGGGGATCCGGCCGACCGCGGCACTCCGGCAGAGCGGCTGCTTTTCCGCCGCCGGCCCGGCTACCGGGTGACCGACGCCGCCCTGCTTCCGGACGGACGGCTGCTGACGCTCGAACGGAGGTTCGGCTTCCTGGAAGGCGCATCGGCACGCCTGGCGGTCGCCGAAATCGAGGGGCTCGGTGCAGGATCTATCGTCGATGGTCGAACGATCGCCGAGCTCGCCGCTCCGCTCACCGTCGACAATATGGAGGCGCTCAGCGTCACGCGAGAAGGCGGCCTTACGATCGTGAGGATCGCCTCTGATGACAATTTCATCGCCCTGCAGCGGACGCTTCTGCTCGAATTCGCCCTGGATGTGCCTGAGCGAGCGCCAAATCCGAGTGAAGGCGCAGGGACCCTCCGACGAGTCGTGCCATAGGCGATGCCGCAGATCGCCGCCGTCCGAGTTCACGCGTCCTGACTGTCGTCAGGCCGACGGATCAGGCGGCTTCGGCTTCGCTCTGGACCTGCTTCTTGACGATCTCACGCTTCAGCCGGCGCGCGCGCAGGCTCAACTTTTCGTCGCTGGTCTTGGCGAGCCAATTGTCCAGGCCGCCGACATGCTCGACCGAGCGCAGCCCGGCAGTCGATACGCGCAGCTTGACCTGCCGGCCCAGCGCGTCGGAGATCAGCGTCACGTTCTGCAGGTTGGGCAGAAAGGTCCGCTTGGTCTTGTTGTTGGCGTGGGAAACATTGTTGCCCACCTGCCGGCCCTTGCCGGTCAGCTCGCAAATACGCGACATTTCAATCTCTTCCTGGAATGGGTCCGCAAAAGGCCCCGGAAACCCGGCGCAGATAGAGGGAGGCGGGTCGTTCGTCAACCGTCTGAGTCGCTCCGGGTGTACGGGAACTCGTTGCGGAACGGCAACCAATGGGCCATCCTGTCGTTCTGTGGCGCATATCCGGGAAACAAACGGCGAGGACAGCCATGCTCCGCATCATCCTGTTCGTGATCATCCTCCTGATCGTGATCGGCCTCGTGTTGGTCTCCTTCGGAATCATCAACCTCCACCAGGGTCCCGACGGCGGCGTTTCGATCCGCACCAGCGACGTCGAGGTTGGCACGACCACCACCAACGTCCAGGTGCCCGTGGTGCGCATGGAGGACCGCACCGTCGAGGTGCCGAAAGTCGGCGTCGAAAGCGACAATCAGCAGGTCAACGTCCAATAAGGGAGAATTCGAGCGCCCCGGATGGTCGCGGTGCTCGATGGTGACGCGATGAGCTTCCCTCTGCCGGACCCGATGCGCCTCGCCTTGCGCGAGGCCCGCGCCGCGGCCGAGGACGGCGACGTTCCCGTCGGCGCCGTGGTGACGAGGGGCGGGATGGTCGTCGCCGCAGCCCGCAACCGCATGCGGGCCGCCGCCGATCCCACCGCTCATGCCGAGATCGAGGTGCTGCGGGCGGCCGCGGCGGCGCTCGGCACGTCGAGGCTGGATGATTGCGATCTCTGGGTCACGCTTGAACCCTGCGCGATGTGCGCCGGGGCGATCGCGCTCGCCCGAATCTCGCGTCTCTATTTCGGCGCGCTGGACCCGAAGGGCGGCGCGGTCCTGCACGGACCGCGCCTCTTCTCGCAGCCGACCTGCCACCATTGTCCCGAATTCTATCCCGGCATGGGCGAGCAGGAAGCCGGCGAGATGCTCCGTGCCTTCTTCCGCGATCGTCGAATCCCGGACGACCGCCGCCTCGGCTGATTGTCCTCGGAGGGGCACGATCCGCCCGCCACCGCCCGACGCGCCGACCGGCGACGATGTCCGTGGTCGCCCTGTCAGGGCGCCGGAGCTTTCGAAGGATGCCGACCGCGCGCCGGGCACCGGCCCGGCGCGCGTCACGGCCACCGATGCTACCGCTCGACCGGGACGATCCGGATCTCGACGCGGCGGTTCGCCGCCCGACCCTGTTCGGTCGCATTATCGGCGATCGGCTGGGTTTCGCCGAAGCCCTGGGTGGCGATCCGCACCGGCTGTACGCCCCGGGTCTGCAGATAGCTGGCCACAGATCGCGCGCGGTTCTCCGATAGCGTCTGGTTGTACGCATCGGTGCCGACGCTGTCGGTATGGCCGTAAATGTCGATCATCGTCTGCGGGTAAGCGCTCAGGGTCTGCGCGATCTGGTCGAGTGTCGGCCGGAACTGGGGCTGGATGTCGTACCGGTCGAATGCGAAGGTGATCCCGGACGGCATGGTCAGGACCAGCTCGTCGCCCTGGCGGTCGACCTCGACGCCGGTGCCGGCAGTCTGGCGCCGAAGCTCCTGCTCCTGGCGGTCCATATAGGCGCCTACCGCGCCGCCGGCGATTGCGCCGATGCCGGTGCCGACGATCCGCTCGGTCCGGTCGCGCCGACCGCCGACAAGGTCGCCGAGGAGGTAGCCGCCGATCGCGCCGGCGCCGGCGCCGATCGCCGCCTTCGATATCCGGCGCTCGCCCGTATTGGGGTCGGTGACGCAGGCGGCAGTGGTGACGAGGAGCGCCGTGGCGAAGGCGGTCGTGGCGAGTTTGGACACAGGCATGAGCAGTCCTTTCAACTGGAATAACAGCGCGATGCGCATCGCTGCCTCCGCCACAACCGCCGCTTTCGGTCGATTGTTCCGGAGGCGTCGCGTCTCCCCTTGGCGGAAGCAGTTGGCGCGGCGAGGCGATAGCGGCTAAGGAACGCTCCGGATAGCCGAACGACGCCATGCCCCCCTCCATCCCACTCGAACCTTTCCCGTGGCTCGACGTCGCCATCATCCTGTTCCTGGTGGCGCTCAACGGCGTCTTCGCCATGTCGGAGCTGGCGATCGTCTCGTCGCGCCGGCCGCGCCTGAGGGCCCTGGCGAAATCCGGACGCAAGGGCGCCCAGACCGCGCTCGACCTCGCCGCCGATCCGGGACGCTTCCTGTCGACCGTCCAGATCGGCATCACGCTGATCGGCATTCTCGCCGGCGCCTATTCGGGTGCGAGCCTGGGCGGACCGGTCGGTCAGCGCCTCGTCCCGCTCGGGCTGGATCCGGAAATGGCGCAGAGCGTCGGCTTCGTCCTGGTCATCATCCTCACCACTTATGCCTCGCTGGTGGTGGGCGAGCTCGTTCCCAAGCAGTTCGCGCTGCGCGCGCCGGAGCCGATCGCCGCTTTCATCGCCTTGCCGATGCTCTGGCTCTCCAGGGCGACCGCCCCGTTCGTCTGGCTGCTCGACCGCACCAGCGCCCTGATCTTCCGGCTGCTCGGCCTTCGCCGCGAGACCGGCGATCATGTCACTGCGGAGGATCTCCATCTGGTCGTTGCCGAGGCGGCGACGGCGGGCGTGCTCGAGGAGAGCGAGCGGGCGATCATCTCCGGCGTGGTCCGGTTGGCGGACAGGCCGACCCGCGAAGTGATGACTCCGCGAACGGAGGTCGACTGGATCGATGCCAGCGCGGACCCCGAGACGATCCGCAGGGCACTGCTCGAAACGCCGCACAGCCGACTGCCCGTCGGCGACGGCTCGGTCGACAAGCTCATCGGCGTCGTCCAGGCGCGCGACGTCGTCACCGCCTTCATCGAGGGGCGCCCGCTCGACCTAAAGTCGCTGATGCGTCCGGCGCCTGTCGTCCCGGACCAGATGGACGCGATGAACACGCTGAACGTGCTCCGCGACTCGGAAGTACCGATGGTCTTCGTTCACGACGAATATGGCCATTTCGACGGGCTTGTGACCCCGGCCGACCTGATGACCGCGCTTGCGGGGGAGTTCGCCTCGGACAAGGATCTCGACACCGATCCGCCGCTCGTCGAGCGCGACGACGGCAGCTGGTGGGTCTCGGGGTCGGCCTCGGCCGACCTCTTGTCGGACCGCCTCTGCATCAAGCTGCCCGAAGACCGCGACTATGCGACGGTGGCCGGATTCGCGCTCTCCGTTCTGCGGCACCTGCCTGAGGTCGGCGAGCGCTTTTCCTTCGGCGGATGGCGATTCGAGATCGTCGACATGGACGGTCGCAAGATCGACAAGCTCCTGGCAAGCGAGCTCGCCGCCGCCCGCCGCCGCGTCTGACAAGGGTCGCGTCTATCCATTCTTCTCGGCCGGGCGCATGCGCCGGTCCGGGCGGATGTCTCGCAGAGACGCAGGCAGAATGCATCGCTGCTGACGTCCCTTCGTCCCCACGGCACCGTCGCCATGCCTGACTGCATCCGGGCCCAGCCTTTTCCCTCGACGTCCGGCGGCCTGGTTCCGTGCGGCGCCGTCTCTTCGCGCTCATTGCGAACCATGACCGCCTGAAGCCGGTGTGCGTGGACGATATCTCAGCCGCCGAGTTTGCCAAACTTCTCCTCGAAGCCGTCGACGTCGCCCCGGGCGAGATAGTGGGCCTGCTCGGCCACACGATCCCGGGTGAGCCGGCCGCGGAAGGGACCGAGCCGTTCGTCGAGCATCGCCAGCTCGGTCTCGCTGAGCCCGGAGATCTGGTCGAACCGGTGCACGCCGAGTTCGTGGAGACGGGCTGCGAATTTGGGGCCGACCCCTTTGAGCTTCTGCAGGTCGTCCGCCGGCCCGGCCGGCCCGCCCAGTTCGCGGTGGGCGTCGACGCTGAGCACTTCCCCGGCCACGTCCGTCGTGGCCGCGGCCACTTCGTCGGCCACCCCATCGCCTTCCTTGTCCCTCATATAGGGGCGTTCCTTGGCGACCGCGTAAGGCTCGGCGGACGGGCGCGGCTCGCGCTCGATCCGCTGGGTCCGCGGCCGAAGCGCCAAAAAGGCCAGGATCAGCACCGCGAGCACGGCTACGATGATGATGATGGTGGTGGTGTCGAAGGTCACGAAATATCCCCTTTATCGGTCCGACGCGGAGGGCGGCGGAAGATCCACCGGGCCGTGGCGACGCCGATCAGGAGCGCCGCCGCGATGACCGGCAGGTTGAACTGGATCAAGCTCAGCATGATCTGATTCGCCTCACAAATAGCCTTCCGGGCGCGGCCGGAACCATCGCCAGCCGATGCCGAGGCCGACCAGGAAGGCGATCAGGACGATGAGCCATGTCTCGAGCAGCAGGGGAATGCCGCCGCCCTGGCGGCCTTCGTCGTCCCAGCGGACGCCGGCTATCCCGGCAAGTCCGCCGATGCGATCGTTGAGGCCCGGAAAGGTGCCTTGGCCCTCGCGCTGGAACTGGTTGGCCGAGCCGGAGAGGATCGCCTGCCGCGCCAGCGGATCGCGGGCGATGCGAACGCTGACACCGGGAAGCTCGGACTCCACCACCACCGCCTCGGCGCGGGCCTGCAGCCGGTCGGCGAAGGCCTTGCCCTGGCCGAGCGGCCCATGCGCGATCCAGCCGGCCAGCAAGGCCGCTGCGGCGCCGATCAATATCTTGGCGAAAGTCGGCAACAGCTTCTCCCTGAACCTTTCCAGCTCCGGCGGCGACGCGTGGGGGGCCCGGACGTGGCAACACAATGAACTCGGGACATGATCCGATCCGATCCAGGCGGACCATGCTCCGGTCCGCCTCATTAATCGTTTCGGCGCGGATCGTCAGCCCTGGAGCGATTCCCGGCTGAGCCGCTCGACTTCCCGCCAGCCTATGTCGCGCCGGCAGAATCCGGTGGGGAATCGAATCGCATCGACGGCGCGATAGGCGGCTTGCTGCGCGTCGCCCACCGTCGCGCCGGTGGCGGTGACGGCGAGCACCCGGCCGCCGGACGCTACCAGCCGGCCGTCCTCGCTGGCGGTGCCGGCTTGGAACACCTTGGCTCCACTCGCCTCGGCGCGATCGATCCCGCCAATCTCGCCGCCCTTCGCCGGCGTGCCCGGATAGCCGTCGGCGGCCAGCACGACGGTCAGCGCCGCCCGGTCCGAGAATCGCGGCGCGGGCGCCTGCGCCAGCTCGCCTCTGGCGGTGGCGATCGCCAGCTCGAGCAGGTCGCTTTCCAGGCGCATCATCAGCACCTGGCATTCGGGGTCGCCGAATCGGACATTATATTCGACCAGCTTCGGTCCCTCGCGGGTCAGCATCAAGCCCGCATAGAGAATGCCCGAATAAGGCGTTCCCGCTTCGGCCAGCGTCCGCACCGTCGGCCGCACGATCTCGTCCATCGTCCGCCGCTCGAGTTCGGCGTCGAAGATGGAGGCGGGGCTGTAGGCGCCCATGCCGCCGGTATTCGGGCCGGTGTCGCCGTCGCCGACCCGCTTATGGTCTTGGGCCGAGCCGAAGGGCAGAACCGTCTCGCCGTCCACCAGGACGAAGAAGCTTACCTCTTCGCCTTCCATGAATTCCTCGATGACCACCGCATCGCCGGCGGCGCCGAAACCGCCGTCGAACATTGCGTCCAGCGCCGCCTTCGCCTCGTCTTCGCTCGCGGCGATCACCACGCCCTTGCCGGCGGCCAGGCCGTCCGCCTTGATCACCGCGGGAAAGCCGAACGTCTCCAGCGCCGCCTCGGCGGCGAGGCGGTCGGAGGCGCGCGCATAAGCGGCGGTCGGGATCCCGGCCCGCGTGCACAGCGCCTTGGTGAAGCCTTTCGATCCTTCCAGCCGCGCCGGTTCTCGGTTGGGGCCGAAAACCAGCAGGCCCATCGCGCGCAGATTGTCGGCCAGCCCGTCGACCAGCGGCGCTTCCGGCCCGATCATCACCAGCCCGACGGAATGGCGGCGGCAGAAACCGATTACGGCCCGATGGTCTGCCGGGTCGACCCGTGCCACTTCGGCGTACTCGGCTATTCCGGGATTGCCCGGCACCGCGTAGAGCTTGCCCATCAGCGGCGATTGCGCGAGCTTCCACGCCAGCGCATGCTCGCGCCCGCCCGAACCGATGAGCAATACATTCATGGACGAAAATTCTCCGAACGACGGGGGGCTCCTAGCAACCCAGGCCCCGGGCGACAACGCGCCGGCCATCAGCGTTTCCGAGCTCAGCTCGGCGCTGCGCCGTACGGTCGAGGGCGCGTTCGACCATGTCCGCGTCCGCGGCGAGATTTCGGGCTTCAAGCGCCATGGCTCGGGCCATTGCTACTTCACGCTCAAGGACGATTCCGCCTGTCTGGATGCCGTGATCTGGCGCGGCAATGCCGCCGCCTTGCGATTCGCGCCGGAGGACGGGGTGGAGGTGGTCGCAACCGGCAAGCTCACCACCTATCCCGCCCGCTCGCGCTACCAGATCGTCGTCGAGCGTCTCGAACTCGCCGGACAGGGCGCGCTGATGGCCCTGCTCGACAAGCGCCGGCGTCAGCTTGCCGCCGAGGGGTTGTTCGATGCGGCGCCCAAGCGCCCCTTGCCGTTCGCGCCGCGTGTTATCGGCGTCGTCACCTCGCCGACGGGCGCGGTGATTCGCGACATATTGCATCGGCTGGAGGATCGCTTCCCCTGCCATGTCGTTCTCTGGCCGGTGCCGGTCCAGGGCGAGGGCGCGGCCGCCCGGATCGCCGCGGCGGTCGCCGGTTTCAACGCGCTCGGGCCGGGCGGTCCGATGCCGCGCCCCGACCTGATCATCGTCGCCCGCGGCGGCGGCTCGATCGAGGATCTGTGGGCGTTCAACGAGGAGGAGGTCGTCCGCGCCGTCGCCGGCTCGCGCATTCCGACCATATCGGCGGTCGGGCACGAGACCGACACGTCGCTGTGCGACTTCGCCGCCGACATGCGCGCGCCGACTCCGACCGCCGCCGCCGAGCTCGCGGTTCCCGTGCGCCGCGACCTGCTCGCTTCGGTGCGGGAGCTGGGCCTCAGGAGCGAGCGCTGCGCCCGCCGGACTCTGGACCGGGCCGCGGAGCAGCTCCAGGCCAGCGTGCGTCACTGGCCGGACCGGGAAAGCCTGCTGGCGCCGCAGCGTCAGCGCCTCGACGAACTGTCGGACCGGCTGCCGCGCGCGCTGCGGGGCCGGCTCGACCGGGCGCGCGGCGAGCTCGGTCACGCCGCCGGCGCGCTCCGGCCCGGGCTGCTGGTCGCCGCCCACGTCCGTGCACGCGAGCGGCTCGAGGCCCTGTGGCGGGTGGCCGGCCTCGTCCATCCCAACCGCCCTCTCGAGAAGGGCTATGCCCGGGTCGAGGATCGCGACGGCCACATCCTCATTTCGGCGGAGGCGGCGCGTGGCGCTCGCTTGCTCCGCCTGGTCTTTCATGACGGCGCGGTCGATGCCGCCACCGGCGGAGGCGCCGCCCCGCCGCCCCGCCGCCCGCCGCCTGTCGGCACGAAGGTTGAACAGCCCAAGCTGTTGTGATTGAACGATCTCAACATTAGGTGATCCGATCATGCTGATGTCGAACAAGGGCCGGCTCGCCCGGCTTCACTATCTTCCGGGCACTTATCGGGTGCTGGTTCCTGGCGACCATGTGGTCTGTGCCGTCACCCGCCAGCCGATCCCGCTCGCCGACCTCAAATATTGGAACGTCGAGCGCCAGGAGCCCTACGCATCGGCGGAGGCCTCGCTCAAGGCGGAGGCTCGCGGTCCGAACCCATGATGCGCGGCATCCTGGTTCTCCGCGCCGCGACCGGCCCGTATCTCCACCGGAGCCCGATAGGGAATGGCGGCCGGATCGATGCGAAATCGCTTGCCCGTTCGATGTGACTGGCGCCGAAGGGTCAGGCGGGCGGCGCGATCGCCCTCAGCCAGCCCGTTACGGAATAGCGCCGCCATGGCGCGAAGGGCGCGACATAGCTGACGCTGTGAGGGGCGGGCACGGCGAACAGGTTCAGGGCGTTGAAACGCGGAACATAGGCTTCTTCGATATGGCCGTCGCCGCCTTCGAACATCAGCAGGCCGCCCCAGTCGGCGCGCCATTCCGCGCTGAGGTTCATGACATAGGCGGCGGCGCGGTCCTTTCCCGCGACATTGTCGTCGTGGGCGGTCAGGAAATGACCGGGCGAATAAGCCGTCGCCTGGGCGTCGGCGAAGCCGATCGCATCCGCGCCGGTCACCGTTCTCAGAAACGCCAATGTGGCGGGCTCGGCAAGGAAATCGGCGAAGCGGGTCAGCAGGGTCGGTTCGGCCGCCCGCTTGGCGGCCGAATCGGGCACGCGGACGGTCTCGTAGCGATATTGGAAACCGCGCCGGGCGCTGCGATGGACGGCTGCGTCGAGCTGCGCCTTCTGCGCTTCGGTCAGGGCCGCCTGCGCGCTCCGGTCGAGCTCGAACAATTTGTCGTCCTGGTTGATCACCAGGATCCAGTCCGGACGCTCGCGCAGGTGGGCGAGCAGGCGGGCGGCGCCGTCGGCGGCGAGAAAGTCGGGGATATGGACCCGTCCTCGCGCGGCGAACCGGTCGCGCAAGGCCATCGCGTCGAGCGCCGGGTTGAGCGCAAAGCAGGCCTCGCCGGACCCGCTCGGTCCGGCGGCGGCCGCGGCCGGCGAGGCGGGAGCATTGCCTTTCATATGGCTGCCGAGCTAACCCGCTCCTGCGTCTCCGTCAAACCGCCACTCTCTCGTCATTCGCGTCTCGGAACATGGACTTGACCGGCACCATTCCTCTCTTCGAGATCAATCCGGCACTCGATCGCGAGCGCCTGGCCGCCGACTTCGCCGGCACGCGCCGAATCCAGATCCGCAACGTGCTGACCGACGCCGCCGCCGCGACGCTTCATCGCGTGCTGGCTCGGGAGACGCCCTGGGGGCTGGCCTGGCAGGCGGGGCAAGGGCGTCCGACCCAGGTCCGGCGCGAGCAGCTTGCGGCACTCGGCCCGGCCGAGCGGGCGCATATGGAGACGGCGATCGCTACCGCGATCCGCGGCCGCGATTATGCCTTCGCCTACATGCATTATCATCTGGTCGAGGCCTATCTCGGCAAATGGAATCCGGGCGGCGTCCACGACCTGCTGCTCGAGCATATCAATGACGAGCCGTTCCTCGATCTGGTGCGTGCCGTCACCGGAATGCCGGACCTGATCAAGGCCGACGGCCAGGCGACGCTCTACGCGCCGAACCAGTTCCTGGCGCTGCACGACGACAGCCACGTCGCCCAGGGCTGGAGGGTCGCCTATGTCCTGAATTTCGCCCCGGATGACTGGCGGCCCGAATGGGGCGGCTATCTGCTGTTCCATGATGCCGAGGGCGATATCGTCCAAGGCTTCAAGCCGCGCTTCAACGCGCTCAACCTTTTTGCCGTGCCGCAAAAGCACAGCGTCTCCTACGTGCCGCCCTTCGCGCCGGTCGGACGCTTCGCGATCACCGGCTGGTTCAGGGACCGGTGAGCGTGGCGGCCGGGCCTCAGGACATGCTTGCGCGCGCTTCCGAGGCGCGCCGCCAGGGCCGTCCCGACGAGGCGGCGCGGCTGCTCGAGGCGGTGATCGCCGCCCAGCCCGAAAATCCCGTCGCGCTCAACTCGCTCGGCCTCGCCCGGCTCGGGGCGGGCGACCTGCGCGGCGCGATCGAGATGCTGGAACGGGCGGCCGCGGCCGATCCCAGGGCGCCGCCGATCTTGCTCAATCTCGCCGAGGCCTGGCAGAAGGCGGGCGATGCGCTGCGGGAGATCGAGGCGCTCGATCGCGCCCTCGCCGTCGACGCCTATCTGCTTCCCGCCCTGCTGCGCAAGGCGCAGGCGCTCGAGCGGCTCGGCCGGCTGCCGGAGAGCGCCGAAATCTATCGCGCCTTGATTGCCGCCACGCCCAATCCGGACAGGCTTCCCGATCCGATCCGCCAGGCGCTCGGCCATGGCCGCGAGGTGGTGCGCCAGGATTCGGAGCGCCGCGCCGGGGCGATGGCGAGCCCGCTCGCCCGGGTCTATGCGGCGCACCCGGATGCCGACCTCGCCCGCGCCCGCGCCTATGCCGAGCACCGCGCCGGCCTGCGCAAGGTCTATCAGCAGCAGCCGACGGACGGCCATTTCCCCTATCTGCCCGCCATCGAATTCTTCGATCGTCGGCTCTTCCCCTGGTTCGAGGCGCTGGAGGCGCGGACCGACGAGATCGTTCGCGATCTCGTGTCGCTGTGGGACGAAGGCGATAGCGGTTTCAGGCCCTATGTCGCCTTCGATCCGACCCAGCCGGTCAACCAGTGGGTGGAGCTCAACCATTCGCCGCGCTGGAGCGCCTGGTTCCTGTGGAAGGACGGAGTACGGCAGGACGCCGCCTGCGCTCGCTGCCGCGCCACCGCCGCGGCGGTGGAGGCGGTGCCCCTGCTGGACGTGCCCGGCAAGGCGCCGACCGTGATGTTCTCGATCCTCGAGCCGCACACCCGAATCCCGCCCCATACCGGCTCGAGCAACGCCCGCTCCACCGTGCACCTGCCTCTGGTCATTCCCGAAGGCTGCGGCTTCCGCGTTGGGGCCGAGACGCGCGAGTGGAAAGTGGGCGAAGCCTGGGCGTTCGACGACACGATCGAGCACGAAGCCTGGAACGAGAGCGATCGCCCGCGCGCGATTCTCATCCTCGACGTCTGGAACCCTCTGCTGACCGACGCCGAACGCGACGTGGTGCGGGTCGTCGGCTGAGCCTGCTCCCGGATCCAGCCCTGGACGCGCTAAAGCACGCCTTCGGGGGAAAGGCCGTTCCCCCGGGGCCCGGGTGCGACATGTCTCGCGACCGACGTGACGGACGTCGAGGCCGCAACGGCGCCTATTGCTCGCGTCGCACCCTGATCGCGACCTGGCCCTCTATATTGGCGAGATAGGAGCCCATCGCCGCCCGGCGGATCCGGATGGTATTGCCGGGCCGCGGCTCGCGGGCGAGCTCGCGTGAATCGAGCTGGCGCCAGCGCGCTCCGTCCTCCAGGACGAAGACCCACTTGCCGTAGCCGTCTTCCCGCACGCTGCGGATCGTCGTCTCGAGCTCGCTGACGCCTTCCACCTCGTCCACCTGGTTGTCGCCGAAAATGTCGAGGTCCGGCAGCACCAGCCCGAACAGGCTGCGGCGGGTGCGGCGGACCTGTTGCCGGTCCATCACCACCACCTCATTGTTCTGCTCGGCCGTTTCGAACGCCGCGACCGCCGCGTCGTAGCAGGCGAGCCGCTCCGCCTCGCCCTGGACGGCACGGCAGTCGATCAGGCGCGTGAGCGCAGCCGGCCGCTGCGTCTGCGCCTCCTGGGCGGCGGCCGGCGCGGCGACGGCGAAAGCGGCGATGAACCAGTGATGCGCTCGCATGATCTCTCCTTCGGAGCCGACGATAGCGGTGCCGGAGCGGGCGTGACAAGGCGCTTGCCGACGCAAGCCCGCAAGCTTCAAGCCGGCAGCGGTCCGGCAGGTGTGGCACGGACGCCGCAATGGGCGGCGACCGCCTCGACCCACTTCACCACGAGGTCGATCTCCTCGCCATGCGCCGCCACGGCGGCATCATGCTCGGCCTCCCGCGCGTCGACGCTATAGTCGCGTTGCGCGAACTTGCTGTGCCGCGAGAAGACGGATCCGTTGGCGATAGCGGACAAGCTGGGCTCGTCCAGCTCGAGCGCGAACAAGGCGGCGGCACGGCCGAGAACCGGGCTCGGGTCGCGGATGAGCTCGGCGCCTTCGAGGACCATCACGCGCGAGCCCATCCGCCGCGCGACCTCGCCGAAATGGTGGACCTGCATCAGCCAGGTGAGGCCGGCGACCTGCAGGTCGGTCAGCTCGAACAGCTCGCCCGGCTCGTAGCCGAGCTGCAGCGAGCTCCACGCGCTGACGTTGCGGAAGACCTTGCGTGCCCAGCGCCTGCCCCACATGCCCCGCTTGGCGACGGAGCGCAGCAGCGTCGGCAGATCGGAATGCATCAGCACCGCCCTGGCCTGGGGCAGCATTTCCAGGGCGGGAAGAACGATCCGGTTCGCGGAGTTGGACGGTTTGACGATCACCGTCTCTCCCGGGGCATAGGGCCGCGCGAGCAGGCGCAGCACGAGTGCGAGCCGCTGCCGGTTCGCCGCATCGTCGCTGCGTGCGATCCGGTTGGCGACGTTGATGAGTATCTCGGGTTCCTTCAGCCCGACCGATCGGCCGGGAATGTCGAGCGCCTTCACCATCAGGGTCGAGCAGCAGAAGGCGGTGTGGAAGATGAAGTGCAGCGGCGCGGTCGCGGCGTCGCCGATCTCCCGGCCCACGGCGTCGGCCGGAAGCTCGGCCTTGGCATAATGATTCAGATAATGGTCGTCGGTGAGGAACATCAGTTCCTGGTGCTTCGCCCGCGGCACGAAGACGGAGGTGAGCCGGGAGCCGTCGGGCCCGAACGTATGGGGAAGCCATTGCGGATCGGTCGCCACGACCCGGGCAGAGATTTCGGGGGTCATGTCCGCTTTTGTACAGGCCCGGGGCCGCAATTCCAGCCGGCGCTTCGCAGGCAAAGGGTCTCCCACTGCCGACAGCATGTGACCTTTTTGCTACAGGGGGGGCACAACTTTGCAGCGGGGCCGTCCGCCACATTGCTTTGCTCTCTTCTGCTGGCCTAAACGGAGCGCCATGAAAGCGGCCGTCGGGCCGTTTTTGATGTGTTGCGGCCGGTATGGATGACCCGAATGGGCGGCATCCGGGGGCAAAAATCGAACGGCATCATGCCGTCACTTGCTAGGGGACATCTCACATGAAGACGACTTTTCGTCAGCGCCTTCTGACTTCGACGCTGCTCATCGGCGCGGCCGGGTTCGCCACGCCGGCCTTTGCGCAGGACGAGACGACCGATACGCCGTCGGTCCAGGCCGAGGCCGACTTCGCGACCGATGCTCAGGATCCGGCCGGCGGTGAAGCGATCATCGTCACCGGCTCGCGCATTGCCCGCCGCGACCTCACCGCCACCAGCCCGATGGCCGTCGTCCAGGACGAGGAGTTCCAGCTCTCCGGCGCCGTCAACGTCGAGCAGGTGATCAACACGCTGCCGCAGGTCATTCCGGGCGCGACCTCCTTCTCGAACAATCCCGGCGGCGGCGTCGCCACCCTGAACCTTCGCGGCCTTGGCGCCCAGCGCAACCTCGTGCTGGTCAACGGCCGCCGCTACATCTTCTTCGATACGAACCAGATCGTCGACCTCAACTCGATCCCGCAATTCCTGATCGACAGCGTCGACGTCGTCACCGGCGGCGCCTCGGCGGTGTACGGCTCGGACGCTCTCGCTGGCGTCGTCAACTTCCGCCTGCGGACCGATCTGGACGGCATCATCGCCGGCGCCCAGTACAACATTACCGAGGAAGGCGACGGCGAGCGTTACAACGCCTATGTCGCCATCGGCACCCAGTTTGCCGACGGCCGCGGCCATGTCACGGCCTATGCCGAATATTACAAGCGCGGCTCGGTCATGGCTGCGGATCGCGGCTTCTCCCGCTTCTCCCTGACCGAGAATGCCGACGCCACGGGACTCGTCCCCGGCGGTTCGGCCGGCGTCCCGCAGGGCCGCTTCGTTGCCGTCAACCCGGTGATCGACGGTGCGGCGTTCAACGTGTCGACCGGCACCAACTATGCCGGTCCTCTCGGCGCCTTCTTCGGCAACCCCGGGCGGAGCACGGCCTACGTCGACGCCGACGCCTATAATTACGCGCCGGCCAACTATCTGATGGTCCCGCAGGAGCGCTGGACCCTCGGCGGCTATGCCGAATATGAGGTTGCCGAAGGCGTCAACGCCTATACCGAGGTGGCCTTCATCAACAACCGCGTCCAGAACGAGCTGGCCGCGACGCCGATCACGCAGAATGTCGATATCGACCTCGCTGCGCACGCGGCCTATCTCGACCCCGCCGAACTGGCCACGCTGACCCAGATTGCCGCCAATCAGCAGGCGGCCATCGCCGCGGCCGCGGCCGCGGGGGAACCCAACCCTTATCCTGGCTTCAATGCAGGTGCCGGTTCGTTCCCGGCGCTGCAGCCGGGCTTCGTCCGCCTGCAGGTCAACTCGCGCACGACCGCCGTGGGCTCGCGCAACAACTTCGACGATCGCAACGCTTTCCGCGTCCTCGCCGGCCTTCGCGGGGATCTCACGGAGACGCTGACCTACGACGTCTACTACATGTACGCCCGTACCCGGAACGCCGCGGTGCAGTCCGGCAACATCTCCCGCTCGGCCTTCACCCGCCTGGTCGGAGATGGCACCTGCAACCCGTTCGGCGCCGACCAATTCAGCGCCGACTGCGTCAGCCAGATTTCGATCCTGGCGCAGAACCAGGACATCTCGCAGCTGCAGGTGGCGCAGGCGAGCATCTCCGGACCCTTGTTCCAGATCGGCTGGGCCAACGATCCGGTCGCCTTCGCGGCGGGCGTCGAGTGGCGCAGCATGCGCGGCGAGTTCATTCCCGATACGGCCCTGGCCTCGGGCGACGTCGCCGGCTTCAACGCCGGTCAGCCGACCTCGGGCTCTTACCAGGCGCGTGAGGCCTTCGCCGAAATCCGGGTTCCGATCATCCAGGACGGCTTCATCAGCCGCCTTGAGCTGAACGGCGCGGCGCGTTACTCGGATTACTCGCTCGACGCGGTCGGCGGGGTGTGGACCTATGCGGGCGGTGCAGAGCTCGCGCCGATCCCGGACATCACCTTCCGCGGCCAGTTCCAGCGCGCCATTCGTGCGCCGAACGTGGAGGAGCTGTTCGGCGGTCAGCAGGTCGGCTTCCCGCCGGCCATCGACCCCTGCGCCACTCCGGCGGCCGCGGCTGACGCCACCGTTCGCGCGCTCTGCGTGGCGACCGGCGTTCCCGACTTCCTGGTGGGCAATACCGGCCTGCAGCCGAACCCGCAGATCGAAGGCACGTTCGGCGGCAATCCGAACCTCGAGGAAGAGGTCGCCGACACCTGGACGGTCGGCGCGGTCATCCGCCCGCGCTTCATCCCGCGGCTCAACATCGCCGTCGATTACTATAATATCAAAATCGAAAACGCGATTGCGCAGGCCGGTGGCGGCGTCGGCGGTGTCCTCGACCTCTGCTACAACGTCATTCAGGATGCGAGCCATCCGATCTGCGGGTTGATCACCCGTGACGCGGGCGGCTCGATCTCCGGCGGCGGCGTGTTCATTGTCGAGGCGAACAATGCCAACCTTTCGTCGGTGACCACCGAAGGCATCGACTTCCAGGTCGACTACACCCAGCCGCTCGGGTTCAGCGCCTTCGGCGAGGGCGAATCGCGCCTGAACTTCTTCTTCATGGGCAACTACTCGTGGGAGAATGCATTCGTTCCGGTCGTCGGTGTCGACTCAGTAACCGAGTGCAGCGGGCGCTTTGGTAACCTGTGCCAGAATACGACTGGTAACCCGACTCCGAAGTGGAAGTGGTCGAGCCGCTTGTCCTGGATGGACGGTCCGGTCACCACCAGCGTTCGCTGGCGGCATGTTGGCTCGGTCAGTGACGACGACGATACGACCGACTTCTTCATCGAGCGGATTGGCGCTTACGACGTGTTCGATCTGTCCTTTGGATTCAACGTCAACGACAATCTGACGCTGAACATGGGCGTCCAGAACCTGTTCGATAAGAAGCCGCCGCTCCTCGGCGACAACCAGGAGCAGAGCAACACCTATCCGGGCACTTACGACGTCCTCGGACGGGACTTCTTCATCTCCGCGAACCTCCGCTTCTAAGCGACGGGCTCGGAGCAGGATTGGGGCGGCGAACTTCGGTTCGCCGCCCTTTTCTTTTGCCAGCTTCGGACGGCCGCCATGGCATCACTGTCGACGGTTGCCGTGCACCGCCGAGGCGATAAGCTGGCCTCGTCGAGGAAGCGGGGGAAAGTGATGCGATTCTTCTCCAGGCGTTCGGAGCCGGCGGAACCCGCCGCCGCGCCGGCAACGGGCCGCAGCTATGAGGTGGGCTGGCTGTTCAAGGAGGAGAAAGGCAGCGTCATCTGGGACGCGCCTCAGCCGGTGCGCCAGGAGCCGGCGCCCAACGCCGTGCCGAAGTCGGTCGCATTCTGCCCGGCGGTGATCGAATTCGACCGGCGGCATTTCGTCATTTCCTGCCCGATCGACATCCACCTGCGCCTCGGCCGCACGCCCGACGGCAAGCTCAACATGACCAACGTGCTGGGCGAGCGGGGCTCGGTCCGCCCGGCCACGCTGAACAGCATGCTCGTCAACATGCCGCAGCAGGAATGGCGCCACCCGGAACGGCCGGTCATCCAGATCGCGACGCCCTATCTCTTCGTCTCGGACGATCCGGTCTACATCAACCAGTTCCCGCCCTTCCTTCACTATTCCGCCGCGCCCAGGCCGGGCGTCCAGCTCTGCGGCCGCTTTCCGATCGACGTCTGGCCGCGCATCCTGATGTGGGCGTTCGAATGGCACGACCTTTCGAAGGACCTGATCCTGAAGCGCGGCGAGCCCTGGTTCTACGTCCGCTTCGAGGGCCCGGATCCGTCCGCCTCGGTTCGGCTGGTCGAGGCCCAGATGACCGAGGAGCTCAAGAGCTATGCCGCCTCGATCACCGACGTCGCCAATTACGTGAACCGCACCTATTCGCTGTTCAAGACGGCGCGCGAGCGCCGGCCGGAGCGGCTGCTCGTGCCGAAGGCGCGGGGCTGAGCTTACGCTCCGGCCGCTGGCCTACATGAACTCGATCTTCTCCGGGACCTCGACCATTCCATCGAACGCCGTGGAAGCGTGCGGCCCCCCGCGATCGACCCAGTGCAGGAACATGTGGGCCGACCAGCGATTCGGATTTGGGTCGATCCGGCCGTGGCGCCGGTCCGTTCCCCGGTAGAGCACCGCATCGCCCGGCTCCATGCCGAGCGACGAATATTCCTCGCCGCCGAAATCCTCTGCGAAACTCTTCGGCTCGTCGACTTGTGACTTGCCGATGTCCAGGTTCCACACCTTGTCGTCGCCATAGGCCAAGGTGAGGGAAAGGCTGTGCTCGCAGGCCGGCCGGTCGGAATGAACCCGGCAGATGTCGCCGCCCTGGTACAGGCGGAAGAAATTGTAGGTCGGCAGCAGGTCGCGGCCGGTGATCTCGCACATGGTCGGCGTCAGGCCCCACAGAAAGGGCACCATCGGCTTGTAGCGGTAGCCGTAAATCTCGACCGCCACCTTGTTCAGCAGCTTCGACTGCGCCGCGAACTGGCTATAGGCCACGCGCTGCGCGGCGAGGTCCGCCTGCAGCTGCGCCAGGAAGGCCCGCGCAATCTCCGGCGCGATCAGCCTGCGGACGAACGCATAGCCGTCACGCTCATAATCACCCTCGATCTTCATCATCCAGGCTCCGGCCCAACGCCCTTCCGGCACGCGGCCGCTATAGGACAGCCGGCGCGGCGGATAAATGGCGGATCGCCGGCCTTGGCCCGGCCGGATTCGTCGACGACGCCCCGGCGTGGCCTCGCAAGGGAGCGGCCATGGCTTAGCGACGCGACTGGTCGCGGCTGCGAGTCTTCGCCGGCGGGTCCCGCCGCGCCGCCCGGACCGGATCAGCGGCGCGACGCGTCGATCAGCCAGGCGAGCGCGCGGCCTGGGCGTTCGCTGATCGCCGACAGCCGATCCAGCTCCAGCCCGGCCTCCTTCAGCCGGTCGCCTATCGCCGCCGCCGCACCTTCGTCGCAGGCGGCCTCCAGCAGCGCGGCGATCCGCCCCGCCTCGTCCGCGGCGCGCGCGGCGAGCGTGTCCAGGACCTCGATCGTCTCCCGGGCGGGCCGGCCCCGGCCCTGCTCCAGCGTCTGGAGGACGGCCATGGCGAACTCTGCCGCGACCGGCTGCTCGGGGAAGAGCCGCCGAGCCTCGCTCGTGGCGGCGCGGAAGGACTCCGGGGTGGGAAGGGGCGAAAGCGCCCGCGCCCGGGCGAGTCCGCGCGCCTTGTCGAGGATCCCGCTTTCCTTCGAGGCCCAGTCGAGCGCGCGCAGCCGCGCTTCATTGTGCCGCACGATCAGGCTGGCGCGGTCGTGGACGACCAGCCGGACCCGCCCGCCGGGCGCGAGCACCCGTGCCGTCTCGCCGGCGATCCGGGCCCGATCGCCATATTCGATCCCGAACTGGCTGGTGACGGCATCGAAGCTCGCATCGCCGAACGGGAGCGCCTCCATCCTCACGTCCGCAATCAGGCGGATTCCCGCCGGGCCGGCCGGCAAAGCGGGCGCTGAATCGACGCCCACGAGCGTCAGGCCCTTGCGCGCCGCGGCGAGCCGGCGAAGCACCGCTCCGCCCCCGGTCGCGAGGTCGAGCACCCGCGCCTTGCCGCGCAGCGTCCCGGCGAATTCGCGCCACAGCGTCTCGAGAATGGGGGCGACCGACCGGTCCGCTTCCGGCAGGCACCCGCTTTCGGATCGTGCACCGTCGGCTTTCGCCCAATAAGCGGCCCAGGGGTCCCGGCTCATCGCGGCACGACGTCGAAGGCGACGGTGAGCCGCTCGCCGTCGGCGAACGGCCGCGTGCCGTGGAACAGATAGCTCGGAAACAGAGCGAGCCGCCCCGGCTTGGGCTCGATCGCCGCCAGCGGCTCGAGCGCGAGGCCGAGCTCGACCGGCGGCCGCCCGAGCTCGAGCCAGCCGTCGCGCGTCTCCGCGCCGCCCAGCGTTTCGGGCAGGCTGATATAGCAAGCGGAGCTCAGCACGCCCTCCGGGTGGATGTGATTGACGTGGAATCCCTGCGAAAGGAGCCGCACCGACCAGCTGCCGGTGAGCGCGAGCGCCGAATCGCGATGGCGCAGCAGGGGGTGGGTCGGGTCGGTCGGCGGAAGGCCGCGCCGATGCGCCTCGACCGCGGCGAGTATGGCGTCGCGCAGCCGCGCGATCTCGGGCTCGCGCCGCGCGAACAGGCGCCCGCGCGTCTGCGTCCCGCCGCGAAGCGATTGGCCGATCGGATGGGCGCGGGTGCGGTGAAGCGATCGCAGCAACACCGCCAGCGCGCTCAGCTCGGTTTCGCTCAGCCCCAGGTCGCGATGCCCGTACAGGCCCGGCTGGCCGCTCAGCCATTCGTGTCTTTCGTCGCCGATCAGGCGCCAGGCCAGATCGAGATGCGCCCAATTGCCGATTCCCTGCGGCTGAGCCGCGGTGACCCGCCCGAACATCTCGGCCGCCTGCTCCGCGTCGCCCGCCCTCAGCGCGATCCGGCCGCGCGCGAACAGGATCGAAGGATCGTCCTCGGCGCCGCCCAGCGCGTCGAGCATCTCCAGCGCCCGCTGCGGATCGCCCGATTCGCTGGTGAAGATCGCCGCCATCAGCCGCGTCTGCGCATCTTCGCCGATATGGTATCGCGCCGCCTCGAGCGCCTGCAGGGCGAGCTTGTGCTTCTGCCCACGCGCCAGGCTCTGCCAGTGCGACAGGTGCAGCGCGCGGTCGGTCGGGCGCTGCGCGATCGACAGCAGATAATGGTCGGCGAACCGCTCGGGATCGCCCGCTTCGGATCGCATCCGGGCGAGCACCTCATGGCCCAGCACCCATTCCGGATGGCGCTCCACCGCCCCGGTCAGCACCTCCAGCCCTTCCGGCGAGCCCTCGGCCTCGAGCGCCTCGGCAAGCCCGAGCGTCAGCTCGAGATCGTCGGGCTTCAGCGCGAGCGCCCGGCGATAGAAAGCCGAAGCGCCGTCCTCGCCCCGCTCCATCGCGACCCTTGCGCGCCCGTGCAGCGCCACCAGCCGCTGCGGCGCCAGCGCGAGCGCCGCATCATAGGCGCCGGCCGCCGCGTCGAACCGGCCGAGCTGCCGCAGCACGCCGCCGCGCGCCGAATGCGCCCTGGCGTCCCCGCTCGCTTCGGTGAGGCAGGCGTCGAGATCGGCGAGCGCTTCCTCGAGCCGCCCCATCCGCTGCAGCAGCAGCGCTCGATTGTAGCGCGCCTCGCGAAACGCCGGCCGCGCGGCCAGCGCGCGTTCGTACAGCTTCAGCGCTTCCTCCGCCTCGCCTGTCTCGCTCAGCAGGTTGGCGAAATTGGCGGCGATCTGCGGATCCTCCGGCGCCAGCGCCGCCGCCCGCGCGAACGCTTCGCGCGCCTCGCCCGTCCGGCCGCTCTTCTTCTCGACCAGCGCCAGCAGGTGCAGCACCGTCGGGTGATCCCCCGCCGCCCGCCGCACCTCGGCCAGGTCGCGCCGCGCCGCGTCGAGCTGCCCCCCGACAAACGCCTGCTCGGCCCGCGCAAAGAGGCTGTTGACGTCCATGCCGGTGTGATGCCGCCCGGGCAGCCGAGTGTCCAGCGCCACCCCGCCAGATCCGCCCCCTCGTCACCCCAGCGAAGGCTGGGGTCCATACGGGCTTGGCGACGCGCGCGGCCCCATCGGAGAATCGGTTGGGACCCCAGCCTCCGCTGGGGAGACGCGACGGACGAGAAAGCGCCACCCAGCCAGATCCGCCCCCTCGTCACCCCAGCGAAGGCTGGGGTCCAGACGGGCTTGGTGACGAGCGCAGCGCTATCGAAGAATCGGCTTGGACCCCAGCTTCCGCTGGGGTGACGGATAGGGACGAAAGGGCCGAGCCGATGAGCTCGGCCCCCACACCACGCCCCTTCGTCACCCCAGCGAAGGCTGGGGTCGAAGCCGCAGCGTCACCCGAAGAGGCGGTCGAACAGATCGTCCCATTGCGGGTTCATTTCCTCGATCCGCTTGGTCTTCCACTGCCGCTTCCACGCCTTCATCGCCTTCTCGCGCGCGATCGCCTCATCGATCGTCTCGAACCACTCGCAATAGACGAGGCGCTTGAGGCCGTGGCGCTTGCAGAATTCCGACCCGGTGCCGTTCCGATGCTGCCACGCCCGCCGGGCCAGATCCGCGGCAACGCCGATATAGAGCGTGCCGAACGGCGCATTGGTCATGATATAGACCCAGCCCCCCTTCATACCCGCGATCCTGACTCGCCGGCCGCCCGGAGGCCAGCGGAAATCCGTCCGGAGCGACGGCACAGGCGGCGTCGGAATGCGGGCAGCGAAAGCGCGGACGGGCCCCACCGACATCCAGTCAAAGGCTGGGGTCCGGACGCACCTGGTGACGAGCACGGCGCCATCGGAGAATCCGCTTGGACCCCAGCCTCCGCTGGGGTGACGCGGCG
>NZ_SBFF01000016.1 GCF_004151485.1 Sphingosinicella sp. CPCC 101087 | reverse complement strand
CGCTGAACATGCTGGGCCAGGCCAAGCGCGTCACCATCGACAAGGACAAGACGACCGTCGTCGACGGCGCCGGCGGCTCCGAAGCGATCAAGAACCGAATCGACGCCATCCGGGGCCAGATCGAGCGTTCCGACAGCGAATATGATATGGAGAAGCTGCAGGAGCGGCTGGCGAAGCTCGCCGGTGGCGTCGCGATCATCAAAGTCGGCGGCTCCTCGGAATTGGAGGTTCAGGAGCGCAAGGACCGCGTCGACGATGCGCTCAGCGCCACGCGCGCTGCGGTCGAGGAAGGGATCGTCCCCGGCGGCGGCACGGCGCTGCTCTATGCCTCTAAGGCTCTGGACGGATTCGCCGGCGCCAATGAAGAGCAGACACGCGGCGTCGATATCGTCCGGCGCGCACTCCAATCGCCCCTTCGCCAGATCGCCGAAAATTCTGGCTTCGACGGCGCCGTGGTTGCCGGCAAGCTGATGGACCAGGACAACCGGAACTTCGGCTTCAACGCCCAGACCGAGGTTTACGAGGATCTCGTCGGTTCCGGCGTCATCGATCCCACGAAGGTCGTTCGCTCCGCGCTGCAGGACGCAGCGTCGGTCGCCGGTCTCCTCATCACCACCGAAGCAGCCGTCGCCGAACTCCAGGAGGATCAGCCTTCCGCCTCCTCCCAGCCCACCGGCTCTACGGGTGGCATGAGCTACTGAAGGAGAAACGGCGATGAGCGACAAGATGACCATTGTCGGGGCGGCGCGCCCGCCCTCGGAAGCGCCTGGTGTCGTACCGGGCCTTCTCCTCCACAAGTTCGTTAAGAACGACAGCTGGCGGGGCGCGCTCACCGCTGACGCGACAGGCGGGAATTTGCCGCATACGGGGTCGGCCTGGATCTATGAAAAACAGGTTCTCGTGTCGCCCGGCGATCGCCGGGTCGGAGCGACTCCCCTCCAGATAACGAACGGCGTTTCGGAGCGCGGATACTTCCTCTTCCCGATCAGCGACGACGTCTAACCGGGCGTCCGGCTACGGCAAGGAGGGCCATGATGCCTACCGGGGACGCACGCCTGGGGGCGCCGCATCCCTGCAGCCGCCGCTGGACAGGCGAACGGCGCGAGAGCCATATCGCGCTGCGCCTCCCCTCCGATCGGCCAACCATGCGATCGGTGCCCGCGTGGCCAGGCTGAAGAACCTATTGAGCCGCCAGGGGCATGGTGAAGGTGAAGCGTGTCTCCTCCTCGCCGGACGACACCGTCATCGTCCCGCCGTGCGCCTTCGCGATCTCGCTGACGATGAAGAGGCCGAGCCCTAGGCCGTGCTGGCTCTTTCGCACGGCGCCCCGGAAGAAAGGCTGGAATAGCTGCGCCATCGCGGCCGCCGGTATCGGTTCACCGCCATTCGCGACCGAGAAGACGAAGCAGGACTCGTCGGTGACCGCCTCTACCTTGATCGGAATGTCGGGAGCGCCGTGCGTGACCGCATTCGAGAGAAGATTCTGAGCCAATTGACCGATGCGGGCGCGGTCACAATAGATCGGCTCCTCGAGCGCGAAATGCTCTTCTATCGATCGGTCCGGAAAGATGGCTCGCACCTCGGCAACGACCTGCGCCAGAACCGGAGTGAGCGGCTGCTTGCGGTCCGGCGAAATCGGAAGTCCGCCGCCGAGGCGGCCGCGGGCGAAATCGAGGACATCGTCGATCAGCGCGGAAGCGCGTGCGGCGCCCGCTCCCATCTCCCTGGTGATGAGGCGGCCGCGTTCGCTCAACGCCTCGCCCTCCTCGAGCATGCGAACGCCCGCGGCGATCGCGGCCAGCGGGTTGCGCAGGTCATGCCCGAGGACGGCGATGAACTGTTCGCGTAAGGTCGCGGCATCCTGCTCCGCCCTCGCGGCTGCCTCGGCTTTGACCCGCGCTTCCACCAGGCTCCGTTCATATGTGCGCCGGTCCACTGCCTTGAACAGCGTCAGCCGCGTGAAATGATGCTGTCCGGCTGATCCGCGTTTCTCAGCCGCGTTGGCGATCACCGGGATCTTGGTGCCGTCGGAACGCAGGAGGTCCAGCGCGATTTCGTGCACGAAGCCCTGCAGGCGAAGCAGCGGAGCCAGATGGGTTTCGTAGGCTATCCGGCCCCCAAAGCTCAGGAGCTCGAATATCGGACGTCCGAGCAGCTGAACCGCCGAGATGCCGAGCCAGTCGGCCAGAGTGCGGTTCACCTTGACGATGCGTGCGTCGGGCGAGAGCGATACGTAGCCGCACGGTGCATTCTCGTAGAGGTCGGCGAGATCCTCGGTGGGACGAATCTCAGACAAAGGCGCGGATCGCCGCCGTCACCTCTTCCGGGGCGCTCAGATTCGGGCAGTGGCCCGTGGCATTCAGCATGACGAAGCGGCTGTTCGAGATCCGCTCGTGCACATATTCGCCCACGCTCGGCGGAGCGATAATGTCCTCGCGGCATTGCAGGACGAGCGTGCGCGCCTTGATATTCGGCAGGTCCGCACGGTTATCCGACAGGAAGGTCACGCGGGCAAACTCCCTCGCTATATCCGGGTCGGTGTTGCAAAAGCTGTTGGTCAGCGCTTCGCCAAGCTCCGGGCGGTCCGGATTGCCCATGATCGCCGGCGCCATCGCTGCCGACCAGCCAAGATGATTTTCAGCCAGGAACTCGAGCAATTCCTCCACCTGGCTCCGGGAGAACCCACCGAAATAGCCTTCGTCATCGATGTATCGGGGAGAGGGCCCGACCATGACGAGGTCGGCGAACATGCCGGGCGCCTTCAACGTGGCCAAGGCGCCGATCATGGCGCTTACGGAGTGGCCGACGAACACCGCATTGGTCAGGCCCAGGGCGTTCCCGATCTCCACCACATCGTCGGCATAGCCTTCAAGGCTGCCATATTTTGCCGGATCGTAAGCCGAAAGGTCGGAGCGCCCGGCACCCACATGGTCGAACAAGACCACTCTGAAGTCGGGTTCGAACGCCCGGGCGACGCTCCCCCACATGTGCTGATCGCAGCCAAATCCATGGGCGAACATCATGGCGCGCGAACCGCTGCCCGAAACGTTTACGTTGTTGCGAGTAAGGACCATTTTGCGGCCCGTAGCACAATGGGTGGCGACGTCCTAACGGTGGCCGGCGGACGGACACCGGTCGGACAACAGCGTGCGCGCGGCTGTCGGAAAAGGCTCCGCCGCAGCCTGCGCCTCCTCGGCGTAAGGCCCACGTCTTTGGACCTGACTTCGTACCTCGGCCCGAGCTTCACCGGCGCGTTGCGCCGCTCTTTTTCTCCGCATGTTGTGACTGCCATGCGAGGTAGACATGCCGCCACGGCAATAGCATAGGACAGCGTCGGGGGGGGGAGTGAGTGAACACAGGAGACCCGCATGAGCTCACGTCCCCAGACCGATGACGCGTCCCTTCCCGTTCGGCTTGCCGGTCGAACGCTCAAGGAGGCTCGCCACGTCTGCGCCTTCTTCAACTCTCGGGAGGAGCAGAACAAGATCCTCATGCCTTTCTTTCAGGAGGGCTACGAGCGGGGCGAGAAGCTCTTTCACATCGTCGACTCGCGACTTCACGACGATCATCTCTGCGCCTGCGCGGACTGCGGCATCGACGTCGAGGCGGCCCAGGAATCGGGGCAGCTCGAAGTCCTTCACTGGGAGGACGCCTACCTGAAGGACGGATATTTCGACGGCGACCGGATGGTCGCGATTCTCGAGGAAATACTCGAATCCAATCGCGCCAAGCACAAGCTCACCCGCCTCATGGGCAATATGGAATGGGCGTTGGAGGCGGCGCCTGGGGTCACCGACATTGTCGAGTATGAGGCGAAACTGAATTATATCATCCCGAAATATCCCGACCCGATTGTCTGCGTGTACGATCTCACCAAGTATAGCGGCAGCGTCGTGATGGACATCCTGCGCACCCACCCGATGGTGATCATCGGCGGCGTTCTCCAGGAGAATCCGCTCTACGTTCATCCGGACGAGATGCTGCAAGAGCTGAAGCAGCGCGCGGCCTGAACCTTCAGCGGCTGGACCTGTGTCGCATCGATACCGTTGATGCCTGATTGATGCTGTCAGGACTCGACCTCAGCGATGGAGAGACGCACCGGCGCGCGCTTCGCGACGTCGTCGCGCTGTCGACGCTCCCCGCCATGTGGTTCGGAGCGCCGCCGCTCAGGATAGCGGAAAGCCTTTCGTCGGCGCTATTCACCACCTTGCAGCCGAAGCTGGTCTGCGTCGCCTGCGCCAGCGCGAGGGATGGTACGCCCGTCGCTGCCGCGCAGACGGGCCGGTACAGCAGCGACCCCGAGCTGGCCGAAAGGCTGGCGCCGGCTGTCCTTGCCTGGGCGCGCGTCCACGATCCGGACGAACCCTTGGTCGCGCCGGACCCGTTCGGCTCGGGAAGTTTGCGGCTCAGCGTCCGAGCGGTCGGCCATCATGCGGAATTCGGCGCCATAGCGATCGCGTTTCCGCCGGAGGGGGAGCCGTCCGCCACCCAGCAATTGCTCATGAGCATTGCAGCGACTCAGGCGGCGACCGCCGTCCAGAACTACAACCTGCTCGGTTCTCTCCGCAGCGAAAGCCAGACGCTGGAGATCCTGAACCGGACGGGCGCGGCCCTTGCCGCCGAACTCGACCTCCAGTCCGTCGTCCAGCGGGTCACGGATGCCGGGGTCGAGCTCACCGGCGCCAGGTTCGGGGCCTTCTTCTACAATGTCCTCCGCGAGTCCGGCGAGAAATACCTGCTATATACCTTGTCGGGCGCCGCCCGCTCCGACTTCGAGAAGTTCGGCATGCCGCGCGCCACGGCGGTGTTCCACCCGACGTTCATGGGGGAGGGAATCGTTCGGTCCGACGACATCACGCGCGACCCGCGCTACGGCAAGAATGATCCCCACTGGGGAATGCCCGCAGGCCACCTACCGGTACGAAGCTACCTCGCCGTGCCGGTAACGAGCCGTTCCGGGGAGGTGATCGGCGGTTTATTCTTCGGTCATACCCAGCCTCGCCGCTTCAACGACCGGCACGAGCGGCTGATGATCGGGATTGCCGCCCAGGCGGCGATCAGCATGGACAATGCGCGATTGTTCCAGGCCGTCCAGAAGGAACTGGCGGAGCGCGAGCGCGCCGAAGCCGCGCTGCGGGAGCTGAACGAGACCCTTGAGCGTCGCGTGTCCGAAGAGGTCGACCGGCGTGCCCAGGCGGAGGACGCGCTCAGGCAGTCGCAGAAGATGGAGACGGTGGGCCAGCTCACCGGCGGCATCGCCCACGACTTCAATAACCTCCTTCAGATCGTGACCGGCAATCTGGACATATTGTTGCGCAATCTGCCTGACAGCTCGCCGCGCCTCCGCCGGTCGGCCGAGAATGCCCTCAAGGGCGCTACCCGGGCAGCGACACTGACGGAAAGGCTTCTCGCCTTTTCACGGCGGCAGCCGCTCAACCCGAAACCGACCGATATCAACAAGCTGGTCGCGGGAATGTCCGAGCTGCTTCACCGCACCCTCGGCGAGACGATCGAGGTCGAGACGATGCTGTCGCCCGATCTGTGGCCCGTCGAGGTGGACCCGAACCAGCTCGAAAATGCTCTTCTCAATCTGGCGGTCAATGCGCGCGATGCCATGCCCGAGGGAGGCAAGCTCACGATCGAGACCGAGAATGGCCACCTGGATGAATCCTATGTGGCGCAGAACGTCGAAGTGATGGCCGGGCCGTATGTCGTGATCTGCATCTCCGACACCGGCGAGGGCATGGACGCCGCGACGGCAAGCCGCGCCTTCGAGCCCTTCTTCACCACCAAGGAAGTGGGTCGGGGCACCGGTTTGGGCCTCTCGATGGTGTACGGCTTCGTCAAGCAGTCGGGTGGGCATGTGAAGATCTATTCCGAGCTTGGCGAAGGCACGAGCGTCCGGATCTATCTGCCCCGGCTCGACGGGGGCCAGGCGCCTGACGAAGAAGTCGTGCCCGCCCAGGCGCCGGAAGGCACGCGCGAGGAGACCATTCTCGTGTGCGAGGATGACGACGACGTCCGCACCTTTTCGGTCGAGGTGTTGCGGGAGCTCGGCTATCGGGTCCTGGAGGCGCATGACGGGCCTTCGGCGCTGCGGCTGCTGGATCGTCAGGAGGGGAAGGTCGACCTGCTTTTCACCGACGTCGTGCTGCCGAGCGGCATGACCGGCGCCGTTCTGGCGGAGAGGGCCAGGGCACTCAGGCCCGACCTGAAGGTCCTGTTCACGACCGGCTACGCCCGCAACGCCATCGTTCATCAGGGCCGGCTCGATGCGGGGGTCGAGCTCATCACCAAACCGTTCAGCGTTCCTGACCTCGCCGCCCGGATCAGGGACCTTCTGGACCGTTAGCCCGAGCCGGATGTGGAGCGGACGTAGAACTCCAGGTCCGCTAGCTGCCCGTCACACGGCTCCCGCGCCTGCGTCGGGCCCGGCCGTCGTCCCCTGACATGCATGCCGAAGCGCCGCGGCGCGCGTCAGCCTGCAGGCGGTCTCATGGCCGGACGAGGTCGCGGCCAAGCCGCGCAACCCTAGCGCGCAGTGAGTGACGTGACGCGACGTACGGCTGTGACTCAGCTCCAGAGCGTCTGCCGATAGCGCTCGAAACAGCGCGCACCGGCGGTGAGGCGGATCAGCGCGCCCTCCGCGAATGCGGTCGCGCGACGGGGATCCTCCGCGACGAGCGGCGCGAACACCTTGGCGTTCCAATCCTCGCTATGCCTGACGTCGAGCACGGCATGGAGCTCGAAATAGCGACGCGCCTTTCCGCCGAAGCCGAGCCTTTTCAGGCCATCCGCGGTCGCCCGGCTTCGCCCGGGCGCTGTCAGCTCGATGGCGCCGAGCGCGCCGATTGCGTGCCAGGCATAGCGCCGGCTCGTCGCCATCGCCGTCATCGCGTTAGCCAGCGCCAGGCTCTCCCAGATGGTCTCGTCGATCTCGACCTCCAGCTTCAGCTCGGCGACGAGGGCGTCGAGCATCGGTCCATGCATGCCCTTCGGATTCCCGCGGCCCATCTCGTCCCAGTAATTGTTGGCGAGCTCCATCTTCGCGGATGCCGGCACCTTGACCTGGGCAAGCGCGGTCAGGTCCTCGAATCCGGCCTCGCCCGCGGCTTCCTGCGACAGGAAATATCTGAAATCCTCCACGTCCGCCTCGGCGGCAAGCCAGGGAAAGAGCGGATCGCCCTGGCCCGGCCCGGTGGCCTTGAGCTCCTCGAACCAGGCGAGGAAACCCTCCACGTCCGTCGGGGCCGCGGCGGCCTGCGATGCGATCTCGAGCCTCAGCTCCTCGAGGAAGGCCCCTTCGAACCGCTGCATCCGAAGGTCTTCGTCGAGCTGCTTTTGCCAGTCCGGAGTAGGAAAGGCTGGTGCGAGCCGTCGGCGATTCCAGTGCGCGAGCGCGCGCTGGAAGCGCGCATTGAAGAATTGTGAAGCGCCGCGGGACGCCTCACGCATTGGTTTTGTTGCCATTTTTGCCGACTTCGATGTAAGGAAGGGTCGCAGGCAGAACCGCCGTTCCGGCGAAACGTTCCCGCTCGACGATGAAACGTTCCCGCCCGAGGATGAAAGGTCATCCCGGTCGGCACTCAAGTGCGCGAGAGGCGGGCGGTCGGCGCCAACGGCCGAACCAGGCGCCTTTGACATAGCGGCCCCCGGGGGCCCTCGCTGATGCTGCCCCGAAACGAGACCTTCTTTCGGCTGAAGCGCACCGCCACTACGCGCTCGGGCAATGGCTTGGCACCCGCGGACGCGGCGCGCGTTACCCGCTCGGGATGGTCAGTCGTGAGCTCTGAAGCAGGCCGCCTCGCCGCGGCCGGGACCAAGGTGGCCGAGAGCCGCAGCGCCAGGCTGTTCGGCCGCAACACCGTCGCCAGCTTCTTCGCCTTCGGGATCGACATCGCACTGCTGTGGACGCTGGTTGAGTTTGCCGGGCTGACCTATCTGCCCGCCGCGGCCTTCGCGTTCCTGTTCGCGATGAGCGTCCATTATATCCTTTCGCGGATCTGGGTCTTCAAGCAGAGCCAGCGAGGCCTCGCCACGGGCTATCTCTACTTCCTGATCAATGCCGGCATCGGCCTGGTCGTGACGCTCGGCGTATTCTGGGCCCTGATCAATATTCTCGACGTCCAGTACCTCATAGCTCGCGTCATCGCCTCGATCATCGCTGGACTTCTGGTCTTCTTTCTCAACGCCGTATTCAACTTCAAAGCGATCTAATCCTCCTCCCTAGCAGTTGAAGTTGCTCCGATGAGGGGGAGCAGCGATCGCGACGCCGAACGAGACGTGAGCGCTCTTGCCGGCTCTGCCGCGGGACGTCCTCCCAGCCGGCATCCCAGCCATGCTTGATCTAAGTTCACGCAGCCCACCGCGCGCCATGCTATGTCTACGCGGAAAGGGGGGGATGCAATGCAGGCGAAGCCTCTCCAAAAAGACGACATATTGATTACGCCGGATCTGTACCGGCGACTGCGCCGCCCCGCTCAGCTCGAGGCGGAGCTCGATGCCTATCGCGAGCTCTCGTCCCTCATGACGGTCGATCCCGAACTCGCGATCCATCGCTTCCTCGAAATCGCGATCGAACTGTGTCCGGCAGCGTCTTCGGCCGGTCTCAGCGAACTGGTTCATGAAGGTGGGGAGTATCTGTTCAGATGGACGGCGCTTAGCGGAGCGCTGGCCCAACATGTCGGCGGCACCACGCCTCGGGACTTCAGTCCGTGCGGCTTATGCCTCGATCAGCACCACACCATTCTCGTCGAATGTCCGGCCAGAGCATTCCCCTACTTCGAGGAAGCCGCTCCGGCCATTGTCGAGGGCCTGATCGTCCCACTCTACGATACGGGCAAGCGACCGCTCGGAACGCTGTGGGTGACGAGCCACGATCCCGAGATGAAGTTCGACGCCACCGACGCGCGCGTGGTGGAGCAGCTCGCCGTTCAGCTGGTCCTGGCCATCAAGCTGCGTCGCAAGGCCAAGGTGCTGACGGATCTGGAGCGGATGGTGAATGAGAACGACTTGCTCGTTCAGGAAGTTCATCACCGGGTCAAGAATACCATTCAGATGACCTCCGCGCTCCTGCACCTGCAGCAGCGTACCGTCAGTTCCACCGAAGCGCGAGCGGCGCTCAAGGAAGCGCAGACGAGGCTATTGGTGCTGGCGAAGGTTTACGAGGCGCTCCTCACGCCGGCCGAGAATGGCCATTCTCGCGACGTCGACGTCGTCTCGCTCGTCGAGACTCTCATGACAGCCTTGTGCGACAGCGTTTCTCCTGCCGGTCGGATTTCGCTCGTCGCGGAGTGCGATCCGCTGTCTCTTTCGGCGAGCGAAGCCGTACCCATCGGCCTCATCGTCAACGAAGCGGTCACGAACTCGCTCAAGCACGGCTTCCCTGACGGGCGTTCCGGGGAGATCAAGGTAGAGCTCCTGCATCTCGGGAACAGCTGCACCCTGAGAATAAGCGACAATGGCTGCGGCTTTGAAAAGCCGGCGCGTCAAGGGAGCCTGGGAATGCGGCTCATCCAAAGCCTCGCCCGGCAGCTTGGCGGCGTCCTCGAGATAAAGGGACAGGTAGGGACCGTAATCAGCGTCACGTGGCAATGCGTGCGGGAAGTCCCGGCCGTGGGACAGGTAGTCAGCTAGCATAGGGTGCTCGGCCCCGGCGCAGAGGCGAACCCAAAGCTGGAAACGCTTGCCCCGGCCGACCGTTAAGCTGCCCTTTTGACGGCGATCACGTCCGAAATGGCTCGAGAAAGATCGTGCTCCTTGAAGGGCTTGCCCAGTTTCGGCACCGATGTCCCCGCACCTTCCGGTAGGCTGGCATAGCCTGACACCATGAGGACCGGGAGCGTGGGCTGGCTGGCTAATATATGCTGCGTCAGCTCTTCGCCCGTCATTCCCGGCATCGCATAGTCCGTTATGATCAGGTCGACATTATGCCGATCGAGCATCTGGAGAGCCTCGGGGCCTGAATGCGCCTGCAGCACTTCATGTCCGAGCTCCATCAGCATGGCTGCCGTATTCTCGAGCACCAGCGGATCGTCATCGACGGCCAGGATCACGAGCGAGTCGACCGTGACGGCATCCTCCGGTTCGGCCGGAGCGGCTCCCTGGTCGCTCTCAGCCTCGGTCGTATCGACTCGCAACCAGATCTCGGCCGTGGTTCCCGAGCCCGGGTCGCTGCTCAGAACGAATTTGCCGCCGCACTGTCGGGCCAGCCCGTGAACCATCGGCAGCCCTAGTCCCGTCCCCTTGCCGACACCCTTGGTCGTGAAGAACGGCTCAGGTGCCTGGGCCAGCGTCTGTTCGTCCATGCCTTCGCCCGGGTCGGTCACGGAAAGCCGTACATAATCGCCTGCCTCCAGATCGTCCTCAGGCGCGACGACGCTCTCGCGTTGGGCGGCGATCGTGATCGTTCCGCCGTGGGGCATCGCGTCCCGAGCGTTCACCACAAGGTTCAGCAATGCCAGTTCAAGCTGTCGCGCGTCTGCCTGCACGTGGGGAAGGATGAGGGGAAATCGCGTGTCGATGGTGACACCGGGGCCGATCGTTCGCTGCAACAGCTCTGCCATCCCGCGGACCAGGTCGGAAAGATCGACGGCCTCGAGCGCCAACTCCTGCTTGCGGGCGAAAGCGAGCATGCGCTGCGTCAGAGAGGCTCCCCGCTCCGCAGCCTTGATGGCGTTGGTAATGAGGCCGGAAACGTCGACACCCTGCTGCAACCGACGTTGTGCCAGCGTCAGGCTGCCGAGTACCACCGAGAGGAGATTGTTGAAGTCGTGAGCGACGCCGCCGGTAAGCTTACCGACCGCCTCCATCTTCTGCGCCTGGAAGAATGCCTCCCTCGTCTTTTCGAGTTCCTCCTGCGCGTGCTTCCGCTCGGTCAGGTCGCGGGTGATCTTCGCAAACCCGAGGAGTCTTCCGTCCGGCGTCTTGATCGGATCGATGACGACATTGGCCCAGAACCGGGTGCCGTCCTTGCGCATCCTCCACCCCTCCGCCTCGAAACGGCCCTCGCGTTCGGCCGTCTGCAGCGCGATTTTCGGGATGCCGGCCGCTCGATCCTCTTCCGAATAGAAACGCGAGAAATGCTCGCCGATGATCTCGTCGGCCTGATAGCCTTTGAACCGCGCGGCGCCCGCGTTCCAGCTGCTTATCTTTCCCTCGGGATCGAGCATGTAGATCGCATAATCGGTGACGCTTTCGACGAGGAGCCGGAACCGCTCCTCGCTGCGGCGAAGCTCTTCTTCAGCCGCTTTGCGCTCGGTGAGATCGCGAGTGACCTTCGCAAAGCCTACGAGATTGCCGTGGCGGTCGCGGATGGCGTCGATCACCACATTGGCCCAGAAGCGCGTTCCATCCTTCCGAACCCGCCAGCCTTCCGCCTCGAAGCGCCCTTCGCGCTCGGCGGTCTCGAGGGCAATTCTCGGAATTTCCCGCTCGCGATCCTTGTCGGTGTAGAATCGAGAGAAATGTTCGCCGATGATTTCGTCGGACTCATAGCCCTTGAAGCGGCGCGCTCCCGCATTCCAGCTCGTCACCTTCCCCGTCGGGTCGAGCATGTAGATGGCATAATCGATGATGCTCTGAACGAGCAGCTCGAAGCGGCCCTCGGTGCTTGAAGGTTGTTCGGAGTGGATCATGAGGTCCCTGTACGCGCAAAGCCGAGAACCGTAACGAGAATTTGTACCCGGCTGTTCCGCGTCGGTTCCGGGGGCAGCGGAGCGCAACGAGAGGTCTGTTTTTCAGCCGCCAGAGGTTCTGAAGTTCCCGGGTCGAGCAGGGCCGTCGATCTTCATCGGCTTGAATACCGCGCTTTCGCGCGATCGCCCAACCTCCTCGACGTGGATGTCAAAGCGTTCGCGAAGCGCCTCGACGATTGCCTGCACGGTGGATTCCGGCGTCGAGGCGGCCGCGGTGATCCCTAGGAAGCGGCAATGTTCGAGCAATGCCCAGTCCACGTGGGAGGCGTTCGCGACCAATTGCACCGACGGGCAGCCGAACGCCCTCGCGACCTCGGCCAGGCGAGAGGCATTGGATGAAAAGGCTTCTCCGGCAACGATGATGGCATCCACCTTCGGCACCATTTGCTTCACGGCTGCCTGGCGGTTCGTCGTCGCGTAGCAGATGTCACTGCTGGCGGGAGCCTTGATGTCCGAGAACCGCTTCTTGAGGGCGCCCACGATTTCGGCGGCGTCGTCCACGGAATAAGTGGTCTGAACAGCATAAGCGACCGGTGCATCCGGAGCGAGCGTGAGCGCTTCCACCTCCTCGATCCTCGCCACGACGGTCGCCGTCTCGTCAGGGATCTGGCCAAGGGTTCCAACGATCTCCGGATGTCCGGCATGACCGATCAGGACGACGTGCCTTCCATGGCGGTGATAGTTCGCCACCTCCCGGTGCACCTTGGCGACGAGCGGACAGACGGCGTCGAAATGCCGCAGGCCAAGCCTTTCGGCCTCCATCGTGACGCTTCGCGCGACCCCGTGCGCCGACAATATGACCACCGCGCCTTCCGGAGCCTCGTCGAGTTCCTGGATGAAGATTGCGCCCTTTGCCTCCAAGGACCGGACGACCGCCAGGTTATGGACGATGGCGCGCCTGACGTAGACCGGCGGTCCGAAGCGCTCCAGCGCCTCCTCCACCGCATCTATGGCTCTTCGGACGCCGGCGCAAAATCCGCGCGGAGCGGCCAGCAGGACATTGAGGCGGCCACGCACCGTTGTGGCGCTGCTTGCCTCCTCGGCTGAAGCGGGGATGCGTTTCGGCATGATGTTCTTCTGTCCCCCCTGCGAAGCAGGCCTAGGAGGCCCAAAGGACGGCGTTCACACACACTAGAGGATATAACGCATACGTATCACTTGGATGTTCCGTCCTGGCGTCAGCGTAAAGCTCGCCTCGCCGAACTCGGGCGGCCCGAACCGCACCGGGGCATTACGCGAAAAGCCATATCCTTCGCGCGGTATCCTCACGAGCGTATCGAGCTGGCCATTGGCATTTTCATCGTGAACGATGGCCAGCGCATAGGTCCCGCCGGCCAGATTCCGGAAATGAAGCTGCCCCGCCTCGCTCGCCGGTGCGCTCAGTCTGAACGCCAGCGGATCCGCCTTGCAGTTGGGGAAATGCGCCTGGTCTCGCGTTAGACAGGCATGCACCAGCCCGCGCCCGTTCCGCAGCGCCTCGACCTGGACGTGAAGTTCAGTTCCCGACGATCCGGCGGGGGGCGACGCGGTCGAAGTCGCCCAGGCCCCCATCAGTACCGCAAATCCGATCCCAGAAACGGAAATAGAGCCCATAATTGCACCTGTACTCGCGATGATGCCGTTGGTGATGGCTGGCGGTAATCAGCCAGTTGCCGGCGCGGCCCTGCACCAGCCGTCGGGGGAAAATCTCCCATCCCATGTGATTTGTCACCCCCATGACCGTCATGACCGTCAGGACGACCAGGAGTGCGGCGGCGTGGATCGGAATGAAGAGGACGAGTGCTGGAATGACGATCGCCCCGGTAAGGGCTTCCAATGGGTGGAAGCTCATCGCGGCCCAAGCGGTCGGCGGTCGGCTCGCATGATGCACGGCATGGGCGATGCGGAAAAGCTTCGGCCGGTGCATCCAGCGATGCGTCCAGTAGAACCAGGTGTCGTGCAGGAACAGGTAGACCAGGATGGAGACGGGAATCCACCAGAGCGGATAGTCGCTCACGTCCAGGTAGATTCGGGTCCAGCCATGTTCCTGCCATCCCCACGCGACGAGACCGGCGGGAATGCCGTAAATGGCCCCGCTCGCCAGGGACCAGCCTATCTCCTTCCTGATCTGCTTTTCCTGGCCGGCATAAAGGCCGGGCAGCCGTCGTTGCGTCAGCCAGGCGAAACCGCCGCTCACGGCCAAGTAGCGGCCTGCGATGATCGCAACCATTGCGAACGTGGAAAGCAGGACGGCGAGGACCATTTCCATAAGCGCGCCCTTACAACAATGATTAGCTTGGGGCGACGCACTTCCTTAAGAGCGGGCCGATGGGGCAAGTGGCAGACAGGCTGATCATAGCCGGCGGCGGACTTTCCGGCTGCTTCGCTGCGCTTGCCTTGGCGAAGCTTAGGCAGGACGTGCCTATTCTGCTCCTCGAGAGCGGGCAGACCTTCGGCGGCAATCACACCTGGTCGTTCTTCGAAACGGACGTGGAAGAGGATTCGCGCTGGCTGGTGGACCCGCTCGTCGCCGCCCGTTGGGACGCCTATGACATCCGTTTCCCCAAGCGCCGGCGCACGCTCGGAACTTCCTACAACAGCGTCACGTCGGACCGGCTGGATCGCACCGTGCGAGATCGGCTGCGGCCCGACCAATATCGGCTCGGGAGCCGGATCGAAGCGGTCGCCCCGGACCATGTGCGGCTGGCTGGAGGAGAGAGGATCGCTGCCGCCGGAGTCATCGACGCCCGCGGGCCGGCGAACCTTTCGGTGCTGGAGCCCGGATGGCAGAAGTTCGTCGGCTGCGAATATCGTTTCGATCGCCCCCACGGGCTCGTCCGGCCGATCGTGATGGACGCGACCGTAGACCAGGCGGAGGGCTACCGCTTCGTCTATTGCCTTCCTTTTTCCGATACGCGCATGCTGGTGGAGGACACCTATTACTCCCTCTCGCCCGCACTCGACGTCCCTACCCTCCGCAAGCGAATCCGCGCTTATGTCGAAGCCAGCGGATGGAAGGGGGCAACGCTGGAGCGCGAGGAGACGGGGGTCCTTCCCGTGGCGATGGGCGGCCAGGTCGATGCACTTTGGAAGGATCTTCCCGGCGTGGCCAAGCTTGGGCTGCGCGGCGGCTTCTTCCATCCGACGACCGGCTATTCGCTTCCCGACGCGGTGCGGATGGCGGTCCTTGCAGCCCGGCAGGCGGACCTCGGCGGCGCCGCTCTTCACCACGTATTTCAGCGCGAAGCGGCGCGGCTCTGGAAAGAGCGGCGATTCTACCGATTGCTCAACCGCATGCTGTTCCGCGCCGTCGAACCGGCGCAGCGTTACAAGGTTCTCGAGCATTTTTATCGACTTGATCCCAACCTCGTGGCTCGTTTCTATGCTGGTCGGTCCAGCCTTGCGGACAAGGTCCGCATCCTGAGCGGCAAGCCCCCGGTTCCGGTGGGCCGTGCTTTGGCGGCCCTCCTCGGCCAAGGGAGTCACTCGGAATGAAGCGGGCGGCGATCATCGGCGCCGGATTCGGTGGCCTCGCGCTCGCTATCCGCCTCCAGTCGGCCGGGATCGACACGACCATCCTGGAAGGCCGCGACCGGCCTGGCGGCCGTGCCTACGTCTGGCAGCGGCAGGGCTACACCTTCGACGCCGGGCCGACCGTCATTACGGATCCGGCCTGTCTTCGAGAGCTTTGGGACCTTTCCGGCAGCGACATGGCAACCGATGTCGAGCTCGTGCCGGTCACCCCCTTTTACCGCCTGAACTGGCCCGACGGGACGAATTTCGATTATTCGAACGACGATCCGGCGCTGATGCAGGAGATCGCCAAGCTGGATCCCGCCGACGTGGACGGCTACCGGCGATTCCTTCGCTATTCGGCAGGCGTCTTCGTCGAAGGCTATGAGAAGCTCGGCGCCGTGCCCTTCTTGGATTTCAAGTCGATGCTGCGCGCCGCGCCGCAGCTCGCCCGCTACCAGGCCTGGCGCTCGGTCTATTCGGTCGTGTCCGGATTCGTCCGCAACGAGAAGCTTCGGCAGGCGCTTTCCTTCCACACGCTGCTCGTCGGCGGCAACCCGATGACGACGAGCGCGATCTACGCGCTCATCCACAAGCTCGAGCGGGACGGCGGTGTCTGGTTCGCCAAGGGAGGCACGAATCGGCTCGTCGAGGGGATGGCGCGGCATTTTCAGAGGCTCGGTGGAACGCTCAGGCTGTCCGATCCGGTCGTCGCGATCGAAGCACGCTCGGATCGTGTCACCGGAGTCACCTCGGAAAGCGGCTGGCACGGCGATTTCGACGCGATCGCCTCCAACGGAGACGTGGTTCGAAGCTATGAGCTCCTTGGCCGCCACCGGCGGGGCGTGAAGGCCGCCGCGAGGCTCAGGAGGAAACGCTTCTCGCCCTCCCTCTTCGTCCTTCACCTCGGCGTTCGCGGCGAGTGGCACGCCATCCCGCACCACACCATCCTGTTCGGCCCACGCTATCAGGGTCTGCTCGGGGACATCTACGACCGGGGGGAGCTTGCCGACGATCCGTCGCTCTACGTTCACCATCCTACGGTGACCGATCCGGACATGGCGCCCGCCGGATGCTCGACCTTTTATGCGCTCGCGCCCGTGCCGCACCTGGGCAAGCTCCATATCGACTGGAGGGCGGAAGGGGCCGCTTATGCCGACCGCATCCTTTCCATCCTGGAGGCGCGGCTGATGCCGGGGCTCCGCAGCAGGATCGAATTGTCCTTTCATTATACGCCGCAGGACTTCGCGGACGACCTCGGCGCGCACCTCGGCTCCGCCTTCAGCCTCGAGCCGCTCCTGACGCAGAGCGCCTATTTCCGGGTGCACAACCGGGACGATGAGCTCCGCAACCTCTATTTCGTCGGTGCCGGGACACATCCCGGTGCCGGCATACCGGGCGTCGTCGGCAGCGCGAAGGCGACGGCAGGGCTGATGATCGATGACCTCGGCGCCTGAACGCGAACGGATCGTCGCTTATGCCCGACAGGCGATCGAGAAGGGGTCGAAATCGTTCCGCTTCGCCAGCCGCCTGTTCGACCGCCCAACACGGGTGCGCGCCTGGCTTCTCTATGCCTGGTGCAGGGCCTGCGACGATTTGTCCGACAGTCAGTCCTACGGCCATGGCGCCAGTGCCGTGGCGGACCCGGAAGGACGGCTGGCCTACATCAAGGAGCAGACCGAACGAGCCCTGTCCGATCGGGAGAGCCTGGATCCGGCCTTCGATGCGCTGCGGCTCCTGTCGGCCGAATGCGCGCTCCCGCGGCGATTCATCGAGGATCATCTGGCGGGCTTCGCGAGGGATGCCGCAGGCTGGGCACCCGTCACGGAAGAGGATCTGCTCTCTTACTGCTATCAGGTTGCGGGTGCAGTCGGCTGCTTGATGGCGGTCCTCATGGGCATCTCCCCGGATGACGAGGAAACGCTCGATCGTGCCGCCGATCTCGGCATTGCTTTCCAGCTCGCCAACATTGTCCGCGATCTGGGCGAAGACCATGCGATCGGCCGCTGCTACCTTCCCGCCGAGTGGTTGGCCGAAGCGCACCTCTCCCGGAGCAATCATATGGACTCGATCAACCGTGAAGGGCTGGTGGTCGTTGTCTCCCGGCTATGCCGCCTCGTCCGGGCCTATGAGGCTTCGGCGCGCGTGGGCGCGGCACGGCTGCCCTTGCGATCCCGCTGGGCGGTGCTTTCCGCGGCGCGCATCTACGGCGCGATCGCCGGCCAGGTGGCCGAGCGTGGCCCGGCGGCGTGGGACAGCCGCACGTTCGTGTCGAGATCGGAGAAGCTGAAGCATGTCCTGGCCGCGGCGCGAGAGGCGCTGGCCAGTCCCGAGCCCGTCGATCGATCAGGCCTCTGGACGCGTCCGCGCTGACGGTGTCCTGATGCCCGCATGCCCTCGGCGCGCAAGCTCCGCCTTGAGGACCTGCGGCCGCGGCGCCCAGATGAAGCCGAAACTCACCGACCCGTCCTTCGTCTCGGTCGCATGATGCAGCCGATGGGCCTGAATTATCCGCTTCATGTAGGCTGATCTGGGCAGATAGCGGTGCCCGACCCGCCGGTGGACGATGACGTCGTGAAATCCGAAGTAGATGGCGCCGTAGGCAGCGATTCCCGCACCTGTCCAGATCGCCCAACTGCCCCAACCGAGATTGACGCCGCTATGGATCAGCAGGACGGAGGGAATGGCGAAGATGAGGGCGTAAAGGTCGTTCGCCTCGAACAGGCCCTCCCGCTCGCGATGATGGCTCTTGTGCAGGAACCAGCCCGGCCCGTGCATCACCCACCGATGCGCGGCATAAGCCACGACCTCCATGGCCAGGATGGTGAGAAGAAAAAGGAAGATGCCGACGGGCCAGGTCATTGCGTCCATTATATAGGAAAGGGGTGGCCGGGCCCAACCTCCTTGCGAACCGTATCGGCGTTCAGACCGAAATCTTCGAGGCGATAGCTGTGCTTTCGATAGCCGCTCCTTGCCGCCTTGCTCAGGTAAGCCTGCATGTTGCGCTCGACCTGAGGCGTCAGGTCGAGATTCAGAAAGGCATAGATGCGCCGCATCTCGCCGCGCCAGTCGCGGTTCACGTCGTCGAACGAGACGTCGATCTGAGGCACTTCGGGGCGGGACTGGCGCACGGCCGCGCAGATCCGGCTCCTGCGCGCCGTCTTGTACAGCCATTCCGCGCCGATCCAGCGCCGATCCGCGGCGTCGGATTGTACCCTCATCTGGTTCCAGACGAGGGACGCCGACGATCCGACCACCTCGACGGGGTCCCGGTGAAGGCAGATCAGCCGTGCGTCCGGGAAAATATCCAGCAGCACGTCCAGATCCTCCATGAACTGAGGCGCTTTCAGGACCCAGGGCTTGAGCGTGCCGCCGCGCGTCCAGGCGATCGTTGCCACGAGCCGTTTCAGCTCCTCATAGACGCCCGTCCGGCTTTCTCCCTCCCATTGGCGCGCAAACCCTGGCACGCGCCACTGCGCCTCCAGTTGCGCTCCGTAGAAAGAGAAGCTGAGAAGCCCGAACACCTCCTCCACCGCCCTGGCCGATGTCGGGTGGACCGCGCGCAAGGCGGGATTGAGGAAGTTGAGCAGTCTGAGCTCCGCCCAGCTTCTCGCCACTCTGAGACCCAGCCCCGCCGGCGGTGCCGGGTGCATCACCTCGTAGAAGCGCGTGTGGTTCAGCCGGTGGTCGCAGCCGAGGAGTCGCTGGATCCGCGTCGTCCCCGACCGCATGTGCCCCAGGACGATCACGGGCATGGCGACGGGGAGCGTAAGAATGGCGGGCTCCGATTTCCACTGTCTCCAAACCGATTGCCTCTGCTGAAGCAGGCCTTTCAGCTGCACGTAGGCGAATGTAAGGCCGATTTCGTTCAGCCGCGCCTCCTGCGCCAGGCTCAGGATCAGCCGCTCGAGCGCGGCGCGCCACGGGGCTGCCGGCTGCGCGCCGAAGCTCTCGTCCAGCGCCGCGGCCTTCGCGCTGACTTCCTCGAGGTCCGGCCTGGGCAGGAGCCCCTTCTCCCAGGCTTTCGACAGTAAGGAACCGACTCGCCGTGGCCTCGCGCTAAACGCGTCGCTCCCTGGCGGGGTCATCATCGAAAGCGCCCATTGAGACGGAGATCCGCAACGGGAGGTACCGCATTCCGAAAGGCGGCGCAGGCGCCCCCTGCATTCCCGACGGCGCCCCTGTGCAGACGCGGAATGCCCATCATGGGGAGCCGTCGAACCCATTTACCCGAAGGTAGAAGCGCGCCTCGACGGGGATCGCCGATGCCCGCGCCTCCATCAGGGCCAGCAGGGTCGAAGGTTTGACCACCCCATTCTCCACCCTGACCATGGTCTAGCGGCAGCTTCCACGCAGTCCGGGCTAGGCTTGCGCAAGGCGGAACCGCGTCCAACGACGTTGGGGCCGCCCAGCCGCCGAGGCACGTAACCCGGACGGTTATAAATGGGAAGATCGTCTCCGTCCCCGCTCGCCCGCCCTGACCTATGCAAATCGACGGGGCAGCTGTGCGGGACGATCGAAGGGAGGGCCGCCGTCACTTCTTGGCCCCGTCGTCAGCAAGAGCGGAACGGAGAGACGGACTGATCCGTTCCCCTCATATCCCCATAACCCGAGCAGAGGAGATGTCGAAATGGCATTCGACAATGACAAGAATACGATCGAGCGCGACGAGACTCATGAGATGATCTCGTCCGAAAAGGTCGACGGCACGGTGGTCTACAATCGTGACGGCGAGCGGCTCGGGACGATCCACCACTTCATGGTCGGGAAGCGCGACGGCCGCGTCCGTCATGCGGTGCTGAGCTTCGGAGGCCTGTTCGGCATGGGCGAGCGCTATCATCCCCTGCCGTGGGACGTGCTCACCTACGATACGGAGAAAGGCGGCTACGTCGTCGACCTCGACAAGGACCGGCTGGAGGGCGCGCCCTCTTACGAGCGCGATCAAGAGCCCGCATTCGATCGCGCTTATAACGAGCAGATCTTCGGCTATTACGGCGTCGCCTACTAATTCGGGAGGCGGGCGTTGATTTCGGGGCGGGCGGCCGGGGCCGCCCGCTACCGGCCTTTCACCATCAGCGGCCTGGCAAGGTTGGACCGGCTTCCGATAGAGGGTGAACCTCAGGTCATCATCGCGGCTCCACGCCTGAACCAGATCCCGGTGGCACTCGATCCGCTGCTCGCCTCGATGATGCGGCCTGCCGGTATTGGTGGTTCTACGCGTTCGGTCCTCTGCCGCTTGCTGGCCGAACGCCAGCAGATCCATCAATCTTCGTTCGCCGCTTGAGGAACGAAGTCATGTCTCCCCTGTTGCACGAGCCACTCAGCGAGAGGCGACAGCGTGCAGACAGAGCCCTTCTTCAGTCTGACCGCCTACCATGTGGCCATGGCGACGGTCGGCGCCGGCATCATCCTGGCCTACTGGATTCCCCGCTTTCTCTCGGGCCGCGAGCCCGCCGCTTCCGGGCTGCTGATCCTCCTGGGCATGCTCGCCTTCGCAGCGGTTCCGGGAATGCCGGAAGGAATCGACCCGCGAGCGGCGCCCGGCTTCTGGGAGATCACCAGCGAACTCGCCGTGATCGTCGCCTTGTTCGGTAGCGGAATTCGCATCGACGACCTTTCCAGCTATGAGCGTTGGCGACCGACGGTCCGGCTCCTCGCCATTCTGATGCCGCTGACGATTGCCGCGGTGGCCCTGCTGGGATGGGGACTGGCGGGCATGACGCTCGCGGGTGCGCTGCTGCTGGGCGCCGTGTTGGCGCCGACCGACCCGGTGCTCGCCGGAGACGTCCAGGTGGGGCCGCCGACCGAAGGCGGCGAGCATCCCGTGCGCTTCTCCCTCACGGCGGAAGCGGGCCTCAACGACGGGCTCGCTTTTCCCTTTGTCTATCTCGCGCTCTTCGTCGCGGCGGAGGGGCTGGCGCCCCAAAGCTGGGGCCTCGAATGGTTGCTGCGCGACTGCCTCTACCGGATCGGGGTGGGCGCCGCGGCAGGTGCTGCGTCGGGATGGCTGCTCGGGAAAATCCTTTTCGCTCTGCCCAGCGGCAATCCACTGGCGGATACCGGGTCCGGCGTCGTCGCCCTTGCCGGCATCCTCTTCTGCTACGGCGCAGCGGAGCTCGTTGAAGGCTATGGCTTCATCGCGGTCTTCGTCGCCGGCTTGACCCTTCGCCGGGCCGAAGCGGATCATCGGTTCCACAATCAGCTCCACCGCTTCAGCGAAGCGGTGGAGCACTCGCTCACGGCCTTGCTCCTGATCCTCATAGGAGGCGCCTTCCCGCTGCTATGGCCGGAACTTGGCTGGCGACATATCGCCCTTTCCCTGGCCCTCATCCTCGTCGTCCGGCCGCTCGGAGGCTGGATCTCGCTCATCGGGACGGATCTCCAAGGCCGCGAGCGCTTCGTGATCGCGGCCTATGGCGTTCGCGGCATCGGTTCGATCTACTATCTCGGCTTCGCGACCGGCCATCTTCGCATGGAGAATGCCAATCAGCTGTGGGGCATCGTGGCTTTCACGATCCTTGCCTCCACCCTGATCCATGGACTCACGGCAGGCTCGGCGGTCGAGCGGGTCACGAGGGCGGCAGAACGCCGTCGGGAACGCCTTGCCGCCGCCGCGCGTAGCACGGGGCCGCCCTGAAATGGTTGCCGCCCCCCCGCTGTTGGGTGACCATGTCCCGGCGTAGACCTGGTCCACGAGCTCGAGAATCCCCGGGATTCGCCGGTGGTCGACTTCGTCGGCCTGCCCGTCATGTCGAACTTCCAGGCCGAGAATGCCGTTGATCGCTAACCATTATGGCGCCCTGGATCCGAGGACGGTACTGAATACCGTCTCGGCAAGGTAGAACTCGCCCGTGATCGTCAAGACGAGAAGGAGCCCGGCAATGGAAGGGATGCGAGGATTCCTGCTCGAAAGGATCAGGAACGGCCGGCGGAGCGCTGCAATGGCGCAAGGTACGGCGATCCGCCTGACCGGCGGAGCACACCGCTCCGCCAGCTCGTGGAAATTCCCATGGTAAGCGAGGAGGCACTCCTGGAGCTGCTGCGCTGGCTCGATCGGCGCGGCTATGATTTCGTGACCACCACCCCGCGCACCCACAGACGATTCGTGGGCGCCAAGCGGGACCGGGCGGAATCTCTGCGGGACGTTTTCGGCTGGAGCCTTCCATTCTCCGCGGACATTATCGACTCCGATCTTCTCGAACTGCTTCAGGCGGCGGATGCGCTCGCAGTTTCGGGGAACGACTTGCGCTGCAGATATCGTGTGTCGCGCGTCTGCGGGCGGCTGTTCCTGCATTCGGCCTATCCTACCGATGAGCCGGATTCGGTGTTTCTGGGTCCGGACACCTATCGCTTCATAAGGTTCGTGCTGGGTCGGTCTCCGGCACCGGCGTCCCGGCTGATCGACATGGGAACGGGGACCGGCGCCGGCGGCATTTGCGCTGCCCCGATGGTACCCAACGCCTCCATCGTCCTCCTCGATTCCAACCCGAAAGCTTTGCGCCTTGCCCGGATCAACGCTGCGGCAGCAGGGGTCGATGTGGAGGCGATCGAGGCCTGTTCGTTCGATGCACTGGAAGGGGAGTTCGAGCTTGTCATCGCCAATCCGCCCTTCATCGCGGACGTGGCTGGCCCGACCTATCGCGCCGGAGGCGCCATGTTGGGCGCGCAAGTGTCGATCGAGTGGGCGCTGGCCGCATCGGCTCGTCTCGCACCGGGCGGCCGCATCTTTCTCTACACGGGCAGTGCGATCGTGAACGGCCGGGACTGCCTGCGGGAGACGCTGGAGCGGGAGTTGCCCGCACTAGGCTGCACGCTTCGCTACCAGGAGATCGACCCGGACATTTTCGGCGAACAGCTCGAAGGCGCAGCCTATCGCGAAGTGGAGCGGATCGCGGCCGTCGGTGCAGTCATCCGACGCAATTCAGCCACTGGTGGCTAGTCATCGCAGGGCCGAGGTCCCCAAGTCTGAGACCGGTAGGTCGAGCAGTCTGGGCCCCGCCCCTTCCTTCCCCAGCCGGTCGCCGGGATTTCGCAGGGGACACTGGCTGGTCGACAGGCAGCCGCATCCGATGCAGCCGTCAAGATCGTCCCTCAATTTCGTCAACCGCTGAATTCGGGCATCGAGGTCGGCACGCCATTGCGCGGACAACCTCGTCCAGTCATCGCCTGTCGGAGCTCTATCCGCCGGCAGCTCGTCGAGCGCCTTCTTGATTCTGGCGAGCGGGATTCCGGCAAGCTGTGCAACTCTGATGACCGCGATGCGCCTGAGTACCTCGCGCGCAAAGCGCCGCTGATTGCCGTTGTTGCGCCAGCCTCTGATGAGCCCCCTCGCCTCGTAGAAATGTACCGTCGATACGCGGATGCCACTTCGCGCAGCCACCTGCCCGACCGTCAGTCCAGACCCGCGCTCGTCCATCTTCGAAACCTCACGATTGGCTATTGACCTCAACTATGGTTGAGGGACTATGTCGCTGCTCCGTCCACTGCAAGGAGGAGCGAATCGATGAACCAACCACTGCGCGTCGCGCTGATCTACGGCAGCGTGCGGCCCGATCGGTTTTGCGACACGGTTGCGGGCTGGGTCGTATCCGAGATGGCGTCGAATTCCGATTTCGAGCTCACGGTGTTCGACCCGCGTCCCGACTGGCCACAGGTCGACGAACGCCGCTTTCGCCGCTGCATCGAGGCGGCGGACGCCATTGTCATCGTCACACCGGAATATAACCGGTCCTATCCCGGCCCCTTGAAGGTGCTGATCGACACGGCGAGCAGCGAATGGAATGGCAAGGCGGTCGCCTTCGTGAGCTATGGCGGCGTATCGGGCGGACTGCGCGCGGTAGAGCATCTGCGCAACGTCTTCACCGAGCTGAGAGCCGTGACGATCCGCGACTGCGTGAGCTTTCACAACCCGTGGGAGGCATTCGCCCAAGGCGTGCCCGTGGAGCGCGCGCGCTACGCGCGTGCGTTGAACACCTTGCTCTCGCAGCTCGCCTGGTGGGCTGGGGCGCTCAAGGCCGCACGCGAGGCCGACGCCTACGGAGTGGCAGCATGACCGGCCGCGACGGACTTTCCGGCGCCCGTGTCCTCATCGTCGGCCAGAATCCTCTGGTGCTCGAAGCCGTCGCGCAAGAAGTCGCGGATGCGGGCGTGGAGGCCCTTCGCGCCACGGCAAGCTCGGCCAACGACTTCATCGAGAGCGCGCCGGATCTCGTCGTGTTCGGGGCCGGCGTGCCGGCGCAAGACCGGCAGGCGCTCGAACGAGCGTTTCGATCGCGCAGGCCGGCGACGCGTTTCCTGCAGGTTTACGCGCCTTACGCAGCCCATCAGATCCTTCGTGCGGTGCGCCAGGCCGATGAAACAAGACCGGTTGACCTCGAGGCCTATTGCGCCCGGATCGGCTATTCGGGCCCGCTCGAACCGACCTTGGACGTTCTCCGGGCGCTGCAGCAGCGTCATGTGGCCACGATCACGTTCGAAGCGCTCGACGCCCTCTTGGACCGCGGTATCGACCTGTCTCCTTCGGCGGTCGATGCGAAGCTGATCCACAAGCGCCGCGGCGGCTACTGCTACGAACAGAACGGCCTCTTTAAGCGCGTGCTCGCCGCTGTCGGGTTCGCGGTCGACGGCCTTCTTGCCAGCGTGCGGTGGATGAACGAACCGGCCTCCGCCCCGCCCCCACGTTCCCACATGGCGCTGCGCGTGACGATGGAGGGTGTCCCATGGCTGGCGGATGTCGGCTTCGGTTCGGCCGTCCCGACCGTGCCGCTGCGAATGGACCTATCCGACCCGCAGTCGACCCCACACGAGACGTACCGCGTGACGCCATTTGGTGCCGGCCTGCTCGTGCAGATCGAGGTGCTCGGCCGTTGGCAGCCGCTCTACGACGTCTCGCTGGAGCCGCAGCTCGACGGCCATTACGAGTTGTACAACTGGTTCACCGCGACCCATCCGAGCTCCCATTTCCGGAACCGGCTCGTAATCGCCCGAAGCACGCCCGAGGCACGGCACAGCCTTCTTGACGGGAGGCTGACGACTCGCTCGGCGAGCGGATCTGTGGAGCGAGAATTTCTCGACGCCAAGGGAATCTGGCGGGCGCTCAACGACCTTTTCGGCTTGCCGGCGGAAAGCGGCTGGTGGTCGGCGGTCGAGCGCGCGGCAGCGCGGACCGTCAGGGAAGCAGGGCGGCGGAACGATAGACCAGGAGGCTGCGGAACGCCTGCTCTCGTTCGAAGCCGGGCCGGTACCGGTTTAGAGGCGTGATCGCCGACCGCCAGGCCGGCTCCGGGTCTGCGTCCTTACCTGGCGGGTGCGCCTTTCTCGGCGGCGGGGATGATGCCCTCCGCCAGCAGGGCATGGAGCGCGGGCACATGACTCTCGGCCCGGGGATGCGGCGAGGGGTCGGAGATCATCACCGCCGTCAATTCGAGGTCGGGTACGATGAACAGCATCTGCCCGCCATAGCCCCACGCGAAGTGGACATCATAGCCCCCGCTGCGCTGGGAGAACCAACCGTAGCCGTACGGATTGCCGCTCCAGGGGGAGGTCGTGCGCGGGCGCCAGCTCTCGGCGACCCACCCTTCCGGAAGGATGCGCCGCCCGTTCATCACACCGTCCTGCCGGTAGAGCTCGCCGAAGCGCAGCAGCGCCCGCGGCGACATCAGCATGTCGTTGCCTCCGAAATAGATGCCCTGCGGGTCCCGCGGCCAGGGTGGCAGCGCGATGCCGAGCGGCTCGGCAAGCCACGCCTGCGCCAGATCGTGCGTGGACCGCCCCGACGCCCGGGTCAGCACGGCCGAGAGCAGGTGCGACGATCCGGTCGAATAAAGCATTGCGCCGCCCGGCTCGTCGACGAATGGCCGCGACAGCGCGTAGCGGACCCAGTTCGGGCTCGCGACCCAGGCGCCGTAATTCGGGCCGGAGGTCCGACCGAGGCCTGCCTGCATCGACAGCAGGTGGCCGATCTCGACCTGCTCGATCCGCGGATCCGCATCGGGCGGTATATCGGCGCGAAGGATCGGCGCGACCTTCTGCTCGGTCCCCTCCAGAACGCCGCGACCGATAGCGATCCCTGCCAGAGCGGATAGAATCGACTTGGATGCGGACTTGATGTTGACCGGCTGATCGAGGCCGGGCCCGCTAAAGCGGTGTTCGGCGAGGACTTTTCCATGCCGCGCAACGATCAGCGCCCGCAGCCGCGGAAGCGCCTCGGCTCGAAGGGCCACTTGCCGCATGAGCGATGGATCGAAGCCCAGAGCTTTTGGCTGCGTCCGCTGCAGACTTGCTTGCTCCGCGCCCGAACCCGCCGCCTCCGGAGCGGAACATCCCGCCAGGGCTGAAGCCGACAATATGAAGAAGGATCGAAAGGCACGCGTCATCATGTCAAGATAGGTATTGGGGCTCGAACTTCCTCGTCGGATAGCTGGAAAACGTCTACCCCCCTCGCTCCGGCCGCCTCTTCTGCGGATGTGGCGTCTCACCGGCCTCGAGCATTGCCACCAGAGCGGCGATCTTCCGCCGGCGCCCCGCCTCGGTTTTCATCCTGTGAACCCCGAATGCCAGCGCGAAACGGTTCTGCGCCGACAGGATTGCAAGCATTGCTCGAGCGCGCGGACTGGCCTCGATTGCAGCCCGAAGGTCTTCGGGCAGAGACATGTTGCGGCCGCTCTCATAGGCACGTTCCCATCGCCCGTCGGCCTTGGCCGCCTCGACTTGCTTGAGGCCATGTTCCGTCATCCGGCCCTCGGCGATGAGCCTGGCGACGTTATCGACATTGATCCGGCTCCAGAGGCTTCGCCGGGTCCGTGGCGTGTAGCGCTGAAGGTAGCTGCACGCGTCAAAGCCCTTTCGCAGGCCGTCGATCCACCCCCAGCAAAGGGCGACGTCGATCGCCTCGGCCGGCGAGATAGATCCGAGCCCCGACGAGACCTTATGGATCTTGATCCAGACCTCGCGCTCGGTGGCGTGATGTTCGCTTAGCCATTGCTCGAAGCTCTCCGCATCCACGAACTCACGTATCTTTGCGTTATCGACCTGAACCGTCGGCATCGCAGTCTCCCGTCAGCGGCTCGGCATCCCCGGGCCGCCGTCCTGCCGGACCCGGTAAATGGCGAGCGCCCAGTCTGCTGGGTCTGGTAGCTGCCGGCCAAGTTGATGAACCAACCGCGCTGATCATAGTCGAAGTCCGTGAGGTCGTCGCTGACGTTGCTGAAGTTGTAGCCAACGCCGATCCGGAAGTTTGGGTCTCGTCGAACAGGTTCACCTGGTTCGAGGCACGCCAGCGCTGCCCCAGCGTCCAGCCATTCCGCGCCGTCGGATTGAACAGGGAATCATGTTCTCCGCAACCGGTGGAATAGGTGTAGGCCCTTTGCGGCAGGATTCGCAGCAAACCCGCGATCATCTGCAGATATGATGCCGGCAGGCCGCGACAAGCTGCCGTTCGGGCGAACGAGCGCCCGTGACTTGATGATTCGAACACAATGCGCCCGTGAGCCCTGACGGCGGCGACCTAGGGGAAATTACGCATAACCATTGTGAAATACTGTAGATTTTACAGTGTTTTACGCCACACCCGTAACAAACTGGCTAGGCGTGCTGACGCTCGCGGCGCCCGTCCGGGTCCAGTCGGCAAACCATCCGATCATGAACAGCTTGGACGGCGCTCGGTCTGCCGTGCCACGCTTCCACTGCTGAAAGGACCCGGCGGTCAGTCCACCTGTCTGCAGATCATTGCGAAGCGCCTGCAGGCCCGCCTGCAGCAACTTTGGTCCCGCTACACGACGCGGTGAAGCTCAGGGCATCACCACGTTGATGCCGCGGCTCGCCAGGGTCTGGCGCACCTCGGAGAGCCGCACCTTCGCACGCTCGAGGTTCAAGCCGCCCTCGGCGAGCAGCGCGCGCACCGCCGCCGGATCGATGCGGCGCGGCGGGAGACCGTCGCGCGCGGCCAAAGCGGCCGCTGCACCCGCCGCCTCCCCCATCGCCATGCATTCCGGCATCAACCGAATGCGCTGGTGGGCTTCGTTGTCGAACGACACCGTCTTGCCCGAGACGATCAGATTCTCGATTCCTGCCGGCAGCAGGCACCGATAGGGCAAGCCAAGCACCACCACGGACAGCGGCAGATCGGCAGGGTCATGCCCCTTGCCGCCTTCGCTGCCGTCCGGCTTGTGCCGAACCCAGCCCTTGAGGTCGGGTCCGCGATAGACTTTGAGCGCGATCTCGTCGTCGAAGCGGGTTTCCGCGAAGATATCGTCCCGTGTGAGCGTGTAATCACCGACAATGCGGCGGCTGTCGCGAACGCCGATCTGCGGCGCCATATCGATAAGGAACGCCTGCTCCATGCCCGGAATTCGCTTCACGAACGGCAGGAAGTCGCGCGCGCGCCGACGCCCCTCGATTTCCGCGCCGGTCAGGTCGGCGGCATCGGTGGGATCCCGGTTCAGCACCTGAACGGCGTAGAGGTAGCCGATGCCGTTGCGCAGATTTGCGGGCGTCGCGCCAAAGACGGATATATGATGCCCGAAGGTCCCGGGCAGCGCACCCTCTTCCTTGCCCTGCAAGACTAGCGACTTCCAGCCGGTCACATGGACGAATTGCGCGCCGTCGAGGACGTTGGGGGGAACTCCCCACAATTTCGAGAAATCGTCCGGGTTGGCGTGGGCGTGGGCCTGCAGCCGCTGCCAGTCGATGCCGCCCATGCGGCACAGCATCATCATCGGCTGCGGCGCCTCGCGCGGGTGCATGGCGGCGCCCGCACGCGACGCCACATCGGCATCGCCGCTTGCATCGACGATGACGTCTGCGAGGATCGCCTGGCGGCCCGACTTGTTCTCGATGATCACGCCCTTCACCGCATCGCCATCCATGATCACATCGACGACTTGGGTGTTGAGAAGCAGGTCGACTCCGGATTCGACCAGCATATCCAGGATCACGAGCTTCAGCATCTCGGGGTCATAAGCGAGATTGAAATATTCCGGCAGGAACTCGGCCGGCGCCGCATCATGGGCGGCAAGGCGTTGCTGCACTTCGCGCAGGATTCCGCTGATATTCTCGCAACTCAGGAATTCCGTGACGAACGACATCGGACCCGTGCCGCCCACCACCGGATGGCGTTCGATAAGGAGGACCTCGGCCCCGTGGCGCGCCGCCCGAATGGCCGCGGGATAGCCGCCCGCTCCGGCGCCCACGACCAGGACCTGGGTGCGCCGGGCGACCGGTATCTCCCTTGCCGGTTCGAGTATCGTCTCCCGCGCCGCCGCGATGGTGGTTCCGTCTTCCATCTTAGTGTCATATTCTTATACCCAGACGTGAGCAAGGGGTCGCAGCGGCGGGCGCGAGAAGGCGGAGAGGAGAGAATATGCTTAGCAAGGAGGACAATGCGCTTCTGACCCGCGTCGGGCCTGGCACGCCGATGGGCGAGATGATGCGAGAATATTGGTTCCCCGTCATGCGCGCGGCGAAGCTCGTAGCGGATGGGGCTCCCGAGCGCGTGCGCCTGCTCGGCGAGAATTTTGTCGCGTTCCGCGCCAGCGACGGCCGGGTCGGCTTCATCGACGAGGCCTGCCCCCATCGCGGCGTCTCGATGGCGCTCGCCCGCAACGAAGAGAATGGCCTCCGGTGCATCTTCCATGGATGGAAGGTCGATGTCGAAGGCAGGGTCGTCGATTGCCCCACCGAGCCGTCCGCCCGCCGGGAGCGTTTTGCCACGCTCGTTCCCACTCGCCGCCGTCATGCCCGCGAGATGGCCGGCATGGTCTGGGCCTATATCGGCCCGCGCGAGACGCCGCCGCCGCTTCCCAACTTCGAATGGACCGAGCTGCCGATCGACCATCTCCAGCCGCTGCGCGGCTTACTCAAGTGCAATTGGCTGCAGGCGCTGGAGGCGACGCTCGACTCCGCTCACGTCGGCTTCCTCCATGCCCGCGACGGCCAACCACGCGGCACGATGGGGCAGCGTTCGGAATCCGCCTTCATGCGGATGAACAAGGCGCCACGATTCGAATTCGAGGTTCGGCAATATGGCTTCCGTGAAGCGGCGATCCGCGACCTCCCGGACGATGAATGCTATACGCGGATCCGCGAAGTGGTGCTGCCCAGTTACTCGCTGATCCCGCGCCTGCCCGGCGATAACGGCGTCACCGTGATCTCCGTTCCTGTCGACGACGAAGCCGTGATTCAGTGGTACGTGCGCTACGACCTCGATGGGCCCATCGACCCGAACGCCTATCTCGCCTTCGGCACCGACTCGGGCGATCCCGACCATTTCAACTCGGACATGGGCGACGTCTCGAACATGTGGCACCAGGACCGCGCGGCGATGAAGGCCGGACACTGGAGCGGGATCGTCGGGCGACAGAATGCCTATGAGGATTTCATCGTCCAGGAGAGCATGGGTCCGATCGTTGACCGCAGCCGAGAGTTTCTGGGTGCGGCCGACGTCGTTATCTCGCTCGCCCGGCGGCTGCTCCTCCAGGCGGTCAAGGCGCATCGCGAGGCCGGCATCGTCCCCTTCCTGGGCGTGCAGCAGGACGTCCGCGGCCTGCGCGCCATCTCTGCGACCTACGCCAGAGGCGAGGACTGGAAAAAGATCGACGCCCTCAATCCGCCGGAAATGGCCTGGGCGCAGGCCGCCGAGTCCCTCCCGCTCCGCCCCTGATATTGTAGACTGAGTAAACAAAATTGCTTGCCGCACGGCGAGGCGGTGGCCTAAGCTCGACCACGATCCCGAAGGCAACGACAGAGTGCCGGGGCCGCCATCGTGCGCACGGAGAGATATGTTCAAGTTCGACGCCGCGTTCCGCGCCGAGTTCCGCGAAAACTGGCTCGTGCTGGCGATCGCCTTCCTGACCTTCATGTTCGGCTTTTCGATGCCGGCCTTCACCCTGCCCTTCATCTTTCCGGAGGTGATCGAGCATCTCGGCTGGACGCGCGAACAGGCGACCCTGCTCGCCTCCTCGAAATATGCGATCGGCGCGGTTTGCGCCCTCCTGGTCGGGCGTTTCGTCGACAAGACCGGCGCCTGGCTCTCTCTGCTCGTGACGGTCTCGCTCGGCGGCGTCGCCTTGCTGAGCTTCCTGTGGATCGAAACCCTCACCACTTATTATCTGATGGGCGTTTTCCTCGGCTTCGCTTCCGGCGGCACGATGGTGGCGATCAAGGTGCTGATCAGCCGGGCCTTCCACCACAGCCAGGCGACCGCCATGGGAATCGCGCTGATGGGCAGCGTCGTGGGCTCCGTGATCCTGCCTTTCGCCATCGGTACGGCGATCGACGCTTTCGGCTGGCGCTGGGGCATCGCCCTGATGTCCACCGGAATATGGGTGGTTGCGGTGCCCTTGCTTTTCTTCGGCCTGGTTTCCCCGGCGATGTCCTTCGGGCACCGACCGTCCAAGGCGGCGCCCGGCTCTGTCGCCGCGGAGACGCCGAAGATCGAGACCCTGCGGCACATAGCGACCGAAGGCCGCTTCTGGCTGATCGGAATCGCAGTCTTCCTCGTCGCGCTGGTCGACCAGGCCTTCACGCAGCACCAGGTGTTGATCTACGACGATGCCGGCATTGACCGCGCGTGGACCGAGATCGGAATCAGCGCGATCGGCCTGTTCGGAATCATCACTCGGCTCCTCGTCGGCAACATTCTCGACGCAACGTCTAATCGCGGCCTCGCCATCCTTTGGTGGGTGCTGTCGATCTCGGTGGTGATGGCATTCATGCTCACCAACCCGATCATCTTCATGGCCTATATCGTTTTTCGCGCGACCGGCCATTCCGCGGTGATGCTCGACACCGTCACCATGACCAAGCACGTGTGGGGCACGAACAAGAACCTCGGCACTCTGCTCGGAACCTACACGGCGATCGTCAGCGCCGGCTTCGCGGTCGGTCCGTGGCTGATGGGACGCATACACGACGCCTCCGGCTCCTACGCTTCGGCCTTCCTTCTCTTTGCCGTCATTCCCATCCTTGCCTCGCTGCTGATCTGGCGCGTCGACCCTGTCTTCTGGAAGCAGCTCAAGGCCGAGCAGAAGGCGCAGGCAAAGGAGGCGGCGGAGCCGCTCGGAACGACGGCGGGAAGGACCGCCTAGCCTTCGCGGCGATAGCCCTCGAGCCCGGGGCGATAGGATTTCTCGTCCAGGAACTGGGTCATTCCGCGCTTGCGGCCGCGCTCCGGATCCTGCGATGCCGCGGACGCGGCCATGGCACCGAGCATGGCTTCCGACGTATCCCAATCGAGGCTCTCGACGAACTTGAAGGCCGACTTGGCGTGGCGCAGCACGGTCGGGTTCTTCGAAAGCAGAGTCCGGGCCAGCGCCTCGGTCGCTGCGCGCAGCTCGGCGAGGGGAACGGAGCGGTTCACCAGCCCCATCTCCGCCGCCTTGCGCCCGCCGAACGTCTCGCCCGTCATGATGTAATAGAGCGAATCGCGGTGGTTCATCACCTGGGCGACCGCGCGCGTGACGTTGCCCGCAGGGATGATGCCCCAGTTGATCTCGGAAAGGCCGAATGTGGCTTCGTCCGCAGCGATGGCGAGATCGCAGGCGACGAGCGGGGTGAAGGCGCCGCCGAAGCACCACCCGTTGACCATCGCGATGGTGGGCTTGGGGTAATGCATCAGCCGCCGCCACATCCAATCGGTGGCGCCGCGTCGAACGCGGGCCTGAACAAGCGCGCTCTCGCCTTCCGTCTCGCGGAAATATTCCTTGAGGTCCATGCCGGCGGAGAAGGCTTCGCCCTCGCCGGTGAGGACGATCACGCCGGCCGCTTCGTCGAGCTCGAGCTCGTCCAGAACCTGCCGCATCTCGCGATTGACGAGCGGGCTGATCGCGTTGCGCTTCGCCGGGCGGTTCAGCGTCACCCAGGCGATGCCGTCGTCCAGCACGACTTTCACCGTCTCATACGCGTAGTCGTGGGTCATCCGATCTCTGCCTTTCTTCAGCTAAATCTACCGACCGAGCCATCAGCGCGAGCAGCAAATCTTTTTGCTCCGGCGTGAAGCCCGCGAGGATCTCCTCCTCCAGCGCCCGCGCCTCGGAATTGATCGCTGCGAGAGTCTCTCGGCCGTCCGCGGTCATGCTGATCAGGGAGATGCGGCGGTTCGCCTCCTTCTCCTGGGCGGTCACCATTCCCTTGGCCTTGAGCTGCGCGATCTGCTGCGTCGCCGCCTGCGGCGTGATCCTCTGTTCCCGCGAAAGCTCCGCGGCCGAGCAGGGCTCCAGCCGCTTCAGAAACGAGAGCATGGTATAGTCGCCGGCGGTGAGATTATGCTTGCGGGTAATCTCATCGAGGCGTGCCCGCGTGGCGCTGTACCAGCGCTTGATAAGATAAAGCAGCCGCGCTGGCCGTTGGCCGCCCTGTCTTTCTCTCGCAACATGCCGTGCCTGTGCCATCAGCCCTATCACAAGTAGCTTTATATAAATTACCTTGTGATCGATCGAGGTCGATGTCAATCGCGTCGGCCGGGAGGGGAAGAGTCGCCCGCCGACCCCGCGCCGATAGTCGGAGCGCTGACCGCCCATCGTCGGGCCGACGACGACAGCCTCAACGTGAGTCCGGTCAGGATGGTCTTGGGGCGAGGCGGGTGTCGATCGACGGCTTGACGAGAACCAATGCGGTACGCGCAGCTTCCCGGAGCGTCGGGATCTACCCGAGCCTGAAGATCGTCATCGGCCAGGTTGGACGTGTCAACGCCTCCGGTTCCAACGGCTCAACCTGCACCCAGTGCTGCAACGAATGTCAGTTGAGCCCGGCGATGAGTTGCGATCGCCCCGATCGCCCGCCCGATGTCATGATGGCCCGGAGCAGAGATCCTCAGGACGGCATCGGGGCAAGCAGGCCGGCATTCAACTCCGAGACGTGGGCAGCGCCGCACAGGCCCATGACTCGAACGAATTCGCTCTTCAGGAGATCGATCGCATGTTCGGCACCGGCCTGGCCACCGATCGCCAAGCCGTAGAGCGGAGCACGCCCGACGAGCACCCCGGTCGCGCCCAGAACGATGGCCTTGGCTATGTCGCTGCCGCGCCGGATCCCGCTGTCGACGAAGACTTCCGCCTGTGCCCCGATCGCGGCGACCACCCCCGGCAGGGCGTCGAGCGTCGCCACCGCGCAGTCCAGACTGCGCCCGCCATGGTTGGAAACGATCACGCCGTCCGCACCCAAGGCGACGGCGCGCCCCGCGTCGTCGGGGCGGAGAATACCCTTGAGAAGGAACGAGCCGGACCACTTGTCGCGAATTCTCGCCACGTCATCCCAAGTAAGCGCATCACCCTTGAAGCGGGCGGGCCTCGCCGCCTGCCTCGTGACCTTGTGGCGAAACTCCGCCGGCAGGTTCGCCTGCGTCGGCATCCCTCCCTCGCGCATGTAGCGGAGCATGACTCCGGCGAACCATTGCGGGTGGGAGAGTATATCGACGACATTGCTGGGCCGCAGACGAAAGGGCGAGGCGAAGCCGCTGCGCCGGTTATACTCGCGATTGGGCGGCACCGGCATGTCGACGGTGACGATCAGCGCTTCGCAGCCCGCGGCGCGCGCACGATCGACCACGGCCATGGAGAGCGAGCGGTCCTCCCAAAGGTAGAGCTGGAACCAGAGCCGGCCTCCGGCCGCGCAGATGGCCTCCACGTCCATCGTGCTCGCGCTCGAAATGGTGAAGGGGACGCCGGCCGCGGCCGCGGCACGGGCAAGGTGAAGGTCGCCCTCGTGCCAGGCGAGGCCCGCCCCACCCGTGGGCGCAATGGCGAGCGGGAACGCGGCCGGAATCCCGAGCAGCCTGGTTGACGGATCCACCTTGGAGACATCGCGTAGCACGCGCGGCAACAGCCCGACCGCACGAAACGCCTGGCGATTGCGCGCGACGCTGAGCTCGTCCTCGGTGCCGCGGTCGAGAAAGTCGAAGAGGCCGCGCGGCAGGCGGCGCCGCGCCGCTTCGTGGAGATCCTCGACATTGTGGCAGCCGAACCTGCCCGTGACGAGCGCCCCTCCGGCCTGCCGCACGCGCGGAGACCTAGTCGCCCCAGACGTCCCTGGCCACCTCGAGCACGAGGCTGAGCTTGGACTTCTCGTCCTCGATGCCCATCGTGTTGCCGCCGATGCCGCTGGAGAAGCCGCACTGGGGTGACAAAGCGAGCTGGTCGAGATCGACGAACTTCGCGGCTTCGTCGATCCGGCGCTTCAGCTCGTCGGCGCTCTCCATCTGGCCGCACTTCGTGGTCACGAGGCCGAGCACGACCTTCTTCCCCTTGGGCAGGAAGCGCAGTGGCTCGAATCCGCCAGCGCGAGCTGAGTCGTACTCGAGAAAATAGCCGTCGATCTCGAGCTCGTTGAACATCACCTCGGCGACCGGCTCATAGCCGCCCTCGGCGATCCAACGGCCCGCGAAATTTCCTCGGCAGACGTGCATACAGACGGCCATGTCGTCGGGCCGTCCGGCGATCGCGTTGTTGATCAGCTTCGCGTAGACGTGCGGCAGCTCGTCGGGATCCTCGCCGATGCTGGTCTGTACCTGGGCGCGAAGCGAGGGATCGCAAAGATAGGCGAAGTTGGTTTCGTCGATCTGCAGGTAGCGGCAGCCGGCATCGGCCAGGTCGCCGATCTCCTCGGCATAGACGGCAGCCAGATCCGCGTAAAATTCGTCCATGGTCGGATAGGCCGTCGTGTCGATCGCTTCGCGTCCGCCTCGAAAATGCATGATCGAGGGCGACGGGATGGTGATCTTCGGCGTCTCGCGGGTCACGGATTTCAGGAACCGGAAATCCTCGACGAAGATCGGCTGGGGACGGCTGAGCTTGCCGGTGACGCGCACCGTATGCGGCTTGCTTTCGACCGAGCCTTCCTCGTTGTGAAACGTGGTCTTGTAGTTGGACTGCCAGGGCTCGACGTTGGCGAAGCGGAGCAGGAAGTCCGTATGCCAGCTCCCGCGATTATATTCGCCGTCGGTGACTGACTTGAGGCCGATCCCTTCCTGCAGCGCCACGACCTCGCGGATCGCCCGCTCCTGCACTTCCTTCAGCTCGTTGTCGCTGATCTCGCCGGCCGCGCGACGCTCGCGCGCCGAAATCAGGTAGTCCGGACGTATCAGGCTGCCGACATGGTCGGCGCGGAACGGCGCAGGCTTCAAAGCATCTCTCCAATCTGGTTCGACGGTGATTTTTGTAGCCGGAAGAAACTATTTTCAAGCGGAAAGCGCGGCCGAGCGCCAGAAATCGCCTTGCTCAGTTGGTGAGTTTCGTTACCCAAGGCAACAAAACCGACCGAAGAGCAATCCGGGAGAGAGAGATCATGAACCCTGCCGCCGCGTCAGCTCCCAAAGAACAAGCACTTCCGGAAATCGAAGCCACGGCCGGGGAGATTTTCCTGCGCCGCCTAGCCGCAAACGGCGTGGACTATCTCTTCGCCAATGGCGGCACCGATTTCGCCCCCATAATCGAGGGCTTTGCTCATGCTCAGGTTGCGGACTTCAAGGTGCCGCGACCAGTGGTCGTGCCGCACGAGACCGCGGCGATGGGCATGGCGCACGGCTACTACCTCGCGACCGGACGGCCCCAGGCGGTGATGGTCCACACCAATGTCGGCCTCGCCAATTGCGTGATGGGGCTGATCAACGCCGCCTCGGACCAGGTGCCGATCATCCTCGCCAGCGGCCTCACTCCGGCCACGGAACATGGCCCGCTCGGCCACCGCAACTCGCCGATCAACTGGGGCCAGAATATGCGAGACCAGGCGGCAATGGTGCGTGAGCCGGTGAAGTGGGACGCGACGCTTTCGCATCCGGCCCAGATGGCTGCCCTCGTGGACCGGGGCGTCGCGATCGCCACCTCCAGTCCCCGCGGCCCCGTCTATCTGGGGCTGCCGCGCGAGACCTTGTGCGGCGTCGCCACCTATCGCGAGACACCGCCGCGCAACGCCCCCGCCCGGGCCGCGCCTCATCCGGATGCGGTCGCTGAAGCGGCGCGGCTACTCGACGCCGCGAAAAGTCCGCTGATCGTCGCATTCCGCCTCGGCGCGCGGGACGGCGGCTTCGACCGGCTCACGGCCTTCGCCGAAAAGCACGCCATTCCGGTGGTCGAGTTCTGGCCGTCCCAGCTCTCCATCGCGGGCACTTCTCCGATGCATGCCGGCTACGATCATAGCGAGGATCTCGCCAAGGCGGACGTGGTGCTGGTGCTCGACTCGATCGTCCCATGGCTGCCGCACCGGCACGGCTTCGCCGACAATGCCACGGTGATCCAGGCCGGACCCGACCCGCACCAGGTAGAGACCCCCATTCGCGGCTTCGCTGTCGATCTCGCACTGACCGGCGAATCCGCCGACATCGTCGCCGCGCTCGACGCGGCCATGCCGGTCAGGGATCGCAGCGGGCGTTTCAGAGCCGTCGCCGAACGCAACGCGCTCATTCGCGCCGCGCTCGAGGCCAAAGCCGCGCAGGCGGGCCCGCCGATGTCGGCGGCGTTCGTGACCCGCGCGCTCGCCGAGCTGGTCGGCGATCATGGCTGCATCGTTACCGAGCTCGGCGCCAAGGCCGAGTTCGTGCCGACGCTGAAAGGCCATCAATTCTTTCAGAATCCGATTTCAGGCGGGCTCGGATGGGGCTTGCCGACGGCTCTCGGCGTGCAGCTCGCCGATCGCGACCGACTGGTGATCGCCACGGTGGGCGACGGCAGCTACATGTTCTCCAACCCGGTCGCCTGCCATCAGGTGGCGGAGGCGCATCGCCTGCCCCTGCTCACGGTGGTTTACAATAACGGCATCTGGGGCGCTGTTCGCGGCTCGACGCTCGGCATCTATCCGCAAGGTCACGCGGCCCGGGCGAATGTCATGCCGATCACCTCGCTCGATCCCCTTCCCGACTTCTGCAAGATCGCCGAGGCCTCGCGCGCGTGGGCCGCGCGGGTGGAGCGCGCGGAGGACCTGGCCGCGACGCTCGCCGAGGCGGCGCGCGTGATCCGGGAGGAAAGAAGGCAAGCGCTTATCGAAGTGAAGGTCGCCCGCCACGCCTAGTCAAACGCCGAGTGCTTCGGCCGCCATCGCTCCCCGTCACTGCCGCGCTGGACATCTCGATCGGTCCCGGTCATCGGGAGGCTCGGCACGTGGCGACGGTGGTGAGCAAGATGCCCGCGCGCCATCAGGAGGAGGGCCGGCTTACTACCTGCAGCTCCTGATAGGCGCGAATGCCGAGGACGCCATGCTCGCGTCCGTAGCCCGACTCCTTCATTCCCCCGAAGGGCACGTCGGATTCGTTGAGGCCGTGCCGGTTGATCCAGACCGTACCCGCCATCAGCTGTCCCGCCACGGCCCTGGCCCGGGCCTCGTCCCGGCTCCAGACCGAGGCGCCAAGGCCGAAGCGCGTATCGTTGGCGCGCGCGATCGCCTCGTCTACCGACGTGAAGGTCAGTACCGGTAGCACCGGACCGAACTGCTCCTCGCGAACCAAGGGCGCATCTTCGCCGAGGCCGGCGATGATGGTCGGCTCGATGAAATAGCCCTCCCCTCCACGGACGCGGCCGCCGGTCAGCACCTCGGCCCCCGGCCGCCCGATGGCATCCTCGAGATAGGCCTTCACCTTCTCGAACTGGACTGCATTCTGGATCGGCCCCATGTCGGTATCGGGCTCGGTGCCGACGCCGACCTTGAGGGCCGAGACCTTGGCGACCAGCTTCTCCAGCAAATCGTCGCGCACGCTTTCCGCGACATAGACGCGCTTGATCGCCATGCAGATCTGGCCGCAGTTGAAGAAGCCGCTGCGCGCGATTCCGGCCGCCGCGAGGTCGAGGTCCGCATCCTCGAGCACGAGCGTCGCGTCATTGCCGCCCAGTTCCAGCGTCACCCGCTTCAGCGTTCCAGCGGCGGCGGCAAGCACCCTCTTCCCGGTGGCGACCGAGCCGGTGAAGCTGATCTTGTCGATATCCTCGTGCGCCGTCATCCAGGCGCCGAGATCGTTGCCCCCGGCGACCAAGTTGAGCACGCCCGGAGGCAACAGGTCCGCGGCCAGCCTTCCGACTGCGAGCGTCGTCAACGGCGTGAAGGGCGATGGCTTCAGCACCAGGGTGTTGCCGGTATAGAGCGCCTGGGCGACCTTGTGCATGGCCAACGCCACGGGGAAGTTCCACGGCGCGATGGCGCCGACCACGCCGAGCGGATGATAACGCAGTTCGACTCGGCCGCGCGCATCGTCGCGGAGCAACTCGTCTGGCAATTCCAGTGAGGCGAGTTGCTTCATGTGGTGGGCGGAGAGGGAAAGCTCCAGCTTCGCCTGCTCGAGCGGTTTGCCATGCTCGCTGGTCAAGAGTGGCGCAAGTTCATCGGCGGCCGCCGCAATGCGGTCCGCCAGCTCGAATATCAGCTCGCGCCGGCGTGCGAAGCCTAAGGCGCCCCAGGCCGGAAAGGCACGGCGCGCGGCGGCGACGGCTTTGTCGAGTTCGAATTGCGATGCGTCCGGACAGAGGGCGAAGGCCCGACCGGTTGCCGGATTCACCACCTCGAAGAAGCGATTGCCGGTGATCAGCTGCCCGTCGATCAGATGGGCATTCGCTCCGTCAGACGGCGCCAGGCGCGCCAGTGCATCGGTCTCGCTCATTTCCATCTCCCGCGAGCTGCTTTCGCGGGATCATGAATATTGTTGTCTGAATCCACAACCCGGATTCGATTCACGGACGTAAAATGCTCAATCCTTGGCCAGATACTGGCCCAGCATGTCGTGGAGCTGCTGCGCAAAGGCGCGATCCAGCATGAAGGACTGGCCCGGTTCGGCGGACAGTGATTCTGCTACCGGAGCCATAAGTGCGGGCGCCTGGCCCAGATCGCCGCCAGCCTCGATCATTCCGCTCGTCCGTTCGAGCTGTTGCTCGAGCGTGTTCAGGAAGGCCACGAAATCTGCCACCTGCCCGCGCCGGAAGGGGGCCTGAAGCAGCTCGTTCAGACTCAGCGCGAGGGCATAGGTCTGCTCGTGCACCCCCTTCCCATGGTCGGTGAGCTGCAGCAGCACCGAGCGGCTATCCTGTGGGTTCGGGCTCTTCTCCATGATGCCGCGCTCGACCAGCGAGGATACCACGCGGCTGGCATAGCTCTTTTCCAGATTGGCGGCGGCGGCGACCCGCTTGAACGAGACCGATCCGAAGCCCGCCGTGATTCCGATGACTCGGCATTCGGGCAGGGAGAGGTCGAGGTGCTTTCGATAATATTGCTCGGATATCCGTTCCGAGATGCGCGCCACGCGGTGGAGGCGGAAGGTCATCAGATTGCGGAAGCTCGGCGGCTTCGTCGCCTGCTCGCCTTTCCTCGTCGCCACGCATGAACCCCTGTCGATCGCACGCCAGCATAAGACGGGGTGGCCCGCTCACACAAGCGCGGCTCCTCGAGAAAGCGTCGTGGGTCAATCCTGGCTTGACGGATATTGTTGTTTGAGACAATGAAATTGTCCTACGGAGAACAAAGTGGAGCCGGGCGTGGCTGCGGCTCCGCGGGAGAGGAAGAGATGCTGTCCGAGGAACAGAACCAGCTGTTGACCCGGGTCGGCCCAGGCACCCCCATGGGAGAATTGCTGCGCCGCTACTGGCACCCGATCGGTGGCGAAAGCGAGTTCGAGAAGCGCACGACCAAGGCCGTCCGCATCCTCGGCGAGGACCTGGTCCTCTACAAGGATCTGTCCGGCAATTATGGGTTGGTGGACCGCCACTGTCCGCACCGCCGCGCCGACATGGCCTATGGAATGGTCGAGGAATGCGGCCTCAGATGTTCCTATCACGGCTGGCTGTTCGGCCGCGACGGCAAGTGCCTCGACCAGCCCTATGAGGAAACCGCCAACCCGTCGGGCCGGTACAAGGACCGGATCACGATCAAGTCCTACCCGGTCCGAAGCAAGGGCGGGCTGCTCTGGGCCTATATGGGTCCGGCGCCGGCGCCCGAGCTGCCGGATTGGGAGCCTTTCTCCTGGAACAACGGATTCCGCCAGATCGTGATCTCCGAACTGCCCTGCAACTGGCTTCAGGGACAGGAGAATTCGATCGACCCGATCCACTTCGAATGGATGCACGCCAATTGGAGCAAGCGGCTGCGCGGCGAGCTCGGCCCTTACGGGCCCAAGCACCTCAAGATCGACTTCCGCGAATATGAATATGGCTTCACCTACAATCGCATCCGCGAGGACACCGACGAGAACCACCCGCTGTGGACGATCGGACGCGCCTGCCTCTGGCCCAACGCCATGTTCACCGGAGACCATTTCGAATATCGCGTGCCGGTCGACGACGAGAACATGCTGAGCATCGCCTGGTTCTTCACGCGGGTGCCGAAGGACCAGGAACCCTACGAGCAGAACTCGATCCCTGTCTGGTACGGGCCGATCAAGGACGAGAAGGGCGAGTGGATCACGAGTCACGTGATGAACCAGGATTTCGTCGCCTGGATCGGCCAGGGGAGGATCTCCGACCGCACGCAGGAGCATCTCGGCCTGTCGGATAAGGGCGTAGGCATGATGCGCCGCCAATTCCTGCGCGACATCGAAAAGGTCAGGAACGGCGAGGATCCCAAGGGCGTGATCCGCGATCCGACAATCAACGAGAGGGTGCCGTTGCCCACGATCGACCGCGAAGCAGTGACCGAAGGGATGACCGCCGAGGAGATCAAGGCGGGCGGCGCCCTGCACCTCAAGCGCTTCATCTTTCAGTACGGCCAGCCCGAGGCGGTGCGCCTCCTCCAGGAGCAGGCGATGGGGATCGCGCAGGATTCCAAGGGCTATGTAGACGCCTAGGCGTCGGCTCGATCTTTCTCCTCCCATCCAGGGGGGAAATCTGCCCGGCCGGAGCGATCCGGCCGGGTTTCTTGTGCCCAACGCCGGCCGGGTCCCCACACCTCGGGCGAGGTCCGGCCATCCCTCCTAACTGTAATACACTCTGTTCATAATATGTATTTTCATCTATGACCGGCTCGAACTCGGACGCGGAGGAAGAAGTATGCCGGTGCTGGGCCAGGAGGGCGCTTTCAGCGCGTCGCTGAAGCTGGCGAAGAAGAAGGACGTGGTGGTCGTGGGCGGCGGACCGGCCGGTTGCGTCGCGGCGCTGAGCGCGGCGCGCAACGGCGCCGACGTGATGCTGATCGAGCGCGTCGGCTATCTCGGCGGCATGATGACCGGCGGCGGGATCGGCGGGATCGGAATCAACGGCTATATCATCGAAAAGGGCGTCGGGACCGAGGTCGTGAAAGGCATCTCGCTCGAGATCCTCCACCGCATCCAGGCGATCGGCGGCGCGCCCGAAGGCCCGCCCACCGCGCGTCACCCCACCGACTCGGTGATGATGACCAGCCTCCTCGACGAGATGATGGAAGAAGCCGGGGTCGACGTGCTGTTCAACACCGTCGTGTTCGACGCTTTCGTCGACGACGGATGCGTCAAGGGCGTCGCGATCGCGAACAAGTCGGGCGGCCAGGTGGTGACGGCGGACGTCGTCGTCGACGCTTCGGCCGACGGCGACATCGCCGCGCGCGCGGGGGCACCCTTCAACCATGGCCGCGAAGAGGATGGACGTCATCATGGCGGCTCGATGGACATGCAGATCGGCGGAATCGACATCGACAAGCTGATCGCCTGGCTTCGCGCCCAGCCGAACCTCACGCAGGAGGAGCGCGAGGAGCTGGAGCGCGAGCGCTCGGAACTGATGGGCGGCGGTCGCCCGGCCAACGTCTACAAGTCGCTCACGGGCGAGACGATCTATCAGGAGCCCGTCGTCCAGCCCACCGACTGGGACGAGGTCGACCGCATCCGGGCGGCCGGCGGCATCCCGAAGCTCCGCCTCTCGCCGGCGGCCGGCGGTCCGATCCCGGGGAAGGCCACCGCGCCCAAAGGCCCGGACGGCAAGTACATGCCGCTTCCCGCCGGACTCGACCGCGAATGGGTGGACTATATCAAGGCGGGCAAGGTGCCGCTGCTTCTGGGCGCGGCGGAGCCGGTCTATCCGCCGCCCCGGTTCGGCAATCTCGGCATCTTCCGCCACGGAAAGATCCGCCATGGCCAGATGATGTCCGGCGTCTACGAGGTCTGGTACGACCACACCGACGAGGAGGAAGTCAGCAAGTCGCTGATCTACCGCCGCAAGCTCAACCGCGTGTACCTCAACTTCCTTCGCGAGCGCATCCCCGGCTTCGAGGAGGCGTATATCGTCATGGAATCGCCGACCGGAGGCGCCCGCGAAGGCAGGCGCATCATCGGCGACTACATGCTGACGGAAGACGACGTGCTGACGGGGCGCCGCTTTCCTGACGTCATCGCCAAGGGCGGTCCGCGCGGACCGGACCTGCACAGCGTCACCGGCCTTTGGGGCGACGGCGTCGCCTCGCCGTTCAAGGCGCCCTACGATATCCCGTACCGCATCCTCCTGCCCCGGGGCGTCGAGGGCCTTCTCGTCGCCGGCCGCTGCGTCTCGACCACCTTCGCAGCATTGGGCGCGGTCCGCGACCAGGCGACCTGCATGTCTATGGGCGAGGCCGCCGGCGCCGCTGCCGCCATCGCGGTCCGGGCCGGCGTGGTACCGCGCGACGTCGACGTCACGGCCGTGCAGCAGGCGCTACGCGCTCAGGGCGCCTTGCTCCATATCGGGGACGAAGCGCCCGTTGCCGCCGCGCCCGAACATAGCCGGGCGGCATCCGGATAGGGTCGCGGGGCGAAGGCCGGCGCGAGACCGCCGTTCAGACGTCGAGGTTGAACACCTTCCTCGCATTGTCTTCGAAGATCAGCTTCTTGTCCGCATCGCTCAGGAAGTCGAACCTGGCGATGAAGGGGGCGATATGGTCCATCGTGTGACCGGTGGCAGGGTCGATGGTCGAGCCGACCCCCGGACATTCCGAACCGAAGAGGCAACGGTCCGGCCCCACCGTCTTGATCAGGAGGCGCAGCGCCTCTTCGGTGTAGAGCACGGTGTCGAAATAGAGCTTCGCCATACGCTCCGAGAACAAGTGCTTGGTTCGCCGCGACTGGGACTCGAAACGGCCGAGCTGATAGGGAATCGCGCCGCCCCCATGGCTGACGACGATCTTGAGCTCCGGGAAATCGTCGAGCACCGACGATGTGCAGAGATTGTAGGTCGCGATCGTCTCTTCGTTGATGAAGTGAAGCGAATAAGGCGTACGCTCGGATTGCGAGCCGGTGGCATGGATGTGGGCCGGCAGGTCGAGCTCGCAGAGCTTTTCGTAGAGCGGATACCAATAACGGTCGCCGAGTGGCGGAGCCTCCTCCTCGCCGTTTTCATAGGGGTCCGGGTTCAGCAGGAAGCCCTTGAAGCCCATCGAGGCACAGCGATCCATCTCCGGAAAGCAGGCCTCGATCGGCTCCCCCGCCGCCTGGGGCAAGCCGGCGACGGGAATGAACAGGTTGGGCAGCAGCGTGCACTGGCGATGGATGATCGTGTTCACTTCCTCGCAGAACCAGTGGACCAGCCGCGCCGGCTTGGCCGAGTTCATCATCTGGAACGGCCGCGGAGAGATGAGCTGCAGATCGGTGCCGTGGCTGTGCAGCAATTCGACATGGCCGTCGGGCCAGGTTTCCTTGTGATGGGCGGCCGCCATCAGCTGCTCGTCCGTGACCCTGACGCCGCCCCGCCCATGCGAGCCGCGATGCGCGAGCAGGCCCGCTTTGTACGCCCAGAGCTCCACCGGCGCGCTGACATGGCCGTGGCAATCGATGATCATTCCGAGCGTCCCTCTTGTTTCTGTCTTGTCTGAAGCTGGTGGTATTTGAACTGGGCGCGGGCCTCGTCGAGGCGCATGCCGCCCCGGCAGGCCTCGCGTATGCGGGCCTCGGCGTCCTGTATCTCCTCGGCTGCGCCGAGCACGTCCGTCTCGTGCGCCTGTGGAATGACGATCACGCCGTCCGCGTCGCCGCGCACGATGTCGCCGGGCGCGACGCGGGCGCCGCCGATCTCGACCACGCAGTCCGTCTCCTCGACCTGGACGCGGTCCTTGCCCGTCCTCATCCAGTGGCCGCGGCTGAACACGGGATAGCCGAGCTTGCGACAGAGCGCGACGTCACGGTTGATTCCGTCGATGACGGTTCCGGCGAGGCCGCGGCGGTGGGCGATCTCGGTCAATATGTCACCCCAGATCGTCGCGTCCTCTCGCCCGCCATTGTCGATCACGACGACGTGGCCGACCGGCACGTCGTCGATATAGTCGCCGACCGTCCCTGGAGGCGTCGACGCCGGGCCGCATCGCATCGTGAAGGCGCGCCCCGCCATGGCAAAGTCGGGATCTCGTCCTGCGATCCGGTAGCATTGGCCGACGATGCCGAGCCGATCGAGCGCGTCGCTGAGCGTCGCCGTGTCGAGCGCGCGTGCGCGCGCCACATTGGGATCGTCGCTCATCAGTCCCGTCTCAGCATATATTCGTAGCTGGCGCCGAGCACGGCGGACGCCGCCTCGCCGGTATCGAGTCGGCGCGTCATCTCCGCCTCGCGCGCGGCGATCTCCTCGGCGGCGGCCAGGACGCGCTCGATGTCCTCTGGTGCCACGAAGACGGCTGCGCTGGAATCGCAGATCACGTAATGGCCCGGCTCCACGGTGACGCTGCCGACCTGTATCGGCACGTCGGTCGCTTCCTCATGGACGCGGTTGCGCGCGGTCCGCGCGGTATAGCCACGGCAGAAGACGGGAAAGCCGATCCCGCGCGCCTCGTCGACATCGCGTGCCAGCCCTTCGCAGATCACGCCGGAAACACCCTTGTGCTGGGCTCCGCGCGAGAGAATGCCGCCCCAGCAGCCGGCGTCGATGCCGGTCGACTGCTCGACGACGATCACGTCGCCGGGCTCGCTCGCATCGATCGCCGCGGCGCCGAGATGAACGGGCGGCCGGCCGGGGGGCGGCGTGCCGGCCTTCAGCTTGACCGTGTGCACGCGGCCGGCAATGCGCCGGCCGGGAGAGGCGGAGCGGAGTCCGGTGACGCATCCCGGCAGGCCGAGCTTGTCGAGCGCGTCGGAGACGGCGCAGGCATCGAGGCGGCGGAGGCGTTCGGCATTGGGATCGCTCATGTCCAGCTCACTGCCAGGCGACGAAGCCGTTGGCGGTGCCGGTCCCGGCTTCCGAGCGGTAGCAGGGCTCGTAGCCGACGACATCGCCCTTGAGATCGGTGTCGAAGAGCGCGCCAGCGGCAGCGATCCACGTCTTGAGCTCGGACGTGCCGGACTGGAGATACTTGTCTTCTATTCCGCAGAGGGTCTCCGCATCTCGGGTGCGAAGCGCCTCGAAGAACATGCGGTCGAACGCCTCGTCGATCACGAAATGGCTCATGCCGCCCGAGCCGAACACGGCGACGCGCAGGTCCTTGTCCCAGTTCCTGATCGCTGCGCCCACCGCCTTGCCCAACTCGAAGCAGCGCCGCGCCGTGGGCTGGTTGGGAGGGAAGAAGGTGTTGATGATGATGGGCAGGTTCGGGATCACCTCGTCGCGCATGATCTGCCGATAGATGAAACCCAAGGAGTGCGGCGCGCCGCTCGACCAATGCCCCGGCGGCTCGGGCAGCTTCTTGGAGACGGCCAGATCCCAGCCCTGCGGCACGAGCGAGTTGCAGACGTGGAGGCCGAGGTCCGGCAGGCAGGGATATTCGCGCCGTTCGGGCGGGCTGTGACCCGGTTCGGCCTCGTGAATGCCCGGCGGCATGCGCGCCGCCTGTTCCTCGCTGGCCGGCTGGTCCCAGATCGTGTCCCCCAGGTAAACGGTGATCGCCGGGGTGATGTCCTCGAGGAAAAGCTCCCTCTGATCGTTGCCCATGATCACCGCGACGTCGATCCGGGCGGCGGCGAAGCGGTCAGCCATCTCCTCGATCGATCTCTGGCAGGATGCGGCCTTGCGCTCCCGCTCGGCGAGCGAGCTCGACTCCGCAAGCCCCTCGTCCTTCCTCAGCTCGACCAGCGAGTCAAAGTCGTACACCCGTCCGCGGAAGGGATGCCTGTTCTTCCTGTCCGCCGATACGCGCAGCAGCCACTGCTCCGGCGTCGTGGAAAGGGTCGGCCCGTGCGACGTCCACATGCCCAATGCGATCTCGGCCATAATCCTCGTCCCTGACAGTCTATTTAGTAGACTGAGTAAACAATTACGGTGCGCTGCGCAACGGCCTCCGGCAGTTCGATCGCCGGAGGAACCGCGCGGAGATGCCGATCGTCAGCCATATGCGCGCCGACAGCTGCGTCCCAGACGATTCTTCCCGCGGGTCGCGAAGGTTCCGGCCGATGACGGACCGTCGGGACGGCCAGCGCCCGGCGCTGCACGGCTCAGGCGCCGCCGATCGCAACGCGCAGGCGGTCGCGGTACAGGGGGCGCACGAACCACGTGAGGAGGAAGGCGGCGAGGAGCGCCAGGACCGAGAACAAGGCGAATCCCAGATCGTAATGGCCGATCTGGTCGTAGATGAAGGCCAGGGATATCGGCCCCGCCGACGATCCCAGGGCAAAGCAGCCGGTGACGATCGGCAGGACCTTGTCCATGTTTCTCGGCCCGAAGACATGTTTGGCCAGAACCGGGCCCTCGCACACGAGTCCGCCATGGGCGAGGCCCAGCACGCACGCGAAGATTATGGCGGTCCAAAGATTGCTCACCGTGAAGGCGATTAAGACCATTGCGGCGATCAGCAGGTACCAGATGGCGATTCCCTTCACCGAATAGACGTCGAAGAACTTGCCCGCGATGAACTTGGCGAGCAGGCCGATGAGGGCGGTCAACGAGAGCAGCCAAGCGGCGGTGCCGCGGCTGAGGCCCACCTCCTGGACGAAATAGAGCTGCATGTTTTGGAACAGCCCCTGGTCCACGCCGGCAATGACGAAGATGCCGACCATGATCGCCCAGAACATCGGCTTGCGGATCAGCTCGCCGTAGGTAGCCGGTATGTCCGCCGCGCGCGTGGCCTCGACCAGCTCCGGGCTCGGCGGAGGGCCCTTGGCTCCCACCGTTTCGGGGAGCAAGTCCTCCTCGGTCGGATTCAGCTTCGTGAAAAGGACGAGGGGCACCGAGATGGCGAGGATGGAGACGCCGATCAGCGCGTAGGTCGTGCGCCAGCCGAGGTCCGGCAGCAGCGACGCGATGACGATAGGAAAGACCACGCCGCCGGCGCTCGATCCCACCAGGGCCATCGCGCCGGCAAAGCCGACATTGCGGATGAACCAGCGCGCGACGAGCAATTTGATGCAGAGCAGAACGGCCCCCTGCCCGAGGCCGATCAGGAATCCCGCGAGGAAGTAGGTCGGGATCGAATTGACGTTCAGAAACGTGAAGAAGCCGAGCGCCTGCAAGGTCAGGACGGTCAGAAAGACCGGTTTCAACCCGAAGCGCTGCACGGCCGGCCCGATCAGCAGGATGGCGACGACCGCGCCGGTGATCCCCTTCCATGCATAGATCCCGGTTGCCTGCGTTCGCGTCCAGCCGAATTCCGCAATCACTTCGTTGTAGAGGAGCGACATGGAAAGGGTCGGGCCGCCGAAGGAGAAGAAGAAGATGACGAAGCCCGCCGCCACCACCCACCATCCGGGATAAGCAAGGCCCCTCTTCAGCGCGATCGGAGCGGGACCGGAGGGCGAAGCGGGGGTCGTCGGAAGCTCGGTCGTCGCCACTAGTCTGTTCCTCTCCCTCTCCGGTCGCCGCGGTGCCTTCCGGCCTCCTTATTCCGCAGCGATCGCGATGGCCTCTCGTGACCCATGCAGATCGAAAGCGTCGAGCTTCGTCTGGTCGAAAATACCGCCCCGGCGACGATAGAGTGGAGGCTTCATCTTGGCGGCGATCGCGATCCCCATCTACCCGGCCCGCGCGCCGCCGACCTCACGGAGCCGGACGACGTTGCCGTCGCAAATCTCGATATGGCCCGTGCGGCCCTCTTGGGCGGGCATGCGTCCAGTCCACACAGCGGCCGGCAGCATGTAGGGATCGTGATGATCGTCGCATGAACTGAGCAGGTGCTCGCTCATCCCTCTCTCCACCGCGCTTGCCGCCGCCTGAAGCGCCCGGCGAAGCTGTTTGTATTATGGTTATATCTATCCCTGTCGATAGCGGCCGAGTCAATCCACATAGTTGTCTCGAACAACCAGTCCAGCGATCGCCTGGGCCTCGTCCAGATGAACCAGGAGGTCCGCCCGTGCCGGCAACGTCGCCGCAAGGTGGCGGGTCAGCCGCTCGTAGTGGCTGACGAAGCGAGCGAGCTCCGAATCATCCATGCCCGCCCTCTTCCCTTCGAGGGCGCGAAGCTTGCGCTCCTGCAGAGTCCGCCACCGCAGGACGCAATCGAAGGACGGCGCACGCAGATAGACGAGGAAGCCGATCCGGTCGAACAGGGTGCGATAAGGGCCGGCGACGAAAGCATTGACCTGGCGCCGCCAGATGCCCGCCGGGTCCTCCTCCGCCTCGAGCCGGTTGATCGGCGCCGCCAAGGCCGTCTCGTCCTCAGGACCCGCGCCGACACACCATCCCTCGAGCAGAACGACCCCGGCCGACCGTGGGAAATTGTCCCACTCCGCTGGCGGCCGCCGCCGGTCCCGTGCCTTGTCGAAGCGCGGGATGTTCCCGCCCCCGGCAAAGAGCCGGTCGATTACATCGAGTCCCAGCGCCACGTCGTGGGTTCCCGGCACTCCGCGCGTGGCGAAGAGCGGATGAAGGGCCGTCGGCCGGTCCTCGCGATCGAGATAGAGATCGTCGAGCGAGAGCACGGCGGTGGGCAGACCTGACTTTTCCAGCAAGGCCGCAACGAAGGCGGCCATGGTCGATTTGCCGCTCCCCTGCGGCCCGCTAATGCCTGCGAGCAGGGGTCCGTTCCCCGCCCGCCCGGCGATCGCAGCGGCGACTCGCCGATAATGTTCGACCGAGGGAAAGGGCACGGGGAGCCCGAGCGTGCGCGCGATGGCTTCGAGCGCATCTCCGGTCAAGCGACCCGGTCCGGCGGATTTCGGCCTTCGAAGAAGGCGTCGAGATTGGCGGCCACGCGCATTCCCATGGCGACACGCGTCTCGACCGTCGCGCTGCCGAGGTGCGGGAGAAGCACGACATTCTCCAGATCCAGCAGGCGCGGATGGACCTGCGGTTCCGCCTCGTAGACGTCGAGCCCGGCCCCGGCGAGCCGCCCCTGCGCCAGCGCGTCGGCCAACGCCGCCTCGTCGATCACCGTGCCGCGCGCCGTGTTGACGATCCGCGCATGCGGCCGCAACAGGCTCAGCCGCTGGGCGTCCAGGAGATGGTGCGTGGTCGCCCCACCGGGTGTGTGGATCGAGAGAAAGTCGACCTCGGGCAGCAGAGCCTCGACCGTTTCCACATAGGCGGCGCCCGTCTCCGCCTCGACCTCGGCGGGTGCGCGGCGGCGACCATGATAGAGAATGCGCATGCCGAAGCCGTGCGCGGCCCGGCGTGCGGTCGCCTGGGCAATGCGCCCGAAGCCGATCAGGCCGAGGGTCTTGCCGGAAAGCTGCCCGCCCATGAGCTGTGTCGGGTTCCAGCCCTCCCACCGGCCGGCGCGGAGCAGCCGCTCCCCTTCCCCTGCCCGGCGCGCGATCATCAGCAGCAGGGTCATTGCGATGTCGGCCGTGGCATCGGTCAGCACGTCCGGCGTGTTGGTGACGACGAGCCCGGCCGCCTTTGCGGCCTCGCTATCGATGTGATTGGTGCCGACCCCGAAATTGCCCAGGATGCGAACACGGAGCGGCCGGGCAAGCACCTTTGCGTCGATTCTGTCCGTCACGGTCGGGCATATCGCGTCGTAAACCCGGCAAGCCTCTGCCAGGTCTTCCGTACACATGGGCACGTCGGCCTCGTTGCGCGTCAGGTCGTAGAGGCCGGCAAGATGCGCCTCGACCTCGGCAGGCCAGCGCCGGGTCAGCAGCACGCGCGGCCGCATCATCTAGCCCTTCGCAAGCACACGGCCGCGTGCAGGGAATATGCGGGTCGCCCGATAAGCCTGGACCATTTCGGGCGGGGGCCTAACCTGGTTCGGGCGGCCGCCGTCCGCAACGTCGGGTGCGACCGCGACCCTCGCTGGCACGAGGTGGGATCCGCCATCACCGGTCGGGCTCGAACAGCAGGAGGTGGCGGCCGTCGGGGAGCGGCTGCCAGCAGGGCTTCACGCGAAGGCCGATCCGCACCTCCTCGAGTGGGCAGCGGATCAGGTTGCTCATCACGTTCACGCCCTCGTCTAGCGTCACCATCGCGAGCAGATAGGGCTCGTGGTCGCGGAAGGGCGGACGGGCGCGGCGCACGATCGTGAAGCTGAACACCTGGCCGCGACCCGAAACCTCGCGCCATTCGAGATCCGCGCGAAGGCCGCTATAGATGCTCGTCGGGCGTGGATAGAATTGCCAGGCGTCTGCGGCCCGGTCGTACTGTATGACCAGCTTCTTCTCGCGCGTCGCTGCCCAGAAGGGCCGGGAGAAGCTGCGCTCCGGCGGCAGCGGGCGCTCGATCTCGAACAGGTCGTTCACTTCGCGCATCGCCGCCACCTCATGCATCCGGAGTGAGGATCAGGACGGTGCTGGTGTTCCAGTTTCGCCCATAGGGAATTCCGCCGATTCCGGTGACCAGCGCGTTGGCCTTGTTCTTCACCTGCCGCGCTCCGCCCTCGCCGAACAGCTGCCGCACCGCCTCGACCAGGTTGGTGCCACCGCCAGCCAGTCCGCACTGTCCGGCGGAGATCTGCCCACCCCCAGTGTTCAGCGGCAGGTCTCCGGAGAAGAGGAAATCTCTCTCGTGGATGAATCCCGCACCCCGGCCGTGCGCACAAAAGCCCAGCATCTCGAGCTGCATCATGATCGCGATGATGAAATCGTCATAAGGGTGGAAGGAGGCGATGTCGGCGGGCTCGAGGCCGGCCTGGGCAAAGGCCTTCTCGCCGGCCGCGCGGTGGCCGGTGACGGTGGGATCGACGACCGACTGAGCCGCGCCGAAATTGGTACGCTCGCCATAGCCGACTGGGACCGCGATCTTGCCGAAACCGCGCTTCTCGACGGTTTTGCGCTTCGTCATAATGAGCCCGCTGGCGCCGTCGCACGGCATGACGCAATCGAGTAAGCGGATCGGATCGTTGATCATCCGCGAGTTCAGATAATCCTCGACCGTGATCGGCTTGCGCAGTTTCTCGCAGGCATTGTCGTTCAGCACAGCGTGCGCGCGCTGGGCGACGGCCAACTTGCCGAGCGCCTGGAAGTCGAGCCCGAAATACCCGTCATAATATGAGCTCAGCATACCGAAAGCATTGGGCGCGCCGAGATAGCCATAGGGTGTGGTCCATTCGGCTCCGTAGGATCGAGGACGCCCATTATTCTCGGCGACCGCCGTGTCGGCGAAGAGGCAGAGCACCGTCTCGCACAGGCCCGCATCGATCGCGGCGCTGGCGCGGGCGACCGCACCAAGCGGCGAGCTGCCGCCGATGTCGACCGTCTGGCAGAAGTCCAGCTCCAGCGCGAGCTGGTCGGCCGTGGTCTGGGACCAGAAGATGTTTCCAGCCCCGGTCGAGGAGGAAGAGAGGACGAGCCCATCGATCTCGGCTTTTTCGAAGCCGGTGCGCTGCAGCAGAGCTTCGAGGATCTCCGCCCCGAGTTCCCAGACGTCGACCTCGCTCTTCGGGACGATCTTGGTTTCGGCGTATCCGACGATGGCGGAATCGTGCAGGGCCATCGTTCAGCCTTCCTCGTCGTCCGGTTCGCGAGGCGGGGCGGCGACCTTGTTCTCGCCGCGATCGAGGAAGGCGGCGATCCGCTTGGCGCCCTCCTCGTTGCGCGCGCCGCCGCTGACCAGCCCTTCGAAGAAGAGACCGTCTGCGTGGCCCATGTCGTTGAGCCGGGGCAGGCCGGCGCAGATCGCCCAATTGGTGTTGGGCGGATTGCTCGCGACGAGCAGCGCCAGTTCCTTCGCCTTCGCCAGCGCCTGCCCCGCAGGCACGACATATTGGCAGAGATTCGCCCGTTCTCCCTCCGCGGCGCTCAGCACTCGCCCGGTCAGCATCATGTCGGCCATGCGCGCATAGCCGACCAACCGCTGGATGCGTACCGCGCCGCCGCCGCCGACGAAGATGCCGCGTTTGCCCTCGGGAAGCGCAAAGAAGGTGGTCTCGTCCGCTACACGGATCTGGCAGGCCGAGGCGATCTCCAGGCCTCCGCCGATGCAGGCGCCCCTCAGCGCCGCCACCCACGGTATCGGTCCGCGCGCGACGAGGTCCAGCGGCACCGTCCAGCGACCCCGCTCCCAAGGCTTGATCGGCTTGCCCATACGCGAGGCGGCCTCGGCGAGGTCCAGTCCGGCCGAGAAATTGTCGCCGTGCCCGAAAAGGATGCCCACCCGCGCTTCCTGAGCGGCCCGCTCGAAGGCCGCATGCAGCTCGGCCATGACCGCGCTACTCACCGCGTTGCGCTTGGCTGCGCGGTTGATTCCGACGAGCGCGGTCTCTCCGTCCAGTTCGTAGGTCGCCAGCGGCTCGCTCATGACGCGGTCACCACGAGCGCATCGACGGCGGTCAGCCCTTCCCCTTCACCGTGGACGAATACCGGATTCAGGTCGATTTCGACGATCCGGGGAATGGTCATCATGAGCCGTCCTACCAAGCTTGCGATGCGCGCGACCGCCGCCACGTCCCGAGGTGGGGAACCGCGGAACCCACCGAGCAGCTTGGCGCTGCGCAGCCTACCCAGCTCTTCGACAATATCCGCCTCTGCCATGTCGGCGGGTAGCAGACGCACGTCACCCAATGCCTCGACCCAGACGCCCCCAAGCCCGACCAATACGACCGGACCCCACCTGGCGTCACGCTTAGCCCCCACCATCAGCTCAAGTCCCCTGGGCGCCATTCGCTCGACCAGCACACCGTCGAGCACGAGGTCGGGCTCAGCCCTGGCAATATTGTCATGAAGGGTCCCCCAGGCGGCAGCGAGCGCGTCCGCATCACCGATGCCGAGCAGCACGCCGCCCGCTTCCGTCTTGTGGGCGAGCGCGCCGGCCTGTGCTTTCACCGCGACCGGATAGCCGACTCGCCCGGCGATCTCCTGCGCTGCGGCGAGGTTCTTCGCGAGGCCGCCTCGGGGGATCGGCACGCCGATAGCTTCGAGAAGCTGCTTGCCGAGCCATTCCGGCTGTGCCCCGACGCCGAGTTCCGGGAGATCGCCGAACGACGCATGCGACACCGAGCGCGCCGCACGCTCCAGGTTGCGGCCATGATGCGTCACGCGCGCCAGCGCCCGCATCGACCGCTCGAGCGAGCGGCTGAGGATGAGGCCGTTCTCCCGCACGGAGGCCTCGAACGCCTCGTTCATCTCCGGCGCCGGGAAGCCCAGTATCGCCGGCTTCTTCTGCCCCTTCAGCGCTGCGATGAAGTGCGGGGCATAGACGGCCTGCGACTTCGCCGTACCGCTGTTGATCGCGATGAGCACGCTGCCGACGCCTTCGTCCTTGATAAGCGCCGAGGTGCCGATACCGGTCAGCTCAGGCTGCCAAATGGCCTGCGTACCGAGGTCGAGGGGGTTCCTGGGAGGTATGTAGGGTGGAAGCTGGGGCGCGAGCTCGGCCGCCGACTCATCCGTCAGCGGCGGTAGTTCGAGCCCGAGATCCTCGAAGAAGTCGTGCGCGATTGCGCAGAAGCCGCCTGAGAAAGTGAGCACGCCGGGCCCTTGGGTCGGCGCCTCGGGATAGCGCGCGAGCAGCTCGACGACGTCGACCCATTCTTCGAGAGTGTCGACCAGCACGACGCCGGCACGTTCGAGGTGAACGCGCATTGCCGCATAGTCTCCGGCCAAGGCGCCCGTATGCGACTGGACCGCGGCCTTGCCCTTCTCACCCCGGCCCGGATGAATGGCGACCAACGACTTTCCGGCCGAACGCGCACGCGCTGCCGCAGCGAGAAAGCCTTTCGGGTCGCGAACCTCCTCGAGATAGAGGGCGATCACCCTGGTTGCCGCGTCTTCGGCGAAGAAGTCGATGAAGTCGGCCATGCCGACGCCGGCCTCGTTCCCGGTGGCTACCGTATAGGAAACGGGCAGGGCACGAGCCGCCAGCGTCAGGCTCGCATAGGCCATCAGCCCGCCGCTCTGCGACACCATCGCTACGGCCGGATTCCTTCCGTCCTTCGGCACGAGCGCGACCTTGCGGGCGTTGGCGAAGCCGATGGGCAACCCGTCGACGAGATTCGTGTAGCCGAGACAATTTGGCCCGAGCAGGGCGATCCCTGCGTCGTTTGCGATCGCGACCAGCTCGTTCTGCGCCGCATGGTTGCCGACTTCCGCAAAGCCTGACGAAAAGACCGTCACGGCGCGTACGCCGCGCCGTGCGCAGGCCTGAAGCGCCTCCTTGACGCCCGCGGCCGGCAGCGTGAACACCGCGAGGTCCACGCCCTCCGGCAGATCGTCGATACTCTGCTTGACGGGGCGTCCGTCTATCTCGCCTTCGGCGCGGCCCACGATATGAACGCCGCCAGCGTAGCTGTTGAGTCCGAGGTTCGCGAGGACGGTGCGGCCGGCGGTCCCTGGCTTGGAGGACACTCCCACCACGGCGATCGAGCGCGGGCGCATGAAAATCTCGACCGCTTCGGCTCCGCTGAGCGCAGGAGCACCCCTACCCGTTTCAGAACCCGTCATTCGCACATTCCGTTCTCAATGGACCGCGACCCCGGAACATGGCCGGGCCACAGAAGGTGCAAGCACCAACGGCGCAGCACCGCCGATGCCGTGAAGGTCAGAACCCGAAGCGCAAGCCGACTTTGTAGCTGCGCCCGATCCTATCGTAAAAGCCGGCGACCTGCGTGTTGGGGAACGGCGGCTCCGCATCGAGCAGATTGTTCACCACGAAATAGAATTGAAGGCGGCGCTGTCCCTCGTCGATGACGTTGATCGTGCCCGACCAGTTCAGATAGAATCGGGAATTCACGTTCATGTCGAGGACCGAAATGGGGGACGCCGGATCGTAGTCCGGATCGCCGGGCTGGACGAGCGTCGCATCGACGATGCCGCCGTCGATCCAGCGCGCCATCAGGGTCGTCGACCAACGCGAAGTCTCGTAGCTGACGCTGCCGTTCAGCTGCCAGGTCGGCACGCTGGTCGCGCCGAGATTGAGGCCGGAGGTGAATCCGCCGACCTGGCCTGCGCGGTCGATCACGCTGCCGCGGGTCTGGATGACGCCCGCCGAGTCATAGGTGGGCTCAATGCCCAGCCCGTCGTCGGAAATGAGATCGGCCACATAGGTTCCGTAGAGACGGGAGACGACCTGGCCGGGGCCGGCATTGAAGCGATACGCCGCCTCGAAATCGACGCCGCGGGTGCGCAGCGAGGCAAGGTTCAGCAACTGCACGCTGACGGAATTGATTTCCGTGGCCGTGCCGGAGCCCGTCAGGCTGACGAAGTCGCAGAACGACCCAGGGCCGCCCGCCTGAAATTCGGCGAAGCAATTGTCGAGGATCTGCTGCGCGGGGAAGCTCGCGATCGCACCGCTGATGTCGATGTCATAGAAGTCGACCGAAGCCGTGAAGCCCGGCAGAAATCGGGGTGCGAGGACCGCGCCGATCGATAGCGTGTCGGCCCGTTCGGGAGCCAGGGTCGAGCTGGGCTCAAATATGACCGTGTACGAGCGCGAAGCGCCGCTGAACGGATTGCGCAGGGTCGATTGGGTCGAGCTCTCGGAGAACAGCTCCGAGCTGTTCGGCGCGCGAATGTCTCGAGAGCGTACGGCACGGAAGCGCAGGTCCGGGATGGGTTCCCAGGAACCGCCGATCTTCCACGTCGTCACGCCCCCCGACGAACTGTAATCGGTGTAACGGATCGCGCCATTGAGCTCGAGCGAGTGCAGGAAGGGCACCTCCCGGGCCAGAGGCACCACCGCTTCGACATAGGCGTCCTTGGTGTCGAACGCGCCTTCAAACGGTCGGGGATTGGAAAAATTGTACCCGCCGGCCTCGGCAATCGAATCGGAGATGGCCTCCGCCGTGTCGCGCCGATACTCGACGCCCGCCGCGACCGAGACCGGGCCGGCCCAGGTCGAGAAAGGCTCGCCGCGGATATTGGCAGCGGCTACCAGTTGGGTGAGCGTCACCTCATGGAACTGGGTTCCGTTCACATAGTCGATCGCTTCCGGCGACATTGCGCCGTTGCCGAATAGGTTGAGCGGAACGCAGCCCTCGGCGCGGGCGGCTTCGCTGCGACAGACGATCTGCCCGTTCGGCAATCGGATCGCGTCGTAAGCGAAGCCCCAGTTCCGCTGGATGCGCATGTTGCGGATCTGCCAGTCCGTCCGGTTCTCGCCATATTGGACATAACCGTCCCAGCCCCAGCCGCCGCCGAGATCCCCACTCAGACCGCCCGCGATGCGGTAGGTCGTATTGAAGTTGACGATGCGCACGGACGAATAGTCCGCGTTTGCGCGCCCCATCGCAAACGAGGTGATTCCGTTCGCATCCATGATGTCGGCGACTTCCGCCGGGAGGAACGCATTGTCGCGGCGGATGGTGATCGCGCGGGGACCCGCCGTCGCCGTGTCGCGCGGGATCGGCCCCGAATAGTTGGAACCCGAGCGGCCGTATGTTCCCTCCGCGAAGAAAGTGACGGCGTCGCTGATCTCATAGTCGAGATGCGCCATTGCGACATGGCGGTCCACCGGGAGGACCAGGGTGTGCCCAAGCCGCGGCGGCGTTCCCGCCGAGCTCGAGAAATTGTAAGAGGACCCGCCGGATTCCTCGCCATAATCGAAGTTCGCGACCACGCCGGGGCTCGGAAACCAGATGCCGCGCAGCACATCGGCGCCGTTTGCAGGATTGGTGTCGGCGTTGTTGCCGACGATCAGGCCGCCGGGCAGCGAGTTGATGAACCGGACGCCACCAAAATAGGCGCGCGACGGCGTTCCCGCCGGACGATTGTTCGAGAAAGTGACCACCTCCTCATAGCGGCGACTCCAGTCGCGATCCTCCCAGCTGTCCACGCCCTCGGAGCGGACGTAGTCGCCCCCTATCACGAAGTGGCCGCGGCCGTCCGCGAAGTCGGTACCCCAGGCCAGGCTCACACGACGCTCGAAATTGTCGCCTTCCTCCGCAATACCCAGCGAAAGATCGCCTCGAAAGCCCTGTAGCCGATTGTTGATGATGACGTTGACGACGCCCGAAACCGCGTCTGAGCCGTATGCGGCCGACGCGCCGCCCGTGACGACGTCGACCCGGTCGATCAGGATCGTGGGAATAAGGTTGAGGTCGACCTGACCGGTGGCCGCAGTCGGGACGTGCCGGCGGCCATCCACCAGCACGAGCGTCCTGATATTGCCCAGACCGCGAAGGTCCGCGAAGGTACCGCCGGACAGGTTCGACGACTGCGTATTCGTCTGGTTCGACACGCTGGGGCGAAACGACGGAATCTCGTTGAGGAAGTCACCGACATTGGCGAGGCCGCGATTGTCGAGCGCCTCGGAAGTGAGGACCGTGGTCGGCGTCGGCGCCTGGAAACCGTCGCGGGCGACGCGCGATCCGGTGATGACGATCGTCTCGTTGCCAACTGGCGCCTCCCCTTCGGCCGGAGATGGCGTAGCTGGCTCGGGGTTGGTGGTGTCCTGCGCGGAAGCGGGCACTGTCAGGGACAAGGTCGCGCCGACGGCGACCGATCCAAGCAACCAAGAGCGACGGTTCATTTTCCTCTCCCCGTGACGCCTGGAGCTCATCGAGCCCAGGTCATTTATGACTGCCGTACGATGAACTTGGAGACGGACGTACGACCATATTATTGTATGACCCAGCTTCTAACCTCGCCCGAGAAAGGGCATGGTCAGCGGCAGGATCGTGCTCTCGACGACATTCACATGATCCGGCAAATCCGCCATCGCCAGCACTGCGCGGGCCGCGACGTCGGAGCCGATCACCGTGCTTGGATCACGCGCGCCGCTCGACCGGACGAGCTCCGTCCCGACCACGCCCGGATGAAAGATCGACGATGCGATGCCGTGTGCTCGGCCATCGATCGCCAGCGAATGGTTGAGGCCGGCAAGCCCGAACTTGCTTGCCGCATAAGCGATCGTGTCGGGCCGCGGCACCTGCGCCGAAAGGCTGCCGATATGAATGATCCGCCCCGCCCCTTGGGCCTTCATGATGCGGAAGGCCTCACGCGCGCAGAGAAAGGCGCCGGTAAGGTTCGTGTCGAGCACCTCCGACCAGCGCTCCAGCGAAAGATCTGCGGTCGGCGTGTGATCGGCCACCCCCGCATTGTTGATCAGAATGTCGATGCGCCCGAAGCGATCCAGGCCGGCGGCGAACAGGGAAAGAACGTCGGCCTCTCGTCGGACGTCGCAGGCCACAGTGGCGACGGCGGCGCCCTTGGTCTCGATCTCCGCGGCGAGGCTGTCGAGCCTGTCCTTGCGCCGCGCGCCGAGCACGAGCTTTGCCCCCGCCGCCGCGAACTCGACGGCCACGGCCGCACCGATGCCCGAGCTTGCGCCAGTCACCACGACAACCTTGTCAGCGATGTAGTTCACGACAGCGCCTCTCCCGAGCCCTCGTACCGGTTGCCCTATGCTGGGCTTGAAGGTGAAGGCTGCGGATCCATTGTTGCGCGAATCGGTGCTAATGACAACTATGTTTCGCTAGGCGGTTTATATAAAGCGACTTGCGATGGGTCTGACGGCGACGCTGCGGCGGTCGCCACCGGGCCCTGTTTGGCAAGCGGCCGGCTGGGAGACGAGATGCAGACCGATGAAGAACAGGCGTTCGCGGAAGAAGTGCGCGCGTTCGTCCGCGCCGAGTGCCCCGAGTCGGTCCGCAACAAGGTCGTCGCCGGGGAGCGGGTCACCTCGGAGGAACGCCGCGCCTGGCATGCCGCTTTGTATCGGCGGGGATGGGCGGCGCCGCATTGGCCGGTCGAACATGGCGGTACCGGATGGAGCACGGTTCAGACCTACATATTTTCCGAGACTCTCGCCGAGGAGGGTGCGCCCGACTTGAGCGCCTTCGGACTGAAGATGCTGGCGCCGACCCTCATCCGCTACGGCACCGAGGATCAGAAGCGCCGCTATCTGCCCCGGATCCTCTCCGGCGAGGACTTCTGGTGCCAGGGCTATTCGGAGCCGGGCTCCGGCTCCGATCTCGCTTCGCTCAAGACGCGCGCCGAGTTCATCGACGACCATTGGGTGGTGAACGGGCAAAAGATGTGGACCACCATGGCGCACGAGGCGAACATGATGTTCGCGCTGGTCCGCACCGATCCGTCCGCGCCGAAGCCGCAATTGGGCATTTCGATGCTGCTCATCGACCTCAGCACAGCCGGCATCGACATCCGACCGATCATTCTGTTGAACGGCGAGCGCTCCACCAACGAAGTGTTCTTCGAAAATGTGCGCGTGCCCGCCGAAAATCTGGTGGGCGAGCCCCACAAGGGCTGGACCTACTCGCGAGTGGTGCTCGGCAACGAACGCCTGACGATCGCGCGCATCGGGCTCAACAGGCGGCAGCTCGCCAGGCTGAAGCGAGTGGCCGCGGCGGAGGGGCTGAACGATGCACCTTCATTTGCCGCGAAGGTCGCCGCTGCGGAGATCGATCTCGCGGCGCTGGAGGCAATGGCGCTCTCGATGCTGGACCGCGCCCGCGCGGGCGCGGAGCCGGGAATCGAAGCGAACATGCTGAAGATCAAGGGATCGGAATTGCAGCAGCGTCTGGCAGAGCTGCTCGTCGAGGCAGCGGGGCGACGCGCGGCTCCCTATGGACCGGGCGCTCATGACCCCGATCGGCCCTGGGCCGACCGGCTGTTCAAGGGTCATTTCGATGCCCGCGTGGTGACCATCTATGGCGGCTCCAACGAAATCCAGCGCAACATCATCGCCAAGACGCTCGGAATGGGAGCTTTGAACGGCATCGCCCCCGCCCCGACCGCCGCCGACGAAGCCGCGGAAGTCCTGGCCCTGCTCCGCCGATCGCTCGAAACGGTCCTTTCGCGACATTACGCCTTCGACCAGCGGCGCGATGCCTTCCACTCGCCGTCGGGCCATTCGGAGAGGGCCTGGGCCGCTTATGGCGAGCTGGGGCTGCTTTCCTTGGGATTGCCCGAGCAACATGGCGGCATGCCGGGCGGGCTGACCGAGATCGCCATGGCGGCGGAGCTTCTTGGCGGCGCCCTGGCGCTGGAGCCGTATTTGGCCACGATCGTGGCCGCGCGGCTGCTCGCTGCGGCGGGCACGCAGGATCAGCAGGCCGCCTGGCTGCCTGCGCTCGCCGCCGGCTCGGCCAAGGCGGCGCTTGCCCATCATGAAGGGGCCGGACGCCTGAGCGCTCCGGTCCTGGCGGAGGCGCGGCGAGACGGTTCGAAGTGGCGCCTCGCTGGCCGCAAGAGCGCAGTCGCCGGGGGTGATGCCGCCAATGTCTTCATCATATCGGCCCGCGCCGAAGGCGAGATCGGGCTTTTCCTCGCGCCGGCCGAAAAGGTCGCTCGCCGGTCGTATCGCTGCTTCGATTGGACCGGGGCTGCGGACCTCGATCTTTCCGGTCTCGTACTGCCGGCCGAAGCCCGCCTTGATGGCACCGAGGCCACCCTCGATCTTGCCCTCGATGAGGCGACGGCGCTCGCCTGCGCGGACGCGCTGGGCGCGATCCGCGCAGCCAATCGCCTGACGCGCGAACATGCCGCGACCCGCCGCCAATTCGGCCGCACGCTCGACAGCTTCCAGGTGCTGCAGCACCGGCTGGTGGACATGGCCATAGCCGAGGAACTGGCCGCGCCGATCACCCATGCCGCGCTTGAGGCCTGCCGCGGTGCGGACGCGACGGCGCGGGCCCGTGCGGTTTCGGCCGCCAAGGTCAAGCTAGGGGAATCCGCGCGCCTCGTCGGCCAGCAGTGCGTCCAGCTCCATGGGGGGATGGGGCTTGCCCAGGAATATCCCGCCTCCCATTACTTCGCGCGGCTCGGCCTGTTCGAACGGGCGTTCGGCGACGGCGACGATCACCTGCAGCGCTTCGCCTCATTGTCGCGTCTCCAGGCGAACGGCACGAACGAAAGGGTCAACACCCGTGAAATCCGCTGAAGCGATCGTCGAAGTCCTGAAGCGCGAGGGCGTCGAGACCTTGTTCGCCTATCCGCGCAATGCGGTGATCGAGGCGGCGGCCGCCGCCGGCATCCGCACCATCATCGTCCGGCAGGAGCGTACCGGCCTGCATATGGCGGATGCGCTGTCGCGCATGACTCGCGGCGAGCAGATGGGCGTCTTCGCGATGCAATATGGCCCCGGCGCCGAGAATGCGGTCGGCGGAGTCGCTCAGGCCTATGCGGAGTCGGTGCCCGTACTGGTCCTGCCCGGCGGGTTTCCGACCCGCAGCGCCCATGTGCCGGGAAACTTCAACTCGACCGCCGTTATGGGCCATGTTGCCAAACATGCCGAGCCGCTGACCGCCGCGTCCGAGATCCCCAGCGTCTTCCGCCGCGCTTTCACGGCTCTGCGCAACGGGCGACCTCGCCCGGTCGTCGTCGAGCTGCCGTCCGACGTGACCCACGGCCCGGCATTCGAAGGGCCGCTGGATTACGAGCCGGTCGTGCGCAGCCGTTTCGCGCCGGACGGCGAATCGATCGGCAAGGCCGCGGAAGCTTTGGTCACGGCCAAGCGGCCCGTCATATATGCCGGCCAGGGCATCCACTGGTCCGCCGCCTATGACGAGCTGAAAGAGCTGGCCGAGCTGCTCGCCGCGCCGGTCTGCACGAGCCTCCCGGGGAAGAGCGCGTTCGACGAGACGCATCCGCTCGCCCTCGGCTCGGGCGGCGCGGCGATGCCGAGGACGGTGCGCCATTTCCTGGACGAGGCGGACGTGATTCTCGGCGCCGGCTGCAGCTTGACCGAAACCGCGTTCGGAGTCGCCATGCCCAAGGGCAAGACGGTCATTCACGCAACGCTCGATCCCTCCGACATCAACAAATATGTGCCCGTGCGGCACGCCCTCATCGGCGACGCCAAGCTGACGCTGCGTGCGCTGATCGAAGCCTGCAGCGCTCGGCTGGGCGGAGCCGCGCGTGATCCTTCGGACATTGCGGCCGAGATCAGGTCGGTGGAGTCGGAATGGCTCGCCCGCTGGCTGCCGAAGCTTACCTCCGACGCGAGCCCGCTCAGCCCCTATCGTGTCCTCTGGGACCTCCAGAAGACCGTCGACGTCGCGGACACGATCATCACGCACGACGCCGGAAGCCCGCGCGACCAGCTCTCGCCCTTCTGGAAGACGATCGCGCCGCACAGTTACATCGGATGGGGCAAGTCCAC
>NZ_SBFF01000015.1 GCF_004151485.1 Sphingosinicella sp. CPCC 101087 | reverse complement strand
CCCTCCAGGGACAAAGACGCGCCGAAGTCATCCAAATGGTCGAAAACGCCGCAAACAATAGACCTAATATCGTCAGGAACGCCGCTTGAACGGGATGCGACACACCTTCTTCTGCATTGATGGGCATACCGCAGGTAATCCGGTCCGCCTGGTGGCGGGGGGTGCGCCGCTCCTCCGGGGCGCGACGATGGAGGACAAGAGGCAGGACTTCCTCGCGCGCTTCGACTGGATCCGGACGGGATTGTGTTTCGAGCCTCGCGGCCACGACATGATGTCGGGCGGGTTCATTTATCCGCCTATGCGTGACGACACCGATTGCAGCATCCTCTTCATCGAGACGAGCGGCTGCCTCCCGATGTGCGGACATGGCACGATCGGGATCGTCACCTTCGGGCTGGAGCACGGACTCATTCAGCCGAGGGAGCCGGGCAAGCTGCGGATCGAAGTGCCCGCCGGGATCATCGACATCGAATATCGGACGGAGGAGAATCGCGTCTCCGCGGTCAGGATCCGCAACGTCCCGGCCTATCTCGCGCAAAGGGACATCCAGATCGACGTCCCCGGTTTCGGCACGCTATCGATCGATGTCGCTTATGGCGGCAACTATTATGCGATCATCGAGCCTCAGGGCCCCTATTCCGGCCTCGACGCGCTCGGCGCCGCGCGGATCGTCGAGCTGAGCCGCGAGATCCGGAGCCTCGTCCGCCAAGCCTACGAACCGGTCCATCCACTGGAGCCGACAATTCGCGGCGTCAGCCATGTTCTTTGGGCGGACCGTCCGAAGAGCGACGGCGCCGATGGCCGGAACGCCGTCTTCTACGGCGAGCGCGCCATCGACCGGAGCCCGTGCGGCACGGGAACGTCCGCGCGCATGGCCCACCTTCACGCGACCGGGCGACTGGCGGTGGGCGACGCCTTCGTCCATGAAAGCTATATCTGCAGTCGATTCATCGGGCGCGTCGAGGCGGAAACCAAGCTTGGCGGCCTGCCCGCCATCGTTCCGTCGATCGAAGGATCCGCAATCAGCACCGGCTTCAACACCATCTGGATCGACAAGGCAGACCCCTTCTGGGCCGGGTTCACCGTTGTCTGATCGCCAGGGACCTGGTTTCCGGATCAAGGCTGGTCGCCGTGGCGGCCGGTCCGGCGAAAGCGGGTCGCGCCCGCCGATGGACAGCCTCATCGTTCGAAACCTCGGCGACCAGCTCGTCGACCTGGTACGCAATCGCATATTGTCGGGCGCAGCCTCCCCGGATCTGCCGATCCGCCAGGACGCGCTTGCGGCCGAGCTCGGCGTCAGCAAGATTCCGCTCCGCGAAGCCCTTGCCAAACTGGAAGAGGACGGACTGCTCGTGTCGCGCGCCAATCGCGGCTTCTTCGTCAGGCCCCTGTCCAGGCCGGAAGCCGAGGAGGTCTATGCACTCCGGCTTGCCCTTGAACCGGAGGCGGTGGCGCTTGCGTCCGAGCAGGCGAGCGACGAACAACGCAGCGAAGCCGTTCAGGCGCAGGCGCTGCTGGACCGCCTCACCAACGAGCATGACGAGAGCGTCGGCGCACTCAACCGCGCCTTTCACATGTCCCTGTTCGTGCCCTGCGGCCGACCGATTACAGTCAATATCCTGACACGCCTCAACATTCTCGCGGAGCGCTATGCCCGCAAGCATCTCGAACCGCTAGGCCGCGACGAGCGGGCCAATCACGAGCATAGGGAAATGCTCGAAGCATGGCTGTCGGGCGAGGCCGACACGGCCGCGGCGCTGACGAAGGAGCATATCGAGCAGACGCTCGATGATCTTCGACGGCAGCTGCAAGACAGCCGAAAGAATGAAGAGCCGGCCTGAGCCGGCGAAAGGGAGGGAAGAGTGGCGCGAACGATTTTTGGTCCCCTGAAGCCGATCGAGGCCGAGGACACGCTCGCCGAGCATCACCGGCTGCGTAAGACCCTGAGCTGGCCGCATCTGGTCGCGCTCGGCGTCGGCGCGATCGTCGGCACCGGCATCTACACGCTGACCGGCGTCGGCGCGGACCGTGCAGGGCCGGCAGTGATCTTGGCCTTCCTCATCGCCGGCGCCGTCTGCGCCTGCGCGGCGCTGGCCTATGCCGAGTTGGCAACGCTGATCCCGACTTCCGGCAGCGCCTACACCTATACCTATTCGGTGGTCGGCGAGGCGCTGGCCTGGGTGGTCGGATGGAGCCTGATCCTCGAATATTCGGTCGCCTGCAGTGCGGTCGCGGTCGGCTGGGCGGCCTATCTGGTGGGATGGCTCCAATCAGTGGGAATAGAGCTTCCGGCCATGCTGCTCGCCGGGCCGCATGCGGGCGGCATCATCAACCTCCCGGCCGTTCTGGTGGCCCTCGCCGTGGCGGGGCTGCTGATCGCCGGCACGCGGGAAAGCGCCACCGTCAATATCGTCCTAGTGGTGATCAAGCTGTCAGCCCTCGCGGCCTTCGTGCTGCTCGCTCTGCCGGCCTTCACTGCCGACAATCTGACGCCTTTCATGCCCTATGGCTTCGGCAGCACCGTCGATGCGGATGGGACGACTCGCGGCGTCATGGCGGCGGCGGCCATCGTCTTCTTCGCCTTCTACGGATTCGACGCGGTTGCGACCTCGGCCGAGGAGGCGAAGAATCCCGGCCGCGACCTCACCATCGGGATCATCGGGTCCATGGCCCTGTGCACGTTCATCTACATCCTGGTCGCGATCGCCGCGATCGGGGCGCTGAACTACCAGCTGATCGCGGAGAGCGCCGAGCCGCTCGCTTTGGTGCTGCGCGCGCTCGATCATCCGGTGGCCGCCTGGGCGGTGGCGCTGGCAGCGCTGATCGCCCTTCCCTCGGTCATCCTTGTGATGATGTACGGCCAGAGCCGGATCTTCTTTGTGATGGCCCGCGACGGATTGCTTCCGCCCGTGCTCAGCCGTGTGTCGCCGCGGACCGGAACCCCGGTCCTGATCACCGCCGTGACGGGCGTGTTCGTCGCCGCGGTGGCGGGATTCTTCCGGCTGGACGAGATCGCCGAGCTTGCCAATGCCGGCACCCTGCTCGCCTTCATCGCGGTCGGCGGCTGCATGATGATCCTGCGCCGCACCCGTCCGGACCTGCCGCGCATTTTCAAATGCCCGGCGCCCTATCTGGTCGGCACCCTGGCAATCGTCGGCTGCATCTATCTGATCGCCAGCCTGCCGGGGCTGACGCTCGTGCGGTTCCTCGTGTGGAACCTCATCGGAGTCGGGGTCTACCTTCTCTACGGCCGCGCCCGAAGCCTCGCCTCGCGCGGCAAGGTGGTGACCGGGATCTGACCGAAGCCTGTCTGCCCCGGCTCCGAGCCGGGGCGGCAGGTCTCGGCACGTGCATTGACCCACGAACCAGCTTGACTCTTCGCCCATTCGGGAATCGTATAGAGTATACGAACAACGATCCTTGGAGCGCCCGCATGATGCTCGCGAAACTGCCCTTCCGTCTCTTCCTCGCATCTCTGGCCGCGACGACCGCCGTCTCTGCACCGCTGGTCGCCCAGGCACAGCAGAGTGCCCCGTCCAGTGCCGATCAGCGGCTTCGGGATCTTTACAATGCGGAGTGGCAATGGCGCCTGGAGCAGTCCGCGCGGCTGGAAGGCACCGGCTCGGAATCGCTCGACGACCATCTTCCGAGGGTCGACGCCGCCTCGCAGCAGGCGCGCCTGGCTTACTGGACGAACGTGCTCGCACAGCTCGACGCGATCCCCGTCGCCGAGCTCTCGCCGGAAGAGAAGATCAACGCCGCCGTCTTCCGCGCGTCGATCGAAGGTTTCGTGAGCGACCTCAGGTTCAAGGCCTATGAGGCGCCTTTCAATGCAGACACCTTCTTCTGGGCGAACATCGCTCACAGGGGCGGTTTCGAAACGGCCGAACAGTACCGCCGCTATATAGGCCGCCTTCGGGACGTGCCGCGATATTTCGACGAGCACATCGCCAACATGCGGGCCGGCCTGGCGCGCGGGTTCAGCATTCCGAAGGTGACCGTGATCGGACGCGACCGGACGATCGAACCCTATCTGGCCGCCGACGAGAGCAACCCCCTCTACGAGCCTTTCAAGAGGATGCCGTCCAACATTCCGGAGGCGGAGCAGGCACGGCTCAGGACCGAGGGAGCCGCTGCGATCCGCGAGGCGGCGGTCCCGGCCTACGCCGGGCTGCTCGAGATGATTCGCGGCGAGTATATGACCCAGGCGCGCGACACGCTCGGCGCCTCGGAGCTGCCGGACGGCGAGGCCTATTATCAGGCCATGATCAACAAGTTCACGACGCTGACGCTGACCCCGCGCGAGATCCATGACATCGGCCTTCGGGAGGTCGCCCGGATACGGGGCGAGATGGAAGCGACGATGCGACGGGCGGAGTTCCAGGGCACGTTCGAGGAGTTCATCCACTTCCTGCGGACCGATCCCCAATTCTACGCCAAGACTCCGCGCGAGCTGCTTTCCTATTCCGCTTATGTGTCGAAGAAGGCCGATGGAATGATGGGGGAAACGATCGGTCTGCTTCCGCGATACCGGCATGGCATCGTTCCCGTCCCGGATGCGCTGGCGCCCATCTATACGGGCGGACGCGGCGGGCTCCAGAATTGCATGATGAACACCTACAACCTGCCGGCGCGGCCGCTCTACACTCTGGCCGCACTGACGCTCCACGAATGCACGCCGGGGCACAGCTTCCAGGCGGCGCTGGCGCTCGAAGGACCCGACCGTCCGGACTTCCGCAAGGAGACCTATTTCTCGGGCTATGGCGAAGGCTGGGGCCTCTATACCGAGTGGCTGGGCACCGTCATGGGCATCTACGAGACTCCCTACGAGGACTTCGGGCGGCTCACCTACGAGATGTGGCGGGCGTGCCGCCTGGTGATCGACACGGGCATCCACGCGTTCGGCTGGTCGCGCGAGCAGGCCCTCGACTATCTCCGGAAGAACACCGCCCTTTCAGAGCATGAGATCACGACCGAGGTGGACCGCTACATTGCGTGGCCGGGACAGGCTGTCGCCTACAAGCTGGGCGAGCTCCAGATCCGTCGTCACCGGGCCGAGGCGGAAGCCGCACTCGGGGAACGGTTCGACCAGCGTTACTTCCATGATGCGATCCTGGCGCTCGGCTCGGTCCCGCTTCCGGTGCTCGAGGAGCGGATGCGCAAGTTCATCGCTGACGGTGGAAGGAATCCGGATACGCCCACCGATTGAGGCAATAGGTGGCGCGATCCGGCTTCGGCGGAAGACCCGGGCGGCGCCGCCTATTTCGTGGCCGCCACAAGGCCCTTTCTGATCTTGGATAGGGTGGAAAGGAAGGCGCGCAGCTCTTCCTCACTGATGTCGCCGAGCACTTCGTCCCTTACCGAGGCCACCTTCAGGGAAATCTCGGCAACGAGGTCGTGCGCCTTCTCGTCCAGATAGACCTCCTTGAGGCGCCGGTCTCGCGGATCGGTCCGGCGGACGATCAACCCTTTCTTTTCCAGCCCGTCGAGGATGCGGGCGAGCGTGGGACCGGAGACCTGCATTCGCCGCGCCATTTCCTGCTGCGTTATTCCGGGCTTCATCCGCGCCCAGGCCAGGGCCCGCCATCGGGGCTGGGTCTGAAAGGAAGATTGGAGCCGCTGGTCGAGCAGCTTGCCCCACATTCGTCCCACGGCGATCAGCCACCACGAAAGCGTCAGCCTCAGACTCTCGACCGAATCCGGATTGTGCATCTGCGGCACGAAGGAGTCCATTTCGGCGATTTGACCGGCCAGGTCCGCATCCTCCACGCTGTGCCCTTTCAAGCTGACCACCCCCTCATGCATAACAGTAATCCGGCGAAAAGGACCATAGGCCGGGCGCCCGCAGCGGCGCAGGCCGAAGCTCGCCCGGACGCCGCAATGGGCGCATGCCCATGCTGATCCCGCCGCACGGCGGGTGAACCGCTGGTGCCGCGGCGGGAACGGATCAGGCTGCGGTCGCGCGCAGGCCTTCGTTCGCGGCCCGTTCCTCGCCATATTCGTTGATGGTGGTGCGGCGCAGATCGCGCTTGTGGCTGAGATAGTCGAACTCGGTCGCGCGATGGAGCGTGCAGCGATTGTCCCAGATCACGAGATCGCCGTTGCGCCACTTGTGCGCATAGACGAATTTCGCTTCCGTGGCGATCGCCGTCAGCTCGTCCAGGAGCGCCCTGCCCTCATCCAGCGGCATGTCCACGATGTGGTCGGCATGCGATCCGATGTAGAGCGCCTTGCGGCCTGACGCGCTTTCGCGGACGAGAGGGTGGCGCACGGCGGGCAGCGCCTTCTTGAGGGGATCGGTATCGGTAAATCCCGCCCGCTCGCGCGACCGCCAAACATTGTGCTCGACGATCAGGCCATCGACTCGCGACTTCATCGCGTCGGAAAGCCTGTCATAGGCGGCGCGGGTGTCGACGAACTCGGTCTCACCCCGCTCCGGTGTCGCGATGTGGCAGAAGAGCAGCGACCATTTGGTCGGAAGGTCGTTGAACGAGCTGTCGGTATGGAACTGCTCGTTACCCTTGCTGTAGCGGCGCTTCAGCGTATCGGCCGCCTCGATATTCCCGTCCACATCGAGATTGGACGCATCGTACAGCTCCCAGCGAAATCGCCGATTGCCGGATGTCTTGAAGCCGAGGCTCGGGGGCAGTTCGAGCGGCCCGAAGGCGCGGCTGAAGCGGATATGCTCGTCATCGCCCACATGGGTCTGATCGCGTACCACCACGACGGCATAGCGCGTCATGGCCTCCTCGACAGTTTGCACAAGTGCCGCATCCGGATCCTGGGCGAGATCCGCGCCGATCAGCTCCGCGGCGAAAACTTCATGAAGCGGGCGCACTTCCATCTTGAACCTCTCCCTGCACTATTCGTTAGCTTGCTAACGATTATGATACAAAGAGTCAATGCGACCTGCCGCTACGATATGGCGGCGAGGTCCAGGACGGCGCGCGCGACGGAGACCGGATCCTCCTGCGGAGGATTGTGGCCGACATTCGGAAGGATCCTCGATTCCACAAGGCGGGAAAATCGTTCTCCGGACACGCTTCCCAGCTTGGAGTCTCCGCCATGCAGGAGGACGGTTGGGACGCATATGTCCGGTCGGCGCGTCAACGCGCGCTCGATCGAATCGTAGCGGGGGTCGCCGGGCGCGGCCCCGATCCGATGCGCATAGGAATGCCAGGCGACTCCGGCGAAATCCGGATTGTCGAAGGCACCCGCCGAGCTGGCAAAGACCTCCTCCTCGAATCGCCAGCTCGGCGACCATTGCCGCCACAGATATCGGCACAGCTCGTCCCGCCGCTCCTCGAGCGCACGTCGGCCGCGGGCGGATGCGAGATAATATTGGTGCCAGGCGAGATGCTCGACGAAAGGCGGCGCCGGACGCTGAGGGTCGGACAGGTCCTGGATCAGGCAGCCGCCGATCGCGACGAGGCCGCGGACCGCTTCCGGCCAGAGCGCGGCAGCGACACAGGCCGCCCGCCCGCCCCAGTCGAACCCGGCCAGGATCGGCCGCACGTCCAAGGCGCGAATCAAGTCGTGGAGATCGTTGCCCAGGGCCCCCTGCTGCCCCGACCGCATGATGCCCTGGCCGCGAAAGCGCGTCGGTCCGAAACCGCGCAGATAGGGGACGATGACGCGCAGGCGCGCTTCGTGAAGGATCGGCGTCAAGGCATCGAACGCGCGCGGATCGTAGGGAAAGCCATGGAGGAGAATGACTGGCGTCCCGTCGGGCGTACCGCTCTCCTCGATGGCGATGTCGAGTCCGTCGATCGGGACCAGCCGCACCTTGCCCATGGTTAGTTCACCAGGATCATGCGCAGGTCGTTGACGTTGGTGCGCGTCGGCCCGGGAACGAAAAGCCCATCGACCGCCTCCAGCGCGCTGCCCGCATCGTGCCGGTCGAGCGCTTCGCCCGCGTCCATGCCGGCCTGTGCCAGCCGGTCCAGGCTTTCGCCATCCACATAGGCTCCCGCGACCTCTCCGTTCCCGTCCACCCCGTCGGTGTCGGCGGCGAGAGCGCAGATATTGTGACGTCGACTCAGCCATTGGGCGAGCGCCAGCGCATATTCCTGATTGGGACCTCCCCTGCCGCTGGCGACGGCGCCGATCGTCACCGTCAGCTCGCCCCCGGACAGGAGGGCAAGCCGACGCCTCGAGCAGGCGGCTTCCAGGGCCTCGCGCGCATGTCGTGCGGCGACCTCGCGGGCCTCGCCTGTCGCGCCGGCATCCAGGCATCGGACGGCATATCCGGCCTGCTCGAGCCGCCTAGAGGCGGCGTCCAGCGCCGATTGGCCGCTCGCCACGATGCGCAGATCGCTTCCTGCCAGCCTCGGATCTTTAGGCCCGACTGACTCGCTCCAGCCGCCCGGATCGGGAATTCCGTAGCGGCCCAGGACGGCTCGCGCCTCCTCGACGCGGCTGTCGTCCGAAACGGTAGGTCCCGACCCGATGTCGCTGGGGCGGTCGGCGACCACGTCGGAAACGGCGAGCGTGACTACCCGCGCGGGATAAGCCGCAGCGGCCAGCCGCCCACCCTTGATCCGGGACAGGTGGCGGCGAACCAGGTTGATCTCGGAAATATCGGCGCCGCTCGCCAGCAGGGCGTCGGTAAGCGCGACCTTGTCCGCAAGGGTGAGCGGCAGCGGCGGCGCGGCAAGAAGCGAGGAGGCGCCGCCGGAGAGAAGCACCAAGACGAGGTCGCCCGTCCGCGCGGCCGCCGCAATTTCGAGAAATCTTTGCGCGGCGCGCTCGCTATTCGCGTCGGGAACGGGATGACCCGCCTCGATCACCTCCAGCGCGCGCAGTTGGCCGCCATAGCCGGTACGGGTCACGACCAGCCCTTCCAGGTCCAGCCACGCCGATTCGACGGCGCGGCCATCGGCACGGCGCCCTTGCCGGCGGCAAGGATTATCGCCCGTCGGGACGGGCGCGGCGGAAGGGCCTCGATGACCCTCGCGGGATCGCGGCAGGCATCGACCGCCGCGTCGAAGGCGGATTCCAGCAAGCGGCGGCGCGGCATCAAGGCGTTTCGCTCGCCAGGAACCGATCGATCGACTCGACTAACCGATCGGCAAGCCGCTGCACCGTATCGTCACCTGTCCAGGCCATGTGAGGCGTGACGATCACGTTCGACCGCCGCGCGAGATCGAGAATGAGCGATCCTTCAGGGGGAGGCTCGACGATGGCCACATCGAGGCCCGCGCCGCCTATCCGGCCGCTGTCCAGCCCAGCGGCGAGCGCGGCCTCGTCGATCAGCTGACCTCGCGCCGTATTGATGAGGATCGCGCCCGGCTTCATCAACCCGATCGCCCGTGCATCGATGAGCTGGTGCGTATCCTTCACGAGCGGGCAATGCAGGCTCAGCACGTCACTGGTCGCCAGCACTTCGTCGAAAGGCAGCTTTCCGTTGCCCCCGATCGCGCCCCGCCGGCCGGCGAACACCACGTCCATCTCGAAGGCGTGCGCGCGCCGGGCCACTTCGAGAGCGATGCTCCCGCTGCCGACGAGGCCGAGACGCAGGCCGCGCAGGTCCATTACCTGGGCGGCGCGAAAGCAGAAGCCGCCCGATCTGGTCCAGCTTCCGTCGAGCACGGCCTGCCGGTGCGGCGCCAGCGCCCGCGCGAGGGCGAGCATCAGCATCATCACGTGCTCGGCGACCGAAACCGACCCGTAGCCTGGCACGCTCCGCACCTGGACGCCCCGCGAGGCCGCGGCGGCGACGTCGATAATGTCGGTGCCCGTCGCGGCGATCGCGATGAAGCGCAAGTCCGGCAGCGACTCGAGCGTGGCGGCGTCGATTCGCACCTTGTTCGTGACGGCGACGCGCGCACCCCGCAGCCGGTCCACGACCTCCTCCGGCCGGGTCGCGGGATAATCTCGCCAGCGATGAGGGTGATCTGGACGGCCCATGCGCACCCGTTCGCCGAGCGTCGCCCGATCGAGGAACACGATCAGCGAAGATTCGCCTTTTCCAGCGCTCATGTCGTCTTCAGTTCCGGCGTTCGGCATCTTGCTCGAGCTCATTCATGCGTTCCACGATCTGGCCGAGGACCCGTACGGTGATTGCGAGGTCGGCGGCATCGATGTGTGAGAGAATCCGGTCCCGCAACATTCCGGCTTTCTCGTTGATCTCCCTGATCACGGGATCGGCCGCTTCGGTGAGCTCGACCGACTTGACGCGGCGATCGTCCTTCGCAGTCTTGCGAACCACCAGGCCCTGCTGCTCCAGCGCGTCGAGCGCCCGAGCGATCGTCGATTCCTGGGCGTCGACCCGCCTCGCAAGCTCGCGCTGGTTCGCGGCGCCGCCGCTCAGCGACATCCAGAACAGAGCCTGCCATCCCGACTGGTTCGCCGATCGTTCCCGAAGCTCCAGGCTGAGGAACTTGCGCCAGCGTCGGCTGACCTGAAAGATCCGGCGCGCGAAAAGAAAGCGATTGTTGGCTACCGAGTCACGCCGAACCTTGTCGAACGGGCTCCTCAGCCAGTCCGAGGAGTCCACCAGGGGGGATGAATCGAGCGGGTCCTTCGGGCCTCCTGGCATGATGGATCGACTCATCCCGCTCCCTGTGCGCCTGCGAGCTGAAGCGCCGCTGCGGATTCATTGCCTTTTTCCCGCAAGTGAATCCGGCTGATGAGGATCAAGGCGAGCGCAACCAGTGCCGGACACACGGCGAGCAGGGCGAAGATGTTCTTCACCGGAAAGGCGGTGGCGAGAATGATTCCGCCGAGCGCCGGTCCGATCACCGACCCAACCTTCGCCACCGACGTCGCCCAGCCTGCGCCGTTCGCTCGGAAGGCGCTCGGATAGAAGATGCCGGCGATGCTGTGCATGCCGAAATGCGCACCGCCCATCGCGATGTTCACGATGAAGTTTATGATGAGGAAGCTCCAGAAACCGGTCTCCACGAGACCGATGTAGAGCAGGGGCGGAATCGACAGCAGCGACATGATCGCGATCGCGACAGGGCCCTTTCGATCGGTGAACCGCATCAGCGCCAGCCCGCCGATCGCCGCGCCCAGCGCGCTGATCGCCGAGAAGCCTGCCGCCTGGCTGCGGGTATAGCCGATCAGTTCGAGTACCATCGGCGTCCAGGCGGATTTGAAGAAGATCGCCATCGAGCTGGCGATATAGGCGGCCCAGAGCAAAGGCGTGATCCAGGCGAGGTTCCGCTCGAACAGGACCGACACCTTGAAACTGGTGGACTTGCTGCGCTGCTCGTCGGACACGGTGAAGACCATACCGGGCGCGACGCTCACCTCAGGAGCGATGCCGCGGACGTAGCGCGCCAGCAGGTCCGGACGGCGCCCCTTGCTGGCGAGGAAGCGGGCGGATTCCGGCAGCGTGAAATAGAGCAGGGCCGCGGCCGCCAGAGTACCGGCTCCGGCAAAGAAATAGACCGACTGCCATCCGAATTGCGGGGCGAGCCAGATCGTGACGGGTCCGCCGATCGAGCTTCCGAACGAATAGCCGAGCATCACGACGGTGACGACGGTCGCCCGATAATATTTCGGTACATATTCGATGTTGAGCGCCCAGCAGACCGGCAGCAGGCCGCCAATCATGATCCCGTTGACGAAGCGCAGCAGCATCAACTCCTCGAACGAGCGGGCGAGACCGAATGCTAGGGTGAGAATGCCGAAGCCGAAGGATGCGAGAAGGATGGCCGGCCTTCGGCCGAAGCGGTCGCCCAGATAGCCGAACAGGAAACCGCCCGCCATGGTGCCGAGCATGCCGACACTGAACAGGCTGCCCATGCTGACGCGACTCATCTCGAATTCCGAAATGAGATAGGGCGCGACATAGGATATCACGTTCATGTCGAAGCCGTCGAAGAAGGTGATGATCCACGATACGGCGATCAACCTGATCGTGAACCAGCGCATCTTCTGGCGCTCGATCAGCTCGGAGACGTCGACCGTGCGCGCCGAGCCCGTCACGCGTTCCGTCCGGCTACCCTCCATGGACCATGTTCCGGGTGAGAGCATGTCGCGGAGCGCGGTCCGACGCGGCATCGCCGATCGCGTCAGACTCCGCGGGCACGCTCAACTATCTTCCTTGACATAGTTGATCGCCGCCTCGCCCCCCTCATGGGCTCGGTCCATGTAGCGGGCCCGCTCATGGAATTGGGGTGGCAGCGGACGCCCGTCGGGCACGTTGAGCCATAGGCGCAGGAGCAAGCGCTTATGGGTCAAAGAGTCCTTGAAAGCTGTGCGCGAATGGAGCGCGGTGAAATTGTGCCAGAACAGCATCTCGCCTGGCTCGAGCATGAAATCCGCCCGAATGCTCGGCAATGCAGCGGCTTCGTTCAGCGCGCGGGTGGCCTTCACCAGATCCTCGGGCAGGTCCACGCCCATGATCTTGGCGGCATTGAAGATGAAGGGCAGGTGGTAATAGCAGCTCACCTTTCCCTGGACGCAGCCGAAGATGGGCACCTTGCTCTTCGATACCTCGCCATTGGCCGATTCATGGTAAAAGCCCTCGTAGAGGGGCCGAAGCAGCTCATAGGCATTCTCGTAGAGATGGTTGTGCAGGGCCAGGCTGCTGACGACGCCGCTGAGCCCGCCTTCCTCGGCCTTGCGAACCGAAGCGAGCGACAGGAGCTCGTGAAAATCGGTATGGGAGCGTAACTCCACGTCCATGAGGTAGCCCCGGCCGGTGGGATTATCTTCCTCTTTCTGGACGTGGCCGATCCGATCGCGCCGATAGCTCTGGGCGACGGCATTGCCGAGATGCGTGCCGAGTCCCCAATAGATCTTCTCGAATTCGTCGAGCGTGAACCGGCGAAGATCGAGGCCCGAGAGGATCAGGGCACCGCGCCCGTGCATCAACTCGTGGCGCACATGGGCCATGAGGTCGTCGATGAGCGGGTGCGCGAAGTCCGCACGGCTAATGGCCGTCGGCGGGACGTTGGCGAACCTGCCCAGAAGCTCTTCCAGGGCTTCGACATGCTCGCGGCCGAGACGCTTCGTCAGCCCCTCCCTGCCGCCGATCTCCTCGCTTCGCCAGGCGCTCGGATGATCGATCCAGCCGTCATGTAGTGTGTTCATCGCTCTCTCCCGATGAAGTCCCTCAATATTCGAAGCGAAGACCCACCCGGAACTCCCGGCCGACGGGATCGAACAGGATCTGGTTCGTCCCACCGCTGGGCCCCGGAATGCGGGGCGGATCCCGGTCGAAGAGATTGTTGACGGCCGCGAAGAACTCGACCTTGCGGTCGTCGTTCACCGGCACCCGGATCCGCCCGGCCAAGTTCAGATAGAAGCGCGCGGGGACGCGGTTCGTGTTGATGCTGTTGGGAAGCGAGACGTCATAGCCAGGATCCTCCGGACCGACGTGCAGCACACTGAATTTCCCCTTTGGAATATAGCGGCCGTGCAGGGTCAGGCCGGCCGTCCGGCCTTCGAGCGTGACCATGCCGTCAACGGTGTAGCGCGGCAGTCCGGGAACGGTGCCGGCCCGGTACCCGGTCTGGCCGGCGCGGTCGATCGAGCCCACGACGTCGGTCGTGATCAGTTCGCTCACATAAGTGCCGAGTCCGCGCACCGACAGGGTCATGTCGTTGCCGACCCGGGTCCGATAGTCGATCTCCACGTCGAAGCCGCGGGTGCGCAGCGAATCCACGTTCAGCAGGATGTTGCGGACTTCGGTGATGACGCCGCCCGAATTGCGGGTGACGAGTTGGCACAATTCGGTGGCACCCTCGGCGCAACGATCGACGATGGTCTGCTGGCCGAGTATGCCGATCGCATTGTCGATCTCAATCGAGTAATAGTCGATCGATGCGCGCAGGCCGGGGACGAGCGCCTCCGGCTGGATGACCGCCCCAACCGTCCATGTGTCCGCGCGCTCCGGTCGCAACTCCCGGTTCGAGCCGGAAAGCAAGCGAACGAACACCTGGGCCCCGCCGTTCAGTGGATCGGCGACGCCCGTGAAGGTGGACGTGCCCGACCCGAACAATTCGGTGAGGTTCGGCGCGCGTATGTCGCGCGAGATCGTGGCGCGCAGGCGAAGCACCTCGAACGGCTCGTAGATCGCGCCGCCCTTCCAGGTCGTCACCTGTCCGCTGGTGCTGTAGTCGGTGAGCCGGATCGCTCCATTCACTTCCAGCTTGCGGGCGAAGGGCAGGTCGGCGAGCAGCGGGACGGCGGCTTCCGCATAGGCCTCCTTCACCTCGATGCGGCCGCGCACGCGTTGCCCGTTCGCCGTATACCAGCCGCCCAGCAGCGAAAGGTCGTCGGCGCTGCCGGCGATACGATCGTTGCGATACTCGGCGCCGATGGCGACGGGCACGGGCCCGGCCCAGGTCGAGAACAGGTCGCCGCGCACGTTGGCGGCAACGACATGCTGCTCCACCCGATGCCATTGTCTCGACGTGCCGGTCACATAATCGAGCGCTTCGGGCGTGAACTGGCTCTGCCCGAACAAATTCAGCGGGCTGCAGCCCGCCGCGAGCGGATCGTCAGATCCGTCGCGGGTGGCTCGGCAGACGATTTCGCCGCTCTCGTCGCGCACGGCATCCACGGCATAGCGCAGCCGCGCCGTGCTGATATTGTTGTTGGCGCGCTGCGCGTAATCGGTCCGGCCATACTGATAATATGCGTCCCACTGCCAGCTTCCGCCGAGACGCCCGTCGAGACCGGCGACCGCACGCCAGGTCTCGCTGCGGGTGCGCCCCTCGGTCGGCCCGATGTCGAAGCCGGAACGTCCGAAGTTGAACTGCGTCAGGCCGAGCGCATCCATCTGGTCGGCGATTGTGCCGGGAATGAAGGGGTTCTCGCGCCGGATCGGTCCCATGACGGTGCCGGTGTCGCGAAGCATTGCGCCGCGCGTCCGGCCCACGACCCTGCCGTAGGAAAGGTCGGCAAAAGCGTTGATGGAGGAGCCGAGTTCCGCCTCGCCATGCGCATAGACGCTGACGCGCTCGACCGCCGGACGCAACGGAAAGCCGAACAGGAAGGGATTGGTGCCCGGGCCCGCGCCCCCGCCCTGCATGAACAGGACCGGCCAAAGGCCATATTCGAAGGGAATCGGCGTCCCATCCGGTGCGAACTGGATGCCGCGCAAAGGGCCGGCGTTGATGACGCCGCCGGGCGCCATCGAAGCGGTTCGGACATTCTGAAAGATGCTGAGCGAAGGCACGTCGAATCGCCCGGCGGGTCGCCCGACGAGCGAGGTCTCCACAGCGCACCAATCGCGCGAGAAGCAATCGCCCATGCCGTCGGATTTCTCATATTCGACGGCGGCGACCACCCGCGCGGTTCCGTCCAGCAGCGATGTTCCGCCCGCCAGCGACGCAAGGAAGTTCTGATTGTCGCCGCGCTGGGAGATTCCGCCCTGCACTTCTCCTCGAATCGACTCAAGCCGATCGTCGATCAGCAGATTGACGACTCCCGCGACCGCGTCCGATCCGTAGGCCGCCGAGGCGCCTCCGGTCACCACTTCCACACGGCTGAGAAGGATAGAGGGTATGAGGTTGAGATCGACGGTGCCCTGATTGGTGCTGGGCACGAAGCGGCGCCCGTCGACCAGCACCAGGGTGCGCGCAGCGCCGAGGCCGCGCAGGTCGAGAACGCGCGCGCCGATATTTGAAATCTGAACCTGCTGGTTGTTGGGCGAGCCGGTCGCCCTGAAGGCGGGCAGCTGGTTGAGCGCGTCGCCGACGTTTGACTGGGCGAGATTGTCGAGCCGGTCGCGCCCGACGACGGTCAGCGGCGAGGGGGCGTCGAAACCGCCCCGGGCCAGCCGGGAGCCGGTGACGATGATTTCGCCGCCGGTGTCACCCGAACCGAGTTCCGCCGAAGCGGAGGAATCGGCAGCAGGAAGATCTTCCGCCGGAGACGCGGGATCGGTCGGTGGCGCGGCGCTGCGGGAGCCCGGACCGGACGTCGCATCCGCCTGAGCGAGAGCGTGGGCGGGAGCGGCGCTCAACAGGAGAGAAAGGTAGAAGAGCCGCCCACGTTGGAACCGGCCAACAGCCGATCGTGACCGGCGATCAATATCCTTCATCCCATCCTCCCATATGCGGCTTCTTTGAGCCCTCAACGGAAAACCTAGTCCCGCAAATTTACTTGTCAAGCTAACGATTAGTGGTGCATCGATTGCACGTGCAAGGGTTTCAACGGATCGCTTGAGTCACGTATGACTAGGAAGCCGGTCATTCATCGCCTTGCGGACCGGCTTGGATCGGCAGTTGAAGGGAGGAGCGGATCGCTTCGACGCGCCGGTTGACTCGTCAACGTGTATCGATAGCTTGCTAATGGTTTCCGGGGGCAGGGTTCTGGCGACCTGCCGGCGCATCGAAAGGACCGAGACGTCCGCGATTCGCGACTCTTTTCGGGACCCGTCGGTGCGGGAGGAGAAGCATGAAGGTGGACGTGTTTGCAAAGGACGAACTCGCCCCGCCTGCCAATCCGCAGAATGCCCCAGGTCCCTGGCCGCCGTCCCGCACGGCCTGGTATGCGGTCTGGCTGATCGCCGTCATCCACATGCTTTCGATGCTGGACCGCAGCATCATCAACCTGCTCGTCGAGCCGATAAAGCGCGACCTTCTGCTGTCCGACACGCAGATTAGCCTCATCATCGGCTTCGCTTTTTCGGGCTTCTATGCACTGTGCGGCCTTCCGATGGCGCGGGTCGCGGATTCGCGCAGCCGCAAGCTCATCCTGGTGAGCGGCCTCGCCATCTGGAGTCTTGCCACCGCCTTGTGCGGCGCGGCTCGCAGCTTCGCCCAGTTGTTCGTCGCGCGCGGCATCGTCGGAGGGGCGGAGTCGGTCGCCGGGCCCTCCTCCATGTCGATGATCTCCGATCTCGTCCCACCGGAGAAGCTGCCGCGAGCTTTCGCCATCTATCAGCTCGGCATCAGCGCCGGCGCCGCCAGTGCGCTGTTCGTCGGGGGGCTGCTAGTCGCTTTCTTCACGAGCATCGGACCGATCCACATCCCGATCATCGGCCTTGCCCGCGAATGGCAGCTCGTCCTGCTCGTCAGCGCCTTGCCGGGGCTCGTGACGGCGCTGCTCTTCCTGTTCACGGTACCCGAACCGACCCGCCGCAACCGGCGCGCCTCCGGTTCGGTGCCGCTGCGCGAAGTCGGGCGCTTCCTGCTGTCGAACCGGACCTTGTTCCTCCTGCTGTTCCTCAGTCTCGGAATCGGCGCGATCGAGACGTTCGGCCTGATGGCCTGGCGCCCCGCTTTCTACGAGCGGACCTACGGCTGGGAACCGCAGCACATAGGTCCGTTGCTGGCACTTTCGCTGGTCATCTCGGTTCCCGTGGCGCTGATCGGCGGCACCTGGCTCGCCGAATTCATGAACAAGCGTGGCCATGTCGATGCGATGGTGCGCGTCTGCTTCCTCACTCAGGCGCTGTCAGCCCCATTTGCGATCGCCGGACCGCTGATGCCCAATCCCTGGCTGGCCTTCGGTTGCGGCGTGTTCGGTTCAATGTTCGGCCTGATGGGCGCTCCGGCCCAGAATTCGGCCATCCAGATGGTCACGCCCAACGAGATGCGCGCCCAGATCAGCGCCCTCTACTTGTTTACGATCAGCGTCATCGGCACCGGACTCGGCCCGCTCATGATCGCCCTGACGACCGACTTCGGCTTCGGCGACGAATCGATGCTCCGCTATTCCATGGCCGTCGTCGCGGGCATCCTCGCGCCGGGCGGCGCCTTTCTGATGTGGCTGGCCATGCGGCCTTATGCCCGTGCAATCCTCGCGGCGCGCGCCGGCTGGAGAAACGACGGCTGAAGCCTGCGGGACGGGGTGTCGATGTGCCCTTGCAGATCACCCGGAAAACCGGGATCTTCGTCATTGTGAGCCTCGCAGGACAAGCTATCTGCAAAGAGCGCAGTCTCCGGCAAACGCGCTCGAAGCATCTGCTTCATGGAGCGCCCAATGCGTCCCCACATCCTCGCTGCGACGTCGATCGGATCGCCTGCCGACTCTTTAGCCGATCAGGATCCTGCCGGCGGCCGAGGCCGGACTCGAAAGAGCGGATCGCATGAGGCGAGCCGGCCCGCGGCATCGGGTCCACGGCGCGACGGTCCCGCCACTCCTGATCGGGAGGATTCGAGGGGACGCCTAACCGGACCCCTGCTCGCCTTGTGCGGACTGGCATTGACCGGAGGCTGCATGAGCCTCCCGGCCAATCGCACGATCGACTGTGCCGACGCGGCCGGCCCGACCATCACCTATTCGGCCGATGGGGCCTCCGCGAGCACGCAGATCGACGTGCTCACCTACAACATCGAAGGACTGCCCTTTCCGGCACGGAACAATCGACCGCCCTACCTCCGCGAGATAGGGCGCCGCCTCGAGGCGCTCCGCGAGCAGGGCCACGCGCCGGACATCATCGTCTTGCAGGAGGTGTTCAGTCCCGCGGCCTCGTCGGCAGTCGAGGCCATGGGCTATCCCTCACTGGTGTCCGGGCCGGGCATCCGTACCCGCCAGTCGCCGAACCAGCAGGGGTCGCTGCCGGGCCGTCGCCGAATCCTCAAGGGCGAGATCCGGCCGAACCTCACGAACAGCGGCCTGGTCATCGCCACCAGCTACCCGGTGGTAAGCAGCGACTCCGTGGCTTACGCACGCGGGAGTTGTGCCGGCTTCGATTGCCTTTCGAACAAGGGCGCTCTCTTTGCCGAAATTGCCATTCCGGGCGTTCCGGGAGCGATCGACCTGTACACCACACACATGCAATCGCAGGGCTCCTCGAGGGTACCGGTCGAACGCCACAGTGAAGCGCATCGCCGGCAGGCGCAGGAGCTTTCCGACTTCGCCAAAAGCACCGGCAATCTATCCTATCCGACAATCATGGCGGGTGATTTCAACCTGCGGAACTCCGATGTCCGATATTATGCCTTCGAGCGGAGATTCCCGCTCCAGAACGTGCACCGCTTTTGCACCGAGCGGCCTGACGAATGCGACGTTCGGCAGGATTGGGAGCATGCCGACCAGTGGCGCCGAGAGCAGAACCTCCAATTATTCCTGCCCGGGCAGTTTGTGAGCGTACGTCCCATTCGGGCGCAAGGCATGTTCGACGGTGGTCCAGGCGGGCCCGTTCTTTCCGACCACGTTGGTTTTCGGGTCACCTATGAGCTGACCTGGGCGACACGCGATGCGCCGCCGCCGGTCTGCCCGATCGGAGCAGCGGTTCGGGGCGACCGGGATGAGTCCGTGCAGGTTGGGCGAACGGAGAGTACGAGCCCTGGAGCCGTTGGGATATGAGCCGTGGGTCGGCGAGGATGTCGCCATAACAGTGCCGTCGTCCGGATCGCCGCGAGGCTCCACGGGCCGCGGCGTTTCGGCGAAATCGCTCGGAGGGTTGGAACGACTGGAGCCTTGTGCCAGCACCTGAACCCGATGCCTCGACTTCAACTCCCGACACGGCGGTCGGAGCCCCAGGGGGGCACAGGCGACCAAAGCTGGCGCAGATATCCCACGAACGCGGTGGCGGCCGAACTCGGCGGCGCGGCGTCCGTAACGGCGTAGACACCCACATTTGCGGAGCCTTCGATGGCCGGCAACACCCGTATCAGGCGCTTGGCCGCCAAGTCATCGCTCACATCCCAGAGCGAACGCAGCGCGATGCCGAGCCCGGAAAGCGTCAGCTCGCGGACGACCTCGCTGGAGTTGGTGCGGACCAGGCTCTCTCCCTCGACCCGGATTTCTCCTCCTGGTCCGGAAAGCAACCAGGGAAGCTGGCCCGAAGCGGCAAGCAATCGATGGCCCCGGAGCTCTTCAAGGCTCGCGGGCGTGCCATGATCGGACAAATAAGCGGGCGCGGCGCAAAGGACCCTGGGGCTGTCGGCCAGCCGCTCCGCGGCAACGTTCGCTCCGGCCGACGCCGTTATTCTGATGGCGACGTCGATCCGGCCTCCGATCAGGTCCTCGAACGCGTCGGAAAGGTTGAGCTCGAGCGAGACACGGGGATGAGCTTCGAGGAACTCGCGGACCCGCGGCGCAACGTGTAGCCGGCCGAAGGACGTCGGCGCACTCACCCTGAGAAATCCCGAGGGCTCCGCGCCCACATCCCGGACGCGCTCCTCCGCGGCCCGGACCGCGGCCAGGATCGCCTGAACCTCGCGGTGAAAGGCCTCGCCGCGGGCGGTGAGAACCATGCGGCGCGTCGTGCGATGAATCAGGCGCACGCCAAGCCGTTCCTCGAGCCGTGCGATGCGCTTGGACACCATCGCCGGCGATGTACCGCGGAGGCGGGCGGCAGCGCTGAGGCTGCCGGCGCGGACGACTTCGTCGAAGAGCGAGAGGTCAGGATCCATTCTTTCCTCGACGGAAAAGGAGCGTTCAACTTTCATTATCTACCGGACTAAGCCACGCCGATCTAATGGAAGTGCATGGCTGAGAACGAGCAACTGATCGACAAGGGAGGAATCGGCATTGCCGCCCCTCTGGTGCGCTTCATCGAGGAACGGGCCCTCCCCGATACCGGAATCGATCCGAACCGCTTTTGGGAGGGAATGGCGCAACTCTTTGCCGCCTTCGCGCCGGAGAACCGGGCGCTGCTGGAAACCCGTAGGAAGATTCAGGCTCGGCTGGACGACTGGCACCAGGCCGGGGCCGGCCGGCCATTCGATCAGGACGGCTATCAGGCTTACCTGCGCGACATCGGCTATCTTCTTCCCGAGCCTGCGCCATTCCAGATCGGGGTAGAGAATGTCGACGAGGAGGTGGCCGGAATCGCGGCGCCCCAGCTCGTCGTCCCCGTCTTGAATGCCAGGTTCCTCCTCAACGCCGTCAATGCGCGTTGGGGAAGCCTGTACGACGCGCTCTACGGGACCGACGCGATTCCCGGCCCCAGGAGCGCGAGCTACGACCCCGAGCGCGGGGCCCGGGTCATCGCCTGGGCGAAAGCCTTTCTCGATCGGGCCGTGCCCCTGTCGGAGGGGAGCTGGGCGACCTGGACCGGCGGCGATGTGCCACTCCTCGATCCCGCGCAACTGGTCGGTCGGGCAGGCGACAACCTGCTGTTTCGCAATCATGGCCTGCACATCGAAGTGGTGATCGACCCTTCGCACCCGATCGGGCGCGACGACCCGGCCGGCATTGCCGACGTCGTGCTGGAATCCGCCGCCACGACGATTTGCGATCTCGAGGATTCCGTCGCCGCGGTGGACGCCGACGACAAGGTCGCCGCTTACGCTAACTGGCTGGGGGTGATGCGCGGCGACCTTACGGCGACCTTCGAGAAGAATGGCAGGACGGTTACGCGTGCGTTGATGGCCGACCGCCATTTCGTCGGGACCGACGGAGCCCCGATCGTGCTGCACGGGCGCAGCTTGTTGTTCGTGCGCAACGTCGGGCTCCACATGGAGACGGCGGCGGTTCGCCTTGCCGACGGCTCGGAAGCGCCCGAGGGCATATTGGACGCCATCGTCACGAGCCTGATCGGCTTGCACGATCTGAACGGGCTGGGCCGCTTCCGCAACAGCCGCACGGGCTCGATCTACATCGTCAAGCCGAAGCTCCACGGCCCTCACGAGGCCGCGTTCACGGATCGGCTGTTCGATGGCGTCGAAGACCTTCTCGGGCTTCCCCGGCACACGATCAAGGTGGGGGTGATGGACGAGGAGCGCCGCACCTCGGCCAACCTCGCGGCCTGCATCGAGGCAGTCAGGAACCGCATCGTGTTCATCAATACCGGCTTCCTCGACCGCACGGGGGACGAGATCCATACATCGATGCATGCCGGCCCGATGATGCGCAAGGACGACATGAAGGGCGCGGACTGGATCCGCGCCTATGAAGACCGGAACGTCAAGATCGGGCTCGCCTGCGGGCTCTCGGGCAAGGGCCAGATCGGCAAAGGGATGTGGGCCGCGCCGGATCTGATGGCGGAGATGCTCGAACAGAAGGTCGTGCATCCACGATCCGGCGCGAGCACGGCATGGGTACCTTCACCGACTGCCGCGACATTGCACGCGATCCATTATCATGACGTCGATGTCTTCGCTCGCCAGCGGGAGCGCGCTTCCGAACCGGCCGAATCGCTCGAACGGCTGCTCACCGTGCCGCTGGCACACGGCCGCAACTGGGATCCGCGCGAGCTCGGCGAGGAGCTGGAGAACAACGCCCAGGGTATATTGGGCTATGTCGTTCGCTGGGTGGACCAGGGCCTCGGCTGCTCGAAAGTGCCGGACATCCGCGACATCGGGCTGATGGAAGACCGCGCAACTTTGAGAATCTCTTCGCAGCACATCGCAAATTGGCTGCTCCACAATATCGTTACGCCGGAGATTGTGGATGCGGCATTCGCGCGCATGGCCGCGAAGGTTGACGCTCAGAACCGGAACGAGGCCGGCTACCAACCGCTGGTACGCGACGGCGAACCGAGCCTTGCCTACCAGGCGGCCCGGGCGCTGGTCTTTGAGGGGCTGGCGCAGCCTAACGGCTATACGGAGGCGCTACTGCACCGCTTCCGAAAGCAAAGGAAGGCTGCCGATGCTGGAGCACGGGTCGCTTAGTACCGCGCTGGCAGCTTCGCTACCTTGGCTTCGGGCTGCGGTGAGCAGGCCGCGATGCGATCGGCGCCGCGCTTGGACTCAGGGTGCGGAGACCTGAGACGACGAATCCCCGTGTCGTCCCATGAACTCCAATATGGCCGCGTTGAACGCTTCCGGCTGCTCCCAATGCAGGGCATGACCGGCTTCGGCGACGATGGCCAGCTCGCATCGGGGAACGTTGCGAGCCACCTCGCGGAGCCGCGATGGTGGCATCATCAGATCGGCGTCACCGGTGATAAGCAATATCGGCGCCGAGCCCCCGTTCATGCGCTCGAAGGTGATCGGCCGCGCCGTACCCTGACGGAGGGTACCGCCCTGCCAGGCCACCGCTTCGACCGCTTCCCATGCCGCGACGCCTTCCGGATTGCCGGCGCGATAAGAAGGGCCGAGTTCGCTGAACGTGTGCGAGATGGCGTAGACGCCCCGCGGGAACATCCGGCGGCCGACCTCCAGAAATTCCGGATCGCTGATCCCCATGATGCTCGACGAGAGGACGAGGCTGATCGTCCGCCCGGGATAGGAAAGGCCGAAATCCAGGGCAGGCAAGGCGCCGCCCGCCGTTCCCACCAGATGGGCACGCGATATGTCCAGATGATCCATCAGCGCGCGAAGGTCTCCGGTCGCGGTGCCCGGAGACGCGGGATCGATCGGGTCGGACCGATAATGACCACGCATCGAGTAGCTGATCACGCGATAGCCCGCTGCCGCCAGCGGAGCCTGCTGATAGGCCCAGAAGGCATAGCTGCCGGTCCAGGCGTGCAGCAAGATGACCGCGTCACCCCTGCCGCCGGTGTCCTGATACCAGAGCCGGGTGTCGGGCAGTGCCGCCAAGCCCTCCCGTGCGGGGCGGAGCGGGGGTGGCGCCGCCCACGCCGTCTGGGCCGGCAAAAAGCGCTCCCGGGACGGGCGAGGCCTCACGGCTCGGCCTCCGGAGGCACAGGCGGCCGCCGCCACGGAGCCGGCCAGCCCCGCCAACGCGCCTCGCCGCGTAAGACCGCTCACGCCTCTCGCCTCGCCGCAAGCCCCGGATCAGACCGGGCAGCGAGGCCACCGACCATGTCGAGAATCGCTCGCATCGCCTAGAAACGCGCGCGCACGCCGGTGCGGAAACGGGCGCCGAGCGTGTCGAACAGCGCCGGGTTGGTAGGATAGCTCGACTGGACCACGCTCCCCGTCGTGCCTGGAGCGATCGGGGGATCGACGTCGAACAGATTCTCCACGACGCCGAATATCTCGAACTGGTCGTCGTCGGATCCGACCGGCAGGCGATAGGTCAGCGCCAGCGTGACATAAGTGCGCGACGGCACCCTGTTGTGGTTGATTGAATTGATCAGGGTTGGATCGTAATCTGGATCGTCGGGTCCGATCAGCGTGCGGCTCAGGGCGCCGCTGCCGACGTAGCGCGCCTGAACGACCCCGGTGAATCGACCGACCTCGAGCGTCAGCGTCGAGTTCAACATCCACTTCGGCGTGGAGTTGAAATCGCCGAGCGGCGCATTCGGACCGCTCTGGCCGGCAAAATTGATGATCGGCGCGCCGGGCGCGCCCTGGATCAGCAGGTCGTAAAGGTGGGTGCCGACCACCCGCAGGTTGATGAGACCGTTCCATTCGGGAACGAGTTCGCGCAGCCGCACCGTATAGTCCACCTCGAGGTCGATGCCTCGGGAGGTGAACGACCCGAGGTTGAGCTGCCGGCTGTCGACGAAGATGACGTCGCCATTTCCCGGCACCGCCGGGTTGAAGGTGATCCGCTCGCAGAACACGTCGAGATTGAAGCAACTGTCGACGATCTGCTGGCCCGATGGCGTGGTCACGGCATCGTCGATCCGAATCTCGAACCAGTCGGCCGAAAAGCTCAACCGGTTGCCCAGCGGACGCAGGACCACTCCAAGGGTCGTCGTGTCGGCCTTTTCCGGCGCCAATCCGAAATTGCCGCCGCCCCGGATTGGAGTGGAATCGCTGGCATTGCCGTTGAACGGATTGTTGACCCGTCCCTGCGCGCTCCCCGGTTCGCTTGCCAGCTGAAGCTGGAACAGTTCGCGGAAGCCCGCCGCGCGAATATCCCGCGAACGCGTTCCGCGAAGGCGCAGCCAAGGGACCGGCTCGTACACCGCGCCGGCCTTCCAGCTCCAGGCGCCCACGGTCCGCGATTCATCGGTCGCACCGTCGGTGCTCTGCGTACGCGTGTAGCGGACGGCGCCATTGAGCTCGAGCAGATTGGCCGCGGCAACGTCGCGGAGCAGCGGCACGTTGATCTCGCCGAACGTCTCGAACACGCTTATGTCGCCGCTATAGTCGAGGCCGAGGCTCAACCCGAACTGGTTGTAATAAGGAACGTCGCCATGAGTGACGTCTCCCGAATCGGCGCGATATTCCATGCCTGCCGCAAATCCGATCGGTCCGGCGCCGATCCCCGAGAAGAGATCGCCCTGCACCGATCCAGCGATCACATGCTGCGTATATTCGAAATCCTCGATCGCCTCGCGCCAGGCATAAGCGATACCCTCGGGCGTGAGATTGCCTGTGCCGAACAGGTTGATGGGGACGCAGCCCTCCGCCTCGGGATTGCCGAGCAGCACCGCTCGGCACACCGGCTCTCCAGTCACGGGATCGGCAACCGCATCGACCGCGTAGGCGAAGAAATGGTTCACGCGCGAATGGCTGATCGACTGGTGACGGGTATTGCGGCCGAACTGGAAATAGGCGTCCCAAGTCAGATTGCCGATGCCGAGTTCGCCATCGAGTCCAGCGACCGCCCGGAAGGTCTCGACGCGGGCCCGATTGATGTTGGTGAAGTCGTTGTCGAGATCCTTGCCCAGCGTGAAACCGGGGCTGCCGACGAGAGCGGCGCGCACCTCCTCGGGCAGGAAGACGTTGTCCGGCCGGAAGACCAGCGTCGAGGCCGGACCGAGGCTGGGCCCGATCGCCGAGGCCTCGCGCGCTCCGAAAGAGGTTTCGAGTGTCGCGTTGAGGCTATCCGTCAGCTCGTAGCTGAGATGGCCGTACAATGCGTAGCGTTCGACGGGCGTGCGCAGGCGCGACTCGGCGAACGTCGACTCGCCGTCGCCGCCCTGGCGAGGCCCGATCTGCGAGTTCTGGACATAGAGACCTGGATCGAACGGCACGAGCGAACGTCCGTCCGGCGTGAACTGCATGTTGCGCAGCGAAGCGGGGGTCGTGGCAACGTTGCGGATCACGCCCGTCGCGCCATTATAGGCGTGACGCGAACCCGGACCCAGAATGAAGTTGGGCTGGCCGTACGTGGGCGATCCGGGCACGTTATAGCCGGAAGGGACGCCGTTCACGCGAATACCGGCATTCGTATAGACGTCCCAGCCTTCGGCGCACCAGGCGCGCACTTCCGAACAGGGACCGACGCCGCGGGAATCCTGATATTCGCCGCTGACGACGACGTGGCCCCTTCCCCCGGCGAAGCCGGTGCCGAAGGCCGCGGCCCCGTGAAGGGTGCGCCCTTCACCGCGGAAGGTCTCGCCATAGTCGAGCTGAACGCGGGCGCCGGTGAACTCGGTGTCGAGGATGATGTTGACCACACCGGCAACCGCGTCCGACCCATAGGCCGCGGACGCGCCGCCCGTGACCGTCTCGACGCGCGCGATGAGCGTCGATGGGATCAGATTGAGGTCGACGGCACCGCTGTCCGAAGTGGGAACGAACCGGCGCGAATCGACAAGGGTAAGGGTGCGGGTTCCGAAGAACGGATTGAGACCGCGCAGATTGGCGTAGGACGCGCCGATGTTGGAGCTTGCCCGGCTACCGACGCTCGGGCCGGTGTTGGTGTCGGATTGGGCGGCCAGGTTCTGCGGGATCGATCCCAGCACCTCGGACACACTGATTTGCCCGAGATTCCCGATCTGCTCCGCGGATATGACCGTGGTTGGCGTCTGCTCCTGGAAGCCGCTGCGCTTAATGCGAGAGCCGGTGACGATGATCGGCGTCTCGCCGCTCGCTAGAATGTCAGAGTCTGCGGGCGCGGGAAGCGAAGCCGGTTCGGTCTGGGCGGAAACAGGTGCAGCCGCGGATAGGGCGAACAGGCTTGCGGCGACGGCCGCACCGCGGCCGCGGCGTCGAGAAGAGCGTCGGATCTGCGATTCCTGGTTCACTTCCGTGCCTCCCCCGGGCTTCAATGATTGGCTTGCTGGCTGGCGAGGAGCGCACGCGCCTCCTCGGCAACGCTCTTGTCGATCAGACGAGAGAGCTGCTCGCGGTCTCGAGCCGGCCGGCCCTGTCGCGCCGCCAGCCACGTCTCTTCGCGTACGAGAACGTCGAGCAGGTCGTCGGCGACCGTGCCGGGGAAGGTGTGATGCGGCCAAGCCGATCGAACCAGTTCGACCGGGTAGCCGGTAGTCGCCACGACCATTCCGATCGCCTCGTCCGGAGCGGCCATCACCTGCTGCGATGCCTGCATCAGTCCGGCGACGAAGCGGACGATCTTCACGCGGAGTGTAGGGTCGGCGAGATTCTCGGCCGTGGTGTTGAGATTGAACAATTCGTCATAATCGACGTCGGGCGCGAAGATGATGGCGTCATCGCCGAGCGCGTCGATCGCGCGCTGCATCTCCGGCTCCCAGATCGCCAGCGCGTCGACCTCGCGCTCGATGATGTGGCGCGAAATGTCGCGCGGCCGCGGCAGCGACATGATCTGGACGTCGGCTTGGGTGAGCCCGGCGGAAGCCAGCACGTTGTGGAGATAGAATCCGGCCGAGGTGTCCAGCATCGTCGCAATGCGTTTGCCGCGGAGATCCGCGAGGCTGGATATGCCGGCGGAGCGACGCGCGACGATCCGATAATGGCCGCGCGCGATCGTCAGGATGATTCGGACGTTCGGATGTTCGAGCGAATTCCGGAGAGCCTGCGTTTCCGCATGGGTCGCGACGTCGGCCCGGATCTCACCGGGAGGAGCGAACAGGTTCGGGATCCCGCCGTTGTGGACGGCAGCGCCGCCCGGGTAGATTCGGGCGGCAGCAAAGTGAACGGGCGCCAGCTCGATCGTCTGGTGCATGCCAAAGACGTTCAACGTGTCGGGCTTGGGCTCTGGCTGGGAGGCATGAGCGCATCCGGCTACCGCCATGGCCGCGAGTGCGACGCGCCACCCACCGGCGAATCGACGAACGATTCTGAATTCGGGCAATTTCATCCGCCGCTCTCCCCTCCATGTCGCGAGCCTCTTTTTCCGGTCGATGCTCGACCATCAGCGGGCTGTTCGCCTGTCGGAGCATAGCGAGGCGTCACGGTAGCCGCAAGTTATTATAGCCACATTGAATATGAGCGCGGTCAGAAGCCAACCTTGTCATATGCGCGCCAGGATCCGTAGGTGGCATTAACCGCCCTGAAATTCCGTGATTTGCTATATCCCTCGCGGCGGTTCGCTCTTCCATTATTTCAACACCTGTGCAAATTTAATGATGGAGAGTCCGGAGGCCTGCCATGGCCGAGCCGGAGCGAGGAGGAAATGATGGCCGATGCCAGCACCAGACAGCTCGTCGAATCGATCACCGGGGCATGGCGAACCCGCGCGATCTACGAGAGCGTCCGCTCCGGCCTGATCGATAATCTCGGCTCCGTCCCCCGCAGCGCCGCCGAGGTCGCCGCATCAGCGGAGCTCGACGCCGACACCTCCCGGCGTGTCCTGCGGGCGCTGGCCGTCCTTGGCTTGTGCGAACAAGTCTCCGCGGACGCATTCGTCGCCACCGAGCTGGGAGCGCGGCTCCGCGCCGGCACGCCCGGATCGCTCCGCGGAATGGCCATGCTATGGGGCGACCGAATCTGGAATTCGCTGGAAACGATGGGGGAGACGCTGCGCACCGGCATGCCCGGCTGGGGCAATGGCGATTTCGGCGCCCTTCATGCCGATCCGGCGGAATCGGACGTCTTCAATCGCGCAATGGCCGAGCAGTCCGGCCCGATTGCACGCGCGGTGGCCTGGTCCTGCGACTTTTCGGGCTACGGCTCCGTCATGGACGTCGGCGGCGGTTATGGCGCGGTGCTCATCGAAATTCTGCGCGCCTATCCGGCCCTCAAGGGACTGGTCTACGATCTCGAACCCATCGCCGAGGGTGCGAGGCGGTATCTTGCGGAGGCGGGCGTTGGCGATCGCGCCGATTTCCTCGGCGGGGACTTCTTCCACGAAGTCCCGGCTGGGATGGACTGCATCGTGCTCAAATATGTGCTGCATGATTGGTCCGATGCGGACAGCGAGCGAATCCTCGCGAGCTGCAGAGCCGCGCTCCAGCCCGGCGCAACCCTGATCCTCCTGGAGAGAATCCTCCCGGAGCGAGTCAGCGCCGCGGACGAACCGGTGGTGCGCACCGACCTCGTCATGATGCCGATCAATGGCAAGGAGCGCACGCTGGAGGAATTTCAACGACTGCTCCGGGCGAGCGGGTTCGTCGCGGGGGAAGCCAAGCCCCTGGTGGATGGTTGCTGGGTGATCGAAAGCCGCGCCGTCTAGAATGCATTCAGCCGCCGCCGAATACGATCGCGAGCCGGTGGCGCTTCTGCTTCCGGCCGCGCCACGGCACGCTCGACAGGCGATCGCCACCTGATTTCGTCCTTGCGATTCCCATGCGCCGAATGGCCGCCTGCTGCGACGACCTGCAAACGATAATTCAGCAACCTGGACAATATTTCTCGCATGCGACTGAAGTGCCGCCCTCGGATACGCGCGAATCGAGCATTGGCCAGCGCCGCCCTGCCCACGATCCCGGCAGACAACATCCCGGCGCCCCGCGCAATTCGACTCTTCGTTGCTTCAGGAGAAGATGCGGCGTGACGGGCCGCCGGGACGGCTGAGACGCACGCCAACAGCGCCCTTCTCCTCCGCGCGTCGGCTCGTCGCCATAATCGCACGTATATCGCTATTGTTTTATAGTGTGCTATAAATCTGTTGTCACGACCGGACGATCGGCTTAAGGCGGCAAGGCAGCCGCCGTTGCGGCGAGGATGACAATGACGGGGGAGAAGTTGCTTGGCTGAAGCGCGTCACGTTCGGACAGGTGTGTTCCTGCCTCCCCATCACGGCAATGACGAGGATGTCGCGTTGTGCATGCAGCGCGACTTCGAGCTGGTGGAGTGGCTTGAACACCTGGGCTTTTCGGAAGTCTGGATGGGCGAGCACCATTCGGGCGGCATGCAGATCTATGGATCGCCGGAGCTTTTCATTGCGGCGGCCGCCGAGCGGACGTCGCGGATCAGAATCGGCGCCGGAGTTATCTCCGTCCCCTATCATCATCCCTATATGGTGGCCGACCGGATCGTGCAGCTCGATCATCAGACGCGCGGGCGCGGGATGTTCGGGTTCGGCCCGGGTATGCTGGTGTCCGACGCGGCGATGCTGGGAATCGCGCCCGAGCAGCAGCGGGCGCGGCTGGTCGAAGGCGTGGACGTCATCATCCGCCTCATCGAGGGCGAGGTCGTCACCCATGACAGCGACTGGTTCACGCTGCGCGACGCCAGCCTGCAGCTATCGCCCTACAGCCATCCGCGCCCGCACATGGTGGTCGCCACGTCCAAGACGCCGACCGGATCCCGCCTCGCCGGGCGGTACGGCCTCGGCATCCTTACTCATGGCGGCGGCGACGTGAAGTCGAGCTGGGCGGTCGCGGAAGAAGCCGGGCGCGAGCATGGCAACCAGCTCGATCGCGAGAATCTGCGCGTCGTCGTCTCATTCCATCTTGCCGAAACCCGCGCCGAAGCGGCCAAGGCCGTCGAGTTCGGCCTGGAGCCATGGCTGCGCTATCTCGAGGCGCTCAATCCCAAGAGCTATGCCGAGACCCGCGAGAAGGGCGGAAGCGATGCCGCCAAGCTGATCGCGGCGCGCGGCGGGCTCGTCGGCACGCCGGACGATGCCCTCGCCTTCCTCGAAGAGCTGTGGGAGCGCACGGGTCACTTCGGCTGTCTGCTGATGACCGGCACGAACTGGATGGATTTCGAAGCGACCAAGCGGTCGTACGAGTTGATGGCGCGCTATGTCATGCCTCGCTTCAACCGCGCCAACAGACAGCGCGAGCGCTCGTTCGACTGGGTCTTCGAGAATCGCGAGGAATTCAGCGGCGCCAATCAGGCCGCCATCAACAAGGCGGTAGCGGCGGGCGGGCGGACCTAAGGCTCGCCGCCACCCTCAGCCGGTGGGGGAAAGCCCGGCCGCTGCAATACCGGCCAGAGCGCAGGCCTCGTCATTGTCCGAAGTATCGCCGGTCACCCCTACCGCGCCCAGTATGTTGCCGGTCGCGTTACGGACGATGACGCCGCCCGCCGCCGGCACAACGCCCAACGGCGCGATCGGCCCGAGTGCCGCGATGAAGCTCGGCCTTTCTGCCGCCATCTCGCCGATCGCCCGGCTCGATACGCCGAGCGCCAGCGCGCCGCCGGCCTTGCCCATCGCGATCTGCGGCCGGAGTATCGAGCTAGCATCCTGACGCTGGAAAGCAATCAGGTGGCCGCCAGGGTCGAGCACTGCGACCGAGAGCGGCTTAAGCCCGAGTTCGCCGCCCTTGGCGAAGGTCGCCGCGATGATCCGGTTGGCTTGGTCGAGCGTGATGCGCGTCATGTCAGTCTCCGTTGTGGACAGGATTCGGAAGGGTGAGGGCGGCCGGCCTCGGCCCGCCGCCAGCCCAGTCGAGCAGCTCGACCAGGTGGAGGATCGGGACCCCAATTCCCTCATCGAGCTGGATCATGCAGCCGATATTGCCGGTTACCACCGCGTCGGCCGCCAGAGCCTTGAGATGGCCGATCTTGCGCGCCGCCAGTTGCGCCGCAATGTCCGGCTGGAGGATGTTGTAGCTGCCGGCCGATCCGCAGCACAGATGGGCCTCGGCCGGAATCACGACGCGAAAGCCCGCGCCTTCGAGCAGCGCCTTCGGCTCCGTCCGAACCGCCTGGCCGTGCTGCAGCGAGCAAGGCGCATGATAGGCTATGGTGAGCGGCTCCGGCGCCGAGAGCGGCGGCGCCAGGCGCGCGAGCAGCTCCGACACGTCGAGCGCCATGGCGGAGATTCGCGCCGCCTTCGCCGCATAGGCAGGGTCGCTCCGCAGCAGGAAGCCATAATTCTTGAGCATCGTCCCGCAGCCAGAGGTAGTGACGGCCACGGCTTCGATACCGGACCGGTCGATCGCCGCTGTCCAGGCATCGACATTGCGCCGCGCGGCGTCCAGCCCCGGCTCGGCCCGGCCCATATGGTGGACGAGCGCGCCGCAGCAGCCCTCCCCTTCCGCATCCACGACCTCGCAACCTGCTCGGTGCAGCACCCGTACCGCCGCCGCACGGATCTCCGGCCGCAGCACCGGTTCGGCGCAGCCCCGCAGCAGCGCCACCTTCATCCTGGGCGCGGTGACAGGGGGAGGTCCGACAAAAGCAGCCGTGCGTTTCCGCCGTCCGGCGAGCGTCAGCATCGCCGCGACGGACTTCGTCGCCTCGATGCGCGCCAGAGGCCCGGCCAAGGACCTCGCCAGCCGGGCAAGGCCGAGCGCCGCGCGCATGCGGCGAGGATAGGGCAGGATCGCGGCCAGCGCGCCACGCAGGAATCGCTCCCGCCACGACCGGCGGTGGTGCTGACCGACATAGGCACGGGCATGGTCGATCAAGTGCATATAGTCGACGCCGGACGGGCAGGTCGTCTTGCAGGAAAGGCAGGAAAGGCAGCTATCGATATGCGCCACCGTCTCGGCGCTCGGAACCTGTTCCTCCTCCAACATCCGCTGGATGAGGTAGATCCGGCCGCGCGGGCTCTCGAGCTCGTCGCCGGTGAGGACGTAGGTCGGGCATGTCGCGGTGCAGAAACCGCAATGGACGCAGCTGCGGATCGCCTTTTCGGATGCTGCCGTTTCGGGATCGGCGAGTTGGGCCGGCGTGAACTCAGTGCGCATCGCCGCGGCCTGCAAAGCGCCCGCTGTCGAAAATGCCGAGCGGATCGAAGGCATGCACGACCCGCGCCTCCAGCGCAGCATTGGCCGACGGCAGGGGATGAAAGCTTGGCACGAAACGCCGCATTTCCGCGGGCGCCCGGACAAGCATCGCATGGCCGCCCGCCTGGGAAGCGGCGCTGCGGATCAGGCCCGCATCGTCGAGCGCCGCCCAGATCAGGCCCCCGCCCCAATCGGCCAGCCATGGCGCACCGACGCGGTCCAGCAGATCGGCCACGGTCGGGAACTGAGAAGCCGGGATCAGGATCCGCCAGAGCGGCTTGCCGGACGGCAATCCGCCGAGCGTCAGCAATGTCGCCCACGACTCGGAGGAAGCGGCCTCGACTCCCTCGAACATGCTCTCGAGCAAGCCACAGCGCGCCTCCACCGACGGCGCGAAACCCTCGATCCGTACCAACACGCGCGCCTGCGCGCCCGGGAGATAGGCCACCGCGGCGGCCCCGACGGCGGAACCCAGCACCTGTGCCATGGCACGCGCCGCCCGGGCTGGATCGAGCCCGGGGATCGAACGCGTCGCCGTCTCCGCTGGCGCCGGGAGCACCTTCAGCGACAATTCCGTCAGCGCCGCCAGGCGGCCCCAGCTTCCCGCCATCAGCTTCGGCAAGTCGAAGCCGGTGACATTCTTCACGACCTTGCCGCCCGCGACGAATGACTCACCGCGCCCGGATACGGCGGTGAAGCCGAGCAGATGGTCGCGCGCCGCGCCGGCGCTGATCCGCCGCGAGCCCGCAACGGCGGCCGCCACGACGCCTCCGATCGTCGCATCGCCTTCACCGGCTCCAAAAATAGGGCCATGATCGAACGGCTCGAAAGCCAGCATTTGCCCTTGCTCGGCAAGCACTGCCTGCACCTCGGCCAGCGGCGTTCCCGCCCGAACGGTCAGCACCAGCTCGGCTGGGTCGTAGTCGACGATGCCGCGGAAGCCGCGCATGTCGAGGATAGCCGCATCGCGCTCGGCGCCGACGCCGGCCTTGCTGCCTCCGCCGCGGATTTCGAGCTTCGCGCCGCGCGCCCCGGCTGCGCGCACGGCCTCGGCGAGCTCCTCCACCGTTTCGGGAGCCGCCATCTCCATCAGAAGCGGGGTAGATCGGGAAAGGGGACCGCGCCGTGATGGATATGGATGCGGCCGAGTTCAGCGCAGCGGTGGAGAGTCGGAAAGACCTTGCCTGGATTGAGGAGCTGCTTCGGGTCGAAGGCGAACTTCACGCGCCGCTGCTGGTCGAGATCCGTTTCGCTGAACATTTCCGGCATCAGGTCGCGCTTTTCGACGCCGACGCCATGCTCCCCAGTCAACACGCCGCCGACCTCGACGCAAAGGCGCAATATGTCCGCGCCGAACGCCTCGGCCTTGTCCAGCTCTCCCGGAATGCTTGCGTCGTAAAGAATGAGCGGATGGAGATTGCCGTCGCCGGCGTGGAAGACGTTGGCGACGGCCAGCCCGTAATGTTCCGAAAGTCCGCTGATGCGGGCCAGCACCTCGGGCAGACGGCGGCGCGGAATCGTGCCGTCCATGCAATAATAATCCGGGGACACCCGTCCAACCGCCGGAAAGGCCGCCTTGCGTCCGGCCCAGAAGAGATAGCGCTGCGCCTCGTCGACGGAGACGCGTATTTCGGTCGCGCCGTTGGCGGTCGCGATCCGCTCCACCTCACCGAGCAGATGCGAGCACTCAGCCTCGGGGCCGTCCAGCTCGACGATCAGCAGCGCCTCGACGTCGAGCGGATAGCCGGCGCCGACGAACGCCTCCGCGGCATGAATGGCAATGCGGTCCATCATCTCCATGCCGGCCGGGATGATCCCGCGGCTGATGATCGCGGCGACGCAGGCACCTGCCGCGTCGACGGTCCCAAAGCCGATCAGCAGCGCGCGCGCCGTCTCGGGCTTGCGCAGGATCCGCACCGTCACTTCAGTGACGACGCCGAGCAGTCCTTCCGAGCCGACCAGCAGCCCGAGCAGGTCCAGCCCGGGCGAGTCCAGCGCCGGGCCGCCAAGGCGAACGATCTCGCCGCTCATCAGCACCAGCTCGATCCCGAGCACGTTGTTGGTGGTCAGCCCGTATTTGAGGCAATGCACGCCTCCGGAATTCTCCGCGACGTTGCCGCCGATCGAGCAGGCGATCTGGCTGGAGGGATCGGGCGCATAATAGAAGCCGCGATGCTCGACCGCCTGGGTGACGGCGAGATTGGTCACTCCCGGCTGCACCACCGCGAGCCGGTCCTCATAGTCGATCGACAGGATCCGGTTGAACCGAGCCAGCGAGAGCAGCACGCAATCAGCAAGCGGCAGCGCGCCACCGGACAGCGAAGTGCCCGAGCCGCGCGGGACCACCTTGACGCTCTCGGCATGACACCAAGCAAGGATCCGGGAGACTTCCTCGGCCGTCTGTGGAAGCACCACCAGCATGGGCGGCTGGCGATAGGCGGTAAGGCCGTCGCATTCGTAGGGGCGAAGCTCATCCGGATGATCGATCACCCGCGCGCCGGGCGCGAGCCGGCGAAGCGCCTTGGCGATCTCGACGCTGCGCGCCATGATCGTTCGGTCGGGCTCCGGCATTCTGATCGGCATATCTCCTTATGCCACCCGGGCGTAGCGGCCGTCGACATAGACGAGCGGGTCGATCTCCCCATGCAGACGCACCGCCTCGACGCGGCCGATCACGATCCGGTGAGTGCCATAATCGAGCGCTTGCTCCTGCCGGCAAGCAAAGCTCGCCTGGGCATCTTCGAGCCAGGGCGGCTCGGCGTCCGCTCCGATCCAGCGTCCGCTTGCGAAACGTGCCTCGCCCTTCACCTGCCCGCTGCAGGCAATGGCAAGATCGGCTTGATCGCTATGGAGAATGTTCACGCAGAAGTCCGCGCCCGCCGACAGCGGGGCGCTGAGGCTCGCGGTCCGGTTGACGCAGATCAGCAGCGAGGGCGGGTCCATGCTCAGCTCGCTTACCGCCGTCGCAGCCATGGCGAAGCGGGCGCCTTCATGTCGGCTGGTTATGACGACCACGGCCTTGGCCAATCGCCTGAGGCCGTCGCGCAGCGCCGCACCGAGCTCATTGTCGGCGTTCATCGCGGATCCGCCGCCCGCCTGAAAGCGATCAGTTCGTCGATGGCCGCAATCTTGAGACCGTGGCGCCGTGCGAAATGCTTCAGGTCGCCCAAGCGCGCCATGCTGCCGTCGTCGTTCATGATCTCGCAGATCACACCCGCCGGGGCGAGTCCGGCCAGTGCTGCGATGTCGACGGCGGCTTCGGTGTGGCCGGGCCGCTCCAGCACGCCGTTCGTCCGCGCGACGAGCGGGAAGACATGGCCCGGCGAAACCAAATCTTGAGGACCGGCAGCGGAATCTATCGCGGTCGCGATCGTTCGGGCGCGATCGTGCGCGGAAATGCCGGTGGTCACGCCGCGTGCCGCCTCGATAGACACGGTGAAGGCGGTGCCGTGAGCGGAGCGATTGTCGCGCACCATCGGCGCCAGCCGGAGGCGCTCCGCGCAGGCGGGCGTAATCGCGAGGCAGATAAGCCCGCGAGCGTAGCGCGCCATGAAATTGACCATATCGGCCGAGGCGAACTGGGCGGGGATGACGAGATCGCCCTCATTCTCCCGATCCTCCGAATCGACCAGGATGAATGGCCGCCCGGCGCGCGCTTCGGCCAGGATTTCGCGGATCGAGGAGAGACGCTCGCCCGGATCGGCCCAGGCTTCGCTCAACCCATATTCCAGCGTGTCGGGAACCGGGACGGCACAGGACTCATACAGCATCGGACAGCTCCACGACCGGGATGAGGAGATAGGACGCGCGGTTGCCCCCGGTATAGAGGCGGTGCGTCCCGAGGTTCACCGTGTCCTCGTGCCGCATGTAGAGAAGCGGCTTGGGATGGTTGTAGATGTCCCGGCCTTTCACGATCAGGCGGAGCGTTTCGCCGGCCAGGAAGCGGGTGCCGGAGGGAAGGATCTCGACGTCCACTTCGACCACCTCGCCCGGTGCGAGCTTCTCGTCGCAATCGTTGGCCAGCACCGGCTGATGCTCGGTGGAGCGAGCCGAATCGAGCGCTCTGCGGGAGACGCGCAGCCAGCCGAGTGCGACGGGTCCGTCCTCGAACACGGCCCAATGCGCGAAGCCCTCCTTGCTGCCGTCAGCCCTCAGCTTCTCGACGGCCACGTGAAGGTCGAGGTCGTCGCCCTGATCGGTCGAGACCCAGAGCTTCAGCTTCATATGGCCGACCAGTTCGACTTCTGCTTCGATCGGCAGGTCGAAAACGGCCTCTCCGTTCTGATCGAGCGGATCGTAAGCGGCCTCACCCGCCTCCACCGGCGCCTCGCGAGTGAGGCCGGCACTCGGCGCGTCGAGGTAGAGACGCTCGTACCGTGTTCCCTCGATCGGCCACTGCCGGGCGGGCTTCTGGGTCGCCACGGCATAGCGGTCGCGGACGTGCAGCCTCACCGGCGGCCAGTTGGCGAGGTCCGTGTCCTCACCCTTCAGGAAATGATCAAAGAAGGCCGCCTGCCGCTCGACCGAGGGCGGCTCGTAATAATAAGCCCACTTCTTGCTGCCGTGAATCTCCAGCCACTTGTGCGCCGAGGAAATCCCCTTGAAGCCCTCCAGCGTGCCGCGGGTGTGGACGCCGTGATCGGTCCAGCTCGCGACCACATAAGCAGGCACCTCGATAGCCGCGAAGTCGGCGACCTTGGAGCGCCAATATTCATCGAAATGAGGATGCTCGGCGGTCAGCGCCCAAAGATCCTCGACCCGTTTGTCCGAGACGCCCCAGCGCACCTGGATGTGGGGCCAGAAATAGGTCTCAGGAATGCCGCCGTGGCGCACGATCTCGGTATAGGTGTCGGACCAGCCTTCCCAGATGTTGATCGCGGCGAGGTGCGGCGGCCTCAGCGCCGCCACGCGCCATTGCGCGCTCGACAAATAGGAGACTCCGGAAAGGCCCACCTTGCCGTTACTCCACGGCTGCGTGCCCGCCCACTCGATCAGGTCGTAATGCGCCTCGGCTTCGCGCGGGCTGAAATAGCCGGCGTCGGTCTCCGCGTGCCAGGTGCCTGGGGTGTCGGCGGTAATCACCGAATAGCCGCGCGCCGTCCAGTAGACCGGATCGGGCGCCTCGAAGATCGTATGATCGGACATCCAGCCTTGCTGGACGCCCGAGGCGGGATACAGCGTGGCGAGCGGGGCCGGGTCGTGCTTGCCGTAAGGCGTCCAGGCGACGAGTACCGGCGTCTCGAGCCTGTCATTGGCCGGCCGGAAGAGATCGATCCATATATCGAAGCCGAAGCGGGTCGGAACGCGCAGGTCACGCTCGATCACCATGTCGCCGTCCACGATCCGCTCGTAGCGCCGCGCCCGCGCGCCGCGGAATTCCGGCGTGTTCAGCGGCGCCCGCAACCTTTCTAGAAACCCTTCGCCCATACTCTGTCCCTTCGGCCCGTGCGGCCAATCTGCCCGATCTTCTAGCCGAGGTCACACCTTAATTCAATGCTGTTATAATTATTACTGCATGAAATAAAATCGTGCGGCGGCCTTATGAATGCGACCGCGCAGGCCGGCGTCGGGCACCAGCGCCTCGAAGCGTGCAAGCGTCTGCTCATAGGTGACTTCGCCCTCGAAGGCGGCGAACGGCCAATCGCTGCCCCAGAACAGCCGCTCGGGACCAGCATGGCGAAGCAGGGCGGCCGTGAGATCGCGCACCAAGGCGTCCGGCCCGACCCGGAAATCCGCTGACAGCTTGACCCACGTCCGGCCTCGTTCCACGGCGCGCAGCACGGCCTGGAAGCCCGGGCAGTTCACTCCGAGCGCGGCGTCGGGCCTGCCGAAATGATCGATGACGAGCGACGCGCCGCTCCGCTCGATCTTCTCGATCGCTGCCGGGAGGCGCGCTCCGTTGTCATGAAGCTGCACGTGCCAGCCCAGGTCAGCGACGGTGCGGAGCAACTTGCGCCAGGGGGGAGAGTCGAGATCGGGCGGCGCCGGAGTACTGCGCCACTGCAGGCGCAGGCCGACAGCCCCGGCGGCGGCCATTTCGCGAAGGCGCGAAACGTCGGTCGCCGGATCGACGATCACGGTCGTCCGCAAGTTCGGCCGAGCGGCCGTAGCCGCGAGCGCATAGTCGTTATAATCGCCGAACAGGCTGGCAGCGGCGAGGACGGCGCGGCCTATGCCGGCCCGGCCGAGGCAGGAGAGATAATCCTCCAGCGGCGCCTCGCGGGTTGGACGGTGCCAGGCATCCGCTGCAAGGGGCATCCCCGCATGAAAGATATGCGCATGGGTGTCGATGCGCGGAACAGGAATGTCCGAGTCAGCCACGACCATGCTTTCGCGCTGGTCAACATTTATAGCAAGGGTGAATAATAGGCCCGGCCGAAGGCCACCGCGCATTGCCGAGCTACCGGCGAAAAGCTAGTGTGCGACGCACATCCGGGCGTCCATGGCCGGACGGCGGCAGTAATTCAGTCCGCCATGAAACTGGGATGAAGAGCAGGTGACGCAGGACAAGGATTCGACCGAGCAGAAGGCGACCGCGGCGCGCAAGCCGCCGACGCGATCGGGAAAGGCGGCGCGCGCGATCGGCCGGCCGACCGGAAAGCGGCGGATCGGCAAGGAGCTGCTGATCGAGAAGACCGCCGAGCTTCTGCGCACAGTTCCGCCGGAGAAACTGTCCCTGTCCCTGGCGGCGCGGCACGCACGCGTGCACCTCACCTTGTTCAAATATTATTTCCAGGATCGCACGCGCCTTCTGGTCGATGTCGCGCGCACCCTCTCGAAGGAGATTGGCGAACGCGTCGCCGCGATCGAGAGCGATACGAAGTCCGCGCCCGAACGTCTCGCAATCCGCATCGATGCGATGGTCGATTTCTTCCTGATCAATCCCTTCTATCACCGATTGATGGTCGAGATCATTGGCGACGAGACCGATCCCCTCGCCAGCGAGCTGATCAGCGTGTGGATGTCGAAGACGCTCGATATCTACCGCTCGATCATCGATGCAGGCGTCGCAGAGGGGTCGCTCAAGCCCGTCGACCCCTATTTCACGTTCCTCGCCATCATGGGCCTGTGCGAGAAATTTCAGCACGCGTCGAAGCTGATCGACAGGGGGCAGGCCCCTTCGGGCGAGACGCCCGAGCAGGCGGCGGCCCGCTACAAGGGGTTCGTCATCGACATGATCCTCGAAGGCGTCGGTGCATCTCCCGAGGCCACGGCCCGCAGGGCCAGACGGGTTGTCAACGTCTGAGGCCTGAGCGGAAGCGCGGCAGCCGCAGTGCCCGCCGACATCCGCTCACCCATGAATTATAGGTGGATATAAAATTATTTCCGAAGTGCTTGGATCATGCTACGCAGGCCGGCGCAACGGGAGAGTCGCATGTCTGAAGCTGAAACTCGGGTGACTGGCGCGGTGCTGCCACGCCCGCCTTATGCCGGCCGCGAATATGGCAAGGACCATGACGGTACCTATCTGAAGAACTGGAATCCGCTGATGCTGGCGGAGGAGCTTCCGGAAGGAAAGATCGTCGGCCGGGATTTCCTCGGCACGCGGGTGATCGTCTACCGGGGTGCCGACGGCAGCCCGGTCGTGCAGAGCGCTTATTGTCCCCATGTCGGCGCCGACCTTTCCGAGGGCTGCCTGGTCGACGGCGCAGTGCGCTGCGCCTATCATCATTGGCGGTTCGCGCCCGACGGCCGATGCGTCGACATTCCGGGCGAAACTCACATTCCCCGCGCGGTCCGCATCTATTCCTATCCCGCCGCCGAGCGCTGGGGCCTCATCTGGGCGTTCAACGGCGAGGAGCCGCTCTTCGGCCTGCCCGAATTCCCCAACATTGCCGAGGAGGACGTCTACTACCGCACGTTCCATCGCGGAGTTCGTCCGATCGAAGGCTGGATCGGATCGTCTAACCTCGTCGATTTCCAGCATCTCAAGACGGTGCACAACATTCCCGACCCCCACCCCACGAAGGTCGATTTCGGCGATTATCTCATCGTCGTCCGGCAGGAATCGGATGCCCGCATCGCCGATACCCAGCTTTATGGCGGCACCTGGCTGACGGCCCGCACCGAGCTGGCCGACGGAACGGAGCGATTCTTCATGGCGGGCAGCTCACAGGTCGCACCAGGCTGGTCGGATGCCTATTTCGTGGTCGCGATGCGCCGGTCGCAGGCCGAGGAGCTCGGGCCGGAGGGGGCTGCGGCCGAGCTGCAGAAGCGCGTCGACTATGTGCACAAGCTCTATGCGGAGGACGAGCCGATCCTCTTCTCGCTGCGCTTTCGCGGCTACGGCAAGAGCGCGCTGATCCGCACCGACAAATATTTCGGCCAGTTCCTGCGTTACATCGAGCGCTACCCGCGATCGGCTCCATTCGATGTCTGAGGCCGCGGGCAAGGTCGCCCTCGTCACCGGTGCCAACAAGGGCATCGGCTACGCGACTGCCGAGAGCCTCGCCCGGGCAGGCGCCACCGTCCTGCTCGGCGCGCGCAATGCGCAAGCCGGCATGACCGCGGCAGCGAAGCTCGCAAGCGCGGGACTGGATGTCCATTTCCTGCCGATCGACGTGACCGACCGCAAGAGCATCGAGGCCGCCGCCGACCGGATCGCCGAGGACTGGGGTAGGCTCGACATCCTGATCAACAATGCGGCGGTCTCGCCCGAGCATGGCGTACCCCCGAGCGCGGCCGATCCCGACCTGCTGCGTCTGACGTACGAGACCAACGTGTTTGGCCTGGTCGCGACAACCCAGGCGATGCTGCCATTGCTGCGCGCCGCAGCAGCGGGGCGGATCGTCAACATGTCGACGGGGCTCGCCTCGCTGAAGCTCACCAGCGGGCGCGACGCCCCTTTCGCCTTCAGCCGGCTGCTGGCCTACAATTCGTCGAAGACGGCGGTGAACGCCGTCACCGTCCAGTTCGCCAACGAACTGCTCGACACGCCGATCAAGGTCAACGCCGCCAATCCTGGCCTGTGCGCGACCGACCTTTCCAACGGCAAGGGGCGGCCGCCCAGCGAGGGCGCGGCCGTTGCCGTCGGCCTGGCTCTCCTTGGCGAAGACGGCCCGACCGGAGGCCTCTACGGAGATTCAGGGCAGGTTCCTTGGTAGCTCGGTCGCGGCGGCACTAGCCCATCGGAGGGCGCCCAAGCCCTCCCCCACCCGCCCCCAAGTTCGAAGATCCTCTCCGGCATCGGCGCGCGTCGACGGCCCGGGCACGGGGCGCTATGCCATCCCTCCGCGAAACGGTCGATCGGGTCGGGTGCACCGTATCGTTGTGGGAATCGGGTCGAGCGCCGATACGGCACACCGGCCGTTCCGTCGCCATCGCGAAGACGCTCAAGGGTCCTCCCAGCACGACGAGCTCCATTGGCGTGGCCCGATGCCCTATTCGGCCGCGGCGGGCGCCGGTTGCCTCGAGACCGGGGCCGCGACGGCCGCCTCTCCCGCCTTCAAGCGATGGAAGATCAGCATCGCGAGCGCCGCCAGAAGCAGGGGAGCCGCGATTGCCGTATAGATTTCCCAAGCGCCCCAGCCCGCCGCCAGCATCGCACCACCCAGGCCCGGCCCGATCATAGACGTGACCCGGCCGATTCCGCCGGCCCAGCCGATTCCGGTCGAGCGCATCGACGTCGGATAGGAAGAGGCGACCAACGAATTGAGCCCGGCCTGTGCGCCGATCACCAGCAGCCCGAACGAGAAGCCGAGCACCCACCCGAGCCAGTTGAACTGCGCGACCAGAGCCAGCATCGTCATGGCGACGAAGCCGGCCAACAAGGTGAGCATCAGTGAGAAGGGCATCCCGAGCCGCTTCATCATCCAGGTCAGCATCACGGGTCCCACCATCGCGCCGAAGGCCGAGACGGCGGACATGCGGGTTGCGGTCGAGGTTTCGATCCCGCCCAGCACATGGAGGAAGGTAGGCTTCCACGCGGACAAGGTGGCGACGGCGCAGAGGGCGGAGCCCATCGCCATCCAGAGCAGCAGCGTCATGGGCGCGCGGCCGTCGCGAAACAGACCCGGGAGCGGCAGTCCTGCGCCCTTCACCTCAGCCGTCGTGAAGCGCGTCCCCGGCGCGAAGGTGAAGTTCGGATCGACCCGGCGCAGGATCTCGCCGATCCTGGGATCCTCGGGATTGCGGACCAGCAGGAAGCGGCAGGATTCCGGCAGATGCAGCCAGAGAAAGGGAATGAACGCGAGAAGCAGTACGCCGCCTACCCAGAAGGCCAGTTGCCAGCTGTGCCATGCGACGAAGGTCGGGCCGAACAGGCCGGCTGCGGACGCGCCTAGGCCATGCGCGATGAACATCCAGGTGAGGAGCCGCCCACGCCGCGATTCCGGCATGAACTCGGCGACCAGTGCGATGATGTTCGGCATCGTGCCGCCGAGCGACATGAAGGCGAAGAATCGGACGATCACAAAGGAATTGAGGTCCGTGGCCAGCGTCGACAGCAGCGTCAATATGCCGAACATGGCCGAACCGGCGATGATGAGGTTCCGGCGGCCGACGCGGTCGGCGACGAGGGGAATGGTGTAGAAGCCGACCGCCATCCCGGCCGCCTGAGCGGTAAAGACGAAGGCCATGGAGGGGATCGGAATGTCTAGGCCCCGCGCGATCACCGGCGCCAGATTGGCGACAACGTAGGCGTCATAGCCTTCGAGCGCCATCAGCAAGCCGCACACCGTGTAGAGGCTCCAGCGATAGGCACCCATGGCCGGCCGATCGAGTACCGGATCGATCGACTGCTGCTCCGCGCTCACATCGCCCCTCCTGCTGACAGTCCACTTCGATGGTGGCTTGCCTTCCGCTAGCATGGCCCTGACCGCGCGACAATATTATTCTACGCCGCTTTAATTAGATCCAGCCGTTCGCCGCGACGCGCTTCGCATTGAGCTCGCGATCGCTTTCCTCGAGCCGAAGCAGCAGATCTGCGCCGATCGGACTCTCGATCACACCATCGCCTTTAAAGCGACGGCGGGGTCGGCGAGCCTCGCCGGATCGACCGTAGCACGTACCTCCACGAGCTTCCGTCCCTGGACATAGTCGCGGGTCGCGTTGACGCAGTCGAGCGCTATCACTCGGTTCTGCTTCAGGTAGACGATCGAGAAGCTGCGAGAAGCGGGCTCGCCGCGCAGGACGGTTCCGTCGTGGCCGGCCGACAGGCCCACCGTCTGTAGCCGTAGGTCGTACTGGTTCGACCAGAACCAGGGCACGGCCCGATAGGGGGAATCGTGCCCGACAATGTGTCGCGCAGCGGTGGCCGCCATGTCGTTGGCATTCTGGACCGACTCGAGGCGAACCGTCGCGCCGTCGGCGAAGCGGCTGACATGAGCGGCACAGTCGCCGATCGCGTAGACGTCGGACAGAGTCGTACGGCAATATTCGTCGACCGCGACGCCGTTTCCGTTGGCGGCGCCCGCCTCGACCAGAGGCTCGACCGCCGGAATGACGCCGATGCCGACAATCACCATGTCCGCCGGCAGCTGCGCACCGTCGGCGGTGCGCACCCCCGTCACCCGGCCATCCCTGCCGTCGATGCAGGCGACGGTGACGCCGGTCCTCAGGTCTACGCCGTGCGCGCGGTGCTCCGCTTCGTAGAATCGTGACAGTGTCTCGCCGGCGACCCGCGCGAGTACCCTGTCGAGAGCCTCGAGGAGGAGGACGCGCTTGCCGAGCTTGATCAGCACGGCGGCCGCTTCCAGACCGATATAGCCGCCGCCGACGATCACGACCTGATCCACCGAGTCGAGCTTCGCCATCATCGCGTCGACGTCTCTGCGCGTGCGGACGAAATGGACGCCCTCGAGATCGTGGCCGGGACAGGCAAGGCGACGCGGACGCCCTCCCGTGGCCCAGAGAAGCTTGCCGTATCCGAGGGTGGCGCCGTCCTCGAACGCAACCGCGCGGGCTCCCGGATCCACGGCCGTTACCCGCCGGCCGAGCATCAGCCCGATGGCGCGATCGGGCCAGAATGTCTCCGGCCGCATCATGATGCGCTCGAAAGGCTTCTCGCCGGCGAGATATTCTTTGGACAATGGCGGGCGCTCGTACGGGAATTCCCGCTCGTCGCTGATCAGGGCGATCGATCCCTCGAACTTCTGTTGCCGCAGCATGATCGCCGCCTGCGCCCCGCCATGTCCTGCGCCGACGATCGCGATGTCCACCCCGTCGCGCCTCATGCGTCCACTCGCGCGCGTGAGAAGACAAGTGCGCCGGTTTCGTAGAGGACCTGGTTCCTCTCGGCCGCGCTGAGGCCGGCCGTGGCCCCGATCGCATCCGCCACCATCCCTTCGTAAGGACGCAGCGTGTTGCCGAAGTCGGAGCCCCACATCAGGCGATCCGCACCGAAGAGGTCGACCGCTCGGCGCAGGAAGGCGCTGGTCGAAAACCCCGTCTCCACCAGCTGGCCGATATTGATCGACGTCCACTTGAACAGGACGTTCGCAAACGGCCGAAGCGCGGCATGCAGCGAGGAAAGCCCGTCCTGGCCATCGGGATCGGTCCAGCCGAGATGTTCGAAGATGATCGTCGCGCCGGGAAAGCGGGTGGCCAACCCGGCAATGCTTCGGAAGGCGGCCGCCGCCGGACGCGGCGGAAGATAGGTGATCCCGACGGGCAATCCGGTCCGTTCGGCCAGCCTCCAGATGCGAAGCGCATGGCCCGAGTCCAGCCACGGATAGGCTCCCGCTTCATCGGCGAAGCCGGTCAGCCGCAACGCGCTGACCCTTCGCTCCCGCACCGCGGCCTCGACGACGGCCGGCGCGTCCGGATCGCGCGCATTGACGATGATCTCCGCTGCGATCAGGTCGGGGTAGCTGTCGGCGAGGTCGAGCACGTATCGGTTATCGGCCTTATAGGCGCCGTTATACTGGACGCCGGCGCCGGCCTGCACGCCGTTCTCACGCCATAGCGGAAATACCCGCTCCGGTGTGCCGGGATCGCGCATGACCCGGCGGCGCATGATCTCCTCCGGCTCCCGCGAATTCCGCATGTCCATCGGATAGCGCGCTTGGTCGTTGGTGAAGAAGTGGATGTGCGCGTCGAACAGCCTGGGACGAGCGTCATTAGGTGCCCGGCGCGCCGGGTGCAGCGGCGCTGCGAAAGCCGCGCCGTGCGAAATCAGTCCGCCTGCAGTCAGTGCGGCGACGAAGTGGCGACGATTCATATTCCACCTGCAATCTGGCTAACCGGGTTTCCGCTCGGGAGCCGAGCGACGCGCCTCCGATCGGTGGCGCGATCGCCATGGCTGCCGCGCAGGCGCGCGGTCCGGAGCCTCGGCGACGAAGCTCCGGGCGATGGCGGATGGCTAAGCTCGCGCCCCGACACGGTCGCCGACCTAGAACTGCAGATTGACGCCCACCTGGAAGGCACGCCCAATCTTGTCATAGTAGACGCCATTCGTCGGCGCGATGAAGACCGGATACGGCACGACAGGCGGGTCGGTATCGAACAGATTGTTCACGGAGAAGGTAAGCTGGACGTCCGGCGTGATGTTGAGGGTGGAATAGAGGTTCGCATAAGCGATCGCGGGCACGTCGTTGTCGTTGATCGTCAAGGCGGGCGCCGTGTTGTAGCTATTGTCGATCGTGCCGGCGCTGATGAAAATGACCTGACCGGTCACCGAGAAAAGATCGTTCATGTAGGTGAGCGACGCATTACCGCGGAAGCGCGGCATCGCGCCGGCATTGGCCTGGCCATTCTCGCCCGCCCGATCGATGTCGACGCTGCCCGGTGCGCCGCTGTTCACGTAGGAGTGGAACACATAGGTGCCGCTCAGCGCCGCGTTGATCGAGGCGCCGCTGTCGAGCCGAAGCGTGTAGTTCAGGACGGCGTCGATGCCGTCCGTGCGGAGCGAGCCGATATTGAGCTGGGGCGCAGTGACACGTATCGGAGCGCCCGCCGCGTTGAACGTGATATAGTTGCAGAACTGCGTCTGGCCGAGCGTGCACAAGGAACCGATGGTGCCGGCCGAGATGCTGGTGATCGCATCGCTGAGATCGATATCGTAATAATCGATCGACGCCCGCAGATTGGGGATGCCGACCGGCTCGATGACCAGTCCGGCAGTGAAGGTGTCGCCCTTCTCGGGATTGAGATCGGGATTGCCGACCGTGACATTCTGCGGAACCCGCGCCGAGACTCCATTGACAGTTATGAGGTTCACTAGCACGGATCCGGGACCGTAGAGCTCGTAAATGGCGGGTGCGCGTATGTCGCGCGAGCGGGTGACCCGCAGGCGAAGTCCCTCGACGGGCTCATAGACGGCGCCGACTTTCCAGTTCGTCTGACCCCCGACCGTGCTGTATTCGGCGTAGCGTATCGCACCGTTGACATCGAGCGCGTGGGCGAAAGGGAGGTCCCGGGCCAGCGGGACGATCGCTTCGAAATAGCCTTCGGTCACGTCGAAGGCGCCGCGGAACGTGCCGACATTGCCGACCAGCGCGAAGCCGCCATTGGCAGAAATCGGATCGGCCACGACGCGCTGCGTCTCACGGCGATATTCGCCGCCGAACGCGATCGAAACCGGCCCCGCCCAGGTGGCGAACGGCTCCCCCCGGACGTTCAGCGCCGCCGTGTCCTGAGTATAAAGCGAGGTGCTCCAGCCGGAGCCGTTGACATAGGCCTGCGCGTCGGGGCTGGCCGAATTCGGACCGAAAGGATTGATCGGCACGCATCCCGCGGCATTAGCGTTGAACGCCGGTCCGGGCAGCGTGGCCCGACAGACGATCTGCCCGGTAGACGGGTCGACGACCGAGTCCACGGCGAAGGCGATGTTGGTACCGACCAGGTTGTTCGAGACCTCATTGCGGAAACGGTTCTCGCCCCACGAATAATGCCCGTCATAATGCCATGAACCGCCGAGTGCGCCTTCGACACCCAGCATGAAATGGGGTGTGCTGTTCGAGGCTTCGAATCGGGCGTTGCCCATGTCGTAGAAGGTTTTTGCCATCATGAAGCTGGTCAGGCCCTGCGCGTCCATCGCCGCCCCCGCCGCGGCCGGAAGAAAGGCGTTGTCGCGAGCGATGGCCACCGAATTGAAGCGGGCGATGCCGCCGCTGAGAACGCCCCGCGTCTCCGCATAGCCGCCTTCGACGATCGCGGTCAGGGCTTCGGAGGCCTCATATTCGAGCCGCGCATAGGAGGTGAAGCGCCGGACCGGCGGCACGAGGCTCACGCCGACGGTCGAAGTCCGCCCCTCGCCGCCGATCTGGTAGGTGCCATTGTTGAGGGACCCGGCGTCGAACGGCCGTACCGAGCCATCGTCATTGAAGGTGAATCCTCGCAATGAGAAGTTCGCCGGCCCGAGGATCACGCCGCCGGCGCCGACATTGTTGTGAACGTTCGGAGCGAGGATGTTCGCCGGCAGTCCGTTCGTCGCGAAGGCACCGTTCGATACGATCATCCACTCTTCGCGACCCCAGTCGCGAGCGTAAATGTCGTCGACCCCGTCGGAGTCGTTATACTCGAGGCTGGCCACGAAGTGGGCGCGATCGCCGGCGAAGCTGAAGCCGCCGATCGCGCCGATCCGGTAGTTGAAATTGTCGCCGGCCTCCGCAATCCCCGCCTGGGCCGTCAGGCGAATGCCGTCCATTCGCCGACGCAGCAGCACGTTCACGACGCCCGAGACGGCGTCGGAGCCATATTGCGCCGACGCGCCGCCGGTGACGATCTCCACCCGATCGATCATCAGCGTAGGAATGACGTTGAGGTCGGTCGTGACCGGTGCGCTGGCATTGACCGACGGCGCCGACGGAACGACGCGCGATCCATTGACGAGGACGAGCGTGCGTTGCGGGCCAAGACCCCTCAGGTCGGCCGCAGCCTGCCCCGGATTCGAGAAGTTGACGGCATTGGCTCCCGGCGAGCGGGTCGCGCGGAAGGCGGGCACCTGATAGAGTACCTGGGCGATCGTGGCCGCCGACTGGCGATCCACCAGATCGCTGCCCACGACGACCGTGGGCGACGGAGCCGAGAAGCCGTTGACCGCTGCGCGCGAGCCGGTGATGATGATATCGCCTTCGATTTGCCGGCCCGCCTGCACGGCGTCGGACGAACCCCCGATCGGCACCGCCATTTCCGCCGCTTCGTTCTCCGGCCCCTGATCCCCCGGGGCGACCTGCGCCGCCGCCGGCGAGGCGACCGCCAGTCCCCCCGTGAACGAAGCCGCCGTCAGCATGAGCGCGAGTCGCAGGGCTTTCACGTGAACGCGCACAGTTCCGCGATTGGCATATGGCATTGAATTGACCTCTCCCCCGGGCGCTTATCTGCGCTTTCGAAGCCGCGTGACCGCGTCATCTCGCCGTCAGCCGCCTTTCTCTTTCAATACAGCAGGTCCTGGATTTCACCACTTGATTGAATTCGATCTCCTCAGCGGCTGCCGAGGGGGAATACCCGGACATGCAGCCCCCTTCTCCGGAGCCGGTCGCACTGATAGCAGCTTTGGAGCAGAATTCCAGACATATTCAAGTGTGGTATAAATATTGGACTGACGATTATGGCAGCGTATGTCCGCGCTCGCGAGCCGCGCCGAAGCAGCGCGAAGCTCGCGTCCGTCCTCCGTATCCGCGCCCTGTCCATCGCCTGCGCCGGACGCCGCGCCACGCCACCCTCAGCGCATTCCCCCGCCGATTCGAAGATGTGCGCGACAATTTTTGGGGCAGAACCGGCAGGTGGAATGTTCTGGGGCGACCCCGGCGCGGTCCGCCGCTTAGACCGCGGGATGGGGCTTGGGGCGGGCACAGCCATGATCGGCGCGGCGTCCGTTCGAAGGCAACGGTTTTCAAGGCTGTCGAACGATGCGGCCGAGGCGACCACGTCGATTACCCGCCGGATTTGCAGGGGCGGGTCGGTGCTGGACGAGCCTTGCCGGCTATCCTAGTTTTCATCGAATGGCCGCTCCCGATCCCGACCTCGCTGCCCGGAACCCGCTCATCAGGAGGCTGGAGAGGATCACGAAACTTTCCGAGGACGACAGGAACGCGATCATCGACGTCAGCCGCGCCACCCGAGACGTCGGAGCCCACCGCGACATCATCTCGGAAGGGGATCAACCCGACAACGTACACCTCATGCTGCGCGGCTGGGCAGCACGCTACAAGATGCTGCCCGGTGGCGCCCGGCAGATCACGGCGTACCTTATTCCCGGCGACTTCTGCGACTTGCACGTCACGATCCTTCGGAAAATGGATCATGGCATCACCGCGCTGACGCCTGCGACGGTGGCTTATATCTCCCGTGAGCACATTCGCGAATTGACCGAGCAGCGCCCGGCCCTCACGCGGGCCTTGTGGTGGGCGACGCTCGTAAACGAGGGCGTGCTCCGAGAATGGATCGTCAGTATCGGCAGGCGAGATGCCTATGAACGGCTTGCGCACCTGCTTTGCGAGCTTCATTCCCGAATGAGAATGATCGGCCTCGCCGTGGACGAAACCTTCGATCTCCCGCTTACGCAGGAGCAGCTCGCCGATACGCTTGGCCTAAGTGCCGTGCACATCAATCGTACCTTGATGCGCCTTCGGCGCGAGGGGCTGATCGAACTGGGCGGGAAGACGCTTCGCATCCTGAACGGCGCCGTCCTGCGCGACGCCGCGGGCTTTGACCCGACCTATCTCCACGAAGGCGACATTCGAAACTGAGAACTCGGCGCGAGGCAAGAGGCGGCGCCCGTTGACGCTGCGAGGCAGGCCTTCATCCTGATCGCATGACCGGCACTCGCGCAGGCACCGAAACAAGGCTCGCTTAACCAGATCAGCAACATTCCCGGGTGCAACTTAACAGGGATGAATGTCGAAGCCCCCACGCTCTGCAAGAAAGAGCTAAGCCTATGGGGGGATAAGAAAATGTTCATCGAAGAGGATCTGGATTATCATTCCGAGCGAGCGCTGTGCGAACTCCGGCTGGGGCTCACCTCGCCCTCGATGGCCGTTGCCAGATCGCATCTCCAGCTTTCCTCCTTGCACATGAAGAAGGTGATCGAGATGCGCGGCGGAGGACGCAAAACGCAGCCTCTTTGCATTGCCGACTGACGCGTTCGGCCAGGCTCAGGCGTGCGTGGCCCCAGCAAGCCTGGCCCCGTGCTCATGGCTTCGGCACCGAGACGCGCGCGGGTGTAGGCCCATGGGCAGGGGAAGGTGTGAGATCGAATGCTCGTCCCCGGCGCGGATCGGAGGAACGATCCGCTTGCTCTCGCTCGGACTGATCTTCGTTAATGAGATCGTCAGGAACGGAATCTCGGCACAAACAGTTGATTAGGAAGAATTATTTGGACCCCTTGTCATGACGATCCGAGTTGAGCTCCCACCACTACCGCCCTCGGTCGCCCCGTTGCCGTTTCTGTTCATGTCGCCTGCGTCAATCGACCGGGAATGGGATTTTCTTGCCGCCTTCGCCGCGGCAGCGGCCGCAGAGCAGGCGGACCCCGAACGGCGGAACACGCTTGGCCGCGTTTGCTTTCTTCTTTGCGAACTTGGCTCGCAATTTGGCAGGCGGACCGGCGACTATTCCGCTCCACTTCCGCTCGGTCGAGCCGAACTGGCACGGGCCATGGGTCTGGGTCTGGCCCGGATCAAGCGAATACTGGCACTTCTCTCGCTCTCCCAGGTCATCACGCTCGACGAGGAAGCCATTCGGATTGTTGACTGGCGGCGCCTCAGCGCCGCTGCCGGCTACCATCCGGAGCGGCTGGGTGTCAGCCTTGTGGATGAGGATGATGGCGCGGCCGTTCGTGAGAAGGAGGAGCCGCAAACGGCATTGACGGCCGCGGGCGACCCGGCCTGCTTCGTCTAGCGCGAGAGGGGTTCACTCGTGTGCCGAAGGGTCGTCCGCCCCGTGCGGGGCGGCTCCGGTGGGTTGCTCCGTGAAGCCTTCGAGGCCGGCCAACTCCTCCGCGTCGCGCGCGATCTCGATCGGACTTTCGGAATAGCACACGACCAGCTCCGCGATCGACTTCAGGGCGTGGATGTGAATGCGCTCGTAGCTGTGGCTGGCGTCGATTCCGAAGGTGATCAGGGCGGTCCGAACGTCGGCCCCGCCCTCCAGGGCCGAAGCGCTGTCGGAGCGATAGTAGCGAAAGACGTCGCGCTGATATCTGATCCCGTTCTCGTCGCACAGCCGGATCAATTTGCGAGTGAGGTGATAGTCGAAGGGCCCGACCTGGTCTGCCATGCCTATCGTGACACCGAATTCTGCGCTGTTCTGGCCCGGTGCCGTGGTGCCGTTGTCGATCGACACCATGGCGACGACGTTGTCGAGCAGTACTGCAGATGCCCCTGAGCCGACCTCCTCGGTGATCGTGAAGATGAAGTGGATATCGACCGGCACCTGGACTTTGCCCTCGACCATGGCCTTGAGCGCAGCGAGCGCAGCAGCGCAGCCCGCTTTGTCGTCGAGATGGCGCGAGACGATGTAGCCGTTGTCGAGAATCTCCGTGCCCGGGTCGATCGACACGAAGTCTCCGATATGGATCCCGAGAGCCTCGGTGCTGGCTCGATCATGGCAGTCGGCATCGATCCTGACTTCCACGTACGGCCAGCCGACGGGTTGCGTGTCTATCTCCTCGTTGAACGTATGACCCGAGGCTTTCAGCGGCAGAATGGTGCCTTGATAGGCACCCTGCTCCGAAAGGATCGTACAGCGAGTCGTCTCGGCGGAGCGAGCCGACCAGCTGCCGATGGGAACCAGCTCGAGGCGGCCATTGTCCTTGATCATCTTCACGGTCGCGCCAAGCGTATCGAGATGGGAGACGATGGCTCGTGCGCCTTCCATGTCCCTCCCGCGGTAGAGGGCCAGGATCGCTCCGCGGCGGGTGACGGAGAAAGGAACGCCGAGCCGCCCCAGCTCCTCGCACACGTACCGAACGACGGTGTCGGTGTAGCCGGTCGGGCTGGGGATCGAAAGCAGACGCGCGAGCTGCGCGCGGAGGTAGTCGACGTCAATGCTGGGCAGCGGCATCGACGGTCCTCACATTGCGTGCCGCGGCCGGCATACTGAGGGGGAAGAGCAGGTCCATGAATCGCTCGGCGGTAGGTTGCGGCTCGTGGTTGGCGAGGCCGGGTCTCTCGTTCGCTTCTATAAAGACGTAATCGGGCTCGGCCGGATCCTTGACGATGAAATCGACGCCGACAACCGGGATGTCGATGGCGCGGGCGACCCGTATCGCCGCATCGACCAGTTTCGGATGGACGATCTCGGTCACGTCGTGGATCGTGCCTCCTGTGTGCAGGTTTGCGGCCTTGCGCACCGGGAAACTGGCCTGTTCCGGAGGGACGTCGTCGAGCCCGTAGCCCGCCTTGGCCACGCACCGCTCGGTCTCGGCATCCAGCGGTATCCTCGATTCTCCACCCGTGGCGGCGGCGCGGCGGCGCGACTGACGTTCGATCAACCGGCGAACCGTGTCGCGGCCGTTGCCGACGACCTCGGCGGGCCGGCGGATCGCGGCCGCGACGAGCTTGAAGCCGATGACGACGAGGCGGAGGTCGTAGCCCGTGTGGAAGGTCTCCACGAGCACCTTGTCGGATTGCTGGCGTGCCAGTTCGATCGCCCGTTCGACGGCCTCCATCGTGTCCAGATCCACGGCGACGCCTCGGCCCTGCTCCCCCCGGGCGGGCTTCACCACCAGCGACCCGTGCTCGTCCAGCATGGCTCGAACCGCGTCCATGTCGTCCGCCTCTATTTCGCCGGGGACGTTCACGCCGGCCGCCTGGACGATCCGGCGGGTCATGGCCTTGTCGTCGCAGATTGAGAGCGACACGGCCGTCGTGAGATCCGACAGGGATTCTCGACACCGGATGGTGCGTCCGCCGGAGGTCAGCTCGAACAATCCGCCTTCGGCGTCGATCACACGAACGCCGATGCCACGGCGGCGGGCCTCGTTGATGATGATGCGCGCATAGGGGTTCATCGCCTTCGCTGGATCGTGACCGGCGAACAGCCGTTCATTGATGACGTTGCGGCGCTTCACGGCGAACACCGGAAGCCGATGGAAACCGAGCTTCTCGTATAGCGCTATGGCCCCGTGATTATCGTGCAGCACGGAGAGGTCCATGTAGCCCGCTCCACGGGCGATATAATGTTCCGCCAGCCACCGGATCAGGGCCTCTCCGACCCCGGGATGAGGCGTCTGCGGGTCCACCGCCAGCGTCCAGAGGGAGGAGCCGCTCTCCGGGTCGCCGAACGCGACTTTGTGGTCGATCCCCGTCACGGTGCCGATCAGAGCGCCGGTCTCTTCATCCTCTGCGACGAAGTAGGTTAGCAGCCGCGCTTCCCGCTCTTGCTGCTCGAAGAAATCCGGCCGAACCTCCACCATCCGGTGCAGCGCATAGAGGCGGTTCACTGCGCCGGCATCGGTGTCCGGCACCATCCGGCGAACGAGGAAGCCCGAAGGTCGGCGGTCCGATGAACGATAGGTTGCGAGATTCAGCCGGAACGTATGGGAGGGATCGAGGAAGAGTTCGGCGGGAGACGCGGCAAGCAGGACGTGAGGGTCCGTGACGTACATCGCGATGTCCCGCTGCTCGGCGCCCTCGGCGCGGATCTCGGAGACAAGGTCTTCCACGTCCTGGAACGTCTGCGCGAAGAGGATGCGGCCCCAGCCGCAATCCGCGACGGCGTTGGGACGTAGCGGAGCGCTCCTCGGCCGGCGGACCAGCGGAACCAGGCGCTGGCTACCGCCCAGGCGCTCGGATTCCTTTCGAATGACCATCAGCCGACCCCATGCTGCTGGAGCCAGAGCTCGAGCAGTCCCACCTGCCAGAGCTCGGAGCCGCGCAACGGCGTGATATGGCCGGTGGGATCTGCATAAAGCCCCTCGAGATAGTCGGCCGAAAAAAGGGCGCGTTCGCGCGCCGTGCGGCTCGAAAGCGCGTCGCGGACCAGCGTCAGATATGGCTCGGCGATATATTTTAGCGCCGGCACGGGGAAATAGCCCTTGGGTCGATCGATCACCTCGGCGGGGATCACCTTTCTCGCCACGTCCTTCAGTATTCCCTTGCCCCCTTGAGCCAGCTTGAAAACGGAGGGTATGCGGGCGGCGAGCTCCGCGAGGTCGTGATCCAGGAAGGGGACCCGGGCCTCCAGACCCCAGGCCATCGTCATATTGTCTACTCGTTTTACCGGATCGTCCACCAGCATGACGGTGGAATCGAGACGCAGCGCCTTGTCCACCGGGTCGGACGCACCTGCGCGGGCGAAATGGTCGCGGACGAAGTCGAGCGGCAAGCTCCCGCCATTGCGCCAATCTGGCCCCAGGTGGCGGTTGAGTCTATCGGCGTCGCGGTCGAAGAACGCCCGGGCATAGCTCGTCACCGGATCGTTGGATCCCGCCAGTGGCGGGTACCAGTGATAACCCCCGAACACCTCGTCGGCACCCTGGCCGGACTGGACGACCTTGATATGTTTCGTCACTTCCCTGGAGAGCAAGTAGAAGCCGATATTGTCGTAGCTGACCATCGGCTCGGCCATTGCCTCGATCGCGCCGGGCAGTTCCCTCAGCAGGTCTTCCGACGGCACGAACAGCTTGTGGTGGTCGGTCGAATAATGGCGGGCGATCAGGTCCGAATAGACGAACTCGTCGCCTTTTTCGCCGTTCGCTTCCTCGAATCCGATCGAGAAGGTGGAAAGACCGTGTTGGCCGAGCTGGGCAAGGAGCCCGACGATGAGACTCGAGTCTACGCCGCCGGATAGCAGAACGCCTACCGGCACATCGGCCACCATCCTGCGCTCGACGGCCGTTCGCAGGGCCGACATGAGCATTTCCTGCCACTCCTGTTCGGAGCGCTTCTTATCTTCGGCCGTCTCGCCGAACGGCGGATCCCAATAGAGATGGTCGGTGAACCTGCCATCCTCCTCATAAGTCCGCACGGTCGCAGGCGGCAGCTTCCGAATGCCTTTCAGGATGGTCCAGGGTGCCGGGACGACGGCGTGCCAGCTCATGTAGAAATGGAGAGCTTCGCGGTCGACAGAAGTGTCCACGTCTCCGGCCGCGACGATCCCGGGCAGGGTGGACGAAAAGCGCAGGCGGTGCGGCGTCTGCGAATAGTAAAGCGGCTTGATCCCGAAGCGGTCGCGGGCGAGGACGACTCGCCCGCTGTCGCGCTCGTGAATCGCGAAGGCGAACATGCCTTTGAAGCGGTCGACGCATTTCGTTCCCCAGGCATGATAGGCCTTCAGGATCACTTCCGTGTCGCCTGCCGAGAAGAAACGGTAGCCGAGCGCCTTCAGCTCGTCCCGCAGCTGCTGATAATTGTAGATGCAGCCGTTGAACACGAGCGCAAGGCCCAGCTCCGGGTCCACCATCGGCTGCTCGGACCGGCTCGAGAGATCCACGATCCGCAATCGTTGGTGCCCCAAGCCGACGCGGCCGCGCATCACCTGCCCGCAGCTGTCCGGGCCGCGGCGCGCCTGGCTCCGCATCATCGTCGACACTGCGGCCGCATCTGCGATCCCTGATCCGAAGCGAATCTCGCCTGCTATGCCGCACATGAGGCCGCGGCTGAGAATATGATTCCGAACATGTCCCTGAACGCGTTTTTTGGGGGGGAGTTGATAGAACCGCCGTCAGGCGGTTTTGCTCCGCTTCGCTGTCCCGGCATGGCTCGGGACCCACGCATTCGGCGCGATTATCTCCTGAGGAACGCCGGCATTTCGGCATGGTCAGCATGGCTCGACGACCACGGGCGCGCGCGAACGACGGCTCCAGCTCGGCTCGGGGATTTGTGTTGGCAAATACGCGGTCCGCTGGCGCGGAGCCTCGCGGACGCTGCTGAACTCGCCGACGACGCCGCTAACGTTCGATCCATGCGCAGAAACGGTCCGGTTCGCTGTAGATCGGATCGTCTCCGGCAGGCAGGCCAACCGCTTCCGAGCCAAGGTCGACGGCGATGTGAAGGGTGGATCCGTCACCCAATCGCCAGCGGGCGTGGACGGCGGAACCGCTCAGCTGCCGAGCGCCCAGCGTCCGTGTGCCGGCAAGACGGGGAACGATCTCCTGATGCCTCAAGGCCAAGAGCTGTCGGTACAGATCCCGCCACATCTCGGCGTCGCTTCCGGGCTTGGGATAGGAGCGTTCGAACGTGACGCTCGCATTCGGATCCGGAATCCGTTTGCGCGCCTCGGCCGAACCGAATTCGGGAAAGCCGGCGAACTCGTTCCGCCGTCCCTCACGGACTGCCTCGGCCAGCTCGTCCGCAAAGTCGGTGAAGAAGAGAAACGGCGACTCGCTCCCCGATTCCTCCCCCATGAACAGCAACGGGATCTGCGGCGCGAGCAGCAGCAGCGCCGTTGCGGCGCGCAGCCGCGCCCGATCGGTGAGCCGTATCAGCCGCTCTCCGAACGCGCGGTTGCCCACCTGGTCGTGATTTTGCAGGAAAGCGACGAACGCCGTTGGCGGCAAGTGCGCCGAGGGCGTCCCGCGCGCCTCGGCGTCGTCGCCAGGGGGCGTCTCGCCCTGATAGGCGAAGCCTTCGCCGAGGCAGCGCGCCAGATGCTTGGCCGGAGATTCGGCGAAGCTCGCATAATAGCCGCTCGTCTCTTCCGTGAGCAGGACGTGCACGGCGTTGTGGAAATCGTCATTCCATTGGGCATCGTAGAGACCGTCCGCCAGTCGATCGGCATCGTTCCGCTCGTTCTCGAGGACCAGATGGACGTGCCGGTCAGGCTGGAGGCGCGCCCTGATCTCCCGGGCGAGACGGTCGAGAAATGCGTCGTTCTCGATGGCATGGACAGCATCGAAACGCAGACCGTCGAACCGATACTCCTCGAGCCACATCATCGCATTCTCGAGAAAGAAGCGGAAGACCTCCGGCCGATCGACGGCGACTGCGCCGCCCCAGGGAGTCTGCGCATCCGTCCGGAAAAAACCGGGCGCATAGGCGCCGAGATAGTTACCGTCGGGTCCGAAATGATTGTAGACGACGTCGAGCAGGATGCTGAGGCCCAGCTCATGCGCGCGATCGACGAGCGCCTTCAGTTCGGCGGGCGAACCGTAGCTCGGCGCCAGGGCGTACGGGAGCACGCCGTCATACCCCCAGTTGTGCCGCCCCGCAAAGGCGGCCACCGGCATCAACTCTATCGACGTGATTCCGAGTTCCGCGAGTTCCGGCAACCGCTCCGCAACTCCCTTGAACCCGCCGAGAACCCCGACGTGTAACTCCTGAATGATCGATTCATGCCACGGCCGGCCGCGCCAGCCGCCGGTGCGCCAGACATGATCGTCGGAATCGCACACCATACTCCAGCCATGGACGCCGCCCGGCTGGGCACGCGACGCAGGGTCTGGAACGGCGAGGCCGTCGGGAAGACGGAAGCGATAGTGGCATCCCGCTCCCACTGGCGCCTCGACGGCGTGCCATCCGTCGGCGTCTCTGGCCATGGCCATGGGCGGGGCGTGCTCGATTTCGAGGGTGACGTTCGGCGCATCCGGAGCCCACAGCCGGAAGCGCGTGCGCTGGTCGCCAAGCCGCTGCGGACCCCACCACGTGCCCGCACTCAACTCCACAGACGCGGCGCCATCCCTTCCGCCCGGAGTCGCCGGCCCGGTCACGTCCGACATTCGACCACCCGAAGCAATTCCGCACGCGGGCGCGCCGGCCCGGCCGGGCAAGGCGGCAGTGTCGGCGGGAGGTCGCGGACCTGCTTGCTCTCGTTTGTCCGCGCAGGGCGAAAGGGTGGCCAGCCGGGCCATGTGCTCGTGCATCGCATGGGCGAATCGACACCTCCAGAAGGTTCCAGCTCAACGCCCGGGCGCGGCCGTGGCTCCGAGCGGATGCTTCACCAGGAGAAGAAGGAACCGTGCCGATGCTGGGCCGCAATGGCCGGGAGGCGTGTCGCCGCGTCCGGGCTCGTCGAGACCAGTAGAAGCTGGTGCGGTACGAAGATACCGACGCCCGTCCCGCTCAGTGGTCTGTGGTCCGCACGACAAAATCGCCGAACCGCTCGCCCGGCTGCCGCTCGCGCGCATAGCGTCCGAGTTGCGCGTCCAGTATCTCCAGGATCGCGGCCTCCCCGATATTCTCGCGGGTCAGCTGATTGAGACGCTCCCCATGAAAGCCGCCTCCAAGATAGAGATTATACTTGCCCGGCGCTCGACCGGTCAGCGCGATCTCGGCCACATAGGGTCTGGAACAGCCGTTGGGGCAGCCGCTCATCCGGATCGTGATGGGCTCGTCGAGCAGCCCATGTTCCGCGAGGAGGCCTTCGATCCGGGTGAGCAGGTCAGGCAAATAGCGCTCCGCCTCCGCCATCGCGAGGCCGCAAGTCGGCAGCGCAACGCAGGCGATGGCGTTCAGCCGCATCGCGCTCTTCACGTGATTCTCCGCCAGCTTGTGCTCGGCGAGCAGTGCATCGATGACCGGCCGGTCCTCCGGAGCAACGTCCGCTATGGTGACGTTCTGGTTGGGCGTGAGGCGAAAGACGCCGCGGTGGACCTTCGCGATCGCCCGCAGCCCGTCCATGATCGACTGATCCGGCAAGTTGGAAACGCGGCCATTCTGAATGAACAGCGTGTAGCTGAAACGCCCGTTATCGTTTTCGTGCCAGCCGAACCGGTCGCCGTTCGAGGTGAACTCGAACGGCCGTGCGGGAGCGAAGCTGCTTCCCATGCGCCGCTCGATTTCGCGAACCACCCATTTGAGCCCCTTATCGTCGATCGTATATTTGAAGCGCGCGCGCGAGCGATCGGCGCGGTTTCCGAAATCGCGCTGCACCGACATCACCGCGTCCGTTACGGCGAACAGCCGATCTTTCGGAACGAAGCCGATCACATCGGCCAGTCGCGGATAGGTGGTGGGGGCGTTATCCGTCCGGCCCATTCCGCCGCCGATGGCGACATTGAAACCTTCGACCCCATTCTCCCCGGTGATCGCGATAAAGCCGAGATCCTGGGTGTAGACGTCGATGTCGTTGGATGGCGGCAGCACGAAGCCGATCTTGAACTTGCGGGGCAGATAGGTGGGGCCGTAAAACGGCTCCTCAGGCTCCGAAGACGCGACCCGCTCCTCGCCGTACCAGATTTCGTGATAGGCGTGCGTCTTCGGGATCACATGGTCACTGACCTGCTTGGCGAGAGCCGCCAGCTCCGCATGCACGGCCGAATCCCGCGGATCGGCCGTGCACATGACTCCCCGCGCATCGTCGCCGCAAGCAGCGATCGTATCGAGTAGCGCCTCGTGCAGGCCCTGGATGGTTGGCCTGATATCCTCCTTCACCACCCAGTGGAACTGGAAGGTCTGGCGGGTCGTGAGGCGCACGGTGTCGCCGCCATGGGCTCGGGCCAGTTCGTCGATCCTGAGCCACTGTTCGGTCGTGCAGATCCCACCGGGCAGGCGGACGCGGATCATGAATCGGAAGGCGGGCTCGAGCTTCTGGCGACGCCGCTCGTCGCGTATGTCGCGATCGTCCTGCTGATAGATGCCGTGAAACTTCATCAGCTTGTTGTCTTCGAAGGTGACACCGCCGCTGATCCGGTCGAGCAGGCCCGAGGCGATCGTACCCCGCAGGTAATCGCTCCCCGCCTTCAGGCGCTCGTCCGCGCTGAGTCGGTCGATCGGCTGCGAGATGTCCGCGCTGCGGTCGATTGGGTTCTGGTCCTGGATATCCATGTCGATCCTCAATAGACGTCGCGTTGGTAGCGATGATCGCGCAGAAGACCGCGGACATATTCCTCGGCGGTTTCCCGTTCGAGCCGCCCCTGCTCCGCCACGATCGCCACGAGGGCCTCATGTACGTCGGGCGCCATGCGTGCCGCATCGCCGCACACATACACGTGAGCGCCCTCTTCCAGCCAGGCGAAGAGGTCCGCCGCCTGCTCCCGCATCCGATCCTGGACATAGACCTTGTCGGCCTTGTCGCGCGAAAAGGCGACGTCCATCCGGGTGAGGACTCCGTCCTTGAGGAAGGCCTGCCATTCGGTCTGATAAAGGAAGTCGCTTCGGAAATTGCGTTCGCCGAAGAACAGCCAGGAACGGCCGGTCGCGGCCTTCGCCTCTCGCTCCTGCAGGAAGGCGCGAAACGGTGCGACGCCAGTCCCCGGGCCGATCATGATGATCGGCAGGTCCGGCGCCGGCAGGCGGAAATGCGGATTGCTCTGGACATAGACGGGCAGCGTCGATCCCGGCTCGCCCCGGTCGGCGAGATGGGCGGAGGCGACGCCGACGCGCGGCTCGTCGTGCAGGGTATAGCGGACGGGAGAGAGCGTCAGATGCGCCTCGTCCGGAATCGCCGAAAAACTGGAGGCGATCGAATAGAGCCGGGCCTGCAGCGGCCTCAACCCGGCCACGAACGTCTCTCCGTCGAGACCCGGTACCGGGTAGGCGCGCAGCAGGTCCAGCACATGATGACCGCCCAGGAAGGCCATGCGCTCGGCCTTGCGATCTTCCGCGCGGAGCTGCTCCAGCTCGGCAGCGCCGCTGAGCGTCGCCCAATGGTCCAGGAAGCGGGGCGTCGCTGCCGTGATCTCGAAATCCCTCTCGAGCGCCTCGCCGAGCGTGGTCGCCCTGCCCTTCACTGAAAGCGGCGCGTCGGCGGCGAGTCCCACCGCCTCGAGAATCCGTTCGACGAGCTGCGGGTCGTTGGCCGCAGCGATCCCCAGGGAATCCCCGGGTTCGTGGCTGAGCCCGGATCCGGCAAGGTCGATCTCGATATGCCGCGTTTCCTTGGAAGAGCCGCGCCCGACGATCGGGATATTGTCGATGATGGTCGCCTGGAACGGATTGCGCTTGTCGTGGACCGGCACCGGCGAGTGCGCCGCCGCTGTCGGGAAGGGGGCAATGGCCGACATCGACGTCGGAGCGGCGCTGGCCGCCGCTTCCGCCGCCAGGTGCGCCACCACTTCGCCAGTCCATTGCGCCGCCGGCTCGTCATAGTCGATGTCGCAGTCGACCCGCTGGTGGATTCGGGTTGCGCCGAGCGCCTCGAGACGCCGGTCGAGCCGCTTGCCGGCCTCGCAGTAGAGCTCGTAGGTCGAGTCTCCCAGCGACAGAACGGAAAAGCGAACCTGCTCGAGCCGGGGCGCCTTGCGTCCCTCGATGAATTCGAAGAAGCCGACTGCCGGCTGGGGCGGGTCTCCCTCACCGTAGGTGCTGACGACGAAGAGGATGTCCTGCTCGTCCTTCAGCCGGCGCGGCTTGTACTCAGCCATGTCGAACAGCTCGGGCGATAGCCCATGCTCGCGCGCGGCTGCGCCGAGCGTGCGGGCCAGTTCGGCGCAGTTCCCGGTCTCCGTGCCATACAGGATGGTGAGCGTGCGGGTCGCCGAAGTGCTCGAAGCCGCTTCGCTGGGCGGAGGGAGCGCGACTGCGCCGGCACGCGAAATCCCGACCTGAAGACCGGCGAAATAGCCGCTAAGCCAGCGCGCCTGTGCGGGCGTCAGGTCCCTGCTGAGGTCCTCGACATGCTGCCACTGTTCGAGCGACAGCGCGCCCTCGGAAAAAGTCTCTCTAATCGTCATCGCTCTTCGACATTCCAGATGCGGGCGACCGGCCTAGCGTCACCGACCCAACCGCCAGCCTGCTCACGCGCGGTTTCCCCTTCAGGGTGTCTCGAACGGTCGATGGCTGGGCAGATATCCAGCGGCGGAGGGCGGTTCAAGGCGCTGACGCGAATAGCAGAATCCGATTTGGGTGAGGCGCGGATGCGAGCATATTCTTCCACCAATGCGCATCGGCGGATGCATTTTGATCCGTCGGTGACCCAACTCCAGTCGGTCGGCGCAAAATCTGTGTCGTATATCCGGTGTCCGGCACAGCGTGCGAGGAGGCCGCCATGACTTGGTTCGGCGTCGGGCGCTGACACATCTTCCGTGCAGCTGCGGCATATTCGCATTCAGCGTCTCGGGCCAGGTCAGCTCGCCTGCATCGCGCTGGTCCCCCGTCGGAGCGATCGTAGCGCGCCTGCAACAGCCCGGACCGAATCCGCCATGATCTCCCATCCGGGAGATGCCGCAACGGTCTGTTCGGACTATATTCGTCCCATGTCACTGCCTTGCCTGTTCGGACTTCACCGCCCCTCCGCCGCTTCGATGGCGAAGAAGCCCTATGGGCTGACGGCGCTGTGCGAAGGCTGCGGCAGGCCGATGATAAAGCCGGCCGGCAGCAAATGGGCTGCGGCGCCGCCGCTGGACGCTTCGATCAAGTCCTGAGCCGCGATCACGCCCTGTTGCGTCCGGAGGCGTGCCGGTCGAGAATCAGAATCTTTCCTCCGGCCTTTAAATGGCTGAAGCCACCGTCACTCCCCGGCAGCGCCTGATTTCGCGCGCGCTGATCCGGTTAGCCCTTCACGCGCTCATCCGGTGCCGCGCCAGCATCAGGCCGATCCATTGTCCGCATCGTAGCGCGAGGCGCCGCGCCGGACATCATGGAAGACGTCGATCGTAACCTCTTCAGCCGTTTCCCGACTTGATGTGATCCGCATGGCCAAGGTGAAAACCATGCGGTGTGCCATTTCGAAGAGCGCCTGCAGCGCGAGCTGGTCACCTGCAGCTATCGATCCGACCAGCGTCGCCCAGTCCTGCTCGCGCACCCTGGCTCTCGGCGCCGCATACAGCACGTCACCCAGCGTTGCCGGTGCCTTCTGTCGATGCTTCTCGACCATGGCCGAGGGATCCGTCATCGGCGGCAAATTTGCAAGATTCTCCGCCCGTGCCTCCGCCTGAGTGGCGGTGCACCACAAATTGAGAAGGATCGGCGGATCGCCCCATCGGCGCAGCGAGGGCACGGAAAGACAGTGGGGTGATCAGCGACGCAGCGCGATGACGAGTCGAGCCGTTCAATGACACTGCCGTGCTCGCGGGCGCTCGGAACCCGCGAGCCTATCGGACGCTCTAGCGGCCATGCCGCGTTACCGTTTCCACATCAGGGACGATATCCATGCCGACGATGACGAAGGCCGGGAATTGCCAGGCCTGGAGGCCGCCCGCGAGGCGGCGCTGGAGGGTGCCCGGGATCTGGTGTGCGACGCGATCAAGCGGCAAGGCAACGTCAACCTCGATCACTATATCGAGATTGCCGATGACCGCGGAGAAACTCTCCTAAAGGTGACGTTCCGGGAGGCGTTCACGGTCACTGGCGGTCGAAAGGACCATAAGGGTTGAGAACGGCGCCTGCAGGCGGCAGTTCCAGGCGCTCCCTGACCCTCGCAAACACGTCGGGCGCACCGCATCACTCGCTGCCAATTCGCTGCAGCCGCGGGTCGGCGCGGCTCAAATCCGCCATTTGTCGAATCTCCGGGCGCTGATATGCCCAAGGGCGGGAGACCCGATGCCCAAGATCGAGCTGTATCTGCGATAGCCGGTCGCTCGAAATGGGACTCGCCGTCGCCGCGAATAGCGCGGTTGCGGAACCCACGTGATGAGAGGGCGCTGGCCTGATGTCGAACTTCGCCGAACAATCTGACATGATCACGCAGGAGGAAGCGCCTTGGACGAAGGCGCGTGACAATCTCGAACGACGCGTCTTCCGCGCGACGGTGGTCGTGCTCGCCACGCTCGCCGCCGCTTATGTGCTGTGGCTGCTCGTAGACCTTCTCCTTCTGCTGTTCGCGTGCGCGTTGGTCTCGCTCATTCTCCTGACCTTCACCAACGCGATCCGCAGGCGCACGAAGCTGCCGTTCGGTCTAGCGCTTGCCCTCGTCGTGCTGGGGTTGATTGCGGCGATCGGCGGCGCTGTCGCCTTTTTCGGCGCCACGATGCAGACCGAATTCGCCGAGCTCGCCACCCGTCTTCCGGCCGCCTGGACTGATCTCAGGGGAAGGATGAGCACGTCCCCCGTCGGGGCGGCTGTGCTCGAGCGGGCTCAGGCGGTGGCTCCGAGCGGTCAGACGATCGTGAACGTGGCGACAGGCGCACTGGCTGCACTGGGCGGAGCATTGTCGGGGCTCATCCTCGTCCTCGTCGGCGGCCTTTATCTGGCCGCCCAACCGACCCTCTACGCAGTTGGTCTGCTCCGTCTCATTCCTCCCGGGGCGCGGGCATCCGCGGCCGAGACGCTCGACGCCATCTCGGTGTCGCTTCGCAACTGGCTGAAGGGCCAGGGCTTGGGCATGGTCTTCGTCGGCATCGGCACCGGGTTCGGCCTTTGGCTCGTGGGCGTTCCGGCGGCCTGGGCGATCGGCCTCGTCGCAGGGCTGGCAGAGTTCGTGCCCTATCTGGGCATTTTCGTGGCCGCCATACCAGCCGTGGTGCTGGGCTTTGGCCAGGGTACCGATACCGGCTTGTGGACGATAGCCGTTCTGATCGCGGTGCAACAGCTCCAGGGCAACCTCGTCATGCCCCTTCTTCAGAATCGGATGGTCGACCTGCCGCCCGCTGTGACGATATTCGGCATCATCGCGGCCGGCATCCTGTTTGGAGTGGCCGGTGTGCTGCTTGCGACGCCGCTGACGATCGTGGTCCTGGTACTCGTCCGCCGCCTCTATCTTGAGGAGGACAAGCACGAAGTGCTTGCGAGCGGCAATGCGCCACCCCCGCCCCCACCGTCGGCGTGACTTGATAAGGCTGAGCTCGTGCCGAGCGCAGAAGGTACGGGCCCACCGCTATGCGAATGGAACGACGGCTCTATTCGTTCACGGCAGGATGTTTCCCGAGTTTCGACAGATGGGACCGCTGGGAGGGAAAATCCCCGAGGCCACTCGCCGATGTGCCATTCCCCTCCCAGCATAATGTGCAACCTGACCAATAATGAAGTCTTGGTATGGCCAATGATCAAATTATGAGTGCAGCATCGGGAGGTCAGCGCCGCTCCGCGCGAATGGTCAATCTGCCCGTGGAACATGTCATCGAATATCGGGACAACGACCAGATCTACCATGGCTTCGACAATGGTAGGATTTATCAGGTCGATCGCAGGACCGGCCTGATCCTGGGGCTGCTCGACCTCCCCAACTGATTGGATCATCTACAGATTACCCACGCGTGTGGAAAGGACGCCGGAGCCCCTCCGGCGTCCTTCTTCACGATCATCCTCCGTCAGCCCGGCCCGTTTTTCGCGAGGCCACTTCGGCGCACCGTGATGTGCCGTCAGTTCGTGAAACGCGCCTCGGCTTCGCGGCGCTCGGTGAAGCCGATCCCCGCCACGGCGATTTGCTGTGCGCAGGCGGGAGCAGAACGGGTCTCGCTTTCCCCGGGCGCTTGGAAGGAAGCCGAGGGCGGGCCACGAACAAGGACTTGGTGAGCCGCTTGACCCGCGAGCGGCGAGCGCCCACATGAGGCGTGTTGTCACTCTTCGAGTGAGAGTGCCAATCGCAATTTGGCAGCGCTGGCTCCCGCTTGTGAAGCGACGTCTCGGTCGCAATCCAGCGTGAGGACCTCGCCATGACATTCCGCCCCCTCCACGACCGCATCCTCGTGCGTCGCATCGAAGCTGCAGCGAAGAGCGCCGGCGGCATCATCATCCCGGACACGGCGCAGGAAAAGCCGCAGGAAGGCGAAGTCGTCTCCATCGGCTCGGGCTCCCGCGCCGAAGACGGCACAGTGACGCCGCTCGACGTCAAGGCAGGGGACAAGATTCTGTTCGGCAAATGGTCGGGCACGGAGGTCAAGCTCGACGGCGAGGACCTCCTGATCATGAAGGAAGCCGACATCCTCGGCGTCGTCGGCTGAGGCGCACGGGTCCCGACCCGTTCCCCCGACGCTCCACTCCCGGCCGGCACGTCCGCCGGAACACTCCAGATCAAGGACTCACGACCATGGCCGCCAAAGACGTCAGATTCTCCCGCAACGCTCGTGAAAGCATCACCCGCGGTGTCGATATTCTCGCCAATGCCGTAAAGGTGACCCTTGGGCCGAAGGGCCGCAACGTCGTCCTCGACAAGAGCTACGGCGCGCCTCGCATCACCAAGGACGGCGTCACCGTCGCCAAGGAGATCGAGCTGAACGACAAGTTCGAGAATATGGGCGCGCAGATGCTCCGCACGGTGGCATCGAGAACCCACGATCATGCCGGCGATGGCACGACAACGGCGACAGTCCTCGCCCAGGCGATCGTTCGCGAGGGGATGAAGTCGGTCGCGGCCGGCGCGAACCCGATGGACCTCAAGCGCGGCATCGATCTCGCCGTCCTGAAGGTGGTCGAGGCCTTGAAGGGCCAGTCGAAGGCCGTGTCGAGCAACAACGAGATCGCCCAGATCGGCATCATCTCGGCCAATGGCGACACCGTCGTCGGCGAGAAGATCGCCGAGGCGATGGAGAAGGTCGGCAAGGAAGGCGTGATCACGGTCGAAGAGGCCAAGGGCCTCGAGTTCGAGCTCGACGTCGTCGAGGGCATGCAGTTCGATCGCGGTTTCCTCAGCCCCTATTTCATCACCAACCCCGAGAAGATGCAGGTCGAGCTTTCGGATCCGTACATCCTGCTGCACGAGAAGAAGCTCTCCAACTTGCAGGAGATGCTCCCGATTCTCGAGGCGGTGGCGCAATCGGGCCGGCCGCTGCTCATCATCGCCGAGGACATCGAGGGCGAGGCGCTCGCCACGCTCGTCGTCAACAAGCTGCGCGGCGGCCTCAAGGTCGCGGCCGTCAAGGCGCC
>NZ_SBFF01000014.1 GCF_004151485.1 Sphingosinicella sp. CPCC 101087 | reverse complement strand
CGGCCGACACCGCTCTGTCCAATTTCGGCGACAGCAACGTCCTTCGCGCCAATGCCGGCTTCCGGATGAGGTTCTGAAACCCTTCCCCCGAAAGGCCCTTTAGCATCTTCCGCGACGCGAGAACGGCTTGGGGCTGACCGGGACGATCAAGGCGCGCGCGTCCGGCGCGATTAGCCCCCATTCGTCCCTGCGCCGTCCCGAAGTCTGGGACGGCGCTCGTCGTCTGGGCTCGCGCCAGCCGGTCTTCCCTCGCTTTGGCAGGCCCCATTCGATTGCCAGCCGCTCACCCAAGCACGTCGGTCAGCACGCGGGTCCAGTTGAGTCCCATGATCTTATCGATTTCTTCTTGCCTGAACCCGTCACTCTCCAGTGCCGCATGGATGCGTTCCATCCGGTCGATCCGGTTGAGCTCGGGAATGACGACATGGCGGGGTGGGACTTGGAACCCGGGAGTCCCGGCTTCGTGCATCCGTGTCCACCAGGATTGGTAGCCCTCCAGCAGCTCGCCGATATTGCTGGCTCCCGCGATGGAGAAATCGTTGGCGATGCCGACGGAGTCGATTCCGCCGACCTTCGCCACATGGCGAATCTGCGCCAGAAGATGATCGATCGTCGGAACGGGGTCGCGCGTGAGCCAAAAGCTCAGCATGAATATCCCCATGGTTCCGCCCGTGTCGGCAAGGGCGCGGATCACTTCGTCGGGGGCGCAGCGCGGATGGTCGACGATGGCCCTTGCCGCGCCATGCGAGAGGATGATCGGGGTCGCGCTCCGCCTAGCGACGTCCAGCATGGTCGGCACTGATCCGTGCGCGACATCGGGTACGATCCGCAGCCGGTTCATCTCGGCCAGCCCGTCCATACCCAGGGGGGTCAGGCCGGTCTGTACGCGTTGCAGCCAGCTGCCGGCGAACAGGTCGTCAGAGCTATGCGTGAACTGCAGGACGCGCAGTCCCTTCCCGTGAAAATATGCGAGGCGCGAAAGGTCCGTGCCGATCGGAACGCATGTCTGGAACTGCATGAAGACGGCACAGCCGGGTCGAGCCCCCACGTCGCTACCTCGCAGGGCGACGAAGCCTTCCGCGCTGCCCGTGAGCCGGGCGACCGTTCGGTCGATATTGGCGTCGTAGGTGCGGAAATAATCCGGGGTACCGTCGCCATTATAGATACCTTGGCCGTTGGATACGTCGCAGATCATCGCCGATAGGCGTGCGTGCCCCAGTTCGGAAAGATCGTCGGGTAGGGTGCAGAGGCTGTCCACATAGCGCATGGAGCGCGGCGCGCTCGCCCATGCCGGGAAGGCGGCGCCAGCGGCCAGCGCCGTCGCGCCGGCCCCTTCGAGGAAACGGCGCCGCGTGACCGCGTCCCGGACCATATGGACTTTCCTATTGGCTCGGCGGTCCGATGATTATCATTCGCCCGGCCTTACGGCAATCAGCCCGGACCCGATGCCGCCTTCCCACGGCCTTCACCTCAAGCCTCGCTCGGGTCGGGCTACCCCTCTGTCCCGGACGAGCGGGCTTGCTGCCCGCTTCGTCCCTGCGCGATCGCTTCCTTGGCAAGGGCGACGGCCTTGTCGAGCGCTTCGCCGGCCGGGGTCGGCACGTCAGGCGTCACGCCTCGCCCCTGCCAGTTGGAGCCCGTTATCGGATTGATCGAGCGGCTTTCGGGGAGGCTCAATGCGAAATGCGGATGCACGCGGCGGTACTCGAACGGATTGGCGCCGCCTCCGCTCTGCTCCCCCACGACGACCGCCCGGCCCAACGCCTGCAGGTCATAGGCCACCGCCTCGCCGGCGGAGAAGGTGCGCTGCGAGATCAGGATGTAGAGGGGTTTGGTTCCGCCGAAGCGGCGTCCAGGGACCCACACTGGAGACAGGTTCGCCGTGAGCGTGTCGGTGGGACGCTCGTAGCGCCCACTCAAGGACATGGTCGGCTCGTCGAGCAGGTAGCCGGTAATGAGATTGGCGGTTTCCATTCCGCCGCTATTGTTGCGAAGATCGATGATGAGTGCATCGCCCTGCGCTACCAGCGTCATGGCTGCGGCGATGACGTCGGCTGCCATGGAGGGCGGCGGAAAGACACGCAGGTCCAGGAGCATGACGTTCCCGTCCAGTCGCTCGATCCGCTCGACACCGTGGTTTACCTTGGGGCCGTAGAACCGATCGAGCTCCGCTTCGGTGAAGGCCTGGGTGTCGCCCTCCGGGATCGGCTGCTCGCTATAGGCGAGGGCGAGATGCCCATCTTCCGAGGCATGACGCAGCCATTCCGTGACGGCTGATGCGAAGGCTCGAGGATCGGTGAGGTCCGCCCAGCGAGAGGTCTGGCCCGGGAGCTGGCGAGCGACGCGGGCGCCGAGCGCGGCGTCGACGTAGCGATCCCGGAGCAGGTCCGCCGTGGCTCCCAGGATCGCCGCTTGATCACGCGGCGTGAGCGGCGTCGCGCCGGCCATGCTCGGACCGACCAACATGAGGAGGAATATGAGGACGCGGATCATAAGTGCCTTTCGATACGTGAAGCGAATGAGGTCTCCGCCAGAGCTGCGAGCGCCGCGTCGACAGTGCCGGAGAGGCTGTTGGGGAGCTCTTCGTCCAGCTCCCTGGCCGCGCGGTCGACGGCCTGCCATGTCCGTTCGAGCACCGCAGCGACCGACCGACCTTTGTCGGAAAGCGCGATCAATCGGCTGCGCCTGTCTTCGGAGGTCGCCGAGACCAGCAGGCCGGCCCGCCGCATCTCCTGGATCGTCTGGGTCATGCCGGGCTGGCTGACGCCGCATGCTTGCGCCAGCTCGACGATTCCAGCGGCACCGCGCGCCTGGAGGAACTTCACGACCGGGTAGAAGCGAGGGCGGAACTCCATGCCAGCCTTGTCGTAGGCGGCCTGGACCGCGCCATCGAGTTCGAGAATCAGGTGCCTCAAACGTGTGCCAAGGCCTGGAGAATCGATCATGCATAAGCACTTATATAAATGGGAAAGCGGGTGCAACCTTTTTCGACCGGCTCCCGGCGCTCTGACGACGATCCGCCGAACCGGACATCGTTTCCCAGAAGCGTCATCGGCAAAGGCTTCGTATCGACCGCTTGCACTCAGCGTGCCCCTTCAATAGCGCGCTTCCCGAAGCGCCGGGACGGGAGGGACGTCGGTGGACTACTCGCACCTCATCAAGCGCATCGTGTTGCCCGCAGGATTTGCCGCGCCTGACAAGCTGATGTTCGACGACATCGTGGCGACGGCCCTCAGTCGAGAGCATCTGCGCGAGGACGTGGCCGGCATCAACGCCAGCCTGGACCTGATCTCGAGCACTCGCGGCGGGGGCTGGCCGACGGAGCCGGTCACCGAGGACGGCAATTTCATCGACCTCGTCTGGCACGAATGCGAGTTCCGGGACGGATACTCGTTCAGCTATGCCGTGCACAGCGGGCAGGAATATCTCGGCTGCTGCTACTTCTACCCGCTTGGACGACGCACGCCGCTTTCGGACGAGCTGCTCGCTTGCGACGTCGACGTCAGCTGGTGGGTGACTCCGTCAGCCTACCAGCGAGGCTATTACGAGAAGCTCTTCCGCGCGCTCCGGCATTGGGGGACGGAAGATTTCCCATTCTCCGCCCTTCACTTTTCAAACCGGCTCATCCCGACCTGAGGCCGACCAGCCGGGACAGGGCGGCGGGGAGCGATGAAATGCTGCGCTTTGCTTACCGAGCCGGATCGAGGTCGATCTCGTACCGCCAGACCTCCAGGGAGAAGGGCCCTTCCGGAGTTGGCAGCCGGCTGGTCATCACGCCGGCAAATCGCCATCCAGCCTTTTCATAGAAGCGCGCGGCGCGCACGTTGCCGATCGCACAGGCGAGCCACGCCGTCGCGAAGCCAGCGGCACCGAGCCGCGCCAAAGCATCCGCCATAAGCGCCGGCGCCACATCCGAGCCGCGAGCCGGAGCCGAGACATAGAACTGGTCGAGCTCGTCACCCTTCAGCAACGTGAACCCGGCCACCGTCCCGTCCCGTTCGGCGACTCGCACGTCCGCCAGCGCCTGGCGCAGGCGCCCTCGAAAACTCTCGAACGTTCGCCATCGCCTGAGCTCCGGCAGCAGGGCCGCGTGCGCATCGTGCCATCCATCGAGCCAGAGATGGGCCAGGACATCGAGATCGGCCTCCACCGCACTGCGAATCACAGTCCCTGCCGCTTCGCTCACGCCCATTTCACCGCTTCCTCCAGCCTCGATCTCATTGTCGAAGCGCTTGCAGCATCAGAGCCGTGTCCCATGCAAAGTTTCGCCATTCGATCGGAAGGTCGTCCGCGAACCGGATCACCTGGCACATCGGCATTTCGATCCTCAATCCGGTCGAGCGCGCTCGCGCCCGCATCGTCACCGTGGAGACGAGGACGTCAGGGCTGCAGGTGTAGAAGAGCGGATCGACGGGTTCGATATTGGTCCAGGTTTGCGTGAACGAGTCCAGCCAGTGCCCGAACCCCTCCCGGCCCCGCCATTCGCCGCCATAAGGGAGCGACGCGGGCTGATGCAGGACGATCTCCGGATGCAAGGTGGAAAGTAGGAGATCGCGGTCCCGTGGAGCTCCGGAGGCGGAATATTTGGCCTCCGCTTCATAGAAGCGCATGAGAGAGCGGAACGGGGTGCCATAGTCGGTCATGGGCAGAAACTCCGCTAGAGACGATTGGCGAACGCGAGTGCATCCGCCGTGGGCATGGCTCACATTCTTGGCGCCGGCCGTCGGGATAGCGCCTCCACATAGCGCTCCAGAGTCACTTCGCCGCGGACGGGCGCCTCCGGCGGCTCATAAGCTTCATCCACCGTTACGACCGTCATGCGGGCGTAGGACGCGGCAGCGGGCTCCGAAAAGCCGAGCTCGCGAAACGTTTCGATCCACTGATCCCGTGGGATCGCCACGGGGCGTACGGGCTTCCCGAGCGTTTTGCCGAAAGCGATGGCGACATCTCGAGGCGTGTAGCGTTCCGGTCCCTCGACGTGATGGAGGCCCGTCCTCTCGGCCGGCTCCGCCAGAAGCCGCGCGGCGAACTTCCCGATATCCTGGGGTGCGACCATCGGAATGCGGAGATCCTCCGGAAGCATGGTCGGCAATACGCCATCGGCGACGGCGACGTCGAACAGACCATCCCAGTTGCTCATGTAGTAGGCAGCGCGGATGATGCTCACCGGTATCTCTTGCCTCCCCAGACCCACCTCCAGCTCGTGCAGCGTCGTGAGATCGCCGCAACGCTCGCCCGGTCGTGCGCCGTAAGTGGATTGGGCCACAATTTTCTCCAGGCCGGACTGGTCGAGGGCCTGGAGGAGGCATCGGATCGTCTCCCGCTCGACGGCATCCGTATCCGTCGCGGGATCCGCAGGCGGATTGAGCATGAACAGCCGCCTGCCGCGGCGGAAGACTTGCCGCATGGCCTCCACATCCCTCACGTCGGCAACGGCTATGGCCGCGCCGCGAGCCCTCATTGGCTCGGCCTTCGAAGGGTTTCTCGTGACGATCGTGACCGCCTCGCCCTGGTCGAGGAGCGCTTTCGCCGCCGCCGATCCGACATGTCCCGTACCGCCAAGAATGATGAACATGGTTTTCTCCCGTCCGTCATGGATGGTGCTCAGCCGGTGAGGCATAGGCCCGTATCAGGCCCCTTTGAGGCCCATCGATGCCTAAAGTGGCGTCCCGGCCCGTTCGGTTCCCTGCGCGGGTCGGAAGCGCGCTAGACCCCTCGTTGGAGGAATCCATCCGGCATAGGCGGTGCGACGTCGTCCAGGAATGGCGTAACGAGCGCAACGATGCCGTCGGCCGACGTCATGATTCCGCGGAGCGACGTGGCGGGAGGATCAGCAGGCGGGCCGGCGGTGCTTCCGTCAGGAATCCTTGAGCCGCCACGGCGCCGCTATTGCGGCTGCCCCTCCGGCATGTCGGCTGCGGCCTCCATGTTCATCCACGCCGCCTCGAGGACGTGCCCGTCGGGGTCCTGAATCGTGCGGACATACATGAAACCCATGTCCTGGACTTCGCGCACGTCGGCCCTTCCGCCACTCACGGCCGCGGCCTCGGCCATCCGGTCGACCTCCTCTCGACTGTCGCGGCTCAGGGCGATCAGCATTCCCGTGGTCGAGTGCGCATCGGCAATCGGATTGTTCGTGAAGGTAGCGAAATAGCCGTGCGTCATGAGGTGGAAGGTGATGGTGTCGGACCACACCATCGAAGCGGTGTTTTCGTCGCTGAACTGCTCGTTCTTCTCGCACCCAATCGCCTCGTAGAAGCGGCTCGAGGCTGCGAGGTCGGTGACGGGAAGGTTCACGAAGATCATCTTGGCCATTGTCGTCTCTCCCTGATTGAAGTTGTGCCGTTCTGCTCAAGGACGTTGCGGGTTTCGTCGACCCGACACGCGCTCGGAAAATTTCTTCTCGCTGCTCACCGCACCGAAGCCATTGGTCGGGAACTCGCGAAACTCGCGACCCGCAGCCGTGCTACGGTGCAGAATCGACGCTGCGCGAATGCCTTCACCAAGCTGATTCTTCTCGATACTTGGTCCTCGACATATGTCTCCGATGGCAGGTCAGGCGTGCGCCACGCGCACGCCTGCGCCGCGTCTGCATCGCTGCTGTTCGCTCGGCGTCGAGCGGCGGAAGACAATATCCGGCTTCCGGTCCTTGCGATCTGGAAATCCGGATCTGCAGCGTGCCAGGCATCTACTTCTGATACTTCCAGAACCGCGACTTTCCCTCGGCGATCCAAGCCAGAGATTCGGCGATACGCTTGTCGCGGGTGGCCTCGGTCTTCGCCTGGCTGATCCAGACCAGATATTCCTTCCGAAAGGACGGAGACCTGCTCTCGAAGATCTGACGGACGGCGTCGTTCGCGGCGAGCCGCTCCCTGAACGCCTCGGGCATCGCGATCTCGGCCGTCTGCTTCGGCGCACGCTCGGGAAGCTCAACTCGTTCCTCGTTGAGCTTCATCGCCTCCTTGATCAAGCTGGTAAGCTCGGGCTCAGGCGGGAGATCCGACATCACCTTCAGATTGCCCAGATAGCGCTTGTTGGCCTTAAGGGACGGGTTCTCCCGCAATCGAGGATCGCTCATGAGCGCCTGTTTCCAGAAAGTGAAGGAGCAGTGGCCGGAGTATGCGGCCATCATGCACATGAACTGGCCGCAATAATCGAAGTGAGGAATGCCCCACTTCAGACTTTCGTCCACCTGCGGGCAGATGGCGTGCAGCCGCTCGCGCAAATGGAGAAGGATCGGCTTGGCGAAATCCCCCGCCTGTTCGATATAGGCGTCGACGTCGGGACACCGGCTTTCACCGTGCATGCGATATCTCCTCGCGTTCTGCTGTTACGATTGTCAGGGTCACATCGTCCTGGCCTGCCCGTGCCGAAAGCGGGGCGTGGCGGAACTCCGCTCGCTCGAGCGCGCCCGTCGCTTCCGCGAGGACCTGTCGGCGGGAAAAGGATCGACAGTTCTGCTCATCCGCCGATCCTAACTCGGCCGGCGAGGCGAGGCTTGAACGTTATTGCTGCCGGGAGCGCGCACGAAATATCAATGGAATTTGAGGGCTGAGAAGCCAGTAAGGCGGCTTGCGCATGGTCACGGCGCGACGAGAGCGAATGGGGCTTCCGCTGCCCAGGCCTGGAGGGCGCAGGCGAGGGGATAGGCGGTCGGGCCGCGCTTTCGTCGCCTGCTGAACCCGCAGCGCGGCGAGATAGTTAGGCACGCAGCCAGTTCAATGGCCTGGGTGACGTTCAAGATCCTCGACCCCTTCCGGGAGCGGTCGACGATTCGAGATCCGGCATTGGGTCGCGGCGCGAACAGGCGGCACCGGCGTCCTTCTTCGGACGGGACCCCCCGCCGAAGACCTGTATGGCCCGGCCAGCACCGAGGTCCAAATCCGGTGCACCACGGCCGCCGGAGCGAGTTTCGGGCTTGTCGCCTGGCCCGCGTGGGGGCCGCAGCCCGGGCCCGCCGATGGAAACGCCGGGCTTGTCGTGAGTTGGTGGAGCATCTTCATTGTCGGAGCCGGAGGAGCAAGCTTGAACATATCGACGTCCGAAGATGCCGCCACCGGCATATCAGGGTTGGACGACGTGCTGTGCGGGGGCCTGGTCCGGGGTAGAATCTTCCTCCTCGAAGGGAGCCCCGGAACGGGCAAGACCACCATCGCTACCCAGTTCCTGCTCGAAGGTGCGGCCGCCGGAGAGCGGGTGCTGTACATTACCTTGTCGGAGACCGAAGACGAGCTGAGGGCGACGGGCGCGTCGCACGGATGGTCGCTCGACGGCGTCGAGATATACGAACTCGTGCCCCCCGAGAACCTGCTCGACGAAAACCAGCAGCAGAGCCTGCTTTACTCGTCGGACCTGGAGCTGGGGGAGACCACGAAGCGCATCTTCGAGGCCGTCGAGCGGGCCAAGCCCGACCGGGTGGTGCTCGACAGCCTCTCGGAAATTCGCCTGCTTGCCCAGAGCTCGCTTCGCTACCGCCGCCAGGTCCTGGCGCTGAAGCATTATTTCGCCCGCCAGCAGATCACCGTCCTGCTGCTCGACGATCTCACCTCCGATGCGCACGACAAGACCGTTCACAGCGTGGCGCACGGGGTCGTGCGGCTCGAGGAACTAGCGCCCGACTACGGATCCGATCGACGTCGGCTCAGGGTCATCAAATATCGCGGGCGACGGTTCCGCGGCGGTTTCCATGACCTCGCCATCGAGACCGGCGGCGTCAGGGTCTTTCCCCGCCTGGTCTCGGCCGAGCATCGCACTCGCTTTTCCCGCGACGTGTTGTCATCGCCCTCCGCCGAGCTCAACGCGCTCCTGGGCGGGGGCGTCCAGCGCGGCTCGAGCGTCCTTATCCTCGGGCCGGCCGGCACGGGCAAGTCGATCCTCACGCTCACCTTCATCGCGACCGCAATCGCCCGGGGCGAGATTGCGGCGATGTTCGTCTTCGACGAGGAACGCAGCCTCCTGATCGATCGTGCCAAAGGCCTCGGCCTGGACCTCCAGGCGATGATCGACAAGAATCTGCTCGTCCTCGAGCAGGTGGACGCGGCCGAGCTCGCGCCGGGCCAATTCTCCGAGCGGGTGCGGCATTGCGTCGAGGTCCATGGCGCCCGCACCGTGGTGCTGGACAGCCTCAACGGCTACCAGGCGGCCATGCCTGGGGAGAGCGCGCTCATCCTGCACATGCACGAGCTGCTCCAATATCTGAACCGACAGGGCGCCACGACTTTCCTGACGGTTGCGCAGCACGGGCTGGTGGGGGACATGCGCTCCCCGGTCGACGTCACCTATCTGGCCGACACCGTGATCCTGCTGCGCTATTTCGAGGCGCGCGGGCGCGTGCGCCGCGCCATTTCCGTCGTCAAGAAGCGCAACGGCGCGCATGAGGATTCCATCCGGGAATATCGGATCGACGGCGGCGGTGTGACGCTGGGCCAGCCGCTCACCGACTTCCAGGGCGTCCTGCGGGGCGTGCCGACGTGGGTAGGCAAGGGGCCGGACTTGCTCGAGCCGGACGCGTGAGCCCCGGCGGGACTTCCGAGCGGGCGCTGCTGCTCGCTCCGCGCGGACGGGATGCGGCCGTCGCCTGCGGCATATTGGCCGAGGCCGGCATCGACGCGCAGGCCTGCCCGTCCATTCCTGTCTTGCTCGAAGCCATGGACGAGGGAGTCGGCTTCGTCCTCGTAACGGAGGAAGCGGTCGCGACCGCCGACGCCACCCCGCTCGTCGCCTGGATCGCGCGCCAAGAGGAATGGTCGGACCTTCCGTTCGTGCTGCTGACGACCGGCGGCGGAGGCCTGGAGCGCAATCCGGCGGCCAGCCGCTATCTCGGGCTGCTCGGCAACGTGACCTTCCTGGAACGTCCCTTCCATCCGACGACGCTCGTCAGCCTCGCCCGATCCGCGCTGCGCGGCCGCCGGCGCCAATATGATGCACGCGCGAGGCTCAAGGAGCTGCATGAAAGCAGCGAGCGGTATCGGTCCCTGTTCGAGTCGATCGACGCCGGATTCTGCATCATCGAAATGGTCTTCGACGCGGACGGAAAGGCGACAGACTACCGGTTCGTCGAAATCAACCCGGCATTCGTTCGTCAGACAGGCATGGCCGATGCGCCTGGCCGCCGGATGCGCGAACTCGTGCCCGGGCACGAACAGCATTGGTTCGACATCTATGGACGGGTCGCACTTACCGGAGAAGCCATCCGGTTCGAGAATTCGGCCAAGGCGCTGGGTCGCTGGTACGATGTCCACGCCTTTCGGCTCGGCGATCCCGCGGACCGGCGGGTTGCCGTCCTGTTCACCGACATCTCCGCCCGGCGCGCGATGGAGGAGGAGCTGCGCGAGCTCACCGCCTCGCTCGAGCAGCGCATCCTGACGGCGACGGCCGAACGCGAGGCGGCGCTCGCTCAGCTTCACGAGGCGCAGAAGCTCGAGACTCTCGGCCAGCTCACCGGCGGCGTGGCGCATGACTTCAACAATCTGCTGACGCCGATCACCGGTGTGCTCGATCTCCTGAATCGCCGCTACGGCAAGGATGATGCGCGGGCCAAGCGGCTGATCGGCGGAGCACTGGAGTCGGCCGAGCGCGCGCGAACGCTGGTGCAGCGGCTGCTGGGCTTTGCTCGCCGGCAGGCGCTGCAGACGAGGCCGGTCGACCCGGAAACCCTCCTCGACGGGATGCGCGACCTGATCGCCAGTTCGATCGGTGCCACCATCGAGCTCCAGCTGCGGCTGGACCAGAATCTGCCACCCGTTCTCGCCGATCCGCATCAGCTCGAGCTTGCGGTGCTCAACCTGTGCGTGAACGCGCGCGATGCGATGCCGTCGGGCGGGCTGCTCACGGTCGCGGCGGAAGTGCAGGCGCTCGGGCCGGGCGAGGTGCCGCAGGTCACGCCGGGCCTCTACATTCGCCTGTCCGTGATCGACACCGGCGCGGGGATGGACGAAGAGACGCTTTCGCGCGCCGTCGAGCCTTTCTACTCGACGAAGGAGGTCGGCAAGGGCACCGGGCTCGGGCTCTCGATGGTGCACGGGCTGGCGTCCCAGCTGGGCGGAGGCTTCCGCCTCACCAGCACGCCCGGCGAAGGCACGCGCGTCGATCTGTGGTTGCCGGTCGCCTCCGAACAGGCCGTGCGTTTTCGCGTCGCCCCCTCCGACGAGCCGGTGCGGAACATGCGCCCCCTGTCGATCCTCCTCGTCGACGACGAGCAGCTCGTACGCGCCGCCACGGCCGACATGCTGCGTGAACTGGGCCATTCGGTGACCGAGGCAAGGGGCGGTCTGGACGCGCTGACCAAGTTGCCGGATCTCGACATCGACATCGTCGTCACCGATTATACGATGCCGCAGATGAACGGTGCGGAGCTGGCCCAGCGCATTCGAGAGAGCCGGCCCGAACTTCCGCTGCTGCTGATCACCGGCTATGCCGGTCCCGCCGAAGGGGCGCCCGATCTCCCGCGGCTCGACAAGCCGTTTCGCCGGGCCGACCTCGCAGCAGCGATCGAGCGCGTCGTGAACCCCCATTCCAACGTGGTCCCGCTGAGACGAGGTTGAACAGGAGGCGGGGGTCAGCGATCCGGTCCCGCTCGCTGCGGCCCTGGCGACCGGCGGCATTAGGGGCCGCGGCCGCCGTCATTCGGGAGATCGGGGCCGGGCGCTTGGGTGATCTCTTCATGGATCGGGGTCCGGGCCTGCAGGTCGTCATGTGCCGATCGGCTCGGCGGCGACGACATGATCGAAGCCGTGGCGAATCCCGCCCTCGCGGTCGATCAGGTCGAGCGCTCGGTTCCTGAGCGCCTCCCCCCTGGCCGAGAGCGCATCTGCCAGGGTCCGATCCGAAAGCGTTGCGAGGCGCGGCGCGCACATGTCGATCTGGCTGTTCACGAAGCGAGCCTTGTACCGGATCGCGAAGCGCCGCGCCGCGACGACCCGGAATCCGGAGGCGTACAGATGATCGATCACCCATTGGACGGGATATTCGCGGTAGGGCCGCTCACCGGCGAGCAGCAGGCAGGCGTCGCGAAAGCGGCCGATCTCCCAGATGATCCGGGCAGCGGGGGAGTTCGGCTCGTGGCTCACATAAGGTTCGAGCCCGACGACATAGAGGCGGTGGCCCACCAGCGGTCGCAGCCTCGCGAACAGGCGCGGCTGAAAATAGGGCGCGAAACCCTCTATCGCGCCCAGCAGATAATCCGCGAGGACCGTATCATAGCATTCTCCGGCAAGCAGCGCAGGATCGGCCCAGTTGCCGAGCACGATCCGGTCCTGGCGCCTGCGTACAGCCGCGACCGCATCGCTCACCTGCACCGCATGGCCTTCGGCGCCCGTCACCGCGGTCCAGCGCGCGGTCGGCAGGGACGAGACCCAGCGGATCGAGCCGGTTCCGGTTCCCGCGTCGAGGACGGAACCCCAGGGCAAGTCGCCCTGGAGTTCCTCGACGAAACGAAACAGCTGCGGCGGGGATTGGGGCGCTCGCTTGGCCTCGTCGGAATGTGCAACGCGGGCCACGGACTCAGAGCGTCGTCCGCAGGCCGAAGACGAAGTTCCGGCCCCTGAGCGGCGCCGCATCCCTGATGAAGGAGGCGTGATTGAATGCCAGGTCGTTCGTAAGGTTCGTCGCACGCACGAACAATTCCGCCTGGCTCGTGGGTCCGAGATCGAGCCGGTATGCCAACGTGGCATTTACCATGTCGTAGCCCGGCGTCCGACTTTCGTAGGAGGCGACTTCGTCCTGGCTGAAGGCGCGGTAATATTCCACGTCTCCGGAGAACGGACCCCAGCGGCCGTCGATCCGGCCGCCGATCCGCATCGGCGGAATGCGCGGTAGATTGCCGAGGTCATCCTTCAGCTTCGCACGCACATAGTCGCCAAAGGCGGATATCGCGACGTCCGCAGTGAGCTGGTGCCGCACCTCGGCGTCGACGCCTGTGAAGGTGGCGTCCGCGCCGACGTAGCGGATGAGGCGGAAGTCCTCGAAGCGGTCGAGCGTCTCGGCGAAGATGTAGTTGTCGAAATCCTGGTGATAGGCGCCGACGGTGAACGTGGTTGGACCGCGCGTCTTGCGGAACGTCAGATTGACGGATCGGGAGGTCTCTTCTTTCGCGGAGGCGTCCAGGCCGAGACGCACGTTGCCGGTGATCAGCCCGACCTCGAACGTGTTGGTCGCCAGGTGGACGCCATAGGCATAGAGTTCCTGCGCGTTCGGCGCTCGCTGCGCTCGGGCGAGGGAGAGCGAGACGGAATAGTCGTCATCGATGTCCCATATCGCGGCGCCGGAGAAGGAGAGGGGGTCGTGCCTCGCCGCCGGGAACATGAAGGAACGCTCCGGCTCGATTTCCTGCCATTCCTGGCGAGCCGCGGCCTCCAGCCGGACCGGTCCCAGCTGGAAGGTCTCCATCAGGAAAAGGGCCATGCTGGTCGTTCTGGTATCGAGCAGGAACGCCTCTTCGCCCGATGCGCTGAATTCGCTCTCCGAACGCTGGACTCCGAAGACTCCCTTGAAGCCGCCGATCGGCTTGTGGGTCAGCTCGGCCCGGACGTCGAAGGCCTTGTTCCGGAACGTGGTGGCAACTTCATCATGTTCCAGCTCATCATGCTCATAGTCGGTAAACGCCATCCTGAAGCGGAATCGCTCGAATCCGGGCAGGGGGTCCTGATAGTCGCTGCGAATGTCGAACCGCTCGCTCCGGAGGCGCACGAACGGCACCTCCTCATGCTCGTGATCATGGTCATGCTCATGATCGTGATCCTCGTCGTCATGACCATGTCCGCCGCAATGGATGCTCGTCCCGTGCGGATGGCAGTCTTCATATTCGTGGCTGTGGCCCGGCAGGCCGTATCGACTGCGCTGCCGGGTGTAGGCGACGCCCAAATAGCCGCCGGGGCCGATCCATGATCCGCCCGCGCTGAAGGTGGAGCTGTCGTTATAGGAGCCTTCGACGCGGCTCGTGCCGAACGACTCGGGAATGCGATAGTCGTCGCTCGACCGATGGACGCCCTCGACATGAAAAGCGAAAGGGCCGACCCCGGCGGTGAGACCTCCGACGAGCGATCGTTCATCATCGGCGGTGCCCAGACGCCCCTCCGCCACGCCGGCAATGCCGCCTTCGGGCAGGACGGTGGGGACTTTCTCGTCGAGCAGGTTGATCGCCCCGCCGATCGCCCCGCCGCCGTAAAGAAGGGCTGCCGGCCCGCGCAGCACCTCGATGCCCCTGAGGAGCAGCGGCTCGGTGACGATCGCATGGTCGGGCGAGATTGCGGACGCGTCCTGGATGTTGGCGCCGTCGCTGAGCGCCTGGATTCTCGGGGAGGTCTGTCCTCTGATGACGGGCCGGCTCGCGCCGCCCCCGAAGCTCTCGAAATGGATGCCGGGCTGGCCGGCGAGCGTTTCCCCGAGTGTCGCCTGCCGGCGGTGGACCAGCTCGTCGCCGGAGAGGGTGACCACTGGCGTCGCCGTTTCGTCCGCGCTCTGGTCGAGCGCCGATGCGGTGATGATGATCTCCCCGTCGGTACGACTCCCCGCCTGGGAGGCGCGTGCCTCGCCCGGCGCCAGGGCGCCGAACGAAACCGCCGACAGAAGAAGGACGCGATATTTCATGATTGACCCCTTTCGCTCTTGCAGTCGAGCTTCTAGGATACGATATATCATACCGCAAGAGGTTTGGAGCATATGCAAGCGAGACAATCAGGACGCAGCGGCGGCCGGATGAAGGTCGACATGATCGAAGGCGCCGCCATCGGCGGTTCGCTGCTCTGCCTCCTCCACTGTTTCGCGCTTCCCCTCCTGATCCTGCTTCTGCCCGGAATGGTCGGCCTGTTCTTCGCGTCGCCAGTCTTCCACCAGCTTGCGCTGGCTCTGGTGCTTCCGGCTGCGACCCTGGCCTTCGGGCTCGGTTATCGGCTCCACCGCGCCGTCACCCCGGTCCTGCTCGGTGTGCTCGGGATGCTGTTCCTGGGCGCCGGGTTGGCGCCGGGGCTGAGCGAAGGGGCCGAGACCGGTACGACCGTCATCGGCAGTCTCCTGCTCATGATGGGCCATGGAGTGAACTGGCGCCTGCGCGCCCATGCCTTCTGAAGTGTCCAGGAATAAGGGCGCCGGCGTTCGCGTCGGCGATGGGAGCGGGCGCTCCGCCCGGCGCGCCAATCGGGAGCCGAAGGTGCTCGACACACAATTGGTGGGGATCCTGGAGCAGGCGGATCGGCCGCTCGGAGCCTATGAGATCGCCCGGCGGAGCGGGTGGGAGGATGCGCCGCTGACACCGACGCAAGTCTACCGCGTGCTGGAGCGTCTGACCCGGGCCGGCAAGGTCCGCCGGGTGGAATCGCTTTCGGCCTATCTCCTCGCCGGGGACACGGATGGCGGATTTATGGTCTGCGAATGTTGTCGCGGGGTTCAGGCCTTTCCCGTCGGCGATGTGATCGCGGAGTGCGACGGCATCTACGCGGCCGCCCGATTTTCGGTCATTCGCCTTACCCTCGAGGTCGTCGGTCGCTGCGCGGCGTGCGCGAAGAAGGATGATGGCGCGGCGGGCAGCGTGGCTGGTTAAGAATCGTTTTTGCGCTGCGGAGCGGGCTATTCGTCCACGCGGATGCGGTTGCGGCCGCTATTCTTCGCCTCGTAGAGAAGCTCGTCGGCTCGCATCAGCGCTTGCACCGCTCCGTCGGCGCAGCAGGCGATCCCCGCGGAAAAGGTGACCTGGCCGATCCGCTCCCCAGTGCCGCGAAGCACGAAGTCTCGGCGCATCAGCGACCGGCGCGCCTTGTCGACGAGATCGCCTGCCTCGACCGCCGTCAACCCTTCGAACAGGATGACAAACTCCTCGCCGCCGAGCCTTGCCACCATATGGCCGGCACAGGCGCGTTGCAGCCTCTTCGCCATCATCTTCAGCACCCGGTCGCCGACCACATGGCCGTGCCCGTCGTTGATAAGCTTGAAATGGTCGATGTCGCAGATCGCGACCGCCACCTGGATACCTTCCAAGTCCAGCTCGCGACAGCGATCTTCGAAGGCGCGGCGATTGGCGAGACCGGTCAGTGGGTCCCTTCGCGCTTCCTCGACCATTTCGCTGAGCTGCCGGCGTAGCGTCTGCGTCTCGCTTTCCGCCTGCACGAGCCGCCGCTCGGCGGTGCGGGTTCGCTCCAGGATCGCGCCGGTGATCCTGATGAGGCTGCCGAGACCCGCCTCGGGCCCGGCCGTCTCCAGCGCGGCGGCGCCCTGTTCGAGGTCGCGGCCATAAAGTTCGGTCTCCACGCGCGCCTGCTCGACCGTCTCGGCAAATTGTTGGAGCAGGAGCTTCGCCGCCGCGAGGGCGGCGTCGTCGACCGGCTCAGCCTCCGCCGCCGTCTTCGCGCCGATCCCGAACTCGCTGCGGATGCGGTCCGCTTCCGGCTGTGAAAGCCTTATTCCGTCGCTGACGAGCCGTTTCACCTCCCGCGACACGGCGGAGTCGCTGTCGACCACGAGCTGATAGACCAAGCTGTAATTTTCCGGGCTCGGGCACAGGCCGTGCTCGACCAGGAACTTTCCGATCCGCGCAAAGATCTTCTGATGGGTGAGCTCGCGCGGCGGGGCCTGGAAGATCTTCAGCATCATTGCCGGCTCAGGTCAGGCCGCTCTATCGAAGGTGGGGTTTCGCCCTTGCGCCAGGCCAGGGTGATGGAGATGCGGCGGTTGCGCGGATCGTAGCGGTCGTTGGCAACGAACGGGTCGCGCTCGGCCACGCCTTCGATGCGGGAAAAGCGCGACGCCGGAATGCCGGATGCGTTCAGCGTCGCTCGGGTGCTCTCCGCCCGGGCGGTCGATAGCATCCAGTTGTTCATCGTCCGGCCGGCCGCATAAGGCAGTGCGTCGGTGTGGCCACGCACCACGATGGCGTTCGGCACTTCCGTAATCACCCGCGCGACCTCCTGCACGAGCCGCCGGGCCTGGGGCAGCAGCTGATCGGTGCCGACGCGGAACATCGAGAAGTCGGCCTCGTCCATGAGGTCGATGCGAAGCCCCTCATCGTCCTCGGAGAAGCGGATATGGCTGCGCAGGCGGCTGAGCTCCGGCGTGGATTCGATCCGTCGGATCAGCGCTTGGCGAAGCTGCTCGAAACGCAGCCGGTCCTCGGCCGTGCTGGCGGAGCCTTCGCGCTCGCCGCCGGTGGCGTCGCGCGGCACGACGATTGCGCGCGACCCGGTCTGTTGCGCCTTGTGGGGGTAATTGTCGGTGGCGATGATCGAATCGCCGCCCAGGATCCCGTCCGAGCCGGCGCTGTTCTGGCGATATTCGATCAGGGTCGGGGTGAAATAATCGGCCAGACCCTTTCGCTTCTGCTCGTCGGTCGAACCGAGCAGCCAGAGCAGCAGGAAGAAGGCCATCATCGCCGTCACGAAGTCGGCATAAGCGATCTTCCAGGCGCCGCCATGATGGGGTCCATGCTGTTCCTCGACGACCTTCTTGACGATGATCGGCCGGGGCTCAGGCTCGTTCTTCCCCCGTCTCGCAACGCTGGCCATGGCTCACCGCCCCCGCATGCCGTCGAACACGTCCGCAAAGGCGGGCTGGTTGGAGTGGGAGATGCCGGAGCGCGCGGCCTCGATCACCAGCGGCAGCGGGTGGCCGTGCAAAGAGGCGATCACGATCTGCTTCACGACATGGTAGATGGCGCCGTCCCCTTCGATCACCTGGCGCGCACGATTGGCGAACGGGCCGACGAACCCGTAGGCAAGCAGGACGCCGAGGAAGGTGCCGACCAATGCCGATCCGATCATGGCGCCCAGGATCGCCGGGGGCTGGTCGATCGAGCCCATCGTCTTGACGACGCCGAGCACGGCCGCGACGATGCCCAGCGCGGGCAGCGCATCGGCCAGCGTCTGCAGCGTGTTGGCGGGTCGGATGGCTTCATGATGATGGGTCCGGATCGCATTGTCCATCACGTCCTCGACGGCGTGCGGGTCGAGCGTTCCCGAGGAGACCACGACCAGCCGCAGCGTGTCGCAGATCAGGTGGACCAGCGTGTCGTCCTTGAGCAGCTTCGGATAGTCGGCGAAGATCGTGCTGGCGTGCGGATCCTCGATATGCGGCTCGACCGCGACCGGGCCGTCGGTGCGCAGCATCTTCATCAGCCTGGAAACGAGGAAGATCGTGTCGAGGAAGTCCTGCTTGGTGTAGCGCGGACCCTTGAAGACCTTGGCGAAGCCGCCGCCGAGCGCCTTCAGTTCCCGGGTCGAGTTGCCGGCGATCGTCGCGCCGACGGCGGCGCCGCCGATGATCAGCATTTCCAGCGGCAACGCGTGCAGGATGATTTCTATGTTCCCGCCACTGACGAGAAAGCCGCCGAACACCATCACGATGACGACGACGATACCGACAGCTGGAAACATCCGCTTTTCCCCGACTCTGGCCAGTGGGGCGAAGGAAAGCACGCCCTGAAGGAGTTAACGGCAGTTTCGCCGGAATTTTAGGGATCCCGGCGAATCCGCGGCGCGGCCGGCGTGCCGGCCCTGGTCTAGCGCAGCATGTCGAACAAGGTGCCGGAATTGATCCGGGTGAAGGCCGCCTGCGCTGCCTCGAGGGTCAGCTGGCGCGCCTGGAGGCGCGCGATCACCTCCATCACGTCGGTGCTTTCGATCGACTTGCGCTCCTCTTCCGCCTGGAGCGAGAATTCGGAGAGGCGAGTGAGGAGATTGTCGATACGGTTGCCGCGCGTGCCCTGCTCGCCCTGAGCCCGAGTGATGCCGGACACCGCGGCGTCCATTTCGGCGAGCGCCGCGTCAACCGAGGCGGCACGAGTCGCGTCGGGCTCCTCGATCGCATCGGCGGCATCCGAGATGATGGCTACGATGTCCTTGAGTCCGCCGGCCGTGTCGGCCTCGAACACAGAGGCACGGGTTCCAACCGCGGTGATTCGGACGCCTTCGCCCGCAGGGATTTCCAGCGGCTCGTCGATCGGGAAGAGAGGATTGCCGCGAGGGTCGCGCGTCTCCTGGAGCGCCGCAATCTCTGAGGCGATCGACCGCAGCTCGAGCGCGACGATCGCGCGACTGTCGGCAGACGTGGTGCCGGTGGCTGCCGACAGCATCAGCTCCTTGGCGCGGGTGATTGCCGACACCGTGGCGCTGATCGCGTCGTCCGCCCGGGCCGAAAGGCCGGCGGCAGCGTCGAGATTGCGCTTCCAGGTCGCGATATCCGACTGCATGCGGGCGATGTCGGAAACGCGCGCGGCGCCGACTGGATCGTCCGACGGTGCCTGGATTCGCTTTCCGGTCGAGATCTCGGTCAGCGAGCGCTCGATGTCTCTGGCGAGCTGCGCGTGGCGCCCGATTTCGAGCGTGAGGCGGTAACGGGTGCCGGTGATCATGGCAAAGCGGCTCCTCTAGAGGGCAGAAACGAGAGTATCGAAAGTCTCGCGCGCGACCTGGATGATCCGGCTGGCGGCGCCATAGGCCTGCTGGAAGCGCAGCAGCTCGGCCGCCTCGCGATCCAGGTCGATCCCGGTCACCTCGTCGAGGGAGGCGAAGCTGTTGTCCCGCCAGGATGCGGCGGCCGAAGCCTCGGCCCTCGCCGCGGAGAGGCTCTGGGCGCAATCGGCGACCAGGGCATTCCACCGGCTCTCGGGGCCTGTCGGGCCGCGAAGGGCGTCGAGCGCGAGCAGATTTCCGTTCGCCCGGCCGTCGGTCGATTGGGCCGCAACCAGGGCCGGGTCGGTGACCAGCACGTCGATCGAGACCGCGCCGCCGCTCGCGTCGAGCAGCGGCCCGCCGGGATTGCCGGCGAGATCGAGTCCGTCCGCGGACCAGTCGTTGATCGCCGTGGCGAAGTCTATCGCCAGCACGTCGAGCGCAGCACGTCGGTCTGCTGTCGTCCCGGCTACCCGCACCAGGCCGGCCAGACTGCCCGATGTCGCCGGCAGCGGCACGGTCGAGCCATCCTTGGTGAGTTGGAGCGAAATGCGTCCGTCCGTGGCCACGACCATGTCGATGAAGCCGGGGCTGCCGCCGTCGAGCAGGGAAACGCTCGCAGCGCCTCCAAGGGTAAGCGCGGCGGTTCCGTCGCCGGCGATCGTGACCCCGATGTCGAGGCGCCCTGCGATTTCGGTGATCAGCCGGTCGCGTTCGTCCTCGAGCGCCGCGCGAGCCGCGCCGCCGGGCTTCGACGCGCGGATGGTGGCATTGATGTCGTCCAACGCGGTCAGCGAGTCGTTGACCGCTTCGATATCGAGGGCGGCGGCGGACCTGATACCTTCGGAAACCCTGCCGAGCGCCTCGGCACTCGTGCGAAACGCGCCGGCGACATCCCCAAGCGACGTCAGCATCGTCGTACGGCCGAGCAGTTCGCCGGGATTGGCCGCCAGGCTGGCTGCCGTGTTGAAGAAGACGGTCATGGACGCGCCGACGGTGGCCGAGCTGCTGCCGAACGCCGTCTCGACACTGACCAGCCATTGTTCACGGGCCGCGGCCGCTCCCGCCGCCGAGGCCGCGAACCGCGCCTCGCTCGCCCGGAAGGAATCCCAGGCGCGCTGCACGCCGCCGATGCTGACGCCGCTGAACAGCAGCTGGTCGCCATAGATGGGATCGGGGCTGATGCCCGGCGTTGCCGCCTGCCTCAGCACCACAGTGCGGCGGGAATAGCCGGGCGTTTCGGCATTGGCGACATTCTCGCCGATCGCGCCGAGCGCGCCCCTGTAGGCGCGAACCGCCGAGGCGCCGATGCTGAGAAGGTCGCTCATTGGCCTGTCCTGCGCTGGAACTGGTTGAGAAGCATTTCGGCGATGCCGAAGCTCTCGCGCTCGGCCATCGTGTCGGCGAGACGGGCGTCCGCCATGTCGCGGAACTGGTCGGAGGCGGCGCTGCCGAGCAGGTCCTCGCCGAGCTTCGCCTGGCGCATAGATCCGATCATCTGACGCAGGAACACCGCCTCGAAGGCCTGCGCGGCCTCGCGCATTTGCTGGTCCTGCGCGGCCTTGTCGGGCTGTGCCGCTCCTGCGGCCGGCGGCTGCGGGGAAATGCGATCGATCACAGGACGACGAGCTCCGCTCTAAGGGCGCCCGCCTGCTTGAGCGCCTCCAGGATCGCGACGAGGTCGGACGGCGCCGCGCCGATCGCGTTGACCGCCCGGACGATGTCCGACAGCTCGGCGCCCGGAGCCATCTCGAACATGCGAAGCTGCTCCTCGACGATCTCGATACTGCTGTCCTGCTCCTCCGCCGTCTGTCCCCGCGAGAAGGGCGCCGGCTGGATGATCCGGGGATTCTCGTCGACCGAGACGGTGAGCCGGCCGTGGCTGACCGCCGCCGGGCCAATCCGGACCGCCCCGTTGATGACGACCGTGCCGGTGCGCGAATTCACGATCACGCGCGCCGGTGCGTCGGCCGGCGTGACTTCGATGTTCTCGATCCGGCTCATCAGGGCGGTGCGCGGCTCGGCGCCGGGCGCCGCCGCGATGGCGATCGAGACCGCGTCGACGGCGCTGGCGATCGGCTGGCCGAGCTCCGAGTTGATCGCGTCCGCGACCCGCCGGGCAGTCGTGAAATCGGCATCGGCGAGGTTGAAGGTGAGCTGCGGTGCGAGCGCGAAGCCGGCATCCACTGCCCGCTCGACGGTGGCACCGTTGGGGATTCGCCCGGCCGAAGGCACGTTGACGGAGACCTGCGAGCCGTCCTGCGCCGAGACGCCGAGGCCGCCGACGACGAGGCTGCCCTGCGCCATGGCGTAGATCTGGTTGTCGGCGCCGCGCAGCGGCGCGAGGATCAGGGTTCCGCCACGGAGCGACCGCGCTCGTCCGAGGGCCGAGATGGTGACATCGATCCGCTGGCCCGGCCGCGCGAAGGCGGGAAGATCGGCGGTGACCATCACTGCGGCGGCGTTCTTGAGCGCCGGATTGACCCCCGGCGGCAGCGTGATCCCGAAGCGCGAAGCGACTCCGCCCATCGCCTGCGTGGCATATTCCAGATTGTCGTCGCCAGTGCCGGCCAGGCCGACGACGATGCCATAGCCGACCAGCTGGTTGGGGCGCACGCCCTGGAAGGAGCCGAGATCCTTGATCCGCACGGCATGAGCCGGCGCGGCGAAGGCCGCCAATGCGGCGAAGGCGAGAAGGATGCGGATCAGCATGAGGGGACCTTCAGAAGGGGCTGACGATGGTGAAAAAGCGCTGCAGCCAGCCCTGACGGCTGGCGCGGGCGACCTCTCCGCGGCCGGAATAGACGATGTTGGCGTCGGCGATCCGCGTCGAAGCCACGCGATTGTCCGGCCCGATGTCGGTGGCGCGGACGATACCGGACACACGGATGAACTCGTCGCCGCGGTTGATCCGCACGGCTTTCTCGCCCTGAACGATCAGGTTGCCGTTCGGCATCACCGCGGCGACGGTGACGCTGATCTCGCCGAACAGCGAGTTGCTCTGAGTGGCGCGGCCCTGGCCGTCAAACTCGTTGGCGCCGCCCATCGACACGTCGCTGGGCTGGAAGAAGGACAGGGGGCCGGTGCTCGGCGGGGTAAGGCCGAGGCTTCCGTCGCGTGCGGTGGTTACCCCGTTGACGGTGCTGCCCTGCATTCTTTCGACCAGAACGATCGTGATCACGTCGCCGACCGCCGCGGCGCGGGCGCCGCTGGTCAGCGGCGCATAGCCCTGGCCGGCCTGGAAGATGGCGCCGTTCGCCGGGGGCGGCGGCGGCGTTTCCGGATAGCTCGGCTCGTAGGTCGGGCGCGGCTCGCGCGCGGCGCAGAGCAGCAAGGCGGCGCCGATGAGGAGGCCGTGCCGGATCATGTCAGAGCTGCTGGTTGGCATTGCGCAGCATCTCGTCGGTCGCCGAGACCATCTTGGCGTTGACCTCATAGGCACGCTGGGTCTCGATCATGTCGACGAGCTCCTGGACGACGTTGACGTTGGAGCCTTCGAGCGCGCCCTGGCGCAGCGTGCCCCGACCTTCCTCGCCGGGGGCGCCGGTCTGGGCGGTGCCGCTGGCGGCGGTCTCGATATAGAGGTTGCCGCCGATCGCCTGCAGCCCGGCCTCGTTGACGAAGCGCGAAAGCTCGATCCGGCCGACCTCGGTCGGCTCGGTCTGCCCCTGCTGAGTGACCGAGACGGTTCCGTCGGTGCCGATCGTGACCGTCTGCGCCCCTTCAGGGATCTGGATCTCCGGCTGCAGCGGCATGCCGTCGGAGGTGACGATCTTGCCCTCGTCGGAAAGGTGGAAGTTGCCGGCGCGCGAATAGGCCTCGGTGCCGTCTGGGCGGAGGATCCGGAAATAGCCGGCGCCCTCGATCGCCAGGTCGAGCGGATTGTCGGTCGAGTTGATGGATCCGGCCGTGTTCACCCGGGCGGTGCCCGTCATGTGCACGCCGCCCCCGAGGTTGAGACCGATCGCATATTGGTTCTCGCCCGAGGCGGCCGCGCCGGGCGCGGTCATGATCTGATAGGCGAGCGTCTCGAACTCGGCCCGGTCGCGCTTGAAGGCGGTGGTGTTCACGTTCGCCAGATTGTTGGCGATGACGCGCATGCGCGCCGCCTGGGCGTCGAGCCCGGTGCGGGCGACGTGAAGGGCTGCGTTGGACATAGGATAAGCTCCCTGGTGGAAATCAGCTGGGCAGGCGCATCAGATCGGACGCCGAAGTGTCGATCTCGCGAGCGGTGGAAATGAGCCGGAGCTGGGTCTCCCAGGCGCGGCTGGCTTCGATCATCTCCATCAGGCCCTGGGTCACCTCGACGTTCGAGCCTTCGAGGCTGCGCGGGGTGAGCCGGGCCTGCGGATCGGCCGGAAGGACGCCGCCGTCGGGAACGCGGAACAGCCCGTCCAGCCCCTTGAGCAGCTGCGACCCGGTCGGGGTCGCCAGCTTGAGGCGATCGACCTGCTGCGGGACGTTGGGATCCCCGCCAGTGGGAACGATCCAGATCGCGCCGTCCTGGTCGATCCGCATCGAATCGGCTGGTGGCAGGGTGATCGGGCCTTGCTCGCCCATGACGACATGGCCATCGCCGGTGGTGAGGACTCCGGTCGGGCTGACCTGCAGGTCGCCGCGCCGAGTATAGGCTTCGCCGCCTTCGCGCGCCTGGACCGTGAGCAGGGCGTCGCCTTGCATCGCCACATCGAGCTCGCGGCCGGTCTGGTTCACCGTGCCGGCACGCATGTCGGCGGTCAGCACCTCCTGCGAAGACTGCGCCCGCGCGTCGAAGCCCTGGCCCTGGATCCACAGCGCCCGGGCCGACGAGATCTCCCGTCGGAACCCGGTCGTGTTGGCGTTCGCCAGATTGTTCGCCGTCGTCGCCTGCCGGTTCATGGCACCGCGCAGGGCGGACAGGGATGTGTGGATCAGCCGGTCCATGGTCTAGCCTCAGCTGCGCATGTTCATGATCGACTGGGTCATCGCGTTGGCGGTCTCGATCGCCTTGGCGTTGGCCTGGAAGTTACGCTGTGCGGAGATGAGCGCGACCAGCTCTTCGGTGATCTCGACATTGGCGCGTTCGAGCGTTCCGGTCTGGATCTCGCCGAAGCCGTCGCCGCCAGGGGTGCCGATCTGGGCCTCGCCGCTATTGCCGCTGACCGTCCAGCGCCCGTCGCCCGCCTGGCGGAGGCCTTCCGGGTTGGAGAAGTTCGCCATCATCAGCTTGCCGAGCGCCTGAGTCGAACCATCGGAGAAGGTAGCGGTGACGAGGCCGTCGTCGCCGATCGAGATGTCGTTGAGCCGCGCCGAAGCGACGCCGTTCTGCTCGAGCGAGTTCACGGCGAACGCCGCCGAGGCCTGCTGGGTCGCGCTGCCGAAGTTGAGCGCGATGCTGAGCGGCGCCGAAGCGCCCGCCGGGAAGACGTCGCCGAAGGTGTGGGCACCCGCCGGCGCAGTCAGCGCCCCGCTCGCGTCGAAGGTCAGAGTCAGCGCCGTGGGAGTCGCAGAGGCCGGGTCGGCCGAGGCCTGCTCGTTGCCGACGAACATGTTGACCTCCCACTCGTCGGCGGCGTCACCGCCGGCGACCGAAGCGGTGCGGACGAAGTAGAGCGTTGCGGGAATGGCGTTGCCGGCGCTGTCGTAGACCGTCGTCTGCTCGGAATAATTGTAGGTGTTGGGGTCGAGCCGGTCGAACGTGCCGGTCTTCACCGCGGCGCTGCTCGGCAGGCTGACCGACAAGTCGATCCCGCTGGTCGCCGCCGGCGTGCCGGAGCTCTCCGGCAGCTGCAGCGTCTGCGCGGCGCCGAGCGTGCGGGCCGTCGCATTGCCGTCGCTGTCGACCGGAAGCACCATCATGTACGAGCCGTTGGAATCGACGAGATAGCCGTTCGGATTGATCTGCAGCGAACCATTGCGCGTGAAATAGGTCGTGCCGCCGGTCAGGCCGTCGCGGGTGACGAAGAAGCCCGAGCCCGAAATGGCGATGTCGAGCTCGCGGGCCGAGGATTCGAATCCGCCCTGCGTGAATTGCTGCTCGATGCCCTTGAGTCGCGTGCCCTGGCCGGCTGTCGTGGACGAGGCCGGCATGATGTCGCCGAACGAGGCGCGGCTGCGCTTGAAGCCGTAGGAGCCGACATTGGCGACGTTGTTCGAGATCGTGGCGAGGTCGGTCTGCGCGCCGCGCAGGCCGGAGAGCGAGGTGTAGAAGGACATTATGGGGTCTCCCTTTTAGGATATTCAGGCGAGGCGGATGGCGACGTCGGGCGAAAGCAGGCCAAGGCCGGTGACCAGGCGGGCCGCGCCGCCATTGGCGGGCGACTGGATGCCGCCGATCGAAGTCCAGGTGGCGATTCCCGACTCGACCGGTTGGCCGGCCGCCCGGGCGTTGACCACGACCTGGAGCGGGCCTCCGGCGACGGGGTTGCCGTCGCCATCCTTGCCGTCCCAGGAAAAGGCGACGGGCCCGGCAGCCTGGCTGCCGAGATCGATGTTGCGCACGACGGCGCCGTTCTCGTCGACCAGACTGACGGTGACCGCATCGGCAGCGGCATCGAGCTCGATCTCGCCGGCATAGGCGCCGTCGCGCAGGGGCGTTGCGATATCGGAACCGACCAGCATCGAACGGCCGATCCAGTTCGACACGTCGCCGAAGCGGCTGCCGGCGAGCGAGTCGACGATCGTCTGCAGGCTCCGGTTCATCTCGGAGATTCCCGCGACCTGGCTGAACTGGGCCATCTGCGCGATCATCTGCGTATTGTCGACCGGGTTGAACGGGTCCTGGGTGGTGAGCTGGGTCGTCATCAGCCGCAGGAAGGCGTTCTGATCGAGGGTCCCCGCCGGGTTGCTCGTGTTGGTCGGCTGCGGCCCCGGGGCGCCGTTCAGGGTATCGATGACGCTCATTGGCCGAGCTTCAGCGTATCGAGGGTGAGGGTCTTGGCCGTCTGCAGCACCTGGACATTGTTCTGATACTGGCGCGCGGTCTCGACCATCTCGATCAGCTCGGCGGCATGATCGACGCCGGCTTCCCAGACATAGCCTTCGGCGTCCGCCAAAGGGTGATCGGGGGCGTGGCGCCGGGTCGGCTCGATGCCCCCCGGCATGACGCGGTCGACCCGCACCGTCGCAACGCCCGGGCTCTCCTGCACCGGCATGAACACCGGGCGGATCGCCCGGTACGCGCCTTCCTTGGTGCCGGAGACGGTGCCCGCATTGGCGAGATTGGAGGCGTTCGCGTTCAGCCGCACGAGCTGCGCGGACATGGCGCGGCCGGCGATGTCGAACACCGACATTGGGCGTTCCATTCTATTCTCCCTTGAGCGCGCGGCGGACGGTGTTGATGCGGCCCTCGAGGAAGGAGAGGGTGGTGCGGTACTGGACCGCATTCTCCGCAAACAACGTCTGCTCGGTGGAAAGCTCGACGGTGTTGCCGTCGACGGAAGGGGTTACCGGTACGCGGTAGGCGACCGATTCTCGGGCCGCCTGGTCGCTGTCGTAGCCCCGGCTTGCCAGGTCGAGCGCGCGGCCGAAGTCGATGTCGCGGGCGCGATATCCCGGCGTCGCCGCATTGGCGATGTTCGAGGCAAGCAGCGACAGACGCTGCGAGCGCAGCGTGAGTGCGGTGCCGTGCAATCCGAACAGGCTACTATCCTGAGGCATTCGGCCTCCTCCTAAAGTTCATCCTCACCCTGCCGTTACTGAGTAAGCGAGGGTTGTCGGCGGGCTGTCATGCAATGGCCGTGCCAGATCGGCCGTCCGAGGGAGGTTAGGTCGCGTTGGAGAGGCTGCCGCCCTGGGGCTAGACGTGGCCGGCAATATTTTGCCGCCTGCCGGCAAATCCTTGCCGGTCCGGCCGGGAAGGGACGTGAGGCAGATGATGATCGAGACGGCCGCGCGCTTGTTCGACCCCTTCTCCCTCTCGCTCGTGCTGGGGGGAACGGCGATGGCGACCCTCATGTCGTCGACCGGCGGCGATCTCTGCCGGGCCGTGGCCGCATTGCGGCCGCTGCTGCGCGCGCGCCCCGACCTGGATGGCCGCATTGCCGGTGACGCAGTTCGGCAGATCCAGCGGATACTCGACTATAAGGGCATAGCCTGCGCCGACCGGGTGAAGACTCCGATCGGCTTCGTGCAGGAGGCCGCGGGCCGCCTGGCCGACGCCGGGACCAGCCGGGAATTTCGTGACTGGGCGGAGCAGGCGCTCGAGGACCGGCGCGCCCGCCACGACGGCGCGATCGGCGTATGGCGCACCGCCGCCGAGGTCGCCCCCGCGATGGGAATGATCGGAACCGTCATCGGCCTCGTCCTGATGTTCGCCGGCATGGACGATCCGGCGGCGATGGCTCCTGCAATGGCCACCGCCATGCTCACGACCCTCTATGGCTTGCTCCTCGCCGCCTGTCTTGCCGGGCCCGTGGCCGCGCGGCTCGGACGGCTGTCCGAGGCGGAGCGGCACTGGCAGAGGCAAGTGCTCGACCGGCTCGAGGCCCTCGCGCGCGCGGAGGAAGAGGCGGTGAGCCGATGGGTCGAGCGGCGCGACCGGGCCTGAGATGCGGTCCTCGCCTGCTCCGCGCTGGACGGTCAGCTTCGCCGACCTCGCCTTGCTGCTGCTAGGCAGCTTCGTCATGCTGCACGCGTTGCGGCCGCCGGCCCCGCCCGCGACTGCCGCGGCCGCGGCGCCGGCCAGCGGAGCGACAATCGAGTTCGATGCCCGCGAACTTTTCGAGCCCGGGGAGGCACGGCTGAATCCGACGGGGCGGGCAAGGCTCGCCTTGGTGGCGCGTTCCGCGGCCGGCGGCCGGGTCGTCCTCGACAGCAGCGGCGTCGAGCCCGGTGGCCAGCGCCTCGATTCGTTCGAGCTCGCCGCCGCCCGCGCCGCCGCGCTCGGCCGCGCCCTGAACGCCGCCGAGCGGGACGTCTCGGCCTCGGTGGAGCGGATAGACGGGGAGGGCCTGGGCCAGCGGATAAGAGTGCGAATCCTGCGATGATGCCGGTTTGGCATGGCAGTTGCTTGGGGGGGGCGAATTCCTCTGGAGCGATGGACATGACGCCAATTTTCCGACACTTCGCGATCCTGGCCGCGGTCAGTGCTGCGCCGGCAGCTGCGCAGGGGTTCGAGGATCTCGACCAGCTCGAGACCCAGGTCACGGCTTCGCTCGGCGCCGGCATCGGCGAGCTCGGCGGACCCGCCAGACCGATCGATCGGCGCCTGAAGCTTCGGCCCTGCCCTCAACCTCCCACGGTCGAGGAGCCCGCTATGGGCGCCGTCGCGGTGCGTTGCGAAGCGATCGGTTGGCGAATCCGCGTCCCGCTCACGGCCGGCAGCGCCGTGGCGCGAGCGGCCTCGGCGCCCGCACGGTCCGCCGAACCCGTGGTTCGCCGCGGCGACCAGGTCCAGCTCGTCGCGCTCACCCGCAGCTTCTCGGTCAGCACGTTCGGCATTGCCGAGCAGGACGGCGCCCCCGGCGATCGTATCCGTGTCCGGCGCGAGGTGAGCGATCGGCGCGGCGACGCCGGAACCAGCCGCATCATCGGCGAGATCCTGCCCGACGGCCGCGTCGCCCTTCCAGGATTTAACTAAGCGTTTATGGTGCCGTTAATGGCATCAGGTGCTGCAGCTGCGCTGAGCATGAAAGGAAAGTCATGATAGACGGAGTCGGAAAGAGCGGGCCTGCTCGCATCGACCTGAACCGCTCCGCGGTCGGCGCTGCCGCGCCGGCGGCGAAGACGGGTCATTCTCCCGCCCGCGGCGAGGCCGCCGGCGCGGGCGCCGCCGTGGCCGACCTGGCCGCCGGTCCTCCGGTCGACAGCGCCAAGGTCGCCGCGATCCGCGCCGCGATCGCCGAGGGCCGCTACCCGGTCGATCCGCTCAAGATCGCCGAGCGGATGATCGAGATCGACATGCCCGGCCGGGCATGAGCACATCCGCCCTCGATGAAGTGCAGGCGGCGCAGCAGGCGCTCGTCGCTGCGCTCGACGCCGGCGACGCCGCCGAGATCGAAGCGGCGGCGGCGGCCTTTGCCGTTTCCATCGACGCCCTCAAGGAGGAAGGCGCTTTGACTGGCGAAGAAGCGGCCGCCCGGGCCGACGTCGTGCGACGGCTTTTCGACGAGAGCCAGATGCGCGTCAATTTTCTGACGGATGTCGTGCGCCGCCGCCTCGAGCGGCTGGCGCTGCTGCGCGGCCGGGACGAGGCGCCGGTCTATGCGCGAGAGGGAAGATAGGCCTTTCGGCTGAGCGAGCCTGGCCCCGGCCGTTCTTGGCACGCTCCTTGCTCCTCCTGCTCCCGAACCATTCGGGGGCTTCATGTCTCAACCGACGATCAATGCTAGTGCGGGAAGCGGGCTGGCCGGCCGGGTCGGCACGGCAATTCAGCGCGCGTCGGCGCGCACCGGGGTAGACTTCGACTATCTGTTCAACCAGGCCCGGATCGAGAGCGGCCTGAATCCGAACGCCCGTGCCCGCACGTCGAGCGCGACCGGCCTCTTCCAGTTCATCGACCAGACCTGGCTCGCCACCGTCCGCCAGCATGGCGCCGAGCACGGCCTCGGCTGGGCCGCCGCCGCCATCCAGCGCGGGGCGGATGGACGTTATCATGTCGCCGATCCGGTCATGCGTCGCGCGATCCTGGATCTGCGGCGGCAGCCGGAGGCGGCCTCGGCCATGGCGGCCGAGTTCGCCGCCGACAATCGCGCCTTTCTCGAACAGAGGCTGGGCAGGCCGGTCGAGCCGGTTGACCTCTATCTCGCCCATTTTCTCGGGGCCGGCGGCGCGTCGCGCTTCCTCGCCGCCCATGAATCGAATCCCGGCGCGGCGGCGGCGGCGGTCATGCCGGCGGCCGCGCGCGCCAACCGCTGGGTCTTCTACGACTCCAACGGTGCGCCGCGGACGCTCGAAGAGGTGAGGACGCGCTTTGCCGAGAAGATGGGTGGCGGCGCGCCCGGGCCTTCCGGCCCGAGCGGGACGATGCCGCCGATCGCTCCGCCGAGCGAGGCTACCACCCTGCGGCTCGCGGCGATGCAGGACCGGGCCGTTTCGGCCCCGGCCACCGCCGGGCCGCCGCCGCAATATGCCCGGCTGGCCTATCTGATGCTGGCCGAGCTGGGAGGTTGAACGGATGAACAAGGCCCTCCTCAACCGAACGGTCTGGCTCAGCTCGGCGCGCGGCGCGGTGCTGCCGATCGCGACATTGCTGCTGATGATGCTGATGGTCGTGCCGGTTCATGCGACCCTGCTCGACATCGGCTTCATCACCAACATCATGATCAGCCTCGCCGTGCTGATGGTGGCGCTGAACGTCGCCAAGCCGCTCGATTTCTCTTCCTTTCCGACCGTCCTGCTGTTCGCGACGTTGCTGCGCCTCGCCCTCAACGTCGCGTCGACGCGGGTCGTGCTGGTCAGCGGTCATGAGGGCCCGGACGCCGCCGGCCATGTCATCGAGGCGTTCGGAAGCTTCCTGATCGGCGGCGACTATGCGGTCGGCATCTTCGTCTTCGCCATCCTGATGATCATCAACCTCGTGGTCATCACCAAGGGTGCGGGGCGCGTTTCCGAAGTTTCGGCGCGCTTCACCCTCGACGCGATGCCCGGCAAGCAGATGGCGATCGACGCCGATCTCAACGCCGGGCTGCTCACCCCCGACGAAGCCAAGAGCCGCCGCGCGGAGGTTGCCACCGAGGCCGACTTCTACGGCTCGATGGACGGCGCCTCGAAGTTCGTGAAGGGCGATGCGATCGCCGGCGTCCTCATCCTGGTGGTCAACATCGTCGGCGGTCTGATCCTCGGCACGTTGAGCCACGGCATGACGATCGCCGACGCGGCCTCGACCTACGTGCTGCTGGCGATCGGCGACGCGCTGGTCGCGCAGGTCCCGGCGCTTCTCTTGTCGATCGCCGCCGCCTCGATCGTCACGCGGGTCAATTCGTCCTTCGATCTTTCCGGGCAGATCGCCAGCCAGATCGGTTCGTCCAGGGCATGGACGCCGGTAGCCGGAATCCTGTTCTTCCTCGGCATCCTTCCCGGCATGCCCCATCTGATCGTCCTGCCTGCCGCCGCTCTGGCCGGCTTCGCGGCCTGGAGATTGCGCAAGGCCGAGGCGGCCCGGGCCGTCATCGTCGACGAGCCGATCGCGGCCGCCTCGCCCAGCGTGATCGGCTGGGACGAGGTGAGCGACGACGCCGCGCTGGGACTCGAACTCGGCTATGGCCTGATCGGCCTGGTGGACGAGCGCAAGGGCGCGCCCCTGATGGCGCGGATCACCGGCATTCGTCGCCAGCTTTCGCGCGAACTCGGCTTCGTCATCCCGCTGGTCCGGGTACGCGACAACATGTCGCTGGCGCCGAACTGCTATCGCATCACCGTCGCCGGGGTCATCGTCGGCGAGGACGAGATCTCGCCGGACGATCTGCTCGCGCTCGATTCGGGCGATCTCATCGACCGGATCCAGGGCAGGGCCGTCAAGGATCCGACCTTCGGGCTCGATGCCGTCTGGATCTCGCCGGACAAGCGCGCCGAAGCGGTCGTCGCCGGCTATACGGTCGTCGATCCCGCCACCGTCGTCGCGACCCATCTCAACCAAATCGTCCAGACCGCCGCGGCGGAGCTGTTCGGCATGGACGAGACCCAGAAGCTGCTCGACGCGCTCAAGGAAAGCGCGCCGCAGCTGGTCGCCAACCTCACCCCGCAGCCGCTGACCCTGGCCTCGGTTGCCGCCTTGTGCCGCGCTCTGCTTGCCGAAGGCGTTCCGCTGAAGGACTTCCGCCGCACCGCCGAGGCGATGGCCGACGCGGCGCGCGAGGAGAGCGACCCCGTCCAGCTCGTCGAGGCGGTGCGCCAGAGGATCGGGGCCCTCATCGTGCAGACCATCGTGCCGGTGAAGATGCCGCTGCCGGTGGTCACGCTTGATGCCGGGCTCGAGAGCCTGCTCAATCAGGCGATTCGCACCGGGCGAGACGCCGTCCACCCGATCGAGCCAGGGCTCGCGCAGCGCATCGTCCAGGCGATCGGGGAAATTGCCGGGCCGCTGCTCAACCAAGGCCGGCGCTTCGCCGTCGTCACCTCTCCGGTTGCGCGGCGGGCGCTGTCGCGCCTGCTCGCGCCCCATCTGCCCGACGTGCCGGTCCTGTCCTTCCTGGAAATCCCCGACGGAAAGTCCGTCGAGGTCGTGGCCGTGGTCGGCAACGAGAATAACCAGCCCATGCTTGCTTCGGAGGTTGCCGCGTGACATCGACTATGGTTCGCAATGCCCGTGTGATCGCCGTCACCAGCGGCAAGGGCGGCGTCGGCAAGAGCAACCTCAGCGCCAACCTCTCGGTCGCGCTCGCCAGCCTCGGACGACGGGCGATGCTCGTCGACTGCGACATGGGCCTGGCCAACGCCAATATCCTGCTCGGCGTCAATGGAACCTGGACGCTCGGCGACGTGCTCGGCCGCCATTGCGAGCTGGAGGACATCTTGCAGCGCGGACCCGGGGGAATCTTGCTTGCGCCCGGCCATAGCGGCACCGGCATCGGCTCCAGGCTCGACGAAAGCGATCGACAGCAGCTTGCTGCGGCCTTCCAGCCTTATGCCGACAGCGTCGACTTCGTCGTCGTCGACGGCGGAAGCGGCATCTCGCTCGAGACGTTGGGGATCGTCGCCGCGTCGGACACGATCCTGCTCGTCCTGTCGGGCGAGCCGACCGCCTTCATGGACGCCTATGCGATGGTGAAGGCCCTTTCCCTCAAGCATGGCTGCACCCGCATCGCGGTGGTTGCCAACATGGTCGCCGACGAGGAGGCCGGGCGCGCCCTGTTCCTCCGCTTCAAGTCGGTGATCGCCCGCTTTCTGGACGTGACGCTCGAGCTGATCGGGTCGATCCCCGAGGACCGTCACCTTCGCGACGCGGTGCTGCGCAAGCGCTGCTGCGTCGAGGCCTATCCGAGCTCACGCGCCGCCCGAGCCTTCAGGCAGCTCGCCGGACGGATCGCCGAGCTCGACCTTCCGCCCGTGGCGGGAGGCCATCGCTTCTTCGGCATGGAGGCGCTTCATGGCGCTCATTGATCCCGGCGCGACGCTCGCAACATACGGACGCCAGCCCCGCCTGACGCCCGAGGCGCTCGTCAACGCGCACCTGCCGCTGGTGCGCAAGATTGCTTGGCACGTCCATGGCCGCGTCTCCTCGGCGATCGAGATCGAGGATCTGGTGCAGACCGGCATGGTCGCCCTGATCGAAGCCGCAAAGGCTTTCGAGGATCGTGGCCACGCCTTCGCCACTTATGCGACCGTCCGCGTTCGCGGTGCGATGATCGATCATCTGCGCCGGCAGGCGGCGATCTGCCGGTCGGCCATGGCGCGGCGCCGCGACCTCGCGGCGGCGCGCACGCGGCTCGAGCGCCAGCTTGGCCGTGCGCCGAGCGACCCCGAAATGGCCGAGGAGATGGGGCTGGACGCCGCCGACTACCGCAAGCTCGTCGACGATTGCCAGGCGGTGCACCATGAATCGCTGGACGATGTCTATTCCGAACATTCGATGTGGTTCGCCGACATCGAGGAACGGGCCGACGAGGCGCTCGAGCGCGAAGGGCTCAAGGGTGCGATCGCCGAGGCGATCCGCGATCTACCGGAGCGGGACGCCATGGTGCTCCAGCTCTATTTCGTCGAGGAGATGAACCTCGAGGAGATCGGCCAGACCCTCGGTGTCGGCGCCGCCCGCATCTGCCAGATCAAGAAGGCCGCGCTCGACCGGGTGCGCCAGTCGCTCTCCGCCTGGACCTGAAGCGGTGCCGGACCGCCCGTAACAACACGCTGCTCTCGCGGTAACCTGATCCGTTTTGGCCTATTCTTGATGCGAATATCCCGGCGCGGATCGCTCCGCGCCGGGATCTTCAGTCTAGCCTTCAGGATAGAGCCGCTTAACGAAGCAGGCTCAGCACGCCCTGCTGGCTCTGATTGGCCTGGGCCAGCATCGCCGTGGAAGCCTGGCTCAGGATCTGCGCCTTGGCGAGGTTGGTCGTCTCGGCCGAGAAATCGGCGTCCTCGATCCGCGACCGCGCGTCGGACAGGTTGGTGACCTGGTTGGTCAGGTTGTTGACGACCGACTCGAGGCGGCTCTGACCGGCGCCGAGCGAGGCGCGGGTCACGGCGACGGCCTCGAGCGCCGCATCGACGTTGGTGAGGGCCGTGTTCGCGCCCGCGGCCGTGCCGATGTCGGAGGCGGTGGCAGTGGCGACGTCGAAGCCGGTGATGGTCAGGTTGACCGTGTCACCATTGTCGGCGCCGGTCTGTATCGCGACCACGACGTCGGCCGTGCCGAAGACGGTCACGCCGTTAAACGTCGTGCCCGCGACGATATCGTCGATCTGGGCGCCCAATTCCACGACTTCGGCCTGCAGGTTGGCGCGGTCGTCGTCGGAATAGGTGCCGCTCGCGCTCTGCACCGACAGCTCGCGGATGCGCTGCAGCATGTTGGTGACCTCGTTGAGGGCGCCTTCGGCGGTCTGCGCCATCGAGATGCCGTCATTGGCGTTGCGGATCGCCTGGCTCATGCCGCGGATGTCCGAGGTCATGGACGAGGCGATGGCGAGGCCGGCGGCGTCGTCCTTCGCGGAGTTGATGCGCTTGCCGGTCGACAGGCGCTCCATGGCGGTCTGCAGGGCCTGGTTGGCGACCCGGCTGCCGTTCTGCGCGCGGAGCGCAGAGGTGTTCGTGTTGATAACAGTCATCCTAGGGTTTCCTTTCCCGCTCAATTCGGGCCGCCGGGGGAACCCCAGCCCTGCCACGAGTGAAGTAACGGCCGGTCCGGCGCGGATTTTAATGCGACTTTTCAGCGTCGGTTTTCCGACGACTCCGTCGGCCCGCCGACGCGCGCAGGCGAGGGCGCGCGCCTGCGCCCCGGGAAAGGCGCCGCTCCTCGATATTGGCACGCAGCTTGCTTCTGAATGGGGCGGGGAGGCCCTTGCGGGGTCTTCGCGCGCAACATCGGATGGGGGCGAATGATGATCGGCTTGAGCAGGAAGGCTGCGGCGGCGAATGCGGCCCTGGCCGGCTGGCTTGGCGGCGCAGGGCTGAAGTGTAGGATCTTCGATGCGGGCGATACGCGTCCGCCCGGTCCCGCCATCTTCTCCGCCGCCGAAGCGAGCCATGCCGGCCCCGGCGACGTCGTCGTCGATTATGGCGCGGTCGTGCCGTCGCTGGTCGTGCCCGCCGACGACGAGCCGGCTCGCATCGGCTTCGGCTTCGAGGACATGGCCTTCGGCCACGCCATGATCGCCGAGCTCGTCCGCCCGGCCGGCCGGCCGGCCTGCGGCGAGCCCGAAAGCGCGCGGCTGATCGACTATGTCGGCCGCATCGCCGCGAGCGACGCCTCGGTCCTGGTGCTCGGCGACACCGGCACCGGCAAGGAAGGGATCGCCCGCCACATTCATTCATGCTCGCCGCGCGCGCGGGGCGCCTTCACCGCCGTCAATTGCGCGGCCCTGCCCGAGACCATGCTGGAGGCGATCCTGTTCGGGCACCGCCGCGGCAGCTTCACCGGTGCGACCCAGGAAGGCGAGGGACTGTTCCGGGCCGCCAGCGGCGGCACCCTCCTGCTCGACGAGATTTCGGAGATTCCGCTCGCGCTCCAGGCCAAGCTGCTGCGCGCTCTGCAGGAGAAGGAAGTGCTTCCGGTCGGCGCGGTGAAGCCCGAGCCGGTGGACGTCCGCATCGTCGCCTGCGCCAATCGCGACCTGGCCGCCGAGGTGGCGGCCGGCCGGTTCCGCGCCGACCTCTATTGGCGCCTCAACGTCGTTCCGGTCCAGCTCCAGCCGCTGACCGAGCGCCGCCTCGACATCCGCGCCATCGCCGCCGCCCTGATCCTGCGCCACGTCCCGGCCGGGGAGCCGGTACCTTTCCCGACCGCCGCGGCGCTCGACCGCCTGATGGACCATGCCTGGCCCGGCAACTGCCGCGAGCTCGACAACGTCATCCAGCGCGCGCTGCTGCTTCGCGCGGGCGACCGGATCGAGGCCGAGGAGATCGTCATCGATCGGGTGCCCGGACCGGCGCCGGAGCGTGTCCGCTCGCTCGGCGAGGTATCGAAGCTCGCCCAGGCGAGCGTGATCCGCGACGCGCTCGCCGCCGCGGACGGTCATCGCACCCGCGCCGCCGAGCGGCTCGGCATCAGTGAACGCACCCTGCGCTACAGGCTCGCCGAAATGCGCGCCGCGGCCGCCTAGCCCCATTGGAGCCAATCACCATGTCGATCGACGCCAGCCGACTGATGGCGATGCGTACCGCCATCCTCGAACAGAATAGCGCCCTGCAGCGCGCGGCCGGATTGAGCGGCGCGCCAGGAACAGGGGCGGCCGAAGGCGGCGCGGCCGCCGCCGGCTTCGGCGACGCGCTGCGCAACGCGATCGGCCAGGTCAACGAGATGCAGGCGCAATCGTCGGCGGTCACCGAAGCCTATGAGCGCGGCGAGACGACCGACATCGCTGCGGTGATGCTGGCCCGCCAGCAGGCGTCGATCGGTTTCGAGGCGACGCTGCAGGTCAGGAACAAGCTCCTGACCGCCTATCGCGACATCATGAACATGCCGGTGTAAAATGAGTGAACTTGCCGCCACGACCGACCTCGCTCCCGTTCCCCGCGCCTCTTCGGCCGCCCCGGGAGGCACCACCCGCATCCTTCAACAGGTTCGCGGTTTCGCCGCCCAGCCGGCCGTCGCGAAGAGCCTGCCGGCGATCGGCTTCATCCTTCTCATCGGCCTCGCGGCAATGCTCTGGATGGCTTTCAGCGCGCCGCCCAGCCGGACGCTTTTCGGGAGCCTCGCCGACGAGGAGAAAGCCGCGGTGGTCGAGGCGCTCGGCGCGAGCGGCATTGCCTATGAGCTCGATCGGACCACCGGCGCCGTCACCGTTTCAGAGGACGATTATCACCAGGCGCGGATGCTGCTTGCCTCGCGCGGGCTTCCGCGCAGCGGCCCCGACGGCGGCGACGTGATCCAGAATCTGCCGCTTGGCTCCAGCCGCGCGGTCGAAGGCGAGCGGATCCGCAGCGCCCGCGAGCTCGACCTCGCCCGCACGATCGAGGCGGTCGAGGCCGTCGAGTCGGCGCGGGTCCATCTTGCCGTCGAGCAGCCGAGCGTCTTCGTCCGCGATCGCGCCCGTCCTGCCGCCTCGGTGATGCTCACCCTCGTTCCCGGCCGCACCCTCGGCGACGCCCAGGTCCAGGCCATCGTCCACCTCGTTGCATCGTCCGTTCCGGGCCTCGCCCCCGACGGCGTGTCGGTCGTCGACCAGACCGGGCGACTGCTTTCCCGCGAGGGCATGGATGGCGCGTCGGCCGCTTCCGAACGGCAGATCACCATCCAGTCGGCGATCGAGGAAAGCTATCGGCGCTCGATCGCGACCCTGCTCACCCCAGTCCTCGGCGAGGGCAATTTCTCCGCCGAGGTCCATGCCGACGTGGACTTCTCCGAGGTCCAGTCGACCCGCGAGGATTTTCCGGAGGACGCCCGCGCCCTGCAGCGCGAAGAAGGCGCGCTCGTCACCGACGGGACCGCCGAGCCGCCGGCCGGAGGCATTCCCGGCGCCTTGTCCAACCAGGCTCCGCCCGCCGCCGAGGTCGCCGCCCAGCCCGACGGCACGCTCGCGCCGGCCATTCCGGGCGCGGAGGCCGCCGCCGCGGCCGGGGGAAGGCGAGCCGAGAATTATAATCGCAGCTTCGCACTGGGGCGGGAGGTGTCGGTCACCCGGCGCCAGCCGGGAGCCGTCCGCCGGATCACCGTCGCGGTCGCCCTGCGAAACGTCGATGGCCGGCCGCGCTCCGCCCAGGAGATTGCCGCACTGGAGCGTCTGGTGAAGGGCGCGGTCGGCTTCGACGAGGCGCGGGGCGACGTCGTCGCCATCAGCGCCCGCGAATTCGCTGCGGGATCGCAAACCCAGGCGGAGCAGAGCTGGTGGGAGGCGAGCTGGGTCGCCATGGCCGCACGAAACCTGACCGCGCTCGCGCTCGCCGCCTTGCTCATCTTCGGTATCGGCCGGCCGCTGCTGCGGCGGGGCTCGGCGATGCTCAGCCAGCGTGTCCAGAATGCACGGGCGGCACGGGCCGGCGTTGGCGGCGAGATTGCCGCCGTGATCGCCGATCAGGCGCAGCACGACCCGTCCGCGCGGGTGACGCTCGACATGATCGAGGCGGCTTCCGACTACGAAGCCCGTGCCGCGCTCATCCGCAACTTCGTGCGGCAGGATCCGGCCCGCGCCGCCTTGGTCGTGCGCGACCTTATCCGCACCGACGCCCGCAATGGAGCCAGCCGCCATGGATGAGACTGAAGAGGGCGCCCCCCGGCCTGGCGCAACCGGGCCGCTCGGCGGCAGCGAGACCGCGGCCATCCTGCTGATGATGCTCGGCGACGAAGAGGCCGCCGAGATTCTCAGCCATCTCGATCCCCACGAAGTCCAGCATCTGGGCAGCGCGATGTTCAACGTCGCCGACGTGACCGAAAGCGAGGTCAAGGAGGTGTTCGACGCCTTCATGACGCGAGCCCGGGCCCGGACGACGATAGGCTTCGGCGCGACGCCGCGGATACGCGCGGTGATGGAGCATGCCCTGGGCGCCGAGCGCGCGGAGACGATGCTCGCCCGCATCACCCCGCCGAAGCGGAGCCACGCGCTGGATGCGCTGCGCTGGATGGACGCGAAGACGATCGCGGCCCTGATCGAGAACGAGCATCCCCAGATCGCCGCTTTGGTCCTCGCCCATCTCGAGGCCCCGATGGCCGCGGACGTCCTTCAGATGCTCCCGGCAGAAGTGCAGCCGGACGTCATCTACCGGGTCGCGCGGCTGGAGAATGTGACCGCCGATGCGCTTCAGGAGCTGGAGCGGATCCTTGTCGGCGAGGTGTCCCGGGTTGCGTCGGCGCCGTCTCCGGTTCGCGGCGGCGCCAGCGAGGCTGCCAAGATCATGACCAACACCAAGGCCGGCATCGACCAGCGGATCATCCGCTCGCTCGGCAAGATCGACAAGCAACTCGCCCAGCAGATCGAGGACGAGATGTTCGTGTTCGAGGATCTCGACGAGCTGGACGAGAAGAATCTCGGCATCCTGCTGCGCAACATCGACAATGAGGTGCTCGTGATCGCGCTGAAGGGCGCTGACGAGAAGCTCAGGAACAAGATGTTCGGCTGCATGTCCAGCCGCGCCGCCGACACGATCCGCGACGAGATGGAGGAACGCGGCCCGATGCGGCTCGCAGATGTCCAGGACGCTCAGAAGGAAGTGCTCGCCATCGCCCGCCGCCTGGCGGACGCCGGCACGCTCATCCTCGGCGGGGGACGCGAAGACTATGTCTAACGTCCTTCGTGAGGAACGGGCTCGGCTCGCCGCCAGCGTCGGCAGCTTTGTGGTGCGGCGAAGCGACCCGACCTTCCATCCGCTCGGTTCGAGCGAACCCCACAATGATTCGGGCGAGCCGCCGCTCACCGCCGAACAGGCGCTGCTGCGGGCCCAGGCGGAAGCCTATGCCAAGGGATATGATGAAGCGCGCCGGACGGTCGAGCAGGAGGTCGCCGCCGAGCGCGCCGCGATCGCCCGTCTCGCCGAATCGCTGGAGGTTCTGAGGCCGGAGCCGACCAACGCCCTCGCATTGCTGCTCGCCGAGACAGTCGACCGGCTGGTCCGCGAGATCATCGGGTCGGTCGAAATCGATCCTAATCTGCTGCTCGCCCGCGCCCGTGCCGCGGCCGAGCTGATCGGCGAGAATGTCGAGCCGTCCAGGCTCGTCGTCCATCCGGAGGACCTTCCCTTGCTCGAGCCGGCCGGCCTGCCCGTCGACCTGGCCACTAACCCCGACCTTCCGCGCGGCACCGTCGTGCTGGAAACCGGCCATGGCTGGATCGAGGACGGCCCCGCCGTACGGCTCGACCGGCTGCGCGCCGAGCTCGACAAGATGGCGGCCAAACGATGAGCGCCATGGTCGATCAGGCCCGGTCCCTGCTTGCGGACGTCCATGCCGGCGATCCGCGTCCGCGCCGGGTGGGAAAGCTCGCCGCCTATGACGGGCTGATGCTGGAGGCGACCGGATTCGATCGTCCGATCGGTTCGGGCGCGCTGGTGATCGCCGCCGACGGCCACGCCGCGCGCGCCGAGGTGGTCGGCTTTCGCGGCAATCGCAGTCTCCTGATGTCCCTGGACGGCGAGGCGGCTCACAAGAGCGGCTCGCGGGTCGAGCCCGATAGCGGCGGCGGAGTCGCGGCGGTCGGCCCCGGGCTGCTCGGCCGCGTGGTGGACGGTCTCGGCAATCCTCTCGACGGTCTCGGACCGATCGCCTCGGTCGACAAATGGCCGCTTGCCGGGCGGCCGGGCAATCCGCTGGACCGGGCAAGGGTCATCCAGCCGTTCGACATCGGCGTCCGCGCCGTCAACGCCTTGCTGACCGCCGGTGTCGGACAGCGCGTCGCGATCATTGCCGGGTCGGGCGTCGGCAAGTCGGTTCTGATGGGCCAGATGATCGCCGGCGCGGAGGCCGACGTGATCGTGGTCGGACTTATCGGCGAACGCAGCCGCGAAGTCAGCGATTTCCTCGCCACCAAGCTTCCCCCCGAAGTGCGCCGAAAGTCGGTCGTCGTCGCGGTCCCTGCCGACCATGCTCCGCTGCTTCGCCTGCGTGCGGCGATGCGGGCGACCGCGATCGCCGAGGATTTTCGCGCCCGCGGGCTGAAGGTTCTCCTTCTGGTCGACAGCCTCACCCGGGTCGCCCATGCGCAGCGCGAGATCGGCCTTTCGCTGGGCGAGCCGCCGACTGTGAAGGGCTACCCCCCGTCCGCGCTCGGCCTCATCCCGCGCCTGGTCGAGCGCGCCGGCGCCGACAGCCGGACGGGCGGTTCGATCACCGCCCTTTATACGGTGCTCGCCGACGGCGACGACACGTCGGACCCGATCGTCGATGCCGCGCGCGCCATCGTCGATGGACATATCGTCCTTTCCCGTTCGCTCGCGGAACAGGGAGTCTATCCGGCGATCGACGTGGGCCGGTCCCTAAGCCGGGTCATGGCCGACATAGTCGCTCCCCACCATGCGGCCGCGGCAAGTGCGCTGCGTCGGCTTTGGTCGGCCTTCGAGGAAAATCGGGACCTGATCCTGATGGGCGCCTACGCGCCCGGCAGCGATCCGCTCATCGACGAGGCCATCGTGCGCCGCCCGGAACTGCTCGAATTCATGCGCCAGGCACCGGCGGACCGAATACCGTTCGATGAATCGGTCGCGGGCCTGATCGGGATGATGCACCGATGAGCGCGCTCCTCAAGCAGCGCGCCCGCATCGTGCGCGTGCGGCGCCTCCAGCACGACCTCGCCGCCAGCGCTGCCGCCGAGGCGGCCGGCAAGGTGCAACTGCTCGAGACCAGCCGGCAGCGGCTCGCCGACATGCGCAGCGAGCTCAACGCCATTCCCGGTCCGACCTCCGGTTCCGGCCTGGCGCGGATCGGCGAGCTGGCGATGCGGCTCGATGTCGCTCGCCAGGGCCTCGCTCCCTCGCTCGACAGCGCCCGCGCCGCCGCGGCGCAGAAGGAACGAATCCGCCTTTCCAAGCGCCGCGACCAGGAAAGCGCGGAAAAGCTTCAGAAGTCGGCTGCCGTCGCTGCCGATGCTCTGGCGGAGCGCCAGACGCTCCGAACTCCGCGCCTGCGTCAGCGCGCGCGACTCTCGAACGATGGAGGTGACCAGTGATGGCAAGCGTCCCGAACATGCGCCTGGGCCCCACGGCGCGGCCAGGCGTGTCGGAGCAGCCAGGCGAAGGCGGCGAAAGCGAAGGTTTCGCCCAACTGCTTTCGACGACGCTGCCGGTTCCCGGCGCGGCCGGGCCACGGGCGGAAGCGGGCGAGGACCCAGACGCGGACCGGCCGGCTATCGGGGATGAAGGAACCCCGATCGCCCAGGCCGATGCGATACTGAGCCTCGTCGCGATGCAGGCGGCGCCCAATCCGGCGCCGGCTCCGACCAGGATCGCGACCGCGGCGGGCGCCGGCTCAGCGGCGCCGGCCGCTGCCCCGGACCTCGCCTTCGCGGCGTCGGCGCCAGCTGCCACGAACCTCGCAACGACGAGCGCGCCGGTCGCCGCCGGCACCGTAACCGTTCCGGCGCCGACCCCCGACACCGCTTTCTCGACCTCGAACAATGTCGCCTGGGCTTCCGAAGCCGCTGCAGAGCCTGCGGCCGGCCAAGTCTCGACGGGCGCAGGCGCTCCATATCCCGACGGTCAGGTGCCGGCGGGTTCTTTTGCCTCGCGCCCTGGCGCTGTCGCTGCGGCGGCTTCGACTGCGGCTGGACCCGCGGTGAAGACGGAGGGGCCTGCTGCGGCGACCGTCGCCATTGCCGCGACGGCGCCGACGGCGCCGCATTCGGCCGGCGGCGCGATGGTCGCGGCGCTCCAGCCGAGCCGGACAAGTCGCGGGCCCGCCGCGAACGTCAGGCCCGCCGCAGATTACGAACCTGCCGGGACCAACCCCGAAAATGCGGCCGCCGACCCCGCTTCCGCGCAGGCCATGCCGCAAGGTCCGCGTCGGCCTTCGCAGCCGGCTTCGAACCTTGCCCAGCCGAAGGGCGACGTGGCCGCACAAGCGCCGGTCCAGCCCGGCAGCGCGGCGGTGCCGTTCGCGCTCCCCGGCGTGGCCGAGCCGGCCGCTCCCGGTCAAATCCCGGCCGCGCCGGCATCGGCCGCCGGCGCGCCTGAAGCGATGGTCGAGCGGCAGCTCGAGCTCGCCGCCGACGGCGAGTGGCTCGACCGGCTCGCGCGCGACATTGCCGACGCCGGCAGCACCGAAGGGAAGATGCGCTTCCGCCTCGATCCCGAGCATCTCGGCACGCTGAAGGTCGAGCTCACGCAAGGCGATCGCGGCACATCGGTCCGGCTGACCGTCGAGAGCGAGGCGGCTCGCGCGATCATCGCCGAGGCGCAGCCCAAGCTGGTCGCCGAGGCGCGCGCGCAGGGCGTGAGAATTGCCGAGACTCACGTCGACCTTGCCGGCGGCCATGCCGGCGACCCGCGTCGCCAGGAAGCCGAGCGCCGGGAGCCGCAGCTGCGGACCGGGCGCGACACCGTCTCCGAGGCCGAGCCGGAGCGCCGGACGCGCTCAAGCTCGGACCGCTATGCCTGAAGGAACTGAATCATGAGCGACATCGAGCAGCCCAAGCCGAAGAAGAAGAGGTCCAGGCTGAAGAAGCTCCTGCTGCTGACCGTCGCCCTGGTGGCGATTGGTGGGGGCGGGGCCGGCGCCGTGCTCTATGCCAATGGCGGCGTGCTCGGCGGGCTGTACGGCGGCGGAGAGGATCCGGACGTGCCGCAGCTCGTGCCGCGCGACGGCGCCAATCCCGCTTCGGTCGAGGCCGCGCGCGCCATGGCCCGTCAGGGCCGGGTCGACCCGCGGCTCTTCCAGTCGACCTACGTTCCGCTCGAGGGCAATTTCACCTCCAACCTTCGCGGCGGCACCGCCTTCGTGCAGCTGGGTCTCGGAATCTCGACCTTCTATGACGAGCGCGTGATCGACAATGTGCGGCGCCACGACATGGCGATCCGGTCGGCAATCCTGATGACCCTGACCGAGCAGGATCCGGCAGCAGTCACGACCGCTCGCGGCAAGCAGGCGCTGAAGATAGCGTTACGCAACGCGATAAACGGCGTCTTAACCAATCGGGAAGGGTTCGGCGGTATCGACGAGGTCTATTTTACGAGCTTCGTGACCCAATGACCGAACCGCCTACCCTTTCCGGAGACGAGATCGCGGCGCTCATGAACGAGCTTCACGAGCCTCCGGCCAAGCCTGAAGGGGCGTCGCACTCGCCGCGCCCCTTCGCCTTTGGCAGCGATGCAGCTCGGCCGATGAACGCGCTGCCGGCGCTCGACCGGATGAACGAGCGGATGTCGCGGCGGCTTCGCGACCTGCTCGAGCCGTTCGTCCGCGCGAAGCCCACCGTCACGGCCGAGGATTCCACCATCCGGATCTTCGGCGACTGGAAAGCGGAGCAGCCCGAATTCGTCAGCCTGAGCCTCTACGCGTTCAAGCCGATGAAGGGAGCAATCCTGCTGGCGCTTCAGCCGGAGTTCGTCAGGCGGCTTGTCGATTGCTTCTACGGCGGCGCGGGCGATTCACCGGCTACGCCCTCTCGCGAATTCACCCCGACGGAGGAGAGCCTTCTCGGCCGCCTTGCGGACTCCGTTCTCGCGGATCTGGCGACGGTGTGGAGCGAGGTGATGCCCGCCCGGCCGCAGCTTCGATCGCGCGAAACGAACGTCGAGTTCGCCACGATGGCGCGCGGCGACGAAACGGTAGCCGTGACCCGCTTCGTCGTGAAGTTCGGCCGCGCCGGCGCCTCCCATATCGATATCGTCTATCCGGTCTCGTCACTCCGCTCGGTCGAGCAGGAGCTGCTCGCCACCTCGCCCGAGGACGTCAGCGCCCGTGGGGAGGAGTGGCGCGAGCGGCTTCTCGCCGCGATCGGCCAGGTTCGGGTGCGGGCGCGCACCGTTCTGGCGCGTCCCGATCTCTCGCTCGCCGAGCTGATGCAGCTGCGCCCCGGGGACGTCATTCCGATCAGCCTGCCGGCCCAGGTGCCGCTGCTGGTGGAGGGGCGGCCGATCGCGCTGGGCACGATAGGCGAGCATGACGGCCGCGCCGCACTCAAGATTGAGAAGATCGAAAAGAGGAGAAACATGCAGTGAAGGAGCCCCAGGAAATCCTGGAGGGCGAGGCGATCGACGACGAAGCCTTTGCCCGCCGCAACTATGCGCTGCTCGCCGACATTCCGGTCCGGATGTCGGTCGAGGTGGGCAGCACCGCGCTGCGGCTTTCCGAGCTGATGGACCTGGCCGAGGGCAGCGTCGTCGAGCTCGACCGGCAGAGCCACGAGCTGCTCGACATCATGGCCAACGGTACGCTGGTGGCGAAGGGGGAAGTGGTGACAGTCAACGGCCGCTTCGGCATTCGGGTGGTCGAAGTCGTCGCCGCCGGTACCGGCATGGGCGGGATCGAGCGCCGCAAATGATGACCGCCTACATCCTCCGGCTGCTGGTGCTGGTGCCGCTCGTCGCCGGGCTGGCATTCCTGGCCCTGTGGCTGTGGCGCAAGGTGCAGCCGGGGATGGCATTGCGGCAGCGTGATCGTCTGGTCACCCTCGTGGACGCGGTTCCGCTGGGCGCCACCGGGCGCCTCGCCGTCGTCGAATTTTCCGGAAAGCGGCTGCTGCTCGCGGTGGCGCGGGGACAGGTGCAGCTTCTTTCCGAAGCTCCGATCACCGAGGCGGAGCGCAATGGCTAAGCGGGTCCGCAAGGCCTGGCTGATCGCTGCCGGCCTCCTCGGCGCGGCGCTGCTGATCGTCGAGCCCGCGCTCGCCCAAGCCGTGGTCGAGCCTCCGGCTGCGGCAGCGGCGGCCGGCGGCGGCCAGCCCGGCGCGATCGACCGGGCGCTCGACACGATTTCGGGTGACGGACGGCCCTTGTCGCTGTCCCTTCAGATCCTGATCCTGATGAGCCTGCTGACGGTGCTGCCGTCGATCCTGCTCATGATGACGAGCTTCACGCGGATCATCATCGTCCTGTCGATCTTGCGACAGGCGATCGGGCTCCAGCAGACGCCGCCCAACCAGGTCCTGGTCGGGCTGGCGCTGTTCCTGTCCTTGTTCGTGATGCGGCCGGTGGTCGATCAGATCAACGAGATCGCCTACACGCCTTATGGGGACGGCTCGATCACCATCGAGGAAGCGGTCTCCCGCTCGGGAACCGTCCTGCACGGCTTCATGATGCGCCAGACCCGCCAGACCGACCTCAGGCTGTTCGCCGACCTGGCCGACGTCGAGCCGTTCGCCTCTCCGCAGGACGTGCCTTTCTCGATCCTGCTTCCCGCCTTCGTCACCAGCGAGCTAAAGACCGCCTTCCAGATCGGCTTCCTGATCTTCCTGCCCTTCCTGATCATCGATCTGGTCGTCTCGTCGACCCTGATGGCGCTCGGCATGATGATGCTTTCGCCGACGATCGTGTCGATGCCGTTCAAACTGCTCCTGTTCGTGCTGGTCGACGGCTGGGCCCTGACCATGGGCTCGCTCGCCGCGTCGTTCGCAGGAGGGTAGGGGACCGAGATGGAAAGCGCGGACTATTTCGTCGGCGTTGCCCAGCAGGCGCTGTGGATCCTGGCGCTTGCCAGCGCGCCGATCCTGATCCCGGCGCTGATCGTCGGCCTGCTGCTCGGCATGTTCCAGGCGGCGACGTCGATCAACGAAATGACCCTCACCTTCGTCCCGAAGCTCATCGTCGTCGGCCTCTGCCTCGCTCTTTTCGGCAGCGCCATCCTCATGCTTCTGGTGGATTTCACCCAGGACATCTTCGCGCGCATCCCCGAGCTGGTGCAATGATTCCGGCCGGGTTTGCCGGCGTCGAGGCGCAGCTCTGGCTCTGGCTCTTCGCGATGATCCGCCCCGGCGCCGCCTTTCTCGCAGCGCCGATCTTCGGCGCCACCTTCGTGCCGGTCCAGCTCCGGCTCATCCTCGCTCTGGCGATCGGAATTCCTGCGCTGGGCGTCACCGATGTGACTCTTCCCGACGGCGGACTCGCGACCATCGATGGTTTCATGCTCGTCGCCGGCGAGGTCATGGCGGGACTCGCGATCGGCTTTGCCGTGCAAATCGGCTTCTCCGCCGCGCTCATCGCCGGCGAACTGATCGGCAACGCGATGGGGCTCGGCTTCGCGGCGATGGTGGACCCGGCGACCGGCCAGCAGAATCCCGCCCTGTCGCAATTCCTGTCGATCCTCGGCACTTTCCTGTTCCTGTCGATCGGCGGGCATCTCGCGCTCGCCGCGACCATCGTGGAAAGCTATCGCGCGCTGCCGCCCGGCGATGCCTGGATAAGCGCGGAGAGCATCCGGGGCCTCGTCCATTTCGGCGGCATCCTGTTCGCCGCCGGCCTGTCCATCGCGCTGCCGGTCGGATTCTCGATCGTCCTCGTCCAGCTGGTGATGGGCATGCTGTCGCGAACCGCGCCGGCGCTCAACTTGTTCGCAGTGGGCTTTCCCGCCGCCCTGCTCGCCGGAATGGTGCTGCTCGCCATCGCCGCGCCGATCATGGGAGACGGAATCATCGCCGCTATCCAGGCCGGGCTCGAGGAGTCGCGGCGGATCGCGATCGGGGGCTGATCCATGTCGGAAAATCCGGACCAGGACCAGAAGACCGAAGCCCCTTCGCCGAAGAAGCGAAGGGAAGCGGCGGAGAAAGGCGACGTCCTCCAGTCCCGCGAACTAGGCATCGCTTTGGTGATCCTCGGCGGCGCGGCATGGATAGCTTTCGCCGGCCCGATGATGGTCGGCGCGCTGAGGATCATGGTCATGGACGGCCTGACCTTCGATGCGAGCGACCTGAGGAATTTCGATCCGGGAAGTGCAGCGCTGCGGCTGATCGGGATCATCGCGCTGCCCCTCCTATCGCTCTTCGCCCTCACTCTAGTGGCGGCGATCGGTACGCCGGCCCTGCTCGGTTCGCTCGGGTTCCGCAGTGGGGCCTTCGCCTTCAAGGGCTCGAAACTGAACCCAATCAACGGGCTCAAGCGCATGTTCGGCATGCAAGGCATGATCGAGCTGGGCAAATCGCTTGCCAAGGTGCTGCTGCTCGGCGCGGTCGGGATCTGGCTGTTGCTCGACCAGTCGCGCCTGCTGATCGGCCTCACCTCGCAGGAGATCGGCCCCGCGCTCGCCTCGGTCGGCACGACCTTCGTCCTCGCCATCCTGGTGATGAGCGTGGCGCTGGCGATCATCGCCGGAATCGACGTGCCCGCCCAGATCGCCCAGCGCATGAAGCGCCTGCGCATGACCAAGCAGGAGGTGAAGGACGAGCACAAGCAGACCGAAGGCTCGCCCGAGCTCAAGGCCGGCATCCGGCGGCGCCAGCATGAAATACTCCGCGGCTCCGCCCGCGCGGCAGTCGCCGACGCGACCGTGGTGCTCACCAACCCGACCCATTTCGCCGTGGCCTTGCGCTATCGGCCCGGTATCGATCCGGCGCCGATCGTCGTCGCCCGCGGCCGCGGCGCGACCGCCGATGCCATCCGCGAGATCGCCGCCGAGCATAAGGTGCCGATGCTGAGCTATCCGCAGCTGACCCGCGCCATCTACTTTACCGCGCGTACCGGACAGGTCGTTCGCGAGGATCTCTACATGGCAGTGGCGACGGTGCTCGCCTTCGTCTTTAATCTGGAGACGACGCTCGCCGCCGCCTCGAGCCCGCCGGTCGAAGTCCCGCCCGGCGCCCGCTTCGACGCGCGCGGACGCCCCGAAACTTGAGGCGAGCTTAAGCCGCGGGTGCGGCCGCCGTTACTTCCTTATCAGGAGCGCTTCCCGTGCAGGCGGGGCGCCGGACCACCCCGCGACAGCGGAAGGTCCGGTTGTCGGCCTGCGGCCGGGAGGTGCCGGAACGTGAACCGGAACGCGCTTCCGGCGACCGCGCCTTCGGGGCGGCGCCGGAAGCACGTTCATCGAAGGACGGCGCCGTGACGAAGGAGCGGGAAGAAGCGGTGGTGCGGGTGGCGCTGCACGAGATTCAGCGCTTGCTCTCCGCGCGGGGCGGCGATGGCGCGAAGGCCGAAGGCTGGGTCGAACAGATGGCGTCGGAGCTGTGCACCGCGGTGCCCGAGCTCGAGCCGGAGGCCGCGGCGAGGATCGCGCATCGAATTTTGGCGGAGCCTCGGCTGTCGATGGACGCCCAGAGCCGTCTCGACATGGCGTCGCTGGTCGCGCTGAAGCGCTGACCTCGGATCCGCGCGCTTCAGGCGCGCGCCGTCTCCGTCCGGGCGAGCCCCGGCCGGGGCGGATTCGCGTGCGCGCGCGAATTCGTCGACATCCCACTTAAGCTTCCCCCGCGCCTGCCGTTCTTAGGGAGGACGGAAGGGACGCACATGACCACCACTTCGATCGGATACGCGCTCGGCATCGGCTCGGGGCTCGACATCAGGACCCTGGTGAACGATCTCGCATCGGCGGCGAAGGCGCCCCGCGAGGCCCTCATCACCCGGCGCGAGGAAGCCAATGCGGCGAAGCTGTCGGCCCTGGGCGAGATGAGCAGCGCGATCGACAGCTTCTCGAAGGCGCTGTCGAACCTGATCTCGGGCGGCACCCTCCATGCTCAGCCGAGCGTGTCCGACGGTTCGATCCTGTCAGCCTCGGCCATTGCCGGCAAGCGTCTCGGCTCGCTCTCCGCCGAGCTGGAGGTCGTTCAGCTCGCCAAGGCCCAGACGATCCAATCGGCCGCGGTAGCGAGCCGCAGCGATCCCATCGGCCAGGGCGAGCTCACGCTCACCACCTCGGCCGGCAGCTTCGCCATCACCGTGGATGCGTCCAACGACAGCCTCGACGGGCTCGCCCAGGCAATCAATGCCCAGGAATCGGGCGTGAAGGCCAGCGTCGTCGTGGACACCAATGGCGCGCGGCTCGTGCTGAAGGGGGGGAGCGGCGCGGCCGAGGCCTTCACCCTGTCGGCCGCGGAGGGCACGACCAGCGGGCTCGAGCGCTTCGCCTACGGCCCGTCGGTCGTCGGCGGCATGAGCCTCGCTCAGGCGGCCCAGAATGCGATCGTCCGCCTCGACGGCGTCGAGGTCAGCCGCAGCACCAACAGCTTCAGCGACCTGATAGAGGGCGTCCAGATCGATCTCAAGAAGGCCATGCCGGGCACCATCGTGTCGATGGGCGTGACGCGCCCGAGCGCCGAAATCACCCAGGGCGTCAACGACTTCGTCGCCGCCTATAACGAGGTGATGAGCATGATCGCCGAGGCGACGGCGTTCGGCGTCAACGGCGAGGGCGGGCCGCTGCGCGGCGATCTCGGCGTGCGGGAGATGCAGCGTCAGCTTCGCGAGCTTCCCTCCAAGGCGCTGGTCAATCAGGGCACTGGTCCTAAGACCCTTGCCGAGATCGGTGTCCGCACCAATCGCGACGGCACGCTCAGCGTCGATGCGGGGAAGCTCGAGGCGGTGCTGGCCAGCGATCCGGAAGGGGTCGAAGCCCTGTTCAACCCCACCCAGTATAGCAGCCATCCCGACATCGTCATCAAGAGCGCGATGGGCCGGGTCAAGCCGGGCGTCTATACGATCACCGACCTCGTCCCCGCTTCCGACGGCACCCCGGCCTCGGGCAAGATCGACGGCGTTGCGGCGACCGGGATCGGCGGCAACATCGTCGCTTCGTCCGGCTCGAACGCGATCGGCCTCATCCTCGGCGTCAATGCCGCGGTCTCCAGCGTCACGATCACCGTCGAAGCTGGCCTCGCCGGTGCGCTCAAGGCGGTCCGCGACACGCTGCTCGGGTCCGGCGGCCCGTTTGCCTCGGCCAAGGAACGGCTGTCCGATGAGGCCGACGACATCGCCGACGACCGCATCGCCTTGGAGACGCGCTCCGAGAAATATTACAACCAGCTGCTCAACACCTTCACGGCGATGGAGCGCCAGGTTTCGTCGTTCAAGGCGACGCAGAGCTATCTCGATCAGCAGATCAAGATGTGGACGAACGACCAGGGCTGATCCGGCCGTTGTGACAATTTGGTTCAGGAGTTTCGAATGTTTGTGCCAAGAGGGCAATTCAAGGTTGCGCATGCGCACTATCGGAGCGTCGATCTGGAGAGCCGGATCGAGGGCGCCACGCCGCACGAACTGGTCGTGATCATGTTCGAGGAGCTGCTCAAGGCGCTCGATGCGATGGCAGTCGCCGCCAGGCGCGGCGATTACAGCCAACGCATACAGCGCCAGTCGCGGGCGATGTCGATCCTGCACGGGCTGGAGGGGAGCCTCGACTTCCGCAAGGGCGGGGACATCGCCGAAGGCCTCTCCGACATATACCGCGAGGCGCGCAGGCTGGTCATGCGCGGCAGCCGCGAGAACGATCTCGACCAGATCCTCCGCGCGCGCGCGATGCTGCACGAAATCGCCAGTGCCTGGTCGCAGATTGGGCGCGCCACACCGCCGATGTGAGATGGTCCCGCGTGCGACCGGCCTCCGGGCCGTACACCTGGGCAGCAGCCTTTACGGCGCATTAACGCTTCTCCCCCAATGAGGCTCCGGGCGACACTATAGATCAGGGGGCAGTCGGTGGACGTAGCGTGGCACGCTGTCGAAGCGGCTTGACGACAACAGTGGACATTCGCGGCAAGGGGGTCGTGCTCGAGGACGTGCTGGTCGGCGAAAGCGCCGCGATGGCGGAGCTGAGGCGCCTCATCCGGCAGGTCGCCCCCAGCCAGGCTTCGGTCTTCGTCAATGGTCCTTCCGGCAGCGGCAAGGAAGTCGTGGCGCGCGCGATCCACGCCGTCAGCGCGCGCGGCGCCGGCGCCTACGTGCCCGTCAATTGCGGGGCGATCCCCCGAGAATTGCTCGAATCCGAGCTGTTCGGGCATGAAAAGGGCAGCTTCACCGGCGCCCATGCCCAGCATCGTGGACGGTTCGAGGAGGCCGATGGCGGGACCTTGTTCCTGGACGAGATCGGCGACATGCCGCACGACATGCAGGTGAAGCTGCTGCGGGTGCTCGAGGAGAAGGCCGTTCAGCGGGTCGGTGGCCGCGGCCAGATCGCGGTGGACGCACGGATCGTTTCCGCCACCCACCGCGATATCGAGCAGTCGATCGAAGCCGGTCGCTTTCGTGAGGACCTGTTCTACCGCCTCGCCGTCTTCCCGATCGAGCTGCCTTCGCTCGCGGACCGCGCCGAAGACGTGCCGCTGCTGGTTCGGCATTTCACCAGTCGCGAGACAGAGCGGCCCTGCGCGCGCTTCTCCGATCAGGCGCTCGACAGGCTCGCCGGCCATAGCTGGCCCGGCAATGTGCGCGAACTGCGCAATGTCGTGGACCGCGCCAATATCCTCTATCCCGACCAGACCATCGGCGCGGAGCAGGTCGAGCTGCTGCTCGTGCGCCGCGGCCGCATCAGCATTGCCGAACGCGTCGCCTTGTGGGAGGCGAGCGAACCGCCCGTCCGGGAAGTCGAAACTTCGCCAAGCACGGCGGCCGCGCCCGGCATCGAGGCCGATCCCCTCATCATCGATCCCGCGCACGGCGTCGATCTTCGCTCCGTGCTCGCCGAGATCGAGCGGCGCTACATCGAGCAGGCGCTCGATCATTCGAGCGGCGTGGTTGCCGATGCCGCCCGAATGCTTTCGCTCCAGCGAACCACCCTGATCGAGAAGATGCGAAAGTACGAGTTGAAGGCGGCCTAGAGCCGCCGGGGCGAAGAGCGCCTTCAGCTCGTCCGCCGGGCGGCGATCCAGCCATCGATCTTGCTTTCGAGCACGGTAAGCGGCAGCGCGCCGGTCATCAGTATCTGCGCGTGGAAGTTCTTGAGGTCGAACCGGTCGCCGAGCGCCTGCTCGGCGCGGGCGCGCAGCTCGAGGATCTTCAGCTGCCCGAGCTTGTAGGCGAGCGCCTGGCCGGGAATGGCAATGTAACGCTCCACTTCGGAGACCACTTCGGTCTCGCTCATGCCGCTATTGTCGAGCATGTAGCGGATCGCCTGCTCGCGCGTCCAACCCTTGGCATGGATGCCGGTATCGACCACCAGCCGCATCGCCCGCAGCATCTCGTCGTTGAGGCCCCCGAACCGCTGGTACGGATCGGTCTCCATGCCGAGCTCGTCCCACAGGGTCTCGGCATAGAGCGCCCAACCCTCGACGAAAGCCGTATTGCCGCCGAACCGCATGAAGGCGGGCAGCGCCTCATTCTCATTGGCCAGGCTTATCTGGAAGTGGTGGCCGGGCGCGCCTTCGTGCAGGTAGAGCGTCTCCATGCCGTAGGTCCGCCGCGAGGGCAGGTCGTAGGCATTGTAATAGAACACGCCGGGGCGCGATCCGTCCGGCGTGCCGTCCTGGTAGGAGCCGCCGGCCTCGTTGCGTTCGCGGAAGGCCTCGACCTCGCGGACCTCCAGCGGAGTGCGCGGGATGGTCGAGAAGATCTCCGCAATCCGTGCGTCGACGCGGCGGCCGATCGCATAATAGGTCTCACGCATCCATTCGCGGCTCTCCGGCTCGAACTCCTTGCTGGTGCGCAGATGCTCGAAGAATTCGCCCAGTGTCCCGGTGAAACCGACCCGGTCCTTGATCGCCTCCATTTCGCTTCGGATCCGCGCCACCTCGCGCAGGCCGAGATCGTGGACATGATCGGCGGTGAGGGGAAGGGTCGTGTTCTCCTGAATCAGCCGACGGTAGAGCGTTTCGCCGCCCCGCATATGGACCAGGCCGGCCTGCTCGCGGGCGACCGGCAGATACTCGTCCCGAAGGAAATCGCGCAGCCGCCGGTAGGCCGGGTAGATGCCGTCGCGGATGGTCTCGAGATGGGCCTGGCGCAGGCGGGCGCGTTCACCCTCGGGCACCGCGTCCGGAAAATTCTCCACCGGTCCGAAGTAAGGCGATTCTTCGGGCGCCGCGGCGAGCTGGGTGTCGAGCTGGTCGATCACGTTCTGGATCGTGAGCCTGGTCTCGACCACGCCGCTCGCCATGCCTTGGCGGAAGCGCTCGATCGCCTTGTCGATCAGCAGCACGAACTCGCGGTGGCGCTTAAGATTATTCTCATAATCCTCGACGTTGCGGAACGGCGCCGTGTTCCGGCCCGAAGCAAATACCGGATAAAAGGTGTGGAAGCCGCTGAAATGGTTGAGCGGCCGCACCGCGGTCAATGCCAGTATCTCGGGCTGCAGGTCAGCGAGGTCGTCCTCGCGCTGATATTTGAACACGTCATAGGCGAGCCGGTCGGTCGGGTTCAGCGCTTCGCGATCGATCGCCGCCAGCGCCGCCAGCTCCTGCTCGGCGGCAGCCCGCTCGGCGGCATAATATTCGTCGCTGACATAGTCGCCGAGCCGATCCGCATAACGGAAATCGCCGCGGAACATCGCCGAGATCGGATTGCGACGGAGACTCGCCTCGTCGCTTTCCCGAAACAGCCGGTGCAGCCGCTCGCTCGCACTCTCCTGCCCCGAGGCCGCGGACGGTCCCGCAGGCGGCTGCTGCGCGGTAGCCGGAAACCCGGCGGAAGCGAGCAGGATGGTGGCGGCAAGCAAGGCGGCGCGGCAACTTGTCATGATAGATTTTTCCCGTCGGACTAGGTGTGGGATGTGCATAATACAGCGACGGGGCGGCGGCAATCCGTCGGCGGGCGTCTTGGGCGGAGGCGGGGATCCGGGCGATCCCTTATCGGGCCGCCCTCAGTAGGTCTGGACGTCCATGTAGCTCCACGGGCGCTCGCGATACCATTTGGTGATCACATATTTGCAGCCGGCGAGCACCGGACACCCCTGATGCAGGGTGAAATTGTTCGGCCGTCCCTCCGCGTCCATATTGTTCCAGGTCAGCAGGTTGCCGGCCCGCGGCGCGATCTTCAGCCCGGCGTCGGGAAAGGCGGTCTGGCCACCCTCCTCCGGTGCGTTCAGGAATACCATTGCCGTCCAGGTCCGCTGGCCGCCGCAGCGCTCCATCGTCGGCCAGTAAGGCTCGCTCGGACTGAAGAAGTCGTAATGTGCCTTGAACTGCTGGCCTACCGCATAGCGCTGGCCCTGGATCGTCTCGCCATGTTCCGGCTGGATTCCCATCAGCCCGGTGATCTTGTCCTCGATCTGCCGCACCAGCGGATCGGCCGGATTCATGTTGCAGCTCTCGCTGGTCCGGAACTCGGGATCCTCGGTCGGCGACAGCAATTGAGACGGGATTCGCTCGACGTCGATCCGCCGCATCAACCCCTCGCATTCGGTGCGCGTGAGGAAATCGCGAGCGACGAAAATGTCTATATCCTTGGAAGGGATCTTGAACACGGTCGGATTGCGAGACAGCCGGTCCTTCACCCACCGGCCGATCGCGACCTTGTAATCGACGACGTTCGAGCTCATTCGCCTCTCTCTCACTCCACGGTGCGGCCGCGCACCATCACATATTCCACATCCTCCAGCGCCCGTACATTCTCGAGCGGATCGCCGGAGACGGCGATAAGGTCGGCGGAGTAGCCGGGTGCGATCCGGCCGACCTCGGTCTCGAGCCCCAGCAGCCGCGCCGCCGCCGTCGTCGCCGATGCGATCGCCTCCGCCGGGCTCATGCCGACCCGTTCGACCAGCAGCGCGAACTCCTCGGCGTTTCGGCCATGCTCGAATACGCCGGCGTCCGTGCCGAACACCACCGGCACGTCGGCGGCACGCGCCGCCCGGGCCGCCCTTCCGACCAGTTCGAGAGTCTCGCGCACCTTGGCAGCGACGGGCGGCGTGTAGCGATTCTGCTCGAGCCCCTCGCGGATTCCCGTGTATGCCATCAGGGTCGGCACGAGCGCGGTGCCCGACCGACCCATCGCTTCGATGGCGGCCGCGTCGGCGAAGGTGCCGTGTTCGATGGAATCGACTCCGACCCGTGCCGCGGCTTCGATGCCGCGCGCGCCATGGGCGTGGGCCGCGACCTTGAGGCCGAGCGAGTGGGCGGTCTCGACGATCGCTCGCATCTCGGCGTCGGTGAAATGCGCTTCAAGACCGCGCGCCTGCTGCGACAGCACCCCGCCCGTCGCCGTGAACTTGATGACGTCCGCGCCGGCGCGCGAAGCCTCGCGGACCCGCGCGGCGCATTGCTCCGGGCCGGTGCAGACATTGCCCGCAGACAGCGCCTCGACCACCTCCGGGCGGAAGCCGCTGACGTCGCCATGGCCGCCGATGATCGAAAGGCCGGGCCCCGAGGAGAGAATCCGCGGGCCGGGGAAGCGGCCTTCGGCGGTGCCGCGCCGGAGCACGTGACCGACCTGTGGCGGCGATCCGAGATCGCGCACCGTCGTGAAGCCGGCCCGCGCGGTGCGAAGCGCATTTTCGACCCCCAGCACGACGGCATATTCGTCCGGGTCAACCGCCTCGCGCCAGAATTCGCCGCCGGGATTGCCGGACAGATGGACGTGGGAATCGATGAGGCCGGGCAGGACGGTGAGGGCCGAGAGGTCGACCAGCCGCGCGCCGGGCGGCGGCGGCTGCAGACCCTCGGCGACGCTCTGGATCCGGCCGTCGGCGATCAGGATCGTCGAAGGCCCGCGCGCCGGCTCGGAAGGATCGGCGATCAGCCGTCCCGCATGGACGACGATGGTCCGGCTCTCGGCCCCCTCGCCGGGCGCCGCCGCTGTCTGGGCAGCCGCCGGGGCGGCAAGGAGCAAGGCGAAGGCGGCGAGCAGGCGTATGATCATCGGCGGGTCCCCCTGGATACCGGCAGAGCCGCGTTCAATGCGGCACGTCGGCCTCGGCTGGCAACCCCTGGTTTCACCGCCGGAACGCGGAGCGCCCCGCCGACACGAAGTCGGCGGGGCGCCCGTTTCATTCTTCTCCGGAGGTTCGTGCGGACATGGCGCGCATGCCCGCCTTCGCGACACCTACCAGAAGAAGTCGTAGATCACGTCGATCACCTCGCCATTGTAGACGTCGACCAGGATCACGTCGTCATAGTAGCGCACCCACCGCGTCCCGGCCGGAGCCGCCGGCAGCCGGTACTGCCACGGATCGCCGATCCAGTAGCGATCGTTGTAGAACATGGGCTGCAGGAAGAGGCCGACCGAAAAGCGCGAATAGCGGTGGTTCCGGTAGGGTGCGTAATAAGGCGACTGCCGATAGATGTGGCGATTGCGATAGCGCCAGCCCTGCCAGTCGTAGCGCCGGTCGTTGCGCCAGCTCCGACGATCCCAGTCGCGCCGCCAGTCACGCCGGTCCGCCCGGCGGTCCTGGCGCCAATCGCGCCGGTCGTCCCGACGGTCCCGCCGCCAGTCGCGGCGATCCTCGCGGCGGTCCTGCCGCCAGTCGCGCCGATCCCCGCGCTGCTCCCGGCGGATCTCGCGGCGCTGCTCGCGGGTGCCGTAGCGATACTGGTTCTGGCGCTCGAGCTGCTGATAGCGCCGAAGTGCCGGGTCGTTCGGGTTACCCTGCCACGCCTGCGGATAGACGCTGCCGGGACGGCCGGCGCGATTGCCTCGTTCCCCACGCTGGCGCTGGGCCACGGCGCTCCGCTGCGCCTGGCGGTTCGATTGCCGGACCTGCTGACGCGCCTCACGATTGTCGGCCCGTGCCGCTTGACGCGCCTGTTGGCGCTGAGCACGATTCTCGACGCGCTGGGCGCGCCGTTCCGAGACCGCCTGCCTCTGTTCGGACGTCGCCCGGCCGCGGTCCAGGCGTTGGCCGCGATCCTGTGCCTGAGCGGCTATCGGGCTCAACACCGTCGCCGCCATGATCAAACTGAGCAATGCTCTACGCATCGAGATACTCCTACTGTCGGCGGCGATCCCGCCTCTTGGGATAACCTGTGGCAGAGAGTCGATGAGCGGACCCTGAACCGGCCGGTCATCCCAATGCAAGGATTGACTTCTCGCGGCCGCTCCAGACGGGGACAGTCGCGCGCGCGGCCTAGGGCCGCTCGGCCGCCGGCGGCTCGCGCAGCGCCGGCACTTCGCGCACCGCGTCTTCCGGCGCGATGCCGGGCGGCGGCGCCCCGGCGGCCCTTTCGCGGCCGCTCTTGATTCGCAGCGCCCTCCGGATCGACTGGCGCAGCCGGGGATAGATCCCACAGCGGCAGATATTGGTGATCGCCGCGTCGATCTCGCCGTCGGTCGGGGTGTCGTTGCGATCGATCAAAGCCGCCACCGCCATGATCATGCCGGGTATGCAATAGCCGCATTGCGGCACCATGTCGGCCGCGAAGGCCTGCTGAACCGGATGCGAACGGTCGCGCGACAAGCCTTCGATCGTCGTGACGAACGTGCCTTCCAGGTCGGCGATCCGCACCCGGCAGCTGCGCACGGCATTGCCGTCGACGTGAACGGTGCAGGCGCCGCAATGGCCGGTGCCGCATCCGAACTTGGTGCCGGTCAGGTTGGACGCGTCACGCAGCGCCCACAGCAAGGGCGTATCCGGGTCCATCCGGTAATGAACCGGCTGACCATTCACGGTGAAGCGGGTCATGGCCGGGTTCCTACCGGCATTTCGGGGGAGAAGGGAAGGACCGGCGCCGGTCTTCAGCCAGCCCGGCTTGCCGGCCGCCGCCGGGTTCGTTCGCCGGTTGCAGCGCCGGTTGTGTCGGCGACGCGCGCGATCAGCTCCACCTCGCTGGTATATTTGGCCGCCTGCGGATCGAACACCGGCTGGGGATCGAAGCGCAGCAGCGCCGAGGCGAGATCCTTGAGGCCGTCCAGCTTGAAGGTGCCAAGCTTCAGCTCGCGCGGCGGTTGGCCGTCCCGCTCCAGGACGACGCCGTCGACGAACAGGTCGTCATTCCGGCGATAGAGCGCATGCGGCGCCATGCGGATCGCCGTCCGGTTGTACACCGCGCGGACGCATGTCCTCGTCCGGATCGCCGTGCCGAGCAGTTCGTCGGCAGGCATCGTCTTGCTCGGCAAGCGTGCACTGAGAGTAGGTCGTTCGGTCACTTCTTTCCTTTTCCCGATGGGCCGTCGGCGTCATTATCCCTGCATCGCTGCTGCAGCGCAGCAATAATTGGGGTCTCGCCGGGCCCGGGTCCAGCCCGGTTGAAAAATTCACTTCCTGCCGCCTCGATAGGCGGCGTCGGTTGCAGTGACGTGAATGGCGAAGACGCCGCTTGGTCCGACGGCCGCGCCGGGCGATAGGCGGCAGCCGAGGAGATGGAAGATGACGGAAGCGAAGCGCGTCGAGGTGGCGATTGCCGGCGGGGTGGCACATGTCGAGCTGGCCCGGCCGGATCGGCTGAACGCGATGGACGGCGAGATGTTCGCCGCGATCGGCGAGGCGCTCCGCGCGGTCGGCCGGGATCCTGCGGTGCGCGCCATTCTGCTCAGCGGTCGTGGCCGGCATTTCAGCGCCGGCCTCGATCTCGAATATGCGTCGCGGCAATTCCCGCCGTCGCAGGATCCAGGGCGGGCCGCCGAAGCGCGATTGCGCCACATCGAATGGCTGCAGCAGGCTTTCGGCGCGGCTGAAGCGGCGCGGCCGCCGGTGATCGCCGCCATCCACGGCGGCTGCATCGGCGCGGGTGTCGATCTTGTCAGCGCCTGCGATCTTCGCGTCGCCTCGGCCGACGCCTTCTTTCAGGTCGCAGAGGTCGATGTCGCGATCACCGCCGATCTCGGCACGCTCCAGCGGCTCGGCTACCTTCTACCGCACGGGGTCGTCCGCGAGCTCGCTTTCACCGGCCGCCGAATGGGCGCCGAGGAAGCCGCGCGCTACGGCCTCATCAACCGGCTCGAGGCGAGTCGCGAAGCTGCGATGGCCGCTGCGCGCGGACTGGCGGAGACCATCGCCGCCAAATCGCCGCTCGCCGTGGCCGGCGCCAAGCGCAGCCTCAACCACAGCCGCGGCCGCCCGATCGAAGACGGCCTTCGCGATGTCGCCTTGTGGAACGCGGCCGCACTGGTCAGCGCCGATCTCGAGGAAGCGGTCAAGGCACGGCTGGGCAAGACCGAGCCCAAATTCGGGCCGCTCGCCGATTAGCCGAGCGCCCGATCAGCCAAGGCCTTTCGCGATGAACGGTCCCAGGCGATTGGCCACTCCCAGCGGGAGCCGCTGCCACAAGCTCGTCACCATCCGGTGCTTCGGGCTGAGCGGGTTGATGTCGCGATGCGCGCCTTGGCGCGCATAGGTCAGCGGCTCGGGCGTGAAGCCCCAATTCTTCTTGAAGGCGAAGGCACCCGTGCCGACTTTCGACCGGCCGAAGTCGAAGCGGGCGCAGCCCCGTTCGGAGGCCTGGCGCATCAGCGCGAAATACATGAGATCGTTGGCCCTCAGCCGCCGCGCATCGCGTGTCCCGCCGCCCCAGTAGGGAAAGACGGTCCCCTTGTCGTAGAAGCTGAGCACGGCGGCCGTGGGCCGACCCTGGCCAAGCACGACAAGGATGTCGGCATCTTCGCCAAATTCCTCCAGCATCGCCCGGAACAGGGATCTGGGAAAGACCGGCGTCCCGAGATTGCGCACGCTTTCGGCGTAGACGCGGTAATGAAGGTCCACCAATTCGGGGCTTCGTCCGCTCCGGACTTCCAGGCCCAGGCCCATGGCCCGCCGGACTTCGGCGCGTTGCTTGCGGGGAATGGCCTTGAGGATCGCCTCGTCACCCTTCGGAAGGGCGCGCGCGAACCCGGCATAGACGCCTTCCTCTTTTTGCCACCGGGACGGGACCGGTCCGCCGCGAAGCTCGACCGAAGCGCATCCCTGGGCCTGTGCCGCCGCCCAGGCTGCATCGGCGAGCGCCTGGATCGCCTCCTCGTCCATCGCCGCGATGCCGCCGCCGACGCCGAAGCCGGCGGAAACGAGTGCGGTTCCGAAGATGGGCGATCCGATGCGACTCAGCGGAAGCACACCGCTGATCGTTCCATCGCCCCGCTCGGCGACGAGGTAATGCGCCGGCTGCCCCGTTCCCGCCTCGACTCCGCGGCTCCAGCCGGGACGATGAAAGGGCCCGCATTCCGCCTGGCCACGCACGAAATCGTCGATCCGCCGACGCTCCGCGGGATCGGCGAGATCGGCTATCCGGACCGTCGGACCGGCAAGATTGGCCAGCATTGCGAATCGTCTCCCTGATCGGCCGCTCTAGCGGCGAGAACTTTCCGCTTTCTTGCCCTTCGGCCGCGAGCCCCCTGCAGAAGGGATCGGCACGCGCATATAAATTCCATGTTACCGCGCGAGCCTGGTCTGCCCTAGGCTGAGGCCGTGTTTTCCGATATCCGCCCGGCGCGACTCATCGCCGTGCCTCTCCTGCTCGCCGCGGTCGCCGTGTCCGTACCAGAGCTGGCCGCTTCTCGGCCGGCGGCCGCGTCGAGACCCGTGGCCTTCGTGTGCGAAGGCGGAGTCGGCTTTTCCGTCAGATATTTCCGGGATCGCGCGCGCATCAGCACGTCCGACGGAAGCTGGGTGCTCGGGACGCGGCCTTCGTCGGTCGGCCGCAAGTTCCAGTCCGGCCGGGCCACCTTCATCCACGATCACGACATGGCGGCGCTCAACGGCCTTCCGGGCGGCCCGTTCAGAGCGTGCCGGGAAGCGGAGCGGGTGCTAACCGGAGTCCAGCCGGCAAAGAGGCGGCGATGACGTCCGCTTCCCCAGCCCGGTCGTTGGATCTTCCCATGTCGAGACCGTTGCGCCCCCTTCTCCTCCGCCGCTCGGGGTTGCCGCGCGCCTTGCGGCTCGCGCTGGCGGCGCGGTCGCCGCTTGTCCATTTCGCCGCCGTCGCGGCGTTCATGGCCGCTGCCGCCGGCTCGGCCATTGCCCAGAATTCCGGCCGGCCGATCACCGCGGCGATCGTATTCCTCCTCGGCGTCACCGTTGCCGGCGCCCTCGAAGGAGTCTGGGGCGGCCTGATAGCGGCGCTGGCCGCGTCGCTTGCCTACAACTTCTTCCTGATCGAGCCGACCTTTCGGTTCAGCCTCGCCAGCCTCGAAGACTATGTTCCGATCATCGCGTTCAACGCCATCGCCGTCGCCTCTGGGATCGTGACCGGACGCCTTCGGGATCGTGCGCGGGCGGCGGAGCGGGCGACCCGGCGAGTCTCGTCGCTGCTGGATCTCAGCAAGATGCTTCAGGCGGCGGTGAACCTGCCCAGCGTGGCCGACGCGGTTCAGGCCTATGTCGGCGGCGGCGCGCAGGTGGAGCTACATGTGGCTTGCGGGGAGGCCCTGGCATCCGTGGGACGGAAGCCGAAGCATTCGAGCCTGGCCGAGAAGGCCTTCACGCAGTGCCTGCCCGCGCTTCGCGATGGAAGCCGCCTGGCCTCCTTGCTCTCCAGCGCCGATGCGGCGCTCGGAATCCTCGTTCTCGAATGGGCTGAGGGGAACGAGCATGAAGTCCAGGAGGAGGATCTGGGCGCCCTCGTCAATCTCGTCAGCATCGCCACCGAGCGCTGCCTGCTGCTCGAACGGCTTGCGGAGGCCGATCTCGTCAGGAAATCCGAGGAGTTCAAGACAGCTCTGCTCTCGTCGGTCTCGCATGACATGCGGACCCCGCTCAGCGCCATTTCGGCATCGGCCAGCAGCCTTGCCCAATATGGCGGCGATCTGGACGAGGCCGCCAAGGCGGACATGCTCGGCACGATCCGTGAGCAATGCGCGCGCCTCAATCGCTACACGACCAACCTGCTCAACCTCGGCCGCCTGCAGGCGGGGCTCGATCGCAACCACTTCACGCCCTGCGATGCCCTGGAAGCTCTCGGCTCCGCGATCGCGATGGTCCGCGGCCTCGGCAGCGGGCACATGATCGTCAAGAACATCGCGCCGTCCCAGGCCCTGGTGAAGGCCGATCCGGTCATGCTCGAGCAGGTATTCTACAACGTCCTCGAAAATTCCGTCCGATATAGCGGCCCGGAATCGCCGATCACGGTTTCGGCCGTCACGAGGCGATCGCGCATCCTCGTGTCGATCAGGGACGTGGGTCCGGGCATTCCGCCGGGCGAGTTCTCACGGATTTTCGAGCGCTTCTACCGGGCGGGGCAATCGTCGGCGGGAGAAGGAAGCGGACTCGGGCTCGCCATCGCCAGGGGCTTCGCCGAGGCCTTTGGCGGGCGGATCTGGGCCGGCGTGCCCGATGACCCGGCCGGCGGCACGATCGTCACCATCGAACTGCCGCTCGCCGGCGCAGGGGAGGGCTCGTGACGGGCATGCGGATCCTGATCGTCGATGACGAGCCGGCGATCGCGCGGGTGCTCCAGCCCGTGCTCGCGGCGATGGGCTGGACCGTGTTCACGGCGGCGCGAGGCCTCGAAGGCCTTCGCACCGCCGCCGCCGAGGCGGTCGACCTGGTCCTGCTCGACCTCGGATTGCCCGATGGCGACGGCAAGGATCTGATCCCCGGCCTGCTCGGGCTCGGAAACGTCGCGATCATCATTCTGTCCGCGCGGCACCAGGAGAGCGAGAAGGTCGCGGCACTCGATGCGGGCGCCGACGACTATGTCGACAAGCCGTTCAGCATCGAGGAGCTGATGGCGCGTATTCGCGCCGCCCAGCGCCGCCGCGGCATCGCCGGGGCCGGCGGCGAGCTTCACGTCGGAGAGCTGGCGATCGACCTCGGCAGGCGCCGAGTCGCGGTCATGGGTGAAGAGGTGAAGCTTTCCCCCAAGGAGTTCGATCTGCTTCGAGCGCTCGGCGAGCATGCCGGCCAGGTCGTCACCCAGCGGCGCCTGTTGCTCGCCGGGTGGGGCGATCCGAGCGCCGATCCCCAATATCTGCGCACCTATGTCGCCTTGCTTCGACAGAAGCTGGAGGAGGATCCTTCGGAGCCCCGACTGATCCTGACCGAACCCGGTGTCGGATACCGGCTCAATGCATAGCCTGCTGGACCGGAACCTCGCGTGCGGCGCCCGGACGGACACGCTCCTGCGGCCGGCACGCGCCGGCGCGAGCTTCCGGGAATATGTCGACGCCCGCAAATATGATTTCGGCCGCGGGAGCGCTGCCGCCTGGAACTTCATCGCGCTCGCGCGGGGCGATCGAAACCTTCCGGACGCGAGGTCGTGGCGCGAACTGGAAGCCTATCTTCAGACGGCCGGCCTTCCCGAAGCGCAGGTCGCGGCGGCGCGATCGGTGTGGCGCAGCTTTACTGCCTATCGCAGCCGCGTGCGCCGCCAGGATCCGTTCCTATGAGCGGCCGGAGCGGATCGGGACCTCGGGGCGAGGCGAGGATGCTGGCGGATGCGCCCCAGGGCGGCGCCGTGCTGGTGGCCGGGATCGTGCTTGCCCTGCTGGCGGTCGCGGCGCTGCTCGTCGCCTTGCTCTACTGGGCCGGTGAGTTCGATGCCGTGGCAGATCCGCTCAACCTCACCGAATTCGGCACGCCCGAAGCCGCCTTCGGCGGACCTGGATCGGACCCCTCCTGATGCCGCAGGCATGGGATGTCTGGGCGGAGGCGATCGGGGCGATGATCGTGATCGTGTTCCTGCCTTTCTACATCGGCTTCCTGCATCTGAGCGTCGTCGAGCTCCTTCTCTATGCGGCGCTGGCGGGTGTCGGCCTCACGGCGGGGGACTATCTCCAGTTCCCGCCCGTCCGGCCGCTCGGCCTCGCCGAGCTGGCGATGGATTCGGCCCTGTGGACTCAGGCCGTGCTCGGTGCCGGTCTGATCGCCTATCTGCTCGCTTTGGCTCTGGTCTAGGCCTTCGGCCGTTCAGGCGTTCAACGGGCGGCTCGTCACGCCTGCGGCGCCGAAGATCTCGCGATAGGCCTTCACCTCCTCCGCCGGTCCGATCGCCTTCGCCGCATTGTCGCTGAGCTTGATCGCCGGATGGCCGTTCACGGAGCTGATCTTGCACACCAGCGAGATCGGCCGAAGGATGTCCGCGCCGCGCGGATGGCTGCCTTCGAAGTCGTTCGTGAAGTGCGTGCCCCAGCCGAACGCGATCTGCACGCGCCGTTGGAAATGGCGGGCGAGCGCGACGATGTCATGGCCTCGGGGAGGGTGGCCATCGATTCCGACGTCGAGTGCATCGGCAAAGATGATCAGCTTGCCCGAAGCGATGCTCTGGTCGCCGAGCCCCATCCGCTTCCAGAAGGCCATCAACTCCTCGCCCGCTTCGACCGGCGGTTTGGAATCCGGCCTGGCGCCGGTCCAGAAGCTGACCCATTGCGGCGCGCCCTCCAGAAACTGTGTCGTTCCGAAGGTGTCGGGCAGGAAGACCAGCAGATTGCCGCGATACTCCGTCTGCCATTGCTGCAGCACCTTGTACTGCGTCTGCCTGAGGGCCTGGGCGTCGCCGGGCTGCGCTTGCCGCGCGAGCGCCGCAAGCACCATCGGCAGCTCATGCCCGTTGGTCCCCTTCGCCTCCATCCCATGCTTCATGGCCAGATGGACGTTGGACGTGCCGGTGAATCGCTCGCCAAGCAGCTCGCGGGCGGTCAGGATGCAATGCTCCTGCCACAGGAAAGCGTGGCGGCGCCGTGTGCCGAAGTCGCTGAGGTTGAGCTCGGCCAGCGTTCGGAGGCGCTCCAGCTTGGCGTAGAGCTTCACCTTCGCGCGCGCGTAGAGAATGTCGAGCTCGGGCCGCGACATGCCGCGCATGATCTTGCGGGCGCGAAGCTCGCTGACGATCGCCAGCGCCGGAATCTCCCACATTGTCGTTTGCCACCACAGCCCATCGAAATGCAGATCGAGTTGGCCGTCCCGGGCGACGTCGAGCTCGTAATCCGGCATGCGAAAGGCGCGCAGCGTCTCGAGATAGCCTTCCTTAAAGATTCCGCTCTGGCCGTAGAAGGTCTGGCCGCGCAGGTGGATGATCTCCGACGGCGTGAAGCGCAGGGTGCGCACATGGTCGAGCTGCTCGCGCACTTCGCCGAGGTCCAGCTCGCGTCCGAGCGCTACCTCCCGTGTCCGGTTGGTCAGCCCAGCCGACGCGCGTGTTGGGATAATGCTCCCAGATGAACTGCTGCATGAGCAGCTTGTAGAAATCATTGTCGAGCAGCGACCGGACGATCGGGTCGAACGGGAAGCTGTGATTATAGGCGCGGGTCGCGAAGTCCATGGCGCGCGTTCCGATCTCCACGCATCCAGAAGCGCGTCACCGTCGAAGCTGTTCCGGATCGTGAAAGGCGGGGCTGATCCGCCTCACACGCCGATGGGTGGGGGAGAGAGAGGACCGGAGGAGGCTGCGTGCAGCTTGCTGGAAACGGTCGTTGACCTCTATGCATCCAGCTCAAAGAGAAGCTGCTTCTGGAAAACGGCATGAGTCCGACCCGACGTGAATTGTTGGTTGCTGCGGCCGCCCTCGGTATCGGCGCTCCACTTTATCGCGCGCACCCGTCCACATTCTCTCAAATGACAGGTCGGCATTGGCAGCAGGACCTGGCCTTTTTATATGCAGAGCTGCAGGAAAATCACCGGGATCTATTCCACCACACCCCGGAAGGCAGGTTTCGTTCAGCTATTTCAGACCTGCATCGAAGAATTCCTCGGCTGCGTCCGCTCGAGATTGTCGCTGGCTTCCAGTCCATCGTCGCCCTGGCCGGCGACGGGCACACATTCTTGTCAGCGGGCGATCTGTACCGATCCTTTCCATTCGAAACAGCTTGGTTCGACGATGGCGTAAGGGTGGTCCGAACAACCCCTGAAATGCAGCACCTTCTCGGCATGCAGATCAAGAGCATCGATGGCCGGCCCATCGCGGAAATAAGCGGGCGTCTGGATAGCGTCATACCGCAGGCCGAAAATGCCTGGTATCTATTGTCGCAACGTCCGGAGCGACTGCGGCGCGCAGAACTCCTGGCAGCGCTCGGTGTGATAGATTCGCCTGATCATGTGCGAATTCAAGGCGATGACATCGCTGGTCGACCGGCGTCGTTCGACGTCACGCCCTTGCCGGCAGGTCTGCCCGATGGGCAGCTGGAGATCGCGCTCGGTCCAACAAAGCCCGCAACGCCTGATCCTTCGTTCGGATGGGCAAGGCTTGGCAACGGAGAGGCGGTACATCTTCAGTTTCGCAGATATGACGATCTGGCACGCAAGGCCGCCGCGCTGTTCGATGATTTGCGGGCTGCACCACCGCGCGTGCTCCTGATCGACCTGCGCGACAACCGCGGAGGCAATTATACGCTTCCTCGCGAACACATCATCGAACCGCTGCAGAACATGCCCGCCCTTAACCGCAAGGGTCGGCTTCATGTGCTGATCGGCCGTCATACCTTCTCTGCAGCGATGACAAACGCCTCGGATTTTCGAAGGGAGACCGAGGCCCTGCTCGTTGGCGAACCGACCGGCGCTCGACCGAACGGCTATCAAGAACTTCACACCTTCAGGCTGCCACACTCGCAAATACGGGTCGCGTGCTCGATCAGGCATTACCGTTTCGACAGCGCAGGCCGCGATGCGATCTACCCTGATCTGCACGCGCCACCGGACTGGCCGTCGCTCATGCACAAACGGGACAATGCGGTCGAGGCCGCGCTCGCCTACGCACAGGCTGCAGGACATCTGGCGGGCCCGTCATAGCGCTGTCGTAGCGGAAATCTTGCTTGTGACTTCGCTCACCAATGGGCCGCGGGATTCAGCCGGTCCGTTGGAGCGTTGGCGGCGGATAGCTATCAATCTCCCCGAGGGATGGCGGGGCCGCGCCTGGCGTGACCCCATCGTCTCCCGTCGGTTTTGAGCTCCGGGCCCCTTGCTGGCCCAGCCCTTCAATGTGTTCGACAGCTTGAGATCCCGAGCTCCAGGACGCGAGCGCGTCCGCACAACCCGACGCGTCGATGGTCCGAAGGCGATTACTGGATGGCTCGCCGCCAACCCAGCCGCTGACTCATATTCCCGCCGCGAAGCGTGCTCGGCGCAACGCCCCGAACGCCTCCGTGCACAATGCCAGCTACGGCCTGGGGGTGCGGACCCTGCTCGCCCATGAAAACCGGAGCGTTTTCAGGGCACTAGCGCTATTGGTCGGGGAGAGAGGATTCGAACCTCCGGCCCCTGCCTCCCGAAGACAGTGCTCTACCAGGCTGAGCTACTCCCCGACCGATACGCGCGGCCCAGGGGCCGGCGGGGCCCGGCGTCTATAGGCACCGGATTTGGGGAGTTCAAGCGCGCCGCGGCCGATCCGGAGCCGCACGGCGCGATTCCGGTCGATATTTCGACAATCGCCTTCGCCCGGCCCGTGGGCGCCGGCTTCGGCACCGCTTGCTAGGCAGGCTCGTTCGTCTTCTCGAGACGGCTTTGCTCGCTCACCGCGCTGGCGACGGCCATGAGCGCGAGGCTGCCGAACAGGAGCAGCAGGATTGCCGCCGCCGTGATCGAGACTCCGCCGCGCGATCTCAGGGCTTCGAGCTGCGCCGCGATGGGGAGAGCCGAGGTGTCCGCCACCAGCCGGGAGATCCGCCTGCGGTAAAGGAAGTTGCCGAAGCCGCCGGTGACGAAGGAGAGGCCGATGGTGAGCAGGAAGGCGATCTGGCCGGAGCCGACGGCCGCTCCGACGAGGCTGAGTGCGACGAGCGCGAGGAGGGTGGCGGCCATCGGCAGCCACATCTTGCGATAGGCGAACCAGAACAGGTTGACGAGGCAGGCCGGCCAGTTCCAGCTGATGGCGGAGCTTTTGGCTTCCATCTCCCGCCAGCGCCCGAGATAATATTCGGCATTGCGGCCGATGGCGGCCCGCTGTCTCTCTTCCTCTGCCGGCGCGACTTTCCCCGTCATGTCACCCCCACTCCTGGACAGCGAAGGCTATGCCCATCTCCCGGAGATTGGCAATGCGCCGCTTCCGTCGCCGGTCAGCGGCACAGGCCGAGCATCTCGTCTATGTCGACGAACTTCTCGCGCGGGCTCCCCTGACGCGCCCGTGCCGCTTCGGCGGCCTCGATCCGCTGCCAGTCGCTGAACGTGACCACCCGGACCTTGCGTGCGCCCAGCAGCCGGTCGAGCCCCGCGCCGCCGGGCTTGTCGCCCCCGCGGACTTCCGCGGCGATCTTCTCGGCCACCTCGTAGCCGTCGGGCCGGTTCGTGCCGATCGTGCCGGTCGGGCCGCGCCGCGCCCAGCCCACGCAATAGAGACCGGGGGAGATCAGGCCGTTCTCGTTGGCGAAGCGGCCGAGATCGGCCTCGTAGGGCACACCCTCGATGGGCGGCGTGCGATAGCCGATGCAGGTCACCACCAGGCCGCAGTCGATTTCGTAGGTCTCGCCCGTGCCGACCGCCGCCTTGCCCTCGTCCAGCCGGGTGCGCTCGACGATCATCCGCTCGGCCTTGCCCTCGCCCTCGATCCGCACGGGCCGGGCGAAGAAATCGAAAAGGATGGTCTTGCGGCGCTCTCCGGGCTGCAGGCCGGCAAAGTCGCGCAAATGGGCGACCGACTTTCGAAGGCCTGGCTCGAGGGCCGCATCCCCGTCCGGGGGCGGGAAATCGGCCGGGTCGACCTTCGGCACCGCATCCTCGAGGTGGCCGAGCTCGCCGAGCTCCTTGGGCGTCATCGCGATCTGGTGCGGACCGCGCCGGCCGAGAACATGGATATTGCGAATCGCCGAATTGCCGAGCGCCTCGAAGGCATGAGCGACGATGTCCGATCCCACGAACTCGGCCGGAGTCTTGGAAAGGATTCGGGCGACGTCCAGCGCGACGTTGCCGTTGCCGATCACCGCCGCCGCCGAGACGTCGAGCGGCGGGTCCAGCGCGGCAAAGTCGGGGTGGCCGTTATACCAGCCGACGAAGGCGGCCGATCCGATGACTCCGGGAAGGTCGCCCCCCGGTATGTCGAGCGGCCGGTCCTCGGGCGCCCCGGTGGCGAGAATGATCGCGTCGTACAGGTCGAGCAGCTCGGCCATCGAGACGTCGCGGCCCACCAGTACGTTGCCCACGAAGCGGACCTCGTCCGACAGCGCCACTTTCTCGTAGCGTTTGTAGACGGCCTTGATCGACTGGTGGTCGGGCGCGACTCCGAAACGGATCAGGCCGTAGGGCACCGGCATCCGGTCGATGATGTCGATGCGGATCCCGTCGTCCTGCTTCTGAAGCGCCTCGGCGCTGTAATAGCCCGCCGGGCCGGAGCCGATTATCGCTATGTGCCGCATTCCGCCTCCCGCTGGGCGCCGGGCTCTCGCGTCCGGTCGCACCTCGATGCTAGCGGAGCCGCCGGCCCAGGCAAGGGCGCTAGGGCCCCGGCTCGCCGGACCGGTCCTCCAGCAGGTCGGTGCCCTTGCGGCGCAGCGCCGCCTCGATCGCCCGCTCGAAAAAGGCGAGGCCGGGCGGCAGAAGCAGTTCGACCCGTACGAACGTGTCGCGGACGTCGATCTGGGCGTTCACTTCCTGCCCCATGGCCGACACCTGAAGGCCAAGCCGGTCGCCGGTCCATGCCGATCGCACCTCGGCTCCGCCTGGAATGAAATCCTTGAGCCGGCCGGTGCCCTCGTCGATCCGGCGCTTCGCTTCCTCGGCGCCGAGCCGGTGCGGGAGATCGACCTGGATGGGGCTGGTCATGCGGCCTGCTTAGCCCGGCAGCACGCCCCTACCAAGCGTCAGCAACCGTTGACTGGCCGCGTCTGGACATTGGTGATGCCGAGTTCCGTACGTTCGCGCACGTTGAAGGCGCTTTCGTAGCGTATCTGCATCGGCCCCAATATGTTCTCGGTGACCAGCGGCTGATAGTCGTAGACCACTTCGACGAACATGATCGCCGTTCCGGCTTGGGCGGTGATCTTCTTTCCCTCGGGTCCCATTCCGTCCTCGAGCGAATCGTCATCCGCGCCGTCCCCTTCCACCCCGTAGAGTGAATCGACGTCCAGGTCGCCGAAGCAGCGCTGCCACCGGATCGTCTGTCCGGCATCGGCCTCGTCGGTCTCCCCATTCTCCTGCAGCGATGAGAGGATGATCCGCCCGTTCGCTTCGAAGTCCAGCGACCGACCGACCAGTTCCGCCCCGGCGAAGATCTCATCTATGTCCGATTCGTCGATCTGTGCGACGACGCGCGCGGCATTGTCTGCCGTAGTCATCGCGACTTGGCTGACCCTGAGATGCGCCAGCGCCAGGTTCGTGGCCTCGAGAGCGCCGAGCGCCAGTGCGACGACGACCGGCAGCGCATAGGCGAACTCAATCATCACGACGGCGCGATCGTCGCGGCTGAGCGAGGCGAGGCGGCGGGGAAGGGGCATCAGCATGCCTCCGACGGCGCGGCCTGGTTGGCATAAGGCTGGCTCTTCATCGCGGTGCGCACGGTGATTGAATAATCGGGCGCTACACCGACCAAGCCGGCCATCGGCAGGAGCCGCGGCATCGTGAGGGTGACCGTGTAGAAGACGACGTCGTCGGCCCCCCCGATTCCGTCGCGTCCGCCATCTTCATCGAATTCCTCGTTGGGATTGGTGTCGAGCCAGCAATCGCCGTCGTCATAGCGACCGTTCTTGTTGACGTCCTTGGTCAGCCGCTCCGGCCTTCCGACACCCGAGAAGCGGAAATAGTTGCTTGTCTCCACCTCGTAGCTTGCGCCTGAGGCCAACGTGGCCATGCGCTCAATGATGGCATTCTCGATCTGCTCCTCGATCGAGTCGCCGCTGGCGCGAAGGTCCGGATCCTCGACACTCGCCGCGCGCGCCACGTCGTTGAGTGTGCCCTGCAGCGTGGACCGCACGTAGCTTTGATAGCCGAGGTCCAGGAAGCCCATCAGCAGGACGCACAGCGGCAGCAGGATGAGCCCGAACTCGACCAGGGTCGCGCCGGATTCATTCCTCGCCAGAGCCTTGGCACGGCGCCCGGTCAATTGGTCAGTCTCAGCCGGCCGATGCCCCGGCCGATCAGTTGGAACACCTCTTCCAGGTCGGAACCGTCGGAGACGAAGAAGCGGTCGTCTCCGGAGGCGCATGGCTCAACGTCCTGGGGGGTGCGGATGTCGATCGCGATCACCCACACCGTCATGCCCATCTGGCGCGCCCGGTTGCAGGCGTTGAAGAATCGGTTCCTGTGCTTGGTCTCCAGGTTACCCGATCCCGTCATTCGATTGCTGGCGTTGGGGATGCCGTAGGCACTGTAGTTGCTGCTAGAAGCAGTCATGTCGCCGTCGGTCAAAAAGATGATGTGCTTGTCGACCCGAATGTCATCTATTTCGGTCGGATTGTCGGCTGAAAACATGCCCGTGGAGGACAGGTAGCGCATGCCCCACATCATCCCGAGATCGTGGTTGGTATAGCCGCCGACCCTGGCTAGGCTTGCATCCACCTGGTCCTGGAAGTCGTCTTCCGATTCGTATTCTGCGAGCCTTAATGCCGGCGTCGGACAGAAGCGCGCAAGAGTCGCGTGAGTGCCGTCACTCTCGCCCGTGGTCGTATCCTCGTCATAAGGCTGCCACTTGAGCCGATCATCGGTCGTGGAAACACTGTCTATGTCCGCCTGCGCGACGTCGGAAGAGATGCGGATGTTCGACTGATGGTTCTGAGAGACGGTCGAGCGTTCCTCGAGACAGCCGCTCCACGTATTGTTGAACCAATCCGTTGAGCGGGTTAGCGAAGTGGTGCCCCAACTGCAGCCGTACGAGTTGCAGTTCCTGACATGGTAGGTGGCGGGGCTGCGGATCCAGGCGGCATTTTCGGCCCGGACATCGCGGCCGACATTTACCGTCATCGAATAGGGCATGAAGCCGTAGCGTGTCCGCACGCCTTCTGCGTCCTCGAGCGCCCGGTATAAGGCGGCGGCGGCGAGCCGAAGGCGGGAAAGGCGCGAACCCGTTTGCTCGGTCGCGCAAAAGGTGCCGGTTCCACCGGCCCGGCAGTTCATCGAGCCGGTGACGTCGAGCACCAGCATGATGTCGTTGTGCACATAATCCTTGTCCGCGCTGCACTGAACACTCAGAGCGATTGAGGTCTGGCCGAACATCCGCATGATCGTGGTTGGCATTTCGGTGGAAGCGCTGACCTGGACCACGGAGGCGTCGGCGGCGCTCGCGGTAATATCGAGGTCGACCGGAAGCGTGTCCATCGTCCCGGCCGGAAAGTTGAAGTTGAAGAATCGGGTGCCTTCGTCGATCGATGCTTGGTTAAGGTTCAGGTTGGCCATGTTCCGGCGCGCGGCCAGCGCTGCGGCGTCGCAGGCGGTCTGCAGCTTCGCTTTGGTCATGTAGGCGCGGCCGATATCAAGGCCGGAGCCGACCATCCCCGCCAGCGGCACCAGGGCCGCGGCCATAATCGCAAGCACATTGCCCTGATTGTCGCGGGCGAGGCGCGCCAGAAATCCTCTTTTCTTTTTCGCGGTTTCGCCGGTCCCGCGGCTTCTGATAGGCATCGTGGTCCCTTCCAAGGCCCATCCAGGCTCAACGATGCCGCGCCTTCTGCAAGATTAGAGCTAAGGTCCCTTGAAATATCGTGGTTACCAAGGGCTTGACCTTGTTCCCCGGGGAAGCCGCAAATCGGCGACGGGGCGATCACGGCCGCCGTGTCGCCCATCAGGGTGGCGGAATGGGTTCGCGCGAAGTTGCGAGAAGCCGAGGGCATTGTGAAAGGCAATGCGCCGTCCCGGTTCCTGGGCGCCGCCTGCGCGTCGCGACAGGCCGAACTATGGCGGAAACACCGGACTCAGCTTGGATCCCGGCCTGCGCCGGACGACGAAAAGGTTCCTCTGCGGCCTCGCATCAGGTCGAACGCGTTGCCAGACCTCGCGTTCGGTGTGCAGGCGTGCCCCCGTCTGACGTCGCAGCCGCGGCCCCCCGGCACTCGCGCCTCAGGGGGCGATCGCGAGCCCGTCTCCCTGCGCACCGGCGGGCAGGCGCCGCAGCACCCGTCCGCTGGCGAGGTCGACCTCCGCCACCTGGTTTCGGCCGGTCTCGGCGGCATAGATACGCTTGCCGTCGGCGGAGAAGAGGATCGTGACCTGGCCCGCCTCGCGCTCGCCGCTCACTTCGATGTCACGGACGGGCGCGCGCGTGCGCGCGTCGATGACGGTGAGGCTGCCCGCGCCCATGTTGGAGGTGACGATCCAGCGCCCGTCGGGGCTGGCGGCGACGCGGATCGGCACCTCGCCGGTGCGCACTTCGTCGATCCGCTCGAAGGTCGCCGCGTCGAACGCCTGGACCCGTGCGCCTTCCAGGTCGCCGACCCAGAGTTCGCGCCCGTCCGGAGTGAGCGCGATTCCTTCGGGACGGCCGCCGACGGCGATGTCGCGCAGCTTGGTTCCGGCGGCGAGATCGATGACGCTCACCGTGCCGGCGGCGATATTGGCGGTGAAGGCGCGGCGCCGGTCGGGCGTGACCGCGACCATATGCGTCCCCTCCTGCCCGGTCGCGATCGTCGTCACGGCGTCGCCCGCCGTCGTGTCGACGACCGTCACGGACTGGCTGCGCTCGGTGGTGGCGACGATCCGCCCATCCGGCAGCCAGGCGATCCCGTGCGGTCCCTGGTTCGGCGACAGGTCGATCGCACGCAGCCGGGTCCGGCCCGCCACGTCGAATATGTCGATCGTGTGCCCGCCATAAGCGACCACGGCGGCCTGGCGCCCGTCGGGCGAGATGGCGATCTCGTGCGGCATCCGGCCCGTCTCGGCGCGGCCGAGCTCGCGGCCGGTGGCGAGGTCGACGAAGCTCAAGCTGTCCTCGCCCTTGTTGCCGATCAGCAGTGTTCCGCGAGCCGCTGCTTCGGGCGCCGCGCTCCGATTCTCCTGCGCCGCCGCCGGCGCGGCCACGAACGCGGCCATGGCGGCCAACGCGATCAGAAGCTTCATCCCGTCCTCCCTTGCAGCTCGAGCGGTCGTATCCCGCCGCTCCGGCCGCGACTAGCGCCTTCCCATGCCCCGCATCCAGGGAAATTCGCCTATCGCCCCCGCGACGAACGGCCTGCACGAGGCGGAACAACGTCGCGTGCATCCGCGGTTTCGCCTGCTATAGTCCGGCCATGCTTCAGCGCCTGTTCCTCGCCGTCGCCCTCCTCGCTTGTTCCGTCCCCAGCGCCGCCCAGGAGCTTCCCGAAGGCCAGGGCGAGGCCGAATATCAGGCCTGGCTCGCTTCGAGCCCGGGGGTACGCGGACAGGTGCTTTCGTTCGAGGCATGGCAGGAGGCCGCCGGCGTTCGCGGCGTGCTGCCGACCTGGCAGATGCTGCGCACGGCCAGCATGTGGCGCGAGTGCGGCGGCCAGCCGTTCGAGGTCCCGCCGCACAGCTTCTGGCCCGACATGGTCCGCACCCTGCGCTTCATCCGCGACCATGTCCGGGCGGCTCTCGGGCCGGTCCAGGCCGTCTCCGGATACCGCAATCCTGCGCTCAATCACTGCGCACGCGGTTCGGCGCGAAGCGCCCATCTCGACTTCTTCGCGCTGGACCTGGTGCCGGAGACGCCGATCGAGCGCGGCGAACTGTTCCGGCGGCTGTGCGCCATGCACGCGCGCCACGGCCGCTCCGCCGAGGCCGGGCTCGGCTTCTATTCGTTCCAGCGCTTCCACGTCGATTCGCGCGGTTTCCGGCGCTGGGGCTCGGCCGGGCCGCGGGGCAACGAATCCCCTTGCGCCGTGATCGAGCGCGGCGGCGATCCACTTGCCGCGCCGCCGCCCGTCACGATGCCGCCGCCCCCGGCCGCCGGATTCCCCGCCGTCCGGCCGCCGACTCCCGGCCCGCCGCGCCTCGAGCCCGTCCAGGCCGCGCCCGACGCCCCGCGCCCGGACCTACCCTGACGCTTGTGGCCTCGTCGCGCGTAACGCGGGAAGGGGGAGACCGGCTGTAGCTGTAGCTGCAAGCGCAGACGGGCGTGCGCGGAAACGGCGGCAGGGGCTCCAGGCAGACCGTCCACCCCCGCAACACGCTTTGACGGTAAAGGTTCCCGCCGGGTTGAAAAATCGGTTTTATCTGCTATCTTATTGATATGCGCAACTTTATTTCCGGAGCCGCAATTGCGGCATCGCTCGCATTCGCTCCCGGCGCGGCCCAGGCGCAGAGCGAGGCCGCGCCCGGCCAGTCCCGCGCCGATTATTACGCCTGGCTCGCCCGTGCTCCCGAGCATCGAAACGAGGTGATATCCTTTCGCGACCGGCTGGCCGATGAAGGGGTCGAATCGGTCGTTCCGGTCTGGCAGCTCGTCCGCACCTCCCACAGCTGGCGCCAGTGCGCCGCGACTCCCTTCGAAGTCGCGCCGGCCCGCAATTGGGACCATATCGTGACGACGCTGAGGTTCGTCCGGGATCAGGTCGTTCCGTCGATCGGCGCGGTAGAGGCCCTGTCCGGCTATCGCAACGAGGGGCTGAACGCCTGCTCGAACGGCGCGCCGGCCAGCGCGCACCGCATGTTCTTCGCGCTCGACCTGGTGCCGATCGCGGCCGACGTCACGCGCGACTCGTTGATCCGCGGGGTCTGCACCGCCCATGCGAAGCAGGGCCAGGCCTATGAGGCCGGCCTCGGCTTCTATAGCGGCGTGCGCTTCCACGTCGATTCGCGCGGCTATCGCAAGTGGGGGCCCGACGGCAGCGGCGCCACCAGCCCCTGCACCCGCATCGTCTAGTTTGCCGGCTCCCCTTCCGGAGGGCATCCGCAACGGCTCGGGGCTCCGGAGGAAAGGCGACGCCTTCCCGGACGGCCGGTGCGCCCGCTCGGGCGCCCAGACCCTGAGGAGGCGATGCGAGCTTCAGGCACGGCCGGCCAAGTCCGCCGGGGAAGCCGGGATGGATCCCGCCCCTCGGGGAGCGCCTCGATCAGCGCCGCCCGGTTGACGAGGACCGGTCGCGGGTCCGGCGTAGGTTCGCCTCCGCGCTACCCATGCGAGCCAAGGGAATGGCCCGGCCGCGAAAGGTGCGGACGACGGTCGGTCGGCGCCCTTTGCCTCCTTCACCGCCGGTGCTAGGGCCCGCCCGCAATGACCGACCTCTCCAAGATCCGAAATTTCAGCATCATCGCGCATATCGACCATGGCAAGTCGACGCTCGCCGACCGGCTGATCCAGCTCACCGGCGGGCTCACCGAGCGCGAAATGTCGGCCCAGGTGCTCGACAATATGGATATCGAGCGCGAGCGCGGCATCACCATCAAGGCGCAGACCGTACGGCTCGACTACAAGGCCCAGGACGGCGAGACCTATGTCCTCAACCTGATGGACACGCCCGGCCATGTCGACTTCGCTTATGAGGTGAGCCGCAGCCTCGCCGCCTGCGAGGGCGCCCTCCTGGTCGTCGACGCGGCCCAGGGCGTCGAGGCCCAGACCCTCGCCAACGTCTACCAGTCGATCGAGCACGACCATGAGATCGTGCCGGTGATCAACAAGATCGACCTTCCCGCCGCCGACCTCGACAAGGTGAAGAAGGAGATAGAGGACATTGTCGGCCTCCCCGCCGACGACGCCGTCCTCACCAGCGCCAAGACCGGGATCGGCATCGCCGAGGTGCTGGAGGCGATCGTCACCCGGATCCCGCCGCCCAAGGGGGATCGCGACGCACCGCTGAAGGCGATGCTCGTCGATTCGTGGTACGATCCTTATCTCGGCGTCGTCATCCTGGTCCGGGTCATCGACGGGGCGATCCGCAAGGGCCAGAACGTCAAGTTCATGGCCGGCGGCACCACCCACCTGGTCGACCGGGTCGGCGCCTTCCGGCCCAAGATCGAGCAGCTCGCCGAGCTGGGGCCGGGCGAGATCGGTTTCATCACCGCCCAGATCAAGGACATCAGCGAAACCCGGGTCGGCGACACGATCACCGACGTGCGCCGTCCGGCGGCCGAGGCGCTTCCGGGCTTCAAGCTCGTCCAGCCGGTCGTCTTCTGCGGCCTCTTCCCGGTCGACGCCGCCGATTTCGAGAAATTGCGGGAGTCTATCTCGAAGCTGCGGCTCAACGACGCCAGCTTCAGCTTCGAGATGGAGACGTCGGCCGCCTTGGGCTTCGGTTTTCGCTGCGGCTTCCTCGGGCTTCTCCACCTCGAGATCATCCAGGAGCGGCTGACCCGCGAATATGATCTCGATCTCATTACCACCGCACCGAGCGTCGTCTACAGGATCCACCTTACGAAGGCCGCGGGCGAGGCGGGCGGCCGCATCGTCGAGCTCCACAATCCGGCCGACATGCCCGATCCCAACCGCATCGAGATGATCGAGGAGCCGTGGATCGAAGCGACCATCTACGTGCCCGACGAATATCTCGGCCCCATCCTCAAGCTCTGCCAGGACCGCCGCGGCATCCAGAAGAACCTGACCTACGTCGCCGGCCGGGCCCAACTCACCTACGAGCTGCCGCTCAACGAGGTCGTCTTCGACTTTTACGACCGGCTCAAGTCGATCAGCCGCGGCTATGCCAGTTTCGACTATCACCAGATCGGCCACCGCGAGGGCGACCTCGTCAAGATGAGCATCCTGGTCAACAACGAGCCGGTCGACGCTTTGTCGATGATCGTCCACCGCGCCGCCGCCGAAGCGCGCGGCCGCCACATGTGCGAGCGCCTCAAGGACCTCATCCCCCGCCACATGTTCAAGATCCCGATCCAGGCCGCGATCGGCGGCAAGGTGATCGCCCGCGAGACCATCGCCGCGCTGAGGAAGGACGTCACGGCGAAATGCTATGGCGGGGACATCACGCGGAAGAAGAAGCTCCTGGAAAAGCAGAAGGAGGGGAAGAAGCGGATGCGGGAATATGGGAGCGTGAGTATCCCGCAGGAAGCGTTTATTGCGGCGCTGAGGATGGGGGAGGAGTAGCGCGGGCTTTTACGTTCCCATCCTAGCGAGCTAAAGGGCGATCACCACTGTGTTGTGGATGCGACATAGTGGAACGGAGCGAAGTTACGAGCGCAGGCTGACTACGGATCATCAACCGATGTGCTCAGAATACGCGGATCAGAGATGCGCGCGTTATGCTAACTTCAGGGACGCCTTGTCGCATCCAGAAACATCGGAAAGAAACTCTTCTGGCGCTTGAGTTTTAGGATGTCGCCAATCCCGATTGTATGAGCGTTGCGTCGTTCTCCACCCGCGGGTGTTAGTACCTCCACGTCCGGATTCTCGATGATCGCCTCGTGAATGTCATCAGTGTGCGCCGGCGTCGCATTGTAGATGCTTTCGTAGAATTCGCTCACTCCGAGCGCGTCCCCTGAATGCGAGATAAGGCGTGGAATGTCGGATATGAGCTGGGTCCGGGCATCCTCCCGACCGGAGGCATCGAATAGGTAGAGCGACCCATCCTCTTGATCGGGGTTATAGGAAAGCATGTTTAGGCCCGAACGGCCGAAATGGGCCTGGTCGCTGCTGTTCCGGTGCAGCACATTGTTATAGACCTGCCGCGCGCGATAGCTGTTAGCGAAGTGAATCAGCCAATATCGCCAGCCGGTGGGATTGTTGATGGAGAAGGGGCTAACAAACGGCGCGCATCGCTCGAACGTTCCAAACACCAAGCGCTCGGCCGCCCCGAGCCAAGTGTTCTTACCCATCAACCCATCAAGCGCCAAGCTCAATCGAGTTGATGCCAAAGGGACGAAGTTGCGCCTTGAGGCGATCGGGATCCGATTTCTCGAGAAATGACAACAACGCCTCTATCGCGAAGGTATAGAATACCTCCACGGAGGGATGCTGCGTCGAACGCATAATGTCGAGCAGCGTTCTATGTTCGACACGGCTGTGTCCGCATTGGTCCAGATTGAACAGGACGTTGCGATAGCGGCCCGCGCTAATGAACTCTTTGACGCGGGGATAGGCGCCCTCGAAGGTGTGGTTCAAATACTCAACCCGAAGATGAAGCCGGGGTACACTCTCGGCAATCTCAGCCTGCAGCGGTGCCATGTGGCCTTTGAGGCCCTCGATCGCGTCACGGCTCAAGTCGTTGAGGATCAACAGGCACTCCATCTCGATGAGTGCGAAGCCGTTCACGGCGCGTTGCATGTTGGCACCCTCGATCGCTCGCTTCAGCTCCTCAATGAAGATGACCGGAGAGCCGGCCGTGCCGCACTTGTAACGGCCGCCGCCAGCGAATCCTTCGACAATGGCGAGCCGGAACCGCTCCTGTTGAGGATGCTGGCAGCGCACTGCCAAATACTCCGCAAAATATTCCCTCAGAATTTTATGCTTGCGCCGCGAATGATCCTCTAGCGTCGCGCCCTCAGCCCACTCATACGGCTTCTCGGCCATCTAGTCCCCCGCCGCTGACGCCAGTCCCGCACTAGAGGCTGGCGGAAAAGGCCGCCGGCATATCGTTCCAGGTTCTCCCGCGATATTCGCGACCGTTCGCCTTTTTAGACCGGCGTTTGTTGTCTTTACCCCACGTTCCCCATTGCTTAAAGAAAAAAGCCGTGCCGTAGGTAAGACATTGCGCATGGATCTCATCGATCCACGCCTCGCGGATAGGACGCGCCGAGCGCCCGCTTTCGCCGCCAACGATTGCCCAGTCGATGCCGGAAAGATCAACCTCGCCAACTGAGCCGATCAGCGGCTCAAACGATAGGAAACGGATCGCTGCGGGCACAGCGCGCAGGTGGCCGATGCGCTCAGCGACATCGGCATTCTCGACACTCGTTCCGAGCCAGACGTTGGGCAGCACGTCGCCGATCAAGGTCGAAACCACCGTTGCCATCCGCTCAGGCCGCTTAGTGAGGATTTGATAGTGGTGACGGGGCGTCTCGCGCATGACCTTCCAGACAGCGAGGATGAACATGTCGCTCACGCCTTCGTGGAATAGATCACTCATCGAGTTGACGAAGATCTTGCGCGGCTTTCGCCAACGATGTGGGTTGGCGAGCGCGCTCGAATCCTCCCGGACCTTCCCGTTCCAGATCGTGCGGCCGCCGCTGCGGCGGGTCAGGCCGGCATATTTGGCGGCACCCATTGCCTCCAGTCGACGGGCCATGTCCATTGCATAGCAATGTGTGCAGCCAGCGCTCGTAATCGAGCAGCCGACCACCGGATTCCACGTGGCATCCGTCCATTCTATCTGCGACTCTGACATCGCAATCTCGTCATTCTCCTGGCGCCCCTATCCTGCGACGGCCCATACACCAACTAGAACAAGTATGGAACGTGTTCGTTGCGGCCTCAAACCGTGCCAACGGGGTGGGTCTCGAACGCGACACCGAGGCGCTTGCACCACGTCGAAGATGGCGGCGAGAAATCTACGCCTCGCAACAATTGGAATTCTGGGCACATCCTACTCAAATCGCCCGGAATTCCGGGGACACAACACTGAATTCACGGCGCCGGCCACTCGACGCGCACGACTTACGCCGCAACTCTACGCGTTCTTCGGCATTCAGCCAGTAGCAGCCTGCGAAGCCGCCAGTGAGTTCGCCGTAGGCCCCACCCCCTCAACCTTGTCTTCCTTCAGCACGAACGACGTCTCCACCGCCGTCACGCCGGCCAGCCCCGAAATCTCGTCCCGCGCCCGGTTGATCTCCGCCACGCTCCCGGCGCCCACCTCCACCATCAGGTCGATCGGCCCGCTCAGCGAGTAGCAGCGCCGCACGTCGCCGCGGGCGCCGATCGCGCGGACCACCTCCGGGTCGGGCGTCCTGTTCAGGCGGACGAGGAGGATCGCCGCGCAGCCATTGGGCGGCGGCGGGGTCTCGATGGTGAAGCGGACGATTTCGCCGCGCGCCACCAGCCGCTGGATCCGCTCGCGCACGCTGCTGGCCGAGAGCGACACCGCCCCGGCCAGCGCCTTGAGCGGGCGGCTGGCATCCTCCCGAAGCAGCGCGATCAGCCGGCGGTCAATCGCGTCCATGGCAACCGAAAAAAAGAACGGGCCCAACCGAAAATCGAACGGCTGCGCCGCCGGCGCGGCCGGGGCAGGAGGAAGGCGGCTGAAGGAGAGGGACCGATGAAGCGACGCGATGTGCTGGGATTGGCGCTGGCGGGCGGCATCGGATCGAGCCTCTCCGGCCCGGAGCGGAGCAACCCCATGTCGATCAGACCGATCAATCCGAGCGGCAACGCCTTCGCCGATGCCTGCGAGGTCTCGAGCTTCACGCGACTCCTCTTCGTCAGCGGCCAGGTCCCGGCCCATCCGGACGGCAGCGTCCCTCCCGATTATCCGAGCCAATATCGCCTCGCCTGGGCGAATGTCGAACGGCAATTGAACGCGGCCGGAATGACCTACGACAATCTCGTCAAGGTGACGATCTTCCTCTCCGATCGTGCGCTGATCGCCCAGAGCGCCGGCCTTCGCCAGGAGATATTGCGGGCGCACGATCCCGCCGTCACGATCGTGCTGACCGGCATCTATGACGAGGCGTGGCTGCTCGAGATCGAGGCCGTCGCCGCGGCTTGAGGCCCGGCGATCGGCGGGGCTGGGGCGTCAGCGGCCGTCCATCTCCACCTCGGCCACTTTGTCCGCATAATCCTTCTTCGGATCCGCGCCGAGCAGCATCTTCACGCCCGCGAACAGGCTGTTCTCGTTGAGCCAGATCTGAGCGCTTTCGGGATCGAAGCGGAGCAACTTGAGCTTGGGATCGTCGCGCCCCTCTTCGAACCACGCCGCGACGAAGCGATTCCACAGCCGGTCGATCGTCGCCGGATCGTCGTCCGGCACCAGCCGGCCCTCGATCGACGCGAACAGCTCGTGCCCCTTCGCCGCGAAGTGGAGCAAGGCCGGCGCGCCGGGGCCGAGATCGCGCACCAGGTCGGCCTCGGTCGAGGTGAAGAACCAGATCGGCCCACGCCCCTCGCGGCCGCCGAGCTGCGCCGTCATCGGCTGCGCGCGGCGCTCGGCGCGGTCGGCGAGGCCCAACATCACCGTCATGTCGTCGGCGATGGCCCTCCAGAATCGGGCTTCGAGCGCGGCTTCGTTCGGCATCGCTTCATCCTTCCTGTCGGGCCGCCCAACCCCGGATGCGAGGCCGAAGTTCCGGGGCTCGATGCGTCGCCCGACGACCGAGTGCGGTGATGCGCTCGGCCCGGCCCTGCCGTTCGGCGAGCCGCCGCCGGACCGGGAACCTCTCCCCCCTCCCGGACCTTGGTCCATCGAACCCCACCAAGGAGGCCCACCCATGCCCGACACCAACGACACCGCCCACGTCTGGGAGCTGATGGAGAAGATCACCTTCTGCATGCTCTCCAGCCATGACGGCGAGGAGATACGATCGCGCCCGATGGCCGCTTATGTCCGGCCCGAGGAGAATCTCATCTACTTCCTCACCGATGCCGAGAGCGCCAAGGATGACGAGATCGCGGCGCGGCCGCAGGTCAATCTCGCCTTCGCCGACCCGTCCGGCCAGAATTATGTCTCGCTCGTCGGCCGGGCGGCCGTGTCGAACGACCGCGAGAAGATCAGGGACCTGTTCGGCACGCCGGCCAAGGCCTGGTGGGACAGCCCCGACGATCCCTCCATCCGCGTCCTCAAGGTGACTCCGGTCGAGGCGCAATATTGGGACAGCCCCGGCACGCTGCGCGCCTACATCCGCATGGCCGCCGCCGCCGTCTCCGATACGCGCCCGGCGATGGGCAGGAACGAGAAGGTGGACATGGCTTCCGGCTGACGGGAGCGCCGGGGCCCACGACGAGGGGCGCGCCTTCCGGCCTGTCCAGACGCGCATCTCTCGCCGGCGCGACATTCGCCCGCGCAGAACCGACGTTCGCCCGCAATCCTGCTTCCCCTCCCCCGCGGCGGGCTCCCAACGAGGTCGCCGGACCTTTGAGAGAGGAGCAGACATGATCGAGCAGACCGCCGGTTCCGGCGCCGTGCAGAATGGAACGGCCACGGCCATACTTGCCGGCGGTCTCGTGGCAGGGGCGATCGATATCGCTTATGCGTTCGCCGCCAACTATCTCCAGAGCGGCATGTCGCCGACCCGGGTCCTCCAGGCGGTCGCGAGCGGACTGATCGGCCGGGACGCGTTCCAGGGCGGTGCCGCGGCCGCCGCACTCGGCCTGGTCCTTCACTTCGCGATGACCGTCGCCATGGCGGCCATCTTCCTCGCGGCGGTTCGCGCGCTGCCGCCGCTGCGCCAGCACATGCTCCTCGCGGGACTGGTCTATGGCGGCCTCATCTACTTCGCGATGCGCTGGGTGATCGTGCCGCTCTCGGGCTTTCCCGGAGACCTCAGGACCTTCGGCGCGCTCGAATTCGCCGTCCACGTCCTCGGTGTCGGCCTGGTCATCGCCCTCGCCGTCCGCCGGTTCGCGCCCATCCCCTGAAAGATCCGGCGGCGCGCGCCCGGCCTGCCCGACCCGTCGCGCCACACACCCATTACTTTCTCCGACATCATCCCGGCTCCCGACCCTCGAGGATGCGAAGGGCAGGGGGCCCGCGCATCACCGGGGAGCGGACGCCTCGTCCCTGGTCTCGATCTCGCCTTGCACGCGCCACACGATCAGGCCCGGACGGCGCCAGTCCACCACGGCGTGGCCTGCAGCCACGGCGTCGGTCTCGGCCTCCAGGCGCGTCGTCCGCCATGGGCCGGTCCAGGTCTCTGCGCGATATCGATAGTGCGGCAAGGGCTTCGAACTTCTGACGAAATGAACCCCGGCGAGACGATCCGCCGGGGTGCTGCGCGCGAAGGGCTCGCGCCTGCCGGGGTCGCCTGCGGCCTCGGGGAATCGCGATCGGCGGAGCGCCGCCTGTGGATCCCGGCCGCCAAGCCGGCAAGACGATCGACGCTCAACCTGTGCCGCGAGCTTTCTGTCCCTCGTCCTCGGTCAGCACGCCGATCTTGAGCAGGCGGTTCGTGGCGCCCGCCAGGTCGCCGAGCTGCTGGCGGACGAGCTTCCTCACGCCCAGCCGGCGCGTCAGATCCTCGGCGAAAAAGACCGAGCCGTCCTCCAGCCGCGTGAGCAGGCCTTTCGCGATCATTTCGTTCACCTTGCGGCGCGTCGATTCACGGTTGAGCCCGGTCGCATGGGCGATCGAGGCCACGTTGCACTTCTGCAACGAGGCCGGGTCGATCGGGACGTCGAGCCGCTGCTGCTCGGGGGCGATGTCGGTCCTCAGCAGGCGTTCGGCGGTGATCGCGACGACCGCAACCATAATCATCGCGCAGTCATAGCTGGGGACAAGGCTCCGCCAGCCGAGCATCGCGCGCAGCGTGTACATGGCGAGCACGATGACGGCAGGGCGATCCTTCGCCTCGAGCAGCGTCTCGTCGACACGGACCGGCATCCTGGCCCTCCGATCCCACCCATTCCCTTCTTACCCCAAAATTGCGTTCAGGTCGCGGGGGATCGGCAAGGGGCGTCGCGGGCGCAACCAGCCGACCGCGGCCTGCGCCAGGATACAAAAAACCTTCCTTGACCGTGTTATGCTCGGGAAAGACGAAAAAGGGCTCTTTGACATCGTGAGTTGCCTCCACCCCCAGGTCCCCGTCCGGGGGCTGGTCTGCTGGGGGCGCCGAAGGCCATGGCGAAAAAATTCCTTTTTCGATGGAAAGTTTGTTACCTTCCACCGGCCGTCTGCTCGCCGTCCGGATGCGGCCGGGGGCTCCGGTCCGGACGGGCCGAATTCATTTGCCATGAAGTCTCAAAGGGCCCACGCCGGTCGGCGACCCCCACATCCGAGTCCCGGGCATAGGGACAGGAAGGACAGCATCATGACGACGCCCGAGGAATATCAGGCGAAGGCGGACAAGGCGCTCGCCGAACTCGCCGAGGCGAAGACGGAAGCGGAACGGACACGGCTGAAGCGCGCCCACGGCGCCTATCTCAAGCTCGCCACCCACGGCGCCGAGGCCGCCGAGCGCGCCGCAACGCGGCCGGCGCCGAAGATCCGGCCCGAAAAGCAGCCCACCGCTGCCGGCACCCGCACCTCCGGCTGGACGTTCAGATAGTCAGGCCCCCCGGCGTCGGACGGAAACGGTTAACGCCGCGTTGACGTCGATTCCCCGGAACTTCGCGGCCCGCGACCCGCTTTGCGCAGCATGGGCAGGCCAGGCGGGGCTCGATGAACAGTCCAACGAATGCAAAAGGCTATGAGGCTCTGCGGGCGAGCCGGAGGCTGAAGGTCTTTCAGCCCGCCACCCTGCTCGGAGCGGACGGAAGGCTGCGCGTCCACCTGCTCGACGTCTCGCGCACCGGCGTCCTCGGCCACGCCGCTTCCCCGCCCGCGCCCGGCTCACGGGTCGAGCTCGACTGCGCCGGCCAGCTCAGGCCCGCGCTGGTCCGGTGGAACGATGGCCCGCGCTTCGGCCTCGAGTTCGAGCAACCCCTTCCCGACGAGCGGATGGAGCAGATCGCCCGCCAGGGTGGAGCGCTGCCGCCGACCCCGGCCGATTGACGGCTAGAGCATCGTGCGGAAAAGCGGGAACCGGTTTTCCGCAAACACGATGCAACAACAAATACCTAGAGCACGTGCGGAAAAGTGGGAACCGGTTTTCCGCAAACACGATGCGACAACAAATACCTGGAGCGGGCTCGGTGACTCCGATCTTGCGCCGCCCGCTCTGGTCGGCGCCCCCGCCAAGGGGGCTCATCCCCACGACCGCTGCAGCCGCGCGACGATATGGGGGTCGTTGATCCGGCGGTGACGGGCCTCGACCAGGCTGAACAGCCCGAACAGAGCCAGCCCGCCGGCGACGAGGAATTGCAGGTCCGACGGCAGCGCCTCGAGTGCCTGCCCCATTCCCCCGGCCTCCTCGGCGTCCGCGCTTTGAAAGGTTCGCCACAGGAACCAGGCCATCACCAGGAAGACGATGCCGCGCGCCGCATAGCCGGCACGCCCGAGCCAGGCGACCCAGGGCCGGTGGGCGACGCGCCCGTCGAGATGCTTGAGGAAGGACAGCTTGACCGCCCGCACCAGCTGGAAGGCGCCCACGCCCAGCAGGATCGCGGCGCCGGCTAGCAGCGCGATCTCGCCGCCCGGCCAGTCGAGCGCGGTCGAGGCGCCCTGCTCGATCCGGTCGCCGTCGCCGCCGCCGCCGCCCGCATCCCGCAGCGCCAGCTTGGCCGCCGCCCAGGCGAGGCCGAGATGGATGAGTCCCGACATCGCCCCGCCCGCCCGGACCAGTGCTCCCGAAAGCCCGTCGCCATGACCTTCGCTGTCGATCGCCGCGTCGGTCAGCCGCCAGAGCCCGTAGCCGACGAAGCCCACCACCATTCCGGCAAGGACCACCCGTCCGCCGGTGCTGGACAGGATGGCGAGCGCGCCGGCGCCGTCCTCGGTGCGGCCGAGGCGCAGGGCGAGATAGCCGATCAGCAGATACATCAGACCGCGCGCCGCGAACCCGAGCCGCGCCATCGCCTCCAACCGACCGACCGTGAACATGAGCGCACTCCCTTTCGCCAACGCAACGAAGGCGCAGGCGGAGAGTTGCGCGCCGGCATGCGCGGGAGGGACTCTCCTGTGGGGCTCAGCCCGAACGGTGCCGTGTTCGAATTCGTCGCGGATCGCCTTACGCGGCCCGCGCCCGCTCCGCCGCGATCCACCCGTCGATCTCGGCCTCGAGCACGTCCAGCGGCACCGATCCGTTGCGCAGCACCGCGTCGTGGAACCGGCGCAGGTCGAACCGGTCGCCTAGCGCCCGCTCGGCGCGCTGGCGAAGCTCGATGATTTTCAGCCGGCCGATCATGTAGCCCAGGGCCTGGCCCGGCCAGCTGATGTAGCGGTTGACCTCGGCCTCGATATTCGCCTCGCTCAACGCCGTATTGTCGCGCATGAACGCGATCGCCCGGGCCTTGTCCCAGCCGAAGGCGTGGATTCCGGTGTCGACCACCAGCCGCGCCGCCCGCCACATCTGGTAGGAAAGCTGGCCCATCCGCCGTTCCGGCGTGTCGTAGAGGTTCATCTCCTCGCCCAGGCTTTCGGCATAGAGTCCCCAGCCTTCGGTGAAGGCGGTGAAGAAGGCGAAGTTCCGCCGGAACGGCGCGAGGTCCATCTCCTGCTGGAGCGCGATCTGGAGATGATGGCCGGGCACCGCTTCGTGCAGGCTGAGCGCCGGCACCTCCCAGAGCGGCCGCTGATCGAGCTTGGAGGTGTTGACGTAATAGGTGCCGGCGATGCCGCTCTCCGCCGATCCCGGCATGTAATAGGCGGTGGTCGTCCCTTCGGCGATCTCGGCCGGTATTTCCCTGATGCCGTAGGGCAGCCGCGGCAGCGTTCCGAACAAAGCGGGGAGATGGCCGTCGATCGTCTTGGTGACCCGCGCCGTCTCGCGCATCAGCTGCTCGGGCTCGGTCGCATAATAGCGCGGGTCGGTGCGCAGCGCCTGGATGAAGGCCTCGCGGCTGGGATGGCCGGCCTCGCGCGCCACTTCCTCCATCTCGGCGCGGATCCGCGCCACCTCGCGAAGGCCGATATCGTGGATCTGCTGCGCGCTGAGATCGGTCGTCGTGCTGCTGCGCGCTCGGAAGGCATAGAATTCCTCGCCCTGCGGCTGCGCCGAAACGCTGTCGGTCCGCGCGCAATGGGGCTTATATTCCCGCGTGTAGAATTCGAGATGCTTGGCGTAGGCCGGGTTGATCGCCTCGGTGACGATCCGGCGCGCCCGCGCCTGCATCGCCGTCCAGTCCGCCTCGCTTATCGTCGACGGTCGCTCCCGGGCGAAGGGCTCGTAGAAGCGCGACTGCGTCGGGTCCTCGGCGATCACCCCTTCGATCGAGCGCTCATGACCTTCGAGCACCGAGCAGGGGAGCACGTAGCCGCCGCGCACGGCATCGGCCGTGATCGCCAGCGCCTGGTCGTTGAGCCGAGGATACTGGGCGATCCGGGCGAGATAGGATTCGAAGTCGGCGCGGGTGCGCAGGGGGAGGATGCGCGCCAGGCCGGCAAAGGCCTGGTGCCAGCCGCCATAGGTCGAGAAGAGCATGTCGCGCTGGCCGAAGCGACTCTCCTCGACCGTCTCGGCAAGCGTGCGCCGCAATATCGCATGGGTGACGCGGTCCTCGGCGCCGAGCTCGGCGGCAGGGATGCTGTCGACGCGTTCGAGAAACGCCTGCGCCTCGCGCACGCGCCGCTCGCGTGCCTCGGGCGAAAGGTCGTCGATGCGCGCGTCATGGTCGCGTACCCCCAGAGTCGTCGCCTGAATCGGATTTTCGCGCAGAAGCCATTGATAATGCTCGTCGAGCAGGACGCGCAGATCATCGGCCGGCGCGGCCATGACCGGAGCCGCGAAGGCCAAGGCGGCCGCGGTGAGCAGAAGGCGAGCAGGGCGCATAGGTGTCTCCCAGAACCTTTCCGCCCTTCGGGGACGGAGAGGCGGCAAGCCTATCGAGGGAACGGCTCCGCGCAAGCGTTGTTGGGAGCGCAGGAGGAGGCCGCATGAGCAACCATGTCTACAAGGTCGTCGAGATCGTCGGCAGTTCGCCCGACAGCATCGAAGGCGCGATCGAGACCGCGATCGCCCGCGCCTCGAAAACGGTCAGGGAGATTCGCTGGTTCGAAGTGGCCGACACGCGCGGCCACGTCGAGGACGGGAAGATCGGTCACTACCAGGTGACGCTGCGCATCGGCTTCACTTTGGCCGACTGAGCCTGCGCCCCTTCCGTAACGGACGCGCGGGGACGCGGCGGCGACGGTCCTGACGTTCGCCTCGCTCGCATCGCCAGACATTACGCTTCGTCGAAAACGGCCTGGCGCCCCGTCCTCGCCCCGCTAAGTTCCCGCCCGCACCGGGGAGGGAATGGCATGACGGACACGGCAGCAACGCTCGATCGGGGCCTCTCGTCCGACCGCTCGTTCTTCGGCCACCCCAAGGGTCTCGCTTTCCTCGCCTTCACCGAGGCCTGGGAGCGCTTCTCCTATTACGGCATGAGCGCCTTGCTGGTCCTCTATATGGTCAACCAGCTCCTGCTGCCCGGCCATGTCGAGAATGTCGCCGGGCTTGCCGGCTTCCGGGGGGTGATCGAAGGGGTGGTCGGCCCTCTCTCGCCGCAGGCCTTCGCCTCTCAGATCTTCGGCCTCTATGCGGGCTTCGTCTATTTCACGCCCGTGCTCGGCGGAATCGTCGCGGACCGGTGGATCGGCCAGCGCAACGCCGTCGTGCTCGGCGCGCTGGCCATGAGCGGCGGGCATGTCGCCATGGCGTTCGACGCCACTTTCCTGCTCGCCTTGCTGCTCCTCGTGCTCGGCTCGGGACTGCTCAAGGGCAATATCTCGGCCCAGGTCGGTGCGCTTTACCCGAAGGAGGACGAGGCCGCCCGCACCCGCGGCTTCGCCATCTTCAGCATGGCGATCAACTTCGGCGCCGTCGCCGGCCCGATCCTGTGCGGCCTTCTGGCGCAACTCTACGGCTGGCACGCGGGCTTCGGCGCGGCCGCCTTGTTCATGCTGGCCGGCCTCGCCACCTATCTTGCCGGCTATCGGCACCTTCCGGCCCGCGTCGAGCGACGGCGGGGGGAGGGGACACGCCTCTCCGGCGGCGACTGGAAGGTGATCGCCGCCCTGATGGCGGTGATGCTGATCACGGTCTTCCAATCGATCGCTTACTACCAGATCTACAATGTCGGGCTGGTCTGGATCCAGTCGCAGGTCGATCTGAGCCTCGGCGCCTTCACCATCCCGGTGCCCTGGTATGCGTCGGTGGATCCGCTGTTCAGCATCCTCGCCGTGCCACTGCTGTTCGCTCTGTGGCGCTGGCAAGCCGCACGCGGCGGCGAGCCCGGCGACCTCGCCAAGATCGGCATCGGCGCCGCTTTGTCGGCCGCGGCCAACCTGCTGCTGGCCGCCGTCGCCCTGCTCTACGGGGAAGCGCCGGTGCATCCGGTCTGGCCGTTTCTCTATGCGGGAATCCTGGGCGTCGCCTTCCTCTGGTACTGGCCGACCCTGCTCGCCTTGGTCTCGCGCGCAGCGCCGGCCGGCGTCAACGCCACCCTGATGGGCGTCGCCTTCCTCACCTTGTTCGTCGCGAACAATCTGATCGGCTGGATCGGCGGATTCTACGAAACATTCGGGGCGCCGATGTTCTGGCTCCTCCATGCCGCCATCGGCGCAGCCGGCGCCGTCCTCGTCCTTCTCTTCAGCCGGCCGCTGGCGCGCGCGTTCTTGGCCGAGGAACGCCAGCCCCTCCGCCCCGCGGCGCGAGTGACGGAAAAGGAAGTCTAGGAGGATCCGGGGTCGTCTTCCGGCTTTCGCCGCCACGACGCCGCGATCTACCGCCCCAGCATGTTCTCCGGCTTCACCACTCGGTCGAAGGTCGCTTCGTCGACGAGGCCCAAATCGAGGCCGGATTCCTTGAGGGTCAGGCCCTTCTCGTGCGCGTTCTTGGCGATCTTGGCGGCATTGTCGTAGCCGATTTCGGGCGCGAGCGCGGTGACCAGCATCAGCGAGCGATTCATGAGATCGGAGATGCGGCGTTCGTCCGGCTCCATTCCGTCCAGGCAACGTGCGGTGAAGCTCTCCATGCCGGTGGACAGCAGGTCGATCGAACGCAGCACGTTGGCGCCGATCAGCGGCTTGAAGACGTTCAGCTCCATATGGCCCTGGAGGCCGCCGACGGTGACGGCGACATGGTTGCCCATCACCTGGGCGGCAACCATCGTCAGGCTCTCGGCCTGGGTGGGATTGACCTTGCCGGGCATGATCGAGCTGCCCGGCTCGTTTTCGGGCAGCTTCAGCTCGCCCAGGCCGCAGCGAGGGCCGGAGCCCAGCAGCCGGACATCGTTGGCGATCTTGGTCAGCGAGACGGCGAGCGTGTTGAGCACACCGGACAGCTCGACCAGCGTATCGTGGGTCGCCAGTGCCTCGAACTTGTTGGGGGCGGTCTGGAACGGCAGCTGGGTCAGTCTGGCGATCTCCGCCGCGAACTTCTCGCCGAACCCCTTGGGCGCGTTGAGACCGGTGCCTACCGCGGTTCCGCCCTGGGCGAGCTGATAGAGGCGCGGCAGGACCGCTTTGACTCGGGCGATCCCGGCCTCGATCTGCCAGGCATAGCCGGAAAATTCCTGCCCGAGCGTGAGCGGCGTGGCGTCCTGGAGATGGGTGCGGCCGATCTTGACGATCCGGTCCCACTGGGTCGCCTGCTCGTCGAGACGGCGGTGGATGCGCTGCATCGCCGGAAGCAGCCGGTCATGGACGGCGCGGGCGGCGGCGACGTGCATCGCCGTCGGGAAACTGTCGTTGGACGACTGGCCCTTGTTCACATGATCGTTGGGATGCACCGGGTTCTTGCCGCCGCGCTGGCCGGTGAGAATCTCGTTGGCCCGGCCGGCAATCACCTCGTTGGCGTTCATGTTCGACTGGGTGCCCGATCCGGTCTGCCAGATGACGAGCGGGAACTGGTCGTCATGATCGCCCTGAGCGACTTCGCCGGCCGCCTGCTGGATCGCCTCGGCGAGGCCGGCGTCGAGCCCGCCCTCACTGGCGTTCACCCGCGCCGCCGCCTGCTTGACGAAACCGAGGGCGTGGACGATCTCGACCGGCATCTGCTCGCGCAGGCCGAACGGGAAATTCTCGATCGATCGCTGCGTCTGCGCGCCCCAATAAGCGTCCGCGGGGACCTCGATGGGCCCGAAGCTGTCGGTTTCGGTACGGGTGTCGGTCATTCCTGGCCTCTTCGTTGCTCGCGCCGCTGGTAGGACGAACATCGGGCCGGGTGAAGAGGGGGCGTCGGTCCGGTCCCTCCGGAGAGGCGGGATCTAGTTTCCGGCGATCACTTCGGCAATCCAGTCGCCATAGGTCGAGACGCGGGTGAAGGCGACCAGCGGCTGCGGCACGGCACAGCCGGTGCCGAGGCTGACGAGTCCGAGCAGGCGGTCCTCCCCGTCCGCCGACTCGATCACGAGCGGACTGCCCGAATCGCCGACACAGGCCTCCTGCGGCGCCGCAGTTCCGCACAATTTGCCGTCGTCGCTGGTCCCGATTCCGCCCGCCGCGCAATGCGACGCATCGATCAGCCGCGCGTCTGCCCGGCGGAGCCGGTCGGAAAGCTGAGCGGCGGGAGCGCCGGTCTCCGTAAGCGCCCGACCGGCGAGCCGCCCCTCGTAGAAGCTGCCAAAACCGAGCACCGTCGCCCGAGCCGGCTCGGGAAAGGCGATGCCCGCCGGTACGGCGACCAGCGGCCCCGCAACCTCCGCCAGCCTGACCAGCGCGATGTCGTCGCGCTGGCTGGCCGGATCGTAGCTCGGATGTACGAGGAGGCGATCGATGGGCACGTGGCCGGTCTCGGCCGATGGGCGGTCGAGGCGGCTGCGGCCGACCGTGGCCCAGAGGCCCTCGACCGGAATGCGCGCACCGCCGCGGCCGTGGAAGCAATGGGCAGCGGTCAGCACCCAGCGCGGCGCGACGAGAGCGCCCGCGCAGAAATAGACGCGGGTGTCGCTCGTCTGACGAGAGAGGGCGGCGATATAAGGGTAGCGGTCCGCCTCGGCCGGTTCGGCGGCGGAGGCGGGGCCGGACACGGTCAGCGCGGCGGCGAAGGCGGCAATCCAGCGCAGCATGCGTCTTTCAGCGCGTCCGGAGGAGGCCGGGTCGAGGGTTCGGACCGGGGCCGAATCTTGGGCTTTGCCGAGGAACGGATCCCGGCTTTCGCCGGGAAACTCGGACGGTCGGGCCCCTGGCCGTCACTTCTTCCGCTTGAAGTCGACCGAAACCACGTTGGATCCGTCCTCGATCGGCTCGGCGACCGGGGCGTCGTTCTCCGCCTCCTCATGCTCGTCCACCCTGGCTTCTTCCGCGCGGGCGTGGAACTGCAGGGCGAAGTCCACGGCAGGATCGTGGAAGCCGGTAATCGCGGCGAAGGGAATGAACAGCCGCGCCGGGGCCTGGTTGAACGACAGGCCGACTTCGAACCCATCCTCGCGCACCTTGAGGTCCCAGAAGCGGTTCTGGATGACGATCGTCATCTCGTCGGGGAAGCGCTCCGACAGATGACGGGGAATGTCGACCCCGGTCGCGCCCGTCTTGAAGGTGATGTAGAAATGATGCTCGCCGGGCAGCCGCCCGGTCGCCTCCACCTCACCGAGGACCCGGCCGACGACCGCGCGCAACGCCTCCTGGACGATTTCGTCATAAGGAATCAGGCTGTCGGGCGGCGAACCGGTCATAGGCCGACTCGTAGCGCGGCGGGGATGCCGGTCAAGCGTGTTGCGAGCCAGGGGAGCGAGGGTCTATCGCGGCGGGAGATCCACCCGTCGGTGACAGCAGGAGCTCGCCATGCCGATCGACGCCACCTTGCCCTATGACGAAAGCAATGTCTTCGCGCGGATCCTCCGCGGCGAGCTGCCGTGCAGCAAAGTCTATGAGGACGAGCATGTCCTGGCCTTCAACGACATCCGGCCGCTGGCGCCCGTGCATATCCTGGTGATCCCCAAGGGCGCTTATGTGTCGTGGGACGATTTTTCCGAGCGCGCCCAGCCCGAGGAAATCGCCGCCTTCGTCCGCGCCGTCGGGCGAATCGCACGCGACCAGGGGCTCGTCGCGCCGGGTTACCGTCTGCTCGCCAATGTCGGCGGCCATGCCGGGCAGGAGGTGCCGCATCTCCATGTGCACATCTTCGGCGGACGCGAACTCGGACCGATGCTGGCCTGAGATCCGCCCTTCCGGAGCCAGGCGCGGCATGGGAGCCGAGCAAGAATCTTCTCCTCGCGGCCGCTTCCGAACAAGGGCTTGCCCATGTCGAATTAGAGACTAGGCTCCGCGTCCGGAGCTGACCGGCGGCAAAGGCCGGCGGCGAAGGGGAAGAACGAATATGATTTTTGGGCGCGTAAAGCCTCTCGATGCCATTCTCGCCACCGCCGAGAAGAAGGCTCTGCACCGGTCGCTCGGCCCGATCCAGCTGATCCTGTTCGGGGTCGGCTGCATCATCGGCACCGGCATCTTCGTGCTGACCTCCGCCGGAGCGCAGAAGGCGGGGCCGGGGCTGATGCTCGCCTTCCTGATCGCCGGGGCGGTGTGCGTCGTCGCGGCGCTCTGCTACGCCGAGATCTCCGCAATGATCCCGGTCGCCGGCTCCGCTTACACCTACACCTATTCGGTCATGGGCGAGCTGCTCGCCTGGACCGTGGGGTGGGCGCTGATCCTTGAATATGCGATCTCGGCCGCCGCCGTCTCGGTCGGCTGGTCGGGCTATTTTAGCGGCACTATCCTGCAGGAGACCTTCGGGGTCGCTTTGCCCGACTGGCTGAGGGCCGGGCCTCTGGCGCTCGGTGGCGCCCCGGGCGGACTGATCAACCTGCCCGCGGCGATCATTGCCCTGCTCATCACCTGGCTGCTGATGATCGGCACCACCGAATCCGCGCGGGTCAACGCCGTGCTGGTGGCGATCAAGATCACTGCGCTGACGGCCTTCATCGCGCTGACGCTGCCGGCGATCGACGCGGAACATTTCAATCCCTTCCTGCCGGCCGGGGTCTTCGGCGGATGGGGGTCCGGGATCGGCGCGGTCGGCGCGGCCGCCACCATCTTCTTCGCTTATGTCGGCTTCGACGCCGTTTCGACCGCGGCCGAGGAGACCCGCAATCCACAGCGCAACGTGCCGATCGGCCTGATCGGCTCGCTGGTGATCTGCACGGTCTTCTACATCCTCGTCGCCGCCGGGGCGATCGGAACGATCGGCGGCCAGCCGATCATCGTCAACGGCGTGGTCCTCGATGCCGGGTCGGCCGAACTCGCTCGCCAGTGCGCCCTGCCCGAATATCGCGACGCGCTGGTCTGCTCGAACGAGGCGCTGGCCCATGTCCTGCGTCAGATCGGGTTCAGCGCCATCGGCAACGCGCTCGGCATTGCCGCCTTCCTGGCGCTGCCGTCGGTCATCCTGATCCTGCTGTTCGGCCAGACCCGCATCTTCTTCGTCATGTCGCGCGACGGGTTGCTGCCCGATGTGCTCTCGAAGGTGCATCCGAAATGGAAGACGCCCTATATCGTGACCGCGCTGACCGGAATCGCGGTCGCGGCCGGGGCCGCTTTCTTTCCTGTCGGCCAGCTCGCCAACATCGCCAATTCGGGCGCGCTCTACGCCTTCCTAATGGTCGCGGTCGCGGTGATGCTGATGCGCCGGCGCGATCCGGACCGCCCGCGCAAGTTCCGGGTGCCTGCGCTCTGGCTGGTCGGTCCGCTGACCGTCGGCGGCTGTCTGTTCCTGTTCCTCAACCTGCCGACCGAGGCGATGCTCGTCTTCCCGGCTTGGGGCGCCATCGGGCTGGTCGTCTATTTTCTCTATGGATACCGCAAGAGCCACCTCGGCCGCGGTCTGGTCGAGGTGCACGAGCCCGAGATCCACGACATCGAGCCGCCGATTCCGGGCGTGGACGAGCGTGACCCGCTCGACCCGCCGCGCCATCCGCCGGGCCTCTGAAGCCTGCCGGCATAAGCATCGGAAAGGGTGGGGCGGGCCCCGCCCTTTTCGGTTTTCCCGCAAGGGACCATCCGCTAGCCCTGCCCGGCAGGGAATTTGCTTCGGGGGAATGAAGAATGTCTGCAGCGCAAGCTGATGCCGTAGCGGATGCGCCGGCGGTGGTCGGTCTGATCGACCACATCACCAACGTATCGGACTTCATCTGGGGCGGCAGCTGGAACGGCGTCGAGGTCATACCCTTCCCTCCGATGGTGCTGATGCTGCTCGGCACCGGCCTCTACATGATGGTGGGCCTGCGCTTCTATCCGCTGCGCCAGCTGTGGCCGGCCTTCACCGGCCTGTTCCGGAAAAGCGGCGACAAGACGGCCGGCGAAATCTCCCCCTTCGCCGCTCTGTCGACAGCCCTGTCAGGGCAGGTCGGGACCGGCAACCTCGCCGGCGTCGCCACCGCCATCGCGCTCGGCGGGCCCGGTGCCATCTTCTGGATGTGGATCACGGCCTTGATCGGCATGGCCCTGGCCTTCGCCGAAGGCGCGCTCGCCATCCGCTATCGCGAGGTCCTGCCGGGCGGCCACCGCCGCGGCGGCCCGATGAGCTACATCGCCTTCGGGCTCGGCCCCAAATGGAAATGGCTCGCCATCGTCTTCTCGATCGGCACCGTCTTCTCGGCCTTCGTCACCGGCAACATGATCCAGGCCAATTCGGCCGGAACCTCGATCCAGCAGCTGACCGGTTGGGACGGCTGGATTGGCGGTCTGATCGTCGCCACCCTGACCTTCGTCGTCATCATCGGCGGCATCAAGTCGATCGGCGCGGTGGCGGAGCGGGTCGTCCCCACCATGGCAGCCGCCTATCTCGCGATGGCGCTGATCGCGATCCTGATCAATGTCGAGGACATACCGGAGACCTTCGGCCTTATCTTCCACGGCGCTTTCAATCCGCAGGCAGCGAGCGGCGGCTTCCTGGGCGCCGCGATGATCATCGCGATCCGCGCCGGCGTCGCACGCGGCCTTTTCTCCAACGAGGCGGGCCAGGGATCGACACCGATGGCGCATGCGGTGGCCCGGACCAACGATCCGGCGCTGCAGGGCCGTTTCGCGATGATGGGCACGTTCATCGATACGATCGTCGTGTGCACGATGACCGCGCTCGTCATCCTCACCGTCCAAGGCAGTTTCACGGCGACCGACCCGGTGACCGGCGCCATCACCATCCAGGAGCATGTCTGGAACTCGGACCTTCGCGGCTTCGACATGACCGCGGGTGCGTTCGCGGCAGCCTTCCCCTACTCGCTGGGTGGGCTCTCGATCGGCGTGCTGGTCGCGTCGATTGCGCTGCTGCTGTTCGTGTTCACGACGCTGCTGACCTGGTCCTATTACGGCGAGCGGGCGATCACCTTCCTGGTCGGCGACTGGGCCATCATCCCGTTCCGGGTCCTGTGGTGCATCATGATCTGGGTCGGCTCGTTCCAGGAGCTGGAGCTGGTCTGGCGGCTCGGCGATATCGCGAACGCGGCGATGGCGCTGCCGAACCTCGTCGCGCTTCTGCTCCTGGCCCCAGTCGTGTTCGCCCTCGCCCGCGGCCGCCGGGACGCCGGTCGCGACCATGGCCGCGAGACGCCGCCCGAGCTGTGCGATCCGGTGGACGAGCCGGCGCAGAGCTGAGGGGCAGGCCGGGGGCACGGTCGAGCTCGAGCGGCTGCCTGGCCGCTGACGACTGCTCGCGCTTTCGGCTACTCCCGTCGCACCAGCCAACTCGGCCGCGGCCTCGTCGAAGTACACGAGCCGGAGATTCACGACCTCGACCCGGACATTCCGGGCCTCGACACCCGCGATCCGCTCCGCCGCGCACCCCGCCACGGAGCTGACAGGAGGCTTTCACCTCAGCCGGCTCAGCCGTTGCGAGGCTCGGCCGTGGACGCAATAATGCGGCCATGGGCAAGCTCCTCTTTCTTCCCGGCGCCGGCGCGAGCGCCGACTTCTGGAAACCCGTAGCCGAACGCCTTCCCGGCGGAGACCCGGCCCACTTCTTCGCCTGGCCCGGCCTCGGCGACGAACCGGCGCAGCCGCAGATCAGCGGGATCGACGATCTCGTCGCGATGGTCGTCGAGCAGATGGACCGGCCTTGCGACCTCGTGGCCCAGTCGATGGGCGCGCTGGTCGCCATCCTCGCGGCACTCACCGCGCCCGCCCAGCTGCGGAGCCTCGTCCTGTGCGCCACCTCGGGCGGCGTTCCGGTCGACGACCTTGGCGGCACCGACTGGCGGGCCGACTATCGCCGTGAGTTCCCCGGAGCGGCACCCTGGATCACCGAGATCAAGATGGATCTTTCCGACCAGATCGGCGCCATAACCGCGCCGGCCCTCGTCCTGGTCGGTGACCGCGATCCGATCAGCCCGCCCGCCGTGGGAGAGCGGCTGAGCCGCCTGCTGCCGCATGCACGGCTGCAACGGATCCGGGGCGGCGGGCACGATCTCGCCCGAACCCACGCAGATCAAGTCGCGACGCTGATCGCCGAGCACTTAGGCCGTTATTGAGTGCGACACCGGCTGTGGCGTGAAGCCGAAACTCCGGGGCCGCGGTCGCGTTCAGCGGGGGAAGGAGACTATCATGGCCACCGATCCCCCGCCCCCGTCCGTGCCGCCCGAACAGCCGCCGCCGTCCCAGCCCGGTCAGGCGCCGGCACCGCCCGAAATCAGCCCGCCGGGACCGGACATCGACGTTCCGGCTCCGGCGCCGGACCTCCCGCCGGGACCGCAGCCGGGCACCCCGTCGGCCTGAAGATTACGCGGCCCGCTCGGCCACGAGGGCGCGCAGGTCGGCCTCCGGGCGAGCGCCGTAATGGGATATCACTTCGGCGGCGGCGACGGCGCCGAGCCGGAGCGATGTCGCGAGATCGCGTCCCTGGGCTTGCCCGGCGAGGAAGCCGGCGGCGAACAGGTCGCCTGCGCCCGTCGTGTCGACCACTCGATCGACCCGCTCGGCCGGGACGGCGACGTGCTCGCCACGCGAGATTCCGACGGCGCCCTTTTCGCCTCGGGTGACGACCAGCGTTTCGACCTTCCCCTGGAACGCCTGCACCGCCGAGTCGAAATGGGGCACTCCGGCGAGCGCCTGGATCTCCGCCTCGTTTGCGAACAAGATATCGACGCGGCCATCGTCGATCAGCGCGTTGAAGCCATCACGGTGGCGTTCGATGCAGAACGTGTCGGAGAGGGTGAAGGCGACCTTGCGGCCGGCGCTTCGGGCGACCTCGATCGCCCGCACCATCGCGTAGCGCGGCGTCTCGGGATCCCAGAGGTAGCCTTCGAGGTAGAGGATCGCCGAATCGCGGATCTGCGCCTCGTCGAGCGCCTCGGCCGGCAGGTGCTGCGCCGCACCCAGGAATGTGTTCATCGTGCGATGGCCGTCGGGAGTCACGAGGATCATGCAGCGGGCGGTGGGTACCCCGAAATCGGCGGGCGGGGTCGTCAGCTCGACTCCGGCCGCGCGCAGATCGTGGATGTAGAATTCGCCGAGCTGGTCGGGGGCGACCTGGCCGATGAAGCCGGCGCGTCCGCCGAGCGCCGCGATACCGGCGGCGGTGTTCCCCGCAGACCCGCCGCTCACCTGCCGCCCCGGGCCCATATGATCGTACAGCCGGGTCGCCTCTTCGGCATCGACCAGCCGCATGGAGCCTTTGGTCAGGCCCTCGCGCTCGAGGAAAGCGTCGTCGGCGTCGGCGAGCACGTCGACGATCGCATTGCCGATCGCAAGCACGTCCAGGCGGGTGTCGGTCATTCGGGGGCTCCGGTGTGGGGAAAGCGGAGGCGTTAGCCGGGCCGCGCGGCGCCGGTCAACCGGAGCGTGGCGCGCCGGGCGGCGCCTTTGGCAGGCCCAACCTCTCCACGATCAACCCTGCCGCTTCCGGGGGCGCCCATGCCGTGGTGTCGACGATCAGCTCCGGCTGGGGCATGGCCGCCTCGCAGGCACCGATGTCGAACTTCGCACGGAGTTCGCGCAGCAGGTCGACGGACTTGAGCTTGGCGAACTCGCGGCGGCTGGGATCGACGAGGCGTCTTTCCTGCTCCTCCGGGGGGACTGTCAGCCTGACGAAATGCACTTGCCCGCCGGCGCCCTCCACCAGTGTACGGACTTGCTCAGGGAATGCCGGATCGACCGTCGGCTCCGGGGCGAAGGTGAAAATGAACGACGTCTTCTCCTTTGCCGCAGCGTCGAAGGCATCGATCCAGAAGCGCTCCCTCAGCCGCACGAACGGATCTGAGCCGAAGGGGAAGAGCGCCAGCAGCGCATCGACGACGAGGTGGTTGTGGAAGACGGGCAGGCCGGTGCGGGCCGAAATCTGCCGGGCGATCGTCAACTTGCCGCTCGCGGCCGGGCCAAAAAGGAAGATGAGCTTCATGCGTGCCGGATAGACCGGTCAGCGCGTCGTGCAAACGGGCTGACCACCCGTCCATCCGGATTTCGGCGTCAATGCCGTCGCGGCAGTTGCTGCTCATGCGGCTGCAGGACCTGCAGGGGGTGCGCCGAGCTGCCCGGGCGGATCCGAGACGTCCGCTTGCACCTCGTTCAGCTTGCTCAGCGGCGGCGGCGACGTGAAGACGCGAAGCGACGACAGACGAGCCGATTGCCGGCCGTTGATCGTGCGCGATCCGCACCTGCTCTTTCGCCCAGAGGCGGCGCGGCCATCGAGTCGTCGACATCGGCCTCGTGCCTGCGCAGTGCGTCCGGCGACGCCATTGACGGGCGCGACCCCCCATCCCCATAGCAGGGACGCATGAAGCTCCACGCGCTCGCTTTCCTCGCCGGCCTCGTCTCGGCGCTCGGTTTCCAGCCGTTGGGCTGGTGGCCTCTGACCATCCTGGCCTTCGCCATGTTGCTGTGGCTGATCGAGCGCGCGCCGTCGCTGCGCACGGCGCTGGCGCGGGGCTGGTGGTTCGGCCTCGGACAATTCGTCCTAGGCCTCAACTGGATCGCCACGGCCTTCACTTTCCAGGCCGCGATGCCGGCCTGGCTCGGCTGGATCGCGGTCGTCCTGCTTTCCCTGTATCTCGCAATCTTCCCCGCCGTCACCGCCGGCCTGGCCTGGCGGTGGGGCCGCTCTCGGCCGCTCGCCTTCACCCTGATCTTCGCCGCCGCCTGGATCGTGACCGAATGGCTGCGAGCCACTTTGTTCACGGGCTTCGCCTGGAACCCGGCTGGTGTCGTGCTGCTCGACCGCTCGATCGCGCCGCTGGCGGCTCTGGTCGGCACCTATGGACTGTCGGCCATGGTGATCCTTTTCGCCGGCCTCGTCCGGATCGCGTCGCTAGGCCCGGATCGTCGCCCCGCTATTGCGCTTGCCGGTCTGGTGCTGGCGGCCCAGGTCGCAGCCTTGGCAGCTGCGCCGGAGCCTGCCGGCGGCACCGGCGCGCCGGTGCGGGTGGTCCAGCCCAATATAGGCCAGCATCTCAAATGGAGCCCCGATTTCGCCGAGCAGAACATGGCGCGGCTGGAACGCCTGTCGCGTAGCAGCGGCGAGCCGAGGCTGCTGATCTGGCCCGAGGCGGCGGTTACCGAGGCGCTGCAGGATGAGCGGCGACAGCTGGATTACCAGCTCCACACGCTGGCCACTCGGCGGCGGGTGGCGCAGGCGATCCCGCCCGGCGGCTTGCTGTTGACCGGAGGAATCACCTTCCTTTCGGAAGACGGTGTCACCGCCGACCGCGCCACCAACAGCGTGTTCGCGATGACGAGCGACGGAGAGATCCTGGCGCGCTACGACAAGGCGCATCTCGTCCCATATGGCGAATATCTGCCGATGCGGCCGATATTGTCGGCGATCGGCCTGTCCCGCCTCGCGCCCGGCGATCTCGACTTCCAGCCCGGCCCCGGGCCACGGACGCTCGACGTAGCGGGAATCGGCCGGGTCGGCTTCCAGCTTTGCTACGAGATCATCTTCTCGGGCCAGGTCGTGGATCCGGAGCGGCGTCCCGCCTTCATCTTCAACCCCTCGAACGACGCCTGGTTCGGCGCCTGGGGACCGCCGCAGCATCTCGCGCAGGCACGGCTACGCGCACTGGAGGAAGGGATCCCGATCGTGCGAGCGACCCCGACCGGAATCTCGGCGATCATCGATGCGCAAGGCGATCTGATCCATTCGATCCCCCTCGGCATTGCCGGCACGATCGACGCCGACCTCCCCTTGCCCGCGCCACCCACCCTGTTCGCCCGCTACGGCAACGCCCTGCCGTTCGCCTTCGCTTTCTTGCTCGCCGCCGCCGGAGTTTTCGCGCTGCGAGGCCGCGAGGCGGCGCGTGGGAGCCCCTCGGGCATTGCGAAGCCGGCCAAAGCGCGCTAGGGCGCACATAAGGATATCTTTATATCCGCATATTCCATTTTCCCGCCGCTCCTCAGGGCATCTAGAAAGCGAAGCCTCCTCATGCGCAGCAACTATCTCTTCACGTCCGAATCGGTTTCTGAAGGCCATCCTGACAAGGTGGCCGACCAGATCTCCGACGCCGTGGTCGACCTGTTCATCGGCCGAGACCCGGAGGCGCGGGTGGCGTGCGAGACCTTGGTCACCACGAACCGGATCGTGCTGGCAGGCGAAGTTCGCTGCCGCGACGACGTGACGCCCACGCTTGCGGAGATTGAGGCCGCGGCGCGGGATACGGTCAAGCGGATAGGCTATGAGCAGCACGGCTTTCACTGGCAATATGCCGATTTCGCCTGCCACCTCCACGGCCAGTCCGCCGATATCGCGCAGGGCGTAGACGAAGCCGGCAACAAGGATGAGGGCGCCGGCGACCAGGGCATCATGTTCGGCTTTGCCTGCGACGAGACACCGGACCTGATGCCGGCGACGATTCATTATTCGCACCGAGTCCTCGAGCGCCTGGCCGAGCTGCGCCATTCCGGCGACGCCGAGTTCCTGGAGCCCGATTCCAAGAGCCAGATCACGCTCGCTTACGAGAACGGCAAGCCGGTTCGCGCCGTGAAGCTGGTCGTCTCCACCCAGCACGCCAAGGGTTATGACCAGTCGAAACTGCGCGACTATGTGAAGGGCATTTTCTCGGAGGTGCTGCCGTCCGGCTGGATGCCGAACGACGACGACGCCATCTTCGTCAACCCGACCGGCCTGTTCGAGATCGGCGGCCCCGACGGCGACGCCGGCCTGACCGGCCGCAAGATCATCGTCGACACCTATGGCGGCGCCGCGCCGCATGGCGGCGGCGCGTTCAGCGGCAAGGACCCCACCAAGGTCGACCGTTCGGCTGCCTATGTGAGCCGCTATCTTGCCAAGAACATCGTTGCGGCCGGCCTCGCCCGGCGCTGCACGATCCAGCTCTCCTACGCGATCGGCGTCGCCGAGCCGTTGTCGCTCTACGTCGACCTCCACGGCACCGAAACCAACGGCACCACCGCTGCCAAGCTCGAGGAAGTGCTGCCGCAGCTCGTCCGGCTGACTCCGAAGGGCATTCGCACCCATCTCGGCCTGAATCGGGCGATTTACCAGCCGACCGCAGCTTATGGCCATTTCGGCCGCAAGGCGGAGGGCGACCTGTTCACCTGGGAAAAGACCGACCTGGTCGATCAGCTGAAGCAGGCCGTGGCCTGACGGCAGCAGCCGATGCGCATCTCCCGCTGCAGGCGGGGCGGGGCTCGCTTCCGGCTCTCGACAGCGTCGGTGTCGTAGGTGCGCCGGGCTATTCCAGCTCGCACCGAACGGGGTGGGTGGCGCCGTGGCGCACCAAGGTTCCAGCCGCCGCCCCGGGCGAGCCGATGCGGGCTCGCAGCTGCGCCTCGAACCGGGTCGCGTTCGGATCGACCAGGTTGACTCGGATCTCGCGATCGTCGATCCAGCTGCGGCCGATCGCCAGGTCCGGCGCCTTCTTGGTCGTCGCGAGCAGGCGATCGCCGAGCTGGAGACGGGCGCCAACGAGCGGCGAGGTGAGCGTGTGACCGACGGTGCCGCCGATCGTGATGTTCGCACCGTCGGTGGTGCGGCATTCGAAGCCGCCGGTGGCGAGCGCCGGCGCGGCGGCAAGCAGCAGCGGCAAGGCGAGCAGGTGACGTATCCTCATCCTTCGCTGCTAGCGCCGCTTGGCTGAACCCGCGATTGCGGCAATAGGGCTCGCATGTCCGACCCGACCACGATCCGCCGCCTTTACGGCCGCTCGAAGGGGCGGCCTCTGCGCTCCGGGCAGACGGCGCTAGTCGAGGAATTGCTTCCCGCCGTTGCCGTTCCGGCCGAGGGGCCGATCGATTCTCGGCGGCTGTTCGGGGATGAGCGGCCGCTCCATTTCGAGATCGGCTTCGGCGCCGGGGAGCATCTCGGCTTTCGGGCCGACCTGCTCCCCGACCATGGCTTCATCGGCGCCGAGCCTTTCCTCAACGGCGTCGCCGGCGCTCTGGCCCATATCCGCGACCGTCATCTGGTCAATGTCCGGCTGCACATGGGCGACGCGCTCGAGGTGCTCGAGCGGCTGCCCGATTCCTCGCTGCGGTTCGTCTATCTGCTTCACCCGGATCCCTGGCCGAAGGCGCGCCATGCCAAGCGACGCATGGTGAATCCCGGGCCGCTCGATCTGATTGCGGCGAAGCTCGAACGCGGCGGCGAGTTCAGGCTCGGCACAGACGATCCGGTCTATTGCCGCTGGGCAAACATGATCATGAGCGGCCGCCGCGATTTCGAATGGCTGGCGGAGAGCGCAAAGGACTTCCTGGTGCGTCCCGGCGGTTGGCCGGAGACGCGCTACGAGGCGAAGGCGCGGCGGGAAGGGCGGGAGGTCTGGTACTTCCGCTACCGGCGAACCTGACCTTGCCGCATCGCAAGCCACCCGTGTAGCGTCGATCGCGTGCAAGGCGGCGCGGGGAATAGCGATGGCTCATGTCAGCATCTGCGACGCGGCCGGTTGCCGCATCACCGTCGACGGCAGGCTGCCCCATTGTCCGAAGTGCGGCGGACCGGTCCGTCATGCCCGCCAGGTCCAGCCGCGTGGCTGGGTGCTGCTGATCGTTGGCCTGTTCCTCACCGTGCTGATGGCTGCGGTCACGTTCTACACGGCGCCCACCATGCTGGCCGGGCAGGAGAATGGCTGGCGGTTCGACGGCACGCCCGCTCAGGCCACCATGATCCTGATCCTGTTCGCCCTGGTGATCGGCTTCGGTCTCGGTGCAGCGATCGGCGGGCTGTACGAAATACTCACCGGTCAGCAGCACCCGGCCTTTCTCAGAGCGATCTTCCTGCTGTTCACGGCGCTGATGCTCGCCGCACTGGCGATCGGGTTCGTGCTTGGTTGATGCCGCCAGCGGCCGTTCGGGCCTAAGAGCCGCTTCTCTAATCGGTGGTGCGCAAAAGCGTCGGCACTGAATGGAGAGACGCGGCATAGCCGCAGCTGCGGTACCGACCTGCGCCTCCTCCAGCGCCCGATTGGTTCCGAGCCTGAGCAGCCCGATGATCGGCTGACCGCGGAGCCCCGAAATGCATGTCGATCTTCGCTGACTCCAGTCAGGTAAGATGGTCCCGGCCTCTAGTCAGGCAATATAGCGCCGCCATCGCGCATTCGGTTCTTCCGCCCCGCTCATCGGGCCGGCGTCAGATGCAGCAGGCGACCTCCGTCGCCGTCCTCGAGCAGGTAGATCGAGCCATCCGGCGCCTGCTCGACTTCGCGGATGCGGCGGCCCATCGGCCAGCGATTGGCTTCGCGAGCGCTGTCGCCCTGGAGGTCGACATGCACCAAGGCCTCGCTGGACAAGCCGGCGACCAGCGCGTCTCCGCGCCACTGAGGGAACAATTCGCCGGTGTAGATGATCATGTCGCCTGGCGAGATGACCGGCGTCCAGGTGACCTTCGGCGCCTCGAAGTCGGGGCGCGTGTCGTGGTCCGGAATCGGCCGGCCGTCATAATGGTCGCCATTGGAGACGATTGGGTAACCGTAGTTGCGCCCCCGGATGACGATGTTCAACTCGTCGCCGCCTTCGGGGCCCATCTCGATTTCCCAGAACCGCCCGTCCGGGGCGAAGGCGATGCCGAGCGGGTTGCGATGGCCCAGCGTCCAGACCTGGGCCGCGACTCCGCCCTGCCCGGCGAAGGGGTTGTCCTCCGGCACGCTGCCATCCGGGTTGAGGCGCAATATCTTGCCGAGATTGGCGTTCATGTCCTGGGCCGGGGCGAACTTCTGGCGATCGCCGGAGCTGACGAACAAGTGGCTGCCGTCGGGTGAAAAGAGCAGACGGTGAGCATAGTGGCCCTGGCCGGTAACCTTCGGCTGCTGGCGCCAGATCACCTGGAGATCCTCCAGCCGCGCCGCCTCGCCCTCGACGACCAGCCGCGCACGACCGACCGCGGCGCCGCGGGTTTCTCCGTCCCCGGCTTCGGCCCAGCTCAGATAGACGATGTTGTTGCTCGCGAAATCCGGATGGACGATGACGTCGCCGAAGCCGCCCTGCCCGCCATAAGCGACCGAAGGCGTGCCGGAGACATCGATCGCGCCGCCGCCCACGGTCCATAGCTTCAGCCGGCCTTCCTTCTCCGTGATCAGCGCCTGCCGACCGCCGGGAAGGAAGGTCATCGCCCAGGGTTCCTGGAACTCGGCGATAGGGGTCACCTGGAAGGGCTGAGCTTGCGCCTGCGCGGAGGCGTCGCCGGCCTGGTTTTCGGCGGCCGCCCCGTCGGCAACGTCGCCATTGGCGGTGCAGCCGATCAAGGCGAGGACGGGGAGCAGGGCGGTACGTAGAGCGCGCATGTAGAACTCCTTCCGGTGATCTGATTCGTTTCCCGATGGCGGCCGCGCTCGTCAACGGCTCTTTTGGTCCGACGGTCGATCTCTGAGGAAAGTGGGTTATATGCTTCGGCGGCTCCCGTCGATGCGGCCGGCGATTGCCGTTCGAATAGACGCGGCGCCTCGACTGGTCGAGCGTGCTCCGCGAGGAAGGCCGAAGAGGGATCGAACATGGCCGAATCGACTCGCATTGCCCTTCGTCACCGCACAACTGGGGACCGACCATGATGCCTCACATGCTCATCCTTCTTCTCGCGGCCTCGGCGATGTCGGCCCCGGAGAGAGCGGAGGCTCCGGCCGACGCCTTCTTCGCGCACCTTTCCGCGCTGTGCGGCCGGGCCTTCGAGGGACGGATCGTCAGCCCTCCGGTGGCGAGCGATCGCGAATTCGCGGGCAAGCGGCTGACGATGCATGTGCGCGATTGCGGCGAGAACGAGATCCGCATCCCGTTCCGGGTGGGTGAGGACGCATCGCGCACATGGGTGATCAGCCGTCGAGCCCATCCCGGAGAGGCAAGCGCCGTCCTCGGGCTCAGCCACGATCATCGCCATGGCGACGGCAGCGAGGATCGGTTGAGCCGCTATGGCGGCGCGAGCGTGGCGCCGGGGACGGAAAGCCGACAGGAATTTCCCGCCGACGCCTTTTCCCGGGATCTTTTCGCGCGTGAGAATCTTCCGGCCTCCATCGAGAATGTCTGGGCGGTCGAGGTTCATCCGGCACGCAAGTTCGCTTACGAGCTCCGTCGGCCCGGCCGTTTCTTCCGCGTCGAGTTCGACCTGTCGCGGCCGGTCGAGCCGGGAAGTGCGGGCTGACCGTTCCGCCGTGCCGCCGCTGCGGCGCGGGCTTGGGAGATACGGGTCAAAGGACTGGGCCAATCTGGCCCTGCAGGCTTCTGCACTGGGCGGCCGTCGTGGGGTGAAGGGCGTTCTTCGGAGCGCCGTCGCCCTGGACGGCAGCCTGATCCGTGGTCGCCGAGCCGCTAATTCGCTTGCCCGCAAAAGACGGCGACCTTATATAGCTCATGCCTTTCTCGACATCGGTAACGTTGTTGGGGCTGGCCCCGGGGGTTCGGGGCCGGCTTGGGCAAGTTTTAGCTTGGAAGAGGTTTCCGGTTCATGGCGGATCCCACCCGTCTCGCCGAATTGATCGAGCCCGAGGTGAAAGCCGAGGGGCTCGAGCTCGTGCGCGTCATGATGATCGGCGGCAAGGACGATCCGACCCTGCAGGTCATGGCCGAGCGGCCCGATACGGGCCAGCTCACGCTCGAGGACTGCGAGCGCCTGTCGCGGCGCCTCTCGGACAGGCTGGACGAGGCCGACCCGATCGAGGAGGCCTATCGGCTCGAGGTCAGCTCGCCCGGCATCGACCGGCCGCTGACCCGCCGCAAGGATTATGACGATTGGAAGGGGCACGAGGCCCGGATCAGCCTCGCCGAGAAGATCGGCGGTCGCCGCGAGTTCAAGGGCGCCTTGCTCGGGATCGAGGGCGACGAGATATTGATCGACGTTCCGGGACAGGGCGAGACCCGTCTCCCGTTCGCCGGCGTGCATGCCGCCAAGCTGCTTTTGACCGACAAGCTGATCGAGGCGACCGCGCCGCTTTCCGCGGAGGGCGCCGACGAGATCGAGACAGACGCGAATATCCAGATGGAAGGACAGGACTGAACCATGGCCACCGCCAGCGCCGTTTCCGCCAACAAGGCCGAGTTGATCGCGATCGCCGATGCGGTTGCGCGCGAGAAGCTGATCGATCGGATGATCGTGATCGAGGCGATGGAGGATGCAATCCAGCGTGCCGCCCGTGCCCGGTACGGCGCTGAAAACGACATCCGCGCCAAGCTCGATCCGACCAGCGGCGACCTGCGCCTGTGGCGCGTCGTCGAGGTGGTCGAGGAGGTCGAGGATTATTTCAAGCAGGTCAGCCTGGAGGATGCGAAGAAGCTCCAGGCAGACGCCGATCTGGGCGACTTCATCGTCGACCCGCTGCCGCCGATCGAGTTCGGCCGTATCGCCGCGCAAGCCGCCAAGCAGGTCATCTTCCAGAAGGTCCGCGACGCGGAGCGCGAGCGCCAGCACGAGGAATTCAAGGATCGGATCGGCGAGATCATCACCGGCGTCGTCAAGCGCGTCGAGTTCGGACATGTCGTCGTCGACCTCGGCCGCGCCGAGGGCGTCATCCGTCGCGACCAGCAGATCCCGCGCGAGGTTCTTCGAGTCGGCGACCGTACCCGTAGCCTGATCCTCAACGTCCGCCGCGAAAACAGGGGGCCGCAGATCTTCCTGTCGCGCGCCCACCCCGACTTCATGAAGAAGCTGTTCGCGCAGGAAGTGCCGGAAATCTACGACGGCATCATCGAGATCAAGGCGGCCGCGCGGGATCCCGGCAGCCGCGCCAAGATCGGCGTCCTTTCGCATGACAGCTCGATCGACCCGGTCGGCGCCTGCGTCGGCATGAAGGGCAGCCGCGTTCAGGCGGTGGTCCAGGAGCTGCAGGGCGAGAAGATCGACATCATTCCCTGGTCGCCCGACCTCGCCACCTTCGTCGTCAACGCGCTCCAGCCGGCAACGGTCAGCCGCGTCGTGATCGACGAGGAAGAATCGCGGATCGAGGTGGTGGTGCCCGACGACCAGCTGAGCCTGGCGATCGGCCGTCGCGGGCAGAACGTCCGATTGGCGAGCCAGCTCACCAGTTCCGCGATCGACATCATGACCGAAGCGGATGCCAGCGAGAAGAGACAGCGGGAATTCGTCGAGCGGTCCGAGATGTTCATGAACGAACTCGACGTGGACGAAACGCTGGCCCAGCTCCTGGTGGCGGAAGGCTTCGGCGCGCTGGAGGAAGTCGCCTATGTGGAGGCGGAGGAACTCTCCTCGATCGAGGGCTTCGACGAGGAGCTGGCGGCCGAACTGCAGAACCGCGCTACCGAAGCGCTCGAACGGCGCGAGGCCGCGGCCCGCGAGGAACGGCGCGCGCTGGGCGTTCAGGACGATCTTGCGGAAATACCGTACCTCACCGAGCAGATGCTGGTCACGCTCGGCAAAGCGGGCATCAAGACGCTCGACGACCTCGCCGATCTTGCCACGGACGAGCTGATCGCCCGCCGCCGGGTCGAGCCGCGCCGGCGCGCGGAGAGCAATCGTTCCGAGGACAAGGGCGGGATTCTCGCCGAATATGGTCTCAGCGAGGAGCAGGGCAACGAGATCATCATGGCAGCCCGGGCCCACTGGTTCGAGGAAGAAGGGGAGGACGCGGTTGCGGAAACTCCCCAATGAGCAACTGACGAATCAGTCAGAGGTCGATGGCGACCCCGCCGACGGTCCGGAACGCACCTGCATCCTGACTCGTCGGACGGCCGGGCGGGACGCGCTGATCCGACTCGCGCTCGGACCGGACGGGCAGGTGGCGCCGGACGTGCGGGCGCGGGCGCCCGGTCGCGGCGCCTGGATCGGCGTCGATCGACCGACGCTCGAGGCGGCGCAGGCCAAGGGCAAGCTGCGCGGCGCTCTCACGCGAGCCTTCAAGACCGGAGACCTGCTCGTTCCCGACGACCTCGGAGAGCGGATCGAGGCGGCCCTGCGCCAGACCGTGCTCGACCGGCTGGGACTGGAGGCCAAATCCGGCAACCTGATCAGCGGCAGCGACAAGATCGAGGTGGCGGCGCGCCGCGGCCAGGTTCGCCTGCTGATCCATGCGGCCGACGCCGCCGAGGAAGGTCGCCGCAGGCTCGACCAGGCCTGGCGGATCGGATCGGACGAGGAGGGCAGCGGCCGGCAGGGGCTGGTTTTTCCGTTGGGAAGGACCATATTGTCGTTGGCGCTGGGCCGCGAGAATGTGGTACATGTCGCCATCGTGAACGGGGCCGCGGCAGCGCGCGTTGGCCACGCTATCGACCGGTGGCGCGCTTTTCTCGGACGTGAGGCTGGGCTAGGAGCCGCTCCGGCGGAGGCCACGAACGCGCGCGATGTGAATGTGTGAAGGATTCGAATGAGCGAGACGACTGACAAGCCGAAACTCGGAGCGCGCGCGCCGCTGGGCCTGAAGCGCACGGTCGAGACGGGCAAGGTGAAGCAGAGCTTCAGCCATGGCCGATCGAACACCGTCGTGGTGGAGGTCAAGAAGCGGCGCATCCTCGGCCGCCCCGGAGAGGCCGAGGCGCCGAAGCCCGAGCCGACGCCCGCGCCGGCGCCGGCGCCGGAGGCGCGCGCCCCGCAGGCGCCGCCGCCGCCGAAGCCTGCGCCGCGGGTGGCGGACGATCCGCTCACTCGCCGCGAGCTGCAGGAAAAGCTGCTCCGCGAGGCGGAAGAAGCTCGTCTCTCCGCGCTGGAAGAGGCCCGGCGTCGCGAAGACCGCCAGGCGCAGGAGGCGACGGAGGACGAGCGTCGCCGCGCCGAAGAGAATCGCCGCGCCGAGGAAGAAGCCAAGCGCCAGGCCGAAGAAGAAGCCAAGCGCAAGGCGGAGGAAGAAGCCCGCCAGGCCGCCGCGCCCGAACCTGCGGCCCCGGCCGTTGCCGCGGATGAGGAAGAGCGTCGCCCCGGCCACGCCCGGCCCAAGCAGGCGCATATTCCTGCCAAGCGTCCGGAACCCGCACGGCCGGCTCGCGGCCGCGACGAACATCGGCGCGAGCGCGGCAAGCTCACCGTAACCCGGGCGCTGGACGATGGTGATGCGCGCGCTCGTTCGCTCGCCGCCCTGCGCCGTTCGCGCGAGAAGGAGCGCCGGGCGCACCAGCAGGCGGGCCCCCAGGCCAAGCAGATCCGCGACGTTGTCGTTCCCGAGGCGATTACGGTGCAGGAGCTCGCCAACCGCATGGCAGAGCGCGGCGCCGATCTCGTCAAAGCTTTGTTCAAGATGGGCGTGGTCGTCACCGTCAACCAGACGATCGACCAGGACACGGCCGAGCTGCTCGTCACCGAGTTCGGCCACAACATCAAGCGCGTCAGCGAGGCGGACGTCGAGATCGGGATCGGCGGCGAGACCGACGCCGAGGAGACGCTGCAGCCGCGTCCCGCGGTGGTCACGATCATGGGCCATGTCGACCACGGCAAGACGTCGCTGCTCGACGCGATCCGTGGCGCAGACGTGGTTTCGGGCGAGGCCGGCGGCATCACCCAGCATATCGGCGCCTATCAGGTGAACCTGCCAGACAAGTCGAAGATCACCTTCCTCGACACGCCGGGCCACGAGGCCTTTACCGAAATGCGCGCGCGCGGCGCCAATGTCACCGATATCGTCGTGCTGGTGGTGGCCGCCGATGACGGCATTCGCCCGCAGACTGTGGAGGCGATCAACCACACCAAAGCGGCCGGCGTGCCGATGATCGTGGCGATCAACAAGATCGACCGGCCGGGCGCCAATGCCCAGAAAGTTCGCGAGGAACTGCTCCAGCACGAGATCGTCGTCGAGGACATGGGCGGCGACGTCCAGGACGTCCAGGTCTCTGCGCTGAAGAAGACGAATCTCGACAAGCTGCTCGAAGCGATCCAGCTTCAGGCCGAACTGCTCGAGCTGAAGGCCAATCCCGACCGTGCCGCCGAGGGCGCGGTGGTCGAGGCCAAGCTCGACAAGGGCCGTGGTCCGCTCGCCACCGTGCTAGTGCAGCGCGGTACCCTGCGCGTCGGCGACATCTTCGTCGTCGGCCCGATTTCGGGCAAGGTGCGCGCGATGATCGACGACAAGGGCCGCCAGGTGAAAGAGGCTGGCCCGAGCGTTCCGGTGGAGGTGCTCGGCCTGTCCGGCGTACCTTCGGCGGGTGACGTGCTCACCGTCGTCGAGAACGAGGCACGGGCCCGCGAGGTTGCAGCTTACCGCCAGGGCGTGCTCGACCGAAAGCGCACGACGTCCGCCCCGGCCAGCTTCGATACGATGTTCTCCGCCCTGAAGGAGAAGCAGGCGATCGAGTTCCCGCTGGTCATCAAGGGCGACGTGCAGGGCTCGGTCGAAGCGATCGTCAACGCCGTCAACAAGATCTCGAACGAGGATATTCGCGCGCGGGTCCTCCATGCCGGGGTCGGCGGGATCACGGAGAGCGACGTCGTTCTGGCCAAGGCTTCGGGCGCGCCGATCATCGGCTTCAACGTCCGGGCCAATGCCAAGGCACGCGAAATTGCCGAGCGCGACGGCGTCGCGATGCAATATTACGACGTCATCTACGATCTCACCGACGCGGTGAAAGCGGCAATGGCCGGCGAACTCGGCCCGTTGATGATCGAGAATGTCGTCGGCCGCGCGGAGGTCCGCGAGGTCTTCTCGGCGGGCAAGCATGGCAAGGCTGCGGGCCTGCTCGTCACCGAAGGCTATATCCGAAAGGCCCTCAAGGCGCGGATCATGCGCGACGACGTCATCATCTACAATGGCTCGATCGCGTCGCTGCGGCGCTTCAAGGACGACGTCCCGGAGGTGCGCGCCGGTCTCGAATGCGGCGTAACTTTCGAGAACACGACCGACCTCAAGCCCGGCGATTTCGTCGAAACCTTCGAGGTCGAGGAGCGCGAACGGACGCTTTGATCTCCATCCCTCTCTTCCTTCCGGGGAGAGAGGGAGCCGCGCCAGCGGCGACGGGATAGGGAGGGGTGACGGAGCGGGATATTCTTCGCGCTCCATCTTCCGACCCTTCCCCTCGCGGAAGCGGGAGTCCTGCCGTGGATAAAGCCATGTCGCCTTCGATCTTCGAGAACCTGCCGATGCCGCCCTCGGCCCGCCTCCTCGGCTGGACCTTGCGGGCGGTCGACCCGGAGGCGGGGACGATCGAGGTCGGCTTCTCCGCCGACGACCGCTTCCTCAATCCTGCCGGCACCGTACAGGGCGGCTTCCTCGCCGCGATGCTCGACGATACGCAGGGACCGACCCTGTTCGCCAAGACCGGCGGCGAAACCTACGCGCCCACCATCGACTTCAACATTGCCTTCATCAAGCCGGCATGGCCGGGGCGCTTCATCGGCAAGGGGCGCGTCGTCAATCTCGGCAGGACCATTGCGTTCACGGAGGCGGAGCTGTTCGACGAAGCGGGAGAACTGGTCGCCCGCGGCACGTTCAGCAATCGCGTGATGCGCAGCGGCCGCGTGTTGGGAGAGAGCTGATGCGTCGCACCGAGACTTCCGAAGGCCGCTCGGTGCGCCTGCTTCGCGTGGGCGAACAGGTGCGACACGCTTTGTCCGAAGTGCTGATGCGCGGCGACGTCCATGACGAGACGCTCGCCAGCCACAGCGTTTCGATCACGGAGGTACGCATGTCGCCCGACCTGCGCCATGCGACCGTGTTCGTGAAGCCTTTGCTCGGCGCCGACGAGACCGAGGTTCTGAAGGCGCTGAAGCGCAACGTCCGCTATCTCAAGGGCGAGGTGGCCCGGCGGGTGAACACCAAATATGCCGCCGACCTCAAGTTCCTGCCCGACGAGAGCTTCGACGAGGGCAGCCGCATCGACCAGCTCCTCCGGTCGCCGGTCGTGGCGCGGGACCTCGATCGTGGCGATGAGGACTGATCACGACCTGGGGTTTGCGAAGAGTCCTTGATGAGCCTTGAAATGCGGCATTTGCGGACACGTCGCGCATAGCCGCCAGGGTTGAATATGGGCTAAGCCCGGCCGGAAGATCACCGGGGGAAAGGCGACATGTCGGCAGCCTTGCGCTTGCTTCCGTTCCTGCTCCTCGCCTGGTTCGGGCAAGCTTCGGCCCGGGAGCTGGAAATCCCCGCAGTGCGCTATCCGGCGCTTCCGGCCGTCGCCGATGATGTCGACGGATTCGTGCCGCCCGGCTGGCGTGTCGAACGGATCGCGCGCGGTGACCTGAACGAGGACGGGGCGGAGGATCTCGCTTTCGTGATCAGGATGCAGGATCGGCGCAACATCCTCGACCACGACCGATTCGGCGCCCGTCCTTTCGACACCAATCCTCGGATCCTTGCCGTCGCTCTCGCAAACCGCGCCGGGGGGTATCGGCTGGCCGTTCAGAATCACGCCTTGATCCCTCGACGGGAGAACCCGACCATCGAAGACCCTTTTCACTCCGAGGACACGGATTTCGACATCGAGCGCCGCGCCCTGCGCCTGTCGCTCTATCGGTTCATGAGCGCCGGAGGCTGGAACGCCGGGCATACGACCTTCACCTTCCGCTGGCAGGACGATGCGTTGCGACTGATTGGCTATGATTATAGCGACGTCGGCCGCAGCACGGGCAAGACGGTGGAGGTCAGCATCAACTTCCTCACTCATCGCGCACGCACCGCGATCGGTAATATCGAGCAGGACGATGAGCATGTGCGCTGGACGCGGATCGCCCGGCGCCCGCTGTTGGCGATCGGCGAGATCGGCGACGGCCTTGCCTTCGATCCGCAAGGACTGCTTTCCGCCCTGCCATGACATTGTCTTTCGACGACCTCGGCTCACCGATGTCCGACGGGGAGATCCGGCTCGAACCGCTGGCGGAACGCCATCGGGAGCGCCTCAGGGCCGCGTGCGCCGAGGATCGCAAAATCTGGCCGATTTACGCCGTCTCCTACGATCCCGATCACTTCGACGCGAGCTTCGACAGGCTGCGGGCGCGGCCGGACGTGCTTGCCTTTGCGATATTCAAGGCCAGCAGGATGGCCGGCATGAGTGCCTATCTCGGAATCGAGCCCGACCGCGGTGTGCTGGAGATCGGCAACACCTATTACGTCCCGGCGCTGCGCGGGACCGGCTTCAATCATCGGGTCAAGGATCTCATGATCGTCCGGGCGATCGCCTGCGGCTTCCGACGGATCGAGTTTCGGGTGGACAGCCGCAATGGACGCAGCCAGGCGGCGATGGCGAAGCTCGGCGCACTTCGCGAGGGCGTGATCCGCGCCGAGCGCATCACCTGGACGGGGCACGTGCGGGACACCGTGCTGTTCTCGATTCTTGCCGACGAGTGGCCGGCGAGCACGACCTGATCGACACTGGCGGCGCTCGCGCCGGCCGTTAGAATGGCCGGATGGCAAAGCTCTATTTCTATTATGCGTCGATGAATGCGGGCAAGTCGACCACCCTGCTCCAGGCCGATTTCAACTATCGGGAGCGGGGCATGGGGACGATGCTCTACACTGCAGCCGTTCATGACCGCTCCGGCTTCGGCTTGATCGACTCGCGGATCGGCCTCCGCGCCAAGGCGAACGTCTATGATCGCTCGACCGACATACGCGCCGAGGTCGAGGCGGAAATCAAGCGGCGGAAGGTCGACTGCATCCTAGTCGACGAGGCGCAGTTCATGACCCGTCGCCAGGTGCTCGGTCTGGCGTCGATCTGCGACGAACTGGACATTCCGGTCCTCGCCTACGGCCTCAGGACCGATTTTCAGGGCGAGCTGTTCGAGGGCAGCGGCGCACTGCTGGCCTTGGCGGACACGATGGTCGAGTTGAAGGCGATCTGCGAATGCGGCCGTAAGGCGACGATGAACCTGCGCGTGGACGAAGACGGACTTGCGGTGCGTGCCGGGGCGCAGACGGAAATAGGCGGCAACGACCGTTATCTCGCATTGTGCCGGCGGCATTTCATGGAACGGCTGCGCGAGGCGGAGGCGAGCCAGCTGAGGCTGGTGCTCGCGCCGGGGAGCAGCACTGCTCGGATATCTTGAACTGCTATATTGTCGGAGTCTTCGGGCGTAGCCGCCTGACTTGAAAATGCTCTAAGCCGCGGCATGCACGGTTGGCTGATCATCGACAAACCCGTGGGTCCCGGCTCGACCCAGATTGTAGGGGCCGTCAAAAGGGCTCTGCGCGAAGGCGGCTATCCCAAGGTCAAGGTCGGCCATGGCGGCACGCTCGACCCCTTGGCAAGCGGAGTTCTTCCGGTGGCGCTCGGTGAGGCGACCAAGCTCTCGGGGCGGATGCTCGATGCCGACAAGAGCTACGATTTCACGGTCCGGTTCGGCGAGGAAACGGATACGCTGGATGCGGAAGGCAAGGTCATGACGACCTCGGACCGGCGGCCGACGATTCGCGAGGTGGAGGCGGGGCTGCCAAGGTTCACGGGCGCGATCTCGCAGGTGCCTCCCATATTCTCGGCGCTGAAGGTTGAAGGTAAGCGGGCTTACGACCTTGCCCGCGCCGGAGCCGACGTGGTGCTTGCAAGCCGCGACGTGATCATACGGAGCTTGTCGGCCCATCATCCCGGCGAGAGCCGGGCTAGCGAGACCCGGATCGAAGAGGTCACACTTTCTGCCATCGTATCCAAAGGCACCTACATCCGTTCTCTCGCCCGCGACCTTGCGCGGGCCCTTGATAGCGTCGGTCACGTCACCATGTTGAGGCGAACCAAGGCCGGTCCGTTCACCCTCGAACAGGCGATTTCTCTGGACAATTTGGAGGAACTCGCTAAGGCCCGCGACCTTGAACAGGCACTCTTGCCGCTGGCGGCAGGGCTGGACGACATCCCGGCTCTTCCCGTCACACCCGATCAGGCAAGGGCGCTCCGCGAGGGGCGCAGAGTGATCGGGATCGCCGCAACGCCAGGGCTTCACCTCGCGACCGACCAGTCTGTTCCGGTCGCATTGGTCGAAGCCGATATCGGAGAAGGGCTCCGGGTGGTGCGCGGCTTCAACCTCTAGTTTTCGAAAGGAATGGACGATGTCGGTTACCGCCGAGCGCAAGCAGAAGCTGATCGAAGAGAATGCCCGCGGATCGGGCGACACCGGTTCGCCGGAGGTGCAGGTCGCAATCCTCACCGAACGGATCACCAATCTCACCGAGCATTTCAAGACCCACGCCAAGGACAATCACAGCCGGCGCGGCCTGTTGATGCTCGTCAACAAGCGCCGTTCGCTGCTCGACTATCTCAAGGGCAAGGACGAGGCGCGTTACACCGCATTGATCGCGAAGCTCGGCCTTCGCAAGTAATCAGAAACGGCCCTTCGGGGCCGTTTCGTGTATCGGGCCACCGCAATTCGGCGGCCGCCCGATTGGGCCATTCGGGCCCGACCAAGCGGGCAACATTGCCCGCACAGAGGCCCCGGCCGCATAGGGCGGCCGGACGCAAGGAAACATCCATGTTCGACACGAAGAAAGTAGAAATCGAGTGGGGCGGCAGGACGCTGTCCCTCGAAACCGGCCGCGTCGCCCGTCAAGCCGACGGCGCCGTGATAGCCCGCCTGGGCGACACCGTCGTCCTTTGCGCCGTAACCGCGGCCAAGTCGGTGAAGGAAGGGCAGGACTTCTTCCCGCTCACCGTCCACTATCAGGAGAAATTCTCGGCCGCCGGGCGCATCCCGGGCGGCTTCTTCAAGCGCGAGCGCGGCGCCACCGAGAAGGAGACGCTGACCTCCCGCCTCATCGACCGCCCGATCCGGCCGCTCTTCCCAGAGGGCTTCTACAACGAGATCCTCGTTATCGCCCAGGTCCTCTCCTATGACGGCGAGAACGAGCCGGATATCGTCGCAATGATCGCCGCCTCGGCGGCTCTGACCCTCTCGGGCGTCCCCTTCATGGGCCCGATCGGCGCCGCCCGCATCGGCCAGGTGGACGGCGAATATATCCTCAACCCGACGCTCGAGCAGATCGCCGAAGGTGATCTCGACCTGGTCGTCGCGGGCACGCGCGACGCGGTGCTGATGGTGGAATCTGAAGCCAAGGAGCTGTCGGAGGAGGCCATGCTCGGCGCCGTCATGTACGCGCACGAGGAATCGAAGAAGGTGGTCGACGCGATTATCCGCCTCGCCGAGCAGGCGGCGAAGGAGCCGTGGGAACTCGCCTCCGACGAGGGGCAGAGCGACATCCTCGCCAAGTTGCGCGAACTCGCCGGCACCGGCCTCGAGCAGGCCTACAAGCTGGTCGGGAAGGCCGAGCGCGTCGCCGCGATCGCGGCCGCCAAGACCCCGCTCAAGCAGGCCTATGAGGAAGCCGATCCGGCTACCAAGCTCAAGGCCTCGAAGCTCGGCAAGAAGCTCGAGGCGGAGATCGTCCGCACCGCCATCCTGAAGGAAGGCCGTCGCATCGACGGCCGCGACACCAAGACGGTCCGCCCGATCGAGGCGATGGTCGGCTTCCTGCCCCGCGCCCACGGATCGGCGCTGTTCACACGCGGTGAGACCCAGGCGATCGTCACGACGACGCTCGGCACCAAGGACAGCGAGCAGATGATCGACGGCCTGACCGGCCTGTCCTACGAGCGGTTCATGCTCCACTACAACTTCCCGCCTTATTCGGTGGGCGAAGTAGGGCGTTTCGGCGCGCCGGGGCGGCGCGAGGTCGGCCATGGCAAGCTCGCCTGGCGGGCCATCCACCCGATGCTGCCGAGCCACGAAGAGTTCCCCTATACGATCCGGGTCCTTTCCGACATCACCGAGTCCAACGGATCGTCGTCCATGGCGACGGTATGCGGCGCTTCCCTTGCGCTGATGGATGCGGGCGTTCCGCTGAAGCGGCCGGTCGCCGGCATCGCCATGGGCCTGATCAAGGAAGGCGACGAGTTCGCCGTCATCTCCGACATACTCGGCGATGAGGATCATCTCGGCGACATGGACTTCAAGGTGGCCGGGACGTCCGAAGGCATCACCAGCCTGCAGATGGACATCAAGATCGCCGGCATCACCGAGGAGATCATGCGCATCGCCCTCGCCCAGGCGAGAGACGGCCGCGAGCACATCCTCGGCGAGATGGCCAAGGCGCTCGACCACACGCGGACCGAGCTGTCCGCGCATGCGCCGCGTATAGAGACGATGCAGATCCCGAAGGACAAAATCCGCGACGTGATCGGCACCGGCGGCAAGGTGATCCGCGAGATCGTGGCCACCACCGGCGCCAAGGTGGACATCGACGACGAAGGCGTGATCAAGATCAGCTCGTCCGACGTGTCGCAGATCGAGGCGGCCCGCCAGTGGATCTCCGGGATCGTCGAGGAGCCGGAGGTCGGCAAGATCTACAACGGCAAAGTGGTCAACATCGTCGATTTCGGCGCCTTCGTGAACTTCATGGGCGGCAAGGACGGACTGGTCCACGTCTCGGAAATCCGGGCCGAACGGGTCGAGAATGTTCGCGACGCGCTGTCCGAAGGCCAGGAAGTGAAGGTCAAGGTGCTGGAAGTGGATCCACGCGGCAAGGTTCGCCTGTCGATGCGGGTCGTCGACCAGGAGACCGGTGCTGAGCTGGAGGACACGCGTCCGCCCCGCGAGTCGCGTGAGCGCGGTGAGCGCAGCGATCGGGGGGATCGGGGTCCGCGCCGCGAAGGCGGTGAGGGTCGCCGCGACCGAGGCCGCGGTCGCGGCCGCGAGCGCGGAGATCGGGCCGAGCGTCCGGCCCGTCCCGAGGGCGAAGGCGGCGGCGAGCAAGGCGAGCCCGAATTCGCCCCAGCTTTCCTCACCCGCGAGGACGGATGAAGCGGTTCATGACCGGATGACAGCCGGTCAGCCATACTCAATGAAAAGGGGCCCCGCGGGGCCCCTTTTTTTGTCGGACGGTGGGCGACCCGCTGGCCGCAGATACGGCCGTTCGGGCAGGCCGCCGCTCAGGCGGCGACTTCGGGCCTTGCGACAGGCTCCGAGGCGAAGCGCTGGACCAGCCTTCCGCCGCACCAAAGTTCGAGCGGCTGGGCGCCGGCCTGGCGGGCGGCAATTCCGACCGCCTCTTCGTCATTCATCGCATCGAAAGAATCGGCGCGATCGAAATAGCCCATTCTCCCGTTGATGAAGTAGAGATTGTAGTAAGACATTCTCATTTTCCCCGGCGGATGGCACCGGCAGGTCCGCCGGCAGCCATAATTCCACTGAATCAGAAACTTCCATGACCTCGGAACGGTTCCGGAACCGTGGCAACTTTGTTCCGCGGAGCGAAATGGCCAGACAGGGTCCGGGAGGTTCGGCCGACCTCCCGGTCCCCATGGGTCAGCCGAGGCAGGCCCAGGCGAGCACGGCCAGAGGGCCGATGATCAAGGCGACGAACCCGAGAATCTGGGTGAGGCCGAGACGGAAATGCTCGCGATGGTCCATGCGGAACGCAGCCAGCCGCTCAGCCACGCCGTCGCGGGCGCTCACCATGCCGATCTCGATCTGCCTGCCCTTACGCAGGAAGTGGAGGAGCGTGGCCTTGTCCGCTTCGTCCAGGCTCGGATAGCGACGCAACAGACCGGCCATCTGCTCTACCCGTGCCTCGTCAAACTCCAGTCCGGCCGTATCGGTCGTTATCTGCGGGCCGTCCGCCCGCACAGGGTTCGTTGTCATTTGTTCGTCTTTCGCAGCGGCAGGCGCAGCCCGCGGCTTCGCCGCGGACCAGGCCGGCCGGAAATGAGGATCAGGAGGCGGCCGCAGCCGCCCGCGTCGACTCAGGCCGGCGGGGGCGCCCGTGGGCTGTAGGCGTGGCCCGCCGAAAGGCCGGCGATGCGCGGGACCCGCGGAACGAGTTGCGTCGGTGCGGAAGCCGGGCCGTGCGCCGGCATGACCGCGAAGCCGCGCGTGAGATCGTCGCTGCCGGGCCCGTCCGGATCGATGGAGGAAACCAGGAAAAGCTGTGCAGAGGGGCGGGCGAGCAGGCCTTGGGCCGGCGTACTGGTTGCGACCTGCTGATGCGCAGCGGCTCCAGCCTGAAGCCAGCGACCGGCTTCCGAGCCGAAGCCGTCGAGCGGCCTTGCCGCCAGCCCCACGAGAAGCAGCAGGTACAAGGCGATCAGGCGGAGCGCCTTGGCCGGGATCAGGCCGCCATCCTGCTGCAAGTCACGCCTTCCGGATCAGGGGCCGAATTGCTGACGCGAGGGAATTCCGTCGCTTTCGAGGAGGGAACGCCGTCATTGTTCGCAGGCGCGGCGATCGCCTGCGAGGCAGGCTTCGACCCGGGCGCGATATTCCGCCTGCTCGCGCGCAATCCTTCTCGCGTGCGCCTCCATGGCCGCAGCATGCTCGGCCTCGCGGCGTCTCGCTTGTTCCTCGAGCTCGATGAGGCTTTGCTCGTAGGCGGCCCGCTCCTCGGCCATGCGCCGTCCTTCGGCCTCCGCCCTTGCCGCCATCTCCGCGTTAAGCCCGGCAACGATCGGCGCCTCGACAGCATTGACCTGCGCCCGCCGCTGCTCCTGAATCGCAGCCCACGCGGCTTCGGCCGCGGCATCGGCTGCCGCAGCCGCAGCTTCCTCTTCCGTCAGGTCGGCCTCGCCGGCGAGCCCGTCCTGGGCGGCCAGATCGGCCTCCGATGCCGCTTCGTCGGGCAGAACCGGCTCGCCGGTGGCCGCCGAGGGGGGGAGATCGACCGGAAGGACGTTGCCGGCCGGAACGCTCGGCGCAGGAGCGGGCACGAACCGCGGAGGGGAAGGAGATGAGGCCGGTGCGTCTGCCTCGGCCGGCGGGCCTTCGGGGAGGGGAATGACGTTCAGCAGATCGCCGAGCGGCTCATCCGGCGTCTGGGCGGCGGGCAAGGCGATCGGGACGGCTGCGGCGAAGCTCGCCGCGCAGAGCACGGTCCATCGGGCGAGGCGCGACATGCCGCGATCATTCCACATCGAGGCTGACCGCGAGGTGAATGAGTCCGGTCCCTAAAGCAGCAGGAGAGTAGCGACCGAGAGGAAGACCCCCATGCTGACGACGTCGCTGGCGGTGGTGAGAAAGATACTCGAGGCCGTCGCGGGGTCCGCGCCGAGGCGCTTCAGCGTCAACGGGATCAGGGCGCCGGCCAAACCGGCGCTGATGCAGCTCACCGTCATCGCGAACATGACGACGCCGCCGAGCAGAAGCGGCTGAGCCTGGTTCTGCATCGTCGCATAGACGAACATGCCGAGCCCGGATGTGATGCCGACGAGAAGGCCGTTGCACAGCCCCAGAAAGCCTTCCTTCACCACCAGGCTGCGCTCGGAGCCCGGCTGGAGATCGCCGAGCGTCATGCCACGCAAGGTGACCGCGAGTGCCTGGCAGCCGGTATTCCCGGACTGGCCGGCGAGAACGGGAAGGAACACCGCCAGGATGACGAGCTGCGCCAGCGTGTCTTCGAACATGCCGACGACCCCCGCAGCGATGAAGGCCGTGACAAGATTGATTTGAAGCCACGGGTGCCGCAGCAGCAGGCTGCGCTTCAGAGGCGTCGAAAGCCGTTCCTCCTTCTCGACGCCGACCATCTTACCGGCCTGGGCGCTGATCTCGATCGCTTGCTCGGCGAACAGTTCGTCGCCGCGCACGAGGCCCTTGAGGTTCCCGTCGGCGTCGCACACAGGATAGACCGGAAAATGCTTGGACAGCGCCGCCTTGAGCGCCTCCTCGAGCGGCATGCCCACGTCCAGCCAGAACGGATTGCGAAGCATGATCGACTCGAGCCGGGTCTCCGGGTCGGCGAGCAGCATGTCGCGCATCACGACCAAGCCTTCGAGCTTCCCAGCTTCGTCGGTGATGTAGCAATAGGTGATGAGCCCCGCCCGGGTTTGTTCGCGCAACTCGTCGACGGTCTCGGCAACGGTCATTTCGCGGCGGAAGACGCCGATCGGCGGCGACATCAAGTCGGAGACGGTCGTTGGCGAATCCGCATCGGCCGGAGGGCTCGCCGCCGGCGGCATCCTCATTCCGGCTCCAGCGGGGCCGCCGCCTACGGGCGGCAGCGTTGCCACGCCCTCGACGGTCATGGCCGAGCCTCGCCGAAAGCGAACATCTTCATGGCGTTGGACATATCGCCGTCCTCCCCTCGTGCGCGCCCCCGCGCGCCAGACAACAAAGCAGACAAGCTCGAATTCGACAATCTCAAAAGCCTGGGGCCTATTGATCCGCCTCGTCTGGTGTCGATCTGATGACAGCATCTGCGCGAGGTGTCCGCCCCGTGAGCCGGAATTCGCTGCTGGAGAGATCTTCGCACCAGGCCGCGATCAGCCGGCGGTGGCCGTCGAGAGCGTCGGAGCAAGCGCCGTGTTCCTGCAGCGGATCGCCGCCGCCGCGCGCGCGGGTCCGCGCCGGGCGAGGCGAATCTGTTCCGTAATCGCGCGGTAGGGATCCCACGCCAGCCATGTCCGCCATTCCGGCGTGTCGATCGCCGGCTCCGCCAGCCGGTAGAGGCGACGCAGGCGCTTCACCCGCCACCCGACGAAGCGAGTCTGCGTCTCCTGGAAGCGAAAGACCATGCACCGCCGCGGTGGCGGGGCCGCGGCGCAGGAAGCGAGAATCCGAGCCGCCTCGGGCGATCGAGTCCAAGGTGCCACCTTCCATCGAGCCTCCTTCGCAGCTGCCGAAAGCGGAGCCGATGTCCCGTGTATACAAGAAACTTGTAGATTGTCAAGAGGCGCTACAAGCTCGTGCGGGCGGTAAGCCGGGCCGAATCTATTTCAAGGCTCTTGCGAACCATGTGAGCCGGCCGACAACCTCTCCAGACGCCGAATGGATGTAGTAGGTCTCCTCCCCCGGACCTTCGCCTTCGCCTGTCGCCTTGCCGAGGGCGTCGGCGATGAGGCCGGAATCGAATGCCGCCCTCACGTAGCGAAACCAAGGGCGCAACGACCGAGGGCCCTTGTCTGGCCGCGCATTCTCTATGTCCGAAATCTGCTGCTGGTGGATTTTTACCGGATCGCCCTGCCGATTGGCGAGCAGGGTGGCCATCCGGGCCACGAGCATCGACGATGCGCCGAGCTCGGCACGCCGCTCCAACAGCCAACGGCCCGCCTCAATCACGTCCGCTTTGCGCTGATCCATCGCATCACCCTCCGTTCTGGGCATTATCTACAAGATAATTGTTGCATTGTCTACGCTTTTTTTGTACTCAAATGGCATCAGCCGAGTCGCATGCGGATCGATCCGCCAGGCCGCCGTCCCGTCGGAGCCCATGCGGCCCGGCAGACCCACGCCTGCAGGCCGGCAGCGTCAGGGAAAGGCATAAGCATGGCGAGAAAGGGACGGAACAGGAAATCGGGCGAGCGCTTTCCTTCTGGCAAGCTGCGGCCGGTGCGCGACCTCGGCAACGATCGGGTGCGGGCGCATCGCGAATTGTACCTCCGCCACAGCGGGATCAAGGCGACGGACGACCTCGACTGCGCGCTCGGACAGGCGCACGCGGCGGGGCTGCTGGAGGGCACACGGGTAGATGGCCGCGTTCTCCTGGAGCATGGCAAGGAATGGCACCGGCTCTACCGGGCCACGTTCGGCGGCGGCGTACAGACCCGCAATCTGGAACGAATCGGCCGATCGGAGCCAAGCACCGTGACGACCCCCACCGACCTGCGCTACCGCAACTGGGCGGCAATCGTCGCCGGCCTCACCGCCCGCGAGAGGGAATGCCTCAACCTGGTGTGCGTCGAATATGGCGACGGCTGGAACCTTCCTCCCTTCCTCGAGCGGCTGATCAATGCATGGAAGGCGAGACAGCGGCCGCCGCTCTACGCGGGTCGCTATCTTCCCGTGCGCGGCGACTCGGACCGGCTCGACGTGCTGAAATCGGCATTGCTGGCGATCGTCGAGGGAAGCCGTCGCCGATTGGCGGGATGAGGCATTAGCGCCGCATTTACCAGCCTGGCGCTAAAGTCCCGGCCGCGAGAGGGAGACCGCAATGCTCAATACAACCGCGGCGTCGCCGCGGACCGACGGGGTCGTGCCGGAGCATCAGCGCCGGGTCGACGAGATCCAGGCCCAGGTCCGCGACGAGGAAGGCTGCGCCCGGGCGAGCGCCTTCCCGCCGAAGCCACCCCGGCCCGACTGTTCGACAGATGCGCTCGACCATCGCATCGCCGAGGAGATTGAGAGCATCCGGGTTGACCTGGACCTGCTCGGCGGGACCTTGGTCTGCGACCCCGCACTGCTCGAGCGTCACGCCAAGGAGTTGCAGTCGATCGACCGGATCCATCAGTTGCTTGGTCACCTCGCCCGGATCATCGCCGCCGAACAGAAGGATCTGGCGGTCGACCAGGTCACGCTTACCGACCTTCGAGCGCGCCTCCAGCGGCGACGCCCCTGCACTCCAGCCTGAAGCGCGTCTTCAGCGGCCCGGAGGCGGCCCGTCCATCGCCAATCGGGTCCGGGCGCGTCTCCGGCGAACCAGCCAGGCGGCGCCAGCTGCCGTTGCGGCCGCGGCGGCCGCAACCAGGTTCCGGTTCCGGTTGAGCGTCATCTGAAGGCTGGACGCCGCCGCCACCTCGTCGAACCGGCCGTGTGCGCCGGGATCGCCCGGCACGGGATCGAACAGGTTGTCACGGCGATCGGGGTCGACGGACTCCTGCGTGCTCTGCCCAGAAATCCCGCTCCGCGCGAGATACAGGTCGAGCAGCGGCGACGCGAGCCGATCGCCCACGATCGCTTCCACGGTCGTGCGGCCGACCCAGACTTCCTTTCGTCCGGAGCCGGCGGCGAAACGGATCGCTCGCGCCGCGACTTCGGGCTGATAGATCTTGCCGGCCGGGCGGGGGCGGTTCGCGATATGGACGCGCGCCCAATCGAACTGAGGCGTGTTCACGGCCGGAAGCTGCACCATGCACAGGCGGACCCTGCTGGCGCGGTGAATGAGCTCCGGGCGGACCGAATCGAGGAACCCCTGGGTCGCATGCTTGGCGCCGCAATAGGCGCTCTGGAGCGGGATGCCGCGATAGGCCAGCGCCGATCCGACCAGGACGATCGTACCGCGGTCGCGGGGAAGCATATGCTTCAAAGCTGCACGCGTGCCGTTGACCTGTCCGAAGTAGGTCACATCGGTGATCCGCCGATATTCCTCGGGGGTCATGTCCATGAAGGTGGAGAAGATCCCGGCGAAGGCGTTGTTGATCCAGATGTCGACCGGGCCGAGCTCGCGCTCGATCCGCTCTGCAGCGTCCTCCACCGCGGCGGTGTCGGCCACGTCTGCCGAGATCCCGAGCGCCCGGCCGCCGGCTTCCTCCACCTCGCGGCACGCGGCGTCGATCCGCTCGCGGCCGCGAGCGATAATCGCCACGTCCGCGCCGTGGCGGGCGTATTCGCGCACCGTGGCCCGCCCGATTCCGGCGCTTCCGCCGGTGACGACGACAATTTGTCTGCGGGACGATGGAGTATTCATGCGAGAAACCTTCTACCGGCGGGCTTTTCGGTGAACAGAAGCGGCGACGGCTTGGTTCCTCCGATCCGCCAAGCGACCGCTATCGCGCCCGAAAAAGCATCCTGTGCGCGGCCGTGAACTTCCCCTGCGAGCGTCTACCTCGTCGTCAGTGGGCGGGCTGGATCGCCGGCCTGCGCAACCTCGCTATGCGCTCGGCCAGCACGGCCTTTCGGAAGGGCTTGGTCAGACAGGGCAGATCGGCCGGAACGCCGTCAGGCCTTGTAAAACCCGTCACGAGGAGCACCGGGAGCCCGGGAAGGCGCGATCGTGCCAAATCCGCGAGTTGGGCGCCGCTAATTCCCGGCATGAGATGATCCGTGACCATCAGGTCAGCGTGCAGACCGCCGTCGATAAGCTGGATGGCTTCCTCGCCCGAGCCCGCCTCGACGACCCGATAGCCGAGATCGCCCAGCATTTCGGCGGTGCTTGCGCGGACGAGATCGTGATCGTCGACGAGCAAAGCGACGCCTTCGTGTGCGAACGCCGGGGCAGCCGGCCGCGGCGAGGCGTCGGTACGGGCAGGGCCGACCCAGATCGGCAGCCACAAGGTGGCAGCGGTGCCGCTTCCCGGTTCGCTCCTCAGCGAGAAGGCACCGCCCATCTGCGAGGCGAGCCCGTCCACCATCGACAGGCCAAGACCGGTACCCTTGCCGACTCCCTTGGTCGAAAAGAAGGGCTCGACAGCGCGCCGCAGGACCTTCTCGTCCATGCCGAAGCCCGTGTCGACGATCGACAGGCGAACATAGCCGCCGGGGGGCAGCCGCGCCTCATGGCCCGGTCCCGCAATTTCATTGGCGGCACTTATGGTCAGAGTGCCGCCTTCGGGCATGGCATCGCGCGCGTTAACGCTGAGGTTGAGGATGGCCATCTCGAGCTGGTTTCGATCGGCGAGGGCGGGCTGGAGCCCGGGCGCCAGATCGAGAGCGATTTGGATCCTCGGCCCCAGGGTGCGCGAGACCAGCTCGGCCAAGTCTTCGATCAATGCGGGAAGCTCTACTCGGGTAGGCTCCAGCGCCTGGCGTCGCGCAAAAGCCAGCAGGCGCTGCACCAAGGCCTGGGCGCTTCCAGCGGAGCGAAGCGCCCCCTCGATGAGTCGCCGGTCCCGCTCGCTGGTAGCGCTGTGGCGGAGCAGGTCCAGGTTGGCGAGGATCGGGGTCAAGAGGTTGTTGAAGTCATGGGCGATGCCGCCGGTCAACTGGCCCATCGCTTCCACCTTCTGAGCCTGACGCAATGCCTCCTGAGTCTCGAGCAAGGCGGCGGTTCGCTCCGCGACGCGGAGCTCCAGGGTTTCGTTCAGCCGCTCCAGCTCGTCCTTGGCGCGCTTCTGCTCGGTAAGGTCGACGAGTGCTCCATGGACGCGCGACGGACGGCCCGAAACGTCCGTGACGACCTCCCCGCGGAGGTGAAGCCACAACTCGCGCGAGTCGCTACGGGTGACCATGAACTCGAACTCGAACGGCCTGCCGTCGGCTGCGCTGGCGCGGACCGCCTCTTCGAGGCCGGCAAGGTGTGCCGAGCCGATCCGGGCGCGCCAGGTTTCGGCCGGGAGAGTGAATGCCTGCGCCGGCAGCCCAAGCAAAGCCGCCGCCATCGGGGAAAGCGTGCATTCCATGCTTTCGAGGGAGACATACCAGGATCCGGTCCGGCCCGCTTCGCAGGCGAGCCGATGCAGGTCTTCCTGTCGGCGCAGCTCCTCCTCATAATCGCGGACGGACGTGGCTCGCCCCGTTGCGACAGGAAAGCGCCCTGCTTTCGACCGCGCGTCCCCCACGGCCGGATCGGTTGCCTCGCAAGGCTGTTCAATGCTCATCTGGACCTCGCGGACCATGCCCCCGCTCGGTAGCCTCAACTCCTGATGGGAAACCGTTAACGAAAAGTTAACGCGCCGCTCTGGGCAAACGGGGTCGACGCCGCTGGTGAGCCGATCGCGCGGCGACTGATGCCGTGCAGCCAGTTCGCGCGGTCCGAACTCCTCCACCATCTCGAGGAGCGCCCGTTACAGGGTCGACATAACGAGAATGGCGGCGACGGCGGACGTCGGGAAGATCGCAAAGCTGGTCAAGGCGTGGCCCCGGCCGCCGCAACGACGGGTGGACCGAGCGTTCGAGAATATCCCACGTCAGCCAGGCCCGACGGGCTGAAGCGATGGCCTCGGATCAATCGTTTCAAAGTCTCCGGTCGGCCGCCATTTCCGAGCCGAGCGATTCTATATGGGCCGGAAATCGCTAGTCCGGCCGAAAGGCTATCGAGGAAGGCTCAAGAAGGCCTGTCGGCGACCGCCCGGTAATTTGCGCGAATCAGGAAGCGAGCCAGCGGTCGAGTTCGCCTGGCGGAATCATCCGGTCGAAGCTGATCGTGCAGCAGTCGCCGCGATTCCAGCGCACCATGCCCTGGAGCGGGCGAAAGCCCTCCAGCGTCAGGACGACCGGCGTGCCGTTCGCGAGGGGCCGTTCGCAGACGACCCGAACGCCGCCCTGCGAGATATGGCGCGTCGAGGCGAAGGAAATATCCGAGCCGGCGCGGATCATCGCGAGGCGATCGACCTCGCGAATGACGCTCTTGCGCGCCCCCGGCGCTGGAGTCCTCGGCATCGAGATCCCGTCGAGATCAGCGGGCAGGTCGAAGCGGATGACCGCATTGCCGTCGGTGCAGGAAGCGATCCGGCCGGTGAGTCGCCGTTGCTCGCTCAGCTCGATCACGACCGTCTCGCCGAGCTCTACGTCAGAGAAGAGGCGTACCATCAGGCCGCGGCGAGAGAGCCTGCGGATGAGGCAGAGCTGACGTGCGCCGTGGCGAACGAGCACGCCCACGCGCAGGACCGCCGAACCGGGTCGCGCCGCCAGGCACTCGTCCATCCCGGCCGTCGCCGCTCCCGGCCGCGCTTCCGACGATTCGTGATGATGTCCGGTCATGTTCGATGCTCCACGCGGTCCGCGCGTTTTGGCGCCGGACCAACCTACAAAGCGTTCGCACCGAGGATGAACGGCGCGATAACTACCTGCCGCTGTTCGCCATGCGTCAGGCAATTTCCTGAATCCTTCTAATAAGGCGGAGCGGCACAGACGAGCCGTTGCCGAGGCAGCGCCCGGTCGAAAACGTCCCGCTCCGGACCAGCCGGCGCGAAGCGATCGCGAAGAGCCGCTCGCGCTGTACAGCCCCGCTCGCGGCTGATATCGTCCGTTGAAGGGAGTCGGGCCAATTGAACTCCCGCAGCTGGCAAGCAACCTGGGCCCCGGAACCCTTTCCCGGGGTCTCTTCTTTTCCGGCTTGCCTGCCTCTTCCGCCGACGCGAGACGAGGCTGCGCCGAGCAGCAACCGACCGATCGTCGCACAGGCGTCACCCGAGCCGGTCTCGCCAGAATACGGGGCATTCAGCCGCCCGAGAAAGACTTCTTGCAGGTGACCGCCGATGGCTAGCGGCGGCTGTCGGGATCTCGACGTCGAAGCGCGGACCATGCGAGGATCATCCAACCGGCAATCATCAGCGCACCGCCCAGCGGCGTCACCGCGCCGAGCCAGCGCGGTAGTCCTAGGGCCATCAAATAGAGCGTGCCGGAGAAGATGGCGGCGCCCAAGCCGAGGCACCAGGCGGGAAGCCGCATACGGGCGAGCGGCAGCGCGCCCACGAAAAGCAGGCCTAGAGCGTGCCACATCTGGTAGTGCACCGCCATTTCCCACCAACCGGCCTGCTCAGGCGTGAAGGCGCCCTCCAGCGCATGGGCGCCGAAGGCGCCGAGGGTCACGGCCGAACCTCCCAGCAGGGCACCTGCCGCGACGATGAGGCGATCCATGCAAGCTCCCCGACCGACTCCCCGGGGGCGAGAGCCGTTCTCCCGATCACCCCGCGCGAAATTGCACCGTGTTGGCGCGTGAGCGTCGCATTGGCAAAGCTAATTCCGCTTGGCGATGTTCATGATATGTTCTAGTCCTACCGAAATAGTAAAGGTGTGAATTGCGCCCGCCGCCCCGGCTGCGGGCTTTTTCATGGCCGCTGAATCCCACTCCACTTCCACTTGCCGCGCGCGGTCCCCTCTCGCGCGCGGTGCCCGCCCGGACCGCATCCGACCGCAGCACGCATCGGTCCCTTGGCCGCAGGCGGTCGGCGCTGCGCGCCGGGCGGGCATGATCTCGATCAGCCGCGATTTCCGCGGTTCCGTTCGACGCGACCGGGCGTCCTCGCCCGAGTCAAGAAAGGCCCAATATGAGCAATGTGGTTCCGATGAGCTCGCCTGTCCGATCGGGCGAGGAGGAGGCGCGCTGCGATGTGGCGGTGAGTATCGGCGGCCGCCGGTAATGCGAAAGCCGAAGCGGGAAGTGCAGTGGGTGGCTGATCAAGGGGCGAGCGAAAAAAGCTGCGCTGGCCGGAAATTACCTGCGGCTGATACGTTGGCCCGACCATGATCTATTTTATGGCATTCTCGACGATCGCGATGCTCGCCTACATGTTCTGGCGGACGGCGTTTCATATGCGGCGCGACCGGATCGCCGCGACCCGCGAGCTCACGCGGGGGAAATTTGCGTTCCGCCCGAAGGAGCGCGCGCGCTTTCTCCTCAACCGGGCGTTCAGAGTCTCGGACGAGAAGGCCGAATGGGAGGATCTTGTGGTTTCCCGTTTATCCACCGCGACGCGGCCGACCGTACGGAGGCGCGGTCTGACAGGGGCGCCGAACCTCGAGAAGCATTGATCTCGCACGGCGTGGTGACGCTCCCTGCGTCGCCCGGCGCTGAGGCGCTGCCTGTGCGGGAGGCGGCCCGATGAGCAGGCGGAGCTAGGCCGCCCGTACGAAAACGATTCAGGCGAGTTCCGCCGGCACGACCGGGTATGGCGCGGACGACCTTGCGCCCCGGCGACTGCGCACCTGCGCTGGCGACAGTCGGGCCAGTGGCGCCGCCCTCCGGCCCGCCCTTCTCTTTCACCCTCTCCCGCAGGGAAGAGAGGATCATTTCGGGGATGTTCATGGACGACAGCGAACTGGCCGCGCTGCTGGCGGCGCAGGAGAGCCGGGCGATCGGCAATTTCAACAGCGAGATCGCCGACGAGTAGACCAAGGCGATCAACTATTATTACGGGCGGATGGACGATCTGCCGGTGCTCGACGGCTGCTCGGCCGTGGTCGATCACAGCGTTCGCTAAGTCTTCGCCTCGGTCGAGGCGGACCTCATGCAGGCGTGGAAGCGCGCGCGCAGCCCCGAAGAGCGCGAGAATCTGTGGCGCGCGGTCGACGCGATGGAGCGGCTGAAGACTTGGCTGCACTCAGCGGCGAGCCATGATCTCACGGCGGTGAGGCGGGGAAGGTGAGGGGCGCGCGAATGGGAGGATCCCGCCTGCCGAATGTTCGCTCGGGGTGGCTAGCGGCCCGTCACCTTTGGCAGTAGCTACGATGAGAGCAGACGCGAACCTTCGCTCCTCATGGAGGGCAACATGAGCATTGTTCTTGTCGTTGGATTCTTCGCCTCGATGAGTGCTGAGGATGGAGCATCAGCCCGGTGGGGGACCGCCGGAATGACGGAAAGCCGGCCTGCTATCTCTTATCATGAGCAGGGCCGCCCTCGTTTGGTGATGACTTGCGAAGGCACACAAACCAATATTCAGATCAGGGGATTTGATGCTGCTCAGCAGTGGCCGCAGCCAACTCTGTCGGTGAGACTTGGTACGGTCGAGCGAGCGGATGACCCCGATTTGCGGATGATCGGAGATCAAACGGCTTTCTCATTCGCATTCCCTATCAGCGATAGCTTTCTAGACGCGTTCAAAGATGGGTCTGCAATCACCGCAACTTATGAAGAGCAAACGAGCAGCTTTCCGGTTGCTCCACCGGCTCTGCGGGAGGAATTTGCCGACAAGTGCAAGGCGCTCGTTCTACCAGAGATGCGGAACAACTGAATCCCGTGCGTCGGCCTACCCTTTCAGAATCGGCAACAGGCCGCAAGAGGACAAGGAGCGCTGGCAACATGGCTGCACAGCGGCGCGAGCCATGATCCGGCGGCGGTAAGGCGGGCTTTTCGATGCGCGGCTTCGATGAACTCAGCCGCTACTCAGGATGAGCGGGAAGTGAGGGCCAACTGAAGGGGACGATTTGCTCCCGTGGGATGTTCGAGCGCAGCACCGCCGCAAGTATCAGGCGGTCCCGTTCAAGGGGTGCCACGCCAGGTCGCTTTGCTGAAGCAAGCGTCAAACCAGCACCGTGGCCAGGCTCCGAGCAGGCCGTGGAGTTGGACCTGATTTGATCGAATCGCTTCTCATGCTGGCGAAGGCGGGATCCTGCGCTTGCAGGGATAGACCGCTTAAGGTCCCCCTGATCCTGGATACCGGCCTTCGCCATATGACGCGATGGTGCAGGCGGACAGATCCTAGACCCGGCCGCGCATGACCAACTTGTAGAGGGCGAGCAGGATGATCGCTCCGATCAAGGAATAGAGGATCGACGTGAGGTTGAGCGGGGCGTTCAGGATCGACGCGCCGCCGCCGAACAGGAATCCCGCGATCAGCGCTCCCACGATTCCGATCACGATGTCGAACAAGATTCCCCCACCGGTGCGCATGATCATGCCGGCGACCCAGCCAACCAATGCGCCGACGATCAGGATGATGATGATACCCATTATTCTCCTCCTCCGCTTCGGCCGTTCCAGCCGCGGAGAAGACTCTTTCGACGCCGAAACAGTTCCGCCGCCCGGGGATGCTTGTCTCCGATTTCGTCCGGAAGTCCGACGGGAGGCGAATGAAAGGTGCCGGAATGCCGAAAAAGGCGGAGTCTGCGTCGCCCGCGTTAAGCCTCCCGTAAGCGGGACGAGGGGATAATCGGTCGTCCTTCGGGAGACGTGCCCCATGTGCGAAGCCAGGGTCTTGAGACTGATCGGGATGATCGCGCCGCTCTATGCGCTGGCGGTGTTCCTGGGCATCCGCCTGGTGAACTGAGGTTCGACGCCGGCGGCGTCCCGACACCACTTTGGCCCTTCGGTGCCGCCCTGGCGTCGTTCAGGATGACCTACAGCCTGCATTCGTGTGGAGTCCGCTTGGGCCCCAGCCTTCGCTGGGGCGGCGATGGGGGCCGAGGCGACCCCCCCAATGAAGTTTACCCCTCCCCGGAAAAGGCCGGGGAGGAATTCCCGAAAGGAAGACATGATGACCGACACTGCCCAGGGCGCGAGCCCAGCAAAAGGTGGATTCGCGTCCACCGGCGAGGCGCTCTCGGCGGCCGCCTTGGCCTTCAAGGTCGAGCTCGGCCAGGAGGCGCCGCCCACGCGCCGCCGCGATGGAAGCGGGCGCTTCGCGGGTGACGCCGCACAAGGGATGCCGGATCGCGGTCCGGTACAGAACTACGCATCGGAGAGCGCCCCGGAGGATGAAGGGGTGCAGCCCGGCGCGGAGAGCCGGGACGAGGATGAGGAAGGCCACGAGGCATCCGCCTTCGCCGACGCTTCGGCGGACGAGTCCGCCGAGGCCGAGGACGAAGCGGACCAGCCCGCCGGAGCCGGCCTTTCCGACTCCTGGCCCACGGACAAAGCGCAGCTGTGGCAATCGCTCGATCCGGACGCCCGGCCTATATCCGCCAGCGGGACGCCGAGCAGAAAAGCGCAGTCAACGCCAAGTTCATGGAAGCGGCCAGCCGACCGTGCGCCATGCCAATTGTGAGGGTGCGTGGCTTCAGGTGTCGCGCGAGGATGAGAAGGCGATCTTTCGGGCCGCTAGTCTCGCCAGCAAGGCGGCAGACTATCTGCTCCCCTTCGCGGCGGCCGAGAGGGAAGCCACGAGATGAGCACTCCCGATTACGACCAGCAGGAGCTGCTCGAGCGCACGGGGGCTATCATGCGCCGCATGCTCCGGCTCACCCGCGAAATCTCCATGGGCCACCGGCTGGACGACATGCACTATGCCGAGATCGCCCGCCGCACCCGCCTCACCTCCAAAGAGGTCTAGCGCCACATCGCCCGCCGGTCCTCTATTTGGCCCGCGGCCGCACGGCGGGCTGCGGCCCTGGTGAACCTCAGTACTGGCCTCGCCGAGGATCGCCAGCGAGGCTGGCTTTGTTTGTCATGGAAGCTAGGATCGATGCCGATGCGAACTAACCTCGACCATCTACCCCCGGCCAAGCAGCGCGAGCTTGAGCGCGTGGTCCAGATCCTGTTCGAGGAGTTTGAGGACGCGATCGGGCTCGCTACTCAGGACTGGAAGAAGAAGGGCCGTATCCTCAAGGTCATACTCTACGGCTCCTATGCACGTGGCGGCTGGGTCGACGAACCGCACACCGCCAAGGGCTACCAATCGGATTTCGACCTGCTAATCATCGTCAACGACCGGCGGCTGGTCGACCGGGTGCAGTATTGGGCGAAAGCCGAGGACCGGCTGATCCGAGAGCTGGCGATCACGAAGACACTGCGCACCCCGGTCAACTTCATCGTGCACACGCTGCAGGAGGTGAATGACGGGCTGGCGCACGGGCGCTATTTCTTCATGGACGTCGCCCGCGAGGGGATCCCGCTTTACCAGAGCGACGATAGCGGGCTGCATACGCCCAAGCCGAAGACGGCGGAGCAGGCGCTCGCTATGGCTAAGGAGTACTGGGCAAAGTGGTTTCCAAGTGCGGACGCATTCCACGCCTCAGCGCAGTTCCTGATCGAGCGTGGCAACCATGCCGAGGCAGCGTTCAACCTCCACCAGGCAGCTGAGCGCCTCTACCACTGCGTTCTTCTCGTCTGCACCTTCTACACGCCGCACGTGCATAACCTCGCATTCTTACGGACGCAGGCTGAGCGGATCGACCGGCGGCTGGTCTACGTCTGGCCGAACGACGGCCGCCGCGAGCGCGCCATGTTCGAAAAGCTGAAGGAAGCCTACGTCAAGGCGCGCTATTCGAAGCACTACCGGATCAGCGAGGAGGAGCTAGCCTGGCTCGGTGAGCGGGTCGAGGAGCTTGGGCGCGTCATTCACGCTGTATGTTCGGAGCGGATCGAGCTGCTGGAGAAGGCGGCTGCCTGACTGCTCTGCGGTCGCCGCGCGACAACGTCGGCTGGGGCGGGCGGATCCGGATTTGAGAAACAGTCACTCGGCACCGTTGTTGCAAAACTGACCGTCAGCATGCAGTTCAGGTGCCGAAATTCTATAATAAGTCGTGGGCTCCGCAATCCGCACGCTGCGCTTAGGGCACTTCACAACATTCGGCCGAAAGAGGCTCGATGAACTCCTTCTTGGTTGATCCACGCTCGAGAGCGCGTCTGTCAGAACGGGTCGCCATCGTTATCAGGGAAGTCTTCATCCCATTCGCGCCCAACATTCGACCAGCCTGCTTCATCACTGCCGTAATCCTCGGAGCTCCAGCGCTGGATCCGGCGCTAGCAGGGAGCGCGTCGCTGAACCGCGCAAACGCGGCCATGCGGTCGAGCCACGGGCGGCGGGCGAAATCTTCACCTCGCGCCGAATCGGCTTGACGCCGGCGCGGCGGTGGCGTTGCCTATGCTGCAACGCAGCATTGGGATTGTGTATGGAGGAGGCCGACGCCCGCGCACTGATCCCCGAGGAGTTGGCCGTCGGGGTCGAGCGCGTCGTCGATGCGGCGGCGTTCCAGGACGATCTCGGCGCCGATTCCCTCGACCTAGTCGAGCTCACCATGCGGTTCGAGGAAGCGTTCGATATCACCATATCTGAGGAAGAAGCGATCGGCTGCGCCACGGTGGCGGACGCGCTGGGGCTTCTTCGCGGCAAGACGTCACTGGAGTGGGCGGCCTGATTCGGCGGCCGACCGCAAGACGTCGGAAAATCCGCGTGCCGAATGGCCGGTACCGGCACCGGGAGCGGGGGAGGAACTGACCGGCTGTCTTCTGGAGGACGGGGAGGAAGTTCATGTCGGCCGATGACCGGGATTATCATCAGCGACGTGCGGAGGAGGAGGTGGTGGTGGAGCGGGCGAGAAGCGCTACCGACTCGCATGTCGTCGCGAGGCGAGGCATCGACGGCGATGGCGGACCCCGATTTCATGCAGCCCAGGAACCCGGCACCTCCGGCGGCAATCGTCGCCGAGCTGCGCCGCTTAAGCATCCCGGCGATCAGCGCGGGACCTCGATCGTCGGGCCGAGATTGGCCATCACTCGGCGGGCGTCAAAACTGTTCGGATCGCCCGGGCGGGACCCGCGGAACATGACGATCTCGGCAAAAGCCTCGTAGCGCTCGACCTGCCGGACATCCACGTCGTTGGCCCAGAACGGATCGTTCAGCCACGGATCCCAGGATCGCCAGCCGAACGGACGGCCGTACCAGCGCCAATAGGGCCGCCAGAAATGGTAAGGGCTCGGGCCGACCGGAACCACCCGCGTATCGACGTCGCGCTCGGTCTCGCGCTGGACAACGGTGAAGCCGTCATAACCCTGCTCCACCGTCAGCTCCGCCGCGCGAAAGAGCAGATAGTTCTCGACCCGCTCGCGCGACGTCAGCGAATTGCCGGTGAACGAGACGCGGAAGCGATTTGCCTCGATGCGCTGCTCGGCGTAGCCGCCGGCGCCGTGGCCTGAGCCGATCGGCTGATAGGGGGTGGGTGTGGCGCAGGCGGCGGCGAGCAGGACCGTGGCGAGCGCGGCCGCGAAAGCGGGCCGGCGAAGGGAGTTTTCGATTCTGTCCATGAGCACCTCCTGCTTGGAAGCGCATGGCGTGCGCCCTCGCCCGAAAAACGTGCCGGGCCCGGCGCCGTTCCGGTGCATATCCGGATTGCCGGGCCCTCCAGTCCAGGGAGAGCGCAACCCCTTCTTAACGCGGCCGTAACCGGCGCGGGGCGACAAAGCGGTTCATCGGCTTCACGGTACGCATCGGTGCAAGAGAGCGAAAAACAGGCCCTGCCGAATCGTGCCGTCGCCGGCCCGAAGGTCGATCGCGCGCGAGGAAGCAGCGGAATCGACGAACCCAGCGCCACCGGGACGGCGGAGGGGCCGGCGGGGCTGTCCGCCCTTGTCAGCCAGCTGCCTGGCATCGTCTATCGCTGCGAGGCCAAGCTTCCCTGGAGGATGTGCTATATCAGCGACGCGGTCGAGGCGATCACCGGCTATCCGCCGGAAGACTTCCTCGCGCAGCGGCTGTTCTGGGCGGACCTCGTCCATCCGGACGATCTCTCCGGCATTGCCGACAAGCTGGGTGCCGACACGGCGGCGGGCGAGCGATTCTCGCTCGACTACCGGATCCGGCATCGCGACGGCGGGACACGCTGGGTCGCCGAGCAGGGCGTCGTCGTCGAGCGAGGACCGGAAGGGATGGTGCTGGAAGGCTTCATCCAGGACAGGACCGAGGCCCGCCTTATCGAAAGCGCGTTGCGCACCGGCAAGGCTCGGCTTTCCACCGTCTTCGACCAGGCGCTGGTCGGTATCCTCCATCGCGACCGAAGCGGCCGGACTATCCAGGTCAATCGCGGCCTGTGCAGCATTCTGGGGCGCAGCGCGCAGGAACTGGTGCGACTGCCAATCTCTCAGCTCTGGCATCCCGACGACGCCGAGAAGGCGGCGCGCATGCATGATCAGCATGCCAAATATGGGACGCCTTATTCCACCGAACGGCGTTACCTGCGCCCCGACGGTTCGGTGGTCTGGTGCGACATCCAGGTCTCGTTCGTCCGGGGGGACGACGGCGAGATCGATTCCTCGATCGTTGTCGTGGTGGACACGACGCGCCGCCGCCAGGTGGACGAGCAGCGCATCCGCGCGCTCGACATGCTTCGCATGGCGCTGCAGGGCGCCGAAGCCGGGACGTTCGAGCTCAGCCTCGAGGATTATTCGGTGCGGCTGTCGCCCGAGGCCGTGCGGATCTACGGCCTGCCCGACAGCCATGACGGCAAGCTGACGCACCGCGACTGGCTCGAGCTGGTCAATCCGGAGGACGCGGCCAGGCCGCCGCTATTGTTTGCGGACGCGGGATCGGCGCCGGCACCGCGCGCGTTCGAGTTCCGGCTGCGCGAGCAGAATGGAACGGTTCGCTGGCTGCGGACGCTCAGCCACCCCGTCCCGGCGGATTCGGGTGAGTCGCCGCGCGTCGTCGGCCTCGTCTTCGACGACACCGAGCGCAAGGAAGCCGAGCAGAAGCTCCAGGCCAGCGAAGCCCATTTGCGCCTGGTGCAGGAGGCCGCGCATATCGGCAGCTACCATGTCGGGCCGGACCTGGTGACGATCGGCTCCCGCCAATATTACCGCAATCTCGGCCTGTCCGAGGAGACGCGGGAGCTCCCCGAGGAGGCCTATCTCGCGCTGATTCACCCCGAGGATCGCCAACGGGTTGCCGCCGAGAGCCGAGCCGCCACGAGCTCGTGCGACGAATCGCTGGAGATGGAGTTCCGGGTCATTCGGGCGAGCGACGGCGAGGTCCGGTGGATGCTGAATCGCACCCGCTACCTGCGCGACGGCTCCGGGCGCATGGTGGGTGCGCTCGGCGCCCACATGGACATCACCGAGCGGCGGCAGGCCGAGGAAGCGGCGCGCGCCGGCGAGGCGCTCAATCTCAGCATCATCGAAGCGAGCGCCGACGGAATCACGCTGCTCGACGCGAACGGTCGGACGACCTTCATGAACCGCCACGGCCTCGCCGCGGCCGGCGTGGAAGACTTTGCCAGCCTCGAAGGCCGGCCTTGGGCGGATTGCTGGCCGGTGCAGGTGCAGGCATCGCTGAAGGCCGCGGTTGCCCAGGCCCAGGAAGGCGGCGTCGGCCGATTCACCGGCTGCAACCGGGCGACCGACGGCAGCGAAAAGTGGTGGGACGTCGCGGTGACGCCGGTGCGCGGCGATTCGGGAGCGCCGACCGCTCTGCTCGCCATCTCGCGCGACGTGACCGAGCAGCGGCGCAGCGCCGAGCGCGCCCGCTGGGCCGCCGGCCACGACGCGATGACCGGGTTGCCAAATCGCCGCTTCTTTCAGGAGCAGCTTCAGGAGGCGCTTCGGCAGGCGCGCGCCGATGGTGAGCGCGTCGGGCTGCTGATCCTCGATATCGATCACTTCAAGGAAGTGAATGACGAGCGCGGCCACGATGCCGGCGACGCCTTGCTGCGCGTCTTCGCCGAGCGGCTGCGCAAGGCTGTCAACCCGGCCGACACGGTCGCCCGGCTGGGCGGCGACGAGTTCGCGGTCATCCTTCGTCAGATCGACGGGGCCGATGCGCCGGCGGCGGTGCTGACGCCGATCCTGCAGGCGCTGCAGGAGCCGTTCAACTATCTCGGCCATTCGCTCGATTGCCGGGCCAGCGTCGGCGCGGCGCTCTTCCCCGATCAAGGCGGTTCGCCGGACGAGTTGATGAAGAATGCCGATCTGGCGCTTTATTCCGCGAAGCTGTCGCGCCGCGGCGGCATCACCATGTTCGCGCCGGCGATGCGTTCCGAGCTGCAGGACCGGCTGTCGATGCTGAACCTGGCGCGAGACGCTCTCCGGGAAGACCTGATCCTTCCCTTCTACCAGCCCCAGGTCGACCTGCGCACCGGCGCGGTCTCCGGGTTCGAGGCGCTGCTGCGGTGGCGCCACCCCGCGCGCGGAATTCAGATGCCGGCCACGATTGCCGAGGCCTTCGGCGACGTCGCGCTCGCGCGCCAGGTCGGCGAGCGGATGCAGGAGCAGGTCTTTGCGGACATGCGGCGCTGGCTCGACGGCGGCAAGCCGTTCGGACGGGTATCGATCAACACGTCGGCTGCGGAATTCAGGAATGACGACTTCGCCGAGTCATTGCTCGCCCGGCTGACGAAGGCGCGAATCCCGCACGAGCATGTCGAGGTCGAGATCACCGAAAAGACCATCTTCCAGGGCAAGAATTCGGAATATGTGGCGCGCGCGCTACGCGTGCTGCGCGCCAGCCGGGTGCGCGTCGCGCTCGACGACTTCGGGACCGGCTTCTCCTCGCTGTCGCACCTGAAGGAGTTCGCGGTCGACGCGCTGAAGATCGATCAGTCGTTCATCCGCGGGCTCGGCGCGACCCCGGATTCGGATGACACGGCAATCGTCCTGGCCGTTCTCAATCTCGGGCGAAGCCTGAATATCGAGGTCGTGGCCGAAGGCGTGGAGACAGTTCGGCAGGCGGACTTCCTGCGCGCCAACGGCTGCAACACCGGCCAGGGATTCCTGTTCGGAAAGGCGATGCCGGCGGAGGAGGTATCCGCCTTGCTCGAGACACCGGCGGCGCGGGCCGCTTCGCTCTGAGCCGGCGCGAGAAGGCGGGCGCTAAGCCCCACGCGCATTGCGCTCCCATGGCCAGCGTCCCTCTATCTCCACTTCGAGCGAGAAACTGAGGAAGGTGCGGATCAGCACGATGACGGCCAGCACGACGACGCTCTCCAGGCTTGGCTCGATCGCCACCGTGTTGATGATGTCCGCCGCAACCAGCAGTTCGAGTCCGAGGAGAATGGATCGGCCGAGATTGGATCTCAGGGAGCGATAGGCGTCGCCCGGCGGATTTCGTAGGGCCGCCTGGACGAACAGGCCCGCGGAGACGAGCGCCCCGCCGATGATGACGAGAATTCCGGCCAACTCCACCGCCACGGTGATGGCATCGATGATTCCAGCCATGCCCGTTTCGCTCATCGCCTTCCTTTCTGCTTTTTCACGACGCCACAGAGCGCAGGGCGGTAAGCTCGCCTTCGCCCCCAGCCGGGATGACGCTGAGGCTGCCGTCCGTCTCGAGCACGACGGCGGCGACGTCTTCGATCCGCCCGATCCCGCTATTGCGGATGGCGGCCTCGAGCTCGCCTCGGGTGATTCGCTCGCGCGCCATGGCCTCCGTCAGGCAGCGGCCCTCGCGCACCAGCAGCCGGGGCGTCGAGCGGATGATCCTGCCGAAGCGGGCGGAACGCACCGAGGCCTTGGCGACGAAGAATTGAAGCAAAGCGAGGGAGATGAGGGCAGCCAGCCCGTCCGCGAGGGGGATGTCGGACGTGAGGATGATGCTCGAAAGCGCGGAGCCGAATGCCACCGTCACGGCGAGATCGAAGGCATTGAGCTTTGCCAATGATCGTTTGCCGGCGAGACGCAGCACGATGATCAGCGCGGTATAAGCCAGCAGGGCCATGACGACGACCCGAGCGACGGATTCCAGGCTCTCGAACAGCATGACGGGGCAAACCGCGGGGCGCCCCGCGGTTCCCCGCGCGCCCAATCTGCACCGGGCCGGGGGACGATCAGCGTTCCGGAGGGCCGTAGGTGATCAGCACGTCCCCCGCTTCCGCGGACGGACTGGAATCGGCTGCGAAAAAGCGCAGCCGGCCGTCGGGCTTGTATATCGCGGCCATCATCGTCCCGGCCGGCATGCGCTCTCGCTTGTCGGCGAGACTGAACTGTTCGGTGATAGGCGTGCGGCGGAATTGCCAGCCTTCGTCCTGCCGCGCGAGGAGGGCATCGATCGAGCCGTCTTCGCCGAACAGGACCCGGCCGCGATCGTGTAGCGGCGGATGGTCCCTGTCGACGCCGATCTGCGCAACCGCATGATAGCCCATTTCCGGACCCAGGTCGGTACAGATGAGGGCGTTTCGGGTGGGGCTTTCGGTGGCCGCGATCAGATGCTGGTAATCCGACAGCTCAAGATGGTCCTGGGTGACTTCGTTCAATATGTCGCCCTGATAGGTTTCGAGACCCGCACGGGCCGCCGGACGAAGCGCCAGCCGGCTGGTATCGGCAACGGTGACTGGGACTCCAAGCTCCTTCAGGAAGGTGCCCAGCGCGACCGTCCAACCGTTAGCGCCGACCAGCAGCACGCCAAGCCCCGGACCCCTGTCCAATCCGAGCCGGCGCGCGAGGGTCTGCGCCGTGAAGCCGTGCGCGACGATAGTGGCGATCACGACGGCGAACGACAGCGGCACCAGCGCTTCGGTGCCCTCGACCCCGAGCTCGAACAGCCGGAAAGCGAACAGGCCCGTAATCGCGACCGCCACGACACCCCGCGGCGCGATCCAGGCGATGAACAGCCGCTCGTTCCAGGGCAGCCGCGTGAAGAGCAGACTGACCATGACGGTGACGGGTCGGACGACGAACAGGAGCAGGGCCAGGAAGAGAAGGAAACGAAGCTCGAAGGCGCGCATCGTCTCCCAATCCAGGGTCGCCGGGAGCAGGATGAATACGCCGGAGACGAGCAGGACGCCGAGATCCTCCTTGAACCGGCGCAGCGAGGCGAACGCATAGACCTGTCGGTTTGCGACGACGATGCCCATCACCGTGACCGTCACCAGGCCGGTTTCGTGATACATGATGTCAGCCGCCACGAAGCCGCCGATCACGGTGACGAGCAGGACGGGCGCCTTCAGGAATTCCGGCACGTAGCCGCGCGGAAACAGCCAAGTTACGAGGAAAGCGAGACCGGCGCCCAACAAAGCGGCGGCGGCCGTCGCGAGCACGACTTCGATCGCGATGTCGGCCATGCTGACGCTCTCACCGGTATAGGTGATCCATGCGAAGATGAAGACGGCGAGCAGAGCGCCGATTGGGTCGTTGACGATACCTTCCCATTTGAGGATCTGTGCGGGACGTCGACCGATATTGAGGCTGCGCAGCATCGGGCCGATCACTGTAGGACCGGTGACGACCATGATTCCGCCGAACAAGGCGGCGAGCGGCAGCGGCAGTCCCGCGCCGTAATAAGCGGCCGCGGTGCCGAGCGCCCACCCGACCGGAACGCCCACCAGTACGAGCATCAGGACGGCGACGCCGCTGTGCTTCAGTTCGCGGAAGTTGAGGCTGAGGCCGCCGTCGAACAGGATGACGGCGACCGCCAGCTTGACGATCGGCTCCATAAGCGCGCCGAAGTCACGCTCCGGGACGATGATTCCCGTGACCGGCCCGGCGATCAGGCCCGCGATCATCATCAGCGCAATAGCCGGCTTTCCCGTCCGCCAGGCGATCCATTGAGCGCCGATGCCGAGAAGGCCGATCAGCGCGATCTTCACCATCAGGGAGTCGATGAAATCCACGATTCGGCGCTAGCGGCGGGTGGCCCGCTTTTCCAGCCGCGGCGTGCCTCGACCGCCCGGCGGCTATTCGCGGGGAACCTGCGTTCGATGGCGACCGTTTCCAGGCCGTAACGTCGACGAAGGAGTATGGCCGGTGTCCACTTCCACGGTCCGGGGGATCGGACGTGAGGACAGGCTCTATGCCGTCGGGCTGGCGCGGGCCTTTGCGGGCGCGGTGATCTTCAGCTTGCCGTTGCTGATGACGATGGAAATGTGGTGGTTCGGATTCTATCTCGACCGGATCCGACTGCTGGTCTTCGCGCTCGCCAATTTCGTCGTCCTGGTCGGCCTGTCGCGCGTCGCCGGTTTCCAGGAGACCCATAGCCGGCTCGAGGACGTGCTCGATGCCTTTGCCGCTTATGCCGTCGCCGTGGTCGCATCGGCCGCGGTGCTCCTCCTGATCGGCGTGGTCGAGTTCGGCATGCCTGCGAGCGAGGTCACCGGGAAAATTGCAGTCCAGGCCGTTCCGGCCAGCTTCGGGGCCATGATCGCCAACAAGACGCTGGGCCAGGCGGAGGAGGAGAAGGGGACGGAAAGGTGGCGCGGCACCTATCGAGGCCAGCTTTTTCTCATGCTCGCCGGCGCCCTGTTCCTGTCCTTCAATGTCGCGCCGACCGAGGAGATGGTGCTGATCGCCTATCGCATGACGCCTTGGCATGGGGTCGCCATGGTCCTGCTGTCGATCCTGCTGCTCGACCTCCTGGTCTATGCGGTCGGCTTCTCGGGCCAGAAAGAACGCGGAGCCGGGGGCTTCGTGGCGGTCCTGATGCACTACACGCTGGCGGGCTACGCGATCGTGGTCGCGGTCAGCCTTTTCGTTCTGTGGACGTTCGGACGCACCCAGGGAGCCGGGTTGCCGCAGATAGCGATGATGGTAGCAGTGCTTGCCTTTCCCGGATCGATCGGCGCAGCCATCGCCCGGCTGGTCGTGTAGGACGGACATGGCCGACAGAAAGCGCCCCGCGGCAACGTCTTTGCTCGAATGGCTGATGGCGGCCGTCGGCGCCCTTGTCGCGCTGGGCCTGCTCGGCTTCATCGGCTGGGAAGCGGCAACTGGCGCGAACGAGGGCCCGTCCGTCCTCGTCGCCCAGACGGAGCGGCTTGTGCCGGCGGGTGACGGGTTTGTCGCGGAAGTGGGCGTGAGAAACCTCTCCGACAGCACCGCGGCGGCCGTTCAGGTGGAAGGCGCACTGAAGCAGGGAGATGTGGCCGTCGAGACGAGCCGGGCGACGATCGATTATATACCCGGCCGCGGCGATCGGAAAATCGGCCTGCTGTTCACGCGCGACCCGGCGACTTTCCCGCTTGAGGTGCGTGTCACCGGATATCAGGAGCCCTGACCTCCGGCCGTCCTGTCGCGTCGGTCGGCACCGACATCATGGCGCTTCAGTCCGCCGCCAGCCGCTCGGCGTGCCAGCGAAGATGGTCGGCCATGAACGTCGAAATGAAATAGTAACTGTGATCATAGCCGGGATGCATCCGCAGCCTGAGCTCTATGCCCGCCTGCATGCAGGCACGCTCCAGCCGCTCCGGCTGCAGCTGCTGCGCGAGAAAGTTGTCGGCTTCGCCCTGGTCCACGAGCAGCTCGGGCACGCGCGCGCCGTCTTCGATCAAGGCGACCGCATCATGGCTGCGCCACTTCGCGCGATCGGAGCCGAGATAGCGGCCGAGCGCCTTCTCCCCCCAAGGTACCTGGCTCGGCGCGACGATCGGCGCGAAGGCGGAGATGCTGCGGTAGCGGCCGGGATGCCGGAGTGCGAGGGTGAGCGCGCCATGGCCGCCCATCGAATGCCCGGTGATTGCCTGGCGCGCCATGTCGGCCGGGAACTCGGCAGCGACGATCTCCGGCAGTTCGGCGATGATATAGCTTTCCATCCGGAAGTTCGCGGCGAAGGGCGGCTCCGTCGCGTCGACATAGAAGCCCGCGCCCTGACCGAAATCATAGGCTTCGTCGTCCGGCACGTCCGGCCCGCGCGGCGACGTGTCCGGTGCCACGAAGATCAGGCCGAGCTCGGCGCAGGCGCGCCGAAACTCGCCTTTCTCTGTGACGTTGGCATGGGTGCAGGTAAGGCCGGACAGGTACCAGACGACCGGACAGTTCGTGCCGCCCTGCGCCTGTGGCGGCAGGTAGATCGAAAAGGTCATCGGCGTGCCGGTCTCGCGACTGTCGTGGCGCACGACATGCTGCGTCCCGCCATGGGCGCGGGTGACGGAGACCGTATCGAGATTCATGCTCAATAGACCACGACGCTCCTGATGCTTTCGCCTGCATGCATCAGGTCGAAGGCCTTGTTGATGTCTTCCAGCGGCATCGTATGCGTGATCAGTGGATCGATCTCGATCTTGCCATCCATGTACCAGTCGACGATCCGCGGCACGTCGGTGCGGCCACGCGCGCCGCCGAAGGCTGAACCCTTCCAGACCCGGCCGGTGACGAGCTGGAACGGACGGGTCGAGATTTCGCGGCCCGCTTCGGCGACGCCGATGATGGTCGAGACGCCCCAGCCGCGATGGCAGCATTCGAGCGCCGCGCGCATCACGTCGGTATTGCCGGTGCAGTCGAAGCTGTAGTCGGCGCCGCCGTCGGTCACGTCGAGGATCGCCTGGACGAGCTTGTCCTGGCCCACCTCGTTCGGATTGATGAAGTGGGTCATGCCGAATTGCTCGGCCATCGCTCTCTTCCCGGGATTGACGTCGATGCCGACGATCCTGTCGGCCCCGACCATCTTCGCGCCCTGGATGACGTTGAGCCCGATGCCGCCAAGGCCGAAGACGACGACGTTCGAGCCAGGCTCGACGCCGGCCGTCCAGATCACCGCGCCGACGCCGGTCGTGACCCCGCAGCCGATATAGCAGATCTTGTCGAACGGCGCGTCGGAGCGGACCTTCGCGACGGCGATCTCTGGCATGACGGTGAAGTTGGAGAAGGTCGAGCAGCCCATATAGTGGTAGATGGTCTCGCCGCCGAGCCGGAAGCGGCTGGTGCCGTCTGGCATGACGCCCTTGCCCTGGGTCGCGCGGATCTGGGTGCACAGGTTGGTCTTGCGCGACAGGCAGCTTTTGCACTGCCGGCATTCCGGCGTGTAGAGCGGGATGACATGGTCGCCGACCGCCACCGAGGTGACGCCGGGGCCGACCTCGCGGACGATGCCGGCGCCCTCATGGCCGAGGATCGAGGGAAAGATGCCCTCGCTGTCCTTGCCCTCGAGCGTATAGGCGTCGGTGTGGCAGACACCGGTCGCCATGATCTCGACCAGGACCTCGCCCGCCTTCGGCCCGTCGAGGTCGACCTCGTGAATCTCCAGCGGCTGGTTGGGGGCGACGGCGATCGCGGCTCTCGTCTTCATGGCATCTCCTCCGTTCCGGTCCGACTAGGTCCGCGCCTTCGGCGAGGCAAGGGTTCAGCGGGCAAGGAAGCGCCCGATCCATTCGCCGACGCGCGCATTGTCGTTCGGCCCGTCGAGCGAGGCGATCGCCCGGTCCGCGTCGGCGATCCGGTCGCGGCGGCCGTCGATCAGCGCCCGCGCATAATCGGGCGAGAATTCCGGGTGGAACTGGAAGGAAATCGCCGGACGGTCGATCCAGGCCAGGCCGGCATAAGGCGTGAACAGGGATGACGCGATGACGTGCGTCTTCGGCGGCTGGATCACCACCTGGTCCTGGTGCGAGGCCGGGATCGCGACCGCAGGCACGTCGTCCATCCACGGCTCTCGGCGGACCACCGGATAGGTGTGGAGGCCGACGCCCCAGCCCTTCTCCGATTTCTCGACATGGCCGCCAAAGGCCTCGGCCATGATCTGGTGGCCGAAGCAAATGCCCACCACCTTCACATGCCGGTCCGTCGCGCGCAGGAAGGCCGCGAGCTCGCCGATCCAGGGCAGGCCGTCATACACGCCGGCAGGGGAGCCGGTGATCAGATAGGCGTCGTGACCGCGCGGCACCGGCGGCAGCTCGCCGGCCGGCACGTCGTAGCTCTCATAGTTGAAGCCGTCACCGAGCAGGCGCTGGAACATGGCCGGATAGCGGCCGAAGCGGGCGATGAGCGGCTCCGGCGGGGTTCCGGTCTCGAGGATGGCGAGCTTCATGAGGCTTTTCCTCATCGCGCGCCGGCGCGGGAAAGGCCAGCCAGCACCGCCAGCGCCTCCTCCCGTCGGCCCCACGGCACGAACAGATGGTCGTGCCGCAAGCCGGCGACGATGTTCGCGGCGATCCCGGATTCGGCCAGGGCGCCCGCGATTCGCGCCGTAAGCCCCACCGCCTCAAGGCTGGAATGGACGCCGAGCGTGATCCGCGCCCAGCCGGAGCCGGGGCGGATCGCGGTCAGCCCTTCCTCCTCCCGAATCAAGGCAAAGACGCCGCCCAGCGACGGCGGCTCCGCCACCGGCTCGAAGCCATATTCGACCCGGTCGAGCCGCGGCTCGAGCCCGGCGAGAAGCCGGTCGAGATCGGTCTCGCCGCTCAGCCCTGCGCCCTTCGCGCCCGCGTCGCCGCGATGCGCAGCCTGAGGGCGTTCAGGCGGATAAAGCCGGCGGCGTCGCGCTGGTCGTAGCTGCCGCTGCCCTCCTCGAACGTGACCAGATCCTGGTCGTAGAGCGCGAACGGGCTGTCGCGGCCGATCACCGTGGCATTGCCCTTGTAGAGCTTCACCCGCACCGTGCCGGTGACGAATTCCTGGCTCCTGTCGATCAGCGCCTGCAGCATCTCGCGCTCCGGAGAGAACCAGAAGCCGTTATAGATGAGCTTGGCGTAGCGCGGCATGATCTCGTCCTTGAGATGCATGGCGCCGCCGTCCAGCGTGATCGACTCGATGCCGCGATGGGCGGCGAGCAGGATCGCCCCGCCGGGCGTCTCGTAGACGCCGCGCGACTTCATGCCGACGAAGCGGTTCTCGACGAGATCGAGGCGGCCGATGCCGTTATCGTGGCCGAGCTGGTTCAGGCGGGCGAGCAGGTCCGCCGGCGAGAGGCGCTCGCCGTCGATCGCGACCGGATCGCCCTGCTCGAAGGCGATCTCGATCACCGTCGGCCGATCAGGCGCCTCCTCAGGAGAGATCGTCCGCTGATGGACATATTCCGGCGCCTCGACCGAAGGATCCTCGAGCACCTTTCCTTCCGACGAGGAGTGGAGGAGGTTGGCGTCGATGGAGAAGGGGGCCTCGCCCTTCTTGTCCTTGGCGATCGGGATCTGGTGCTTCTCGGCGAAGTCGATCAGCTGCTCGCGGCTGGCGAAGGTCCACTCCCGCCACGGCGCGATCACCCTGATGTCGGGCTCGAGCGCATAATAGCCGAGCTCGAAACGGACCTGGTCGTTGCCCTTGCCCGTCGCGCCGTGACAGACGGCATCGGCGCCGACTGCGCGGGCAATCTCGATCTGCCGCTTGGCGATGAGCGGCCGCGCGATCGACGTGCCGAGCAGATACTGTCCCTCGTAGACGGTGTTCGCCCGAAACATCGGGAAGACATAGTCGCGGACGAATTCCTCGCGCAGGTCCTCGATGAAGATGTTGGCCGGCTTGATGCCGAGCAGCTCGGCCTTGCGCCGCGCCGGCTCGACCTCCTCGCCCTGGCCCAGATCGGCGGTGAAGGTGACGACCTCCGCGCCATATTCGGTCTGAAGCCATTTGAGGATGATGGAGGTGTCGAGGCCGCCGGAATAAGCGAGCACCACCTTCTTCGGGCCTTCGGCCCGGCGCTTGTCACTCATGCGTACACTTCTTTCGCTTTGCCCATCAGCCGCTCGAAGCGGCAGAGGAGGGTGGGAATGGCCACGCCGTCGCGGACGGCAAGGAAGAGGGTGTCGTCGCCCGAGACGGTGCCGGCAATCTCCGGCAGCTGGGCATGGTCGATAGCCGAGGCGACCAAATGGGCGGAGCCGGGTGGCGTCTTGACGATGAGGAGCTGCCCCGCCGCCTCGATCGACAGCACCCATTCGCCGAGGATCCGCTCGAGCCGGCCGGCGGTCCAGTCGGTCTCGGCCATCTGGTCGGGGAGCGCATAGGTGAGCACGCCGCCCCGCTTCACCTTGATCGCGCCGAGCTGCTCGAGATCGCGGGATACCGTCGCCTGGGTAACGGCGAAGCCGAGCGCGCGCAGCCGCTCGGTCGCTTCCTCCTGGCTCGCCAGGGTGCCGCTCCGAAGAAGGTCGGCAAGGGTGCGCAATCGTCGGGAGCGAGTATCGGTCATGACCGATCCCGGCTCACCGCGTCATCATCCAGGCCATCGCGCCGCGCGCCGTGTGCATGCGGTTCTCCGCCTGACGCCAGACCGCCGAGCGGGGGCCGTCCATTACCTCGGACGAGACTTCCTCGCCGCGCCGGGCCGGCAGGCAATGGAGGAACCAGGCATCGGCGCTGCGCGCCATCAGCGCCGCATCGACCTGATAGGCCGCGAAGGCGCGCCTCCGTTCCTCCGCCTCGCCGTCCTGGCCCATCGAGACCCAGACGTCGGTATAGACTATCTGCGCGCCCTCCACGGCTTCCGCGGGATCGGCCACCTGCCGGACGCCGTCGGGGAGCGTGTCCATGACGGTCTCGAGCCCGTAGCCTTGGGGGCTCGCGACGGTGAGCTCCGCTCCGGAGAGCGCGCATGCCTCGGCCAGTGAGCGACAGACGTTGTTGGCGTCGCCGATATAGGCGATGCGGACGCCGTCCAGGCGACCGACGAGTTGCCTGATGGTCAGAAGGTCTGCCAACGCCTGAAGCGGATGATCGGTGTCGGACAGGAGGTTGAGCAGGGGCGTTTCGGTGGCGCCTGCCATGGTGACCAGATCGCTATGGTCCATGACCCGGGCGGCGATGATCTCATGGTAGCAGGACAGGGTGCGGGCCACGTCCTCGGCACTTTCCCGTTCTCCCAGCCCGACCTCGTCCTTCTGGATGTACACAGGATGTCCGCCAAGCTGGACGACCGCCAGCTCCATCGAATTGCGAGTCCGAGCCGAAGGTTTTTGGAAGACCAGGGCAACGCCCTTGCCGGCCAGCGGACGTCCGAGATCGCCGCGTTCCGACAGGGCCAGTATTTCCGCCAGGTCCTGACGGCCGAGGTCGCAGATCTTCAGCAGGTCCTTCACCCCTCCATCTCCCTCTTCACCATCGTCCCGATTCCCTCATCGGTGAGGAGCTCGATCAGCAAGGCATGGGGCACCCGACCGTCGATGATGTGCGCAGTGCCCACGCCTCCGTCGACCGCGTCGGCACAGGCCCGCAGCTTGGGGATCATGCCGGCACTCACGCTCTCATGCTCGATCCGTTCGCGAAGCGCGGAGGCGCCGATCCGGCGCACGAGGCTGCTTTCGTCCTTGACGTCCGCCAGCAGGCCGGGGGCCGCGGTCAGATACACGATCTTCTCGGCCGCCATAGCGACGGCAATAGCGCGCGCCGCCTCGTCGGCGTTGACGTTGTAGGCCTGGCCGCTCTCGTCCGCGCCGATCGTCGAGACGACCGGGGTCAGTCCTTCGTCCAGCAGCCGGTGCAGAACCGAGGCGCGCACTTTGCTGACGTCGCCGACGAAGCCCAGCGACGCCTCCCGCGGCGCGACGGTCAGCATACCGGCGTCCTCGCCGGAAACGCCAACCGCGACCGGCTCTTCGCGCGTCTCGCGATTGATCGTGGCGACCAGGTCGCGATTGATCTTGCCGACCAGCACCATGCGAACCAGCTCGAGGGTTTCCGCGTCGGTGACGCGAAGGCCGTTGCGAAATTCCGGCTCTTTGCCGACACGCCGCATCATGGCATCGACCTGGGGACCGCCGCCATGCACGAGGACGCAGCGCACCCCGACGCTGCGCAGCAGCAGGACGTCCTGGGCAAGCGCCCGGTCGAGCTCCGCGTCGATGGCGGCGCCGCCCAACTTCACCACGACGACCTTGCCGGCGAATCGGTAGACATAGGGCAGCGCCTGGACGAGCACGCGCGCAGTTTCTCCGGCACTCATCATGACGTCTTCACATTTTCCTTGATGTAGCCGGGGCCGAGGTCGATCCCGATCACTTGTGCCCGGCCCTCGCCGACGCCCAAAGCGACCTCGATGTCGATCTGCTCGTTCTTCATGTGCGTGGCGACTTCTGCCTCGTCATGCGCGATCGGCGCACCCCCGCGCGCGACGACGATGCCGCCATAGGCGACGGTGCACCGCTCGACCTCGAAGGCGACCCCCGCCGATCCGGCCGCGGCGAGCAATCGGCCCCAATAAGGGTCGCCCCCGTGCCAACTGCACTTCACCAGATTGTTTTCCGCGATATTCTTGGCCGCGACACGCGCCTCCTCATCGCTGGCGGCACCGCTGACGAGGAGCTTGACCATCTTGGTCATGCCTTCGGCATCACGTGCCATCTGCAGCGTCAGGTCTTCGCAGACGCGGTGCACGGCATCGGCGAATTCGGCGCGATCGGGGGCGCCGCGCCGGCCGCTCGCCATCAGCACGGCCGTATCGTTGGTGGAAGTTGCGCCATCCACGTTGAGAGTGTTGAAGGTGCGGTCTGCCGCGTCCTTGAGCACCGCTTGAAGCACTTCGCGATCGACCTGTGCGTCGGTGGTCAGGAAAGCGAGCATCGTCGCCATGTTCGGGGCGATCATCCCGCAGCCCTTTGCCATTCCTCCGACGGTGAAGGTGGAGCCGCGAACGACCGCCTCCTTCGGCAGGTGATCGGTCGTGAGGATTCCCTTCGCGGCGTCTGCGGCGCCTTCGATCGATAGCTTCTTCGCCAGTTTCGGCGCCGCAGCCACGATGACGTCCATCGGCAGCGGCGTGCCGATGATACCGGTCGAGCAGACCAGGACGTCCTGCTCCGCTATGCCGAGCGCTTCGGCGGCGGACTGCCCCATCGCCGTGGCGTCGGCCAGGCCGCGGGCGCCGGTGCCCGCATTGGCATTGCCGCTGTTGACGATGATCGCGGCTGCCTTGCCGCCATTGCCGGCGAGCCGAGCGCGCGACAGCGTGACCGGCGGCGCGACGAATTTGTTCTGGGTGAAGACGGCAACGGTCGTGACCGGTTGCAGATCGGCGGTCGCGAGCAGCGCCATGTCGTGCCGGCGCCGCTTGATTCCGGCATGGCAGCCGGCCGCGACGAAGCCTTCGGCGGCGGTCACGCTCACGGCCACATTCCAGCTTTGGGAAGGCCCGCCGCCTCGTCGAGGCCGAGCATGAGGTTGGCGCATTGGATCATCTGGCCGGCGGCCCCTTTCACGAGATTGTCGAGCGCGGCGATAGCAAGGACGCGGCCGGTGCGTTCGTCGTAGCGCGCGGTGAGATGGACGGCGTTGGATCCACAGGTCCATTTGGTCGAGGGCGGCCTCTCAGACACCTGGATGAAGGGTTCGCCGGCATAAGCGGCCTCGAGGGCCCTGAGCGGCTCGTCGGGCTCCAGAGGACGTGCCGCGACCCCGTGACACGTGGCGAGAATGCCGCGATTCACCGGGGCAAGGTGCGGCGTGAACAGCAAGCCGGCACCCAGCAGCATCTCCATCTCGGCAGTATGGCGGTGACCGAGCAGGCCATAAGCAGTCAGATTCTCGTCGACCGTGTTGAAATGAGTCTCTTCCTTGAGCGCCTTGCCGGCGCCCGAGACGCCGGACGCGGCGTCGACGACGATCGTTCCCGGTTGAATGAGGTCGAGCAACGGCCTCAGCGCGAGGATGGCCGAGGTTGGATAGCATCCCGCCGCCGCAACGGTTTTCGAGGCGGCTATCCGAGCACGGTTCACTTCGGGGATGCCGTAGACGAAGCGGCCCATGAGCTCCGGCGCGCGGTGAGGCTCCTTGTACCAGCGTTCATAGGTGGCGGCGTCGTCAAGGCGGAAGTCGGCGCCCAGATCGACGAAGGGAATGCCGCGCTCGATGATCGCGGGAGCGACCTCTTGGGACTTGCCGTGAGGAAGCGCCGCGAAGACCATGCCGACGCCGTCGAGCGCCGACGGCGAGAACGTCTCGACAGTCAGATCCGGATAAGCGAGCCCGAGATGTGGATGGACTTGCGCAAGCTGCTGCCCGGCCTGGCTGTCACCGAACAGCCGGACGGGGCGCAGCACGGGATGCAGGGCGGAGAGCCGCAGCAACTCCGCCCCAACGAATCCGGAAGCTCCAAGAATGGCAATGTCGATCATTGGCCGCCATATGCATGCTCATGAATATTTATGCAAGAGCATGCATGCGACCAAATTCTGCCCTTACGGGCTGACCGGCGCTTCCTCTTCGTCGTCGCCCAGCAGCTCGATCAGCCCCCAGACCAGCAGCGCCAGGGCAACCGCTGCAGCCACCCACAATGTGGTACCCTGCAATTCGCTGCCACCCTCTACGCTGGCGCCGGTGCGCTCGACAGAGGCGGCTGGGGCAGCCGGCGCTGCGGTCTGTGCGACGGCGGCACTGCTGGCGCTTATGAGGGACGCTGCGGCGACCGCCGCAAGCAAAGATGAACGCATTCTCGACCTCCCTAGAAGATGCGCGGGCGCATACCCCCCACCGCAATCCTGATCCATCCACGATCGACCATCGGCTGCGAACGCTATCGCGAGCCGCATCCCGGCCGATCGACGTAATCCGATAACTCGCCATCGTTCAGGACGGCAGCGTCAACTTGCCCCGATCGTGGCCGTTACGGCAAGGAGAAATTCTCGCATCTGCGACGTAGGCGCCCGGTCCGGGAACGGCTTAACGTATTTAAGGCACCGTTGAACGGAGGAGTCCGAATTTGGAACGGACCCGATTTCGTCGGCGGAACGATGCCCCACGTTCGTCGTTTCTTGGCTGCCGTTGCGGGCAACACCTTGCCGCGGACTTCTGTCGGCCTCTGTTTCCCCGCCCGCATCAGGGAGGAATATATGACGAAGATGATTGCTACGGTCCTGCTGGCAGGATCCATGTCCCTTGCCGCCTGCACCACCGCTGACGGTGATCGCGACACGCTTGCGAGCGCCGGTACGGGTGCTGCAGTGGGTGCCGCTGCCGGTGCTGGCGCCGGTGCGCTTATAGGCGGGCTCAGCCCGATTACCGGTGCCGTGGTTGGCGCCGCCATCGGCGGCATCGCCGGCGCCGTCTGGGCCGATCAGGATAATGACGGCTATGCCGATGGCTATATGTATAACGGCACCTACTATCAGGGATCGCCGCCGCCGCATCTGCAGCAGCCTGCGGCTCCGCCGCCGCCGCCGCCGGCTCCGGTCTATTCGGGCGAGCGGGGCTGAGTTCCCGTCGACGAATGAAGGTTTAGACGCCGGCCGGGAAACCGGCCGGCGTCTCCGGTATGGCGTTCGGGTCCTGCCTCGCCCCGGCCTTGTGCGACCTTGGGAACGAAAGGGCGGTGCCCCCCGTTCGGATGGTCGGATCTCATGCGAGAGGTTCGGCTTTCGGTGCAACCAAGGGGAAGAAGTTGGTGATGCGTAGCGAGGATCGGTCGCGGGACGGTCCTGAATGAACGATATTCCCTCATATTCGAATTGGTTCCGGTCCCGCCGCTTGCTTGCGGCGGCAGCGGCCGGTTTGCTTTGCGTCGCGTCGCTGCCGGCCGCTGCGTCGGCCGCGGACGCGGAGCCTGCTGCCGTCCAGGCGTTGATCCGCCAGGGCTCGGGCACGGATTCGAGGCTGTCGACTTTCTATCGAGCGCGTGGCTATCGGCCCTTGTGGGTGAAGTCGGACTCGCTGGCCTCGGAGGCGCGCACCTTCGTCCGCGCCCTTCGCGGCACCGGATTTCCAGCGGCAGCAAATCTGGACGCGGCTGTCGCCGCTGCGCGGGGCGGTGCTCCAGCCGCGCTAGCGGACGCCGAGTTGCGTCTCACCCAAGCCCTTCTCGCTTTCGTCGACGATGTTCCGAACGTGAACGTCGGCATGAACTATATCGACGAAGAACTCGAACCCCGGTCCGAGCGGCGCGGCCCCACGTCTATTTCGAGCCTTCGCGACGTCGATGACCTCATCGAGGGTCTCGATCGTGGCAATCCGGTCTACGTCCAACTACGCCACGCTTTGGCCGCTTACCGGCAGCGGTGGGGCAGCCTGCCGCAGGTTCGTATCCCCGGTGGGCCGGCGCTGCGTGTCGGCGCACGTGGATCGAGAGTTCAGGCCTTGCGGCGACGCCTTGGCCTGCCCGCTTCCGGCACGTTCGATCCCCAAGTTGCCGAAATCCTCAAGTCGTTCCAGCGTGCCCATGGGCTGCCGGACGATGGCATTGCGGGCACGGGAACCATCGCGGCGCTCAATCGCGGGCCGGCTCATTATGAGCGGCTGCTCGAGGCGAACCTCGCCCGCGCCCGGGCCCTCCCGGAAAATCCCGGCCGCCGCTTCATTCTCGTCGACGCCGCAGCGGCGCGCCTGTGGATGTACGAAAACGGGCGTCCGGTCGACAGCATGCGAGTGATCGTCGGGAAATCGAGCGAGCAGACGCCGATGATGGCGGCCCTGATCCGCTATGCTGCGCTCAATCCCTATTGGAACATTCCCCCCGATCTGGCCCGCGTACGCGCCGTAAACGTCCAGCGCCAGGGTCCGTCCTATCTGCAGCGCGAGCAATATGAGGTCCTGTCGGACTGGTCCGAAAATGCTGTGGTCCTCCATCCGAGCCAGGTCGACTGGGCGGCGGTCGCCGCGGGCCGGCAGCAGTTGAGAATGCGTCAGTTGCCCGGCCCTCGAAACATGATGGGCGAAATCAAGCTGATGATGCCCAATCATCTCGGCATCTACCTGCACGACACGCCCGATCGGGAGCTGTTCAACCGGTCCGACCGCTGGCTCAGCTCGGGCTGCGTCAGGCTGGAGGACGCCTGGCGCCTCTCTCGATGGTTGTTTGGCCGGGACATCGGCCCGACGAGCGGCGAGCCGGAGGAGGAAGTGAAGCTTCGGCGGCTCGTGCCGGTCTTCATCACTTATCTTACGGTTGCCCCGTCGGAGGGCGGGCTCGAATTTCGGGACGACATCTATAATCGTGACCGTAGCCTTCTGGCCCAGCTTGACCGCGGAAGCGCGCGGTTCGCCTCAACCGAATAGGGCCAGTGGCCGGACCGGATGGACATGGCCAGGTCGGCGCGGCGATCCCGTCGTCAGCCGAGCCGCGTCCGGGTCCAGTCAGCGACGACCGTTGCGAGCACCTCGAGGGGCATGTCGCCCCCGAGCAGCACGGCGTCGTGAAACGACTTGATGTCGAAGCGTGCACCGAGCCGGCTGCGCGCCTCTTCGCGAAGCCGAACCATCTCATTGTGTCCGATCTTGTAGCTGCACGCCTGACCGGGCCAGACGATATAGCGCTCCACCTCGCTGGTCGCGGAGATCGGATCCAGCCCAACCTGTTCTGTGAAATAGGCGATGGCCTGTTCGCGGCTCCAGCCCCTCGAATGGAGTCCGGTGTCGAGAACGATGCGGGCGGCGCGGTACAGGAAGCTCTGGAGCATGCCGATCCGGCCCTGAGGAAAATCGGCATAGACGCCGATCTCGTCGGCGAGCTGCTCGGCATAGAGGCCCCACCCTTCGCCGAACGCCGGGATGCCGATATTGCGGTGGAGAAGCGGGATATCCTCGCTTCCTAACACGATTGCGCCCTGCCAGAGATGGCCGGGGACGCTTTCATGATAGGTCAAGGTCGGCAGCGACCATTTCGGCCAGATGCTCGTATCGACCAGGTTGATGTAGAAGGTCCCGGGCCGCGATCCGTCCAAACTGCCGCCCTGGGCGTAACCGCGTGGAGCCCCGGCCTCGATCGCAGGCGGTACGCGCCGAATGGCCATGCCTGCGTCCGGAATGGTGTTGAAATATTCAGGCATGCGCCCGCGTATCTCTTCGAGCATCCGGTTGAGGTCCGCGATCAGCGCCGCACGTCCCGCATCGTCATTCGAGTAGAGATAGCGCTCGAGCCGACCGAGCTCGGTAAGCCGCGCGCCGACACTTCCCTCGGTGAGTCCTTCCCGTCGCAGCAGCGGATCGACCGCGGCCTGGAGTTCGGCCACTTGCGCGAGGCCCATTTGATGGGCCTGGTCTGGCGTCAATGCCGTGCTCGTATGGAAGCGAAGGCACAGATTGTAGAAGCGCTCCCCATCGGGGAGCCGACTAGCCGCCGCTTCCTGGCCGGCTCCGCGGCGAAGCTCGCCGAGCAGCGCGATCTGCCGATCGAGTGCGGCGGCGAGGCGGCCGTCGACGATCCCGGCCGCCTGGGTCGCCCAGTCGCCCTCAACGCCCTTGTCGCGCGCCCGCCGAACGAGCGACTGGACGAGGCCCGATTCGTGCCCCTCCTCGCGCCGAAGCGCCCGTGTCTGCGTGAGCGCCTTGTCGATGATATAGGCCGGCGGCACCACGCCTCGGGCCGCATCGGCGCGCGCACGATCCACTTCCTGGTTTACCGCGCGGGCGAATTCCTCAAGGCGCGCAACATAGGCCTGTGCATCCTCGCGAGTGTCGATGCTGTGTTGGCTGTCCAGGAAGTCGGGAACGTTCTGATAGGCGCCCGACAGCTGCGAGATCACATAGGGGATCGGATAATTGTAGCCGCCGATGCCCCCATAATCGAACGTCGCCGCCTCGCTCATCCGCTCGCCGAGCCAAAGCACGGTATCGAGCCATGCCCGCTCGCGCCCCTCGACCAGCGAGCGGTCGATCTGCCGAAGCTGGGGCAGCTGATCGAGCAGCGGCCGATAGGGACCCATCTTGCCGGCCGGCGAAGCGTCGCTCAGGCGGCTTTTCAGAAAGGCGCGTTCGCCGGTGTCGAGCCCAAGTCCGCTCGCCATCTCCGGCGAAGCGCGGAGCATGCCCTCGAAGATGCTGTCGTACAGGGATCGGGCCGCGGCGGTGTCGGAACGCGGGGCGAGACCTGCGCAGCCCTGCAGCACAAACGCACCGGTCGCCGCGGCGGAGGTGAGCAGGAACCGGCGACGATCGAGGGTGAAGGTCATGAAGGTCATTCTCCACTGGGACGAACGGATGCGGAGCGGTCGGTCATTCGTCGAGGCGGTGGACACGCCCGCGTGCCATCACGAAATCCATGTCGCGGAGCACGCCGACGTCGCTCAGCGGGTCTCCGCCGACAGCGACGATATCGGCCACCTTGCCGGGCTCGATCGTGCCGACCTCGGCGGCCAGGCCGAGCAGGTCGGCGGCATTGACCGTCGCGGCGACGATCGCCGACATCGGGTCCATGCCGTGCTCGACCATCAGCAGGAACTCGTCCGCGTTGCGGCCGTGCATAGATACGCCGGCATCGGTTCCGAAGGCGATCCGCACGCCCGCGGGAACCGCGCGGCGCAGCGACTGGCCGGTGATTCCGATCCGCCATTCGATCTTCTCGCGTACCTCTCCAGTATAGGCGCCCGGATTGTTGCGCAGGCGCTCGATATAGCCGTTCACGGTCGAGAGGGTCGGCACATAATAAGCGCGGGTCTCACGCATCAGACGGATGCCTTCGTCGTCCAGCATGGTGCCGTGTTCGATCGAGTCGGCGCCGGCGCGGAGCGCCAGGACAATGCCGTCCGCGCCATGGGCGTGAACCGCTACCTTGCGGCCGTAAAGGTGCGCCGTCTCGACGATTGCCCTTGCTTCATCCTCGAGCATCTGTGCGCCGAGCCCCAGGCCGATTCGGCTGTTTACCCCTCCGGTCGTGGCGATCTTGATCACGTCGGCCCCGCGCGCGATCTGCTGCCTCACCGCGCGGCGGCAATCGTCGGCACCGTCGCACGTGCTTCCCGACTTCAACAAGGCTTCGTGAAATTCCTCGCGCACGCCAAGCGTCGGATCCATGTGGCCGGTCGTCGTCGATATCGATGTGCCTGAGTCGACGATTCGCGGGCCGATAGCCCAGCCCCGCGAAATTGCGTCGCGCAGGCCGAGCGTGACCCCGCTGTCGGCGCCGAGATTTCGGACGGTCGTGAAGCCAGCGTCGAGCGTCTTGCGCGCATTCCACGCCGCTTCATAGGCGCGCAGCGGGACGCTGTCGGTGATCTCGGCAAGCTGTCCTTCGACCCCGGCGCGATCGGAGGTGAGGTGGACGTGGGAATCGATCAGCCCCGGCAGTACGAAGCGGTCGGACAGGTCGATCAGCCGCGCTCCGGCAGGGGCCGGGACCAGGCCGTCCTGGACCGCCTCGATCCGTCCGCCCCGGACGATGATGCTGGCATTTCGGCGTGGTGGGCGGCCCGGCCGATCGAGCAAGGTGCCGGCATGGATGACGATCGTCTCGCCGGCTGGTGGCGGTGCCGGCGGTGCCGGCTGCGCGGTGTGCGCGGGGCCGGCGAAAATCAGCATGGAAAGGGCCAGGAAGCTGGTCAGTCGCATATCATTCCCCCGTTATTTTCCGCGACGTTAGACAGGCAGTGCGGAGGTGGGAACCGCTTTTCCACCGACGTGCGTGCCGCGTGGGAGAGCTCAGGCCGAGCGTAAAGCGGTGGCCGAGGCGGCACGCCGCAGAGCCACACCCTGCGCCAGGCGGTCGAGCAACTCGACCGTCTCGTCCCAGCCGACGCAGCCGTCGGTGATGCTCTGTCCGTAGAGCAGAGCGGTGCCGGGGACGAGATCCTGGCTGCCGCCGACGAGGTGGCTCTCGATCATCACGCCGAAGATCCGGCGCTCGCCCTGGCCGACCTGGCCGGCAATGTCCTCGATCACGGCGCGCTGATTTTCGGGCTGCTTGCGGCTGTTGCCATGGCTGGCGTCCACCATCAGCCGGCAGGGCAGGCCGGCGGCGCTGGCAGCACGGCTCGCAAACTCGATGCTGTCGCGGTCGTAATTGGGCTGCTGGCCGCCGCGCAGGATGACGTGGCAATCCTCATTGCCGCTGGTCGCGACGATCGCGGAATGCCCCCCTTTGGTGACCGACAGGAAATGGTGCGGTTGCGATGCAGCCTTCACGGCATCCAAAGCGATGCGGAGGTTTCCGTCGGTGCCGTTCTTGAAGCCCACTGGACAGGAAAGGCCCGATGCAAGCTCGCGGTGCACCTGTGATTCGGTCGTGCGGGCGCCGATTGCGCCCCAGGCGATCAGGTCCGCGACATATTGCGGCGTGATCATGTCGAGATATTCCGTCCCCGCGGGAAGTCCCAACTCCGCGATGTCGAGCAGCAGTTCGCGGGCCGTGCGCAGCCCCTTGTTGATCTTGAAGCTGCCGTCCAGATCGGGGTCGTTGATCAGCCCCTTCCAGCCGACGGTCGTTCGCGGCTTCTCGAAATAGACGCGCATGACGATCTCGAGCCGGTCGGAAAGCCGGCGGCGCTGCTCGACCAGCCGGCCGGCATATTCGCGCGCCGCGCCCGGGTCGTGGATCGAGCAGGGCCCGACGACGACCAGCAACCTGTCGTCGAGGCCGTGGAGTATGGCGTGGATCGCCGCTCGCGACGCGAAGACGGTCTCTCCAGCCGCTTCGCTGATCGGGAATTCTCGCAGCACGTGCGCCGGCGGCGACAATTCCTTGATCTCGAGAATTCGGGTGTCGTCGACCTGGTGCGCCATGTTCATCGATCCGGTCTGGTTGGGAGCTTGGTGGCCAGTCTAGCGCGGCCGGAGGACAAAGTCAGGCTCTCGGCGAATTTGAACGCGTTCCGCACGTCGACTTCCGCGTTCGGCTCGGAGGGCGGACGGGGAGGAACCAGGGGCGTGTTGCCTCGCCACCACAGTTGATGACGTTTTTATGTCAGTCCCTGCTCCGTGCTGTCCAGTCGCGTGAAGAAGGAGTATTTCATCGCCGAAACATAAAGGAGGGGAATATTATGCTCGGCATTGCCCCGTTTGCGCAACGTCGCGTCCTTTTCGGCCCCGCCGCCTCCATCCTCGCTCTGGCGGCCTCTGATGCGGCCATGGCCCAGGATCCGCAGCCCCGAGCGGGGGCGGAGGAGCAGAGCATCATCGTCACCGCCACGAAACGGGAAACGTCGCTGCTCGAGGTTCCCTTCTCGATAAACGCGCAGACGGAAGCGGACATTCAGCGCTCCGGCGCCACCACGATCGAGGATTTGTCGCGCAATGTGGCCGGTCTCTCGATCCAGAATCTCGGTCCCGGTCAGAGCCAGGTGTCCGTGCGCGGCGTCTCCGCCGGACAGATCGTGCGCGATCAACCGGGCGTGAAGGAGCAGGTCGGCGTCTATCTCGACGAATCGGTCATCTCGCTGTCGCTGTTCACGCCCGACATCGATCTGTTCGACCTCAACCGGGTGGAGACGCTGCGCGGTCCGCAGGGGACCTTGTTCGGGTCCGGATCGGTCGGCGGCACGATCCGCTACATCACCAACCAGCCGGACCTCGACCGGATCGAAGCTTTGGTCGAAGGCAATCTCAACCTGGTCGACGATGACGATTTCGGCGGCCACATCAAGGGCATGGTCAACCTCCCCGTCGGCGAGAGCGTCGCCGTGCGGGCCGTCGGTTACTACACCCGCTACGGCGGCTTCATCGAGGCGCTCCGCGAGGGCGGGGGAATCGACGAGGACGTCAATGACGGCCATCGCGTGGGTGGCCGCGTCGCCATCACCTTCGAGCCGAGCGACGCGATCAGGATCACGCCGCGGATTCTCTATCAGGAGATCCGCGCCGACGGATTCAATCGTCAGGAGGTATATAATCTCTTCGCCAACCCTTTCACCACGACCCGTCCTGCCGTGACGTTCGACGAGCGCCAGCAATTCCTGCTGCTCGATGAGAGCTTTGCCGACGACACCCTGCTCACGGACCTGACCGCCAGCTTCGGCTTCGGCGGCGTAGAGCTGACCTCGGTATCGACCTACATCAATCGGGACATCCTCGTCAGCCGCGACGCGAGCTCGCTCAGTGGCAGCGTCTCGGTCGATCTCGGCTTTCCGGAAGAGGCCGTGCTGTTGCCGTCGAACCTCGTGGACAGGACGGATCTCGAAACCTTCTCGCAGGAAGTGCGGCTGAGCTCCACCGGCGACGGGCCGTTCCAGTGGGTGGTTGGCGGCTTCTATTCCAAGACCGACCGCTTTTATCGCCAGCGCCTCCCCACCCCCGGCTATGACGCCTTTACCGACGCGACGCTCGGTCCGGGCACGGCAGCATCGGTAGCGAACGGCTTCGGCCCGGATTCGCCCTACAATGCCGACCTGCCGTACGATATTCGCCAGACTGCCTTCTTCGGCGAGGCGAGCTACGACATCACCGACCGCCTCACCGCCACCGCCGGCGGCCGCTATTACGATTTCGAGGAGGAAAGGCGGTTTACCTCCGGCGGGCTGTTCGCGAACGGCGACGACCGGACCGACCGGACGACCTCGAATGGCTTCAGTCCGCGCTTCATCCTGAGCTGGGAGGCTGTGGAGGACATCCGCTTCAACGCTCAGGCGTCGAAAGGCTTTCGGCTCGGCGGCGTCAACGATCCGCTCAACCTACCGCTCTGCACGCCGGAAGACGAAGCCATTTTCGGCGGCTTTCAGGACTATGACGACGAAAGCTTGTGGAACTATGAGGTGGGGGTTCGCGGCCAGCGCGGCGCGATCGGTTTCCATGCCGCCGCTTTCTATACCGACATCAGCAACCTCCAGGTGACGCTGGACGCGGGGTCCTGTTCGTCGCGTATCGTCTTCAATGCCGAGAAGGCGCACACCATGGGGGTGGAAGCGGAGCTGTCGGCTGAGCCGGTGGACGGTCTTGCCCTTTCGCTTGCCGCCAGTCTGATCGAGGCGGAATTCGATTCCACCGTCCGCGACGGCGCCGGCAACGTCATCGGCGGCATTCGCGAAGGCAATCGCCTGCCGTCGGTGCCCGAGTTCCAATTCTCCGCCGACGCCAGCTACAGCTTCCCAATCGCGGCCGGGGCGGAAGCGTTTGTCGGCGCCTCCTATCAGCATGTCGGGAGCCGCTACACCCAGCCGGGGGACCAGGAGGACAGTCCGCGCGCCTTCGTGCACGGCCTTCCGTTCGGCGGCGCCCCCGCCACGGCCGCGACGATCGTGGATCTCCGGCTTCCGGCCTATGACTATGTCAACCTGAGCGCAGGCGTGGATTGGGAGAATGGGCTCGGTGTCATGGTCTACGTCACCAACCTGTTCGACGAGAACGCCCTGCTTTCCTTCGATCGCGAGCGCGGCGGCCGGGCTCGGCTCGGCTTCAATGTCGGCCAGCCTCGGATCATCGGCATCACCGTGCGAAAGCGCTTCGGCTCCTGATCGCGCTCGGCCCCTCTTGCCTGGCGTGACCCGTCGCAGCCTGATCGCCGGCGCGGCGGCTGCGGCCGCTGTCCCGGCGGTGGCGGCCGGGCCGGGTCCGCTGGTCGGGCGGCAACGATGGGACGTGATCGTCGTCGGCGCCGGGGTGTTCGGCGCCTGGACGGCGAAGCGGCTGCTCGAGGCCGGAAGGCGGGTCCTCTTGCTCGACGCCTGGGGCCCGGCACATGCGCGCGCGTCGTCGGGCGGAGAGAGCCGGATGACTCGTAGCGCCTATGGCGCCGACGCGGTCTATACGCGCATGGCGGTCGAATCGCTGCCGGAGTGGCGCCGCCTCTCCGACGCCGCGGGGCTGCCCATCTTCCAACCGACGGGGGTCCTGTTCTTCTTTCAGCGCGTCGAGTCCTTCCTCGAGGAAACGATTCAGGCGCACCGTCGGCTCGGCCTTCCGACGGAGTTGTTCGATGCGGCGACAATGCGAAGGCGATTCCCCCAGATCGACTTCGCCGGCGTCGAAGCCGGTCTGTTCGAGCCCGACTTTGGCGTCTTGCTCGCCCGGCGCGCCGTCCAGAGCCTGGTCGCCGAATTCGTTCGCGCCGGCGGCGAGTATCGGCAGGTGGCGGTTCGGCCCCCGACCGCGGCCCACGCGCTCGAGCAGGTCGTGTCCGCCGAGGGCGTGCCGCTCAGCGCCGACCATTTCGTCTTCGCCTGCGGCCCTTGGCTCGGCCGGTTGTTCCCGGACCTGCTCGGCTCCCGCATCTTCCCGACCCGCCAGGAAGTCTTCTTCTTCGCGCCGCCACCCGGGGCCGACGATTTTGCCTCCGCGCGTCTCCCGGCTTGGGCGGATTATAATGACGGCGACATCTATTACGGCTTCCCCGACCTGGAAGGGCGGGGCTTCAAGATTGCGCACGACGCCCATGGTCCTCCGCTCGACCCCGACGTCGGCGACCGGACTCCCTCGGCCGGAGCGCTTGCGGATGTTCGTACCTACATGGCGCGCCGCTTTCCCGCTCTGGTTCGCAGTCCGCTCAGCGAAGCTCGAGTCTGCCAATATGAGAACAGCTCGAACGGCGACCTCCTGATCGATTTCCATCCGCAATGGGCCAATACCTTGCTGGTAGGTGCCGGGTCCGGACACGGCTTCAAGCACGGGCCCGCGGTCGGCCGTTATGCCGCCGACCTGTTGCTCGGGACGCACGCTCGGGCCGAGTCGCGCTTTTCGCTGGAGACCAAGGAGGCGGTCCAGGCGAGGGCCGTCCATTGACTGTTTCTGGCGCCGCTTCTCCGATAGCAAGACGTTGAAAACCGGCTATATCCGCCGGGACTCGGCATCCCGGGGCCGCGAGTCGGCCGCGGACGGAGGACTGGCGGATGTATTTCGAGATTTACGAGCGTGAGCGAAGCGTTGTCGCATCGCTCAGGGGCAGCCGGCTGATGGGCGGTGGAGACTGGCGCTGGCGCCTCAAGCGGGACGACGACCAGATCGTCGCGTCCGGTGACGGTTATCCGACCCGGTCGCAGTGCGAGCGGGCGGTCTTCGACCTGAAGCAGGAGATTGCGGCGGCACCCTTGCGGTTTCTCTAGCTCGGCGGCGGCGCCGCCAGGTGCGGAACGGCGCCTCAGACGATGGCGGTCTGCGGACGGGCGGGGAACGGGCATCGGCCGGTTCGGAGCATGACGGCCGGGCCGACGCCGGAACCCAGCAGCCGCCTTACACTCGATGCCGCCCACGCCAGAGCACCTGGAAGCCCGTGCGGAATTTCGGGAAGTGCGAAGGGCTCACCCGGCCCCGCAGCGGCGGCGATCATCAGCAGTACGGCGCGCTCGTCCTCGCTAAGGGTTCGGCTGCAGCAGCATTCCGCCTTGAGCGGACGGCCGAGGCAGCTTTCCGTCAGCTGAAACAAGCTTCCCAGTGCGATGGCCGCCTCCGGCGGACAATCGATCTGGCGAGCCAACTCCACCAGAGTTGGCAGTGGATTGGCCAGTTCGTCCCGCGCCGCGGCCCAGCGGCGAAGCAACCTCACCGTCACCAGCGCGTTCCAGTCCAACCCGCTCTTCATCCGGCCGACGTGCATCGCGCTCTCCTGTTCGCTATTGCGTCTCATTCTCAATAACGAGATCGAGGATAAGACGCAACCAGGATGGAGGCGTGGGCGCTGGCCAAAAAGTTGGGCCGGCGCAACCTCGCGGTGAAGCGTGGCTGGCCGGCCCTGAAAGCCCCGTACTCCGGATCAGAAGCGGAAGGTCGCTCCGAAGCTGAAGGTCCGGCCGAGATCGTAGGTGTTGGTATCGATCCGCGAGCCGTTCAAGGACTGGAATTCCTCGTAATTCTCGCGCGTGAGATTGCGCGCCTCGAACTTCAGCTCCACCTCGGTGTTGAAGATCCGCACCCCCTCGCGCCACACGAAGTCGATGCGAAGGCCCGGCTCCTCGATCAGGTCGGGCTGCTGGCCGAGGCCACGGTTCGAAACCCGGCGGCTGGAATAGGTCAGCAGCAGGGTCTGCTGCGACAGCCGGTCGGTTCCTTCCAGGCCAAGCTGCAGATTGACGAGATGGCGCGATTGTCCGGTCAGCGGCGTCCCATCGTCGAACACGTTTTCTGCCGGGACCGGCAAGCCACCCGTGCCCACCGGAATCGTCGTATCGCCTTCCCGCACCCTGATCTCGGACTCCGAGAAGGTGTAGTTGGCGATGGTGACCAGCCGGCGCGTCGAGAAGAACGGGGCATCCGAGACCCAGTCTAGCGGGAAGTAGCGCTGCGCTTCCACTTCGACGCCGTAAAGCTGGGCCGATGGGGCATTGGCGAAGGTGGTGAAGAAGGTGCCACCCTGCTGGAACGCGATCGCCTCGATCGGCCGATCGATGTCCTTGTAAAATCCGGCCACCGTCAGCCGCTCGTCGCGGCCGAAATACCATTCGAACCGAGCCTCGGCATTGAGCAGCTCGCTGTCCGTCAGGAACTGGTTGCCGAAAAAGGTTCGATCCGTCTCCGTGTCGAGATATTGCTGCGGCGCCAGTTCGCGGAACTGAGGCCGGGCAATGGTCTTCGAGGCGTGCAACCGCAGCTGCATGTCGGGAGTCATCGACCAGGTTAGGGTCGCTGCGGGCAGGATATAGGATTCCTCGATCTCCGTGGGGATGATCGATTCACCGCCGAGGCCGAACAGGTCGAGCGGAGTGACCGACTGGCTGCCGTCCTCGTATCGCGCGCCGGCCGAGATCTGGAGACCATCGATCGGCTCGATCTGCGCCTGGCCGTAGAAAGCGTGCACTTCCAGATCGGCATCGTAAGCAGCGGCGCCCGCCGTTCCCGAGACCTCGGTGAGCACGATATTGTAGGTATAGATGTTGTAGTCGGACAGGAGATAGTCTGGCCGCTGCTGCGCCACCTCGAACGGAAGCACGTCGAGCGGGGTGAAGCGGAAGTCGCGCCGCGTCGAGCTGCGCTCGTTGAGGTAATAGGCATATCCGGCCGACAAGGTGAGGTTCGCGAGGCTCGGAATCCTCCAGCTCAGGTCGCCCGAAGCCGACCACACCTCGTCATCGAGCTCGCTGAACGATATTCGCGCATTCTGGCCGTTGGTGCGCAGGTCGTTGACATAGTCGTCGGCGACGGGGTCGTAGCGGTAGCTGAAGGTGCGCTCATACGGGGAGTCGCGCTGCGACTTGGCATAGGCACCGCGCAGGTCGATCCCGAAATCGCCGAAACGGAACTCGCCGACGCCCTGGGTCGAAAGGAGCTGCCGCTCGAACCATGCGGTGTTGCTGATGTTGACGGGATCGGAGCCGACGTTGATCTCGTTCGTGCCGGCCTGGATGCGCGCTTCCTTGAGCACGTCCCTGATATAGAGATTCGTCCACCTCAGGCGATGTTCGCCGAATTCGAGACCGACCCCCGCGAGGCCGTTGAGGACGACGCGATTCTCCGTGCTGACGAATCGATAGTCGACGTCGGGCTGGAGCGTGTCGACCCCGTCGATCGGGGTGATTCCGGCGGCGATCTGCTGCAGGCCGCCTCGCGTCTGCCAGCTGTTGGAATAGCCGAGCGCGGCGATCAGTCCGAGCTCGACGCCGCCGCCCAGGTCGAAAGACGTGCCGCCATTGATGTTGGCGCTCCAGTTCGGCGGAATCTCCTCGTTGCGCTGAATGACGCTGGTGCGGGAATTGGAGAGGCTGGCGGTGATGTCTTGCACCTGCCGCAGCGAGAAATTCTGGCCGACGACGAGCAGGTTTCCGCTGTCAAGCGCATCCCGGAGCGGCCCCGGTACGCTGCGCTCGCCATTGTCGAAACTGGTCCAGTCGGTGCGGCTGCCGAAATAGGTGTAGCCGAGCTGGAAGGTGGTTTCATCGTCGGCGCCGATGCTGGCCCCGATGTCCAGGTACGGCTCGTCGGGAACGGCGCGCGTGGTCAGGTTGATGACGCCGCCGCCGAACTCGCCCGGATAGGCCGGCGAATAGCTCTTCTGGACCACGGAGCTAGCGATCACGCCGGTGGGGAAAAGGTCGAGTGGAATGGTACGGCGAAGCGGCTCGGGCGAGGGCAAGGGCGAACCGTTCAGCAAGGCGAGCGAGTAGCGCTCGCCGAGACCGCGAACGAAGACGAACCGGCCGCCCACGACCGAAAGGCCGGTGACCCGCTGCAGCGCACCGGCAATGTCGCCTTCGCCGGTCCGCTCGATATCCTCGGTGGAGAGGACTGAAAGGACCTGCGGCGCCTGGCGGATCTCGTTGCGTGACCGCCGGCCGGTAATGGTGATGCTCTCGCCCAGGTCCGCGCCGGGACCCGAGATTTCGACTTCTTGCTCCGGCTCTTGCTCGGCGGTCGCCGGCGGCGTTGCCGTCGCCGGATCCGCGCCGCCGGTGCTCTGGGCGAACGCCGGCGCCGTCAGCGCCGTCGACAGAAGAAGGATGATTGGTGCGGCTTTCATTTATCTGCCCCCGATAATGCTGTGAACGGGGGCGGCGGCCGCAGCCGCCGCCCCGTCGTGGCTGCGCGCGCTCAGGCGGCCGGGTTGGCGGTGCACGATCCGGTGGTGAAGCCGAGCCCGCAGGTCCAGCCGACGAACCACAGGTCGGAGCTGTCGCGGACCGCCCCGATATAGCCGACATTCTGGAAGAACGAGCTGATCGAAGTCGGATCGGTGGCGACCACGCCGCTCTCGTTCGGGCCGTTGACGAACAGGTTCCCCAGCGTCGACGTGCCGTCGGCAACATTGTTGTTGCCGGAGAAGACCGCCTGGATCTGGGCGGCCGTCACGTCGGCTTCGTCGCGGAACGGCGTCGGGCACGAAAAGAAGGTCGACCGGAAGATGGGCGGACCCTCTTCGTCGTCGGCCGCACCGGCCGGCTGCATGGTGACCGAACCGTCGTCGACGTCGAGGCAATTGCCTTGGCCGGTAACCACGCTGTTGAACAGGGCGAAATCCATCCCGCCGCGAAGGTTCAGGACGTCGTTCGAGCGCCGGTTGACGAAGGTCGCATTGGCGAATTTCGGGAAAGAGCGCGGCGTATTGTTGCCGTTGCCCGAAGTGTCGCCTTCGATCACCTTGTCGCCGCCCCCGGTGCGCTGCACGACGAGAACGAACTGGTTCGCGCCCTTGTAGCCGAAGTCGGTGTCGAGGCTGTCGTCGTCCGCGCCGGTGATGACGATGTAGCGCCCATTGACGGTTCCGCCGAACCATTCGATGCCGTCGTCGGAGCTGTTGTGCACCTGCACGTGATCAATCATCGTGCCGCTGCCGACGCCGGCAAGCGTGATCCCGTTGAGCTCGTTGCCGGTTGAGACTTCGAAGCCGGGATAGCGGACCTGAACGTAGCGGATGCGGCCGCTATTGTCGTTCGCCGTCGCGCCGCCATAGAAGCCCGTCGTTCCCTCGACCTGCGACTGGCAATTGACGCTGCCGCCGGGCACGTTGGGCTGGTTGCAGGCCTGGATCGGCGCGCGGCCGAGCAGGACGATGCCGCCGAATTGGCCGATCGAATCGTCGGTCGCCGTGCCTTCGATATTGGAGCGGCTGGTGAAGATGATGGGGCTGTTCGGCGTACCTTCCGCGATCAGCTGTGATCCGCGGTTGACGATCAGGAAGTCGAGACCGCCCGAGCCGAAGATGACGACGCCCGGATCGATGCTGAGCTGGCCGGTTTCGCAGCCGGCGAGTGGCGCAGCCGGATCCGGTCCGCAATCGGTGCCGACCTGAACGCGGCCGGACAGGGAATAGACTACGCCGGCGAGGTTCTGGACCAGGCGCTGACCGGTGATCGTTCCGGAGATTTCGCAGTTGCGCCGGTTGCCGAGCACGCCGCGATCGGTCGTATTGGTGGGGCAGGAGGCTGCCGGTCCACCCGTGGGCGGCGGCGGCGAGGGCGGCGGTGCGGGCGGGTTGCCGCCGCCATTGTTTGGCGGCGGGACGACGACGCCTTCGCCCGGCGAGGCGATATCGTCGGCCCCGCAGGCCGCCAGCGGAATGACCGCCCAACTGAGCAGAAGTAGCTTGCGGAACTTGGACATGCTGACCCCCTTTGTGGTTCGGAGTGGAAGCGACTCGCTGGATGCGACGCTTTCGAAAGCGGGGGCTAAGATGATTCTGTGATAGTTGTGTTACAGACCAGTTCGTCGAATTTCTGAAACACTAATGAATACAATCCGTAATTATCCAGAAACATTAGTGTAATAGACGCAATTCTACCTAGACTAAGTCCTTGGATTTACGTCGAGTGAAGCACGCATTCTCCGGCCGCCTCGTTCGAACTCGAACTCGGCGGTGAAGGAACCGGCAATCTCGTTCGGCAGCTCGAGCACCTTTTCGTCGCTGTCGAAATGCTGCCCGTTGACGCTGACGATCACGTCTCCGGGCCGAAGTCCGGCCCGTTGCAGGAGCGGGAGGTTCGCGCCCGGACGCACGGCATAGCCCGTGATTCGGCCGTTCGCACGGCGCGGTGCGAGGCCGAATCGGTAGGCCAGGGCTTCGTCGCGCCGGGAGCCGGCGCTGGGGACCGCCGGTTCCGCGGCCGACGCGGGCGCTTCCGGCGGCCGCGCCCCGTCGAAACCAAGACGCACCTCGCCTCCGTCCGAAGCCAGGACGACATGGTTCTGCTCGATCCGCGCGACCTTCAGGCCCGGGCGGATCTCGCGGCCGATGGCGAAAAAGGACTGCCCACCGTCGGCAAGCCCGATGACGGCGCCCCGCCCGAGCAGGCCGAAGAGACGCAACCCGTCCGCATTCGGTGCCGGAATCGGAGCTTGCACCGGGGCCGGCGCGATCGGCGGGGGCGGCAGCGGCGGGAGAGGAGCCGGCGCCGGCACCGTGCCCGGCTCCCGAAGCATCAGCAACGCCAGCAGCCCGGCGGTAGCCAATCCGGCGCCCGCCAGGGCCCGTCGGCGAAGATCAGGCCGCTTCGTCGTCGAGAGCATAGCCTGCCTGCCTGACGGTGCGGATCAACTCCGGCTTGCCGGGAGCGCCGAGGGCCTGACGCAGACGACGGACATGGACGTCGACCGTGCGTATCTCGATCTCCTTGTCGCGGCCCCATACGAGGTCGAGCAGCCGCTCGCGCGAGAAGACGCGGCGCGGATTTTCCATCAGCTGGCGCAGCAGCCTGAACTCGGTTGGTCCGAGCGGCACGTTCTGGCCGCCCCGGCGAACCCGGTGGCGCGCCAGGTCCATCTCGAGATCGGCGAAACGCAGCTCCTCGCTCGGCTGGACGGGGCGCGACCGGCGCATCACCGCGCCGATCCGGGCGATGAGCTCGCGTGGGGAAAAGGGCTTGGTGACATAATCGTCGGCGCCGGTATCGAGACCGCAGATCCGATCGCCCTCCTCGTCGCGGCCGGTGATCATGATGATTGGGACGCTGGCAGTGCCGGGCGTTCGGCGAAGGCGTCGGCAGACCTCGATTCCCGAAATGCCCTCGATCATCCAGTCCAGCAGGATGACGTCGGGCGGCGATTCCTTCGCCAGCATGAGCGCCTCCTCGCCGTCGGGAGTCTGCGCAACCTCGAACGCTTCGCGTTCGAGATGCCATCTCAGCAGCTCGATCAGTCCCGGATCGTCTTCGACCAGAAGCAGCCGCGGCTTCATGCCGCCCCCGATGCCGGTAGGGTTTCCTGTGCGCTGGAACGGCTCACTTCCGCCTCCTGGACCCGCCATCCATGTTGATGGCCTAGTCGCAAGAGCAGCAGGGTTCGGTGACAAGTGAGTGACAATTCGATGAATGCTTGAGGAATGTCTGCTTTGGCCCCCACATTTTGACGTCGAGCACCGATTCAAACTGTAACAATTTGCAGCGACCTTAGGCCCATCCTCAAGCCCATCGAGCCATCGGAGGCGCGCATGAGACCGAACCGACTTATGGCGGCCGAGGCCGACCATATCCGATCAAAGCGACTCTCGAAGCTCGATCGGGGCATTGGTCCTTCTGGGACGCCGCGTCGTCGTTATCGGACGATCTGGATTTCGGACGTTCATCTTGGGACGCGCGGC
>NZ_SBFF01000013.1:401-185259 GCF_004151485.1 Sphingosinicella sp. CPCC 101087 | reverse complement strand
CGACCGACGGGGTCAATGTCCAGCAGCTCAACGATGGGCTCGCCAGCACCCTGGCCTCCGCCAAGGAATATACCGACCAGGCCCTGGCCTCGCTGCATTTCGACCTGACCGACCTCAGGCGCGACGCCAATGCCGGCGTGGCGGGCGCGCTCGCCGCCGCGGGTCTTCCGCAGGCCTTCGAGCCGGGTCGCGGCATGATCGCCTTCGGCGCCGGCACCTTCCAGGGTCAGTCCGCCTTCGCCCTCGGCCTGTCGCGGGTCATGGATGACGGCCGCACCGTCGTCCGGGCCGGGGTCACCTACGACACCCAGGAACGGGCCGGAGCCAATGTCGGCGTCGGCTGGTCCTTCTGATGCCGGTCGCCAAATCTCCAGACGAGGAAAGAGCCATGAAGCTGAAGACGCTCATCACCACGCCCCTCCTGGCAGCCATCCTGCTCGCGCCGGCCGCCGCCCAGGCCGAGGAGGAGGGAGCCTCCGCTCCGGACCGGTCCGCTTCCTCCACGGCGGAGGCCGGGGTCGCCACCGGGACCGCTTATGTCGGCCGCGTCGATCCGGCGGCGTTCCGCGAATCGCCGCGCATTCGCGACAAGTCCGGCGTGACCGTCAGCCCCGACATGGTCCGGCTGATCGTTCCCGGCGTCGACAAGTTCAGCATCTATCCCTTGATCGGCCCGCCCCATTTCCAGGAATGGATCACCCGGCGCTGGAACTACATCCTCAACTTTCCGGTCGCGCCGGGAAGTGCGGAAATGGTCCGTTGCCGGATGGAGATACGCTTCGGGCCGCCGGGTCCCGGCCGCTACCACGTGCGGGTGTCCGAGGTCGTGTGGCAAGAACAGGCCTGCGCCGACCGGGTTGCGCAGGCGAGCTGAACGGGCGAAAGGCGGCGGCATGTGGACATTTCGACTGCTCGCCGCCGCCTTGGCGGCCGCCATCGGCGCGGCCGCTTCGGCGCAGACGTTCGGCCCGCCCATCTCCGGCCTCTGCCTTCTCTCCCGGTCCGGCGCGATCGCCGCTTCGCGCGCGGGCCAGTCGATGCAGGCGCAGCTCCGGCAGATGCAGGGCGCCCTCTCAGGTCAGCTCGCCCAACAGCGTGCGGCGATCGACGCGCAGCGCCGCCGGTTGCAGTCGCAGCAGGGTTCCACGGCGCCGATCGAATATCAGCGCCGGCAGGCTGCCCTCGACCAGCAGGCGCAAGTGCTGGAACAGCAGCAGAATGCCCGCTTCATCGCCGCCCAGGCGCGCGGCCAGCAGCAGATTGACGGCGCCCTTAACCAGGCGCTCGCCTCGGTGGTGACTCGCCAAGCCTGCAGCGTCGTCCTCGAACGCGACGGCGCCTATGGCTGGAATAATGCCATGGACATTACCGGTGCCGTCACCCGCGAGATGGATGGCATCCTTGGAACTGTCTCCCTGCAATAAGGCGCGCTTGCGCGTTCGGGGGCCGCAATCCCGGTCATCTCCGTCAGCTTTGCGAGAGCGAAGAGCCAATTTCCTGGCCGTCGACTATATCTCCGACAGGCACGAGGGTTCCGGCGCTCCGTTCAATGTTCATGATCTGTTCTTGACTTCCAGGGCCGCTTGAGCTAGGGAATGGCCGAGGCCGATCCGGACGCGGGAGGCCAGGCTCCTTGAACCGTGAAAGTCCCCGTCGAGGGACGATGCCGCATGGCTGCCGGGCGCGCTCGCGTTCCGGCCGTCGCGCGACCGCTTCGCGCGCGCAGGCGCCCTCGCGCGCGTGACGAGTGTCAATTTCGTCAATTTCACCAGGACCGGCGGCGCCTGCCGCGGACCCGGCCTGCGCATCGGGCGGTTCACGCCGCTAGTCGAGCGTCCACTTGGCACTGCTGCGCATCCACCCCCTCGAGTCCGTCCGCGGCCGACGGAAATCGCCGTAGCAGAGCGACCGCCACCCCGTTCGTCCACCCGAACCCGTCCTGGAGCGCATATTCGCCGCCGCCGCCGGGCCGGCGTTCCTGCACATCATATTTTTCCAGCAGCTTGCCGGTCGATCGATAAGCCTCGTGGACCGTGGCCAGCCAGCGTCGGGCTATCTCCTCGGCCAGCGCCGTCTCGCCATAGGCGCGAAGGCCCTCCGCGCCGATCCACTGCAGCGGCGCCCAGCCGTTCGGCGCGTCCCATTGCTGGCCGGTGCTGCGCGTCGTCGTCGCCAGGCCGCCCGGGGCGAGCAGGCGCGTGCGCACCGTCTCCGCCACCCGCGCCCCCTGCTCGGGCGAGGCGGCCCCGAAGAAGAGCGGGTAGAGGGCCGCCGCCGAGACGTTCCCGGCGAGGGCACGTCGCTGCCAGTCATAGTCGTCGAACAGCCCCAGCGCCGCGTTCCACAGAAAGGCCGACATAGCCTCGCGCCGAGCCTCGGCCTGCGCCGCATAATCCTCGGCGCATCCTTCGTCCCCGGCGCGGCGACAGCCGTCGGCGATCGCCCGTTCCAGGCCGTAGAGGATCGCGTTGAGGTCGGGCGGAACGATCGCCGTGGTCCGGATCGTGGCGAGGTCGGTCCCGTCGGCGAGCCAGCGGGAGCTGAAGTCCCAGCCGCTCTCCGCTGCCGCCCTGAGGTCGCGATGCAGCTCGGCCGCCGGCCGGGCCGTGCGCGACGCGGTCTCGACGTCGGCCGCATAGGATTCGTCGCGCGGGACGTCGCGCGCGTCATAATAGCGGTTGAGCCGTGCGCCGCCGGGCAGGGCGACCACCCTCAGCTTTGCCTCGCCCGGGCGAAGGTCTTCGCCGCCGCGCATCCAGAAGGCGTGCTCGAGCCGCAGCACGTCGAGATATTCGGCATAGGCTGCGTCGGGGTCCTGCGGCGACAGGCTTTCGACCATCTTGAAGAAGAAGGGCGGCTGCGAGCGGCTCAGATAATAAGTGCGGTTGCCGTTCGGAACGTGGCCCCAGCGACGGATCAGATGGGCGAAATTGTCGACCATCGCCCGGCGCAGCGTCGCTTGCTCCTCGCCGAAGCCGAGCATGGTGAAGTAGCTGTCCCAGTAATAGACCTCGCGAAATCGCCCGCCCGGCACGACGAAGCGGTGCGGCAGGGCCAGCAGCGACGAGCCCGGTGGCGGCTGGGCGGCGTCGCGGGTCAGGATCGGCCAGAGCTGGGCGATATGCCGGCACAAGGGCAGGCCGGGCAGCGGAGTCGCCGCCGTGCCTGGGTCGGGCAGCTCGAAATGGCGTTCGACGAATTCGCGAAGCTCGGCTCCGCCGGGCTGCCCCCGCCGATAGGCGCGAAGGATTGCCTGCGGATCGCGCACCGCCCGGGCGTCCGCCCAATCCTTCCCGTCCTCGAAGAGGCCGGACAGCGCCACGTCGCGGAACAGGTCGCCGAGCAGGATGGAAGGCGGCGCCGGCCGCGCCGTGGCCGTGCCGCTCTCGGGGGAGGCGCTTCCGGTTTGCGGCTGCGTCCCGGCGCAGCCGCCGAGCGCCAAAGCGAGCGCCGCCATGCAGGCGAGGAAAAGCTGCCGACATGGGCGGCTCGTCGCGGTCGGGCTGGCTGTCGTTCGGACGATCATCTTGCCCGCGCTGCCATGACCTGTCTCACGGTGGCAAGCGCAGCTTCGGTTCCGTCATGGCGCAAGACGGCTATGCCGAGATGGAGCGACCGATGGCGGCCGGTCCTTGCGGTCTGAACCGGAGCGTCCCGAGCGCGGAAACTTGCGTTGATCTGCATGTTTCAATACGAGACAGGCGGTACGAAGTGGACAAATCGGGCATGCTAAAGATCAAGACGATCAAGGCCGGTGCCGAGGCTGTTGGGAAGTAAATCGGAAAGCAGCCTTGATGCCTGGTTAGTACGTCTGATTAACACGGACGGAAATCTCGGAAAGACACTTTGGAATTCGGGATTGCGATTTAATTGAGGGTAGGCGGCCTCAAGGTCGTGTATCACAAGGTATATTAGAAGAGCGGACCGTCAGTTCGATCTCATCTGCCGTTTCGGGTTCAACTCGGGTCCGAAACGAGGTGACACTATACCGTAATGTTTCGGTATCCCCAATGTTGGGGATGCGACTCGCAAGCCGCACAATTAACAATTCGTTAATGGCCGAGTCGGCTGCGACTCGGGTCTTCTCCAATCGGGGAGAGGTCAGTGTCTTGGGGGAACCTTCTTTGACTGAGCGTTCGCATCGCCTCCGCTGCCGGACCGCCGCAACCGCGGGCCTGCTGTTCTTCGCCCTGGCCGGCACCGCTTCCGCCACCGACATGGTCTACACGCCGAACAACCCGACGTTCGGCGGCAATCCCTTCAACTCCGCGCACCTTCTCGGCATCGCCAATGCCCAGAACGACTATCGTGATCCACGCTCCACGACGGGCTCGTCGCAGGCGGACATCTTCGCCCGTCAGCTCCAGTCGCGGCTGCTGTCTGCGCTCTCTTCACAGCTGGTAGACGCCATCTTCGGCGAAAACCCGCAGGAGCGCGGGACGATCAGCTTCGGCGGGCAGACGATCGAGTTCGTGCGGGGGCTCGAAGAGGTCACGATCACGATCTTTGACGACGCCACCGGCGAGCAGACCCAGATCGTCGTTCCCACCTTCCTCGATATTCCGTGATCCGGGCGGGGGGAAGAAGACGTGAAGTGCAAGTTCCTGTTCACCGGCCTCGCGTCGCTTATGGCGGCCGGCTGCATGAGCGTCGGCGCGCCGGGTGAATCGGCGTCCGAGATCCCGCAAATGAATCCGCTCGCGGTCTATCCGAAGCAGACCCAGTCGCAGCGGCTGCTTTCCGAATTGCCGCCGCCGACGCGGCCCGTTGCCATTGCGGTCTACAATTTCGCCGATCAGACCGGTCAGTTCCGCACCACCGAGAATGGCGGGCAGACGCTGTCCCGCGCGGTCACCCAGGGCGGCGCCTCGATCCTGGTGCGCGCGCTGCAGGATGCCGGCAATCGCCGCTGGTTCACGATCGTGGAGCGCGAGCAGCTGCGCAACCTCCTGAACGAGCGCAACATCATCCGTGAGATGCGCGAGCGCTATCTCGGCGAGACCAACGTCAATCCGCAGGCGCTGCCGGCGATGCTGTTCGCCGGAGTGCTGCTCGAGGGCGGGATCGTCAGCTACGACACCAACACCGTGACCGGCGGCGCCGGCGCGGCGTTCCTCGGCATCGGCGGCCGTGCCGAATATCGCCAGGACACCGTCACCGTCTATCTGCGCGCCATTTCGGTGCGCACTGGCGAGGTCCTGACCACCGTGACCGCCAGCAAGACGATTGCGTCCCACGCGCTCGGCGCCAGCGCGTTCAGGTTCGTCGCCTTCCGCGAGCTGCTCGAGGCCGAAGCGGGCTTCACCGTCAACGAGCCCGACCATGTCGCGGTCCAGCAGGCGATCGAGAAGGCTGTCTATGCCCTGATCATGGAAGGCGTGGACCTCAATCTGTGGGAATTCCAGGATCCGGACGCCGGCTGGCCGCACCTGTGGCGGTACCGCCAGGAGCGGGACGGCCATTTCAGCCCGCAGCAGGTCGAGGCCGCGCTGGAGCGCGCGCGCAGTGCGCCGCCGATGCGGATGAGCCCGCGCGAGGTTCCGGTTCGCGAGGTCGCACCTTCGCAGGTTTCGGCCGCCGTGGAGGCGGCGCAGGCTGGAGGAAGCCGATGAGGTGATAGCCCCCGGTCGCGGGGGCGAAGGAAAATGGCGGGCGGCCTGGCGTCCGCGATGGAGAGGATGTTCCAGGCGACGATCATTCGAAGGGAGTGGCAGCTCCCGAGGATGTGGACGACCAAAAATCACGCACCGGAGTGGCAGCTCCGATGCGTGAGAGAGTGAAGCGAAGCGAATGATAGATCATGTCGCCCGGCGTCTGTGCGCCGGCGCGGCATGGTTATCATCCCTGAAAGAGGAATGACAACCATGAAGCGCACCATTTACACTTCCGTTTCAGTGCTTGCACTGCTCGTCGCGGCTCCGGCCGTGGCCCAGAACAACACGTCGACCGTTGACCAGAGCGGCAGCGCGAACAGCGCGACCGTGCTTCAGGAAGGCAGCGACTCCACCTCGAGCGTGGAGCAGAGCGGCGACAATTCGACGGCGAACGTCGATCAGAGCGGCGCCAATCAGGCCTCGACGGTCCTTCAGCAGGATGATGCCGGCGGCACCGTCAACGTCAATCAGTCGAATGCCGACAACACGTCCTCGGTCGAGCAGACCTCGCTGAACTCGACCGCTTCGGTCGACCAGAGCGGCACGGGCAACAGCTCGGACCTCGTCCAGGGCCGCACGGCGGGCACCGAGTTCCAGACCAACGGGCAGCAGGCCTCGATCAACCAGAGCGGTAACGACAACCAGTCGTTCGCCGACCAGACCGGCTCGTCGGGCGACCTCAACGTCGATCAGTCGGGCAACAACAACCTGTCGGACGTCATTCAGTCGGGCTTCGACAATTCGGCCGGCAACGACACGGGCACGATCGGCGTCGACCAGAGCGGCAACGACAATGCCGCGTACGTGGTCCAGTCGGGCCAGCTCTCCGACGCCTATGTGACGCAGATCGGCGACAACAACCTCGCCACGATCGACCAGAGCGTCAACAACGCGCCCAACCCGGCCGGCGGCACGGATCCGCGCGTGGCCACCGCCTCGATCACCCAGGGCGGCAGCGACAATGACAGCAGCATCAACCAATATGGCGGCAACGGCAGCACCAGCGCCCGCTTGATGTCGGCTTCGTCGAGCCAGGGCGGCGACGGCAACACCAGCACCATCGACCAGACCAACTCGCTGATTGCCGGATCGCAGTCCGGGAACTTCGCCAGCGCCGATCAGAGCGGCAATGGCAACGACTCGGCTATCTTCCAGGATGGCGCGGACAATAGCGCTACCCTGGTCCAGGCCGGCGACGGCAATGTTTCGGACATCACCCAGACGGGCAGCGGCCACACCGCGAACGTCAGCCAATATTCGGACGGCAACACGTCGACGGTGCTGCAGGGCGGAACCGGCAACAGCGCCACCGTGACCCAGGGAACCCCTGGCGGCGGCGTCTGACCGAAGCGGGCCGGCGTCTTTCGGGGCGCCGGCCCCCTCCCCGGATCCGGGCCCGATTCAACGTCAATGCGAAAGGAAATAGGGAAATGAGGAAGTCGATCTTAGGCAGCGTATCGACCTTGGCATTGCTCGCCGCGGCTCCGGCCCTGGCCCAGAGCAATGTCTCGGACGTCACCCAGTCCGGCCAATATAACAGCGCCGACGTCGGCCAGGACGGGAGCAACGCGAACTCCACCGTCATTCAGTCCGGCGACGGCACCAGCCCGGAGCGTCAGAACGAAATCCGGGTCCGCCAGAGCGGCGACGGTGCGGATTCGACCGTGACCCAGTCCGGGTCCGACCGCAACGAGGCCGAGGTCGTCCAGGACGGCGCCAGCACTTCGGTCGTCTCGCAGAACGGGACGTCGCAGGAGGCAGAGGTCCGTCAGACCGGCGACGGCAACGACTCCCTCGTCACCCAGAATGGCAACAGCAACCAGGTCGGCAACGCGCTCAACAGCTCGGCGGCCGGCGTGATCCAGCAGGGCACTGGCAACATTTCGACGGTCGATCAGGATCCGGCGACCTTCACCTCCGCCAACGTGATGCAGACGGGGGACTTCAACGATTCCTTCGTTCAGCAGCAGTCGCTCGGCGGTCCCGGCGAGGGCCGCTCGGAAGTCCGGGTGACCCAGACGGGCAGCGGGAACACCTCGGACGTCTTCCAGAACAGCAGCGATCAGCCGGCCGTGCTCGACGCCACCGTCGCCCAGACCGGCTCCGATAACGAGTCCTTCGTCAGCCAGACTGGAGAGCTCAACAGCGCCACCGTCACTCAGACCGGCGACCTGAACGATGCCAGCATTGTCCAGACCGGCGCCGGAGCGATCGCCACCTCGACCCAGCTGAGCGATGGCAACACGTCGCGGATCAACCAGAGCGCCGGCGCAACGGCGAACGTCACCCAGGGCGGAGGCGTGAACACGCTCGGGCCGCGCAACTGGGACGGCGATACCTTGCCGCCTTCCTCCGCGGGCGAGTCCTTCGCCAACAACGTGTCGCTGATCGACCAGTCGGCCGACGGCGCTAATGCGACCGTCGACCAGAACGGGACGCTCAACCGCTCGAGCATCGATCAGACGGCGACCGCTTCCGCCAACGTCCTGCAGACCGGCGTCTACAACACGTCGGTGGTGGACCAGAGCGGCAACGGCGCCCAGGCGACCGTCGACCAGGGCAGCGTCGCGCCCGGCGACTTCGCTCGCAATGCCTCGCGCATCACCCAGTCCGGCGTGGGCGCCAGCGCCTCCGTCACGCAGCGTGGCGCCAATCTCGGCGCGCCGCTCAATGCGCCGACCAACGTGTCGATCGTCGACCAGTCCGGCGACGCCACGGTCGCGATTGTCTCCCAGACGGGTGACCGTAACACGTCCATTGTCGACCAGCTCGGCGAAGGCGAATTTGCCGAGGTGAGCCAGGACGGCTTCGACAACGATTCCGACATCACCCAAAGCGGAAGCACGGACAATTTCGCGATGGTGAGCCAGACCGGAGACGGCAACAGCTCCTCGGTCACGCAGGACGCGACCGGCGCATACGCCGAAGTCGAGCAGGACGGTAACGACAACGACTCTGCCGTCACGCAGGAGTCGACCTCGGATGCCTATGTCAGCCAGATCGGCGACGGCAACAGCTCGACGGTGTTTCAGGGTTCCGCCGCCGGCGGTTCCCTGGCCCAGGTTTCCCAGCTCGGCACCGACGGCATCTCCGACGTCCAGCAGTCCGGCACCGCCAACTCAGCGTTCGTTACCCAGTCGGCGGGCAGCGTCGGCGAGAACAGCTATGTCTCGCAGACGGGCACCAATGCTCTCGCCACCGTGACGCAGGGCGGCGAGTTGAACGACTCCGACGTGCTGCAGAGCGGCGACGGGAACATCGCGACCGTCGAGCAGGCCGCTATCGGCAACAGCTCGCTGATCACCCAGGGCGGTGTCGGCAACACGGCGAGCGTCGGCCAATATTCGGACGGCAACATCTCGACCGTGACCCAGGGCGGCAGCGGCAATGTCGCGACCGTGACGCAGGGAACGCCCGGCGGCGGCATCTGAACATCGAACCGGCCGGCGCCCGCACGGGCGCCGGCCACCCGAAGGGGGGAAGGATAAGAAGATGAAGAAGATCATTCTCGGGAGCGTATCCTCGCTCGCATTGCTCGCCGCAGTTCCGGCGCTGGCGCAGACCAACGATTCCGACGTCACCCAGACCGGCAGCGGCGGCGTGGTGAACGTCAACCAGGCCGGCTCGAACGCTCTTTCGACCGTGACGCAGGGCGGGGCCGGCAACGCTGCCGACGTTACCCAGGGCGGTAATGGCGCAGAATCGGTCGTCACGCAGGACAATGGCGTCGGCAGCAGCGACGACGGCAATGTCGCCACGGTGAACCAGGATGGCGACAGCTTCTCGAATGTCAGTCAGACCAACGACGATGCGGTGGCTGTGGTCGACCAGACCGGCGACGGTCACTTCTCCAACGTGGCGCAGAGCGGCGACGACGATTATGCTTCGGTGGCGCAGACCGGTGACGGCAATTCCTCGTCAGTCTCGCAGTCCGGCGACGTCAATTATGCCGGCGTCAGCCAGGGCGGATCGGGTAACGGGTCGGTCGTCGCTCAGACGAGCGGCTTCAACGTCGCCACGATCGATCAGACCGGCAACGGCAATCAGTCGGGCCTGACCCAGCAGGGCCTGGGCGCAAACAGCGCCAACGTCCTCCAGGAAGGCGACGACAACGTTTCCACCATCACCCAGGGTGGCACGGATAATTCCGCCGGCGATGGGTCGGAGGATGCCACGGTTCGTGGCGTGATCCAGAGCGGCGACAATAACCTGTCGACCATCGTCCAGAACGGCGGTCTGCAGGAAGCCTTTGTAGAGCAGGGGGGTGACGACAACGTCTCGTCGATCAACCAGGGCGGCGTGCTCGGCGGCGCCCACGATGCCAGCGTCGTCCAGGCCGGCGACGGCAACACCTCGGAAGTCAGGCAGCGCGGCTATCTGGCCGAGGCGTCGGTCGACCAGGGCGGCGACGGCAACAGCTCGGTCGTCGACCAGGGTGGCGATCTCAGCACCGATCATCGGGCTTTGGTGAGCCAAAGCGGCGACACCAACAGCTCCGACATCGTCCAGCGCGGCTTCGAGCAGAATGCCGAAGTGACCCAGTCGGGTAACCTCAACACCGCCAATGTCGACCAGGGCCGCGATCCGACCTTCCTGACCTTCGGCGCGGGAAGCGACCATGACTCGCGGATCATCCAGTCCGGCGACGAGAATGTGGCGGAGACCGTGCAGCGCGGGACTCGGCAGGACGCGTTCATCGAGCAGATCGGCAGTTTCAACGCGGCGAGCGTCGACCAGGGCTCGAACTCGGGCGAGGACCATTATGCGTCCATCACCCAAAGCGGCTTTGAAAATGACGCCAGCGTGTTCCAGCGCGGGTCGGATCAGCTCGCGATCGTCACCCAGGGGGGCGACCGCAATATTTCCGGCGTTTCGCAGACCGGCTCGGGTCATGAGGCGAATGTCGATCAAAGCGGCTCCGACAATTTCTCGACCGTTGGCCAGTCCGGCAACGGGCACTTCGCCGACGTAACGCAGGACGGAAGCAGCAATCAGTCGCTCGTGGCCCAGAGCGGCTCCGGCAACAGTGCAACCGTGGCGCAATATAGCGATGCCAACGTTTCGACCGTGACGCAGAGCGGGAGCGGCCATGTCGCGACCGTGACGCAGGGCTCGCCGATGCCTTGAATTCGGTGAGTGCGGGGCCGGCGTTCTTCCGCGCGCCGGCCCCGTACGTTGAAGGAGTAGTTTATGAATGCTCGCGCGCCGATCGCCGGAGCCCTGACGGCCATTCTGCTCTGGGCGGCGCCGTCTTTCGCGGCCAATGACGGCACTCCCGGTTCGATCGAGCTCGAGATGCCGCCGGCGTCGGGACGCGCAGCCGTCGTGGGCCAGATCGGCCATGCCGATGTCGCCCAGATCAGTCAGTCCGCGGCCAATGCCTATGCGGAAATCCGCCAGGACGGCGAGCGCAACGAAGCCGCCGTCGAACAGCGCGGCAGCGGATCGGCTCATGTCGAGATCCGCCAGACCGGCGACTTCAACCGGGCCGGCGCCACCCAGCGCGGATCCGGGCAGAATGTGCTCTACGTCACCCAGACCGGCAGCGGGAATCGTCTCGTCGGGGACCAGACGGCCGAGGGCACGCTTCACAATGGTGCGATCCTCACCCAGATCGGCTATGGTAACGACATGATGCTGACGCAGGACGGAAGCGACAACCGGGCCGTTCTTGCCCAGGCGGGTTCGGGCAATGAAATGGCTGCGGCCCAGAATGGCGACGGCAATCGCCTGATCTGGAGCCAGGACGGCAACAACCTGCCTAATCTCGGCGTAACCCAGACCGGCGGCCAGGCGGTCCAGATCACACAGACCGGCGGCCAGTGATGATCCCCGGCGGGACGAAGCTTCTCGCCCGCGGGTCGTTGCCGGACGGTTCGCCTCGGAAAGTGGCTGGAGCGATGAAAATCCGCGGGAACCTTGCGGCGGCGGCTGCCGGTCTCGCTCTGTCCTTCACGGTGTCGCCGGCTTTGGCTCAGTCGCGGGCCCAGCCGGTCGAGCAGATCGGCGGTAGCCAGGCGTCTGATGCGGCTGTCGGCCAGATCGGCGTCGCGCCGCGTAGCGTGCGCGTGCCGCTGCCGCCGGCTCCGACCGAGCCGGTCCCCGTTGGCCAGATCAGCGCGGCCGAGCAGAGCCGCGGCGCCCCGACGCAGCTTACTCGGGAGTCTGGCTCCGGGCCGGCGCCCGCGCAACTCTATCGCGGCGGCAGGACGGCCCAGCCGGCGGAGGCGCTGTCCAGCCCGAGCGAGGGGAGGACCGGCGCCGTAGCTCGGGTCGAAGGTAACGATGCCTGTGATCCGGCCGCCGAAGGCGGGCAGGCGCGAGGTCGGGTCTGCGAGCAGGTGATCGAAACCCGCGCTTCGGAGTTCGAGCGTGCCGAGCCCGTCGTCTCGGCGGAGCAGAAGTTGCTGATGGAGCAGCGGCTGCGCGAGCAGGCCGTGTCGGCCGAATCCGCGGCACGTCGCCTGGCGACGCATGGCGGGAATCCGGACTCGCTGGAGGAACAGGGCATCGCCTCGCTCGTGCTGCGCGATGTTCAGCCGCCGGCGCCGCCGAACGAGGAATCGCCGCCGGAGCAGACATCGCCGATCATCGAGGCGATCGTCGGAGCCATGACGGGCACGCCGCCCCAATGAATCATCGGAGAATGTTCGCATGCAGGTCGAGATCTGGGCATTGGCCCTCAGCCTGATGGGTGCCACGACCCCTCCGCCGCAGCCGGCTCCGGTCCGGCTGCTGGTCGAGGAGCGAGGGCAGGGCGTCGAGCTCAAAGTGGTGGGTGAATCGGACGAGCCGGTCCAGGCCGGCTATGCGCTCGAGGTGACCAGCGATGCCGCTGCGGGCGGAAACCGGTCGGTCCAGCGTGGGCAGGCCAGGCTCGTTCCGGGCGTGACGGCGACGTTGATGACGCTGAGGCTGGGCAATGTCAGCGATGGCGGCTGGTCAGCGCGCCTGCGCGTGGAACCGGTGGGCGGGGCGGCCTATGAAGAGGTCCTGCAGTCCGGCCCGGATCGCTAGGTGAAATCCCTGACGCGTTGAGGATTCAACGAAAAAGCGCTACAGCGTAGCGACGATCCGCCATCTTGGTGGGACCGCGAGCACTTTCGCGGTCTTGGCGCGTCTGGGGGGAAATGGACGTTGGCAGGGCCTGAACGCCGCGTCTCGGGCATCATTCCGGCACTGGCGCTCGAATGGATGGCCCGCGAGACGCGGGCGCGGCTGCTCGTGACCGATATGCTCGATCTGCTGTGGGCCAATGCCGCCGCGCAGGCCGTGCTCGGCGCGCGGCACGACCTCGAGGTCCGCGACGGAGCCCTCGCCGCGACCAACAGTGCCCATCAGGACGACCTCGCCGCCTTCGTCCGTAGATCGGGGCCCGAAGTGGAGACGCTCGTCATTCCGAGTGAGGACCGCAAGGGCCACGTTTTGATTCGGGCGCAGCGCGTCGGCCGCGAGCCGAGCGACCGCTTCGTCGGCATTCATTTCCACCGAAGCCACGTGCACATTTCGGAATATGCCGATTTCCGCAAGATCTTCGGCCTGACCCAGGCGGAGCACCAGGTGCTTTTGTACATGCTGGACGGCAAGACGGCGGACGAAGTCTCCTGCGAGAAGCAGGTTTCGATCGACACGGTCAGGTACCAGATCCGCCAGATCTACGAAAAGCTCGGCGTCTCTTCCCGCGAGAGTCTGTTCCGGCGAATCCGGCCTTACATTTTGTGAGCTTTGCCGCGGCGCGTCTCCCGCCGCGTCAGCGGCCGGACGAGCGGGCGAGCGCCACGACGATCGGGCCGCCGGTCGCGGTTCCCGCGACGAGCGCTTCCCGGCGGCGGGCCGTCTCGGCCAGGAGGGTCCCTCGGCATTCCCGCACGGCGCGCATGCCCACCGGGTCGGCCGGGGAGGTCGGCCCGCAAAGCCTGGCGATGGCGCTCCTCAGCCGCCGGTCGAGCCTACGCACGTCCTCCGGCTGGCTAAGGTCCAGGTCGCCATACCGGACGATCTCTTCGTGGACGCCTGACCCGGCGGTCTGCGCCGCCACCGGGACGTACGAAAGGGTTGCCGCCGCAAGGGCGACCAGGATGGTCTTGGCTTTCATGACTGTCTCCGTCGGTTCAGTGGTTCAGTCGGCGCCGACGCATCGCCTCTCTACTCTTTGCCTGCCGCGCCGCCTAACAACGATGTTGCGCGACCGTTCTGCAAAAGTGCAGAATGGGGCATGTTCGACTGGGACGACCTTCGCCATTTCCTGGCGGTCGCTGAAACGGCAAGTACGCTCGCCGCCGGCCGCAAGCTGCGCGTCAGCCAGACGACCGTGGCGCGACGGATCGCCGCCCTCGAAGCGGCGCTTGGTCTTATCCTGTTCGAACGGCGCCAGGCGGGCTATGTCCTGACGCCGGCCGGCGAAGCGCTGATCGAGCGTGCCCGGTGCGTCGAAGGGGCCGCCACCGCATTGGCCGACGCCGCGGCCGCGCAGACGCGTGAAGTCGGCGGCCTGGTGCGTCTGACGGTCGGCCAGGCGCTTGCCACGACCGTCCTGCCCCCCGTCCTGCGCGATCTCTACAAGGCCCATCCCGGCATACGGATCGAGCTCGACACGTCGGACGCGACGCGCGACCTCGCCGCAGGCGCCGCCGACATCGCGTTGCGCATCAGCGTCCAGCCGACCGGAAGCGGTCTCGTGGGCCGCCGCGTCGCGTCCGACGACTGGTCCTCTTACTGCAGTCGACCCTATGCCGCCGCCCACGGCCTGCCCCGGTCGATACGCCAGCTTCGCTCCCACCCGCTCGTCGGGGGAGGCGGCGAGGGCATCTGGCAGCAATATCTCGCCTGGTTGCGCGAGCATGATCTCGAGGACGCGGTCGCCATGCATTACGACTCGGTCACCGGGCTGCTTGCCGCCGTGCGCGCCGGCTTTGGAGTCGCGGCCTTACCCTGCTTCGTCGCCGACAACGATCCGGACCTGATCCGCTGCCTTCCGCCACGTCGCAAGGAGGAGCGGGGAATCTGGCTCCTCACGCATGAGCGGCTGCGCCATACGCCACGCGTACGCGTCGTGCTGGATTTCCTCGGCGACCGGCTTGCCCGCCTGGCACGGGAGGGCGAGCGTCGCGCCGCGGCCGATCTCGCCTCGCCCCCGATTGTCGCACTCTAGCGTTGTTGCGCGGCGGCACCGCGACGTCAGAGACAGGCGGCTCCGCCGCCACCAGGAGCAAGCCCGATGCCCTATCCGCCGCCCTACGCCTCCGATCCGGCCCGCTATGACGGGCGAATGCCTTACCGCCGCTGCGGCCGTTCGGGTCTCGACCTTCCGGCGATCTCGCTCGGCCTCTGGCAGAATTTCGGCGGTGCCGACGTCTTCGAGACCGGCCGTGCGATCCTGCGCCGCGCGTTCGACCGCGGCGTTACCCATTTCGATCTCGCGAACAATTACGGGCCCCCCTACGGCTCCGCCGAGGAGAATTTCGGCCGGGTCCTCGCTTCCGATTTCCACACCCACCGCGACGAGCTGATCATCTCGACCAAGGCCGGCTGGGACATGTGGCCGGGCCCCTATGGCGATGTCGGCGGCAGCCGCAAATATCTGATTGCGAGCTGCGATCAGAGCCTCAGACGGATGGGACTCGATTATGTCGACATCTTCTATTCGCATCGCGTCGATCCGAAGACTCCGCTGGAAGAGACGATGGGCGCGCTCGCCTTCCTCCACCGCCAGGGCAAGGCGCTCTATGTCGGCATCTCGTCTTATTCTCCCGACCTGACTCGCAGGGCAGCGGCGATCCTCGCCGAGGAACGCGTGCCCCTGCTCATTCATCAGCCCAGCTATTCGATGCTCAACCGCTGGATCGAGGACGAACTGCTGGACGTGCTGGAGCATCTCGGCACCGGCTGCATCGCCTTCTCGCCGCTGGCGCAGGGCATGCTCACCAACAAGTATCTCGGCGGGATCCCGCAGGACGCCCGTGCCGCTCGGGCCGGGTCGCTGTCGCAGACTCTGCTGACGCCCGACAATATCGAGCGCATCCGCGGTCTCGAAGCGATCGCCCGGCGTCGCGGGCAGACGCTCGCCCAGATGGCGATTGCCTGGGTGCTGCGCGATCCGCGCGTCACCGCCGCCCTCGTCGGTGCGCGCACCGTCGGCCAGCTTGACGACAGCCTCGACGCCGTGCAGCGGCTCGGCTTCACCGACGAGGAGCTCGTCGAGATCGACGGCTTCGCCACCGACGGCGGCGTCGATCTCTGGCGCGTCTCCTCGAAGCTCAGCGAGGAAGACGTCGCCTAGTCTCGCGCAAATGGCTCCTCCGCGGCCGGACGTGTAGGAGCCTTCGCCTGGAGAGGAGTGATTCCTGGTCCGGGAGCACGCCGGCTCAAGAGCCTCTGCGCTTTCGTTCTACGAATGAGGCGGGCCGCAGTCCGCTCGTTCTGAAGCGTCCCCATGATTGTTACGCTTTGGGGACAATGTTCTTGCCAGTTGCGGCTACGCTTGGCCAAGGGAGTCCGGGGAGAGCTGAAAGGCACCCGCTGTCCGTGGGGCTGCCGGGAATCCAGCAAAGCAAGGGGTCCAGATGGAAGAGGCTAAGACCGTATTCGAGCGCTCCGTGGAAGTATCCGCACGAGCTCTCCCTTCTGCGCTAATCTCCCTGGCGCTGTCGGGCACGGCCTGGGCGCAGGAAGTATCGCCGGAGGCGTCGTCGGAGAATGACTCCACCGAGATCGTGGTGACCGCCTCGAAGCGGGGCAATGTCAACATCCAGGACATCCCCTATAACATCTCGGCGATCGGCACCGAGCAACTCGAGAGGACCGGCGCGACGACGCTGGAGGACATTGCGCGCCTCGTGCCGGGGGTCACCACCACCGGCGGTCAGAGCAACAGGACGGTCATCATCCGGGGCCTTGCCGCCAGCGCCGGCGCGCCGCAGGTTGCCATCTATCTCGACGAGACGCCGCTCAGCGGAGTCGGCGGCACCAATGTCCGCCAGACCGATCTCGGCCTTTACGACATCGAGCGGGTCGAGATCCTTCGCGGTCCGCAGGGCACCCTTTACGGCGCGAGCTCCCAGGGCGGCACCATAAGATACATCACCCGCAAGCCGGATTCGAACGAGTTCGAGGGCGCGGTGGGGGGCCGGGTCGGAATTCGTGCGCGCGACGGCGGCTGGCGAACCGAAGCCAACGGCATGCTGAACCTGCCGGTCGTCGAAGACCTGCTCGCCGTCCGCGCAGTGGGATATTGGCGCCGGGTAGACGGCCTCGTCGACCTTCCGGCGCTCGACCGGGACCAGTCCGATACCGAGAACACCCATGGCGGACGCATTCAGATCGCGCTCACGCCTGGCCCCGACACGACGATCCTGGCCTCGGCCATTTACCAGAAGACGGAGCTGGACGACACCAGCCGCGTGCTCTCGACCGCCGATTCCCGTCCGAATCCGGTCCTGGAGCCTTATGAGGACGAACTGCGCCTCCTCAACCTGACCATCGAGCAGGGGCTGGGTTTCGGCACGGTGACCGGCACGATCTCCACCTATCGGCGCGATGCCTTCTTCGTCTTCGATCAAAGTCAGTTCGTCGCGCCGAGATACGGTTCGATCAACCAGACGTCCCGCACAGATGCGACAACGGGCGAATTGCGCTTCGCCTCTGACTTCGATGCCCCGATCCAGATCGTGACGGGGATCTTCTTCGAGAATCGCGATCTCGAGGCAGTGAGCGCCGGCCTCTATGTCGAGCCGGAGACCGGCCTTCCGGACTCGCCGCCCGAGCCCTTCTTCATCCAGCCGAGCAGCCAGTTCGTGAGAAACCGGGCGGCCTTCCTGAACGCGACCTACGACATCACCGATCGTCTCACCGCGGAAGCCGGGGTGCGATTTTACGAGATGAAGCGCCGGAACGAATCCAGCCTGGAACTCGACGTGTTCGGTCGTCCGCTGGGCCCGCAGCCGACGCAGAGAGCCTCGTCCGACGGCAATGTGAAGCGCTTCCAGCTGTCCTACGACGCCACCGAGGACGTTCTCGTCTACGGCATATTTTCCGAGGGCTTTCGCGAAGGCGGACCGAACGCACCCGGCCTGCTCGGCAATTATCCGCTGAGCTATGGCCCGGACCTGGTCCAGAATTACGAGCTGGGCTGGAAGTCCACTCTGTTCGGACGGCAGCTCCTGCTGAACGGTGCGCTCTATTACATGACCTGGGACGACATCCAGGTTTCGCAGAGGGATCCGACCGGCGCTTTCAATTATACCTCCAACGCCGGCAAGGCGGACCTGAAGGGTGCGGAGCTCGAGGGAAGGTTCGACCCCGCAGCTCTGCCGGGCTTCTCGACCAATTTCGCGCTCCGCTATTCCGATCAGAAGCTGACCGAGGACAATCCTCTCGTCGCCGGACCGCCGCCCGATCCGAACGCCGGAAGGAAGGGAGAGCGGATACCCTATACGAGCCGATTCTCGGCCAATGCGGGCGTCGAGCAAAGGTTCGACGTCGCGGGTCTCGGAGCTTTCGCGCGAGCCGACTTCGCCTATGTCGGCGCCGCCTACACGACGTTCAGTCCGACCGATCCACTGCGCAGGAAGGTCGGCGACTATGCCCTGGTGGACCTGAGGATAGGGATCGAGGAACAGGGCTGGGATGCTTCGCTCTATGTCCGCAACCTGTTCAATGAGCGGGCCTTCACGAACTGGACGATCGAGAGCCGGCCCGGAATTCCGGACCGGGTTCTGACGAACGAGCCGCGCGAGGCCGGGATTCAGGTCGCCTACCGCTTCTGACGTTTCTTGATCGGCGAGTCGGGATCCCGGCCGGAAGTGGATAGATGACCCCCGAGTTCGTTGCTTTCGTGAACTCCGTCTTCGTGCCGGTGGGGCTCATGCTGATCATGTTCAGCATGGGCCTCACGCTGGTGCTGCGGGATTTCGGGCTCGTCCTGACTCATCCGAGGATGGTGATCGTCGGGCTTGGTGGTCAGCTGATCATGCTTCCGATCCTCGGCCTGCTGATCGGCACCTTGTTCCGATTGTCGCCGGAGCTCGCATTGGGGCTGTTCATCATCTCCATCTGCCCGGCCGGGACGACTTCCAACGCCCTCACTTTCGTGGGGCGCGGCAATGTCGCTCTCGCCGTCGTCCTGACGGCTTTGTCGAGCATGGTTACCGTGTTCAGCATCCCGCTGCTGCTGAGCTGGGCGATACCCTTCTTCCTGACCGACGGCGGCGCCGATATCCCGACGCTCTCCGTGCCCGGTACGATATTGCAGCTCCTGCAGCTCACTGCCGCGCCGATTGCCGCGGGCATGCTGGTACGGCATTTCGCGCCGGACAAGGCGGGCAGGATGGCTACGTGGCTCCGGCCGACCTCTCTCATCGTGCTGGTAGGCGTCATAGCCTTCTCCGTGGCCGTGAGCCTCGAAATGGTTCTCCTCAACCTGGTCGCCGCGGGTCCCGCCATCTGGACGCTCAATGTCGCCGCCATCGCCGCCGGTGTCGGACTGGCCCGGGCGCTTGGCGCCGACAGGCGGGATTCCATGACCATCGGCATCGAGGTCGGCGTTCAGAATGCCACGATGGCGATATTCCTTACGCTCACCATGCTCGGAAGCCTCCCTCTGGCCGTCACCCAGAACATCTATGGGGTCGTCATGATCCTGAACGCTTTCCTGCTCATCCGCTGGTTCCGCCGCCGGCTCGATCGGAATGGGGCCGCCGGGCGTCCGTGAGTCTCTTCGTCTATTCTGCCGCCGAGGTCGCAGCCCTGTTGCCGTACGAGGCCTGCATTCCGCTGATGCGGCAGGCCATGATGGCCTTGTCCGAGGGCGCGACGAAGCAGTTGCCCAGAGGGATCATCGACCTCGCGGAGGACCGGGCCTTCGGCGTCATGCCGGGCGCCTTCCCGGATGGTGGGCCGTTCGGCGCCAAGGTGATCAGCGTCTTCGACGGGAATTTCGCGAAGGGGCTGCCGTCCCACCAGGGCCTCATGTTGCTTTTCGACGGACGAGGAGGGGCGCCGGCGGCCGTCCTCGACGCCGGCGAGATCACGGCGATTCGGACGGCAGCGGCGTCGGCGGCCGCGACCGACTGCCTCGCGCGCGCGGATGCGCGCCGGCTCGCCATATTGGGCTATGGAGAGCAGGCTTGGCGCCATGTCGAGGCGATCCGGCGGATCCGTCCCATCGATCAAGTCGCCGTCTGGGGACGGTCGCCGGAACGTGCCACCGCCTTCGCGGAGCGCGTCCGCGCCATCGGTCTCGAGGGGCGCGCCGCGTCCGATCCGGCCGACGCCGTCGCCGGGGCGGAGATCATCTGCACCACCACCGCAGCGGCCGATCCTATCCTGTCGCACGGCATGGTGTCCGCCGGCGTGCACATCAACGCGGTCGGTTCGAGCCGTGCCGGGCCGGCGGAAATTGCCGAGGATTTGGTGACCGGCGCGCGCTTCTTCGCGGACCACCGCGCCAGCGTAATGGCGCAGGGCGGCGAATACCTTCGGGCGAAGCGATCAGGGCTGATCGGCGACGATCATATCCTGGGCGAAATCGGCGAGGTCATGGCCGGCTCGGTACCGGGCCGCATCACCTCGCATGAAATCACGCTGTACAAGTCCCTTGGGAACATCGTCCAGGACCTGGCTGCTGCCGAGCACGTCCACCGCGAGGGCCGCACCCGGGGGATCGGAACACCCGTACCGTTCTGAACCGTGGGCTTCCCGCGCATAGCGGTCGCCTGGCCTGCGCTCATGCGCCCCAGACATTCCTCGCATGGCGGACGAAGTTCGTTCCCAGGATCTTTTCGATGCGCGTCCTCGAATGGCCACGCTCCTGGAGCAGTTGGGCGAGACGATGGAATTGGGTCGGGCCTCGCAAGTCCAGGGCGAAGGGAAGAGTGTTTGGCCCCTCGCCCGCCGCGCCGATTCCCGTCCGGCGGCGAAAGGCGACTTCTTCGGCGAGGCGTTCGCGATAGGCCTCCAGATCGTCGATGTGGGTCACCGGTCCGTCCGTACCGATGCCGACATGGTCTTCGCCGCACACGTTCACCGCATGCTCGATATGCCGCACGATGTCGGCAGCCATCACGCTCCCGTCCATGTCGAGGAACGGCATGAAATAGATGCCGACGAACCCTCCTTTCTCCGCAACTAGCCGCAATTCCTCGTCGGTCTTGTTGCGCGGCAGGTCGGTCAGTGCACGGCATCCGGTGTGGCTGATCGATATCGGCTGCCGAGACAGGCGCGCCGCCTCCAGGCAGGTATTCTGCCCGCTATGCGACAGGTCCACCATCACCCGGTTCTGGTTGAGCCGTTCCAGGACCTGGCGACCGAATTCGGTGAGCCCGCGATTCTGCGGCGCCATGGACCCATCGCCGATCTTGTTGGCCGGATTATAGGTCAGCTGAATGATCCGGACGCCGAGGTCCGCAAAGACGTCCACCCGGGCAAGGTCGTCGCCGATGGGGGCGCCATTCTGAAAACCGTAGATTATCCCGATCTTTCGGTCCCGCTTGGCGTTCAGGATGTCGGCCGCGGTCAATACCTTCACGAGGTCCCCGGACTGCGCGCGGATCATCTGATCGTAATTGGCGATATCGGAGACCGAGACTTCGAACGGGTCGCCTTCCCCGGCGACATAGCCCAATGTGCAGTTGACCGCGGTGAGTCCCGAGGCATGCGCATCGGCCAGCGTCCGCTCGTCGAGCTGCCTTCGGCGCCGCACGCCCCGCTGGATCGCACTGTCCACGTCGTTCCTGATGACATTGGGGTTGCTGAGCCCGCCCAGGGCGTTGACGATGACCGCGTCTCCCCAGCCCTCTCCGCCCGCTTGCTGGGCGGAAGCCGAACTGTGACCGAGCATGGCGGAAGCGACGCCCGCGGCGCCCGTCATCATCAGAAACTCGCGCCGACTGGCATCCGCTGCAACCATGAAATGCTCCTCCCTCAATTTCCGCTCGCTTGCTCTCGCGCCGCCTGAATACCGAATTCCTCGGCCGTGGCGGGTACATAGTCGCTGCGGTCATACACTTTGCCGCGCTTTACCGTGAACGACACCGACCGGAGATTGGAGATGTCGGCCAATGGATCGCGCGTGACGAACACCATGTTTGCGAGCTTGCCCGGCACGATCGTGCCCATCTCGCTCTCCCTTCCGATCGTCCGCGCAGCAATCTGCGTCGCCGATTGGATGACCTGAAGAGTGGGCATGCCGACCCTTTCCGCCAATATTTCCAGCTCTTCGTGCAAGGCAGGATAAGGCTCGCTCCAGGTGCTGATGCCATCGGTGCCCGCCGATATCAGCACGCCTTCGGCGAAGGCCTGCCTCGTCAGCCGGACGGCCAGGTCGGACGGGCATTGCGGGGGATCGCCGGGCCGCGCGACCTGGAGCCTTTTTTCTTCCTCGACATAGATGCGGTTGGTCGCATCCAGGATGATGTCCTGTGCCTTCATCCGCCGGAAGAGCGAAGCCATGGCCGGATTGTCGCCATTCGCGAACGGCGTGAGATCGACCGGCACGCGTTCCTGGTAACTCGACGGGCGCACCTCCGACAGCTGATAAGCGAGATAGCAGACGTGCGAGACCACATCGACTTCGGCGCCGATCACTTCGGCCGGCGAGGCCGGGAAGACCATGCCGTGGGCCCAGACGGGAATGTTCTGGCGATGCGCCTCCCGGGTGATCCGCTCGACGAGGGAGCCGGGAAGGTTCGCATAGATTTTGATGCCGGTCGCACTCGTGCCGCGCGCCATCGCCACGGCGAGAGGCAGGTCCGTCTCCTCCGTGATGGCCTGCATCCAGGGCACTTCGCCGGGAGTTTCCCCCTGGGCTACCGCTATCGTCCGCGGGTCCGTGAAGAAGCTGGGGCCGGCCATCAGCGCGGCATAATAGATGTCCGGCGCCGCGAGTTCGCCAAGCCGCGCACCGCGGGCCAGGTCGCCCACTGTGCGCAGGTCGTCGGCCATGTCCCGTACGGCCGTGATTCCGCCATAGACCTGCCGCCGCAAAATGGCCTCGGCGCGCCGGCGATTGGGCGGCGTGGCGAGGTGGACGTGGGAGTCGATCAGCCCCGGCAGCACATAGAGGCCCGTGGCGTCGACGATCTGCGCCCCTTCCGGAATGCCCTCGTCGCTTCCGGCGGGGAGAATGGCGGTGATCAGCGGTCCGTCGACCAGGATGGACACCCCGGCCCGGGGAGGCCCACCGGTGCCGTCGATGAGCGTCGCTCCGCGATAGACGGTGACGGCGGACGAAGCCGGCGCAGCGGCTCGGGCCTCTCGAGGGGCGGTTTCGGCAAGCGGCGGGTTCGCCAGCGCCTCATTCTGCCACACGCCCGCAGAAGGAGAGGAAAGGAAGAAGGGCAGCGCCGCGGCGGTCAGCGCAAGGGCAAGGCGAATTCGCATTCCTTCCTCCGTTCAGTCCAGTTCGGCCGACGAGCGGCGTCGTCCGCTTGGCATGTGCGAAATGACGTTACCCCCGGAGCCGCTCACGTCACCCTGGCTCGCGTCTCCTGGGTTTCCGAGCGCCAGGTCTCCCGATGGAGTACGTCGCGCAGGATTTCCACTGCGTTCCACAGATCCTCGAAGCCGAGATAGAGAGGTGTCAACCCGAAGCGCGCAATGTCCGGGGCACGGAAATCGCCGATCACGTTGCGCCGGATCAGGGCCTGCATGATCGCATAGGCTTGCGGATGCGCGAAGGAGACGTGGCTGCCCCTCGCCGAGGAGTCTCTGCAGCTCGCCAGCTCCAGGCCGAAGCCGCTGCACGACTGTTCGACCGCGGCGATGAAGAAGTCGCCCATCATCCGGGCCTTGCCCTCGATCATGCCCATGTCGGCGTCGGCCAGGACGTCCAGCCCCGCTTCGAGGCTGAGCAGGCTCAGCAGCGGCGGCGTTCCGCAAAGGAAGCGGTCGACACCCTCGGCGGGGACATATTGGTCCCGGAAGGCGAAGGGATCGCGATGGCCCATCCACCCTGCGACCGGCGAATGCATGACGGGCTGGTGTCGCTCCGCGATGTACAGAAAGCTCGGTGCGCCGGGGCCGCCGTTCAGATATTTGTAGCCGCATCCGACGGCCAGATCGACCGCGGCGCCGTTGAGGTCCAGCTCCACCGCCCCGGCGCTGTGGCTGAGGTCCCACAGAATCAGCGCGCCTTTGGCATGCGCCGCCTGCGTTATTCGGCGCATGTCCAGCCTGGCGGCGGTCTTGTAGTGAACGTGGGTGAGCACGACCAGGGCCACATCCTCCGAGATGGCGTCCAGCACATGCTCCGTGGAAACCGTCCGCAGTTCGGCCCCGATCAGGTCTGCCGCGCTCTGCGTGACGTAGAGGTCGGTCGGGAAATTGCCCGCCTCCGTCACGATCGCCCTCCGGTCGGGGCGTGCTCGCAAGGCGGCGACGATCAGCTTGAACAGGTTGGCCGACGTTGAATCCGCGACGATGACTTCCTTGCTCGTCGCGCCGATCAGCCGGGCGATCTTGGCCCCGATGCGTGCCGGAGCGGCGATCCAGTCATGATCGTTCCAGCTGCGGATGAGGTGCTGCCCCCATTCCTCCTCGACGACGCGGGTGAGACGGGCGGACGTCGTCGCCGGAAGAGCGCCGAGCGAGTTGCCGTCGAGATAGATGCAGCCCGGTGGCAGACGAAAGCGGTCGCGGTACGGCCTGAGGGGATCGGCCGCATCGAGCCGGACCGCCGCTTCGCGGTCGATGATCCCGCCCGCGGAGCAGGACCAGGCTGCCGGCGAAGGCGAAGGGCCGGGGCCGCTTTCGTCGAGTGCCCCCTTCACTGGACGCGCGTCCGGACCGAAAGCAGTTCCGGAAAGAAGCGCTGCTTCAGCACGTTTTCCAGATAGGCGACGCCCGAAGTCCCGCCCGTGCCTTTCTTGAATCCGATGATGCGTTCCACGGACTTCAGGTGAGCGAAGCGCCATCGCTGGAGATCGTTCTCGATGTCGACCAGCTTTTCCGCCAGCTCGTACAGCGACCAGTGGGCCTCCGGCCTTTCATAGACTTCGAGCCAGCAGGATTCCACTTCGGTCGAGGGGTGGTAGTCGGCGCCAGGGTCACGGTCCAGCCGGTCCCGCGGGACGCCGAAGCCGCGACGGAAGAGAAGGTGGAGGACCTCGTCATAGAGGCTCGGCCGGGTGAGCTCCTGCTCGAGACGGCGCGCAAGCGCCTCGTTCGGCTGCGCTTCGATCATCCGCCGGCTTCGTGCGCCGAGGATGAATTCGAGGAGTCGGTACTGCCCGGACTGGAATCCGGAGCTCGATCCCAGGAAGGGGCGAAAACGATGATAATCGGACGGAGTCATGGTCGCCAGGGCGTCCCAGGACTGGATCATCTGCATCTGTGCGCGCGTAACGCGCGCGAGCATCTTGAGCGCGGGGTCCAGCGCGTCTTCCCTGAGCAGATCTCGCGCGCCGGAAAGCTCGTGAAGGCAGAGCTTGAGCCAGAGCTCCGATGCCTGATGGATGATGATGAAGAGCATCTCGTCATGCTCTGCGGACAAGGGCTGCTGGCAGGCCGTCAGCTCCGCAATGAGCAGGTAGCTGTCATAGGTGACGGATGGCCCGTTCCGGCCGATTTCTTCGCTTACGCTCGACATGCGGCGATCATAGGATCCAACGCCGCAAACATTGTCCTCTCTTGGACTGGCATGCGGAGGATGTGAAGAACAACGTCCCGCAGATGGATCGCTCTCCGGAATTATGTTCTTCCGTGCGTCTGTCCGATCGCTACTATGGATGACGGCGCGCGCCGCGCCCTGCCAAGCGAAGGGACATGCCTGTGGATGCCGTCGACCGCTCTATCCTTGCCTCCCTCGAGCGTGACGCGCGGCAGTCCTTCAGCACCCTGGCCGAGAATGTCGGCCTTTCGAAGACGCCCTGCTGGATGCGCGTCCAGGCGCTGGAACGGTCGGGTGCTCTCACCGGCTATTATGCCGATGTCGATCCGAGGGCGCTGGGCCTGGGCGTCTATGCGTTCGTCCAGATCAGCATCGATTTCGGCCGCCGCCCCGAGTTCGAAGCGGCTGTACGGGACTGTCCTGCAGTCATCGAATGCCACACAATCGCCGGCGACGCCGACTATATCGCCAAGGTCATCTGCAAGGATGTCGACGATCTCGACAATCTGTTGAGGTTCAGCATCTCGGCGCTTCCCGGAGTCCAGCGTTCGGCGACGATGGTCTGCCTCAAGACCGTAAAGACGCGCGGATCGGTTCTCGCTGCCGCCGAGAGGAAGGGCAAAAAGTCCGGCTAGCGTGAGCGGCCGAGCGCGGGAAATTGCTGCCTGCGCCGCCTCTTCAACAAGCCCCTTGCCATTTGACAGCGCTGTCAAATAGGTTTGCTCGACGCGACTGTCCCATCGAGAGGTCCGCGCGTCCGGGAGGAGAATCTCGTGCCGATCCTGAAGCCGCAATATTTCGCCACGCTGGCGGGCCTTCTGGCTACCGCCTGCGCCAATCCGGGAGAGTCCGCGGTGGCGCCGCTGTCGCGAGCGCCGTCCGAGGCGGCCCAGACGCACGCCCCGTCGCCGGCTGTGCGCTGGCCGGCGGTGACCAGCCGCGTGCCGCGCGATCCGTCCGTCGAGGCGCGGATCGACGAGATGCTGGCGCGAATGACGCTCGAGCAGAAGGTCGCCCAGATCGTCCAGCCGGACATCGCCAGCATCACGCCGGAGGAATATCGCCGCTACCGCTTCGGCTCCATCCTCGCCGGGGGCAACAGCTCGCCGGGCGGCCGGGAAACCGCTCCGGCGGCCGAATGGCTGGCCCTCGCCGACGCATTCTGGGACGCGTCGATGGACGGACCCGAGGACGGGCTGCGCATCCCGGTCATGTGGGGGATCGACGCAGTCCATGGCCACGCCAACGTCGTCGGCGCGACCATCTTTCCGCAGAATATCGGCCTCGGCGCGACGCGAAATCCGGACCTCATCCGCCGCATCGGCGAGGTCACCGCGATCGAGATGACGGTGACCGGAATCGACTGGGACTTCTCGCCGACCTTGGCCGTCGTGCGCGACGACCGCTGGGGCCGGACCTATGAGGGCTTTTCCGAGGATCCCGAGATCGTCCGCGCTTATGCCGGAGCGATGATCGAGGGACTTCAGGGCCGGCCCGGCACGCCTGAGTTTCTCGGCCCGGGGCGAGTCATCGCGACGGCCAAGCATTTTGTCGGCGACGGCGGCACCACCGATGGCCGGGACCAGGGAGACAGTCCGGCCGACGCCGAGACGCTGCGCGATATTCACGGCGCCGGCTATCCGCCGGCGATCGAGGCCGGCGTGCAGGCGATCATGGCCTCCTTTTCCAGCGTCCGCGGCGAGAAGGTGCATGGCAGCCGCGACCTGCTGACAGGGGCGCTGCGCGAGCAGATGGGCTTCGACGGGCTCGTGGTCGGCGACTGGAACGGGCACGGCCAGGTCGAAGGCTGCACCAACACTTCCTGCGCGCAGAGCATCAATGCCGGGCTCGACATGTTCATGGCGCCGGACAGCTGGCGCGAACTCTACGCCAACACCTTGGCCCAGGTCCGCTCCGGCGAGATTGCGAGGGAGCGGCTCGACGAGGCGGTCAGGCGCATTCTCAGGATCAAGATCCGCGCCGGGCTGTTCGAGGAAGTGCGGCCGTCGCAGCGGCCGTTCGCCGGGCGCTTCGAACTGCTGGGCTCGCGCGAGCATCGCGCCGTCGCCCGCCAGGCCGTCCGAGAATCGCTCGTTCTCCTCAAGAATCAGGGCCATGTGCTGCCGCTTCGCCCCGGCGCGAACGTCCTCGTCGCCGGCAACGGCGCCGACAATATCGCCCGTCAATCGGGCGGCTGGACGATCACCTGGCAGGGGACCGACGTCGGCAACGAGCATTTCCCCAACGCGCAGTCGATCTTCGCCGGCATCAGGGAAACGGTCGCCGCCGCCGGCGGGACCGCGACGTTGAGCGCCGGCGGGCGCTACCAGGCGCGGCCCGACGTCGCGATCGTCGTGTTCGGCGAAGATCCCTATGCCGAGTTCGTCGGCGACCGCCAGACGCTCGAATTCAGTCCGGGCGACAAGAGCCATCTGGAGCTGATGCGGCGCCTTCGCGCCGACGGGATCCCGGTGGTCGCGGTCTTCCTCTCCGGCCGGCCGATGTGGGTCAATCCGGAGCTCAATGCGGCCGACGCCTTCGTCGCCGCCTTCCTGCCGGGGAGCGAGGGCGGCGGGGTCGCCGACGTGCTGTTCGCCAATGCCGACGGGTCGGTCCGCCACGACTTTCGCGGTCGGCTGTCATTCTCCTGGCCCAGGCGGCCCGATCAGACCCCGCTCAATCGGGGGGACGCGAACTATGATCCGCTGTTCGCTTATGGCCATGGCCTCGGTTATTCCGATCCGGGTGACCTGCCGCAGCTTTCCGAAGAGCGGCCCGAGGGCATGGCGACCGAGTCCGGAGTCATCTTCGTGCGCGGTCGGCTGGCGCCCGGCCTGACCTTCGTCGGCGACCCGGGCGTCGAGATGCGCGGGACCGATCGCCACGCGCAGGAGGATGCCCGTCGCATCACCTGGAGCGGGTCGGGCGGCAAGGCGAGCATCCGGTCGCCGGACCCGCTCGACCTTTCGCGCGAATCGCTGGGCCAGCTCAGCCTGGTTTTCGACTATCGGGTCGATGCGCCTCCGGCCGGCACGGTGGCGGTCGGCATGGCCTGCGGCGAAGATTGCGAGGCCAGCGTGCCGGTGACCGGCGCCTTGCGCGGTGCGCCGACGGGCGAATGGCGCACGCTCACCATCCCGCTACGCTGCCTTGCTCAGGGCGGTGTCGCCATGGATCGCGTCGCGGCGCCCCTGGTCATCACCGCGCAGGGCCGCCTTGGCCTCTCCGTCTCGGAGGTTCGAGTCGCCAGCGCGGCCGTCGACCAGGCGCAATGCGGCCAGCCGTGAGCGCCGCGGCGGCCGGTCGGCGCTGTCCGCGGCGCGTGCCGCGGTGAGACATCGAAGCGCGGACGCGCTGCGGGCGGCACGTTGAACCGGCTGTCGTGGGCATCCGCGCCGGCATAGATGGACGTCATGAGCAGCCCGCCCGCGCCAGGAGTGCCGATCATCGGGGAGCGCGCCCCGATCTTCTGGGGCGGGTGCGCCGCGATCGGGGTGGGGGTGCTCCTTCACTTGCCGATGCTCGCCATGGCGCACCACATGGACAACCGTCTCGTCGGTATGCCGATGGATACCGGCATGTGGATCGGGATGGCGCTGATCGTCCTCGGGGTCCCGGCCGCCATTTACGGCGCCTTGCCCAAAGCGCGTTCTCCGCACGGCGCCCATGCCGGCACCAGCTACGAAGCGCCGGACGGCACGCCGCTCGGCCGCTGGCATGCCGGGGTCCTGCTCGTCCTGACGTTCGGCCTCGTCATCGACGTGATGAAGCCCGCCACGCTCGGCTTCGTCCTGCCGGGGATGAGCCGGGAATATGGCCTGGCCTTCTCGACCACCGCGCTGCTCCCGTTCGTCGCGCTGATCGGCACGACGATCGGCTCGTTCGTCTGGGGCTGGCTCGCCGACGTCTATGGACGGCGCGTGTCGATCCTGCTTTCGACCATATTGTTCGTGTCGACGGCCATTTGCGGCGCCATGCCCCTTTTCGAGCTGAACCTGCTCATGTGCTTCCTGATGGGCTGCTCGGCCGGCGGCATGCTCCCCGTCGTCTACACCTTGCTCGCGGAGGTCATGCCGCCGCGCCACCGCAGCTGGGTGCTGGTCCTGGTCGGCGGCACCGGCCTGGTCGGCGGCTATCTCGCCGCCAGCGCCGCCGCCCACGCCTTCGAGCCGCTCTTCGGGTGGCGCAGCCTCTGGCTGCAGGGCTTTCCCACCGGCATCATCCTCCTGATGCTCGCCCGTCTGATTCCGGAATCGCCGCGTTTCCTCGCCGAGCAGGGCCGCGCCGCCGAGCTCGAGCAGATGGAGCGGAGGTTCGGCATCGTTCCACGCGCCCGCCCGCCGGCGCCCGACGATGCACCGGTGGCGGCCCGGCGCCACGGCCGGTTGACCGCGGCGCTGACCATCGCCGCTTTGTCGTGGAGCTTCGTCAATTTCGGCCTTCTGCTCTGGCTTCCGGCGGATCTTCAGGCGCGCGGCTACAGCGCGGAGCTGGCCAGCGGCATCCTCGCCAGCTCGGCCCTCGTCGCGCTGCCGACGATCATGCTCGCCGCCTGGTTCTACAGCCGGTGGAGCAGCAAATGGACCCTGGTGGGCACGATCCTGCTCACTTTCGGCGGGCTGGTCGGCGCGCTGCTTCCCGCCTCGGTCCTTTCCTGGCCGCCGGTACTGGTCGCCGTCATCGCCATGCTCATCGTCGGAACGAACGGCATGATCGCCGTCCTGCTGCCTTATTCCGCCGAAAATTACCCGCTCGGCATACGCGGCCGTGCCACCGGCCTGATCGCCGGCAGCAGCAAATTCGGGGGAGTCGCCGTGCAGGGCTTCGCCCTCGTCGGGCTGATCCCGACGCTGGGGGGTGCGGCCCTGGCGCTGCTCGCGCCCATGGGCGTGTCGGCGCTGCTCGTCGCTTATGCCGGACGGGAGACTCGCGGCCGATCCTTGCGCGAGCTGGAAGCCCTCTAGTTTGGAACCTCGATGACGCGAAAGACCATTGACCACGTTGCCGCTTTGGCCGGCGTTTCGATCAAGACCGTTTCCCGGGTCCTCAACGACGAGCCGAGCGTCCGGGCCGACACCCGGCGCCGGGTGCGCGAGGCCATGGCCGCGCTCAACTACCAGCCGAGCCTGCCGGCGCGCAGCCTCGCCGGCCGCCGCTCCAACCAGCTCGGCCTCGTCTACGAAAATCCCAGTGCGAACTATGTCTACGCGGTCCAGAGCGGGGCGATCGCGCGCTGCCGGGAGAGCGGACTGCGCCTCCTCATCCAAGCGTGCGGCGGCGACGGCGAGCAGAGGATCGGCGAGATTCTTGCGATGGTGGCGCAAACGCATGTCGACGGTCTCGTCGTCACGCCGCCTTTGTCGGCCGATTCTCAGCTCGTGGAGGCGCTGCGTCGTCGTGGATTGCCCTTCGTGCTCATCGCCCCCGAAGGGGCGGGAGAGGGCGCTCCCGCCGTGATGATGGACGATCGCGCCGCCGCCCGCGAGATGACCGAACATCTGCTCGGCCTCGGTCATCGCCGCATCGGCTTCGTCGCCGGCCATCCCGGCCATTCGTCGAGCCGGCTGCGCGAGCAAGGCTGGCGCGCGGCGCTGGCCGCCGCCGGCCTCGATGCCGAGGCCGCGCCACGCGAGCAGGGTTTCAACACCGCGCCTTCCGGCCGCGAGGCCGCTCACCGGCTGCTGGAGCGGCCGGACCGACCCACCGCCATCTTTGCCGGCAACGACGACATGGCGGCCGGAGTCATTCTCGCTGCGCACGAATGCGGCGTCGCCGTCCCGTCGGAGCTCTCCGTGGCCGGCTTCGACGATACCGAGCTTGCCGGCATCGTCTGGCCGACCCTGACGACCGTCCACCAACCCGTCTACGACATGGCGCATCGTGCGACCGGCCTGCTCATCGATCTGGTCAGGGGCGTGCAGGTTCCACCCGTCACCTGGGTCGGGCACGACCTGAAGAAGCGCGCCTCGACCGCGAGGGCCGCCACCTGAGCGGTTGACACTCCTGTCCGTTGTCGATGTAGCCGACCCGTGAGCAATGGTCGCGACGAAGATGGACCCATCGGGGGAATGACGGGTTCCGGCTTGATCCAGTCTCCGGAAGGACAGCCATGCGTGCCGACGGCGGCCGCGACGGCTCGGCAGGCTTTGGGCGACCTGGCGCTGGTCGCCGACATCGGGGGCACCAACGCGCGCTTCGCGCTCGCGCCGCTCGACCACCGGGGCCCTGCGATCGAACCGCGCAGCTGGCGAACCGCCGATTTCCCGAATCTTCCCGATGCCGCCGTCGCCTATCTTGCCGAGGTCGCGCCGCAGGGCAGGGTGAAAGCGGGAATGATCGCCGTCGCGGCGCCGGCCAACCGTGACGAGGTCAAGGTCACCAACTGCCCCTGGATATTCTCGGTCGCGGCCACGCGTCGCCAGCTCGGCTTCGACGAACTGTTCGCCATCAACGATTTCGCCGCCAACAGCTGGGGTATCGTCGAGATCGATCCGGCCCGGCTCACGCGCCTCGGCGAACCCGCGACGGACGGCGTGCGGCCGGGCATGCAGGCGGTGGTCGGACCCGGAACCGGCCTCGGCGTCAGCGCCATCAGCGTTTCGGACGGCGGCGTCACCGTCTTCTCGAGCGAGGGCGGCCATGCCGACTTCGCGCCGGTCAATGACGAGGAAGAGCGGATCCTCGCCTGGCTCAAGCGGCGCCACCACCGGGTTTCCTACGAAAGGCTGGTTTGCGGCGCCGGCCTGCTCAACATCTATCGCGCGATCGGCGGCGGCGAGGCCGCGGCGACTCCGGAGGCCGTCACCGAGCGAAAGAGCGAGGATCCACTGGCGGCCGAGGCGATCCGGATCTTCTGCGAAGTGCTCGGAAGCTTTGCCGGGAATGTCGCCTTGATGTTCGGCGCCTGGCAGGGCGTCTACCTCGCCGGCGGAATGCTCCGGCCGCTCCGGGATGAGCTCCTTTCGGGCGGCTTCCGGCGTCGGTTCGACGACAAGGGCCGCTTCGGTGCGGAGCTTGCCAGGGTGCCGGCCATGCTCGTCGAGGAACCGGCGCTCGGCCTGGTCGGTGCCGCCGCGGCGCTGCGCAGCCGCCTCGGCGGGTCCTGAAGCGCTGATGCGGTCGTGACGATCAGGACCGGCCTGATCGGCTACGGCCTGGGCGGCGCGGTCTTCCACGCGCCGTTGATCCGGAGCTGCCCGCTTCTTTCGCTGGAGGCCGTCGCCACCCGACGCGCCGTTCCCGAAGGCCTCAGGGCCGTATCCGATCCGCAGGCGCTTATCGCCGATCCGGCGATCGACCTCATCGTCATCTCCACGCCGAATGCGAGCCATTTCCCGCTTGCCATGGCGGCGCTGGAGGCGGGCAAGCATGTCGTCGTCGACAAGCCGTTCGCGGCCAGCGCGGAGCAGGCCGACCGGTTGATCGCGCTCGCGCACGAACGCGACCGGCGGCTCACGGTCTTCCACAATCGCCGCTGGGACGGAGACTTCCTCACCGTCCGCGAGCTGCTTGCCTCAGGGCGGATCGGGGAGGTGATGCTATGCGAGATGCATTGGGACCGTTTCCGGCTCGCTCTTCGTCCCGGCTGGAAGGACGAGGCCGCCGAAGGTACCGGGCTGCTCTACGATCTCGGCTCGCACCTCATCGACCAGGCCCTTGTCCTGTTCGGGGCTCCGGAGCGGATCTCCGGCGACCTTGCGGTCCAGCGCTCCGGTGCGGCCGTCGACGATTATTTCGCGCTGACCTTTCATTATGGCCCCCGCCGCGTGATCCTCTCGGCGTCCACCCTCGTCGCCGCGCCGCGGCCGCGCTTCGCGCTGTATGCCAAGGGCGGCAGCTTGGTGAAATTCGGGATCGACCCCCAGGAGGACCAGCTCAAAACCGGCCTTCGGCCCGATGAGCCCGGCTATGGCGAGGAGCCGCAGCGTCTGCACGGGATCATAACCTTGCCGGACGGCGGCTGCGAGCGCATCCCCACCCTAGGGGGCCTTTATCCCGAATATTACCGCCGCGTTGCCGCCGCCATTGCCGAGGGAGCGCCGGTCCCGATCGAGCCGGCCGATGCGCGCCTGGGCCTCGCAATCATCGAGGCGGCGAGGCAAAGTGCCGAGCAGGGATGCGCCGTCGAGATTGGCTGACGGCGCGGTGGCGCCTGATCCGGGCGAGCGGATCTGTGCTGCCCGATCGGGAGTGGCCTACCCCGCTTCCTTGTGCCTGCCGAGCGAGCCGCGGGCTCCCAGCAGCGAGCGTTTCGACCTCCGATCGACTGATTTCGGTCCCGAAACCGTGCTTGACAGCGCGGCGGCCAGCGTTGATGTGAGCGCTAACACAGAAGCGGGACGTAGGGGACGGAGCGGCTTGGAAGCCCTTTCTTCGGAAGCGATGCTGCCGGACGATTCCGGCGAGGCGATCCTGGTCGGGCGCGTCGACCTGGGCGAGGGCCCGACGCCCGTCGTCGTGCGCGACGGCGCGGTCGAGGACGTATCGCGCGCGGCGCCGACCATAGCCCACCTGCTCGATCTCGACGCGCCCGCCTCGGTTTCCGGGCCGGTGCTGTTCGGTGTCGAGGCGCTGCTGGCCCGCGCTGCCGCCCAGGATCCGGCATCGCCCTTCCTGCTGTCGCCGATCGACCTTCAGGTGGTGAAGGCCGCGGGCGTGACGTTCGCCGTCTCGGCGCTCGAGCGGGTGATCGAGGAGGCGGCGCGCGGCGACATGGATGCCGCTGCGGCAGTCCGCGAGCGGCTCGAGGCGCGTATCGGGGCCGGTATTCGCTCGGTCGTCCCCGGCTCCCCGGAGGCGGCGAGCCTGAAGGCCGCGCTGATCGAGGACGGCATGTGGTCGCAATATCTCGAAGTGGCGATCGGGCCGGACGCCGAGATCTTCACCAAGACCGCCGTCCTCGCCAGCGTCGGCTGGGGCGCCGAGGTCGGGGTTCGCTCCGATTCGAGCTGGAACAATCCGGAGCCCGAGGTGGTGCTGGCGGTCGACAGCCGCGGCCGCCCGCGAGGCGCAACCTTGGGCAACGACGTCAATCTCCGCGATTTCGAAGGCCGCAGCGCCTTGCTGCTCAGCAAGGCCAAGGACAATAATGCGTCCTGCGCGATCGGTCCGTTCATCCGCCTGTTCGACGACCGCTTCACGCTGGACGACGTTCGCGCGGCCGAGGTCGCGCTGGCGATAGACGGTCCGGAAGGCTATCGACTGGACGGCATCAGCTCGATGCGTGAGATCAGCCGCGATCCGGAGGAGCTGGTCCGACAGGCGATGAGCGAGCATCACTATCCGGACGGCTTCGCCTTGTTCCTCGGGACGCTTTTCGCGCCGATCCAGGATCGTGACGAGCCCGGCCGCGGCTTCACCCACAAGGTCGGCGACGTGGTCCGAATTTCCTCCCCGCGGCTCGGCACGCTCGTCAATCGGGTCGCCACCTCGAAGGCCGCCGCGCCCTGGCGCTTCGGCGTGCGCGACCTCATCTCCAATCTGGCTGGGCGGGGCCTCATCGCCGCGGGGGCGGCGCAGCAGGGACAGGAAGCCGCGGGGGCGGCGCAGCAGGGACAGGAATGATGACTCAGAACCTCACGCATTTCATCAACGGCGAGAAGGTGACGGCGGACACGCCGCACGCAAGCATCAATCCCTCGAACACCGACGAGATCGTCGCCCGCTTTCCGGCCGGCGGCAAGGACGAGGTCGATGCCGCGGCGAAGGCGGCGCGTGCGGCCTTCCCGGCCTGGGCCGACGCGTCGCCCGAGGTCCGGTCGGATCTGCTCGACAAGGTGGGCTCGACGATCATGGCGCGGGCCCGGGAACTGGGAGAGCTGCTGTCGCGCGAGGAAGGCAAGACCGTTCCGGAGGGCACCGGCGAGGTGATGCGCGCCGCGCGGATCTTCAAATATTTCGCCGGAGAGGCGCTGCGCCGCCACGGCCAGACTTTGCCTTCGACCCGACCGGCGATCGACGTCGAGACCCATCGCGAGCCGATCGGCGTCTTCGGCCTCATCACGCCCTGGAACTTCCCCATCGCCATTCCGGCCTGGAAGACGGCGCCGGCGCTCGCTTTCGGCAATACGGTCGTGCTGAAGCCGGCCAATCCGACCCCAGCCATCGCCTGGGCGCTCGCCGAAATCATCCATGAAGCCGGCGCGCCGGCCGGGGTGTTCAACATGGTGCTCGGCGAGGGCGGCGTCGGTGCCGCGATCGTCGACCATCCCGAGGTCGACGGCATCTCCTTCACCGGCTCGCAATTCGTCGGCGGCAAGGTCGCCGAGGCGGCGGTGAAGCGTCAGGCCAGGGTCCAGCTCGAAATGGGCGGCAAGAATCCCCTGGTCGTCCTCGACGATGCCGATCTCGATCGCGCGGTCACCTGCGCGATCGACGGCGCCTTCTTTGGAACCGGCCAGCGCTGCACCGCTTCGTCGCGGGTGATCGTCACCGAAGGCATTCACGACCGCTTCGTCGAGGCGCTGGCGGAACGCGCCCGTGCGCTGAAGGTCGGCGACGCGCTCGATCCCTCCACCCAGATCGGCCCCGCGGTGAACCAGACCCAGCTCGATCAAAATTTGAGCTATGTCGAGATCGCCACCAAGGAAGGCGGACGACTGCTCACCGGCGGCGAGTTGCTGAAGCTGCCGACGCCCGGCTTCTACATGTCGCCGGCGGTGATCGCCGATACCGCGCCCGACATGCGGATCAACAATGAAGAGGTGTTCGGCCCCGTCGTCAGCACCGTCCGCGTCCGCGATTACGACGAGGCGCTGGAAGTCGCCAATCGCGGCCAGTTCGGCCTCTCCGCCGGCATCATCACCAATTCGCTGAAGCATGCCCGTCATTATCGACGCAACGTGCGCGCCGGCATGGTGATGGTGAACCTGCCGACCGCGGGAGTCGATTATCATGTGCCGTTCGGCGGCTCTCGAAAGTCGAGCTACGGCCCGCGCGAACAGGGCTTCGCCGCGGTCGAATATTATACCCAGATCAAGACGGTCTACATCGGAGGCTGACCCAGGTGGATTACCCCATCCCGCCCGAGCGGCGCGCTCTCTATCCGAGCCTGTCCGGCAGGCGCGTGCTCGTGACCGGGGGCGGCTCCGGAATCGGTGCCGGAATCGTCGAGGGATTCGTGCGCCAGGGAGCGGACGTCACCTTCTTCGACATCTCCGACCAGGCGTCCAATTCGCTCGTGGAGCGGCTCTCCAACGCTCGCGACAATGGTCTTCGCTACCGCCATGTCGATCTTACTGAAGTTCCGGCGATCAAGAGCGCGATCGCCGGTGAGATAGAGGAACGCGGGCCTTTCGACATCCTCGTCAACAACGCCGCCAATGACGATCGCCATACGCTCGAGCAGGTCGACGAAGCCTATTGGAACGACCGCTTCAACGTGAACCTGAAGCACCAGTTCTTCTGCTCGCAGGCGGTGATCCCGGGAATGCGGGAGCGGGGGCAGGGCGTGATCGTCAATCTGGGATCGATTTCCTGGCATCTCGGAATCACCGACCTCGCTTTGTACCAGACGGCGAAAGCGGCGATCGAAGGCCTTACCCGCGCCTTGGCACGAGAGCTCGGACCGGACGGAATCCGCGTCACCTGCGTCGTGCCGGGCAACGTCCGCACGCCGCGCCAGCTCAAATGGTACACGCCGCAGGGCGAGGCGGAGATCGTCGAGGCGCAAAGCCTGAAGGGCCGCCTCCTTCCCGAGGATATCGCGGCGATGGTAATGTTCCTGGCTTCGGACGATGCGCGGCTCGTGACCGGGCACGAATATTTCATCGATGCGGGGTGGCGATGACGACGGCGCCGATCAGCATTTGCGCACTGGGCGCGAGCCTTGGCGAGGGACCGGTATGGGTCGCGCGCGATCGCGCCTTGTGGTTCGTCGACATCAAGCAGAAGCGGATCCACCGTTTCGATCCCCAGGGCCGGCCGCTCGAAAGCTGGAACGCGCCGGCGCAGGTCGGCTGGGTGCTCCCCGCCGATGACGGATCGATGGTGGCGGGCCTGCAGGGCGGCCTCCATCGTTTCGATCCGGCCGGCGGCGGCTTCACCCTGCTTGCGGAGGTCGAGGCGGACCGGCCGGGAAACCGACTGAACGACGCCGTGACCGATCCGGCGGGCCGGATCTGGTTCGGCACGATGGACGATGCCGAAAAGCAGCCGTCGGGCGCTTATTATCGCTTCGAGAAGGGGAGGGTCGAGCATGCCGGCCATCCGCCGCTCTGCATCACCAATGGGCCGGCAATCTCTCCCGACGGGCGAATCCTCTACACGGTGGACACGCTGGGTGGGCGGATCTTCGCCAGCGACCTGTCGGAGGACGGCAGTGCCGGCACGCCTCGCCTGTTCGCGCACATACCGGCCGCGGAGGGCCATCCCGACGGGCCGACCGTCGACAGCGAGGGATGCCTCTGGGTCGGGCTGTTCGCCGGCTGGCAAGCCCGGCGCTATGCCCCGACCGGCGAGCTGATCGAAACCATTCGCTTCCCGGTCGCCAACGTCACGAAGCTCGCCTTCGGCGGCGAGGATCTTCGCACCGTCTTTGCCACCACCGCACGGATCAATCTCGCGCCCGAGGATCTCGAGCGCCAGCCCGAGGCCGGCAATCTCTTCACGTTCCGGGCCGACGTGCCCGGCCTTCCGGTGACGCCCGTGGCACTCTGAACCGCCCCGGCGGCGGGGCGGGTCAGTGATTGTGCCGCGGTGTCTTCTCCGACGTGCGGCGATATTTGAGCGCTGCCTCGATCACCGCGCCGTCGGCGAGCTGGCCGACCTTCTCCCGGTAGATCTCCTCCCACGGCGTCGCGTTCGCCGGCACGGGGGGCCTCGGCTCGGCCCGGCGGTGGGCGATCTCCGCCTCGTCGACCAGGGCGTCGCAGCGGCCCTTGTTGAGATCGATGCGGATGATATCGCCGGTACGAAGCCAGGACAGGCCGCTGCCGACGGCGCTTTCCGGCGAGGCGTTGAGAATGGACGGGCTGTCGGACGTGCCGGACTGGCGACCGTCGCCGATGGTGGGCAGGTTCTGAATGCCGCGGCGGAGCAGGTGGTCGGGCGGTTGCATGTTGACCACCTCGGCCGATCCCGGCCAGCCGATCGGCCCGGCGCCGCGGATTACGAGGATGCAGTCCTCGTCTATCTCGAGGGCGGGATCGTTGATCCGGTGGTGATAGTCGTCCGATCCGTCGAACACGATCGCCCGGCCCTCGAACACGCCTTCGCGACCCGGCACGCACAGATAGCGCTCGCGAAAGCCGTCGGAGATGACGCTGGTCTTCATGATCGCGAAGTCGAACAGGTTGCCGCGCAGCACCAGGAAGCCGGCGCGCTCGCGCAACGGCGACTCGAACGGGCGGATCACGTCGCGATCACGCGCCTCGCGCCCGGCGACGTTCTCCGCCTGGCTTCGCCCGGTCACGGTCAGCGCCTCGCCATCGAAACGGCCGGCCCGGATCAGCTCCCAGATCACCGCCGGCACGCCGCCGGCGCGATGGAAGCTCTCGCTCAGATACCGTCCGGCCGGCTGCATGTCGACGAGCAGCGGCAGGTCGTAGCCGTGGGCCATCCAGTCCTCGGTCGAAATGTCGACGCCGGCGTGGCGGGCCATCGCGACGATATGCGGCTGGGCATTGCTCGATCCGCCGATGGCGGTGACGATCCGGATTGCGTTGAGGAAGGCCGTGCGGGTCAGGATGCGCGACGGGCGCAGATCCTCATAGGCGATCTCGACGGCCCGCCGGCCGGTCTCATACGCCATCTGGCCCCGTTCCCGATAAGGCGCCGGGATCGCCGCATTGCCGGGCAGGCACAGGCCGAGCGCCTCGGCGACGGCGTTCATCGTCGAAGCGGTGCCCATCGTGTTGCAATGGCCGGCCGAAGGCGCGGAATCGGCGGCGCGGCGCAGGAACTCCTCTTCGTCTATCTCCCCCGCGCCGAGCATGCGCCGGCTGCGCCAGATGACGGTTCCCGACCCGACCCGCTCGCCTTCATGCCAGCCGTCGAGCATCGGCCCGCCCGACAAGGTGATGGCGGGGATGTCGACCGTCGAGGCGGCCATGATGCCGGCCGGCGTCGTCTTGTCGCATCCGGTGGTGAGGACGACCGAGTCGATCGGATAGCCGTTCAATATCTCGACGAGGCCGAGAAAGGCGAGGTTGCGATCAAGAGCAGCGGTCGGCCGGCGGCAATTTTCGAAGATCGGATGGACCGGGAACTCCATCGGGATCCCGCCCGCATCGCGTATGCCGTCGCGGATCCGCGACGCGAGCTCGACATGGATGCGGTTGCACGGCGTGATGTCCGATCCGCTCTGGGCGATGCCGACGATGGGTTTGCCGCAGCGCAGCTCGTCCGGCGTGATCCCGTAGTTCATGAACCGCTCGAGATACAAAGCGGTCATGTCGCTGCGCTCGGGCGCGGCAAACCATTCGCGCGAGCGGAAGGGTCGGACGGGAATTCGGCTCATCACTCTCTTTCGAACGGATTGGATGCACCGGGCAGCCGCCTCGCGCGGCCGCCCGGCGCATCGACGGCCTCAGCCGACCATGGCCTCCAGTTCCTTGCCCTTGGTCTCGTGGATGAACCGCTTCACCAGGAAGAAGCTGATTACCGCCGACACGGCGTAGAAGCTGTAGCTGACCGCGAGGCCGAGCCCGGCCGCCATGATCGGAAAGGTCTGGGCAATGACATAGTTGGCGAACCATTGGGCGAAGCCGGCAACGGCGAGGGCCGACCCGCGGATCTGGTTCGGGAACATCTCGCCGAGCATGACCCACATGACCGGGCCCCAGCTGATGTTGAAGAAGATGACATAGAGATTGGCGGCGACGAGGGCGATCACGCCCAGCTCGTTCGACAGCTGCAGATTGCCCTCGGCGTCCAGCGTGCCGTTGGCGAAGGCAAAGACCATCGCGAAGAGCGTCACCGCCATCCCGGCCGATCCGATCAGAAGCAGCGGTTTGCGGCCGATGCGGTCGATCAGGGCGATGGTCACGAAGCAGGCGGCGATGGACAAGGCGCCGGAGACGATGTTGATCTGCAGCGATTGGTCTTCGGTAAAGCCGGCGAGCTGCCAGAGCGTCGCGCCATAATAGAAGATGACGTTGATGCCGACGAGCTGCTGGAAAACGGCGAGCAATATGCCCGCCCACACGATCGGCCGAATGCCGCCGCCGGGGGCCCTGAGGTCGCGGAGGCGGGGGCGGTGGTCGGCGGTGAAGCTTTCGCGTATTTCCTGGAGCTTGGTCTCGGCCACGTCGGCGCCGAACAGGCTGGTAAGGACGCTGTGCGCCTTCTCCTCGCGCCGCTTCGAGACGAGGTAGCGCGGGCTTTCCGGGATGAACAGCAGGGCCACGAAGAAGATCGCGGCCGGGATCGCCTGCATCAGGTACATCCACCGCCAGGCTTCCAGGCCGACCCAGAAGGATTCGGTCGAGGCCCCGGCCGAGGCGGCGAGCGCATAATTGACGACGAAGGCTGCGGTGAGGCCGGTGATGATCATGATCTGCTGTACGGTCGTGAGGCGGCCGCGAACGTCTGCGGGCGCGACCTCGGAGATATAGGCCGGCGACAGCACGCTCGCCGCGCCGACCGCCATTCCCCCGGCGATCCGGGCGATCACGAAGACGATCTGCGATCCGGCGAGCCCCTGCACGAGCGCGCCGACGAAGAAGAGCATCGCCGCCATCAGCATGACGTTGCGGCGGCCCATCTTGTCGGCCAGCCAGCCGGCGAGGAAGGCGCCGACGAAGCAGCCGATCAGCAGCGAGCCGACGGTGAAGCCGAGGCCGCCGTCGCCCAGGTCGAAGGCGGTTCGCAGGCCGTCCTGGGTTCCGTTGACGGCGCCGCTGTCATAGCCGAACAGGAACCCGCCGATCGTCGCCACGGCGACGATCGCCGCGATGAAGGCCATATTGGCCCGGGCGGGAATGCCGGGTGCCGGGTTTGCCCGTGCGGGACTCGCATCTGTCATTCGCTTCCTCCCCTCGTGCCCGATTCGCCGGGCCTCTCGTTCGGCCTATTGTTAGCGGTAACAGCCAGGATATCCATCCGATATTTGCGGGCCCCGATACGGAGCGAATGTCGGCCTGCCTCGATCCTTCATACGCGGCTTCGCCGTTTGCCTGCACAGGGGCGAGCAGCTCAGCGGCTAGCCGAGATGAGCGGGTCTGCCTTCTCCTGTGCGCTCGTGCCGAGGCGGCGTCGAGCTTGTCGGCACGCCGTATCGAAGCACGGGCGAAGGTCAGCGGCCCGCGCGGCGGACCGTCCTGGCCCGTGCCGAAGCCGGCGGCGCCGAAGATTCCCGGATGACGAGCTGGTGCTGGAGCACGCGTTCGGCCGAGGCCGGCCGCTCGCCCGACCGCCGCGCGCGAAGGTCGGAAAGCAGAAGATCCAGCGCCGCCTCGGCCATCGCCGAAATCGGTTGCCGAACCGTCGTCAGCTCCGGCCAGACCGTGGTCGCGGGCGCGGTATCGTCGAAGCCGACGATGCTGATGTCCTCGGGCACGGCCAGCCCCTTGCGATGGGCGACGCTCACCGCGGCAGCGGCCATGTCGTCGTTGCAGGCGAAGATGGCGGTGGGCGGCTCCGGCCGGGCGAGCAGCCGCTCGGTGGCGATCAGGCCGGAGCGGAAGGTGAAATAGCCCTGCTCGATCGGCGCGGCATCGGCATCGATGCCCTTGCTCTCCAGCGCCGCCCGGAAGCCGCGCGCCCGTTCGATGCTGGCAATATGGGTAGGATACCCCTTGATCAGCCCGATGCGGCGATGGCCGAGCTCGAGCAGGTGCAGGGTCATCTCCTCGGCGGCGGCGAAATCGTCGATGCGCACGTTCAGCGCGTCGGCGCGCGGCCGGCCCATCGCCACCGTGACGACCGATATCTGGGCGGCGGCAAGCTCCGCCAGGATCGCCTGCGATTCGGACAGCGGCGGCGGCAGGATGACGCCTTCGACGTTGGTGGTGAGGAACCGCCGCGTCGCTTCCGCCTGCTCGTCGGCGCCCTCCGATTCACAGGCTTCGATCACCAGGTGGCAACCGGCGCGGCGCGCGCCTTCCAGCGCGCCGACGAGGAACTGGCTGAGATAGGCGGCGCTCGGATTGGCGTAGAGCAGGCCGATATGGGTGGCCTGGCCCGCCGCGAGGCTGCGTGCCGCGCTGTTCGGCGAATAATTGAGCTTGCCGATCGCTTCCTGCACGGAGGCGCGCGTGCTGTCGCGGACGTTCTTCTCGCCGTTGATGACGCGCGACACGGTCATCGCCGACACGCCTGCTATGCGCGCGACGTCTTCGATCGTGACACTGCCGCGGCTCCGCCGGCTGGGCCTGCTCATTTCTTCCCTCCGATCCGGCAGATACGGCAGCGGCACGAGCCTTGCAACGATGCTCGCAGGGCCGCCATCGGCACCGTGCCTGCTTCTCCCGGTTGACCGCGACGTTCCGGCCGACCTATGAATGTGAGCGCTACCATAAATCCGGCGGGGCATGGATCCGAACCGGGAAAAGGGGAGATTGAACTATGAGGTCGAGCTTTGCCGCCTTCGGGCGTCTCACCCTTTTGTTCGTGGCGCTTGCCGGCTCGGTGGCGGGCCTGGGCGGAGCGGCTTTCTCCCAGGGGCAGCAACCCGTAATCTACAAGGACGCCGCGCAGCCGATCGAACGGCGGGTCGAGGATCTGCTCGCCCGCATGACGCTCGAGGAGAAGGTCGCACAGATGCTCTCCGTCTGGGAGCATAAGGATCGCATCCAGACGCCGAGCGGCGACTTCTCCCCCGAGCGTGCTTCCCAGGCCTTTCCCCACGGTCTCGGCCAGATCGCCCGTCCGTCCGACCGGCGCGGCGTCCAGGCCCCGGCCGCGGGCGCTGCCGGCGCCGTCGCGGGCGTGGTCAATCGAAATGCCCGGGAGACGGCGAACTATATCAACGCCGCCCAGCGCTGGGCGGTCGAGAATACCCGGCTCGGTATTCCCCTGCTGATGCACGAGGAGGCGCTGCACGGCTATGTGGCGCGCGACGCGACCAGCTTTCCGCAGGCCATCGGTCTTGCCAGCACCTGGGATCCGGCCCTGGTCGAGCGGGTGTTCAACGTCGCCTCGCGCGAAATGCGCGCCCGGGGCGCCCAGCTGGCGCTGGCGCCCGTGGTCGACGTCGCCCGGGATCCGCGCTGGGGCCGCATCGAGGAGACCTATGGCGAGGATCCCTATCTCGTCAGCGAGATCTCCCTGGCGGCGATCCGCGGCTTTCAGGGCACGACCATGCCGCTCCATCCGCAGCGCGTCTTCGTCACGCTGAAGCACATGACCGGCCACGGCCAGCCCGAAAGCGGCACGAATATCGGTCCGGCACCGTTCGGCGAGCGGACCCTGCGCGAGATCTTCTTCCCGCCGTTCGAGCGGTCCGTGCGCGAGGCGGGCGCGCGCATCGTCATGCCGTCCTACAACGAGCTGGACGGGATACCGAGCCACGCCAATCGCTGGATGCTGCACGATGTGCTTCGCGAGGAATGGGGCTTCCGGGGAGCCATCCTCAGCGACTATTTCGCCATCCGCGAGATGGTCACGCGCCACCGCATGTTCGACAATCTGCAGGATGCCGCCGTGGCGGCGATGAATGCGGGGGTCGACATCGAGACTCCCGACGGCGAAGCCTATCTCCATCTGCCGGAGCTCGTCCGGCAGGGCCGCGTCACCGAGGCGCAGATCGATGCGGCGGTGCGTCGCATCCTGTGGCTGAAATTCGCGGCCGGCTTGTTCGAGAATCCCTATGTCGACGCCGAGGCGGCCGACCGGCTGACCGCGACGCCCGATGCGGTCGCCCTGGCCCGCGAAGCGGCCGGGCGGGCGATCGTCCTGCTCAGGAACGAGAATGACCTGCTTCCGCTCGATCCTGCCGACATCCGCCGGATGGCGGTGATCGGGACTCATGCCCGCGACACCCCGATCGGCGGCTATAGCGAGATTCCGCGGCACGTCGTGAGCGTGCTCGAAGGCATGCAGAACGAAGCACGGGGCCGGTTCGAAGTCGTCTATTCGGAAGGGGTTCGGATCACCGAGGAGCGGATATGGGCGCAGGACGAGGTCAATCTCGTTCCCGAGGAAGTCAATCGCCGGCTGATCGCCGAAGCGGTCGAGACCGCCCGGACCGCGGACACGATCGTGCTCGTGCTCGGCGGCAACGAGCAGACCAGCCGCGAGGCCTGGGCCGACAACCATCTCGGCGACCGTACGTCGATCGACCTGATCGGGCAGCAGGAGGATCTCGCCCGTGAGATACTGGCGCTCGGCAAGCCGACGGTCGTCATCCTGCTCAACGGCCGCCCGCTCTCGGTCAACTATCTGGCCGAAAACGCGCCTGCCCTGATCGAGGGCTGGTATCTCGGCCAGGAGACCGGCCACGGCGTGGCCGACGTGCTGTTCGGCCGCGTCAATCCCGCCGGCCGGCTGCCCGTGTCGATCGCCCGCAACGCCGGCCAGCTGCCGGTCTTCTACAACCACAAGCCGACGGCGCGGCGCGGCTATCTGTTCGATTCCAACCAGCCACTTTATCCGTTCGGCTACGGCCTCAGCTATACCAGCTTCGAGATCTCGGCGCCCCGGCTCGGCCGCGACACGATCGGCGTCGACGACAATGTCGCGGTCGAGGTCGACGTCCGCAACACCGGCGCGCGCGCCGGCGAGGAGGTGGTCCAGCTCTACATCCGCGACGACACCGCCTCGGTCACGCGACCGGTGCGCGAGCTCAGGCGGTTCCGCCGGATCGCGCTCCAGCCCGGGGAACGGCAGACGGTGCGGTTCGAGCTGACCCCGGCCGACCTGTCGCTGTGGAACGGGGAGATGGAGCGCGTCGTCGAACCCGGCACCTTCACCATCTCGGCCGGCCCCAACTCGGCCGACGTCGAGAGCACGACTCTGACGATTCGCTAGGCTTCATGGCGCGGGCGCCGCTCCGGCGGCTGCCTTTTTCGAGTCGGCGCGGCCTTCCCTACCATCCCGACCTTCGTCGGAGTGACGTCCGACCGCGCCTTGCTGTCGGCTATCAGTTCCCCGGCGCGTAGGGCGTCCGGATCGCCTTGTAATATTCGAGATCGTGCGCCGGCGGCGCATAGCCTTCGGGGAAGGGCCGGCGCGACAGGCTCTGGAAATAGGCGAGGCAGGCATCGCGCCACCATTGGGCCTCCTCCTGCTGGATGAGGAGGAAATCGCTGACCTCGGCGTGGCGCTGGGCGTCGACGTGCGGCGCCAGCGCCGCCCATGCCTGGCGCATTCCGGCAACGGCCGTGACCCCGCGCGTATAGCGGGCGACCAGTTCGTCCCAGAGCGTGCGACCGCCGGCCATGCGATGGTCCCAGGGAAGATGGTGGAACCAGAGAAGGAATTCCTCCGGCACCGTCCCGGCATCGCCGAAGCGTGCCGCCACTTCGGGCGCATAGCGCGACACCGAATTGCTGCCGCTCGCCGTCCGGTCGAACCCGATCCCCTCGCGGTCGGCCCGATGGAAATAGACCGGGTTCCAGTCCGCCCGCTCGAGATCGTCGACCCAAGGGCCGGGTCCGTAATGGTGGCCCGTCGCCATCAGGTGATGGAGCCCGAGCGGGGTCATATAATCGACCACCGCCTGATGCGAATCCATCATCATGCCGACGATCGGCTCGAGGACCTGCGGGTCGTTGCTCCAGGTCATCCGCGCCCATTCCCCGGCGATCGCGCCCGCAGTCACATCGGGATCCCAGGCGAGCCGGCCATAGGCATACCAATTGGCCTGGTCGAACTGCGATCCCGACCAGTTGCGGTCGTTGCCGATATTGGCGACTCCGGCCATGCCGGTATGGGCATAGTCGTCCAGGCTGCCGTCGATCACCCGTGCGACCGTCGATCCCTCGCCTTGCGCATGGGTGTCGGCATCGAGCACCTCCTCCCACATGGTGCCGAGATAGACGAGGTGGGTGGCGAAGCCGAGATATTCCTTGGTGATCTGCAGCTCCATCATCAGCGGTGTCCGGGGCATCGCGCCGAACAGGGGATGGAAGGGCTCGCGCGGCTGGAAGTCGATTGGTCCGTTCTTCACCTGGACGATGACGTTCGGCCGGAATTCGCCGTCGAGCGGCTTGAATTCGTCATAGGCCTGGGCAGCCCGATCGGTCGGCACCTCGTCCGAATAGACGAAGGCGCGCCACATCACGATGCCGCCATGCGGCTCCACCGCCTCGGCCAGCATGTTGGCGCCGTCGGCATGGCTGCGGCCGAAATCCTGCGGGCCGGGCTGGCCTTCCGAATTGGCCTTGACCAGGAAGCCGCCGAAATCCGGTATGCGGCGGTAGATCTCGTCGGACTTGGCGCGCCACCAGGCGCGGACTCGCGGATCGAGCGGGTCGGCCGTCTCCAGTCCGCCGATCGCCATCGGGGCGTTGAAACGGGCGGAGAGATAGACCCGGATCCCATAGGGCCTGAAGACGTCGGCGAGTGCGGCCACCTTCTCTAGAAATTGCGGGGTCAGGATGTCGGCGTTGGAATTGACGTTGTTGAGGACCGTGCCGTTGATCCCGATCGAGGCATTGGCGCGCGCATAGTCGGTATAACGCGGATCGCGGAAATGCGGCAGCTTCTGCCAGTCCCACAGCGACAAGCCGGCATAGCCGCGCTCGACCGAACGATCGAGATTGTCCCAATGGTTGAGCAGCCGCCGTTCGAGCCGCGGAGCCTCGGCCAGGTCGAGCGCGTCGATCGGCTGGCGGGTCTGGATGAGCCGCAGCAGCCGGAAGGCGCCGTAGAGCACACCGACATCGCTTCGGCCGGCAATCACCATCGCGCGGCGGCCGCCGAGGGTGATGCTGCGGATCAGATAGCCTTCGGGGCCGAGCCGATCGAGGGGAAGGCCGAGCCCGGCTATGAGCGGCGACGATCGTGGCGTTCCCAGGATGATCGCCCCGTCGCCGGCCGCCTCCGGCGTGGTCGGCACCGGCCGGCCGAGCAGCCCTGCGAGGCCGCGCTCGAGCTCGGCGCGCGCGGCGGCCAGCGTGGGCGATTCGCCTTCGACGACGATCGCGGTCGCGGCCGTCCGATAGCCTTCCTGCCATTGCGGCTCGACGGTGCGATAGCGCAGCCAGAGATCGTACCCGTCCTCGGCCGCTGCCGGTGCGCAGAGAAGGCCGACCATCATCGGCAGCAGCAAACGAAGCAGCGCGAAACGGGGCATGGTCAATCCTCTCTTCTGCGGACCGCGCGCCATTGACAGGCGGTCGGCCGTGGCTTCAATGTGAGCGCTACCATAAACGCAACAAGTGCGGCGGGAAAAGAGTCGGCGTTCACGCCGCGATCGCAAGGGGAGCAGGATTTTGGGCAGGGGACCTCGCTCGTTCGGCCGCGCCGCGGTCTTGATCGGCCTCATCGGGATGATGTTCGCCTTCGCGCCCGCACCCGCGCAGCAGGGCCTCGCGGGGCCGAGCGGGACACCGCTCTATCGCGACGCCTCGGCTCCAGTCGAGCAAAGGGTCGAGGATCTGCTCGGGCGCATGACGCTCGAGGAAAAGGTCGCCCAGGTCATCACTCTCCTCGGCACCAAGTCCGAAGTGATGGACGGTGCGGCGCGCTTCGATCCGGAGCGCGCGGACGAGGCCTATCCGAACGGAATCGGTCACATAGCGCGCCCGTCCGATCGCCAGGCCGCTCCGGAGGCGTCGGGAACGGTGATAGCGGGGCGCTGGCACGAGCCGGCCGAGGCCGTCCGCTTCGTCAACGACGCGCAGCGCTGGGCCATGACCCGCACCCGGCTCGGAATCCCGATCCTGTTCCACGAGGAATCGCTGCACGGCTTCATGGCGCCGCATACCACCATGTTTCCACAGGCCATCGCGCTGGCGAGCAGCTGGGATCCGGAGCTGGTCCGCCGCGTCAATGCGGTGATCGCGCGGGAGGTCCGTGCCCGCGGCGTGCCCTACGCTCTCTCCCCGGTCGTCGACATCGTGCGCGATCCGCGCTGGGGCCGGATCGAGGAGACGTTCGGCGAGGACCCCTATCTCGTTTCCGAAATGGGGGTCGCGGCGGTCATGGGGCTGCAGGGCGAGCTGGAGGAGGGCCGCCTCGGCCCCGGCCGCGTGTTCGCAACGCTCAAGCATATGACCGGCCACGGGCAGCCGCAGGCCGGCAACAACGTCGCGCCGGCGCCGCTGTCGGAGCGCGAGCTCAGGGAATATTTCTTCCCCCCATTCGAGGCGGCGATCCGCCGCGCCCGCCCCGCCGCGGTGATGGCCTCTTACAATGAAATCGACGGCGTTCCGTCCCACGCCAATCGCTGGCTTCTCCAGGATGTGCTTCGCGGCGAGTGGGGCTTCGGCGGCGTGCTGGTCAGCGACTATTCGGCGATCGAGGAGCTGGCGACCCTCCACCATGTCGAGCCGGATTTGGCGAGCGCCGCCGTTCGCGCGCTCCGGGCGGGGGTCGACAGCGACCTGCCCGAGGGCCGCGCCTATCGGACCCTGGTCGACTCGGTCCGCTCCGGACGGATCAGCGAGGACCTGCTCGACGAGGCGGTGCGCCGGATGCTCGATCTCAAGTTCCGGGCCGGCCTGTTCGAAAATCCCTATGCCGATCCGGCCGCCGAGGCGCTGATCGACAATGAGGAGGCTCGGGCGCTGGCGCTCGAAGCCGCGCGCCGCTCCGTCGTCCTGCTCAAGAATGACGGCCTGCTGCCGCTCACCGCCGGTGCCCACCGGCGCATCGCGGTGATCGGCCCCAATGCGGCGGTGGCGCGGCTCGGCGGCTATTCGGGCCATCCCCGCCGGCGCATCAGCCTGCTCGACGGCATTCGCGCCCGGGTCGGCGACCGGGCCGACATCGTTCATGCCCAGGGCGTGTTCATCACCCAGAGCGAGGACCGCTCGGCGCATGAGGTGCTGCTCGCCGATCCGGCCAGAAACCGGCAGCTGATCGCCGAGGCGGTCGAGGCGGCCCGAGGCGCCGACCTCATCGTCCTGGCGATAGGCGACACCGAACAGACCAGCCGCGAGGGCTTCGCCCGCAACCATCTGGGCGACCGGACCAGCCTCGACCTGGTCGGGGAGCAGAACGAGCTGGCTGCGGCCCTGTTCGCCCTCGGCAAGCCGATCGTGGTGGTGGCGCTGAACGGCCGCCCGCCCTCCTGGCCGGCGGTGGTGGAGGGCGCGGATGCCCTGGTGGAGGCCTGGTATGTCGGGCAGGAAGGCGGCACGGCTCTTGCCGAAATCCTGTTCGGAGACGTCAATCCGGGCGGCAAGCTGCCGGTGACGGTGGCCCGCCACGAAGGCCAGATCCCGCTCTACTACAACCACAAGCCGAGCGCGTTTCGCGGCTATCTGTTCGACACGACCGCGCCCCTTTTCCCGTTGGGCTTCGGCCTCAGCTACACGAGCTTCGAGATCGGCGAGCCGCGCCTGTCGGCGCCGCGGATCCGGACCGACGGCAACGTCCGAGTCTCGGTCGACGTGCGCAACAGCGGCGCGCGCGCGGGCGACGAGGTCGTCCAGCTCTATATCCGCGACAGGGTCAGCTCCGTCACTCGGCCGGTGATGGAGCTTCGCGGCTTCGAGCGGGTGACGCTTCGCCCGGGCGAACGGCGCACGGTCGAGTTCGAGCTCGGTCCCGAGGCCTTCCGCTTCTGGAATGCGGCGATGGAACGGGTGGTGGAGCCGGGCGAGTTCGAGATCATGGTCGGCAACAGTTCGGCGAACGTCCGCTCCACCACGCTGGAGATCGCCGGATGAGCGGCCGCTGCCCCGGTCCAGGACGTTCGGGCCCGTGCTCGCTGATCGGTGACGAAGCCGATCCCATGTCCCTCGCGCTCGCCGCCGACCGGCTCTATCGCGGGGAGGGGAGGGAGTGAGGATTGTCGTCCTGGCCGGCCTGGCCGCCTTCGGCCTGGCCACGCCGGCCGAATCAGCGGGAGTCGAGATGCGCAGCTACGGCGTCACCAGCAAGGGCGAAACCGTCCGCGAATATAGCCTCACCGGCAGTGATGGGATGGTCGTCCGCTTCCTCGATTATGGCGGCATCGTCACCGCGATCGAGGTCCCCGATGGCGACGGCGCGCGGGAGAATGTCGTGCTCGGCCTGCCGAGCCTCGCCGATTATGAAGCGAAGAATAGCAGCTACTGGTTCGGCGGAATCGTCGGCCGCTATGCCGGCCGGATCGCCAACGCCCGTTTCGCTCTCGATGGCCGCGAGGTCCGGTTGACAGCCAATGATGGCCCCAATGCGCTGCACGGCGGCTTCGAGGACAATTTCATCACCAGGGTTTGGCGGGTCGAACCGCTGCCGACGGAGCAGGGCGTGGGCGCGGTGCTCCACTACAGCTCTCCCGACGGCGAGCAGGGCTTTCCCGGCCGCCTCGACGTCGCCGTCACCTACCGGCTGCTGCCCGGCGCGCTCAGGATCGACTATCGGGCGAGCGCCGATTCGCCGACCGTCCTGAACCTCACCAATCACAGCTATTTCAACCTGGCCGGCGCCGGGGGTGGACCCGTCTTCGACCATCGGCTGCAACTGTTCGCCGACCGGATCGTCGATGCCACCGAGGCAGGCATTCCGACCGGGGCGTTCACGCCCGTCGCGGGCACCGCCTTCGACTTTCGCGAACCGAGGCCGGTCGGCGACTGCCTGGCCGAGGCGATGCCGCGGATCGGCGGCTTTTGCGGCTACAATCACAGCTGGCTGGTCGAAGCGGGCGATCGCCCGGAGCCGGTGCTCGCCGGCCGCCTGAGCGAGCCGCAATCGGGGCGGACGCTGGAGGTGCTGACCACCGAGCCGGCCCTGCACGTCTACGTCGCCAACCATTTCCCGGGCGGGGATATCGGCGCCGCCGGCGTTCCGCTGCGCCCCCATCATGGTATCGCGCTGGAGACGCAGCACCTGCCCGACAGCCCCAACCGGCCCGAATTCCCCTCGACCCTGCTCCGCCCGGGCGAGACCTTCAGGTCGACGACGATCTACCGCTTCGGCGTCGAGGGGCAGGACGAAGGAAGCCAGCCCGGATCCCGGAGGCGGGTGGAAGGCCCGTAGCGCCAACCGCCCGAAACATAGCGGAGGCGCGAAGCTGGGCGTCACGCATCCGGCGCACTCATCCCACCTGCTCGACCTCGAGGCTCCCGGCCGGCAGCGGCTGCAACAGCTCGCCTGCCGGAACCGCCGGATCGAGCCAGCGAGCCCATTGGTCGCGATCCAGCACGACCACCTGCCGGTCGTGATAGGGCGCCACGTCCGGCCCCGGCGCGCAGGTCAGCATCGTATAGGCCTCGCCCACTTGCGGATCGTTGCGCCACAGTCCGGCGATGCAGAACCATTCCGCGCCGGCCAGCGTGAACAGCCATTTGTCCTTTCGCTTCTTGGCCGGGTCCGCAGGCGCGGTGAATTCGTAGAAGCCGTCCGCGACGATCAGGCACCGACCGCGCGGAAATTCGCGGCCTTCCGAGCGATAATTGTAGACCGGCTTCCCTCTCGGCCCCGGCCAGGACCAGCGGCGCACGACCAGTTCCGCCCGGGAAGGGCCGGGGAACCTTTCCGCCTCGAACTCGCCCCGGGAAGGTCCGCGGGCGCTTTCCGGGGCGGACTCTGCGGTGGAAGCGCCGGGCTCCACGCTCTCGCTCTCGCTCTCGCGCGCCGCGCGGATGATCGCGTTGCGGTCGGTGATCCGGATGGAATCGAGCGGCTCGAAATTGGGCATGCCTTCGGGAAAGATCAGGGGGATCCGGATCTGGCTCCAATCCTCGCGAACCTGGCCCAGGGCGATGCGGCGGCGTTGCTCGTTGCACATGGACGCAAGCCGCCGGCTAGACGCAGCGCAGGACGCGCCGCTCGATCGCGTCGCGGATGGCGCCGCCGCCCGGCTGCGCGACCACGCTCCCCAGCTTGCGCGACCGGCCGGGCGTGACCAGGTTCGGCGGCAGGCCCCCGCCGCCCGCCATGGTCACCAGGCCGAGCGTGCCGTCGGCGCGCTGGCAATAATAATCGCCGTCCTGGTCTAGATAGACGCGATCGTTCAAGTCGAGCGCCTGCCCCTCGCCGCTCGCCGGCCGGTAATGGAGCGCATAGTCCCCGCCCCACGGGTCGCGCGGCCCGGCGCATCCGGCGAGCAGCCCGGCGGCCAGGGCCGCGGCAATGAGCATCCTGTTCATGGTCCGCAACCATGCCGGATCGGTTGCGAGGAGGCAACGCGCCCCGGAAGCGCGCGGCCGTTCAGCCCCGGATCGACTCGATCGCCTCGCGGCAGCTGCTTTCGCAGCGGCGGCAGGCATCCGCGCAGATGCGGCAATGTTCCATCATCGAGGCGTGGCGCGCACATTCCTCCCCGCACAGTCGGCAGGCGGTCGCGCAGGCTTCGAGCGCCGCGAGGATCGCGCTCTCGTCGGACCCGGTCCGGCGGGTACCGAGCGCGCCGGCGGCAAGGCACAGGTCGGCGCAGTCGAGATTGAGGCGGATGCACTGGCGCAGCTCGGCGACGTTCGCCTCGGCGAGGCAGGCATCGGCGCAGGATGTGCAGGTCTGCGCGCAATCGTAGCAATCGGCAATGCAGCGAAGCAGAGCCTCGTTGGTGTTTCCCTTCACGTCGGGATGGGCGGCGATCATTTCGGCGACCTGCATATCCTCTCTCCTGCTTCGCTGCATTGGGTTCGCGCGTCGAGTTGGCGGGCGCGCCATTTTCGACAATGGACCCGCCGTGGCGAAGTTCCGGCCCGGCGGGCGGGCGGGTCGCTTTGCCGCAGGAATGACGGCGGACCAGGCATTTGGAGGAACAGCGCCGTCGGCCGGAGGGTTTTGTCGACATGCCGGCGCCAGCACGGCCCGGCAGCGGACGAGAGGAGCCCGACATGAAGGAACGCAGCCAGGATCAAGGCGACCGCCAGCAAGGCGGTGGCCAGGACCGCGACCGCCAGCAGCAACAGCAAGGCGGCCAGGATCGTCAGCAGGGCGACCGTCAGCAACAGCAAGGCGGCCAGGATCGTCAACAGGGCGACCGTCAGCAGCAGCAGGGCGGCCAGAAGCCAGGCGACCGCCAGCAGCAGCGCTGAGGCGACGCGACATCTTCTTGCGAGGGAAGGGCCGCCCGGGCGACCGGGCGGCCCTTTCGCATTGCGGGGTATGAGGTCCCGGAGCTCGCCGTCGCGGCACGTCCCGAGCGCCGGAAGCCGGGTGGAAAGCGGGCGCTAAGCCACCTTTCCGATCGGCACGTCCGCCAGCACGGCGTCGAGCCGGGCATAGCTGGCGGCGATCCCCGCTTCCATATTCGACTGCAGCATGGAGTCGCGCGCTTCGGCGGACGTGCAAAGCACCGTCGTGGTGAGGCGCGTCCGGCCGTCGCCGACCGGCTCGAACGTCTGCGTGTTGACCGTGCCGCCGCCGGTCCAGTCCTCGTCGAACAGCTCTGTCGCGACAAGGCGGTGCGGCGGATCGATCTCCTGGAAGGTGCCGCTCATTCCCATCTTGCGGCCGTCCTCGTGCGCCCATTCGTGGCGATAGGTGCCGCCCGGCCGCAGGTCGATCTCGCACGTGGCGAGCGTCCAGCCTTCCGGTCCGGTGAACCAGCGCTTCATCAGCGCCGGCACGGTATGCGCCTCGAACACCAGATGGGGCGGCGCCTCGAACAGGCGGGTGATGACGAGCTCGCGCTCGCCCGAAGCGGTGATGCTGACTTTTCCGGTCATTGCCTTGATCCCTTTCTTGCCTTCGCTTCCACGGCCTTCATCTCGTCGAGCAGCGCATCCAGCCGTTCGTAATTGCGCTCCCAGACCTCGCGATACTGCTCCAGCCAGCCGACGGCGCCGGCAAGCGGCGCCCCTTCGATCCGCCGGGGCCGCCGCTGCGCATCGACCGCGGTGGACACCAGCCCGGCGCGCTCCAGCATCTTGAGATGCTTGGAGATGGCCGGCTGGCTCATCTTGAAGGGCATGGCGAGTTCCGCCACCGAAGCCTCGCCCTCGGCGAGCCGCGCCAGGATCGCCCGCCGCGTCGGGTCGGCGAGGGCGGTGAACACGGCATCGAGCTGATCTGATTCCATAACCATGCCTTTCAATAACCAAATGGTTATATCAAAAGGCGAAGGCCGTCAACGCCCATCTTCGCTGCTCCCGGCATGGGGTCCTGTCGGCCGGTGATGCCCGGAACGCGCAAGCGGTTTGCGGCTGCGGCAAAATGCCGGCGGCGGCGTCACTGCAATGCGCGTATCCCCCGGCATGACCTTCAACGGCTGGCACCGGTCACAAGGGGGAAAGGGCCGTCCGGGGCACCGGACGGCCCTTCGTCCCCCGCAATTCCGGGGACGCCCCTATCTCGGCGCGGAGAGGGCTAAGGCGCCCCCTCCGGATTCGCGCTGACCCCCGACGCCGGCAAAGGCCGGGAATCCGCTCGATCGCCATATTCGAGGCTCGGATACCAGTCCGGATCCCGTCCGCGCGGCGTCAGGTCGAGCATGTTCCACAGCGGCGCCAGGTCGGGAGCACCGCGCGGGTCCTGGCCGGGATCGACCGTCTCGCCGCCCATCTCGCCACCCCAGAAGTGGTGGACCTTTCCGGCCTTCTTCACGAAGACGTTGAGCGCGGCGGTATCGGTCCCGTCCTCGAGCAACCCGCGATAATCGTCGGCGAAGCGGTTCCCGGCGCTCGAATAGAAGCGAAGCGCCCTCCAGCCCCGCTCCCGGGCGAAGTCGAGCTGCCGTGCTACCGGCGACAGGGCGATGATCGCGAGCGCTGCCTTCTGCTCGATGTCGCGTGCATTGGCGTCGAGCGGCCCGAGCAGGTTGGTGCACATCGGGCAAGGTCGCCTGCGCAGCGGCCCGTACATCCAGAAATAGGTGATGAGCGTGTCGTGCGGCCCGAACATCTCCGAAAGCCGCGTCTGGCCGCCGTCCGAATTCTCGAACGCATAATCCTCCGGAACCTCGCCGCCGAGGGGGAGGGTTCGGCGCATCGCCGCCACCCGCTCGATATGGCGCCTCAATTCGATCTCCTCGGCGAGCAAGGCCTCGCGCGCGCCGCGGTAGCCGGCCGGCTCGTTCGGCCAGGGCCGGCTCGCTTGGGCGGCAAGGGTTCGCGCCGGCGTCAGGCGGAGAATAGGTTCGGCGCTAAGCTCCCGTCTGTCGGTCATGTCGCGCTCCCGGTCCGGATCGTCTTCGCTTCATAGACCCGATCCGCTCCATAGGCACGCCGGCCTGTCCGCTTTCTCCCCCCGCCTGTCCCGGTCAGACCCCCGGCAGGCGCGCCGCTACCGCATCCCAGCTTCCCGTCGCCATCAGCAGCACCGGCACGAACACCGCGGCCAGCGCCAATCCGGCGCCGAGCTTGGTCGCCCAGTGCAGCCGCCCCAGCGTCTTCAGGTCCCACCAGAAGAGCGGCACGAAGCACAGCCAGGCGAGGAACTGGCCGAAGGCGTGGCCGACGAGCGCCGGCGGCCCGAGCGGCAGGCGCCCCACCGCCGGCCCCATGAACAGAAGGGCTGCGCCGAGCATCAGCCGCTTGTGCGCCTGCGCGTCGCGCCGCCGCTTCCAGCCCTGCCAGACCAATATGGCATAGACCGGAATGGTGGCGAGCGGCACCGAGGTCCAGCCGAGCGGAGTCGCGAAGGGCGGCTGGTTGGCCCGCGCCACCTGGTAGACCGCCACCCAATACATCATCGGCACCAGCAGCACCGCGAGCGCCATGCCGGCCGCGCCCAGCTTCATGTGCACGTCGCGCCGCCCCGCCGCGACCAGCACGGTCTGCGCCCAGAAGACCAGCATCCAGAGGGTGAAGACGATACCGTGCAGCAGGATCGCCGGCGTGATCGTCGGATTGGGGCGCGGGAAGCTCACATAGCCGCGCAGGAAGAAGCTGGGCGCGAAGCCGATCAGCATCAGCACGATCATCATGATCGCCATGAAGGAATAGAATCGCCGCTCGGCGCCGAGCCGAGACCGAACCGCCGTCGCCATATGAAGTGCCTCCCCCCGAAGACCGCCGCTGCGCCAATCTACCAGAGGGCGGGAGGGGATTGAAGGCAGGAAAGAAGCTCCGCCCCGGAGGTGACTTGCGCCCGACACTTCACCGCCGCTCGAGCATCGCATCGTCTCAAGCGCGAGGGCCGGGGCCCGAGCTGCATCGGTGACGAGGCGGTCCGGGGCGTCCGCGACCTGGCCTAATGCTTGCTCTCGAACAGCGGCACGATCGGCTTGCGCTTCAGCCGCGCCTTCAGGGCAGGGTCGGTGATCCGCTCGACCGCCTCGGCCTTGTCGGCGGCGTTGATCAGAGGCGCGATCTGGACGAGCATCCGCTCGACATGGCGGATATTGCCCAGCTCGGTCTCGAACCGGCTGCGCACCACCGGCTCCCGGGCCAGGAGGAAGGCGGCGGTGTCGAGATAGCGGCCCAGCGTCTCGACTTCCTGGCGCAGCCACTCCTCGGTCAGGCACTCGGACCGCGCGGGCGTCGGCAGCGCGACCCGCGAGGGCCGCACCAGCGGTTCGAGGTTCGTCTCCTCGTCGCCCGGAGTCTCCGTGGCGACGGGAACGCAGGACAGGTTCGAAGCCGGATTCATTTCGCATCCCCCTTGCCGCAACGAGGTAAGCGAATGTCGTAAAAACCCCATTAACGCCTTCACGTCTCGTTAGGCCTGTTCCCTCGCGGGTCTTTGCCCGCGATCCCGAAACGGCCGGACGTCGGCGCCCACTCTCGCTTTATCGGGAGGCGGAGTCGGCGCCGCCATCGATGGCCCTCAGCGAGGTTGGGCACGGCCGCGTTCCGCGGAAAGGGCGTCGCGCCCCGAGCCGACTTCCGCTCAGCCGGCGGTCTGGAGCTCCATGTCGAGCGTGATCTCCGCGTTGAGCAGCTTGGAGATCGGGCACCCCGCCTTGGCGCCTTCGGCCAGTTCCCGGAACGCCGCCTCGTCGATCCCGGGCACCTTCGCCCGGAGCGTCAGGTCGGACCGGCTGACCTTGAATCCCTCGCCTTCCTTGTCGAGCTTCACCCGCGCCTCGGTCTCGAGCGTGCCGTCCGCGTGGCCCGCTTTGGCCAGGGCGAAGGAGAGGGCCATGGTGAAGCAGGCGGCATGGGCGGCGGCGACCAGCTCCTCCGGATTGGTCCCCTTCTCGGATTCGAAGCGCGAGCCGAAGCCGTAGGCCTGGTCGGCGAGCACCCCCGATTGGGTCGAGACTCGACCTTTGCCATCCTTGCCGAAGCCCTCGTAGCGGGCGGTCGCGGTGCGCGTGATCATGGTGATTCTCCCCTCGAACTTGCTTTCGGGCCGGGCGGCGTCGCCCGATGCCCTGGAAAACGCAGTGATTCAATGACTTGCACGGCTCGGTCCGATCCAGGCGATCTCAACGAGCCACGGCGTGCGGAACGCACCATAGAGCAACCGCCGGCGAAGGCGAAGGTTGCCGGCCGTTCGGCTTCAGCATGCTCGAGGTGCAAGGCGAAGGCTTTTCGTTTCGTTCTCGATCCGATATTTCGGATCCGATCGATGGAGGGTCGAAGCATGGCGACGACCGGGGGGCGAGCCGGCGCGGGGCGATTCCGGATCGAACGGGACGTGAGGGGGGAATGCGTCGTCATTCCCGCGCGCCGTCCGCTCGTGCTGCTATTCCTTCTGGTCTGGCTGACGATCTGGACAGGCGGCGGCATCGCCGGCTTCGTGTCGCTCTTCGGCCTGGAAGCCGACATCGTCGGCATCGCCGCCGGCGGCTGGTTGTTCGCCGGTCTGGTCGGCAGCCTGCTCGTGGCCTGGCAGCTCACCGGCCAGGAGGTGATCCGCGTCCGCGGCGGAGAGGTCGAGGCCGCCCATTCGGTCCTGGGACGCACCCGTCGCCGAAGCTGGCCGATCGCCGAGATCGGCCGTCCCGAGGTCGGCGATCCCATCCCGCTCCACCGGAAGCGTCACATCGACCTCCCGTTCCTGTTCAGGCCTAGTACCGGCGCCGTGAAGTTCATCCATGCGGGCAAGACCGTCCGGCTCGCCCAGGGCTTGAGCCTGGACGATGGGCGGCGGATCGTGGAATGGCTGGAGGGCCAGCTCGGAAAATGGTGCTAGACCCTCCGATGCATCACTCGCAGCGCAGGTCCTGCCGCTCGATAGCATAGCCGGCGGCGGCGCCTCCCGCGGCGCCCAGGATCGATCCCAGGGTCCTCGATCCGCGCGGGGCTATGAGGTTTCCGAGCACCGCGCCGACGCCCGCGCCGACGACCAGCCCGACCGTGCCGTCGCGGCGGCGGCAATAATAGCGGCCGTCATTGCCGCGATAGACGTAATCGTCGCGGCCCAGCGGGTAGGGATCGTAGCGTCCGGCGCGATACTGGCGCTCATAATAGCCGTCCGAGGAACCGAACGGATCATTGTAGGTGGCGCAGCCTGCGAGGGGGACCAGGGTAAGGGCGGCGGCGGCGATTAGAGGGGTACGCATCACACTTCCTCCTTCTGTCCTCGGTGGGAGGGACAGCGGGACAATGATCGAACGGACCGGAAGGTTGCGCGACGGTGACGAGGCGGCCGAAGGCGCGGGGGCCGGCTTCACGGCTTCAGTCGCGGATCACCAGCCTCGCCGGCGCCTCGGCGGCTCGCGCTCGGGCGGCAGATCCTCGACGATCCAGCTGTGATTCTCCGTCATCCGCGACCGGATCGGCCGCCCCGACTCGTCGCGCGAGGGCTCGAAGAAATAGCGCCGTTCGATGATGCGGCAGGTCGTCTCGTCCAGGGCCGGGCTGCCGCTCGACCGGGTGATCCGGCAGTCGGTCACGTTGCCGTCGGGGAGGATGGTGAAGATGACCGAGACGGTGCCGCCGATCCCGGCCTCGCCGAGCCCGGGCGGGAAGTCGGAATCGCGAAAGCCGCCGCGGATCAGCCGCGGCGGGCGCACCCGGCCGTAGCCGCCCCCACCGCCACCGCCGCCGCCCGCGCCCGAGCCGCTCCCGTCGCCGATCCCGCCGCTCCCGGTTCCGGGGCCGGGTCGCTCGGCGGCGCCGGACGATGGATCGTTTCCGGCCGCGGGCCGCGGCGCGGCCACGATCGGCGGAGTCACGGGCAGCGGGATCACCGGGGCCGGCGCGGTCACCTCCGTCGCCTGCGACCGCAGGTTGGGCGGGGCGGCCCCGCCTTCCTCTCGCGGCGTGAAGCGCTGGTTCCGCGTGTCGCTCTCCTGCCTTGGCGGCGGCTGCACCGGCTTCGGCTCCGGTGGAGGCGGCGGCGGAAGCACGTCGAACATCCGCAACGGCGCCTCGACCGCCCCTCGCACGTCGGCGCCGAGTCCCCACAGGATCATCGCCCCGATCAGCGCCTGCACGAGCAAGGCGCCGGAAGCGGAGCCGACCTTCTCACGCACACTCTGATGACCGGCCGTCATCATGCGGAGAATGTCAGCGATGTCAGGCTTTCATGCAAGCAGGATGGCGGCGTCGCCGCGCCGAAGCGATTATCCGAGGGGCGAGCCGGAATCGGCAGGCCTGGATGCCTTCAGGCGGCCGGATCGTCCGCAGGCGTCGGTGTCCCGGCGGCTGCCTCGTCGGCCGCCGCTTCGGCGCGCAGCGCGGCCTTGTGGGCATCGAGGCTGGCGCGGCCGGTCTCGACCCGCTCGCCGCGCTCGGCCATCTTTTCCCAGGCGGCCGCGGCGCGCAGGTGGCGCTCGCGCACATTGTCGAGCGTCGCGGCCGCGGCGTCGCGGTGGGCGGCCTCGGCGCGGGTGCGGTAGAATTCACTGATGGCCGACATCTTCGGTCTCCCCGGTCATGGCATGGTGGGGCGGAACGGGTCGTCCGCGGCCGATGCCGGATTCCGCCGCGCCCGAAGGCGCAACGGGATCGGAACCCGTGCGAAGCCAGGCAGGCGGATCAGAGGGTCTGCAGCTGGACCGCGCTGGTCTTGCCGCGCTGATCGGTCTGCAGCTCGTAGGAAACGCGCTGGTCCTGGGCCAGGCTGTTCAGGCCGATCTTCTCGACGGCGCTGATATGGACGAAGGCGTCATTGCCGCCTTCTTCCGGCGTGATGAAGCCGAAGCCCTTGTGGATGTTGAAGAACTTTACTTTGCCGATGGGCATGGAATTTTCCTTCCGATCGGGCGCGCCGGAATTGGCGCAAGCCCGGTGCCAGGGAGGCGACAGAAGGAGCAAGGAGCCGAAAAGCGCCGAAGACCGTCTCTACGACCGAAGCAGTTTCCTGAAGTGGGGGTGCGGCAGTGGAATGCAAGGGCGGCCGCGGCCGGACCATGCCCGCTCGGCAGCCCCTGGACTACGTCGAGCCGATGGCGTGTGGCGCCTGGCAAGGGATGGCGTCATAGCTTCGGCGACCGACGCCGGAGACCGGGAGAGATCCAATGCAGCGCGCGACGAAGATCTTCCATCTGGAGGCGCGCGAGACGAGCCATTCCATGGTCCGAAGCATCTGGCGAACGACGAGCGCTCCGCATCCTTCCTTCATCTCGGTCGCCGCAGCCCATTGGCTGGTCGTTTTCTGGAAGCAGGATGGCCGGACGCATGTGACGGTGCGGGGCCCCGAAACCCGGGCGAGCGCGGTCCCGATACCGGCCGATGCGCAGTTCATGTCGGTCGAGTTCAGGCCCGGGACCTTCCTGCCGGACCTGCCCGTGCATTCCCTCGTCGACGGCGACGTGACCCTTCGCCGCGGCGTCGGCAACGCCGTCCGGCTCAACGGCTCCGTGCTCGAGATCCCGACCTTCGACGACATCGAGGCGTTCGTCGGGAGACTGGTGCGCGAAGGCCTCCTCGTCGACGACCCCGCGGTGCGCGATGCCCTGCAGGGCCGACCGGTGGACCTGTCGCGGCGGTCCGTCGAACGCCGGGTCCGGCGCGCGACGGGCCTCACGCTCGGAGCGATCAGGCAGATCGAGCGGGCGCGGAAGGCTGCGGCGCTCCTGGACGGGGGCGCAACCATTTTCGACGCCGTGATGCGCGCCGGCTATTCCGACCAGGCCCATCTCACCCGTTCGCTGAAGCGCTTCGTCGGCCAGACGCCGGCGCAGATCGCGAGGGAGGCGCGGTGAGTTTCGTCGCTTTCGTTCAAGACAATGCGCCGCCCTTCGATCAACCTGCCATCCCTGTGACGGCGAGCGGCGCCGGGTGAAAGGAAGTCAGGAATGGCCGGACGACTTGTCGTGACCGATTATGTGTCGCTGGACGGGGTGATCGAGGATCCCGTCGGCATGGAGGATAGCGGCCTCGGGGACTGGACCGGCCCCTACAGCCGCGGCGAGGAAGGGGACGCGTTCAAGCATCGGGAGCTGGAGGAGAGCGGCGCCATCCTGCTCGGCCGCCGCACCTACGAAGCCTTTGCGGCGGTCTGGCCGATGGTGAAGACCGAATTTGCCGACCGCATGAACAGCCTGCCAAAATATGTCGCCTCCACGACGCTCGAGAGAGCCGATTGGAGCAACTCCACTGTGCTCAGGGGCGACATCGTCGACGATGTGAGAAAGGTGAAGGCGGCGACCGACGGAGACATACTCGTCTACGGCAGCGCGTCCGTCGCTCACGCCCTGATGCCGCACGGGCTCATCGATGAGTTCCGGCTGATGGTCTATCCTGTCGTCCTCGGCGCGGGAAAGCGGCTGTTCCCGGACGGCGTGAAGGCGGCGATGAAGCTGGTCGAATGCCGGCCTTTCGCTTCGGACATCCTACTGCTCCGCTACGAGACCGCCTAGGCGCGACGGTCGGCCTTTCCGGCACGCCCCCGCCGGCTCTCGCCCCGCCTTGGCGAGTCGATCAGGCCGCGATCCGCTCCAGCGCCTCGTTCGCGTCCAGCCACTCCGCCTCGATCTCTTCGATCCTGGCCTCGACCTGCGCGCGCTTCTTCATCAGCTCGCTCATGGTCAGCTTCGCCAGCGCCGCCTCCGCCGAGGAAGGGTCGAACATTGCCCGGTCGATCGCGCTCTTCTGCTCGGTCAGCCGCGCCAGCTCCGCTTCCGCCTCCTTGGCGCGCCGCCTCAGCGCCGCGCTCTTCTCCCGCGCCTCGGCCGCCGCGCGCCGCGCCGCCTTGCGGTCGATCTTCGCCTCGGCCTTGCCGGCCTCGCGCGCGTCGCCCTGAAGCACGAAGGCGATATAGTCGTCGAGCGATCCGTCATATTCGCGGGCCGTGCCGCCGTCGACCAGCACCAGCCGGTCCGCGGTCGTCTCGATCATGTGCCGGTCGTGGCTGACGATCACCACCGCGCCTTCATAGGCGTTGAGCGCCTGGATCAGGGCCTCGCGCGCATCGACGTCCAGATGGTTGGTCGGCTCGTCGAGGATCAGCATGTGCGGCGCGTCGCGGGTGATCAAGGCGAGCGCCAGCCGCGCCCGCTCGCCGCCCGAAAGCTTGCCGACCTCCGTCGTCGCCTTCGCGCCGCCGAATCCGAACCGGCCGAGCTGCGCGCGCACCGCCGACGGGCTCGCCCCCGGCATCAGCCGGGTCATGTGCTGGAGCGGCGTCTCGCCCCGGTCCAGCTCCTCGACCTGATACTGGGTGAAATAGCCGACGCGCATCTTGCCGCTGGCGTTCATCTCGCCCTCGATCGGCTTCAGCTGTGCGGCGAGCAGCCGCGCCAGCGTCGTCTTGCCGTTGCCGTTGCGGCCGAGCAGGGCGACGCGGTCGTCCGGATCGAGCCGGAGGTCGAGCTTCCGGAGGACCGGAACGCCGTCATAGCCGACGGCCGTATGGTCGAGCGTCACCAGCGGCGGCCGAAGCGCCTCCGGGCTCGGAAAATCGAAGCTCAGCGACGGATCGTCGAGCAGCTCGGCGATCGGCTGCATCCGCGCCAGCGCCTTGACCCGCGACTGGGCCTGCTTGGCGGTCGAGGCGCGCGCCTTGTTGCGGGCGATATAGTCCTGCAGCTTCGCGCGCTGCGCCTCCTGCCGCTCCCGGGCGGAGGCGAGCTGCGCCTGCCGCTCGGCGCGCTGCCGCTCGAACGCGTCGTAGCCGCCCGGATAGAGGGTCAGCTTGCCGCGCTCGAGATGGAGGATGTGATCGACGACATTGTTGAGGAAGTCGCGCTCGTGGCTGACCAGCAGGATGGTGGCGGGATAGGATTTGAGGAAATCCTCGAGCCACAGCACAGCCTCCAGGTCGAGGTGGTTCGAAGGCTCGTCGAGCAGCAGCAGGTCCGGCGCCGAGAAGAGCAAGGAAGCGAGCGCCACCCGCATCCGCCAGCCGCCCGAGAAAGTGTCGAGCGGCCGGTGCTGCGCTTCCTCGTCGAAGCCGAGCCCGACCAGGATCCGCGCCGCCCGCGCCGGCGCCGAATGGGCGTCGATCGCGTTCAGCCGTTCGTGCAGCTCGCCCAGCCGGTCCGGGTCCTCGCTATGCTCGCTCTCGGCGAGCAGGGTCGCGCGCTCGGTATCGGCGGCAAGCACCGTCTCGAACGGCGTGGCGCTTCCGCCCGGCGCCTCCTGGGCGATGTAGCCGATGCGGCTCCCCCGCGGCATGCGCAGCTCGCCGGCATCGGGTTCGAGCATTCCGGCGACGACCCGCACCAGGGTCGTCTTTCCCGCCCCGTTTCGCCCGATCAGCCCGATCCGCCCGCGCGGCGGCAGGCTGGCGGAAGCGCCGTCGAGGATCGTCCGCCCGCCGAGGCGGACAATGATGTCGGTCAGGTTGAGCATGGGGAGCGGTAGGTAGGGTCTAGGAGCGGGGAGTGCCAGTGCCAATTCCAGCCGTCCGCATGCGGCGAAAGCCCATGGGCAGCCGGCTTACGGCGCTGATGCCTCGGCCCGCGCAGATTCTCGCACCTTCCGACCGGGGTGCATTTCGTTGACAGCACGGGCGAATTCGGCGCCTGGTTCCGCGACTGCGAGGACAACCTGCTGGGGATCGGACGGCCGTTCCAAAGGTGGTCAGGTAAGGCGCGGCGACAAGCCCGGCTAAACCATGGCGCGCAGCCTCCGGCGGCCTTGCCGGCACCGCGACGGCCGCCCGGCCGCCATACCCCGTCACCCCCGGTCGAACAGCAGCCTGCCCCCGCCTGCGCTCGCGATCAGCGACGTCACGCGGTTGGCGGCGCTCCGCTTGAACTCCAGCTGCAGCGTGCCGGCCGGCACATATTGGCCCGGCACGACGAAGCGGCTGGGCGTCAGGGGCGCCAGCGCCTTCGTCTCGTCTCCGATGCGCAGCTCCAGCCCGTCGCCCGCCGCCTCGATGGCGATCCGCTCATGGTCGAAGCCCGTGTCGAGAAGCCCGGCAATCTCGATCGGCTGATCCCGGCGCCGGACATAGGTTCCGGGATAATGGGCGAAGAGGGCCCTGTCCCGGATCGGCTGCACGACGGCGGACCAGTCTCCCGGCCATCCCAGGGCGTCCGAGACGGCATTGCGGATCTCGTCGCCGAGCACGTCGCCGTTCGCGCCGTTGGTGAGGATGGCGAGGCCGTCGCCGCTGGCGAGATGGCCTTCGACATAGGCCTTGTAGCTGTCGTTGGCGCCGCCGTGATGGAAGATCGCTGAGTCCCCCTCGCCGGCCAGGCGCGGACCCAGGCCGAACAGGCCCGGCGAGACGGGCGTCATCATCTCCGTCGCTAAGCTTCTAGGCAGGAACGGCCGGGCCTCGCCGCGAAAGCTGCCGGTCAGGGCGGCGATCAGCCGGGCTAGGTCGTGGGCGCAGGTCCACAGGCCGGAAGCGGCTAGCTCGGGAAAGCTCTGCCAGCCGCGAGGCAGGGCGGCCGGCTCGCCGGCGCCGCCGTGGGCGTGGGCGACGTCGGCGGGAGCGGGGGAAAGCGAGGCGCTGAACCGGCTTCGGCGCATGCCGAGGGGCGCGAAGACGTGGCGGGCGGCGAGCGCGTCCAGCGGCGCCCCCATCGCGTCCTCCAAGATCGCTTGCACGATCATATATCCCCCTCCCGAATAGCGGGCGCGCGCGCCCGCAGGCTCGATGCGCGCGAGCGGCCGGTTCGTCGCCGGCGCCGTGCCGGTCAATATGTCGGCCAGGTCCGGTAGCGCGGCACCGGGCGCGAAATCGCGAAAGCCGTGAACGTTGAAGCCGGCGGTGTGGGACAGCAGCATCCGCAGCGTGATTGGGCTCGTGTCGCCGGCCGGCCCTGGCGGCACCGGCCAGCGCCGCAGCCAGCGACCAACGTCCCGGTCGACGTCGAACTGGCCGAGCGCGACGAGCCGCAGGCACAGGGCCGCCGTCGCTACCTTGCTGACGGACCCGACTGAGAACAGGGTCTCCGGACCCACCGGCGCAGCCGCCCCGGCCGTTCGGGTGCCGTAGCCGCCGATCGTCCCGATCCGCCCCTCACGCAGGATCGCGACGGCGACTCCGGGCACGTGCAGCTCGGCCATGCGATCGGCAAGCGTGGAAGGCCGGGCGTCCGCCGCACGGACCGTCGGGCGCAGCCGCGTCTCGAACCCGGGGGCCGGTCCGGCGGCCCCGGCGTGGGCGCGCGAGGAGGCGGGCGGCAGGATCGGCAGGACCAGGCCGGCGGCCAGGAATTCTCGGCGTCGCAGTTCTACGGGCATGGCACTCCCCCTCGAGATGAGTGGCAGCGCCCGCCTCAGGTGGTGCAAGGCTGATCCGGTGCCCTGATCAGCCGCTCTACTTTGGACAGGGAACGTCCCTGGTGCAAGCCTCCCCGCGGCTCGGCACCGGCACGCACCGATTGGCCGATCGCCTCGCCGTCGCCCGGCAGGCCATACCGAGCGGCCGCGGCGACAGGTTGGGGGCGCCGTCGATGATGGTGCGGTCCGTTGACAATGATCGAGGCTCGGTGTCCTCTTCTCGCCGGGCGCCTCGCCCCCGGCACGGAGCGGACCGAATGTACCGGCACCTGCCAATGGCCTTCATGACGGTTGCGGCTGCGCATCTCGGCGCCTGCGCTCCCGACAGCAACTCGCAAATCGGGAAAAGCGAAACGGGAGGCGCGGCGTCCCCGGCGACGGGACGGGGTGCCGCAGGGTCCATTCCTCCCCCTTGTCCGCCGGAGCAATTGTCGTGCGGCCTGCAGAGGCCGGTGCTGTCCGACGGCGCACGGCCATTCGTGAACGAGAATATGGGGCTGAGCGTGGTCTTTCCGCAGGGTAGCCGGGTCTGCATGAGCCGTTCGGGAGACGCGCCGCGCGGCTTCTACGCTCGCTACGGAACGGGCGCGACGGGCTGTCCCGAAGGCCGGGAGGATTCGCCGGAGGCGTCCATGGGCCTGAACTCATCCTTCAATGCGACCTTCCTTGCGACACCGGCAGAGGTCGCCGGAAGCTGCACGCCGCCGGACGAAGCCATCCTCCAACATTTCGGCGCCGACGGACTGGTCTTCCCCGGCCATCGGTCGCTCGCCTGTCAAAGCATCGGAAAGGACGGGTCGATCGATCTCACGGTCTATGCGCTGGCCGGAGAGTGGGCCGGCGATCCGCCCGAGGACGTGCCGCATGTCGTCTACCGGGCCACGCTCGGCACGCGACCCGGACGCCTGGAGGAGGATTTGCGGATGTTCCGGACCTTCCTCGGCCAGGCGCGTATCGGCCTGTTCCAGGATCGGCCGGGGCTCGGCGGATAATGAGGCCGTCTGTTTGACGGGCTTTCCGCGCGGAACTGGTAAACTGGCCCAGGGATTCGCCGGACTCTCCGACAAGGCGGCGCCGTGATCCGGCTTCGCCTGCCGGCCCGGTCCGGGCTTCAGATCGGACGGGCCAGGATCGTCGAGCTCAGACGGTCGGTCCCGACGTCGAGTATTGGTCCCGATCCAAGGGGCGCGAGGTCGTGCTTGAGATAGAAGGCCTGTGCCCGCCGGTTGGTGTCTGCGACGGCCAGCCACAAATGCCTTGCTCCTGAAACGCGAGCGGAGTCGATCGCGTCCTCCATCAGCACGCGCCCCAGGCCCGTTCCATATTCGGAAGCGAGGACGTAAAGCTGTTTCAGCTCCATGGACTCGCCCTGGAGCGCGATCGGGCAGTCATGCCTCTTCAGGACGTAAAGGCCCGTCGGCTCCCCGTCCCGATAGGCGAACTTGCAGACCTGCTTGGGATCGCTCAGCGCAAGGCGCGCCCGCTCTGCCGAATAATTGACCGCGCAATAGGCTTCGACATTGGCGTGGCTATGGACCGAGGCATAAGCCTGCCGAAACGTCTCGGCCCAGAGACGGGCCAGCTCATTCGCCGCTTCTGGCCCGATCTGCCGCAGGATCCAGGATGCCATCGCCATTGCCGCCTTCTTCATGGCCTTCACTCAGATTGGCCACAGGGCGCCCTCGACGCAAGGGTTGCTCCCGGCGTGGCGGCCCCAAGACCGCGGCGTTCGCGCCGGTCAGGGCCGAAGCCGTCTTCCTGAAGCCCGCAGGACATGGCCGCCGCGGCGGCATGGCTCGTCAGGCGGTCGCGTCCGGCCTAGGCCTTCGGGGTCGACGTGCGGCCGTTCGGGAGAGATGGTAAGGGCAAGCGCGGCGCCCGAGCGCTGCAAAGGAGGAAACGATGCTGGGCTTGCGAAAGGTGGCGACGCGGCTGCCGGCGAAGGATCTGGACCGGGCCCGCGCCTGGTATGCCGAGAAGCTGGACCTGCACCCGGCCGAGGCGCGGCCCGGCGGGCTTCGATATGTGGTCGGCGATGGCGAGTTCGCCTTGTTCGCGTCGGCTGGCCAGTCCGACGGCACGTTCACGCAAATGGGGTTTGAGGTAGCCGACCTGCGGGCGACCGTCGCCGAGCTGCGGCGGCGCGGCGTGGTGTTCGAGGAGTATGACGAGCCCCTCCGCACCGAGGACGGCATCGCCACGGTCGACGGCAATTATCCGAGCAAGGGCAGGGGCGAATATGGCGCCTGGTTCCGGGACTGCGACGGCAATTTGCTTGGGGTCGGGCAGCCCTTCTAGGATTGGAGAGCCTGTTCACGGCCAGGGGATAGCCGATGCGACGCCAGCTGCTTTTCATTCAGGGCGGGGGCGCCGGCGCGCATGCGTGCGACCGCCTGCTGGTCGACAGCCTCGCGCGGGCGCTCGGGCCGGACCGTGAGATACGTTATCCGCTCATGCCGAACGAGGATGAGCCCGACGTCGACGCGTGGAAGGCGGAGATCGCCCGGGAGCTTGCCGCGCTGGAGGACTGCGCGATCCTCCTCGGCCATTCGCTCGGCGGGATGATCCTCGTCGACGCGCTCGCCGGGCTGCCGCCGCCGCGGCCGCTCGGCGCGCTGTTCCTCCTGGCCGCGCCCTTCGCCGGCGAGGGCGGCTGGCAGCTTGACGATTTCGAGACGCCCGCCGACCTGGGCGCGAATCTGCCGCCGGGCCTGCCGGTCCACATCTTCCACGGAGAAGAGGACGAGGTCGCGCCGCCCGCCCATGCCGGCCTCTATGCCCGCCTGCTGCCGCAGGCCCGGTTGCACCTCCTGCCGGGGCGCGATCATCAGCTCGGCAATGATCTCGGCGAGGTCGCCGAGGTGGTCAGGGGGATATGGGGGTAGGTGCCGTGCCGGGGCGGCGGCGGAATGCGACGCGGTGACAGGTCAAGTCGCCGCGGCTGGCTTCGGAAAACTGCTGGTCGAAGGGAGCAAGGGGTGCAATCGTGAAGTGGCGTCGTCATCGTGAGCATTGATCGAGATGGATGAGATCGAGCTAGGCATTGCCGTCGGCGACGAGCAGGTCTCGGGCCTGTTGCTGTGCCCGACCGACGCGAAGGCGCTCTACCTCCTTGCCCACGGCGCCGGCGCGGGGATGAGGCACCGGAGCCTGGCGGCCGCGGCCGAAGGCCTGGCCGCGCGCGGCATCGCGACCTTACGCTACCAGTTCCTCTATATGGAGAAGGGCTCGAAGCGGCCCGATCCGCCCAAGCTCGCCCACGCGGCCGTGCGCGCGGCGGCGGCCGAAGCCGCGCGGCTCGCGCCCGATCTTCCGCTCTTCGCCGGCGGCCGCTCCTTCGGCGGGCGGATGACCTCGCAGGCACAGGCGGAGGCGCCGCTTCCCGGCGTGCGCGGCCTCGTCTTCCTGGGCTTCCCGCTCCATCCGGCCGGCAAGCCCGGCATCTCGCGCGCCGAGCATCTCGCGCGCGTGCAAATTCCGATGCTGTTCGTCTCCGGCACGCGCGACGCCCTGGCGGAGCTGGACCTGCTGAGGCCGGTGGTCGCCGACCTCGGATCGCGTGCGACCCTCCACCTGATCGACCATGCCGACCATGGCTTCAGGGTCGCCGCCAGGAGCGGCCGCAGCTCGGCCGATGCTGAGGCCGAAGCTTGGGACGCGGTGGCGGACTGGATCGGAAAGCTCGCGACTTGACCGGTGTGAGATTAGGAGAGTTGGCCTGTCTTGATGGGTCCGTCACCCCGGCGAAGGCCGGGGCCCAGCCTCTTAGGCGTTATCGCACGTATCACCGCAACCCTAAGCGCTTCCGCGAACGGCTCGGGAACCTGGTGAAGCATAAGCCGGTTGAGAAGCCGCAGGGGTGAGGTCGCCAAATCAGGGCCGTGACGAGGCCGCGAGGAACAAGCGCGTCTATGTCGGGTGCTACCTCCTTGCGTGGGGCCTGATCATACTCCCACTCCTTGGCGTCTATGCCCTTGGTGCGGGCCTGTTCGGGAGGAGCATCGCGCAACTGCCGGAGGATCTGATTCGCTACGCACTCGAGATGGATGTCCTCGCAATCATCATTTTGCTCGCCTCGCTCCCGCTCATGTTTGTGCCCTACTGGCTATGCACTGAAATCCGGCGACGCAAACGGCCGGGTTCGTGAAATGCATAATCCCCTTGGTTGTGGGTACTTCGCGTGTCGATCGAAATAATGCACCGTCACCGTAATTCCGAACAAGGGCACGGGCGAGCTCGGCGGCTGGTTCCCGACCGTGGGGGCAACCTGCTGAGGATCGGCCAATTATAAAGGAACGGGCACGACCGGTGCAATTAAGTCTCCCGGAGAGCCGTACTCATCAAAGAAGCTTTGCGGCCAGTCTTGTAGACTGTCGTCAGAGGAATTCAATGTAGAGCATCTCGAAACGCGTCCACTCTCGTCGTATACGGCCTGAAAGTAGTTGATGCATACGATCGAACCATCAATACTCCTACTCATCGAACTATTTCTCAGCCAGTGAAAAGTTTCTCGACTATGGGTCTCTACAATCACTTGGGCACCGGCAGCGGCGGTCCGATAAAGAAGTTCGGTCATTGCTCGTTGACTGACCGTATGAAGGTGAGCTTCAGGGTTCTCAACAATCAGCGTTCCTCCCGGTTGTGCCACCAAGGCCGCCACAATGATAGGCAATGCGTAGCTTAGGCCAAAGCCAACGTTGGTAGGCCGCACAGGTAAGCTAGGAAGGCCACCTGGGGGCGTAAAAACAAAGCTAGATCCTATGCTATCCACTTCACCGTAGGGGTGAAGCTCGATGCGAGCAGTCGGACAAATTTGTCCAAGATACATTTGGAACAGTTCCTCAAGTGAACCGCCTTGTCCCCCGCGCCTCGGGTCGTTCTTAGGAAGGATTTCCGCTCGAAATCTTTCGAGCACTGCAAGGGCACCTTCACCTCGCGGCCCCATCTCTCTACGCTCTGCACTCTGAAGCGATCGAGGACCAACTAACCTCGGACCCACTCGCTCCGCAGCGAGGTAGACGAAGTTATCTGATATTAGCTCCGGGAGAATGGCGAAAGGAGTTCCGAGAGGAAGTACGTCTGCCTCAGGATTGTACCCCATCCTGAACACGCCGCTCCTGTCCTCGGACCCCGTGAGGGTGAGCTCGATGACATCTTCATCTGCTCCTTGTCGTAACACGTCATGCCCAGTACCCAAGCTCACCAAGCTTCCGTTTAGCACTGCCTGCTTCGCGCGGTGCTGACCCAAGCTCTGGCGAAGTAGGGCTAGTGCCTGTATCATGCTTGACTTCCCGGCACCGTTAGGTCCCAAAATCACAGTGAGCGGCTTCATTGGAACGACCACGTCGTCAAAACTCTTGAAGTTTCTGAGCCTAATCGAATTGAGCATCGAGCACTTCCTTGATTAGCTTCTGAACCGTATTAAATCGGAGAAGCACTCTTGCTCGACTACCCGTAGCAACCGACACAGAGCGCTCAAATTCGTAATTATCCATCAGAGCCATTGAAAACTCGTCACGCAACATAGAGGATTTGGAACGGAGGTTCCAAAAATCCCCTTCGCTTAACTCAGCCAATCGCACCGACCATGCTTCGAACAACGCCCGATTAATTGGCGTCCTAGGCGCAGTCATCGTATAACGCTTTCGAAACGCGTCGTTACCAAAAACTTCTTCGGCGCGCGTCATCGCCAGACGGAATCTATTCCGAAGCGCCTGTCGCTCTGAGTTTGACATGTCATTTAGACGTTTCATGGCATCATTAAGAAAACCGTCTAGGTCACCGCCATAGTAGCTCTCTGGAGAGGTCATCGAAAAGGCACAAAACCTAAGGGCAAGCTCCCGGGCGCCCATTCGATCATCGCGGACAGAGTCGTCTGTCGCTCTCCTGAATTCCTCGGATTCAACTAAAGACAACAAGAATCCACGAGCTGGACCAGGATTAAGCGCATGCCTAATTTCCTGTCCGTTAAGCGTTATCCCGCCAGTGTTTATCCGCTTGAATACATTAAACATCACTTCATCTGGTGTTCCACTCTCGATGACGTTAATGTTAAGCTCAGTCTCGTCGATACGACGTTTTATGGAGCGCGGGAGCTGCGTGAATGTTGTGCCTTCCAAGGCACTCAAATACTCTAACCCTCTTAGTGAAAACGAATGAACGCTTTCTGTATGGATAAAATCGTATATTGTTGTCAATCTCTGAAGGCCGTCTACAACTCTCCAGTTCTCTCTATCGTCAGCTGCTACATAGAACACTGGCAGCGGGATACGGAGAAGTATTGATTCAATAAGCTTGCTTTTCCTTGATATGTCCCATATTCGCGCGCGGCGTTGAAAATCCGGTGCGAGCTCGACTTCGCCGTGCTCTATTCGGCTGGCAATCTGACCAATAGTAACAACTCTTCTGCTAATCTTTATTTGATTAGGATCGAACGGATGGTCGATCTTATCAGGAATTTGGTTAAGTTCAGGAAACAAGGTCTCCTGCTCAAGACCTTGCTGATCGTCTTCTCCGAAGATGCGTTCACCGGTGGTATTATCCATTCACATTAGACCTCGGGTTGCGAGTGCCGCCCACACTTGGTTCCGACGCGCTTCGCGCTAACCATGTTGCATATTCGCTGCGAATGGAGCGGACAAGGCAAACGATACGCGGCCGAGGTCGGGAGCGATAGGTTCATTGAGTACCCTGTTTTCCGGCTGGTTCGTTGGCCAGAGTTACGGCGACACTGCACTTCTTGCTAGCTCACTGAGCGCCTATCCACCGCTGGAGCCGTACCCCCAGCAAGCTGATCAGCTCAGGCTGCATATACTCATAATCGTTGGGGATGCCGACCACGAGGACCTGCTTTCCTTTCAGCTGGCCACGAAACTTCCGGATAATGCGGTTACGATGCTCCCGCCCATGACGACATCGACCTACTCGATGAGATCGACGGTGAGCGGCTGCTCGGCGTCTTTGTTGGTGCCTGTGGAGATGGGCCTCGATGCCGCCGTCGATGCCCTAACAGAGGGCCTCGGCCGTCGGGCCGCGCAATCGGTTCTGCGAGCACACGAACAGGAGCCGCCGCGCCCGGTTCACTCCGCCGCCTCCCGCTCCCGCTCCTTCGCCTTGGCGCCACCCTTCTTCTTCCGCGCCGGCTCCGAGGCCGTCTGCGCTACGCCGCCCTTCAGCAGCGGCTTGAGATAGCTCCCGGTATAGCTCCGGGGCTCCTCCGCCACCTGCTCAGGCGTCCCCTCGGCCACAATCTCCCCGCCCTTGTCTCCCCCCTCGGGCCCAAGGTCCAGGATCCAGTCCGCCGTCTTGATGACCTCGAGGTTGTGCTCAATGACGACGACGGTGTTGCCCTGGTCGACCAAAGCATGCAGCACCTCGAGCAATTTCCTCACATCCTCGAAATGCAGCCCCGTCGTCGGCTCGTCGAGAATGTACAGCGTCTGCCCGGTCGCGCGCCGGCTCAGCTCCTTGGCGAGCTTCACCCGCTGGGCCTCGCCGCCGCTCAGGGTGGTCGCCTGCTGGCCGACCTTGATGTATCCGAGGCCGACCTCCTCCAGCATCCGCATCTTGTCGCGGATCGACGGCACCGCCTTGAAGAACTCCGCCGCATCCTCGACCGTCATGTCGAGCACGTCGGCGATCGACTTGCCCTTGAACTTCACCTCCAGCGTCTCGCGATTGTAGCGCTGGCCGTGGCACACGTCGCAGGTGACGTAGACATCGGGCAGGAAGTGCATCTCGATCTTGATCAGCCCGTCGCCGGCGCAGGCCTCGCAGCGGCCGCCCTTCACGTTGAAGCTGAACCGCCCAGGCTTGTAGCCGCGCGCCTGCGCCTCGGGCAGGCCGGCGAACCAGTCGCGTATCTGGGTGAAGGCGCCGGTATAGGTCGCCGGGTTGGACCGCGGCGTGCGGCCGATCGGCGACTGGTCGATGTCGATCACCTTGTCGAGATATTCGAGGCCGGTGAGCTTGTCGTGCCGGCCCGCCTGGATGCGCGCGCCATTGAGGTGCCGCGCCGCCGCCGCATAGAGCGTGTCGACGGTGAAGCTCGACTTGCCCGATCCCGACACGCCGGTGATGCAGGCGAAGGTGCCGAGCGGGATCGAGGCGGTGACGCCCTTCAGATTGTTCGCCCGCGCGCCGTGGACGGTGAGCTTCTTGCCGTTGCCCTTGCGCCTCTTGTCCGGCAGCGGCACCGCGCGCCGGCCGGTGAGATAGTCGGCGGTGAGGCTCTTCTCGTTCGCCAGCACCTCGTCGAGCGTGCCGCGCGCCACCACCTCGCCGCCATGGGCGCCGGCGCCCGGCCCCATGTCGATGACATAATCGGCGTGGCGGATCGCATCCTCGTCATGCTCGACGACGATCACCGTATTGCCGAGGTCGCGCAGCCGCCGCAGCGTCACCAAGAGCCGGTCGTTGTCGCGCTGGTGCAGGCCGATGCTCGGCTCGTCGAGCACGTAGAGCACGCCCGACAGGCCCGATCCGATCTGGCTGGCGAGCCGGATGCGCTGGCTCTCGCCGCCCGACAAGGTGCCCGACGTGCGGTTGAGGTCGAGATAGTCGAGCCCGACATTGTTGAGGAAGCCGAGCCGCTCGTTGATCTCCTTGAGGATCGCCCGCGCGATCTCGCGCTGGGTCGGGTTGAGCTTCTCCTCGAGCGTCGAGAACCAGTCCAGCGCGTGACGCACGCTTCGCGCCGTCGCCTGGCTGATATGCTCGCCGGCGATCTTCACCGCCAGCGGCTCGGGCCGAAGCCGCGCCCCCAGGCAGGTCTCGCACGGCGCCGAGGACTGATATTTGCTCAGTTCCTCGCGCATCCACGCGCTCTCGGTCTGCAGCATCCGCCGCTGCAGGTTTCCGATCACGCCGTCGAACGCCTTCTTCACCTCATAGCTCTTGCGCCCGTCGACGAAGCGCAGGGTCACCGGCCGCCCCTTGGTGCCGTTGAGGATGATGTCGTGCACCTCCTCCGGCAGGTCCTGCCAGGGCGTGTCGAGGCTGAATCCGAATTCGGTCGCCAGGCTGCCCAGCACCTGCATGTAATAGGGGCTGGGCGGGTTGGACCGCGCCCAGGGCACGACCGCGCCCTTCTTGATCGACAGCGCCGCATTGGGGACGATCAGATCGGGATCGAACAGCAGCTTCTCGCCTAGCCCGTCGCAGGCCGGGCAGGCGCCCTGCGGAGCGTTGAACGAGAAGAGCCGCGGCTCGATCTCGGCGATGGTGAAGCCGGAGACGGGGCAGGCGAACTTCTCGGAGAAGACGATCCGGCCCGGCGGCGCATTGTCGGACAGCACCGCCCGCTCCGCCGCTTCGGTCAGCGCCTTGGCGACGCCGGTGCGGGCGGAGGAGGTGTCGGCATCCGCCGCGGCGATGGCCGAGCTGTTGGCGCCCTCGACGTCCTCGGTGGAGAAGGTGGCACGGGCCTCCGAAACCCGCGAGGCCGATTCCTCTTCGCTTGTCCCCGCCGAGGGTGCCGCCTGGGCCGGGGCATCCGCCGGATCCAGATAGACCAGCCCGTCCGCCAGCTTCAGCGCCGTCTCCAGGCTGTCCGCGAGCCGCGTCTCGATCCCCTCGCGCACGACGAGGCGGTCGACCACCACCTCGATGTCATGCTTGTATTTCTTGTCGAGCGCCGGCGCTTCCTCGATCTCGTGGAACTGGCCGTCGATCCGCACGCGGGTGAAGCCGGCCTTCTGCCATTCGGCCAGCTCCTTGCGATACTCGCCCTTGCGGCCGCGAACGACCGGCGCGAGCAAATAGAGCCGTGTCCCCTCGGGCAGCGCCATCACCCGGTCGACCATCTGGCTCACCGTCTGCGCGGAGATGGGCAGGCCCGTGACCGGCGAGTAAGGCACGCCGACCCGCGCCCAGAGCAGGCGCATATAATCGTAGATCTCGGTCACCGTCGCGACCGTCGAGCGCGGGTTCCGGCTCGTCGTCTTCTGCTCGATCGAGATGGCGGGGGAGAGGCCTTCGATATGGTCGACGTCGGGCTTCTGCATCATCTCGAGGAACTGGCGCGCATAAGCCGAAAGCGACTCGACGTAGCGGCGCTGCCCCTCGGCATAGATGGTGTCGAAGGCGAGCGAGGACTTGCCCGAACCCGACAGGCCGGTGATGACCGTCAGCGTCTCGCGCGGAATGTCGACATCGACGTTCTTGAGGTTGTGCTCGCGCGCGCCGCGGACGGAAAGATGGGTGAGCATCGGCCTGCTGTTCCAGATTTGTTCTAGTGTTAAATGAGGTCGCGCCGGGCGTCAACGCGGTTCGGGCGAGATGGGGGCGGGGGGCGGCGAAGGCAAGCTCGCCACGCCGCTTCCCGGCGGAGCGGCGGGAACGGCCCGGCCCCGGCGGCCGTGCTTTGGAGAGACGAGCCGCAAGGCGTGGCGGGTTGTCGGCACCCGTTTTGATCGCGGAGAGACGCGGAAGCAAGAGGCGCCAGGCCACCCTCCCGTCGTCCCCGGGGCGGGGATCCAGGCCAACGCGGCGAAGGCCGAAGCATTGGGGAAACAGGATATCGGTTCCCGACAGGCGCGTACCGCAATAAGCTCCGCCGGCGACAGGGGGCACCCGATCCATGAACCTCTTCCTCATCCTCGCGGCCGGAATGGTCGCGGCATCATCGCCTCAGGACGCTCCGCCCGCTTCCGACGCGGCCGGCAACCGCCTCCTGCCGCTCCGCGTCAGGGAATCGCCGCCCTCCGATCCGGATCCGGATCCCACCGCCTGCACCGCCGACGGCCGCTGGTGCGTCTCCTTGCCCTGGGCATCGGAGGTCCCCGAGCTGCGCCTGATCGAAAAGGATTCGACCGGAGGCGCCCGGAGCGATCCGGCTTTCGTCCCTGTCGCCTCGCCGGGCGACGGAGAGGAAGGCAGCGTGACGATCTGGCCCCACATCCTGCTCGAAGCCGACGGCGCCGCGATCGCCGGCATCGTGCGCGCCCGGTCGGCCGGCTATTCGGGCGGCGGCGCGACGACCTCGCGTCTGGAGCTTTACCGTTTCCCCGCGGCGCCCGCCGAATCGTCGGCGCTCGTCCTCGAAACGGACCTGCACGGATCGGCGACCATCCGCGCCTGCTTCGACGAAGCCGACATGGCCAAGCGGGCCGGCGCCTGCAGCGACGAATATGAGCTCGTCGGCGCGCTGGCGCTCGATCCCGAGGTGCGCGAAGGGCGGCCGCGCTTCGTCCTCGCCACACATGCCCGCACCTTCCCCGGCCGCCGCTCGCGCACCGTGGATTCCCTGGCCGGTCCTCCGCTCGCGAGCAGCGATCTGGTCTGGGCCGACGATCCCGCCTGCACCTTTCGCCGCACCTTCGCCTTCGACGCCCGAAGCGGACGCTATGCTCCCGACCGACCGCTTCCCGCCTGCGAGAACTATTTCGGCTTCTGAGCCGCGCCTTCCTCCAGACCGCGTTGTGGCGGCTGCCGCCGGCCGTGGGGCAGACGTGGGGCCAGGCGGCGAAGGCGTTCGTCACGTTCGTCGGATTTTCACGAGCGTTCGTCCCTTCGTCGAACCCTCGCTTGCCTTGGCCGAACCCGGGATGCGCCGGCGCGCCCTTCGCTGCAGGTCGCGGCCGAACGCACAGGAGAAGAGACGCCGAATGTCCGCCCGCCAAGGTTCAGCCGCCATCCTTCTCGCCGCCGGCCTCACCGGCCCCGCTTCGGGCCAGCCGCCCGCCGCGCCGGCGCGGGCGCCGGTACCGGCGCCGCCCGTCTGCACCACGCCCGAGCATCGCCAGCTCGACTTCTGGGTCGGCCGCTGGGACGTCTTCCCGACCGGCACGGACAGGCTCGTCGCCCGCAGCCTGATCGAGCGGCTCTACGGCGGCTGCGTCATCCGCGAGCATTGGATGCCGCTGGACGGCGCCGGCGGCGGCAGCCTCAACAGCTGGGTCCCGGCCGAGGGCCGCTGGCGCCAGATCTGGACCGACGGCCGCAACGGCTGGCGCGATTATGCCGGCGGCATGGAGGATGGCGCGATCGTCCTCACCGCCACCACCGCCGGTCCCGACGGCGCGGCGAGGCTGAACCGGATGCGCTTCACGCGCGAGCCCGGCGGCGCGGTCCGCCAGGTCGATACATGGTCCGCCGATGGCGGCCGCACCTGGAATGCCGGTTTCGATTACACCTATCGGCCGGCGCGGGAGGAATGATCCTCCGCTGAGTCTCCAACGGCTTGGAATCTCGCCGATCCTGGGGCATTCCCTCCCTGCTACGGGGGGAATGATATCATGAACAGGAAGTCTTTTCGGCTGGCGCCTTTGCTCGCCTGCCTGTCGTCGGCCGCTCTGGCCCAGGCGGACGTGACGGGGGAATCGGCCGGGCCGGCGCCGGCGCTGCCCGAAGCGGCGGCCGTTGCGGACCCGGACGCGAACTCGCAGGCGGCGCCGGACATCGGCCAGATCCGCGCCGCCGCGGCGCCGCTGGTCGCCCTGCCGCTGGATCTGACGCAGGCGAGCGACCCGATCTGGGTGCGGGGCGAGCGGCCGAGCGCCAACCTGATCGCGGCGATGCGCCTCCGGCCGATCGGCGCCGTCGCCGTCGAGCAGGATCTGGGGCAGGGGGAAGGCCCGCTGATCCTGTGGAAGGCGGTGACCGGCGACCTGGAGTCGTTCGTGTCGGAGGGCGGCCTCGTCGAGGCCGCCGACGAACGCCTTTACTGCGCCGACGGGCCGGGCCCGAAGCGGATCGCGTCGATCATCTGCTTGATCGATGACGATGGGGACGGGCGCTTCGAAGCCGAAGCGAAGGGGCTGGGCGAAACGACGCCGCGGGTCGCCGAGCTGTCCCTCGTCGGTCCGTCTTCACCATTGCCCGAGCCGATACCCTATCGGGCCGCAAGCGAGGACGAGCTTCCGGGCATCGATGTCGAATATCGCAATTGCGCGCGCGACCATGACCGCCCGCGATTCAACCTGGGAGCGCGGAGCGACGCCCCCGTCCTGACACCGGCGGAGATCCGCGCGGTCACGCCGGACGCGCTGCGCAACGATCCGGAACTCGCCCGTCGCATGATGGAAATGGCCGCCCGCATTCGGACCGGTGGATTGGAATGCCGGCGGGCGGAAAGCCTGGAGGAGGGCAATGCGCTCCATCCCGGCAATCTCGAGCGCGGCGCGGTGGCGGCCCGTCTCGACGAGCTCCTCATCGCCGTCGGACCGCGCGACGACGGCGCCCCCGTCCGGCTCCTGGGCTTGCGCAACCCGAAGCGGCTCTACCGGCTCAGCGGCATCGCGGTCGCGCCGCTTTCCGAAGGGATGACGAGCCGGCAGAACAGCCTGGCCGTCGCCCAGCGCTTCGAACGGCCGGTCCTGATGCTGGCGGCGGCGCCGGATGTTTCCGAGGGGACGCGCGCGGCCGGGGACGTCCTGTTCACGGCCGATCTCCGCCACGGCTATATGGGCGTCCTCACCCAGGATACGGTGATCCGCACCCTGTTCAGCAGCCGGTCGCTGCCTGCCGGCACGGCGCTTTACGGCATCCCGATGGGCTCGCGCCGGATCACGACCGTCAACGGTGTCCCGGTCCGCGGCGGTGCGCAGCGGGAGCCGGGGCCGGACGATGTCCGCCTTGTCTGGTGCGCTCCGGTCGAGGATGAGGGCCGGTGGACGGCGACCTGCCTTCCGAGCCAGCCGGACCGCTACACCCTCCTTCGCGGCCAGACGCCCGCCTTCGAAGTGCGAAGCTTCTCCTACGCGGCCGGCACCAGCACGAACGACGGACCGGTGCCGGTCGTCCAGCGTGACGGGGATTTCGGTCGGCCGCTGCGCTACCGCTTCACGCTGCAGGCGGTCGAGGCGGAGCGGGTCGTCGTGACGAAGGAGACCCTGTTCGGCGAGGAGGTGGTGCACAGCCGTCCGATCCACGTTCCGCGGCATCCGGATCGCGTCGGCGCGATCGGCCTCGCCGGCGGCATCGTCAGTCTCGCCGTCGGCACCGACGGCGGCGTTCAGGTCCGGCAGGTGCGCGACTTCACCGTCGGGGGCGACGTGCTCGCCGTCGATGCGGGCCTGGTTCCGGAGGCGGCGGCGCCGCGTTCCGAACCGGTCGCGGCGCCCGAGGCGGGCTGACGCAGCGGCGAAGGGCCGCGTGCAGCGGATCAGTCCGCCGCGGCGGAATGATCCAGCGCCTCCGCCGGCGGCCCCGCGTCGAGGAACCGCACCAGCACCGGCCCCACCTCCTCCGGCCGCTCGATGATCAGATTGTGGCCAAGCTCTGGAAAGACATGCGCCTCCGCCCGCGGATAGGCCGCGACCAGCGCCGCATGATGCTCGGCCGGAAACAGTTCGTCGCGGCCGCCGGACAGGATCAGCACCGGCGCCCGGACGTCCGGCGCGTAGCGTCCGATCGGCACCTCGACCAGCTGCCGGATCATCGACCGCCAGACATGCGGCGGCGTCGCGGCGATCTCCGGCGCGTAGAAACGGAGCAGGTCCGGATCGACCGGAGTCGGGCTGGAGTCCGGCCCGAACGCGCGCAGGAAGTCGGCATTGGAGGCGATCGGCTCGCGCAGCGCCATCACCTGCGTCCACAGCCAGTCGCCGCGGCGCACCGCCGGAAGGGCGGTCGATCCGACCAGCACGAGCCGGGTCACTTGGTCCGGATGCTCTGCGGCGAGCACCTGCGCGACCATGCTTCCCATCGAATGGCCGGCGACCGCCGCCCGCTCGACGCCCATCGCGTCCAGGAACAGCCGCGCATCCTCGGCCAGCTGCTCCATCGTGTAGCAGCAGGCCGGCGCGTCCGACGCGCCATGGCCGCGCTGGTCGGGGATGAGCATCCGGTAGCGTCCGAGCTGCGGCGCCAGGATCGTCCACACCCGGCTGCTGTCGGTATAGCCGTGCAGCAGGAGCAGCGGCGGACCGTCCGGATCGCCCAACTCGACATAAGCGAGGCGAAGCCCGTTCGGCAGCCGGACCGTCCGTTTCCGCTCGGCCCAGCCGGCTTGGTCGACCGGCGCGGCGGCGTCCGGGCCGCCCAGGGCGACGGCGACGCAGGGCCGCGGCGTCGGCAAGATGCGAAGGCCGCTCATGCGATCGGCCTCCCCGCCAGCATCGCTCCGATCCGCTTCGATCCGCCGTCATAGAATCCGGCCTCGCCTTCGAACCGCTCGGGATTGGCGAACGTGCCGAACAGGATGTCGAACAGGGGAATGTCGCCATAATTGCGGGCGTGGACGCCGCGCTCGTGATGGAGCGAATGGCTTTCGGGGCGGGTGACGAAATAGCCGATCCAGCGCGGCGTCCGGATATTGGCATGCTGGAACATCGAGCAGAAGGTCGCGGCGACGGCGACGAAGATCGCCGCCTCGGCGCTGATCCCGAAGCCGAGCACCAGGCAGAGGCTCCCGAGCAGCGTCCAGCCGAGCATGTCGAGCGGGTGGAAGTAGAAGGCGCCCCAGATGTCGACCCGCTCGGCACTGTGGTGCATCTGGTGGAACCAGCGCCAGAGGAACGGCACGTTGTGCATCGTCCGGTGCCAGGCGTAGATCCCGAGCTGGAGCGCCAGGAAGCCGCCGGCCACCTGGGTCCAGAGCGGCAGCGTGTCGGCGGCGAGCAGTCGGTGCTCGCCCAGCCAGCCGTCCCACATCAAGGGGGCGACGGTGGCGACGGCGAAATAGAGAAGCATGAAGGCGCTTCCCTTCAGCCGCCAGCGGCTGATCTCGGGAAAGCGGCGCGCCCGCGCCAGCAGGTCGGTCGCCGCGAAGGCGGCGAACAGGCCGAGCGCGATATAATGATACAGACCAATCATGGTGGCTCCTGTGACCTCAGAGCCCCCCCTGAGACGGGGTCAGATACAGGCGGCTTCGCCTCCGTCTCTAGCAGGTTCACGGTCGGTTTTCGCTTCTATAAAGAAAGCTCGCCGATTCCAGTGACTTGGCATGTACCGCCTGCAGCTCGGGCCGGTCCGGTCGAGCGGATCGGCGGGGAAACCATACCGTCAGTACACCTGGATCCGCCGCGGACTGTGGATCGCCAGGGGCCGGCTCGCGCGTTCGGCGTTTGCGCCGGCGCGTGCTTGCGCGACGGCTTTGCCGGCGGCGCGGTCCGACGGATCGGCCGCCCACTTATCCGGGTGTAGCGGCGTCAAGGTCGCGGCAGCGAAGAAGGGCAAGGCAAGGGCGCTCGCCTTCAGCCGCCATTGGCCGGCGCTCGCAGGCTTCGCCCGCTTTGCCGGAAAGAAGCGCGCCAACGCCTCGAACGAGCGGCGCGCGAGAGAGTGATAGCGACCTGGCATATCCCACCTTCGAAACGAGGTGCGGGCCGCGGCGTCGCTCTTCCATCTTCCGCTCATCCCGACCAGGGCCGGCCCTGGAAGGCCCTCGTCCGAGGATCTCCGGCCGATCGGTCCTTCGCCGGTCGACAACATCACCGGCCGTTCGGGGTGGGCGGTTGGCGAACGATTCGACCGCTCGAACCCGACCTCTTCACCGGCATTTACTAGCCGCCATTCCGTCCCTTTCTCTACCGGCTCCGCGGTCTTTTTCGCCGCGGTGGAGAAAAGACAGTTGTTCTGGTAGCTTGCCGTTTCCGCCGGAAAGGAGCTGCCGAGATGGTCGACAAGATCCTCGAGAAAACCGCACCGTCGGTACAGTTGGAAGGCGCGGCGCGCACCAAGGGCGAGCGGACCCGTACGCGGATCCTCGACATCGCCTATGATTCGATCGTTCACAAGGGCTTCGCCGCCACCTCGATCGAGGAACTGGTCGAGGCGGCCGGAATCACGAAGAGCGGCTTCTTCTACCATTTCAAGGACAAGAACGATCTCGCCCGCCAGCTGCTCGAGCGATTCCTCGCCGAGGACAATGCGATACTCGACACGCTCACCGAGCGGGCCCGCGCCTTGTGCGACGATCCGCTGCAGAGCTTTCTCGTCTTCCTCAACCTCTATGCCGAGGTGATGGACGAGATGCCCGATCTCCACCCGGGCTGCCTCGTCGCCACCATCACCTATCAGGACCAGATGTTCGACGCCGAGGTGCGGCGAATGAACCGCGAGAGCGTGCTGGCGCTGCGCCAGCGCTTCGCCGACTGGATCGCCGCAGTCGCGGAAAGCCATCCGCCCGACCAGGTGATCGACGTGAACGCCATGGCCGACCAGGTCACCGTCATCGTCGAAGGCGCGATCATCCTTTCCAAGGCCCTGGGCGACCGCCACCTGATGGGCCGCCAGATGCGCCTCTTCCGCGAGCATGTGAAAACCGTCTTCGGCGCCTGAACCTCCCTTCCGGACCACGTCATCCCGGCGCCGGCCCGCATCCAGACGCGCTCGCCGTCGTCGGGCGCTCGGCACGGCGGTCGGCCTTCGGCCTCCATTCACGGCCGTGCCTTCAGGAAATCGCTCGAGAGCTTCCCAACCGCGCAGACTGCCGCGCCGTTCGCAATCGCCGCTGGCGTCCAGAAATGTTTGCGCTAACATAGTCGCAAAAAGGGGGAGGGACTGCCGTGCGTCGCTTGCCGTATCTGCCTGCCTTCACGCTCGCCGCGGCGGCGCTGGCCCTTCAGGCGCGGGCCCAGGCACCCGAGCCCGCGCCCCCCGACACGCGCAGCCAGGCGGTCCGCGACGCCCAGCGCGATCTGTGGACCCCCGGCGTCGCCCGCGCCCTCAGGAACTGGCTGGTCAAGGCCTCGGGGACGCCGCTCCCCGGCGAGGCGGCGCTGGCGCCCGACGGCCCCGACGACGGCTGGTCCGCGCACGTCGCCTGGTCGGACGTCACGGAGATGAGGCCGCCGGACGGGTCGCCGCCGGATTCCCGCTTCGTCTACGCCTTCACCACGCTGGAGCGCGAACAGGCCGGTCCCGCCGAGCTGGCCATCGGCAGCCGCATGCCCGTTCAGGCCTGGGTCAATGGCGTGCCGGCCGGCGAAGTCCCCGGCGCGCAGGCGCTGGTCCGCGACTCCGTGCGCCTTCCGGTCCGCCTCCGCGCCGGCGAGAACCGGATCCTGCTTCGCACCGAACATTCGGACGGCCCGCCCCAACTGACCGCGCGGCTGCTCGAATCCGGCCAACCGGTCGCCGCGCCGGCGCTGGCGCCCTGGATCGACAGCGATTCCGGCCGTCTCGTCGTCCATGCAGGCGCGCCTACACCGGCCGCCTCCGTCCGGATTGCCGTCCTCGCGCCCGGCGGCCGGACGGTCGCGGAGGCGCCGGCGGATCGCCGAGGCTCGGCGGTCTTCGAGGCAGCGGCCTGGCCCGACGGACCCTACGAGCTGCGCGTGACAGGCGCGGACGCGTTCGGCGCGCCGGCCGTCGCCTGGCTGCCCTGGTACAAGGGCGATCCGGCGCCGGCCGCCCGGAACTTGCTCGAACGCGCGGCTGCAGCCGGCGGCGACGATTCGGCGAGCGGCCACTGGCGGATGCTCGGCGCGCTGCTCGCCGACCGCGCCGGCGCCGACCTGGTCGCGCTCGACCGGCATCCCGAGACGGTGCATGCGGTGCTGATGGAGGCGGCGGAGCTCGACCTGGGTCCGCAGGCGGCGGCACGCCCGTCGGGAATGGTCCGCCTGGCCTGGATCGACCCGGTCGACGGGTCCACCCAATTCTGCCGCGCTCACCTGCCGCCCGACTACGATCCCGCGCGGCCGTCACCGACGGTGATCTACCTGCACGGCTTCAACCCGCCCAACCCGCCTTACATCCGCTTCTGGCGGGTCGATCAGCGCCACGACGAGATGGCGGACCGGTGGAACATCATCTGGATCGAAGCCCATGGCCGCGCCAACGCCCAATATGGCGGCATCGGCGAGCGCGACGTGCTGCGCTGTCTCGACGAGGCGAAGAGACGCCTGCGCGTGGACGAGGACCGCGTCTACCTGACCGGAGAGTCGATGGGCGGCTCGGGCACCTGGCTGATCGGTTCGCGACACCCCGATCTGTTCGCGGCGATCGTGCCGGTGTTCGGCGGCTGGGACTTCCGCCTGCAGCGCCGTGGCGCTTTCTCCAATCCCGCCGCCGACCGGCCGATGGAGAGGTGGCTGGCCGAGGCGCACAGTTCCTTCGCCGGCGCCGAGCAGCTGATCGCCACCCCGGTCTTCGTCCATCATGGCGACGCCGACTCCACGGTCGACGTGCTCTTTTCGCGTCACGCCGTCGAACGACTCCAGCGCTGGGGCTATGACGTCCGCTACCGCGAATATCCCGGCCTGGGACATGAGGAGCTGCACTGGCGCGACCAGGCGATCGAATGGATGCTTCGCCACCGCCGCGCCGCGGCCCCGCGCCAGGTTCGGATCCGCGCCACCGACCTGGAAGGTGCCGGTGCCTGGTGGGTGCGCATCGAGGGCGCCGAGCGGCCGCTCGAGATGATCGAGGCCGAGGCCGAGATGGTGGAGCCCGGCCGGCTGCGCCTCGACACGCGCAACGTCGCGTCGCTGGTCCTCGCCCCGCCGCCGGCGCTCGCCGGACCGGGCCCGCTGCAGGTGGTGTGGAACGGGCGTCCGGTCGAAGCGGCGCTCGACGGGTCGGGCCGGGCGCGGCTCTCTCTTCCCGACCGGCGCCGACGCCCGCAGGTCAAGCGCGCGGGGCTGGAAGGCGGCCTGTCCAACGTCTTCGCCACCCCCTTCGTCATCGTCGCCGGTACGACCGCCCGGGATCCCGAGATCAGGCGCCTGACCCGCGACATGGCGGACCGGCTCGCCGAGCAATGGCGCCTCTGGCAACACGTCGTGCCCCGCATCGTCGCCGACCGCGACCTCACGCCCGAGATGGAGCGCAGCTTCAGCCTCGTCCTGATCGGCGGGCCGGACGCCAATGCGGTGAGCCGGCGCCTGTGGAACCGGCTTCCGGTGCGGGTCTCCCCGGATTCGGTCACGATCGACGGCCGCTCCTTCGCCGCGCGCGATGCCCTGCTCGACCTCGTCTATCCCAGCCCGGTCGCGGACGATCGCTATGTGATGCTCGTCGCCGGCACCTCCGCGGCGGGCCTGAGGCTTTGGGACCCTGCCTCCTACTGGCATCCGGTGGCCGGAATCCGGATCAATTCCTACGACTGGACGCTGCGCGACGCCGTCAGCCCGGCTCTCGAGCCGGGCCTGTTGCCCGAACGCGGCTGGATCGCCTCGGGCGTGTTCGACCGAAGCTGGCGGCGCGACGACCGCTGGACCTTCCCGGGCGATCCGCTGTTGCGGAGCGCGGCCCGCACGGAGCAATAAGGGCTGGCCGCGCACGCGCGGCGCGAGAGGGAGGCAGGCCATGAAGATATTGCTGGCATTGGCGCTGGCCGCGGCTTCGCCCGCGCCGGCGGCGAGCGACCTCGGATGGATGGCGGGTACCTGGGAGATGGTGAGCGGCGAACGCTGGAGCGAGGAGCATTGGTCGGTCCCCCGCGGCGGCGCGATGATTGGCTACAGCCGATCCGGCCGCGGCGAGGAGCCGAGCGAGTTCGAACATCTTCGGATCGAGCGCGGCGAGGACGGCGTGCCGGTCTATCTCGCCGCGCCCGGAGGCCGGGCGGTGGTCTCCTTCCGATTGGTGGAGAGCGGGGGCTCGAACGCCACCTTCGCCAATCCTTCGCACGATTTTCCCCAGCGTATCGCCTATCGCCGCGAGGGCGATACGATGGTGGCGACGATCTCGGCCGCGGACGGGTCCAGGGCTTCGAGCTGGACCTACCGCCGCCGCGACTGACGTCGCCCTCGGCTTCCAAGGCCCGGGCGATGGGCGCATAAGCTTCGGATTGCGAGGAAAGGTGCGATGGCCGAGCTCAAGACCAAGCCTAGCGAGATCAGCGTCGACGCCTTTCTCGACGCGGTTCCCGACCCCGTCCGCCGCGAGGACGCTCGGAAAGTCCGCGCCATGATGGAGCGAGTCTCGGGCGAGCCGGCCCGGATGTGGGGCCCGGCCATCGTCGGCTTCGGCACCTATCACTATCGCTATGCGAGCGGTCACGAGGGCGACATGTGCCGGATCGGCTTTTCGCCGCGGGCGAAGGAGCTGGTCCTCTATCTTTCCAGCGATGCGCCGCGCCATCAGGCGCTGATGGACCGCCTCGGCCGGCACCGGACCGGCAAGTCCTGTCTCTATATCAAGCGACTCGCCGACGTGGACGAATGCGTGCTCGAAGCGCTGGTTGCCGAGTCGCTCGACCATATGCGCGGCCGATATCCCGAAGGCGCCTGACGCCCTCGGCCGCATCAGGTCCCCGACGTCGCCCAGCGAAGGCCGGAGCCCAGGCCAATATGTTTCCCGTCGCCCAGCGAAGGCTGGGGCCGAAGCGGAATCACCCCCCACGGCGACGATCGAAATGGATTCCCCGCGATGGCCGCCCGCCCGGATTGGATCCAGCCCCGCCGCGCCGACGGAATGACCGAAGTCCATTGGCCATTCGCCGCAACCGTGTTATAGGAATAGGACAGCAGTGGCGTGCGCCATGCGCCGCGCGGTTCATCGGGGCTTCATCTTGCGGAGCCGAAACGATGGACGCGGACGACGAAGCGACTTGCATCCTGCTACAATTGTGGCATGCTACAGGGGTAGCAGGTGAGGTCCATGATCGATTCCCTTCCCAGACGCGAACGCGAAATCTTCGAATTGCTGTGCAGCGCCGGAAAGGCGACCGCCGCCGAAATCCGTGCCGCCATGGCCGATCCGCCGAGCTATTCGGCGGTTCGCACCCTCTTGGCCCGGCTCGAGGCGCGCGGGCTCGTCAGGCACCAGGCGGTCGACCAGGCCTATGTCTATGAGAGCGTGCCGCAGGCCGCGAAGGTCCGCGAATCGGCGCTGAAGCAGATGGTGCGGACCTTTTTCGACGGCTCGGCGGCGAGCGCCGCCACGGCCCTGCTCGGCCTGACCAAGAGCCTGACCCCCGAGGAAGCCGCGGCGCTCAGGCGCGCGATCGACCAGGCCAAGGAATCCGACTCGGGGGAGCGCGGCGAATGACCGTCGACTTCTTCATCGAGATGGCCTGGAAGTCGGCGCTGATCAGCGCCGCCGCCCTCGCGCTGGCCGCGTTGCTGAGGTCGCGCGCCGCGGCCGATCGCGTGCTGGTGCTCCAGGCCGGCGTCGTGGCGCTGCTTCTGCTTCCGCTCGTCTCGCTCTGGCTTCCGGCGCTCCGCATCGAGATCTGGGCGGCGCCCGCGGCAAGCGCGGTTCCGGCCGTCGTCGCCGCACCGGAATCCGGTCCCGTCCTGCCCTTGACGGCAGCCATGCAGCCGGCCGGAACCAGCATCTGGGACGATCCGACGCCGCTCCTCCTGATCGCCTATCTGGCCGGGCTGCTCATGGTCGGCAGCCGGCTGATTGCCGGTCTCGCCACGCTTCGGCGCTGGACCGCGGCGGCGCGGGAGGTCACCTGTCCGGAATGGCGCGCGGCGCTCGATCGGGCTCGCTGGGCCGCACCGGATGCCGAGAGGCTGCGGCTGCTGGTCTCCGACGAGCTCCCCTCGCCGTTGAGCTGGGGCTGGCGCCGGCCGGTCATCCTGATCGACCGCGAAACTCTGGACCGGCCGGAGGACGCCGAGGCGATCCTTGCCCATGAGGTCGCCCACGTCGCCCGCCGCGACTGGCCCGCCCTCTTGCTGTCGCGCCTGGTTTCGGCCGTTTTCTGGTTCAATCCGCTTGTGCGGTGGCTCGAGCGCGAGGTCGAGCAGCAGACCGAGGAGGCGGCCGATTCCCACGCCATCGGCGCTCTCGAGCCGTCGCTTTACGCCCGGACCCTTCTGAACTGCGCGCCCGTCGCCGGCGCACTTCCGGCCAACAGCATCGCTTCCTCCGCGGGCGCTCTCGCACGTCGCATCCGGGCCGTGCTCGACGCCGGCCGGCGGGAGCGGCCCCGTGGCTCGGCCTGGACCGCGGCCGCGATGGTCGCCTGCGTCGGCCTCGCCGCGCCGGTCGCCGCGGTGGAGCTGGTCGAGGCGGCGCCCGTGCCTCCGCCCTCCGCACCCGCCGCGCCCGCGGCCCCGCCCGCGCCGGCCGCTCCGATTTCCCACGCAGCACCGCCGGCGCCGAGCGCACCGCCTGCGCCCGTCGCCGCGATCACCGTCGTCGGGCAAGCCGCGCCCAAGGCGCCGCTCGCTCCGCCGTCGCCCGGATCGCCGGCTCCGCTTGCTCCCGCTGCACCGCCCGCGCCTCCGGCCGCCTTCGCTCCGGCTGCGCCCGGGACGCCGAGGCCGCCGGTCCCGCCGCGTGCCCTGGTGCCGGTCGAGACTCTGGTGGCGATGCGGATCCACGGCGTCGATCCCGGCTATGTCGGCGAGCTCGCCGCGCTCGGTCCGGCTTATGCGCGGCTTGCCGCGGACGATCTGGTCGCGATGCGCGTCCACGACGTCACTCCGGCCTTCGTTCGCGACATGATCCGCGCCGGCTATCCGAACCTGACCCCGGACCAGCTCATGGCCATGCGGATCCATGGCGTCGATGCTCGCGGTGCGCGCCGCGCCGCCTCCAGGGAAGGCCGCCTGCCTTCGGTGGACCGACTGGTGGCGATGGCCATCCGCGGCGAAATCTAGGACGCGCGCGATGATGGTGGGCAAGTTCCTTTTCGCCGCAGCGGCCGCGCTGGCGCTGACGCAGGCCTCGGCGGCCCCGGCGCCCGAAGCGGGGACGCTGTCCGTCACCTGGGTAGCCGAGCCTTCGGACGATTCGGCCGATCAGGTCGAACTCGGCCTGCGCCACCGCACGGCCGGAGGCCAAAGCCACAACTCCCGCGATTATGCGCTTGCCGAGCTTCCGGGTCTCGCGCTTGGCCAGGACGGCCCGGTCCGGTTCCGAATGGCGCGCGAGGCGGGGACGCTCGATTGCAGCGGCACGGTACGGGAACGTCGCGGCTCCGGCCAATGCCGGTTCACCGCCGACGCCGCCTTCGCGGCGATGCTGGAGCGGCGCGGTATCGGCCGGCCCGACACTCGGGACCAGTATCAGCTCGCGCTTCAGAATGTCGGCACGCCGCTGATCGAGGAGCTCGAGCGACAGGATTATGCGCGCCCGGACGTGTCGGACCTGGTGGCGCTCGGCGTCCACGGTGCCGATGTCGGCTACCTGCGCGCCCTCGATGCGGCGGGCTATCGGGCCGGGGAGGCCGACCGGCTCGTAGCCATGCGCATTCATGACGTGACGCCCGAATATATCGCCGGCCTGCATGCGCTCGGTCCCGCTTACGCCCGTCTCACGCCGGATCAGCTCGTCCAGATGCGGATCCACGACGTCGAGCTCGATTTCGTGCGGGCGCTCGCCGAGTCGGGCTATGAGAGTGTCGGCGCCGAGCAGCTGGTGCAGCTGGCGATCCACGACGTGTCGCCTTCCTTCATTCGAGGAATGGCCGAGGCCGGCTACCGGCAGCTCAGCGTCGACGAATTGATCACGATGAAGATTCACGGCGTGACGCCGGACGATGCCCGCCGTGCCAATGCGGCCGCGGACGGCCGCTTGTAAGAGGGGAGAGGAGGTCGCCATGACCCTGGACTTCTTTGCGGAGATGGCCTGGAAATCGGCGCTGATCAGCGGTGCTACGCTGGCGCTCGCTTACGCGTTGCGGTCGCGCGCCGCCGCCGACCGCGCCCTGGTGCTGCGCATCGGCGTCGGGATGCTCCTGCTCCTGCCGCTGATAGCGATCTGGCTTCCGGCCTTGGAGATCGTCGCCTTCGCCGCGCCCGATCCGCTTGCGACCGCTCCCTACGATATTCCGCCCGAGCTCCAGCTCGCCGGCGCCATGGGCGCTGCGCCCGAGCCGACCATCTGGGACGATCCCACCCCGCTCGTCATCCTCGCTTATCTCGGCGGGCTGGCGATGGTCGGCTCGCGGCTGCTGGCGGGCCTTTGGACCCTCCACCGCTGGACCCGCACGGCGGACGAAGTAACCTGTCCGGAATGGCTGGCCGCCTTCGAGCGCGTCCGCTGGAGCGTCAGCGACTCCGATTCGGTCCGCCTGCTCGTCTCGAACGAGGTCAACTCGCCGCTGAGTTGGGGCTGGCGCCAGCCGGTCGTGCTGATCGATACGGATACGCTGGGTCAGCCGGACGATGCCGAGGCGATCCTTGCGCACGAACTGGCGCATGTGGCGCGGCGCGACTGGCCGGCGCTGATGCTGTCGCGCATCGCGGCAACGCTCTTCTGGTTCAATCCTTTGGTCTGGATGCTCGAGCGCGAAACGGTCCAGCAGGCCGAGGAGGCGGCCGATTGCGAAGCCGCCGGGCGGGTCGAACCGGCGCGCTACGCCGAGACCCTGCTGAACTGGGCGCAGAGCAACCCTCTTCTTCCCGCCAACAGCATTGCGCCGTCCGGCCATGCGCTCGGCCGGCGGGTCAGGGCGGTGCTCGACCGCAGCGTGCGCGAGCGGCCCTCGGGCTCCGCCTGGACGGCGGCCGCGATCCTGCTCTGCTTCGGCATCGCCGCTCCCGTGGCCGCGATGCGGCTCGTGGCCGCGCCGCCGCCCGAGGCGCTCGAGGAAGCCGAGGCACCGGCGGAAGGCGTGCGAGCCGTCCCGCTGCCGCCGTCCGTGTCCGAGACTTCGGCGCCGCCGGCCGCAGCGGAAGCGCCGGAACCGCCGCAGGTGCATGACGCCGGCGAGATCCACGTCACCGTGCCCGAGATCCCCGATGTCGGTCCGCAGGTCGAAGCGGCGCTCGCCGCGGCCACGATCGACAGCGAGACGATCGAGGAGGCGCTGCGCGAGGCCCGGACCGAGATGCGGCGCGCATCTCTCAGCCGGGCCGAGATGTCGCGGGCCATGCGGGAGGCGCGCAGGCAGCAGGCCCGGGCCAGGGCCGACTCGCACCGCCAGATGCGGCTCGCGATGCGAGAGGCGAAGCGCGCCATCCGCACCGTGCCCCGGATCGTCAGCGCCTCGATGGCCCATGGCGCGGTCGGAATGATGAGCGGCGCCGAAAGCATGGAATCGAGCGCCCGCTCGATGGAGGAGGAAGCCTCCCGCCTCGAGGATCCGCACTATCGCGAGCGCGCGATCGCCCGAGCCCGGGCGCGGGGCGAGACGGTGACACACGAGGATCTGCGCGAGGCGGCCGAGGGGCTGCGCGATGGTGCCCAGGGCATGCGCGAGGGCGCGCAGGAAATGCGAGAGGCGGCTCGCGAGATGCGCGAGCGGCACAACTGATTCGTTCACCCGGCGCGGCGCCGCCGCGCAGGCTTAGAGGTCCCGCATGCAGGGACTAGGGAGGGAATGGCGGGCGGCAACGTCCGCCATTCTTCTTGGTCGGGTCGCAGATCCTTTCCATGGCCGCGGACGGCGTCCTGCCTCGCCTGATGCGGCGGCGCGACTCCCGGGCGGGACTTGACGGGATCCAAGACGGCGGGCGGTATCGGCGTCGGTGAAGGAGATTATCTCCGCTTCCGGAGAAGAACCTATTCGTCCGGCCGGCCGTTCAGGTCTAACGATATCCTGAAGGAGCCACGAATGGCCGAACCGAGCGCTTTCATCAACGCCATCGCCGGCACCGTTCCGCCGCATGACGTCCACCGGCTGTTCATTGACTGGGCCGAAAGCCAGATCGAGGATCCGCGCCTGCGCAAGCTGTTCATGCGCATGGCCGACCGATCCGGGATCGAGCATCGCTGGTCCGTCCTCCCGCCAGCACCGGGCGGCCTGCCCCACGACCGGCCGGGCGGCTTCTATCACGGCGACTCTCCGGCCACGTCCATGCGCATGGAATGCTATGCCGAGGCGGCGCCGGAGCTGGCGCTCGAGGCGATCGGCAAGCTTGCCGGCCAGGTCGATCTGGACGGTGTCACTCATCTGGTGGTCGCGAGCTGCACCGGCTTCGTCGCGCCGGGAATCGACCAGATCATCGCCCGCCGCCTGGGGCTGGAAGGGGTGGAGCGGACGCTGGTCGGCTTCATGGGCTGCTATGCCGCGGTTTCGGCCCTGCGGGTCGCGCATCACATCGTCCGATCGGAGCCGAAGGCGCGCGTGCTGGCGGTCACGGTCGAGCTCTGCTCGCTCCACCTCCAGCATACTCAGCAGCTCGAGCAGCTTCTCGCCATGCTTCAGTTCAGCGACGGGGCGGCGGCGGCACTCGTGACCTCGGAGCCCGGTGGGTTCGAGATGAGCCATCTCTTTTCGGCCCAGCTCGAGGAGTCGGCCGAGCTTATCCAGTGGAAGATCGTCGATACCGGTTTCGAGATGACCCTGTCGGGCGAGGTGCCCAACCGCATCAACGCGGCGCTGCAGGACGAGGATCTGCGCGCCACCTTGTACAACGGCTGGGCGCCCGACGAGGTGGACAGCTGGGCCGTGCACGCCGGCGGGCGCTCGATCCTCGATGCGGTCGAGAAGGGGCTGGAGCTGCCGCAAGGCTCGCTGTTTGCCTCGCGCGACATCCTGGCCCGCTTCGGCAACATGTCCTCCTCCACTCTGATGTTCGTGCTGGCGGAGTTGCTCGGACGCTCCGATGTGCGCAAGGGCGTGGCGCTCGCCTTCGGCCCGGGGCTCGCCGCCGAAGGTTTCCATTTCTCGCGGGCCGGCGCCGGGCCGCTGCCCGCCGTGGCGTGACTTGGGTCCGGATTCAGAGCTGGAGGTGGTCGGGATCGGTCCGACCGCGAACCGCCAGGCCGGTTCTTGCCGCCCGGGCAGCGCCGCTGCGGCAGTCACGATGCGTCAGCATCGCTCCCTCCTTGCCCCTTGGCGGACGACCTGAGCAGGGACGCAGTCCTCCCGACGGCGTAGTCGGGTCCGGGGGATCCGCCGACCTGTTCGTTCCGGCCCGTCACGACCGCCTCCAGTCATGAGTCCGGCCCGTGGTCTCGTGGAGCGCGCTCGCGATGACGAGCAGATGGACGATCCGGCGCTCGATCCCGGCGTCTATGACCAGGTGTTGCGCGACCTTTCGCGGGTGAACGCCTGGACCTTCGCCGCCCGGCCGACTCTTGCCTTTCTCGATCGCTCGGCGCGCGGCATGAAGGCCTTCCGGCTGCTCGACGTCGGCTTCGGAGATGGCGACATGCTGCGCCGAATCGCGCGATGGTCCGGGCGCCGGGGCGTGGCGGCCGATCTGGTCGGGGTCGATCTCAATCCGCGCAGCGAAGCCGCGGCCCGCGCCGCGACTTCGCCGGACCTGCCGATTGCGTTCGTCACCGGCGACTATCGCGACGTGCCGGGCCGCTTCGACTTCGTCGTCAGCAGTCTCGTCGCCCATCACATGACCGACGCCGAACTCGACGCCTTCATTCGCTTCATGGAGGCGAGGGCGGAGCGCGGCTGGCTGATCAACGACCTGCACCGCCATCTTCTGGCCTATCACGGCTTTCCGGTGCTCGCTCGGCTGATCGGTGCGCACCCGATCGTCCGCGAGGACGGCCGCCTGTCGATCGCCCGTTCCTTCCGACCTCGGGAATGGCGGGCCATCCTCGCCGCCGCCGGCGTTCCGGAGGGCGCCGCCCGCGTGGTGCGGCATTTCCCGCTACGGCTATGCGTCGAACGGACGCGCTGATCGTCGGCGGCGGTCCGGCCGGAGCCGCCGCCGCCCTGGTCCTCGCGCGCGGGGGCGCGGGGCCGGAGCTGTTCGATCGCAGCCGCGGCGAGCGCGACGTCGTCTGCGGCGGATTCCTCGGCTGGGACGCACTCGCGCGGCTGCGGGGGCTGGGTGTCGATCCGCACGCGCTCGGCGCGCGACCCATCCGGAATCTGCGGCTGCTGGCGGACGGCAAGATGGTCGAGGCAGCCTTGCCCGGAATGGCCGCCGGATTGTCGCGACGAAGCCTCGACGCCGCCTTGCTCGCCGCGGCCGAACAGGCCGGCGCACGCGTCCATCGCGGCCGCACCGCTCGTGCATTGGAGGTCGAAGGCGTGCGGTTCGACGACGGAGAGGTCGTCTGCGCCGACGCCCTGTTCCTCGCGACCGGCAAGCATGAGCTGCGCGGCGCGGCGCGCGACCTCGACGGCCGGCGCGAGCGGCCCGCCACCGGGTTGCGGGCGGCGCTCTCGCCTCGCCCCGACCTCGAGCGGGCTCTGGCCGGCACGATCGAGTTGCACCTGTTCGACGAGGGCTATGCCGGCCTGCTCCTGCAGGAGGACGGGTCCGCCAATTTTTGCCTGTCCGTCTCGCGGGCGAGGCTGGCGCGGGAAGGTAGCCCGGAGGCGCTGGTTCGCGCGCTGGCGGAGGAATCCCCCGTCCTGCGATCGCGGCTTGGGGACGTCCTTCCGCTGGCGTGGGAAGCGGTGGCGGGCGTGCCTTATGGCTGGCGTGCGCAGGGCCGCCGCCGGGGCCTGTTCCGGCTCGGCGACCAGTCGGCCGTCATCGCCTCGTTGGCCGGCGACGGAATCGCCATCGCGTTGGCGAGCGGCGAGCTGGCGGCACGAGCCTATCTCGCGGGCGGCGCCGGGGCCGCGGGCGGCTTTCAGAACGCCTTCGCCGGGCGCTCCGCGCGGCCGGTGCGGCTCGCCGAATTGATCCGTCGGTCGGCGGAGCGCGCGGCGACCCGCCGGGCGATGATGGCACTGGTCGGGCGCCTGCCCGGCGCCGCCAGGCTGGCCGCCCGCCTGACGCGCGTGGGCTAGGATAGGTCCGGTCGGAAGGGAAACCGCGATCCGGCGGACGTCGGGACGGGAAAGCCGCCTGGGGTCGATCCTCAGCGCCTGCCCTGCAGGCGGCCGAACGCCCCGGAAACCGGGAGGGCTACGCTACCGGCCGGTGATCGCCGCAGGCGCGTCGTCCCGCCATTGGCCGGAGGATCGATATTCCTCCCGCACCGTCGATTCGGGCGGGCTGCTCGCCAAAGCGAGGTCGGAGGGGAGGGAGATCGGAGCCGGCGCGGCAGCAGCGGGAGGCGGGACCTCCGGCAAGGCCGCAAAGGCCGGTGCGCTCGCCGTTGCCGCCGGACGGACCAGGATCATCGACGGCTGGGGCAGGGGCTCGCGGCCTGCATAGTTCGCGGTGAAGGCGGATCCCTCTCCAGCGGCGCCCGGCAGGCGGTAGAAGGCGTGGGCGCCGATCGACAGGGTCGGCTGGAGCCGCGGCGCCCAGGAGGGCGAGACCGCATGGGTATGGTAGTGCGTCGACGATCCGGCCGGCGCATAGACTCGGCCGGCGAGCGCTTCTGCGGCCAGCGCCCGGGCCCTCGCCCAGGCGATGCCTCCCGCGGGACGCGTCAGCGAGCCGTCGCAGGTGAAGGTGAACTGGCACCCACCGCCGGCCCGCATCGGCCCCTGATAGACGACGCCGCAGACGCTGTTCGGCCAGGCCGGGTGGCGGACCCGGTTGAGGACGACCTGGGCGACCGCGCGCTGGCCGTCTTCGCTCTCGGAGGCCGCTTCATAATAGATGGCCTGGGCGAGGCAGTCGAGCGAGCGGAGCTGGTCGACGGGGGAGCGGCCGCGGAAAGCCGAGGCATCGCCGCCGCGCGCCAGCGCCGCGAGAATCGACCGGGTCCGGCCCATGAGGAGAGCCGCGGCAGGATCCGGGGCTTCGGTCTCTGGAGCGGTGGCCGGGGAGACAGCGGACGGAGCCGTCGGCGCTCGCCCGTTTTCCACCGGGACGCAGGAAATGCTCGTCGGCACCAAGGCGAGCAGCGCCCAGCGCCAGACCCGCTCCGGCTTGCCGTCCCGCCCAATTCCTCGTGTCGATTCGCTCAAGGCCATGCCCGCTTTCGTCCGGAATGTGGCTCCCGGAACGGGCAGATAGCGTCAAAACCTTAATCTTGGCGCCCCCTGATTTCGAGCCGTCCCGGTGAGGGACAGGCCAAAAGACATTGCTTGCGCGCCGAGCCCCCTGCTCAGCCGGCTTTTGCCGTCGACTTGCGGCTCGGAGTCGCCTTGTTGAGCTTGTCGCCGCTTGCGGCTTCGCCGCTCCGTCTCGCTGGATTCGCGTGATCAACGACTCGCGCTGCCGGGCGGTTGCCGCCGCCGTCTGCCTTCTCGTCGAGCGGGGCCTGCATTTGGTCGAAACGTCGCGGGATTGGCCGAAGCGGCCGGCGCCATGGTCGAAACGGACAGGCGGAAGATCGCGCCATCGGCGAGAAGCAAAAGGCGGCGAGCGGGCAGGGCATCTGCCCCCGCTTCCTGCCCGAACGCCGCAACTCGCAACGGCCAATCCGGCCTTTGAAAGGAATGAGAAATGTCCGTTCGTTCGTCCATCCTCGCCGTGGCCGCCGTTGCGGCCGGCTTCGCCACCATCAGCCTCGGAGCCGCCCCCGCGGTGGCCGGTCAGCTCGATGCCGTCATGGTCCAGCATCAGGACCTCAACCTCGCCAATTCCGCCGGACAGGCTGCGCTCGATCGCCGCATCGCGGCCGCCGCGCGCCGGGTATGCGGCGAGTATCTGCTCGTCGAGCTGAAGTGGAACGAGATGTCGCGCCTGTGCCGGCAGGAGGTGATCGCTTCCGCGGCGTCGCAGCGCAACGCCCTCGTCGGCGGCCAGCGCTATGCCGCTGTGCGTGTGAGCCGGGCTGCCAACTGAGCCCACCGGGCAGTCCGGCTCCTCCGGGAGGCGACGGCAAAAGCCGTCGCCTCCCTTTTCCTTTGTCCGTCCTTCGATACGCGGCTTCGACAGGCTCAGCCGCTACTCAGGATGAGCGGTTATCATTCGATCCTAATCCGCCCATGCAGAGTAGGCATTGAGCTTGGCGAAAAGCCGTATGAAAGCACCGAAGGCCTCAGCGTCCGGCCAGCCTCTTCACCTGGTCGACATAGGACCGGCCGATCCTCTGCTCGCCGCCGTCCGCCAGCCGAGCGGTCCAATGGCCCGAATCGTCGCGATAGAGGCTGGTGATCGTGTCGCGGCGCAGGATCACCGAGCGGTGGACGCGGATGAACATCTCCGGATCCAGATCCTCTTCCAGCTTGGCGATCGTCCGGTGGATCAGCCAGCTGCGCGGACCCACGTGAAGGCGCATGTAATCGCGCTCCGCAGTGACCCTTTCGATGTCGGAGGCGGCGATCCGGACCAGTCCGCTATGGTCCGGCACCCAGAATTCCTCGACATGCGCCGGCATCCGGCGTCGGCCGGCGCGGTCGCCTCCGGCCAGGTGGGCCCTGACGCGCTCCAGCGCCCGTTCGAGGCGGTCGAGCTGCACCGGCTTCATCAGATAATCGATCGCCGCCACGTCGAACGCGGCGACGGCGAAATTGTCGAACGCGGTGACGAACACCACCACCGGATCCACCGCCGAATCGGACAAGGCTCGGGCGACATCGATCCCGTCCATGCCGGGCATGGCGATGTCGAGCAGGACCAGATCGGGGGCGACCGCCTCGGCGATGCGAAGCGCCGCCTCGCCGTCATTGGCGGTACCGACGACGGTGGCTCCCGGGCAGCGCGCGAGCAGGAGCTGTAGCCGTTCGACGGCGAGCGGCTCGTCGTCGACTACCATGATGCGAAGCGGTGGGTTCTCAGCCATTCCTCGTCACCGGCAGGAAGATGTGGACGGTGAACCCGCCGTCCGGATCGGGGCCGTACAGGCAGCCGGCGCGCGAAGCGTAGCGCGCCGTGAGCCGGTCGCAAACGTTGCGCAGGCCGACACCGGTGCCGGCGTCGCAGGCTTCCGCCGCCGTCTCGCCGTCGTCCTTGACCTTGATGTGGAGCCGCCCCGCTTCCTCATAAGCGGAGATTTTGATCGTGACCGGCTTGCGCGACTTGGCGACTCCATATTTGACCGCATTCTCGACGACCGGCTGGAGGATCAGCACCGGCACCCGTGCGCCGAGCAGGGAGTCGGGCACGTCGACCTCGACCGACAGCCGCTTGGGAAAGCGGATCTGCTCGATGTCGAGATAGAGCCGTTGCAGCTTGATCTCCTCCTGCAGCGGAACGTCGGCGGTCGGATCGGCCGACAAGGTGGCGCGGAAGAATGTCGAGAGGTTCATCAGCATCCGCTCGGCGACGTCGGTCTTCTGCGACAGGATCAGCGAGGAGAGCGAGTTGAGCGTGTTGAACAGGAAATGCGGATTGATCTGGTAGCGCAGGGCGCGGAGCTGCGCCTCCTGGGCCTCCCGCGCCAGCATTCCGGCGCGTCGGTCGGCGAGGCGGAGTTGGCGTGCATAGCTCATCGCCACGAAGAAGGCGGCCCAGGCCGCGAAGATGAAGTACCAGCTGAGCGTTCCCTCGGCGACGCTGCGCCAGAGCATCTCCCACCCCGACATGCCCTTCATCGAGGGATCGTTCTTGGCCGCGTCGAGCGGGGCATAGACGTAGAAGATGTAATAGTTGAACGCGGAGAACAGCATCGATGCCGGCAGGCAGAGCAAGGCAGCGACGAACGCCTTGACGCTGAGGCTCGACCCCTGCGTCGGACGAAGCGCGAGATAGACGACGAAGGTGATCGACGCGCCGGCCAGGGCCGCGACGCCGCGCCGGGCCAGCATCTCCCAGAAATCCGGAAACTGGACGACGAGCGCTCTGAGAGTGATCAGGGTGGCGTAGAGCAGCCAGAAGGCCGAGATCGATTTAAGGGCTATGCCGAGATCCGGCAGCCGTCGCGTGTCGGCCTCGGCGAGCGTCCTGTCCATGCCGTCTGTTAGCGCAGCGGGCGTTGAAAAGCCTTGCGCGGCCGCGTCGTTGGCAGAATGGCTGCGCTCGTTGGTCGAAAAACCGGGCAGCGCACGCCGATAGCCGTGCGCGTCGGCTTCACCGAGAATCGGTTCCGCCTCTTCCCCGCCGGCTGCGCCTTCGACCCGATTCCCGCCCACGTTCATGGCATAGCATGGGCTGCGGGCTCGCGTCAGCGACCTTGCGAGATTCGGGAATGCTCGTCCTTTTCGGCGCGACCCGCAGGCCGACGGGGCCCGCCCGTGGCTTATCCACAGGAAATTATCGCCGCCCATTTTCGTTTCGGATACGCAAGAAACCGCTGTGACGGCGCGATTCTCTTTCCTCGGCCTGTTGCCATGGAGCGACAGTCGGCTGCGGCTGCGACGAACGGCCGGCTTTGGGCATTGCTCGCCGAGTCGAAGCGTGATTCAATTATGAACAGGGAGCGGGATTTTGGTTAACGGCATCGTAAGCCGTCCTGGTGCATGAATCCCGCAGGGCAAAAGGAGTGTGGGATTATGAGTACGAGGACTCGGCCCGCTGATGGAGCGGTGGCACTGGCTGAGATGAAGGAATTTGCGGGCTTCGCGAAGGGGACGCAACGCTACATCCGCCGGTCGCTCGACATCGGGCTCGATCGCCGCGATGCGGTGAAGCGCTGGTCACGCGACCCGGCCGAAGCCGCGAGCATCCGCGCGCAGGAGCGCGTCTATCGCCGCCTCGACCATATCCGCACTTATGTACCCGACGATAGCGGCCTCGACGCGATGGAGCCGCTGATGGCGCCGCTCATCACCATGACCGCCTTCGACCTCGGCCAGGAGCGGTTGACCTGCTTCGCTTCCTACCGGTTTCTCTACGAGCGGCTGGTCGGCGCGAATATCCGGCCGTGGCTCCCCGCGGCCTTCTGCGCCGCCGCCGCGCTTCCGCATCTACATCCGGAGCGCCGCCGCACCCTGCTGCAGTCGATCAGCGAAGCGGCGGCCACCGCCCCGGGCTGGTCGAACCGCGAGCCCGTCTTCTATCCGGAGTGGGTCGAGAAGGTCGACATGACCGTCGCCGGCTGAATCCGCCTCGCTTTTCCGCAACTGACGGCGGGCCTTCGGGTCCGCCGTTCTTCTATCCGCTTCTGGACAGGGCGTCGGCGAGGGTCCTAGGGCGGCATCGATGAATTCACGCATCGCCATTGCCGTCGCCGCCGTCCTCCTCGTCGCGGGCGGCGCTGCCCTGTGGGCGCTCTATCGGCCCTTTTCGCCCGGTGCCGAGGCGCCGGTCCAGGTAATCCAGCCACCGGCCGGAGCTCCGGCCGCGCCGGACCCCGCGCAGGCGGTCCGCATCGTCCGCGTCGAATGCCGTCAGGGCACGTGTCAGTGGGCGCGGGTCGTCTCGGTCACCCCGTTGGCGGCCGCGGAGGATGGCGAGTTGCGGCGCCTCACCTATCGGCCGGGATCCTCGATGGACGACGGGTCCGATCCCGCCGCCGACGGCGGATCCGGAATCGACTGGGAAGCGTCCGACCGGCAGGACTATGCCTTTTGCTCCACGGCTCGCCCGGCCTTCGCCTTTCCGGACCCGTCGGCGGGCGGCGACAGCGCGCTCCTCGTCCACCGCCTCGATCTGTTCAACCTCGCCGGCTACCAGTCGGGCTCGGCCATCCTGTACGCGCTGACCTGCCACGATCTGGCGATGGATGGCGCGAACGGACCGGCCTTCCACGATCTCGGCTATCGGCCCGGCACGCCCAACGATCAGACGCGCGCTGCCTCGCCCGAGGATCTACTTCGCCTCTAATCGGGTCAGCAGATCCTCCGCGAACGTCGTCAGCGTGTCGTCGCGCGCGCCCATGACGACGATCCGGTCGCCGGGCCGGGCGATCGCCGCCAGCCGTTCGGCGCAATCGGTGCGGTCCGGAACATGCTCGGCGTTCCGGCCGGCCCCGCGCACGCCCTCGACGATGTCGCCGCTGCCGATGTCGCGGCTGGTGGTGCCGCCGAAATAGACCGGATCGGGCATGATCAGGACGTCGTCCGCGGCCATCTCGCCCGAAAGGCCGGCGATCAGCGCGTCCTTCATCGTCTTCAGCGGCCCGTAGCCGTGCGGCTGGAAGAAGATGAGCAGCCGGCCGGGAAAGGCGTGCAGGGTGCGCAAGGTCGCCGCGATCTTATCGGGATTATGCGCGAAATCGTCGATCACCGTGACGCCGCCGGCCGTTCCCACCCGTTCCAGGCGGCGGCGGAGCCCCTTGAATCCGCCGAGGACGCGCGCCGCCTCCGCGAGCGGGACTCCGACCTCCGTGGCCGCGGCGAGGGCCGCAAGCGCGTTCTGGGCGTTGTGACGCCCGGGAACCTGCAGCGCCACCGGCGCGGTCGCGCCGGTCCGCCGGTCGTTCGCCTCGAAGGTGACGGCGAAGGGCGCCTCGACCAGCCCGGATCCGAACAGGTCGGCCTCGCGATCGGCGAAGCCGTAGGTGACGAGCCGGTCGGCCGGAAGCGCGGCCGCGAGCAGTCGGGTCTCGTCGTCGTCGAGGTTGAGGACGATCGCCTCCGCCTTGGACGCGAAATCGGCGAACAGCCCGCGCAGCTCGTCGAGCGACTTGTGGTCGAGGCTGATATTGTTGAGCAGGGCGACGGCAGGGCGATAGAAAGCGATCGATCCGTCGCTCTCGTCCACTTCGCTGACGAACTCTCCGCCGCCGCCAACGAGGGCGCTTGCGAAAGGCGAATCGGGCCCGGCGAAATTCTTCATCACGGCGCCGTTCATCACCGTCGGATCGCGGCCGACCGCGTGAAGGATCCAGCCGATCATCCCTGTGACCGTCGACTTGCCGCTGGTGCCGCCGACGGCGATTCCGGTCCCGGCGGCGTTGAACAATTCGGCGAGCAGCTCGGGACGGCTTATCCGAGGGGCGCCGATCGCCTTGGCCTTGACCACGTCGGGCACGCTTTCCTCGACTGCGGCCGAAGCGACGAGAATCTGGTCCGGCCTGGTTACCCCGCTCCCGTCCTGCGGGAACAAGGCGATTCCGTGCCGCTCGAGATACTCGAACTTCGGGGCGAGCCGTCCCTGGTCGAGCGTGCGATCGGACCCGGCGACTTCGGCGCCGCGCCCCTTAACGATCAGGGCAAGCGGAAGCATGCCGCTGCCGCCGATGCCGCAGAAGAAATAGGATTTGGCCGCGTTCATCGGCTCGCCCTATTGGCAAGCGCGGCGGAGTTCAATTTCGAGCGGGGGAATCGCCTCCCTGCCCCTCCCGGCATAAGAGGGGCCGGGCGTGGGGGTTCAACCGGCAGATCCTCCGCGAATGTTCCACCTCGCTCATCGTGAGGACCGACGGAGCGAGGGAAGGGAAGGACTGACATGCGGATCGGAATCGTCGCGCCGAGTTCACGCTTCAGCGAGGCCGCGGCCGACCGGGTCCGGACGCTGGCGGCCGCGCAGTTTCCGGGCCTGGACCTGGTCTTCCACCCGCAATGCTTCCTCTCCTACAACCATTTCGCGGGTACGGACGATGAACGGGGCGACGCCTTCGTCCAATATGCCAATGATCCGGCCTTCGATGCGATCTGGTTCGCGCGCGGCGGCTATGGCGCCTGCCGCTTCGCCGAAGCGGCGATCGGCCGGCTCGGGGCCGCCGCCCGCGACAAGCTCTATCTCGGCTATAGCGATGGCGGCTATCTGCTCGCCGGTCTTTATCGCGCCGGCTTTCCCCACCTCGCCCACGGCCCGATGCCCCAGGATGTGATGCGCGACGGCGGCGAGGCGGCGGTATCGCGTGCGCTGGCGTGGCTGGACGCGCGCTCCGCCGTGGCGCTCGAGCCCGGTCTCGCCACCGGAATGCCCCATGCGGCATTCAACATCACCGTCTTTTCCCTGCTCCTCGGCACGCCGCTCGAGCCGAACCTGTCGGGGCACATATTGCTGATCGAGGACGTGGCCGAGCATATGTACCGGATCGACCGGGCGATGTTCCACATCAGCGCCAATCCGGTCGCCCGAGGATTGGCCGGTATCCGCCTCGGACGCTGCACCGACATTCCCGCCAACGATCCGGACTTCGGCGAGGATGAGGAGACTCTGGTCCGCTTCTGGTGCGCCCGTGCGGGAATCCCTTTTCTCGGTCGCGCCGACATCGGTCACGACTGCGCCAACAAAGTGGTGCCGTTCGGCGTCCATTAACCATGGCGATCCACAGAAATCGACCGGCACAGGGGGCAATCGCGCCCGTCAGAGTGTCATGGCGGTTGCAAAGCCGATAATTTTGCGCCTATCCCAAGTCAGGAATCCACAGGGAGGAAAGATATGGCACAAGGAAGGCAGAGCGGCTTGCAGAGGCCGGTGACCCCGTCGAAGGAGCTCGCTGCCATTACCGGATCCGACCCGCTGCCGCGCAGCCAGGTCGTCAGCAAGATCTGGGACCACATCAAGAAGAACAATCTGCAGGATCCGAAGAACAAGCGCGAGATCGTCGCCGACGACAAGCTGCGCGCCGTTTTCGGCAAGGATCGCGTCTCGATGTTCGAGATGAACAAGCACATTTCGCGGCACGTCAGCTGAAATCATTTGGCGACGGCCTCGAAGAAGGCCGCCGGCCTTTCAGAAGAGCGGCTGCTTGACGACCTGACGGCGTTGGGCGTCGTGCCGGGCGGCATCCTGATGGTGCACGCCTCACTCAGAAAGATCGGCCTCGCTCGCGGTCTGCACGGCCCGGGCGGGGCCGACCTGATTCTGGACGTGCTCGATCGGCTGGTCGGTCCGGACGGAACGCTGCTGATGGTGCTTGGGACCGCTTACGGCCAGGATTGGGTGAACCAGCGCGCGCCGGCCCGGCGGGCGGACCTGCTCGCCGGCAGCGAGCCGCTCGATCTCTCGACCGCGCCGGCGATTGGAGAGGTCGGCTGGCTGGCCGAGGCGTTTCGCCGCCGCCCGGGTACGATCGTCAGCGGCAATCCGAGCGGACGTTTCGGCGCACGCGGGCCGGCGGCCGAGGCGCTCCTGCGCCGCCAGCCCTGGCACGATTATTACGGACCGGGCTCGCCGCTGCAGAAGCTCTGCGATGCAGGCGGCCGTATCCTCAGGCTCGGCGCCAATGACGATACCGTCACCGCGCTTCATTATGCCGAATATCTGGCGCGGCTGCCGCACAAGCGCCGCACGCGTTGGGATTATCTGCTGCGCACCGAAAACGGCCCGCGCCACGCCTGGGTCGAATGCCTCGACGATTCGGAAGGCATCGCCGTGTGGGACGGGGACGACTATTTCGCCTTGATCCTGAACGCCTATCTCGACGCCGGCCGTGCCCGCCGCGGATGCGTCGGCCACGCGCCGAGCGAGCTTATCGAAGCCGCCGACATCGTCCGCTTCGGCACGGCCTGGATGGAGGCGAACCTCTAGTCCGGGGAGGCTGGCCTATCCCGCCGCGGCGGGATCAGGCATCCCATTGGGGCGCATCCGCTCAGTTCTGGAGACGCAGCCCGAGCCACAGCGTGCGCGGGGTCCCGCGCTCGACGATCCCGGCCCCGGATATTCCGGCGACCACACGCTCGCCGGTGAGATTCTCCGCTCGCGCCTCGATGGCAATCTGCGGGGTCAGCGGCAGCACCGCGATCGCGTCGAAGGTCAACGCGTCGGGAAGGCGCTGGCTGTTGAGGTCGTCCTCATATTGGCTCGACGTGTAGCGCGCGCTCACCGATCCATAGGCGCCGCTCCGGCCCTCCCAGGCGATCGACGCGGCGGCGCTGTGCCGCGGCGCCTGGGCCGGTCGCAGGCCGTCGAGCGGCGCCGCCGCCCCGTCCGCGCGGATCTCGGCATCGGCGAGGCTGTAGCCGGCCGAAAGCCGCCAGGGCCCGCTCGCGACGCTCGCATCCAGCTCCACGCCGCGGCTGGTCACCGCATCGACATTGCGGCGCTGGCGATATTGCCCGCCGGCACCGACGAAGCCGACGCCGGGGAAGACGCCCGGGCCTTCGCCCAGCGTCACGTTGGAGATCGCCTCGTCGAGTCGATTGGCGAACAAGGTGAGCCCGATCCGCGCGCCTGCGGCCGGGCGAAGCTCGACCCCGGCCTCGACTCCGTCCACCCGCTCCGGCGACAGGTCGGCATTGGCCGCGGTCGCGTCGGCGCCGACGCGGAACGGCCGGAACAGCTCGTTCAGCGTCGGCAGCCGCCAGCCGCGATAGGCCGCTGCGCGCACGGTCAGCGGCTCGGCCAACTGCCAGCCGATCCCGGCCCGGCCGGTCGCCTCCCAGCCGCCCCGATCGGCAAAGTCCGTCTCCGTGATCGGCGCCCCTGTCGCGAGCACGCGTTCCCGAAGGCGGCCTTCCTCGATCCGCCAGCGGTCGATCCTGGCGCCGGCGCTGAAAGTGAGGTCGCCGCGCTCTACGCCGAGTTCGGCGAACGTGCCGATCGTCCGGGTCCGTCCGCCGGCGACCCGCCCGCGCTGCGGCGCGCCATTCTCGAATAGATAGAGCTCCTGCGTGCGCCCGACCGTCTCGCGCCAGTCGGCGCCGATCCGCAGCTCGGTCGTGCCGGTGATCGGGCGAAGCTCGAAGCGGGCCCCCAGCCCGGTCGACGGTACCGAATATTGATCGAGCACGAGATTGGCGGCGCTGCGATCGTCCTCGACCGACGCGAACAGGTTCGAAAAGTCGCGCACCTGCACATAAGCGACCGCCGAGAAAGGCAGGCTTCCGCGGCCCACCAGCCGCAGCGATGCGTCGGCGCCCCGCGTCTCGATATCGCTGTTCGCCGTCCCGCGCTCGCGCGAATCGGTAAAAGCGGAAAGGTTGGCTTGAAGTTCGAGCGCGCCGGAGACCGGCGTCACCATGCGCGCCGCGACGCTCCCCTGGCGATAGGGGGCGGGCCGATCTGCCGCGCCGCGCTGCGCCGCGATCACGGGAACGAAGCCGTCGCCTTGTGCCCAGTTTCCCGAGAGGGACAGGAATCCGGAGCCGAGCGGCAGGCCGGCCGAGGCAAAGCCGTCGACGCTGTCGCGGCTTCCATAAGCGATCCGGCCCGAATGGCCCTCCAAGGCTTCCGGCGGCGCGCTGGAAAGCTCGATCGTCCCGGCCAGCGCACCGGGACCGTTGGCGCCAGTGCCGCCGCCGCGGACCACCCTGACCTCGCCGAGGCGCCGCGGATCATAGGCCGGCCAGCTGATCCATCCGCCGAACGGATCGGTCTGGGGGACGCCGTCCAGGATCAGGAGGGCCCGGCTGGAGGCGTTGCCGCCAAGCGCGCGCAAGGTCGCACCCTGGCTGGTCGGATTGGCGGAGCGGGCGTCGGACCGGCGGAACTGCTGGAATCCGGGAACATCGCGAAGCACGTCCTCGAGCCGGTTCGACGGTGAGTGCGCCAGCCGCTCCCGGCCGATCGTCGTGACGTTGAACAGCGTCTCGCCGCGGCCGGGCTCGAGCCCGCGACCGGTGACGATGATCGTCTCTCCCGGAGCGGTCTGGCCCGATGCGGGGGAGGCGAGTCCGATGAGGAGGAAAGCGGCCAGCGAACGCGTCACGCCGCGCGCATAGACCATTTTGGATCCGGGCGGCTACGGCCAGGCTTCAGGAGCGGCCGGAATCGTCGGGATCGGCGTGGTCGCTCGGTGATGTCGAAATTCGCGCGGAGGGCCGGGGCGGCCTTCCGGAAATGGCCAGCCGTTCGTGCTCGATCATTCCGGCCGGGCGCCTCGATCGTCGATCGACGAGCGCAGCGTGCTTTCGCGGCCGAAAAAAGAGCCGCGCCGGACAGGGGGGTAGCCGGCGCGGCTTTTCTGCGGGGCCGCAGAAGGTCAGGAGGGGGTTCGCGCCGAAGCCGCGGCTTCGAGTTCCGCCCGGGTAAGCGAGATGACGAGACCCTGCTCGTTCTTGCCGAAGCTGGTAATCGGCAGCTTGGCCCGAACGTTGCCGGTGGCGACGACGGCGCCGTCGGCCTCGACCGATTCGATGGTGCCGACCGTGCCGCCCTGCGGATCCAGGACGGTCGCGCCGGCCTGAACGTCGGCGGCGGTTGCGGCCGTCACCGGCGCGGCGCTTCCGGTCTGGCCGGCCTGCGCGCCTGCGCTGGCATCGGGGGTGCTCGCCGGAGGCTGGCTGCTCGTGTCGGGCTGTGCGCCGGCATTCGGATCAGCGTCGGGCTGCTCGGGCGTCGGGGTGGGCTGAGCCTGGGGTTCGGCCGCGGCATCGGGCTGCGTACCGGTCTCGGCCTCGGCCTGCGCCTCGGCATCAACGGCGTCCTCGACCGGCTGCATGGTCTCGTCGGCCGTCTGGTTCACCGTGTCCTGGGCCTGCTGCGCGCTGTCCACGACCGGCTGCGTCGGCGGCGCCGGCGTCTGCGCCTGGACGCTCGCGTCCATGGCGCCGGCCGCTCCGCCGGAGGCCTGCGCGGCCGCCACGGCCGGCAGCGCGAGCAGGGAAGCTGCGGTCAACAGATTGAATTTGATAGCCATTATCCGTGTCTCCAGATTGGTCTGGAGCAGAAACGAAGGAAAACCCGGTAAAGGGTCCAAGCGGATCGACGGGCCGGTGGATAGGCGGGACAACCGGCAGGGGCCGCGGAACGCTGTTCGCGGCTGATCCAGTGCCGGCGCCCTCAACGGATCGGACGGCTACAGAACATATTTGCTGAGGTCGGTGTTCCGCGCGATGTCCGAAAGCTGTCGGTCGACATAGGCGGCGTCGACCGTCACCGTCTCGCCCTGGCGGTCTTCCGCTTCGAAGCTGACATCCTCGAGCAGCTTCTCCATCACCGTCTGCAGCCGCCGCGCGCCGATATTCTCCACCTCGGCATTCACCTCGGCGGCGATCCTCGCAAGGGCGTGGATTCCGTCCTGGGTGAAACCGATCTCGACGCCTTCGGTGGCGAGGAGGGCGCGATACTGCTCGGTCAGGCTCGCCTGGGTATCGGACAGGATGCGGACGAAATCCGCCTCGGTCAGCGCCTTCAGCTCGACCCGGATCGGAAGCCGGCCCTGAAGCTCGGGCAGCAGGTCGGACGGCTTGGCGAGGTGAAAGGCGCCCGAGGCGATGAACAGCACATGGTCGGTCTTCATCGGCCCATATTTGGTCGCGACCGTCGTGCCTTCGATCAGCGGCAGCAGGTCGCGCTGGACGCCTTCGCGGCTCACCGATCCGCCGCGCACGTCGCTCACCGCGATCTTGTCGATCTCGTCGAGGAAGACGATTCCGTTCGCTTCCGCATCCTTGAGGGCGGTCCGGTTGACGTCGTCGGGATCCAGCCTCTTGTCCGATTCCTCCTCGACCAGTTTCTCCAGCGCCTCGCGCACCGCCATCTTGCGGCGCTTGCGCGGCTGCTGGCCCATGGCCTTGCCCATCAGGTCGGACAAGTTGATCATGCCGACCTGGCCGCCCATTCCGGGGATCTCGAACGGTGTTGACGGCTGCTCGGTGACGTCTATCTCGACTTCGCGGTCGTTGAGATGGCCCTCGCCGAGCATCCGCCGGAAGCTCTCGCGAGTCGCTGCGCTCGCATCCTTGCCGGTGAGGGCGTCGAGCAGGCGCTCGATCGCCGCGGCCTCGGCGGCGCTCTTCACGGACTCGCGGCGCCGCTCGCGCTCCAGCCGCACCGCCTCCTCGACCAGGTCGCGGGCGATCTGCTCGACGTCGCGCCCGACATAGCCGACTTCGGTGAACTTGGTGGCCTCGACCTTGACGAACGGCGCGTCGGCGAGCTTGGCCAGCCGCCGCGAGATCTCGGTCTTGCCGCAGCCGGTCGGCCCGATCATCAGGATGTTCTTCGGTGTCACCTCGTCGCGCAGGGCCTCGGGCAGCTGCTGGCGTCGCCAGCGGTTGCGAAGCGCCACCGCGACGGCCTTCTTGGCCTCGTCCTGGCCGATGATGTGGGCGTCGAGTGCGGCGACCACCGCCTTGGGCGTGAGGCTGTTGTTCATGCTTCCTGCGGCTCTGGCGGGGTGGGGCGGGGAATCGGGGGTCCGGTCCTGGTCCGGAATGGCGGTCTGATAGTTCATGTCTCCGGCTAGATGTGAGGCGGAGCGACCCAGTTCAAGCGGCAGTGCCCGCCGGGGTGCAGCGGAAGCTCGAGAAGAGCTGCCGGTGCGACCGGATGATGCGCTCGATCGTCGCGGGCTCGGGCTCGGTCGACCATTGGTCGAGCTCGAAGGTGCCGCCCAGGATGATCCCGTCGGCGCGCGGGAACATGTAGCCCGCTCGCCCGGTGAAGGCGTAGCGCACCTCCGGTTGCGGCAGCAGGATGGCGAGCTGCCCGCGCGCCGGGCGCAGGGTGTCGTCCCCGAACAAGGCACGGGCGCCGAGGCCGGTGCAGTTGAAGACGAGGCGCTCGGACAAGGCGGCGAGGTCGGCGGGCGTCGCGAATTGGTGCACGGCGAAGCTTCCGCCGGCGATCTGGATGTCCCGCATCATCTGGCGCAGATAGCGGCCGGTCTCGACATAGAGCGTGTCGTAGCGGCTGACATGCTCGACCGGAAACGGATGCTCCTGCGGCGTGAGCACCCGGTTGATCGGCGGAAAGGTCGGCAGCAGCGCCGCTTCCGGTCGCCCGCCATTCTGCGTGTAGGTCGGCAGCCATTCCACGCCGTAATCGGCGCCGACCATGATCTGGAACCGCCGCCAGCTATAATCGGCGGCGGCGAGGAACTGCCGGCGCCATTCGGGTGTCACGCTGTCTTCCCGGAAATGGCCGAAAGGATGCCACTGGCCCCCCGCGACGTTCGAGGTCGTGTTCGGCGGAAGCGCGGCGGAATAGACGGTAACGGGAAGGCCCGCTTCCTGGACCAGGCGGGCGGTGGACAATCCCATCACCCCGGCGCCGATCACCGCCACGGGCCCCTGGTGCCCCGGCAGGCCGAGATCGACGGCGAGGCGGGCGCTGCCCCAGCTCAGGGTGATTCCGGCGCCGCCATGGCCGTAATTGTGGACGAGCGCCTTGTCGCCGAGCGCCTCGCGCCGGACGACGAAGCCGGCGGCGCGATAGGGCCGCAGGCCGGCCATGGTGTGGATGATCCGGCTCTCGTCGGCCAGCACCGGCGGCAGGCAGCCGGGCGAAGCGGCCGAGCGCACGCCCGTGGTCGTGCAGCCGGGGAGGGCGACCCCGGCTAGGCCGAGCGCGCTGGTTCCGATGAAGTCGCGGCGATTCATTCCGCCGCCATAGCGTTGGCCGCCACTCCCGCGAAGCCGGTAGGTGGCGGTCCCGGCACTCTGCAGCGGGCTCGTCGGCTCGGTACCGGCCTAGGCCGCGTCCTCGATCGTCTCCACCGTCAGCTGGTCGTTCGTATAGACGCAGATGTCCGCCGCGATCTTCATCGCCTTGCGGGCGACGGTTTCCGCATCATCCTCATAGTCGAAGAGGGCGGTCGCGGCGGCGAGCGCGAAATTCCCGCCGGAGCCGATCGCGGCGACGCCGCCCGCCGGCTCGAGCACGTCGCCATTGCCGGTCAGGATCAGCGTGATGTCCTTGTCCGCGACGATCATCATCGCCTCCAGATTCCTGAGATATTTGTCGGTGCGCCAATCCTTGGCGAGCTCGACCGCCGAACGCATCAGCGCGCCATGATATTGTTCGAGCTTGCGTTCCAGCCGCTCGAACAAGGTGAAGGCGTCGGCGGTCGCGCCGGCGAATCCGCCGATCACCTTGCCGTCGCCCAGGCGCCGCACCTTGCGGGCGTTGGGCTTGATCACCGTCGATTGCAGCGACACCTGCCCGTCCCCGGCGATAACCGCCTTGTTGTTCTTGCGCACGCCGATGATCGTCGTGCCGTGCCAGCTTTCCATCCGTCTTTCGCTCCCGCGCTTTTCGTTGCCGGGCATGTGGGTGAGCCGCCGGGCTCGTGCAATGGCGGCGATGATCCAGGCAAAAGCCGGTAACCGGTTCGCACGGAGGCGCGGAGATGCCGCCGCCGTCGCGCACGGCGGGCGTTCAGGCGAGGCCCATCGTCTCGCGCCGGATCCGCTCCAGCTCCTCCCAATGGGCCTGGATCCGGCCGCGGCCGTCACGCGTGAGCATGACTCGGGTCCAGGGCTTCTTGTCCTTGAACCCCTTCGATACCTGGACCAGGCCGCCCGCCTCGAGCTTGCCCAGATGGCTTGAAAGGTTCCCCTTGGTGAGTCCGGTCGCACCGAGGAGATAGGGAAAGTCGGCCTCCGCCCACTCGATGAGCGCCGTCAATATGGCCAACCGCGATGGATCGTGGATCAGCCGGTCGAGCGCGGCGATCGCCGCGAAGGGAGAGGCCTCCGCTTCGTCGGCGGCCGGTTTCGACACGGTCTCCGGATCCGTCACGCCCTCATGATAGCGCAAGCCGGTTTATGCGGCAAACACGTCTGCCAGATCATTGAGAGGCGGCGACCAGGGCCAGCCAGCCCGCTTCGTCCAGCACCTCGATGCCGAGCTCCTGCGCCTTCCTGAGCTTGGAGCCGGCGCCCGGGCCGGCGACGACCAGCCCCGTCTTCGCGGAAACCGAATCGGCGGTCCGGGCTCCGAGCGCCTCCGCCTGGGCCTTGGCCTCGTCGCGAGACAGCGCCTCGAGCGAGCCCGTGAAGACGATCGTCTTGCCGGTGACCGGCGATTCCCTGACCTTGTGGACGACGTCCTCGACTTCGACCCCGGCGGCGAGGATCTCGTCGATGACCTCCCGGTTGTGCGGCTCCTCGAAGAAGTCGAGCAGCGCGTTGGCCACCTCGGGCCCGATATTCGGCGTTCCCACCGCCTCGACGACGGCCTTGTTGCGGCGTTGCAGGAACTTGCGCTCCTCCTCGCCGATCGCCGGCTGCATGTCCTGCCGCAAGGCGAGCGCCGAATCGATCATCGCCTGGAAGGCTTCCCAGCTGCGGTAGCGGCGGGCGAGGTCGCGGGCCGTGACTTCGCCGACGTGGCGGATACCCAGCGCATACAGGAAACGGTCGAGCGGCGGCCGCCGCCGCGCGTCGATCGCCGCAATCAGGTTCGCCGCCGAAATCTCGGCCCATCGCTCGCGGGCGAGGAGTTGCTCCTTGGTCAGCTTGAAGATGTCCGCGGGCGACTGCAGCAGGCCGTCGCGGAAGAAGCTCTCGATATGGGTGATCCCGAGCCCCTCTATGTCGAGCGCATGGCGCGAGACGAAATGGCGAAGCCGCTCGACCCTTTGCGCCGGGCAGATCAGTCCGCCGGTGCAGCGCACGTCGACCTCGCCTTCCTCGCGAATCGCGTCGGATCCGCATTCGGGGCAGTGGGTCGGGAACAGGTAGGCCGGCCGGTCGTCGCCCGGGGTGAGGTTCTCCAGAACCTGCGGGATCACGTCCCCGGCGCGCTGGATCAGCACCCGGTCGCCCACCCTGACGCCGAGCCGCTCGATCTCGTCCTTGTTGTGCAGGGTTGCGTTTGTGACGGTGACTCCGCCGACGCTGACCGGCTTCAGCCGCGCCACCGGCGTCAGCTTGCCGGTTCGGCCGACCTGTATGTCGATCGACTCGAGCAATGTCTCGGCCTTCTCCGCGGGGAATTTGTGGGCGACGGCCCAGCGCGGCGCCCTGGAGACGAAGCCCAGCCGCTCCTGCCAGTCGAGCCGGTCGACCTTGTAGACGACGCCGTCGATGTCGAAGGGCAGATCGGCCCGCTTGGCCTCGATCGCGCGATAATGGGCGAGCATCCCGACCTGGTCGGTGAAGCGCTCGAGATCCTCGGCGATCGGCACGCCCCAGCGGGCGATGGCCTTCATCACGCCGAGCTGGGTGTCCGCCGGCAATGCCGACGCCTGGCCCCAGCCATGAGCGTAGAAGCGCAGGGGCCGCGACGCGGTGACCGATGCATCCTTCTGGCGCAGCGAGCCGGCGGCGGCGTTGCGGGGGTTGGCGAACTGGCGGGCCTTGGCCGGATCCTCCGCCTGCTCGAGCAGGCGCGCATTCAGGGCCGCGAAGTCCGCCTTCGACATATAGACCTCGCCGCGTATCTCGAACACGTCCGGCACCTCGCCGGCCAGGCGCTCGGGGATGTCGGAGATGGTCCGGACATTGTCGGTGACCACCTCGCCGGTCGTCCCGTCGCCGCGGGTCGCGGCGAGCACGAGCACGCCCTTTTCGTAGCGCAGCGAGCAGGACAGGCCGTCGATCTTGGGCTCGGCGGTGAGCGCCACCTCGGCTTCCTCGGCGAGGTTGAGGTAGCGGCGCACCCGCCCGACGAAATCGGCCACCTCCTCGTCGGCAAAGGCATTGTCGAGGCTGAGCATCGGCACGGCATGGCGGACCTTCGAAAGATGCGCCGCCGGGGCCGCACCGACCTGGCGCGAAGGGCTGTCCTCGCGCACCAGGTGCGGGAAGTCCGCCTCCAGCTCGGCGTTGCGGCGGACGAGCGAATCATATTCGGCGTCGCTGATCTCCGGCGCGTCCTCGCCATGATAGAGCCGGTTGTGCCGGGCGATTTCCTTCGCCAACCGCTCGAGTTCGATCGCGGCCTCTTGTTCGTTCATCCGAATATCTCGTCGAGGAAGAGCATGAGCGATTTCCAGGAACGCGCCTCGGCAGCCGGATTGTAGAGCAGCCCGCGATCCGGATCGTTCGCGCCGGGGTTGGTGAAGCCGTGCGCCGTATGCCCATAAGCGTGAAGCTGCCAGTCGGCGCCCGCGCGCGTGAGTTCCTCCCCGAGCGCGGTCACGTCCGCGGGCGGCGCGAGCGGATCGTCCCAGCCATGGAAGGCGATCACCCGCGCGGCGATCCGCACGCCGTCTAGATTACCGGGCGGCGTGAGAATGCCGTGAAAGCTCGCGACGCCGTTGAGGTCGGCGCCGGTGCGGGCGAGGTCGAGCGCGCACAGCCCGCCGAAGCAATAGCCGATCGCCGCGACCCGGTCCGGATCGACCTCGCGCTGGTCGCGCAGCACGTCCAGCGCGTGCAGCAGCCTGGCCTGCAGAGCCGGCCGGTCCGCCCGCAGCGCATCCATCAGCGTCCGGCATTCCTCCCGGCTGCGGCCGATATTCTCCCTGCCGTAAAGGTCGGCGACCATGGCGGCATGACCCGCCGCGGCGAGCCGGCGGGCGAAGCCGAGCTCCAGGTCGGATCGGCCCATGATGGTTGGAAAGATCAGCACCGCCGGCCGCGCCTCCGCGCCTTGTGGCGCGACGATCAGGCTCTCGAAGCGCGTCCCCGCTTCCTCATGCTCGACAGGCCGCGGTTCGGTGATCATGCCGCCTCCAGCAGCCGCTCCGCCTGGGCGCGGGCTTCCTCGGTGATCTGGGCGCCGGACAGCATCCGGGCAATCTCCTCGCGCCGGCGGGCGGCATCGAGCGCGTGGACGCTGGTGCGCGTGACCAGCCCGTCATGGCTCTTCTCGATCAGGAGGTGGCGCGCGCCTCGCGCCGCCACTTGCGGCGAATGGGTGACGACGAGCAGCTGCGCCGTTCCGGCGAGGCGATGGAGCCGCTCGCCGATCGCGCTGGCCACCGCCCCGCCGACGCCCCGGTCGATCTCGTCGAAGATCATCGTGCGGGCCTCGCTCTCCTCCGCCAGCGCCACCTTCAGCGCCAGGATGAAGCGCGACAGCTCGCCGCCCGACGCGATTCTGACCAGCGGCCCGAACGGGGCGCCGGGGTTGGTCGACACTTCGAACTCGACCCGGTCGCGGCCCGCCGCGCCCGGCTCGCCTTCGGCGACCACGGTGCGAAACCGCGCCATGTCGAGCTTGAGCGGCGCCAGCTCGGCGGCGACGGCGGCATCGAGCCGCGCCGCGGCGGCGCGCCGGGCCTCGCCGAGCGCGGCGGCCGCTCGGTCATAATCGCGAGCCGCCTCCTGCGCCTCCGCTTCCAGCTCCGCCACCCGCTCCTCGCCCGCATCGATCGCGGCCAGCCGTTCCGCCAACTGCGTCTTCAGCGCCGGCAGCGCTTCCGGCTCCACCCGATGCTTGCGGGCGAGCGCGCGTATGTCGAACAGTCGTGTCTCGGCCTCCTCGAGCCGCGCCGGGTCGAAAGCGAAGGCCTCGCGGGCCCGCTCGAGCAGGTCCTCGGCCTCGGACGCTTCGATCACCGCGCGATCGAGCGCGGCCAGGGTCTGCGCCAGCAGCTCATGCTCGCCGGCAATCCGATCGAGCCGCCGCGCGGCCTGCCGCAGGAGCGAGAGCCCTCCCTCCGATCCCTCGACGAGGGCCTCGACGGCGCTCAGCTCCTCGCCCAGGCGAACGCCCGCCTGCATCGACGCCCGCAGGCCGGCCAGCATCTCCTCCTCGCCAGGCGTGGGATCCAGCCGGGCCAGCTCGTCGGCGGCGTGTGCCAGCCAGTCGCGGTCACGCTCCGCCGTCTCGCGCGCGGCGCTCGCCTCGGCGAGAGCCTCCTCCGCCGCGCGCCGTCGCTGCCAGGCGCGCGCGGCAGGGCCGACGTCGATCCGGCCGTAGAGGTCCAACAGGGCGCGGTGGCCGCGGGGGTTGAGCAGGCCGCGATCGTCATGCTGGCCATGTATCTCGACCAGCAGGGCGCCGAGCTCGCGCAGCAGGCCGACCGAGACCGACTGGTCGTTGACGAAGCCGCGGCTTCCGCCGTCGGCCTTGACCAGGCGGCGGATCACGAGCGGCTCGCCCGCTTCCGCCGCAAGGCCGTTCTCCTCGATTAGGGCGAGGGCCGGATGGCCCGCCGGCAGGTCGAAGCTGACGCTGACGGACGCCTGCGCCTGGCCGTCGCGCACGAGCGCGCTGTCGGCGCGCGCGCCGAGCGCCAGCCCGAGCGCATCGAGCAGGATCGACTTGCCCGCCCCGGTCTCGCCGGTAAGCACGCCGAGCCCCGGCCCGAACTCGAGGTCGAGCGTCTCGATCAGCACGACATCGCGGATCGAAAGGCTGGTCAGCATGGACGGATCGGGAGGCTCATCCTCCCCCCTCTACGTCATTCCCGCGAACGCGGGAATCCGGGAAGGAACTTCAGTGCGTTCCACCTGCCGGAGTCGCCGCCGCGGTCTGCTGCGGCGCGTTGCGCTGGACCAGCTCGTAGGCGCGCTGATACCAGCGCGTCCCCGGATAATTGGCGCCGAGCACGGCCGCCGACCGAGCCGCCTCCTGCGGCATGCCGAGCGCGAGATAGGATTCGGTAAGGCGCATCAGCGCTTCCGGCGCATGGCTGGTCGTCTGATACTCCTCGACCACGCTGCGGAACCGGATCACCGACGCCAGCCATTGGTTGCGGCGCTGATAGAAGCGGCCGATCTCCATCTCCTTGCCGGCGAGATGGTCGCGCACCAAGTCGATCTTCAGCCGCGCGTCCGCGGCGTAGCGCGTGGCCGGATAGCGGCGGACCAGCTCGCCGAGCGCGTCCAGCGCCTGCCGGGTCACCGCCTGGTCGCGGGTCACGTCGCTGATCTGCTCGTAATAATTGAGCGCGATCAGGTACAAGGCGTACGGTGCGTCGCGGTTGCCCGGATGGATCGACAGGAAACGGCGTGCCGCCTCGGTCGACTTGGTATGATCGCCGGCCGCATAATAGGAAAAGGCGCTCATCAGCTGCGCCCGGCGCGCCCAGACCGAATAAGGATGCTGGCGCTCGACCTCGTCGAACAAGGCCGCGGCGACGGGATAATTGCCGCGCTGCAGCCGCTCCCAGGCGGCGTTGTAGAGCGTGTTGACGTCGCGCGCGACGTAGCGCGTGTCGGCCTGGGTCCGGCCGCCGCCGAGCGTGCCGCAGCCGGCGAGGGGAACGATCGCGGCGGCGACGGCGAGGAGGACGAGCGGGCGGTTAACTCTTTGCATGGAGGGCTTCTTAGCTGAGGGTTCGCGCAAGGCCAAGCGGCTCGCGAGCAGAACAGGACCCGCCTGAACCTCAGGTGAAACGGGCCGTCGAGCTCGCAAGATCCGGTCATGGTCGCGAAGACCACATCGCCCCCCCGGCCTGACCGCCGCCTGACCGACGCACCGGCTGGCCAGGGCGGGATGGCGGGGAGGGGAAGCGACATGGGATTGGACGCTGGCGTCGCCTCGGCCGTTAACCTGCCGAAAGCCCGTTTCTGCTAGGCGTCGGCCATGCTGCGCGTGTTGACCCTGGCGACTCTCTTTCCGAACGCGGCACGGCCCCAGCTCGGCGTCTTCGTCGAGCGGCAGGCGCTGGCGCTCGCCGCGCGCCCCGGCGTGGCGCTCGAGCTGGTGGCGCCGGTCGGCCTGCCGGTATGGCCGCTTTCGCTCCATCCCCATTACGCTCCCCTCAGGCGCCTTCCGCTACGCGAGACGTGGAAAGGCCTCGTCGTCCACCGGCCTCGCTATCGGGTCTGGCCGCTGATCGGCGCGCGGGGCACGGCGCGGTCGATGGCGCGCGCGCTGCTGCCTTCGCTGCGCCGGATCCGCGATCGATTTCCGTTCGACGTGATCGACGCCGAATTCTTCTGGCCAGACGGGCCAGCGGCGATGCGCCTCGGCGAGGCGCTCGGCCTCCCCTTCTCGATCAAGGCGCGCGGCAGCGACATCCATCATTGGGGCGACCGGCCCGGAATATCCGGCCAGATCGCCGCGGCGGGGAATCGTGCCGGAGGCCTGCTCGCCGTCAGCGCCGCGCTCAAGGCGGACATGACGGCGCGAGGCCTGCCCGAGGAGAGGATCCGCGTCCACCATACGGGCATCGACCTCGACCGCTTCCGGCCCATCGACCGCGCCGCCGCCAAGGCCGCGCTCGGGCTGTCCGGTCCATTGCTGGTCAGCGCCGGAGCGCTCATCGAAATGAAGGGCCAGGCATTCGCCATAGAGGCGCTGGGCGAGCTGCCCGACGCCGAGCTGCTGCTCGTGGGGGAGGGGCCGCACCGCCCGGTGCTGGAGCGGCTGGCACGGCGTCTGGGTGTTGCCCGGCGGGTTCACTTTCTCGGTGTGCGGCCGCACGACGATCTCCCCGCATTGCTTGGCGCGGCCGACGTCGCGGTGCAGCCCAGTGCTACCGAAGGCCTGGCCAACGTCTGGGTGGAAGCGCTCGCCTGCGGCACGCCGGTCGTCACCTGCGATGTCGGCGGCGCCCGCGAGGCGATCGACCGGCCCGCGGCCGGCCGCCTCGTCGCGCGCGACGCCGGCGCGATTGCCGCCGCCATACGTGACCTGCTCGCCGCCCCGCCAGATCCTGTCGGCGTGCGCAAGGCGGCGGAGAAGTTCAGCTGGAGCCGCAACGCCGAGGAGCTCGAAGTCCATTTGCGGCAGGTGGCGGGAAAGTCCTGATATGCCCGCCCCAGCGGCGCGACCGCTGTGAAATATTCGACTGGTAGATGGTCGATCGACCGGGAAGCCCGCCGCCGTCCGGGGCCTAAACCCCCATGATCGCCGCGACGATCCAGCGTTCCTCGGCGCGCAATATGCTCCAGGTGCGGGCCGCCGCGCGGCTGTCCATCGCCTCGACGCCGATCCCGCGCGCCTCTAGGTCCCGAACCAGCGCCCGCGGTGCGAAGGCCATGGTCGCGCCGGTGCCCACGATCAGGAATTCGGGCGGCGGCGCGAGATCGAGGATCGCCCCGAGATGCTCGGCGCCGAGCTCCCCGAGCGTCGGCGGCTCCCACGCAATGGCGCGCTCGGGCGTCAGCAGGACGGCGCGATAGGCGGTGCCGTCGACGATGAAGCCGGCCGGTGAAAGCCCCTGGACGACCGGACCGGAGGCCGGCCGGACGCGCTGGAAGTTGGAGCTCACCGTCTCCGCCTAGACCCGGGCGCCGTCATGGCCTTCCCGCGGGGTGCGCTCGGAGCGGCTGACAGGGTCCCTCGGCAGGAAGCTGTCCGACGTGACCTTGAGCCAGATCAGCCAGGGCGCGGCGATATAGGCGGTCGAATAGGTGCCGATCACGACGCTGATCAGCAGGGCTGCGGTGAAGCTGAAAATGACGTCGGGCCCGAGGAAGAAGAGCGCGCCGAGCGCCAGCAGCATCGACAGGTTGGTGGCGATGGTGCGCGACAGCGTCTCGTTGACGGAGAGGTTGATCAGCGCCCCCATCTCCATCTTGCGGAACTTGCGCAGATTCTCGCGGATCCGGTCGTAGATGACGATCGTGTCGTTCAGCGAATAGCCGATCAGCGTCAGCAGGGCGGCGACGACGTTGAGGTCGAACTCCATCTGCGTCAGGGCGAAGAAGCCCAGGGTGATCGTGACGTCGTGGAACAGGGAGAAGAGGGCGCCGACGCCGAACTGCCATTCGAACCTGATCCAGATGTAGATCGAGACTCCGATCATCGAGAGCAGCAAAGCGAGCGCCCCCGCCTCGACCAGCTCCTCGGAAACCTGGCCCGACACCGTCTCGACCGCGTCGATCCGCACGCCGGGATAGGCCTGCGTGAGGGCGCCGCGCACGTCGCTGGCGGCCTGGTTGGCGCCTTCCGCCCCGCCCTCGGGCAGCGGCATGCGGATGGCGATCTCCGTCGGGCTGCCGAACTCCTGGACCGATGCCTCGCCGTGGCCGAGCCCGCCGATCCGCTCGCGAAGGTCGTCGAGCTGGGGCGGCTGCTGGAACGTCACGCGGATCATCTGTCCGCCGGCGAAATCGACGCCGAAATTGAGCCCCTTGACCGCGATCAGCGCGATAGAGGCGGCGATGAGCAGTGCCGAAATGGTGAAGGCGACGCCCCGCCAGCGCAGGAAGTCGATATTGGTGTTGTCTGGGACCAGCTTCAGCAGCCGCATCGGGCGCTCCTCAAATCACGAGTTCCTTGGGCCGCTTGCGCAGCCACAGGGAGACGAACATGCGCGTGACGGTGACGGCGGTGAACACCGAGGTGACGATGCCGATCATCATGACGATGGCGAAGCCGCGCACGGGACCCGACCCGAAATAGAAGAGCAGGATCCCGGCGATGACGTTGGTGATGTTGGCGTCGAAGATCGCCGACTGGGCTTCCTTGTAGCCATGCTCGATCGCCTGGATCACGTTGCGGCCGCGTCTCTGCTCCTCGCGGATCCGCTCGTTGATGATCACGTTGGCGTCGACCGCGGCGCCGACGGTGAGCACGAAGCCGGCAATGCCCGGCAAGGTGAGCGTCGCGTTCATGATCGCCATGATCCCGAGGATCAGCGCCACGTTGAGCAGGATGGCGGTGTCGGCATAGAGGCCGAACCGGCCATAGGTCATGAACATGAAGATGAGCACGAGGACGCTTCCGATCGCCATGGCGATCGCGCCGCTGCGGATCGAATCGGCGCCGAGATCGGGACCCACGGTGCGCTCCTCGACCACGGTCAGGTCGACCGGGAGCCGCCCGGAGCGCAGCGAGATGGCGAGGGCGTTGGCGCTCTCGACCGTGAAGTTGCCCGAAATCTGCGCCTGGCCGCCTATGATCGGCTCGTTGATGTTCGGCGCCGAGATGACGACATTGTCGAGGATAATGGCGAACGGCCGCCCGACATTCTCCTGGGTCACCCGGGCGAAGCGCCGGCTGCCGGTCCCGTCGAAGGTGATGTTGACGACCGGTCGGCCGTCCTGCTGGTCGAAGCCCTGCCGCGCGTCGGCGATCTGGTCGCCGGTGATGATCGCGCGCCGCTGGACGGCGATGCGCATGCCCTCGCCGCCCTCGGGATAGGGCAGGACTTGGCTGCCGATCGGCCCGCGTCCCGACTGCAGCTGTTCCGGCGTCGCGGTGAGGTCGACCAGCTTGAATTCCAGGCGCGCCGTACGCCCGATCAGCTGCTTCAGCGCTTCCGGATCCTCGAGGCCGGGAACCTGGACGACGATACGGTTGCTGCCCTGGCGAATGATGGTGGGCTCGAGCGTGCCGAGCGCGTTGATGCGCCGGTCGATGACGTCGCGGGCCGTTTCCATCGCGTCGTTGACCGCCGTGTCCAGGCCCGCGTCGGTAGGCGCCAGCGTGACCCGGTTGCCTTCCGCGCTCACCGTCCATTCGGTCGTGGCGCCGAAGGCGGCGGGCTGGGTTGCGGTTCGCGCGATCCGCACCGCTTCGTCGGCCTGGCCGGGCTGCCGGAGCTGGAAGCTCAACCGGCCTTCGTTGGTCGACATGTCGGCAAATTGGATGCCGCCGCTGCGCAGCTCGCGGCGCAGCACGTCCTCCATATTCTCGAGCCGCTGGCGGGCTACGCCGCTCGTATCGGCTTCGAGCAGCAGGTGGCTTCCGCCGGCCAGGTCGAGGCCGAGATTGACCTGCGGCGCGAGGAAGGACGGCATCTGCTGGGCGACGCGTTCGGGAAGGAAGCTGGGAATGGCATAATAGACGCCGACTACGAGCGTCAGCGTGACCAGCCACACCTTCCAGCGGGGGAAATCGAGCATCTGTGCGGCCGACCGTTCAGTCGTTGGCCGGCTTGGAGCCGTGCGGCCGTATGTCGCTCAGCATCGATTTGACGACGCGGATCCGGACGCCCTGCGCCACCTCCACCTCGATCTCCTGCTCCTCGACCTTGGTGACCTTGCCGATCAGGCCGCCATTGGTGACGACAACGTCGCGCGGCTTCACCGCCGCGACCATCGCCTGGTGCTGCTTCATCCGCCGCTGCTGCGGGCGGATCAGCAGGAAATAGAAGATGATGAAGATCAGGACGAGCGGGAAGATCTGCACCATGAAGGCCGCAGTCCCCCCGCCGGCGGAGGCGGCCCCGGAGGTCGCGGCAAAGGCTGGAGTCTCGAACATTCATCCCTCTGGATTGGGCGGCGGCGCAAAAAAGCCTCGGCCGCGGAGCGCGTGGCGACTATCATGGGTATGGACCGTTGCCAAGGCAAGGCGAGCCGAGGGAGGAGCGTCTCGAAATGATCCTGGTCGCCGGAGCGCTGCACTTCGGCTGGCCCGGCGCTACGCGACGTTGTCCGCGCCTGCGCCGCCGGCGGGACTCATGGGCCGAAGGGGAACCGCCGAGGCCCCAGCCAGCTTGCCATGGAGCGCGCTCGCGCCTACATCGCCGCCTCCGGTCGGGGCGTAGCGCAGCCTGGTAGCGCATCACACTGGGGGTGTGGGGGTCGCTGGTTCGAATCCAGTCGCCCCGACCATCGGATCAAGGGCAGCCGCGGCGCCGCCCTTTCTGATTCGATCCGCGGCGGCGCGCTTACGCGTTCCCCCGGAGTTCCGGCAGCACCAAGCCCTCGCGCTCATTGTCCCAGATCATCGCGACGATCCGCCACCCGCGATCCGGATCGCGAAACAGCTGGATCGAGTTGATCCCGCGTCGCTCCGGCTTCGCGTCGGCCGGATCGGTCCGCGCCTCATAGGCGCTCCACACATGGGCGACGTTGCCGAACAGGTCGATCCGCCGGCCGATCTCGATCTCGTGGAAGTCGTGCTCGGCGAAGAAGGGCGCGGTGTCGCGGGCATAATCGTCCGGGCTCATCATCTTCATCGCCGGCCGGCCGTCATCGTCGATCCAGGTGCGGATCTGCCGGGACTCGGGGTGGAAGCAGTTCGCCTGGCGCGACCAGTCGCGCGGTCCCTTCGGCCCGGAGATCATCGCATACATTTCGTCGACCACTGCGGAAATCGCTTCCCGATCGTTCATGACTCGACCTGCGTCCTTCTGTCTTGGCTTCAACAGGAGTGCCCCCGATGAACGGCGATGTCGATCATGTTCCAATCACGGGTCCGCGCCCTGTCGCTCCCGCCGAGGCGGTGATCGCGGCAATCGCCAGGGTGGCGGAAGGGTACCCAAGCGTTCCGCCCACCGGCCCGCGCCGGAGCCCGATGATGCGGGAAGTCGCTATCTTGGCGCCCGCTCGGCCCTCAGCACCGGCCCGTAGAGCCAGCCGATCGCGATCGCGACGATGCCCGCGCCGAGGAAGGAGAGGATCCGGTACAGCCCTTCCAGGTTGGAGGCGTCCCACAGGAACACTTTCAGCAGGGTGGCGGCGAGAAGGATCAGCCCGGCCAGCCGCAGCGCCTTGTCCGGCAGCCTTATGCCGGCGAGCAGCAGGCCGATCGACACGACCAGCCCGGCCAGAGAGTAAGCGTAGAATTCGCCGATCGGCATTTCCGGCCCGGTGAGGATCGGCCCCTGGAACGCCTGGCGCACCAGCAAGGCGGTGCCTGTCACCAGCGCGGCGAGAAAGGCGACCAGCCAGAAGCCCGAGCGCGTGACCGGAGCGCTTCCAGCAGAAGTGGGTGCCGGTTCTGCGGTTCGGGAGCGCGACCGAAAAGGGACTCCGGCCCGGCGCCGCGCCAGATAGAGCCACAGCGCGCCGAGCAGATATTGCGGCACGATGAGGTTGAGCAGCGGGACCGTGCCGACCCATTGCGTCGCCCAGGCCGGGTTGAGGACGATCATGTCGAACCAGATCAGTCGCGCCGCCGCGACGGTGGTCAGCACGGTGCCGCCGAGCCTGGCGAGATCGGGATCGAGGCCGCGCGGCCGGACGATGTCGGCGCCGAGCAGCCAGCCGCCGAGGAACAAGGCCTGGGTGACGATCGTCCGCTCGATCAGGCCGCGTGCGACGAAATCCCCTTGGTCGGCAAGGCCGAATGCCTGCTTGAACCAGACATAGGCAGCGGCCGCGGCGAACAGGCCGCACACGGCGGGTAAGGCGCGCCTCGCCCCGAGCGGGAGCGGCGGAAGGACAATGCGCAGGCCGGCGAGCAGCAACGCGGGAATCGCGAGCGCGTAGAGCGCGTCCAGGGCCGTCGGCAAGTCCGGCGCGGTGACCGGGATTCCGACCAGGGCGGTCACTGCCGCAGTCGATAGCTCCGGCATCATCCATGCCGATCGAGCCACCGCGAGCGCGGCCACCGCCGTCGCGACGGTGGCAAGGGCCAGGTCGCCGAGCCGACGCGCCGCCAGAGCGGCGGCGAGCGCGACGAGCAGCCAGCCTGCGGCCACCAGCTCGGCGGCAAGCAGGTCCCATGCCGCGGCGCCGGCCAGAGCGGCCGCCGTCGCGCCCGAGAGGAGCAAGGCAAGGTCGGCCGGCGCGTTGGGTGAGGCTCGGTTCCGAACGAGCCAGGCGAGAATGGCCGGCCCCGCCGCCAGGACGAGCAACAGGGCGCCCCAGGCGGGCCGGTCGAGCAGGTCCGGCCGGGCGGCCCGAAGGATCAGGGCCGGGCCGGCGAGGCCCGCGCAGGACACCGCGGTCCACAGCAGGCGAGGCTTCCACAAGGTCATCGCCATGCCACCGAGACCGAAGATGGCGATGATCCCCGTGGCGGCGATCGGCACGAGCGGGTCCTGCCCGGTCGCCGCCTTGGCGAGCAGCAGGGCCAGCGCCAAGGCAACGGCGAGCGGCGGCGCCAGCCGATATTCCTCCCGCCACGCCGCGAGGGTCAGGCTGGCGGCGGCAAGCGCGCCGAACAGCGCCCAGGCGGAAAGGCCGAGATCGGTTCGCGCCACGAGGAGGGCGAGCTGGACGATTCCGATCGCCAGGGGCTGGATCAGGCCGAGCTCGCGGCCGGGTCCCGGGCGGACGAGGGTGGCGGCGAGCGCCAGCAGCAAGACGAACGCGCCCGCGGCCAGGGCATCCTCGGGCGGCCTGGCGAGCAGATAGGCGCTCCACACGAAGCTTAGGGCCACCGCGGCGGCGGCGAGCCAGGTCCAGCCGCGTCGCCAGGCGATGAGGAACAGCGCCAGGTCGAGAAGGGCGAGATAAGCGAGCAAGGGCACCGCGCCCGCATCGGGATCGCCGACCAGCAGCGGCGTCAGGAACCCGCCGGTCAAGCCGACGACGGCCGTGGAGGCACCGTGTCGGATCGACAGAGCGAGCGCCGCCCCGGTCACGGCCAGCATCAGCGCCGAAGTCGTAGCCGGGCCGATCAGGGCGTGCAGGACATGGCTGCCATAAGTCGTCGCGTAGAGGACGGCCAGGCCGACGCCCACCAGCACCTGGGCGATGCGCGGGTCCCCGGACAGCAGCCGTCCGGCCCGCGCATATTCGCCGAGGCCGAGGAGGACGAAGCCGAAGATCGCCGCGGCGATCATTCGAAGCGCCGGCGTCACCAGCCCGATGTCGATCGAGTAGCGGATCAGGAAGATGGCGGCGACGAACAAGGCGGCGCCGCCGAGCCAGATCAGCAGCCGGCCGCCGACCAGCCGCTCGAACAGCCCCCCGATGGTCTCCCGCTCTTCCTGCGGATCTTCGTCGAGCCCGTACACCGTCGCAGCCTCGGCCATGGCTGGCTCCGGCGCCGGCTGCGCCGTCGGCGCCGCAGTCTCGGGCTCTGCCGGAGCTTCGGGCACATCGCGCGGCGGCGTCTCGGCCGCCGATGGCGCCTGCTGCCACGCCCCGGCCTCGAGCCGCGCCTCCAGATAGCCAACCCGCCGCTTCAGGTTCGTATGCGCGACGAACAGGGCGAACAGGCCGATCAGCAGGATGAGGGCAAGCAGCTCCATTCTCGGCCAAGGCTAACCGAGGGGAAGGGCCCTGTCAGGCGAAAACGGCGAAGGGGAGGAGTCGGCGGGCGCCTCTACCGACGAGGTCCCTGCTCATGCCGTCCGGCCCTCCTCGCTCTTCGGCCGTCATCCCGCACGTCGGAATCCATGGACATCGAGGTGCGGGTTAGGCGCCGCGGCGAAGGTCCGGAACCGGTCGGGCCGCTGAACTGGGCTCCCGCCTGCGCCAACGAACGACCCGCTGCAACTTGGCCGGCCGGACTAGATCCGGCTGAGCGGCACCTCGGTCACATCGCCTTCCCACACCGCCTGCGCCCGGGCCAGATTGAGGTCGGCCGAAGCCGCATTCCCGGCCCGTCGCTCCGCAAGCGACAGAGCGTATAAGGCGAGCGGATCGTTCGGCCAGAGCCGCAGCGAGGCGGCCAGCTGGCGACGGGCGCCAGCGGCGTCGCCGCCGGCGAGCAGGGCGGCCGCCAGGCTGCGCCGCACCGAATACCAGAAGAGCGGCGGATCGTTGCCGAAGTCGGCGGCGCGCTGGCGCTGCATCGCCCGCCGATAGGCCGAAGCGGCCCGCCGATGATCGCCGGCGAGCATCGCCGAGCGCCCCTCGAGGACGCGCTGGACGATCTCGGCCAGCGCATCGCCTTCCGCACCGAGCGACGGCGCCCGGACGCCCGTGCGGACGCGCCGAATCGCCCGCGCTTCCGCGGCGACGGCGGCACCGTCGCCTTGGCGCGCCAGCGCCTCGCCGCGGGCGTAATGATGGAAGACCTTGTCGACCGCGTCTTCGGGCTCGGGCGCGGCCAGGGCTTCGGCCGGCTCGCCGTGAAGTCCGGCGGAATAATGGACCGACGATCCCATCAGCCTTATCCAGGGATCGGGCTCGCCGCTCAGATATTCGGCGCGGAATTGCCGTGCGACGTCGAGCGCCGTGGCGCCGTCGCCGCGGGCGAGCGCGCTGTTCATCGCGAAGTGCATGTTGTGGGCCAGGAGGTTCCATCGATAAGTCGACCGCGTCGGGCGGGCGACGCGCGCAAAGGTCCGGTCGGCGGCGATCGCCGCTACGTTCACGGCGGCGGCGTCCTCGTAGCGGCCGACGTCGTAGAAGCTATGCGACGGCATGTGGACGAGGTGGCTCGCCGCCGGCGCGATCCGTCCCAGCCGTTCGGCATGGGGCACCGCAAGATGCTGCCGGTCCATCCAGTCCGTCAGGTGGATGTAGAAATGGATTGCGCCCCCATGATCGGGCTCGCGCGCCAATACGCTCTCGAGTCGCCGCTGGCTCGGCGATCCCGGCTCCATCTCCTCGTTGACCTGCATCTGCGCGTCCGCCGCGAGGATGGCGAGGGTCGAATCATCCGGGAGCCGGTCGGCGGCCGATTCGAGGAATCGCGCATAAGCCGTCTGGCCGAAGGCCTCGCCGTCGCCGGTCCGGATCGCCATCGCCTGGACCAGTAGCCGGTCGCGTTCGCTCAGTCCGTCCGACAAGGCCAAGGCGCGCCGGGCCGCGGCGCGGGCGGCGGGAAGCTCCTCCACGCGCCCGCGCAGATTGATCGTGGGTGAGCGCGCCCAGGCCTCGCCGAGAAAGCACAAGGCGCAGTCGCCGTCGCGTCGCTGCGCCTCGGCAAAGGCGCGGACCGCCTCCGCCTCGTCGAACGCCCAGATCAGCCGCACGCCCTGTGCGAACCAGGCCCGCGCCTCGGGATCCTCGCTGTCGGCGTCGAGCCCCGCATGGCCGAGCCCCTCGACCAGCACCGGCTGCGCCTCCATCGGCTCAGCGTCGCCCGGTGCCGCGCCCGCCGAAAGACAGGATTGGGCCGGAATGTCCGGCGTCCGTCGCGCCGCGTCTTCCGCCCCCTGAGCCCCGAGCGATGTCGCCGTGAGCGCCGTCGCGAGGGCTGCCGTCCTGAGTGCCCGCATGCGCCATTCCTTCCGTGATTGCGGCGGAGGATAGCCGGCTCCCCGGTTGTGCGGAACCGGATTTCCTCGTCCGCTGCCGCTGCCGCTCCTCGGCCCGACGAGCGCCGCGGTCCACGAGCGTGGAGGGCCTGGTCATGCAGAACCATGTTCATCCGTCCCGATTCCCGCATCGTCCGAGTGGGCAGTTCGGGGTGAAGATGGGCCGACGTTACAGGGGAAGGCTAGCGTCCGTCGATCAGCGGCGCGCCCCTACCCGTCGCCGCTTGCGCAGCACCAGGGTGGGCCAGTCGCCGCGGACTATCCGGAACGAAGGCATCATCCCCTGGCGGCGATAGGCTGCCGTCACCCTCGCCGCCTGATGTTCGAGCAGACCGGCCAGGATCAGCCGTCCGCCGGGCGCCAGCGCGCCGGCAAGGCCGGGCGCAAGATCGATCAGCGGCCCGGCGAGGATGTTCGCGACGACGAGGTCATAGGGCGCTCGAGCCCTGAGCCGGAGATGATCCATGCCCGCGGCGACCGCGAGCTCGACCCGGCCTCGCGCCCGGCCGACGGCGACGGCGTTGATCGCGGCATTCTCCGCCGCCACTTCTATCGCGACGGGGTCGATGTCCGACGCGATCGCCCGCGCCGCCGGCCAAAGCCTGAGGGCGGCGAAGGCGAGCAGGCCCGTGCCGGTGCCGATGTCGGCCACGTCGGTGAAGATCGCTCCCTGCCGCTTGAGCGCGTCGAGCGCGATCAGGCAGCCGGTCGTCGTCTCGTGCTGGCCGGTGCCGAAGGCGCGGCCGGCATCGATCTCGAAGGCGACGGTGCCGGGCGGGACGGCATCGCGATGCGCGGGTGTGTGAACGAAGAAGCGACCGGCCCTGATCGGCTCGAGCCCCTGCTGGCTCAACGTCACCCAGTCCTGATCGGCGATCCGCTCGGCAGTGGGCCTGGCGCCTGCGGCGCTCGGCACCAGCGACACGACCAGGGCCAGCTCGGAACGGCTCGGCTTCTCGTCGAAATAGGCGTCGAGCCGCCATTGGTCCGGGCGGTCGGGCTCCGCCTCGCTCGTCACCAGCACCGGCGGCGAATCGAGTGCGGCAAAGACGGAAATATCTTCCCCGAGCGCCTCCGCCTCCGACCTGGTGCAGGGCAGCGTCACCCGCCAGCTGGTCATCGGGCGCGATGCCTTGCAATGATCCTGGAGGTCGGGCGCTCGCGGCGATCAGCGGACAAAGCTGGCCCCGTTGACGTCGATGACCGCGCCGGTGGCCGAGGCCGGCGCGTCGACGGCGAGCCAGCGCGCCGTCTCCGCCACTTCGGCGGTGGTCGCCGGTCGGCCCAGCGGAATGTCCGAGAGGAAGGCCGCGCCGCCGCGGCTGGCGACATATTCCTCGACCATTCCGGTCACGGTGAAACCGGGGCAGATGGCGAAGGCGTAGATCCCTTCGCCCGCATAGGCACGGGCGATCGTCTTGGTCATTGCCGCCATGCCTGCCTTGGAGGCGGCATAATGCCAATGGTCGGGACTGTCGCCGCGATAGGCGGCGCGGCTCGAGACGTTGACGATGCGCCCGCCCGACCCGCGCTCGCGGAAGTGCCGGACGGCAAGCCGGCACAGCTCGGCGGAAGCATAGAGGTTCACCCGCATCGTCCGCTCCCACAGGGCGACCCATTCTTCATGCGGCGCGTCGATCGGCGCCGCCTCGAAGACGCCGGCATTGTTGATCAGTACGTCGATCCGCCCGCCGAGCCGGTCCAGCGCCTCGGACCACAGCCCTTCGGCGACTGCGGGCGAAGCGAGATCGGCGGCGATCAGGCCATCCCCGCCTCTGGAGGAGTGGCCGACGACATTGTGGCCGGAAAGCGCCTCCAGGATCGAGGCGCCGATTCCCCGGCTCGCGCCGGTGACGAGGATGTTGAGCGACTGGGTCATGTCTTGCCGGATAGAGCCGCAAGCCGCGGAGCGGAAGCCCGCGCCTGATCGTTCATTCGAAGGACGCGACTTCGGCTCGGCCAACAACGTCATCCCAGCGAAGGCCGGGATCCAAGCGGAGTCCGAACTGTGTCCCGGCTTCGCCAGGACGACGCAACGGCTTGCGGCTTGGTGTCTTTCCGCGAACCCATTGCAGCCGTGGCACCGGCCGCGGCGCTCAACCAAGTGCCGCCGGCTCGCTTGCACCCGTCGCCTTCTTCGCGTGCACGTTCCGGCCGAAAACGGCCCGAAAACGAATCCTAGGCTGCGAAGGTCTGAACGAACTTTCCCGTGGTCGTCTTGAAGCGGGCCATCTGCTCGTCGACGGCCGAGAAGCTCTTCTCCACCTCGTCGATTTCGGCGGCGACGCTCTCGGTGTCGGCGCGGATCGCGGCGATGGTCGACGACATGGAATCGGCCGCCAGCGCGGTCTCGTCGACGGCGGCGGTGATCATCGTCACCGTCTGCGCCTGCATCTCCATCGCCTTGCGGATGCGGTCGGCGCTCGACTGGACCTCGTCCACGGTCGACTGGATCGAATCGTTCGCCTCGACCGTCTGCTTGGTCGCGGTCTGGATCGCAGCGATCTTGGCGGCAATGTCGTCAGTGGCCCGGGCGGTCTGGTTGGCGAGACTCTTCACTTCCTGCGCGACCACGGCGAATCCCCGTCCGGCGTCGCCGGCGCGCGCCGCCTCGATCGTCGCATTGAGCGCGAGCAGATTCGTCTGTCCGGCAATGTCGCGGATGAGGCCGAGGATCGATTCGATCGCCTCGACATGGGCCGACAGCGCCTGGCTGACCTCGACCGCCTTGCCGGCCTGCTCGCCGGCGCGGATCGCGACTCCGGCGGCGACTTCGACCTCGTTGCGGGCCTCCTCGATCGCCATGATGAGTCCGGCCGCGGTCTGCGCCGCCTCGCGCATCGCCACCGCCGATTGTTCGGCCGCGGCGGCGACCTCGCTGGTCTTGCCGAGCATGCCGCGTGCGGCCTGGCTGGCATCGGCCGCCTGGGCCCGGACCTTGCGGCTGCCGCTGGCCGTGCTCTCGACGACCGTCACGATCTCCTTGTTGAACTCGGCGCCCTGGGCGCTGCGGCGCTGATGCTCGGCGGCCTCGCACAGCCGGTCGAAATGGGACGCGTAGATGTCGACCTGGACCATCGTCATCCGCGCATAGGCGGCGATCAGTCGAGTGCACCGCGCCGGATCGTCGGCGGTTCGGTCGAGGATGATCTGCTGGACCGCCGCCGCAAGCTGCGCGCTTCCGGCGAAGATGCTGGTCAGCGGGACGTTCGCGGCGGTCGCCGAGGCGACATGCTCGCCGGCCTTCTCGACCCACTCCTGGGACTCCAGGTTGACATGCTTGAGCTCGATATAGGGCAGGATGCGCCGGACCAGCCCGTCGATCTTGTCCTCGCCGATCGGCTCGGCGAGCCTGGGCGAACGGCCGTAGCCGAGCCAGAATTCCCGGGCGATCCTTTCCTTTTCAGGCGCGATCAGCGCCCAGATCTCGCGGCAATCCTCGGCGAGCGTGCCGTCGGGATCGAACATTCTCAGTCGTGCACGAAGATCCAGCTCGTCCTGACGTCCAGAGATCCCGGTCATTTGCGAAGCTTCCCTTGGCTAGGCTTTCTCGCTCCTGTTAAGGCTGAAACGGTTAAGATCATCTTAGCTATCGGGCTCGAGTCCCGCCGCGAAAAGGCAGGGGAGGCCGGCTTGCAACATGGCGCGTTCGGCCTAAAAGCGGTCGCGTCTCAAGGGGAGCCTCGTCTCGATGCATCGCAATCCGTCCCGGCCCTTGTCGCCTCACCTCACCGTCTGGAAGTGGGGGCCGCACATGCTGGTCTCGATCCTGCACCGGGTGACCGGGGCGGGCCTTTCCGTGGCCGGCGGTGCCGCTCTGGTCTGGTGGCTGCTCGCCGCCGCCGACGGACGGGAAGCCTATGCGACCTTCGTCGAGTGGGCGACCTGGAAATGGGCGCTGATCATCTGGATCCCGCTGAGCTGGGCCCTGTTCCAGCACACGCTTTCGGGTCTCAGGCACTTCGTCATGGATATGGGCGCGGGCTTCGAGCTGCCGGTCAATAAATTCTGGGCGAACATGACGATCGTCGGCTCGCTCCTGCTCACCGCCCTGCTCTGGGCGTGGATCATTCTGGAAAAAGGCGCATGAGCATGGAAACGCCGCTCGGGCGCGTTCGCGGCCTCGGTTCGTCCGGGGAAGGCGCCCATCATTGGTGGATCGAGCGGCTGACCTCGGTGTCGACGCTCCTGCTGCTGGTCTGGCTCGCCGTCTCCCTGCTGCGGCTGCCGGCGCTGGACCATCCCACCATCGTCGAATGGCTGGCGGGGCCGCTGGGCGCCGTGCCGATGCTGCTGCTGATCGTCTCCACCTTCTGGCACCTGAAGCTCGGGCTCCAGGTCGTCATCGAGGATTATGTCCATGACGACGGCGCCAAGCTGTTCTGGATCATGGTCCTGAACTTCGCCGCCATCCTCGCCGCCGCGCTGGCGCTGTTCGCCGTGCTGAAGATCGCCTTCACCGGGAGCGCCGACTGATGGCCGGGGCCTACCAGATCGTCGACCATATCTATGACGTCGTCGTCGTCGGCGCCGGCGGCTCGGGCCTTCGCGCCACGATGGGCGCGGCCGAGAAGGGGCTGAAGACCGCCTGCGTCACCAAGGTCTTCCCGACCCGCAGCCACACCGTCGCCGCCCAGGGCGGAATCGCCGCCAGCCTCGGCAATATGGGTCCGGACCACTGGACCTGGCACATGTACGACACGGTCAAGGGCTCCGACTGGCTCGGCGACCAGGACGCGATCGAATATCTCTGCCGCGAGGCGCCCGCCGCCGTCTACGAGCTCGAACATGCCGGCGTGCCGTTCAGCCGCACCACCGAGGGCAAGATCTACCAGCGCGCCTTCGGCGGCATGATGCAGAATATGGGCGAGGGGCCCCCGGCCCAGCGCACCTGCGCCGCCGCCGACCGCACCGGCCACGCCATGCTCCACGCGCTCTACCAGCAGAGCCTGAAGTATGACGCCGACTTCTTCATCGAATATTTCGCGCTCGACCTCATCATGGAGAATGGCGAGTGCCGCGGCGTCATCGCCTTGTGCCTGGATGACGGTTCGATCCATCGCCTTCGCGCCCACGCCGTCGTGCTGGCGACCGGCGGCTATGGCCGCGCCTATTTCTCCGCCACCTCGGCCCATACCTGCACCGGCGACGGCAATGCGATGGTGCTTCGCGCCGGACTGCCACTCCAGGACATGGAGTTCGTCCAGTTCCACCCGACCGGCATCTACGGCGCCGGCGTCCTGATCACCGAGGGCGCGCGCGGCGAAGGCGGCTATCTCACCAATTCGGAAGGCGAGCGCTTCATGGAGCGCTACGCCCCCTCCGCCAAGGACCTCGCCAGCCGCGACGTCGTCTCGCGCTCAATGGCGATGGAGATCCGCGAAGGCCGCGGGGTCGGCAAGGAGAAGGACCATATCCATCTTCACCTCGACCATATCGATGCGAAGATCCTCGCCGAGCGCCTGCCCGGAATCACCGAGACCGGAAAGATCTTCGCCGGCGTCGACCTGACCCGCCAGCCGCTCCCGGTGGTGCCGACCGTCCACTACAATATGGGCGGAATCCCGACCAATTATCACGGCGAGGTCGTCACGCTGAAGGACGGCAATCCCGACAGCATCGTGCCGGGCCTGTTCGCGGTGGGGGAGGCGGCCTGCGTCTCCGTCCACGGCGCCAACCGCCTGGGCTCGAACAGCCTGATCGACCTGGTCGTGTTCGGCCGCGCGGTCGGCCACCGCGTCGGCGAGCTGATCAAGCCGGGCTCCCCGCCGGCGCCGCTGCCCAGGGGTGCCGACGAGCTGGCTCTGTCGCGTCTCGACCGCTTCCGCCACGCCTCGGGCGGCAGCCCGACCGCGGAGGTGCGGCTCCAGATGCAGCGCACCATGCAGGCGGACTGCGCCGTCTTCCGCACCGAGAAGACGCTGGACGAAGGCAAGGGCAAGATCGACGTCGTCTACAAGAGGATGGAGGACATCCAGGTCACCGATCGCAGCCTGATCTGGAACACCGACCTCATCGAGACGCTCGAGCTCGACAACCTCATCGCGCAGGCGGTGGTGACGATGCACTCGGCCGCCAACCGCAAGGAAAGTCGCGGCGCCCACATGCACGAAGACTATCCGAATCGCGACGACGTCAACTGGCTGAAGCACAGCATCGTCTGGTTCGACGGCTGGGGCGGACAGGGTGGCGGCGTCACCCTCGATAGCCGCCCGGTTCACGATTACACCCTCAGCGACGATATCTCGTACATCAAGCCCAAGGCAAGGGTTTACTGACCTGACCTTCCTCCCCGGGTGGGCCGGGAGGGGAAGGGGAGCCTCGCGGCATGTTTGCGCGGTGGAGGGAGTCCGGACGGCTGCGTCCTCAAAAGGGCCCGTTGAACCCAAAATGGGTGAACCGTCCCGCCTCGACGTCATATTCCACGCCGAAGAAGCTCGGGCCCCCGTCGCAGACCATCATCGCCTCCTGTCGCCATCGCTCGGGCTCGGGGGCGCGGCTGGAAGTGTGGGCCGGAAAGAAGTTGCCGTAGATGTAGCGCCGTCCGTCCCGGACCAGGCCCGTATATTGCCGCCGCCAGCCCCGCGGCGCTCCGCTCCAATCCTGTCCGTCGCCGCGCCTCTGCCTCGCCAGCGCTCGCGGCAGCGCCGCCTCGAGCGCCGAGATGTCCGCGGCCGAAGGCGTCCAGGTCGCCTCGCCCGCCGCCGGCGCGGCACGTGAGCATTGCCGGAGCATCTCGGTCGTCTCGCTCCCCGGCAGGATCACCGCGCCATCGGGCATGCGAACGGCCCCTGCGCCGCCGCATGCGGCGAGCGCGAGGGACAGCAGGATCGGTCGCAGCGTCATCGCGGCACCTCGCGGCTGGCAGGGCGATCGGAGAAGGAACCTCCGTGCCTTTGCGGTCCCCGAACCTGCGCCGCCTCCCTCGTCGAAGCAATCCCGCTCTCCGCCGAAAGCGGGCGGCGCCCGAGCCTCCACGCGCGCATCCCGGTGGCGGGAACGCGAAGGAAAGGACATGCCATGCGCAGGTGGGCCGCTGCCGTCATGGGCCTGCTCACCGCCGCCGCATCCGGTGCGGCTGCGTCGCCGCCACCCGCCCCGGCGCATGGTTGGCACCTCGTCCCCGGCAGCGTCGAGCCGAACCGGGGCCCCGACGGCAACAGCATCTTCCTCGAAGCGCCGGAAGGCCTGATCCTCGTCGATACCGGCCGCCATCCCGAGCATCGCGACCAACTGCTGGGCTTTGCGCGCGAGCGGGGCCGGCCGATCGCCGCGATCGTCAACACCCACTGGCATCTCGACCACAGCACGGGCAATGGCGAGATCCGCGCCGCCTTTCCCGACGCGCCGCTCTACGCCACCCGTGCCATCGAAAGCGCCCTCGCCGGCTTCCTCGCCGACGGCCGCCGCCAGGCCGAGGCGGCGCTCGCTGCCGGCGGCGTCCCGCCGGAGCGCGAGGCCGAGATCCGCCGCTTCCTCGCCGTCATGGCCGCACCCGACACGCTGCGCCCGACCCGGCCGGTGCGCGGATCCGCCGAGCTCGCCATTGCCGGCCGCCGCCTCCGGCTGAACGTCGCGTCCTTCGCGGTCACCGAGGGCGATCTCTGGATCTTCGACCCGGCCGCCGGGCTGCTGATCGCCGGCGATCTGGTCGTCGCCGAAGTCCCGTTCATGGACACCGCCTGCCCGGAGGGGTGGCGCCGCGCCCTGGACGAGATCGCTGCGACGCCGTTCACGACCTTGGTCCCCGGCCATGGCGAGCCGATGGACCGCGCCGCCTTCCTCGCCTGGCGTGCCGCCTTCGGCAATCTGCTCGACTGCGCCGCCTCCGATTCCTCCCGCGATATCTGCATCGCAGGCTGGCGCAGCGATGCCGCCCGTTTCCAGCGGCCCGGCCGCGAGGCGATGATCGACCGGATGACCGGCCATTATATCGACACGCGGCTGCGCGCCGCGCCGCAGGAGCGGGCGCGCTATTGCGGTCCGCCGCAGGAGCGTTGATGACAAGCCGGCACGACGTGCGACGAATCGCATAAACTCGGCCGGAGTCACCCATGCCCGTCCTTTCCACGGAGCGCTCCCCGGGCGCCAAGCTCGCTTTCGCTCTGCTGGTCGGGCTGCTCCTTTCCGTCCCGCTCTTCACCGTCTGGCTGCTCGTCTACGACCGCCAGCAGCAGTCCGAATTCGCCCAGGCCTCGATCGCCGAAGGCTGGGGCGGCCCGCAGACCATCTCCGGCCCGTTGCTGGTCATCCCGTATCGCGCCCTGGCCGAGGAGAGCGTGACCGAAGGCGGGCGCCAGGTCACCCGCACCCGCACCGTCTGGCGCGAGCTCACCTTGTCGCCCGAACTGTCCGATCTCGAGACCGAGATCAGGCCGGAGCGCCGCACCCGCTCGATCTACGAGGTGGTCGTCTACGAGGCCTCGGCGCGCGGCCGCGCCCGCTTCGCCATACCGGAGGATCTCAGCCGCTTCGGAGTCGCCCTCGCCGACATGGACCTCGCCCGCGCGGAGCTTCGCTTCGGCCTTTCCGATCCGCGCGGTCTCGGCGCCAATCCGCAGGTCACGGCCGGCGGCCGGCCGCTCCGGCTCCAGCCGGGTGGAGGTGGCGGTCCGGGTTTCTTCGCCTGGATCGACGCCGCGCCGCTCGCCGGCGGCGCCCTCGTCGTCGATTATCAGTTCGCTTTCCGTGGCAATCGCGCGCTCGGCCTCGCCCCCCGGGCCGGTGATACGCGCTGGCAGCTGCGCTCCGCCTGGCCGCATCCTTCCTTCCAGGGCAGCTTCCTTCCCGCTCAGCGCCAGGTGAGCGGCGAAGGCTTCACCGCCGTCTATCGCGTCGGCAATCTCGCGCTGGGCCAGGCGCTGGTGACCACCGGAGAGGCAGGCGCCGACGCGCCACCGCCGCCCCAGATTGCGGATCGCTTCGCGGCTCGGCCGGAGATTGCCCCGGGCGGGCACCACCTCGCTCAGGTCAGCCTGATGCAGCCGGTCGATCTCTATTCGCGGGTCAACCGCTCGGCCAAATATGGTTTCCTGTTCATCGGCTTCACCTTTCTCGCCTTCCTCCTGTTCGACGTGATCGGCGGCGTGCGGGTATCGGCGGTCGAATATCTCCTCGTCGGCGCGGGTCTGGTGCTGTTCTTCGTCCTGCTGCTCGCCTTTGCCGAGGTGATCGGCTTCGCGCCGGCTTACGTCCTTGCCGCGGCGGCGATCGCCGGGCTCAACACGGCCTATTCCGCCGCCGTCCTGAAGAGCTGGCGCCGCGCTTTCTATATCGGCGGCTTGCTCGTCGGCCTCTATGCCTTGCTCTACATCCTCTTGAGCCTCGAGGAATATTCGCTGCTGATCGGCTCGCTGATGCTGTTCGTGGCGTTGGCGGCGGTGATGTACGTCACCCGCAACCTCAACTGGGCCGCCCGTCCGGCGGCGCAGGTGCCGCCGGCCTGATCGCGGCGGCCCCGCGCGGGCGGGGAAAGCTAGGCCGTCACGGCCTCCAGCGCCTCGCGCACCCGCGCCATGTCGTCCGCGAACGATTCCGCCAGCGCTTGGTCGGCCATTTCCGCGCGCTCGACGATCTGCCACATCGCCAGTCCGATCCGCAGCGTCGCCCCCCAGTCGCCGCTGGCGAGCCGAACGCACTTGACCGGCTGCCCGAGCCGCACGCCGTAGGCCAGCAGCGCCTTGTGCCACTTTTGCGCATCCTCGAACGTCGACGCTCCGGAGCCCATCCCGGAAAGGTCGAGGGTCGACAAGGTCCGCATCTCGATCGGATGCGTGTCGGCTTCCTCGCGTTCGCCGGGCGGGTAGGGCGCCACGCGCCGGGCGGGAGTCCTGTCGACGATCTCCGCGCGAACGGCGGCGTGGAAGGCGAGGATCACCCGCTCGACCTCGGCCGGTGCCAGCCGCTGGAACCGCTCCAGCTCGAAGATCGAGGCTTCCAGCCGGAGCAGCAGCCCGGCATTGGCGCTGTCCTCCAGGCGCTCGGCGCCCGGCCAGAGCGCCGGCCATTCGGCGCGGCGGAAGATCGTCTCCAGCCCCGGCGGCAGGGCCGGCGCGGCCGCCGCCGCCCCGGCCGGCACCAGCGCGAAGCCGCTGAACGGCGGTCCCCCCATGAACTTGGATCCGGTCGCGAAGACGATCGCGCCCCGCTCCAGATAGTCCCGCACCGCGGCGCCGGTGATCCGCGCCTGGCAGGCGTCGATGGCGAAAGTCGCGTCCTCCGGATGGGCGGCCTGCAGCCGGTCGATATCGTCGAGCGCGGGCAGGATCAGCCCCGTCTTCGATCCGTGCACGACATGGACCAGCGTATGCCGCCCCTGCGCGCGCGCCGTTTCGATGCCGCGCGCCATGCCGTCGGCGATCTCGCGCGAGGGACGCACCCGCCCGTCCGAGTCGCGCACCGGGATATCGATCAGGTCGACGAGCACGCCCTCCAGTCCCGGCACCGGCTCGCCCGCCCGCGTCGGCACGCCCAGCGCCGTCTGCTCGGCGAAATAGCGCCCGTGCGCGCTGTGGATGCAGCCGCTCCCCACCTCGTCGGCGCCGAGCAATATGTTGTGCGTGCCGCCCGGCGCCCGGCCGGCGAGGCAGGCCAAAGCGACATATTCGAGGTCGGTGCCCGACGGTGCGAACACCACCGCGACGTCGCCCGGCAGGCCGTAGGCGGCGCGGATCCGTCCCCGCAGCGCCTCGAGCGCCTCGCCATAGACCGCGCCCGAAGGCGCCTCGCCGATCGCTTCCAGCCGCCGCTCGACCTGCGCGAATGCCGCGGCCGAAATATCGTTGGCGGTCGAAGAGGCGAAGGCGAGCAGGTCGCCCGGCCGGGGCGCGCTGTGATAGCGGTTGAGCCCGGTCGCCGCATCGAGCCGGATTCGCGCGTCGCCGCCGCTGCTCAGCACCCGCACGATAAGCGGAAGGTCGGAAAGGATCGACTTGTCTACGCTCACGGTCATGAAATCTTGCGCCGACTCGATGAGAGGATTAGGGCGCTCTATCTCCTGCGGGGGTGGCAGGATAGCTGCGCCGGATCATCTTGCCGCGAAAGGCAGACGTCTCACGTGAAGCCCACCGCGCGGACTCATCAGGCCCACATCCGCACCCTGTCCTGCCTTGCCCCTTGGGGGGAAGGGCCGGGTGGGAGGTGCCGGCCCGTTCGGGCCAAGGCGCGGCAGGGCCGCGCACCTGCCGCATGTTCTGAAGACGGAAAATGACCCACCCGACCATAACGCCCCGCATCATCCCGCAGGACGCCAAGGCGCGCCTGCGCATCCTGTTCATCGCCAAGCATGCGAAATGGGAGGGCGGCCTCCATCCGGACGACGGCAACCACGCTCTCTATCATGTCGAGACTCGCGAGATTTTGAAGGCGCTCGGCCTCGATCTCCTCCTCGCCGACCGCTACGAGGCCCTGTTCGACCGGCCGGAGGCCGATTTCGTCTTCCCGCTCCTCAATCGCGGCGGCTTCCTCAACAGCGAGATGCTGGGCCCCTTGCTCTGCACCCGCGCCGGCATTCCCTTTCTCGGCGCCTCGCCGATCCTGCGCGGCCTCGCCGACGACAAGCATCTCGCCAAGCTCTGCGCCGCCGAACGCGACATCCCCACCGCCCCCTGGGCGGTCTACCGCCGGGGCGCCCCGGTCGATCCGTCCCGCTGCCCGGAGGGCCAGCCGACGCCCAGGGGCCCGCGCCTGGTCATCAAGCCCAACGCCTCCTCGGCCAGCTGGGCGGTCCAGGACGCTTTCGACTGGGCCGGCGTCGAAGCGGCCATCGCCGACATCCACGCCCAGGGCCATGACGCGATCGTCGAGCCCTTCCTCGACGGCAGCGACGTCGAGGTGCCGGTGATCACCGTCGACGGCGAGCCGGTGGTCATGCCGATGATGCTGTTCGAGCAGGCCGACCCGACCCATTTGCGCACCTATTACGAGAAGCGCGATCTGGTCGACCGCGCCCACAAATATCAGCTCGTCCCGTTCGACGATCCCGAATGGATGCCGATCATCGCGGATTATACCCGCCGGATCGCCGAGGATTATCGCCCGTTCGATTATGGCCGGTTCGAGTTCCGCCTCGACCGCGAGCGCGGCGAGCTTCGCTTCCTCGAGGTGAACCTGCAGGCCAATCTCTGGTCGGAAAAGGTGTTCGGCCGCTCCGCCGTCCTCGCCGGGCTCACCCAGGCCCAGCTCATCGAGACCATCCTCTACGAAGGCCTGCGCCGCAACGGCCTGCTGGGGTCGGACGCGGGCGGGAGACGCGCAACCGACGGCGCAAGCGCAGCGGCCCAGGCAAGCGAGGCTCGATCCTGATGACCCAAGAACCCCGCTTCACCGCGATCGTCCTCGCCGCCCAGCGCGACGGCCGCCTCGATCCGCTCGCGGCGGAGGCCGGGGTCAGCCACAAATGCCTCGTGCCGATCGGCGGCCGTCCGCTGCTCGCCCATGTGCTCGAGGCGCTCGCCGCCCATGGCGGGGTGGAATCGATCCGCATCTCGGTCGAGGAAGGCGCGGCCGATCGGCTGCGCGTCGTCGACGGCGCGTCCGGGGAGCTCGGCGTTCCGGTCGCCTTCATCCCCTCGGCCGCCAGCATCACCGACAGCGTCTATGCGGCCGCGCAGGGGGCGGAAGGCCCCTTCATCGTCACCACCGCCGACAATGTCCTGCTCACCCCCGCGGCGGTGCGCCGGGTGGCCGACCGGCTCGCCGCGGGCGACGATGCCGTGCTCGCTTTGTCGCGCAAGGAGGACGTTCTCTCGGCCCACCCGCAGGGGCAGCGCCGCTTCTACCGCTTCACCGACGGCAGCTATTCCAACTGCAATCTCTACGGCCTGTCGCGGCGCGGCCTCTCCATGGCCGAGACCTTCCGGACCGGCGGCCAGTTCGCCAAGAACCCGATGCGCATCGCCGCGGCCTTCGGCCTCTTAAACCTGATCCTGCTGCGCTACGGCCTGATCTCGCTCGACCGGGCGATGGCCCGCGTCGGCCGCCGCTTCGGCGCTCGCGCCTCGGCCGTCGTGCTGGAGGACGGCGCCCATGCGATCGACGTCGACAATCCGCGCACCTACGCCATCGCCGCCTTGCTCCTCGAACGCCGCGCCAGCCTGTCCTGAGCCCGTCGACGCGCCGGTGCCGAACGTCGCCCGCCTCGGCCCTGGCAGGACGAGGACGCCTCCCTCACCGCCGCCCCATCCCTGATCGCCCGCCCGCGCCGTGACGTTCGGCCGCGGCCGGCCTCGGCATTGACCCACCATATTGTTCCCACCCGGCCGACCCGCTATCCCGCATCCGCGAAGAGGATTTCCAGATGGCCGAATTCACCCTCCCGAAGAACAGCAGGATCACCGGCAAGGGCCGCAGCCACAAGGCGCCGGCCGGGGCGGCGCGGGTCCGCAGGTTCAGGATCTACCGCTACGATCCGGAAAGCGGCGAAAATCCCCGCTACGACACGTTCGAGCTGGACCTGGACGATTGCGGCCCGATGGTCCTCGACGCGCTCATCAAGATCAAGAGCGAGCAGGATCCGACCCTCACCTTCCGCCGCTCCTGCCGCGAGGGCATTTGCGGCTCCTGCTCGATGAACATGGGCGGCCGCAACGGCCTCGCCTGCACCACCGCGATCGAGGACCTGTCGGGCGAGATCCGGATCACGCCGCTGCCGCACATGGACGTGATCAAGGACCTCGTCCCCGATTTTACCCATTTCTACGCCCAATATGCCTCGATCGAACCCTGGCTGAAGACGGCCACGCCCGATCCGTCGGGCAAGGAGCGTCTCCAGTCGCCGGAGGATCGCGCCAAGCTGGACGGCCTCTACGAATGCATATTGTGCGCCTGCTGCTCCAGCTCGTGCCCGAGCTATTGGTGGAATTCGGACAAGTTCCTGGGCCCCGCCATCCTGCTCCAGGCCTATCGCTGGCTGGTCGACAGCCGCGACGAGATGACCGGCGAGCGCCTCGACCAGCTCGAGGACCCGTTCCGCCTCTATCGCTGCCACACGATCATGAACTGCGCCAACGTCTGCCCCAAGGGTCTCAATCCCGCCAAGGCGATCGCCGAAACCAAGAAGCTGCTGGTCGAACGCGCGGTCTGACCGCATCCGCCCGCGGGCGGAAGCGCTTCAGACCGCGGCGTCCAGGTCGGTCAGCGCGAGCGGCGTGTCGAACCGCGCCGCCACCGCCTCCACCCACTGCCGCACCATCGCCATCTCCTCGCCATGAGCGGCGAGCGTGCGCTCATGCTCCTGCGCGCGCCGGTCCGCGCCGAACCGCTCGGCCGACTTGCTGTGGCGGTTGAAGATGTCCTCCCCCGCGGCGCGGCGCACCTGCGCCTCGGTCCAGCCCAGGGCGAACAGCGCCGAGGCCCGCTCGAGCACCGCCTCGGGCCGGGCGATCAGGTCGTCGCTATGGACGAGGACCAGCCGCTCCGGTCCGTGATGCTCGGCCAGCCGCCGGAAATGGCGGGCCTGCATCAGCCAGCACAGGCCCGCCGCCTGCAGGTCGCTCAGCACGAACCGCTCGGTCTCGCCGAAGCCGAAGTCCAGGTCGGTCCAGGCGCCGAGCTGCAGGAAGAGCTTGCGCACCCAGATCCGCCCCCACATTCCCTTCTTGGCGATCGCCCGCAGGAAGGCGTCGAGGTCGGAATGGATCAGCACGGCGCGCGCCGCCGGCCGCGCCTTCAGCATCGGCCCGATCAGGTTGTTGGCGAAGTTGGACGGCTTGACGATCACCGCCGTGCCGCCCGCCGGCACCGGCCGCGAAAGCAGCCGCAGCACCACCTCCAGCCGCTCGATATTGGCGGGGCCCGGCTGACGCAGCAGGCGCTGAGCCAGGTTCATCAATATGTCCGGCTCGCGAAGCACGCGGGCGCCGCCGCCGGCCGCCAGCGCGCGGGCGAGCAGGGTCGAGCAGCAGAAGCTGGTGTGGAAGATGAAATGGACCGGCGCGGCGTCCGCCGCCGGCGTCGCGGCCCGCACCTTGTCGTAGCCGAGCACCTGGTGCGCGAAGTCCTTGCCGACATATTCCTCGGCCAGGAAGGCGAGCGAGTCGCGGTCGGCGGCGCTCAGCCGGACGAAGTCGAGCAGCGCGCCGCTTCGGTCGAACGTGTGCGGCAGCCAGTCGGGATCGGCGAGAATGGCGGGGACCGATTCGGTCATGGCTCCGGGATAGGGCCGCCGGCCGCCAGGGCAACGGTCCCGCGACGGATGAGGCGGCGCCCGGATGTCGCCTGTCGGCTTCGGCCTGGGCGCTCCCCGCAAGTCGCGGGACGCTCGCGGGGGCAGCCCGGCGGGGCTAGAAATCCACCGTCACCCGGGCCGTTAGCTGCCGCCCCTCGACATAGCTGAACGCCTTGTTCCCCTCCACCTCCCAGCCATAGGCATCGAACAGGTTGGTCGCCTGCAGCCGCAGCACCGCCGGCGCGTCGCCCAGCCGGAACCGGTAGCGCGCGCCCAGGTCGACGATCGTTCGCGCCGGCACCCGCAACATGTTGGCGGCGTCGGCAAGGACCCGCCCCCGATGCTCGACCGCCAGGTCGAACGACAGCGCGTCATGAGCCGGCACCCGCCAGTCCAGATTGGCGATCAGGGTGCGCGACGGCGTGCCGATCGGGCGCCGGCCGATCGACCCGGCGCTGACCTCCTCGCCCGAGATCCGCGCATCGAGCAGCACGCCGCCGGCGACCAGGGTCAGCCCCGGCGCCGGCGATCCGCTGATCGATCCCTCGATGCCGCGATGGCGAACGGTGCCGAGCCGCCGGAACAGGTTCGAAGTGTCGAGCCCGTAATAAGGCTTCTCGATCTCGAACGCGCCGGCGATGAGCAGCATCGGCCCAAGCCGCCATTGCACCCCGCCGTCGATCTGCCGCGTCCGTATCGCCGGCGGCGCCTCGTCGCGATTGACCGCGATTTCCGGGGCGACGTCGCTTTCCTCCAGCCCCTTCGTATAGCCGCCGTAGAAAGCGAGCCGCGCCGTCGCCTCCACCATCGCCGCCAGGTTGAACAGCCAGGGCGTCGCCCGCGAATCCGGAAGCGCCCCGTCGGGACGGACCACCCGCTTGCGATAATCGCTTCGCTGCAGCCCGGCATTGATCTCCCCCAGTCCCGCGCCCCGCGCCCGCCAGGCGATCCCGCCGGTCCATTGCCGCACCCGGTCGTCGGTCCGCTCGGAAAAGGCGAAGTCGGGGCGCGGCACGGGCGCCGCCTCGTCGAACGGTGCCGGAGTCAGCGCCCTCCGGTCCGATCCGCCATAGAGCCGGTCCTGCGCCCGCCCGCGCAGCGCCAGCATCAGCTCGTGCCGCACCGGCCCGGTCGCGAAGGCGCGCGCCGCATTGATCTCCCCGCTGGTCGAGGCGTTGGACGATGGCGGCGCCGCTATCGCGGTGCGCGCCCCCGCCACGCCCGGCGGCGCCGCCTCGATCAGCAGGGTATGCCCCTCGGCCGTGATGTTGGCCGATCGGAACAGGCCGGCGCGAAGCGTGAATCCGGCCAAGGCGGTTCGCGCGACCGCGCCGTAATTCAGCCGCTCGACCTCGAAATCCGCCCATTCCTGCCCCAGGAAGCGCCGCCGCTTCATCCGCGGCGGCAGCGCGTTCCCCTCGCTTTGGATGATTGGATGCGCTTCCTCGTCGCGGATCCGGATCCGGCTCCAATAGGGCTGGACCTGGGTCGCCGCGTTCGGCCGCCACACGCCCGACAAAGCGAGCGAGAGCACCTCGGCGTCGTTCCCATAGGCATAGACGTTGCGATAGACGCCGATCCCGCCGGCCAGGCCGAGCCTCGCTCCGTCGATCGGCAGCAGCGCATCCGCCTCGGCAAGGCCCCCGCCGAAATGATCCGCTTTCGCGGTGACGCTCAGCACCGCCGCCTCCTGCGGCGCGCGCAGCCGGTAATCGGCGATTCCCGACGGCGCCGGAAAGGCATAGCCCAGCGCCGAAGGCCCGATCCGGATCCGGTTTCCGGCGACCAGCCGGCTGGTGAGCTCCGCCTGCCGGTCGATATAGAGCCCCTCGATCCGAACATTGCCCGCATCGGTCGGCGAAAATCCCCGCACGTCGAACGGCCCGTAGACCCCCAGATCCTCGCCCCCGACATTGGACCCGAAGGCGTCCTGCGCCTCCGCCACGACATTCTCGTCCACCCGCTGCGCGGCGACCGGGAAGGGCAGGGCGCCAACCAGCGCCGCCCCGGCGAGCAGGAGCCTTCTCGCCGCCGAAGCCGGTGCGTTCGAACGCTTTTCCTGTTCCGGCGAGGCCTCGCGCGAATGGCGCCGAAGGGGCGGGGACCCGGTCGCAGCGCCCGCGCCACCGGATCCCGGCCGAAGCCCGCTTTGGGTATCGAGGAACCGGCGCACCGGAAGGACGCCGCCGCCGCTCCGGCAAGATCTCGTCTCTGTCATGCCGGCCGGATGCCACCGCGCCCGCCCCTTGACATAGCGCACTGAACGAAGCTCACCTGTGCAAGATATGCACAGCTCGAACTCGCTCCCCCCGCTCGAAGGCCTCAACGCTTTGCTGGCTGCCGCCGACGCCGGATCCTTCACCGCGGCCGCCGAGGCGCTCGGAATCACCCACGGCTCGGTCAGCCGCCGCGTCGCCGCGCTCGAATCCTGGCTCGGCACGTCCTTGTTCGAACGGCACGGCCGCGGCGTGCGCCTCACCCCCGCCGGCCAGCGCTTCGCCGCCGAGGCGCGCCGCGCCTTGGGCGCGTTGGCCCGCAGCGCCGAACATTGGCGCCCCTGGCGCGGCCGCCAGACCGTAAGCCTCAGTGTCGTCCCCGCTTTCGCCCGGCTCTGGCTGCTCCCCCGCCTGGCCGGGCTCGAGCGCGACGACCTCCACGTCAATCTCCTCCTCGAGCACCGCGCGACCCATCTCGACGCCCGCGAGGCCGACATCGCCATCCGCTACGGCCGCGGCGCCTGGGACGGCGTCGACGCCCGCTTGCTCTTCCGCGAAACCCTCGTCCCCGCGGCCGCCCCGGAAATCGCCGCAAGGCTCGGTCGGACCCCCGACACACGTACCGCCGCCGACCTGCTCCATTTCCCCCTCCTCCACGATTCCGACGTCTCGCAATGGCGTGCCTGGCTGGACCGCGCCGGCATTGCCTACCGGCCCCGCTGGAACGACCGCCGGTTCGAGGATTACGACACCGTCCTCGCCGCCGCCGCCAGCGGCCTCGGCATCGCCCTGCTCAGGCTCCCTTTTGCCGCATCCTGGCTCGCGGACGGCCGCCTCGTCCCCGTCGCCGCCCGCGCCGAGCCCAATCCGGCGGCGCATCATGTCTGCCTGCGCGTCGGCGAGTCCCGCAGCGCCGTGCTCGAGCTCGCCGAGCGCCTATCCCGGGCGGCGCCCGAGGCCTGAGCCGGAGGGGCCGATCGGCCGGCGGTCCGGACCTTGTCGCCACCCGGCAAACCAGGCCTTTCCGTCGCCCCGGCCCTTCGGCTGCCTGCAAGGAAAAAAATAATCGGCCCCCTTTGTCGGTTTGCGCCGGGCCCGCCCGTCCTTGGGCTGTCCAACCCGGCCCGAGCGCCGAAGCCAAGGGAGTGAATGATGCTGAGATCCACGATCGTCGCCATGCTCGCCGCCACCGCTGCAGCGATCGCGACTCCTTCGGCCGCTCATGCCGGGGAGACGAACACGACCCGCACGGCCAGCCAGGCCCCAGCCCGGAGCGGCCATGTCGAGGCCAATGGCGTGAACTATTATTACGAGATCCATGGCGAGGGCGAGCCGCTGCTTCTGCTCCACGGCGGCCTTGGCTCGATCGACATGTTCGCGCCGATCCTGCCGATCCTGTCGCGGCATCGCCAGGTGATCGCCGTCGACCTGCACGGCCATGGCCGCACTTCGCTCGGCGAGCGCCGGATCGACGTGTCGGACATCGGCGACGATCTCGACATCGTCGTGAAGGCGCTCGGCTACGACGAGGTCGACGTGCTCGGCTATTCCTTCGGCGGCTGGTCCGCCTTCCGGCTGGCCGTCCAGCACCCGGATACGGTCCGCCGACTGGTGCTCGTCGCGTCCAACCTGGCGCGCGACGGCTTCTTCCCCGAAATGCTTCCGCAGCAGGCGCAGGTGAACGCCGCGATGGCGCCGGCGATGCGGGACACGCCGATGTACAAATCCTATGCCGCGGTCGCGCCGGACCCCGGCGAATTCCCCCGGCTGCTCGACAATATGGGCGATCTCATGCGCGCCCCCTACGACTGGCGCGAGGATGTCGGGCGGCTCGGCATGCCCGTCATGCTCGTCTACGGCGACAGCGACATGATCCGCCCCGAACATATCGTCGACATCTACCAGCGCCTGGGCGGCGGCCTCAGGGACGCCGGCTGGCAGCGCGAGCACATGTCCCGCAACCGCCTCGCCATCCTCCCCGGCCTCACCCATTACGAAGTCGGCCTCGCGCCCGAAATGGCGCGCACCGTGCTGCCCTTCCTGGACGGCACGAGCGAAGCCCCGAACTGGGCCGCGCAGGTCGACGCGCAGACCGGCGGCCACTGATCCCGGCTCCCCCCGGACCCTCCGCCGCGCCGCCCCCCCGGCGCGGCGGTTCTTTGCCTGTTCCGCGCCGGCTGCCCGGCTGGAACCGTGCCGGCCGGCGCTGCCCCGATCGTCACCCCGGCGCAGGCCTGGGTCCAGACTGGCTGATCACTCGCACCGGCGTTGAATCTCCCCCGAACGCGCCCGTCCGGCCCTGCGGCTGGACCGGATCCTTGCGCCGGCAGGATCCGCATGGAATCACAGGATCATGCGGCGAGTGGCAGCGTGGTTCGAGCGATGAAGAGCGGAGCGATCATCTCGGCTTTCGCCATGATCTCTGCCGCTCTTGTTCCGGATTCGAAGCTGCGCGCACAGGAGAGCCTTCCTTCGGACTTGTCGCCGGCGAACCAGGTGACTTTCATGTGCCCGTTCTTCGACATCCGGTCCGTCCCGGATCTCCGGCGCGAGATCCGGGAGGTGTATGAAGGGACGATTTCGTCGGACCCGCGGCCATTCCCGCTCACCGACCTGATGCGGTTGGCGTCCCATGAACTGCCGAAACTCTACATACTGACGGGGAACTGGTACGATTTGCACTCGCTGCGGCAGGAATATCGGGTGGTGCTTGGTCGCAGCCCCCAATTCGACGTCACACTCAGGTTCCACGCGGCGCTGTTTGAGCGCGACTCCGGTGCGATGCGGGAAGTCGCGGCGCTCGCTTCGCCATCCGGGGCCGAACCGTTCCTGGCGCCCGTTGCCGAGCTGCCCGAGCTTGCGGCGCTCTATGCGGAGCTGTTCGAGGGTGGGGACGGGCTGGATGCGGCCTTCGATCGCCTGGACCGCACGGCGGCAGCTCGGGCGGCGAGCCTCGCGGCCGAGGCGGACGATCGACAGACGGAGGAAAGGTCCGGCGACCGCGAGCGGCTGTCCCTCGCCTGGCTCGATTTCCATCTCGCCCGTATCGCCAGCCGAAGGCCGGGGCGAAGCGCGTCGGCGGCCGGCCATCTGGCACGGGCCGCCGACCTCGTGTCGCCGCGGTGCCAGCCTCGGACGCGCCTGTACTTCCGTACGCTGGCGTCGCGGCAGTCCCCTTGCGACGGGAACGATCTGGACGAACGGGTCGACGTCTATCTCTGCTGGCTTCCCGAGGCGATTCTGGATGACGGCTCCGGCCGGGCGAGCCGAAGAAAGCCGGCCGGTTGATCTCCGGTTCGCCGGGCCGGGAAAAGCCGCGGTCCGGACGGCCTCGCCATCATCCTCGGGCGTTCGCGTGAGGGCCCGCTCACATGGCCCGCTTTCCGCGAAACGACACCGCCGTTCGATGACCTGACGCGTTATACGGGCTTATGAACATTCGCGCTTCAGCGGCGGCCCTGGGCCTGATCCTCTCCTCCGTCGCGCCTTCGCAGCTGCAGGCCCGGGAAGGCATCGTCCCGTCGGAAACGGACCCTGTTATGATCATCAGCCAATGTCCGTTCTACGATCTTCCACGCGTCGTGGATCTTCGTGAAGCGATCCAGCATACGTATGATGGGACGATCTCCTCCGATCCGTTGCCCTTTGCACTGAGTAGCTTTCACGCGTTGCTGTCCTTCCACCTGCCGCAACTTCATCTCCTCACCGGCAATTGGAAGGCCTTCGACGGGTCGCTGGTGGACCAGAAGCTGCTTCGCCGTCTTCCGCCCGATCATGGGGTCTTCAGCTTCCACCGGGCGCTTCGTGGCCGCGATGCGGACGCCATGCGGGAAATCGCGGCGGGCGGGCCGCAGCGCGAGAGCCAGCCGATCCTGGCGCCGATCGCCGAGTTGCCCGAGCTGGCCGCGCTCTACGCGGCGCTGTTCGACCAAGGCGACGGGTTGGAAGCGGCCCTGGACCGCTTGAGCCGGACGGCCGCGGCAAGGGCGGCGGCTCTTGCCCGGGCGCCGGACGACCGCCAGCGCGAGCAGAGGCGCGGCGACCGCGAGCGGATCTCGCTGGCCTGGCTCTATTTCCATCTCGCCCGCATCGCCGCCCAGGTGCCGGGACGGGGCGGCTCGTCGGCCGGCTACCTGGCTCAGGGCGCAAGCCTCCTGTCGGCGCCATGCCAGCCTCGCATGCTCGAATATTTCCGCTCGATCGCGCGGGGGCAGTCGCCTTGCGAAGGCGGAGATCTGGCCGAAGAGGTCGATGTCTATGTCTGCTGGCTTCCGGAGGCGATCCTGAGGCCGGCCGCAGCCTTCCCGCGACCTACGGCTCGAAGCGGCTCGCTGGGTCCCGATCGCGCTCATGGCGTCTCGTGAGCGGGAAAGGCGGCAGCCAGGATTCGCGGCGGACGATCCAGCTTTCGTAGGTCGGCGTCAGCAGATCGGGGGCATCCAGCGCGCCCAGATTCACTTCGATCTCGTCCGCGCTGCGCCCGAAGACGGACGATCCGCAGCGGGGACAGAAGAACCGCCCTTCATAGTCGCGCGTCTCGCCCTCGATCGTCACCGCATCCTCGGGGAATATCGCCGAAGCGTGGAACAGCGCGCCGTGATGCTTGCGGCAGTCGAGGCAGTGGCAAAGGCCGACCCGGTACGGGCGCCCCGACGCCACGATCCGGACGTTGCCGCACAGGCAACCGCCGGTGACACGATCCATGCTGCGTCTCCTCTCGGCTCGGGCGGGCGAACGTTTACGGCGGATCTGATCGAGCGTCCACGAATGGCCCCGCTCGCGGCCTCGATTCCTTGTTCGGGGACCGTTTCCTGGATGGCCCTTGCCGGGACGCAATTCCGGTGCGACGACAAGGCGGCTCGGTGATGAGGCAGCTTTGCGTTGGCGCCTATGAAGACTCGTCCTGCAGTCTCGGCTCTGGGTCTGATCGCGACCTTCGTTTCGAGTCCGCAACTTCCGGCTCAGGACAGCGCCCCGCCTCGGCACCCGCCTCCTGAGCGGATTACCTATACATGCCCGTTTTACGATCTTCCGCGGGTCACGGACCTCCGTCGCAATATCGAGGGCGCGTATGACTCGACGCTCTCGTCCGATCCGCTGATGTTTCCGCTGAACACCTTCCACACCTTGTCGTCTTTCGAGCTGCCGAAATTCTACGTTCTCACCGGGAATTGGCGGGCGCTGGGCTCGTCACGCGGTGAATATCAGGCAGTGCTCGGCCGTCGTTCGCCGCTCGATCCGGTCCTGAGGTTCCACCAGGCGCTTCGGGAACGCGATTCCGATGCCATGCGGGAAATCGCCGTTGGCGGGCCTTTGCGGGAGACCGAACCGTTCCTGGCGCCCGTTGCCGAGCTGCCTGGCCTCGCCGGTCTCTATGCGCAGCTGTTCGAGGGTGGGGAAGGACTGGAAACCGCCTTCGATCGCCTGGGCCGGTCGGCCGAGGCGAGCGCGGCGCGCCTTTCGCGTGGGGCAGGCGAACGACAATCCCGGGAACGTCCGGGAGATCGGGAGCGGCTGTCCCTCGCCTGGCTCAACTTCCATCTGGCGCGCGTCGGCAGCCGGATTCCGGGGCGGAGCGAGTCGTCGGCCGGTTATCTGACCAAGGCGGCAAATCTCCTGTCGCCGGCCTGCCAGCCTCGCACGCTCGAATATTTTCGGACGATCGCGTCGGGGAAGCCGCCCTGCGACGGGGAAGCTCTGGTCGAGGAGGTCGACGTCTACGTCTGCTGGCTTGCCGAGCCGATGCCCGAGTGACGTTCGGCGCGGAAAAGGGCGGGACGACGTCGGCCCGACCCGATCCGGCTACGGCTCCGCGGCAAGCGAGGAGGAGACCTCTCGCCCCCGTCTCCTCCTCGCGCCGCGGCCGGGGCCACGACCGCGGCTGCCCGATCAGTCCGCCCGGATGCCGGCTTCGTTCCAGCCCGAGGCGATCGCCGCCGTCGAGCCCGCCGCGACCGATCCCAGCGCCAACAGGGCGACCAGGACCTGCATCAAAGCGGCGGAAGAAGCGGTCGAGCGTCTCCTGATCATGACGGCATTGCCTTTCACCTCACCTTGCGTGACGCCGCCTTTGTCGCCGATGGGCGGCGGGTCGTCGGTGGCACAGGCCACAGGCTGAATGTGATTTTTACCACGTCGCCGCGGCGCTCGGACCGAAACTCAAGGCTTGTTCGCGTACTCCCCCCAAGCGAGGGCCCGGCGCTCCCGCTCCCCGGAAATCGTCACCCCGGCCCTTCGGCTGCCTGCAAGGCAGGCGCTCAGGATAAACTTCAGCCTGCGGCTGAAGGCCTGGGTCCAGTCCTCGCGAAGGACTCCGGGGCCCGGCCTGGAAACCGGCCGCCGCCGCTACGACGAGAGGCTCGAAGCCCGGCGCGGCACGGCCTAGGCCGCTGCGGTCGCCCCCATGGCGGCCGGCGCGGCGCGCTCGACCATCTCGACGTCGACGGCCGCCGCCCGGACGATCTCGGCCAGCCGCGCGACGTCCAGGATCGCCAGCCTGCGTCCCTGCTGCGCCACGATTCCCTCGAGCTGGAGATATTGGAGCTCGCGGGTCACCGCCTCGCAATGGCTGCCGATCCGGCCGGAGCGGCCAAGTGATCCCGCCGACATGCACGGCCGCGGCCGCACTCGGCTCGGCGACCGCAGGATGGATGTGGTCGACATTGGCGACGACCTGGACCTGATTATGTGCGGTGTTCGGCTCATCAAGAGGCCGGCACACGATTGGAAAGGATGCTGACGAAGCTCATCGTCGCCATCGAAGCCAGCCAGTCGTGCGGAGCCACCTTCCGCCCGGCTTTTAGGGATCTCGCCGGTGGGCTTCGTTCGGTTGGCGCTCAGCCTTGTAGGGCTGCTTAGTGGGAATGGGCGTCTCGGTAACGAGGCGCTCACTCTTAATTGATCAGCTCTATCGCCATGCTGTGTGGACTCTGTAGGACTTTAAATGTCCGTCTGCCGACGTGACGCGGGACACGCTCAAATTCACGGGTTCAAATCGGTCACGGGCGAGGGCGGCCAAGCTGTCTGCCAGGCACATGATTGCGGGTTTGGAAAGTGAGGCTTCAGGATAGAATGGTACTGATACCGCATCCATATTACCAATTAATCTACCTGTCCCAGTGCGGGCATTGAATCTGCTCACAGCCGAGGAGATTTGTATCTTCTTATCCTCTACTAGCTCCGTTTCGATGTACCGAAGCGTGGATTCATTAAACGTAGCCAGGTTCGTCCTGCCAGTCATTACATGCACGGTTAGACCTTGGTGTTTTACGGGTGCATGTACTCTCTTGAGTGCTTCGTCCAACCGCTCTTGGAGATCATCATTTTTTTGCTCTAGATCACGGGCTATTCGTGTGGACTTCCGGTATTTCAAGGCAAATGGGACGCCGGCGCCGCTGACAAGCGCCCATTTCAAGAGATCGTACAGCGCATTTTTACCGATGTCGTTGAACGTGGCGATAATCTCGGGATTGGTGATTAATAGATGAAGGACCTGATCCCAGCCTCCCCGCCGGCTTGTGCCCATCACAATTCGAAATCCCTTGGCTGACGGTGCTTGTGTGATGATGTCACGGTTAAAAAACGCGTGCAATGATATGAGAAGCATCTGAGACAAGCCAAGTAGGGACTGTGCGCCATAGTAATGGTCCAAGCCGTCGAACCGCCGCCTGCCATCCATATAATTTACGTGGAACTTCAGCTCAATCATAGGTGTGACCTCCCCTCCCGATCAGCTATGGCATATAAACCAAACTCCGTTGAGATCTAATTAACTACACTCTCTATCAGGTGTGTGAAGACTAGGGGCTCGCACTGGCGCCGGCATGCGCGTTCCACCCTCGAAAGGGAGGGCATTCGGACTGACGTGGCTTCGGTCTAAGCCGATAACTGTCCAACCGCCGCCGGCCCCACGGCGGCCGGCGCGGCGCGCTCGACCATCTCGACGTCGCCGGCCGCCGCCCGGACGATCTCGGCCAGCCGGGCGACGTCCAGGATCGCCAGCCTGCGTCCCTGCTGCGCCACGATCCCTTCGCGCTGGAGATATTGGAGCTCGCGGGTTACCGCCTCGCGATGGCTGCCGATCCGGCCGGCGAGATGGACGTGGGTCGGCGCCGGCGCGATCACCGCCTGGTTGTCGGCGATCCCCGCCGTGATCCCGAGCCGCAGCAGCTCGCAATGCAGCCGGTTGCGCACGGCGAGCGCGTTCAGCTCGAACAGCTTCTCCGTCAGCAGCCTGATATGGCCGACGAACCGCCGCGCGATCCATTCGGCGCTTGCCGGATCGGCGAACACCGCCGCGCGGAAGATCGGGCCGGGAAAGGCGGCGAGCGTGCAGGGCGAAACCACCTCGACCGTCGCCGTGCGCGGCTGGTCGTCCAAAGCGGCGAACTCGCCGATCAGCTCGCCCGGGCCGAGGTCGCCCAAGATGACCTCGCGACCGCTCGGGGAGTGCAGCTCGGCCCGCGCCTGGCCCTCGATGATCAGGTAGAGGTCGCTGCTGCGCTCGCCATGGCCCATGACGATATGGCCGGCCGGCCGCTGCACGATCCGCGCATGCGGCCTCAGCCGCTCTCCCAGCGGATGCGGCAGCATGCTGTCCAGCGCGTCGAGCGACGGGTATGCGTTCGGGGCCATGCTTTCTCCTAGCAGCATGGAAGCGCGGCGGTCACCCTGAAGCGATCGCCATGATCGCCGACCCGAGCGGCTGTCCCGTGGCGCAAGGCCCGCTGCCGCGCACCACGACCGGGGCGATCACCGGCCGAAGCGCCTCAGGGCTGCCGCCCGGCACGGGTCCGCCATGACCAATCCGCCCGCTCGAAGCAGGGGCTTCGTCGCGTCTGAAAGGCAGGCCGGCGTAACTGAATGGCCGTTCATCCACTTCCCGCGGGGCGAGGCGTTGGATGCGGATCGAGTAACTTTCCGAGGAGTATCAGTTATGTACAGGATCATGATGGCTGCGGCCGCTGCCGCAACACTGGCCGCCGCCCCGGCCGCCGCCCAGACGCAGCAGGGTCTCGTGAACGTCAACATCACGGATCTCGAGATCATCAAGAACTCGCTCAACGACAACAATGTCGCAATTGCGGTGCCGGTGAACGTGCAGGTTCCGATCGGCGTCGCCGCCAATGTGTGCGGGATCAGCGTGCTCGCGATCCGCGAGCAGAATAACGAGTGCACCGCGCAGAGCGCCTCGACGGCGCTGGGCCAGGCTGTCTCGCGACAGGTGCTGAACCAGAAGAACCGAAACAACTAACCACTGGTCTATGTACTTGGGGGGCGGCTCTTCGCGCGGGGCCGCCCCCGATGATTGCGAAAGTCGCTCTGCGGCCCACGCTTAGCCTCGATGACCTGTAAAGGTCGCTGTTCTCGGCGTGTCGAACACTCATCGCCATCCCAGCAAAGTGCCGAGCACGTTGAAGAGTGGGGTCAGAAGGACGCACCAATCAGGACGGCCATTCAAATCCACGCCCAACTACGGTATCCGTCGGAGCTATTACGGAAGGGGCCGGCTTCTTCTGTTAGTGAATCGATCTCTTAGCGATGAGGGGCAAGTCGGCGATCGTCACCCGTTCCACGGCTTGGACTAGGGCCAGAAGCCGGTCGTTAATGGCGACGGCCGAAGCGCCGTAGTGTGCTTCACGATGACAGTTAGGGCAAATCGCGGCCACGGACCCAGGTGAATCTGGCCCGCCATCTGTGAGTCGCTTAATGTGGTGGACCTCCAGGAATGGAAGCCCTGCCGGTGTTTCGAATGGCGCACCTTCATTGCAAGACTCGCAGCGACCATTGGCTCGCGCCAGAGCGTAGTCGCGGACCGTCTTGCTGCGCACGTATGATGCAACCACAGCATCTTTGGCCTGGACACCCTCTGGCGCCTTTGCCGCAGCGTAGGCTCGCGCGCGCAACTGGTTGAATTCCTCAGTGGTCCTAGGAACTTCCGGCAGTGCTTCGACAATCGGGTCTGCCGCGAGGTTCAAAGGCACCAAACGAAAGACTATTGCCTTCCGCAGGAACCCATTGGTGTCCGGGAGCTGTTGGTCCGTCCAACCGGCGCACATGAACTGGCCAGTGAAGCGGACTGGCCTGCCTTTTCCTGTGGTCTCGAAAAGAAGGATATCGCGGCTGAGAGACGCATGAGAGGCGATTGCTCGGTTGCCTCTTTTCAATACCATGTCGCCGGTGCGTCCCTCCCCGCAGTAGCTGAACGAGCCATCCGGTTGCCAGCCGTCAGCATAGCCGTGCTTCAAGCCACTTTCGCCCGTAAACGCGAAAACCGCTCCCACACTCTGGGGTGTCGAAATCCCTCCCTGCTCCTGCCCACCATACCTTGCGTGAATGTCATTCCGGCGGCTGTAAAGTCGGCCTGGAATGAACGGCCATTGCGGCATGATAGTCCTCCAATCTCCCTTTGGAGGACTCTAGCGTCTTCATCGTGGTGAGCAACATGCATGCCTACGCTGGTTGCCGGCCGTGCTCGTCTTTCACGAGCTCGACGCCTGGAGCCGTTCGGGCAATATCTCAGCACTTGCGCACGGTGTCCTAACCGTTGGTACTTGCGCGTGAGCTTGAGCGTTATTGGCGCCACGCAACATTCCAGTGGGTGCATTGTCGCCGCATTCCTTTCTACGCGAGGAGACGCCGATTATAAGCTCGGTGGCGGGATGGCTGGCCGGCTGCGACGGAATAAGAGTAGCTCGAGGGATCATGATCCTTCCCCCGAGTGTCCAGCCGAACACCTCCGCTATTTCTTCAGCTTCTCGCGACCGTCGATTGCGGCGTGCGCTTCTGCGACAATGTTGGGAGGCCATGCTTCTGTTGCCATACCCAAAGACTTTCGGTTATAGTAGTGGCATGGGGGAGTGCTTTGCTCAGCAGGGGGAAGAGGCCAAGGGAGCAGGCGTCCGAGCTTAGGCTTGCGCTTGTTTCGCCAGGGTGTGCGCGCATCGAAGATGCGCTCGTGCGTCTTGCTGACACGTTTCCGGGAATTGATTGGCAAATTGATGAGGATTCGGTCCTCCTCGATTCTGCTGGCTACGATTCTTGTCGTCTCTTATTAGCTTGGGATGCTCTTCTCTTAGGTGAGCATATTTTCGAGCGATCTCGCGGCTTCCGGACGCTCGTGCACGAACAGTTGTTCGGTCGATGATAGTGTTGCCGCTACGGGTCCGTCCGTCGGGCAAGGAGAGTCTCCTCTTTGCGAACGATGCCGGACAATTCTTCCAGGGCGACAGAGCCTTCCTTCGCCGCTATGCTTTCGATGAACTGACGGCGGAGGACATCTCATTCCTCAGCGAGCGAGGGCAGGCGTTCGATGATATCGATTCGCTCGGATTTGCTTCACACCTTCATGGCTGTGCTCGCCGCATCACCTCGCCCACTACCCTCGATTACCTGATTCTGGTCCCGACCCTGCGCTGCAATCTCGCTTGCTCCTACTGCCAGGTGTCGCGTGCCAGCCTTGAGAGTCGAGGATATGATTGGAGCGACGAGACGCTTGCCGCGGTCCTCACTTTAATCGATCGGCTCGATGCGGGGGCGGTGAAGTTGGAGTTTCAAGGCGGAGAGCCCACGCTTCGGCCCGACCTCATCGCCTCCGTGATCGAACGGTGCGAGCGCTTTGCAGATAAGTCCTTCGTCATCTGCACCAACCTCTCGTGCCTCGACGAAGATGTGATGAGGATCTTTGACCGACCAGACGTCCTCATCAGCACGTCCCTGGACGGGAGTGAATTCACCCACCAACAGAACCGCACCGCCACAGCAGAAAAGACGCGGACTTTCTTTGCCAACTTGGAGTTCGTTCTGGACAGATACGGACCAGACAAGGTTTCGGCGCTCCCCACGCTCGATCCTCTCAATCCGCCACAAGTCGAAACGCTGGTAGAGGCCTTTGCTTCCCGCCGGCTTCCCAGCATCTACTTGCGGCCGATCAACTACCAGGGATTTGCGCGAAAGCGCCACCCCGACAGCCGAGCGCAAGATGATCGTTGGCGCGAATATTACGAAAGCTTCGTTCAGGCCATCATCGCGCGCAACTGGAGCGATCCTTCGATCGTCCTTGAGGAGACCTACCTCTCCTTGTGCCTCCGCCGAATTTTCCAACCAGGACACGACCGTCATGTCGACCTGCGCAATCCTAATCCGGTCGGGCGTGACTATATCGTGATCGACCATGACGGGGTCGTCTATCCTACGGACGAGGCCCGAATGCTTGCCCGTTCGGGTGTCGTCGATCTGGCCATTGGCCATGTCGCATCCGGCTGGGATACTGAGCAGCGAGCTGTCCTGGACTGCGCGTCAACCAACCAATTCGATCCGGACTGTCAGCGGTGCACCTATCAACCCTTTTGCGGGCGCGACCTTGTTGACGATCTGGCTCGCTACGGCCGAATTGACGTGCCACGCCGGGAGACTGAATTCTGCCGGCGGCACCTCCATGTGTTCGATTTCGCGTTCCGGCTAATCTATTCTGATGATCCTGCCACGCGCTACTCGCTCGCTCGCTGGTTGGACCTCGGCGGCGACCTTCCAGACTTGGCAGTGTCGCGATGATCCCGCTTACACTTCAGGCTCGCTCTGATGCCCCGGCACCATTTGTGACGCGCCTTTCCTGTTCGCAAGCGGGTGGCGTCGACGTAAGCCGACTGCAGGCCGAAGCAAACGACACCCTCCTTTTTGCCGGCGATCAGGGCCTCATCGAAATTGTCGGACAACCGAGTGCGGCTCTCGATGGCGACGTCGTTCTGGTAGATCCAGGTGCCGAGAGCGCCCACCGCCTGCTACGTGCAGGCTCCCGTCATAACACGCTCATGGTCACCGAGCGCTGCGATCAACTGTGCATCATGTGCTCACAGCCGCCGAAAAAGACACATCAAGACCGCTTCGCATATTTCGAACGAGCCTGTCTGCTGGCGGCCCATGGGGAAACGATTGGGCTCTCAGGCGGCGAGCCGACTCTCTACAAGGAGCGGCTCTTGGCTTTTCTCGAGTACGTGATCGAACGTCGGCCCGATCTTTCCTTCCATGTTCTCACCAACGGCCAGCATTTTGAGGAAGCCGAGATCGACCGCCTCGCTGACCGGCGATTTCGCAACGTCGTCTGGGGCATACCCCTTTATGCCGCCGAGCCTTCGCTTCACGATCAGATCGTTGCCAAATCGGGCGCCTTCCTCCGGCTCGAGCGCAGCCTGCGGCACCTCATCATGGCCGGGGCACGGGTGGAACTGCGCACGGTTGTGCTGCAACCTAACTGGACTGCCCTTGATGCGCTTGCATGTCACGTCACCACTTACCTGCGCTTCGTCGAACAATGGTCGATCATGCAGCTCGAGAACATCGGCTTTGCACGAGGACGATGGAGCGCGCTTTATGTCGACCCGTCAGCTGAGTTCGGCCCGCTTGCGCAAGCTATCGATCGGGCGCTCCTGTTCGGTGTCCGACCGGCCCTGTTCAACTTTCCACGATGCAGTGTACCCCAACCTTACCGGAAGTTCGCCATCGCCTCGATCTCGGACTGGAAGCAGAAGTTTGCACCCGACTGCTGCTCATGCGCTGAGCGATCCGACTGCTCAGGCTTCTTCGAATGGCATCCGCAAGAGTTGTTGGAGAAGGTAGTGCCGATATGAGCAAAAGGACCTTCATCATACCGAGCCTCGCGGTAGCGGGCTTTACCCAATCGATCCCCGCCGAAGCCGCGTTCGTGCAGGCTACGAGTGGTTCGGGCGGAGACGGGTTGAACCGAGACGGTCTCTTTCATCGGTTCCGGCTGGATCACGCTATCTCGCTTGCCCAGCACCGCTCACATTCGAGTCATGCCTCCCATGGTAGCCACCGCTCGGGCGCTTCCGGGCGGGTGCGCACGCCCTCGGCGCCCAGGACGACGCCGCGCGCGCCGCGGCCTTCGACACCCGCGCCGTCGCGCAACCAGCGCAGCACACCCCCTTCCAGTGTACTTCCGTCCTCGCCAGCCATAGCGCCCTCGCGCGAGGCCACTTCGGTCCAGAGCATCGTTCGGCAGGTGCAACTCGCCCTCCAAGCGCTCGGCTACTATACGGGTACAATCGACGGAATATCGGGGCCACAAACCCGCGCCGCGATAGTGCGCTATCAGACCGATTATAGCCTCAAAGTTACCGGCACCATCACTCCAGAGGTCCTCAATGCGCTTCGGATCTTGGCGCAATAAAGCCTCTCACCTCGGCGCATTTGCGCTCGGACTAGCCGTCGCCTGGCCGGCCATGCCGCTATGGCGCGAGGCTATCATGGCATGGCACCAAGACCGCTATGGCGCACTCGTTTACCAGTGCGATTTCGCGATGCGGGAGCATTTTACGGCCCGACAGGAGGCATCGGCGCGTCCTTCGCTTCAGGCGGGCCTGGCTCTCCATTCTGCCGAGATCGCGCTCCTCGACTGTCAAGATTACGACATCTACCAAAAGTGGCTGATGCAATGGGGACTTCGCGAGCCGGAACTTCAGCGTATGCGTCTCGAGGCAATTGAGGCGAAGGCGAGCGACTTATTCGAAGTGGTGGAGACGCATGAAATCCGCTACTGAGCCGTTACGCTCTGCGCTACTATTTCTCGCGCTTTTCGGGCTATCAGCCTGCGATTCGAGCGAAGGAGGCGCGCCGGCTGCCGCCGACGCATTGTCCAGCGATACGCTCCGCCATCAGGTCCTGCGCAGTGCTGCATTGCGCTACGGCTTAGTGCGACCATCTGAACTGGAGATTGCGGGCCAGCCAACACGGCAGGCGGTGGGCGAGAAGCTGTTTGCTTCCGAGCTGCTCAGCCTTAACGGCGAGATCTCCTGTCAATCCTGTCACCTAGATCGATTCGGCTCGGCGGACGGCCTTCCAAACGGCATCGGCGTAGGGGGTGTTGGCGAAGGGCATGAGCGTCTTCGAAGCGGTGGGCTCATCGTGCCACGCAACGTACTTCCGTTGTGGGGCAGGGGAAGCCGCGGGTTCGACACATTATTCTGGGACGGCAAGGTGCAGCTGACCGAGACGGGCATCGTCAGCCAGTTCGGCGATCGCCCGCCATCGAGCGATCCGCTCACTCTCGCCGCCCATCTGCCGTTCGTCGAGCTTCGAGAGATGATCCTCGACACTGATGAGATTCGACAAACGCTCGCGACTGAAGAAGTGGACGCTGCGGAGCGTGTCTTTGAAGAATTGGCTCGGCGCGTCCGCAACGACGTCGAGCTCGGGCCGGCCGTCGCAGGCGCGTTCAGGATCCGGGTTTCTGAGATCCATTTTCGACATGTGGCGGTGGCAATCGCCGAATTTATTCGCCACCGCTTCCGCGTGCAGCCCACCAAGTTGCACCGTTTCGTCTTTGACGATGGCCCGATCAGGCAGGCCGAGCTTCGGGGCGGGATCATCTTCTACGGCAAAGGCCGCTGTTCATCCTGCCATGCCGGTCCCTACTTCACCGACTTCGATTTCCATGCGGTCCCTTTCCCGCAAGCTGGATTCGGCAAGAACGGGTTTGGTGTCGACCAGGGCCGCTACAACGTGACCTTCGCGCCGGAGGACCGCTACCGGTTTAGGACTCCCCCGCTGTACAACGTCACGCGAACGGCACCTTATTCGCACTCCGGCTCGGTGGCTGACCTGCGTCGCGCAATTGTCTACCATTTTGATCCACTACGCTACATGGACCCATCTCAAATGACCGGACCGGAGCGGCTGGAGGAGTACCGAAGGCTTGGCGTCTCCGCAGTCGAGCCGCTTCCAGCAAGCCTCTCTGATCAGGAGGTAGACGATGTGATTGCCTTCCTTGGCATGCTCGAATTTTAGCCGACTTTGCCGATGTGGGGGGCGAGAATGGATGTTAGGCATTGGGGTCGCCTATTGGCAGGCTTGGTTTTCGCGACGTGGTCCTTTTCCCATTCTTCGGCGCAAGATGCGGAGATTCATACTTTTCATTGTCTCCATGGCTGCCCGGTAGGCTCGCCTGAAACCAACGATCTCGTCGTTCGTGAGATTTATACTCTTTCCTCCAACGATCTCACGCGCTTCGCCGATTGGGTGGCCTACCGGGTCACGCCTGAAACTATCGGTCCCACTCGCAATCGGTCGTGGAGGGCAGATCCGTGGCTTGACCCTGACGAAACCCTCGAACCCAGTGACTATAATGGAGCGCCCTCGGCTCTTGGCATCGATCGTGGTCACCAGGCGCCGCTCGCGGCCTTTACGGGAACGGTGTTTTGGAGAGACACAAATATCCTGTCGAACATCACCCCCCAATCTACCGACCTCAACCAAGGACCTTGGCTGCGGCTTGAAGATGCCGAGCGGGACCTAGTTATCGAGAGCGGCGCCACGCTCTACGTGCTAACTGGCCCGCTATTTGAGCAGGACATGCGTGCGATGCCGCGTGCTGATGAGCCGCACCGTGTGCCGTCGGGCTACTGGAAGGTCCTTGTCATGGAAAATTATCGTGCCTCGGCCTTCATCATGAATCAGACCACGACCAGATCAGCGCCATATTGCTGGTCGCGAGTTTCACTCGAGGACGTGGAAAGTCGGACGGGACTACGCTTGTTTCCGCGTCTCTCACGCCGCAACCTGCGATCACTCGACCGTGAACTCGGTTGTTGAGATTTTTGGGAAGGTTCGCGCCGTCGGAGCGGGCGGAGGCAAGCGCGATGGAAACTTATCGACAGGTTATCCTTTGTCCAGCCGCAGACTGCCAGATTCGCGATGCGCCGACGCGTATCGGGCCAGGTGCTCAGCCGTAGGAGCGTAGCCAAGACTTATTGGAGAATTGCCAATCTCCGCCGCCTCCGACAAACCGAAACTAGCTTTGGGATGCGGCAAGCGCTGGCACCGATGCGGGGGCATGAAGGTCATGGGCGGCGTTAGCCGAGCGCCTGGCCTCGCAATCAAGCTTAGAACCGCCGCTGCACAGTCTCCGGGTCGTACGCCTCACATTGCCCAGCAAATCGGCCTGCCTTTCCTGAAATTGATATCGTCCCTGTCAGGCGATCAATCCGAATGTTGGGGCGATTCATGAAATTCAGGTAGGCCTTCGCCGTAATCTCATTAGGCGTCTCCTCAATGTTAGTCAGACGCATCCATCCATCTTCACCTCCATGAAGCAACGGCAGCATGGTCCTTGGAATGCGTATACGCCCCTCACCTTCACGGAGTTCAACATTAATTTGGTCAGCGAAACCCTCGCTGCTGCGAGAGTATATCGTCGCGGTCGCACTCTCTCCGTACGAGTTGGTGGCATAACCCTGCGTAGCATTAACCCGATTGGCCGCGCCTTCCCCAAAGCAGACGAGATTAAGGGTCGCTGCCGGTGCAACGGCAGGTGCTATGGCTATGGCGAACGGAACAATGACCTTGCAAATTGACATTGGAACCCCCTGTCGATCATGCAGATGTTCTAGCCGCTTTCATTATATCAGGTGGTTAACGCGATAATCTTTGTGCCGCGCGGGGCGTCTTTGAGAGCGCAAAGATCGTGACTCTCGTCGCAACGAGCGTCTTCCATACGGCGCCGACTCATCCAGGCGAGCTGACTGCAACACAAATGAATTCACTGGCAGACTTGCTGCCAAGCGCATTGCCCGGCGCTGCTGCAGAGATAACGCTGCTGGCACTGTCGAGCACCTATTGGTGGAAGCGCGGGAGTCTGGATCGGCCGAATGGATGGAGGCGCGATAGGCCGAATCTCTGGTGGTCGTGGTGGTGGAATATCGTGTGTCGACGAGCACACAGAAACCTGTCGGCATTGGCCCGAGCTACAATCCCACACCCATCGACACTGCGCCTCGGCTGCTGCGATTGGCGCGAATGCCATGCCGAGCAGCGGAACGACAAACAGCTTTCTCATTGGGCTCACCCCCTGATAGACAAGGCTTATACCAGGCGGGATCCCACTTGGCGACGAAGCGGTGCCAACGCGGATTTGTCCGCCGCACAATGTTCCTTATATGTTCCGCATGTCCGAGTCGCATTTTCCTGTCGAGCCCGACGAATTGTGCATGGCCCTCCGCCTCTGGATCCGCGGCTCGCCGCGCTGGATCTGGCAGCGCGATGCCGAATATGAGCGCGCCAGGGCGGAGAAGCGCCACGATCCGGAGAAGGCGCCCGATCCGCAGCGCGACCTCGCGGCCTATCTGGCGGATCGTTTCGCGACCCTCGGTTGGACGGTGACGCGCCCGGACCCGGGCAACATCTTCGCGGATCGAATCAACGACTCCCCAGAAGAGCGTTGACGTGACCGAGCTCCCCTCGGCCTATCCGCTGCGGGACATGTTCGACGCCGCAGTTCGCCAGCGGCGGGTCAAGCTGACTTGCCCCACCTGCGGCCATGTCGCCGTGTTCGAATCGGCCGCTTTGTGGTGGTACTTCCGGCGCCGGGGCTGGCGCGACCGCTTCGATGAAGTCCGACGGAAGTGCATCTGCCTGCCGTGCTGGCGCGACCGCGGGCAAACCGTGCGAGGTCCGCAGCTCGAGCTGGTGCATGACGAGCCGACCGAAACGGGCCTCCCCATGCCGCCAGACATCGAGTGGAAACGCGAGTTGCGGCGCCGGCGTTGACTTCGGCGCCTCTGGCACATGACATAACCGTCATGTGCAATCTTTATACCCAGAAGAAGTCGCCGGCGGTGATCGCCGACCTATTCCGCGCGCAGCTCCCTGCCAATTTCAACGCCGGCCCAGGGGAAGTCTACCCAGGCGGCCGCGGCATCGTCGTGCGCGACGACGGCGGCGAGCGCATTGTCGAGGCCATGACCTAGGGCTTTCCGATGCGGCTCAAGTTCATGAAGCCGGCTTCGAAGCCGAAGCCGGTCAACAACATCGCTGACGTCGGCAAATTTCCGTGGAAGTTCATCGCCGCGAAGCCCGAACATCGCTGGCTCATTCCGCTGACCGGCTTCTGTGAGGCCGAGGGCGAGAAGGGCTCGAAGACGCGCACCTGGTTCAACTTCAAGGATACGGAGGTCTTCGCCTGGGCGGGCTTGTGGAAGCAGTCGGACGAGTGGGGTGCGGTCTATTCCGCCTGATGACCGACTGCAACGATTTCGTCCGACCGGTGCACAATCGCATGCCTGTGTTGCTCCACGAGGAGGACTACGACTCATGGCTGCACGGCTCACTCGACGACGTGCGCGCCTTCCAGGTTCGCTGCTTTCCTGACGAACTCATGGCGATCGAGCGCACGGCCGAGCCTTGGTTCAGGCCGCGCACTTCGCCGAGTCCGGCCGAATAGTCGGGGAGCAAACCACGAGAGGCGGTGCGGCTGGACGGCAGAATTCGACCCATTGCGGACCGTGCGCCGGTCAGTGCAGTGGAATGGTGTCGCTGCTGTCGGCCCAGTGGTTTAAAGCGCCCGCGAGCCAGCGGGCTTGGTCGGCGCTGAGGTTCACAGTCGCCTGCGGCGGGCTGAAATGAGGACGAATTGTAGCTCGCCGGGTCCAGTCGCGCCTATCTCCAACTTCTCGATTTCGGGTCCCGGTGCGGGGAAGAGTCGGAGGCTCGGCCGCTCAACAACGTGAAGCGAGATGCCCTCGATTGGCGGCTTCGGGGAGCGGAACGCTCGGAACGAGTTCTTTGGTGGCATGCCCCAACGTATCAGGCGCGTGTCCGCTTTCCACCCACAGCGTACATTTCGGGCTGCTAGCAGTCTGAGGGCGATGCAAGCTGTTGCTACCAATGAGGGCTTCTAGGCTTAGTAATGTCAGCCCATGCCGCGCCTTCGCCGCAGCTGCCTTCGGTGCACGGCAACAATTCCGACATCATGGAGCGAACGGCCTGTTTGGAGGTGCATGGCGCAGACACGGCAGGTCGAAAGATGGTAACGGGCGGTGGGTGGAGCCCACTGACTTGTCTCAGAAAGCTACGGAGAGTCTCCTGCGCGATGGGCCTTCCGTTCCAGCTCAGAAGGCCCCGTTCATCCATGGTGAGGATGTTGGCGCCAGCGCGCTCAGGCGAAGATAGATGTCCCTTGTATCTAATCCAATCCGCGCGCGGTGTACTGCAGTCAGGTGCGGCGCTCTCTGCCGAGCAAGCAACAACTGCTGTCGCCACCAAAGTTGACAAGGCAATTCCTCGCGGGGGCATGCCTTCAACATACTCTCGGCAGCACTGTGTTCAACGTCCGTCTTCCACCATCGCGGACATTCGGGGCGCCTTGATGGCGTTTGGCCACGCTCTACAACACTGTAACAATAATCTTGTAAAGTAGGGTTTCACCTGTCACGCCGGGCAGATGAAACAAACCACGAACGCTCTGCCCCGGGCCGCGACCGATGAGCCGGCCCCTCCCGCAACCGATCGGCCGCGCTGCCGCGAAAGCCGGCTCGGCGACCATCTGGATCAATTGCTCGCCCAGGCGGCGGCCGCCGCCGCGGTGGCGGACGATCCGCCGCCCGACCGCGCCGGGCGGCGGGACGGCTGGAACGCCGAATCCATGCGCCTCTTCCTCACCCGGCTCGCCGGATGCGGCGTCGTCGCGGAGGCCGCCCGCGCCGCCGGCAAGACTCGGCAGGGCGCCTACGCCTTCCGCAACAGCGCCCGCGGCCGCGCCTTCGATCTCGCCTGGCGCGCCGCCGAGCTGCTCGCGCGTCAGCGCCTGTCGGACGACGTCCTGTCGCGCGCCGTCCACGGCTGCGTCGAGGTCTATATCCGCGAAGGCGTGGTGACGGAGCGGCACCGCTACGACAACCGCCTCTCCATGGCCGTGCTCGCCCGGCTCGATCACCTGGCCGCCGCCAGTGATCCCCTCGGCGGCCCGGTCCGCTACGCCGCCGAGGAATTCGATCGCTTCCTCGACATCGTCTGCGCCGGCGGCGCAGGCGCGGCCGAATTCGTCGAAACCCGCCTCGATCTCGGCCCGGAAGGGCATCAGGAGCCGCGCGTCCTCGGCCGCGCCGAAACCTACCGCAAATATGGCGTCGGCCTGCCCGAGGAGATCGACATCTCCGATCTCGATCCCGCCGACATGGCCCACTGGACCGACGAGCAGGCCGATCGCGCCCTTCGCTCCGGCTTCCTCATGGCGATCGAAGGCCGCGAGGAGGCGCAGGAGGAAGGGCAGGGGCCGGCAAGGCCGCTCTATCCCGCCGCCCCCGAAGCGCCCGCGGGTCTCTGATCATGTCCCCGCGCCCCCGCTCGGTCGCGGACGCCGCCTCGCGCACGTGCCCGCGCACGCGTGGCAAGTGTCAATTTCGTCAATTTCACCGCCTCCGCCCAAGCGGGAAGGGCCGGTGCGCGCCGTCCGGTCCGGCCGGATCACCGTTCCTCCAGGCGCCCCGCTTCCTCGAAGAATCCGAACAGCTCGTCCGCCCACACTTCCACCCCGTCCACGCCGAGCCCGTGGCCTTCGCGGGTGGTGACTCCGAACGGCGGGAAGACGATCGCTCGGTGCGGCTTTCCGGCGGCGGCGAGCACTCGGCCCAGCTCGCGCGTCGGCGCCGTGCTGAAATCATTCTCCGCCTGGCCGAGGAAGAGCGGGATCCGGGCATTGCGCGCCGCCTCGGTCAGCCGGGTTCGGAATTCCTCCGATCGCTCCCAGTTGAGCGCCGATCCGGCGAAGTCGGCCGCCGCCCGAAGCCCCAGCCCCCGCTCGGCGGCGAGCAGAACGAGCACGCCGCCGAACGAATTGCCGATCATGTACACCCGGTCCGGATCGGCGAAGGGCAGCGCCTTGGCGAACTCGACCGCGGCGGCCATGTCGTCGAGATGCGGCCCCTCCAGCGCCGCGATCGCCGCGCGCGATCGGGCGGCGGTGCCTTCGCGCCGCTCGATCTCGGTCAGCGTCCGGAGCAGGTTCGGCGCCGCCTCGGCCGAAAGCCCGCTGCCGTGCCGGTGCGGGCCCCAGACGACATAGCCGCGCGCGACCAGCGGCGGCGCCACCGTCTCGAACAGGTCGGATGGATCGGGCTCGTTGCCATGGGCATAGACGATCACCGGGAACGGCCCCTCGCCGGGCGGGCGGAACAGCATGCCCTTCAGCGTCACCTCGCCCCGGCGGAAGCTAAGTATTTCGGGCGGTGGGCCCATCCGGCTCGCCTGCTGGCTGGCGATCTGCCAGCGCCCGTCCGCCAGGCGCCAGTGCTGGACGTAGAGCATCGAATAGGTCGGCCGCCGCGGCGAGGCGGGATCCTCCGCCACCCAGGTGGCGCGCCCGACGAACAGCCCGCTCGTTCCGTTCGCCTGCGCGCGCACGTCGCGCCACTCGCGGCGCAGGCCCTCGAGATTGGCGAACTGCCGGCTGGCGCGCACGTCCGACAGGAAGGCCGCCCGCGCCGCAATCCCGCCGCGCGTGCCGATCGCGACGAAGTCCGGCGCCAGCACGGTCTGGATCGCCGCTTCGTCCGATCGGGCGACCGCATCGGCCAGCGCGATCGCCGCCTGCTTCAGCGCCTCGGCCTCGGCCCCGGCGGAAGCGGCCGGCATCGCCAGGCCCGGAGCAGCGGCCGTCAGCCACAGGATGAGGACGAGGTGCCGAAGAAGCATCACGCGCATGGCGGCCTCCGGAACAGGGGTCCGGCCGATCATGCCTCCAATGCGCGCGCCGGGAAAGGGGAGGGATGGGCCCCGCTACCCTCGTCGCGCCCGCTTCGCTCGCTCCTCCCCGCCCGGACCAATCCGGCCCGGTCGCGGCGCTGCGCCGGCCGCCACTTGCCAGCGCGGAACACCAAATATAAAGACATAAACATATCTTTATATGTGAGTCGCAACCATGCCGGACCAGGTGATCCCTTTTCTTCTCGCGGCCACGGCGATGCTGGGCACGCCGGGGCCGGGAATCGCTGCCCTGGTCGCCGTCGGCCGGAGCCTGGACCGGGTTTCGGCCTTTCGCTTCTACGCCGCGCTTCAGCTCGGCCTGGCGATCGCGGCGGCCCTCAGCGTCCTGGGGCTGGTCGGCCTGATCCAGACCTTCGCCGCGCTCCGGACCGTCCTGATGCTTGCGGCGACGCTCTATCTCCTCTGGCTGGCATGGAAGATCGCCTTCGCGCCGGTGGGCGCCGCGTCCATCGACGGAAGCGCTGGCGGCCCGATGACCGGCAAGGGCGCCTTCTTCCTCGGCATCGCCAATCCCAAGGCCTATCTCGCCTTCGCCTCTCTGTTCGGCTCGTTCACCCTGCTGCCCGCCGGGTCCGCCTTCGCGGACGGTGCGCTGAAATGGGGATTGTGCATCGCCGTCATCCTGGTCGTCGATCTCGCCTGGCTATGTCTGGGCATGACGTTCGGCAGGCTGGCCATGTCGGCCTCCGCGGAAAGGCTGTTCAATCGGGTCATGGGCGCGGCGATCCTCGGCGCCTGCCTCGTCGCCTGGCTTTAGGCTCCGGTTTGTGGAAGGGGTCGGCGGATGATCGCGAAGCACTGGCTGTTTTCCTACGGGACCTTGCGTCAGGGCGAGGTCCAGCGCGAGCTGTTCGGGCGCGAGCTGGAGCGCGTGGAGGATGTCCTGCCCGGCTTCCGGGTCGAAAGGCTTCGAATCACCGACGAGGCGGTGATCGCCCTCAGCGGGTCGGACAGCCATCCGGTCCTGCGGCGCGCCGGCGCAGGGGAGGCGGTGAGCGGTTCCGCGCTCGCCATGTCCGACGACGATCTCGCCAGGGCCGACGGCTACGAAGTGTCGGACTATGTCCGGATCGCGGTCACTCTGGCCTCGGGACGCGAGGCCTTCGTCTACGTTCATCGCGACGAGTCCTAGCCCCTGTCGGCTTTCGCCCCGAAGCGCCGCTCCCTCGCGCCGGCCGGGTGACGATGGATCGGGCCCGAATGTCCGTCCTCCGCCGCCAGACTCTCTCCGGCCCGCGGGGCGGCCGCGCTCCCTTGCCAGCCCCCGCCTTTGCCGCCACTCCTCGGCGCATGGACGTCCATCCCTTCATCCGCCACGAACCCGATCCCGATCATCCCGGCTGGATGACGTGGGACGTGGTCGAGGACGATCGCTTCAACGTCACCATCGGCAAGCTGCTGGTCCGCGCCGACGGCCCCGGACGCGCCACCTGCCGGATGTTCCCGGATCGGCGTCATTCCAACCTCGGCGACATGGTCCATGGCGGCGCCATCCTCACCTTCGTCGACATGGCCTTCTTCGCCGGCGGCCGCCTCGCCGGCGCCGATGTCATGCGCGCGGTGACGTTGGATTGCAGCGTTCGCTTCCTTTCCGCCGGGCGGCTCGGCGTCCCGCTCGACGCCGAGGTCGAGCTGCTGCGCGAAACGAAGCGGCTCGCTTTCTTCGCTGGCAAGGTGAAGCAGGGGGACGGGATCGTCGCCGCTTTCTCCGGCGCGCTGCGCAAGGCGACCCACGCCCCCCGATCCGCGGAGCGGACCCGCAGGGGCGCCACGGATCCGGACCCGGCATGAGCTCGGGGCCCACCATCGCCGAGCGCTACCGGACGCTCCTGGCCGCGGGCGAGCTCAAGCCCGACGCCGACCAGTCGCGCGCCGTGGCGGTGCTCGATACGCTGGCAGCCGAGCTTCGCGACCTGCCGCGCAAGGGCAGCCTGATCTGGCGCCTGGCCGGGCGCCGCACCGATCCGCCGGCCGGTGTCTATCTCTGGGGCGGGGTCGGCCGCGGCAAGTCGATGCTCATGGATCTCGCTTTTTCCTGCATCGATCATCACCCCAAGCGCCGGGTCCATTTCCACGAATTCATGCTCGAGGTGCATGATCGGCTGCGCGCCGAGCGCGCGAAGGAGGAAGGCGATCCCATCCCCGCCGTCGCCGAGGCGATCGCGGCGGAGGCGCGCCTGCTCGCCTTCGACGAGATGGTGATCAACAACAGCGCCGATGCGATGATCCTGTCGCGCCTCTTCTCCCGGCTGCTGGAGGCAGGCGTCACCGTCATCACCACCTCGAACCGGCCGCCCCGCGATCTCTATCTCGGCGGCCTCAACCGCGAACTCTTCCTGCCCTTCATCGACCTGGTCGAACGCCGGCTGAAGGTCGTGCCGCTGAACGGCCCGGTCGATTATCGGCTCGAGCGCCTCGGCGGCATGCCGACCTGGTACGTCCCCAACGGCCCGTCCGCGACCGCCGCGCTTCGCGACGCCTTCTTCCGCCTCACCGATTATCCGGTCGAGGACAGCGCCCATGTGCCGAGCGAGGAGCTCTCCATCCCCGGCGGGCGCACGCTGCACGTGCCCAAGAGCCTCAAGGGCGTCGCCGTCTTCTCGTTCAAGCGCCTGTGCGGTCAGCCGCGCGGCGCCGCCGACTATCTCACGATCGCTCGCCACTTCCACACCGTCATCGTCGTCGGCGTGCCCGTCATGGGCCCGGAGAACCGCAACGAGGCGGCCCGCTTCGTCACCCTGATCGACGCCCTCTACGAGCACAAGGTCAAGCTCCTCGCCGCCGCCGACGCCCCGCCCGACCGCCTCTACCCGGCCGGCGACGGCGCCTTCGAATTCCAGCGCACCGCCTCGCGCCTCATGGAAATTCAAAGCCAGGCCTATCTCGCCGCGGGCCACGGCGAGGAATGAAAGCGCCTCTCCCCAAATCGAGAGGGGAAGAGAGGCGACGGGAGAGAGGGCGTTCCACCTTCATCCGCTCATCCTGAGTAGGGACTGAGCTTGGCGAAGGCCCGTATCGAAGGTCCGCTCATCCTGAGTAGGGACTGAGCTTGGCGAAGGCCCGTATCGAAGTTCCGCTCATCCTGAGTAGGGACTGAGCTTGTCGAAGGCCCGTATCAAAGGACTCGCCCCACCCCACAATCTCCCTGTTGCCCGTCGCCCGGCACGCGTCTAAGCGGTCGCCACGTCTCGGCTGCCTCCCCGCAGCCTCCTCGCTTTGAACCGCAAAGAGTGGGAGGGCCCTATGGCTCGTAAGAAAATCGCGCTTATCGGTGCCGGCAATATCGGCGGAACGCTCGCCCATCTGGCGGCCTCGAAGGAGCTGGGCGACGTCGTCCTGTTCGACGTCGTCGAAGGCGTGCCCCAGGGCAAGGCGCTCGACCTCGCCCAGTGCGGCCCGGTCGAGGGCTTCGACGCCGCCCTCAAGGGCTCGAACGATTATGCCGACATCAAGGGCGCCGACGTCATCATCGTCACCGCCGGAGTCGCCCGCAAGCCGGGAATGAGCCGCGACGACCTGCTCGGCATCAACCTCAAGGTCATGAAGGCGGTCGGCGAGGGCATTCGCGACAATGCGCCCGACGCCTTCGTCATCTGCATCACCAACCCGCTCGACGCGATGGTCTGGGCGCTTCGCGAATTTTCCGGACTTCCGCACCACATGGTCGTCGGCATGGCCGGAGTCCTCGACAGCGCCCGCTTCCGCCACTTCCTCGCCGACGAGTTCAAGGTCTCGGTCCAGGACGTCACCGCCTTCGTGCTCGGCGGCCATGGCGACACGATGGTGCCGGTGGTCGAATATTCCACCGTCGCCGGCATCCCGATCCCCGACCTCATTGCGATGGGCTGGTCGACCAAGGAGCGGATCGATTCGATCGTCCAGCGCACCCGCTCGGGCGGCGGCGAGATCGTCGCCTTGCTCAAGACCGGCTCGGCTTATTACGCCCCGGCGACCAGCGGCATCGAGATGGCCGAGGCCTATCTCAAGGACAAGAAGCGCGTCCTGCCCTGCGCCGCTCATCTCTCCGGCCAATATGGCGTCGACAACCTCTATGTCGGCGTCCCCGTCGTGATCGGCGCCGGCGGCGTCGAGAAGATCGTCGAGATCCAGCTGTCGGACGAGGCCAAGGCCAATTTCCAGGTCTCGGTCGACGCGGTGAAGGAGCTGCTCGACGCCTGCAAGGGCATCGACTCGAGTCTGGCGTGAAAAACCAAATCGTCACCCCAGCGAAGGCTGGGGTCCATGCTGACTCGGCATGGATGCCAGCCTTCGCTGGCATGACGAAACAGGAACAAGCATGAGCTCCTTCGTCGCAATCCTCGCCATCGCACAATTCAACGGGCCAAGGCACCTCGTCCTCACCTTCACCGCTCCGAAAACGGAATCCCAATGAGCATACTCGTCAACGCGTCGACCAAGGTCATCACCCAGGGCATGACGGGTGAGACCGGCACCTTCCACACCGAGCAGGCGCTCGCCTACGGCACGAAGATGGTCGCCGGCGTGACGCCCGGCAAAGGCGGCCAGACCCATCTCGGCCTTCCCGTCTACGACACGGTCGAGCAGGCGAAGCGGGAGACCGGCGCCGACGCCAGCGTGATCTACGTGCCGCCGCCCTTCGCCGCCGACTCGATCCTCGAGGCGATCGACGCCGAGGTGCCGCTGATCGTCTGCATCACCGAGGGCATTCCGGTGCTCGACATGGTCCGGGTGAAGCGCGCGCTCGACGGGTCGAAGTCGCGCCTGATCGGGCCGAACTGCCCGGGCGTGCTCACTCCGGGCGAATGCAAGATCGGAATCATGCCCGGCAACATCTTCCGCAAGGGCTCGGTCGGGATCGTCAGCCGCTCGGGCACGCTCACCTACGAGGCGGTGTTCCAGACGACCAACGAGGGCCTCGGCCAGACCACGGCGGTCGGAATCGGCGGCGATCCGGTCAAGGGCACCGAGTTCATCGACATGCTGGAGATGTTCCTCGCCGACGACGAGACCACGTCGATCATCATGATCGGGGAGATCGGCGGCAGCGCGGAGGAGGAGGCGGCCCAGTTTCTCGCCGACGAGGCAAAGAAGGGCCGTTCCAAGCCCACCGTCGGCTTCATCGCCGGCCGCACCGCGCCGCCGGGACGGCGCATGGGCCATGCCGGCGCGATCGTCTCGGGCGGGCAGGGCGGCGCCGAAGACAAGATCGCCGCGATGGAGGCGGCTGGAATTCGGGTGTCCCCGAGCCCATCTGAGCTTGGGCGCACGCTCGCCGAGCTCCTCAAGGGCTGATCGCAGGAAAATATTCACGGAGCCGAATTAGCGGCTCCTGCGTAGTTTCCAGGCGGGCCCGAGTTGGTCTAAGGGGCCGGCGCGCTTGTCCTGGGGCGATTTCGAGCCGGACCGCGAGGTCCGGCGAGTTGGAGATCGCTCCGAACGAAGGGAGCGTAGAGCAATCGTGACTCGGCCAGGTCACGAGGGTTCGAGCGGGCAGATGGAAGGCGAAGGACAGGTGGAGAATTTCGGCGAACGCGAGCCGGGCCCGAGTTGGGCGCGTGACAATTGGCCGCTGGTCGAGCTCGATGAGGTCAATGCCGGTCTCGATCCGACGAGGATGACCATTGAACGGGTCGCCGCGGCGGCTCGCAAGGACGCGGCGTCGGCCGGGCGATCGGACGCGGAAGTGGAGCAGGCGGCGCAGGATTCGATCCGCGCCATGATGCTGATCCGGACCTATCGGGTCCGCGGCCACCTTGCCGCCGATCTCGATCCGCTGCGGCTGCACAAGAGCGAGATCCCCGCCGACCTCACCCCCGAGTTCCACGGCTTCAGCGGCGCCGACCTCGATCGGCCGATCTTCCTCGGCGGGACGCTCGGCTTCGAGCGGGCGACGGTGCGGGAGATCGTCGAGGTCCTCCGCAGCAATTATTGCGGCACGGTCGGCCTCGAATATATGCACATCAACGACCTGGAGGAGCGGCGCTTCCTCCAGGAGCGGATGGAGGGCCGCGAGGCGGAGATCCGCTTCACGCCCGAGGGCAAGCAGGCGATCCTCGCCAAGGTCATTCAGGCCGAGCAGTGGGAGAAGTTCCTGGCCCGCAAATATGTCGGGACCAAGCGCTTCGGGCTGGACGGCGGCGAATCGATGATCCCCGCGCTCGAGGCGGTGATCAAATATGGCGGCGCCTACGGCGTCGAGGACATCGTCATCGGCATGGCCCACCGCGGCCGCCTCAACGTCCTCGCCAACGTCATGGGCAAGCCCTATCGCGCGATCTTCTCCGAATTCGCCGGGGGCGCCGCCAATCCGGAGGATGTGGGCGGATCGGGCGACGTCAAATATCATCTCGGCACCTCCTCCGACCGCGAGTTTGACGGCGTCAGGGTGCATCTCTCGCTGGTTCCCAATCCCAGCCATCTCGAGGCGGTCGATCCGGTCGTGCTCGGCAAGTGCAAGGCCCAGCAGGTCGCCCGCGACGACGCGGAAGGGGATCTGGTGCTTCCCGTCCTGCTCCACGGCGACGCCGCCTTCGCCGGGCAGGGGATCGTCGCGGAATGTTTCGGATTCTCGGGGATTCCCGGCTACGCGACCGGCGGCGCGATCCATTTCGTCATCAACAACCAGGTGGGCTTCACCACCTCGCCCCAGTTCGCCCGCTCCTCGCCTTACCCGTCGGACATCGCCAAGGCGGTCCAGGCGCCGATCCTGCACGTCAATGGCGACGATCCCGAGGCGGTAACCTTCGCCTGCAAGCTGGCGATCGAATATCGCCAGCGCTTCAACCGCGACATCGTCATCGACATGTGGTGCTATCGCCGCTTCGGCCACAATGAGGGCGACGAGCCGAGCTTCACCCAGCCGCTCATGTATGCGGCGATCCGCAAGCATAAGCACATCTCGGAGGTGTACGGCGCCCGCCTGATCGAGGAGGGCGTGATCGACGGGGAATGGGCCGCCCGGCAGGCCGAGTCGTTCAACAGCCTGTTCGAGGACGAGTTCGAAGCGGCCAAATCCTACCTGCCCAACAAGGCGGACTGGTTCGAGGGCCGCTGGAGCGGCCTCAACAAGCCCTCCACGCCCGAGGACGAGCGGCGCAACGTCGGCACCAGCGTCGACGAGGCGACGGTGCGCGAGATCGGCGGCATTCTCACCACCGTTCCCGGCGACATCGCCCTTCACAAGACCCTGCAGCGGGTGATCGACGCGCGTCGGCAGATGTTCGAGAGCGGCCAGGGCTTCGACTGGTCGACCGCCGAGGCGCTCGCCTTCGCCACCCTGCTGCGCGAAGGCTCGCAGGTTCGGCTGTCGGGCCAGGATTCGGGCCGCGGCACCTTCAGCCAGCGTCACGCGGTCTGGACCTGCCAGGAGCAGGGCCGGAAATATATCCCGCTCACCCAGATCGGCCCCGGCCGCTTCGAGGTGCGCGACAGCCCGCTTTCGGAATTCGGCGTGCTCGGTTTCGAATATGGCTATTCGCTGGCCGATCCGCGCACCCTGGTGCTCTGGGAGGCCCAGTTCGGCGACTTCGTCAACGGCGCGCAGGTGATCATCGACCAGTTCATCGCCGCGGGCGAGGCCAAGTGGCTGCGCGCCAGCGGCCTCGTCATGCTCCTGCCGCACGGCTATGAAGGCCAGGGCCCCGAGCATAGCTCGGCGCGTCCGGAGCGCTTCCTGCAGCTGTGCGCCGAGGACAACATGCAGGTGGCCAACTGCACCAGTCCGGCCAATTATTTCCACATCCTCCGGCGCCAGATGCATCGCGACTTCCGCAAGCCGCTGGTGATCATGACGCCCAAGTCGCTGCTGCGCCACAAGCTGGCGGTTTCCAGCCTCGACGATTTCGTGGGCGACAGCCACTTCCGCCGGATCCTCTCGGACCTCAACCCTCCGAAGGACGAGGAGGTGAAGCGGCTCGTCCTGTGCACCGGCAAGCTCGCCTACGAGCTGATGGAGGCGCGCGACAAGGCCGGGGACCGGAACACGTCGGTGGTCCGGATCGAGCAGCTCTATCCTTTCCCCGCCGAGCCGCTCGTCGCCCGCCTCGGGCGGATGACCAACCTCCAGGAGGTGATCTGGGCCCAGGAAGAGCCGAAGAATCAGGGCTATTGGAACTTCCTCGAGTGGCGCCTCGAAAAGTGCCTGGAGGAAGCCGGGGTCGGCCCGCGCCGTCCCCGCTATGCCGGCCGTGCCGCTTCGGCTTCGCCGGCGACCGGCCTTGCCAAGCGGCATGCGACGGAGCAGGCGGCTCTCATCGCCGACGCGCTCGGCCATGGCGCGGCGCCCGAGGTTCATCGCAAGGCCAGCTAATATGCTTGGCGGCGACGTGCGCCGCCCCCCGACGAATGCGTGTCAGACGGAGGTTTGGAAACGAGAATGGCGACCGAGGTCAAAGTCCCCACGCTGGGTGAGTCGATCACCGAAGCCACTTTGGGCCAGTGGCTCAAGAAGCCCGGCGAACCGGTGAAGGCGGACGAGCCGATCGCCAGCCTCGAAACCGACAAGGTTGCCGTCGAGGTGCCCTCGCCGGTCGAGGGGGTGATGGGCGAGCAGCTCGTCGCCGAGGGCGACAATGTCGAAGTCGGCGCGGTGATCGCCCGGATCGACGCCGGTAGCGGCGCGGCCGCGGCTCCGGCTCCGGCTCCGGCTTCCGTCGAAACGCCGGTGAATCCGGCAGGCGCGGGCGAGAATATCGAGGCGCGCGAGCCGTCCCGGGAGGAAGGCGAGGACGAGGCGCCGCATCTGACCCTGTCGCCGGCGGTGCGGCGGGTCGTGCTCGAACATCATCTCGATCCGTCGAAGATCAAGGGCACCGGCAAGGACGGCCGGCTCACCAAGGACGACGTGCTCGCCGCTGCGAGGATCCAGAGCGCCGAGGCGCCCGCGCCCGCACCCGCCGCCTCCGCGCCCTCCACTGCGCCCGCCTCCGGGGCCGCACCCGCGGCGGCCCGGCCGTCGGCGCCCGCGGGCGAGCGGCGCGAGGAAAGGGTGCGGATGACGCGCCTGCGCCAGACCGTCGCCCGCCGCCTCAAGGAGGCGCAGGATACAGCGGCGATCCTCACCACCTTCAACGATGTGGACATGACGGCCGTGATGGCGGCCCGAAGCCGCTACAAGGACCTGTTCGAGAAGAAGCACGGCATCCGCCTCGGCTTCATGAGCTTCTTCGTGAAGGCGGCCGTGCTGGCGCTCAAGGACATTCCGTCGGTCAACGCGTCGATCGATCTCGATGAGATCGTCTATCGCGACTATGTCGACGTCTCGGTCGCCGTGTCGGCGCCGCAGGGCCTGGTCGTGCCGGTGATCCGCAACGCCCACGCCTTGAGCTTCGCCGACATCGAACTCGCCATCGCCGATTTCGGCAAGCGCGCGAAGGACGGCACGCTCAAGATCGAGGAGATGCAGGGCGGCACCTTCACCATCTCCAATGGCGGCGTCTTCGGATCCTTGCTGTCGACGCCGATCATCAACCCGCCCCAGTCGGCGGTGCTCGGCATGCATCGGATCGAGGAGCGGCCGGTGGTGAAGGATGGCCAGATCGTCGCCAAGCCGATGATGTACCTGGCTCTGTCCTACGACCACCGCCTCATCGACGGCCGCGAGGCGGTCACCTTCCTCGTGCGCATGAAGGAAGCGCTCGAGGACCCGGTGCGGCTGCTGATCGACTTGTAGAAACAAACCGTCACCCCGGCCAAGGCTGGGGCCCATGCCGAGACCGGCGTGGATGCCAGCCTCCGCTGGCCTGACGATCGAGGGAAAGACGAATGGCTGACACTGACTTCGACGTGATCGTGATCGGCGCCGGGCCCGGCGGCTATGTGGCGGCGATCCGCGCGGCCCAGCTCGGGCTGAAGACGGCCTGCGTCGAGAGCCGCGAGACGCTCGGCGGGACTTGCCTCAACGTCGGCTGCATTCCCTCCAAGGCGCTGCTCCACGCCTCCGAACTGTTCGAGGAGGCCAATCATGGCACGCTCGCCAAGTGGGGCGTGAAGGTCGGCCATGTCGAGCTCGACCTCGAGGCGATGCATGGCGGCCGCCGCGAGGCGGTGAAGGGGCTGACCGGCGGGGTCGAGTTCCTGTTCAAGAAGAACAAGGTGACCTGGCTCAAGGGCCATGCCCGCTTCACCGCCAAGGATTCGATCGACGTGGCCGGGACGGCCTACCGCGCGAAGAATTTCGTCATCGCCACCGGCTCCTCGGTCACGCCATTGCCGGGGGTCGAGATTGATCAGGAGCGGATCGTCGATTCGACCGGCGCTCTGGAGCTCCCGCAGGTTCCAAAGCGGCTCGTCGTCATCGGCGGGGGCGTGATCGGCCTCGAACTGGGCTCGGTCTGGCGCCGGCTCGGCGCCGAGGTGGTCGTCGTCGAGTTTCTCGACCAGATCCTGCCGGGCATGGACGGCGAGATCCGCAAGGAAGCCAACAAGATCTTCAGGAAGCAGGGTTTCGAGATCCGCACCTCGACCAAGGTCACGGGGGCCGAGCGCAAGGGCGATGGCGTGATCCTCACCGTCGAGCCGGCGGCCGGCGGCGCGGCCGAGACGATCGAGGCGGATGTCGTCCTCGTGTCGATCGGGCGCCGCCCGAACACCGAGGGCCTCGATCTCGACAAGGCCGGAGTCGCGATCAACAAGCGCGGCCAGATCGAGGTCGATCACGAATTCCGCACCGGGGTCGAGGGCGTCTATGCGATCGGCGACGTGACTCCGGGGCCGATGCTCGCGCACAAGGCGGAGGACGAGGGGATTGCGGTCGCCGAGATCCTCGCCGGGCAGATCGGCATCGTCAATCACGAGGTGATACCGAGCGTCGTCTACACCTATCCCGAGATCGCCGCGGTCGGCCGCAGCGAGGAGGAAGCGAAGGCCGACGGCTTCGAGGTGAAGGTCGGCAAGTTCCCGATGCTCGCGAACAGCCGCGCCAAGACCAACCGAGATACCGACGGCTTCGTCAAGGTCGTTGCCGACGCCCGCACCGACCGAGTCCTGGGCGTCCATATCATCGCGTCGGTCGCGGGGACGATGATTGCGCAGGCGGCGCAGGCGATGGAGTTCGGTGCGACATCCGAGGATATCGCTTATACCTGCCACGCCCACCCGACCCACAGCGAAGCCATCAAGGAAGCGGCGATGGCCGTGTCGGGCAAGCCGATCCACATCTGAACGTCTCGCCCGCCGAACCCGCGAGAGGGATAGTCGCGCCCCGGCCGGAGATCGCAGCTCCAGGCGACGGGGCCCCCGCCTCGAGTCTCAACGGTCGGCAGCCGGCCCGATGCCGGGAGGTCCTCCCCCGGCTTCGCGCGATCTGCATCGTCCCTCGAACCGGGCCGCGGGCGCCCCCGCATGACGGGCTCGTCGATTGGCGCAGGGCACGGCGCGGGAGCTGTGCTACTCAGATGCCATGACCGATCCTTCGATTCCGCCTGCTCTCGGCCCCGTCCTGGAATGGCTCGACCTTGCCGGAATAGCCGTCTTCGCCCTGTCGGGCGCGCTGGCGGCGGCCGAGCGCAAGCAGACGCTCGTCACCTTCGCCTTCTTCGCCACGATAACGGGCGTGGGCGGCGGGACGATCCGCGACCTGCTGATCGGCGCACCCGTCTTCTGGGTGCATGAGAATGCGATCATCCTGATCTGCCTGGGGGCGGCGGTCGCCGCCTGGCTGCTCCCGGCCAGGCTGATCAAGAGCAACGCCCTCTTATGGTGCGACGCCGCCGGGCTCGCCGCCTACGGGTCGTTCGGGGCGGCCAAGAGCCTCGCCTTCGGCCTCGCCCCGCTCCCTGCCTTCGTGATGGGAGTCCTCACCGGCTGTGCCGGCGGCATCATCCGCGACGTTCTCGCCGGCGAGCCATCGATCCTGATGCGGCCGGAGCTTTACGTCACCGCCGTCGCTCTGTCGTCCGCGCTGCTCGTCGGCCTCGTCATCGCCGGCACACCCGGCGGCGTCGCCGGCCTTGTCGCCGCCTGCGCCGGGTTCGTCCTTCGCGGCGGCGCCATTGCCCGCGGCTGGTCCCTCCCCGTCTACCGCCGCTGACCTGTTGAAGCCCGTTCTGCCGGGCGCTTGACTTGGTTGAGCGTTCAATCAACAACAATGGGATGTCCGCGCCGGCACCAGCAGCGAGTCGCGACACGCGCCGACGGATCGTCGAGGCGGCGATGGAGCTGTTCTGGGCCAAGGGCTACGGCTCGACCTCGATCGCGGACATTCTCCACCGCGCCGGGATCAACAGCGGAAGCCTCTACCACTTCTTTCCGGGCAAGCAGGACCTGCTCGTCGCGGTGCTCGAAACCTATCGCGACGGGATCGGGCCGATGCTGCTCGAGCCGGCCTGGGACGGCATCGAGGATCCTATCGACCGAATCTTCGCCTTGCTCGCCCGATATCGGCAGCTGATCGTCGAGACCGACTGCAGCTATGGTTGCCCGATCGGCAGCCTCGCGCTGGAACTGCACGAGCCGGACCCGGTCGTGCGCGAGCGGATGGCGGAGAATTTCGACCGCTGGACCGGCGCGATCCGCAACTGCCTCGAGCAGGCCCAGGCGCGGCTGCCTCCGGACAGCGACGTCCGATCCATCGCCGAATTCGTCCTGACGGTGATGGAGGGAGCGGTGATGCAGGCGCGCACCCATCGCGACGTCGCTTATTTCGACCGGGCCGTTTCCGAGCTTCGCCGATATTTCGAACGACTGCTGGCAGGGAGGGATGGATGACCATGATGTCGTTGGCGATCGCCGTCGCGCTGGCCGCGCAAGCGCCTGCGCTGCGCCCGGGCCTCGAGCCCTTGGCCTTCCTGGTGGGACATTGCTGGCAAGGCGAGTTCCCGGACACGGGTGAAAGGGACACGCATTGCTTCGAGCCGGTCTATGAGGGCCAGCACGTCCGCGACCGGCACGAGGTGCTGGGCGGCAGCCAAGCCTATCGTGGCGAGACGCTCTACAGTGCGGACAGCAGCGGCCGGGTCGCCTTCACCTACTGGAATTCGCAAGGCGGGGTGAGCCGCGGAAACATGCGCCCGTCCGGCGACCGGCTCGAGTTCGGCGACGAAGCCTATGTCGGCCCGGACGGCCGGCGCATCACCTTTTCGACCCACTGGCGCCGCCTCGGCGACGATGCCTATGAGGCGGTCACCGTCTCGAGCGACGCGCCGTCGATGAACCGAACCGTGCGCTACCGTCGGTTGGCTCCCGATATCGCCATTTCGGAGACGCGCGCGCCCGACGGCAGTCACATTCTCATCCATGAGACGGTGATCGGAGCGCCGCCGGCCGAGGTCTGGTCCGCCATCGCTACCGCCGAGGGTTGGCGGACCTGGGCCGTCCCGGTCGCCTGGGCGCCGGAACCCGACATTATCGAGACCAGCTATGCGCCGGCGGCGCGGGCGGGCGGGCCGGAGACGATACGCCAGCAGATTCTCGTCAGCATTCCCGAGCGACTGATCGCCTTCCGGACGATCAAGGCGCCGGACGGCTTCCCGCATTTCGAGACGTTCCGGCGGACCACCGGCCTGTTCGAACTGGGGCCGGACGGCCAGGGCCGCACCCGCGTGCGGCTCACCGGCGCCGGCTATCCCGACGACGAGGCGGGGCGCGAGCTGCTCGGCTTCTTCCGCGAAGGCAATCGGATCAGCCTGGAGCGGCTGCGCCAGCGCTTCGACGAAGGTCCGGTCGACTGGAGCCGGATGTCGCGTGAACAAGCTGAAGAGGGAGAATGACGATGCCCGAAGTCAACCTGATCGCGGTCTTCCTGTGCGGCGTGAGCTCGATGCTCCTCGGCGCCCTCTGGTATGCCCCGCCGCTTCTCGGCCGGGCCTGGCAGCGTCATGCCGGCCTCAGCGACGAGGCGATCGCCGGCAGCAATATCGCGATGATCATGGGCGGCGCCTTCCTGCTCAGCCTCGCCGCCGCTTATGTCTTCGCTCTCTTCCTGGGCACCGAAATGGGGCTCGGACCGTCGATCGCCGCCGGCGTGGCGGCCGGGCTGTTCTGGGTCGCGGCGGCTTTCGGGATCAATTATCTGTTCGAACGGCGGCCGCTGAGTTTGTGGCTGATCAACGGCGGCTATCACGTCCTGCAATTCACCCTGTTCGGGACGATCCTCGGCCTGATGGCCTGATCAGGGACCGTCCCAGACCGCGGCGACCGGCCTCGGCTCTTGGGGCCGGGGTGTCGGCCGGGCGAGCGGGCGCTGCCACAGGCCCACGCTCAGCCACTGGCCGAGCTTGTAGCCCACGTCCCGATACTCGCCGGCCCGCCCGAATCCGTGCGCCTCGTGGAGCCGGACGCTCGGCGCGTTCGGTAAGGTGATGGCGGCGATTGCCTGGGTGAAGCCCTGCGCTTCCAGCAGCGGCAGCAGCGCCGCATAGAGACGATTGCCGACGCCGCGCCGCTGCGCCGCGGCGTCGACATAGACGCTGGTCTCGACCGCGAAGCGATAGGCCGGGCGGGTACGGAACGCACAGGCGTAAGCATAGCCCAAGATGCGCTCACCGTCGTCGACGGCCACCAGCCACGGGTAGAGCTCGCCCCCGCCCTCGATGCGACCTCTCACGTCTCCCTGCGTCGGCGGGTCGCTTTCAAAGGAGACGGTGCTGCCGGTGACGTAGGGTGCGTAGATCGAGGCAATCGCCGCCGCGTCCCCGGCGGCGGCAAGCCTGATCTTCACCGTCCCGACACCATCGCGAACAGCCGGGCCAGCCATGATTCATGCCCCCGCACCGGCGGGACCGGCGCCGGCATCGGGCATTCAAGGCAGCGCGCCTGGATTGCGGGGCCGCGCAGCAGCGTCCGTACGTCGTGGAGCGCACGGGCGATCAGCGCTTCGGGCTGTTCGGCGAGCCCGGCGAACGGATCGCGTGCCGCCGTCGACTCGCTCGAACTGGCGCCGCTCAGCATCCAGGCGAGGAAGCCGGGCTCCGGCTCCAGAAATACCGGACGCGCCTGTGCCGGATCGATGCCCGCGCGCCGTGCCGCCTCGGCGACCGCGTCGTCGAGCGAGCCGAAGCGGTCGACCAGGCCGAGCTGGCGGGCGGTCCCGCCGTCCCACACACGCCCCTGCGCGATCTCGTTCACGCGCGTCGGGGGCAGTTTGCGGGCGCGGGCCACCAGGCCGATGAAGCGCCGATAGGTGCTCTCCACGCCGAGCTGCAGGAGCTGGTCGGCGGCGGGGGAGGGGCCGCGCAGCAGATCGGGCTCGCCGGACAGCGGCGTCGTACGGACTCCGTCCGCGCCGACACCGAGCCGTTCCAGCGTTCCTTCGAAGCTGGGCAGCACGCCGAACACGCCGATCGAACCGGTCATGGTCGACGGCTCGGCGAAGATCGTGTCGCCGGCGGTCGCGATCCAGTAGCCGCCGCTCGCCGCCACCGAGCCGAAGGAGACGACCACCGGAATGTCGCGCTGTCGCACCTCCAACAGGGCGCGCCGGATCCGCTCGGACGCCATCACCGAACCGCCCGGGGAGTCGACGCGCACCACCAGCGCGCGAAGGCGGTTTCCCGTGAGCGCGCGCTCGATATTCTTGACGATGGTCTCAGCCCCGGCCGTACCCAGCGCGGCCTCGCCGTCGACGATCAAACCCGCGACGGTGAGAATTCCGATCTCGCCATTGGCATTGCTTGCCGGATGCTCGTCGATCCAAGCGTCGAGATGGACAGCCTGATAGCTTCCCGGGATCTTCTCGTTGCCCGCACCGGCGAGCTCCGCCATCCGGCGCCCGAAATCGGTACGGTCGCCGATACGGTCGACCAATCCGGCCTGGAGGGCGGCGCGCGCCATGTCGCCATTGGCGGCCTGGATGAAGCGGGCCGGGTCCTGCACATAAGCGGCAAGCTGCGCCCGCGGCCGTGCGCGCGCGACATCCTGCTGCCAGGTCTCCCACAGGGCATTGGCGACCGCCTGGTTGGCCGCCCTTGCTTCGGGCGACATGTCGTTGCGCGTATAGGGCTCCACTGCGGACTTGAACGTGCCCACGCGATAGACGTTGGCCGTGATGCCGAGCCGCTCCATCAGTCCGGCGTAATAGAGGTTCGTGCCGCCCGGTCCGGCGATGACGACGGCACCGAGCGGGTCCAGCCAGATTTCGTCGGCATGGGCGGCGAGCTGATAGCCGTCGTCGCCATAACCGTTGGCGTAAGCCACGACGCGCTTGCCCGAGCGCCGCAGCCGGTCGAGCGCTTCGCCGACATTGGCGATCGCCGACTGACCCCCGCCGGTGAAGATGTCCAGATCGAGCGCGACCGCCTTGATCCGATCGTCGCCGGCGGCGGTGTCGATCGCGTGAATCACTTCGCTCAGTCGGAATTCACGGGTGGCCGAGCCCCCTCCGAGCAAGTCGAGGGGGTCCTGCGGCGCCGGCTGCTCGACGATCGCGCCGGCTAGATTGAGCTTGAGCGCGCCTTCCCGCGCGCTGTCCCGGTACGGGCTGATCGAGAGGGCGCCGTAGAGGGCGCCGAAAAAGAGCAGCATGAAAATGAGGACGAGGGCGTCCTTGACTCCGACGAGCAGCTTCCAGACCTTGCCTGCGAACTTCATCTCAGCTGCGTCTCCTTGCGTCGATTCGGGCTAGACGAGCCCCGGCGGAGTGTAAACGGGGCCTGAGGCGCCGGGTTGCCGCACTTTCGTCGCCCTTCATCGGCCGTTGGCGATCCCGCCCCTTGACGCAGCATGAACAACACCTAAATCGCGGCCATTGGCACTCGGCCCGCTCGAGTGCTAACAAGGCTCAACCAGACGCGGACTTCCCGGGCAGAAGGGGGGCTGCCGCGCAAATGAGGAAAGGTGAACGCATGAACTTTCGTCCGTTGCACGACCGCGTGCTTGTTCGCCGCGTAGAGGCCGAAGAGAAGACGGCCGGCGGCATCATCATCCCCGACACCGCCAAGGAAAAGCCGCAGGAGGGCGAGGTGCTCGCCGTCGGCGCCGGCACGCGCGACGAGGCCGGCAAGCTGGTGCCGCTCGACGTCAAGGAAGGCGACCGCATCCTGTTCGGCAAGTGGTCGGGCACCGAAGTGCGGCTCAACGGCGAGGATCTCCTGATCATGAAGGAGAGCGACATCCTCGGAATCGTCGAAGGCACCGCCGAGGCCCGCAAGGCGGCCTGAGGCTCAATCAATCAAATCGCCGTCATTCCCGTCCCGAGCCAAGTCGAAGGGCGGGGATCCGGACGGACCGAGCATGGACTCCCGCTTTCGCGGGAGTGACGGAAAGAGAAAGGGAAACTGAACATGGCAGCGAAAGACGTACGCTTTGCCCGTGACGCCCGCGAACGCATTCTGCGCGGCGTCGACATCCTCGCCGACGCGGTCAAGGTGACGCTGGGCCCCAAGGGCCGCAACGTCGTCCTCGACAAGAGCTTCGGCGCGCCTCGCATCACCAAGGACGGCGTCACCGTCGCCAAGGAGATCGAGCTGAAGGACAAGTTCGAGAATATGGGCGCGCAGATGCTGCGCGAGGTCGCCTCCAAGACCAACGACCTGGCCGGCGACGGCACCACCACCGCCACGGTGCTGGCTCAGTCGATCGTCCGTGAAGGCATGAAGTCGGTCGCGGCCGGCATGAACCCGATGGACCTCAAGCGCGGCATCGACATCGCCGTCAGCAAGGTCGTCGAGGACCTCAAGACCCGCTCCAAGGAAGTCGCCGATTCGAACGAGATCGCCCAGGTCGGCATCATCTCGGCCAAC
>NZ_SBFF01000013.1:0-377 GCF_004151485.1 Sphingosinicella sp. CPCC 101087 | reverse complement strand
GGCGACACCGTCGTCGGCGAGAAGATCGCCGAGGCGATGGAGAAGGTCGGCAAGGAAGGCGTGATCACGGTCGAAGAGGCCAAGGGCCTCGAGTTCGAGCTCGACGTCGTCGAGGGCATGCAGTTCGACCGCGGCTACCTGTCGCCTTACTTCATCACCAACCCCGAGAAGATGCAGGTCGAGCTTTCGGATCCGTACATCCTGATCCACGAGAAGAAGCTCTCCAACCTGCAGGCGATGCTGCCGATCCTCGAGGCGGTCGTGCAGTCGGGCCGTCCGCTGCTCATCATCGCCGAGGATATCGAGGGCGAGGCGCTCGCCACGCTCGTCGTCAACAAGCTGCGCGGCGGCCTCAAGGTCGCGGCCGTCAAGGCGCC
>NZ_SBFF01000012.1 GCF_004151485.1 Sphingosinicella sp. CPCC 101087 | reverse complement strand
CGCTGGTTGCCCGAAACCGTGACGCTGCGGATCGTGCGGGTCGGCTCTGCCGGCGAAGGCGGCTGCAGGAACGGAACGGTCGCCTGGCCAGACGCCGCAGGGGCGGACTGCGCCGGGCCCTCGGTCGGAGCGCGCTCGTCCTGCCGTGCGGCGGCGGTTGTCGCGAGCAGGATCGAGCCAAGCGCGAAGGCCGAACGGGAACAGGTCGAAGCGAGCAGGGGTTTGACGACCTTCACGACATGCCCTTCCGGTTGCTGCCGATGCAGCGCCAGCGCCCCGCGAGAGGCGGGTAGAAGGCCATTGTGGCCACTCATTTTCAGCGGCTTGGCGGTTCGGAAACATTCGCAACCCGCGCGACACGCGAGCCGGAACCCGCGGAAATCGCAGCGCATGACGCAAGACCTTGGCGGGATCCGTGCGGCCGCGGCCCCACGCGGCCCGCTGCATTTCGCCCCCACCTGCCGCACGGGGCGATTTGCCGACACAATCAGACAAAGTCGCGACCAATGGCGGCAACAGGGTGCGGTCACAGGAGGCGAGCAGGGGTGAAGAACAAAGGACCAGCCGCTCATGTGCGCTCCTCGCCCCCTGATCGCCGGCTTCACGCTTGCATTCGCCATCCCCTGCCTTGCGATTCCCGCACTGGCCCAGGCGCCGGAACGCGAGACCACGCTCCTCGTCTATGGGGACGATCCCTGTCCGCAGGCAGAGGACGACGAGGAAATCGTCGTGTGCGCTCGCAGGCCCGAAGACGAACGCTACCGGATCCCTCCGCGCTTTCGCGCGCAGAGGGACCGGCCGCTGGAAGTCTCCTGGACGGCTCGGGCCTGGGAACTCGAGGATGCGCAGAGGTTCACGCGACCCAACAGCTGCTCGGTGGTCGGCAGCGACGGACAAACCGGGTGCACCGGGGCAATGATCCGTCAGTGGGCTGCGGAGCGCCGCGCCGAGGCGGCCCGCTCCGCAGACATCCCTTAGACTATACCGTGCTCAGCGAGACTGGCCCTCTTCCTCCGGTCCGCCGGCTCCGCCATCTGCCCGTGCCCGACGCTAGAAGATCTTGCGCAGGCTCAGGCGAAAGGTTCGGCCCAGCTGGTCGAGATAGACCGGTCTGTAGTCGATCGGGGCTCCGCCCGCTTCGTCCCGAACCGACTGGCGCGCATCAAATAGGTTATCGACGCTCGCCGATATCCTGGCTCCCCTTAAGAAGGGAAGACGTCTGGCCAGACCGGGCATCTGCCCGAGATTGGCGAACAATCGCAGGTTCACCGTCGCCAGATCGTCGAATTTGAGGGTCGCGCCGTCACCGAGCCCGTCTTCGACGCGCGTTGCGCTCTGCCAGTTCGCGCTGAGCCGCGCTCCCAGGCCGTCGCTGAAGTAGCCGAGCTGGGCCTCGACTTCGTGGCGTGGCTGGCCTCCGGTCGAGCCGACCGCGTCGCCGTCCAGCAGGTCGAGGGTCGGGAGCGAGGGGCCCAGGTCGAGCTTCTCGACGAGGTGCCAGGTGTGAAACAAGCCGAAATGCAGCCGGCCCTGGCCCGGCGGCCCTCGGCGCCCCGACATTCCCGGTCCTCCGCGGAAGGTCATGCGCGGTCCCATGTCGCCGTGAGGATCACCCATCGGCGGGGCTCCGTCGCGTTCGGACTGGCCGGTTGGCACCTCCGCGCCTGGCCCTCGCCGGATCATGATTCCGTCCAGGCCTGCGGGGCGATCCTCCGGCCTGGCGCCTCCGGCGACCCAGTCCTCGACCCGCCTCTGCCGCGAGGTCTTGAGTGGGACTGAAAGATGGACGCCCCAGCGCACCCTCGAGCTACGGGATCCGGCGATGTTGATCGGCCGTCCGTCCACCCAGGCAAGATCGCCCTCCTGGTCCCGGAGAAAGCGGTCGGGAAAGGCCTCTTCTATCGTCGGCGTGGGGACCGTGAAGACGTACACGGGATCATCGAGGCGTATGTCGGTATAATTGACGAGCAGCCTTAGGTCGGTCTCTTCGAGCGGCTGGATCACCAGACCGACGCGGGTCGCGTCGCGTTCGCCTGGCCTCAGGCCCGGATTTCCCCCGCTCGCCTGGGACGCGAAGACCGTCTCTCCGCGAGCATAGTCGAATACCGGCACATTTGGGATGAGGATCGCAGGATCGCTTATCTGCTGGATCGCGGGCGCGCTCTCTTGCCTGGAGCGCGAGAGAATGACGCTGAGCCGGGGCAAAGGCTCCCACCGCAAGCCGTAGCCGAAGGCCGTCAGCGTGCCGCCGTCCGACAGATGCTCGACGGCGGCGTTGCCGTTGACCGCCAGATCGCCGAACCAGCCGACAATGCCGTTTTCACGGCCAATGAGCGGCAGATCGATACTGCCCTGTCCGCTCGCAACGTCGCGGGAATATTCTCCCGACGCCGACATCCCCTGGATCATCAGGTCGGTTTCGACATTCGTGGACGACGCGCCGAGCTTGACGCTCGACGTCGCCGTACCGGCGGGAAGCCGGAACAGCGGGCCGCTGAAGAGCAGATCTGCGGCCAATGCGGAGGTCGATGTCCGGCTCCTGTCGGCGGTATCGAAGGTCGGCTGGGATGGATCGCCGAGTTCGGATGCCAGCTCCGTCAATCGCCGGATGGTGGAGGCGTCATAGGCGCCGTTGAACGACCATTGCCACGGATTGAGCGCGCCGTTGAGCGCAATGCCGACATGCCCCTTCTCGCTCGTCACATGCTGGGCTGCGTTGCCGATGACGCCACTGGACAGGGCTGCAGGGCTGGCATCTTTCGGATTCGACGGCGTGTCGTCGTCGACTCCCCGAAATCCTTCGCTCTCTTCGCGCTCGTAATTGGCGCTCACCGTAGCGTTGGCGTTCTCGACAACTGGCCGACCGACCGAACCGGTCAGTGAGAGGCGCTCCTTCGAGGAATTCAGGGAGCCATTGTCGTCATTATTATCCGCGAGCGTTGACGATGCGATGCGACTCCCGTCCGCAGCGGTCCGGGGCCGATCACGCGCGCTTTCAACGAGCCTGTTCGAAGCATAATATCTCGCGTTGAGATTGATCCGGCTGTCCTCGCGGACGCGGAACGCCCCCACGCCGACCTGGCCGGCATCGCCCTCGCTCGCGCGGCTGGCGCGCAGCTCGCTCGCGACAGTCCTGTAGCGAGGCCGCAGGACGATGTTGATCACCTTCTGGTTGGCCGGGTAGCCGTAGGCCAGCCCGACTTCTTCAGGCAGGATCTCCACCCGGGAAATGGCTTCCGCCGGTATATCCTGGATTTCCGCAAAGGATGGGATGCGCTGCCCGTTGAGGAGCACCACGGGTGGGCCGGCGGCGGCGTTGGTCTGGGGCGCGAGTTCGGCGACCAGCTCGGCGATCGAGCTGACGCCATAGGCCCGGATGTCGGGAAAGCCGAGCTCCAGCTCCGGCTTGATGTCACCGATCACCGACCCGCGCGGGCGCTGACCTTCGATCACGACTTCCTCGGTCTCACCGTCCCCCTGCTCTCCGCTCGGGTAAGGCGGCTCGGTCGATTGCCGCTCGGCCTGTGCCAGCGCAGCAGACGAAGCGCACATCAGGAAGGCGACGAGCAGTCGCCGCGGAGAAGCTCGCCGCGCCCTAAGAGGTGAGGAAGCGACGCTGGAACGGAATGCCTGGAACATGATGGCAAGGGATCTTGCCGACGCCTTTTGCACCCAAATGTCGCGTCACCAGCATCCGGAAACACGCCGCACACATTCGGTAACGAAAGGGCGCCTTTCGCTCGAACCGAGGCCATGCAGTCGCCGAAGCGCATGTTCGGCGTCTCGACCGCAGGTCTCTGGGTCGACTGCCGACCTGAAGACCCGGACTGACGGGCCCTTACGGGAGTGCCGCCCGATACGAGGCCGCGGGTGCGCGAGGACGATCAGCATTCATGGGCGCCTCAAAAAGGCGGCGATGTTTCGTTAGCGGATATAAATATTTGTTTCATGATGTGTGTAGCGGTTGCCATATCGCCGGAAATACTGGCCCAGGCGCGCGCCGTCCGCCGGGTTACAGCGCGGCGGCTGGTGACCGGGCGCAACCACCTGCGAGTCTAGGCGCGCCTGGCGGCTATAGGGGAATGGCAGGAGAAGCGGCGCGAGTGAACGCGCCCACCTTTTCGAGCTCGGCGCTTGATCGTCGAAGCCGGCCAGTCCCAGTCGACCAAAGATGACCGGGCGCGGAAATTCGCAAATTGGCTGGGGCGGCAGGATTCGAACCTGCGAATGCCGGTACCAAAAACCAGCTGCCGTTTTTCCGGGCCAACCGAAACCCATGGATTTCCATGAGCTTAGATACCATAAATCTCCGTGATTCAGCGTCAAGGAAAAATCGGGACACAAATCGGTACACAGAATGCCGGTTTTTGGTGGCTTGGAAGAGCGCCGGGAAGCCTATATTTTCGAAGCATGTCAGGACGGCCATTACCCAATCGGAGGCCTATAAGTCGCCCGCTGCGATGCGCGGGCTGATCGATCCTCGACGATCGATGCGCGCAACGCGGTGGAGCTCGAAGCCGGGATAGAGGAGGCCGTGGCCAAGCTGCAGTGAGCCTCGAGTGGCAGTATCTTGGCAGAGTTCTGCGCACGCTGGGGCGGCGCGCGTCCTTCTACGTGGTCGACCTTGAGCGTTCGCAGCCGGGCCATGTCGTGTTCTGGTCGAGCCGGGCGATGCCGACGATCGGGTTCACCAGAGACGAACCTGAAATCTATTGGGATGAACGGTTCTTCCAATTCACGCGGCATTTGTTGCGAGCGATCGCAGAGCCGGATCGCCGGATTCCAATTGCCCACGAGCGCAAGAATCGCCTCGCTCCACCTCGAGTCCGTTATCTGGTGCGCGCTTGCGGAGCGCGCGCTCAACCCCACCAAGCCCGATGTCGAACTGGCGATAGGCATCGTACTGCAGAGCTCGGTGCGGCATCTTGGCTCGTAAAGAGCAAGTTCACGATGTTTGTGAACACCTGATCCTCGGCCGCGCTATTTCCCCGCAGGGTGATCTGACCGGGTGGGTCGGGTGCCTGAACAGTGGCAGATGTCCAGAGATTGAAGCCTCGGATCGAAGTCACGCCTGCCTCCTGCAGCTATCAGTTGAACACGAGCTGGTAAGCCATATTGTAGCCGTTTGATTCCGCCCATCGTTGCAGGCAGGCCCACGTCTCCGGGCTTCTGTCAGCCGTGTGTTTTGGAATGACGAGTGTTTGCCTGTCGGTTGCCTGTATCGGGTCAATCGAGACGGCATCCTCGAAGAGGCCGCAAGCGCGGGCAGCTTCACGGGTCCGCTCGTTTCTGATCACGCCCGAATCGTTGGGTTGCGCGCACGCTGCCGTCGACAACAGCAACGCGGTCAGAAGCGTTGCTCCAATGCCGGCGCCGCGGCCTTTGACAGCTGCCGTCCACGGATCCAATCCCCGGTCCGAAGTCATGCGCCTCCTCACTTGCTCGGTGCAGATCGAGCTGGCCGTGGCTCTGATAGCCGGTCGCTGCCGCCCATCGCCGTAGCCCTCTCGAGTCATGGGTACAGACCTCGGCAGATGTTCCTAGCAGAACGTCTTCCGATGTTCATACAATAACTCGGAGTGCGTTAGGACTCAGCGAAATCAATGGAGAGATGCGCGTTGGCAGATTTCGTGCGGTCGACTTGTGTGAGCCGTCTTCAGTATGCCGGCGCCGCTCGTCATGTTCCCTGAACTGTTCCACAGATGGAAGACGCTCCGTCTCTGGCGAGTTGATGAGATCCGTAGGAGAGTTGATGACTGGGAGCTCAATCCATAAAACTGCGCTGGACGCTTTGCGTACGCGGACGCTTATCAGGCTACCGTATATGGGTGGTGTTGCGTCCAGAGTCCGCACCGAGCCGGCGCCGAGGCCGGAGCTCCAGCGAAGCGATGCGATCGCACGATTGGTGGATTCGTTGTGGGAGACGAAGGGAGAAGGTCACTTCGACGGCGCTTTATTGGGCGTCACCGGTGCGTCCATTACGGAGGATGAAATTACGTTGGTCTGCCGGCCGATTCGCTACCGCGACTATCTGGCAACCGACCGAGTTCTCGATGCCCATCCAGACTCGGCCTTCCCGCTCGCGGTCGGAGTCCATGCGATCCTCTCCTGCGCTAAGGGTATCGTATGTCTCCGCCTCAAGAATGGGAGGATCGCGCTACCCGGTGGCGCTGTCGACGGACAAGACCTGATGCGCGCTTCCAGCCAGGCACTCGTCCACGCCGTCCGCCGTGAGGTCGCCGAGGAGACCGGAATTAACCTGGAAGGGCGCCACATCCAGCTTACGGGCCTCTATGTTGGCGGCTATCCGACCCATTTACTCGCGATGCTCTGGGCCGATCTGAGCGACGGCGGCATCGAGCGGACAATCAGCGCTTTCAAGCCTGGTGACGCGCTGGACCAGGTACAGTCGATCGAGCTGCGGTCTTTGCGCGACCTCATCGAGACGATGGCCGATCTTCCGCTTGTCATGCGTGCCGCGCTCCGCTCGCTCCGCCACTGGGGAGGAGACGAGCCGGCGTGGACGATCGAAACCTGAGCCGAGCTTCCAGCCTGCCGATCTCGCTCCAGGCAGCGGCGGAGCAATTTCGGCGGGACGGACGATCTGCCAGTGAGCGACAGTGTCGTCGATCCGCAGCAGGACGAGGCGGAGATTGCCGGCACACCCTTGCCAAGGTGGATGCAGGCCCGATTGGCGGCCGCGCTGATGCGCTTCCATCTTTCGTCTATCCGTGATTGCCGCCGTTCACGGTGCGTGAGATTGCGTCGAAGTCGGTGCGGTTCAGTGCCGCTTCGGTCCGAGCGTTCAGGTTGTTGTCCGCCCACCAGCAGGCAGCCGTGTCGGCGTCCGTCGCGGGCTCGGACAAGTCCGCGGAACTATGCTCGAGCCCGATTGCGCGATAACTGGCGCGGCCCGTTACCTGCATCAGCCTGCGGCCGCGATAGCGATAGCCGTAGCCGCCCGACCTTTCCCGCGGCGCGGATATCCGCAGGTGGAGCGAGCCGCTCGGGTCGCGAGGAACGCACGTGCGATTTTCCTAGATAAGTCTGCGAATAGCCTATCGATGATCCTGTCGGATCTGGTCGGGTCGATCAGCTGAGCCGGCGTCCCGCCCAGACCACGCGCCCGATGATTTCGAGCGTCGCCAAGTCGCAGTCGCGCCATTCCGGATAGGCTGGATTGTCGCTCTTGATCGTTGCGTACCGGCCAGTCGGGTTCACGGCCAAACGCTTGACCATCAGCGCATCCTCGCGCCGAAGGACGTAGACACCGTCCCGCAGACGCTCGGCTCGGTCGCTCCGGTCGACCAGGATGTCGTCACCATCAGCGAGCGTCGGCACCATCGAGTCGCCCTGCACCCGAATGAAGGAGAGGTCTGCCGACCTCGCGCCGCAAAGTTGACGCAACCAGCTCTGGTCGAACGCTATATGCGAGACCGGAGCCTCGCGGTCGTTCAGCGCTCCAGGGCCGGCGGAAGCGCCGACATCGAGCCGCGGCACGCGCACAAGGGCTGCGGGACCGAGCGAATCGGATGAGCCGCGCCCGCCAAGCTCGGCCGTGCTGACGCCCAAATAGCGGGCAAGCGTATCAAGATCGTCCGGGTCGAGCTTCCTGGGTGTCCCGCGCTTGATGAACTGCTGGATATAGGCCGCATTCCGGCCGATGAGCCGTGAGAGGCCGGCATAGTCCTCGCGCCGTTCCTGGATGAGCCGCTCGAGCGCGGCGCGCTGATCTATCACTGTCACTCGGTTCTCATACCACTAGGAAATGTCCTAGACAAGTAGGGAACAAACCGGCAACATCTTGCTGTATCGATTCGGAGATTTCCTATGCTGCTGATGCGAGTCAATGCCTATCTGCGCCGCACCAACATCCCCGCAACCCGTTTCGGTCGCGAGGTCGTCGGCGACCCCAACTTCGTTCTGGAGCTTCGGGAGGGACGCGAGCCGCGCCGCAGGACGATCGAGCGCGTTCTCGACTTCATCGAGGCGGCCGAGGCCGCCGCGCACCCGGAGCGCCGCCAATGACCTGGCTTGCGGGCTTCGAGGAAGTGGCCATCTATGTCGTGATCGGCGTCGCGCTCCTGGCCGGACTGGCGGCATCTTACGGGCGGGAGCTGGAGGCCGGACGCCGGGTCGAACGCGGGTGGTGGATCCGCCGGCTGCTGATCCTGCCGCTGCTCGCCATCGCCGCCATGGCGGGTACGGACATGCTCGACCTTTCGTCGAGCGCGACCGCCTTTGGCGCCGCGATGCTGTCCCTCGGCGGCTATGATGCGCTCCGCGTGCTCGAGGCGAGATGGAAGCTCAAGACGAGCGCCGGCGACGCTACCCGCGTCCAAGGCGAGTCACGATGAGGATGCAGCACCTTTGGTGATCCAACTCGAGCAGCCGTCCGGCGGCCGGCTGCGCCACTTTTCGACCAGCGCGCTCGGACTCTCCTCGATGTTCTGGAACAATCGTCTGGAGGCTTCCGCCGGCCAAGCCGATCAATCGGCGCCGCTCTGGGCACGATCAATCGGCGGCGCTCTGGGCAAATGCGCTCTACCTGTTCGGGATCGGCCCCACCCCTTCGTGATCGCCTGCCGCGACGAGAGCGGTTCGCTTCGACCTCATCGCCTGATCCGCTTTTTGCAGCACCTTCAGGTATAAATCCCTGGCGGACAAAAGCAGAGTCCGTGCATGCCGAAAGCTGCCCCGGGGGCGAGCGGCTCTTTCACGGCGAGCTCACCTACCACAGCGCCCGCGAATCCAGCCAGCGCTGCACGTCGGCAAGTCTGAAGCGGGGACAGCGGCGATATTTGCTGCCGCTGCTCCCAAGCTCATATTCGCGCGGAAAGCCCGGCGGCCGGCGCTGGCGCAACCGATCGATCTGCCGTCGCGACAGCCGGGCCAATCCCGCAAACTCTTCAACGGTAATGAGCCCGGCGTCGGCAAGTGCCCGGTGGCGTTGCGCCGGCACGCTCATGAATCACCCTCGTCCGCGCCTGGCGAGGCGATGAGCCCCTGCTCAGGTCCGCTCCCAAAGGCGGGGCTCCTGAAACGATGCTGCCAAGGGCAGGCGGACCCTTCGAACACCAACGGATAGAGGACAGGACTCCGTCCCCACCCGCTGCGCCAGGAGCAAGGGCTCAAATAGGCCATCCAGATGCCTGACGGCGAGGCCTTTCCCGCATGTCGGCGATGAACACGAAGACCCACCCGGGGCAAGGTTGGTCGCAGGCAACAAAGGGAGTCGCCATGCGCCACGGCGGACGAGGCCCTCATGCCTTGCCGCCCTTGCGGCGCCTGACGAAGGCCCTGTCCGCATCGAGGAAGGCGGACAACATGGCCGGCACGAGCTCCTGTACGGATTCCGCCGCGCCATAGGCCTCCTCGTACATCGTCGCATATTCGAGGAGCGACCGGTGCAGGTCGGGCGACAGGCTGATCGTCAACCGGATCGGGGTCCGCTCGGGAAGCTTCGGTAGGCGCAGGTCGGTCATTTCCCTCACCCCCGCCAGGGCCGCAGGACAAGGTCCTCGTGCAGCACGGCCCTGAGCGGCCAGCCAGGCCGCACGGTCAGCGTCGGCTGGACGTCGAGATTGCGAGACGTGATCTGGTCGCCCGCCCTCGCCGCATTCTGCTGTGTCGATTCCCGGATGGCGCGCACCAGGTCGCCCTCGCCGCCGCCGAAGCTCAGCTCGGTCCCGACCCCGAGCAAGGTGGACAGCGCGACCCCCTTGAGCAGCCGCCATGTGTGGAAGTCGACCTCGTCCTCCAGCCCGGCATAGCCGGCAAGATCGGTCGCCGGCACATTGTCGAGGCGGATCGAGGAACCGTCCGGAAGAACGATCCGCTGCCACAAGATCATCGCCCGGCGCTGACCGTAAGCCACCACGCTGTCGTAGCTCCCGATCAGCCGGGCTCCCTGGGGCACCAGCACCGTGCGCCCAGTGGCACTGTCGCGCACAGGCTCGGTCACCTGGGCGATCATCGTTCCCGCAAGGTCCGAATTGAGGCCGGTGATGAGGCTCGCCGGAATGATGGTGCCGGCGCTCAGCGTCCAGCGCGATGGCGCCGGAAGAATCGGATGGGTTGCGGCGTCTCCCGGCGCGCTGCCCGACATTTGCGCGTCGTGATGCTGGGGCGGTTCATCCTCCGTCGGCGCCGGGGATATGGGACTCACCGCACTCGACCCGGGCTCCTTTCGGAGCGGCGACTCCACTGCTTCCGGCCTGGTTCGTCCGCTCAGCGGCACGAGCAGACCCGAAGCGCGTGCCGCCTCGCGGCGCTGAAGCGCCGCCTCGGCGGCGGCCCGGGCTCGCTCGGCCTCGGCGGCTGCATTCGCTTGGACCGAGTCCTCGAGGCTGCGCTGATGCTCCAGGATGGGCCGGCCAAGATCACCGGGCAGCGGCGGCCCCAGCTTCGGCACCTCGCCATAGCTGCTCGGCGCTGCGGCGAGCGCCTCCGGAGCGCCGCTGCGGAGCGGCTCGGCGCCCTCCTCCTCTGCGCTCGAGATCCGGAAGCTCGGCGGCTCGAGGGCTAGCCAGGCGACCGTGATCAGGAGCGCCGCGCCGGAGGCGATAATGCCGATGATCAGCCCGCGCCTGAACCTGACCACCGGCCGCGGGCTGCCGCGCAGCGCCAGGGCCTCGGGGTCCGCCTTCGCAGGCGCGGCTGGCGGACCTCCGCCGCGCATCGCGTCGCTCATGTCGAGCTCCCCCGCCGACGGCGCGACCCGTCGACGTCCATCCGGACGATGCGTACCACCTGCTGGCGCCGCTCGCCGAGCCGAAGCTCGGCGGCGGCGAACAGCCGGTCGACGACGTAATAGTGGCCGCGCAGCCGGTAGTTGACGAGCTCGGACTGTCCGCTCGCGCCGCTGACGAACAGAGGCGGCGCTTCGCTTTGGGCGAGGTCCGCCGGGAACTGGATGTAGACCTGCTGTCCGTCGTCGAAGGCGCGGATCGGCCGCCAGGGAGGATCGTCACCTTCGATCCTGTAGCCGAAATCCAGCGCCTCGACGGCGATCCCAGCGGCGACGGTCGCCGCGGCCGCCCCGACGTCACCGCGCCGCAACGCCAGCAGCGCTTCGGCCGGATAGGTCCAGGAGATACCGGTCATGGCCGGGCGCGCATCGCTCTCGACCTCGACATGATAGACCCGCCGGTCGGTGGTGATGACGAGATTGGTGCGAAGGCCGACGGCTGAAGGCTTCACCAGGACATGGCTTCGGCGCTCCGCGCCGGTGCCGCTGGTCGTGTCGCCAATCACCCAGCGCACCGTATCGCCGGCTGCCACCGAGACGAGCGTCTCGCCCGGCTGAAGCGCAATCGCGCTCACCCGCTCGGGTGCCGTGTACAGGCGGTAGACCGCGCCTTCCGACCAGGGATAGATTTGGACAGCATTCACATAGCGGTCGCGGCTCGGCTCCCGCACGGCGGTGCTATTGGCTGCGGCGATCCGTGCGGCCGGCCCTCCCCTTGTCCACCCCGGACCCGAATCCGAGGCCGTCGGGGGACCGTCGCCGGACAGCCATTGGACGGTTGGTGGTGGCGTCTGCGTCCCGAGCACGGCCTGCGGCGCCATCACCGCCTGGGTGAATTCCACCGCGACGGCCACTGGCGCGGCCTCGACGCGGCCGTGGCCGGCACAGGCGCCCAGGCCGAGCGCGGAGGCCGACAGGATTAGGGAGGGAGTTTTCATGGGCGTTCCCTTTCGGTCGGTTGGAAATCGGAAGTCGCGCCGGGGCCCGGGTCGAGCGGTGAGCCCAGCGGCAGCGAGGCGGGCGAAGCCGGCCGCGGTTCGGACGCCGGCGGCGGCGGCACGTCGAGCTCGCGTGACCAGTCGATCGCGTCGACATAGAGGCCGAGCGGGTTCCTGCGCAGCGTCTCGGCCGAGGAAGGCGATCGCACCACCACGGTAAGGATCGCCGTCCAGCGCGACGTTCCGGCGAGGCTTCCCCGCTCATAGGCGGTCTCGGTCCATTTGACCTGGAAGGACCGGTCGGAGGCGCGCACGACGCTCGTCACCTGCACCGATACCGTCCGGGCCCCGACCTGGCCGAACGGGTCGGCGGCGCGGGCATATTCGCCGAGAAACGCGCCGGCCCGTTCGGTCGCGAAATCATAGGCCGAGAGCCAGTTCTCCCGCATCAGCACGGGGTCGAGCGAGATCGAGCGGACGTTGCCGATGAACCGGCCGAGATGCCAGGCGATCTGCGGATCGGTGGGACGATAATGCTCGGCAGCCGGCGCAATCGCTCGCGCCTCCCCCAGCCGGTCGACCTCGACGACATAGGGGACGACACGGCTCTGCATCGACTGCCAGAGCAGGCCTCCCGAAAGCGCGCTCGAGAGCAGCAGCCCGCCCAGCGCCATGAGCCGCCAGTTGCGGGCCTGGGCGCGGGCGGAGCCGATCCTTTCGTCCCAGACCTGGCCCGCCCGCTGGTACGGCGTCTCCGGCTCGGGCGTCCGCCCGTAGCGCTGCACCGCACGCTTGAACTTCATCGCTCAATCCTCCCTTTCCTTGATGTCGGGAGCGACGCCGGCACCGCCGCGGTCACCCTCGCGAAGGGCCTGGAGAGCCACGTGGCGATGATGGCGGGCGGTCTGCTCGGAACGCAGCCGCCGCGCCCATTGCGGAGCATCGCCGGCCGCGCTCGACGTCGCGACGTCCGCGCCCGGTCCGGCCACGCCGGCGAGCATGGCGGCCCGCCGGCCGCGCTCGGCGGCCGCAGCGAACCCTGCGGCCTCACCCATCTTCGCACGCGCGGCGGCGGCCCCGGCGCGACCGACCCCGGCGAGGCCGGCCCCGATGCTCCTGGAGCCCGACGTCTCCTGTCCGAGCCGCCAGGCGGTAGTGGCCGCCGACCCCGTCGACGTGCCGGCGCGAAGCGCGCCCATCGCGCCGCCGCCGGCCGCGCGCGCCCCGCCGACGGCGGCTCCGGCGCCAAGCGCGAGCGTACCCGCCGCGCCGACCGTGGTTCCGACGGCGGCGCCGGCGCCGAGCTGCGGCGCTCCGGCGACCAGGCCTGACGCAATAGCCGGTCCGAATATGCCGAGACCGAACAAAGCGAGGCTCGCCAGGACGAGACTCATTGCCTCGCTTATGTCGGTCTCCTCGCCCGCCGCCGCGGCGAACTCGTCGAAGAATCCCGAGCCGATGCCGACGATCACCGCCAGCACCATCACCTTGATGCCCGAGGCGACGACATTGCCGAGCACGCGCTCGGCGAGGAAGCTGGTCCGGTTCCACAAGGCGAACGGCACCAGCACGAAGCCGGCGAGCGCGGTCAGCTTGAACTCGATGATCGTGATGAACAGCTGGATCGCCAGGACGAAGAAGGCGAGGATCACGAACAGCCAGGCGATCAGCAGCACGACGATGGCGAGGAAATTCTCGAAGAATCCGACGAACCCGGTCATCTCGCCGACCTGCTCGAGCAGTGGCCAGGCGGCTGCGAACCCGGTGCCGGCGACGAAGCCGGGGCGAAGCAGGTCGTCGGAAGTCATCCCGCCTCCCCCAGCGGTGATCCCGAGCCCGGCGAACGAGCGGAAGATGATGTCGGCGAGCGTTGGAAAGGATCCGAGGATCAGCGCGAACGCGCCGACATAGAGGATCTTCTTGAGGAACCGGCCGATGACGTCGTCCTCGCCGCCCATCGCCCAGAACAGGCCGGCCAAAGTGATGTCGATTCCGACGAGCACGGAGGTCAGGAAGGCGACGTCACCGCCGAGCAGACCGAAGCCGCTGTCGATATATTGAATGAACGCCGCCATGAAGCGGTCGATCACGTTGAGGTCGTCCATGCCGGTTCCATGTCCCTCGGGGGATGGTGCCGCGGGGCTCCCAGGGGGCACGAGGAGCCCCGCGGCGGGTCGGGCGGCCTTGGCACCGCCTCGCCCAAGGCTCAGTCGCCGCTCGGCGTGTAGGCGTGGCCGGACCCGAGGAACCGCCGCGTAGCGGCGCGCCCGTCCGCTTCCGCCTGCGCCCGCCGCGCCCGCTCCACCGCCTGCCCGCGAAACTCCGTCGCCATGAGATTCTGGAGCTGGAACTGCTGCTTGATGCTGAGCGCGAGCAGCTGGTTGGCGGCCTGGCTCACCTGAAGGGCGCCAGCGGCGCTTTGGCTGCGCCCGACGAGCTCGGCGAGAAGGTCGCCGTCCTCGCGGACATTCTCGACGACCTGCGCCTGCACGCCCATCGCCTGCCGGTAGCCGGCCATGGCCGCCTCGAGCCGCGCCCGCGCTTCGAGGACCCGCTGGTCGCCGCCGAGCACGCGCTCGGCGGCACCCGGGAACAATGTGCGGATGCGCTCGTCCAGGCGGTCGATCCGGAAGTCGATCCCTTCCGCCTGCCCCATCAAACGGTCGATCCGCTGCATCGCCGCGTTGACGCGCTCGAGCTGCGGGAAGTCGATCCGCTCAAGGTTGCGCGCCATGTTCTGGAGCATCGCCGCCTCGTTCTGGAGCGACTGGATCTGGTGGTTGATCTGCTCGAGCGCGCGCGCCGCCTGGAGCAGATTCTGGGCATAGTTGGTCGCGTCGAACACGGGAATCGCCGCTGCCTGTGCGGCGGGCAGGGTCAGCGCCAGCGGCGCGGCCGCGCCCAGCGCAAGCGTCATCAGCACTTTCTTCATGGCAGGTCTCCTTCGGGGGCAAAGGGGGCGGGAAAATCGTCGAGCGCGGCGGCGGCCCAGTCGAGCCCGCAGGCCTCCAGCCAGTGGCGGGCGAAGCCGGCCTCGCCTTGCTCGGCGAGGAGCCGGTCGATCCGCCGCTGGGCGGCCGGATCGGAGGCGCCGCAGAAGGCGAGCGCGATGCGGCCGAGGCCGAGATCGAACAGGCGGTTGCCGCGCTGCGACTGCAGGTAATAGTCCCGCTTCGGGGTCGAGCGCGCGATCAGCTCGACCTGGCGCGCATTGAGCCCGAACCGCTCATAGGCGGCGCGCTGCTGCGGCTCGACCGCGCGATCGTTCGGCAGGAAGATGCGCTGCGGGCAGCTCTCGATGATCGCCGGCGCGATGCTGCTGTCCGCGATGTCGGCGAGCGACTGGGTCGCGAACAGCACCGCCACATTCTTCTTGCGCAGCACTTTCAGCCATTCGCGGATGCGCGCGGCGAACAAGGGATTGTCGAGGAAGACCCACGCCTCGTCGAGCAGCAGCAAGGTCGGCCTGCCGTCGAAGCGCTCATCGAGGCGGTGGAAGAGGTAGGTGAGGACCGGGAAGACCGCACCAGGCTGGCCCATCAGGGTCTCGGTCTCGAAGCACTGGACGTCGGCCAGAGCGAGCCGGTCCTCGGCGGCGTCGAGCAGCGCCCCGAACGGTCCTTCGAGCGTGTAGGGAAGGAGGGCAGCCTTGAGCGCGTTCGACTGCAGGAGGAGCGAAAGTCCGGTGAGCGTTCGTTCCTCGGCCGGCGCCGAAGCCAGGCTTCCCAGCGCCGACCAGACCGCATCCTTGACCTCGGGCGTGACCGCCACCTTTTCATGTTCGAGGAGGGCCGAGATCCATTCGGCGGCCCAGCTGCGCTGCGCGATCTCGTCGATCCGCCGCAGCGGCTGGAAGGATAGGCTCCCCTCTCCTGCCTCCGCGCCCGCACCGAGCGCGTGGTGGGTACCGCCCATGGCGAGCACCGCCGCGCGCGCCGACCAGCCCTTGTCGAACAGGATGATGCGCGCCTTCTCGTAGCGCCGGAACTGCATCGCCAGCAGCGCGAGCAGCACAGACTTGCCAGCACCGGTCGGGCCGACCACGAGCATGTGTCCGACGTCGCCGACATGGGTCGACAGCCGGAACGGCGTGGAGCCGCTGGTCTGGGCGAAGAGCAGAGGCGGCCCGCCCAGATGGCCGTTGCGTGGTGGCCCCGCCCAGACCGAGGATAGCGGCATCAGATGCGCCAGGTTGAGCGTGTGGACGAGCGGCTGACGCACGTTGGCGTAAAGATGGCCCGGAAGGCTCGACAGCCAGGCCTCGACGGCGTTCAGGCGCTCGCGCATGCAGGTGAAGCCGAGCCCGTTCACGATACGCTCGACCGCCCTCACCTTCTCGTCGGCGCGGCCGGCTGAGGCATCCGCGACGGTGATGGTGGTGGTGAGATAGCCGAACGAGACATAGTCCTGCCCGAGCGCCTGGAGCGCGAGATCGGCGTCAGCCACCTTGTTGTCCGCATCGCTGTCGAGCAGCTGGACCGGCTGGTTGTACATCACCTCGCGCAGGAGGGCGGTCACCGACTTGCGCTTGTTGAACCATTGCCGCCGCAGCCTGGTGAGCGCCCGCGTCGCCTCGGCCTTGTCCAGGGCGATGAAGCGCGTGACCCAGCGGTAGCCGAGATCCTGGTGATTGAGGGCATCGAGGATGCCGGGACGGCTCATGCCGGGAAAGCCGAGGACGGTGAGCGTTCGAAGATGCTGCTCCCCCAGCATCGGCTCCAGGCCGCCCGTGAGGGGCGTGTCGGCGAGCAGTGCGTCCAGGTAGATGGGCGTTTCGGGAACGGCGACGCGGTGCCGCCTTGCGGAAACCGTCCCGTGGAGGAAGGTGAGCGTCTCCTCGTCGTCGAGGGGCCTGACTTCTGGCATGAGGTCTGACAGCAGGTCGAAGGCGCGGTTCGTCTCCGCGACGAATGAGGCAAGTGACTCGCGCCAGTCGCGACCGCCCTCGCCCGACGGCCGCTCGACCAGCGCGCGCTCGGCCGTGGCCTGCGTGTCCGCCGGCGGCAGCCAGACAAGACACAGATGATAGCGGCTTTCATAATGCTCCCGCTCACCCTCGAAACTCGCCTGGCGCTCCTTGTCGACGAGCCACGAGGCGGCATCCGGGAACGGGCTTTCGGGGTAGCCGAGCGCCTCCAGTCGCTCGGCATCGAAGAACAAGGCCCAGCCCGAGCCGAACCGCCGCAGGACATTGTTGACCCGCGCCGCGGTCGCGACCAGCTCGGCCTCGGTCGCGCTTTCGAGGTCCGGCCCCCGGAACCGGAGCACGCGCATGAAGCTGCCATCCTTGTTGAGCACCACCCCCGGGGCGACGAGGGCCGCCCAGGGCAGGTGATCGGCCAGCCGATCGGCGCGCTGGCGATATTCGCCGATCTTCAGCATGAGAGATGCCCCCGCTGGCGCAGGTGACGCGCGAGCACCGCGGCGAAGTCCGGGTCTCGTTTCGCCGCGACCACGGCGAGCGAGTGCCCGACCGCCCAGATGACGAGGCCGGCGATCCACTGCTGCAGCCCGAGCCCGAGCGCGGCCGCCACCGTCCCGTTGACGATCGCGATCGTCCGCGGCGCCCCGCCGAGCAGGATCGGCTCGACCAAAGCACGGTGGATCGGCGCCTCGAACCCCTCGATATTCTGAAAGGCCGCGCTCACGAGATCAGGGCCCCGCCGCCGAAGCTGAAGAAGGAGAGAAAGAAGGAGGAGGCCGCAAAGGCGATCGACAGGCCGAAGATGATCTGGATCAGTCGCCGGAAGCCCCCGGCGGTCTCCCCGAACGCCAGGGTGAGCCCGGTGACGATGATGATGATCACCGCGATGATCTTGGCGACCGGCCCCTGCACCGATTCCAGCACCTGCTGGAGCGGCTCCTCCCAGGCATTCCCGAGCCGGCCGCCTGCGCCCGGACGCCCAGGAGGGCGGCGGCAAGGACGAGCGCGCCCGCGGCGGTGCGGGCACGCAGGGACGAGATGCGGATCATGAGCCATTCTCCTCGATCTGGGTCGGGTCCGGGCCGAGCGGGCGCAGCGCATAGTCGCCGGAGGCATCCAGCCCCTCGACACCCTCGATCGCACCGATCCGGCGATCGCCGCCGCGCCCCTCGATGAAGACGATGACGTCGACGGCGTCGGCGACGAGCCGCCGTGGAACCGTGACCACCGCTTCCTGAACGAGCTGCTCGAGCCGGTAGAGGGCGGAGCGCGCGCTGTTGGCGTGGACGGTGGCGATGCCGCCGGGATGGCCGGTATTCCAGGCCTTGAGCATGTCGAGCGCCTCGCCGCCGCGGACCTCGCCGACGATGATCCGGTCCGGCCGCAGCCGCAGCGTGGAGCGGATGAGGTCGGCCATCGAGGCAATGCCGGGCCGCGTCCGCAAGGCGACAGTGTCCGGAGCCGCGCATTGCAGCTCGCGCGTGTCCTCGATGAGGATGACCCGCTCGTCATGGGCGGCGAGCTCGGCGAGCAGCGCGTTGGCCAGGGTCGTCTTGCCCGAGCTGGTCCCGCCGGCGACGAGGATGTTGCGGCGATCGACGACGGCGAGCGACAGCAGGCGCGCCGCCGATGCGCTCATCAGCCCGTCGCTCACATAATCGAGGAGCGCGTAGATCCGCGCGGCGGGCTTGCGGATCGAGAAGCAGGGGCCGGTCGCCACCGGTGGCAGCACGCCTTCGAATCGCTCGCCGGCCAGGCCGTCGCCGAGCGGCGGGAGCTCGGCGCTGACCACCGGCGCGGATCCGTGGACCTCGGTGCGGGCGTGGCTGGCGACCAGCCGGATGATCCGCTCGACCTGCGCCGCCGCGAGGTCGATCCCGGTGTCGCAGCGCCCCTGCCCGAGCCGGTCGAGGCGCAGGCGCCCGTCGGGATTGACCATGACCTCGACGACCAGCGGATCGGCCAAGGCCGCGGCAATATCCGGTCCCATTGCGGTGCGCAGCATCGCCCGCTTGCGTTCGGCGGACTCGATGGCGCTCATGTCGCGCACTCGGGACCGAGAGGCCGCAACCGCGGCAAGTCGCGGCCGGCACGCCCGCGACCCTCGGGATCCGTGACAAGCAAGTGAGACATTGGCGGCTCCGCGCCGGCAGGGCACCGGCTAAGCCGCCTAGATCGATCATCGCACCGATTCGGCGTTAGCACCCCTCCGCCGCACCGCATGCCTGTTCGGCGAATCCGGCGCCGGACCCTGTGTCGCGGCACAGGCGGCAGGCATGCTTGGCCGCGGCGCAACCACCGGACGAACGGCGGCAAGGCCGCCGGATCGAACACGCCACGGTGGGCTCAGAAGGGCGTCAACGGCGCCCTTTCGACGATCGCCCCACGCCGGACGACGGCAATCCTCGTCGGCAGCGAGGGACCTCGGCGCATGCCATCGCTCTCCAGCCTCCGCGCAAGGTCTTCTGCGCGTCGGCTTTCGCGCACGCGTCTCGTCCGTTGTTGCCAGACGTCGTGCAGCCGTCGCCGAACGTCGTCGCCCGACCCGGTCATGCGACGGCCTCACCGAGCCTGCGCACCGGCTGTCGTATCAGCTGCTGGAGCGAGACGGGCTGGCCGCCCTGCGGCCCAGCGCCAGGATCCTCACCTCGGGCCCGCCGGCGACGCCCTCCCGGGGCGCAACCGTCCACAACAATCGGCCCGATTCAGTCAATGACAGGTAGCGGGCAAATTCCGACGGGAAGCGCTGCCGTTCGGCCTGGTAGCGATCGAAGCGGGTCAGCACCGCAAAGTCGGCGCTGCAGGTCTGCATCTTTGCCGGATCGACATGGGCGATATCGACGACCGGCGTCCCTCGGCGACGATCCTCGACTTCGCTCGCGGAGATGCGGTTGCCGAGCGCTTCCCGCGCATCGACGCAGCCCGCCGAGCCGAGCGGGAAGATGATCTTCCATGGCCCCTGCATCAGATCGAGCGCGGCATGCTCGACGAGGATCGTCGATCCAGGCGGGACATTCGCGCGGATCCATTCGCTGGCGATCTGACGCGTATCGTTGCCGCGCTCGAGGCTTCGTCCATGGCTGGCCTGAAGCATGGGCACGGCCAGCGCCAGGGCCAAAGTGAAGGACGCGATCCATCGCCATGGCGCGGCCATGAGCCGAGCACAACGCACCGCCGCCCACGCCAGGCCAAGCGACAGGAATGGGAGCAAGGGTACGAGCCACCGCTCCCAGACCAGGCTCTGCATCGAAATCAGCAGCAGGAAGGCGATAAAGGCGGGGCAGACGGCAACCAGGAACGGCCTCGACTTGAGCGCCGCGCCCAGAATTCCCGCAAGGGCCAGGGCCAATCCGGCCCAGCCGAAGGACGAAGCCAGCGGGCCCGCCAGATACCAGCCGAGATTGCCGACAAAGCCGTAGCCGGTGGAGCCGGGATGCACCGGCCGCGCTTCCCCCGCGAGATCGCGGAGCACGACATCGTAGCTGATCAGCAGGAAGGGGGCGACCGCAACCACCGTCATGCCCGGCACGAGCAGCAGGAGCCCCAGCCCTGCTCGATCGCCTCGGCCGCGCCTCAGGCGGTCGAGAGAGGCCGCGAGCGGGCTTGCGAAGACGATCGCCGCCGGCCACTTGGTGGCGCAGGCAAGCCCGGCGAACAGCCCCGCCACGACATGGCTGCGCACGCCTCCATCCCGATAGATCCGGATCGCGGCAAGAATGCACATCAACATGAACAGGCTCGCCTGCACGTCCGTGCGGATCACCTGCGACCAGCCGATATGGACCGCATTCACGGCCAGCACCGAGGCGGCAACCAGGCCCGCCCCCCTGCCCCACAGCCGTCTCCCGACGAGATAGGTCAAATAGACGCAGGCGACCCCGTTGGCGGCGACGAACAGGCGCGCAGGCAGGATGACGATAGCCGGATCGAGATAGACGGCCTGCGCGAATTCCTCGATCCCGGCGAAGCGCCCGCTGGCGATTCCGAGCATGGCGACGGCGCCCATGATCAGCGCCAGGCAATAGAGCGTGACCGTGCCCGGATGCCCGAACCATTGCGGATCGGGCGAGCCTCTTTCGAGCATCCCGAAGGCCAGCATCATGAAGAGCGGCTCGTCCGGATCGTTGAGCGCGGGCAGGCCGAATGCGATGCCGTCGAGCCGCAGGAAAGCGGCGAGGCAGAGCAGGCCGAGAATCGGTCCATGCTCGCCGAAAAATGACGAAGCCCGCGTACGGAATCGGTCGAACGGTTTCGTCATGGCCTTGAATGCCTAGACGTGGAGGATCCATGAAAACCGTAATCCTGGCGGGCGGGCTCGGCACCCGCATCGGCGAGGAAACTGCCCTGCGCCCGAAGCCGATGGTGGAGATCGGCGGGATGCCGATCCTCTGGCACATCATGAAGATATATTCCGCCAGCGGATACAACGACTTCGTGATCTGCCTGGGCTACAAGGGCTATGTCATCAAGGAGTATTTCGCAAACTACTACCTGCAGACGTCCGACGTCACGATCGACCTTCGCAACGGCAACGGCATGGAGATTCATCGGGCGCGCAGCGAGCCGTGGCGAATAACGCTGGTGGAAACCGGGGCGCTGACCATGACCGGCGGAAGGCTGGCGGCGGTACGGCCCTATCTGGATCCGGACGAGCCCTTCTGCTTCACCTATGGCGACGGCGTCGCCGATATCGACGTCGCCGATCTGGTCGCCTTCCATAAGACACATGGTGCGCGCGCCACGATCACTTCCGTTTCGCCGCCGGGGCGCTTCGGCGCGCTCACCACAGAGAACGATCGGGTGACAGGCTTTCGCGAAAAGCCCGACCAGGAGGGCGGCCGGATCAATGGCGGCTTCTTCGTCGCCGATCCTTCGGTGCTCGACCTCGTCGACGGCCCCGAAACGCCGTGGGAAGCGCAGCCGCTCGAGCGGCTCGCCAGCAGCGGCGAGCTCAGGGCCTATCGGCATGACGGCTTCTGGCAGCCGATGGATACGCTGCGCGACAAGCAGCATCTCGAGGAGCTGTGGAACTCCGGCAATGCGCCGTGGAAGCGCTGGTGAGCGCGTCCTGGGCGGACCGCCGGGTCCTCATCACCGGCCATACCGGCTTCAAGGGAAGCTGGCTGTCCTTGTGGCTGGGCGCGATGGGCGCCAGGCTCACCGGCTTCGCGCTCCCCCCGCCGACCCGGCCGAGCCTGTTCGAGGCAGCGCGTATCGAACAGGGGCTCCACCATGTCGAGGGCGATGTGCGCGATCTCGGCGCGGTGGTCGAGGCCTTCGAACGGGCCCGCCCGGACATCGTGTTCCATCTGGCCGCCCAACCGCTGGTGCGCCACTCCTACAGCGAGCCGGTGGAGACCTACGCGACGAACGTGCTGGGCACGGTGCATGTGCTGGAAGCCGCGCGCCGCGTGCCCGGCATCAAGGCGGTCGTCGCGGTGACCAGCGACAAATGTTATGAAAATCGCGAATGGGACTGGCCCTATCGCGAGATCGATCCGATGGGCGGCCACGATCCCTATTCGAGCAGCAAGGGCTGCGCCGAGCTGGTCATCTCGGCCTGGCGCCGGTCCTTTTTCGCCGAAACCGGCCCGCTGCTCGCGTCGGTGCGGGCGGGCAATGTGATTGGCGGCGGCGACTGGGCGACGGATCGTCTCGTCCCCGATCTCGTCCGCGCCTTCGAACAGGGCGCGTCGCCGCTCATCCGCTCGCCCGCATCGGTCCGCCCCTGGCAGCACGTGCTCGAGGCACTGGGCGGCTATGTGCTGCTCGCCGAGCGGCTGCTGGCGGGGGAACGCACCTTTGCCGACGGCTGGAATTTCGGTCCGTCGGACGAAGACGCCCGGCCCGTATCGTGGATCCTGGAGCGCATGCGCGCGGCCTGGGGCGGCGCGCCCGAGGCGGTCGGCGACAACACGCCACAACCGCACGAGGCGGGGCTGCTGCGGCTCGATTGCTCCAAGGCCCGGACGGCGCTCCGCTGGCGCCCGGTCCTGCCGCTCGCCGAAGCGCTCGACTGGATCGTCGCCTGGCACAAGGCGGTCGCCGCCGGACAGGATGCGCGGGCGGTGACGCTTGGGCAGATCGGCGAATATCAGGCGCGCTCCAGCGCGCGCTCGCGCGCTTCGATCGCAGCGTAGCTCGAGAGGAGGGGCGAGCGGGCCAGCGTCAGCATGTTGCCGAGGCGCAGGCGCAGCGGGATAGAAGGAAGCGGCAGGCCGTCGAGCCTCAGCCCCGCCGCCTGCGCCGCCTGGCGGAGCAGGAAGTCGCTCGGAAAGACATTCTGGCAGGCGACGACCTCGATCCTCTCATAGCCGGCCCAGCCGAGCAGGCTGCGCATGGTCCGGGGGTTGAAGAGCTGGGGATGCTGCAGGCAGAAAGGCGGCCATCTTTTCCCCAGCATCCGGCGCAGGAACGAGGCCTCGTTGTGGGTCACGATCACCAGCATCCCGCCGGGACGAAGCTTGCGGACGATCTGCCGGGCCGCGGCGAGCGGATCGATCATGTGATCCAGCACATGGATCATCATCGCCAGCCCGACCGATCCGTCGGGGACGCCGGACAGATCCTGCATCTCGCAGATGATCGTCGCCGGCCTCCCCCTTGCGGCCTCGGCCAGCAGGTGATGCACGCTCCCGTTCGGTTCGTAGAGCCAGAAATGCTCGAAGTCGCCACGCGCGGCAGCCTCTGCGACCACATGACCGACATCCGGTCCGATCTCGAGATAGCCGCCTGAAAGCTCTCCCGCCGCGGCGGCGGCTTCGAAATAGCCGCGCTGCGTCGCTTGCACCATCTCGCGCGGAACCATGTCCATATTCGGCTCGAGATCGGCGTAGAGCCCCGCAAGCATGGCAGCGGAGAAATAGAGCGGATTGTAAAGCAATCCGCAGCCATCGCAGCGGCGATAGGAAAAGAAGACCTTGTTCCTGCTCAGTCCCGACCAGAACGGGTGAAGCTGGCCCGCCGCGAGAGTCTCCGCCGCAGGATCGCTGGCGACCGCGATGCGCCCGCGCTCATCGCCGCAAGCCGGGCAACCGCGATGATCGACAGCTGCACCGGTCATGACCGCTCCCCCGCCACGCGGAAGGTCACGCGGCTGTGCCAGAACCAGCTTCCGACGATCAGCACACCGGTGAACGCTGTCTGCGCGACGACCGGCTGGATGCCTGCGAGTTCCACCAGCACGGGCAGCGTCAGCCAGTTGGCTGCGTAATTGGCGATGTAGAAGGCCGAAAAGGCGCCGAATTCCTGCGCCACGCGGCCGCGCGTGCGGAACACGCCCAGCTTGTAGGTGAGATAGGCGAAGACCAGGCACACGGCCTGGGCGATCGCCAGCGCCAGCAGATAGTGACGGTGCAGGAAGGGGACGTTCCAGACCAGCAGCGGATAGAAAGCGAGACCGAAGGCTGTGTTCACCACACCGGCGGCGAGGAAGCGGATCGGGCGGACCATGACCCTGCCCCCCGTCACGGCTCGTCCATCAGCGGGATGCGCATATTCGCCTGCAGCACCTCGCGCGGAAGGAAGGGAGAAAGATCTTCGAGAGCGGGCGAGGTGATCCGCCCGTCGGGATGCGCCTTGGCCCCCAGCTTCGGGGCGAAAGGCACGTTCTCGTCGGCGAATAGCTCGCAGATCGCCGGGCCGTCGGCATCGAGCGCGGCGGCGATCGCATCGGCCAGCTCGGCGTGCGAATGGGCCGCCGAATAGGCCAGACCGAAGGCGGCGGCGACGCGGCGGAATTCGGGGAAGGTGACGTTGCTCTTCGGCCCCCCGCCGACCTCCACCCCGCCGAAGAAGTTGCGATGGGTCTGGAAGATCGAGGCATAGCCCGAATTGTTGATGAGGAAGATCTTCACCGGCAGGCGGTTGCCGGCGATGGTCTGCAGTTCCTGGAGGTTCATCATGATGCTGCCATCGCCAGTGACGCAGATGACGCGCTTGCGTGGCCCCAGAGCCGCACAGACGCCGATTGCGGCCGGCAGGTCGTAGCCCATCGTGGCGCAGCCCGAGTTGGTCCACAGACGCTGCCCGCGCCGGAGGTGCGCGGCCTGAAAGCCGACCACGCAGGCGCTGCCATTGCCCGTGACCACGACGTCGCTGTCGCCAAGGCCACGGAACAGTGCGTCCATGGCGACATAGGGATGAACCAGCGGGCCATGGTCGCCATATTCCGGCAGCACCGCCGGGAAGCACCGCGACCTCTCGCGCGACCATGCGAGCCATTCACCGTGCTGCGGCGTGGGGCCGCCATAAGGCGCCTCGAGCAAAGCGGGGATCAGCCCGGCAAGATCGGCGACCACGGGCATGTCCGGCCGGACATTCGGCTTCGACAGCTCCACTGGGTCGATATCAACCCAGATCTTGTAGGCCGCTCGCGCGAAGCTGCTCCAGTTGTAGCTCACCTGCCGGATGTTCAGACGGCTGCCGAGCACGAGCAGCAGGTCCGCGCTCTGGGTCACCATGTTCCCGCCGCGGTCGCCCACGGTGCCGGGCTTGCCGCAATTGAGCGGGTGGTCGGTCCACAGCGCGTCATGCGCGTTCCAGCCGGTAACGACGGGCACGCCCAGCCTGTCGATGAGGCGGAGGAAGGCATCATGAGCGCCGCTGAGGCGGACACCGCTGCCGGCGAAGACGACGGGTCGCTCGGCGGCGGCGACCCTGGCCAGGATCGTGCGTGCGGTGCCCGGAAGATCGGTCTGGCGCCAGGGCTCCTCGAGCTCGGCGGGATCGAATCCGGGAAGGAGGTCTTCGGGGTCGATCATCGCCGCCTGCACGTCGAGCGGGATGTCCAGCCAGACCGGTCCGGGGCGTCCGCTCTTCGCCAGATAGATGGCCTTGCCGAGGTGAAAGGCGATCGAAAGCGGGTCGTTCACCATGGCCGCATATTTGGTGATTGGCCGCACGATCGGCTCTATGTCGAGCTCCTGATCGCCAAATTGCCGCAGCGGCAGGCCGGTACTACGCACCGTGGTTTCACGCTTCACCTGGCCCGAGATGACCAGCATGCCGACCGAATCGACGAAGGCGCCATAGACGCCGGTGATGGCATTGGTGCCGCCCGGGCCCGACGTGACATTCACCACGGCAAGGCGATTGGTCAGCCGGTAATAGGCCTCGGCCGCGATGGCGAGCGCCTGCTCATGATGGGTGAAGGTGGTCCGGAGCGCCTCATGCCTCCCAAGGGAGTGGTTGAGGTGCATCGCCCCGCCGCCGGTGAGCATGAAGACGTCGCGGATGCCGTGCGCCACGAGCTGATCGGCGACCCAGTCGGAAAGCTTCACGCGGGGCATCTGTTTTCTCCACTGGCAAAAGCGGTGCGCCGGATCGCCTCGTCCAGCGGCACGGTGACGGCGACGCCGAGGTCTCGGCGGATCGCTTCGGTCGACGGGACGAAGCGGCCGGGATTCCATCCGACATCGGCGGCGCCCATCACGTCGACACCGGGCCCGCCGAGAAGCGACGAGATGCGCTCGGCCAAGGCGACCAGCGACACGGCCTCCTCCGAGCCGCAATTGTACACCGCGCCCGGGGCGGCAGCGGCGAGCATGGTCCACAGCCAGACGGCGAGGTCGGCGGCATAGAGGTAGGAGCGCACGGCACGGCCGCTGCTCTCGATACGGATGCGGCGCCCCGCCATCGCATCGCGGATGAAGTTCCCGGCGGCGAAGTGCGTGTCGAGCGGCAGCATGGGCCCGAGCAGCGCGAAGATGCGCGCGGTGACGACGTCGAGGCCGAACTGGTGCCCGTAGATCGCGCAAAGCGTCTCGGCCGCGCGCTTCCCTTCCGCGTAGGCGGATTTGGGGTCGCGCAGATCGGGCCCACCCATCCAATCCTCGCCGACGTGCGACAGGCTTGCGGGCTGCACGCCGTACACCGCGCCCGAGCTCATGAAGAGGAACCGCCGCGCGCCGCAGCCGAGCGCAAAGTCGAGAGCGCGGCGGGTTCCGGTGGCTATCGTATCGAACATGAGCCGCGGATCGCGCGCCGTCAAAGCCGCGCTCGCGTCGGTGGCGCCGTGGATCACGTCGGTGAACCGCCCACCGGAGAAAGCGAGGTTGGCAATGTCGCCTGCGACGAAAGTGACGCGCCGCGCCAGATGCGGCGCCCGCCGTTCGAAGGCGCGCGGATCGCGACTCAGCAGCACCATCTCCACATCGGTGGGGGCGCGAGCGAGCACTTCCAGCATCCATCGACCGATGAAGCCGGTGCCGCCGGTCATGAAGATGCGTGCGCCATCGAGCCATGGCCAGACGGGCGCGAGGGCGGCCACCGCCGCCTCGATATCCTGGTCGACGATCATGCCGGCGCGAGGTCCAGGCTCGGGCGTTGCCGCAAATGCGCCCGCGCCGATTCGGCAATCGCGTCGAGCGACAATGCCCAGACCATGAGGACGATGAGGCCCGGCCGAACGAAATGGCCCCAGGTCAGCCCGAATTCCGGGCTCACCGTCCGCTCGCCCAGCCAGCTCGTGCTGGTGATCTCCAGCACCGTCGCCAGCGGCACGTCGCCAACCAGGCAGAGCGAATAGGCGCAGATGACCGCCACGGCCGGCCCGAGCCTGCGCAGCGGCTCCAGGAAGACGAGGAACAGCAGGAAGGTCTGCGTATATCCGCCAGGCGATTGCGTCACGAGATAGGCCCCCAGCAGGATCGCGGCGATGCGCGTCGCCGAGAGTGCGCAAGGCTGCAGCCAGGCGGCGAGCAAAGCTGCCAGCGCCAGCGCCTGCGTCGTGCCGATTGCCAAGGGCACGGCGAATTCGACATTCTCGATCGTGCGCGAGGACACGAATTCGAGCAGCGGCACCTGGGCGTCGCGCATGTTGAGGAACGGCGCATAGCTCGTCGAATAATTGATTTCGTTCCAGACCTGGCCGCTCTGGAACTCCACCCAATTGGCCATGTTGGAAAGTATTTCCGACGGCGTGCCCGAACCCACCAGAGCCAAAGTGAGGCAATAGAAAGCGAGCGTCGCGATCCCTGCCAGTTCCAGCCTCCGCCACTCGCGGCGAATCGCGAATTGCAGCACCGGGAGCACCAGATAGGGCTTGAAATTGATCGTGATCGCCGTCGCAGCCGCTCGCCAAAGAGGCGATTGCAGCAGCGGACCGTGGGCGAGGATGAAGGCAGCCAGGCAGACGAGGATCAGATTGCCGCGTTCGAGCGTGAACAGCAGCGGCAGGCCGAGCGCCATGGCGATGGTCCGCATGGGCGCCGTCGCCGGATCGGCACGGCGGAAGCTCAGCCACAGCAGCGCCACGTCCAGCAGGTAGAAGGCGGCAATCGCCGCCCGCCCGAGCCAATCGCAGTCGCGCGCGTGGAAGGAGGATTGGAGGTAGCAGCCGGGCAGGCTGAACAGGTCGAGGAACAGGAAGGAAAGCGGCGGATAGATGCTGCGCCAGACGTCGTAGATGCCGCGATTGTTCGCCCAATAGGCCGTGTTGAACCAGTCCATGAAGGTGTCGTTCGTGTCGAGCACGAAGGGCTGCGGCAGGTAGCCGCGCGCGCGGAAGAACAGCAGCGTCGCGGCGAGGCTCGCGATCACCGCGAGCGCCAGCACCAGCTCGAAGCAAAGCGCCATCCGGCGCGAAGCGCGAGTCATCGGGCGCTTGCCGGGAAATTGATCCGCTCTTCCTCGATCACCAGCGGCACGTTGCGGCTACGCTCGACCAGCAGGCGGACCTGCTCGGCGACGAGGCCGATGGAAAGCAGGATCAGCGCCAGGGAAGCGGCGGCAAGGGCGAGCCAGGCCAGGATGGCGGCCGGGCCATCGAGGAAGGATGCAAGCACGGCCGCGAGAACCAGTGCCGCGGCGAGGCTTCCGACCAGCGCCGCGACGAACAGCGGCAGCCGCAGCAGCGAGCGCGCGGAACCAGACAGCGCGGACATGGCAAAGGCGAACAGGCTGCGCACGTCGTTCTTGCTCTCGCCCGCGTTACGCTGGGGGCGATCGAAAGGGACCACCGCGATGCGGAAACCGGATTCCACCAGCATGCCGCGAAAGAAGGGCTCGGGCTCGTTCCAGCTTGCCAGCGCCTCCACCACCTTTCGGTCGAACAGGCCAAAGCCGGTGGCGCCCGGAATGATCGGATAGTCCGCCACCCTCGAAAGCACGGCATAGCCGAGTCTGCGTACCGCACGCAGCAGCAGCGGCGCCCGCTCGCGGCGACGCTGGCCGAGCACAACCTGGGCGCCGGCACGCCATTGCTCCACGAAGGTGGCGATCATTTCCGGCGGGTCCTGGAAGTCGGCGCCCATGCCGATCACCGCCGCGCCGCCCGACTGGTAGATGCCGTGGGTGGGCGAGCGCATCTGGCCGTAATTGCGGTTGTTGAAGATGGCCCGGATGCGGGGGTCCTCGCCGCACAGCGCGCGGATGAGCTCGCGCGTTCCGTCGGTCGAGCAATTGTCGATCAGGACGATCTCGTGAGAGGCTGACGCCTTCTCGGCCTCCGCGGTCACCGCCGCGCAGATGCGGCGGACATTCTCCGCCTCGTTGTAGCAGGGGATGACGATGGAGAGTTCGGGGCGCGTCATGCCGGTTCGTCCCCACGAGACAGGAGCCGCAGGCGGATCCCCGTCGCAGGCGCGTAGATTTCGGTGAAGGCGGCGAGGAGGAGGAGCAAGGCGAGCGCGCCGACGGCGGGGATGTTGACCTTGCGATCGGCATCGAGCCGAGCCGCCTCGATCACCTGCACGTCCGAGGCCGTCTCTCCCGCGAGCGCCTCGACCGCGACCTCCTCGTTCGCGCGGGCATAGACCTCGTAGAGCGCCTGGGCGAAGCGGTAGTCGCGGTAGAGATTGAGATAGTCGCTGGAAATACCGGAAAGGCCGGCGACGTTCGGCCCCGATGCGTCGCGGCCCGGGACGGAGGCACGCGCGATCTGCGACTGAAGCGAGGCGATCTCGGACTGGACGGCGAGGAGGCGCGGATTTTCCGGCCCCAGGAAGCCGCTCAACGTGCGAAGCTCGACGCGCTTGGCCTGCAATTGCGCCTGGAGCCCGGCGCGAAGCGAGATCTCGGTGCCGAGCTGCACTTCGGGCGCGGCGAGATTGTTCCGTCGCCGGAAGGCGTCCAATGCCGCTTCCGACCGCGCGACGCGTTCCGAGGCTTCGGCGAATCGTTGCTCGACGATGCCGCGCTTGCGCGCCGTCCTTTCCTGCCCAAGCAGGACGATGCGGTCGCTGATCGCTTCGCTATAGGCCCGGGTGAGGGCCTGCGCCTCCTCGGGGTCGTGGCTGCGCGTCTCGACCTCGATCAGCCCGCCGGTGAGCGAATGGACATCCACCCGGCGCGACAAAGCGAGGCGAGCGTTGCGCGGGCTGCCATAGGCCTCGGGGCGGGCGAGACCGAGCCGTTCGATCACCGCATCGCTCACCTCGGCGCTGCGCGCGATGGCCAGGTACATGTCGATCGGCTGCCTGCCGCCGCCGAGCAAAGCGGCAAAGCCCTGGAGCCCGCCGCCCAAGCCTCCCATAGTCGAGAGTCCGAGGCTGCCCGGGTCCTGGGGGAGAACCTTGGAGCGCGCCACATAGGGTTGCGGGAACAGGCACAGCACCGCCAGCATCGCCCCGAGCAGCCCGTAGAGAATGCGCCGCCTGCCCGCATGGCCGAGCGTCGCCTCGATGCGCCTGCGCATGCTCATTCGGCGAGCGACTTGATCGATGCGGCGCCCACCACGCCGCCGAACAAGGTGCCCACGATGTCGCGCAGGCGCGCCCAGAACTCGCCGCGATTGGCGTCGATGGGGATGAAGACGAGGTCGCCGGGCAGCGCCGAAGCCCGCAAGGTTCGCTCGCCGTCAGCCAGCACGGTTCCGTTGGCGCGCACGACGAAAATCTCGTCGTCGTCGCCCATGTTCTGGATACCGCCGGCGAGCTCGACGAAGTCGCGGATCCGCCGCCCCTCCTGGTAAGCGAAAGAGGCGGGCGTGGGGACTGCGCCGAACACCCCCACCGTCACCGGGCGAGGGGGAACGTGGATCGTGTCGTTATTCTCGAGCACGAGCTCGCCCGGCAGGTCGGCGGCGTCGACGGGCAGATCGAAGACCAGCCGCCCCGTCGGTTCGCGCTGGCCCATCTGCTCGACCACCGAGCGGATCAGCTCGATATTGGCCGGCTGGATCATTTGCGACCGCTCCGCCGAGATGAGCGGCTGCGCGGTGAGCAGCAGCTCCGCATCCTCTATCGCGCGTTCGAAGCTGGCCCGCTGCTGCTCGCGCACGCTCTCGCGCGTGATGACGCTGGCATAGGGAAAGGCCTGGTCCGTGAGCCCCCCTGCCCGCGCCAGCACGTCGGAGAGGCGCGTACCGGGTTCGAAGAAATATCGTCCCGGCCGCGCCACCTCGCCGCTGATCGTGACGAGCAAGGACTGCTGCTGCAGCGGGCGAGCGATGCCGGCGTTGCTCAGCACGCGGATGACGTCACCGCGGCGTACCGGCCGCGTGCGCGCGTCGGCGGCGGAGATCTCCTCCCAGCCGGCGCCGTTCTCCCCCAGGGAGTCGAGCACCATCAGCCGGCCGCGGTCGGCGAGCGTGCTTACGCCGCCGGCATAGAGCAGCGCGTCGGCCAGCGTCTCGCCGGGCGCGAGCTCATAGATCGCTTCCCGATTGACGCTTCCCGTCACCGCCACCTGCTCGCCGGCCGGCGCGACGAAGATCACGTCGCCGTTCTGAAGGACGGCGTCCCCGCTGCGGTCGCCTCTGAGCAGCAGATCGTAAAGGTCGAAATCGGAGACGAGCTCCCCGCCCCGCCGCAGCTGGATCGAACGGAAGCTGCCTCCGGGCGCCGGTCCGCCCGCAGCCAGCACGGCGTTCACCAGGGTCGAAAGGCTGCCTACCGTGAACGAGCCTGGCGAGGCGACGAATCCCGTGACATAGACCGTCACGCCGCCGAGCCGGGCTACCGTCACCTGCAGCTCGAAGCTGCTATATTGTCGCGAGACTTCCCGGCCGATCACCTCCCGCAGATCGGCATAGCGCACGCCGCCGACCATGACCGGGCCGATGCGGGGGATGAAAATCCGCCCTTCGGCGTCGATCGTCCGTTCGAGATCGGTTGCCTGGACCGCTCCCGTGAGGGCCAGCCTGATCCGGTCGCCAGGATTGAGGCGGTAGTCAGGCGGAATCGCCGCCGTCGGCGGGGCGGAGAAATCGCGTCCGTCCGGCACCAGCAATTCGCTGCCGAAACGCCGCAAGGGCTTGCCCGCGACGGCAGAGACGAAGCTCTCGAACTCGCCAGGGGAAGCGGCTTGCGTGAGCCTGGTCTCCCTCACGGCCATTCGGTTCGCTGGATCGTCCGGTGAGCCTTGGGTCGGGCCGTCGATGCTCACGGGCTCGAAAGACGTGACCGGGGCCGGCGCCGGAACCTGGGCGGTCGTAGCCGTGTCCATGTTCCTGCCCGCTTCCCCCGCCTGCTGCTGGGCGGAGGAGACGGGAAAGGAAAGCTGCGCCGAGCCGGGCGCGGCGAACATCAGGCCGCAGCCGACGGCAAGGCTGGCCGTGAGGACCCGAAGCCGCATCGTCAGGCCGCCCGGGCCATGGCGGGGGCAAGCCCCGCTGCGGGACCGAGCAGGATGCCGGCTGCCTGCTCCCATAAGGCGGGGCTGGCCGCGGCGAGAATGCCGCTCCCCTGACCGCCGACGCGATAGTCCGAGCGGTCCCAGTGCGTCACGCGCCCGCCCGCCTCTTCCACGATCAGCGCACCGGCGGCATGATCCCAGGGCAGCGAACGCTGGAACAGGGCGATGTCGTCCTGCCCCGCCACCAGGCGCGCATAGCTCGCCGCGGCGCACATCGGCACGGGCACGCGATCCAGATGCCGCGCCGCGGCGGCATGCACGCGTTCGCGCCCGGCGGGCGAGAGGAAGTGCGTGCCGAGCGCCGCAATCGGCCGCCGGCGGGCTTCGGGGCTGCACCTGATCCGCTGATAGCCCCGCCAGGCGCCCTTGCCGCGCTGCGCAAAGCACATCCGGCCCTCGAGCCCATCGAGGATCCAGCCCATTTGCGGCACGCCATTTTCGACCAATGCGACCATGACGCCGAAAGGTCCGCGCCCGTTGGCATAATTGGCGGTGCCATCGAGCGGGTCGACCAGCCAGACGAGACCGCGCCCCACCGCGTCGAGCAATTGGGGATCCGCCGCCGTAGCCTCCTCGCCGACGATGCGGGCCTGTGGCAGCAGCGCCGCGAGGCCGGCGCCGAGCCTGCGCTCCGCGGCCAGGTCCACGCTGGTGACGATCTCGCCCGGGCTCTTCTCGGCGATGTCGCCTTGCGCAAGGCGGCGGTAGCGCGGCACCAGGACGTTGGCCGCGACATCGTGCATCAGCGCCGAAACGCCGTCGGGAAGCGCCATGGGATCACGCCGCCATGCTTGGGACGCGCCCGGCGGCGGCCGATTGGCTGCGGTCGCGGATCATGGCGATCCGCTTCGCATCTTCCCCGGCAATGGCGCCGTAATAGTCCCGCTTATTCTCCAGCCAGGCGAGCTCAAAGGCGGCGGCCTCGGCGACCGCCTGCTCGAAATTCCGGCTTTCCGCCACAGCGCCGTCGAAGACGACCTTGCGAGTTTCGAACCGGTCCAGTCGGATCGCGCGGAATTCGCGCAAGGCAAAGCCGGCTTCGGCGGAGACGCCGCCGCCGACCACCAGTTCTAGATCCTGATCGGCGCAAGCCTGGGCCACGCGCAGCACCGCGTCGCTGACCTGGCGCGAATTGATCTCGGCGCGCGACAGACCACTAGAAAGCGTGAAGTCCACGCGGCCGAAGACGATGCCGTCCAGATGATCCGCTGCGATGGGCAGCATCTCGGGCAGATTGGCCAGCCCGGTGACCGTCTCCAGGTTGTAGAGGAATTTCGCGTCCGCGGCCTCCTCGCCCCAGGACTTGGTCCGTGCCTCGACATATTTGGTGAGCGCGTAGGTCGTCTCGACCATCGGGGCGATCAGATAGTCCGCGCCATAGAGCTTCGCTGCCAGCAGATCGCTGACCGCCTCGCAGCCGCCGATCTTGAGCGCGACCCTCAGATCGGCACGATGCGCCAGTTCGAGCAGCCGGTGCAGTTCGTCGGGTCGTGTGCCTTCCGCCTCGAACTCGGCCTTGACCGCCACGACACCATATTCGTCCCGGCCCTTCCTGAGCATGTCGAGCATGTTGCGTTCGGTTGCGTTCATCACGGGGCCTCCGATCCGGTGGGGTTTCGCGAGGGAGACGGCGCAGTCGGCCTGCGCCCGCAGCAAAAAAGTCGGCATGCGAAAAATCTCACGCGACGTGCGGAATTCTCCTCCGCCCGCCTGCGGGTCTGGCCGCTCGGCCTCGTCTGAAAGCTAATGCCTGTCCGTATCGGCCTGTCGTGCCTGTCCGCCCTTCTCCTGTGCTCGCAGGCGAACTGGGCCTGGGCCCAGGGCGCGCCGGAGCTTCCGAGCGCGACGGAGTTCCGATCGCGGATGATCCCAGGGTCGGCCGAGAGGGCAGCGCCGGCCGAAAACCCCGCCGCGCAGGACGAGGCGGTGGCGCGAACCGAAACGCTGCCGCGGATAAGCTCGCACTACGGACTGCGGCGCGATCCGCTGGGCGGGCGGACGCGGCTTCATGCCGGCATCGACATACCGGGCCCGATCGGAACGCCCGTTCGGGCGGCACAATCGGGCCTAGTCCGCCGCGCCGGGACTGCCGGAAACTATGGCCGGATGGTCGAGATCGACCATGGGCATGGTCTGCAGACCCGCTACGCCCACCTGTCCCGCATCGGTGTGCGACCCGGCGAGCCTGTCGCCGAAGGCCAGGTGATCGGGTATATGGGTTCGACCGGGCGCTCGACCGGAAGTCATCTCCATTTCGAGGTCCGCCGGGGCGGGGCGGTCCTCGATCCGCTCGAGCACCTCGCGCCGCCGCGCACGCGTTTCACGCCGCAGGCGGCGCCGCTCGATGCCGCCCGTCCCCACGTCTCTGCTTTCGCGCGCCGCCGGGATGCGACCGAACGTGGTTCAGCCGGGAGATTCTGACCCCGCCTGAAGCCGCGGCTCAGCTTCATCGATCCGACCCTCCGGAACCACAACGATATCGCCGCCTTCTGCTCGGATCCTGTTCTCCTGCCATCGCCCGCCAGCATGAGGTCGCAAGGCGAGCTCATCGCCCTTTCTGGAGGCGCGGCAAGAGGGCAGGTCGGAGCACGGTATTTCAGAAGCTGGGCATGAGGTCGTCGCCGCGGGCGCCCTGGTTCGTGGCATGGGCCGCCACCAGCGGTCCGAGGCACGGTCCGGCCGCCACATCCGTCCCGGCATCGTCCTGCTCGCCATCCGGACCCGGCAGCTCGAGCTGCTCCGGCGCCGGCATGCGGCGCCGGCGTGACGGCAGCGCCGGCTGGCGCGCCTGCTGAAGCCCACCCTCCCCAGGATCGCTCGGCGCTGTCGCGAGCCTTGCGTCGGGGAGACGGACGGCGCCCGCCCAGGCATGCGGGCGCCGCGGGGGCGAGTCGGCATATTCGCCTTCGCCGTGGACCGGCGCCGGCAGCACCCGGCCAGTGAAGTTGCCGTCCTCATAATAGCGAAGCTTCAGCGCCCGGATCGGTGGCAGCCCGGAGACGAGCACCAACGCCTCGGCGGGCGACAGCTGCATCACCTCGCCCGGCGTCAGCAGCGGCCGTGAGGTCTCCTGCCGGCTGACCATGACATGGGCAAGCCAGGGCGCGAGCCGGTGGCCGGCATAGTTGCGCATCGCCCTTTGCTCGGTCGCCGTCCCGAGCGCGTCGGAGATGCGCCTCGCGGTACGCTCGTCGTTCGACGCGAACGCGACCCGCACATGGCAATTGTCGAGGATCGCATTGTTCTCGCCATAGGCCTTGACGATCTGGTTCAGGGACTGGGCGATCAGGAAGGCGCGCACGCCGTAGCCGGCCATGAAGGCCAGTGCGGTCTCGAAAAAGTCCAGCCGCCCCAGCGCCGGGAACTCGTCGAGCATCATCAGCAGGCGGCGGCGGCGCCCGGCGTCGTCGAGCCGCTCGGTCAGCCGCCGGCCGATCTGGTTCAGCACCAGCCGGACGAGCGGCTTGGTGCGCGAGATGTCCGAGGGCGGCACCACCAGGTAAAGCGACACCGGCCGCTCGCCCTCACCGAGATCGGTGATGCGCCAGTCGCAGGCCGAGGTGACCGCCGCGACGGTCGGATCCCGGTAGAGGCCAAGGAAGGACATGGCCGTCGACAGCACGCCGGAGCGCTCGTTCTCCGACTTGTCGAGGAGCTCGCGCGCCGCCGAGGCGACCACCGGGTGGACCTCGGGCGCCTCCTCGGTGCCGAGATGGTTGGTGGTCATCATCGCCCGCAGCGTCGCGGCGAAGCTCCGCTGCGGATCCGACAGGAAGGACGCGACCCGGGCGAGCGTCTTCTCCTCCTCGGCGTGAAGGACATGGAGGATCGCGCCGACCAGCAGCGAATGGCTGGTCTTCTCCCAATGGTTGCGCCGCTCGAGCGCACCTTCCGGGTCGACGAGGATGTCGGCGATGTTCTGGACGTCGCGCACCTCGTGCACGCCGCGCCGCACCTCGAGCAGCGGATTGTAGCGGGCCGAACACGGATCGGTCGGGTTGAACAGAAGGCAATGCGAGAAACGCGAGCGCCAGCCGGCTGTCAGCTGCCAATTCTCGCCCTTGATGTCGTGGATCACGGCGGAGCCGGTCCATGACAGCAGGGTCGGCACGACCAGGCCGACGCCCTTGCCACTGCGGGTGGGCGCGAACGCCAGGACATGCTCGGGGCCGTCGTGGCGCAGATAGGCGCCGCGCAACGATCCCAGAAAGACGCCCGCGTCGCCGAACAGCCCTGCCCGGCGGATCTCGCCTTGCGTCGCCCAGCGGGCGGAGCCGTAGGTGGTGACGAGCCCAGCCTGGCGCGCCCGCCAGATCGAGCCCGCGACGGCGGCGGCGCAGCCGAGAAAGCCGCTCGCTCCGGCGAGCGCGCCGGCCTTGTCGAAGACCTCCGGCGCATAGGCTTCATAATGGTACCACCAGCGAAACAGCTCCCAGGGCCGGTAGAGCGGGAGCTCGCCGAGCCTGAACCAGGGCAGACCCAGCTCGGGCTGGTAGCCCAGCATCGCCGCCGCCCACTGGGTCGCCGCCCACAGGCCGAGGATCACGATCGCGAACACGACCAGGATCTGGCCGATCAGCAGCTTGGTGGGCGTCATGTCGAGCTCCCCTGCCGGCGACGTGCCGACAATGGAGACACAGATCGGGATCAGGCCGAGTCGGGAGCATTCCCTGTCCGCCGCACGAAGCGCCGCTTCGGCGATTCCCGCGCCCGACCGGGCGGAACCGCGCGGCCACGGATCGGAGCGCACCGGCGACGCGGCGATCATCCCTTGCGCAGATATTGGCTCCGCCGAAGCGAGCGTTCCTCCGGCGCCGGGCCAGGGCTACGCCTTCACGGCCCGCCGCCGCCCGATCGATAAAAGCCTGTCGCAGGAATTACCTAATGTCCAGCCTGCGGCATTGACGCTCGGCCATGCACATTGTCTTACAAATGTATCACAAAGCTATTTCGTGTTTCGTTTATGCATCGCTTGGCGTGCAGCATGAAATCCCCGACGGTAACAGTTATGGCCGCAGCCGATGAGGATTCGGCGGTCGACATAATCACGCTTGCGTTTGCGGCAGACCCCATGGCGCGATGGACGTGGCCGCACGCACGCCAGTACCTTGCCGCCATTCCGCAAATGGCCCGCGCATTCGGGGGCAAGGCATTCTCCAATGGAAGCGCCTTTTGCACCGACGGCTATGCCGGGACGGCGCTGTGGCTGCCGCCCGGGGTGCGTCCGGACGAGGAAGAGCTTGGCGCCGTGATCGAGAGCACGGTTGAGCACTCTCTCGCCCTAGAAGCCGCACCCATATTCGAGCAGATGGCCGCGTACCACCCGACCGAACCCCATTGGTACTTGCCATGATCGGCGTTGATCCGGCGCACCAGGGCGAGGGTCAAGGCAACGCCTTGATGGCGTACGCCCTCGCGCAGTGCGACCGCGATCACGCGCCGGCCTATTTGGAATCCTCGAACCCGCGCAACATCCCGTTCTACCAGCGCCACGGCTTCGAGCCGCTTGGCGCAATCCAGGTCGGTACGTCGCCGACTCTCGTGCCGATGCTGCGGCCACCGCGTTAGCCTGGGCGACTCCGAGTGCGCACATGCGTTACAATAGGGCGGCCTGGGACCGTTTTGGCGTTATCTGCCGCTCGCCTCTAACCGATACGAACTTCCGCTCTGGAACCTCGGGAAAATCGCGCTGAACGACTCGAAGGGGGGCGCATCCGCCATTCTGTTATCGCGATATGTCACATCGATTGCACGCTTCGCCGTCTCTAGGCGAAAAGGTCCGCACGATATCGTACAGTCCCGGCTCAAACTGCGCGATGGCAAGCGCCTCTTTGAAAAGAGGCAATGGATCCGGATCTTCGCGCATGGCCTGATAGTCCTCCACGCTGCGCCACTGTGCGTACATCGTGACCTTCGCGCCATCGAGGGTGCGATACAGCGTCGAAGAGATGAAGCCGGGAGCCCGGCAGACGAATCCATCCGTGGCACGGGCGAGCAGGTCGACCAGGCGTTGTTGGTTGGCAGGATCAATCGTGAAGACGTTGATGAGCGTAATCATTCTTCTTGCCCCCAGGAGCTCCGGCTTGCTCTTTTCCCCTCAGAACTGGTTGGCGCGAGCATCCTGGCGGGTGATCGCGCCATGCACTTCGAAGGCATTTCGCTCGACCCAGTTGTGGCGCAGCAGGCCGTCCGATCCCACTTCCCAGACGGCTGTCCCGGTCATTTCGAAGGGAGCGCCGTTCGGCTCGGTTCCCATCAAGCCATTGTTGCGTCCCGTCACCCGCCATCGCGACGCGACACGGCTGCCGTCCTGGTTCTGGAAGGTCTCCACGACGTGGAACTCGAAGCCGTGGACCCTCGTTTGAAAGTCCTTCACCCACAGCTTGAACGCCTCGCGACCGACGATATCGCGGCCGCCGGAGGTGATGACGAAATCCTCATGAACCAGGCAGTCGATTGCGTCGGGATTTTGCGGCTGCTGCCATACCTCGCGCCAGAAATTCTCGACGATCGCGATACCGTCTAGCTGCGTCATACTGTGATGCTCCTGCCTTGACCGACGTATTGGCGGAACGTCGGACCGCGGGTCTGTCGATCGATCCGCCCGGTCGATGAACAGTGTTGCTCGGCGATGCAGCCGGCTCAGCTCGGCCAGGCGGAGCCGAGTATGATAGAGCAGAAATTGCCGCGGACGAAATGCTCGGGATCCTTCAGCGCGAGCACGTCCGCCTTGACGTTGCCGAACGTCGTCTCGGGCTTCCTGAAGATGCCCTTGGCGAAGTGATCGATAATGCCTTCCTTGAAGTTCGCCTCGCGCGGATGATGGTCGCAGACATGATGCCGCTGATCGGGCTTGAAGTCGTGATAGGCGATGCCGAGCACGTCCATCTCGACACCAGCCGTCACGAGCGCGATGGTCGGGCCCATATGCTCGGGGATGCCGGGCGTGGTGTGCAGCGCGATCGCGGTCCAGACGTCCTCGACGTCGCGCTCCGGCACGCCATAGCTCGTCATGTAATCGCGCGCGGCATTGGCGCCGTCGACCTCGAAGCGCAAATCGGGGCTCGAATATCGGTCGGTCAGCCCCATGTCGTGGAACATTGCGCCGAGATAGAGCAGCTCCGGATCGTATTTGAGGCCGCGCCGCTCGCCGGTGAGCGCGCCCCAGAAGAAGACGCGGCGGCTGTGATTGTAGAGGAGGTCGTCCTCGGTGTCGCGGACGAGATGGGTGGCAGCACGGGCAATCGCGCTGTCGGGCACGCGGATTCCGGCGATGATCTCGGACATGAAGAATCTCCTTCGTTGAGCAATCCTCGGCGTGGCGCGAATCGTCACGCGAGGTCCTGCGGTCGTGATGCTCGGGAGGTTGCCGCGAGCTATTCTGCGGCGATCTCCGTCGGCGTAAGTCCCAGCGCCTCGGCGACACCTTCACCATAAGCGGGATCGGCCTTCGCACAGTTGGCGACGTGGCGCTGCTTCACCTCGAGGCGCGCGTCGCCCATCGCGCGGGCGGTGTTCTCGAAGAGAAGCTGCTGTTGTGCCGGCGTCATCTTGCGGAACAGGATTCCCGGCTGCTCATAATGATCGTCCTCGACGCGGTGGTCCCAGTGGTCGGCCGCGCCAGTCAGCTCGAGCGGCGGCTCGGCGAGGCGGGGATCATGATCGATCCACTCGCCCTTGCTGTTGGGCCAGTAGCTCGGCGTCGCGCCGAGATTCCCGTCGGTGCGCATCGCGCCGTCGCGATGATAGCTGTGAAACGGGCATCTGGGGGCGTTGACCGGGATGAGATGGTGGTTGATGCCCAGTCGATAGCGCGCCGCGTCGCCATAGGAGAACAGGCGCGCCTGCAGCATCCGGTCGGGCGAGAAGCCGATGCCCGGCACGACATTGGCCGGCGAGAAGGAGGCCTGCTCCACCTCGGCGAAATAATTGTCGGGCCAGCGGTTTAATTCCAACACGCCGACTTCGATCAGCGGATAGTCCGCCTTCGGCCAGACCTTGGTCAGATCGAAGGGGTTGTGCCGGTGGGTCCTGGCCTGATCCTCGGTCATCACCTGAATGAACAGCGTCCAGCGCGGGAAGTCGCCGCGATCGATGGCCTCGAGCAGATCGCGCCCATGCGTTTCGCGATCGTCCGCGACCAGAGCAGCCGCTTCCTGGTCGCTGAGGTTCTCGATGCCCTGCCGGGTGCGGAAATGGAACTTGACCCAGACCCGCTCATTCGCGGCGTTGATCATCGAGAAGGTGTGGCTGCCGAAGCCGTGCATGTGGCGGAAGCTCTTCGGAATTCCGCGATCCGACATGACGATCGTCACCTGGTGCAGCGCCTCGGGCAGCAGCGACCAGAAATCCCAATTGCTATCGGCCGAGCGCAGCCCAGTGCGCGGATCGCGCTTGATCGCGTGGTTGAGATCGGGGAAGCGCAGCGGATCGCGGAAGAAGAATACCGGCGTGTTGTTGCCGACCAGGTCCCAATTGCCTTCCTCGGTGTAGAATTTGACCGCGAAGCCTCGAATATCGCGTTCCGCGTCTGCCGCGCCCCGCTCGCCGGCAACGGTCGAGAAGCGTGCGAACATCGGCGTCGTCTTGCCGATTTCGGAGAAGATCTTCGCCTTGGTGTAGCGCGTGATATCGTGCGTGACCGTGAAGGTGCCGTATGCGCCCCAGCCCTTGGCGTGCATTCGCCGCTCGGGGATCACCTCGCGATCGAAATGCGCCATCTTCTCGATCAGCCAGATGTCCTGGAGCAGCGCCGGCCCACGCGGGCCCGCGGTCATGATGTTGAGATTGTCCGCCACCGGGGCGCCGGAGGCATGAGTCATGGGGGGACGAGAGTCGCTCATCGTTTGCTTCCTGTCTGTGAATGAAGGGGAACCTGCGCCCCGTCAGAAATCGAGGTCGGATAGGCCCGGATGATCGTCGGGCCGGCGGCCGAGCGGCCATCGGAACTTCCGCTCGGCCTCGGCGATCGGATGCTCGTTGATGCTTGCGATGCGGCGGCGCATCAGCCCGTCGGCATCGAACTCCCAGTTCTCGTTGCCATAGGCGCGCAGCCAAGTGCCGCTGTCGTCATGATACTCATAGGCGAAGCGCACCGCGATGCGGTTGTCCCGGAACGCCCAGACTTCCTTGATCAGCCGATAGTCCAGCTCCCTTGCCCATTTGCGGGTAAGGAACGCTTCAATCTCCGGGCGGCCGGAGATGAACTCCGCGCGGTTCCGCCACTGGCTGTCGGGCGTGTAGGCGAGCGCGACCGTGGCCGGATCACGGCTGTTCCAGGCGTCTTCCGCCATGCGGACCTTCTCGATCGCGGTCGCCTCGGTGAACGGGGGCAAGGGTGGACGCATGGATTGTATCTCCAGAGCTGTTCTTCGGACCGGTTCGTCCGAATTTCGCAATGGAGCCTTGGTCGGGCAACGCGGATGATCCTGCAGATCAGGACAGCCGCACGTCATTTCCTGACAAACGGCTTCATGCCGCGCCCGCGTGCCGCACTACAGGGCGTCGGGCGCCCGGAAGCTGGCGCGATACTGGGCCGGGGTCACGCCGAGACGAGTGTTGAAGATCGCGCGCATCCTGTCGGCCGAGCCGAAGCCGCAATCATAGGCGACGGTCTTGAGCGGCTGGTCGGTCCCTTCGAGCATCCGGCGCGCAGCGTCGACGCGGGCGCGCTCGATGAACTCGTGCGGCGTGATCCCCGTCTCCTGGACAAAATGCCGCGCGAGGGTGCGCGGACTCATGCCGACCAACGCGGCGAGCGCCTCCAGCGTGTGGCGGCTTCGGATATTGGCCATGACGTGGTCCTGGATGCGTGCAATCGGCGAGGCCGGATCGGCGGGAGCGGTGAGATAGGGGCTGAACTGCGACTGCCCACCCTGGCGTTGCGCGACCACCACCAGGCGCTTGGCGACCTTGAGCGCCGTCTCCGCTCCGTGCCGCTGTCCGACCAGTGCCAGGGCAAGGTCGATCCCGGCCGTCACGCCGGCCGAGGTGATGAGCCGCTCGTCACGGACATAAATGAGATCCGGCTCTACCCTGGCCTTCGGGAACTTTGCCGCGAGCGCCTGCGCATTTTGCCAATGCGTCGTAACCCGTCGCCCATCCAGAAGGCCGGCATGGCCGAGCAGGAACGCTCCGGTGCAGATCGAGCCGTAGAGGCTCGCGCGCCAGGGCGCGGCTTGGATCCATTCGACGATGACTGGATCGGGCGCCGCTTCCGGCAGGGCGGGACCGCCGGCCACCAAGACGGTATCGAAGCCGCCCGTCGCCTCTTCGAAGGTGAGATCAGCCACCAGACGCATGCCGTTCGACGCACGCAGCGGGCCGTGATCAGCCGCGATCAGCACCGTTTCGTAGCGGTTCGCGTCGTCGAGATAGATGTTCGCCTCGTTGAACACGTCGACCGGCCCGGCGACGTCCAGCGCCTGGACACCGTCATGGATCACGATCGCGACCGTTTGAGCCGGCACCTCGCTCTGACCCTTCCTGTTTTCAGACTGCGCCGTGTTGGCGAGCTGCGCTCATCGTCGTGGGCCGCTCGCCAATATACTATTCCTCCGATACCAGCTCGCGAACGAAGTCGAGAAATGCGCTCACTTTCGCGGAGACGAGGTGCGAAGCGCGGTGATAGGCGTATAGGGGAAAGGTCTCCTCCGACCAGTCCGGCAGCAGATGGACGAGCCTTCCATCAGCCAGGATCTCGCTGGCATAGAGTTCGAGCAGCTGCGCAATACCGATCCCGCCAACACAGCCGGCGATCAGCGAGCCCGTGTCATAGACCATAAGCCGGCCGGACGCCCGAAACGGTATGACGTCTCCCGCGCGCTGGAATTCCCACTCGAAAGGACGGCCGGTTGCCGGATCGCGGATGAGAACGCATTGATGTCCGTTCTCCAGGTCCCGCGGATGCGTCGGTTCGCCGAAACGCGTTAGATAGGCCGGCGACGCGCAGGTCAGCACGCGGGTCTCCAACAGCAGTTCGGCCCTGATCGCGGAAGGCTCGGGGAAGCCGAAGCGGACGGCGACGTCGAACCCGTCGGCGACAAGATCGCCCATCGAGTCCCGAACAGCGACGTCGATGGCGAGCTCGGGATAGCGATCGAGAAATTCCCCCAATCGCGGCATGAGCACGAAATGCCCAAACGCCCCGTCGACATTGACGCGCAACCGCCCGCGAACCAGCGCCTTGGTCTTTCCGGCGCTCACGGTTGCGTCCTCGATCGCGGCGAGTAGCGGCGCGACGGCTTCGTAATATTCGCGGCCTTCGTCGGTGAGCGAAATGGCCCGGGACGTTCGATTGAAGATGCGGATGCCCACGCGCTCTTCCAATCGCGCCACCGCCCGGCTCACGGCGGGCTGAGTCAATCCCAGAGCCTCCCCGGCCCGCGCAAAGCTGCCGGCCTCTACGACCGCGGAGACGACCCCGATCCCGTTCAGCAAGCGACTGTCGAAGGTCATAAGACATACTTTCAGTCATGATTTGCCTGACAAGTATGCATTTCAGTTATCCAACTGTCACGCCTAGAAGTTCGGGCAGACAGCGCCCCCCAGCAGGAAAGGCAGTTCCATGAGCAATGAAGGGAAAACGGCTTTGATCACGGGCTCGTCGCGCGGCATCGGCGCGACGATAGCCCATCGTCTGGCGGCCGACGGCTTCAAGATCGTCGTGAACTATGCGGGCAGCGCCGATGCCGCGCAGGAGGTCGCGGACAAGATCACGGCGGCCGGTGGCGAAGCGATCGTCGTGAAGGCGAACGTTGCCGATCCCAAGGCGGTGGCGGCCATGTTCGATGCCGCCGAGCGCGCCTTCGGCGGCATCGACGTCGCGGTGAACAACGCCGGCATCATGACCCTCAAGCCTGTGGCCGACTTCGAGGACGACGATTTCGAGAAGATCATCGCCATCAACCTCAAGGGCACATTCAACATATGCCGCGAGGCCGCCAGGCGCCTGCGCGACGGCGGGCGGATCATCAACTTCTCGTCGAGCGTGATCGGCATGCGCATGCCGACCTATGGGCCCTACATCGCCACCAAGGCCGCCGTCGAAGGGCTGACCCAGGTGCTCGCCCAGGAGATGCGCGGCCGCGGCATCACCGTGAATGCCGTCGCGCCGGGGCCGGTCGCCACCGCTCTCTTTCTGCAGGGCAAGAGTTCCGAGCTGATCGACCGGATGGCCAAGATGAATCCGCTCGAGCGCCTCGGCCAGCCCGAAGACATCGCGCGTGTCGTTGCCTTCCTGGCCGGTCCCGAAGGTGCGTGGATCAACGGCCAGACGCTGCGCGCCAATGGCGGCATGTGCTGAACGCCCGCGCGCAAGGAGGCGAAGCAATGGCGCATGACGCAAATTCAGTCCCCGCCTCGTCGGCCGATCCGAAGACCGGGATCGGGCTCTATGTCGCTCTGACCCTGTCTGCTGCGATCGTCGCGGCGGTGGCGGCCAACACGAGCGTCCTCCTGACATTGCCGCCCTGGGCGATGTTCATGGGCTGGGTCGCCTACTTCACCCGCCGTCCGTCAGCCAGGGAAGGCGTGCAAAGCTTCGTCTGCATCTTGCTCGGGCTTGGCCTCGGTGCCCTGGCGACGATCGCGGTCGGCGCGCTGGCGCCGAGCCTCGGCGGGATGGCGTTTCCGTTGGTGGTCCTCGCCGTGGGGACAGTCGTCATCGCGACCCGCGGCCTGCCGGTGCTGGGCAATCTGCTCGCCTACTTCATCGGTATGATCACGTTCTTTGCGGCTCACCTCGAACCGGAACTGGCCTCGATCGCGCGGCTTGGCGGCGCGACCGGGCTTGGCTGCGTCGCGGGATGGGTCGTCCAGGCCGTCGAGGAACGGATCCGCCGTCTCGTTGCCGCCTGACCCCCAAGGCCGCTGCCACCCCATCTATATGGAGAATCCCATGAACAAAGTCATTGTCATCACAGGCGCCGGAACCGGCATGGGGCGCCTCATGGCGAGAACGTTCGCCGTCGCGGGCCATACCGTCTACGCTACGATGCGTTCGGTTTCGGACCGCAATAAGGGCAAGGCCGATGAAGCTCGCGCTTTTGCCCTTGAGCACAAGGTCGATTTGCGTCCCCTGGAACTTGACGTTCTATCGAATGAATCGATCGGGGCCGCGATAGGCGCCGTCGTGACCGAGCAGGGACGAATCGACGTCCTCGTCCACAATGCAGCGCATCTGTATTTCGGGATCACCGAGGCGTTCACGCCCGAGCAGGTCATGGCGAGCCTGAACACGAACGCGGTCGGGCCGCTGCGCGTAAACCGTGCGGTTCTGCCGGTGATGCGCCGGCAGAAGTCCGGCCTGCTCCTGTGGATCGGCAGCGGCACCTCGCGCATCGTGCCGCCGTTCCTGGCACCCTATACCGCGGCGAAGGCGGCGATGGACTCGCTTGCGGACAGCGTCGCCTATGATGTCGCCCGCTTCGGGATTGAAACCTCGATCCTCATGCCCGGTCCCTTCGTGGAGGGCACTGCCCATTTCCCCAATGCCGAGCTCCCCCGCGACGGCGCGGTTCAGGAGCAATACGAGGCGCTCTACGGCGATGCGCTCGCGGGAAATGAACAAGCGACTCGCGCACTCTTTCCAAAGGACGTCGTCGCCGACGTTCAGGCTGTCGCGGAAGAAGCGCTTCGGATCGTCGACCTGCCGCACGGATCTCGGCCGTATCGGTCCGAGGTCGATTTCGCTGATTTCGGAGATCGACCGATCAACGCCGTGGCTGCCGTGATGCGTGAACGCACGCTGATCCGCTTCGGCCTTGGAGACCTGGTGCGTCCGCGCGCGATCGACGCATCTCGTGCCTGTCAGGATCAAACCTGAGGGAACGGCAGCTTTGGAGAAGCGGTAGTTGAAGTCGAAAACGCTGCAATTGGCGCGAGATCGCCCAAAGCGGGATAACGAGCATTCCGGGCGAGGGAATGCTCGCCAAGTTCAATTGGACCTCCGTTCCTTCGGCGAGAGCGAGAGCATCGTCACCTCAACTCCGAGATAGCGAACTGTCGTTTGGGTCTTCGTATGTCCAAGAAGTATCTGGACGGCTCTCGAATCTCCCGTCCGTTTGTAGATGATCACCGCCTTTGTTGAACGCAGCGAGTGCGCGCCATCATCCTCCCGCCGCAAGCCGACAGCGGTCAAGCTACTCCGCAGCATGAAGCCTCGCAGCAAACTCTGCTGCGACCCCTTCGTCGGTCATCGCTGCCAGATGACGGAGAAACGCCGCGGTCGATCGTGGCTCCTCGCTCAGACCGATGGCGCGCGAGAGGCTGTCCAGCCGGTCGCGGCCGATCCGCGCCTCGAGGTCGAACAGGGCAAGCGGCCCTTTGAAGTAAAGTGCTGCATTGGTCGCTTCTCGGTCGCCACCTCGTACGGCGATCGGCCCTGCGTCGGGCGGCATATACCGACGATAGAGATCAAGCATTGCTTCTCGGGAGGGCAAACCGAAACGCTGCTCGACGAAGCGAAGGCCCACATAGCTAACCACCGATTCAGCAAGCCATTTGTCGCCTGTCGAAAGCACGAACTCCGGCCAAAAATGATGCGCGAATTCATGGCTCATCAGATAGGCCGCTTCCGAAGCGTACATTTCAGGGACAGGTGGCGTGCGTGTTTGGCGAACGACCACGATGCCGCGATGATAATACCCACCCTGCCGTTGATGATCGAGCGAGACGACTCGGATCGGGCGCGATAACGGCCTAAACCAGTCTTCGACGAAGGTCAGCGCCGCTGCGGCATGATCGGCGAAGACCCGATTGTCGGGGAGCGCGTGATCGCCGGCCACGAATTCCACATCGCCGGCCATGCGGCCGCTGAGGCCGGGGGCACCGACGAGCACCAAGTCGTAATCGGGCTCGGTCAAGCGAATGCGGACACTGTCTCCATGTCGAGAGACGATGCCATTACTAACGAGGTGCATGTTCCCGGGAATTCCAGCGATGGTGGCCTCGGCCGTGAACGGACCCATTGCACCTTGCGTGATGGGGAACCAGAAATCCTCCCGGCCGCTCTCGATCAGGGTCCAACTGGCGGCAGATGGGCCGGAAAAGCGCACCCGGATGGCGCGCGGGATTCCCCGCACGACATGTGTCCGCAGGGTGAGGATATGCATCTGCTCCGACGTCGGATGGGGCAGTCGTCCCACCAGGTCCGCGCCGCGGATCGAATGGACGATGTGGTCGCGACGGATGAGGAACTCGAGCAGCGGCGGCGCACTGCCCGAAGGTTCGTAGACGAACGCGCCCTGGATCGCGCCACGATCGAGGTCGAAGGTCGCGTCGAGCCGATAATGTCCCGACCTGGCCTCGGCCGGGCCGAACCAAGCCAGTAGGTAAAGTGCGATCAGGTAAGTCATCGTCGTATCTCGATTGCCATCATCAAGGCGGGGGCACCGTCCTTCGAGACTATCGAGTGATGACAGAGGTGTTTCCTCCACGGCTCCAGCGCGGACCGGGCTCCCGACGATCACCCGAAACCCGAATGTGCAGCGTTCACGCTGGTCCAGCAAAATTCGCGTAGTCCAAATGCCTGTCGGCATTTGGCCGGAAGCGGACGGTCGGCTTCGGAGTGATGAACCACGAAAGCGGACGTTGCCGCGTGACCCCTGGGGCAGCTGACTCTTAATCAGCGGGTCCTAGGTTCGAGCCCTAGTGCGTCCACCACCTTTTCAAGCACTTAGCAGCCCCCTCTCCTCCTGCTCAAAACCGAAAGGTAGCAGGCTAGGTAGCGAGCGATATGGGACGAGCTGAGATTTCCTCACGCCAAATGGGATTCGCCGGCGTGGTGGTTTTCGAGGTCTCACCCTGAGACCCACTCGCGCTGAATGAGACTCACCGTATCAGCTTTGACTGCATTACGGGTGTTGGCGACCCCTGCTCACCGAACGAATGCCGACGACCAGGTGATACCGAGCTAAGCCCGCGGCCTCAGGCGCGCGCGAGCTCCACTCGCTCCTGCGAGAGCTGCTCCAGCTTTCGAAGCGCAGCATCATCGATCCTACCGTCGCGGCGAGCGCGAGCAATGTTCGCCATTAACGAACTCTTCTCTCGATCGATCGATGCGAGGCGAGCTTGTCGTGTCATGCTCCACATATAACACCTTGTGACGTGAAAAGAACCGTCAATCAGCATTGCCATTGCCTATGCGAGCATCCCGCTCCGAAGGCTGAGGCGCCCTGTTCGCGACCGCAAGCAAGGCCATGATACCCGCGACGTCACGAACCATGTCGACAGCTTGAACCTCGCCCTGTGGCGGCTCGTCCTTGAAACGGCCGAGCCGATCGCTGGTGGCGGTCGCGATGCCCCAGATCTCCTGGTCAGGACCGACGAAGACCGGAACGGCGGCCACCGACCGATAACGCTCGAAATCGTATTCGCGGGTCTTCTCGCCGGGCACTACATAGCGCCGCGTCGCGCGGGGATCGGAGGTGTCCTCCTCGATCACCTCAGACGCGTCGCGCCAAGCGACGCCCGAGTAGCCCTCGCCTCGCTTCCAAGACCGGCCGGCTGTCTGCTCACCAGCCCGATCCGCCCAGACCGCGGCAACCCGAACCAACTCGTCGCCTCGAACTTCAAAGACCGAAAGAGTCCAGTATTCAGCCGAGTCGAAGCCGATTGCCCCGTCGATGTTACGAGCGGCCACTTTCAAGATGGCCTCGGCCGCGACGCTGGCGGGGAGCCCACTCGCGAGGCTCTGCTCTGTCATCTCGCGCATGTCGGCAACGGCGGTCAGACGGTGGACCCGGCGCTTGTCGAGCGCTCGCCGGTTCGATTCGCAGACCTCCAAGTTTGTCAGTGCGGCACGCCCCTCCCGAATAGCTTTCTCGAGGAGCCCTTCCACTTTGGCGAGGTCGGCGGACAGCTCCAGCTTTTTGAAGTCGAAGACGGCGACCGCCAGCCCGCTCAAAGCAGCCACGATCGCACCGACGATCGCCATCACGGTGCCCGTAGTTCCAGCGTCAAGCCTCGACAGCGCGGCGACGCCCGCTCCGAGCACTCCGATGCCGATCAGCCAGGGTCTACCGCGCTCAAGCGTCTTCACCCGTTCGGTAAGCTTCTTCTGGACACCGCTGCGACCGTCGCGCAGGTTCTCTTCAAGGCCATCGAAGACGCTCATGTGCCGAAGCTAAACGCCTGGGCGCCGCGAGCACAAGGCACGTGATCACCGCTCTGCCTATCGTAGGCGCTCACAAGCTGTTTTTGTCCGACGCGCCGCTGGCTCGCTGCCTCCCGCGCCGACTTTCCAATTTCCGGGGCCCACGCGCGGCGCTCGCCAGCTGAGCGTTAACTGACGGCGCGGGTTTCGGCACACCAGGATGGGGGCCTAGAGATCGGCTGAAAATCGCCCCATCCCTTACGAATCGGACGCCGAAGTCGCCCAAAGCGCGAAGTTTGACTTCCTCGCTCGCGTGCGGGGATCTACCGGGGGTCGGGCCCCCACATACCCTGAGGCGCCCCCTCATCCGCTAGAGCGGATGCGGTTCGAGGCCGTCACATCAGCTGACGTGCTGCAGGGCGATCCACGGCGCCTCACCACAGAGGGGGACATTCTGGAGCGGCAACGGGATTCCCAGGGGCGGAATCGAAGAACCGCGGTAGCGTCCCATTAGCGCGAGCATTTCGCAGGCGGCACGAGTTCGTGCCCCCAAAAGTACCCCCAATACGCGGGGTGCGGCCCAACCAGCAGGCTCGATCGAGCGCTCACACTTGGCCCCTCCTGGGCGTGAATTGAACGCCCTCCACCCGTAGATGAGCAAATGCCACAAGTCCGGCTGTGGTGCCGATCAGGTCGGAATCGCTTTCGGGCGTGGCGCTTCCCCACCCTGATCGCCTCCTCAAGCCCCCAATGTGGCGTTAGCAAGGTCGGCTGCTTCGTGCCTTCTCTGACACAGGAATTGAACAGCGTGGGGCGGCGCACTTGAAAGGTAAATTATGAAAAAAGTGACTTGATAGGGCTCCCGAACTAGTTAGCCTACCAGTCACGAATCTGTGTGGCGCCGTAGCCATTAATGGCTTGGCGGCCGCTGTAGATTTGCAGTGCATTACCTGCGTTGCTCGCAATTTTGTAGCGAGCTAATTTCGTTAATGGGTTCCGCTCTTCCTTCAGACGAGAGCTGGACACACGTACCAGTGCGCTCGGGGGGGCTTACTGTGTTTCGGAAAGACATCAGCAAGTCATGGACAAGCTTACGCCGGTTGTCTGACCCTCTGGGCACAAGCAACCCACAGCTTCTTCCGGTAACGCGTCGGCAGTTTTTCCAGCTGCCGGCCGCCATCGCCTCCGCAGACGTTGTAGGTCGGATTGCCGCTGCAGCGGAGGTGCCCGAATTCAGACGAATATTTGATGACGAGGGGCGCTTGCTGGGCATCCGAGTCCGGCTTGCCGGGCGGACCTGGATGGTGCGCAAGGACGCCTTCGGCCCGACCCCGACCTTTACAACAGCGACCCGCAGACTTGAAGTCGCCAACGCGCAGCTGCCGGGCACTGGACTGCCTTTCGACCTCAGTATCGAGTTCATTCGCTCCGACGAGTGGATGCTGAAGGTCGCGTCTGCCGGGTTGGACTTCGCCCCGGGCCCCGTCGGCTTCCACAACTTCCTGGACGGGACAGAGGCGCCGGTCTCCCACGACACGCGCTCGATTGCGGCCAGAGCGAAGATCGCCGGGTGGTCGCTGGCAGGCGGTCACGGCGGAACCATTGCCTTCCTGCCCGAACTCGAATGGCTGCTCTCCCTTTCCGACGGAGTCGTCGGGCCGCGCCGTTTGACCGAGGCTCGCCAGCTCGTCTTCAAAGTCCACTCTCCGCGCGAATCTCCGTTGAGCCGGTTCGAGGAGCAGCCGACAGGCTGGTCCACAGCGGCGAGCGCTCGGAATGCGAGATTACGTCCGCGAGCCCGGCTACGCTGGTCTGTCCCAGGAGAAGAGCGAGCCGAGCTGCATCTGACGGACGTGCATGAGTGCGTCGCTGTGCGCTGCGAGCAAGGCCGCAGCCGCTTCGCGCTTGCCGGCGCCTGGCGCGTCGATTCGGCCGCCGGAGCCAATCGCTGGGGCGGCTTTCAGTCGGACAACGGCCTACTGCTCCTGGGACGCGATGGCACGCGCAAGGCGGGTTTCGTCGCCGCGCTCCCGATCTCCGACCGCGAACACGTGATATCCTGTCCGTCCGGCTCGGCCGTGGTCAGGGGATCCAGCGATCGCCACTGCATCGAGGTTCGCGCCGGCGCTTCCGACGGGGCCTGCTGCCAGATCCGCACAGAGGTTGTCGCCATCCCGATCAGGGTCGACGGAGCCGATCTCAGCCAGCTCGAGTTTGAGGGACAGGAAGCGTCGATTCAACTTGGCGGCAGCCGCAGGCCGGAAAATGTCTGGGACTGGATCACCTCGACCGGACTCTTCGGCAGGTGGTGGATCCCCCTCGAAAATGCAACGCTGCGGGTTGCCCGGGCAGAGGACCTGCTCAGCCTCAGCTTCCGCTTCAGGGATATGGCGCTGGTCCGCCGCATCGGCGGCTGGCGCCTGGAGCAGCACGGGCAAGCTCCTGTCCTGGTGGCCGAGTTTCCCCCGCAACACGTGATGGAGGAGACCATCTTCCGTCAGGTGCAGACCGCCGGCCTCGATGCGGATCGGGACATTCCGCCGGTCACGCCCATCAACGAGGAGCGAATGCGTGAAATGGACGGGTCGCTCCCGTCGGCTTGCAAGATCGAGGCGGAGAAGCGGGCGCAGGATCGGGACTATGTGTCCCCCACCTGTCCGCTGCCTCCTCTGCCCGCCGAACCGCCTCTGGCCAGGGTAGTGGAAGCGCGGCTGTCCGGCTGCAGCCGGATCGCGTTCAAGGTGAAGAGACGGCGGCGCAGCCGACGTCGCGTGGACGTTCCCTTCACGCTGGCGGGCCTCACCGACTGGGAGCGCCTCACCCTGGAGGTGCCCAAGGTCGCTCGGACCGTGATGAGGCCACGGCGGCCACGCGAAAACCCAACCGACCGGGCCGGCGCGAAGATTGACGAGATTCCCGAAACCGACCCCTTGAAGATCCTCGAGGACCTTGGTCTCGTGCCGACGACGGATCTGAGAGAGCGACTGCAGGCCGTCACGGCGCTTGCCGTGGCGGACGACGATTCGACGCAGTTCCAGACACTGATCGAGCTTCCGGCACGGCTGCTCATGTCGCCCGATCAGAATGCCGTCGTCAGCGCCCGCGGCCCTGACCTTCGCGGCAGCTTTCTGGGCTCGCCACCGCCGTCCGCGGATCGGCCCCGGTCTCGCTGGGATGTCGTCCCCTTATGGTCGACGAAGCTTGTTGCCGAACTGGGTCCCGACGTGGCGGACAGGCCCGATGTCGATCGCAACAAGAGGTTCGCTCGAAACAAGGTTCGAACCGTCGGCAGCAAGGATTTCGAACCGGAGGTCTTTCTATCCGGTCGCGACTATCCGCAGGATCATAGCACGCCATGGGGCGGTTCGACCCGCTTTCCGCTCAGTCGGAAAGATCGGCATGAGCTGGTCGCGCTGTCGACTCTCTTCGGCTTGCCGATCCTCCCGGCGCTGCGCCAGCCGCCTGCGCATGTCGGCGATTTCTCTCCGTCCGCGACATACCGGCGAGGGAGCATCGTCCGGTGGGCAGGCAACGGCAGATACTATCTCTACACCCATCCTTCGCCCCAGCCAGGCGTTCAGCCGTGCACGGCGACCCACTGGAAATTGATGGATGATCCCGCGGGCTCAGTCGATCGCGGCAACTATCAGTCGGCCCGGGAATATCAGTGGGGCGACATAGCGCGCGCCGCCGATGGCTATCGCTATCGCTTCGTCAGCGAGACGGCGGCATCGGCACAGCCTGTTTCGAATAGCGCGTTCTGGGTCCGGCTACCGGTGCCGACCGGCCCCGGCGATGCATTGCCCGAAAGCATTGTCGCGCCGGAGGCATGGCAGATCCCCGGGCTCGAAGAGCAGGCGCTTTTCATTCCTCCCGCGATCGAAGTGAAGGATCTGAGGCTTTCATCGCTTGGCGGAAACCTGGGCGTCTTCGCCCGCTTCAATCCGCCGGCCGCGCCCTATTGGAAGGACCAGCCGCAGCCCAGTTGGGATAATCCGCCGTTCGAAGCCCTCAATGTCGAATCCTGGAACCAGCGAACCAACTTGGGCCGCGACCAGTTCGTCGAGGTGATCTACAAGGGGTTCCTGTTCCCGATCGGCCATCGGGCATCGCTCGTCAAATGCACCGATCGCTACTTCCTCCCGGCGCCGGACGGCGACTATCCGGTGGCCTATCTGGTCCAGCGCTATTTCATCCGGATCAACGATCCGGAAAAGAGCTTTGCGGCGCTCGGGCACCCGTTCGACGGACGCGATTTTCCGGTTTCCAACGCGATATTCCGAACGCTCCAGACGGCGGACATTCTCGATCCGACCTCGACCGACGGCGCGCTGCAGGACGGGGTCTATCCGGGCGGCAAGCTCCAGCTTCCCGCAAGTCGCGGCATGATCTTCTGGCCGAGGCTTCGTCCCGGCCGCGGCGGCGAGGTGAAGTTCGAGCTCTTCCTGGACGGCAAGGCCGGCCTCACCACCCTCCCCCTCCTCTTCCTCGATAATACGGCGGTTCATCATCCGGACACGGTCAAGGCGGTCGTCGACTATTATATGGGCCTGCGCGGCGAAAGCGGCCTCAGCACGGCCGACCAGCACGGCCGGGCAATTCGCTATGCCCCGGAGATAGAGCCACGTTCGGCTAGCTTCGAGACGGCGCGCTGGATCCTTGGCGCCCGCGGCCGGGGGGATCGACCGGGCAAGCCCTATCAGATGGATGCCGCGATGGAGGGGGAGGACCAGCCGCCCTTCTACCCGTTCGTGCGCGAGGCCCATGTCCGGCTTCGGTCGCTTCAGGCATTTTCGGCGCGCACCAGCGACCATGCCATCGTCTCATACGACGACCTCTTCGTCCGCCACGGGATGACGCCGGCGAACCCGGCGCGGATGTTCCTCGCCGTTCACGGCTATCTGCCGACCGATCCAGCAAACTGGTACGTACCCCAAGCTCCCCCTGTTCGTCTCGACCTGAACCAGTCGGGCGAGCGATCGGGAGGCATTGCCCAGCCCACCATAGTGGCCGTCAACTGGTCGCAGGTCAGCGGACCGGTGGGGGGGCAGCAGGCGCCATCGCGGCCCTTGCTGGCCTCGGCAGGCTCTATGTCCGCCGAAGGATTTGCGGCGGCCAGTGGGGCCGCGGCCGGGGCGCGTGAAGAATTGCACCGAGCGGGTTCAGCCCCGGCCTCCGGCGGTGCTCGCGGAGGCACGTTCTGCGGCGCTGATTTCTTTCCGCAGGACGCCCTTCTGCTCGGCATCCTGTCGCTTCGCGACATCGTCAAGACGGCCCTCTACGCGCAAGCGCCCAAACTGATAGAACAGGTCGAAGCTTCGGCCGACCGCGTGGCGCAGGAACTGACGAGGCTTCTGCAGCAGGTCGATCCGATGATCCGGGCTGCCGAGAACGCGGCCCAAGAAGTCTCCGGGATGCTGTCGCAACCCACGCCATTCGGCGGGAATGTCGGGGAGCTCTATCCCGGGCTGAAGCTGGAGCTCGACCATGTGCTGGCCGAGATCGCCGATCTGAGGCGCTTCACGGCCGGCCAGTCCACCGAGAACCCGCTCCAGCAGCTGCAGGCCATTGTTGCGGCAGCGAAGCGGCTCAACCGAGCGCTGCTGGCCCTGCTCGCCGAGGTCGACCGGATCGGTCGCGACCCGATTCCCCAGGGGCTGACGCAGTTCATCGAGAAAATCGCATCCGCGGCCAGGACCTTCACCGCCGACGTGAAGGCGAAGCTGCAGGAGGAGCTGCGTCGCCAGGCGGCGGAGGGCCGAAACGCGCTCCTGCGCGAGCCTTCGCGCGAGTGGCTTGCCACCGTCCTGGGTCCCGACGCTTATCCCAATCTCGCCAATTGCCCGACCGATTCGTGCAATCTGTCCTCGCTCCTCGCGAGGCTGGCGTCCACGGCGCCCGAGGCGCTCTGCTATGAGGCGATCGGTCGGCCCGCTCTTGCCGCCCTCGGCGCCTGCCACGGATTGGTTGAGGAAGCGGCACAAGGCCGGCTCGACGACGTGCGCACGATCAGCGCCGAGATATTCGCGACCGTCGATCGGGTCCTCGAAGCCCTTGCCGCCGCGCTTCCCGGGCCGCTGGCCGTTCCGGATATCTGCCGAGAGGACGGCCCCCTGGGCGAGGCCCTCAAAATCATCAGGCAGCGCTTCAGGTCCGGGACGGACACGCTGATAGGGCCCGTGGATTCGGTGGAGAAGCTGCTGCGCGAGACCGATCCCTACCTAGCGCAGCTGGCCGAGAAGGAGAGGCAGCTTTCAGCCTGCCTTCAATCGCTTTCGCGCGAGACTCACCGAATTACCATGGTCGCGAGCCGCTCGGCCGATCGGGTCGCGCTGGCGCGCGATTCTGAGCAGGTGCGGGCACGTATCGAGCGAGCGCTCGAAACCGTCTCACAGCTTCGCCGGAAGCTCGGCGCCACCGTTGACAGGATGAAGGATACGATCGCCGCCCTGAAGCGTGAGCAGGCGACGCTTGACGCGGCCCCTGGCAGAATTTGCGACGGTCTGGCGACCCTTCTGGGTTCGGCGTCGAGATGGATGAATCATCGTGTCCGCCTTGCTGCGGACGGTTTGCTTCTGGTGCGGGAAGCGGCCCGAGCGATCGGCGCAGAGCTGCCGGCGGCGCCGCAAAGACAGGGGGAGAGCTGGAGGGCGTTCAGCGACTGTACCGTCCTCGCCGACGGCTGGCTCAACCAAGCCGCACGTCAGGCCTCCGGCCTCCTGGCGAAGGGAATTGCGACGGCCAGGGAGCTGACAAGCCTTCGCTCCCAGGCGGCGCTGGACGGACTGAGGAACGCGGTTCGTTCGGTCGCGAGCGAGCTCGCCGAACCCGCCCGATCCGAGATCGTCCAAGCGATCGGCGCCTTCGAGCGCGAATGGACCGGCAGGAAGGCTGACCTGGAGGCCCTGTACGTCTTCCTTATCAATCTTGCCGACAGCCAGACAGGCACCATCGAAACGCTTCGACTGCACCTCGTCGCCAAGGCGGAGCCTGTTCTCCAGCTGGAGCGATTCGCGTTCGACGTCGAGCGTAAGCTCGTCGGAGCGGCGACCGCCTCGCTGGCCACCGCCGAGAAGGCGGCGCGCGACACCATCTTCGCCGCCGCCAAGCCGGTCATGCTGGCGATCCTGGATTCTCTTATCGAAGTGCACACCCGCGCGGATCTGCTCTTCGAACCGCTCCGGGAGGTCCAGCAGGCAATCGGCGAAAATCAGCCCTACCGGCGGATGCTTGAGCTCATCCTAAGGCCCGAGCTGCAGGCAACCCTGCTTCAGCCCGAAACACTTAATCTGTTCAAGGTTCAGCGCGCCGAGCTCGACGAGGCAAAGCGCGCCGTGGACAGCGGAAACATGCAGGAGGCGCTGCGCAAGATAGTGATCTGGCGTGACAGGTTTGCCGCCATCCGCGACGGCGGCCAGGCGGGCGACAGGTCCCCGCCCGCCCTCTATCGGCTAACCCAGGATCTGGGCGAAGTGCTCGACTCGCTCCTGCATGGACGTCTCCAGGATCTGATCGATCTGAAGCGGATGCGACGGCAGATCGAGGCGGCGATGCTCGACCTCGTGCTGCCCCGGATCAACCTTTCCTACAGCTTTGACACGGATCTCAACGCGCTGCCGCCCTTCTTCAGGATGATCGAGTCCGGAAGGCAGGACTATGGCGGCGACCCCGGTTCGGACGTCAAGGCGCTCAAGGTAACCTTCCAGACCAGCATCGACGCGCGCAACCCGTCGGCCACTGCGATCAGCACCCTGGGGGTCCTGCAGCCCTTCGAAATCAACATCTTCGAAGTCGTCACGCTCTATTTCACGAAGACGACATTCACCATCAAGGATGGCGGCTCGCCGAACCTCGACATACGGATCGCCGAAGTGAAGCTCGGCGCAGCGGTCGAGTTCATCCAGCAGCTTCAGGAATGGCTCGGGATCGGCGGCGACAGCGGCTTCTTCATTGACCTTCAGCTGGCGCCGCCGGCCATCGAGGCCGGCTTCATGATCGACCTCGGCACGATCAGCATCGGATCCGTCGCCTTCGCGAACGTCTCGCTGGGCGCAAGCGTCGTGCTTCCATTCACGAACAAGCCGGCCACCTTCAAGTTCAATTTGGCAAGGCGCGCGGCGCCGTTCCTGATTTCCGCCGCGCCCTATGGCGGCGGCGGCTTTGTCTCCCTGCATGCGAATGCCAAGGGCATCACGGGTTTCGAAGCCTCCTTCGAATATGGCGGCATGGCCGTGGTGAGCTTCGGCCCGGCGAGCGGCCAGGTCCGGGTGATGACCGGGCTTTACATCATGCGGTCGGGCGCCAGCGCGCGTCTATCCGGCTATTTCATCGCTGCCGGCTCGATCAAGATCGCCTTCTTCGGAGTCAGCACTTGCCTGCTCGTGTCGGTCGAGCAACGCGCCGGCGGAAAAATGGAGGGGTCGGCTACCTACACCTTTTCCTTCTCCATCGGAATCAAGGACTTCGACTACGAGGTCCCGGTCCTCAGGGCGATCGCGAAAGGGTGGAGCGGTGGCAACCGGCTGACGTTTCGTGCGGTCACCGAGCAGCACCTCGCCTTGCTCTCGAGCTGGTCGAATCCGGAAACACAGCGATTCTACACACCGATGCTGATGCCGGGCCCCTCTCATATCGGCGGAGAGGCGCCCCGACGCCCCGTTTCGCGCGCGGTCGCGATGAACGCGGAATGGCGAACCTACCGAAGCTATTTCGACGAAGGGCTGTAGCATGGAAGAGCTGAGCGGGTGGGGCGACACGGACGCGGAGCTCGAAGCGGGCGATTGGGGCGGCGCGCAAGCGGAAGGCGGGATCTGGGCACCGCCACTCATCCGCTTCATTCCGCACGAAGTAAGAGGTACCGGGGCGGACCTGCGTCTGCGCGGGGCCCTGCTCATCATGCCCGGCGACGGCGAAGAGGTGGATTCCTGGCCCAGGACCGTCAGGAACATGCTCGAAGCTCCTGACGAAGTGTTTCTCCGGGTCAGCGTCGATCCGGATGGCAGACAAACGCCTGCCAACAGCGCGACCCTCGGTGCGTCCAGGCTGCGCTTTCTGACCGACTTCAGCCAGGAGAATGTGGACAAGGCCATGCTGGTTTGGCGCAGGCTGGCGCGGGGCGAAAGCGACCGCATCAGCGACCGCACGCTGGCAATCCTGCGCACGGCCAGCGCGCCGAGCCCCGCCGCCACCCCGGACGAGGCCGACGCCCGGCAGAACGTGGCTTCGATTGTCAGCGAATTTCTGGGGCCGCGTGCCTATCAATGGCGTCGCGACGACCAGCACCGCCCGTTCAGACTGGGGGCTCGCGATACCGAGGGATCCGCGCTGGTCGCGGAGGGACCCTGTTTCGTCACCGCCACGCCGTCGGCGATGCTCGAGAGCGCGTTCACCGCTCTCGATACGGCCCAATATCTGTTCAGTCTCGACCGGCCGATCGTGCAGGCCTCGACAGGCTATACGGCGCAGGGAAGGATCCCCGGCCATCGCGCCGCAAGCCCGGCCGACGAGCCACACGAACCCGCCCCCGCCTCGCTGGCTGTCACAGCCTGGTCCGGGACAACGAACCTTTTCTTGGGGATCGATGGCGGCCAGTCACTGACGTCCAGGCAGGGCGTCCCCGACCCTCACCTCGAATTTGCGTGCGGACTGGTCGCGGGCCGCGGGCTCGCCGTCGCGCAGCAGGTCGCCGCGGAGGCTAATGACGCGTGGCAAGAGGCGGGCGCCGCCAACGCGCGCCGCGATGCAGCCTCGGCGATCGCCCACCCCTTCCATCGCTATGCAATGGATCCCGGCCCCGACAGCAGCCTCCCGTCGACGCTTCGCGACGCCATCCGCGCGGCTCGTCAGGAGCAGATGGAAGCGGCGCGATCGAGCTATATGGCAGGCGGCTTTGCGCCGGAGGCTTCGGTCCGGGCGGAGACAGCCGCGCCCCGCCGCCGACATTCGATCGAGGCCGACGTCGAGCAGGCGCTTGCCGGCGTCGAGCTGGAGTTGCAGAGGCGAAATGTCTCTCTGACCAGCCTCGGCGAGGGACTGGTCAACGATATCTTCGCAAGGGACCTTCGCGTCCGCTTGCGCCGCAACCGGCCGGCGTTCCAGAAGCTGATCGCGGCACATCTGCTTGCGGCCCGCCCCGACCCTGAACCGGAAACATCCGGGCTGATCTTCCCCGTCACGCCCGAGACGGGCGCGGCCTACTCGCTCTCGGCTTCCGAGGCGCACCAGTGCCTGCTGGCGATGAAGGATGCCGATCGACGGCGCCTGTTCGGAATGCTCGCCTATCCGACCGTGGCCAGGGTGATGAAGCTGGTCGTCGATGTCGAGTTCGCGCTGGACGTGCTTCCGGAAGATGTGCGCAGCGCGGTCGGCAGCGGCAGGCGAGCAAGATTTTTCATCGCCCCGCGCAGCAACAGCGCTGGCGAGGACGTCACCTACTGGACGGCGTGCGAGCTCGCCCCGCTGGGGCCGGACCGCTGGTTGTTCACGACCTTCGACCAGGTCAAGGGCGGCATCGGGCAGGACCAGGCCGATCATCTGTTTGGAACGCTGAACCTCAACCAGTCCGACGGTCAGGGGTCCCGTTACTTCCTGACCAGCCTGGACGTCAGCGGGCGCGCCGAGCAGATGATCCAGAAAGCGGAGGGCGACGCGGCCAATACGCGCGCCGGAGGCGATCTCGAGCTCGGCGATCTTCCGGCAAGGACGGCGGGAATAGCCCTCCACGACAGCGCCCGGGCGCAAGCGGTCGAGGGCGAAATCAAGGCCAGCGACGATCTGCGCCGTCGTGGCGAGCCGAACAAGAAGCTGTTCACCAAGGATCTTGTGACCGGCTATCGGGTCGACGTCGCGGTGGTGTCGAAGCGGACCCAGCAATGGGAGTGGCGCAGTCTCACCGAACGCGACGTCAGCTTCCCCATCCCCGTCGGCGAAGAGCCGCTCGAGCCCCTGATTGCAGCGGCTCTTGCCGCCATCGCCGAGCCGGCCGAAATCCCGGCTCTTCGCCGGAGCCTCGATGCCGCGAGCGTCCGCCCGGCAACTCGCATGGTTCCCGCTTCGCCTGTGAAGCTGGGGCAGAGGAGCGAAGCCGGCGAATATCTCGCGATCGACACCATCATGCAATGGGAGATCGATCCGCTCGGCGCCCCGTGCACGGCTGGGCTGAACCTGCACGAGGACGATGTCGACGAAACCGTGGACCTCGCTTTGTATCCCGAGTTCGGCTTGCCCGGTCCTCCGCCGACCAGTGGGGCAAGGGATCGGCGTCCACCCCGAATGGAATTCGGCCGGTCCTATCGCTTCGGTCTGCGATGCACTTATGCCGGAGGCGTCGGGCTCCCGCTCGAGACGGCCCGGCTCGTCTACGAGGGGGTCGGCACCGCGCCGACCGCAATCCCCCGCCAGACCGTCGATGCGCCTTACGTCCTCAGACGGCAGGAGCGGATCGCAGCGCCGGTGGCGGCCATCCTCGATCCCGCAACCGTCTCACGGCCCGGCGACGCCCTCGACACGCTCGTCGTTCGTTCCGGGGACGACGACCTCAGGACCCCGTTGGCGCGGCGCATCCTTTATGTGCCGGGGCTTTCGCTCGAACAGGCCAGTTGCCATCCCCACCCCACGAAGCGGGCCAGGCTCGCGCTGGACGAGCTGCCGGCTCCGGCGGGTCGACCAATTGGTGGCCTTTTCAATGTCCGCTGGGACCCCGAAACGGGCGGCCTCGGCATCCGCAAAGGCGACAGGCTCGAATGGGCAAGCGCTGCATGCAACCAGGAAGTTCCCCCGCCGAAAACAGGTCCGCGTCGTGCCGCCGAGCCGGCTCCCAGCCCGCGCGAGGAACGCTGCATAGGAGTTTTCAGCGTCGAGCGAACCGACGCACAGGCGCTATTGGGACGGAAAGCCCATTATTATCCGGATCCGACCGCGAGACGGATGGCATTTCAGCTTTTCACCCGGGGCCCCGATCCGATGGCGGTTTCCGAGCCGCTGTGCGTCGACATTTACGATGACGGCTACTTCCAGGATGCGCCGAATATCCCCTCTCCTCGCAAGGAACCCGGACTTCCCGACCTTCCTGGCATCTCCAATGGCTGGGTCGCGTGTGGCTATCCTTTCGCCATGCCGATCGTCCTCGACGTCGAGAGGGCGAGCGGTGATGCCGGAACCGAGCTCGTCCTCGACGGCACCGGTTTTCTGACCGCGGCCCGCCGATTCCACCGGCTGCGCGAGGGGCAGAATCCGCCGAAAGGCTCGGTTACCGTCCGGCGCGTACGTCTTCGGCTCAGCCCGGGCGCAGACTTCGACCTGCGCTGCTGGTGCGTGCCGGACGCCGACGATCTCGATCTTTTTGCCGGCTTCGCGGCCGCGCAACAGATGCTGGCTCGAGCCGGACTCCGCTTCCGCGACCAGGCCTTCAGGAACGCCATCCTGTGCCGGCCGGTGCCTGAGCAGGCGGAGATTCTCGACCTGCGCGTGGTACACGCGGTGCAGACCCCGCTGAGACCTTCCTGGCCGAGGGGTGGCGACAGCCTCCAGCTGTTGCGCGAGGAGATCGCCCGGGAGAAGTGGCCGGAGAAGGTCGGCGATGTCACTCGCTGGAGCGACCGGCAAGAACTCGCAGCTGGAATGACCTGGGTGGGGGGCACGCTCAGCGTCGACCGACAGGTCAGCGGAAACGTCACGCTCGAGATTCGATACGAGGACCAGCGGGACGAACCCGGCGCCAGGCTTGCGACCGTCGGCGGCCGGCTCGCCTTCGAGATGGCCGGCATACCACCTTCGAGAATGCCGCTGAGCCCGCGTCCGCTGCCCGATCCGCGCATGGAAGATGTGGACTTGGTGACGGAAGGGCTGAAGACGGAACCTCTCTTCTCCCCCTCCCTCGATTCCCGCGCCTACCGGCTGGAGGTGACTCCGGTCACGGCCTCGAAATTCGCACCGCTGATGTCGGCGGATACGAGCAGCCCGCGCTTCGTGGCCCGAGGCGCATCAACCACCGTCTGGGCCGTCGCGACACGCCGGCCCGACCCGATGAGCTTCGTCGAGATGCTGCCGGCCTTCGTCTGGGAGCGAAGCCTGAGGGCTCCGAGATTCGTCGAGCGGCACATGGCGGTCCGCCTTCAGTGGCGGCGCTCGCGCCTGCTCGGGGCCCGGGCCGAAGATGTCGCCCGACCCGCCCCCGGCGGCTGGTATTCCTCGGGCGCCGGCGAGCGTTTCGCGCTTCTGGCCTGCCCCGACGGTGCCGATCCCAGGAAATTGGGTCCGCTCGCCCGCCACGTCAGCCAGTGGGGAGCGGACGCAATCCGTGAGAGCGGCGACCGCCCCCCATGGCGTCTGCCGCTCGCCCTTTTCAGGGGCGATCCGAGCGCCCGGATCCGTGCAGGGCAATGGGTCCCCATGTACGGGGCCTCCGATCGCGAAGGCATTCCCATTCCGCGTGAACAGGGCCGGTCCCTGGACCTGCTCACCATCGACCCGCAATATGACAGCGCCCAGGATCTCTGGTACGTCGATATCGACATCGATGCGCGAGCGGCTGCGCATGGCCTGGCCGGTGCGCCGATGATGAGGCTTGGCATCGCGCGTTATCAGGAGCACGCGCTGGAACGCTCCGGCAACGTGCCGGGCTATCCCTGGTGCGATCTTCACGTCTCGACCCCGGACGTGATCGATTTCCGCCTCGAGCCGTCGCGGCGGGTCGAAATCTGGCAGGGACGCAAGGTGGATGGGCGCTGGCCGGTTCACGTCGCGGTTCGCGGGCCACTCGCGACAGTCGCGGGCGGCGCCGACCGGCTTCCCGAACCGCTACGTTCCCGTTTCGACGCGATCACTGGGCCGCGATTCAAGGCGTCCCTGCGCCGCGAGCCGAAACTGCTCGTCGATGCGATCAAGTCCGATGCCGACGAGACGGTCGATGTTACGACGTCTCTGGCCTCACAGAAGCAGGGCGATCTCATCTGGGAAGGCACGCTCTACAGCCGCCGGGATCCGCGTCGTGCCCCCTATTACGTCTTCCTAGAGGAAACCGACCTGATGCTGTCGGCCCACGGGCAGGAAATCGTCGAAAGCGGTCCGCGCTTCATGGCGAAGGTAGCCGTGCCGAAGGTCTGAAACGAGAGATTGGCGATCGTCCAATGACTTCGATTCTGCTTTACACTCTCCACTCCGAGTGCCAATTTGAGACCATTAAACTTCAACGGGGAGGAAATCGTGAAGAGGTCGAGAACTCAATCGGAGCCGCCGGAACTGGAAGCGTCTCAACAAGACAAGATTGACGCCTTGTCTGCAAGAATTCTCGAGCTTGAGGAACGAGTAGAAGGACTGTCGTGGAGGGCGTTCTACGAGTCCTCGACGCGTAACTTGATGACCGAACCGGGCATTCTGATGCAGGCTCGCTACGTCGCTTCCACCACTAGTGGCTGGCTCGTGGTGCTGATAAACAACACAAGAACATCGCTGCCGTCCGGCCTCAAAGTCGACTTTATTAGAACTGTACAGGGCCGGGACTATGGGACCGTCCTCGAAGGGTATCTTGCCGGAAGCAGCTTCGATGTGACGACCGGGAACCTGCAGGTCAGCTATCGCCGCCTCAGCGACCTCGCGCTGCGCGTGAAGCCTCGGCCTGGCGGGCCGATCGACGTCGACGGCGAGATGTATGATCTTCAGCTCTCCATTTCGTACAAAGAGAATGGCCAAGCCAAAACGGCGGGCCCGTTCGCGGCTAAGACCGACCCCCAAAACCCCCTACCGGAGGGCGATCACGACCTGGAGATCGCCGATTACCCGCACCAGTCGCCCTACGGAGATCCGAGCACTGTCTGGTTCCGTATTGGGCATTCCGGCGACCGCTATCTCCATGCCGGGCGCGTATCTGCCGGCTGCATCACCTGCGCACCCCGGAATTGGCGCGCCATTTACGACATCGTCAACTGCGCTCGGGTGGACACCAGAACCGCGGGTAAGCTGAACTTTTCTCAGTCGCTTGCTGCATCCAAATCGAAGGCCAAGGCCGAACGCAAGACAAAGCGGTAGGAGCCGGCGGGAAAGGAGCGCCACTTGACTGGCGTGTGCAGACTTCAGCCGACCACGACTACTTGAATGCGAACGCCAGCAATGGGCGCATTGGGCGACATTCCGAATGCAATGTTCCTGACACAGTCCGCGGAACCCAACGAGCGCATCACGCCGACCCGGCCACCGAAACTGAGCGGATGGGCGCTTGTGGCACCGCACCCAATGTGCGGGCACACGCCCGCGAGTACGAGCCTTCTAAGCTTGGGGTCGCAGGTTCGAGTCCTGCCGGGCGCGCCAGTTTTCCGCCATTTTTCTGTTACCTAGTTTTGCGTCAGGTAACGCATAGGTAACAAGCGAGCGGCTAGGGTGACATCTCGCGGCGCCTGGTGGGACGACGCAGGCCTTCGCGGCCGCTCGTGGCCGTCAGCGGTCTGTCAGCTTTCGTTCTTATCAGGAGCTAAAGCGGACGCCCGAAAAAACTAGGTGGAAAGCAGTTTGGCGTTTGCTGATTGGCACCTTCGGGTCGGAGCCACAAAATGCGCTTGTTTTCCGACTACCAGGCTCGTGATACTCGATGCTCGCCGGTGACCAGCGACGCACGATTTGGCCACTTTGTCGGAATGGAGTTCCGCGATGAGCGCCAGTTTTAACGATCTGCTTTTGGAACGGGGCATTGTTCCAAAGGAGGTCGCGCTTCTCCGCCATCACACGCCCAAACGCGGCGCCTCTGCGGCGAGCATCGCGGACCTTTGGCGCGACGACCCGGAGGGTTTTATCCTCTACCAGGATACCCAGAAGGAGAACCGCCCTATCTTTCGCAACCGAAGGATATGGGCCTCGTTCGTCTCGCCGGTTCCGGGCGAAACACTCTTCGTCGGGCTTTTCGATGCGAAATATTTGTATACCGGAGTGGCCGATTGGACGTGTCCATATCGCGGGGACCAGCCCGGTGAAGGAAAGCCCGTCGACCGCTTTTCCACGCGCCTCCGGAGCGAACTGTCCGAGCAAATTGGGAAGCTCTGGGTTGACTGGCCGGATTCCAATGTCCGAACCTGGAAACGCAAAGCTGAGGGGCTGACCCTCCCGGTGGTCCCATCGACGCTCGTCCGGCAGACTGGACTTCCTATTCATGATGCGGCCCTTGTCGATGCGCTTGAGACGTTGGGTTTCAAAGAGCGCAATCGCACCGGCAAGGTAGTGCAGATGCGACGCGGCGATCTCGTCGTTTACGTGAAGCGGGAGACTGCTACTCGGCCCCTCGTCGTTCACCCCGGCTTCCTCGACGTGGCGGATAGCCTTCGGGCTCTAGGCGTCGACACCGTCGAGCCGCCTCGGAGCTATGTGAACGCGCACCTTCGGGAATTTCCGGAATACATCGCACCACATCGCACGACCGTCGGCCGTCACGGCTTCGCTCTCGGCGTCTCCGATAGCAATCTGGCCGCTACGATCGCGTTGCTGGAGGGCGCAAGTCGCCTCGAGACTGACGACGGCCCAGTCCGGGTGGTGGCGCCCGCCGAGGACCCGCTCACTGAGAAGGAGCGCTTGCAAGCCGCGAGGATCGGTCAAGGCGACTTTCGCAACGCCCTCGTCGTCGCCTGGGACGGGACGTGTCCGCTGGCTGGCGTTGACCACCTTCCGCTCTTGCGTGCTTCGCACATCAAGCCGTGGCGAAGCGCCACGAACGCTGAGCGGCTCGACCCCTTCAACGGACTCTTGCTCGCAGTGCATGTCGATGCCTTGTTCGATCGAGGTCTCATTTCCTTCGAGGACAACGGAACGCTGCTCATCTCCAATACACTGAGCCAGGATAATCTCGACCGATTGGGAATCGTCCGAGGCGCGATGATCTCCGGACTCGATGCACGCCATGGGGCGTACCTGGCGCATCATCGCGCCCACTGTTTCGTTCCATAGCGCGGCTCCGTAATGAGCACGTTCGCCCACATCACATTGGAGGACCGTGACGAACCCCTGACCCTGGCCTGGCCGGCGACGGGCAACGCCGCAGCATTCCTGCTTTTTGATCGCGCGGACGCTTGGAGGGGCTTCATCGCCGGGCTGGGGATCGACCAGCGAATCCCGGAGATCACCCAGCGAAAATTCGCACGGGCGCAGACGCTCTACCTGTTGGGCTGGATCGACTTCAGCCTGATCAAGGCCGGCGAGCTGGCGGCGCTGATCGCGCTCGAACTGGCCGTGATGGACCGCTACGGCGGGGAGCTCTCGAAGAGAAACCGCAGCTTCGCGGCGCTCCTCAAGCATATGGTGACAGCCGATGGGCTGACCGACAGCGACATACCCATGGTCGAGCGCTGCGGTGGGACGGCAATCGGGCAGCTCGTCGGCGACGTTCACCCGACCCTTGCCGAGCGGCGGAACACACTCGCCCACGGCGACCCGTTCGACGGCTTCCCGAGCGGCGGCCTCCTTGAGCTCGTCCGCGAACTGATCAACTACGCTTATCGCGATTACATCGCCGAGGCAGCTTCGTTGGGAGCGCCAGCATGACCACGATCCGCTGGATGAACTGCTTCGCCGACGTCCTGACGAGCAAGCACGACCTGACCATCCACTCCTTTCTGGATGACGTGATCGTGCCGGCACTCGCGACGCTCGACGCAAAGATCGCGGAACTGGGGGCGAGCGACTGGCCCGGCCATCAATTCGCTCAGGCCGACATGGAAGCGATGAAGAGTGAGGCGATCTTGGCCTTCGGCCTGTCGATCCAGTCGATCTGGGAACGGCAGTTTCGCAGCTATCTGCGCGGTTGCGCGAACGAACTACGCCCGGGCAAGCCCATCGCCGGCAAGATCGACAAGGCCAACTGGCAAGATCTGCAAAAGTGGTTCCGAAGGTTGCGCGGCATCAATTTGGACGAGTTTCCCAGCTTCCCGCTCCTCGACACCCTCCAGCACCTCGGCAATGCGTGCCGCCACGGTGACGGGGACTCGGCGGTGGAACTGCATCGGCGCCGACCCGACCTGTGGCCTGTGATCCCGCCCATGCCGCCCGGCTTTGGCGAGCCGCAGGTAGGGTCCGCGCCGCCGCCGCCTGCAGGCTCGATGGAGATCCCGGTCGCCGCCCTGCGCGAGTTCGTCACCGCGATCGCCGCGTTCTGGCGGGATACCGAATATATCTACAATGAGAGCATCGAGGGGAAGCACGAGAACCTCGAAGCCCATCTGGTCGAGCAGCGGGCGGAGCGCACCTGGTTTCCGCAGGCGCGCAGCGAGGCCGGCTGATGGGCGCGAACGCCGCCATGATCGCAATGGTTGAAGATCTCTGGCGCATCCCCCGGCCGGGGCCCAAGAACCTCCTGAGAGCGCCGCGCTTCACCGCTCTGAGCGAGCTCTGCGCGGCGGAGTATGGCATCGACAAGCCCGTGTTCGCGCTCAGCACCGCTCTGCGATCGCTTGGGCTCCCGTGCCATCTGCCGGCAGGGAAGACTCATCTGGCGCTCGATCCTGTCGTTGCGGCGAACGCTCTCGATGAGGCTTGCCGCCACAAGACGTCGGTGCGCCGTCACCTATGCCCGCTCGATCTTGCCGACGATCTGCCGGTCATGACGTTCGGGCGGTCGCGGATCGCGCAATTCAGCGCCGACGAGTTGGCCGCTCTTTTCGATGTCCCACGGATTGAGCGGACTATGCCCAACGAGCCGCTCGACGCTCGGCGGCTTGCGCAATTTCAGTGGCTGGTAGTCGAGGAGGAGATTGCCCTCGACCCGCAGCCGGAGAAGCGCGCGTCGCCGTGGATGTATATGGCGATGAACCGCGACTTCGGGGAGATCGACCCGCACCTTGGGCGATTTCCGCCGGCAGTTGAGGCTGCGCTCTTCTACTTGATCCTCGCCCCATGGGAGGACTGGTCGACGATGCAGGAGGTCGACTGGCGCGGCTTCCGGCTGCCCTGGATTCACACGGTGGACGAGGACCTGTTCATCCGGCCGGCGACCCCGCCGAGCGCGGACAGCCTTACGCTCGAACCGTGGATCGTCGGCGACGACGGCGAAGAGCTCGAGCTTGAGCGGCCGACTGAGCTTCCGCTGAGCGACGACGCCATGCGGGGGCTCGCGTTGGTGACCAATCAGGCTTGGCGAGACCTCGAGACTGCCCGCGCGACCCCCCTATTCGAGACTCCGATCGCGCACTTTCTGGTGCGGGCCTTCCTGTCGGACGGCATCGACGAGGTCATGGCCCACATGACCGCGATTGAAGCGGCGGTTGGCCTGGAGATGGATCACAAGGCGTTTATGCGACCGAAGCCGGACCCGCATAAGGGCATGAACGCGACAAACCGGGTTGCAGCTCGCATCGGCGCGCTCCTGAACGATAAGTCGAGCGTGCAGGAATATAAGGACCTGTTCGAATTGCGCAGCCAGTTCGTCCACGGCCGGGGTGGGCTGCAGAAGATGTCGACTCCGCAGCGCGTGTTGGCGAGAAGCCTGGCCCGCAGCGTCGCGGCCGGAATCGTGGACTTGGCGTTGCAGGGCCCCCGGCCGCGCGTCGACGTCCTGTCGGACCTGCTCGATCAGGGCGCACCGCTTTTGTAGGGGGGTATCGAAGGGGGGAGATATGGCTGAAATCGACAAGGCAACTGCAGCCGAGCGCCTGGTGGTCAGCGCGATCATCATGGCGGAACGTGGCGAGGATCCGTTGGCGATCCACGTCGTCGCGGCGTCAGCGCTGAACGTGTTGCGCGACCTGATCAAGAAGGCCGGCGACGAGTATGTCGAGCAGGTGCTCAAGATCGGCGCCTTCACGATCGCCTCGGCGCGGGTGAAGGGTGAGCCGGTCAATCTCCCGACCAATGCAGAAATGGACGCCGTCATCGAAAAGGTTATCGGCGGAATCGCAGCGGGCGAGGTGACGCAAGCAGCCGACCTGATCATTAACTTGGACGCTGCGAGCCGGCGCGCGCTGCTCGACTGCATCGTGAAGCCGTACAATTTCCTGAAGCACGCCGACAACGATCCGCTCGCAACGATGGACGATAGCGACATCGACCCAGACCATGTGATCGGGCACGCACTGTCGGCCCTGACGATGGTCAGTCCGGGCAAATCCCTTCCTGACACGATCAAGCCTTATCTGGAGCGACGCGATCTAATGGCCTCCGAACAGTCGTCGTAGACGTAGGCGGACCATCGAAGAGATCGACGATTCAAAGGGACTAGGGCCCGGGCAGCTTCCGATAGCGAAAGCCATGGGTCGTCTTCTTGTCGAAGACGAAGCCCGCCCAGGCGAGGTCGCCGGGGATGAAGTCATCGTCGGCTAGGATGTAGCGCGCCTCCCGTGCAGGAATTGCCGGTCGGTCTTGTAAACCGGATCAATAAGAGCGGAAGAGCAGAGGACCTTGCCGCCATGCTTCGCAAGCGGGATATTTTCTAGGACATTTTTGGACGAAGCGCTTCAATACTGGGATCTCCACGAGCGGTCCCATACGCTGCGAAACGAGAAGCGGCTCAACCGCAAATGAGGGGGTGGTCCGCGGCCGAGCTATGGCTATGCTTCTCGTCGCATGACCGGCAGCATCCGCTTCTCCACCTTTCCACGAACCGAACCGCCTCCCGCGTTCGTTCATGATATCGTGAGTGCGTTCCGCCGGTGGGAGCCGGCGATCTCCACTCAAGCCGCTCGAAAAGGGCTTAAGAGCAACGACGTTCTCGCAACACTTACGCCAGCTCTAATAGAGCTTGGTTTTGAGGTCGAGGCAGGGAGATCCCGCGTCAAGCGGCCCGTATTTTTCGGTGAAGATGGTGCATCCGCTCTGCAATATGAAATTGATTCCTTTCATCCCGGTTGGCGATGTGGGCTCGAGGTTGAAGCGGGACGTGCTTGGCTGGGTAACGCGGTTTATCGGGATCTCGTTCAAGCCTTGGTTATGGTGGACCTCGAGAACCTAATCCTGGCGGTTCCGCTCGGCTACCGGCGGAAGAGCTTAGGTCGTGATGTCGTCAGCAAGGACTACGTGAACACGTGTGCGGTAGCTGACGCTCTGTTCGGCCATAGCCGCATCCGTATGCCTTATCGCTTGATCGTCATCGGCTACTAAAGGCCGTCGAGCGACCGTCGCGTTTCTAGAAAGCTTCACTGCGTGAACTGGTGTCGCGGCGCCGGCATGTCCATCCGGAGCGGGCCTCAGCTTGCCCCAGAGCATGAGCATGAACGGTGCGAGTGAGGCATAGAGATAGGCGCTTAGAAGGCCCTAACATCAATCCTCCGCGCCGGCAACAGCACCTTGGAAGAAGGCCTCAGGGCTGTGGTGGGTGCCCCCGATAGTCCCGCAGACACAGAGGCTTAGCAGGGATGGTGGCTGGCGGAATCACCCTCGGCGTATCGTAAGGCTTGTCGGTCTACGCTGAAATCTGCTGTTGACTGAATTTGTCAACGCCTTAGTCTCAGCGACATGGAGAGCGTATGAGTTCGGCGGGATTGCACATTCAGAGGCGCCGAAAGGCTATGGGCATCTCTCAGGCGGCCTTGGCGTCCCAGGTGGGCGTGGACAAGAGCTACTTGAGTCTCGTCGAGAGCGGCAGGCGGGTTCCAACTGAGGAACAGGTTGGGAAGCTCAGCGCCATCCTGGGATTGCCGCCAGAACTCCTCCTTCTGCAAGCCGGACGCCTCCCCAAAGACGTGCAAGGAGCCATCGAGGCTGATGCGACAGCTGTCGCTGCAGCCGTACGCGTGTGGGCGGAGCAAGACGCGATCGTCTATCCGACTGAGCCTGCTACAATACCGCGATCCGGTTCACGTCAGAAGCGGGCGTCACGTGCCTCTTCTTCCATCCCGCCTTTGATCCATGTGACAAAGGCGAGCACGACCTATCGCGCTCATAGCTACCACACCAAGGTCCCGCCATCGGCGATCACTCCGTTTATCGAGGCATTCACCCGCCCCGGCGAGCTGGTGAGCGACCCATTCTGCGGCTCCGGGATGACGGGGGTCGCCGCACTGGATCTGGGACGGAACGCGCTTCTATCTGATCTGTCACCCGCGGCCGTGCACATCGCCCGAAACTACACTGCGCCATGCGATCCGGACGCTTTTAAGCGAGCACTATCGCTCGTGGAGCAGGAGGTCGCAGCGACCATGGACTGGCTGTACGTCCCGATCGGCAGCCAAGGTGAGCGGATCGAGTACACCGTCTGGAGTGATGTATTCATTTGTGACAGCTGCAGCAGCCACATCAGCTACTGGGATGCTTTGCATGAAGGGTTGGGAAAGGAGCTCGTGTGCCCTGAGTGCACGCTAATACTCGAGAAGGGGGATCTGCTTTGGACTGGCGAGGAGCCCGTGCGGACCCACGTCTCGAGAGCAGGAAGGCGAATGACGTGGCATGAACCGACCGGTGCGGAACTGGCACTAATAGAAGAGGTGGACGCGACGACCATACCGTATTGGATCCCCTCTGCTCCCTTCGGAAGGGATCGGGAGATGTGGCGCTCCGCTCATTCGGCAATGGGCATCTCGGACGCGGCCGGTTTTTACACGAAACGTAATCTTCATGCACTGGCGGCGCTGCGCCACGCGATTGTCCAAATGGCAGAGGGTCGCGTTCGTGAGGCGCTACTGTTCGCGTTCACCGCATGCGTCAACCGCGCCTCTAAGCGCTACCAATGGAACCCCAAACGTCCGACGAACGTCATGACTGGGACGATGTATGTGTCGTCGCTTCGTTACGAGTGGAACGTCCTTAGCCTCTTCCGCCGCAAGGCGGCCGACGTGCTGAGGTTCTATCAGACGCGGCAAGGCATCAACACGCAAGCCCAGGTCTTTCAGGCCTCGGCGACTGATCTAAGATGCATTCCAGATGATGCCGTGGACCTAGTGTTCATGGACCCCCCGTTTGGCTCCAACATCTTCTATGCCGACAGCTCCCTGCTGTGGGATGCATGGCTCGGCGCCCAGACGGACCAGACGAATGAGATCGTCGTCAACCAGCGGCGGCCGCGGGCAGCTGGCGGCAAGGACCTTGATCTCTACGGTGACCTCATGGCCAAGGCCTTTGGCGAGGCGGCCCGGATCATGCGGCGAGGTGGACGCGGCGTCTTGGCCTTCTCCAACACCGACGACCGCGTCTGGACCGAAGTACAGGACGCTCTCTCGGATGCAGGCTTAGAGACCCAGAGCGTCCATGTGCTGAATAAGGGGCAGCCGTCCATCAAAGGCGTTAAGGGCCAACTGGGACAGGAGCGGGTGACGAGGCTAGATCTGACCTTGACGCTCGCGCACCGGACGCGGCCCGCGCGGAAGCGCGAAGCTGCTCCGCCAGCATTTGTCGACGCCTCGATCCAGCGTGCTCTGTCGGAAGGCGCGACGGACTCCGATCATCTCTACACCGCTGTGCTGCGCGACGTGCTGCAGTCGGATCTGTCGGCCACGGGGATCACCATCCACAGCATCGAGGCTCGGCGGGCGAAGCTCGGTCGGCCTGAAGCCGCGGAGAAGATGGCCGACTTCGTCGCCGGATATTTCTCGGACGAGCCGCTTCCAGCGACGACGGGCGGCCCGGCTCCCGATGGACCTCCCGAAGAGCGCATGGTCCCGGGCTCTCGCAATACCGCGCTTTACAACGCCCACAGCTACCACACCAAGGTGCCGCCTGAGGCGATCCGCCCGTTTATCGAGCACTTCACCAGGCCGGGTGACGTTGTCCTGGACCCATTCTGCGGCTCTGGAATGACAGGCGTCGCGGCAGCGATGGCGGGGCGCCGCGCCATATTGAGCGATCTTTCCACGGCCGCCGCACATCTCGCGTGGAATCACACCCACGCCTGCAACGGTGAACAGCTGGAAGCTGCTTTCCAACGTGTGGCCACGGCAGTGAAGAGTGACTTCGACCGTTATTATTCGACCCGGGACGAAAATGGCGATCCGGCGACGATAAGGTGGACCCTCTGGAGCACGCGTCACCGGTGCCCCCAGTGCCGGGGCGACTTTCTGTTGTGGGGCACAGTGGACCGGAAGACTGGGCGCATGACGCGTGAAACGGAGTGCCCGACATGCTCCCACCGCGCCGATCGCCGGCGCTTCGAGGTGGTGAGCAATGAGCCGGCGCTGATTGCGTTCACGCGCGCTAACGGGTCGCGAGGGGAACGGGCCGCCACCGCCGACGACCGACTCGACGCCGATGCCTTCGCTCTGGAGAGTTCGGACGTGCCCTTTCCCGATGTGCCACTCGGCGCCGATCGCGAAATGTACCAGCGCTGCGCGCTTCATCTGCAAGGGATTCGATCCGTTCGGGACATGTATACGGATCGGAACCGGTTGGCGCTCGGGGTGCTTTGGAATGCCATCCAGGACGAGCCGGACACGCGGCTTCGGGCAGCTTTAGCCTTCGCCTTTACGAACACCGCTTGGCATGGCACGCGAATGCGAAGGTTCAACGCCCGCGGCGGCCATCGGCCGCTTACCGGCACGCTTTACGTGCCGCAGCTCTCCGCCGAGGCGAACGTGCTCGAGGTGATGCGCAAGAAAATTGGACAATTGCGCGCCTATTACGCTGCATTTAGCCCTTCCGCCGACGAGCCTCCTCGGGTTCTCTCCGGCAGCGCTACCGATCTCTCCCGCATTGCGGATGCAAGCATCGATTACGTTTTCACCGATCCTCCCTTCGGCTCCAACATCTTCTACGCCGATTGCAACCTGATCTGGGAAGCTTGGCTCGGCCGCGTGACGAATCCGGCCCTCGAGGCCGTCGTGAACCGCTCGCTTCAGCCGGCAGACGGGGGAAAGACGCTCACCGACTATTCCGCGCTCATGGCGCAATCCCTCACCGAGATGGCGCGTGTCCTCAAGCCTGGTGGGTGGGCCACAATCGTCTTTCACAATACCGACAGCGCGGTTTGGCGATCACTCAGCGAAGCGGCCTCGGCCGCCGGATTCGAGTTTCACGAAGCTGCGTCGCTCGACCGAAAGCAGCAAAGTCACAAAGGCTACAAAGGGCGCGACGGGCACGAGAATGTCGCCCATTTCGACGTCGTGATGAACCTCAGAAAGCCGCTCGAAATCAATCGTGATCGACCGGTGGCGAACGCCACCCTCGACCTTGCCCGCATGGTCGGTGACGCGGCGGCTATCCCGGAGGTCGCGGCGCGGGGCGTTCAGGGGGTCCACGCGGAAGTGATGCGACGCCTGATGTCGGAAGGGCGGTCAGAGTTCCCGGATTTTCAGCAGGTCCGAAATCTGTTGAACGAACCGGTCGCTTGACTCCAGCTGAAGATTAGCTGATGCGCAGCTTTCTAAGCTGCGCAATATGCGGCATCAAGCGTGAGGCCGCTCTGAACGACATCCTGACCATTCGAGAGATAGCGACACGGCTCAAGCTCGGTGAGCGGACCGTCACGGCCATGCTCGCCGCGGGCGAGCTCCCCGGCTTCAAGCTTCGTGGCCAATGGCGGCTGCGGCGCGAGCATTTCGAGCACTGGCTTTCCCGCGTCTCCGCCGGCGGCAACGTGGTGGCGGTGACGGCGGAAATCATGGCGACGAGTGTGCAGTCGGGACCGCCGGTGTACGTCGGAGCCGTGCCGCCGCCGCTCGAGCCTGATGACCACGCCGAGCCCGAGTCAGGTATCGATGCCCTCACCGAACGCGTCTCGCAGGCCGAGCTCCACCGCCGCTTCATCAAGGCGCTCGGCAGCGGCGTGCGGTCCCACACCGACCTCGACCGCAAGCCGCTCGAGGCGGACCTCCTCTCGCCCCTGCCCTCCCGCATTCGGCTCTACATCTACAACGCCACGCGCCCACCCGGAGGCCGACCGCTCGGCGAGCACAAGGTTCAGCTGATCGTCCCCGGTCAAAGACGGGGGGAACGTGCCAGTTTCGATCAGACGGGGGGCCGCATTGTGCTTCTCGCGGGCTATGCCGCCGAGGAAGACATCTTCATCCTGTGGGACGCGGGCCTCTATACCGACTTTGCTTGGTCTCGAAACGTGCAGGTGAAGGCCAGCACCATCATCGCGGCGACCGCCGGCAAGATCGCCGAGCAGGAGCGCCGGCTGAGGCCGTCCGGCAGCGGCGCGGTCACCGAGACGCTGCTGGCTTGCCCCCCCACACGGTTGGCCGACGGCCTCGTCCGCCGCGTCGGCATCACGCGCGACAGAATGGCTCGCGGCTGATCATGGCGAAGCTACGTGATCACGTATTCAAGCGGGCCTACCACAAGCCCGAAGACGACGTGGCGGAGGAATTCTACCTGCCCGCGGTCCGCGCCTGCGTTAAGTACGACCGCGCCGTCGGCTTTTTCTCGAGCACGATCTTCCTGCTGGCGTGGCCGAGTCTCAAGGAATTCGTCGCCGCAGGCGGCCGGATGCGCCTGATCTGCTCTCCCATTCTCTCCGACGGCGACCATGAGGCGCTCCGCGACGGTTATTCGGAGCGAGCGGAGATCGAAGCCGGCCGTGCGATCGCCGAGTCCTTCAACGCGCTGATGGCCACTGAGGGGCTGGCAAAGCCTGCCGTCGTTCTGGCCTCGCTGATCGCCGCAGGCGTGATCGACTGCAAGATCGCCTGGGTCGGCAAGGAAGCCGGCGGCAGGCCAAAGCGCTTGTTCCACGACAAGGTCGGCATTCTCGAGGACCGGTTCGGCGATCGCGTCGCGTTCAAGGGGTCCATGAACGAGACTTGGCCGGGCCTTGCGCGCGACGGCAACCTTGAATCGGTGGATGTCTTCGCCAGTTGGCGTGACGAGGGGGAAGAACTTCGCGTCATCGACGAGGCGGAGTATTTCGAGCGGGTTTGGGACGACCGGTGGCCTGAAATCACTGTCCGCGCCCTTCCCGACACCGCCAGGAGCGCGATCGTGTCGGCCTCGGACGCAGGGCGCTGGCCGGACTTCGTCGATGAGATCTGTCTCGAGCTGGAGCACGCGGCTCGTTGGTCGGCAGAGGCCGGGCGGTCAGGCGGCCGGACTCCACGCCCGCATCAGGTCGCGGCGCTCGACGGCTGGGAGGCGCGTGGGCGCCGCGGAATTCTGAAGCACGCGACCGGCTCCGGAAAAACCTTCACTGCGCTCTGCGCGATCAACGACGGGCTCGCCCGGCGCGAAATACCCATGATCCTGGTCCCAAGCGACCTCCTCATGAAGCAGTGGAACGAGGAGCTCCGCACGACGTTCGACGGGACCGGTTTGCAGCTGATGCTCTGTGGCGGCGGGCATGGTCGGTGGCGCGATGGGGCCCGGCTTCGTACTTGGAGCCGTCCTGGAGACGGAGCCTCCCGCGCGATCCTCGCCACGATCCAGACCGCGTCGAGTGACCAGTTTCGCGGCCTTATCGTCGGCGGGGATCATCTGTTCATGGTAGCCGACGAGGTCCACCGCCTAGGCGCGACCAGTGCAAGCCAGCTGCTCACGCTCGAAACGGGGGCGCGGCTCGGCCTCAGCGCGACGCCCGAGCGGGCCGGAGATCCCGACGGCACCGCGATGCTCATGGGCTATTTCGGCGGGATCGTGCCGCCGCCATTCGAGCTTCAGGATGCGATCAAGGCCAAGGCGCTGACACCTTATGCTTACAACGTCCACACCGTCGCCCTGGAGGACGACGAGCGAGCCGAGTGGATCAAGGCTACGGACGACTTTCGCCGCCTGTACGCGCGGTCGATGGCAGGTGGCGGAGACGCCACCGACGGCCTCTCGGCCCGCCTCAAGCTGCTGCTGATCCGCCGCGCGAGGATCGTCAAAGGCGCCCGGGCGAAGGTTGCCCTTGCAGGCCAGGTCCTGGCGGGAGCATACCGCCGCGGCCAGCGCTGGATCGTCTATTGCGACGACCAGAACCAGCTCGCCGACGTAAAGCGATCCATCTCGGAGGCGGGGGTGGACGACGTCTACGAATATCATAGCGCCATGCCCGGTGACCGCAGCCGGACCTTGGAGGTGTTCGGCGAGCGCGGCGGAGTGGTGGTTTCGATCCGCTGCCTGGACGAAGGAGTCGACATTCCGGCGGTCACCCATGCCCTCATCCTGGCTTCGTCGAAGAACCCGCGCGAGTTCATCCAGCGGCGCGGCCGCGTGCTCCGCAGGTTCCCGGGCAAGGCGCTGGCGCACCTCCACGACGTGGTGGTGGTCCCTGAGGCGAACGACGAAGATGCGATGGGCGGCTCGATACTTAAGGGCGAACTGGCACGCGCCATCGAGTTCGGGAGCCACGCCGTCAATCCCGGCGCGGTGGCGGACCTTCGGCGCATTGCGGCCGCCACCGGCTTCGACTGGGCGAGCGTCACGGGGAACGGCTTTGAATCCGACGATAGCGAAACAGACGAATTGGAGACGGCAGATGCCTAACGACGCCCACGCCCACCGGGACGCCTCTGTCGCGGACACGATCGAGAGGGTGCGTTCCGAACGGTACCCGGACATCGACCGCGATCTGGTTCTCGAGGTCCTTCGCCTCCACGCGGACGGCGTCGTGGCCGACAATGTCGCAAGATCGGTGGACGAGGCCATCGCCGCCCGCGCGGCGGAGTCCAACTGATGCTGCGGATCAAATCGCTCCACCTCAAGGATTTCGGCGCCTTCAAGGGCCAGCAGGCCTTCAACCTTCCGGACGAAGAGGGCGTCACCGTCTTTTACGGCGAGAATATGCGCGGGAAGACGACGCTGTTGAACGCGTTTCGCTTCGCGCTCTTCGGGAAGATCATCGGGCGAGGCCGGCGGCCCGTATCGTTCCATGACATGATCAACTGGGAGGCTCGCGCGGAGGGCGCCCGAAGCTTCGAGGTGAGGCTCCAGATCACCCACGCGGGTGCCGAATATCGGCTGACGCGGACCTGTCGACCAAAGTCCGGAACCGACGTGCCCGCCGGCCACGACGACTATGTCGCGGACTACTATCTCGAGCGTGGCGGGCACATCCTCCCGGCGCAGCAGGCCGCCCTTGAGCTCGAACGCATCCTGCCCGAGCAGATCGCACGGTTCTTCCTCTTCGACGGCGAGCTGCTGCAGGAATATGAGGACCTGCTGCACGGCGACACCGACATGGGCCCGAAGATCAGCCAGGCGATCGAACGGATACTGGGCCTGCCGACGCTCACGCGGTCGCGCGACAGCCTAAAGGCGGCGCTCGACAGGGCTGAGGCGCGCGTCGCCCTCGCCGCCCAGGGCGACCAGAAGACAAGAGAGTTCGGCAACCAGCTGCAGAGCCTTGTCGAGGAACGCGAGGTTCTCACGTCGGACCTCTTCCGGCACGAGAAGAATCTCGAGACCCTCAGGGCGAAGAAGGTCGCGATCGAGGACGACATGCGCCGCCGCGAGCGCATGGCTTCGCTGCTCGACAAGCGCGACCGACTGGCGGGTGAGGTCGCGAGCCTCGACGAATCTCTCCAGAAGAAGAAGGACGCCATCTCGAAGGCCATGGCACCGGCCTGGTCGGCGCTCATTCGTCCGCAGTTGGCGGCGGCCGTGACCGTGCATCGCACGAAGGAAGCGGAACTGCAGAGCGCCGTCACCCGGGCTCAGGTTCTGCACAGCCTTGCCGAGGGCCATGATGTAGCATGCCCGACCTGTCTCCAGACCGTCTCGCCGGACGCCCAGGCGAAGATCCGGGGTCTCTTGCCACAGGGCGGGCAAGGGTCGCGCGAAGCCGATCAGCGGGAGCTGGCCGGCGTCCGCCGCCGTCTCGACGCGCTTGAAACGCAGCTGGCGGAGGCGAACCCCGAGGCGCTTCGACTGCTCTGGGCCGATCTCGAGGCCCGCAAGCGCGAGATCTACGCCAAGACCGCAGAGATCGAGGAAATCGGCAAGCAGCTGACTGGAGATGAAGAGGACGAGCTCAAGGGCCTCCGCCGCGAATATGACTCCGTCGTCCGGCAGATCGCGGCGTTGGAGGAAGGGGTCAAGGCAACGGCCGGAAAGCTGGCCGACAACGCCACCTACCGGGACAACATCCAGAAGCGGCTGGACAAGCTGGCCGGCGGCCAGATGGAGTCCGAGCGCCGCCGCCGGGACCTGGCGAGCCGGCTCTATGATCTGTTTAAGGAAAGCGTTGATGTCTACCGCGACCAGCTGCGCCATCGCGTGGAGGCCGACGCCAGCAAATACTTCCAAAAGCTGACCACCGAGTCCGATTATGCGGGTCTGCGCATCAACGACAGTTATGGCCTGACGATTGTCCACCGCGATGGGAGCGACATTCCCGTCCGCTCGGCCGGCGCCGAGCATGTCGTCGCCCTATCGCTGGTTGCTGCGCTGCAGAACAATGCCCAGCTCCGCGGGCCTATCGTCATCGACTCTCCTTTCGGCCGCCTCGACGGGGGGCACCGATCGCGCATCGTTGAGGTCCTCCCCGACATGGCCGATCAGGTCGTTCTGCTGGTCTACGAAGAGGAGCTGCCGCCCGCCCGCGCCCGCGCCGCCCTCAAGGGCCGGCTCCGTTCTGAATGGTCGCTGGAACGGCAGTCTGCCCGTCACACCGAACTTGTAAAGCGATAGGAGAAGGTCATGGCCGCAGAGAGAACGATGGACAAGAAGACCATCGGGGTCACCTCGGCGAACGAGCGCGTCCTCGCCGCTCTGGCGTCGGAAGGCCTCTTCGCTTCCGAAATCGAGGCGGCCAAGTTCGCCATGGCGCACGCGATCGATTCCGGCGTAGCGCGCGGCACGACGGAGGGCGCCGGCACCAAGTGGAACGTCGGCAGCGTCGATTCCGATGCGGCCCTGAAAGCCGTCGTAGAGGCGCTGTTTCCCGACGAGACTCAGCCTTATAGATTGGTCGAGCACCTCATGAATGAGGGACTGCGCCTGTTCGATAAAGGCGATGCTCTCCCACCCGATGTCGCCGGGGTGCTATTCGCCACCAAGGGTGAATAGGGAGAAGAGCGATGGCCCGCCTCAACAAGGAAGCGCTGATCCGCCGGGCGATGGATTCGATCGCCGCTGACGGTTGGACGGTGACCCCCTTGACCAAAGGCGGAACGCATCCGGCGCGCTTCACGATGGAGAGCGAGGGAGTCCGCCACACGGTGAGGCTTTACATCTGGAATCTTTCCCACGGCGGCAAAAGTCGATCCGCCTCGGAATTCCGGATTCAGGTCACCGGGATCGATGGATTCGAGCCTGAACCCGGTGGGCGCACACTCATCTTGGGCTGGAGCGACGACTTCGGCGTCTTTGCCGGCTTCGACGTGCAGCACCGCCTCGGGAAGCTCGGCGCGTCCCCCTCGATCCAAATCACTGCGGCTACCCTCAAATCGGCCGGCGCAGACGGCGGCGCACTGCAAGACAAGACGAAGGGCGAATGGGCGGTAGCGCTCCGGCCGGATAAGCTCGGACGCTACGCTCAACACCTCTCGACGGTACACAGCGGGAAGTTAGATCCTATCCTCGCGCCGGATGACAGTCCGGCGGCAGATCCGCTTGCGTCCGAGATCGCCCACCTCGCCAGGGACAGCACGGAATTCAATCTTGACGCGCCCGAGGAAGCCGATCTGCGCACCGACCTTATCGCGGGCGTCGACGAAGTGCTCGCTGCCTTGAACACCGGCAAGCAGGACCCGCCGGCTGGCATGGGACACAACCAGCCTCCGGGGCCTATCGACAAGCACCCTGGGCTTGCTCCTGAGATCGAGGTGGCTGCACAGGAGCTAAAGGCCGATCTAAGCTTGGGGAAGCCCGACCCCCGGGAAATCGGGAGGGCCGGTGCGTTCCTCGCGTGGGCGGGCAAGATCCTGCAGATGGCGAAGCAGGAAGGTGCCAAAGTCCTCGACAAGGGCAAGGACATGGCCCGCGAATACATGGCGAAAGCGCTCTGGGGCACGACCGCCACGCTCGGCGTGACGTTCAAGGAGGAGTTAGTTGAGATGCTGCGACATTTGGCCAAGGGCATCCTAAACTGGCTGCAGCAGATATCGATCCTTTAGGTAATCAAGCGGTCGCAGATCGCTGTGGCCTAGTGTCCCTTGCTAATCTCTCCGGGTGACTCGTCCAATCGCATCAGCCGCAGTTTCGAGTCGGACGCCAGGCGTCGCCCCACGAGGTCGATGAAAGCCTGATAACGCTTGAGCCCGAGCTGCTTCGTCTCTTCGTCGAACGGCGGCTGGTGCGCGACCATAGTCAGCTGATGGTGAACGAACGTTCCGAAGGCTTCGGCCAGAAGGTCGACCTTGTTCTCGAGCCGCTCCTGCCCTCGGCTCATTCGATCCAACCGCACCCCGAACCTCTGGTCCAGCTCGTGCCCGGCACGTCGCTCCAGCACGGCCTTCAGCCCCTCCGTGAGCAAGGCCGTCTTCGACGAGTGAGACGATGCGCAGAGCCGATCGAGAGCCTCCGACAGATCGTCCGGCAGATAGAATTGGTGGCGTGTCTTGAAGGTCTTCATGGCAGCGCCAGTATGGAGGCTGGCCGTGTCCGCGCGAACAGCGCTTCCGCCGCACCGAGCGCTCGCTCACCGCAGGTGCCCCCGGCTCACATGCCGATGCTGGGGCCTTGCCGCTCCCGTCCAATGGTCCAGCTGACCCCTCCGCCGCGCACAACCCCGGAGATCTCGCGCCCAATCTGCCGCTCCAGCACCGGCCGCCATGGTACCAGGCTGAACTCAAGCGAGTGCTCGACCAGCGCGAACTTGCGATCCCCGACCTGCACCGGCCCGCGGCATACCCCCTCCACATGATCGCCGATACCGTGCTCACGAAAGGCACGCCCGCTCTCGCGCCCGACCTTCGCCGCGGCAGCCCTGAGCTCCCGCCGCTCCAGCTGGTCCACCAGGTCGGACCTGAAGCGGTAATGCTCGCCATCGAGATCGATCAGCCGCTGCGCCGCCAGCCATTGCAGGCGCCGATCGATCGCCTTCCGAACTTCAGCCCCGAATCCGCGCCCGAGCTCCACCGGCTTCTCCGCAACGATCTCCCGGTCGAGCCAGGTCGCTCCGTCCCGCTCGGGCAGAAGATCAAGGCGGTCACCGCTGAGGAGCGTGACTGTGACGGGCATGCGGGCGCGAAGCCGCTGCTCGTGCGCCTCCACCCGCTCCTGGTGATCCGGCGGGATCTGCCAGTAGCCATCGACCTCTCGCTCGACAGGAAGCCCGCTGCGGCGAAGCGCTTCCAGCCGGCGGATATGCGCCGTAGCGAACGGCTCGGTCGCCGTGGGGTCACGGAACTGATGAAGCTCGACGCTGTACCAGCCCTTGCTGGCTTCGGCGATCGCCGCGATCGTCCGATCCACCTCCCGCACGCCCGCCTGCCGCGGCTCGACCTGGACGATCGCTCCCGGCCGCGCTTCGAGCATGCTCGCCCCGACATCCACATAGTGGGTCTGGCCATCCACACCGTCGATGATGAGGAACCGCCGATCGGCATGCTCGTCCGCGAGTCCGGACGCGACAAGCCGGCCGACAACCGGCCGCGCATCGGGTGCGTCCGGATCGTAGATCCCCTGATCCTGTGGCGCCCGCGGCTGCATCGCGACGCGGAGCGCGTGGTTCATCGTGCGAATGATATCGCCGCGCCGGCCCATCTCCCGCAGCGTCGTTTCCAGCTCCGGATCGAGCTTCCATCGGCCGCCCCGCTCCTCGCTCGCCAGGCCCATGGCGCCGAGCGTCCGCAGCCGAGCCGTCCGCAGGTCCTGCTCGACCCAGCTCCCGTGCCGCGGATCCACGAGCCCCTCGGCGTCCATCGACCTGATCAGCCGCCGGTCGATGCCGGTCAGCCGCTCCTGCTCGGCCTCCCGTAGGTCGGAGCGAAAGATCTCCCGCTCGGTCCGCGGCCCCAGGTCCAGGTTGACTAGCTCGGCGGCGCGCTCGCGCAGCCCCTGCGTCAGGTACTCGCGTGCGATGATCAGGTCCTTGCCCCGATCGTCCTTCCCGCGGACGATCACGTGGCTGTGCGGGTGGCCCGTGTTGAAGTGATCGACAGCGACCCAGTCGAGCTTCGTCCCGAGGTCTTTCTCCGCCTGGGCCATGAAGCGGCGGACGAGCGGCTTCAGGTCGTCATATTCCGAGCCGTCCTCCGGCGCGACGATGAAACGGAACTGGTGGCGGTCTCCGGCGCCGCGAGCGACGAACTCCTTGCCGTTCAACCGATCCTCCCGCTCCGAATAGAGCGCGCCGCGCTCCCCTTCGCGTGTTGTCCCGTCCCGCTGCAGGTAGCGCATGTGCGCCGTGGCCCGCGCGAGCCCCTTCCGGCCCAGCTTCACGATGCTGGCCTTCACCACCACGCGCCGCGCCGCGCGGCCCCTGTGCCTTGGTCCGCTCGACAGCACACGGCCGACCCCAGCACCGCGGCCGATGCGGCTTCCGTCGAACTTCCGAGCGCCGCCGCGCGCCGTCGGTCCGCCGGCGAGCTGCGCCGCCTGCCGGATACGGTTCGCGAACCTCTTGCCGCTCCCGCGACCGCGATCACCGATGCGGCCGAGCCAGAGTTCGAAGTCGTCTTCCTGGGCCATGGCAAGGAGATGAGGCGAGGCTGCGAAGCAGCTTCAAGGTCCTCCACAATGCGCCGCAGAAAACCGCCACTTCTTGAGCAAGTGGAGGCATGCGCCCCCGCATGCCTCCACAAAAAACGATGTGCAGACGCCACATTCAGGGCCTCAGGGAGGCACTGCTTTAATCTTGCCTTCCCCTGCTCCTTCTGTCTCCCTACCGCATATTCTTTCCAGGACGTCTCACCCCCAGCACCACCGATCGCGGGCAAAGCTGCATCCGAGCCAATAAAAAGAAAGCGGGAGCGACGCTGCCGCGCCGCCCCCGCAAGAGCCATTTGGAGCGATCATCGCGCCCGAACAAGTTCGAATTCAGCCTCTCCGCGGCACTCGAAAGGCCGCTTCCAGAGCAGCTCCACCGCCGCTCCTTCGCCATCGACCAGGCACAATCCGACGTACCAGCGGCCATCCAGAACGCTCAGAATCGAGATCCGCGAGAGCTCCTGGGACGCATCTCCATCGTCGAAATCCCAGCTGATCTGCTGACCCAGGTACCGCTCTCGGACCCTCGCCTCCCATAGGAAGTCGACGGCTTCAGCCTCGATAATCCGCGCGGCCAGAACCGCCCCGAACTCCGCCCGAAGCGCGTGCACCGCGGCATCACACCCCCGCCCGATCGTCGAAATCATGTTCATCGGATGTCTCCTTCAGCATCGTCTTCCGATCGAAGACGGCGCCTGCGGAGCGAGCGGCGGAGCGGCTGTCAGGGCCGCCGAAGGCGCCGCGAAGCGGGGCGCGGGGGAGCCGATTTGCGAAGCAAATTGGGGGCACCGCGCAGCCTTGATCAGCCGCTTCGCCGCCCGCCACACTGGGTCTCTACGAGACGAGCCCCCCTCCCCCCGCAGCCTCTCCTCCCGCATCACAATGCACGAGCCGGAGAGCCTCTCGGCGGTGGGATGACAGGATGATTGAGCACGGAAAAGGCCCCGGCGGCCGAAGCCGCCGGGGCGACCGATGACCTCAGAACGGCACGTCGTCGTCCAGATCCTGCTGCGGCTCGGAGCCGCCGGACGAACTGTTCTGCCGGGCTCGGCTCAAGAACTGGACGTCCTCGGCGATGATCTCGCAGCCGTAGCGCTCGATGCCGTCGCGGTCGGTCCAGCGGGTGTAGTGGAGCCTGCCGCGGACTGAGACGAGCATGCCCTTGGTCGCGTGCTGGGCGATGATCCTGCCGAGGCCGTTAAAGCACGTCACGCGGTGCCACTCGGTGTCCTTGGCGGTGAAGCCGCTCGCATCCTTGTAGGTCTTGCCCTCGCTGTCGCGCTTCGGACGGCTCGTGCCGAGGCTGAAGGAGGCGATGTCGGTGCCGCTGTTGGCGCTGCGGAGCTCGGGGTCGGCGCCCAGGTTGCCGACGAGAAGAACGGTGTTGGTCATGGCTGAAATCTCCTGTCCTGTCGCCGGGACCACCCCGTCGACAGCCCGGAAAAAGGCGCGGCGAATGCGGCGGAGCGCACCGGAGGCGCAGCCGCAGGGGAACCTAAGGCCCTAGGCCGGCGCGGGCAGCCCGAAGGGCAACACGGGCCGTAGGGCCGCGGGTTGCGCCCCGCCGCAGCCGTGCCAGAAGGGCTGACGAAAGGAGATGGGTGTGGCCCGGTGGACGGCTACGGGAGAGCCGAACGTGACCAGAAGACGGTGCGCTCGCGCTCCTGACGATCGGCTCACCGCCGTCCGAAATCAGGGGATCAAGCGGCCTTCGCCTGCGCCTCGAGCATAGCGATCCGCTCGGAACAGATCACGTGGACGGCCTGCCCGAGCTCTTCCACGCGCTCACCGAGCCAAGCAAATTCCTCTTCACTGATGCGGTAGTGGCGGGAGTATCGCGCCTTTACGTAGGCGGCTTTCAGCTTCTCAAAAAGGTGTCTGTCGCGGCGGCTATCCTGCGACCAGATGTGCACCACCCGGCGATCAATCCGCTCGGCCTGCGTGCGTAGGAACGCCAGATTGTGGACGTGCGGCGTGTAACAGGTCGGCCTTGGACTCAATGTCCGACAGGAGCTGCCGCGCCTTCTTGCGCGGCTGGAAATCCGCCGCCAGCTGATCGATCAAGATCACCGCCATCTGTCAAACTCCATTCGAGACGTCTCTTGCGCCATGTGTGCGACGCCCGTGCTGCGCGAAAGGTTCGCTCAGGCAATCGCGGTGGCTTGCCCGTTCGTATAGCTTGGCGAGATTGCGCTGAGCATGCCGGTGTCCGGATCGCGCTGGACGGCGACCCACAACCCTTGCGCGAAACGCGCCTCGGCCGGCGAGATGGCCTTGATCTCGACGCCGGTGGCATCGAGCAGCTCGCTGGGAAATTCCCCGTCGATGACACGCAGGGTCAATTCGCGCTGGCTGCCGTCCGGCGAAATCGGCAGCAACAGGCGCGGAGCGTTGGCGGCCTGCTCGACCGTCATGCCGAAGTCGATCACGTTCAGCAGCGATTGCGTCGTCTGATAATGAAGGCCGACGCCCATCGACGACCAAGCGATTTCGGGACGGCCGTCCTTCAGCACCAGGCCGACCTCGATCGGGTTCGGCAATTGCGTGCCGGGCGGCGTCGCCGCAACCATCGACTGCATGTAGGAGGCCGGATCACCGACCGACACGCCATCGACGACGATCGCCGTCTTGCCCCAAATAAGACAATTGATCGAATGACACAGCGCAGCCATGTTGCCGTCGGCGTCGATGGCGACGACGACGTCGGAATGCGTGCCCCTCGGTATCAAACGGATCGGCGACCCCTCCTCCAGACGCGACCACAAGGCAGCGGCATGGTCGCGCGTGAGGCGCGAGGTACGGCTCATGTCGATGCCGGGGAAGGCGGCCTGCTGCTCCTCGGGGCTGTCGTAGCGCATGCCGCCCATCGCCGCGCAGCATTTGGCGAGGCAGACCAGGCTCTCGGCAGATGTCGACCAGTGACCGATCTCCCGGATGCCGGCCGCTTCGGTCAAGTTCAAGGATTCGATCAGGTTGACGGAGCCTTCGCAGGGCTCGCCGAGCAAGGCGAGCGTATAGCCCTGCCGCTCGATTGTCACCGGGTCGGACCAGATCGGCTGATAGGCTGCCAGGTCCTCGAGCGTCATCTTGCCGCCGTCGCGCTGCACAGCCTCGACACAGCGCGCGGCCCAAGCGCCGGTATACATGTAGTCGGCGCCCTCGCTCGCCACGCGCCGCAGCGTTTCGGCAAGCGCGGGCTGACGGAACTTATCGCCCTCACCATAGGGCCTGCCATCCGCCTTGAAGAACACCGCCCGCGTCTCGGGAAGCCGGGCGAGATCGTCCTTGCGGACGTCGATATAGCGGGCCAGCCCGGGCGGGACCGTAAAGCCGTCTTCCGCCAGCTCGATCGCGGCATCGAACAGGCGCGCGAAGCGCAGCTTGCCGTAGCGGCGGTGTGCGGCCTCGAGCCCGCGCATGAAACCGCCGACCATCGCGGTACGGCCCGACGGCTCGCTGTCGCCGATCATATTGGCCATGCCATCGCCGGCGGGGTTGATCTTTCCGGGGATCGATAGCGCGTCGGTTTCGCCGCGCACCGTGTTCCAGCCGGCGTTGAGCGAGGTCGTCTCGCCGCTCGCTGCGTCATGATGCATCAGCGCGAGAATGCCGAAAGCGCTGATAACCGCCCCGCCGCCGAGAACGATCTGGGCAAGCGCGGCGCTCATCACCGCGTCCACTGCCGAACCGCCCTGCCTAAGCGCTTCCTCGCCCACTCGCGCCGCTAGGCCGTTGAGGGCGGTGGAGACCGCGCCGCGCGTGCCTGTTGCCGACGGGTTACCCGGCAGGGCGGCCTGCTGGATGCTCCAGAAGCGTTCACGATCAGCGTCAGACCATGCCGATGGGGCCAGTGTCGTCAATTTCCATCCCTTCCTGATTGCCAAGCCGTGTGCTCCGCCCCGAGCCACGCCGGCACGGACCACCTAGAAAGAAGTGCACAAAGTGCCACGCAAGGCCGCGGCAGGCGCCCGCGTAACAATCCGCCGCTGACAAAACACTTTTGGACGATCACGAAAGGATGGCGCTTAAGCCGATCCGAGCAAGGGTGTAATCCCGTGGAATATCGGCCAACGCCTGGCCGCAGGTCTACCACGGAACGAGTGCAAGAATGGACGCCAAGGCACTGCTTCGATCAAGTCTGGTCTGGGACAATCACGGCTGCCTGCCGCTGCGCCCTCTGGACGAGGCATTCCTGCCGCAGCTCGAACTCTACAGGTCGAGCGGGATCGACGTTGCGATGATCAACATCGGCTTCGGCGAACAGGGAGTTGAGGATCATGTCCGGATGCTCGCCCACTTTCGGCGGTGGATCTCGGCCCGACCCAATGAGTATCTGCTGATCGAAACGGTCGAGGATATCGATCGTGCCCGCGCTACCGGACGGCTCGCCATCGGCTTTGACATCGAAGGGGCCAACGGCATCGCCGATCAGATCAGCCTGATCTCACTTTATTACGATCTTGGCGTTCGCTGGATGCTGATGGCCTATAATCGCAACAATCGCGTCGGCGGTGGCTGTCAGGACGATGACCAGGGCCTCACCGCCTTCGGCCGCGACGTGCTCGATGAAATGGCACGGGTCGGAATGGTCGCATGCTGCACCCATACCGGATACCGGACGGTGCGGGATGTGATGGACTATTCCAAAAATCCAGTGATCTTTTCACATTCGAACCCGCGCGCGGTCTACGACCACCCGCGCAACGTGCCCGATGATCTCCTGCGGCGATGCGCGGAGAGCGGCGGCGTCGTCTGCCCCAACGGCATCGGCATTTTCCTGGGGAATAACGACAGCTCGACGGACACCTATTTTCGCCACATGGATCACGTCGTGCAGCTGCTCGGTGCCGATCATGTCGGCATCGGCCTCGACTACGTCTTCGACCTTGCCGAGCTCGGCGACTACGTGGTCGAGATGAAGGGGACCTTCCCGGACGGGCTGGGATATGAAGTCGGCGCGGGCCTGCGATGCGTCTCCCCCTCCCAGATCGAGAAGCTTGTCGAGCTGCAGATCAAGGCCGGCTATGCTGAGGGCGACATTCAGAAAATCCTGGGCGGAAACCTGCTACGCGTGGCCAAAGCAGTCTGGAAATAGTCTTCCAGGTCGCCAATGTACCACTCGGACGGCAAGTCCGTGTCAGGGCCGATTTTGCCTTGGACAGGCGTCAGGCAGGCTCGGACATCGCCCGCACTCTATTGACCGTCGCCAGAATCTGCTTTTCCGCGAGGCGGAGGGTGATCGAGGCAATGAAGAAAGCGGGCGCGCAGATGACCACGGCGGCCTTGATGAGCCCGCCGCGCCCCGTGAACACATGATCCGACAGCAGGCCCACCGCGATAGGGCTGGTGACGTGGAACAACGTCGCGACCACCATCGAGATCGCGAACACCCTTCCTCTTAGGGTACCGGGAGCGAGGTTCTGCAGCAGGGTCGGCATCAGTGAATTGCCGCCCACGCCGACTCCCATCAGGATCGTCGCGATTAGGAAAATCTCCTCCGGAGACCGAGCGAGCAGATAGAGCGGCGAAAGCAGCGCGTAGATCATATAGCCGATATGCGACAGTCGGATGGGGGTTTTGTCGCCCCACTTCGATCTCAGGTATTTTGCAATCACGGCGACAATCGCGAGCCCGCCGACGCTACCGACGATGAACGTGCTACCCAGGCCCGCGCCGACTGCGCCCGCCGAAAGGCCGAAGTCGCGCATCAAGATGACCGGCAGCCATATCAGGACGGAATAAGCGCCCAGCAGCGCCAGGCCGTACGGCGCGAACACACCCAGAATCGCCTTCCAGTTGAGCACGAGGTGGGGCAGCAATTGCGGCTTTGCCTGAGGCAGGGTTTCTGCATCGTGGAACTCTGCGGCCGCGTCTTCAGGCAGAGGTACCAGAACCTGTGACGTCTGCGCGGCATCCTGCGGGGTAAGGATCGGCGGTTTGGCTTTCACGAGCGCGGCGCGGCGATTCATGCGGATCGCCGCGACGGCGAGTGCGAGGAACGGCCCGGGTATAGCAACGACGAAGAAGACTAGCCGCCAGGTTTCTCCCGCGGCGAGATCGGCGGGGAACATCGGAGCGAACAACCCAATATTGTCGATGACGGCCCCCGCGATGGCAATGCCGGCGCCGGAACCGAGGATCGTCGCGGAATAAAAGATGAAGTTGGCGGTCATCCGCTGCCGCTCCGGAAACAGGTCCGGGATCATCGCGAAGACGATCGGCGAAACGCCCGACTCCCCCGCCGCCAGCAGGGCGACGAAGAACAGCAGGCTCCAATAGCTGTTCGCCAGACCGCAGGCTGCGATCGCGACAGACCAGATCAGGATGCAGCATACCAGAAGCAGTCGCCGGTCAATCCTATCCGCCAGCCAGCCTAGCGGCACCACCGCGATCGCGGAGAAGAGCGCCGCGCCCAGCCCCTGCAGGCTGCCGATTTGCGTATCGCTGAGATCAAGCGCGGTCTTCAGCGGCTGAGCCAGCAGCATCAACACTTGGCGATCCATGACCGAGTACAACACGGTCACCGAAACAATTGCGAGGGCATACCAGGCGGAGAGAGGGGCGCGTTTCTGCATGAAATGTCCACAAGCCACGGCATTGTGGCGTTCGAAGACTGGAGCCGCGGGAGCAATCCGTTCAAGCAGGATCGCCCTCGCACCGACGCGCGCAAAAGAGATTTAGCCGAACGCGAAAGTCCCGTGGGAACCGATTACGGCATTCCCACCCAGAGGGGTGCGAGGTGCTCAGCCGTCACACGCCTGGCCCAGCGACGATCGGTCAGGCGGGCGACAGCCCCTTACGAAAGAAGTGGCGCACGACGGGCAGCGATGCCGATGCCTGCGCCGTGCTGAGATGGTCCCCGCCTTCGATCCACTCGATCTGCCACCCCATGGCCTTCAAATCCGGTTCGGCCTCACGCAGCCTGGCTGCCAGCGGAATGTCGACGCCGTGCGCGGGTACGCCGACGTCGGCCGTGCCCATATAGGTCATGCATGGCATACGGAGCTTCGTCACTTCCGCCCGCTCCGGCCAGTCGGCCAGCGGCCCGTAGAAGCCCACGGCGGACCAGAGCAGCTTCGGATCCATGCCGGCGGCACCTTCCGATGCCGTCGCCATCCGGGTCGTGATCTCCACCATTTCCCGATAGGGCGCGCGCAGCGGCGGGAAGCCGCCCACGGCCAGGGCCGATACACGCGTGCTCCGGCACGCGACCTGGAGGCCGATCGCACCGCCATAGCTGTAGCCGACCCAGCCGAAACGCTCCACGCCGGCGGCGTCGGCAATGCGGTCATATTCTTCGGCCGCGACGTCGGGCGTGAAGTCCAGTCCGAGGGGGTTTCCGGTTCGCCCGAACCCGCGTGGATAATCGGCGACGATCAGGAAGAATTCGTCCCTCAGCCCATCGATCCACCGGCTGGTATCGTCCTCCTCCGTTCGGCCAAGAGACGCATAGAAATGCGGCCCCAGGAGCAGGGCCGGGCAGGACGGATCACCATGGGTTGCGAACCAGATCTCCGTTCCGTCAGCGACTCTCACGCTCTTCATGGATTCCTCCGTCGGAGCCGCGGTCACATCCCGCCCCTTCGATGCGAATGCGATACTCTTCCACCACATTCGCGAGCCCCCGCTGCGACATTGCCGCATACTCGCTTGTGGATGCCGGTCCTTGGCCTTCGGCGAAGGTCCCTACGGCGATCACGCCGATGGTGAGGCGAGAGCCGTCCCCATCGCGTTCCCCGCAGGCACGTGACCAGCAACGGCGCCGGTGAATATGTATTCCCGCAGGGCGATACGTTAAGCTCAGACCCAGCTAGTACGTCCGTCTTCATCTAGTACGGGGTCTGGCCGTTGGGCATGTACGACATGACGAAGCCGATGAAGCCCCGCACCTCCTGCATCGCCTTGAAGCGCGCTTTAACGGTGTAAGCGTCGGTGCGCTCGAGCCAGGGGAGATAGCCGAGCAACTCCGCCGCGACCTGTGAAGTCATTTCGACCTCCACCTCGAACGGCGGTTCGACCTTGAATGGCTGGCCATACGGTTGTGCGAAGGCGCGAGCGGCCGCCTTCTTGAGCGCCTCGCACGCCTGGCGGGGCGGCAGCGACATCGCCGAACGGAACCCGAAGGATTGTTTGGTGGTGTGGAGGACGGCGTCGGGCGCGTAGCGGCGCGCGTCCTCCAGGGTCTGCCGGTCGCCCGAAACGAACAGGACCGGCTTGCCGAACTCTCCTGCAACCGCCGCGTTGATATAGCCCTCGGATGCGAGTACGCCGTTCAACCGCACCGAGCGTAGTGCGGCACCGGAAAAACTGTGCGCGAGGATGCTATCGGGCGTGCCGGCCGCGCTGTGATAGCCGATGAAGGCGCAGGCATCGACGCTCGGATCATCGATCATCTGCATCTGAAACATCGGTCGCGGCGACGAACGGACAAGCTGGATATTGTCGATCAGCTGATCGGGATCGACATTGTGCGAATTGCCATGCCCGTCCACGGCGATTACCTCGGCATAGCCCGCGTCGAACGCGGCTTCCGCTACGGCGTTGAGCTCGGCAGTCATCCAGCGGCGATAGGCGGTATATTCCCAGCCCGTGGGCATTAGCGACACGGCGGACGCGACGCCTGCAACGCCCTCCATGTCGACGGAAACGAAAAGCCTACGCATTGCCATTCTCCAATAGAGGTCGTTCGTTTGCCTGATCATGGTCGGCGCGCTGCAGTCCTATGCAGCGATCCCGTCGGCTGCGCGCCGATACTGTCGAGCTGATGTATCTTACCGGTCGCAGCCTCGTAATTGAGCATAGCGACGAGACCGGCAGGGTTGGCATGTACGGTTCGACCGCCGCCTGAACCATGGCGACAACGGCGTCGGCCGCGTTTCCGCCCCCGTTCAGGATCTTCATCATCGTCTCGGTGACGATCGCATTGTCGATGACGGCCGCCTTCAGCCCCGTGACCGAAGTCTTGGGACCGCAATTATCGATGTAGCTGCTCTTGTCGGTCATGCGTCCGTCCTGTGATCGGCCTGCGCCGCGCCTCCCCCGATCGAGTAATTGAGGGGGGGCTCCTCACCCATCAGATGCTCGACGAAATAATCCCACATCCGGCGGACCAGATACGGCTCCGCCGTCAAAGCGTGCATCCGGTTGGGGAGGTAGAGCAGGTCGTAGCTGCGATTGGCGCGATTGAGCGCATCGCAAAATTGCAGCGTGATGGCGGGAAAGGCGTTCTCGTCCATGTCGCCATAGACAAGCATCAACTTACCCCGGAGATTACCGGCGAGAAGGTTGTTGTCGAGCGCCTGGAAATTGCGCGGGACGGCACGGTGGTCGGGCTTAACCCCCAAGCCTTCGCCATAATCGGGCGCTTCCGTGATGGTGGTGATGCTGCGGTAGATGGCGTGCAGGTTGTAGATGCCCGCCGAGGAGACAGCCACCTTGAAGATATCCGGGTAGCGCAGGATGGCGCGGGCGGAGGTGTAACCGCCGAAGCTGTGGCCGTAGATGCCGATGCGGTTGCGATCGAGAGTCAGATCGCGATCGCACAGCTGGCGCAGCACCGCCGCGTGATCGTCGACGCATGTATCGGCAAAGGCGCGGTGGCCGGCGTCGTGGAATGCCTTGGAACGCAATGGCGTACCGCGGCCATCGACCGTTATCACGGCAAATCCCAATGAGGCGAAGGCGCTGCGGCCGTAAGCGCCGACCGGGCGCCGTGCGGCCGGAAAGTTGCGGGGCGTCACGGTCATCTGCGGCCCGCCGTAGATCGCGTCGATCACCGGCGCCGGGTCGTCGGACTGCCCGTGAGGCCGATAGAGGACGCCATAAAGATCGGTCATGCCGTCGGCGGCCTTGGCGACGAAGGGCTCGGGCGGGCGCCAGCCGGTCGCCAGCAGGGCGCTCGCATCGGCGGTCTCAAGCGTGCGAACGATCGCGCCGTCCTCCGCCGAGCGCAGCACCGAGACGCTGGGCGACGAAACGGTGGAATAGGTGTCGATCAGCAGGCGACTGTCCGGGGACAGCATCGCCGGCGGCGTAGCGGCGCCGAGCAGGAGCGCGATCATAGCGGTCGGCGCGCCGTTCAGCATATGGTCCGCTTCCTCCGGCGTCAGCAGGGTCAGGTCGCTTCCGTCGAGGTCGACGCGGTAAACGCGCCGGAGATAAGGGTCGCCGCCCTCCCGGCCTGACGCGGTGAAGAATATCCGGCCGCCCGCCTCGTCGACCTTGAGGATGTCGCGCACGACCCAATCGCCCGATGTGAGCGCATGGACGAGCGCTCCGCTCTCGAGGTCGTAGCGGTAGAGATGGCCGAAGCCGGTCCGCTGCGAATACCAGATTGCTTCCCCGCCGCCGCCGAGGATGCGGATATTGGGCTGCGCGTAGAGTTCGGAGCCGAGATTGATGAAGCCCTCGACCCGCTCGGCAATGAGAGTGCGGACGGCTCCGCTCGTCACGTCAACTTCCATCAGCCGCGCCTCGCGCGCGCCGTGGAGCGCGGCAGCGAAGAACAGGCGTCGATTGCCGGCCGCCCAGGCGATCGGCTCGATCGACAGAATTTCCGAGGACAACTCGGCGGGAAGGTCGAATGGGATTCGCCGCCCGGTCGCCACCTCAATGCCTGAGGCGCTGAAGATCGGGTTCGGCTCGCCGGTGAGGGGCTGACGGATGTGATAGGCCTTGGGCCTGAAGCCGCCGTCCTGGGGCACCGACTCAAGGAACGGGTAAGGCTCGATATGGCGCTCGTCGAGCCGGCCGCCGACGACGAAGGCGCCGTCGGGCGACCAGGACCAGCCGAAGGGCGGGAAGCGCAAGCCGCTGCGCTGGCGCACCACGGCGAGGAGCCCGGCATCCGGGTATTTTCCCCAGGCGAAGTCCGATTGCCCGTCATCTGTCAGCCGCCGCTCGCCCCTCTCCCCGACGAGGTAGAGGTCGTGATCACGCGCGATGAGGCCGTGGCTCTTGTCCGGCGACAGCAGGACGTCAGGTTGCGGCGCTTCGATCGCGCCGAGGTCGGTGACGACGCTTTCCGCGAACCGCCAGCGGTGATTGCCGGCGGTGAGAATGACGACGCCGTCCCCCGTGATCTCCTCGACCGCGAGCGACCATGGGTCGACCGGGGCATCCGTGGCGGCGCCCATCGCCGCGGCCACCGCTGCATGATCGAAGGCGGGGCCTGCCCGCTCTCCAGTCACCAGCACATATTCGCCCCCGTCCGGGCGCTGCCGCCGATACCAGAAGTCGCGGTCGTTAAACCAGTGCGGGTGAATGCTCTCGTTGAGCACGAGCGGCGCGAGGTTCGCGTCGAGCATCGCTTCGGCCGCGCGATAACGGTCGATCATTTCTGCAACTGGGCTGCCAACGCTCACCACGACGATCCCGGAAATTTCAGAAAAAAGGCGGCGTCACGAGCAAACCGTGACGCCGCGTTGCGGCTTGCTCTCAAAACCGCGTGCTGGCGCTGATACCGAGCGTGCGCGGCCGTTGCTCGATATTGTCGGCAATCGCGCCGTAGGGCCCGATCAGGATCGGGGCATCTTCGTTGAAGAGGTTGGACGCGAAGGCAGTCAGCTCGATCGCGCCCAAGGCAACCCCGACCCGGAGGTTTACGAGATCACGCTTCGGCCGCTCGCTGATGATACCGGCGCCGCCGAACGAACGGACGGTGATTTGACCGCGCCCGGCATGCTGATAGTCGATCCGGAAGATACCCGTGACATCATCGCCGAGTTCAGGGCGATAGTCGAGCGACGCTGAGTAGGACAGCCGGGCCGCGCCGTCGACCGGATCCCCCCTCAGCTTGTCGTTCGTGTTCGTTTTGTACTCCATGTTGTTCCAGCCGAACGTAGCACTGAGGCTCAGCGCGTTCGTCGGACGCGCCGTCGCGGAAAAGTCGACGCCCCATCCGGTGACACGGCCCGAATTGGTGGTGAACGCCGTAGGGCTTCCCGGCGCGGAGGTCACCGTCTGCACCCGCGTCCAGATGTTGCGGTAGACGCTGGCGTCGAGCACGAGCCGGTTGTCAGCCAGCGAGACCCTACCGCCGCCTTCATAGGTCCAAATGACGTCCGGCTCGTATGTCGGCGGAACGACGACCCCGCCGGCAAGCCCCGCCGAAGTCAGGTTGAAACCACCGCTGCGGAACCCCTTGGCGACGCTCCCGTAAAACAATGCGTCACGCGAGAATTGGTAGCTCAGGTTGAAACGCGGGTTGAACGAGTTGAACTTGCCGTCGTTCAAGTCTGTGATGGGTGTTCCGAAACTGATCTGGTCGACACGCCGCCGTTTGTGCTCCTCGTAGTAACGTGCTCCGACGGTAGCGGTCAGCGCCGGCAGGATTTCATAGCCAAGTTCGCCGTAGACGGCATAGGAGGTATTCCGGCTGGGTCCGCTGGCGGACAGCAGGACGAAAGGCAATGTGCCGGGCGCCGTCGACGTCGCCTGCAACAGATCCTGCTTCAAATTACGGTAGGTAGCGCCGATGGCGTAGGTGAGCGGGCCGCTGCCCTGCGAAGCGAGTCGCAGCTCGGCATTGTAGATCTTGAAATCGGACGCGGTGCTGAGCGGGACCGCGGTAATGAACCCCGGAGGGCCGAGCACCGGCAACAAGCTCGTGAGCAGGCCCGTGATATCGAGGACGTTGGTGTTGCGACGATCGATATAGCCGCCGATGCCCGTCAGCGTCGCGAAGTCGAGGTCGTAGCTCGCCTTGGCTTGGATGAAGGTCATGCGATCGACGATCGGGGTCGGGACGCGATCCGTCGTCGTGCCGTCGACGCCGAAATTCTCGCTGTCCTGCCTCGACTTCTGATATAGGCCGAGCAACGAGAAATCGAAGCGATCAGTCGGATTTATGCGAAGCGTTCCGCGGACCGAGAACAGGTCGGCCTCGTTGATGTTCCGCTCGCCGGTAAGGGCCCTGTCGATCCAGCCGCCCCGGCGCTCATAGTTCGCGGCGACCCGCACGCCGACCACATCGGTGACGACCGGCAGATTGATCGCACCGCTCAGCACGTAATTGCCGGCGCCGCCCCTGGTATCCGACCATTCGCCGTCGAGCCATCCGCTCACGCTGCCCAGATTGGGCGCTGCCGGGATGTAGCGAATGACGCCGCCCATCGAGCCTTCGCCATACAGCGTCGCCTGCGGACCGCGCAGCACTTCGACACGCTCCAAGTCCAACAGTTTGACGCTGGGATCCAAGCCGGCATTGATCGTGGTCAGCGGCGTTTCGTCATAATAGATACCGACCGTCGCCGCGCCGCTGATGTTGGAAACGCCGCGCAGCTGCGTCGAACTCGCGCCGACGCCATAGCCGTACGTGGACAGGCCCGGCACAGAATATTGCAGTTCCTCGAGCAGCTCCGAATTGCGCGCCTGGATATCCCTAGCGGTTACGGCGCTGATCGACATCGGCACGTCCTGGAGCCGCTGCTCGTACCGCTGAGCGGTCACGACGATGTCGTTGGGGGTTTCAAGCTCCTCCTCGGCGGCCGTCGTGGTTTGCGCGTGGGCGATGCCCGGCAGAAAGGCGACGCTCGCCAGCCAGAAGATTGCTTTCGTTTTCATTCCCCCGCTCCTACTTGCGTCTGTTTGCTTTTCCCCGGCCGAGTGGCTTCCAGCATAATGGCGGCGGCCGGGCCGGAGGCGCGCTTGGAGCACTCCTTCTTGGCCGATCCGCTGCTTTCGCCTGGTGGAATCACTCGGTCATGTTCCGCTCTATGGCACCACTGCCCATGCAAGCCTGCATGAAATGGAGGCGTTCCGTCGCCTGATCTTTCAGAGATGAGGCTGCCGTATCCCGCTAGTCAATCCGGGAACCGCCCGGCCGGACGCGCTCGAAAGCAATTCGGCGAAATACGAAAGTAGCTGCCGATTCGGGCTGAAACACGCGAACGATGGCCGCTCATCTTAGCGATCAGGGAGGCTCGATCTGCGCAATCGCGCACTGTCGCTTAGCTAATGGAGAAAGCAGGCTTCGAGGCGACGGCGATCCCGGGCATGCGAGCTCCGGTCACAAAGACTGTGGCGCCTCTGTAACACATTTGGAGAAAGCGATCATCGCCGAAATCGCCAATATCATACAGAGTTGTATGATTTTCGAAACTGGGCCATTCTCGCCGGCTAGCGAACGAGGTTGAACCTTCGTCGTCTTGCACTGGGTAGCGAAAACCTTGGCTGGCGGCGAACCTTGAGCGGAGAGGCAGTCCATGCAGTATCGTATTTTAAGCGCTTGCAGCGTTGTTGCACTCGCGGCGGCGGCCGCATCGCCTGCTTGGGCGCAGACCGGGCCTTCTCAGACGGCCGACGAGAGCGTGCCGGAGTTAGCCGAAGGCGACTCGGCCACCGAGGAGGCGACCAGCGCCGAGATCATCGTCACCGCCAACAGGCGGGAACAGCGCCTGCAGGATGTCCCCGCCTCCATTAGCGCGCTGACGTCCGAGAAGATCGAGAATCTCGGCATCACCGACGTTGCCGATTATGCGGCGCTGGTTCCCGGCTTCGCATACCGCACAAGCGGGGCGCCCGGCACCGGAGCGGTGATCCTGCGCGGGCTCAACACCGGCAACTACCAGACCAATGCCACTGCGGCATATTATATCGACGACACGCCGTTCACCGCGAGCGGCCTGCTGTCGTACGGCGGCATATTGACGCCCGACCCGGACCTTTCCGATCTCGAGCGGATCGAGGTTCTCAAAGGACCTCAAGGCACCCTTTACGGCGCCTCCAGCCTCGGCGGTCTGGTTCGCTTGATCTCGAAGAAGCCGGACCTCGATACGTTCAGCGGCTCGCTTCGCGTCGATGTTTCCGACGTGGACGGCGGCCAGATGGGCTATGGCGGACGGGCCTCGCTCAACGTTCCCCTGGTCACCGATACGGTCGGCCTGCGCGTGACGGGCACGGCCCGGCACATCCCCGGCTATACCGACAACCTCCTCACCGGCACCGAGAACGTGAACCAAGGCGAAAGCTATGGCGCGCGCGCCTCGCTGCTCGTCCGGGCGACGCCGGACCTGGATATCGAGGTCGGTGGTCTCTACCAGTCGACCAAGACCACCGGCTTGAACGCGACGCTGGCGGTCACCGACACACTGACGCCGCGCTTCGATCGTTTCGAATACCGTTCCTTCTTCGACACCGGCGTCGACCTTGAATATTATACCACCAACCTCAGTGTCCGGTACGGGACGTCGCTGGGCGATTTCGCGCTGAACGGCAGCTACGGCCACTATGACGTCGCCATCTATACGGACTATACCAACGCCTATAACGTCCTGCTGCCCTTCCCATCCGCCCTGCCCGGCTTCGCCAGCCCCAGCATGGACAAGTACAATGCCGAGGCGCGCTTCGCCTCCCGTCGGATCGGCCCAGTCGAGTTCATCGCCGGCCTGTTCTACACGAAGGAAGACACGGCCTATCCGGTGGACCTCCAGGTCTTCGACCCTACGACCCGGGAACGGCTCCCCGCGCCCTACAGCTCGCTGGTCCGCAACGAGACCGAGGGCACGTTCGAGGAATATGCGGGCTATACAAACGTCACCGTCTACCTGGCCGACGAGTTCGACGTCACCGGCGGCATCCGCTACAGCAAGAACGACCAGCGATATCAGTCGCGTCCGGGAATCAACGTCTTTGTGCCCACGCCGGGACGCACCATCGAGGACGAGGACAGCGCCACCACCTATGTCGCCTCTGCGCGCTGGCGCCCGACCGACAATTTGACCGCCTATGTCCGGGCGGCCAGCGGCTACCGCCCAGGCGGCCCCGCCAACACCTCCAACCCGACGCTGCCGCAGAGCGTCGATCCGGACACCGTGTGGAGCTACGAAGCGGGCGTGAAGGCGTCGACCGCCGACCGCCGCTTCTCGGCAGACCTTGCGGCCTATCGGACCGACTGGACCAACATCCAGCTTAACTCGCTCGTCAACGGGCTGCTCGCCTTGCTCAACGCCGGCAAGGCGAAGGTCGAAGGCATCGAGCTCGAGCTCAATGCGCGTCCGGTGGACGGCCTGGTGCTCGGCGCAAGCGCGGCGCACACGTCCGCCAAGCTCACCGAGATCGACGCCGGCGTGACCGCCGCGATCGGCGCGGTCGAGGGCGACCGGCTTCCGCTGACGCCGAAGTTCGCCGGCGCGCTGCTCGCAGACTATACCTTCTCCGTCGGCGGAACCGAGATGTCGGTGGGCGCGACGGCGAAGCATACCGGCGAGCGAATCAGCTCATTCCCTGGCTCCACCAACAACCCGGGGCAGGAGCTGCCCAGCTTCACTTCGTTCGACCTGCGCACCAGCGCCGTGCTCGGCGAATTCAACGTCCAGCTCCGCGCCGACAACATCTTCAACTCGCACGGCATCCAGACCGCGACGAGCCTCAAGGTGCTGCCGGGACAGGCCGGCACCGACACGCTCCTGTATTACATCCAGCCGCGAACGATAACGCTGTCCGTCGGTTACAATTTCTAGTTCCAGAAGACCTCCCGATCCGTTCCAACGCTCTCCCGCTCCCTCCGACGCGAAGGAGGAGCGGGAGAGGCTTCGGCGCCGCCATTGTCTCCGGCGCCCTTCACGGACGCAGAGCGGCTTTGTTGCTCCGGCCGAAATGTGACATTGTGCGGCAGGTCACCCGTCCCATATTGCCCGAACGAGCAGGACATCAGACGCGCATGGTTGGACGCACACCGAAGAACACCCAGCAGGACTGGATCGAGGCCGCGCAGCGCACGCTTGTAGATGAGGGGATAGCTGGGCTGAAGGTCGATCGCCTGGCCAACCGCCTCGGCGTTACGCGCGGCGGGTTCTACCATAATTTCAAGGACCGGGACGAGTTCCTCGATTGCATCATCCGCCATTGGGAGAAAAGCTGCCGCTTCCTGCCGAGCGACCCGCCGCCTGCCAGGGGGCCCGACGCGATCGGATGGTTCAACCGCGCCATTGACCGGCTGATCGAGTCTGACGGTTACGACTATCGATTCGACCTGGCCGTGCGTGAGTGGGCCCGGGCCGACAAGCGTGCCGAATGGGCTGTCGAGCGCGCCGACCGCGAGCGGCTGGTCACTCTGCAGAAGTTCTTCGAGGCGATCGGCTACGACCGCGAGCATGCCGCGATCAGGGCGCGGGTCTTCTATTACCACCAGATCGGCTATTACGCGATGGGCGTGCGGGAGAGCATCCCCGAGCGCCGCCGCAACGCGCAGCTCTACATCGACATCCTGTGCGGCGAGGAAGCGCTCGCGGCGGTCCGGTCCGTCGCAGAGAAGCAGCGCAAGGCCCGCGCCGGCTGACGGCTACGGCCGGACCTACTCCCGGATGCCGTCGGCCACAGCCGTGCGGCGCGGATCGGCGACGGCCGTCAGCATGCCCGATGCCTCATCGCGCGCGATCACCGAGAAGCTACCCATGTGGAAGTCGTAGGCGGGCGTGACGCCCACCCGCACGCCCAGCTTGTAGAGATCCTCCACCACGCCCGGCCGGAGACGGTCCTCGATCACCACGCCCTTGTTCTCCGTCATCGGCAGCATGCGCGGCGCGTCGACCGCGGCATAGGGGTCGAGCTTGAAGTCGAGCAGGTAGGTCAGCACCTGCGGCAGGGTGCAGTGGATGTTACCGGGCGATCCGGCCGAGAAGACCGGTTTGCCGTCCTTCAGCACCAATGTGTTGCCCATGATCGAGCGGCTCTTGGCGCCCTTCAGCAGCGTCGCATCCATCGGGCTCTGGAGGTGTCCGAAGGTGGCGTGGCTGCCCACCATGGGAATGCCGCCGACGACCTGACCTGGAATGCCCGAGCCCTGGAGCGTGTCCATGAACTGACACCAATTGCCCTCGGCATCGACCACGGCGATTTCGCAACTGCCCGACGGCTGCTTGTCCTCGGTCTTCACCAGCCGCGGTCGGGCCCCGCCCCCGCTGAACGCCGACATCAGGTCGCCACCGGCGGACGATCCGTCGCCCGCGAGCCTGATATGCTCGGACAGGTCAACCTTAGGCCGGGTGCCGCGGACGAGCCTTGCGAGATGCGCGTGATAGTCGTCGTCGAGCACCGCCTCGCGCGGGACTTCGAAGAACTGGTCGTCTGCGGCATATTCCCAATGCCGCGCACCCTGGCGGAGCGCATGGCCCATCGCCCACCAATGCTCCGCGGAGCCTGGCTCCATGTCCCGGATGCCGAGATGCTTCAGCACGCCCATCGCGACGGCGGTGAAGAAGCCCTGCGCCTGAGGCGGGCCGAGGCACACCACCTCATATTCGTTGTGGCGGAACCGCAGCGGGTCGATCCAGCGCGGCGGCGTCTCGGTCATGTGGCCCAGCGTGACCTTCCAGCCTAGCGCGTTGCCCCTCGCGACGAACGCCTCCGCCCAGGGGCCGGTGATCATGTGATCGGGACCGTTGTCGCGCACGCCGCGCAGCGTGTCGGCCATGCCCGGCGGCGTGAAGATGTCGCCGACGTTCGGGAAATAGCCTTCGGGCTGAAAGAAGTCGCGCCCTTCCGGGAAGTAGGTGATGAACTTCTCGACGAAGACGTTGACGCCGTATTCGAAGGTGGACACGGGATGCCCCGTCTCCGCCCAGTGCACGGCGTCCTCGCACAGGGCAGACCACGCCTTGGTCGCAAACCGCTCGTGAATCGCCTTCAGGCCGGGCATGAAGCCGGGGATGATCGCCGAGGGCGGCGAGGCGGCATAGGGCCCCATGCCCGGCGGTACCGGCCGGAACGGCGACAGGCCCGACGGGTGGCCGCCGAGGCTGTCCAGCTGGTGGATGATCCCCGTCTTCGCCTCGTAATAGAGCATGGTGACGAGGCCGGCATGGTTGGTCATGAACGGCTCGACCGCCGCCTGCACCATGGCACCGGCGATCACCGCATCGGCCGCGTTGCCGCCGTCCTCCAGCACCTTCATCATCGTCTCGGTGACGATCGCATTGTCGGTCGTGACGGCGGCCTTCAATCCCTCGGCCGCCGTCTTCGGCCCCGGATTCACGATATACTTAGCCATGTCGGCCATGATGCTCTCCTGCTTCGGCGGGCTCACAGCACCACCGTCTTGTTCCCGTTCTCGAAAATGCGATGCTCGGCATACCAGCGCACGGCGCGCGACAGGACCGAGGCCTCGATCTCGCGGCCGATCGCCACCATCTCGTCGGCGATGGTGGCATGGCTGACGCGGCGGACGTCCTGCTCGATGATCGGCCCTTCATCGAGGTCGGGCGACACGAAGTGCGCCGTCGCGCCGATGATCTTCACCCCGCGTGCGTGGGCCTGGTGATAGGGCTTGGCGCCCTTGAAGCTGGGCAGGAAGCTATGGTGGATGTTGATGCAGCGCCCGGCGAGCTGCGCCGAGAAGCCGTCCGACAGGATCTGCATGTAGCGCGCGAGGACGACGAGGTCGGCGCCGCTCTCCTCGACGATCGACAGGAAGCGGGCTTCCTGCGCCTCCTTGCCCTCGCTCATCGGCAGGTGATGGTACGGAAGGCCGTGCCATTCGACGATCCTGCGCATCGCCTCATGGTTGGAGACCACGCCGACGATGTCGATCGGCAGCTGGCCGATCTCCTTCTTGTGGATGATGTCGACCAGGCAATGGCCGAATTTCGAGACGGCGAGCAGGACCGGGATGCGGCGGGCGAGGTCGTGCAGCTCCCAGTCGAGCGCCAGCTCGGCAGCGACCGGGGCGAAGACCTCGGCCAGAGCGTCGCGGCCGAGCGGGCTGGTCAGGGCCATGCGCAGAAAGAAGCGGCCCGTGTCGTCGTCGCCATAGACTTCGGCTTCGCGAATGTCGCAGCCGCGTGCGGCGAGGGCCTGGTTGACGGTCGCCATGATCCCGGCCCGGTCTGGTGCGCGAAACTTCAGGACGAGATTGGAGATCGTCACGGCGCGGCCCCCGTGGTCGTCGCGTCGAGCAGGCGCTCGGCATAAGCGGCCATCGTCTGGTCGAAGATCAGCCTGAAGCAGGGCGCGCCATCCCGGTCGGGCCTGCGGCTGATGAACACGCCCGTATCGGAGAAGGTCGACCTTTTGGCCGCGCCGACCGGCATCTCCTTGTCGGAGAGATCGAGTGGGCAGTGGGCGGCGAGCACGTTGCGCGCGCCAACGCCGCTCAACTCGAACGCGGCGCGCGCGTGGGTGATGTCGACCATCAGGCCAAGATTGCCGGCCACGTTGTCGCAGCGCTGACGGACGCGCTCCACATCCTCCTCGGGGCCCGTCACCAGCCATTCGCCCGGTGCAAGCCACGCGCAGGCCACCGGTTCCGGCTCGATCTCACGCAAGGGCGCAGGCGCGGCGATACCGAGTGCCTCCTCGAACCAGAAGTCGGGATCGCTGCCGAGGACCTGGAGCTTGGCGATGCCGAGCCGCGGCTCCACGGCCAAGCGAACGCCCGCGCCCTCACGCGCGAAGCCGCTCGCGGCGTCGCGCGCCAGATGAAAGGCGCTGTCAGACATCGAGCCGTTCTCCTGCCGGATCGTAGAAACGCGGCTCAACGATCCGCGCCAGCCGGCTTTTACCGACGTCCCAGACCTTGACGGTCTCACCGATCCGCGCCTCGCCGCGCTCGATCAGCGCCATGGCCACCGGGCGGCGAAGCGTCGGCGAGAGCACCGAGGAGGTGACCCAGCCCTGCGTGGCGCGAGGCCCTGCGCCATCGCCAGCGAGGACGTGCGCGCCGGTCTCGATCGCGTCGCCGCCATCAAGAACCTCCAGCCCGACGAGCTGCCTTCGATCGGGGCGTAAGCCCTCCGGGGTCATGGTGGAGCGACGGCCGATGAAGTCGTCCGGCTTCTTCGCCATGCTGGAACCGAATCCGACATCCTGCGGCATGGTCGTGCCGTCGGTGTCGGAACCGACGTGCAGGAAGCCCTTCTCGATGCGCATCGCCATCAGCGCCTCGACACCGAACGGTGTGATGCCGTGGGGCTGGCCGGCGCGCATGAAAGCGTCCCACAGGGCGCGACCATATTGCCAGGGCACGGCGACCTCATAGGACAGCTCGCCCGAGAAGCTCACCCGCTGGATCCGGCATCTGACGCCGCCGACCTGGCCCTCGCGATAGGCCATGTGCGGGAAGGATTCGCGCGAAAGGTCGATGTCCGTCCCCACCGCCGCCAGCACCTCACGCGCCTTGGGACCGGCGACGTTCACCACCGCCCAGGCGGTCGTCACGTTCTCGACCAGCACCTTCAAGTCGACCCATTCGCACTGCAGCCATTCCTGAAGGATGTCCGTGATCGCCGCGGCGTGGCCGCTCGTCGTTCCCACCAGGAAATGATTGTCGGCGACCCTCGCGAAGACCCCGTCGTCATAGACGATCCCGTGCTCGCTCAGCATCAGGCCGTAGCGGCAGCGGCCGACCTTGAGGTTGCGAACGCCGTTCACATAGACCCGCTGCAGGAATTCGGCGGCATCGGGCCCCTTCACCTCGATCTTGCCGAGCGGGGATGCATCAAAGAGGCCGACGCTGCTGCGCACGGCCAGCACCTCTCGCGTCACTGCCGCATGCTCGTCTTCGCCGGCGCGCGGGAAGAAGGCGGCACGCAGCCACGAACCGTGATTTTCCATCTGCGCACCCGCCGCGACGGCCGAGGCGTGGGCGGCGGTCGTCGCGAGCGGCATCAGGTTGTCACCCACCGCGCGCCCCGCAAATCCGCCGATCGTCACCGGATCGAACGGCGGGCGGAACTTGGTCGTGCCGACCGCCTGCGGCCGGGCGCCGATCAGGTTCGCCAGGATGTGAATCCCCGTCACGTTCGAAGTCTTGCCCTGGTCCGACGCCATGCCGAGGGTCGTGTAGCGCTTGAGATGTTCGACGGACCGGAAGTTCTCCCGCGCGGCAAGCTGCACATCGCCGGCGGTGACATCGTTCTGATAGTCTACCCATGCCTTGGCCGCACGCGTGTCGCCGTTCGCGAAATGGCGGGTGGGGCCGACCGGGATCGGGCACGGAGCCGCTACGTCCTCGCCTCGCCCGGCTGCCCAGCCGCTGACGATGGCAGTGTCGAGATCGAAGATGCCCGCCGCCGCACCGATGTTCACCGCGGCCTGGGCGGACTTGCTCGGCAGGAATGCTCCGAGCGCCTCATCGAATGCCAGCGACCCGCCCGACTGCGAATGAAGATGGACCACCGGATTCCAGCCGCTCGACATGAGGATCGTATCGCAATCCATGGTTCGCAGCGTCCTGCCGCTTGCAGCATGGCCGATAGTCACGCCCTTAACCCGCCGGCGGCCCTTGGCCTTGATCGGCGCGCCGCCAATGATCATCGGAATCCCGCGTGCAGTTGCTTCCGCCGCCGCGCCGCTGCCCTCCGACCGCGAGTCGACGATGGCTGCGATCTCGACGCCAGCGTCGTGCAACGCGCAGGTGGCGTGATAGGCACTGTCGTTGTTCGTGGCGACCAGGACGCGTCGACCCGGCGCGACGCCGAAGCGCAGCGCATAGGTGAGCGCAGCCGATGCGAGCATGATACCCGGCAGATCGTTCCCCGCGAACGATATCGGCCGTTCGAACGCGCCGGTCGCCAGGATCACGCGCTTGGCGCGCACCTTCCAGAGCCGCTGCCGTGGCCCGCGACGCTTGCCCGGCGGCAGATGGTCCGTTAGCCGCTCGCAGAGGCCGACGAGACCATGATCGTAGAAACCGAATGCCATGGTGCGGTTCATGACCGTCACATTCGAGCGCTTCCGGAGCGCGAACAGGACTGCGTCGCGCCAGGCCAGCGGCTCCGTTCCGTCGATCGCGGCCGTCTCCGCTAGGAGACCGCCGCCGAGCTCGGAATCGGACTCGACGAGCAGAACGGTCTCACCCGCCTCACTGGCAGCCGCAGCAGCGGCCAGCCCCGCGGCCCCCGAACCGACAACCAGAACGTCGGTGTGCGCGAAGCGATGCTCGTACGTGTCGGGATCGGCGGCCCCAGGCGCCTTGCCCAAGCCGGCTGCCTTTCGGATCGACGGCTCGAACGCGTGCCAGTTCGGCCACATGAAGGTCTTGTAGTAGAAGGCCGCGGGAATGAATCGCTTGAACAGGCTGTTGACGGCCATCAGGTCAAAGTCGACGCCGGGCTTCACGTTGACCGAATTGGCGATCAGCCCCTCATAAAGCTCGATCTGCGTCGCCTTGACGTTGGGCACCGTCGTCGCGCCCGTCTCGAGCTGGACGATGCCGTTCGGTTCCTCAAGTCCGGCCGCGATCAGCCCACGCGGGCGGTGATATTTGAAGCTTCGGCCGATGATGGAAATCCCGTTCGCCATCAGCGCAGAGGCGAGCGTGTCGCCAGGGTGGCCGTGAAGCGTCCGCCCGCCCCAGGTGAAGGCGATCCGATTGCCGCGATCGATGCGGCCGCCGGCGTCGAGGCGCCGGCCGCTCACGCGGCTCCCCCCATGGCCGTCCCGGGTGTCATGGACGGATCGCCCACCGGCGCCCCCGTATCGTCGGGCAGCGGACAGGGCTCCGTCATCTTGTACACCGCAAGTACTTGATGCGTGACGGTATTGCGCGCGACGTTGAACCAGCGGCGGCAGCCGGCGGCATGCAGCCAGCGCTCCCGGTGCTCGCCCTTCAGGTTCTTGCGATTGTAGAGATAGTCTGCCCATTGCGCGTCCGACACCTCGGCGTGGGGGCCGGGCCGCCGGATATGGCTCTCGCCGCCGTAGCGGAACTCGATCTCCGCCCGCGGGCCGCAATAGGGACATTCGAGAAGCAGCATCGTGAAGATCCTTAGTGAGCGATGCCGGAGGCCGAAGCTTCGTCGATCAGGGCACCGGTCTCGAAGCGCTCGATGCCGAATGCACGCGCGAGCGGATGCGATTCCCCGGTCGCCATAAGATGCGCGAGACACCAGCCGCCGGCCGGGACTGCTTTGAACCCGCCAGTCCCCCAACCGCAGTTGATGAAGAGCCCGTCGACGGCGGTGGGGCCGAGGATCGGGGTCGAGTCATGGACAACATCGACGATCCCCGCCCATTGGCGAAGAAAGCGAAGGCGCGAGAATCGAGGGAAGAGCTCCACCACGCCGGCGGCGGCGCGCTCCATCCAAGGAAGGCTGCCGCGTTGCGCATAGGAGAGGTAGAGATCGAGGCCAGCGCCGATCACCAACTCGCCCTTGTCCGACTGGCTGAGATACGTGCCCGTGGCGGGCGATAGGATCACGGTGTCGAGGCACGGCTTGACCGGCTCGGACACGAAGGCCTGCAATGCGTAGGAGCTGACGGGCAGCCGCAAACCGGCCTTCGCCGCAATGACCGAACTGTGCCCGGCCACGGCCATACCCACGCGATCCGAGCGCATCGCGCCTAGGCTGGTCTCGACGCCCCGCACACGTCCGCCCTCGATGATGAAGTCGAGCACCTCGCAATTCTGGATGATATCGACCCCGAGTGCCGAGGCGGCGCGCGCATATCCCCACGCCACCGCGTCGTGGCGCGCGGTCCCGCCCCGCGGCTGATTGATACCGCCTAGAATCGGAAAGCGTGGATCCGGATTGAGACCCGGTATGCGCGCCCGGACACTCGGCTCGTCGTGGAATTCCGCATCGATTCCGTTGAGCAGCATCGCGTTCGCAGACCGGCGCGCCATCTCGAGGCCGTGACGATCGTGCGCGAGCGTCCACATGCCGCGCTGCGAGAACATGATGTTGTAGTTGAGTTCCTTGCTCAGACCTTCGTAAAGCTTGACTGAGAAATCGTAGAACGCCGCCGATGCGGGGAAGAAATAGTTTGAGCGGATTACCGTGGTGTTGCGGCCGGTATTACCGCCGCCGATCCATCCCCGCTCGACGAGCGCGACGTTCGTGAGCCCGTGGTTCTTCGCCAGATAATATGCGGTCGCCAGGCCATGCCCCCCGCCGCCGATGACGATGGCATCGTATCGTGCCTTCGCCTGCGGGTTCCGCCAGGCCGGTTCCCAGCCGCGCTGGCCGTTCACGCCTTCCCGCAACAGCGATAATGCTGAATAGCGCCTGGTCACGGCCGTCTCCCTTTGCGCATTTAATACACATCTGCATATTAGCCGCAAGAGTGGTATGACGATGCTCGATCTGTCAGTGCAGCCCCGCCGCCACAGGCGTCAGCATTCGGGGAAGTTGACGGCCAGTCCTCCGAGGGAGGTTTCCTTGTACTTGGCATGCATGTCGCGGCCGGTGCGCATCATCGTGTCGATGACCTGATCGAGCGAGACGATGTGCGTTCCATCCCCGCGCAGGGCAAGCGACGCCGCGTTGATCGCTTTGATGGCACCGAACGCGTTCCGCTCGATACAGGGCACCTGAACGAGGCCTGCGATCGGGTCGCAGGTCATGCCGAGATGGTGCTCCATGGCGATCTCGGCGGCATTCTCGATCTGGAGGTTGGTGGCGCCCATCGCTGCCGCGAGACCGGCGGCAGCCATCGAGCTGGCTGTGCCGACCTCGCCCTGGCAACCAACCTCCGCGCCGGAAATGGAGGCGTTGAGCTTCGTCACCATACCGATGGCGCCGGCGGTCAGCAGCAGATCGCGCATGCCTGCGCGGTTAGCGTCCGGCCAGAAATCCCGATAGTAGCGCAGAACCGCGGGCACGACGCCGGCCGCCCCGTTGGTCGGCGCGGTGACGACCCTGCCGCCGGCTGCATTCTCTTCGTTCACGGCGATCGCGAACAGGCTCACATGATCCATGATCGCATGCGGAGCCTGCCGGTTTCGGAATCGGTCGGCATCGAGCTTCTGCCGGATGCCCTTGGCACGGCGTTGTACGTTGAGACGTCCCGGCAGCACGCCCTCCGCCTGCATGCCGCGATCGACGCAGTCCATCATCACGTCGATGACGCGATCGAGATACTCCCGCAGCTCCGCAGCCGATGTGCTGGCGCGCTCATTGGCGCTGACGATCTCCGCGATACTGAGCCCGTTGCGCTCGCAAAGCGCCAGCAGTTCCGAACTCGTCGCAAAGGGGAAGGGAATATGTTCCGCATCCTCCGATCCCGAAGCGCCGACGAGGTGCTCCGGGGCAACGAAGCCCCCTCCTATCGAGCACCACCGCTCGGCCAGAACTTCGGCGCCGACGTCGCTCAACGCCGCGAAGCGGAGCGTGTTGGGATGCACTGGTGTGCGGCCCTCGCGGTCGAATATGATGTCGGTGGCGGGATCGAACGAGATTTCACGACCGGCTATGCGCAGCCGCTGCGTCTTTCGCGCCTGATCGAAGATCCCGTCGATCAGTCCGGGCTCTATGGCATTGGGCAGGAAACCGGCGAGGCCGAGAACGACTGCCTTGTCCGTTGCGTGACCGGCCCCTGTCCAGGCCAGCGAGCCCAGCAGGTCGCAGCGCACGCGCGCGAATGTCCGGCCGTCGAGTGCTTTCGCGAACTCGGCGGCGGCCTTCATTGGACCGACCGTATGGGAGGATGACGGCCCGATCCCGATCCGAAAAATGTCCCGAACGCCGATCATTTCCTATCGTTCGCTTTCCGCCTCGCGCAGCAGCGCCTCGACATATCGGGCGAAAGAACGCCAGACCTCGAGATGAAAGTTTGCTGCCCCCGTGCGCCAGAGCACAATCTCGGCCTTTGCGAACATGGTGCGGGTGCACATGCCCACCGGAAAGGCCGCGATGGAATGGTCGAGCGCGCAGCCCGTAGCGAGGATATCCTCTGCCCTGGGGCCGTGGACGGATAGTGCCACCTGGCGATGGCTAACGTCCACCAGCGAGCAGAGCGCGCCATCGAGCCGAGCCGAGAGTTCCGATACCCAGCTATCCGCCGGGGTGGCGTTCAATATCAGCCACTCGTCCGGCCCCAGCCAGAGCGCACTCAACCCGCTGTCCTGCACCGAGCGGCAGGCTGCGCGTGGTAGAGCTATATCGATTCTATTGGAGACGAGATCGATATCGCTCGCGCGGCACCGGATTATAGCGCGAGAGACGGGACCCACGGGCGTGATCGCCGGGCTACCGTCGTCCAGCGGCGAAGTGACATCGGGGTCAAACATTGATGCGCTTCCCCTCCGGATCGAAAAAAACCGGTGCAACGACTCCCACGGGAATGCTCCCCCCCGGCATCGAGACGTGGAGTATCTGTCCAATCCGGGCGCGGCCACCGCGCACCAGCGCAAGCGCAATCGACTTCTTGAGGACCGAACTGTGATAGGACGACGTAACATGGCCTATCGAGGTGCCTGGCGCGGACGGGCTCACGATCTGCGCGCCTTCCTCTAATGCAATCTGCGGATTCCGCGTCAGGAGACCGACAAGCTGCTTGCGGTTCGACGCCGCAAGGGCCGGGCGTGCCAGGGAGCGCTTGCCCACGAAATCCGGCTTCGCCTTACCGATCGCCCAGGCGAGGCCCACATCGTCGGGCGTGACCGTGCCGTCCGTCTCCTGGCCAACGATGATGAAGCCCTTCTCCGCGCGCAACACGTGCATCGTTTCCGTGCCGTATGGCACCATGTCGTAGAGCTTGCCGCGTTCCCAGATGGCCTGCCACACCATGGCGCCATAGCCGCTCGGGACATTGACTTCGAAACCGAGCTCGCCGGTGAAGCTGACCCGCATCAGGCGCATCGGCACGCCGCACATCTGCGCGTCGGCGATGCTCATGTGAGGAAAGGCCTCGGCCGATACATCCAGCCCCTCGATTAAGGGCGATAGGACTTCGCGGGCGTTGGGCCCCTGCACCGCAATCACGCTCCACTGCTCCGTCGTGGAAGTAAGCCAGACCCTGAGATCAGGCCATTCCGTCTGGAGATAGTCTTCCATCATGTTGAGGACGCGCGCGGCGCCGCCGGTCGTGGTGGTGACGTGAAAGCGATCGGGCGCGAGCCGGCCGACTACGCCATCGTCGAGGATGAAACCATCCTCGCGGAGGAGCACGCCATACCGGCACTTGCCGACGCCCAGCTTCGTCCACGCATTGACGTAGAAGCGGTTCAGGAACTCGGCCGCGTCAGGGCCGACCACCTCGATCTTGCCGAGCGTCGAGGCGTCGAAGATACCAACGCTTTTCCGCACCTGGAGGCATTCGCGGGCGACGGCGGCATGCATGTCCTCCCCGGGACGCGGGAAATAATGCGCGCGCTTCCAGTTGCGGACATTCTCGAACACCGCGCCTTGCTCGATCGCCCAGTCATTGAACGCGGTCACCCGCGCGGGATCAAACAGGTCGCCGCGGGCGCGGCCTGCTAGGCTGCCGAAGGTGATCGGCGTGTATGGTGCCCGAAAGGTGGTGAGGCCGATCTCCGGGATCGTGCGACCCGTAGCTTCGGAGACGATGCCGAGGGCGTTGATGTTGGAAAGCTTGCCCTGATCCGTCGCCATGCCGGTGGTGGTGTAGCGCTTCACATGCTCGATGGAGATGAACCCCTCCCGCGCCGCCAGCAGGATGTCGTTGGCGGTGACATCGTTCTGCCAGTCGACGAAAGCCTTGTCCTTTGCTCCTTTCGACGATGATGTCGCTCCGATATGGCCGCCCTCGCCGATCGGGTGGCTCACAGTGACGGCAGGACCATGGACCTCCACCCCAGTCGCAAAGCCCGCCGACCGAGCGGCCGCCCTTCCCGCCTCCATGCCGTCCGCAAGCGCCTCCTCAAGCGCGAAGCGCCCGCGGCAGGCGCCGGCCGAGCGCTCGGCTTCCGCCGATTGGCCAGGGAGGTAGGCCTGGAGCTCCGGATCCCATGCAAGCTTGCCACGCGACTGCGAGAACAGGTGCACGCTGGGGGTGAAGCCGCCCGCCATCAGCACGGTATCGCAGGCGAATGTCTCTCGCTTACTCCCGGCCGACAGCGTGATGGAAGTAACGCGCAGTTTGCCGGTCGTTCCCTCGATCGAGGCATCGGAGAGGATTCGGGTGCCGGCACAATCCGGCGGGTTGGCGACTGCGGGCCGGCTGCGGATGTCGGCGATCACCACCACCGCTATGCCGGCCGCCCTCAACTCGTGGGCGGCGCGATAGGCGCTGTCGTGAGCCGCGACGATGGCAACTCTGCGGCCCACCGAGACGCCATATTGCTGAAGGTAGGTGCGGGCTGCGTCGGCGAGCATGATGCCCGGCCTGTCATTGCCTGGGAAGACGAGCGGCCGCTCGATCGCACCCGCCGCGATGACGACCTCCTTCGCCCGTACCTGCCAGAGCCGCTCGCGCGGCCGGCCCGCCGGCATAACCGCGAGATGATCGGTAAGCCTTTCGGTCAAACCGATCCAGTTATGCGGATAATAGCCGAAGGCGATTGTGCGGGACAGGAGCGTGACGTTCGGCATGCGCGCCAAAGCTGCCAGTGACTCGTCCAACCAGACGCTCGAATCCTTGCCGGCGATCGTCACACTCGCGGCGGAGAGCAGCGATCCTCCCATGGCCGCTCGATCGTCGCACAGGATGACGCGGGCATCCGCTGTCGCCGCTTCCATTGCCGCCGTGATGCCCGCCGGACCTGCGCCGATCACCAGGACGTCGCAATGCGCGTAGCGCTGGGTATAGCTGTCGGGGTCCGGCTTGTCCGGCGCTACGCCGAGGCCGGCCGCGGCGCGGATGCGCGGCTCGTACAGCCTGTCCCACGCCTTATGCGGCCACATGAACGTCTTGTAGTAGAAGCCGGCGGGAATGAATCGGCTCAGCAGCCTGTCATTGACCGCCATTCGATCGTTCTCGAGGCTCGGGTGCCGGTTCTGGCTTACGGCGTCCAAACCGTCATAGAGTTCGACCTGCGTCGCGAGCAGGTTCGGCGTATAGCGGGCATCGTCGCGTCGGACGCCGACCAGCGCGTTCGGCTCGTCGGCACCGATACCCATGATCCCGCGCGGCCGATGATATTTGAACGAGCGCCCGACGAGATGCACGCCGTTGGCCAGAAGCGCGGATGCGAGCGTGTCGCCCTGCAGGCCCGAATAGGACTTGCCGTCGAAGGTGAAACGCAGCGGGCGCGAGCGGTCGATCAGCCCGCCGCTTCCCGTTCGGAAGAGTGTAGTGGTCACGTGCTGGGCACCTCGGGGGCGGGCTCGCCCATCTTGTAGGTGGCGAGGAAGTGATCGGTTCGGGTGTCGCGAACCGCGTTGAAGAAGCGAGCGCAGCCATGGATGTGCCGCCACCGCTCGCTGTGCCATCCCTTGGGATTGGCGCGCAGGTTCAGATAGACGTTCCAGTCCTCATCGTTCTGATCAGACGGCTGCAAAGGCCGCGCGATATGCGCCTGGCCGCCATAGGCGAACTCCAGCTCCGGTCGTTCACCGCAATAAGGGCAGCGGATGATCAACATCGCCCGACTCTCTCCTCAGTGCGCTACGGCCGCCGCCGCAGCCTCGTCGATCAGATAACCGTCGCGGAACCGCTCGATCGTGAAAGGTGCGTTGATTGGATGCGGCTCGTCGCGGGCGATGGTGTGGGCGAAAAGATGCGCGGCGCCGGGCGTGGCCTTGAAGCCGCCCGTGCCCCAGCCGCAATTCACATAAAGGCCCGTCACCGGCGTCTTGGCGATGATGGGTGAGCGGTCCGGCGTCACATCGACGATTCCGCCCCAGTTGCGCAGCATTCGCATCCGGCGAAATCGCGGGAACAGCTCGCAGATCGCCTCCAGCGTATGGGTGGCGATGTGCAGGCCGCCGCGTTGGGTGTAGCTGGTATAGACGTCCGTGCCTGCGCCGATCACCAGCTCGCCCTTGTCCGACTGGCTTAGATAGGCGTGAATCGTGTTGGACATGACGACACAGGGGAAGACCGGCTTCACCGGTTCCGAAACCAGCGCCTGCAGCGGGAAGCTTTCCAGCGGAAGGCGCACATGCGCCATGTCGAGCACGACGCTGGTGTGGCCTGCCGCCGAGACGCCAACCCGCTTGGAAGCGATGAAGCCGCGGCTCGTCTCCACGCCCGCGACTGCCCCCGCCATGTCGCGCCTGATCCCGGCCACTTCGCAATTCTCGATAATGTCGACGCCCAGCGCATCGGCGGCGCGGGCATAGCCCCAGGCCACCGCATCGTGCCGCGCCGTGCCGCCACGCCGCTGGAGCGCTGCGCCCAGCACCGGGTAGCGGACGTTCGGGTCGATGTTGAGCGGCGGGCAATAGTCCTTCGCCTGCTCCGCCGTCAGCCATTCATTGTCGACGCCGTTGATCCGGTTGGCGTGGACGTGGCGCTTGAAGACCTGGATATCGTGGATGTTGTGCGCGAGCATCATCACGCCGCGCTGCGAGAACATCACATTGTAGTTGAGCTCCTGGCTGAGCCCTTCCCACAATTTGAGCGCGTGATCGTAGAGTGCCGCGCTTTCCTCGAACAGGTAGTTGGATCGGATGATCGTTGTGTTACGACCCGTATTGCCGCCGCCGATCCAGCCTTTCTCCACCACCGCGACGTTGCGGATGCCGTACACCTTGGCGAGATAGTAAGCCGCCCCCAGGCCATGACCACCACCGCCGACGATGATCGCGTCATAGCTCGGCTTGGGAGCTGCGTTACGCCATTGCGGCTTCCAGCCTTGATGTCGGCCGAGACCATGCCGAAGGAGCGCGAGGGCTGAAAAGCGTTGCATCTGGGATCGTCAGCCGCGCGTGGTTACGTAGATGGGGAAGCGCTCGCACAGCGCGGTCACGTTGCCGCGCACGTCCGCCAGCAACGCCTCCGGCACCTCGCCCGCCGCCGCTGCGTCGAGCACGCGGCCGATGAGCCGCCCGACCACGTCGAACGCGGCGGCGTCGAAGCCGCGCGTCGTCAGCGCGGCCGAGCCGAGCCGAATGCCGGACGTCACGGACGGCTTTTCGGGATCGAACGGAATGCCGTTCTTGTTGCAGGTGATCCCGGCGTCGTCGAGCAGGCGTTCCGCCCCCTTGCCGGTCAGCCCCTGGGCCCGCAGATCGACGAGAACGACATGGGTGTCGGTGCCGCCGGAAACGATCGTATAGCCCGCCCGCTCGAGCGATGCGGCAAGGACCTTGGCGTTCTCGACGACACGGCGTGCATAGCCGGCGAACGACGGCCGCAGCGCCTCGCCGAACGCGACGGCCTTGGCCGCAATGACATGCTCCAGCGGCCCGCCCTGGATGCCGGGGAAGATAGCCGAGTTGAACTTCTTGGCCAGTTCCTCGTCATTGGTAAGGATGAGGCCGCCGCGCGGCCCCCGCAGCGTCTTGTGCGTGGTCGAGGTCACGACATGGGCGTGCTCGAGGGGATTGGGATGCGCCCCGCCCGCGACGAGGCCGGCGAAATGCGCCATGTCGACCATCAGCTTGGCATCCACGGAATCGGCGATCTCTCGAAAACGCGCGAAGTCGATCTGCCGCGGATAGGCCGAGCCGCCGGCGATGATCAGCTTGGGATGATATTCGCTGGCGAGGTCCGCCACCGCTTCATAGTCGATCCGCTGGTCGGCTTCCCGAACGCCATATTGCACCGCGTGCAGCCATTTGCCGGAAAATGTCGGCGCGGCGCCATGGGTCAGATGGCCGCCATGGGCAAGGCTCATCCCCATCAACGTGTCGCCCGGCTGGAGCAAGGCATAGACCACCGCCATATCGGCCTGGGCGCCGGAATGCGGCTGGACATTGGCGAACCGCGCGCCGAACAGCCGGCAGGCACGATCGATCGCGAGCTGCTCCGTCGCATCGACATGTTCGCAACCACCATAATAGCGCTTGCCCGGATAGCCTTCCGCATATTTGTTGGTGAGGATCGAGCCCTGCGCCTGGAGCACGGCCGTGGAGACGATATTTTCCGACGCGATCAGCTCGAGCTTATCGCTCTGCCGGCCAAGCTCCGCCGTGATCGCGGCGTCCACCGCCGGGTCCGCATCCGCGAGCTGGCCGCCGAAGAAAGCTGTATCATCCCGGCTGATCGAAGCGCTGACCATCACTGCTCCTAGGACAAGGTCGTGCAGCCTCCATATGGCAGGCGATAGGGATGAGATTGAAGAAACGTGACGATCTTCAGAATGATTGCGCCAATCCATGACGCTAGATCTGGGACGTAGCTAGCCGTTCGCCGCGGCCTGCTTCCGGTGCAGTGAAGGCAGGATGCCGAAATGCGTCTTGAAGGTCCGGGAAAAATGCGCCGAATCCGAAAAGCCGCAGTCAAGCGCGATCTCCGTCATCGACCGGTCGGTATGTTCAACGAGCCACTTGGCGCGGGAGAGCTGCAGGCTGCTGCGATATCCGCGCACGCCAATACCGATGTCGCATTCGAAGCGCCGCTGCAACTGGCGGACGCTGATGCCGAGCGAGCCTGCCAGCTTCGGCAACGGAGTGCGGTGGCCGACATCCTGTTCGATATCCAGCATCGCGCGCTTGACCAGGCTGTCCTGCGCGGGGCGGGTGACCACTTCTTCCGGTTGCCATGCGCCGGTCGGCAGCGCCGCCTGCTCAATGAGGATACGAAGGCTCTTTATCGCCTGGCTACGTCCGCAATGCTTTTCAATCAGGTGGCTGGCCAAGTGAACGACGCTGGTTCCGCCGGCGCAGGTCAGCCGGTCTCGATCGATCACGAACATGCGGCTGGATTCCGCCTGGAGCGCCGGGAACTCCTCCTTGAAATCGGCGATATGGAACCAGCTGACGCAGACCTGATAGCCGCCGAGCAGGCCCGCGCGGGCAAGAATGAAGGATCCTGTGCACAAGCCCCCGAGGGAGACCTGGGCGTCCGCTGCAGCTTGCAAGAATGCGTTCACGCGCTGCGACACGCGCATCCCGCCATGCAGCAGCCCGCCGACCACGATGATATAGTCGAAGCGTCCGGGGTCATCGAGCGTGTCCCATGGCTGGACATGCAAGCCGCAGCTCGACTCGATCGTCCCGCCTGGCTCGCCGAGCACCGCCCACTGGCAGTCGATCTGCCGGCTGCGATCCCCTTCGTCCGCGGCGAGCCGCACCGCATCGACGAAGTTCGCGAAGGCGGCCAACGTGAACCGCGGCGCCAGCACGAAGCCGATCCGCAGTTTCGGCCGTTCTGCCGTGCTGTCCGCCATTGATGTCTCCGATGCTCTGTGAGGCGCGAAGGTTATGCAGCGTGTCGTATTTGTTCAAGAACTCAACTCGAAGGCGGCCAACGCTTGGAGGCATATGACGGAAGATCAAATCTATGCCGGCCTTGTCGAAGCCGGTATCGCCTTCGAAAAGCTGGAGCACATGGCTGTCTTCACTGGCGATGAGAGCGACGCGGTCCACCGTGACCTTCCGGCAGCTCACACCAAGAACCTCTTCCTGAAGGGCAAGAAGGGCAATTTCTGGCTGATCGACCTGCCGAGCGACCGACGCGCGGACTTGAAGGAGATGGCTGAGACGCTCGGCGCCGGCAAATTTTCGTTCGCCAAGCCCGCCGAGATGGAGCAGCTCCTCCGCGTGACCCCGGGATCGGTGACACCCCTTGCCGCCTGCAACGCCCCGCCGGGCACGGTCCGTGTCGTTTTCTATGCCGGTTTCAGGTCATCCGACCGCATCGCGGTCCATCCCCTACGAAACACCGCAACCATCGCCCTTGCGTTCGGCGATCTGGTCGCGTGGCTGTAGCAAAAGGGCGCGGCCCCACAGGTCATGGACCTGCCCTGACTCCTAGATCCGAGCGATCGGCAACGCACTCGTCTGCTTGACCGCGCTCATCACGACGCTGGATGTCGTCTCCCTGACACCCGGCAGCTGGGACAGAACGTCGTAATAGAAGGCTTCATAGGCCTTGATGTCCGGCGCCACGATCTTGACCAGCACGTCGCTCGTGCCGAGCAGGATGTAGCATTCCATCACCTCCGGGATATCGAGTACCTTCTCCCGAAACGAAGTGGTGGCCGCCGCGTCGTGCGTCGCCAGACGAACCGTGGCGAAGACCACGACGTTGAGCCCGACTGAGGCCGGATCGACGTGCCAGCTGCGATGCGTGAGGACGCCCTCGTCCTTCAGGCGCTTGACCCGCCGCCAGCATGGCGGTCCGCTCATGCCGAGCTGGTCCGCGAGCTCACTAATCGACAGGTCGCCGTCCCGTTGAAGGCGGGCGAGAATCTCGCGGTCAATTCTGTCCAGGGTAGTCATGCAACGCCTATAGCCCATCTTCGGTAAGAACGTCACGCGTTTCCACGCAAGAATGGGCAACGATGTAACTGATTCAACCCTCTGCTCGGGTGTAACCTTCGGAAAGGAGGAACCCCATGTACGGCGCTTACCCAGATCTTGATGACCATGTCCTGATCGTCAGCCGCGACAATCCGAGGCTTGGATTCACAGCGTTCATCGCGATCCACAACGAAGCGCGCGGGCCGGCGATGGGCGGATGCCGCATCGTCCCCTACGCCACCGTGGCCGAAGCGGTCACGGATGTGCTCCGGCTCTCCAAGGGGATGAGCTACAAGAATGCCATCGCCAATATCCCCTATGGCGGCGGCAAGGCGGTCATCATCGCGGACCCCGGACGCGCGGATAAGAAGGCTGTCCTGCACGAAATGGGCGATTTCGTGCGAAGCCTCGAAGGCCGCTACATCACCTCGTTCGACTCCGGGACGACGCTCGACGACGTCAAGACGATCGGCGAACGGACGACCTTTACCGCGGGCACGCTCGCCGAAGCGGGCAACGCGTCGCAGACGACCGCGCGCGGTGTCTATCATTGCATGCGCACGGCCGCCGAGCTGCGCTTCGGCGCAGTCGGGCTCTCGGGATTGAGGGTTGCGATCCAGGGCGTCGGCAATGTCGGCGGTCGGCTCGCGCATCTGTTGGCAGCCGATGGCGCCGACCTGATCGTGGCCGACACTGATCGGCGGATTGCGGACCAACTTGCTGAGGATCTCGGAGCGACAGTCGGAAGTGTCGATGATATCCTCGCGAGCGACGTCGACATCATCGCACCGTGCGCGCTCGGTGCCATATTGAACAATAACTCGATCCCGAACATCCGCGCCAAGGCGGTGGTCGGCGGTGCCAACAATCAGCTTGCCCATCCGGAAGACGACCTTCGCTTGAAGGAGCGCGGCATCCTCTACTGCCCGGATTACGTGGCGAATGGCGGAGGAATCATCGACCTTCATTACCAGCGGTCGGGCTGGAGCCCGGAAGCGGTCGAGCAGCACATCCTGACGCTCGCCGATACCTTTCGCGAAGTAGCAGCGCGAGCGCGCGAACAGGATCGAGGCACCGGAGCAGTTGCCGACGACATCGCCCTCGAGCGTCTCTCCCCGGCTTCCTAGGCGACACGTCGTGACACACATCGCTCCCTTCGATCTGGCCAGCCTCTATGAAGCCCAGCACGGTCCCGTGTTCATGACGGGCATCCAGGCCCTCGTGAAGCTGCCGCTTCTGCAGCGGGCGGCCGATCGTCGGCGCGGCCTGAACACGGCCGGCCTGGTCTCCGGCTATCGCGGGTCGCCGCTCGGAGCCTACGACCAGCAACTCTGGAAAGCGGAGAAGCAGCTCAAGGCCAACGACATCCTGTTCCAGCCCGGGCTGAACGAGGACCTGGCGGCGACGGCGCTCTGGGGCGCGCAGATGCATCGCGCCTACGGACCTGCGCGGGTCGATGGCGTGTTCGGCATCTGGTACGGCAAGGGGCCTGGCGTCGACCGGACGGGGGACGTGTTCCGCAATGCCAACATGGTGGGAACATCGCCGCTGGGCGGCGTGCTGGCGGTGGCCGGCGACGACCATTCGGCGCAATCCTCGATGTTCCCGCACCAGACGGACGGCATCTTCCAGTCGGTGATGATGCCGATCCTGCAGCCGGCGAGCGTGAGCGAAATCCTCTTGCTCGGTCTGGCCGGCCTCGCGCTGTCGCGCTTCTCGGGCCTGTGGGTGACGCTGAAGACCATTGCGGAAGTTGTCGAGGGCGCCGCCGCTTTCGACCTCCCCGATGCCAATTGGATCTACGAGACGCCGTCCCACCTCGTGCCCTCGCACGGCCTCAACTGGGATCCCCGCATCATATGGCCGGCGGACCGGATCGAGCTCGAGCGCCGCATGATCGAGGAGCGGCAGCCCGCCGCGGTGGGCTGGGCGATTGCGAACGGTATCGACCGGCCGATCATGTCGGCCCCGCATACCCGGCTGTGTATCGTCACCGTTGGCAAGGCGCACCAGGACGTGATGCAGGCGCTCGACAGGCTGGGCATCGATAAGCACCAGGCCGACGCGCTGGGTCTTTCAGTTTACAAGGTAGCGATGAGCTGGCCCCTGGCCAGCGCCCCACTGATCGCCTTCGCCGGCGAGGCGGAAGAGATCCTCGTCGTCGAGGAGAAGGCGCCGATCGTCGAGAACCAGCTCAAGGCGGCGCTTTTCAACCGTCCCGGTCGCAAGCCGCGCGTGATCGGCAAGACCGGCCCGGGCGACGAACCGCTCCTTCCGGTCACCATGGAATTCTCGCCGTTGATGGTGGGGCGGGTCATCGCCGCGCGCCTGGGCAACATCGGCACGATCGATATGGAATCGCGCCTCAGCGCCTGGGAGCGGCGGGCGGCGGGACCGCCGGTCATGCCGTTCCCGGTGCGCAAGCCTTTCTTCTGTTCCGGCTGCCCGCACAACAGCTCTACCGTCACGCCCGAAGGATCGGTCTCCGGGGGCGGGATCGGTTGCCACGCAATGGCGATCGCCATGCCGGACCGCCGCACCCCCACCTTCAGCCAGATGGGCGGCGAAGGGATGCAGTGGGCCGGCGCCGCACCCTTCTCCAACACGCGGCATATCTTCCAGAATCTGGGTGACGGCACCTACCAGCATTCCGGGTTGCTGGCGATCCGTGCCGCGGTGGTGGCCGGCACCAGCATCACCTTCAAGATCCTCTACAACGATGCGGTCGCAATGACGGGCGGGCAGCCGGCCGAGGGCAACATCGATCCGGCGCTCATCACGCGCCAGCTTGCCGCCGAGGCAGTGGAGGAGATCCACCTCGTCAGCGACGATCCGGAGAAGTGGCGCAAGGCCGGCGGATTGGCCGAAGGCGTCCGCATCGCGCATCGCGACGAGCTGGACGCGGTGCAGCGGCGGCTGCGCGAGGTGCCCGGCGTCACGGTGATCATCTACGAGCAGACGTGCGCCGCCGAAAAGCGCCGCCGACGCAAACGCCGGGACTTCCCCGATCCCGACCGCCGCCTGTTCATCAACGCCGCCGTTTGCGAAGGCTGCGGCGACTGCTCGGTACAGTCGAGCTGCATCGCGGTCGAGCCGCTGGAGACGGCGTTCGGCCGCAAGCGGCGCATCAATCAGTCGAGCTGCAACAAAGACTTCTCCTGCGTCAAAGGATTCTGCCCCAGCTTCGTCGACGTGGAAGGACCTGTCCTCCGCAAGCCCGACAGCCGGCGCCTGAAAGCGATCGAGGAGGCGCAATTCGCGGCGCTGCCCATGCCGACGGTCGCGACGCCGGAGGAAGCCTGGAACATCTATGTCGCGGGAATTGGGGGCCTGGGCGTGCTGACGATCGGCGCGATGCTCGGCGTCGCTGCCCACCTCGACGGGCTGGAGGCGACCGTGCTCGACTTCACTGGCCTCGCGCAGAAGAATGGCGGCGTCGTCAGCCAGGTGCGGATCGGATCGAAGGGCAAGCCGCTCCATGCGGTGCGGATCGGTGCCGGCGAGGTCGATGCCCTGCTCGCCACCGACTTGGTCGTTTCGGCCGGGCGCGAGACGCTGTCGAAGTTGAATCCGGAACGGAGTCGCGCGGTGGTCAACCGCGATCTCGCGCCCACCGCCGACGCGGTCACCGACCGGGACGCCACGCTGCCGGGAGAAGAGATGCTGGATGCGTTGGATCGCGCGACCGGCGGGCGGTCGTTCAGCCTGGGCGCAACGCGGCTCGCGGAGGGCCTGTTCGGTGACGGCATTGCCGCCAACACGCTCATGCTGGGTTTTTCGTGGCAGCAGGGGCTGATCCCGCTTTCGCTCTCGGCAATTCGCGGCGCGATCGAGGCCAACGGCGCGGCTGTGTCGCTGAACCTGCGCGCCTTCGACTGGGGTCGACTTGCGGCCAGGGACATGGCGGCCGTGGAGGACGCGGCGGGCCTGCGTCAATCCGAGCGCCGGCCGGAGACGCTCACTGACATGATCGCGCGGCTCGGCGCCGAGCTCGAAGCCTATCAGGACGCGGATTACGCCGCCCGCTATGCCGGGCTCCTAAGCGATGCATTGCAGGCGGCGCGAGATTTCGGCGACGATGGCGAGCGCTACGTCCGGGCCGTCGCCGCGAACGCCTACAAGCTCATGGCGTACAAGGACGAATATGAGGTCGCACGCCTCTACGCGCTGCCCGCCTTCCGGCAGAGCCTCGGCGCACAATTCGCTTCGGTCAAGCGGCTTTCCATCTGGCTCGCGCCGCCCATTCTAGCGCGGATCGATCCGGCCACCGGGCGACCGAGGAAGCGCCGCTTCGGGCCATGGATCTTCCCCGTTTTCTCGGCTCTCGCCAGCCTGCGCAGCCTGCGCGGCACGGCCTTCGACCCGTTCGGCCACACCGAGGAGCGGAAGGCGGAACGTGCCCTTCGCGATGAATATCTAGCCACGATCGGCACGCTGACGGCGACGCTCGACCGCAATGGCCTGGAACGCGCGATCGCGCTCGCCAGCCTCCCCGACATGGTGCGGGGCTACGGACCGGTGAAGGAACGCGCGATCCACGCCTACCGAGAGCAGCGGGAGGCGCTTCTTGCCGCTCCGCCCGCATCGGCGCTCGAACAAGCAGCTTGAGAGGCTGCTATGATCCTCAATGATACTCAGGAGGCCGTCCGCGACGCGATCCGCGCTTTCGCCCAAGAGAAAGTTCGGCCAAACAGCGCGGCGTTCGAACACGCCAAGGCCTTTCCCGCCGACCTGTTCGAACAGCTGGCGGAGCTCGGGCTGATGGCGGTCACCGCGCCCGAAGCTGAAGGCGGCGCGGGCCTCGACTATGTTTCCTACGCCCTGGCGCTGATGGAGCTGGCTGCTGCCGACGGAGCGCTCTCCACTATCGTCAGCATCCAGAATAGTCTCATCGTCGGCGGGCTGCTCAAGTTCGGCACGCCCGATCAGCGCGCCCGCTTCCTGCCGGACCTGGTTGCGGGCCGGGCGATCGGCGCCTTTGCCCTGACCGAAGCGGACGCCGGTTCGGACGCATCGGCGCTCCGCACCCGTGCCGATCGCGTCGAAGGCGGCTGGCGACTCAACGGCGCCAAGCAATTCATCAGCAACGGACGGATCGGGCGCCTCGCCATCGTGTTCGCGGTCACCGATCGCGAAGCGCGCAAGAAAGGTATTACCGCTTTCCTCGTTCCGACCGGCCGGGAAGGCTACCGGGTCGAAAAGGTCGAGGACAAGCTCGGTCAATATGCGTCCGACACATGCGCGATCGGCTTCGACGATCTGTTCGTGGAGGACGGACTCGTCCTTGGCGAGGTAGGCGCGGGCTATCGCATCGCGCTGGCCAATCTCGAAACCGGACGGATCGGCATCGCCGCACAGAGCGTCGGCATGGGCCAGGCGGCGCTCGAAGCCGCAATCGCTTATGCGACGGAGCGGAAGAGCTTCGGCCTGCCCATCATCGAGCATCAGGCGGTCGGACATCGGCTCGCCGATTTGGCGACCCGGCTGGAGGCGGCGCGGCAGATGACGCTGCACGCCGCCGCCACCAAGGACGCCAGCCGTCCGTGCTTGACCGAAGCTTCGATGGCCAAGCTCTTTGCCTCCGAAGCGGCCGAGGCGATCGTCTCCGGTGCGCTGCAGACGCTTGGAGGTTACGGCTATCTTGAGGAGTTCGGCATCGCGAAGATCTATCGCGACGTGCGCGTGTGCCAGATCTATGAGGGCACATCCGACATCCAGCGCATGGTCATCGCGCGCGCGCTGTCGGCAAAACCGTGATGGCGGGCCCGCTGGAAGGTATTCGCATCGTGGAGATCGGCGGCATCGGGCCGGGGCCGTTCGCCGGCATGATGCTGGCCGACCACGGCGCCGAGGTGATCCGCGTCGAGCGGGACGATCCCATGCGCGACTTGATGGGGCCGCTGCTGCGCTCCCGCCGCTCCGTGACCCTCGACCTCAAGTCGGCGGAGGACGTCCAGACGCTGCGCGCACTGTGCAAGACCGCGGACGGCATCATCGAGGGCTTCCGGCCAGGCGTGATGGAGCGGCTCGGCATCGGTCCCGACGTGCTGCTCGGCGACAATCCGCGTCTCGTCTATGGAAGAATGACGGGATGGGGCCAGACCGGCCCCTGTGCTCAGACGGCGGGCCATGACATCAATTATATCGCGCGCTCGGGCGTGCTGGCTGCCTGCGCCCGGGTGGGGGAATCGCCAGTGCCGCCGATGAACCTGGTGGGGGATTTCGGCGGGGGCGGCCTGCTCCTCGCCTTCGGGATGGTAAGCGCGTTGCTGGCCGTCCGGTGCGGGGGACCGGGCCAGGTCATCGACTGTGCGATGACGGACGGCTCCGCCCTCCTGATGACTATGATCTGGGGCCTGAAGGAACGCGGCCTCTGGAGCGCCGACGCCGGCACCAACCTGCTCGACACCGGCGCGCCGTTCTACGACGTCTACAAAACTGCCGATGCCAAGTTCATGGCGGTCGGCTCGATCGAACCCCAGTTCTTCGCCGCCTTGTGCAAGACATTAGACTTTGCGGACGATGTCGACTTCCACGATCAGCATGATCGCGACTCTTGGCCAGCCCAGAGGAGAAAGCTCACGGCCCGGTTCCGATCGGAAAATCAGACTTACTGGGCACGTCTTTTCGATAATATCGACGCTTGTGTCGCACCTGTTCTCTCGATGGACGAGGCGGCTGATGATCCCCACAACGTCGCGCGCCGAACCTTCATCGAACTGGGCGGTATGAAGCAGCCAGCGCCTGCTCCTCGTTATTCGAGGACATCCTGCCCTGTCCCCCGACCTCCGCGCAATCTCGGCGAGGATCAAGAGCTGATCGAGCAGTTCGTACTTCGACGACCGCGGTCGCCGCGCTGATCACTAAATCCGCAGGAAGATTCACGCCTGAGAAGAGGTCGGTGTCGGCTGGGTTTGCCACCGGTTCCCCGAAACGGTGTCGGACACCGAACTGCTTGGGCCGCGGCATCACGCCGGTCCCGGCCGGGTTGGCGCAACGACGGTCAACATGCTGCTTGAAGATGCCGCTCAATCGATCGTCGAGCGCCCGACCATGCGGCGCAACGCCGGCGTGCTCGTCGCAACCGCCAGCGTCTTGATGACGCTTGGTGCTAGCGTCGACACGGCACCGCCGGGCGCTCGGCGCGGCGATCTCATCACGGATGGCGCGGCGGCGTGAATGGCAATCTACAAGACTCTCTCCACGCCGCTGCTCGTGCGCACCGGTGCCATTGCCTTACCGCCTTCGGCATGGGCGTCGGCGCCGGCAGTCTCTCTGTCCTGTCGCTCGCGACCGGCGGCGCAGCTGATCTCGCTGGCCTGTCGGAAGTTCATTGGTGGGCGCTGGCCTACCTCGCGGTCGTCGGCGGTGCCGGCATCTACGGCCTGATCAGAAAGAACTCGTCCTTCAGTCCGTTGATCCCTCGATCCTTATCGTCCCCTTCCGAGCGACCGAAAGAGGCGTAGAAATGCGGTCCGAGGAAGATCGCGGGACACGACCGATCACCATAGGTAGCGAACCATATTTGGGTTCCGTCAACCTCTTCATCACGGTCCCCATGGAAATGCTCAATCAGCGTCGGCTTCGATGCGCCTGCGATACACTTCCAATGCCTGCTCCAATCCCTGCCGGGACAGAGCGGCATATTCATCACGCGATGCCGGCCCGGCACCTTCCGGGAAGGTTGCGACTGCGATCACGCCGATTGTGAGCCGGCATCCGCCATTTTCCTCCTCGATCCGGTGGTCGAGCCACCCCGTCGACCCCCACTCCGGCGCCTCGATCTTCAGCAGCAACTGTGCTTTGGTTACGCAGCGTATGACGGTTTCGATGCGAACCATCTCGAACTCGCCCTTGTTCATCGCGACACGCGCTTGAGCGGTCTCGTCCGGCCACACTCCGGTGAGAAGCTTCCACGATGTCAGGTTGGGCCTGCGCGAGAGATCCGCGACTACCGCCCAGACGTCCGCTCGTCCCGCGGCAATGTGCCCGGCAGCTTCGGCGTGTATCTCAAGGGTGACTTGTGCGGTCATTACGTCGAACGATCCTTCTATTCGATACTAGAACGGGCGATCGCCGACGTTTCCAAGCTCCGCCCAAGCGACGCCAATCTAACGGGAACACGCCAAGGCGCTGCGCCGCTTCCTCATTCAGCCTCCCCGTTTCATTCGATCCAAGCGCTCAAACGGCTTGTCGCGATAGGCGTCGGATTTGCGTCTGAACTCTATACCACATGCCTTTCGAATGCCGCCAAAGTGCTTTCGAGCACTGCCAAAAAAAACTTATGCTAAGCTTTTGTAATGAGCGGACTTTTGCTTGAGCGATGTCCCGCTCAGCGATTTCGACGCTGGAGAAGTGCTAGCGCCGCAGTCATCGGCAACCTCTCCGCAAGCGGCATCGGGCCGACTTGACGGCGTATGATCGGCAAGTGCAACATCTTGCCATGTCGACGTCCAATCTTCGCCGAACGCCAGCCTTGCTGCGCTCCGGCCATGTCCGACGCTTCCCGGCCCCGCCTAGCGACGCCGCGACAGTGATTGCGCCTTATGCGCTACAGGACCATTCCATCGACAGGCTCGACGGGCGGCAAGAGTTGATCAAGGCGTTCCTGCCGCTCAGCGATCATCATTATCGCATGCAATCCATCGGTCGCTACGGTGACGGACACTATGAGTGCTGCGGCTTGTCGGACGGCTTTTTCATCTGGTTCGGCGACGTTAATTTCCACACCCCCCTGTCGCTGCACATGTCCTTTCCGGACTTGTTGCAGGTTCACGTCGCCAGCCACGGTGATAGTGAATATGTGTTTCCCCAGGGCGACGATTTCAGCCTCGAAGCAACGAATTCGTCGATCTTTATCCACCCCGCCCGGGAGCCGGCCACCGAAGCGACCTTCGCCGGCTGTCATCGCTTCGTCAGCATATCGATTCATCGGGAAGTGCTGAAGGCGCTCTATTCCGGCAGCGAACTCGAGCTGCCGGTCGTTCTGCGCCGGTTCCTGAACGGCGACCTTCAGCACACGCTTGCGCGGCCGCTTCCGTTGCGAGCCGCCTTGCTGCGCTGTCTGGACGATGTGCATGCCTGTTCGCTGGAGGGACATCACCGACGTCTTTTCCTGCAATCCAAGGCAGTCGAGATTTTGTGTCAGGCCATTGAGGCCCTTGAACATGCTGAAAGTGGGTCGATTGAAACGACGATGCTGACCGCGCGGGGCGTCATAAAGGCTCAGCGCTTCTTGGCGGAAAACTTCATCACACCGCCGTCGCTTGAAGACCTTGCGCACGAGGTCGGGCTCAGTCGCAGCGGACTGTGTGCAGGATTTCGTAAGATCGTCGGACGGTCAGTGTCCGACTACACCCAAGACCTGCGCATGCAGCAGGCGCTGGCGATGCTGAGCGAGCGGGATGTTTCGATTGCTCAGATTGCCTATGCCGTGGGGTATAACCGCCCCTCGAGCTTTTCGGTGGCGGTACAACGTCACTTCGGCGCGACGCCGACGGAACTTCGCCGGCGCGGCGCCCGTCGGGACAACTGATCACGATGCTCAGTCGCTCACTCATCGCCTATTCGAACGGGCACCCGAACCTTAGAGTCCGTTTTGAGAATGGTCATGGATGGACAATATTCCGGAGCATGAGGCTGCCGAGAGCGACATGGATCATGGCCTCCGAGACGTCGATCCGCTGCTCGTAGTCGCGAATGAGGCGTTTCCAACGCGTCGTCCAACCGAAGGTGCGTTCGACAACCCAGCGCTCCGGCAGCACCTTGAGGCCAAGTTCCTTGTCGGAGCGGCGGATGATCTCGAGGACGAAGTCTTGATAGGTCGCGGCGTCCATAAGGCGGGTGCGGTCGTAGGCGCCCTCGGCGAACGGGTGTTTGAGCCAGGGCCATCGCTTGCGAACGGCCGCGATGATCGCTTGAGCGCCGGCGCTGTCGGAGATGTCGGCGGCGGTCAGATTGACCATCAGCAATCGGCCATCGGTATCGACGGCAATGTGCATTTTACGACCGACAACCTTCTTGCCTGCATCAAAGCCCCGCTTTTCCGCCGCTGGCGCCTTGATGGACTGGTTCTCCATGACGGCCGCCGTCGGGCTCTGTTCACCCTCTGCGCGTTCACGATCGAGCATCAGGGTGATGTCGTGGATCGTACGGAACACTAGCCGGCGAACGAACCGCCTGAACCACCAATACACCGTCTGCCAGGGGCGGGAAGTCGCTCGGCAACATCCGCCATCCACCGCCTGTTCGTGCCAGATAGCCAAGCGCATCGAGCACATCGCGCAAGTCCGTCGCTGGCTTGCGACCGCGCTCAGCCGCCGGCGGCGGGAACGGCTGTATGAACAGCCACTCTTCGTCCGTCAGATCGGTCGGGTAGCGCTTCGATCGCTTTTCAAATCCAGCCACCCGGCTACGGCTCGCTCGGGTCCACATCCCAAGCTTGAATCACGACCAGACCACCCCATCAACCCATTCTCAAACGGTCTCTTAGAACGGGAGCTGCCCGTTCGGCGCGTAGATAATCGCGAAGCCGATGAAACCCGTCACCTCTTCCATCGACGTGAATTCGGCGCTGATCGTGTAAGCGTCCGTCCTCTTCAGCCAAGGAAGAAAGTTAAGCACCTCTGCCGCAACCTGGGTCGTCATTTCCAGCTCCACCTTGAACGGCGGCTGAAGAGTGAAGGGCTGGCCGGGCGGCCGCCGAAATGCTTGAGAGGCGGCTTCTTTCAGCGCCTGACAGACCTGCTTTGGCGGAAGCGACACGGCTGACCGAAAGCCAAACGATTGCTTGGTTGCATGGAGAACGGCGTCGGGGGCGTAGCGCCGCGCGTCCTCTAGCGTCTGACTGTCGCCCGAGACGAAGACTACAGGCTTTCCGATGGCGCCAGCGAGCGCGGCATTGACATAGCCTTCAGAAGCGATCTCCCCGTTGAGACGGACCGATCGAATGGATGCGCCCGAAAAGCTGTGTGCCAGGATACTGTCGGTCGTGCCCGCCGGGGCGTGATAACCGACAAAGGCGCAGGCATCGACGCTGGGATCGTCGACCATCTGCATCTGCATCAGCGGCCGCGGCCATGAGCGGACTGTCTGCACATTGTCGATGAGCATATCGGGATCGATGTTGTTGCCGTTGCCGTGACCATCCGCGGCAATGATCTCGTCATATCCTGCCTCGAGCGCAGCCTCGGCCACGGCATTGAGTTCAGCAGTCATCCACCGGCGATAGGCGGCGTACTCCCAGCCGGTCGGCATAAGCGAAACGGCCGACGCGACGCCTGCGACACCCTCCATATCCACCGAAATGAAAAGTCTACGCATGTAACCCTCCTGACAATATTCGATCGTCGTACCGACGGATTGACACTTCCAGTCGATCCCCCGCTCGTCCGGACATTGGGGGAAATCCGGAGAGAAAATGAAAAATCTAGGTTCTGATACCGTCCGCAACGCCGCATCGACGGGGATCTGCTACTGCCGTCAACGTATCGTCGGCCTGGTCACGCGCAATCACCGCAAAGCTTCCCATATGCCAGTCAAACGCGTTGAGAACCCCGACGCGCAAGCCCAGCTTGTGCAGCTCCGCCACGACACCGTCACGCAGCCGATCCTCGATGATCACGGTCCGAGTTTCGGACATTGGAAGCATGCGCGGAGCCGCCACCGCGCTATAAGGATCGAGCTTGAAGTCGAGCAAGTAAGCCAGGACCTGCGGCAGTGTGCAGTGAATGTTCCCCGGCGAACCAGCCGAGAAGACCGGTCGACCGTCCTTCAAAACCAGCGTATTGCCGATCACCGAACGCTGTTTGGCGCCCTTGACCAACACGGCATCCATCGAACTGTGCAAATGGCCGAACGTCGTATGACTGCCGACCATTGGAATGCCGCCCACGACCTGGCCTGGAATTCCCGAGGCCTGGAGCGTGTCCATGAACTGACACCAATTGCCTTCTGCATCGACAACCGCAATTTCGCAGCTGCCAGTAGGTTGCTTGCGGTCCTGCGTGGCCAATCGCGGCTTGCCGCCGGATCCCCCGAACTTCGATAGATAGTCATCGCCACTCGATGCACTGTCGCCCGACAAGCGAATATGGTCGCTTAGATCAACCTTTGGTCGAGATCCGCGGACAAGCTTGGCCAGGTGGGCGTGATAGGCGTCGTCGAGGACTGCTTCGCGGGGGACATCGAAGAACTGGTCATCATGCGCATATTCCCAATGCCGCTCGCCCTGCCGCAGAGCATGCCCCATAGCCCAAAGATGCTCAGACGACCCAGGCTCCATATCACGAATGCCGAGATGCTTCAGAACACCCAGCGCGACGGCGGTATAAAAGCCCTGCGCTTGTGGCGGACCGAGGAAGACCAATTCATATTCATGATATGGAAAGCGCAGCGGCTCGACCCAGCGAGGCGGCGTTTCGGTCATATGGTCCATTCGGACGTTCCAACCGACCTCATTGCCCTTTGCCACGAATGCTTCCGCCCAAGGTCCCGTGATCATGTAATCCGGGCCGTCGTCCCTCACGCCACGCAGCGTCTCGGCCATGCCGGGCGGGGTGAAGATATCGCCGACATTGGGGAAAAACCCGCCAGGTTGATAGAAGTCGCGCCCCTCGGGAAAATAGGTGATGAACTTTTCAGCGAAAACGTTCATTCCATATTCAAAGGTGGATACGGGATGACCACGCTCGGCCCAGCGTACCGCGTCCTCGCAAAGTTCTGGCCAGCGCTTCGTGCCGAACTTGGCATGGATGGCCTTAAGCCCGGGCATGAACCCTGGAATGATCGCTGAAGGAGCCAGGGCGGCATATGGGCCCATGCCGCTGGGAACCGGCTTGAACGGCGGTAAGCCCGATGGATGACAGCCGATGCTGTCAAGTTGGTGAACAATCCCCGTTTTCGCTTCATAATATAGCATGGTGACCAAACCAGCATGGTTGGTCATGAACGGCTCGACGGCTGCTTGCACCATCGCGCCCGCGATGACGGCGTCCGCGGCGTTGCCGCCTCCGTTAAGTACCTTCATCATGGTTTCGGTGACGATCGCACTGTCGGTGGTCACCGCTGCCTTCAACCCCGCGACCGGCACTTTGGGTCCGGAATTGACGATGTAACGGGCCTTATCGGTCATCCTCATACCCTCGAATATCCGGGACGCGCGACGGCGTGGACGCTTGAAAACGCCCCCGCCGGCGAGGCGATCGATCAAGCGGGACAATGGGTTTGGCTTCGTCGTGAAATTGAGGCGGTCTCGTCGTGCCGGTCAATGGGCGAGCCGAGCTTTTCCGACATGATCGAAAGCAAATTGGCGATGCGCGAAAGTGGGCCGCGCAAATCGGCTTTTGCCGCTTGCCAAGCGTCCCGGCGGGCGTGGAGGCAGACTGAGTCCCGGCCGGCACGCTGCTTGCGTGATCCAGTTCATGCGATGCGCAGACTGCGCGAGATTTCGAAGCTGGGACCGCTACTATTCGGCTGCGCGCGAGCGCTTCGATCACACCAGTCGCATGGGCGCGGTCGTTACCGCCGTCATCTTGCCATCGCTCCATAATCCACGCGGCCGATCGGCACAGGAGAGAATAGCGACTGCACGCAGCCCGCGAGGCGCCGCACCGGCAGCGCAGTCAGCGTGCGATAGGCGATGATATTTCGAGGACCAACGCCGTGTTCGGCACTGAAGCTGCCGCCAAAGCATTCCACGACCTTAGTGGAAACGCGAAGCCGCAGCGCGTCCGCCAGCCCGTCGGGAACCGCGCCGGCCGCGTGCGGCCAAACGAGATTGAAGTGCAATCCGCCGTCGCCGATGTGCCCGAAGTCGCAGACCAAAATCTGTGGGTGATCTCGCGCGAGTTCGGCGATCATTTCGGCACGAAAGGTTGCGACATCGCCGCGGCGCAACGAAATGTCGCAGCCGATGACGGTTCCCGATGCACGCAGTCCTTCGGTGAGCGCATGTCGTAGCGCCCACAGTCCGCCGCCGTGGTCGAGCGCGACGTCTGCCACTTGCGGCTCCACACCCTCCAAGAACGGAGCGACCGCCGTTACGAGCATCTCTTCGAGCTGATCGCTTTGAAGCAAGGCACCGCCTGAAAGCTCAATCAGCACGAAATACGGATAGTTCGCGGTGAATGGCCTGCGGAGGCGCGGCACATGCGCAAGGGCTGCCGCATATGCGGCGGCCGAGATCCCTTCGAATGCGGTGAGCAACATGCCCCATTTCTGCTCAAACGCGACCAGCAGCGCACCAATTGCGCTAGCGTCGCTCAGTGCAATTAAGGCGCTCACCGAATGAACCGGGCGAGGCTGCAGCGCGAGTGTAGCGGCGGTGACCACCCCTAACCCGCCCCCGGCGCCGATCACCATTTGCTTGAGGTCTATTCCATCGTTTTGCTTCCAGCAGTCACGGCCGAGTTCCAGTACATGAGCTTCAGGGGAGCTCGCCACCAGCTCGACGGCCAGCGTGTTGCGACGAACGTCGCCGTAGCGAAAGAAGCGAGCACCGCCTGTGTTCGCCGAAACCATGCCGCCAACGGTGGGGTCAGCCCCTAAATCGATCGGAAAGAACAGGCCATGTTCGGCTGCCGCGGCATTGAGGCGCGAAAGGGATACGCCTGCGCCGACACGCGCGGTGCGGTTGATCGGGTCGATCTCGAGCGGTTCAACCAATCGCTCGAGCGACAGCAACAACATCGAGCCTGTGTCATCTGCCGCACCGCCCGCGACGAGCCCGGTTCGGCCGCCCTGTGGCACCACATGGACTTTCTCGCGCGCTGCGAGGGCGATCACCGCCGCGACCTCTTGGACAGATCGGGGACGAACTAGAGCCGCGGCTAGACCTACAGGCCCACGCCCATCGGCATCGTAGCCGGCCAAATCGGCGCGCCCTGTGACGACATGGCCAGTGCCGACGATCGCGCATAGCGCCTCAATCAGGGCGATATCGCTCATGCTGCCTTCGTCATTTGGAAGATCCCGGCGGCATTGCCGCTATCGAAGCTGAGGTCCAGCCGGCCGGTTGACGGATCGACATCGCGACTGATGATCTCGTAAAATGATCCCGGCACTTGCCGCTCAACGGCTCGATCGGCGTCTTTGAACATGCGAATCACGGGGTCAGCGCGAAAAGCGGTTTGGCGAACGCGGCCTGTCTTGGAAATTTCGACCTGGTCCTTCACGGGGAGACCGAGGCTGCGCTGCCGATCGGCTTCGGCGGCGACGTCATCGACACGACTAGTCGCATGGTTGAACACGTTCCCTTCGGTGGCGATCCACGCCGCTTCGGCTGAGTGGCCGAGCAGAAACGCATAGTCTGCCTCATCGGGTATCGGGTGCTGTCGGCCGAATGCGGCAACAATCGTCGGCAGCGCTGCGACGGCGTCGTCCAGCGACACGGTTTCTCCCCGCCTGTATCGGTCGAGCGTCAAACGTGCGGCTGAATCAAGCGGATCGGTGCTGGCGCCAAAAACCCGGTGCGCGACAGCCGCGAATGGAGCATCGAACTGTTCGACGTGAAGTTCACTCACGAAGAATTGTGGCAGCTGCTCGGGAAGCTCGTCGTGGACCCAGGCCCGTCCGGTCATCTTCAACAGCGGCAAGGGATAGACGCCCCCCAGCCTGTAACCGAGCGGCTCCAGGATGCGCGTCAGCGCTTCCTGGCCTGCGGGCAGCTCTCCGGTCGGTCCCGTTCCGAAGCGAATTGTGCGAAGCGCCCCATGGTCGAATGCGATACGATGACCACGGGCGCGCTGGTCGGCAACGAATGCCGCGCCGGTGGGGACGCGCTCGAGCAGTCGATCGAACAAGACGGCATTGAGCGCGGCTGCGAAACCGATACGCGAGACATTCAGTTCATCGGATCCCGCAGCGACAGCGCGATCCAGATCGAGCGTTTCCAGCAACGCGTCGGCTCGATCGCCAACGAAAGCAGCGATCAACGCTGTGGCGGCGGTGCGATTAGACATGATATCCGTTTGATGACCGTCAGACATCGAACTTCACACCTTGCGCCAGAGGTAGTGTGCGGCCGTAGTTGATCGCGTTGGTCTGGCGCCGCATGTACGCCTTCCAGCTGTCCGATCCGCTTTCGCGGCCGCCGCCGGTTTCCTTCTCGCCGCCGAATGCGCCACCGATCTCGGCGCCCGAGGTGCCCATGTTGACGTTGGCGATACCGCAGTCGGATCCGGTCGCGGACAGGAACTGCTCGACCTCGCGGATGTCGGTCGCGAAGATCGACGACGACAGGCCCTGCGGCACGTCGTTCTGCAGCGCGATCGCCTGCTCCAGTGTAGTGTAGCGGAGCACGTAGAGGATCGGCGCGAAGGTTTCCTCTCCCACGCAATCGGCCTGGTGAGTCATCTCAACGAGCGCCGGGCGGGCGTAGAAGGACGCATCGCCGTTCACATCGACGCGGCCGCCGCCGTGGACGCGGCCGCCGGCCGCCCGCGCCGCCTCCAGCGCGCGTTCCATACCGGCGAACGCCTCGCCGTCGATCAGCGGGCCGACCAGAGTGTTCTCCTCCCGCGGATCGCCGACTGCGATCTTCGCATAGACGGCGGCGAGCTTGGGCACGAGCGCATCATAAACGCTCTCGTGCACCAGCAGCCGGCGCAGCGTCGTGCAGCGCTGGCCCGCGGTGCCCATTGCGCCGAACGCGACCGCACGCAGCGTCAGGTCCAGGTCGGCCGACGGTGTCACGATCGAGGCATTGTTGCCGCCCAGCTCGAGAATCGCGCGGCCGAAGCGACGCGCGACACGCTCGCCGACGATCCGTCCCATCCGGGTCGATCCGGTCGCCGAGATCACCGGCACGCGCGGATCGTCGACCAGCGTCTCGCCGATGTAGCGGCCGCCGACGATCAGCGTCGCCAGCCCCTCCGGCGCCTCGTCGCCGAACGCCGCCGCGGCGCGCGCGGCCAGCGCACTGACAGCCAGCGCGGTGAGCGGCGCCTTCTCCGACGGCTTCCAAACCACGCTGTCGCCGCAGACGAAGGCCAGCGCCGCGTTCCAGCTCCACACCGCCACTGGGAAGTTGAACGCAGAGATCACCCCGACCGGGCCGGCCGGATGCCATTGCTCGGTGATCCGGTGGTCGCGGCGTTCCGACGGCAGGCACTGCCCCTGAAGCTGGCGCGACAGGCCGACCGCGAAGTCGCAGATGTCGATCATCTCCTGGACCTCGCCAAGCCCTTCCGACAGGACCTTGCCGACCTCGATCGACACCAGTCGGCCGAGATCGGCCTTGGCGCGGCGCAGCTCCTCGCCAAGCAGGCGGACGAACTCGCCACGACGCGGCGCCGGCACCTGCCGCCAGGTGCGGAACGCCTGTTCGGCACGGGCGATCTCTCGGCCCGCTTCGGCGATGGTGGTTTCGCGGACATGGGCGAGCGTCTCCCCCGTGATCGGCGAGCGGACCGTCAGCGACCCGCCATCCAGCCACGACGGATCGACACCGAGATTGGCGAGGAGAGCGCGAGTTTCAGTCGCGAGATCTTGGGTCATGGGCGTTCCTTTGCAATGTCGATCATTGGGTGTCCGAAGATTAGAAGCGTGTGGCGATCGCATGGGCAATCTGCGCCCCCGCCTCATAGAAGGCGCCCTTCAGGGCGCGGAACGGAGCTGCCCGTACCGCGGTTTGCGGCAATGCGAGCTCGTCCAGGCCCACTTCGCCCAGCGCGATCCTCGCGAGATCGCGTCCGAAGCTGGTGCCCGGCGCGATGCCGCGCCCGTTGTAGCCGCTGATCGACACGATGTTCCGGTGGAGTGCATGCAGGCGCGGCAAGGCGTCGTCGGTCATGCCGATCGTGCCGTACCAGGCGAAGTCGAATTCGATGCGGCCAAGCGCGGGAAACAAGCGTGCCAGCTCTCGCCGCGCCCACCGCGCGTGCACGCGCGTCCCGCCGGAGCGCAGCGCGCCGACGCTGCCGAACACTAGGCGGCCGGCGGCGTCCAGGCGGAACGACGAGAGGATAGACTTCGTGTCCCATGCCCCCTGACGCTCGGGCAGGATCACGGCGCGAAGATCCAGCGGCAGCGGCGCCGTCGCAAGGTTGAAATAGGGCAGCGGCACCTGCTCGCGGGCCAGTGTGCGCCAGGGCCCCGTGGAATAGGCATCGGTCGCGACGATCACCCGCGGCGCGGTGACGCTGCCGCCGGGCGTCGTGATCCGCCACCTGTCGTCGAGGTCTTCGAAGGCGAGCGCCGGCGATCGCGTATGAATTTCGGCGCCGTGGCGGATCGCCGCTGCCGCCAGTCCACGCGCATAGGCCAGTGGCTGGATCGTGCCGGCGCGGTGATCGAGGAGCACCGCCGGAAATGCGTCGCTGCCGGTCAACCGCGCGGCCTCGCGCCCTTTGAGCAACTCGACGGGGGCGCCGCGGCGACGCCACTGGCGCGCGCGTTCGGCCAGATCGGCGGCACCATGCCGGCCCGCGGCGCAGTGCAGCGTACCCGCGCGAACTGCCTCGCACGCGATGTCGTGGCGGGCGATCAGGTCGAATACCAGCCCGGGACCCTCGCCCAATTGCCGCACCAAACGCTCGCCGCGATCCTCGCCCATCGCCTCCAGCACGGTGTCGGGCATCACCCACAGGCCGGCGTTCACCAGGCCGACGTTGCGGCCGGCTCCGCCGAAGCCGATCTCCGCAGCATCCAGAATTACGGGCCTGGCGCCGGCAAGCGCCAGGTGCAGCGCCGCCGAACAGCCGGTATAGCCCGCACCGACGATAACGACGTCGGCGCGGATCGCGCCGGACAGGGGGGACGTCGCCGGCCCGGCGGGGGCCGAGGCCTCCCACAAGCCATGACTGCTCTGATCCCCGATCATTCCTGCCCCGCCTTTACCGCATGCATCATGCGGAATAGGAATATTGTCGATCCAGCCGTAGGTTGGCAAATGATGCTTTCGAGAGAGTTGGTTCCAATCTGGAATGACATGAGCACACCGCGCCGATTCTATCCGCCGACATCGCTGCTCCGCGCCTTCGAGGCCGCGGCGCGCAGCCAGAGCTTCACGCTCGCGGCACGCGAACTCAACCTGACGCAAAGCGCGGTCAGCCGCCAGATCGGGGCGCTGGAGGACATGCTCGGCGCCGCGCTGTTCCATCGTGAGAAGCAGAAGGTGCGACTAACCCTGGCGGGCGCAGCCTATGCGCGCGAGATCCGCGAAGCGCTGACCCGCATCTCCAGCGCGACGCTGGGCTTCCGCGCGAACCCGACCAGCGGATCGCTTCATCTTGCCGTGCTGCCGCTCTTCGCCGCGCGCTGGCTGGCGCCCCGGCTGCCGGCGTTCGCGGCCGCCCACCCCGACATCACCGTCAATCTGACGACACGCCTGACACCGTTCGACTTCCGCGCCGACACGGTCGACGCGGCGATCCACTTCGGCCAATCCGACTGGCCAGGCGCGGACGCCGCCCGGCTGATGACCGAAACAGTCCTGCCGGTCTGCACGCCTCTGCTCAAGGCTAGGCTCGGCCTCGCGACGCCGGCCGATCTCGCCGCCGCGCCGCTGTTGCACCTGACCTCGCGGCCGGACGCCTGGGAACGCTGGTTCGGCGCGATGGCGATCGATGCCGGCCAGGTGCGCGGCATGCTGCTGGATCAGTTCACCCTTGTCCTCGAAGTCGCGCGCGCCGGACTTGGCGTTGCTCTGCTGCCGGGCTTCCTGATCGCGCCGGAACTGGCATCGGGCGAACTGGTCGAGGTGGTGGATGCGCCGGCGACCGGCGCCGACGCCTACCATTTCGTATGGCCGCATACGCATCAGGCGCATCGTCCGCTCGAGTTTTTTCGCAGTTGGATTATCGCCGAGGCGCGACGTTCGACCGATCCGCGGCCGCCGTTAACCTCGAACTAGTGCACGCGAGCTTCCTGTGAGCAGCACATGTGCGATTGCCGGCAAAGCCCGTTCGCCGGGCGGTGAGGCCGCGCTATCGACCGCACGTAGCGAAAAAAGTGCCAATTTTCTGACTGGTCAGCCCCGTCTAAGGACCGGCGCCTTTGGAGCTTCATCCACCGTTAATTGGAAGATGTCCGGGCGTGCGTAGTGCCCGGCAACGTCGAAATCGTATTTGCCGCGCGCCACTTCACCAAGATCGATGTCGGCATAGAGAATGGTTTCGCCAGAAAAGTCTGGTCCTGCGATGATCAGTCCATGCGGATTCACGATCACGCTTCCGCCGCGCATGAGCACGATTGTAGGATCGTCACCCAATGCACATTCGTAGTCGTCTGGGAAGGCTCCGCGCGTGATATGCTGGCAAGCGCTCAATACATAGCAGCGCCCCTCCAGAGCGATGTGCTGCATGCTTGATGCCCAAGTATCGCGATCGTCGGCGGTCGGTGCGCAATAAATGCTGACTCCCTTGTCGTACATCGCCAAACGCATTGCCGGCATATAGTTTTCCCAGCAGATCACGGCGCCTATCCGCCCCAGCGAGCTTTCAAAAACCGGCATCGTTGAGCCGTCCCCGAAGCCCCATATCAGGCGCTCCGCAGCGGTGGGCATCAATTTGCGATGCTTGCCTATGCATCCCGTCGCTCCATCAAAGAACAATGCGGTGCAGTAGAGCGTGCCGCCAGCACGTTCGAGGCATCCAAGGACGATGAACATGCCCGTGTCGGATGCCGCCTCGGCGATCAAGGCAAGCTCGGGTCCGTCCAGATCAACCGCGCCTTGAAAATAATCTCGAAAAGCGTCCCGGCCCTCCGGGCGGCGCAGCCCTACCGGCGCACCAAAAGATGCACCTTTAGGATATCCGCCGATAAACACCTCCGGGAAGACGGCAAGCTGTGCGCCGGCCTCCGCGGCCTCGCGTATGAGTGCAGCCGCTTTCACGGCCGACGCCATAGCGTCGAACGGAACTGACGCCGCCTGAACAACGGCGGCTTTGTAACCAGTCATCGAATCTTCCTTTTGGGCCGCAGTGGACGGGCGGGCAATACGGTGGCTTCGAGCGTTGTCCTAAGCTTTCGAGCGAGAACGGGTGCGGTATGCTAAAGGCAGCCTTGCCGTTCAAATAAAAAGATCAAGTCCGAGCCGCGGTCCTGACCGTGATGGAGGGACTGGTCGTTTTTTGGGTGCGCAGCACTGCTGTGCACGTTCACCAAGCCGACCAGCCCTTCTCAAGCAGAAATGCCATCTTGGAGACTCGTCACGCTGGCGAAGACGATCAGGACGGCCATGATTGAATGCGAAAGCCTCCCAATCCGTCTCATACGACCCAGATATATTGATAGTCTGAAAGATTATTCAGAAGAATTATATATTATTTCAGATTGTGGCGTCGGTCGGCGCTGCGGGAAAATCAGAACACGTAACCCGGTGCCATTCGGTGTCCTTGGCCGTGAAGCCGCTCGCATCCTTGTAGGTCTTGCCTTCGGAATCGCGCTTCGGGCGGCTGGTGCCAAGGCTGAAGCTGGCGATGTCCGTTCCGCTTTCGGTCGAGCGGAGAACGGGGTCGGCGCCGAGATTGCCGACGAGAAGGACGATGTTGGTCATGGACTGTCTCCTGCATTTGCGCCGCCGGGACCATCCCGACGACAGCCCGCAGTCGGCGAGGCGGAAGCGGCGGGACGCACCGCAGGGGAACCCCGGCCCAGGCTGGCGCGGGCAGCCCGAAGGGCCACACGGGCCTTGCGGCCGCGGGTTGCGGGCCGCCGCGGCGGAGCCAGAAGGGGCCCACGCATGCCGGGCTGCAACACCAGCTGGGCCGAACGGACCGGTTCGGCTTTTTCTCTCTGCGCGTCGCCGCCGAGCGAGCAAGGCCGCGGCGCTCATGTCGTCAGCACCGGTGGCCCCGCCAGTAGCGATCCCACCGCGCCGCCATGCCGCTGTCGACCATGGCGCAAGACAGGTCGACACCTTCGGCGGTGGCGCACCAGGCCGCCGTCCGGCTTCCCCGCCCGTTGCCGTCCGAGCGGCATGTCAGTGGTGCGCCGCGGACGAGAACATGGCCCTCACGGCTCCTGCCGACCGGCTGTCCCAACAGGCTGGCGAGGTGATCGCGCGCCGCCTGAGCCGGGGCTCGAGGGCACGGATGGCCGTCTCTGCAACTTCCGTCCATTTCCCGCGCCGCAATGCCGGCGAGCCGTATCCTGGGGCCTTCTGCGCACCAGATCGGACCGTCGCCGTCCCACACGCGGACCGGCGTGCACGTGAAGGTCGATCCGGCGGCGACGATCTGGAGTGCAAGCAGCAGGGTCATCCGACTATGTTATCGGACACAGCCGGGTAGCCGAAATTGTCACGGCCTCCTGTCCCTGGAGGGTGTCGTAGACGCAGATCCGGTTCATGCCGTCGATATGGTCGCGCTGGAGGAATCGCGCCGCCGGTGGGTTTCCTATTCCAAGCATCGGCGCCGGCTCCCGCGGAGGCATCCTGGACTGGTTCTCTTCGACCGCGTCGGCCAGCCTGCGCTGGATCCGTGCCACATCCTGGGCCTGAAATTGCCTCTGCACGCATTCGGCGTGCTCCGTCGTCCCCTCGACGAAGCCGAACTGCGTGCACTCGTTCTTCGCAGTCTGGATCCAGTGTTTCGCGCATCCCGCGATCGGAATCGCCAGCGCGACAAGCAGAAGCTGTGCTTTCATATGCCTTCCCCTGCGGAGCAGGCTGACGCAATTCCCGCCCCGTGTCGAGACGCAGCGCCGGTTTGGCTCTCTCGGAGCCGGCTCGTCAGGGTGAAGGAAGCGCCTGCGCCCGTATGCCCCACCGCCTACGCGTCCGTAGCTTGTTGGCTTCCTGGATCCTGTACGCGCGGGCAGCCTCGTACCGGTCGAGCTCGGCCCATGTGACCGGCAGCGCCGGCGCATCCCGCTTCGGGCGAGGGCATGATGGTCGTGGAAGTGCGCTGATTGCCACAGATCGGCAAAGAAGACCGGATCCTCGCCGAGAAAAATCTAGCGTCCCGCGGTCTGGCTCTGCGTCGTCCTTAGGTCGCAGCCGTCCACGTTGATCGTTTTCCGTCGCGCGTCGTCTCACCTCTCCAAGTCCGATGATCTGCTCAGCCACGAATCGCGCGAGCTCCTGGCGGGCGCGCTTCCGCCGCCCTCACGGGCTTATCCGATCATGGAACTCTTGCGCCCAGCCAGCTGGCCAGGTTGAGCACATATTGCCGGGTGTGGATGATCGCGACCGGGTCCCTGACGAGCCCATCGCCTGGAGGCTCCGAGACAAAGCTCGGGCATCCCGCACGAACGTCCCAATTGTAGTCGGCGAAATGGTGGAACGTACTCTGGGCGATCGCACGGCCTCCGCCAGGCCCAGCCTCGAACGCGACCGCGATGTTGAAGGGATGGCCAGTCGCCTTGCTGCGTCCGGTTGCGATGACACGGGCATCCGAGCTCTCTGGCGCGCGCACGCCGCCCTCGTGCGGATGGGCCGGCAGGAAACGGATCATTCGATCGGGCGAGGCCGGGAAGAGCAGCACCGGGTGGACGGGGCTCACGGCTTCGATCTCCTGATAGTCGCCATTGGCGCCCGAATGGAAGTTCGGCCAGGAGATCTCGCGGGTATAGGGGTCATCGCGCATGCGTTGCGCCAGATCCGGCTCGTTGCGGGAATGGAAGAAATGCGCGGCGCCAACACCGCCAAGGGTACAGATGGACGATCCCAGATCCATGTGGTCGCGTGTCACCATGAGGCCACCGCCCGACTGCCGGAAGCGCGAGATCGCCTCACAATCCTGCGGCGTAAGCCCGTCGCCGGTGTCGACGGCAAACAACCAGAGCTGGTCGAAGTCGCTGTCGTCCAACGTGGACAGCACCGGGTCAGGCGCGTCAGGCGGGCTGCGGTCCCGTGCAGTCACATCGTACAGCTTGCAGCCATCCGCTCCGCGAACATCCGCGAGAAGTTCGGCAAGCCTGCCGAACCGTGCGACCGACCAGTCATCTTCCGTCGGAACGATCGTGGTCTGCAGCAGGATCCTGATCCGGGCACGGTGCATCTCTTCATCCTTGTGCGGCCTGGTGTTCGAGCAAGCCGGACAGGTTGGGTGCTCGCCTGCCACTTTGTTGGCCGTAAGGGGAAACCGGAAAAACCCTCACGTTCACCATCTCTGTCGCGTCCGATTAACACGGCTTGCGACCCGAATATGATCCCGCCTTCCTCCGCAATAAATCACACCTTGGGATGCCAGTTCTCGGCCAAGGGCAGACCCCACCTCTTCCTCAGCCCAGGGGCGCCCGTCGCGGGGCTCGCGCGCTCTACAATATCGCCACTATTATGATGGCCTGCTGACCTTTCTCGGTCGGGCAGGTGTCTCAGGCTTCCTGAAGCCGCAACATAGGGACAGAGTGATTTCGGCCGATCGTCCGGACAAACTATTCGACCGCCTCTGATTCTACACGCCTCCGCAGAGCTCAGGTTGGCTTGGGCGCCAGTGAGGCCGGCGGCCTCGAGGCCGACCACTGCCAGTGCCGACTTATCCCCAGGTCCATGGCCGGCCAGCCATTGGCGTGCGCATCCGGCTCTTCGGACAATCGCCATAGGCTCCTTCAGCAACGATCCTGCAGCTGTTCGCAAAGACGGGAGCAAGCCGCACAATGGGAATTCTGACAAACAAGATCGCCTTGGTCACCGGAGGCACGAGCGGAATCGGGCTCGCCATCGCCGAGACATTTGCCGGCGAAGGCGCGCAGGTCATCGTCACGGGACGGCGCCAGAGCGCGATTGACGCTGCGGTCGCACGGATCGGGCACGGCGCGATCGGCCTGCAGGGGGATGTCGCCGACCCGGCCCATCATGAGGCAGTGGCGCTCGAGATCGACCAACGTTTCGGCGGGCTCGACATCTATATCGCCAATGCCGGGGTCAACACGATCCGGCCGTCGGCGAACGTTCCGGAAAGCGAATATGACGTGCAGTTCGCGGTCAACACACGCGGTACGTTCTTCGGCGTGCAGAAGATGGGGTCGATCTTGCGCGACGGCGGCGCGATCGTCGTCACCGGATCGCTGGCAAGCGCCAAGGTGCTCGACGGCCATACCGTCTATGCCGGCACGAAGGCGGCGCTCGGGGCCTTCGTGCGCAGCTGGGCGATCGAGTTCGCACCGCGCGGCATCAGGGTCAACATGCTGAGTCCGGGACCGACCGAAACCGAGATCCTCGAGAAACTTGGCGTAACCCCCGAGCAGCGTCCCGCCTTCGAAGCGGCCATGGCGGCGGCGATTCCGCTTGGCCGGATGGGAAGGCCGGAGGAGCTCGCCACTGCGGCCCTCTTCCTCGCGTCCGATGCGGCCAGCTTCGTCACGGGCATCAACCTGCCGGTCGACGGCGGCATGGCATTGCGGTGACGCGCGCCCTGACGATCGCCGTCCTCGGCGGCACCGGGCTCGTCGGCAGGATGCTCGCGGAAAGACTGGATCAACTGGGACATGAGGTCGTCGTCGCGGCGAGGTCGACGGGTGTCGATCTCGTATCCGGGGAAGGGCTCCAGCGGGCGTTGATGGGCGCCGACGTGGTCGTCGACGTCTCCAATCCCGGCTATACCAATGCCGACGAGATGCGGCGCTTCTTCGAGGGCTCTAGTGCCAATCTCCTTCGGCGGGAACGCGAAGCCGGAATTGCTCATCATGTCGCGCTGTCCGCGGTCGGGGCCGCGCGGTTCCACAGCGGCTATTTCCTTGCCAAGAAGGCGCAGGAGAAGATGGTGCGCGCCTCCGCGCTCCCCTTCACCATCCTGCGCTCGACGCCCTTCTTCGAATTCATCTATGCGATCGTAGACGCCAATGGGAATGGCGATGACATCCGCCTGCCGCCGGCCGCGGTCCAGCCGGTGGCTGCCAGCGACATCGCCGACATGCTCGCACGCATCGCGCTGTCGGAACCGGCAAACGGAGTTGTCGAGATCGGCGGCCCCGATATCGCCACTCTGCCGACGCTGGCAGCGCTGGTCCTGACCGCGAACGAGGATCCCCGGCGCGTCGTGACGGATGTGAACGCGCCGTTCTTCGGGGCGCGGATCGGCGGGGGATCGCTGATCTGCTGCGCCCGTCCGCCGTCCGCGCCGACGCATTTCGAGGACTGGCTGCGGCAGTCCCTCGCAGTCTAGCAGGCGTCAGGCTGTCTCGCCGATCCTGACCAGAGTTTCCTCGTCGGCCAAATTGTCGAACCAGATCGCGAGCACCGTGCGCATCATCGGTTCGTTGGTCGCTTCCGCAAACAGGGTCAGCGATGCTTGCAGCTTCCTGGCGTCGACCCTCCCGAACATTCCGTCAGGACTGGTGTCCACCAGCCGCGGCAGGGACTCGACGCATTCGCGATAGCGATTGCCGAGCAAGGGGAAGGCGAGCAAGGCGCGCGCCTCGTCGAGGCTGACAATGGCAAACCGGCTTGCAAGGTCTTCGCCTGTCATGCGCGGGAATATGAAGTCCATATAGGGCGTGCACATCGCACCCCGCCGAAGCATGGCAAGCGCGTCCTCATAGACATCCTCCTGCGCGTCCAGGAAACGCTGCAGATCATATTCGTCGGTCATCCCAGGCTCCGAAACAAAGTTTGCCCGTGTCGGGCACGAGACCATCTTCTGCATCGGGGAGCGGGACGCATCTGTACGCGGGGAGATCGCGCCCATCCCGAAGGGGGAGGCTCCCGGTTCGGACCGTGGGCCATGCACGGCACGAGGCGACGCTCACCTATACCTGTGGCCAGGCTGACAGAGGCCTTGGCTGAATAGGCATCAGCGTCCGCCTTTCCCATCCTGCCTGGTACGAAAACGCGAACGGAGGAACAGAATATGCGCGCGCTCATCCAGCTCCTCGTGGCGGCCGTCCTTTCCCTTGCGACGACCGCGAACGCCCAGGCCTCGGCTTCGTCGGACCAGCCCACCATCGTCCTGGTGCACGGCGCCTTCGCCGAATCGTCCAGTTGGAACGATGTGATCACCTCGCTGAAGGGCAAGGGCCATCGCGTTATCGCGGCGGCAAATCCGCTCCGTAGCGTCAGCGGAGACTCGGCGGAGATCGCTTCGATCGTGCGGGCGATCGAAGGGCCGGTCATCCTCGTCGGCCATTCCTATGGCGGGGTCGTCATCACCGAGGCGGCCGAGGGCGCCGCCAATGTGAGGGCGCTCGTCTATGTCGCGGCCTTCCTCCCGGAGCCCGGAGAGTCGAGCCTCGGTTTGTCCACGCAACTCCCCGGCAGCACCCTGGGCGCGGCGCTGATGTCGGTCGCGCTGCCCGGCGGAGGCCAGGATCTCTATATCCGTCCCGAACAGTTCCACGCGCAGTTCGCCGCCGATGTTGCGCCGGCGCGCGCGGCCTTGATGGCGGCGACCCAGCGGCCCGTGACCCAGGCTGCACTCGTCGAGCCGTCGCGCCACGCGACATGGCGGTCCTTGCCCACCTACATGATCTACGGCTCGGCGGACCGCAACATTCCCCCCGCCGTCATGAGGTTCATGGCGGAGCGCGCCGGCTCGCGGCGGACCGTCGTGATCGAGGGGGCGTCCCACGCCTTGATGCTGTCCCACGCGGAGGAGGTCGCCAGGCTGATCGAGGAGGCGGCACAGGCGCGATGAGCGCCGCGCTTGACGGCATGCAAATCGGGAGGAACCGCGATGACCTTTCCCTGGGCGAAGCGCTATCAGCCAAAGCATCCGCTGATGCGCTGGCTGGACGAGAGGCTGCCGATCCCGCGCTTCGTGTTCGGCGCGACCGGAGCGGGCTACCCCGTGCCGCGCAATCTCAACTATTTCTGGAACTTCGGGGTGCTCAACGGCGCGGCGCTGGCTCTCCAGATCGTGACCGGGATCGTGCTCGCCATGCACTATACCGCGACCACGGCGACCGCATTCGCCAGCGTCGAGCACATCATGCGCGACGTCAATTTCGGATGGTTCATCCGCTACGCGCATATGAACGGCGCGTCGCTCTTCTTCGTTTCGATCTACATCCACATGTTCCGCGGCCTCTATTACGGCTCCTACAAGGCGCCGCGCGAGATGGTCTGGATGCTGGGGCTGGTCATCCTTCTCCTGCTGATGGCGACGGCATTTCTGGGCTATGTGCTGCCGTGGGGGCAGATGAGCTTCTGGGGCGCCAAGGTGATCACCGGCCTGTTCGGCGCCATTCCGCTGGTGGGCGAACCCATCCAGACTTGGCTGCTCGGCGGCTACGCGCCCGACCAGGCGACCCTCAACCGCTTCTTCGCGCTCCACTATCTGCTGCCCTTCGTGATCGCGGGCGTCGCCATCCTCCACGTCTGGGCAATCCATATCCCGGGTTCCAACAATCCGCTTGGGATCGATGTAAGGAGCCCGCAGGACACGGTGCCCTTCCATCCCTACTACACCGCCAAGGACGGCTTCAGCGTGGGCGTCGCGCTGACGCTCTTCTCGGTCCTGCTCTTCTTTTATCCCAACGCGCTGGGGCATCCGGACAATTACGTCCCGGCCAACCCGCTCTCGACGCCGGCGCATATCGTGCCCGAATGGTATTTCTGGCCGTTCTATGCGATCCTGCGCGCCTTCACCGTCGACTTCATCCTCCCGGCCAAGCTGTGGGGCGTGCTGGCGATGTTCAGCTCTATCCTGCTGCTCTTCTTCCTGCCCTGGCTCGACACGTCACGCGTGCGGTCGGGCAACTACCGCCCGCTGTTCAGGAAGTTCTACTGGTTCGGCCTCGTGCCATGCGTACTCGTGCTGGGCTATTGCGGCGGCGCCCCGGCGGAAGAACCATGGGTAATGATCTCTCAGGCCGCGACGATCTATTACTTCGCGCATTTTCTGATCATCCTTCCCCTCATCGCCAAGTTCGAAAAGCCGCTTGACCTGCCAAACTCGATCACGGCCTCGGTCCTCGGCCACAGGTGAGGACCGCTCCTAGAGTTCGATGATCCCACGCCGCGCCGCCACCGTCACTGCGTGGGTACGATCGGCGACGTCGAGCTTGGCGAAGATGTTCTTGAGGTGCGCCTTGATCGTTTCCTCCGAAAGGGAGAGGGCGCGGGCGATTTCCTTGTTGGCCTTGCCGATCGCGACCAATCGCAACACCGCGGTCTCGCGGTCGCTCAGGGCCTCATCGACGACATGAATCGCGATCTCCGCCGCCACGTCGCCCTGGACATGGCGCCGACCGCGATGGACATTGTGGATGGCATCGAGCATCTCGGTCCGCAGGCCGCTCTTTAGCAGATAGCCGGTCGCCCCTGCCTTCAACGCGCGCACCGCCTGCACGTCCCCGGCATAGGTCGTTAGAACAAGGATGCGGGCATCCGGAAACTCGGTCCGGATAGCCGTGATCGCCTCGACGCCGTTCATGACCGGCATCTGGAGATCCATCAGCGTCACGTCCGGGCGGAGCTCGCGGAAGCGATCAACCGCCTCGGCGCCGTCACGCGCCTCGCCGACCACGATCATGTCCGGGCGATCCTCCAGGACCGAGGCGACGCCCTCGCGCAGCACCGGGTGATCGTCGACGATGAGGATCCGGATCGGCGTTGAGCCCTTGTCAGGCATGGCTCGGTTCCTTCAACCAACGAAACAGCGATGGAAACAGGCGCTTGGCCGGAGCATAATCGGCGAAGGCCAGGCGGCCCGGCAGGGTGACCGTTACAGCGGAGCCCAGGCCGGGCGCGGTGTCGAGCGAAAGGGTGCCGCCGATACGCTCCGCTCTCTCGCGCATACCAGTCAGGCCGAAATGGCCGGGCCTGTGCCCCTGCGCCAGCACATCCTCGGCGATGCCGATTCCATCATCGCGCACTTCGACACCGAGCTCGCGGACGCCGAACCGGATCGTGATCTCCACGGACTTTGCGGCGGCATGACGGACAACGTTGAACAATGCCTCGTCGGCAATCCGGCCCAGTTCCACCGAAACGAGCGGATGAACCGGCCGCGGCCTGCCTTCGACGACGATGCGCACCGGTACCTCAGGATCAAAGCCGACCTCCGCAGCGCGTTGACCAAGCAACTTCGGCAGGTCGCTCGAGCCCTCGGCGACCCTGAGGTCCTGCACACGATCTCGTCCCTCCGCGATCACCTCATCGGCGCGCTTCAGCGCGGCCTCGAGATGAGCTCTGGAATCTGCGCCGACAGGCATTCGATTGGCCACCGACTGGAACCTCAGCACCAACCCTTGGACGCTCTGAAGCAATGTATCGTGCAGCTCGCGAGCGATGCGCTCGCGCTCGCCAAGGCGCTCCTCGAGCCGGCTGCGGATCGCGGCTGTGACTCGGGCCACGCGCAGTCGATAGGCGAACCAGAGCAGAAACAGCGCGGCAAGAACGCACAGCGCAACGAACCACCGCGATTGCAGGAAGGTTGGCGGGATCACGAACTCGACGGTGGCACTTTCTTCATTCCAGACGCCGTTCTCGTTGGCGCCGATCAGGCGGAAGCGATACGTGCCCGGAGCCAGGTTGGTGTAGAATGCCTGGCGGCGCGTGCCCGCCTCGATCCAGTCCGCATCCTGACCCTCGATCCGGTAGCGCGCGCGTGCCGCGCGCGGGTTCGAAAAGCTCAGGACGGCAAAATCGATCTGGATGTTCGATGTGCCCGCCGGCAGCGTCACGCTCGTCGGGTCGCGGTACACCCTGTCGGCCGTGAGGGCGCTGACCGAGACCGAAGGGGGTGCCCGACTTCGCGTCACCTCGGCCGGATTCAGCCACAATGTTCCGGTCTGGGTGGCGATCCAGAGCCTCCCGTCGCCGCCGCGGACGATCGCGCGCCGGCTGTGCGTGTGCGGTCGGCTCCTCAGCCCGTGGGCTGGGCCGAACAGCTGCATCGGCGGAACATATCCCCGCCTGGCAAAGGCACGTTCCAGCTCCGCCGTCGAAACGCGCAGGATTCCTGCGGGACTTGCGAGCCAACTCTCGCCGGCGGGCGTCTGGACCATGCCGTTCACGCCGCTGAACAACGGCACGGTGCGGGCCGAGATGGTTTGCAATCTTCCGCCCCGCAATCTGGCCAGGCCGAATCGGCCGGCGATAAACAGCGTGTCACCTGCTACGGGGTAGAGCGTTGTGGCATTGGGCTCGTAGCTGCCGAAAGGAATCGGGACCGAGCTGCGCCGCCGGCCATCGAGCCGGCTCAAGATGCGGTCGTTCCATTGGACGAGGATGCGCCCATGGCCATCGGTCGCCATCGACTTGGGTACGAACGCGCCGCCCGCCGATCCGAACATCCGTTGCCAGCGGCCGCCCCTGTAGCGGGCCATCCCGCCCAGTGAGGCCGTGACCCAATAGTGCCCCTCAGCATCGAACGCGCAATCGTAGATCGTGACGTCGACGGGCGCCCGTTGCGGGAGGCGGCGCAGCCTGCCGTCCCGCCAAACCACGACCTCCTTGTCGTCCGTTCCAATCCAGATTGCTCCGTCGGGAGCTTCGCAAAGGGTGCGTGGCTCGACGGGAGTCCTGAAGATTGGCTCGGGATCGCCGCCGGGCCTAACCCGATAGACGCTCGATGCCTGTCCGATATAGACCGTGCCATCCGACGCCTGCAGGAGCAGATCGCCAAAGGCTGCCGTGTCCGTAAGCTGCGGCTCGAAGCGCAAGGTGGCTGGCCAGAATCGGTCGAGGCCGTTGGCGGTGGCCGCCCAGACATTGCCTTCGGCATCCTGGAATATCTGCGCCACGATGTTCGATGAGAGGCCTTCCCGGGAAGTGAGGCGCTCGACCCGGGACATGGCTTCGGCCGGGGAGGCGGCGCCCCGCGGATCAGGCTGCGCCACGCGCTCCAGTCCGTCGTAATACGTGGCGATCCACAGGTTTCCCTCGCGATCGAATACCGGCCAGCCGCGGATCTGGCCCGTATCGGTGCGGTAGGGATGGCGCAGCTTCGGAGGGTTCCCGCGCCCGCCCGGGCCCGTAATGGGATAGGTGCCGCGCCGCTCCGTCAGCCAGATCCGCTCCTCCGGATCCAAAGAGAGCCGACCTAGGGTGCCAAGCTCGCGACGAACGAACTCGAACCGACGGGCACCCGGCGCGAGCCGCGCGACAGAGCCGGTAAATGATAGCCAGACCACCCCCTCGCGCGTGACGACCATGCTGAAGGGATTGTCGAGCGGCGCGCCCGCTTCCGTTCCGAACGACGTCCATTCGCCATTGCGAAACCGCATGAGCGGCAGTCCTATTCCCTCGGTCAGCACCCAGACGGTCCCGTCGCGGGATTCATGCATCGCGCTGATACGGTGCGGCGCCGGCGGCGCTCGCAGGAACCGAAGCTGCCCGCCGCGGTATACCGCAAACCGCCTGGAGCGTTCGAAGTTGGTCCAGACTTCGCCGTTGCGCCTGACGAGAAGCGCCGACGGCGCACCATGGGCAACAAGATCGATCGCGGTGCTGATCGCCTCGAAGCGCAAGCCATCGAAGCGGAAGATTCCGGCCGCGGTCGCGATCCAAAGATAGCCGCGACGGTCCTGAGCGAGGGCCGTGACCGGCCGCGGCGCGTCGCTTTCCTCGCTCCAGCGTTGATGCGTGTAGTGGCCCAGGCGACGCCCCCGATCGGCAGCCGGTGCGATGATCGGTTGCAGCACTATTGCCGCAACGAGAAGCGCCCTGATCAGCCGCATCGCCGGTCCCGCGATCCCCCTTGAAGCCTCCGACCACCCACAAGCCCGGGTCGCCCCTTCGCCGCGGGCGGGCGCGAATGCTACCCCCGAATGGGTGATCGGAACATCCCCAGACCGGAGGCTGGCCGCGGGCAGCCGGGCCGCTATCGCCTCCGAGATGATTTCACGTTATCCGGATGGCGCCGCCGGCGCCGCCCTGCTGCTGCTGCGATTCTCGCTCGCGTTGATCGTCTATGCTGCCATTGTCCGCATCTGGCCGGCGCCGGCAAGCTGGTGGCCGGCGGCCATTCCGTCGGCCGCTCTCGCTCTCGCGCTGGCGACCGGGTTCGCCACTCGGGCGGCGGCGCTGCTCCTGCTGGTGATGCTGCTCGCCAATCTGTTTGTCACCAGGGGCGAGATACTCACCTTCATTGCCGCGTGCAGCGGCGCAACCGCAGCGCTCGTCCTCGCTGGACCCGGCGCCTACTCGATCGACGCCCATCGCTTCGGTCGGCGGGTAATTCGCCTGGACGCGCGCTCACCTGATCGGGGAGGCCATGGCTAACCGACTTCGGGATAGCGCGGCGGTGCCCCTCATGAGATCCTCACCATCCCGCTTCCACTCGCAGGAGGTCGCATCATGTATCATGGATCGCAATCGATGAGCCGTGGGGAACAGCCCTGGTTCGCCTCGGCGGGCCATGTCGGCATTGCGCAGTCCGCAGCAGCGGACGAGCACGAGCACCCGATCGTACTGGTCGTCGATGACGATGTTGCGGTGCGCCGGGCCCTCATCGAACTCATGGAGTCGGTGGGACTGGAAGCGGCGGGCTTTGCGTCGGCACGCGAGTTGATGGAGGTCAATCTTCCGGACCGTCCCGGCTGCCTCGTGCTCGACGTGCGCATGCCGGGCGGGAGCGGCCTGGACCTGCAGCAACAGCTGGCCCTTCAAGGCTTCGCGAAGCCCGTCGTCTTCCTCACCGGCCACGGCGACATTCCCATGTCGGTTCAGGCCATGAAGGGCGGCGCCATTGACTTCCTCACCAAGCCCGTGCGCGATCAGACCCTCCTCGACGCGGTGATGATGGGGATCGAACGCGACACCGCGCAGCGGCGCGAGAGCCGCGTGATTCACCGCCTCATCGAGGACCATTCGACGCTGACATCACGGGAGCGTCAAGTGATGCGATCGGTCGCGCTGGGCCGTCTCAACAAGCAGATCGCCTATGATCTCGGGATCAGCGTGGTGACGGTGAAGCTCCACCGGAGCAGTGTCATGCGCAAGATGCGGGCGAAGACGATCGGGGACCTCATTCGCGCATGGGAGCTGCTTCCGCCGCAGATACGGGAGAGTGGAGCGACCTAGACCATGGTATGGTTACATTCCCCCCTTGATTCAGCGACGTTCGAGTCCGGCCATGCTGGCTGCTTCGTCGAGGGCTCGTTGCTTGTCCAATCCGCCACTGATCGCGATCGTGGATGACGACCAAGCCGTTCGCGAAGCGCTTTACGACCTCTTGCAGGTCGAAGGCCTGACGGCGCGAACCTTCGACAGCGCCGCCGCCTTCATTACCGCATGGCGCAGCCGCGAATTCGACTGCCTCATCACGGATGTGCGGATGCCGGGGATGGACGGCATGGCCCTTCAGCAGCATTTGCGCGCCTCCGGCTCCGCCATGCCGGTGATTTTCCTCACCTCGTCGACGAACGAGGCGACGCGCACCAGGGCGATGCTGGAGGGCGCCAGCGCCTGGTTCTCCAAGCCTGCAGCCGACGATGCGCTGCTCAACGCCGTGAAATGCGTGCTGGACCCTCAAGGGAGGAACTTGCCGGAGGCCTGACATGGGGATCATGCTGCCCTCTTCTCCGCCGCACCCGCTCCCCGGACGGGAGCCCGTGTCGAGCAAAACCGAGCTCGAAACATGTGACGGCGCATGCTGGGCGCTCGACATTTCGGGCGTCCGGGCTCTGATCGCCGCGATCGCTTCGGGGGCTGGCCCGTGCGACTGGGTACGGCGACTCCTGACGGGGACCCTGATCGCGGACGTCAACCAGCGCACGGTTCACCTGGTAGGACCCTATGACGGACGGGACTGCATGATCGGCCGGCCGGTGGCCGCATTCTGGCCGGCCGAGGCGCGTGAGGCGTTGGCGGAACTGATCATGGCGGCCGTGGCCAATCATCCCGCCGGCTCGCCGACACGGCGGGAGATCACTTCGCTGATCTTTTCAGATCCGGTGCTGAGCGCGTGGACACCCGTGGACGGCAGCCGCTCCGACGTCGTCTTCCTGTCGGTTACCGGCGCCCCGACCGACGAGCGCTCACTGTGGACGCTTTGTGCGAGTGACGAACGCTATCGCAGCCTCATCCACTATCTGCCCATTGCGCTTCTGCAGGTGGACTCTACCGCGATGACCGCGATCTTCGAGGAACTCCGGTGCAAGGGCATCACGGACATCGCGGCCTATCTCGACGAGGCGCCCGACCTGCCCATCCATTCGAGGAAAATCGTCAAGGTAACCGACGCAAACCGGAATGCCGTGCACCTCTTCGGCGTCAGCAGCGCCGACGAGCTGATCGGCCCGGTCGATTTTCTGTTCCGAGCCTCGCCGGGGACGGCCAATCGGGTGATCACGGCCCATTTCGAGGGCCGGCGCACTTATACCGAGCTGATGAAGGTGCTGACCCACGACGGGCGGCTCCGCGACATCGAGCTGTCGGTGACCTATCCAACCGCGCCCCAGCGGCTCGACGTGACGCTGCTCAGCCTCGACGACGTTACAGACCGCCTGCGCACCGAAGCGCAATTGCGCCAGCTCCAGACCGATTATATCCGCGCGGCCCGGATCTCGACGCTCGGCGAGCTCGCCACGTCGATCGCGCATGAGGTCAATCAGCCGCTCTCCGCGATCGTCACCAACGCCGAAACCAGCCTAAGGTGGCTCTCGCGCGCTGATCCGAACCTGGCCAAGGTGGGTCAGCTCATCGGACGAATCGCAGAGAGCGCCCGGCACGCCAGCGAGATCGTGCAGCGCATCCGCGGGATGGCCGCGCCCCGCGCGCCGGAATGCGCCCCGCTCGACCTGAACCAGGTCGTGGAGGAGGCGCTGCTGTTCGTCCGCCACGAATTCGATGCACGCGCGATCGGTTTGTCGCTCGACCTCGGCGCTTGTCTTCCGGGCATCTTGGGGGATCGAGTCCAGCTTCAGCAGGTGATCGTGAACCTCCTCGTCAACAGCATCCAGGCGATGAGCCAGAACAGCGCCCCGAACGCTGGGGTTGCGATCGCCACCATGGTCGGTGCCGACGGCGCAGTGCGGTTCGTGATCCATGACGGCGGACCCGGGATCGCGCCGGAGAACCTTGATCGCGTGTTCACCGGATTCTTCACCACGAAGGATGAGGGCGTTGGGATCGGACTTGCCATCTGCCAATCGATCATTGCGGCGCATGGCGGAACGATCACCGCGTCCAATCACCCGAACGGGGGCGCGCTCTTCCAATTCAGTTTGCCTCCCGCTGCGGGGAAGTGACCCGGCGCGTCCGGCGGCCCGCTCGAGCCGCCGGACGTTCATCCCGTCAACTCTGCAGGAAGGCAAGGAGATCGGCGTTGAACTGGTCGGCATGCGTTGCGGTAAGGCCGTGCGGCGCGCCCGCATAATAGATTGTCCGCGCGCCTTTGATGAGCTTGGCCGACCTGTACGCGGTATCCCTGATCGGCACGATCTGGTCGTCGTCGCCATGGACGACGAGCGTCGGCACGTCGAACTTCTCGAGGTCCTGGGTGAAGTCGGTCGCGGAGAAGGCCTTGATGCAGTCATAGGCATTCTTGAGGCCCGCTTGCATGCTCATCAGCCAGAACTCGTCGAGCAGGCTCTGCGGGACCTGCGCGCCGGGCCGGTTCGCGCCGTAAAAGGGAACCGCGAAATCCCGGTAGAATTGCGAGCGGTTGGCGGCGATGTCGCGGCGGAGGCCGTCGAAGACCTCGATCGGCAGCCCCTCGGGATTGGTCGCGGTCCTGAGCATGATCGGTGGTACCGCACCAAGCAGCACCGCCTTGGCGACGCGGCCGGTGCCGTGCCGACCAATGAAGCGAGCGACCTCGCCGCCTCCGGTCGAATGGCCGACCATCGTCGCATCCTTGAGGTCCAGCGCTTCGAACAAGGCGGCGAGATCGTCGGCATAGCCGTCCATGTCGTTCCGCGCCGCGGTCTGTGCGGACCGGCCGTGACCGCGCCGGTCGTGCGCCACGACGCGGAAGCCGTTCTGCGCCAGGAACTGCATCTGGTTGCCCCAGGCGTCCGAGTTCAGAGGCCAACCGTGCGAAAGGGTAACTACCGGGCCTTCGCCCCAGTCCTTGTAGTAGAGTTCGTGTCCGTCGCTAGTGCTAATCGTCGGCATTGTCTGGCTCCTGAGCTGGAGGGGAGCGCCGGGGCTCAGCGCCGCCTGGCGGCCTCCTTAGCTATGGGCGAGCTGCTCCAGGTGCGATCGGCCGCTGGGCTATTTTGGGGCAGGCGGGGGGCCAGGGCGCGCCGGCCGCGGGGTTGATCGCCCAACTCGCTCGGCAAGGTTGTCGGCTTCGACCGACCGGGGTCGCCAAGGCCAACGGACCATGCCGACCTGTACCGAGGACGAGGGTGGCTGCGTCCCGGGCGCACATCCGCTGCCCTAGCGCACGATGGCGGCCGGTATGCGTTCGAGCAATCCTCCCTCTCATTGCTGAACCAGCGGGCGCCGCGGCGCACCGTCCAACGACGAGGTGAATTCATGAAGATCGTGGTGATCGGCGGAACCGGTCTGATCGGATCCAAGGTAGTCGAGCTCCTGAGCCGGAGCGGCCATGAGGCGCTCGCCGCCGCCCCCAATACCGGCGTCAACACGATCACGGGCGAAGGCCTTGCTGCGGCGCTTCGAGGCGCCGAGGTGGTGATCGATGTCGCCAATTCACCGTCATTCGAGGCGCAGGCGGCGATGGACTTCTTTCGGACCGCCGGCCTCAACCTCACTGCCGCGGAGCAGGAAGCCGGCGTCAAGCATCATCTGGCGCTCTCCGTCGTGGGCACGGAGCGGCTTCAGGACAGCGGCTATTTCCGCGCCAAGCTTTCGCAGGAGCGGCTGATCCAGGCTTCGCCCATCCCTTACACGATCATCCACGCCACCCAATTCTTCGAATTCCTGCGCGGCATCGCCCAGTCGGGAACCGAAGGCGACACCGTCCGCCTGCCGCACGCGCATTTCCAGCCGATGGCGGCGCAGGACGTCGCGGCCGCCGTTGCCGATGCCGCACTGGCATCACCCGTGAACGGCACGATCGAGGTGGCCGGGCCCGCCGTCTTCCGCATCGACGAACTCGTCGCCCGCGTGCTGGAATTCGACATGGATCCGCGCCGGGTGATCGCCGATCGGCAAGCGCCCTACTTCGGGGTCAGGCTGGACGAGAATTCGCTGATGCCGGGCCCTTCCGCCCGCCTCGGCACGACCGACTTCGGCTGGTGGCTCGTCAACGTCCCGCCGCCGCCTTCATGGAGGTGAGTCCACCGCCCGTCACCGCAGCAAAGGAGTCGAAGATGCTGAAGCGGACCTGCCTTGTCACGGCTGCAATTCTGGGGCTCGGCGCCTTGGCGAACGGCACCTTCATGCTGGTGTCGCCCGCCGCCTGGTATGTCTCTGTACCGGGCGTCACGACCACCGGCCCGTTCAACCAGCACTTCATCCGCGATATCGGCATTATCTTCCTGTTCCTCGGCGCTGCGTTCCTGGCGGGCGCCGCGCGGCCGACCTTTCGCGTCATGCTCTGGGGCGGGGCGACGCTCTGGCTCACCTGCCACGCCCTCTTCCATTTCTGGGAGGTCGCGGTCGGCATTTGCGGCCCGACGGCGCTCATCCGCGATTTTCCCGCGGTCACGCTGCCCGCGGTCCTCGGCGCGCTGCTGACGCTCTGGGCCGCCGTCGACACACGTTCCAGCCGCGTCCGCGCCGCGCAAATCGCCTTTGCCTACAATCGTACACGCTGAGGAGACCATTGATGACCCCCCGCATGAACTTCTTTCAGGCCGCTCCGGAAGGCGCAAAGGCAATGATGGCCGTCGAGGCAAGCATCGAGCAGAGCGGCATCGAGCACGGCCTGCTCGAGCTGGTGCGCCTGCGCGCCTCGCAGATCAACGGCTGCGCCTTTTGCATCCACATGCACGTCAATGACGCGTTGAAGCATGGCGAAAATGACATGCGCATTCACCTGCTGGCCGGCTGGCGCGACTCCCCGCTGTTCACCGTTCGCGAACGCGCCGCCCTCGGCTGGACGGAAGTCGTGACGCGGGTCGCCAAGACCCATGCGCCGGACGAGGCCTATGCCGAGTTGCAGAGCCAGTTCAGCGGCAAGGAGATTGCCTATCTCACGTTGCTGATTGGGGCGATCAACCTTTGGAACCGGGTGCAGATCGGCCTCCGCGCCGTCCATCCGATCGGGGAGCCGGCGGCCGCAGCCGCCTGACCGCCGGCGGATGCGGGGCTTGCGACCCCACCCTTGAGGCGCGCCCCGCATCCGTTCGCGAGGAGGACGATATGACGTTCGATCAGGCTCCCGCCGGTCCGGCGATGGCCCATCGCCCGCCCGGGCGCGACGATGAAGTTGCCGGACACCAACCCACGGACCATGGTTCGCAGTCCAAGGCCGGGACCGTCCACGACCTTGGCAACTTTATCCAGCTCGCCTCCTCCGCAGTCGCCATACTGAGCCGCAGCCCCGACCTGCGCGGCGGGAATCTGGCGTCGCTGGTCGCCAGCGCAAAGATGTCATTGGACAGGGCCGGCGCCCTGGTCAGGCAGGCGCTCGGCCACGCTTGGCAACGATCCGAAGCTTCGCCGACCGCGAGTCTGGCCGACTGCGTGGCGGAGGTCCAGGCGGTGATATGCGGTGTCGGGCCGTCCGACCTGAGTTTCGATGTCCGGCTCGAGCCGGACCTCCCGCGTCTCTCCTGTGACCCGCTGGGCCTGCAGTGCGCGCTGCTCAACCTCGTCTTCAACGCGCGCGATGCCATGGCGGGCCACGGCGTGATCCGGTTGCGAGGGCGACGTGACGCCCGCGAGGCGGTGCCCCTGCTCGAGCTGGAGGTCATCGACACCGGCATCGGGATGACGCCGGAAACCGTCGCACGCGCCTTCGATCCGTTCTTCACGACGAAGTGCGACGGCCTGGGCGGCATCGGCCTCCCGATGGTCGAGCGGTTCGCGAGGGAGTGGGGCGGCGAGATCGTCATCGAAAGCGAACCGGGATTTGGGACGACCGTGACTCTGCGACTGCCTGTCGCCGCCGCACCCGTGCCCTGCCCGCCCACCTCAATCCCAATGGAGTGAAGCCGATGAAACTCTATTATGCACCGGGCGCCTGCAGCCTCGCCAGCCGCATTTCGCTCCATGAAGCCGGCGTACCGGCAAAGTTCGAGCGGGTCGATCTGCGCACCAGGATGACCCAGCAGGGCTATGACTATAACAGCATCAATCCAAAGGGCTATGTTCCGGCCTTGGAGCTCGACGACGGGGAGACCGTCACGGAAAATCTTGCCGTCCTGTCGCTGATCGCAGACCAGCATCCTGCGCTCGGACCAGGTGGGCAGCTCGGACGGACGCGGCTGCTCGAGATGCTCGCCTTCATCTCGACGGAGCTGCACAAGAGTTTCAAGCCCTTCTTCCATCGCGAAGCGAGCAGCGCGGAGCGCGAACGCGCGGCGGAGGCAATCGCCGACCGGCTCACCTACCTGTGTGATCGTATCGGAGCGCTCTATCTGTTCGGTGCGCGGTTCACAGTCGCCGACACATACCTGTTCGTCACGCTGCGATGGGCAATGGCATTCGGTATTCGCGTCCCATTGTCCCTGCTTGGCTATTTCGAGCGGGTCGAAGCTCGCCCCGCCGTGCGCCGCGCGCTCGCTGAGGAAGGACTGGCCGTTGCTCGGCCGCTGCCGCACTCGGAAATCGAGCGGACCGCAACCGCCGCAGCCTAGTCGAGGAGCGCAAGCCCATCATGGCAAGGATCAGAGGCCTGAGGCACCTCGGTGCGCTGCTTTGCCTGGCTGCCGTGGTCGTCTCCCTTTTCGCCTGGAGCTGGGCGCGATCGGATGCTGCAACCACGGACAACGCCTATGTACGCGGCGACATAACCTCGCTCGCGCCGAAGGTCGGCGGCTATGTCACCTCCGTGGAGGTCCAGGACAACCAGCCGGTGCGCGTCGGCGAGGTCCTCTTCCGCATCGACCGACGTGACTATCAGGCAAGGCTCGCGCAGGCTGAGGCGAATGTAGCGGCCGCGAGCGCGCGGCTGGCGAACACCGAGCAGGAGATTCGACTACAGATCAGTTTGATACAACAGGCAGAAGCTCAGCGCAGCGCCGCCCTAGCCGACATGGACCTCGCGCGCGTGACGAACGCTCGGCGACGGGCGCTGATCGACGCCGGCTTCGTCACGCGCGCGCAGGTGGACGAAAGCGATGCGGGCAGGCTGAGGGCGGAAGCCGCCGCGGCGGCCTCGTCCGCGACGGTGCGCGCCCAGAGGCAGAGGATCGACGTGCTCTCCGCACAGCGCGAGGCCGCCGCTGCCGCCGTGGCACAGGCCGAGGCGGCGCGCGAGCTCGCCCAGATCGACCTCGAGAACACGGTGGTACGCGCGCCCATCGCCGGCGTCGTCGGCAACCGCCAGGTTCGGGTCGGGCGGCTGGTCGCCCCCGGCGCGTCGCTGCTCGACATCGTGCCGATCGCGGACTTGTTCGTGGTAGCGAATTTCAAGGAGACGCAGCTACAGCATATCCGACGCGGCCAGACGGCTCGCGTCCGCATCGACAGCTATCCGGACGTGACCTTTGAAGGCGTCATTGACAGCTTCGCCCCCGGCAGCGGCTCGGCTTTCAGCCTCATCCCGACCGATAATGCGACCGGCAATTTCGTGCGGGTGGTCCAGCGCGTTCCAGTCAAGATAAGGCTCCGGCGCAATCCGCTCCTCGGCAGGCTGGTTCCCGGGATGTCTGCTCAGGTCGAGATCGAGCGGAGCCGAGCATCGTGACGATGGCGGTCGCCGGCTCCGCGCGCGGCGAGAGGTCTGTCCTGCACTGGCTGATGATAGCAGGCATCGCACTGGCGGCGCTCACGGAGGCGATCGCGAGTACCGCGCTTTCGCTCGCACGGGGCGATATCCTGGGCGACATCCACGCCACGCCCGACGAGTTCGCCTGGCTCGACATGGGCTATGTGGCACTCAAGCTGGTCGGCTTCGCTGTCGCACCCTGGTTGCTCACCCGTATCGAGCCGCGGGCAGCCCTGCTCGCAGCGACGTCGGTCATGGGCATGGCTTGTGCGTGCGCTGCGGCCACGGCACGGCTCGACCTTCTGATCATCCTGCGCATGATCCAAGGCCTTGCAGGCGCTATCCTACTCGTCAGTGGTCAGGCCATCCTTTTCTTGGGCTGGTCGAAAAGCAGCCAGCCCGTCCTCCAGGCGATCTTCGCCACGACGGCTGTCGTCGCGCCGGCCACTATCGCTCCGGCGTTACAGGGCTGGCTGATCGACAACCAGTCATGGACCTGGATCTTGTTCGGGGTCCTGCCTGTCTCGCTTGCAGCGGTGGGACTGATGCTGATGGGGGAGGCAACGATGGGGCCGTCACCAGCTTTTCGCCCCTTTGATTGGAAAGGACTCACGCTGATAGCGGTCGCGCTGTCCAGCCTCACCTACGTGCTGAGCCAGGGCAGCCGCTGGGACTGGTTCGAGGAAAGCCGCATCATCTGGCTGAGCCTCGTCGCTGGCGCGACCCTGATCCTGCTTGCCTTGTGGCAAAAGCGCGTGGCCGAGCGCGCTCTGCTGGATCTCTCGCCATTCAAGGTCGACGATTTCGCCTTCGCCTTCGTCGTGAGCTTCGTGGCCGGGGCGGTGCTGTTCGGCAGCGCCTTCCTCATCCCAGCCTTTGCCGTGTCGGTTCTCGGTTTCACGCCGACAGATGCCGGCCTGCTGCTCCTGCCCAGCGGCGCGCTGTTCGTCGTCGCGCTCCTGATGGCCGCCTTCGCGATGCGAGCGGGCCGTCTCCCGCCGATCGCCACAGTTCCGTTCGGGATTCTGCTGATCATGATCGCCATGTGGATGCTCTCCGGCGCGAATGGGGAAAGCGGCATGGATAACCTGACGCCCGCCATCCTGCTGCGCGGCCTGGGACTGGGATTCCTGTTCCTTTCGATCACGTTGGTCGCGTTCAACAGGCTTCCGGCACAGCATCTCGCATTCGGCATCGCCCTCTTCAATATTGGTCGTCAGCTCGGCGGACTAATCGGCGTAGCCGGTCTCCAGACGCTGATCGATGGTCGCACCGCAATCAACAAGGCAGTGCTTGGTGCCACCCTCAATCCGGGATCGCCTGCCTTGGCGGAACGGTTGAACGCCACTGCGTCCCTGTTCACAGGTCGCGGGATGGACCCCGAAGCTGCAGCCCGTGCGGCAACGCAGATGCTGGAGAGGATCCTTGTCAGGCAGTCGACGGTGATCGCCTTTGACACCGCCTTCGCCGCCACGGCGCTCGTCTTCGTAGTCGCGGTGCCACTAATGGTCGCCTTCAAACTTCTTCTTGCTCGCATGCGCCCGCACCGCCCTAGCCGCTGAACCAGGGCAGGAGCATGAGACTCGAAGAGGTATGGCCCCAAGCTCGAGCTTCGGCTCCCGAACGGTTTGCCCGCGATCGCGCCAGCAGGGCATGCAGATGCATTTCCGGCGGACGTCTTCGAAGCAATCGCGCCAGCCCCGGCGCCGGAAGTACCACCACAGGGCTGCCGATTCGAACACGGCGACGTGGCTGCATTGCGAACAGGTCAGCTTGACGGTGCGATGGCGGGCGGCAGCGTCGAACAGGTCGCGCAGCGGATAGGCTGACGGAAGATCTTCCACATCTATCCTTCGCCCTCGTTTGCAGCTGCCCAGGTCTGATCGCTCTCCGTGGCTCGTCTCGTCACCTCACCAGACCCAATGATCTCCTCGGCAAGGAATCGCGCCAGTTCGTGGTGGGCGCCGCTCCGCCTGTTGCTGTCGGCGCGCTCGCCTGGACGCGTGTAGAGGTCGCGGAGGGCAGACGGCCGGCGTTCCCCCATTGCTGTCAACCAGGCGACAATGCGACGGGAAAGTGCCTCTTTCGTGACGGTGATCCGCGACTCGCTCATGCGGAACACATACAGAACATTGTCGCATCGCGCGAGCGGGCATGTTGCCATGCACCGGCAATTTCCGTCACGCGTGGCGACTAGGTCGTGAACTCATACAACGCGAATTACCACCTGCGACCCAATGCGCAAGCCGGCCTTAACGCCCCTTCAGTCCATTTCGTATCGAGAGCAACTGGCGCAAGAGCTCCCGCATTGCGACGGCCTTAGTCGGCAAAGTTGCTCCTCGCAAATCGCTCTATTTGCCAGTGGCGGCCTGCGCCTCCAGCTCTGCAATTCGCTCCGAGCAGACGGCGTGGACGGCGCGCCCGAGCTCCTCCACCTGCCTGGCGAGCCAGTCGAGCTCTTCCTCGGAGATGCGGTAGTGCCTCGAATAGCGCGCCTTCACATAAGCGTCCTTCAGCTTCTCGAACATCGCGCGCTCGCGCCGAGTGTCCGACGGCCAGACGTAGGCGAGACGGCGGTCGAGCCGCTCGGCCTGAGTGCGCAAAAAGCCAAGGTTGTGCACATGAGGCGTGTAGAACGTGCAGACGAGCAAGACGCAGTGGTAGAGGAATTCGGTGGCTTGATGCAGATCGAACGCAGTTTCCTTTAGCCGGCCTTGGCTCTGAACATACCGTGCAGTTTCGAGCCGGCCTGCACCACTTGGCATCCACTCCTCGAAATATTCCCGCGCCATCGCCAGCGCCTGGGCGGGCGTCTTCGGCTTGGGCTCGTGCAGTTCGCTGTCGTCGCTCTGGTAGAGGGCGATCCCCTCCTTCGCGACGTCCATGAAGAAGTAGCGCCCATGGGCGAGGCCGTCATTCACCTCCTGGAGGGTGTGGACGATGAAGTTGACCGGCGTGCGCAATGTCTTCGTGATCGAAAGCTCGCGGATCAGCCGCTCCTCGGCCTTCGCCCAATATTCGACGCGGTCGGTCAGGCGCTTGTCGTTGACGATGATGAGCAGGTCATAGTCGGACTGATAGCCCTTGGCGGTGTGCGGCTCGTCGACCCAGGAGCCGCGCGCATAGGAGCCGTAGAGGATGATCTTGAGGATGCGGCCCTTCTTCTTCCACTCCTGGGTGGCGAGCGCCGTCGCCTCTCCGAACTCCTCGAACAGGATCTGCACCACGCGCTCGAGTTCGCGCTGCTTGGCCGGCGGGAGATGATCAAGGTCTGTGCGCATGTCCGTTCATTCCTAGCCATGACAAGCGTCCAAGCACAGCCTCGCCGGACCCGAGGCCGATTGGCTCAGCGCCAGAACCGCCACGACGGTCGCTCCGTTTGGGTGAGTCTCTTGTCCAGCTCATGCAGCGCATCGGCCATATGCCGCTCCACCGCTTCGGCGGAAATGTTCAGCCGAGCCGCGATTTCGGCGTAACTGAGGCGATCGCGCGAGCTCATCAGGAACACCTCGCGCGTGCGCTCGTCCAGCCCGGCCAGAGCCTGTTCGAGCCGCCGCGATCGAACCCGCCTGCCCGTCATGGCCGCACTCCCTCGTCGCCGGCAAAGGCCAGGAGATAATCGGCCGCCCGGCCAGCAAGGCTGGCGGCGCGAAAGATCGCCCGCTCGTCCTCGCGCAGCACGTCGAGCCAAGCCCCGACATAATCGGCGTGGCGCACCGTCGGCCGAATGGAAAGCGAGGCGCAGACGAACGCGCTCGCCATCTCAGCCACAAGCTCCTCGCGGGCGTAGGCCGGCGTGCCGAAGCCGGCCGACTGGTCTCGGTCGAGGCGGCTCGGATGGCCGGTCCAGTGACCAAGCTCGTGAAGCGCTGTGCGGTACCAGTTGATCGGCTCGAAATAAGCTTCTTGTGGCGGCACCTGGATATAATCCACCGCCGGCGCATAGAAGGCCATGTCGCCGCCGATCCGGATATCCGCTCCCGTCGCGGCGATCAGCGCGTCTGCATCAGGAATGGCCTCGCACTCCCCGCGTGGAGTCGGAAGCTCGACAAGCTCCTCCGGCAGGCCCTCGCACTGGTCGACGTTGAACAGGACGAAGCGCTTCAGAAAGGCAACCTGCCGCGCCTCCCGGTCCTCCTCGAAGGCACGCTCCTCCTCGGCGCTCGGCGTGAACCGATCGGCGTAGCAGACGATCGTCCCCTTCTCGCCTTTGGCCACATGGCCGCCCGTCCGCTGCGCCTGCCGATAGGTCAACCAGCGCTGGGAGCGATATCCTCCCCCGACTCCGGCCGCCCACAGGATCAGCACGTTGATCCCCGAATAGCCCCTCCCCGTCACCGCGTTGCGCGGCATCGTGCAGCCGCACCGGGCGCTGTCCCAGGGCTGAACCCAAGGCACCCTGCCCTCCTCAAGCTCGGCGATGATCCGGCCGGTGACTTCCGAATAGAGGCTCTGCCGCTCGACGCGCGCATGCTTCATGACCCTGCTCCTTTCTCTCCTGCGCCGGCTCGCATCCCGCAATGGCGGGGCGGGCGGCGGGAGCGGACCGAAGAGGCCGGCGGACGTGAGGCGGTCGGCACCCGAAGGGCCGAAGCGAAGCGGAGGACCCCGGCACAGCCGGGGTTGCGGGCCGCCCCCGCCGGCCTATCGGGAAGCGGCGCCCGCCCCGCCTCTCCGGGACGCGGCCGAGATCCCGTCGCACTCGCGCGGCAAGCTCCGATGCTATGGAAAGAGGCTCCGCGTGCCGAAAGGCTGGACCGGCGGCGCCGGTCCAGCCGGATGGCCGCTAGGCTGCGGCGCGGGCGGACTGCTTCGGATGCGTGCCCAGCGGCCCGCGCCGGTCGACGACGGCGATGCCCTGCGCCTTCGCCTCGATGACGAGGCGCTCGACGACGCCGCTGCCGGCGAAGACGACGACATAGCGGGGATGGAGCGAGAGCATCTGCGCGTTGCGCCGGAAGCCGGCGCGCCGGCCCAGGCGCCGGTCGAGCCCGAAGGTAACCTGCGGGACCTTGCGCCGCTCGGCCCAGGCGGCGGCCAGCCGGTCGGCGCCCTTGCCGTCGCCGCCATGAACTAGGACCAGGTCGCCGACATGCTCGCGCACCCTGTCGAGCGTCGCCCAGACATTGTCGGCAAAGGTCCTGGCCTCATCGGCGCCCGGAAAGCTGAGCCGGCCGCCGGCGAACAGGACGGGCGTTCCCTCGGGCAGCGCGGCCCGGCGCCGCCCTTCCGAGCGCGCCTGCAGGAAGGCGCGCCCGTCGACCACCGCCGAGGTCAGGCTCGCACAATGGTTGAGCCGGGAGCCGCCGGCGGGGCGCCAGGACGATCCGGTCTCCTCGAGATAGAGTCCCGCGGCGACCTCGCGCAGCCCTTCCAACGCCAGCATCGCCGCCTCTGCGGCGCGCGCCTTCGCGACCTGCGCCTCCAGAGCCGAGGAATGGACTTCCGAGCCGTCGGCGCAGGCGAGAAGGCAGCGTATCTCGTCGGTGGCGCGGTCGACCTGCGCCGCGCGCTTGGCCGCCGCCCGGTGGAAAAGATTGACGAAAGCCCAGCCAATTTCCTCGGCGTCAGCCTCGATGACGGTGCCGGGAAACAGGAGGAAGAGGTCGGACCAGACCGCGGCAAGGGTCTGCGAAACGGCCTCCGGATCGGGGAGGTCGGTGGTGCCTTCGCCGGCCCCGGCCTGGATGGAAAGATGGCCGAGCTCGAGCCGGGCGAGCTGGGCGGCAAATGTGGTGCGCATCGGGCGTCTCCTTCGGGATGAGCGCCGGCGGGTCCGGCGCCGGCAGCCCAAAGACCCGCCAGGTCGCTCCCGGCGCATCGCGCGGCACGCGCGGGGCCACCCCCGGCCGAGACTGGCGCGGGCCGCTCCGCGCAGCGGAGACACACGGGTCGAAGGCCGGCGGGTTGCGCCGGAGCGGCGGCGGGTCAGGGCGCCCTCTGGCGCCTGCCGCGGCGCTGAGCCCATGGGACGGGACGGGTCGAAAAACCCGCCCCTGTCGCAATCGAGGCGGTGGTTGCTGGGTTTCGCGCTCAGCAGCTTCTTCACGCTCATCCATCAAGGGCGGATCTTGTCGGCCGCGATCTTGAGCCGCGCTTCGGCGAATTGGCGATCCGCTATTCGATGCTGATCATCGTCTTCACGGCCGTCGCCGCCGCCGCCATGTTCTGGATCGCCGGCAATTGGGTCGACCAGGACCATCGACGCGCCGCCGGGGCGTGACCCTGGCGGCGGATGATCGATCCGGCGGCACCTGGCCCGCGGGCCGACCAGTCCGGGCGAGCGCTCCTCTTCGAGCGCTGTTCGGCCCCCCAACACCGATTTCTCGTTCATCTACGCCACGGTGCGGCGGACGGCACCATGTCGGTCTCGCCCAGTCCGTCCCTCAGCCATTCCCTGTGGAGCGGTCCACCCGATCTGCTCCGGCACGGCCTGGACGGGTCACCTGATCCTGGTGAACCAGCAGACGCGGACGCCTGCCCTGGCTCAGCACGGGTCGGGGACGGCAGGAAACCGGGCGGCGATCCGTTCCGACAGCCACGCCATGTTCGCCAATCTCCTGTGAGCTTTCGCCATCCGTCCGAAGCGGGAAGCTGGCGATCCCTCAGTGAGGCACCTCGGCTAGGCGCGCAGGTCGGGGTCGATCGCGGCGGATCGTGGGGAGTGCCTGCATTTCCCGTTGGGCAATCCCTGTGGCCACTTTTCACGAAGTCCGGGGCCGCCCCCGGCCGGTGCTGAGCGGGACGACCGGCAAGCGGGCCGGCCGATGCGGAAGTCGGCGCCGTTCGCGGGCCCACTTCTCGAGGCCTTTGAACGGCTTCTCGCCCTCCACTCCATTGGCGCTCCCTCTTCTCTCCCGGGGCTTCGCCACAATCGCCATCGCAAGAGGCGCGCGCGGCGGCCGGGCGGGATCTCGCCCGGGAGAATGGCTGATGACGGGCCGGCGGGGCGAAGCTGCGGGATTGCCGCTCCGAACGCCCCCCGCTGCATCTCCGCTAGCGCGTGGGGCACCCGCTTGCGGCAGCGCGCAGGACGTCGTTCCAGTCGGCGCCCGGACGGCGCGGATAGCGGACCTCCACCACAAGATGCCCGAAGACCTTGCGGGCAAGCGCCTCTGCGCGGCGGCCGCCGGCATCATGGTCGAGAAAGAGGACGAGCTCGGTGACGGCAGGCGGCAGCGCCACCAGCCTGAACCGCTCGGTGCCGAGCGTCGCCCAGCAGGGCAGCCCGAACAGAGCGGAAGCCGACAGAGCGGTTTCAATTCCCTCGGCAAGCCCCAGCCGGGACGCCACGCCGCCCAGGCGGACGGCGCCGGAGCCGAACCGGCCGAGTCCGCAACGAGGCTCCCCGATCGACGCAAGGCGGTCGCTTGCGATGTCCAGAAACGTCCTGTGCACCGCCACCAGGCCGTCGTCGGCGCGCACCGCCGCGACGAGCGCCGGGCGGAACACGGTGAGCGGGCGAGGCCCATGGGGCGTCCGCGGGTGGTAGCGCAGCTCCGGCGACTCGGCCGCGATTCCCCGGCTCGCGAGATAGCGCTCGGCAGGCGTACCGGCGATGGGATGTGCGCGGCTCCACAATCGAATGGCGGCGTTTCGCGATGCGGCGCCGCCAGCCCGTTGGTGCGCAGGTGGCTCCGGCCCGGCCGGCCGCCCGCGCGTCTCGGGGAGAGGATGACCGGCCGTCCTGAGCGCCCTCAAAATGTCCGTCGACCGGCAGCCCGCGAAACAGTGGACGAGAAGGCTCGTGCGCCCAACCCGCACGCTGAGCGACGGCCGGCGATCGTCATGCGCGGGGCAGCGGCACATGCCGCCGCGCCCGGTCCATCGTCCACCGAGGCGCTCGACCAGCGAGCGACCCTCCTCTTCCAGGCTGGCAGGTGCGCGGCGGTCCGTCATCATCCCTCTCCTCGAGTCCACCCGCGCCCCGCCGCCTCTCCTCCCCGACGGATCGCTCAGTCGTCGTCCGAGCGGCGCAGGACGACGAACAAGGCCGCGGAAGGATCGGCCGGTGCCAGTGGCTCGAGGCCGGCTCCGCCGGCGTGCGAACTCGCCCGCACCGCGAACAACGCCCCCGCGGGCGCAGGCTTGCGCTTCGTCACCGGCATGGCTGAGCCGGTGCCGGCAAGGGCGTCCAGATAGGCGATCGTCTCGCGCGGCAGCCGCCGGCCCGTGGCGAGATACTGCGCATAGCGAGCCGGCCCCGCATTATAGGCCGCGAACAGCCCGGGATAGCCGAACCGGTCGTACATCATGCGCAGATAGGCCGTCCCGGCGACAATGTTGTCGCGCGGGTGGTGCGGATCGGCACCCAGGCCGAGCAACCCCCGCATCTCTCGCCAGGTGCCCGGCATGAGCTGCATCAGCCCCATCGCGCCCGCGCGGCTGACGATCGGGCGCCCCCGCAGCATCGTCCGCCCCCCGCTCTCGGCGCGGATGACGCGCCGGATCCATTCTTCGGGAATGCCGAACCGGGCCGACGCTTCCGCAATGAATGGCGACCACCGGGCGAGCGAAGCGGCTTCAACCGGTGCGGCCCAAAGCAGGGCCCCCGCGAGGAGCCCGGCCCTCAATCCGGCCATATCAGCGTCGCGCGGCCCAAGACATGCTCGCGCCGCGTGATCCCGAAATAGCGGCCGTCGAACGCTTCGGCCACGCTCGGTGCCAGCAGGAAGAGTCCCCCTTCGGGGATCGTCGCGCAGCCGGTCCACCAAGGCATCGGCCGTCCGGACCGGTCGTGCGCGGGCCGCATCGTCTCCAGCCGCCCGTTGACGAACACGGCCTCGCCGGCCGCGCAGACCCGATCGCCGGCTGTCGCCGCGACGCGCTTCACCAACGGCACGTTGGCCGGGAGGTAGTGGCGCTCGGCACCGAGCCTGCGAGCGGCGTCGGGAGGCCAGGCGGCCACCATGTCTCCCGCCGCGACGCCGGCCGTGGGCCCGATGACGTACAGCCCGAGCGGGCTGCTCGCGCTCGCATTCCACAGGAGGAGCGTCCCGGGCGGCCACACGATCGTCCCGAGCGACGCGGTGGCCGCTGCGGCGCCCGCCGCCGCGGCGAGCATGCGCAGACGGGTCATGCGGCGGACGCGGCGATGGCGGCGCAGCTCCTCGCCCCAGCGAAAGAGCGGCAGCGCGCGATGCTCAGGCATGGCCGCCGCCGGCATCGGTGACGCCCTTCGACCAGTCGTCCAGATCGTCGATATGGTAGCGGACATAGCGGCTGTGGCGCCGGAACCGCGGTCCCTTCCCGCAGGCGCGCATCGCCTGAAGCTTGCGGGGGGACAGGCCCAGATAGAAGGCCGCCTGCTCCGTCGACAGGAACGGGCTTCCCTTCTTGGCGCGCGCCGCGCGGGCGATCTCGTCGTCCATGAAACCCTCCTTGGCCTTGACGGCGCCAAGCCCGCCGCCCGTGCCGCAAGCCATGGCGTCGTTCGCGCTTGCGGCAGAGGCTCGAAAAAGGACGACGCCGGAAACGAGCCCCGGCGCCCGCCCGTTCGCTGGATGTTCTCATTCGATGGCGCTATTCTGGAGGCAACGAATCATTGTCGGGACAGGGGGACTGCTTTCATGACCGTCATGGAGGAAGTGCGGGCGCTGATCGCGCGGCTATCGCCTGTTGCCGTGTGCGATGACTGCATCGCCGAGCGATTGAACCTGTCGGTCCGGCAGCACGCCAACCACAAGAGCCGCGAACTTGCGGGCATTGGCGGCTTCGAGCGCAGGCTAGGCGAATGCGGCCTGTGCGGCAAGGACAAGCTGGTGATCCGGCGCGTCTAGCCGGCGGATCCGCCGAAAGATCTTGATGCAGGCCAACGACATGAGAAGCCGTTGCCGCCGGGTGTGAACTTGATGGCGAATTGGGCGCCGGCCCGGCTCCGATCGGTTCATTGGGTGGTGGCCAATGAATGGTGCCGGGACAGGCAACTGGCGGCAGGTTTGGCTGACGAGAAAGCTGGTAGCCGCTTCCTGCGAAGCCCTGGGCCGGCGCAGTAGCACAAGACACGGACTACAGACGTGCTCTCGCAGGTCGCCGCCCAGAGAGCCTATCTGTTGTTTCGGCCCGAGGCTGCCTTTGGCGCTGGAGCCGAAAGCCGTTATTATAAAGATGTCGGTGAAGGCAATCGCCCGGTCCCACCCGCGTGCAACCGGAAGGGCGCTGTTCGGGCGAGCCGAAGCCGAACGTAAGCGGCAGAATGGCTTCAGAGCCTGATTTGCCGACTAATCGCCCTGACGCTGTTCCTCGCAGCGAATTCGGCCTCGTGCCTTTGAGCTCGATATGGCCATGATCATGAAGATGCCGATGCCGATGCCGGCGATGATGCTTTTGATGACGATGCCGATCACGGTGCCGAGCACCACACCAATTGCGATGGCGGTGCCAGAAAGTCCGAACTTGCCTTCCATGGAATCCACCTGACGGGCGAGGGAAAGACTCGTCAACATTTGGGCGTTGCGCTCAGGACCGTCCGGGGCGCGCCTGGGACAGGCGGCGGGAATCGGCGGCGTACCGGCAAGTGGGAAGTGACCGCCTCCCGGCCAGAACGATGGCCCCGACAGTCTCCATTTCAGGCGGGTTCCAGTTTGCCCTCATATGCAACTATCTGCCCTATCAGCGGAGTGCCAGTAGCCGGAATGTCTGCTCAGGGTTGCAATCGGACTGGCAACTCTCCGGCCGAATACCAACCAGTCCGACGTTCGCTGCTGTGGGCATGAGCCTCCCTGCGCCCGACAGACGAGCGCCTGGAATCCGGCTTAGCCGGCTGCCTGTACGCCTATTGTGCCATTGAGAAACTGGCGTAGCTTGGGCCGATGTTGCTACGTCATCTCCGTCTGTTCGGGGTAGGTCTTGCCCTGATTTCGCTTCAAGCCGGCAGCGCCAATGCCGCAGAGGATGCCAGCCTTGCCGCGCGGGCGCTCAGCGAAGCGAGTTCCATGCCTGCGGGCCGAGCTCGCGACAATGTGCTACTCACGGTTTCACGCAATCTTCGACATGCGGATCGTGAGCGCGCCATCGAAGCCGCAGCAGCCATGTCAGAAGACTACGAGCTGCGTACCTTCGATCGTGGCCCGGACAGGCTGACACGCCAGATAGTGGCGTATCACAGAGAGCGCCAGGATGCCGCGGCCGCATGTACTGGCTTCATAGAATTATTGAGGCCAGGGAGCGCAAGTGCCGCGGACGAACTACGTATCCGCGAATGCTTCTTCATGGACGCGCCCCCGGGCATTGACCCACCGCCTCTTCCGCGTTTCCCTCATCTTCTTGCGGCTGCGGATGCGCTTCAGCCCGGCCCGACCAAGGCGGAGCTCTTGTACATGGCAACATGGGGATCCGTGCCCGACCGGCCCGCTGGAGGCGCCCTCGTAGCTGTGCGCCGGCTGAGGGCCCTGATACCGCTCCTGGAGGCCGACACGCAGGCGGAAGCGGCGAACTGGCTCGAGACGACCTCAATCGACCTGATCGAGGAAAAACCGGACGCAGCGATCGATCGCGTCAGGCAAGCCTTGGCTCAACGACCGTCACCCGCTGCCAGTGTGGCCGAGCAACCGTCAACGCAAGCGCAGGGATTGATCGCCGACTTGCTGCGCGCCGGAGACATGGACCGAGCCGTGGAGGTGACGGCTTTGCTTCCCGCCTCCGATGACTGCTCCGCGGTCGATGGGGGACTAACCGGCGTCTTCTTCTGGGTCGTTCCCCTACAGGATGAGTCAGTCATCGCCGCCTACATGGCTCATCTTCAGGAATCCGGCCTTTTGGACCGCCTCTGCCCCAGAGGGTTGGATGATGAGCTCGCAGCAATGGTCTGGCTCAAGGCAGGCGACGTTGCCAAGGCGCTGGAAGCGGCTGCCGCCACTGGTAAGCCGCTCGTGTTGGCCAGCACGCGTGTTGAAGCAGTCGAACGCCGCCTGCGATCTGGAGATGTGCTGGGCGCCCGCTCCATTCTGCAGGCGGCGGCCGCCGCGCCGGCATCCTTGGACGCAGTCAAACCGTTCGAGCGGGTTGCCGCGGCCAGAGTACGAGTCCGCCTTATTCACCTGTTGGCCAAGGTCGGAGAAGTCAGGACGGCCGAGCGGCTGGCGTCCTCCTTCCCGGGGCCCGGCTGGCGCAGTCTGGCCTATTCGGTCATCTTTGCCACAGTGAACCGCGACCACGCGGGTCCGGGCTGGAGCGGTCCGAATCTGGACCTCCAGGAAGTGCCGGCCGACGATTGAGTGCCCATTGTGCAGGGCGACAACCGGATCAGGAGGTTCTCGTCGCCCTTCTGACGCATAATGACGAGCGGGCCATGCCGTCTCTGCGAGCGCTGGAGCATGGGTTCAAGAACTAGCTCCTCAAGTGCGAACGAACCTCTTATCGTTCAACATGTGCAGGAGGAGCTGTTGCAGAGGCGATTTCCCGCGCAGACCCGCGACCGCCTTCCTATCGACGACGTTCCGCTGGTAGGCGAAGATGCACGGGCTCGGAACGGTGGCTAGGGCGCATACGGTGTGGGCCGCTGAGTTCAGGGGGCCGGCCACGAGCTCTCAGTTTCACCAACCCTATGGCTTGACAATGGTGACCGAAGCGGGGCTTGGACCAGCGTTTCAGGCGATGAGCCGACCCCCATAAGGGTCGCAATTGCGGTTCCATGTGCTCCCCCAGCACGGCGACGCATTTCTTATGGCCCGGACTGAGTCCGACACCTTCATGCCGGCCGTGACATCTGGGCGGCCGGACAAGAGATGTGAACATGTCGATCATTCGCTCACGATACGGCTGCGAAGCCTCCTCATAGCAGAAATCGGTCATCGCAGCAGCGAACATTGGCCGCCGCTCGCCATTCGCCGCGCCCCGCGCACCAGCCGCTGGACACGTGACCTGATGCTGGGCGCATTGACGCGCCAGCGCACGCCTGCGGCCTCGGTGCTGAGCAGCTCCCCGGCGATCTCGCGCTGGCTTGCGCCGCAGACGAGCGCGTCGTGGGCGCGAAGCATCTGGATCCAGCGGTGCGCGCGCGCCTCGAGAGGGTGGAGCAGCTGCGAAAAGCGACCGCTCCGCCACAGCGCAAGCAGCCGCCGCAACGCCAGCAGGGGCCCGTCGACGTCGCTGAAGCCGTGCAGCTCGTAACGAAGAAGCGCCGGACCGCGCAGGAGCGTGCCGGCGATGACGTCCATCCGCACGGCCCGATAGCCGTCGGACAGCAACAGGTGCTCGGGTCCCTGCGCCTGGACGATCGTCGCGAGACGATCGAGGCGCGCCAGGTCGAACCGGTCATCGTCCGCCCCGCCCGGATCGATCCTGGCCTCGAGGATTCGGGGCAGCACTCCCCTGGTCCAGACGGGCCGGGCGAAGGGCACGGGTGCGTCCGGGGCCTCGAAGGCATGAAGTCCGAATGGCGCGGCCCGAGGGTCGGCTGCGACGATCGTTGCCGGCCGATCCGTGCGCACCGGCGCCGCCGCTTTTGCCGCCCGGCGATAGGCCGGGTTCCTCCGCAGCCATTCCCACGCGAAGCCGGTACGGCTCGCCCTCAGCAGCCGTGCATAAGCCGCCGCGTCCCGCCAGTCGGGCAGGCCCTCCGGAGGACGGCCCATTGCGCGCCGCGCGCGGCCTCAGCCGCGGCGGCAGGAACAGTCGGGGCTGATCGGTACCTGCACGATGCCTGGTCTCCTGCCTGCGATCAGCAGAGCAGGCGGAGCGGCACTCGCACCATTCACCCGGATGGGGGGATTGCCTCGTCGAACGAAATGAGCGCGTCGCGAAGGCCGTGCACGGCGAGCTGGGTGCGGGTCGCCGCGTCATATGCGCGTCGCGCGCTCTTTACATATTGGCGAGCCGTCTCGACGCCGAGCCCGAGAATGCGGGAAATTTCCCAGTCGGTCTTGCCGGCGGCGACGAGCCTCAGGCATTCGAGCTGGCGCCGGCTCAGGCGCGGGGGACGGCTGCAAGCCGGATAGCCGTGGATCCGCCGCGCGGCCCGGAAACCGTGCGCGCCGATCGTCTCGGCGCAGCGCAGCCTCGCCCATGGCAGGTCGGCCCCGGGGCGCACCGCGAAGGAGCAGGAACCACCCGGCTCGCCCGGCACGTTCACCGGCACCGTGAACCCTGCGCCGATGCCGAACCGGACGCTTCGCTCCAGCACGTCGCGCTGCGCTGGCCCGAGCGGCACCAGCTCTCCCAGCTCGGACCAGACGAAGCCCGTATTGGTGCGCTGGCTCGCCAGATGCACCGGGTCGGCACCGATCAGGCGACGCGCCGAAAGCTCCTCCTCCCAGCCGTCCGGATAGGTATCGATCCGGATAAGACCGGTGCGGCGACGCGACAGGCTCGAATGGTGGAGAAGCGCGAAATAGCTGAAGCCAAGCTCGCGGGCGACGTCGTCGAGCAAAGCGGCAAGCTCGGCGTCCGAGCCGCATTGCGAGAGCATGCACACAGATTGGTCGACAAGTCGCGAGTATGGCATCGGCGCCGTTCCCGTCGTCGCAAGACAGCGCCCGCCAGGCTCACGAAGTTCGCCGCAGCCCGTGGCAAGCGCACTTTTCGTCACCAGATGTGCACCAGAAGAAGTTGACAGAGAGTCTACAGGATTGATTCGCAAGCCGGGGCCCCGCGTGAACTAATAATCAGCATATATTGTCGCAGACACTCCGACACTGTTGGCCTGGCGACGTTATACAGCTAGGCTCGACAGGCTGATGGTGACTGCGGGACCTGCCGCCTGAGAAACGGCCGTTTCCGCGAAGAGGACAGGCGCGGAGGCGCGAGGCGACTTGGAACGCCTCTCCGCGCCAGTGCACGGCCATGGTCAAGTTCGAGCGTGCGGAGCTGTTCCTGCGCGACCTCGCCGGGCTCTCCAGCGAAGGCCAGCTTTCCGACGCGCTGGCGGAGATCTCGCGCGAGATGGGATTTCATCATTTCGCGCTCACCCACCACGTCGACGTCCGGCGATCGGCCCGGACGGCGATACGTCTCCACAATTACCCGGCGGACTGGGCGCAATATTATGACGAGAACCGCCTCGGCCTTTCCGATCCCGTCCACCGGGCAAGCCACGTCACCAGTGTCGGCTTCACCTGGTCCCAGATCCCGCAGCTGATCGCGCTCACCCGGCGCGACCACGACATATTGGCCCGCGGCGTGGACCAGGGGATCGGCGACGGCTTCACCGTGCCGGCGCACGTGCCGGGCGAGTCCAACGGATCCTGCTCCTTCGCCAATCCCGTCAATTGGCCGATACAATCAGACGACCTCCCGCTCGCGCAGCTGGTCGGCTCGTTCGCGTTCGAGGCGGCACGGCGGCTGTGGCGGCTGCGTTCGCCCGGGGAGCTGACCGGCGAGCCGCTGACCGACCGGCAGCGCGAGTGCATCATCTGGGTCGCACGCGGCAAGACCGACTGGGAGATCAGCCGCATCCTCGGCATCAGCCATGAGACGGTGATCCGGCACCTCAAGCAGGCGCGCGAGCGCTACGGAGTCACCAAGCGGACGATGTTGGCGGTGCACGCACTGTTCGACGGCTCGATCAGCTTCTTCGACATCTTCCGGCGCTGATCCCCCGTCGCCCGCGACTCGCTGGCAATACCCATTTCTGGGAATATCGGACGCCCGCTGCCGAAGCGAAGCTGACCCATGTCATCCATGAGGAGAAGGACATGGTCACCATTGCCGAGCGGGTTCGTCACCCATTCGAGTCGCGCGCGCTTCGCGCGATGTTCGCCGCCCGAAAGCAGGTCTTCGTCGACCTCCTCAGATGGGACGTGCCGGTCATCGACGGTCGCTACGAGGTCGATCAATATGACGACGAGCATGCGCACTACATCATCCTGACGGACGACGAGGGCGAGCATCTCGGCTCGGCGCGCCTGCTTCAGACGATCCGGCCGCACATCCTCGACACTCTGTTCCCCGAGCTTTGCGACATATCCCCGCCGGCGCGGCCGGATGCGCTGGAGATCACGCGCTTCTGCCTCGACCGCCGCCTTGCGGCGTCCGAACGGCTGGAGATACGCAACCGGCTCGTCTCGGCTCTGGTCGACCATGCGCTGGCAAGCTCGATCCGGACCTATTGCGGCGTGGCCGAGCTCGGCTGGCTCCAGCAGATCCTCGCCTTCGGCTGGCGATGCCGCCCGCTCGGCCTGCCTCGTCGGGTGGACGGCAAGCTCCTCGGCGCGTTCGCCATCGACATCGCCGCGGACACGCCGGCGCTGCTCGAGGCGAGCGGCCTCTACCGACCCGAGCCGCTCCAGGCGGCACGCACGCCCGAGCTCGTCTAAGGAGCCACGCCATGCCTGCCATCGATGATCTCCAGCTTTCCATCCGCAGCTGGGCCGAGCGCCTCCATGGCGACGGCTATTGCGTCATTCCCGATCTGGTGCCGCCGGAGACGATCAGGGCACTGGACGACGATCTCGCGCCCGACTTCGCCGCGACGCCTTTCTGCCGGGGCCGCTTCTATGGCGAGCGCACCAAGCGGTTCGGCCGCCTGCTCGCGCGGTCCCGCCATGCCGCGGCGCTGGTCCAGAACGAACTCGTCCTGGGCGTCGCCGAACGGCTGCTCTCGCCGTGGTGCGACGCGATCCAGCTCAACCTCACCCAGGCGATCGCGGTCCATCCCGGAGCGCTCGCCCAGATGCCCCACCGCGACCAGGACATGTGGCGGGGCGAGACTGGCGAGAAGGAATATCTCGTCAACGTGATGTGGCCGTTCACTCGCTACACGCGCGAAAATGGGGCCACCCGGCTCTGGCCGGAAAGTCACGGGTTCAGGGCGCACTATCCGGTCGCCGAGGCATCGGAACAGGTTCCCGAGGTCGAGCCGGGTTCGGCCCTGCTCTTCCTGGGCTCCACCCTGCACGCGGCCGGCGCCAATGCGAGCGGCGAGGTGCGGCGCGGCATGATCGTCGGCTACAGCCTCGGCTGGCTCAAGAGCTACGAGAACCAGTTCCTCGCCTATCCGCCGGCGATCGCCCGCACCTTCTCTCCCGAGCTTGCGGCGCTGATCGGCTATCGGCAGCACCGGCCGAACCTCGGGAATTTCGAGGGCTGCTGCCCGTCCATCCTCCTGCAGGACGCGACGCCGCAGCATCCAGGCGCGGTCGACGCGCTGCGGCCCGACCAGGTGCTGGCGGTCGACGAACATGCGCAGCTGCAGCTTGCGCCGCAGTCCGCATGAGCACGCAAGCCAGGCGCGGGGCGGCGCGATGAACCCGGGGCCCACGTTCGAGCGCGTCTATCTGGCGGTAAAGGAGCAGCTGGTGAGCGGCCGCTTCGCACCGGGGCAGCATCTCGAGCCGGCCGCGCTCGGCGACGAGCTTCTTTCGAGCATCACGCCGGTGCGGGACGCGCTCCACCGCCTGGTCGGCGAGAGGCTCGCCGAGGCCCCCGGCCACAACGGCTTCCGGGCGCCGCTGCTGACGGAATCGGCGCTTCGTCACCTCTATCGCTGGAGCGCCGACCTGGCCCTCGTCGCGCTGCGATCCCTTCGCCGCTCGCGCCCTCCCGCCGACCTGCCCCTCATCGCAGACCCATGCGGCCCCGCGCCCGATCAGCTTCCACGCGCTGCCTCGAACCTGTTCGCCGGGTTGGCGCAGCTTGCCGGAAGTCCCGAGCTCGAGGTTGCGACTATCAACGCCAATGAACGCCTCTTTGCGGCGCGCAAGGCCGAGCCGGACGTCCTTGACGACGTGGCGGACGAGCTCGGGGCGCTGACGCGGCAGCTTCGCCGTAGCGACCTGCCCGCCGCGCGGCGCGGCGTGGCACGCTACTGCCGGCGCCGATGCAAGGCCGTACCCCGGATCCTGGAGGCGATGCGGTCCTGACTTCACGGTGGCAGGATCGGCCCGGCAAGATCCATGCGGCACCACCTTCGCCCTGCGCTGAAGGCAGGCCAGTGCGCCCCTCAAAGCTCTCCCGAGCTCGGCGGACCCCACGGCATGCCGCACCGCGCTATGCCGCCCCGAGCGTCCCGACCGCTTCTCTGGATCAGTGCCTGCCTGGAAGAGCCGGGCTCAGCAGGCCGACCCCCTAGGCTCCGAACGCGTTGTCCAGCGATCTCCCAGCGATGTAACGATAAGTCATTTCTCAAATGCTCGCAGAAATCAAATTGTGTGGCAGTCGCTGATAGCCTTACTGGCAAATATTGCGCGGTTGACCACGCCAGAAAGCCCTGGCGGGGTACCTTTGAAGTTCACGATTCTCTTATATCGACCGCCAGCAAGTGTGATAAAGTATATTGTCGGGACTATTCTAACAGATCCTAGGTGTTGAACCCCGTCAAATCCAATTATCGTTTGAGTATCAGTAAGGAGATGGTCGTCGGGATAGGAGAGCTCTCTGCAGTGGCGATCAGGCTCGCGACCGTCGCACCGAACTTCCTGCCTCTGCTCAACCCTGTTGCTAGAATAGTCTATAATCGCTGTGCCGGCGCTCGCCTCACACATTCGATACAGCTCGTAGGACTGGTCGATTGCTTGCCAGATCGAGAGTGCGATAGCCGAGATGGCCAGCCCCGAAACGAATGCAGTTACTGTCTTTCGATCCATGGTATTCCCCCGTCATCATTGCGCGCGTCACGGCACAGCCGCACGATTTTCCGTCTCCCGCTCAACGCGAGATGGTCGCGTTGCACATAGTCTGAGGAGTCGTTCCCGCGCTTCCGGCGAGCCTGGAGCTGCGGCCTCATGTCCAATCGGAATGACACGGCCATAGCGCTCGCCCCCTACTGCCGGTGAATAGACGTAGCGGCTGCGCCGGTCGGTATGCGCTTCCCGCTGGGCGGCCAGCACCTCGTTCTCTCCAACGCCACCGGCAAGGAACCAGCCGCAGGTGCCGTTGGCCAGGGCGGGAAGCGGCAGCCGCGCCTGGCCGGACCGCTCGGTGAGAACCACTTTCGTCCGCACCTCCGGCTGTCGCCGTGCAAGCCTTAGCATGTCGTCCGGCCCGACTGCGCGGGAATGACCCAGCTCGTGGCGCAGCTGACCCACGTCGACCGAGATACGGTGAACAGCGAGCAGCGTCGCAAAGGCAAGCAAGCCGGAATTGGCGTGGTCGGCCACAGGAATCAGTTCAGAAACAATGCCCAATTATTCAGCTTGTCGCATTTTTGTTTTGGATGCGAGCTGCAATAGGCAGCGGTGACACGGCGGGCCTACCGGATACGCCCGAGGACCGAAGACAAAGAGACGACCCGCGCCTGGAGACCCCAAGCCGCGCTGTTAGCCGACTGCCTTATGGTCTCCGCCGACAAGCCCTGATGTCGCTTCGCCCAAGTTTTTCGTGCCGCGACGATTTGCGCAGCCAACCGAAGTCAGGGCCAGGATGCTTCGTCAGCAAACGAGCGAACAAGGCAAAGCGTGGCACTTGGCCACCTGCCGACGCCAGCGGCCACGCTCAGGTGAAATAAGTGCTCGGGAACGCAGATTGTTCCTGGCGCGTATCAATAGCGGATCCGGTCGAACGGATGCTCTGCAACCGAACATGCGGAACACCGCAGGTTAGACAGTTTGAAGTTCTCCGCTATGGCGCTCTGGCGCAGTAACTCTCCCCCTTGCAATTGGAAATCCCCCATGGCCGAACAGCAACAAGTACAACCAGAATTGAACGCGGTGGAGCTCGCAACCGAGCTGACCATCGCCTGGCTCGGCAACCAGAACAACCGGGTGCAGGCCGACGAGGTACCGGAGTTTCTGAAAACCATGCACGCCACCGTGACGGCGCTGGCAAACGGATCTTCCCGAGACGATTCCGAGAGCAGCAAGCCGGCACAGACGTTCACTCCGGCCGTGTCGGTTCGCAAATCGCTTGCCTCGAAGGACCACATCATCTCGATGATCGACGGCAAGCCATACAAGACGCTGCGCCGTCATCTTTCCACCCATGGTCTGACGCCCGAGCAATATCGCGAGCGCTATAATCTCAAGTCCGATTATCCGATGGTCGCGGCGAATTATTCGGAAGCCCGGCGCAACATGGCGAAGAAAATCGGTCTCGGCCAGAAGGGTCGCCGCACCAAGGCGGAAGCGAGCGCCTCGGCTCCAGCAAAGCCCGCTCGCGCACCGCGCCGGCGCGCTGCCAAGTCCTGATAGTCGAGAGTCGCGCGGCGCAAACTTCGTTCAGGCGGCGAACTTCGCCTCGAGTTCGGCATGGCTCCGCGGTGAGATTCCATTGCCGCCTCCCAGGCCAGTCTGCGCACGGTTGAACCGGCCAGGAATCTGAAGCACAGTCCCCACGCAGCCCGACCATGCCGGCACCGGGCTGCCGGTCTTTCACCGCCAGGCATCAAGCGCGCCTGACCCTGAAGGTCAGGCGACATTCTTCCAGGCAATCGCCCGGCGCGGGACACGATCTCGTGCGACCCTATCATGTCGTCCGCGCCGCCGCCTGAATCGGTGGACGACGAGAACAATGATCCCTGCCGCAACCACCCATCGGAGACGTCCGGGGCGGAACGGCGGCGCGTCGAGCTGCTCTACCGGGAGCAGGCGGCACGGCTCCGCCGCCAGGTCGGTTCCCGCCTCCGTTGCAGCGAGGAGGCACGCGATCTCGTCCAAGACGCCTTCGCCCGGCTCCTGCGCGCCGGAGCCGGACAGGGGCTGCGCCGGCCCGAGGCGTTCCTGGGCAGGATCGTTCGCAACCTCCTGATCGACCGGTCCCGCCGCCTTCGCACGCGGGCCGTGCAGGTGCCGCTCGAGGACGCACCCGAGCTCAGCGCACCGCCTGGACAATATGAAGACATGGAGCTCGAGGACATGCGTTCGCGCTACCGTGCGGCTGTCGCGACTCTCCCGCCACGCATGCGGCAGGTATTCGTCCTCCACCGGATCGAAGGTCTCGGCTACAAGACGATTGCCGAACGGCTTGGTATCAGCGTCCGCACGGTCGAGTGGCACATGGCCGAGGCGATCGTGCGGATCGGGAGCGAACTGGACAAGCGATGAGTGCGCCTGTCGATCGGGAGGTGGAACGCGACCCGCTGATGCGCGAGGCAGCTACCTGGTTCGCGCGCATGCGAGGCCCGGACGCCGAATCCCATCGCGAGGCGTTCCAAGCGTGGATCGCTCGGGGCGCCCTACACCGTAGCGCCTACAACCGCGCCGCCGAAATATTCGCGATGGGCAAGCTGCTGGCCGACGAGCAGCGACCCGCAGGGGACCCCGCGCCAACCGCCAGATCTCGGCGCTCGCAGCTCGTCGCGGGCCTGGTGGGCCTGCTGCTGCTGGCTGCGGCGGCGGGCTGGCTGGCGACCCGCGCCGCCTCCTCTCCCGGGCAGCAGCCGGCAATTGCAAGCCGCGCCGGCGGTGCAGACCAGATCCTCGTAACCGGCCCGGATCAAGAGCGCCGCGTGCGCCTCGCCGACGGATCGACCCTCCTGCTCGGCGCCGGGACCCGCCTCCAGGTCCGACTGAACTCCGCTGCACGCGACCTGCGCCTGGTGAGCGGCCTCGCCCGCTTCGAGGTTGCCGCCGACCACCGTCCGTTCAACGTCGAGGCCGGGGGCGGACGAATCACGGCCCGAGGGACGATATTCGATATCGCCGTCGACGCCGCCCAGCGCGTGACGGTGCATCTCGTCGAGGGTGTGGTCGACGTGACGCTCCCGGCCGCCCAGGCGTCTAGCGGAAACGCACCGGACGTCCGCCGGCTGGCTGCCGGCGAGCGTGTCTCGTTCGGCGCGCAGACCGGCACGGCCGGAACGGGCGCCGAACTGCCCGTTTCACCCGGCGCGCGGCCAGTGGATGGCGACATCCGCGAGTTCGGACCCGTCCGGCTCGCCGACCTCATCGCCGAGGCCAACCGGGGCACGGCGAGGCCCATCCATCTCTCGAATGCAGCTCTCGGCGATCGCCGCGTTTCCGGACGGTTCAGGCTCGGCAACACCGAGCGCCTCGCCGACAGGCTCGCCATCCTGCTCGGCCTGAAGGTCGACCGAAGCGACCCGGAGCGGATCGTCCTCACCGCTCGATGAGATTTATTTTCCGGCGGACCCCGTAGTCCCCCGCCCCGCTGCGTCAAACCTCCCGAAGCCGGCCAGAACCCGAGCCGGCGGGGGAGGAGAGACAGGATGAAAACCAAAGGTGCGCTTCGCGCCGGCTGCCTCGTGGCGGCGGCATTGACCAGCGGAATCTCGGCGCCGGCGGCGCTCATGGCACAGGCCCAGCTTCGAGCCGATTATGACCTGCCGGCGCAGGATCTTGCCGAGGCGCTGCGATCCATCGCGCGGACCTCGGGAGGCGAGGTGATCTTCGTTGCCGAAGCCGTCCAGGGGCGGCGGTCACCTCCCCTTCAAGGCCGGTTCACGCTCGCTGAAGCCGTGAGGACCGTGGTCGCCGGGACCGGCCTCGTCGTCGAGACGCACGAAGGCGCGATGCTGGTCCGCGCGCCCACGAGCGCACCGAAAGCGGCCGCCTCCGGCGCGAAAGAAGTCGGAATCACGGTGACCGGCACCCGCATCCGCGGCACTCAATCACCTTCCCCGGTCATCGTGATGACGCGCCGCGAGCTCGAGGAAGCGGGCGCCAGCGGCCTCGCCGATTTCACCCGCATCCTTCCCCAGAACTTCTCCGGCGGCCAGAATCCCGGCGTCGCCGGCGGTGGCGACCAGGGCGGGCAGAGCAATATCAACAATTCGGCGACGTTGAATCTCAGGGGTTTAGGCCCCGATGCGACGCTGACGCTCGTGAACGGGCACCGCATCGCCTATGACGCCCTCAACCAGGGCGTCGACATCTCCGCCATTCCGCTCGCGGCCGTCGAGCGGATCGAGGTGATCGCCGACGGCGCCTCGGCGCTCTACGGCTCTGACGCCGTCGGCGGCGTCGCCAACATCATCTTGAGGCGCCGCTATGACGGTCTGCAGGTCGGCGCCCGGCTGGGAGGCTCCACCGCGGGCGGCAACGTCCAGCAGCAGTATAGCATGGTCGGCGGCGCCGACTGGTCGTCCGGCGGCTTCATGGCCGCCTACGATCATGGCCGCACGACACCGATCCTGGCGGCGGACCGCGAATATGCTTCCAGCCTCGATGGGTCGCAAACGCTGATCCAGCGCAGCATTCGCCATGCCCTCGTCCTTGCCGGGCAGCAGGCTCTCACCGGCGGCATGACGCTCGAGCTGGACGCCTTCTTCAACCGGCGTCGCTCCCTCAAGCAGACCCCCTTCTTCGCCGACCGCGACGTGCTCACCGACGGCCTCGTCAACCGGCCCCTCGTTCGCTCCTGGGCAGTCACGCCGACGCTTCGCCTCGCGCTGCCGCATGGCTGGGAAGCCTCGATCAGCGCGACGCGCGCCGTCAGCCGCACCGACATCGATTCCCGTCGCTACACCGCCAGCGTGGAGGTCCCCCAGCGCCTCATCTACGAGAACCGCACGACCGGGATCGAGGCCAATGCCGAAGGTCCGCTGTTCCGCCTGCCCGGCGGCGCCGCTCGGCTTGCGGTCGGCGGCGGCTATCGAAGCGTGCTGCTCGACGTCAACGTGGCCCAGAGCGTCGACGGGACGGTCGTGACGACGCGCGACTTCACCGACTCGCGCGGCGTCCAGTTCGCCTATGGCGAGCTGTCCTTGCCACTGGTCGCCCCGGAGTTCGGGCTGCCCTTAATACACCGACTGACCGTCAGCGCCGCCGTCCGCTACGAGCGGCACGAGGGCATAGACGAAGTGGCGACGCCCAAGCTGGGCCTCGTCTATCAGCCGCATCAGGACGTGACGCTGCGTGCCTCATGGGGCGAGTCCTTCAAGGTTCCGACCCTCGACCAAGTCAACCTCGTTCCCGAAGGCGCGCTGCTGCCCGGACGCCTGTTCTCACCGCAGCCCCAACCGCCGATCCCGGCCGGCGAGACCGTGCTGCTCCTGCTCGGGGGTGGCGAGGGGCTGCGGGCGGAGCGCGCCACCACTTGGTCGACCACCGTCGAGCTTCGTCCGCGCTTCGCCGAGGGACTGCGCGTCGAGGCGACCTATTTCGACATCGACTATCGCGACCGCATCGCAAGTCCGGTCATTGGCTTTCTCGCCGGCCTCGGCAATCCGATCTACCGAGACCTCATTACCTTCGATCCGGCGCCGGAACTCGTGGAGTCGATCGTCGCCGGGCTGCCACTCGGCCTTGACAACATCACAGGCCAACCTTTCGACCCCGTCCTGGTCGGCGCGATCTTCGACAGCTCGATCCGCAACGCCGCGCGCGAGCGGGCCCGCGGCGTCGACGTTGCGATGGACTACGACCTGGACCTTTCGGCAGGCCAGCGCCTGCTGCTCAGCGGCTCGGCAAGCTATCTCGAGAGCGCTCGCCAGCTCATCGAGGGCCAGCCCTTCGCCGAACGGGCGGGCCGGATCTTCAACCCGCCCCACTGGCGCGCCCGCTTCGGCGGCACCTGGCGGAGCGAGCGCGCCAGCTTCACCGCGTTCCTGAACTATACCGGTCCAGTGCTGGACGATCGCCGGGCACCGCTGCAGCGGATCGCTCCGTTCGTCACCGTCGACATGAGCGCGAGCCTGCGCGGCTTTGCGGACAGCGGTCCTCTCAGCGGTTTCGAACTGCGCCTCAACGTCCTCAACCTGCTCGACGAGAGGCCGGACCTCATCCGAAACCCCAATCCGGGGTCGGTGCCCTACGATTCCACCAATCAGTCGCCGGTGGGGCGCTTCATCGGACTTTCGCTGACGAGGAGCTGGTGATGCGCCGTATCGCCCTCGGCCTCGCACTGGCCGGCCTCGCGCCTTCGGCCACTCTCGCGGCCGGCCCGGAGGCCGCCAATTGCGCCGATCTCTTGCCATCGCCGGATGCAGCCGCGGCCGCGACGAGGTCGCTCACGCCGGAAGACCTGGTGCGGCTGCGCGACATTGGCCCGGCAGGTCCCACGACGCCCGACGCGCGGCTGATGACCTTGTCGCCGGACGGACGGCGTCTCGCCTTTCAGTTGCGTCGAGCCGACCCGCACCGCAACAGTTATTGCCTGGCGATGCTCGTCATGGAGGTTCGCCCGGGCGCACGCCCGGTCATCGTCGATCGAGGCGGGGAGCTCATCCGGATCGCTCGCGCATTCCGCGGCAAGGCCGGATTCCAGACCGGGATCCCTCGCGCGATCACGCCCCACTGGTCGCCGGACGGGCAATGGATCGCCTTCCTGAAGCGAGTCGGCGGCAACACCCAGATCTGGCGCGCACGGGCCGATGGGCGCGGCAGCGAGCCACTGTTCGCCGGAATGGATGACGTGGAGGACCTCCGGATCGGGCCGCACGGCCGGACAATCATCTTCACGACGCGGCCGGCCCTGCGCGCCGCCCGAGCACGCATCGAGCAGGAAGGGCGTTCCGGCTTCCATTATGATGAACGCTACGCGCCCGTGGCGAGCAACCGGCCGTTCCCCGCGGCGCCCGTCCCGACGGCCACGCATGTCCTCGACCTCGCGACCGGGGCGGTGCGAGCCGCAAGCGCCAGCGAGTCCACACTCCTCGAAGCCCGGGCGCCACAGGACGTTCTATGGACCTCGGCCGCGCCTAGCCAGGACCGGCGCGCCTGGACCGAGCAGCCCAATCCGTTCGCGCCGCAAACCGCGCGGCTCTTCGTCCAGACCGGCAACGCCGCTCCGGTCGAGTGCCGCGCTCCGGCCTGCGCCGGCGCCAGCCGGCCCTGGTGGACGCCCGACGGGCAACATGTGCGCTACTTCCGGCGCGAGGGCTGGGCGGCGAGCCTGACAGCAATCTACCAATGGACCCCCGCGAGCGGCACGGTGCGCCGCCTCCACCTGACCGGCGACTGGCTGGTCGAATGCGTGCCTTCCGGCACCGCCCTGATCTGCCTGCGCGAGGGCGCGGTCGAGCCGCGGCGGCTGGAGCGGCTCGACGCCGACACCGGACGACGCGAACTCCTGTTCGACCCAAATCCCGAATTTGCACGGCTGACGCTCGGGCGGGTCGAGCGCCTGCGCTGGCGCAACGCCGCCGGATCGGAGACGGTGGGCGACCTCGTCTACCCGGTCGGCTACCGCCCCGGGCGGCGCTACCCGCTTGTCGTCGTCCAATATGAGACGCACGGCTTTCTGCGCGGCGGCACTGGGGACGAATATCCGATCCAGGCCTTCGCCAACCGCGGCTATGCCGTGCTCAGCCTTGCCCGACCCCGGCTCGTGGGCCTGGCACGTGGGCTTACCGACAAGGTCGAGGTCGAGCGCGCCAACCTGGCGGGGTTCGCAGACCGGCGCAGCGTTCATTCCGCGCTCGAACTGGGTCTGCAGCATCTGATCGAACGCGGCATCGCCGATTATGATCGGCTGGGGGTCACCGGAGTCAGCGACGGCGCGACCACCGCCACTTTCGCGCTCATCAACGGCACGCCCTTCAAGGTGGCCGCACTGAGCCATTGCTGTATCGACACGATGCTGCCCACCAGGGTTGGGCCCGCCGCCGCGAGCTATTTCCGAGCCTCCGGCTATCCGCCGACAATCGAGCCGGCGGAAGACTTCTGGCGACCCATCTCGGTGTCCCGCAACGCGCGCCGGATCCGCACGCCGATCCTGCTCCAGGTCGCCGACACTGAGCTGATGAGCGCCCTGCAAAGCTTCACGGCGCTGCGGGAGGCACGCTCCCCCGCCGACATGTACGTCTTCCCGGACGAGACCCATATCAAGTGGCAGCCGGCGCATCGGCTCGCCGTCTACCGGCGGGCGCTGGACTGGTTCGACTATTGGCTGCGCGGCATCCGCCCTGAGAGCGCAGAACGGCAGGCAGAGCTCCGGCATTGGGAAGTGCTCAGGGCCGGCGCCGGCTTGCCGCCGACGGACTGAGCCGGGACGTCCAGCTGTCGAGCCACGCTTCCACCGCGAGCAGCTCGAGGATACGCATTCGCGCCTCGCCGCCCTGCGCGACGCCGCCGCGGAGCGCCTCTTCGAGCGCTGCGCGGTCGAGCATGGCCTGGCCGATCAGCCGACCGTCGAGCAGGCGCTCGCGGATCCTCCCGCGATAATGGTCGAGGAGTTGGGCAGCAAAGCTGTCCGGACTGCCCTTGGTGCGGCGACGTACGACCACCTCCGGCAGATCCCGCGCGAAGGCTTGCCGCGCCACCGCGCGGTCGACACCCCCCGCCCGCCACATCCAGGACGGAATGGCGAGGCACGTCTCCATCACCGGCTGAGACAGCAGCGGGTTGAGCACGGGCGCCAGACGGCTCCTTGGCGGCTCGAGGTTGCGCTGGACCCTCAGCAGGGTCGCGACATGCGCGGCCTTGCCGGGGAGGCATGTCGGGGGAGCCTCGAGCCACGGATGCCCAAACGCGCTCGCGGGAATCCGCGCCAGCAGGTCGGGCGCGAGGAAGGCCGGTTTGTAGCGCCACCGGTAGCCGGGCCGCGACCAGGCCAGCCGTAGGGCGGCCGTGGCGGCTTGCGAGACGCTGCAGCCAGTTTGCCGGCATACGTCACCAAGCGTGTGGAGCACGCCGCGACCCAAGCCTTCGGCCAGCATTCGATCGGCGATCGCCGCGGCCGACTGCGAGTAGGCGAAGACCTGGTCGCCGCCATTGCCCGTCACGAAGGCGTCCGCCGCCACCTTGCGGGCCAACTCGCCATGCGCCCGTTCGTAGGCGAGAGCATGGGTGAAGCCGAACGGCCGCGGCAGATGGGCCGCGAGCGGCGCCTCGATGTCCACATCCTCGAGCCGCAGCCGCGCCTCGACGAGCTCGAGCCCGAGGTGCCGGCACAGCTGGCGCGCATAGTCGCGTTCGTCGGCCAGTGGATCGTCGGCATAAGTGGTGAGGCACACCGCGGCGCCGGCTTCGGCCAGGCAGGCGGCGACGATCGAGGAATCCAGCCCTCCCGAGAGGCTGACCAGCGGCCGACGACGGTCGCCGGTCCAGGCCCGCACAGTCTGGCGCACGACCCGCCGAAGCCGCTCCGCCAGCTCCTCGAGGGCGTTGACCGTTCCGTTATCGACATGGTCCCAGGGCGACCAGGCCATCAACTGGCGGTCGGCGTCGCCGGGAAACGCGACGGCAAAGCCGGGCAGAAGCTCCCGGATCCCTGTGAGGATCGTCTCCGGGGATGGCAGGCCGGCGCCGAACAGGTGCCTTCCGAGCGCCGTCCAATCGAGCGCGGGCCGAAGGTCACCCGCCATTATCAGCAGGTCGACATCGGAGGCCAACAGCACGGCCGGGCCGGTGAACGCCATGTAGCAGGGCAAGGCCGCCGAAGGGTCGCGCAGGACGCGCACGGTGTCGCCGCTCCGCAGCGCGGCAACATAGCCGCCCCAGAACCCGCGGAGCAGGCCTGCTCCGCCGCCGCCGCAAGCGGTCGCATCCTCCGCATCGTCGAGACGGTCCAGCCTCCGGGCCGGACCATGCCGCGCGAAAAGACTTCCGATGACCACGCTGCCACCGTCGAGCGCCAAGTGCGGGCATGCCGGGTCGGTCAGCACGGCCAGCGGGAAGGCCCTGACCCCACATGCGAGCCCGGTCCGGGCCTCCAGCTCGGCCACGAGTTCCTCCCACCCAGAAGGGTGGCGCCCTACGGCCAGAAGGTAGGTCGGCCTCACCCGACCACCCGAACGGGGGTGAAGAGCCGGGCCTGCTCCACTCCGCCGATCAGCATGCTGGGGCCGGACTGCACCCAGCAATGCGCCGAGAAGGGCTGGAGCCTCACGCCGAAGACAAGGCGCGGGAAGAGGTCTCGCCGGTGGCAAGCCCGCATCATGGCGACGGCACGCACGAGGCACCGGTCCGCGGCCGGGAAGACGAAGCTCGTCTTGGCAAAGGCAGCGGCGATCCGGCCCAGCCGGGAATCCCGATCCCGCTGGTCCCCCGCGCGGCCGCGGCCGCACGCCTCGATTTCGGCGACGATGTCGGCGAGGCGTCGGGTCCGTAGGGAGAGCATCGTTCCAAGCTCTGCGGCACAGGCGCCCGCAAGGTCGTGCCAAGACGGCCCCTCGCCCGTGCAATCGACGAGGTCATGGGTCGGGACCTCAATGGAAGTCGGCGGCGCGAAACCTTCCGCTTGGACCGAAGGCTCGATCACGCCGAAGGCGGCAAGAGGCTCGAACGAGGAGTCCCACTCTATTCCACCCTCAAGACGAGACAATGCCACGAACGCCTTCTCGCGCCCCGCGGGCAGGCAGAAATAGTGGTCCGCGGCAAGATCGAGGAAAACGACCTTGTCGCCGCACAGCCCGTAGGAAAGGCCTTGCCGCAGCCGAGCATACATGAGTGAGAAAAGGAGGCGCGCGCCCGCGGACGCGCGCCTGCCCCAGAGATCAGTCGTCCGAAAGGCCGAGGGCCGGCAGCTCGCCGCCCTCATTGTCGGACGAGATCACGCCGTTGCCCTTGGTATCGACGCTGGCGACGCCGAGCTCGATCAGCTCCTCGTGAACATATTCGCGATTCATGGCATTACTCCTCTTGGTTGGACGTCATGGCCATGACCAAGGAAGCATAGGTGAGAACCGATCAAATAACCAACTTACAATTGCGATATATTTAGGCCTCCCCGCCGTGGATTCATCCACGATGTCTGATGCAGCGGATTTTCGGCTTTTACCGTCGCATGGGTGACGAGCGATAGCACGTTTCGAGTACGTTATCGACGTTGCGGCCTCGTCATTTCGTTCGTCGAGAACAAAGCCATAAAGCCGGGTGTTGAGAACATCCTTGGCGATGCGCCGCCGCCTTTGGCCGGTAGGCTTGGACATGCGCGGCGGCCACCCGGCCGCATCCGTCAAAGGATATTCATCATCATTCTTGATTGAAAGAGCACAGTTACGACGACTTCTTGTGATGGGAAAAGGCATTCCCGGGTGACCGGAGGCGTTACCTGACGAATCGTCCGCAGATCTCTGGGTCCTGAAGACCCGGACTGGCGGGCCCTTACGGGAGAGCCGCCCGATCCAGGGGCGCTTGGGCGCGAGGACGATCAGCATTCATGGGCGTCCCCAAAAGCGCTGACATCGCGCGACAGTCCCGACCGCAGCAACAAGCAGCTCAGGTCTTTGCCGTTGCTGCGCCGGCGGAAGGCGGCGAACGGCATATAGCTGGTGGCAACCTACAGGAAGGTGAGCGTCTCGCCCTCGCCAGCGAGAGGAGCGCAGCCGTAGACTGCTCGGCCGAAGCGCCCGAATACGGATGGCAGACCTGGCATGTTTCGCCGCGCTCTCGCGCGAAAATAGCGGAAAGCCCTGATCCGGATCTGCCGGACGCCAGTCGGGCGAGGGTCGGATCCCGGGCGAGGAAGCGCGCCAACGTTTCCTGATGGCCATGAAATACGGGGGCGCCGAGCCGGCGCCCCCGCCCCTTCTACGTCCCTGCGCCGGGTGGGGGGCCGGCGCAGGGACGGTCGGGAACCTCAGAACCTCATCCGGAAGCCGGCATTGGCGCGAAGGACGTTGCTGTCGCCGAAATTGGACAGAGCGGTGTCGGCCG
>NZ_SBFF01000011.1:8035-193719 GCF_004151485.1 Sphingosinicella sp. CPCC 101087 | reverse complement strand
CCGGCCGCGCACTGGCTCGGCCTGAATCGACGCTCCATCTGCAAATGTGAGCGCTCACATTTTTGTGCCCCGATCGGGCCCGCCTGTCAATCGCGTAACCGTCGTCCCTGGATGTTCGCTCCCGAGCAACGTGCGGGTCAGCGGTGAGAAAGGACAGGCTTCGGATCAGTCAAGCCGATGAAAACAAGCGGAATGTCGGCAGGGTGCCCCGACGCTTACGTCGCGACGGAACGGGCCCGGGATACCATGAGCCGCGGGACGGCCCGTAAAGCGCTCTGGAAATGGGAGCGCTAACATCGAACATGTCTTGACGCGGTGGTTCCGCGTCAAGCGTTCGTGCGGAGTCGGGCGCCACGGCGCGCGACCGTCCGGCGTGCGGGGAGACGGAAGGCGCGGCCGACGGCTGCTCGTGCGGGCACATTCGCGGCCTCCCGTCCCGCGCGGCCGGAGAGACGCTCCGTCCCCATTCTGATGGAGCCAATCTCTTGAGACGCGAGGCGAGCCGGGATCTATTCCCCCACGAACAGGCCCAGGTCCACCGCTCGCGCCATGGCCTCATAGCCAGCGATCGACGGGTGCAGTCCATCGCCGGAATTCACGTCGGCGCGCATCCGGGTCGGATCGGCGGGATCGCGCAAGGCCGCATCGAAATCGATGACGGCGTCGAAATGTCCGGGCGTGCGAATCCAGGCGTTGAGGGTCTGCCGGTCCGCCTCGATCGCGGGGTCCGCGCGCAGATAGTCCGAGCCGCCAATCGGCGGGAGAGTCGCGCCGATCGCCATGATCCGCCGTTCGCGAGCTCGGGCGACCATCTGGCGGTAGGCCCCGATCATGTTCGCGACGAGCGCCCGATGGGCCTCCGGCGTAGCGGGACCCTCATGCGCGAACACGCCAAGATCGTTGACGCCGACGAGCAGGATGAGGAAGCGCGCTCCGGGCTGCAGGAGCACGTCGCGATCGAAGCGGGCAAGCGTGTTGGGGCCGAGCCCGTCGCGCAGCAGGCGGTTGCCGCCGATCCCGTGGTTGAGCACGGCCAGGTGGCCGGTCCGGGGATCGGCGCGCAGGCGCCGCGCCAGGAAATCAGGCCAGCGGGTATCGCTGTCCGGCGCGACGCCGAACCCGTCGGTGATCGAGTCGCCGAGCGTGACGATCGCCGCCACGGCGCCGCAGGCGGTCGCGACGTCGACCCCGCCGAGCTGGTACCAGTGGGTCACGGTTCCGGCGCCGGGAAGGTCCACCGCCGCGCTGCGGTCCCCCGCCACGAAATAGGAGGTGGCGCGTGACCCGGGATGGCTGGTCTGGCGTTCTGGCGGATCGGGCAGGTGGAAGGAGATGGCGAGGTGGCTCATCGGCGCCACGGTTAGGTCGACTGGATCGGAAAGCGCTTCGGCGCCGGCGGGAATCAGGACGGAGTCGCTGCCGCCGAAGGTGACGGTCCGGTCGCTCCCGTCGACGATACGGGGCGAGCCCGGATCGGCCGAGGCGGCAACCCGGACCGAGCGAAGGCGCAGCGGCTCGGTGCCGAACAGATTGGAGAGGCGCAGCCGGATCCGATCGCCCCCAATCGTCGTGCGGACGATCTGGCGCAGGGTGGCGTCGTCGAGACTCTCACGGCCGAGCGCATTGTGCTCCTCCGGAACCTGCTGGGAGCTCGCCCAGGTGCCGGTCCAGCAAAGCCCTGGCGTCTCGGACGCCGACACGGCCGCTGCAGAGGAGGCGAAGATCGCTGCTGCCGCGAGCAGCCATAAGCGCGTTGGAACCATGCTTCACCTCCTGTTGCGACCGTTAGCATAGCCGGAAAGGACCGCGCGGAAAGCGTGGGCGGGTCGGCGGTCAGACTACGCCGAACGTCCAGCCCTCGGTCCGCGCGAGCGTGGGCGTCAGCAGGGACGGGTTCCAATAATGCTCTTTGTCCGCGATGCGACGCAGGCCTGCCGCGGCGATCAGCACATCGGTCTCATGATCATTGGGGTCGCGGTCGAGGTGAGCCGGCCGGCTGCCCAGCGCTGTCAGTGCGCTGTCCAGCTGGGGCTTCGTGCGCACCTTGCGCCCGCTCAGGCCAGCCATGCGGATGAAGACGCGGGTGTAGATCTCGACCACCACGCCGGCGCCTTGCAGCAGGCGATCGAATGGCCAGATCGGCACGCTTCCCTGCAGACGGTGCAGCAGGCGCATACCGGCGAAGCTCGCCTTGGCGACCTGCGCGGCGCCGATCGCGTCGTACAGCGTCGAAGCCTTGCCGCCGCCGGCGGCGTTGAAGACATGCTCGCAGACGCGGTGGTGAAGGAAATCACGCTTCGCGCCGTCGGCCGCTCCGAAGTAGAAGTGGCGTCGATGCAGCGTTTCAAGGAAGCTTGCGGCACCTAGATCTTCGTCCGCCGACACACGGTCGACATAGGCCCAGAAGGCTTTCGCCTCCAGCGGCAGGTTCTCGCCCGGCAGATACTCGCCGCGCTCGGCGATCGGGGGCACGAAGCTGAAGTCGAAGCCGAACAGGGTCGGCGCTTCCTGGTCCGCGGCGAGCAGCCAATCCAGCACTTCGGTGCGCGACCAGGCATATCCCGGGCGCACCAGCGCGGGGGCGGAATCACCTTCGCCCGCGACGGCGATCGCAATACCTTTGTGCCTGCGGCCCTTGGCGCCGGACCAGTCGATCGCCGCGAACCGCACCAGGCGGGAAGGGGGCATCATCGGGCGCGGCGCTGGGGCGCTTCCGTCAAGGCCGTTCGGCGCCGCGTGCCGAGCGTTGCGCCTTGCTGGCCCGGTCCCACCAGGCGCGATCGATCAGCGTCTCGATCCGTTCGCGCGATGGGCTGCCGTAGCGGACGAGCACGGCCGGCCAGCCGCGATAGTGCGCGGTCTCCCAGAAGGTGTCGGGCTCGGTCTCCATCAGCAGCTCCTTCTCGCCTATCGGTGCGGCGACGGCGAAGCTGCCTTCTTCGCGGCCGGGATAGACGAAGGCCTTGCCGCGCACCTTCACCGCCGGTCGTCCGTACGATGTCGAGAGCTCCGTTTCGGGCAAAGACAAAGCGAAGGAGACGACCTCGTCCCACGTTTCGAAGGGTCCGGGGCGCTGTGGCATCCTGTCCACTAGTCCAGGGCTGCCACCACGGCGCGTGTGAATGCGGCAACGTCGAACCTGTCCTGGCTCGAGTCATAGCCGCGGCGGACGATCACGAGGTCGCGCGACGGGACGATGACCAGATATTGGCCGCGATTGCCGAAGGCGGCGAACGAATCGGGCGGCACGCCCTCCGACCGGTTCATCAGCCAGAAGGTCGCGCCATAGCCGAAATCCCCCTCAGGCTGCGGCCCCGATGCGCGGGTAACGTATTCGCGCCAGCCCTCCGGAAGCAGGCGTTCCCCCTGCCAAACGCCATCCTGGAGATATAGCAGGCCGAGCCGGGCGAGATCCCGCGCCGTCGTCCACACCTGGCTGGAGAGGATGAAATTTCCCTGCCAGTCGGTCTCGGCGATGGTCCGGGTCATGCCGAGGCGTCGGAAAAAGCCGAGCGGAAAGCCGAGGCGCTCAGTCTCCGGCAGCCTCTCCATCAGCGCCATCGTCGCGAGCAGCGTATCGTTATTGGCATAGCGGTAGTGCGAACCGGGAGGGTGCAGCAGGGGCCAGCGCGGGCTGCGGTCGGCGACGGCCGTCCCGCCCATATAGAGGTCGTCGGTCCGGTTGCCGGCCGTATCGCTGGTGAGGCCGCTCGCCATTCGAATCAGCTGGTCCACGGTGATTGCCGCGCGGGGATCGCCGGGGGAGCGCCAGGCGGTCAGATCGGCCGCCTCGTCGGTACGGATTATCCCGCGTTGCACGCCGTGACCGATCAGGGTGCCCGCGAGCGACTTGGCGACCGACCAGGTGCGTTGGGACGTGTGTCTGTCGTGGCCGAGGCCGTATCGCTCGGCGACGATCCGGCCATTGCGCAGCACGAGCACGGCGCTGGTCCGGCCGCCAAACGCCGCGCCGTCCAGCGCGCTGCCGGCGACCCGCTCGAGTTCGGCGGGCCGCGGCTGCGGCGCCTCGGCACCTTCGTCGCCCATCGGCCAGGGACGCCGATCGAGCGCTCCCAGGTCGGCTTCGGCGTCGCTCAGCCGAGGCAGACGGCCTGCGCTTTCCGCCGGCGCTCCGATCGGCAGCGAGACGCAACCGAGACCGGCGCGCCACTGAGCGGTCCGGGGCGGCATGGTTTCTGCGAAACCGACCCGGACCTGGCGCGACGCCTTGTCGATCTCGGCCGGGAGCGCCGGAACGGCGGCGGCGATCCGATCGTAGATGCCGGTCAGCTCGTCACGCTCGACCTCGTCGCGCGTCCGGCCGCCATTCCAAAGACCCGAGCAAAGGAACTGGGCCTTGTAACCCGCTGCCAGAGCCCGGTCGTAAAGCTCCGGGTCGGAAGGGGATTGTGCCGCCGCCGGAGCGGCCAGCGCGGCCAGGAACAGGATCAGGTTACGCTTCTTTCTCACGTTTCAACGACTCCCAATAAGCGATGCGCTCGGCGATCTTGCGCTCGAAGCCGCGATCGGTCGGCGCGTAGAAGGTACGGGCCTTCATTTCCTCGGGCCAATAGTCCTCGCCGGAAAAGGCGCCCTCCACGTCATGATCGTAGCGATAGCCCTTGCCGTAGCCGATCTGCTTCATCAGCCGGGTCGGGGCGTTGAGGATGGTCTTGGGCGGCATCAGCGACCCGGTCTCTTCGGCCGCCCGCCATGCGTCTTTCTGCGCCCGATAGGCGGCGTTCGACTTGGGCGCCGTGGCGCAATAGAGGCAGGCTTGCACGATCGCCAACTCGCCTTCGGGCGAGCCGAGGAAATCATAGGCCTCCTTGGCGGCCAGGCACTGGACCAGGGCATTTGGGTCGGCGAGTCCGATATCCTCGGACGCGAAGCGGACGATGCGGCGCAGCACGTAGAGCGGCTCCTCGCCGGCGACGAGCATCCGCGCGAGATAGTAAAGTGCGGCCTGCGGGTCCGATCCGCGCAGCGATTTGTGCAGCGCCGAAATCAGATTGTAATGCCCCTCGCGGTCCTTGTCGTAGACCGCGACTCGCCGGTGCAGCAAGGCGGCGAGCCCGGCCGGATCGAGCGGCGCATCGAGATCGACCGAAAACAGGGTCTCCGCCTGATTGAGGATGAAGCGGCCATCGCCGTCGGCGGTGGCGATGAGGGCATTGCGGGCCTGGACGGTCAGCGGCAGCGGCCGGTCCATCAGGGCCTCGGCGCGGTCGAGCAGTTTGCCCAGGGCAGCCGCGTCGAGACGGTTGAGGATCAGCACCTGCGCGCGCGAAAGCAAGGCCGCGTTCAGTTCGAATGACGGGTTCTCGGTGGTCGCGCCGACCAGCACGACGGTGCCGTCCTCGACATAAGGCAGGAAGCCGTCCTGCTGGGCGCGGTTGAAGCGGTGAATCTCGTCCACGAACAACAAAGTCTGCTTGTCGATTCGCCGGTGATCGCGCGCCTCTGCGAACACCTTCTTCAGATCGGCGACGCCGGAGAATACGGCTGATATGGCCACGAAGCGCATGCCGACCGCGTCCGCGAGCAAGCGGGCGATCGTCGTCTTGCCGGTCCCGGGCGGACCCCAAAGGATCATCGAGGCGAGTTTGCCCGCAGCCACCATGCGGCCGATTGCGCCGTCCGACCCGGTCAGATGCTCCTGGCCGACGACATCCTCGAGGCGGCGCGGCCGAAGGCGGTCCGCGAGGGGCGCATTGTCCGCCGGCGGCGCCGGAGGCGAAGGCGGGGGTTCGTCCTGGAATAGATCGGCCACGCGCGCGGATTAGCGCAGATCTGCCGAGGGTGCACGTGTCGCGGCGCCCTCACATCCTCGTTCGCGATATCGAGATAGTCGTGTCCGGTGCATATTGCGGCCGTGCCCGTTCGGGCCTTGCCGCCACGAGGGGCGCCGCTGCAGGGGGCAGGCCGGAGCGGGTGCCGATGACGGTGAACTCGACCGGCTCGGGGCGGCCGATCACCAACTCGATCAGGGCACCGTCACAGCTTCGGCCGACGCAACGCAAAGCGTAGCGATCCTCGCGGCCGCCGGGGCGGTAGCGTCGCAGATATCCCGGCTCCCCGGCCGCTCGCACTGCTGCGTCGGGCGGCGCGAGCAGGGTCACGCTCTCGGCGCCTCCGGTCCGCAGCCGCAAGGTCAGCCGGCGGCCACCCGCGACGGGTCGTCGTGCCGCGATTTCCACCGCGGGCGCGGCGACGGGAAGCGCCGGGGCCGGCGCGACCCAGCGCTTGCGCATCGAATGAGGCAGCTCGGCCCTTTCCCAATCGGCGGCGAACGGCACCGGCGCGCCGTCATTGTTGACCGCCCAGCGTCCGGTCCGGGCGTCGGCATCCCAGACATATTCGATGGCGAAGAGCTGCTGGCGATCCTCGCTATAGGCGGGCGTCAGCGCGACTGCGGCCCAGGGCAGGAGGAACAGGTCGCCCGCGCCGGCCAGGACGAGAATCCGCGGCACGCGTCTGATCAGCGGCAGGAGCTCGATCAGCGCCGGCAGCAGGATCACTGCGCCGATCGGCGCAAACATCCAATGCGGGCCATTGCTCATCAGCTCCTCGAACAGCGAAAGCGCCGGTCCGAAGCTGAGGAACAGGAGCAGCGCCGCCGCGATCGCGCCGGCGGGCTCCGCGACCGGCCACCGCCGCCCGAGCAGGATTCCGGCTGCGGCAACGAGCGGCGGGAACAGAAAGTAGATTGCGGCGCCAGGCGCCACCGCGCTCGTCGCCGCTCCGCCCGCGAGGAAGATGAGCCAGAAGGCGGCGCGAAGCGGCCGCGGGCCGGAGCCGGGGGCGACGAGGAGCAGGGCCAGCAGTATCGCCGCCATTGCCGAGCCGTAGACTGCAAGCTCGGTCACCCAGGGATGGCCACGCCAATAGTCGCCGGAGCGGATTACGGAGAGGATCGCCTGACCCGCCCACGCAATTCCGCCCGCGCCCAACAGGCCGATCGCCACCGCGGCGCAGGGCCGGGCGATCGCGCGTCGCCGCACGACCAGCGCCATGAAGAAGACCAGCAGCAGGCCGAGCAAGGCGAGCGCGGGGAGGAGGGGAAGGGTGAGAAGCTGTCGGCCGGCCAGGTCGGCATAGAGCCATTCGCCGGAAGCCGTGGGCGCCGGTCGTTGCGCCAGATCGAGCGTGAGGGCCAGCGCCTGATCCCCCATATGTTGGAGGCTGCGCCTGTCCAGGGCCGCGAGGTCGTCGCCGGCGCTGTGATATCGCGTCTCGTTGCCGATGATCGCGAAGTTGAGGATGGTCCAGTCGCGCTCCTCGAAGACCGCGACGTCGGTCGAATTGGGGATGAGCCGATAGAGGTCGGTACTCAGAGAGTTGGCGACCGGCCGGTCGACCGAGCGGGCGAAGCGGGCGATGGCCGGGCCGTTCGGACGGCTCGTCTCGAACATCGTCGCGGGACCCGTGACGCCGCGCGCCTCGAAGTTCAGCGCCGAATCGACCTGCTCCGCCAGAGGGTCCCGGTCGAGGAAGGCACGCGCGCCGATCAGCCCCATCTCCTCGCCTTCGTTGAACAGGAAGGTGACCGGCCGGCCCAGCGTGCGGCCGCGCAGCAGATGGGCGGTCTCGAGCAGGGTCGCGACGGCGATGCCTGCATCGGCGGCGCCGGGACCGGCAAAGGTGCCGTCATAATGAGCGGAGAGGAGAAGGTGTCGGCCGCGCCGCGGACCGATGGTCGCAACGAGGTTGCGTACCCGCGCGCATCCGACGGCGCGGCCGCGAGCATGGCCGTTGCAGGCGAAATCGTCGCTGACCTGCGGATCGAGGCCCACCGCGCGCATCTCGGCGAGCAGCCTGCGGCGCACCGCGTCGCTGGCCGGGCTGTCGACCGGGTGAGGCCGCTGATCTCCGAGGATTCGGGCGAGCCGCGCTGCGGCGCGATGGGCGTCGAACCGATCGGCCGTCGGTTCTGATGGCGAGGAGGGAAGGGGGATCAGCGTCCCCTTGAGCGCCATCGCCGCCAGGAGAAGCAGCAACGCCGCGGCCAGCGTGAGACCCGATCGAACCACCTTTCGCCCCCCTGTTTTGTGCGGGGCATAGCAGAGGCGGCGGATCAGATCATGAGGGCTGCGCGAGCTTCGACGGCGTGGGATCAGCCGGCGGCATGCCTGGGCAGGTCGGTCCGGTCGACCAGTCTCGTATAAAGGTGCCAGGTCGCATAGCCGAGCCAGGGGAGCACGAAGGCCAAGCCCACGAAAGCCGGTATCGATCCCAGGACGAGCAGGACCGCGACAATCACGCCCCACAGGAACATCAGTCCCTTGTTCGCTTTGACCGCCCGAATGGAGGTGGCGATCGCGGTCCGCGCGCCCACGTCGCAATCGACGAGCATCGGCAGCGACACGACGCTGAGCGTCAGCACCAGAGCGGCGAATGCGATCCCGACGAGATTGCCGATGGCGATGAGGCGCCACCCGCCCTGGGTGACGAGCAGACGCTCGACGAAATAGCTCACGGATTGCGGCGGCGCGTCGATAAACAAGGCGTAGAGGATCCAGGCCGAGAGCAGCCAGGCCGAGAAGATCAGCAGCAATATGCCGGCGACCGCCATGATCGAATCCCAGCCTGGCCGCTTCGTCACGTCGAGGAAATGGCGCCAGCTCGAATCGAGGCCGGCCTCGCGCCGGCGGGCCAGCTCGTAGAAGCCGAGCGCCGCGACCGGACCGAGCAGGCCGATGCCGGCGGCGATCGGGAAGAAGAGCGGGATCAGCTGGCCGCCAAGGGAGACCGCGGCGGCGACGAAGCCGATGATCGGATAGATCAGGCCGACCACGATCAGATCGCCTCGTTTCTCGAGGAAATCGCGATAGCCTTCGCTCAGCACCGCTCGCAGATCGGCGGTAGAGATCGTCCGCACCGCTATCTCGGGGGCGGCGGGCTGAGCATCGAACGTCCGGGTGACAGCCATCTTTGCCTCTCCTGCATTCGAGGCGGGCGTCCGGACGCTGCCCGAGCGCCCCCCGAGTCGCTTATAGCAGATCGAATGCGGATGTGCAGGCGGGGGATTCCGTCCGTGCGGAGCAAATGATCCCGCGCGAACGGGTTGGTTTCCGCCCCCGGGCGCACTAGATCGCCTGCTCGCACAGGCTGGAGGAAATGATGGGATATCGGGTGGTCGTGGTCGGAGCGACCGGCAATGTCGGGCGCGAGATGCTGAACATCCTCGCCGAGCGTGAATTCCCGGCGGACGAGGTCGCCGTGGTCGCGAGCCCTCGCTCGACCGGCACCGTCATCGACTTCGGCGACAGCGGGCGCGAGCTGAAGGTCCGGAATATCGAGCATTTCGACTTTTCAGGCTGGGATATCGCCTTGTTCGCGGCCGGATCCGGACCGACCAAGGACTATGCGCCCAAGGCCGCGGCGGCGGGCTGCACGGTGATCGACAATAGCTCGCTCTATCGGATGGACCCGGATGTGCCATTGATCGTGCCGGAGGTGAATCCGGAGGCGATCGACCTTTACCGCAAGAAGAATATCATCGCGAACCCGAACTGCTCGACGGCGCAGATGGTGGTGGCGCTTAAGCCGCTCCACGATGCCGCGACCATCAAGCGCGTGGTGGTCTCCACCTACCAGTCGGTTTCCGGCGCGGGGAAGGCGGGGATGGACGAATTGTTCGAGCAGAGCCGCAACATCTTCGTCGGCGATCCCAACCAACCGGTCAAGTTCACCAAGCAGATCGCCTTCAACGTCATTCCCCATATCGACGTCTTCCTCGACGACGGGTCGACCAAGGAGGAATGGAAGATGGTGGTCGAGACCAAGAAGATCCTCGATCCCTCCATCAAGGTGACCGCGACGTGCGTGCGCGTTCCGGTGTTTGTCGGCCATTCGGAATCGATCAACATCGAGTTCGAGAAGGAAATCTCGGCCGACGAGGCGCGTTCGATCCTGCGCGAGGCGCCGGGGATCATGGTCGTCGACAAGCGCGAGGACGGCGGATACGTCACGCCGGTCGAGAGCGTTGGCGAATATGCCACCTATATCAGCCGCATCCGCGAGGATTCGACGATCGAGAATGGCCTGAACCTGTGGTGCGTCTCCGACAATCTCAGGAAGGGCGCCGCGTTGAACGCGGTCCAGATCGCCGAGCTGCTGGGCCGGCGGCACCTGAAGAAGGCGGCCTGACTTCGATGGCATGGCGCGGCGGCTGCCAGTGCGGGCGCGCGCGCTACGAGGGCATGGGGGCGTTGCCGCCCGTCTATGCCTGCCATTGCACCGAATGCCGCCGCCAATCGGCCAGCGCTTTTGCGCTGTCGATGCCCGCGCTTCGCGCGAATGTACGGTTCAGCGGCGAACTGTCGGCCTATTCGCGCCCCACCGACAGCGGCACTCGCACCGACTGCTTCTTCTGTCCGCATTGCGGCACGCGTATCTATCATCAGTCGGAGCGCTCGCCGGACCGCGTTACGATCAAGGCGGGTACGCTCGACGAGGCCGGCACCGTGACCGCGGCCGCTCACCTATGGGTCTCGCGCAAGCAACCGTGGATCGCTCTCGATCCCGCGGTTCCGGCCTTCGACACGCAGCCGAGCGATCTCAGCTCATGGCGGAATGAATTCGGAGGATGCGGGACTTAAAGGCGAGCCTTCGCCTTCAGCTCCGCCTTTGCCTCGGCATACTCTTCGATAAGGCGCGCGATATAGTCCGAGGCCGGAACCACGCCGCGGATGGCGCCGATCCCTTGGCCGGAGCCCCAAATGTCCTTCCATGCCTTGGCCTTTGACGTGCCCGTCGCAAAGTCCATCGTGCTGATGTCACCGTCGGGGAGATTGTCGGGGTCGAGCCCAGCGGCCACGATCGACGCCTTGAGATAATTGCCGTGCACGCCGGTGAAGAGGCTCGAATAGACGACGTCGTCGGCGCGTCCTTCGACGATCGCCTGCTTGTAGGGCTCGGCCGCATTCGCTTCCCGGGTCGCGATGAAGGGTGAGCCGATATAAGCGAGGTCGGCGCCCATCGCCTGCGCCGCCAGCACCGCACGTCCGGTGGCGATCGACCCGGAGAGGATCAGCGGACCGTCGAACCAGTCGCGTATCTCCTGGACCAGCGCAAAGGGCGAGAGGCGGCCGGCATGACCGCCGGCACCGGCTGCGACGGCGATCAGGCCGTCCGCGCCTTTCTCGATTGCCTTGTGCGCGAACCGGTCGTTGATGATGTCGTGGAGAGTGATGCCGCCCCAGCCGTGCACCGCCTGGTTGACCTCGACGATGGCGCCCAGCGAGGTGATGACGATCGGCACCTTCCACTTGGCGCAGGTCGCCATGTCCTCCTGAAGCCGCGCGTTCGAGCGGTGCACGATCTGGTTGACCGCGAACGGCGCCGCGGGCGTCTCGGGATGGTCTCGGTCCCAGGCCGCAAGCTCTTCGGTGATCCGGTGCAGCCATTCATCGAGCAGGGACTGCGGCCGCGCGTTGAGTGCCGGGAACGAGCCGACGATTCCCGCCTTGCACTGTGCGATCACCAGATCGGGATTCGAGACGATGAACAAAGGCGCGCCGATCACCGGAAGGCGAAGGCGGTCGAACAGGGAAGGGAGGCTCATGTCACATGGGTAACGGAGCGGTTTCAGAATGCAACCTGTAGGAAAAGAGCCCCTGCGCCGGAACTGGATCGCTCTTTATGTTCGCCGCCGTCATGCTCCGGGCTAGGATCGCCTCATGATGCGCGCGATGCAGCTCGATTGCCCTGGCGAGCCCTTGCGACTGGTCGAGCGCCCGATCCCGGTCCCCGGTCCCGGCGAGCTGCTCGTGGAGGTCAGCGCCTGCGGTATCTGCCGCACCGACCTCCACATCGTCGAGGGCGACCTGCACGGGCCGTTGCCGATCGTGCCCGGTCACGAGGTCGTCGGCCGGGTCGCCGCGGCGGGCGAGGGTGCCGACGCATTCTCGATCGGCGACCGGGTCGGCATACCCTGGCTCGGCCGGACCTGCGGCCGCTGTCCCTATTGCCGGAGCGGACGCGAGAATCTGTGCGACGACTCTCTCTTCACCGGGTACACCCGCGATGGCGGCTTCGCGACCCACTGCGTCGCCGACGCCCGCTTCTGCTTCCCGATTCCCGGCCGGTTCCGCGACGTCGAGGCGGCGCCTCTGCTGTGCGCCGGCCTTATCGGCTATCGTTCGCTCAAGCTCGCCGGGGAAGGAAAAGTGCTCGGCGTCTACGGTTTCGGCGCCGCCGCGCATATCCTCGCCCAGGTCGCAGTCTGGCAGGGCCGTCGGGTCCATGCCTTCACCCGGGCGGGCGACGAGAAGGCGCAGGCTTTCGCCCTGAACCTGGGCTGCGCCTCGGCTGCCGACAGCGGAGCGCCGCCGCCCGAGCCGCTCGATGCGGCGATCATCTTCGCACCGGTCGGGGCGCTCGTCCCGGAGGCGCTGCGCCATGTCCGCAAGGGCGGCCGGGTGGTCTGCGGCGGCATCCACATGAGCGACATTCCCTCTTTCCCTTATGCCGACCTGTGGGGCGAGCGCAGTGTCATCTCGGTCGCCAACCTGACTCGCGCCGACGGCGAGGAGTTCCTGGCCCTGGCGGCACAGGTTCCCGTGCGGACGCAGACCAGGGCCTTTGCGCTCGAGAAGGCAGATGAAGCGATCGCAACGTTGCGCAGCGGAGGAATCGAAGGGGCTGCCGTTCTCGTTCCCTGAAGACCAGACTTCGCTCAGCCCCGGTCGAACTTGTCCTCGCGTCGCTTGCCGAACAACAGGCCGCGCTCCATCCGCGCCCGCATCGCATCGTAATAGGCGACCAGGAAGTCGCGGTCCCAGCCTTCGTCCGGCGCCCCGATCTTGTTGCGGATCGTCGCGGCGACGGAAGCGATCGCTTCGGGATTGTCGTCGCGCAGCACCTGTTCGAGCGTCTGCAGCTCGTAGATGCCGTAGACGTCGAGCTGGGCCTCGGTGAAGGCATGATGCGGACCCGGCCCGGCTGCATTCAGGGAATCGACGCTGAGCCTTCGCCTCGGCACCTGCACGACCCAAGTCCCCGCGAGCAGGTCGCCGATCCGCAGCCGGTCCTTGTTGAAGAGGGGGAAAAGCAGGAAGATCAGGGTCCAGAGGAAGCCGGCAAGCGCGGTCCAGGCGCCGCCGGTATCTTCTGCCGCGTTGAAGGCGAGGAAAGAGAGCGGCAGGTAGAATTCTATCTCGCGCATCAGGTTTCGCGCGATCACACGGTCGGCGGTCAATCGGTCGCCGCTGCGTGCCACCACCCTCAACCCCACGGCCCGCTTGCCGAAGGTCGCCGCACGCGGGCTCATTTCCATGACGATGAAATAGAAATTGCGCAGCAGGAAGAAGCCGAGCAGCCAGACGATGCCGCCAATCTCCATTCCCTGCGCGCCGATCGCGGCGATCAGCAGCAGGGCCGCTATCGTCACCAGGACAAGGGCGCCCGCCATGATCATCAGGTCGAGCAGAAAGGCGCCGAGCCTTTGCCCCGCATCGGCGAGGTTCAATTGCAGGTCGACGCCTTCCGGCGTCACCAGCGTACGGTGGCGTCCATGGATGAAACGGCGTGCGGCCGCCGCCTGCTCAGCCATGCGGCCTCTCGTCCTCAAGGCCGGCGTGCATCCTTCTCACCGCGCCGGCCGCGGCCGGTAGAAATATGTGAGCCATAGAGCCAGCATTGCGGCGCCGATCGCGTAGCGGGCGAGGTCGCTGGTCACGAGCTGACGGCCGAAGCCCTCGAGCAGGCCGGCCGTAAGAAGCATCGCCACGACGCCGCCCATCACCAGTGCGGCGCTTCGCCCCGCGCGGGCCGCACTGTCGAGGCGGCTTTCGCCGTCATCGGGGAAGACGACGCTCCAGCCGATCCGTATTCCGGCCGCCCCCGACAGGATGATCGCGAAGAACTCGGTCGTGCCGTGGATGAACAGCCAGCCGCCCATTTCCAGCCCGAGCCCGCGCGCCGCGAACAGGGCGAGGATCGCGCCGAGCGTCGTGCCGTTATAGACGAGCAGCATCGCCGTGGGCACGCCGAAAGCGAAGCCGAGCGCAAAGCACAGCATCGACAACTGGCTGTTATGGGTGAACAGATAGGTTGCGAAGAAGCTCAGCCCCTCCTGGCCAGTGCCGCCATAGAGGGTGCTTAGCAGCGCCTCCCGAGAGGCTCGAAAGTCCCGGCCCTGCGCCATGCCTTCGGGCATGAGCGCGTCATACCAGGCGGGATCGCTCGTCACGAGCGCATAGCCGGCCAGCACACCGGTCAGGGTCAGCAGCAAGGCCGCAAGCGTCTCGCGCCAAAGGCCGCGCACCGCGTCCGGCCAGTCGCGCGCGAGGAAGGTCCTGATCCTTCGTCCCGCGGTCGTGCGAACTCCGTAGACGAAGAAGTAGGCGCGAGTACACAGGCCCTCGAGATAGGTAATCAGCTCCAGGTCCAGCGAGGTCTCGCGTGCCACCGACAGCGAGGAAAGGGCGCCGCGATATAGGACCGGAAGCGCGAGCAGATCCTCGTCCGACAGGGCCTTTACCGATCCCTTTTCGGCGACGGCGACGATATGCTCCAGCCGCCGCCATTCGGCCTCGCGCTCTGCACGGAACCGGCGGGTGTCGGAGGGGAGGGCGTTCATGCGGTCGTCCTCGAACCAGACCGCATCGGTTCGACGAATGCCGCTTCTGCACCACCATCCTTCGTCGGTCCCGAACCAAGCTCGGGATGCTCAGGTGCAGCGTCGATGCGGCGCCGCTCCATCACAATGCTCCGCGCTTCTTCATCGCGACATAGGCGTTGACCAGGGCCGGTCCGGCCTCGTCGGCCGAGGCCTCGATCACCTGCACGCCCATGTGGCGCAGCCGGGCAAGCACGAGCCGGCGTTCGCGCAGCAGCCCGGCCGCCATCACCGCCCGACTGACATCTTCCGGCTCCGCCGGCTCGGCGGCGGTGAAGGCTTCCAGCTCCTCGTCGCGGAAGACGACGAACAGGACGAGATGGCGATTGAGCAGGGTGCCGACCGCGTTCAGCATCAGCTCCGCACTGATTGTGTCCGGAAATTCGGTGAAGACGACGATCAAGGATCGCCGCGCGAGTCCCTCGGCCAGGGTGGCCATGGCCAGCGTGTAATTGGTTTCCTGGGTGGAATAATCGATGCCCGCAGCGATGCGCTGCAGCATCGGGAAGGCGCGGGGGCCCGAAATCGGTTTGCTCGACGCACGCGGACGTGAGTCGAAGGCGAACAGCCCCACCCGGTCGCCGTCGCGCAGAGCCACGAAAGCGGTCAGCAGCGCCGCCGACACCGCACGGTCGATACGGGGAAGGCCGGGTCCCGCGGCCTCGCCGCCGGCCCCGGCGGCCGCGCGGGCCGCCAGCGGCTCGCACATCGCCCGACCGGCATCGAGCGCGATGACGATCTGGTTGTTGCGTTCGGTGCGATATTCCTTCGCGATCAGCTTCGTGTGCCGTGCCGACTGTTTCCAGTCGATTGCGCGCCGGTCCATGCCCTGGCGGAAATCGGCCAGCGATTCGAACTCAGCTCCCTCGCCGAACTGGCGTTGCGCGATCTGGCCTTGCACCGAGTCACGATTGAAAAGCTGGGCGCCCTGCTCCCGGACCGGCCGGATATCCGGCGTGATGAGGATTTGCTGGTCCAGGGTCAGGCGACATTGCTTCCAGGCGAGGCCGAGCGGCCCGGTCCAGCGCACCCAGAGGGTCTCCGCGCGGGCCGTGCCGCGCCGCTCCGCCCGAAGCACGAAGGCGGCCGAGCCCGTTTCACCGTGCATTTCGGCGGCCGTCCGCCAGCCGAGCGGCGCCGCAACGGGACCGTCGACCCCGAGCGCCAGCTCGACGCCGGCGGGCGGTGCCCCGCCGAAGCGCTGGCGCGCCGTCACGGAGAAGGCTTCGCCGACGCCGACCGCTGCCGGCCCCTCGCAAATCGCCTCGCCGGGATGCAGGCGGGGGGCGTTCAGCAGGTCGATGGCGGCGAGGGCGAGCAGCAGAACGAGCAGCGCCAGCCCGGCGGTCCAATAAGCCGGCAGGAATAGGCCGATCACCAACGAGGCTGGCGCCACCGCTGCCGAGAGCAGGATGGCCAGCCGGGTGGGATAGAAGGACAGGCTCACCGGCTTTTCATCGCGGCGCTTCCACGGCCTCGATCAACCGGGCGATCACGCTCTCGACCGGCCGTCCTTCGATCTCGGCTGCGGCGGAGAGCAGGACCCGGTGGCGCAGCACCGCCGGAGCCAGCGCCTTGACGTCGTCGGGAATGACATAGTCGCGGCCGCCGAGCGCAGCGTGGGCCCGTGCGGCGCCGGCCAGCATGGCCGCGGCGCGTGGGGAAGCGCCGCCTTCCAGATCGGGCGCTTCGCGCGTCGCGCGGACCAAAGCGACGACATAGTCGGTCACCTCGTCGACCATCGGTATCGCTTCTACGGCGCGGACCGCGTCGTCGAGGTCGCGCGACTCGACGCGGCGCTCGATCCCCCAGCTTTCCGGCGTCGGCGCGCCGAACCGCCCGCCGTGCGCAGCGACGATCCTCTTCTCCTCCTCGGCGGAAGGATAACCCATGCGGTGCTTGAACAGGAAACGGTCGAGCTGCGCCTCCGGCAGCGGATAGACGCCCTGCTGCTCGATCGGATTCTGGGTGGCGATCACCATGAAGCGCGGCGGGAGCGCATGGGTCTCGCCGTCGATCGTCACCTTGCGCTCCTGCATCGCCTCGAGCAGCGCCGCCTGCGTCTTGGGCGGGGTCCGGTTGATCTCGTCGGCGAGCAGCAGCTCACAGAAGACCGGCCCGCGCGTCAGCGTGAACTGGCTGGTCTGGAAGTTGAACAGGTTGGACCCGACGATGTCGCCGGGCATCAGGTCCGGCGTGAACTGGATTCGCCCGAAGTCCAGGCCAAGCGTGCGCGCGAAGCATTGGGCGAGAAAGGTCTTGGCCGTTCCCGGCGGCCCTTCCAGCAGGATGTGGCCCGAGCAGAAGAGCGCGATCAGCATCAGCTCGACCGCGTCGTCCTGGCCGACGATGGCACGCCGAACCTCCTGCCTGATCTCCTCGGCAAGGTCCTTGACGTCCGCTATGTCCACCGCTGCTTTCCCTTCCCTTGTTCCCTGACCCTGCCTCGCCGAAGGCTCACCGAGCCACGTCCTTTTTCCAGCGGAACAGCGCGCGGGCTGCCACGGTCAAGGCGTGCCGGTCCCGTGCGGCCGCGAGGCCGGCGGCGAGCTCGCTGAACGATAGCGCGTCCTTCGGTCCGAGCCGGTCGAGATGCCGGTCCAGCTCGCCGGTCTCGAGCGACGATGGTGCGTGCACGGCGCGCGCCACATCCTGCCGCACGACGTCGGCATATGCGCCGCCGAGCCGCGCCTCGCGCTCGGCCATGCGGACCAGCCCGGCGCTGTTCTCGACCAGTGCGGCCTTGCCGAATGCAATGGCCCGGTCCGGCCGGCGCACCGGTCCGAATCGAAAGGCGCCGTGCAGGCCGGCAAGCAGGGCCGCAGCGACCAGCGCCAGCGTCATCGCCAGGAAGGGAGGCTCGAAGGCGAGCCGCAGAAGCCCCATCGATCCTGCCGAGCCGAGCCCGTTCACCACCAGATCGAATGCGACCGCTTCGGCTCCCGGCGAGTTGAGTTCGTCGATCAAGCCGAGCGCTGCCCGCGCCGTTGCGGGATCGTCCAGTCCCTGATTGTTCACGAGATCAGGGTCGGCGAGGATGTAATGCGGCTGCTTGCCGATCCGCGCGATCAGGGCCGGACCGCCGCCCCCCTCCGCGTCGCCTGAGCCGCTCGCCTCGTCCCGCCCCGCCGCGACGGTATCGGGGCCGAGTCCCACGAGGGGCTGCAGACCGGCGCCTTCGATGGTCTGCACCGGGTTCGGTACCGGCAGCCGCAGCCGGTTCAGGCCTTCGCCTTGGACCAGGCGCGGCAGTCCGGAGCCTTCCTGCAAACTCACCCGGAGGCCCTGGCCGAGCATGGCCGCCGCCGGTCCGCCGGCCCCGGGGTGGATTGCCTGCACCCAACCCCGCCGGCCCGGATCGGGCACGGTTGCCCATTTGGGAAGGACGAAGAGCGTCGGAAGGCCCTGGCGCCGGAGGATCAGTCGGTCGATGTCGGCGGCCCGGCTCTGCGCCTCGAGCGTCACCACCAGCAGATTTGCGCTGGCATGATCGTCGGCGCTCTCGACCATCCGTGTCTCATGGAACTCGCCGACCAGGTCGACCAAGCCCTTGTAGCCGATGGCGGAGACGGAAAGTGGGGTAGCTCGCCCTTCGCGGCCGCCGCCGATGCCGCCGCCATAAGCGAGGAGCAGCATCAGGGCAGCGAAAGCGAGGATTCCCGCCACGATCATGCCGCCCACCAGGCGGGGATTGAAGGGATGCTGCACGCTCATCGACCAGGACGCCAGCCGCTCACCCGCGCCACTCGTCCGCGAAGGCGAATTCCTCATAAGCCGCGCGGCAGTCGCGCCAGTCGCTTTCGGCGAGCGGCCGACGCGCGAACAGGCCGCGCTCGACCAGCATGGCGATTCGCGCGAAAGCGCCGCGCGGGCCGCTGGGAATATCGGGCAGGCCGGCAATGTCGCGGCTGGTGAGCGCCGGCGTGACCAGGCCAGGCCTTCGCTCCTCCAGGTCGGCGATGCTTCGAAACAGCAGCAGGCGGATCGCATCGGAGAAGAGGCCGCGACCGGCCAGCGCATCGGCCTCGCCAAGCAGCGCCCGCGCCGGCGCCTCCGCCGGGCGCCAGCTTTCCCCGGCCCGATCGTCCCGGGCGCGACGGCGCCACGGCCACCCGGACCCGTTCAGCCGGCGTATGACCAGCCACAGGATGAGCAAGGCGGCGGCAGCAACCATTCCCCATAGCAGCGTGCGCAGCACTGGATGCTCGGCCGAAAGGAAGTTCGCCAGCCATTCCAACCAAGCCGGGGGCGGCGTCGGCCGCGGCGGCTCGTACATCGGCAGGCTGAACTGGATCGCCCCGTCTTCCGTCAGCTTCCGGTGCGCCTCGGCGAATGCCGCCGGGTGGATATTCGGCGCCGTCTCGGTACTGACCGGGCCGAAAGGCGGCTTGGCGGACATGGTGCGGCTTCCCCCCCGCCGGCAGCGGCCGGCCGTGCCATCCTAATGCATTTGGAAGCCGGGCGGCTAGTCTCGGCCGAGCGCAAGCAGACTAGCGCACGGTCGGGAACAGCCTTGCCGCTGAAGCCGTCTCGCCGGATCCGGACTGCCGACCGCCTCCTCCGCGCGGCCGATTGATCGATCGCGGCTCGTCCCGGCTTCGGCAGGCCCGCATCATCCCAGCCCGCCCAGCAGCGAAACCAGCTCGACCTGGCTCGTCACGCCGGCCTTGTCGAAGATCCTTTTCACGTGGGTCCGCACCGTTCCGACCGACACCCGCTGTTCGCCGGCAATTCCGGTGACCGTGCGCCCGAGCGCCAGAGCCGCCGACACACGGGCTTCCGCCGGAGTGAGGCCAAACAGGGCTCGCGCAGCCTCCGCAATTCGCTCCTCGTCTTCGCTCGGCAGGCGAATGATCAGCAGGACGGCAACGCCGAGGCCGAGGGGATGGCTGCGCGGCACGGGCGTCGCTTCCGCCAGCAGCGGATCCATTCCGTGGCGATCGAACAAGGCGATCGGCCGTGGCCGGAACGCTGCGATTTCAGGAGCGATGCCGGCGAGCACGGCTTCGCCGATCGCCGCCTGAAGCGCCGCCTGGGACGTGTCCGCCACGGCGGCAATACGGCCGCTCGCAAGTCGCAACCGTGTCCCGTCCGACAGCTGCCGATCGGCCAAGGTGGACATGGCCACCACCCGTCCCGCCGCGTCGCACAAGAATGCGCAGACGCCGAGCGCATCGAGCACGCCGGAGACCAGGACCAGGCTCTGGCGCTGCAGCATGAGCTGCGTGCGCACTGCCGCACGGGCGTGCGCGGCGACATGGGCGAACGCCTTGCGCTCATCCGTTTCGATATTGCCCTGGGCGCTTGTGCGTATGACGGCCAGGCCGACCAGAAGGCCTTCGTCCTTCACCAGGGGCGTGAGGCAGGTGTGAGCGAAATCATAGCGCAGGATCCATTCGGCGAGCTCCGGGCTGGCGCGCATGTCGTGCTCGGTCGTGAAGTCGGCTTCGTCGCGGACTTCCAGCTCCCGGATCGACGATCCCACCCGGACCCGTGAATTGATTCGGGGATCGCCGCCGCCGATGGCGACGAACTCGGCCGCCACCTCAGGCCCGAACCCGGTAATGAGATTGAACGGCACCGCCGCATCGGCGCCCAGCCCGATCAGCTCTCCGGTCCTCGACCCGGTAAGGTCCGCGGCGGCCTGGACTGCAACTTCCCAGGGAAGGCTGCCCAGGCCGGCAAGCTGGAACTGCTCGGCAACCGTTCTTACGCCGCCTTCGTCGACCGCCAATATCCATCTCCCCGCCGGCGCGATCTCCTGGCGCGAGCGTGTCGATCGGGCGCCGGAGTCCGGGACGCCCTTTATGGGGCGCGTCGGGCGGAGGTCCGGCATGCGGTCCTCCGGCCGGCTGATCCGGAAATCCTACGCCGTCACGCGTTCAGAATGACGCTTGTTTTCAGGATGATCCAGCCCTCGCATTTGCCGCGCGCAGGCGGATTCGTGCCACGTCGGCACGCTCGGTAGGCTCCCGGCGGCCGACTTAGCCTTCGGACTTGCTTCGTGCTCGGGTTCGGGCCGGGCTTGTTCCGCCGGCGCCCTTGCGAGCGCTCGCTCCGGGCGCCCGCTTCGTCGCGCCTCGCTTCGCCGCGCTCTCTATGGTGGGAGCCTGTGTCTTGGCACTCCGGCCCTGATCCTCCTCCTCGAGCTCGCGCTGCGCCTGGTCCCAATGATCGTCGTGCCGGCCCGACGGGCGGCCCGATTGCTCCCAGATTTCATAGGCGCGCTGCTTCACGCGTTGCTCGCGATCATCGGACATGCGGATCCTCCCTTCATCAGTCATCGTACCGCCAACGCACGACCACTGGTTTGGCGCCCGCCAAATCGCGCTTGACGTACAGATCGTTCCGGACAACGAGAATATGGATGCACGGCTCGGGGATGCCATGCGCGACGAGAAGACAAGACTGAGGATCCCATCCGTGGCGGCCCTGCTCCTGGTTGCGGGGTGCACGGCCGGCGACCCGCTCGGCCTCTATCGCCCTTATCAAGAACATCATGCATCGGAAGGCGAGCGCACGGCCGCTTTCGCCGGGCACCAGGTGACCTATGGCAGCCATGACGTGTGCCGCCGCAAGCTGGCGCTGTTCGTCGACGCCGGCTCGGGCGATTCTGCCGCAGATCCGGTCCGCCTTTCATCGATCGAGATGGTCGGCTATCGCCGTTTCGGCCACGGATCCGACGGCGTGATTCAGGAATATCGCTGCATCGACAATCACATGCACTTTCGCGCCTGGGTGGAGTCGGCCGCGGAACATTAAGGTCGGATGCCTCCTCTCATTGCGCCGCCAGGAACCCCCGGCGCGGCTTGACCGTTCTCATGCCGTCACGAAAGGGCAAGCGCGATGACGGACTCCGTGGAGCGCGAGCGGCCGGTACGGGCCGCGTGGGGCTGGACAATCGCGGCCGGGATCGTCCTCGTCGTCGGCGGCATCGCCGCCATCTTCCACCCGGTAGCCACCGGCCTCGCCACCGGGCTGCTGCTCGGCTGGATCCTGATCGCCGGCGGCGTCTTCGCCGTGCTCGCCGGCATGACCGACCTTCGCGCCAGTGGCGGCTGGATCTACGCGCTGCTCGGGCTGCTCGCGGTCCTCGCCGGCGTGATCGTCCTTCTGAACCCCTTCGCCGGTGCGCTTTCGCTCGTCTGGGCGCTCGGTGCCTGGCTGATCGTTGGTGGAGTCCTCGAGCTGGTCGGCGGCGTCGGCTCGCGCCGCGGCCGCGGGTGGCTGATCCTGTTCGGAATCGTCGACATCCTCATCGGCGTGCTGCTGATGATCATGGATCCATTTTCCGCTTTGTTCTTCCTTGCGGTCGCGGTCGGGATCAGCCTGGCGCTGCGGGGAGTCGCGCTTGTCGTTCTGGCGCTGCGGCTCAGTCGCGCGCGCGGCGCCTGAGACGGAAGGATTGCGCCGCCGTTTTTCGCCCGCGCAGGGTCTTTGCTCTGCAGCGGGTTTGCCCACCCGAGCGCTTGGACTTCGGCGACAAGGTACCCCACGGCGAGGATGGAAAGCTCCCAAGGGGTTGCGCGGGCGGATCCAACCGGACCTTCGACGATCAGTGCTCCTTTCTGTCGAGCTGGTCGAGATAGAGCCTGATCTGCGCCGCTTCGGCCGCGGTGTTGGCGAGGCCGACGGCACGGCCGAACGCCTCGCGCGCCTCGCCGTCGCGGCCCAGGCGTTGCAGCAGATGCCCCTTGAGCCCGTGATAATAGAAGTAAGAGGAAAGCGCCGGCTCCAGAGGTCCGAGCCGGTGGAGCGCTCGTTCTGGTCCTTCGACCATCGATAATGCAGCCGCCTGGTTGAGTGCGACGATCGGAGAGGGCGCATGATGTTCGAGCGCCTCGTAAAGCTTCGCGATCTGCGCCCAATCGGTATCTTCGAACCGCGCAGCCCGGCTGTGCAACGCGGCGATCGCCGCTTCGATCTGGTAGCGTCCGGGCTGCCGCTGGCGAAAGGCGCGAGCGACGAGGACGAGCCCCTCGGCGATCATGTCCTTGTCCCAGCGGGAGCGATCCTGCCGCTCGAGCAGCACGACGGCGCCCTGCGCGTCGAACCGGGCGCCCCGCCGGGCATGCTGCAGCAGCATCAGGGCGGTGAGGCCGATCAGCTCGGGCTCGTCCGGGAACATGGCGAGCAGCAGCCGAGCCAGCCTGATGCCTTCTTCGCACAAGGGCTCGCGGGCCGCGACATCTTCGCTGGCCGTATAGCCTTCGTTGAAGATCAGGTAGATCATCGCCGCGACGGAAGCGAGGCGCTCGGCGCGGGCGATCGGCGCCGGGGCCTCGAAGGGCACGTCGGCCCTGGCGACCACGCGCTTGGCGCGAGTGATTCTCTGTTCCATGGCGCTTTCGCTCACCAGAAAGGCGCGTGCGATCTGCGCGACCGTCAGTCCCGAGACGATGCGAAGCGCCAGCGCGATCTGCTGGGTCGGCTGGAGGTCGCGGTGGCAGCAGATGAACAGCAGACGCAGCAGATCGTCGGCATAGTCGGTCTCGTCGATTCGATCGGCCAGCGCATTCTCGGTATCCCAGGCATCAGGAGCGGCGATCTCGTCCGGCAGCGCGTCCTCGCGCGACCGCCGCCGCATGCCGTCTATGCCCGAATTACGGCCGACGAAAATGAGCCAGGCGATGGGATCGCGCGGCAACCCCTTTTCGGGCCAGGCGCGGAGCGCCTTGAGACAGGCATTCTGGAACGCTTCCTCGGCGGTGTCCAAGTCGCGGAACTGGCGCAGCAGGGCGGCCACCGCCTGGGGCCGCGCGCCCGACAGAGCGGCGTCGATTGATCGTGAGTCGATCGTCATTGGTCGGTCCCGCAATGAGGCTCCCTCTCCCGGATCGGGAGAGGGAGCCTAATGCCTCGGCTTCAGGCCTCGCCGATCTGCTGGCGGAGCCGCTCTTCCTGCTCGCGGATCTCCGGAGTCAGCGCCTCTCCGAAATCTTCCGCCTCGAAGAACGGCCGGAGCTCGAGGTCGGACTCGCCGAGCATCGGATTGGGGCAGCGTTTCGCCCATTCGATCGCCTCTTCCATCGACTTGACCTCCCAGATCCAATAGCCGGCGACCAGCTCCTTGGTCTCGGCGAACGGACCGTCGATCACGGTGCGCTCATCGCCCTTGAAACGAATCCGTACGCCCTTCGAGGAGGGTTGAAGCCCGTCGCCGCCGCGCATGATCCCGGCTTTCACCAGCTCTTCATTGTAGTTCATCATCGCCGCGAGCAACTCCTCGGAGGGCATCTCGCCTGCTTCGCTGTGCTCGTCCGCCTTCACGAAAACCATGACACGCATGTCGTTTCTCCTCATGTTGTCCATGCCGGGGCCTCGGTCGAGGCCTGCTTCACGCCTCCGGGCGAACGCCCGTGACGATCGAGGCTAGGACGTCGCAGCTATCCCAGAACCGACACGTACCCGAAAAAAAATATCAGCGGCGCGTCGGCCGGGCCTTTCACCGAGCAGTCCATTGCGGATGTGCGAAGTGCGTGCGAGTCCGGCACACGGCCTTCGGAAGGAGAGTATCCGGCCATGTCAGACGTGAGATCCAGCATGTGGCCCGCGATGGCGTCATTGGCCGTGGCGCTGATGGCGCCGGGATCGGCAGCGGCTCAGCCGGCAACCGCCGCGACCCAGGTTGCCGGCCGTCCGATTCAGACCGGCCTGAGCTTCGAGCTGGAGTCCGCGGTGATGGGCGACGTGCGGGAGCTGAACATCTGGGTACCGCCGGGCTATGAGACGTCGGAGGAGCGATATACAATTCTCTACCTGCTCGACGGGGCGCTGGACCAGGATTTCCATCATATTGCCGGGCTCGCCCAGCTCGCCTCGCTCAGCTGGACCTTCGGGCCGCTGATCGTGGTAGGCGTGCAGACGAGGCAGCGACAGGCCGAGCTGACGCCGGTTGCGACTGATCCCCGCTACTTGAGCGCCTTTCCGGACAGCGGAGGCGCCGACCGGTTCCGGCGCTTTCTTCGGGAGGAGGTCATCCCCTTCGTCGAGGGCCGCTATCGGGTAGGGGCCCGTCGCGCGCTCATGGGCGAGTCACTGGCCGGACTGTTCGTCGTCGATACGCTACTGAGCGAGCCGGAACTCTTCCACGATTATGTGGCGATCAGTCCCAGCCTCTGGTGGGACGATCGAAGACCGATGCGCGAAGCCGCTTCGCGTGCGGACCCACTCGATACGACGGATCGCCGCCTGTACCTAGCCGTGGCTAACGAAGGCGGCACGATGCAGGACGGCGTCGACCTTCTCCGCTCCGCTTTGGCCCGACTGCCGCGCGACAAGCTGGCGTTGAACTATTCGGACAAGAGCGGCGGATTCACTCACAGTACCGTCTATCACAGCGCCGCGGAGGAGGCCTTGAGGTGGCTGTATCCGGCTCCGCCTTACGAAGCCGGGCCGACGCCCTGGTTCATGATCGAGGGCGCATCGCCACCACAAGCGGAGTCGAGCAGCGAATAGGCCTGGCGGGCTGCGCCACCGGGAGCATCGGAACAGTCGCCAGCCGGAGCCGTTGGTTGGGAAAGCGCAGGCCGCTTTTCCCCTGGATCAACCACGGAGCGAGCGCGTGAGACCCAGGCTCGTCAACGAAGGCAAGCTCGGCATCGCGGGCGCGCGGGCATCGTGGTAAGCGGCGGAAAACCGCTCGTCCTCATCACGGGGGCGGCCGGGAATCTCGGCCGCTCCATCGCCGGCGTGCTCGCCGACAGCTATGAGATTGTCGGGCTCGACATCAAGGGCGAGACGGATTTTCCCCTGTACGAGGTGGACCTCACCTCCGGGGACTCGATCCGCGAAGCTCTGGCGAAGATAAGCGAGCGGTTCGGATGGCGGATCGCCAGCGTCATTCACCTCGCCGCCTATTTCGACTTCACCGGCGAAGATCACCCCCTCTACCGCAAGCTCAATGTGGAGGGGACACGCCAGCTGATCCAGGCGCTGCGGGACTTTGAGGTGGAGCAGTTCGTCCATGCCAGCACGATGCTCGTCCACGCCCCAGGCCGACCGGGCGAGCGGATCGACGAGGACTGGCCGATCGATCCGCGCTGGGCCTATCCCAGGTCCAAAGCGGAAGCCGAAGGCGCGATCCGCGAAGAAGCCGCCGGCATCCCTTACGTCATCCTGCGTCTCGCCGGCGTCTATGACGAAGCCGGCGCGGTGCCCACGCTGAGCCAGCAGATCGCCCGCATCTACGAGCGCGATTTCGAGAGCTATTTCTATTCCGGCTCGACCGACGTCGGCCAGTCCATGCTGCACCGCGAGGACATGCTCGACGCCTTTCGCCGCACGGTCGACCGCCGCGCCGAGCTTCCCGCCCGCACCGACCTTCTGATCGGCGAGCCGGAGGCGGTCGGCTATGATGCCCTTCAGGACGAGATCGGCGCCCTGATCCATGGCCGCGAGGACTGGCCCACCATCCGCCTGCCCAAGTCAATCGCCGCGGCGGGGGCCTGGGCGCAGGAGAAGCTGGAGCCGGTCGTTCCCGACGCTATCGACAAGGGCGAGCCGCCCTTCGTCAAGCCGTTCATGGTGCGCATGGCGGACGATCATTATGCGCTCGACGTCTCGAGGGCTCGCCAACTGCTCGATTGGGTGCCGGGCCATCGGCTCGAGACCAGCCTGCCGGGCTTGGTCGAGAGCTTGAAGCGCGATCCGGTCGGCTGGTACAAGCGCAATGGAGTCACGCCTCCCGAATGGCTGGAGGAGGCGGCCGAGCTTGGCTTTCACCCGGGAGAATTGAGGGAGCGGCACGAGCGGCGGCAGCGCGCCGAGCATCGGGACTGGCGCTGGGCGCATTTCCTCAACATCGCCTTCGGCACCTGGCTGCTCACCCAGCCGCCCCTCGTCGGTATCGAGAATGCGTGGCTCGCGCGTACCGAGGTGCTGCTTGGTGCGGCGCTGATGGTCTTCGCGGGCCTGTCGCTGTCGTGGCGCTTGCTCTGGGCGCGCTGGATCTGCGCCGGCATCGGAATCCTGGTCATGGGGCTGCCATTCGTCTTCTGGAGCGAAAGCGCCGCCGACTATCTCTCTTCCACCCTCGTCGGCATGCTCGTTTTCGCCTTCGCCTTTGCCGGCAAGCCGGATCCCGGTGTGTCACCGATCGCCGCATTATCGGGACCGGAGCGTCCGCCGGGCTGGAGCTATAATCCTTCGAGCTGGTCGCAGCGCCTGCCGATCATCGCGCTGGCCCTCGTTGGCCTTTATGTCTCCCGCTACCTCGCCGCCTATCAGCTGGACTATGTCGGCGGCGTTTGGGACCCGGCGTTCGCCGGCGACCCGGTCGATCCCCAGAATGGCACCGAGGAGATCATCACCTCGCATGTCTCCGAGGCCTTTCCGGTTTCCGACGCCGCGCTTGGCGGCTATGTCTACGCGCTCGAGATCGTCACCGGCGCGATCGGATCCACCCGACGCTGGCGGACCATGCCCTGGCTGGTGATCCTGTTCGGTATCCTCATCGCGCCTCTCGGCATCGTCTCAATCCTGTTCATTATCATCCAGCCGATCGTGATCGGCACCTGGAGCCTGATTGCGCTGATCGGGGCGGCGGCGATCCTCATCCAGATACCCTATTCGCTCGACGAGCTGCTCGCCTCCCTCCAGTTCATCCGCCGAAGGGTGCAGGCGGGGCAGAACGGGCTGCGCGTCCTGTTCACCGGCGATACCGACCGGCGCAGCGCCGGCGACGAAGATGGCGCCGACGAATTCGACGCGCCGGCCCGAGACGTGTTGCGCGAGATGGTTGCGGGCGGGGTCAACCTGCCGTGGAACCTGGGCCTGGGCGTGCTGGTCGGCCTGTGGCTGCTCTTCACCCGAGTGACGCTCGGTGCCGACGGCGCGATGGCCAATGCCGACCATCTGATCGGCTCCCTGGTCCTTACCGTCATTTCGGTTGCGGCCGCCGAGGTGGCGCGGCCGGTGCGGTTCCTGCTGATCCCCCTCGGGCTCGTCCTGTTGGCGACTCCGTTCATCTACGATACCGGTCAGTCCGCAATGCTGGCGAGCCTTGCCTGCGGGGCGTTGCTGATCGTGCTCGCTTTCCGGCGCGGCACAGTTCGTGGCCGCTATGGCCGGTGGGACAGGTTGATCGTGTGATCCGGAGTTCTTACAGGCTCAGGCCGACATAATTCTCCGCAATCGCGGTCTTCATCGCGGTCGACCCGGCGATATAGTCCAGCTCCGCCACCTGCATCCGCCGCGCGAAGGCGTCGGTGTCGGGGAAACGGTGCATGAGGTTGGTGAGATACCAGCTGAACCTCTCGGCCTTCCAGACCCTCGCGAGCGCCTTGGCCGAATAGGCTTCGAGGCCCGCGCCGTCGGCGCGCTTGAACCAGGCGATCAGCGCGTCGGACAGATAGGCCACGTCCGAGGCCGCGAGGTTGAGGCCCTTCGCGCCGGTCGGCGGCACGATGTGAGCGGCGTCGCCGGCTAGGAACAGACGGCCGTGCCGCATCGGTTCGAACACGAAGGAGCGCAACGGCGCGATCGATTTCTCGATCGACGGGCCGCGGACGAGGCTGGCGGCCGCCTCCGGACCGAGGCGGATTGCGAGCTCGTCCCAGAGGCGATCGTCCGGCCAGTCTTCCAATCGCTCGTCGAGCGGGACCTGGATATAATAGCGGCTTCGGGTCGGCGAGCGCATCGAAGCCAGAGCGAAGCCGCGCTCGTGATTGGCGTAGATCAGCTCTTCCGAGCACGGCGGGACTTCCGCGAGGATCCCGAGCCATCCGAACGGATAGACCCGCTCGAAGCCGCGGCCGATGCCGGAAGGGATCGCCTGCCGGGACGGTCCGTGAGAGCCGTCGCAGCCGGCGATGAACTCGGCTTCGATCCGATGCTCCGCCCCATCCTTGCGGTAGGTGAGGGAAGGGGTGTCTGCGTTCACGTCGTGGAGGGTTACGTCGATCGCTTCATGGACGATCTCGAGGTCACGCTCGGGCGCCGCATCCATGAGGTCGCGGGTGAGCTCGGTCTGGCCATATACCGTCACGCGCTTGCCGGTGAGCTCCGCCATGTCGATGCGGATGAGCCGCTCGCCATCGGCGAGATTGAAACCATCGTGCGGCAGGCCTTCGGCCTTCAGGCGCGACGCGAGCCCGAGCCGCTCCATGAGGTCCGTCGTGATGGTTTCCAGCACGCCAGCGCGGATCCGCGACAGCACATAGTCGGCGGACCGCCGCTCGACGACGACGACCTCGATCCCCTCGGTTCGCAGCAGGTGGCCGAGCAGCAGCCCGGCAGGCCCGGCGCCGACGATGGCGACTTGTGTACGCTGGATGGCCATAAGCGGATTCCTCGATTCCGGGCTCTGCCGTTTCAGCGACCCTAGTCGCGCGCTGGCCGAGCGACAAGATTGCTATTTCTCATAACAATCATTCGGACGGCTGCCGACGAACGTGGCCGCGAGCAGCAGGATCCCGGCGAGCACGACCGGGATTGCGGCGGCGAGGACGTTCGGGTGGGAGAGCGCGGCTATAAGTGCCGTCGTCGCCGCGCCGGCCGTCATCTGCAGGGCGCCGATCAGGCTGGAGGCGGTGCCGCGGTGGAGAGGGTCGGCGCTCAGTGCCCCGGCCATTGCCGCCGGCATGATCAGGCCGGTGCCGGAGCCGACCAGGAGCATCGGGCCGATCAAGGCTGCCGGGTGGTCGGCGATCAGGGCCGCCGCCAGCAGGATGAGCCCGCCGCAGAGATGGAGCATCGTGCCAAAGACGAGCGCCCGCCCGGGCATCGCGGCTTCGACCCGGCCGCTTGCCAGGGTTCCGGCCATCGCGCTGGCGGCAACGAGCAGAAAGGCGGCGCCGGTTCCCGCCGCGTCCATCCCGTAGCGCTCGACGAGGAGGAAGGAAGACACGGAAAGGAAGCCGAATAGTCCGACGGTCGTCGCAGCGGTCGCGAGGGCGAAGCGGATGAAGCGCCAACGGGTGACCAGCAGCAACAGGCCGGCGCGCGAGTCCCGCACCGGGCGATCGGCTTTCGCGAACGTCTCCTCCAGCCACAACGCCGCGGCGGCCAGCGCGACGATGCCTATCGCGGCCAGGATGACGAAGACGAGGCGCCAACCGCCCACCGAGACGATGAATCCGCCAAGCAAGGGCGCGAGGCCCGGGGAGATCAGAACGATCAATGCGAGCTTGGCGAACAGCTTTACCGTCTCGTCCCCGCTCGTGCTGTCGGCGACCACCGCACGCGAGACGACGAGCGAGCAGGCGCCCCCGATGCCCTGCACGGTGCGGCCGGCGAGGAAAGCGAGAATGTCGGGTGCGGCGGCGCAGGCGATCGAGCCCGCCACGAACAGCGCGCTGCCGATCAGGAGGACCGGTCTTCGTCCGACATGATCCGAAATCCAGCCGCCGCCGAGCTGCCCGAGCGCGAGGCCGACCAGGTAGAGCGTGATTCCGAGCTGGACCAAGCCCGGCGCGGCCGAAAGGTCGCGACCAATGTCGGGCAGGGCCGGCAGGAACGCATGGATTCCGAGCGAACCGAGCGCGGACAGCGCCGCGAGCAGCAGCATGACCGAGCGGGTCATTCGCCGCCGCGCCGCTTCCGCGTGATCCGGCCGCGGAGAAGACCCGGAGCCGGCCGGATGCAGCCGGCCGGGCGGACTTTCACCGACGGTCCTGCAGCTGCCGGCGAAGCTCGGCCTTCACCACCTTGCCGGAGCCGGTGCGAGGCAGCGCATCAAGGAATCGGATCGCCTTGGGCAGCTTGTAGCGGGCGAGACGACCATCGCAGTAGGACAGCAGGGCGGTCTCGTCGGGCGAGGCGCCGGCGCGGAGCACGATCGCGGCATGGCCGACCTCGCCCCATTTCGGGTCCGGCATGCCCACCACCGCCACCTCCTCGACGTCGGGATGAGCGATCAGTACCGCTTCGATCTCGGCCGGATAGACATTCTCTCCGCCGGAGATGAACATGTCCTTCCGCCGATCGACGATGAAATGAAATCCGTCGGCGTCGCGCCGGGCGAGATCGCCGGTTCGGAAGAATCCGTCCTCCGTAAAGGCTTGCGCCGTCTCCTCCGGGCGGCGCCAATAGCCGGGGAAGACGTTCGCGCCGCGCAGCAGCAGCTCGCCCACGCCGTCCGGAAGGTCGCGACCGTCCTCGCCGACGATCCGCGCTTCCATCGTGGGCGGCAGCAGCCCGGCCGATCCCGCCTTGGCGTCGATCACCTCCACATCCACCGGCATTCCAAGCACGGTCCCGCATTCGGTCATGCCATAGCCGTCGACGACGGCGATCCCGTCACTTAGCCATTCGCGGATCCGCGCGGCGGGGTGGGGCGCCCCGCCGGTGAACAAGGCGGTGAGGCCACGCAGCGACTCCGGGTCGAAGCCGGGGCAGGCGCGAAGCATCTCCGCCATTTGCGGCACGCAGAAATAGTGGCTCACTCGGAGTGACGGGTCGGCCATGCGGCCGAGCGTCGTCGCAGGATCGAAGCCGGGGGAGAGGATCGAAGTCGCGCCCATCATGAAGGTGGGGCGGAAGCAGGTCACCATGCCGATGACGTGGAACAAGGGCGAATCGACCAGGAATACGCTTGCGGGCGTGACCTGGCCGAGGACGGTGAAGTTTACCGCGGTCGCGAGCAGGTTGGCCTCGGTGAGCAGCACGCCCTTGGCACGGCCGGAAGTTCCGGACGTGTAGAGCATCAGCGAGGGCGCATCGGGATCGATCGCCCCGGGCGGGGCGGGTATGGCGCGATCGATGCCGGCGCTGAGCGCATCCAGGACGAGGCGGGGCAGGTCGGTCTCCACGCCGTCGAGCAGCGAGTCGCCGACGAGCAGACGTGGTGCGCAATCCTCGAGCAGCACCGCGAGTTCGACGGCACTCAGCCGCCAGTTCAACGGCACGAAGATCGCGCCGCTGCGGGCGCAGGCGAGTTGGAGGACGACGAGGTCGACATGGTTGCGGGCGAGGGCGGCGATCCGGTCGCCCCGCTCCATCTGGAATTCGCCGCACAGCAGGCCGACGGCCTGGTCCACCCGGCGGTCGAGTTCGCGATAGGAGATCGCCCGCCGGCCGTTTGCCTCGACGAGGGCGGGATGTTCCGGGCGGCCGCGGGCGTGCAGCCGCACGAAGTCCGTCGCCGGCGCCAGTCCGGACATCAGGCCTGGGCGGTCGCGCGATCGTCCATGGCGGGCGCCGCGTCAGTCATGGCCCGGAGCGCTCGCCGCCCGCGACAGGTCGTAGCTGGCGAGGCCCGGCTTGTAGCTCTTCTCGTCGATGAACTGGCGGATCCCTTCCTTGCGGCCGTCCGTCTTGTCGTGGAAGTTTGCGGCTTCCTGCGCCCGGACCAGATAATCCTCCGCATTGTCGTAGGTCATTTCCTTGACCCGGCGCACGGCGTCCTTTGCGGCCTTGATCGCCACCGGATTCTTCCCGAGCAGGACGTTCGCGAGCTCGGTCACCCGTTCCTCGAGGCGTGCGCGGGGAACGCTCTCATTGACCAGCTTCCAGGCCGCGGCGGTCTTGCCGTCGATGCGCTCGCCGGTGAGGGCGTGGTACATGGCATCGCGCATGCTCAGCAGGTCGACGACCACCTTGGTGGCGCCGCCGCCGGGCAGGATGCCCCAGTTGATCTCGGACAGGCCGAACTCGGCCTCGTCGGCCGCGATGGCGAGGTCGCAGGCGAAGAGCGGGCCGTACCCGCCGCCGAAGCACCAACCGTTGACCATCGCGATCGTCGGCTTCTGGTACCAGCGCAGGCGCCGCCACCAGCCATAGGCTTCGCGCTGCGACTGGCGAACGGCGCCAAGGCCCTTCGCCTCCGTCTCGCGGAAATATTCCTTGAGATCCATGCCCGCCGACCAGGCCGAGCCTTCGCCGGTGAGGACGAGGACACCGACATCGTCGCTATACTCGAGCGCGTCGAGCACCTCCATCATCCGGCGATTGAGCGTCGGGCTCATGCAGTTGCGCTTTTCCGGGCGATTGAAGCTCACCCAGGCGATTCGATTCTCGACGCGGTAGCTGACGACGTCCTGCTCGCTCACATTCTTGTCCTTTTCAGATGGGGTAGTGGCCGGGCTCAGTGGCGATGGTCACCCACCTGAGCTCGGTGAACGCGTCTATCCCGGCCTTCCCGCCGAACCGACCATATCCGGAGGCGCCGACGCCGCCGAACGGCATTTGCGGCTCGTCCGCCACGGTCGGCCCGTTGACGTGGCAGATTCCCGAACGGATCTGCCGCGCGACCTTGAGGCCGCGCGCCGCATCGCGGGTGAATACCGCCGCAGACAGGCCATATTCGCTGTCATTGGCAAGCCGGATCGCATCCGCTTCGTCCCTTGCGCGGATCACCGCCGTGATCGGCCCGAAGCTTTCGTCGCGATAGAGGTTCATGTCCGACGTGACCTGGTCGATGACGGTGGCGCACATCAGCACGCCTTCGCTCCGACCGCCGGCCAAAGCGACGGCGCCCTTCGACAGGGAATCGTCGATCAGCGCGTTGACGTGGTGGACCGTGCGCTCGTCGACGACGGCTCCGAGCGGAGCCTTTCCTTCACGCGGATCGCCGCAGGGCATGGATGCGGCCTTGGCGGCGAACTTTTCGGCGAACGCCTCGGCGACGGCGTCCACCACGATGATCCGCTCGGTGGACATGCAGATCTGACCCTGGTTCATGAAGGCGCCGAACGCCGCCGCCTTCACCGCCTCGTCCAGGTCGGCATCCTCGAGCACGACGAAGGGCGCCTTGCCGCCCAACTCAAGCAGCACTGGTTTCAGATGCTCGGCCGCACGCCTGGCGATGATCTTGCCGACCGCCGTCGATCCGGTGAAGTTGATCCGCTTGACCGCGGGATGGTCGATCAGCGCGCCGACGATTTCGCCAGCATCTTCGGGCGCGTTGGTGACGAAGTTGACCACGCCTTCGGGGAAACCCGCTTCGGCGAAGGATTCGATGATCAGGCCGTGGGTGCGCGGGCACATCTCCGAACCCTTGAGGATGACCGGGTTGCCGCAGGCGAGGGGGACGGCGATCGCGCGCACGCCAAGGATGATCGGCGCGTTCCAGGGAGCGATTCCGAGAATCGGCCCGACCGGCTCGCGCAACGCCATGGCAAGTTTGCCGGGATGGTCGGACGGGATCACCTCGCCGCCGATCTGCGTGGTGATCGAAGCCGCTTCCCGGATCATCCCGGCGGCCAGCATCAGATTGAATCGGGCCCAACCTTCCGTCGAGCCCGTCTCGGTCATCATCGCGGCGACGAAATCATTGGCTCGTGCTTCGAGCGCCGCTGCCGCCTTGTTCAGCAAGGCGCGGCGTGCGTTGGGGCCGGTCGCCGCCCAGCCCGGCGCCGCGGCGCCGGCCGCGTCGGCAGCCGCCTTCGCATCCTCGATGCCTGCAGCTGCCGCGATCGTCGCGGGTTCTCCGGTCATCGGGTTGTTGCGGGTGAAGGTTCGACCGCCCGCGGCCTGCTTTTCGCGCCCGCCGATCGAAAGTAGGATGTTGACGCCCTCGGCCACTCGTCTCTCCATTGTCCAGTTCCCAGACAGGGATCATAATGCTATGAAACATAACAATCAAGCGGGGGAGATGGCACGCGTGAACGGTTCGGACGAGATAGCGAGCGAGGCGGGCAGCGCGCTGCTGGAGAGCCTCGTCGGCTATGCGATGCGCCGGACGACCGCCGTCTTCATGGCCGATTTCATGGCGGAGATGGAGGATCTGGGCATGCGTCCCGCCTTGTTCGCCATGCTTGCCATGACCGGCGAGAATCCCGGCATCAATCAGACGGCGCTGGGCCGCTCGCTCGGGATCCAGCGGGCGAACCTCGTTCCGCTGATCGGCGAGCTGTTGGCGCGTGGGCTGGTCGATCGGCGGCCGGCGCCGCACGATCGGCGTGCTTTCGCCCTCCACCTCACAGACGAGGGGCAGGCGATGCTCCGCGAGGTCGTGCGCCGTGTGCGCCCGCATGAAGAGAGGATGCTTTCGCCGTTGAGCGAGAACGAGCGTCGCACCCTGCTCGACCTGCTGGGCAGGATAAGGGCTCGCTAGGCCCCGCCGTCATCATCCGCCTGCGCCGGCGATGTTGCGGCGATCATAGTTCCAGAAGCTGTCGGCGCAGAGCCGGCAGTCGGAACCTTCGAACCAGCGGGCGGCGGCGGCGTCGCCTCGCAGCTGCCATTGAAGCCATGCCACGACGAGTTGCGCCGCCTTGCCGCCGTTCGGCTCCCAGAAGGTCCCGCCATGTTCGACGTCGGCATTGGCGACGGCGACGGGGACGTGCCGGATACGGGCGAAGTCGTCCATTCCGTTGGGAAAGGCGATGTCGCCGGGGCCGCCGAGCACATAGAGGATCGGAACGCGCAGCCGTTCGAGCTGGCTCTTGTCGAGCCGGATGTTGCTGCGACCGGGACCGCCGTCATTGTAGATGCCGCTGTTCATGATGACGAAGGTCGAAACCCTCGGATCGCCGGCGAGCTGGAGCGCCTGGAGTCCGCCGCAGCTATGGCCGGACACGGCGATCTTTGACGTGTCGAGGCGTCCGAAATAGGGGCTGCCCGGGCGTGCATTCTCGCGCACCGCCCAGGCGATCGCCTCACCAAGCTGCTCGGCGCTCGTCCGGTTCTGCGTGTCGGAGATGCGGGCAGGGGAGCTAACGCCAGGACCGCTGCGTATCCGTCCCGACGCAATGGCCAGATAGCCGTGGGAGGCGATTTCCAGGAGGTGCAGCCGCGCGCTAGCTCCGTCGTCGGAGCAAGCGCCGTTGCCGAAGATGTAGAGCGGCATTCGTACGGATCCGAGCCGCGCCAAGTCAGCGGGACGATAGACGACATGATTTGCCAGGCCATCTTCCTCCAGCTTGATCGCGTGAAAGGGGCCCGTGCCGGGCGTATCCGGCAGCGCGTGCCGCTGAAGGAGAAGCGGGCGGCGAGCCTCGTCTTCCGATGTCGTCTGGATCGCGGGCTCGCGTCCGGAGGTGGACGGTGCCGCGCAGCCGCCGGCGAGGCTCAGGGCGGCAAGGAAGCTCAGCCACAATATTGGTCGCATCGGTTCGCTCCCACTTGAATTGTCGACAGGATCGTTCACGAAAGATAGTCCGAACGGTATGCGAAACGGAGTATCGGAGGTGGCGATCTCGGTGCCTGCACAGGACAAGGGAGCGGCGGAGCCCGCCGGGGGCACGGTCCAGGTGGTCGTCGACTGGCTGCGGGAACGCATCAAACGGCGGGTTTTCGTGCCGGGTCAGAGGCTGATCGAAGCCGAGATAATCAAGCAGACCGGCGCGAGCCGCAGCCGCGTGCGCGAGGCGCTGCGCCGGCTCGAAGCCGATGGGCTGATCGAGATCGAGGAATTCCGCGGCGCGTCGGTGCGGCGCTTCAGCCTCGACGAGCTGCGTCAGATCTATCGCACCCGCATGGCGCTGGAGGGGCTCGCGGCCGCCGAGTTCGCCGCATCGGAGGACATGGAGTCGAAGCAGCGGCTGAAGGCACTTCAAGATCAGCTCGATGCGCTCGAATCCACGGGCAATCATGAGCTGTTCGCGCGGCTCAACGATGAGTGGCACACGTTGATCATCCGTGGCGCCAACAACCTCTATGTGGAGGCCTTCCTCGCGCGACTGCGGGTCCCGATCTATCGATTGCTCTTCTCGACCTTCTACAGCGCTGCCCGCATCGACGCGGCGAATGCCGACCATAAGAAGATCACGGCGGCGATCGTGGAAGGGCGTGTCGAGGATGCGGAACGGTGCATGCGCGAGCATGTGGCGGGCGGCCTTTCGGCCCTGGCGGACATCGACCCGGATTATTACGCCTGACCGGCTCTCCGGACGGCCGCCCCGGCCGTCCGGATGCGCGGCGCCTACCACCTCTTGCGCACGTAGAAGGAGAAGAGCCGGCCTATCGGATTGGCGACCGTGGCGTCATAGCCGCCGCTCCCGTTCCCGGAAGGCGCCAGGTTCACGTAAGGCGGATTGGTGTCGAAGACGTTCCTCACGTCGATTCCGAACGTCATTCCGCTGTCGAAGAAGTCGCGGCTGTCGGGATCGCCCACGTTGAAGGCGACGCCGATATCGAGCGTCGTATAGCCTTCCACCTTCTCGGAAGGCGTGATGATGTCGTTGGTGTAGCCGCCGACATGATTGACCTGGAGCCGGGTCAACGCGTTGCCATATTCCCACGCCGCAACGGCGCGCGCCTTGAACCGCAGCGGGTTGAAGATGGTGTCGAGCCGGTCCTGTGGCGTGGCAGTCGGCGTCTGCGCCAGCAGATAGTCGGTGAGATAGGTTCCGTTCACGCTCAGGGTCAGCGCGCCGAGCGATCCCGTATCGAAGCGGTACGAGCCTTCGACGTCGATGCCGCGAGTGATGGAGCGGCCGAGGTTGAAGTTGCGGCCGTCGACGAACACGGTCACTGGATTGGGAAGGACTCCGAGCACGCCGATACCGCTCGCGATCAGCTCGGCGACTCGTGCTGCCGCTTCCTCGCCGCGCAGGATGATGCCCGTGCCGGCGAACGTCTCCTCCCGACCGAGAATGCCGAGGTCCGAGAGATAGGTCTCGACTTGGCCCTTATAGTCGACGTCGAAATAAGTGAGGCTGATCCGCGCATTGCGCACCGGCTCGAAGTCGACGCCCGCCGTCCAGGTTTTCGCCTCCTCGGGTCTCAGTTCGGTGTTCGCGCCCGAGAGGGCCACCCCGGTGACCAGCGCACCTCCCTGCGTCGGATCGGTGTATCGCTGGACGAACAGATTGTTCGAATTGCCGTAGATCTGCGAGAAGATCGGCGCCCGAAACGAGGTGCCGTAGCTGCCGCGGAATCTGAGATTGCGCAACGGACCCCAGACGATCCCGATCTTGGGATTGGTTGTCGATCCGACGTCGCTGTAGCGGTCGTGCCGGATGGCGGCGCTCAGCTCGAGGCGCTCGAGGCCCGGCATCGCGTTGCCATCGCCGAAGATGGGCACGAAAAGCTCGGCATAGCCGGAATCGACCGACCGGCCGAAGCTGCGGAAGGTGGTCGGCGTGCCGGGATTGCCGCGCGCAACGCCCAGATCGGTTTCGATCTCCTGGCGCTCGTAGCCGAAGGCGAGCCTGACCTGATTTCCACCGATGCTGAACAGCGGGCCGTCCGCGCTGGCCTGGTAGAGAGTGAGGCGGTTGAGCGTCGGCGCCAGGAAGATCTGGTTGCCGATCAGCGCGAGCACCTCGGGACTGGTCCGGTGCAGGCCGAACGGATCGAAAGCGGTCTGCGGGTCGCTGCTCGCAAGGGCCGCGTTGAGTGCCGGCGTGTTCAGGCCGCCAAAGCTGTTCGAGACGTCGCGGGTGCGGCCGTAGCTGAAGCTGGTTTCGAGCTGCCATTCATGCGGCAGGCTGAAGCGCAGCCCCGCATTGCCCTGCCAAGTACGCGTGAATCCCGTCGACGTGTTGGGCGGGAGATCGCGTGCGAAATTGTACCGGACCGATACGGATGCGGGATCGGTCCCTGGCGGTGCGACGAAGAAGGCATTGGTGCTCGGCACGTTCAGAACCGCCGCGGCGAAGGCCGGATTGCGTTCGAACTCGCGCTTCGAGAAATAGCCGTCGGCGAAGAAGGTCAGCCAGTCCGTTATATCCTGGGTGAAGGTGGCGACGACGCTATTGTAGCTGGTTTCGGGGAACAGGTCCTGGCCGTCATGGCTGTCGCACAGGTTCTGGGTTCCCGGTTGCAGCGCACCGGCGGTCCCTGGGGTCACGCCGCCCGGCGGGATGGCGTAGCTCACGCCGCCGACGACGATGTTCCCGGGGTCGCATTCCGTGATCCGGTAGTCGCGTCCGCCGAACGGCCTCTGATCATTGGTGAAGAAGGCGCGGTCGTCGCCCCTCAAATTGCTTCGATAGGCGTGCTCGAACGCTACCATGACCTGGCCTGTGCTCCAGGTGTGGCCGCCGGCGATCCCGATCAGCCGCTCGTCATAATCATCCGCGACGCCATAGCGCGCTATCGCCTCGATCCCGCTGAGGTTTCGCCGCGGGATCAGGTTCACCACGCCGGCCACGGCGTCGGATCCGTAGATGGCCGAGGCGCCGTCGGCCACGACCTCGACTCGCTGGAGGCCGAGGGTAGGGATGATCGACGGGTCCACGGAACGGCTGTTGCCGACCACGCGGTGACCATCGACCAGGACGAGGGTAGCGAACGGACCGATGCCGCGCAGGTTGACGCTGTTGCCGTAAGTGATGTTGCTGTTGCCGCCGGACTGGCCGCGGGAATTTTCGGAAATGCCGAGGTCGAAGACCTGCGGAAGTTCCCGGATCATGCGGTCGGTGGTGACGGCGGTGGAGGCTTCGATGTCGTCGCGGCCGAGGTCGATGAGCGGCGACCCGACTGGCGCGATACCCCGGATGCGGCTGCCCGTGATGACGATATCCGCCGGGCTCTGGTCCTGGGCGACGTCGTCCGGCTGGGCCGGCGCCAAAGCGGGGGATTCGGTTGTCGCCGGCTCGTCCTGGGCGAGCGCCGGCCCGTGGCCGATCAAGGCGAGCAGCGCCGTGCCGCAGATCCACCGGGCGCGGAGCGAGCCGCGGCTTTCGTGCCGGAAAACGTACCTCGTCGACATCATCCCATCTCCATCATCGAATCCGCAGGGCCGGTCGGGCACCTCGCCCGCCGGTCGATTCCTCATTCGCTTGCGGCGAACACCGGGGCTTCCAGGAACGGAATTTCGACCCGCGAAGCGCCGGCCCCGTGGTGCACGGTGACCGTCTCGGGCGGATCGCGCCGTATCTCGCGAAGGTTGCGCTGGCGCGGATCGGCGCCGCGGACCGAGACCCTGATCCGGCTGCCGGCCCGGAACCGCTTCGAGTTCGGGGTGAGCGCGAACGAAACCGAATAAGCGGTGCCAGGGACGGCAGGCTCGACATCCGCGCTGCGCCCGGAGTGCCAGGGCAGGCCGCGATTGTCGTAGGGCGGCTCGGCCATCGCGCGGTGGGACAGTGCCAGCCGGCCGAACGAGATGTTCTCGGCCCGGCCCTGGCCGTCCACTTCCTCGAGGAAGACGAACAGGTTCGTGTCGTCCTGGTCGGCGGAAACCCGCAGGTGCACGACGGGCGATCCCGTCAGCACGACATCGCGTGCGAGCGGCGGCGACGTGTAGGTCAGGCCCCGCTCGTCGAGCACGGCGGGCCAGAAGGGAAAATAGTCCTGCCCTTCGACGTCATAGTCGACACGATAGCTATCCGCGCCGTCGTCCGGGCGCTGCGCAACGAGCGCGCCGTCGTTCAGCGAGCGCACCGTGCCGCTCGGCCCGTCATCCAGGAAAAGAATGTGCCGATCCACGCCATCGCCGGGCAGGCGGTCGCTTCGGGTCCATTCCTCGCCGGCCGGAGCGTCGAGCGTCCACCACCGGTAGCGGGGCTCCTCGTCGATCCCGTTACGGATTCCCTTGAGATGTCGATCGAAGAAGCGCCGCTGCTCGGCACCGAGATCCACTCCCGGCGGCGCTTCGCAATGACTGCCCGGCCCGATCATCACGCGCGCGGGCAGGTTCGCCGCGGCGGTCAGGATCTGCTCGGCGGGCTCGTCCTTCCAGGTAACCCAAAGATAATATTGTACACCGTTGTTCCGCAGCGTGTCGGCATAGGTATAGGGGCCGACTTCCTCCCAGAAGCGGGTCCCGGTGTGCGGCGAGATGCTGTCGCGATAGGGCATGGAATACCACAGATCGGCCATCGGCGTGTTGCCGGAATGCTGTTCGACGGCCTGGCGAAGCAGCGTGCCGTCGCGATCCGCGTCCACCGGCAGGCTTGCCAGGTCCCAGGACAGCGGTTCGTCCGGGCGGGTATTGAACTGGGCGGTGATCCCCCCGCGACGGACGAAGGTATATTTGTCGAAATCGGTCGCGCCGGTGAAGACCGCGCGCAGGTGAGGCGGTGCCGTGGAGGCGGTCTGGATGGTCGTGCCGCCGAGATAGGAGCAGCCGACCATCCCGACATTGCCGTCCGACCAGGGCTGGGCTGCGAGCCATTCGACCAGATCGTGGCCATCCTGGGCTTCGGTCCGGTCCTGGAAGCCGCGCCGGGTGCCGAACGAAGCGCCCTTGCCCCTGATGTCGGCGACCGCCACGACATAGCCGTGATCCGTCATGCCCTTGAGCCCGAGGCGTTCGGACAGGCCCGCCTCGACCGTCTCGCCATTCTCTTCGCGGTAGCGTGCCCGGTAAGGCGTGAAAGCGAAGATGACCGGCAGCGGCGTCTCTACCGCGCGGCCCCTCTCCGCCGGGCGGTAGATGTTCATCGCCAAGCGCGTGCCGTCGCGAACCGGAACGTAGAGCGACTGCCGGACGACCTCGTCATAGCGCGGGACGGAGCCTTCGCCGGTCGGCGTGGCGGCGGTCGCGACAGGCGGAGCAGCGGGCAGGCTCGAGCAGGCAGCAAGCGCGGTCGTTGCCAGGATGAGCAAGGTATACGCTGCGGCGTCCTTCAAGTCGTCCTCCCCGATCGGTCGCGGCGGTCCTGTTGAACTCGCCTGCACCTCTCGTGCATCGGCCCAATTGGATTGTCAACAATATCGTTGACCAGATCGCAGACGCTACGTAGGTGAAGGGTCAGGAGAGTGGCAGATAAAGAAATCCAGGTGCCGACATTGTCTTCCCTTCAGCCGAGCGACCGCTTCGGCGCCGCCCGTCGAGCGTGGTCGCCGTGCAGGAAAGGCCGGTGCGCATGATCGGACCGACTGATGGGCACGAATCCGCCCCGAGTCGGATTCTGCTGACCGGCGACCTGGTTCTTGACCTTCCGGATGCCGATCACTGGCTGTCCGGAATAGCGCCGATCATTCGCGCGGCGGATGTCGCCATCGGTCACCTCGAAGTGCCGCATACCCGCTCCGCGGCGGAGCTGGCCGGAGATGTGCCGGCTCCGGGAGCCGATCCTGCGAACTTGGAGGCACTCGCGCGCGCCGGTTTCACGGCCGTCACGCTGGCCGGCAATCATATTGCCGATTGCGGCGCGGAAGGGATTGCCGACACGATTGCGGGCCTCGACCGCCTCGGGATCGCACATGCCGGGGCAGGGGCCGATCTGGCGTCGGCGAGGGCGCCGGCCCTGATCGACGTGGGCGGCCGTACCATCGCCCTGCTCAGCTACAATTGCGTCGGCCCGGAGGCCGCCTGGGCCTCGGAGGATCGTGCGGGCTGCGCCTTCCTTCCGATCGCGACAGCCGACGGGGCTCCGGTGTCGCCCATCGCCGATCTCGTCCGCGCGACTGACGAGGCATTCGCCATCCTCTCGAGCGATATCGCTTCGGTGCGGGATCGCGCGCAGCTCGTCCTAGTCGCGCTGCACAAGGGCATCGTCCACCGGCCCGCCATTCTCGCGGCCTACGAGCGGGCGATCGCCCAGGCAGCGATCGATGCCGGTGCCGACGTCGTCGCGGGCCACCATGCCCACATCCTGCGCGGCATCGAGGTCTATCGAGGACGGCCGATCTATCATGGTCTCGGCAATGGGTGCGTCGTCACCCGGGCGCTCAGCCCGAACCAGGACCATGCGGCGCGGCGCGAATGGGCTGAGCGGCGCAAGCGGCTGTTCGGTTTCGAACCGGATCCGGCTTACGAATATGCGCCCTTTCATCCGGAGGCGGTCAACGCGATGGTCGCCAGCCTGACCTGGCACCGCGACGGGCGGATCGAGGCGGGTGTCATCCCGGTCCATGTCGAACCGCCGGGACGGCCGGTGCCGGCCCAAGGAGAGCGTTCAGGCGCCGTGCTCGATTATGTCGAGGCGATCACGCGCACCGCCGGGTTGCCGCCGTTGCAACTGCGGCGGGAGGGCCGCGTGGGCTTGCTGCCATGAAGCGGGAGACCGGGTCGGGCCGGGCGATGCGTATCTTGGTGGTCGTCGGCGGCGGCGCGCTTCTTCTCGCCATGGCGACGGACGCGATTGCGGTGCTTGGCCGGCACAGCGGCTTTCCCTTGCTCGGTTCGATAGAGATCGTCCAGGCGTCGGTCGTGATCGCCGCGATCGCGGCAATGGTCGTCGCCAGCGTCGCTCGTACCCACGCGACCGTCCATCTCGTCACTGATCGGGCGTCGCCGCGGCTGAGACGCTGGCTGGTCGGAATTGGCCAGGCGCTGGGAGCGCTGCTCTTCGTCGGGCTGCTCATCGGGAGCGGATGGATCGCCGCCGATCTCTGGAACGCGCATGAGGAGAGCGAGGTGATCGGCATTCCCTATCGCCCGCTTCGTCTGCTCGTGCTGTCCGGCTGCGCCGCTCTCGTCGTGATTTTCCTTGTCCAGGCCGTGCGCAGGGAGCGAACATGACGGCAACCCCTGAAACCGGCCTGGTCGGAATCCTCGTCCTGCTCGTCCTGCTTACCCTGGGCACGCCCGTCGGCGTGGCGCTGGGCCTGGTCGGCATAGGTGGACTGACCATCGTGATCGGGCTCGAGCCGGCAATCATCAAGGGCGGCGTCGTCCTGTTCGAGACGATCTCTCGCTACGAACTCGGCACCTTGCCGCTGTTCCTGCTGATGGCTCACCTCTGCTTCTCCGCCAATGCCAGCCGCGACATATTCGACGCCGCAGCGGGGCTTGTGGGCCATCGCCGCGGCGGACTGGCCTTTGCCGGCGTCGGCGGCTGTGCCGCTTTCGGCGCCATAAACGGGTCGAGCCTGGCGACGGCGGCGACGATCGGCATGGTCGCGTTGCCGGAGATGCGGCGGCGCGGATATTCGGACGAGCTCGCCACGGGATCGATCGCCGCCGGCGGGACGCTCGGCCAGATGATCCCGCCTTCGGGCGCCCTGATCGTCTTCGGAATCATCGCCGAACAGTCGATCGGGACGCTGTTCACCGCGGCGATCATCCCGGGCATCACGCAGATGCTCTTCTATTTCGCCGCCATCTGGCTGCTCGTCCGGTTCAGGCCGCAGGTGGCGCCGGCGACGCCCCGTCTGGGCTGGCCGGAGCGTTGGGCAGCGCTCAGGAAGATCGTCGACATCTTCCTGCTCATCCTCCTCGTGATCGGCGGAATCGCTCTGGGCTGGTTCACGCCCACCGAGGCCGCGGCGGTCGGCGCGGTCGGTGCGCTCGCCATTTCGGCGGTCCGGCGCCGCCTGAGCTGGTCGAGCCTCCAGACCGCGCTAGAGGAGACGTTGCGCACCAGCGGCTTGATCTACGTGGTGGTGGTCGGCGCGGTGATATTCTCGGTCTTCGTCGGCGTCACCGGCCTCGCCGACGCGATCGGAGAAGCCATCTCCTCGATCGGTACAGGGCCGATCACGACCGTGCTGCTCATCGCCTTGTTCCTGCTCCTCCTCGGCTCGGTGCTCGACGGCCTGGCGCTGATGCTGCTGACCACGCCGATTCTGCTTCCGATCATCGTGGAACTCGGCCTGTCGCCGATCTGGTTCGGTATCTTCATCGTCCGGGCGATGGAAATCGGCTTCGTCCATCCCCCGATCGGCATGAACCTCTATGTCATTCAGCGGATAGCGGGGGACGTACCGATTTCACGGATCTTCCGCGGTGTGCTGCCCTTCCTCGCCGCCGATTTCCTCCACCTGCTGGCCATCATCCTGTTTCCCGCGATGGTGCTGGCGCTTCCGCTATGGCTGGGACAATGACCGCACTCGCGAAGATCGACTCCATCCTCGCCGATCCGCTCGGCCATGCCAGAGCGGCGCCGGCGGCGATCGGCTACTTCGGCCTCGAACTTCCCGAGGACCTGCTCGCCGCCTTCGGCACGGCGGCGCACCTGCCCTGGGTGCCGGACCGTCCGACGCCGCGCGCCGACGCCTGGCTCGAGCCGAGCTTTCCGGGCAGCGCGCGCTCCGTGCTCGAGGACTGGGCGGACGGCCGCTTCGATTTCCTCGAACGCGTCCTCTTCACTCGCGGCGACGACGTTTCGCAGCGCCTTTATTATTATGTTTGCGAGCTTCAGCGGCGAGGAGAGATTGGCGGACCTACGCCGCTCATCTTCGACCTCGCGAAAATAGGCCGGCCGACCAGCCTCGAGCACAGCGTCGCCGCGACCCGCAGGCTGTGCGACAGCCTGGGCGTGGACGCCGCGCGGCTGGAGCAGGGTATCGAGACGGCCAACCTGCGGCGGCGCGCTCTCGCCAGGCTAGACTCCGACCGTCGCGCCGGCGGCAGCCTTTACGAGCGGATCGGCCGGGCAAGCCTGTTCTCGCCCGAGGTCTTCTCGGTCGTGCCCGACGATCTGCCGGCGCAGACGTTCAGGGGACAAATGCTGCTCGCCGGCTCGGCGCCGCCCGACGACCGGCTGCACGTGGCCGTCGAGCGGCAGGGCTGGACCGTCGCGGCCGAGCTGCACGAGCGCGCGCTCGACCGGTTAGGCCCCGAGCTCGTGGTCGGGGGGGATCCCGTCCTGGCCGTGGCCGGCCGCGCCCATGCCAGCCCGCTCGGCGCGCGGAGCTTCGTCGATCGTGCGCAATGGCTTCTCGACAAGGCGCGACGCTGCCGCGCCGACGCCGTAATTCTTTGGCTCGCGAGCGAGGAGGAGGCGCTCGTCTGGCACGTCCCGCGCCAGCGCCGGCTGCTCGAGGAAGCGGGCATTCCCGTCCTCGTCCTCGCGGATCGCCGCTGGGACGCATCGGACGGCGCCGCCGAAGAGATTGCCGAATTCATCGGGAGAATGGCGCGATGAGTCCACTCGAAGGCAGCCAGGTGGCCGCGTTGGGCGGGATGGAGGAACGTCCGCTCGCTCGCTTCCTCGCCTCACTCGGGGCCGAGGTCCGCTCAGTGTCCCCGGACGCCGTTCCCGAGGCCGATTTCCTGATCGACGATCTCGGTCTCCCGCGCCTGGGGGAGTTGGGTCTCGACCGCGCCCGGATCGAGCGGGAAAGGCCCGAGCTCATCCATGTCTCGGTGACATCGTTCGGAAGCCACGGACCGCGCGCCTCCTGGCGCGGAAGCGAGCTCGTGGCTTCGGCGATGGGCGGAACGTTGCGCCTGACCGGCGATCCCGACCGCGCTCCGGTGAAGGAGGCGCTCGATGCTTGTACCTTCCACGCCGACATGGTCGCCGCCGCCGGCGCCATGGCGGCGCACCTTGCCCGCGCCAGGACCGGTCGCGGACAGCATGTCGACGTGTCCGTCCAGGAAGTGGCGTTCAACCGCAACGTCAGCAGCATCCTCGCCTGGCAGTTCGACCGCCGCAAGCTGCGCCGGATCGGCGGCGCGCTGGGCTACGGCCGGGCTGTGGTGCGTTGCATCTGGCGCCTCGCCGACGGCTGGTGCTTCCACTCGCTGATGACCGGCCGCTTCGGCGCCCCGGCCAATCAGGCCCTGTCGGACTGGATGGACGAGGCCGGCGTCCCAAACCCGCTGCGCGGAGTCGATTGGCTGAGCTACAACCGGTCCACGCTCGATCCGGCGGTTCGCGCCGAGTGGGAAGCCGCGATCGCCGCCTTCTTTGCGACGCGCAGCCGGGCCGAGATGGGCAGGGAAGGGCGCCGACGCGGCATCAATGCGTGCGTGGTCGCGGACCCTGCCGACGTCCTCGCCGACCCCCATCTCGAGGCGCGCGGCTTCTGGCAAGAGGCCGACGGGATTCGCTCGCCGTCCCGCTTCGCTTCATGGCGGCCGGGGCCGGAGACGGCGCCGCCCGTCGACCGAGAGCGTACGCGACCCGGGCCGCTTGGCGGGGTACGGGTGCTCGATTTCTCCTGGGCGCTGGTCGGATCGATCACCACCAAGGCGCTCGGAGACCTCGGCGCGGAGGTGATCAAGGTGGAGAGTCGTACCCGGCCCTGCCTGTCGCGGCTCGACGTCCAGGTGTCCGCCTCGCAAGCCGGAAATTTCGACGACAAGCCCTGGTTCGCCCATCTCAACAGTTCCAAGAAAAGTCTCGCCCTGGACATGAAGAAGCCGGAGGCGTGGGACGTGCTGAAGCCGCTGATCGAATGGGCGGACGTGGTGGTCGAGAATTTCTCCCCGGGCACGATGGCGAAGCTCGGCCTCGACTATGATTCGCTCGCGGCCCGCAATCCGGGCATCGTCATGGTCTCGGGCAGCGTCTTCGGCCAGACCGGGCCGCTCGCGCAGGAATGGGGTGTGGACGGTACCGGCGGCGCGCTTTCGGGCCGTACGTTTCTCACCGGCTGGCCGGACCGCGATCCGGTTATCCCGGGGTCGGTGCCCTATGGGGACGTGATCGTGCCCTTTGCCATGGCGGCCATGGCCGCGGCGGCGCTCGAGCAGCGCCGGCGCACTGGCCGGGGCGCGCATATCGATGCCTCGATGTACGAATTGTGCGTTCAGCAGATGCGGCGGGCGCTGGCCGAGGCCCAGACGGGCCCGGCGCCGCGGCGCGCCGGCAATGCCGATCCCGAAGTCTTCCACCAAGGCGTCTATCCCTGCACCGGCGAGGATCGGTGGGTGGCGATCAGCGCCGCCGACGAGGGTGAGTATGAGCGCCTTCGCGCAATCGTCGGCGGCGACGAAATTGCCGGGTGGACCTCGCGCCGTACCGATCGCGAGGCTGCCGCCATCCTCCAGGAGGCGGGCATCGCCGCCGGCGCCGTACAGGACATCGAGGATCTGATGGAAGGCGACCCCGGGCTGGCCGCGCGCGGCGCACTCGTCGAACTCGACCATCCGCATCTCGGCCGGTTCGGTCACGTCCGCACGCCGATCAGTTTCTCCGCGGAGCGGCCGGCACCTTTCAGGGCGCCCGCGATCGGCGAACATGACGAGGAGGTTGCGACTGCGATTGCCGGCCTGTCGTCCGAGCGTTTCGCGGAGCTCTCCACTTTGGGAGTATTCCGATGAGCGATGCGAGCCGAACCCGCAAGGACCTCGCCTGCACGACCGATGCCACCGCTTTTCAGAAGGCTTTCGGCGCGGAGCTGAAGCGCCGCGTCGTTGACGAAGGCGAGCCGTTCGCGATCGCCCAGGCGGATACGCCGCACGAGATCTTCCACGCGATGGACATCCCGCTGGTGACCAACCAGTGGTGGTCGGCCTACATCTCCGCCAAACAGCTCTCGACCCGCTATTTCGACGCGATGACGGAGCGAGGCTATCCCTCGAACAGCTGCCGCTATTGCTCCCTCGGCCTGGCCTGCACACTTGCCGACGACCCCGCCAGCGCACCTTGGGGCGGGCTTCCTCGTCCGACGGTGCTGGTCGCCCGCCTGACATGCGACTGTATCCAGCACGTCTTCGCGCAATGGGCGGACGCGCTCGGCACCGTCTTCTTCCCGATGGAAGCGCCGGCCTGGACCGACAAGGATCCCGCCTGGTTCGACAAGTCGCGCCAATGCTGGGAGCAGGTCTACCAGCCTGAGCGGATCGATTTGCTGGTCCGGGAGATGCGCGACCTCATCGCCTTGCTCGAGGAGCGGACCGGCCGCCGTTTCGAAGAGGACCGACTCCAGACGCTGATGGAGCGGATCAACGAGCAGGAATCCTATATCGACGAGGCGGCCCGGATGATCGGTGACGCGCGCCCCTGCCCGGTGGCGATCACCGACCAGATGCCGAACACGATGATCCCGCAATGGCATCGGGGTTCCGACTGGGCGGTCGCGCATGCACGCCGCTTCCGTGACGAAGTGGCCGAGCGCGTGGCCGCGGGCCTGGGCGTAGCCGCGAACGAGCGGCTTCGGCTGATGTGGATCGGTGCCGGCCTGTGGCACGATCCCAGCTTCTACCAGGCGCTCGAGGCACGTCTGGGGGCCGTCTTCGTCTGGTCGATGTACATGCCGTTTGCCGGACCTCAATATATTCGCGAGATCAAGGGACGGCCCATGGAGGCGCTGGCGAGCCGGATCTGCTCGATGAACGAGGTCCTGCACCTGCCGCCGTGGATGAACGGCTGGATGGTCAGCGAGGCGGAACGATGCGGGATCGACGCCGCGGTCATGCTGACGCCGCCCAACAACCGCCTTTCGCAGTCGGGGACGAACCTGACCCGGCTCGCCCTGGAGCAGGCGGGCGTGCCGGTACTCTCGCTCGATGCCGACATGGTCAATGCGGCCGACTGGAACCGCGACACAATGGTCGCGACGATGGAGCAGTTCCTGAAGGGTGCTGGACTGGCATGAGGCCGATAGCGCTCCTGTTGCTTCTGTTCTGCGCCGCTTGCGTCCGCCCGATTCCGCCCGGCACCACGCAATTGGTCTATGCGACTCCTTACGGCCCAGGCCATCCGTTCAGTCGCGCCGACCAGGCCTGGATGGATTTCGTCCGCCAGCGCTCGGGCGGTTCGCTCGACGTGCGGCCGGTCTGGTCGGGGGCGTTGCTGTCGGCGGACCAGTCGATGATCGAGCTTCGCCACGGCGTTGCCGACGTCGGGTTGATCACGCCCATCTACGTCCGCGGCGGCGCCCATCTGGTCCGCGTCCAATCCGGCTTCTACAGCGGGGTCGAGGAGATCGAGCATCAGGTGGCGCTCTACCGCTGCCTGGCCGCCGGCAGCCCGCAGATCCGCCAGGAGCTTCATGGCCTGAAGGTGCTCGCGGTGCAGGGCGGCGGCCTGCCGGGAATCATCACTCGCGATCGGCCGGTGAGGCGGCTTGCCGATTTGCGCGGCATGCGGATCCGGGTGCCGACCGAGCTGACGAGCGTGTTCCGCCACCTCGGTGCCGATCCCGTCAACATGCCGATGGGCGAGGTCTACTCGCAGCTCGCCAAGGGCGTCCTCGACGGGGTGGTCGCGCCGCCCGACACGTTCCAGGCGCTGCACTTCGCCGAGGTGGCGAAGCATTTTACGAGCCTGAAGGTCCCGCGCGGCGCCTATCCGGCCCGGGCCATGAGCCTCGAGCGCTGGGACCGGCTCTCGCCCGAGCATCAGCGCGTGCTCGAGGAAGGCATCGCCATATGGGAAGCGGCGCTCGCGCGCGAGATCCGTGCAGCGACCGATCAGGGGCTGGAGGCGGCCGCCGCCGGGGGCGTCGCGACCCACGACCTTCCCCAGACGGAGCAAAGTCGCTTCGACGCCCTCTATCTTCGTGACGCCGCGGCCAATGCGGCGGCGCTAGCCCGCTACGGCATCGATGGCACCGGCGTCTTTCGCGCAGCCCGGGCGAGTGTCGCCGAAGATGGTCAGATCAATTGCAGGAGTGTTCCGAATGCCCCAGCCGCTTGACGGCATCCGCGTTGCCGATTTCAGTCACGTAATGGCGGGGCCTTATGCGTCGCACCTGCTTCGCCTTCTCGGCGCCGAGGTGATCAAGGTCGAGTCACCGGGAGGCGGTGACGCAATGCGCTATTACGGGACAGACCGCCGCTATGACGGGATGGCGCCCGCCTTCATCGCCGTGAATGCGGGCAAGAAGTCGATCGTCCTCGATCTCAAGTCGGCCGAGCAACGGGACGTGGCGCGCCGGATCGTCGAGCGATCCGACGTACTGCTCGAGAACTTTCGTCCAGGAGTCATGGAACGGCTTGGCCTCGGCTATGACGAGGTTCGGCAGATCAATCCCGACATCGTCTATTGCTCGATCTCTGGTTACGGCCAGTCCGGACCGCTGCGCGATTGGCCGGCGATCGACAACATCGTCCAGGCGACCAGCGGCATGATGAGCCTGGGCGGGAATCCCGGCGATCCGCCGATGCGGGTCGGATTTCCGGTCGTCGACACGCTGACCGGCCAGACCGCGGCCTTCGCCATTCTCGCCGCGCTGCTTCGCCGCGAGCGGCAGCGCGGCGGCGAATATATCGACGTGGCGATGCTCGACGCCAGCCTGGCCTTCATGACGTCGGCGATCGTTCCCTATCTCGTCACCGGGACGGCGCCTCAGCGCACCGGCAATGTCGGTTATAGCGGGCAGCCCACGTCGGCGATGTTCGAGGCCGGCGACGGCCGCCTCGTATCGCTTGGCGTGGTGCAGCAGGGGCAGTTCGCGGCGTTGGCCCGAGCCCTCGACCGAGAGGATTGGCTGGCCGATTCCCGCTTTGCCGACCCGGAGGTTCGCCGCGCGAATGCCGAAGCCATGCGGGTCGAACTGTCGCGGGAGCTCAAGCGCAAGAGCGCTGCGGAATGGGAAGCCGAGATGAGCGGGGCGGGGATCCCCTGCGGAATGGTACGCCAGGTCGACGAGGCGGCCGAGCTTGCGCATTTGCGGGACCGCGGCATGAAGCTTCCGATCGAGGTGGCGGGGCTTCCGGACCGAGCATCCTGCGAAATCCTCAACGTCGGCTTCAGCCTGACCGATGCGCAGACCGGCACCTCCGAATCGCCGCCGGGGCTCGCCGAACATAGTGAGGAGATATTGCGCTGGCTCGGCTATGCGGAACCGGAGATCGGGTCGATATTGGCAGGCCGAACGCAGGGCCGGCAGGTGGAGGCATCGACGGGGATCGCCTGACGGTGATCCTCGATGCGAGGAATTAGCGGCCTCCTTCGATCAGCGCGCGAATGTCGTCGGCGAAGCCCTCGGCGGTGTCCCCCAGGTAGAGCATGTGCCCCGATTCATAGTTTCGGACGGTTACCCGGTCGGCTGGCAAGCGGAAGCGACGGACCGCCTCCTCGGCGGAAGCGGCGGTCGTCACCATGTCGTAATAGCCCGAGGCGACGAGCACGCGCAGGCTGGGATTGCGCCGCATCGCGATGGCGAGCTCCTCGCCGAAACTGCCGACTTGCGGCACGCCGACGCGATCCCAGCGCCACGCGAAGTTGAGGTCCGCCCATGTGATCGCATTATAGGGAACCGGCATGCTGACCTCGAGATCGTTGCGCAGCATTTCGTGGAAGGCGGCGACGAAGCCTGGAACATAGCGACCCATTGCCGGATCGTCGGCGACCGGATCTCCGCCACTACCGGCGAGTGGAAGCGTGTAGCGGCTGTCATAGGCGCCGGCTTCCATCCCCTGGTCGGCCAGGAGGGTCTTGAGGAAAGTCTGGGTCGAGATACGGAGGTCGTTCTCGATCCAGGTCGCGGCGGGGATTCCGGTATAAGCTGCCAGACGGGCGGCGATCCCCGCTTTCTCCTCTTCGCTCAGGCCTTCCTGGCGCTGCCGGAACAGCGCTTCGGCATAGTCGGTTGCGGCGAAGCGGCTCACCTCCTCGTGGAGCTGGTCGACGGTCCGGCCGGCGCGGTCGATCCGCCCGTGATACCAGGCGGTCGCCGCCAGGCCGGGCAGGTCGAGCCCGGCGCGGGGATCGGGCGCGCTCGCGTCGGAACCGGATTGCTCCCCGCCCGGCCGGCCCAGCACGACGCCGAGAAGGACGACGCCGTCGACGGTGATGCCGCGCATCACTCCGGTATAGAGAGGCCCGCCCATGAGGGTGCGGGTGAGGACGGCGGCACGGGCGCTGCCATAGCTTTCACCGACCAGATATTTGGGCGAGTTCCAGCGGCCGTTCTCGGACAGCCACAGCTCGATGAAACGGGCGACGGATTCGGCGTCCGCGTCGACGGAGAAGAAGTCCGCGTTGCGCGCATTGCCCACCGCCTGGCTGAAGCCGGTGCCGACCGGATCGATGAACACCAGGTCCGCGACGTCGAGCGGGCTATGGGGATTGTCGACGAGGCCGAAAGGGGGCGTGCTGCTCGGATTGACCTCCTGGTCGAGGAGGAGGCGGCGCGGACCGACTACGCCCATGTGCAGCCAAAGCGAGGCAGATCCAGGGCCGCCGTTGAAGACGAACATCACCGGGCGCGACGGGTCGGTCCGACCGTCCTTGACGTAAGAGAAAGCGAAGAAACGCGCTATCGGCTCGCCGGCAAGATTGGTGATGTAGGTCTCGCCGGCGGTGGCGGTGTAGCTCAGTTTCTGTCCGCGGATGACGGTCTCGTGGCGCGTGACGAACCGGCGCGGCGCCGGCAGGTCGGCGAAGCTCGCCGGATCCTCGGAGACGCGGGTGAACACTTCCGGAGCCACGATCGGCGGGCCTGACGCGGGTGGGGACTCGGTCTGCGAGGCCGTTTCCGATGCCCGGGCGGCGGTGCCGAAAGCGAGGCAGGCTGCGGCGAGCGCAGTCGCCAGCGATTGCATCATCGCGCCTCCTCCGCGGCGGCGGTGATGAATTGGCGGACGTCCGCCGCGAGCCGGTGCCGTTCGGCCTCGTCGCGATACATCATATGCCCCCCTTCGTAGCAGCGGTTGGTGAAGCGGCCGGCCAGTTCCGGCTCCAGCCGCGCGACCATGTCGTGATTGCCCTCGCACATGTTGAGCGAATCGTAGCGGCCGGCGGCGACGAAAACCCGCAGGTCGCCATCCGCCCGCATCGCGCGCTGGAGCCAGGGCTGCGAGCCCGGCGGCCCGCCGCCACCCATCGCGCGCGCCATCATCTCCGGCGTGATTTCGACATGGTTGTAGTCCCAGCGGCTTCCGGTGCTGCGCCGGTCCGGCCCGGGACGCGGCATGTAACCATCTTCCAGGCCGGTATAGGCCAGGTCGGTGGCGTAGCCGAGGTCGCCCCGCAGATAAGCGGCGATTGCCCGCGCGCGGCCCGGAGGGTTCGGCTCTGCACCGAACAGGCGCATGTCGAACGTGTTGAGGACCCGGGTCTCGTCGCCCTCGAACAGGGTCCGCAGATAGGTTCGGTTCGGCATGACCAGGGTCGATCGGTCGATCAGCTCCGGGCGCACGCCGGTGAAGCGGGCCAGGTCCTGCGCGATCGCCTCGCGCTCCTGGGCGTCGAGGCCCTCGAGCCGCTCCAGGGCCGGCCGATAGACGTCGCGTACCCATTTGACGGCTTGCCGGAGGGTCGCGTCGCGATCGCGCATCAACTCCGGCACGAGCTTGCCGTGGTGGAAGGCGGCCGCCGTCCGCGCCGGCACGTAGAGGGCATCGGAGAAGGCGTCCGGCATCTGCGATCCGGGAATCCCGCCGGAAATGAGCAAGGCGCCTTCGAGGTCGATCCCGGCCCCCGCCAGCAGCTCGGCGACTCCGCCGACGCGCCAGGTGCCGTAGCTTTCACCGCCGATGAACAAAGGTTGCGCTTCGGCGCCGAACCTCGCACGATAGGCGCGGATGAACTCGGCGGTCGCGGCGAAGTCGCCGAGCGTGCCGTAAAATTCCGCGGCCGTCTCGGCTTGCTCCGGCCGGCTGAAGCCGGTCCCCACCGGATCGTAGAAGACGAGATCGCTGACCGTCAGCAACGTCTCGGCATTGTCGACGAACCGGTCGCCCTCCAGTCGGCGCGGCCCGAACATTTCGGTGTGGAGCAGCAGCGACGCGACGGTGGGTCCGCCGTTCCAGAGGAAGGTGAGCGGGCGCGGCCGACCGTCGGCCGAAGGGACGACGTAAGCGGTGAAGTAGATGCGCCCGCGCACCTCGCCAGTCTCGTCGTGCCGGATCGGCAACCGACCCGCGCGCGCCTGGTAGCGCAGCCGGCCGTCCGCCGTGCGGATCTCATGCTCGGTGACCACGGTCGGCTCGTCCCCGGGGATGAGCAAGGGCGGTGGCACGGCGGCGGCTACGGGCGCGGCAGGGACAAGCGCCAGCAGGACGAGACTGCAGAGCATCGCAGCCAATCGGATCATGTCGGGCCTCGCTCCAGTTTCGGCGCTTAGGCCAGCCTAACCCGGGCGCTCGGGCGAATTCGTGCCTTTCCTGAAGCGTGAGAACGGAGAAGGGCGCCCATTATGCTGCGCCGGCGGCAATCCGGAATAGGCTATGCCGCCGCCCTATTCCGGCAGCTTCGCCTTCGGAAAACCTTCCCAGGCCGTGTCATAATCGAGCTGGGCATGGTCGAGCGCGAAGCGGGTCGGCCGGTAGGGCCAGCAGCTTTCGACCATGAAGGCCATCGTGCCCTCGATCTTGCGCGGCTCGAGATCGGCCTCGCTCGCCGCCTTCCAGCTCGCCACGTCCGGCCCGTGCCCCGCCATCAGGTTGTGCAGGCTCATGCCGCCGGGCGCGAAGCCTTCGGCCTTGGCGTCATAGTCGCCGTAGATGAGGCCCATGCACTCGCTCATCACGTTGCGGTGGAACCAGGGTGGGCGAAAGGTGTCCTCCGCGACCATCCAGCGCGGCGGGAAGATGACGAAGTCCGCATTGGCGCGGCCAGGCGTCTCGGACGGGCTGGTGAGGACGGTGAAGATGCTCGGATCGGGGTGGTCGAAGCTGATCGTGCCGATCGCGTTGAAAAGGCGAAGATCGTATTTGAAGGGCGCCAGATTGCCGTGCCAGGCGACGACGTCGAGCGGCGAATGGTCGAGTTCGGTGATCCAGAGCGACCCCAGATGCTTCTGGATGAGCTCGCAGGAACCGTCGCGATCCTCATAGGCGGCTTTCGGCGAAAGGAAGTCGCGTGGATTGGCAAGGCCGTTCGATCCGATCGGTCCCAGCTCCGGCAGCCGGAACAAGGCGCCGTGATTTTCGGCGACATAGCCCCGCGCTTCGCCATCGGGCAGGAGGACGCGAAAGCGCACGCCCCGGGGGACCAGCGCGACTTCGCCGGGCCCGAGCGCCATCCGGCCCATCTCCGTCGCGATGTCCAGCCGGCCCTGTTGAGGGATGATCAGGAGCTCGCCGTCGGCGTCGAAGAAATAGCGATCCGCCATATCCTTGTTGGCGCGATAGACGTGGACGGCGACCCCTTCGAGGCTTGCTGGATCCCGGTTGGCGACCATCGTGACCAGCCCATCGACGAAGTCGGCGGGTGTTTCCGGCATTGCCAACGGGTTCCAGCGCAGCCGGTTGGGGGGCAGCGGAGCGTCCGATGTGCCGGGTGCGAACAAGTTCGCACCTCGATAGGGACGGTAGGCCGGATGCTCGGCACTGGGCCGCATCCGGTAGAGCCAGGATCGCCGGTTGTCGGCGCGCGGGGCTGTGAACGCCGTGCCGGACAATTGCTCGGCATAGAGCCCGAAGGGCGGCCGCTGCGGTGAGTTGCGGCCGTGCGGCAGGGCGCCCTCGACCGCTTCCGTGGCGAAATGGCTGCCGAAACCGGAGAGGTAGTCCGGCTCAGGCATCCGCTTTGGCCGGGATGACGCCGCGGCGAATCTGATCGAGTTCGATCGATTCGAAAAGGGCCTTGAAATTGCCCTCGCCGAAGCCTTCGTTGCCCTTGCGCTGGATGATCTCGAAGAAGATCGGCCCGATCATGTTCTCGGTAAAGATCTGCAGGAGCAGCCCTTCGCCGGTCTCGGGCGATCCATCGATCAGGATCTTCCGCTCGCGCATCGCCTGGATGTCGTGGTCATGGCCGGGAAGGCGCTGGTCGATGAGGTCGTAATAGGTGTCCGGCGTATCCTGGAAGCGAATGCCGTTGGCGCGAAGCGCGTCTACGGTCGCGAAGATGTCGTCGGTGGCCAGCGCCAGGTGCTGGATGCCTTCGCCACCATATTCCTTGAGGAACTCCTCGATCTGGCTGTGCTCGTCCTGGCTCTCGTTGAGCGGGATGCGGATCTTGTCGTCGGGCGCGGTCATGGCGCGCGAAACCAGCGCGGTCTGCTTTCCTTCGATGTCGAAATAGCGAATCTCGCGGAAGTTGAAGAGGCGCTCGTAGAACTGGGCCCAATGGTCCATCCGGCCGCGGTTCACGTTGTGGGTGAGGTGGTCGAGCGTGTGCAGGCCCACCGAATTGGCGTCACGCTTCGCGCCCGGTACCGGCCTGAAGTCCACGTCGTAGATCTGCTCCGCGCCATAACGATCGACCAGGTAGAGGTAGGAACCGCCAATCCCTTCGATCGCCGGGATGTCGATCTCGCCCGGCCCGCGCGGCGTCTCGACGGCCTTGGCACCGCGCTCGACCGCCACCGCGAACGCCTTCTTCGCATCGGCAACCCGGAACGCCATGCCGTTCGCCGAAGGGCCATGCGCCTTCCGGAAATCGGCGGCCTGACCGGCCGGCTCCATGTTGAGGATGAAATTGATGTCGCCCTGGGCGTAATGGCGCACATTCTTCGACACATGGTTGCCGAGATGGGTGAAGCCCATCCGCGTCAACAAGTCGGCCATGGCCTCGGGATCGGGGCTGGTGAACTCGACGAACTCGAAGCCGTCGAGGCCGAGCGGATTGTCGTGCGGCATGTGCATCTCCCGAGATAGTTTCACTTGCAACTACATCCATTGGCCACGGCGCGTCAATTGCCTTAGAGGCAGTCCATGGCGCGCTCACCCATGATCCGGCTGGCCGATTTCCTCCCCTACAGGCTGTCCGTCGCCTCGAATTCGGTCAGTCGGCGCATCGCCGGAATCTATGAAGAGCGCTTCCGCCTTTCGGTTCCCGAATGGCGGCTGGTCGCGATACTCGCCGAAGCGGAGAGGGCGACTCCGCTCGTCGTGGCCCGCCTTGCCGAGATGGACAAGATCAGCGTCAGCCGTGCGGCCAAGGGCCTGATCGCGCGCGGCCTGGTCCGGGCGCTCGCCCATCCGACCGACCGACGATCGCATTTCCTCCAGCTCACCGACTCCGGCTGGAGTCTGTACGAAGAAGTTGCGCCGCTCGCTCTTGAGCTCCAGGACGAATTGCTCGCTTCCTTTACGGCTGACGAGGTGGCCGAGCTCAAGCGGCTGCTCGTCAAGATCCAGGCGGCAGCCGGCGCGACCGCTCCCGACCGGGAGGCGCGGAGCCCGGCAATCTTCCCTCTTGCGGAGAGCAGCGACGCATAGGGACTGCGGCTGGGAAGCGCGTGAAGCATAGATTTTGACCGCATAAGACCCGCACTTGTTGGGAAAGAGAAGAAATCCCCGCAGGGCAGGTTACGGTGGGAACGTGCCGCGCCGCCCGATCTCCGTCTTCACCCTCGGCTTGCTCGCCTTGGCGAGCCTCCTTGCCCCCGCGCGTGCGGCGCCGTCGGGAACGCCGCTTGTCGTCACGCTGACGCCGCGCATGAGCAACGGCGTGGTGCGGCGCGTCGACGTCAGGCTCACCATCCCGGCGCCCGAGGCCCGTGCGGGCGAGCCGCTCCTGACCTTGCCCATCGTCGCGGTGATGGCGCCGGGCGCATTGCTCGATCCGGCCGGTCTCGTCGCTGCCGACGAAGCGGGGCCGCTGCCGATGGAGACCGAGGAGGATCCGATCGATCCGAGCCAGTTCGAGCAGAACCGCCGCTGGCTGCCGCGGCGCGCCACCGTCGGCGAGGTCGTCGTGCGCTACGCCGCCACGCCGCGCGCCGTCACGCCCGAAACCCGGCCCGGCCCGCTCTACGACATGCGTACCGAAGGCGCCGGCTTCCACGGCTCGGGGCGCGTGATGCTCGCTTTGCCGGTCGACGGATGGCCCCGGCCCGTGCGGATCGATTGGGACCTGTCGGAGATGCCCACGGGCTCGCGCGCGGCGACGAGTCTGGGCGAGGGTAGGGTCGAGGCCCTGCTCGACCAGCGCGAGCTCGGCAGCACCTTCTTCATGGCCGGGCCGCTGCACAGCCTGCCGGCCGACGGATCGGGCAATTTCGTCGCTTACTGGATCACGCCGCCCCCCTTCGATCTCGCCGCTGCGCTGGCCTGGACCGAGCAGGCCTATCTCTATGGCGCCCGCTTCTTCGGCCGAGAGGCGCCGTTCCGGATCTTCATGCGCACGACCGAGCGGTTCCAGGGCGGCGGATCGGGAGGCCATCACAGCTTCATGTTCGGCACCGTCGCGGGCGAGGCGCGGGATCCCGAGGGGCTGCGCGGGCTGCTGGCGCACGAGGCGCTGCACAGCTTCGTCGGCGGCTCAGGCACCGGATCGCAATGGTATTCGGAAGGAGCGAACACTTATTATACCGCCATCCTGCCCCATCGCGCAGGACTCGCTTCTCTCGACAGCGTGGAGGAGGAGTTCAATGACCTCGCGCGAGCTTATTACACCAATCCGCGCAGCCACCTTCCCAACGACGAGGTCACGCGGCTCTTCTTCTCCGATTCGGACGCCCAGGTCGTGCCCTACCAGCGAGGCCCCCTTTACTTCGCCTTGGTCGATGCCCGACTTCGCGCCGCCTCCGGCGGGCAGCGGCGCCTCGACGATCTGATCCGGCGCTTCATCGCCCGGCCCGCCGATGCCGACTTGGTCGGCCATTGGCGCAGCCTCGTCGGGGAAGCGTTGGGCGAGGCCGGCATGGCGGAGTTCGACGCGATGATGGCGGGAAGGCCGCTCGACCTGCCGTCGGATCTGCTCGGTCCGTGCTTCCGGAGCGAGAGGCGCCTGCTGTCGCGCTTCATGTCCGGTTTCCGGCCCCACCGCGATGCCGGCGGCGTGATGCGGGCCACGCGCCTGGCCGCCGATTCGGCCGCCGCGGCAGCCGGCCTGCGTGAAGGCGACGCGATCCTCAACCCGGATGCGCTCGAGGTCGCGGAAGAGGCCGGCCAGGGTACAATGCTTCGGCTCGATATCGACCGCGGCGGGGAAAGGCTTACGATCGGCTACTCGCCCTGGAGCTCGCCGGTACCGGGGTTGCAATGGGTACGCACCGATGTGCCTGAGTCCGCCTGCAACCTCTGAGCTGGACCCGGCCTCGGCTGGGGTGAAGCGGAGGCCACGGTGGCCCGTAAAACTCAGAAGTTGCAGGCCTTTTCTGCAGCCTGTGGGTTTGGCACCCAGCGCCAGGCTTCGACTTCCTGGGCGCGCGGCAGGTAGCTGATCACCTGCTCCCGCCCATCGCGCCGGATCGTCAGGCGCATTTCCTTCGCGGCGTCCGCCGAGATCTCGTCGAGGTCCGTATAGTCGAGGATCGCGTCGCCGTCGCGTACCCCCGCGCGCTCGGCATAGGAGCCCTCGATCAGCCCCTGCACGACCGCGCCGTCGTTGAACGAGCGGCGGGCGAAGCCGAGCTCCAGCCGCCGGGCGGGCGCCGGCACGGCGAGGAAGCAGTCGGCGAAGGCCGACCCGGGCCGGACGACCTCGCCCGCCGCCATGCTCCGATAGTCCTGCTCGGCGCGATCGCGGCCGATTTCGCGGCCGACCAGATCGAGCCAGTCGGCGATCCCATAGGACTGACCGGCCGCCTGTCGTTCGCGCAAGGCGAGCACGACATCGTCGAGGCTGCGCCGCCCGTCCGAAGCGGTCCGGATCGCGCCGTCGGTGCGGGCGAGATAAAGGAAGCCGCGCCCATAGGGCACCTGCTGCACGAAGGGGTCGCTCCAGAAGCGCTGCGCCGCCTCGGCGTTCGAGAGGCTGCGGAAGCTGTGGGCATAATATCCCCCGGCGCGCTCGTTGATCTCCTCGAGGAACCGGCCATCGTCGAGCAGGCCGGCCCGCCGAGCGAGCAGGATCGAATAATATTCGGCCGTGCCTTCGCTGTACCAGGCCGTCTCCCCATGCTCGCCCTGCATGCTCGGCCAGCCATGGGCGATTTCGTGCGAGAGCATTCCCTGGAGCTCGTCGATCGTCGGATTGCTCGGGGCGTGATAGCCGAAGGTGAAGGAGCGGGGCAAAGCGGTGCCGCCGCGGCCGCGATAGGGATGCTGACGGGCGAAGACTCGATAGGCGTCGGCGCCTTCTCCGAAGAAGCCGGCCATATGCTCGTAGAGCCCGCCGATACGGTTCGCGAGCGCCTGGAGGTCGAACGGCGCTTCACTCAGCGCGTAGAGGGTCAGGCGCCCGCCACCCTCGGGCCGGTAGCGGCGCATCGGCCCGGCGGCGTAGAAGGTGAAGGCGAGCTGCTGGGCCGGCGCGACCGTCTCGACGTCGCCTTCTCCCAACGACCAGACCCCGATCGACCCGGGCGCCATCCGGGAAAGGTTCCATTTCAGCGAGACCCGGAAGGGCGCCTCGCGCACGGGCAAGGCGAGGAAGCTGATGCCGGCGCTGGTGAAACCGCCATTCTCGGCCCGCATGTCGAACAGGGGGCCATTGTTTGTCGTCTCCGAAACCTGCCGGGGCGCCGCCGAATATTCGACGACGACATCGCCTCGGGTCGCGCGTGAGACGAGAAAGCGCCGGTACACGCCCTCCGGCCGGGGCGCCTCCTCTTCCTGGGTCAGCGCCAGCGGCCCGGCATCGTCGCGGGCGCTGATCGCGCTCGCTTCATAGGCGGAGGTCGGGATCGAGACGATGGTCAGCGGCAGGCGCAGCAATGCGCCCCCGGCTGCCAGCGCCGGCGCCTCGATCCGCATCTGCACGTCGACCCTCGTCACCGCGCCTCCGGTGACGACCGGCGCCAGCTCCACGTCGAGCGCGGGGAGCGCGGGTTGTGCCGCGGCGGGCGCCGCGACGAGGAGGAGGAATAAGATGGCGAGGCGGCGCAACGGATTCATCGTGAGCCCTGACGGTAGGACGCGCAAGCCGAATCGGGGACGCCTTCGACCCGCTCCCATTGATGGGCGTCGACGGTCTCGCCGCGCGGAAGGTAGGTCAGCGCGAGCGTCGTCTCGCCACGGCGGATCTGGAGGGTGAGCAGCCCGGCCTGGTCGCCCTGCAGGCTATCCTGCCCGACCGGCTGGAGGATCTCGTCGCCATTGCGCAGCCCCGCTTGTTCGGCGGCAGAACCCGGGACCAGACCGCGCACGATCCGCCGCGGCTCGACCAGCACGCGCGGCTCGAAGCCCAGCTCGTAGCGGCGCAGCGGCCGGGTCGTGCGGCGGAAGCAGGGGCCGAAGGCGTCCGACGCGGGCAGCGGCACCGTCCCGGCGAGGAAGGCGCGGAAATGCTCCACGCCGGCTTCGCCGAGCTCGCGCTCCAGCAGTTCCTCCCAATCGGCATTGGCGAGCGCGCGGCCCTGGCGCTGGCGCTCGATCATGGCGAGCATGAGATCGTCGAGCGAGCGGCGGCCGCCGGAAGCCTGCCGGACACGGTGGTCCAGGTCGGCGAAATAGAGGGCGCCGCGATCGTAGGGGAGGGTGCGGATTCGGGTGTCTTCCCAGAAGCGCGCGGCCACCTCGGAGTTCGGCACCTCCGCCATGATGCTCGTATAGTAACGGGCGGCAGTGCTGTTGAGGTCGGCTAGGAATTGGTCGGCATCGATCTCGCCGAAGCGGAACGGAAGCTCGCGCTGGTAGAAGACTGCGAGCCCCTCGCTGAACCAGGAGGATTCCAGTCCCGCGGCCTGGCTCAGCCGCGGCGAGAAGGTGTGGAACATCTCGTGCGACAGGGTGAGGCGGAGATCGTCTGGATCGGTCTTCTCGTCGAAGGTGGCGACGAAGGAGTCTGCGAGGCCGACGCCCCCGCCCGGATTGACGGGATTGGGTCGCAGGAAGACCGTATAGGGTGCCGGGTCCGTCTCGCGGAAGAAGCGGACGAAATGACCGTGAAGACGTGACGTCCAGGCCATCAGCGCCCGGGTGTCAAAGGGCGGGCGGCCCTGCCAGGCGCCGAGGAAGGCGCCGTCGCGTCCCTCGGCCGGATAATGGCCGAGATTGCCGGCCATGAAGAAGCTGCGCTGCAGCCGGCCTGCCGGCTGCGCCGCCTGCGTTGCGGCATCGCCGACGCCGAAACTGCTGACCCCGACTGCACCGGACGGGAAGGCGGAGAGGTCCCAGCGGACCAAGAGACGATAAGGGGTCTCGTTCTCCGGCAGGAGCAGGAAGGTCGCGCCGCTGCCCGAAACGGCTCCGTCGTCCCGTCGCAGGTCGATCGGTGGCGCGGCGCCGCGCGTGGCAGGCCTATTCTCGATCGGGATTCGATAACGGATCGTCAGCGGCCCCCGAATTGGCCGGCCCGGTGTCCAGCGCAGGATCTCGTCGTCCGCCGACCCGTCGCGGTGCGCGTTCAGTGGCAGCGCCCCGTCGGCGTCGGTGGCGTCCAGGCCGGTGAGGCGCGTCGCCACCGTTTCGACGTTGTTGACGACGAGCGGAAGGCGCACCTCGTCGACCGGCGCGTCGAAGGTGAGGGTGACGTCGAGCTGGCCGATCTCGCGGGAGCCCGTTTCGGGCAGCGGCTTGAGCTCGACGGCGAGGCGCGGTGCCTCGCCGGATTGGGCGAAGGCCGCGGTGGCGGTCCCGGCGCCGGCAAGCATCGCGCCGAGCAGGCGTCCGCGGATCGGGCGCAATGCGCCCGACCCGCGGCGGCGAGAGCCCCCCGCCGGGAGATCAGAAGCGGACGCGGGCACCGACATAGAATTGCCGGCCGAGAATGTCTCCATGGGCGATGCTGGGATAGGACGGGTCCTTGTCGAACAGGTTCAGCACGCCGGCGCGCAGCACGAGCTGGCCGAAATCATATTGCACCGAGGCATTGTGCACCGTGTTGCTGTCGATGAACGGGTGAGACGTGGTTTCGATCGTCGCGTCCGGGTCGGCCTTGACCTTGTCGCGATACACGATCTGCCAGGTTGCGCGGAGGGGCCCGCGCACGTAGCGCATGTCGAAACGGCCGACCCAATCCGGCGTCGCGACGGTATTGTCGGACCGCACGAAGGTGGCGCCGGTGACCGACGTCGTGAGCAGCGACGTATGGGTCGCCTCCAGCCCGAGCTCCATCCGCCCGAGATTCTCGTCCCCGCCGAAAAGCGACGAAAGAGCGAAATTGTAGTTGAGGTTGTAGACTTCGCCGCGGAACCGAACGACGCCGGCATTGAATGTCGTGGTCGTTCCGGTGACGATCGTTCCGCCCGGGCTGACGCCGTCGGGCGCGGCGAGGCGGGTGAAGGCCTCGCAAACGCCGGGGGGGGCTTCCACATTGTCGAAGCAGGCTGCGGCGAAGTCCTCGGTCGTGAAGGCGGACAGGCCATCTTCCAGGTCCACCTCGATCCGGTCGGCCACGAAGGTGAGGCCGGGGAGGAAGCGCGGCTGCAGCACGATGCCGTAGGTGAAAGTCTCCGAGACCTCGTTGCGAAGGTTCGGATTGCCGCCCGTGGTGACGAGGGTGCGGTTGAAATTCTCGGACGGGTTCTGGAAGCCAGCAAGGCGCTCCGCCGCGCTGGCGCCGGCATTGCTGCCATCGGCAAGCACGCCATAGCCGGCATTGGCTTCGAACAGGGCAAGGCAGTTGGCGCGGCGCACGTTCGGATTGGGACCGCTGTTGATCCGGTCGGCGTCGCACGGATCGAAGCCACTGTTGCTCAACTCGGTGGACTGGGGCGCCACGAGCTGGGTGAGGGTCGGCGCACGGAAGTTCCGGCTGAACGAGGAGCGCAGAGTCACCCCTTCCGTCACGCCCCAGCGGCCACCGACTGCCCAGAGATTCTCCGACCCGGCGAGCGAGTTGTCCACGTAGCGGAAGGCGCCGGTGAACTCGAGCGACCGAACGAGCGGCAGGGTGAAGTCGCCCCCGACGAGCGGCACCAGGATCTCGGCGGAGAGCTCGTCCGTATCATAGCTTCCGGACTGCGGGATCTCCTGCGATCCGCTGCCGACCAGGCCCAGCTGGTTGGCCTCGAGCGGCACGAAGTTCGCGCTCTCGTCGCGATGTTCGTACGCGAAATTGAAGCCGACGTCTCCGCCGGGGAGCGTGAACAGGGTGCCGCCCAGGGTCGCGAGCAGGTCGACCTGCTCGTTGGTGAAATCCTCGCCGGTTTGGACGTTCACATAGTCGCGGCCGGCCTGGCTGACATTGCCTATGCCGAAGGGATTGATGGGCGCGCAGGCGGCATCGTCGTTGGTCGGGTCGGCATCGGCGTTGATGGCGCACACGACATTGCCCGAGCCGTCGCGAACCGCGTTGATGGCGTTGTTGAAGCGTTCGTTGTGGATTCCCCACAGCCGCTCCTCGCCCTCGACGCGGCCGTAGCTGCCCGACACCGACCAGTAGAAGTCGCGATCGGCCAGCTGAAACTCACCCTCGACCGCGATGAGGCCGCGATAGGTCTGGGTCAGGTTGGTCTGCTCATTGCTGAGGCGCAGGTCCTGGAACGTCTTCGACAGGAAGAGGGGGGCGCCGAAGGCAAAACCCGGGCTCGCTGCCGAAAGCTGTGCGATCGCCTCCGGGGTCAGGAAGCCGTTGCTGCGCGTGAAGGCGATATAGCCGGCATTGGATTCCTGCGAGTTGAGAACGGTGCGGGAGGGATATTGCGGCGTCTGCGTGCCCTCGGTGCGGGCGTAGAGCAATTCGGTGCGGACGGTGATCGAATCGGTCAGGTCGTAATGCGCCAGCATGTTCGCCGACAGCCGCTCGATCCCCGTACGCAGGCTGGCGAGGTCCGCGAAGCGGAACCCTTCGCCGCCCGAGGAGAAGGGAACGCCGTTGGGCGTTCCGGGGTCATAGGGAATGAGCCCGCCCGACGAGGAGAATTGCAGCGGCCGTCCGAGCGCGTCGCGAGCGAAGCAGATCTGATTGCCGCAGGGGGGCAGCGGCACGGGCGCCGGTATGGCGAAGACCACGCCGCTGGTGTTGAAGCTGGTGAAGCGGGCGTCGAGTACCTCGCGGACCGAGGGTATGCCGTCATCCGGCCCCGTATCGAGCGGGTTGGACGCGGTGATGCGGGACAGGTTGCTGAGTGGCCGGGCCGAGAAGAAGAGTTCGTCGCTGCGCGCCCACTCCACATTGGCCGCGATGTTGCCGCGGCCGCCCGCGAAATTGGTGCCGGCCGTGCCCCGCAGACTGAAGAGCGGATAGTCGCCGCGCGACGAGATACCGGCCTGGCCGTCCAGCTCGATTCCGTCGAAATCGTCGCGCAGGATATAATTGACGACGCCCGCAATGGCGTCCGAGCCGTAGACGACCGCCCCGCCGGCCTGGACGACCTCGACCCGCTCGATCAGCCCGGTGGGGATGATGTTCGCATCGACCTGCGCATCACCGAGGCCGCTCGAAGAGGTCACCATCCGGCGGCCGTTGACCAGCGTGAGAGTGCGCCCCGGCCCAAGTCCGAACAGGTTGGGAAATTGCTGTCCGGTCCCGCTCGATGCGCCGTTGGCGGGCGAGATGGCCAGTGCGGGGGCGATCGAGGTGACCTGGTTCAGTGCATCCGAAGCGCTGACGAAGCCGCGGTCGGTCAACGACTGGGTATCGACGACGGTGACCGGTGCGACCGTCTCGGTGTCCGTCCGGCGAATGCGCGACCCGGTAATGACGACGGTCTCCTCGACCGGCTCTTCGGCAGTGGCCTCGAGCGGACCGATGGCCGGCTCCTGCTCCGCCTGGATCGCATTTTGGGCATGAACGGGCGCAAGGGGGGAGGCCAGGGCGGCGGCCATCGCGGTCGACAGCAGCATGGAGGGCCTGATGCTGATGCTCGTCTTCATTCTTTCTCTCCCCGCCTCGTCGAATCGTCACGCGAGCGACGTCCGGCACTCCCGATTCCGAAACATCTTACGACGGCCTGAAGGTTTTTCTTGTCGAAGCGGGGCGTGCCGGTAGGCCGGTGCGGAACGTTTATGCAGGACGCGGCAGCGACCTAAGATAAACGTTCCCGCCGCTCATTATGTGCGGCGAGGACCCAGCGCTGCCAGCAGGCGGTCCACGTCTTCCATGCCGTTGAACACGGAGGGAGTCACCCGGAAGCGGTGGCGGCTGACGGTGATCCGCACGCCCGCCGCCTCGAGCCGCGGCGCCAGCTCCCGCGCATTTTCGAACACGCAGGTGACGATCGGCGCAGGCGATTCGAGCGGCGTGACGACATCATAGCCGAGGGCCGGCAACTCGCGCTTCAGTCGGTCGGTCAGCGTGCGCGCATGTGCGTTGATGCGGTCGACCCCGAGATCCAGGATATATTGCAGCGAATGGTCGAGGTGGACGGCGGTCGCGTGCGGATAGGTTCCGGTCGCGAACCAGCCGCTGGCATTGTCCTGCATCTCGAAGTCGGCGACCGTCTCGCCCGGCGGATCGAACGGATAGACGTGGGTCTGGAAGCTCGCCACCCCATAATAGCCGTAGCGCTCCCGTCGCAGGCGCTCGCAGGCCTCTCGCCGGGCATAGACGAAGCCCAGTCCGAAATCGCCCATCAGCCATTTGTAGCTGGCGCAGGCGGCGGAATCGACGCCGCTGGCCCGCGCGTCGAACGGAACGCAGCCGGCGGCATGAACCACGTCGGCATAGACGAGCGCGCCCTTGGCGTGCGCGATCTCGCATATGCGGGCGAGGTCGTGCTGAAAGCCGTTATAGGTCGAGACCAGCGACAGAGCGACCAGCTTCGTCTGCGCCGTGATCGCGCGCTCCATGTCCTCGATCAGGATCCGGCCGTCGCGGGGGCGGACCCACGTCACCTGTGCGCCGCGCCGGGCCAGCCCCTCATAAAGGGGAAAGGAGCCGAAGAAATGCAGCGTGTCCGTCACGATATGGGCGTTCGAGTCGAACAGGCCGAGGCCGTCGACGATCATATGTTCGGCGGTCGTCGTGCTCTTCACGAACGCGACATCGGCCGGATCGGCATTGATGAGGCGTGCAAAGCGGGAGAGGATACGCTCCTGGTCCACCGAGCTGCTGCCGGAGCCCGGAGTTGCGCGCGCGGCGACGTAGGCTTCCACGGCCGCCTTCGCGCTTTGGCTCACCGGGTGGATGGACCCGGAGTCCAGATAGGCCTGCGAGCCGATCCGGAACGAGGACCGGTCGGGCAGGGCGAGCGGCTGCGCCGGGACCGCCGTCGCGGCCACCGGAGTCGCGATCGGGAGGGCGCCCAATCCGGCCAGGCAGGCACGACGGGTCAGATGCATCTCGGCTCCTTTCGTTGCGGCCGATACTAGCGTGCGCGGCGCGGCAAATTTATTCCGATCAGGATCGCCTGCGCACCGCGGCGCCTGCTCGCCGTGGTGCAGGCCCGCCGAGTGGAATGATTATGCCCGTTCGAGGGGGCGAACCCCGCGGGCTGTGCCGTGTTCCGGCGCATGGATGATGCGCGAGCTTACGGGGGATCGCATTATTCATGCGCCGCCAGCCCCATCGCGCGGGAAGTCGGGCAGGATTCTCCTTGTCCGACTGCTAGACTCGACCGGGAAAGCGAAGGGAGAGCGGGGATGAGCAAAGCGCTCCGGACAGCGGCAGCAGCCTTGATCCTGGCGGCGGTGCCTGCGGCCGGCGTGCAGCGCATGGATCCGGTGCCCACCGTCGCCGGACTCATCGTGGGGCCGGTGGAGACCGACCATGAGGCGATGATCGCCGGGGCCCCGCTGCGCTATCGCGCGGTCTTTCGCGAATATGCTCTGAACGACCAAAGCGGGCGGCCGAGCGCGACCATTTCGGCGACAACCTATCTGCGCCGGGATGTGGAGGTCGAACGGCCCGTCTTCTTCCTGTTCAACGGCGGGCCGGGCGCCTCCTCCTCGCCGCTCCATTTCTCTGCCTTCGGCCCTCGACTTCGTCCCCCCGGACGCGACGCGGTCGCGCCGTTCACCGACAATGCCGACAGCCTTCTCGACGTCGCCGATCTTGTGTTCGTCGATCCCGTCGGCACCGGGTTCAGCCGCGTGCTTCCGGGCGGGGACGGATCGCATTTCTGGGCCCCGAAGGGGGATGCGGGCGCAGTGCTGCAGCTCATCCGCACCTGGGTCCGGGATCATGGCCGCGAGAGATCGCCCATCTTCATCGCCGGCGAAAGCTACGGCGCCTATCGGCTCGCGACGATGATGGGCGATGCCGGCGACCTGAACGTGCATGGTCTTTTGCTCATCTCTCCAGCGACCGATACGGCCGGAATGGCGGGCGCGGGCAGGTCGGACGAGGACCGCATCTTCAGCCTGCCCACCATGGCCGCGGCGGCCTGGCATCATGAAAGGGTCGACCGGCGCGGCCTCACGGTCGATCAGTTCGTCGCCGAGGCGCGCGCCTTTGCCGAGCGCGACTATCTGGCGGCGCTCCACCAGGGTTCGGCGCTGCCGCCGGAGGAGAAAGGGCGGATCGCCGCGCGCATGGCCGCCTTGATCGGCCTTCCTGCCGAGACGATCGCCGGTGCCGACCTTCGCGTGAGCAACGATCTGTTCGTCGAAGCGCTGCTGGCCGACCGCAACCAGCTGGTCGGGCGGCTCGACACGAGGGTTGCCGCTCCGGTGCGGCCGCCGGCGCGCGACGGCCGGCCGGCGGCGGCGAACGACCCTTCGCTCGGGCTGGGTGCGACCAATGTCATCCACTCGGCGGCCATCACCCGCTACATGCGCGAGGAACTCGGCGTCCCGGTCGACCGCGACTATGTGTCGCTGACGCTCGATGTGAATTTCCGCTGGAACTGGTTCGAGGCGACGGACGACCGCACTCTTTACCACAATCCGCTTCGAAATATCGCTGCGGCCATGGCCGAGCGACCCGCGCTAAGGTTGATGGTTGCGGGCGGGCTCTACGATCTGGCGACTCCGGTCGCTGCCGCCCATCATGCCATCCGTCATTCGGGCATCCCGCCGGAGCGCGTGCGCTTCCTCGTCCTGCCGGCCGGACATTCCCCGTTCGAGGAGCCCCCCAACCGCGCCCGTTTCGCCGAAGCCGTGCGGGCGTTCGTGACTGCGGTCGATCGGCAGTGATAATTATGTTGCCCTGCCTGGAAGATTGAATAGGACTGGGCTAGAATCAAACGATAGCGGGCAAGGCGTGCGCGAAGAACTCTCTCCGGTAGATATTCGCATCCTCGAACAGATCCAGAAGGATGCATCGCTTTCGACGAGCGAACTCGCCGACCGCGTGGGGCTTTCCCAATCCCCTTGCTGGCGGCGGCTGCAGCGGCTCAAGGATGAAGGCTATATCAAGAGCGAAGTTGCCCTGGTCGAACGGTCCAAGCTCGGTTCGACCCTCCTGATCTTCGCTACCCTCAAGATGGGCACGCTCAGCGACGAGAAGCGGGCCGAGTTCATGCGTCGGGTCGAGGATACGCCCGAGATCCTGGAATGTCATACGATGTTCGGCGAGATGGACATATTGATCAAGGTGCTCGCGCCGTCCCTCGAATGGTATCAGAAGTTCATCTTCAACACGATCCTGAAGCTGCCGGGCGTGCTCGACATCCAGTCGTCGGTGACCTTGTCGGAACTGAAGAATACTACCGCGCTGCCGCTTCGCGGCTTCCTCGGCCGCTGACGCATTGCGAATGCGGCGACGGCCCCCGCGGCCGGAACGATCATGTCGTTCGAACCAGATGAGCCCCGCAATACGCAAGAAAGTTTCGCGGTGATGGCTCTAGGCTCGGGAGCCTGGGGCTTTGAGTCTCGAAGCGGGGAGAGGGAGCGCAAGGTGCAATCGAGAAGGCCATTATTCGGGCAGGGGGCCGTCTCGCCGGGCCTGCTCGGCGTCGCAGCCATGCTCATTCTTCTCCTCGCACCTGCGGCCCTCGCGCAGGCGGCGGCTCCGGAAGTCCGGGCGCCGGTGATCGTCGAGCAGGTCGGCACCTTCAATGGCAAGCAGGTGCGCTACCGCTCCGTCGTCGCCGAGACGGTCGTTCCCGACCCGGACGGGCGGCCTGGCGCGCGCATCGTCTCGACGGCTTATCTGGCGCAGGATGCCGGCAATCCCGCCGAGCGACCGGTCATGTTCATCTGGAACGGCGGCCCGATCTCCGCCTCGGTCTATCTCCACATGGGCGCGTTCGGCCCGAAGCGCATCGCCTTTCCGGACGATCTCGACGCCGACACGACGCAACTCCCGGTCGTCGACAATCCGCACACGATCCTCGATGTCGCCGACCTGGTCTTCGTCGACCCTGCGGGCACCGGCTTCAGCCGCGTGATGCCGGGCGTCGACCCGCATATCTATCGTTCCGTGGTCGGTGACGGGCAGCAGGTCGCGGCCTTCATCAGGCGGTGGCTGCGCGACAATGGCCGGCTGGAATCGCCCCAATATCTGTTCGGAGAGAGCTACGGGACGATGCGCGCGGCGCAGGTTGCGCGGACGCTTCTCGAAGGCCCGGACCCCGTCGAGCTGGAAGGCATGGTGCTTTTCGGCCAGGCGCTCAACATCATCGAATTCTCCCAGCGGCCGGGAAACATCGTCAGCTTCGCCGTGTCGATGCCGACCCTTTCGGCACTCGCCTGGCACCATGGAAAGGTGGACCGGGCGGGCCGCACCCTCGAACAGCTCCTGGACGAATCGCGCGCCTTCGCCCGCGATGAATATCTGCGTGCCCTCTACATCGGCGACCAGCTCGAGCCGGTCGAGCGGCAGCGGATCGCTGAGGGGCTCGAAGCGCTCACGGGACTTTCCGCCAACTATTATCTCGCCCATAACCTGCGCATCACCAAGGAAGCCTATCGGCGCGAGCTCCTGAAGGACCAGGGGCTGATCCTCGGCCGCAACGACGGGCGCTATGCCGGTCCGCCGAGCGAGGCACCGGGTGGCGGCGATCCTTCCAACGTGATCGCCGATGCGGTGCAGCGCGGCTTCAAGGAGCATCTGCGCGACAACCTTCGAGTCGACTGGCAGGACGAATATCGCTTCGCCGAATTTCCCGAAGGCGGGCTCGAAGGCTGGGACTGGGGCGCGACCAGTCCCTTTTCCGACTGGCCCTATATGCAGCTTGTTTCCGAGGTGATGGAACGCGTGCCCCATTTTCGCGTGCTCGTCGGGGTGGGGATATACGACACGTCGACGACGACGGGCGCTTCGGAATATGCTCTGGCGCAGTCCGGCTGGCCCCGCGAGCGGGCCGGAATCGCTTATTATGGCGGCGGCCACATGGCCTATAGCGATGAGGCCAGCTTGCAGAAGCTGATGCGGGACATGCGCATCTTCATGCGGCCGGGGCAATGAACGTCCCGGCCTATTTCGACGAGGCCGAGGTCTATCGCCGGCTCGACTATGACGGCTGCATTGCCGCGATGCGCGAGGCGATGACCAGCCTGTCCGCCGATGCACGCGAGCAGCCGCTCCGATCCATCGTCGATCTTGGCGAATCCCGCCTTTTCGGCCTGATGCCCGGAATGATGGCGGGATCGACCGCGTTCGGCGCCAAGCTGATCAGCGTGTTCCCCGATCCCGTCAGACCGGGACGAGGCGCGCATCGGGGGCTCGTCATCCTTTTCGAAGGCGAGAAGGGCGAGGTAAGGTGCGTTGCCGATGCCGGCGCGATCACCCAAATCCGCACCGGCTGCGCGAGCGCGGTCGCCGCCGATGCGCTGGCCCGCCCCGACGCTTCGAGCCTCGCCATTTACGGCTGCGGCACCCAGGCGCGGTCGCACATCGAGGCGCTGACTCGCGTCCGCCGGTTCACGCGGATCGGGATTTGGGGCCGCGACGCGATGTCGGCCAGGCGGTTGGCGCTCTGGACCGAAGAGACGGTCGGAATCGCCGCGCGCGTGTTCGAAGAGGGCGAGACGCTCGCCGAGCAAGCGGACGTCATCTGCACGGTCACCTCCTCGGCGGCGCCGATCCTGAAGGGCCGCTGGGTCCGTCCGGGCACCCATATCAATGCCGTGGGATCCAGCCATGCCGGCCCGCGCGAGGTCGACACGCATCTCGTCGCGGTGAGCCGGTACTTCGTGGATTATCGGCGATCGGCACTTGCGGCCGCGGCCGAGTTCCTCGTGGCGCGCGAGGAAGGCGTCGTCACCGACGCCCACATACGCGGCGAGATCGGGGAGGTTCTTTCGGGGCGGGTCGAGGGTCGGCGAACTTCGGGCGATATCACATTCTACAAGTCGCTGGGCCACATCGCCCAGGATCTGGCGGCGGTCCGCTATCTGCTGGAAAGAGCGAATCCCGAGTGAAGGAGCAGGGAATGCAATGGACGCGCAATGGTTGGTTGGCCTGCCTCGGGGCATTGCTCGGCCTCGTCATGGCCCCCGCGGCAGCCGGCGCAGCGGACTCGCTGTCCATCGTGTCGAATGGCGAGGTCGTCGGCCATGTCCGCTCCGAAGCGGAAGGCAACAGGGTCACCGTCGATTATCTGGTCGATAATAATGGTCGCGGCCCGCGGCACCGCGAGGAGATCGTGCTCGGCCCCGGCGACATTCCAATCGTCTATTCGATCGAAGGCCGCTCGCTCATGGGGGGGCAGGTCAGTGAATCCTATCGCTGGGAAAATGGTCGCGCCGTGTGGCGGAGCCAGGCTGATAGCGGCGACGTCGAAGCTGCCGAGCCGCGCCTGTACGTGGTCAATGACGGCAGCCCCTTCACCTTGGGCGTCTATGCGAGAGCGCTCCTGGCGGATCCCGACCATGCCATCGACGTGCTGCCGGGCGGGCAGTTGCGGATCGAAAAGGTGCGCGACATGCGGATCGGCGAGGGAGAGGCGGCCGTCCCCGTCACCATCTACCGGATCGACGGCAACGACATGTCGCCCGATTATCTGATGCTCGACAGCGAGAATCGGCTGTTCGCCACGGTCGGCGGCTCGGCTGCTATCCGGGAGGGCTATGAGAGCCATGTGCCGGCAATCGAGGCCTTGGCCGAGACCCTGAGCGCCGAGCGTGCCATGACGCTTCAACGGCAGCTGGCACATCGCTTCGCCGGCCCCGTCCGGATCCGCAACGTGCGTATCTTCGATCCCGTCGCGGGACGCCTCTCCGACATCTCGACAGTGGTCGTCGAGGGCGATCGGATCACCGGGGTCGTCGCGGGAATCGAGACCGGCAGCGCGCCGGCCGGACAGACAGTGATCGACGGGGAGGGCGGAACGCTCGTTTCCGGGCTGCACGACATGCATTCGCACAACAGGATGCAAAGCGGGCTCTTCTATCTCGCCGCCGGCGTCACCTCCGTGCGCGACATGGGCAACGACAATGACAGCCTGCTCGATCTCGTGCGGCGCATCGAAGCGGGCGAGGTGGCCGGTCCTCGAATCGTCCGCAACGGCTTCGTCGAGGGGCGCAGCCCCTTCTCCGCGCGCAACGGCTTCGTCGTCGAGAGCGAGGCGGAAGCGGTGGAGGCGGTGCGCTGGTATGCCGATCACGGCTACTGGCAGGTCAAGATCTACAACTCGATGAATCCGGCCTGGGTGCCCGCCATCGCCGCCGAGGCGCGCCGGCGCGGGCTCGGGGTCACCGGCCATGTGCCCGCCTTCACCACACCCGACGCCATGATCCGCGCCGGCTATCAGGAGATCGCCCACATCAACCAGCTAATGCTGGGCTGGCTGATCGAGGAAGGGGAGGATACCCGCACGCCGCTGCGCCTTACCGCCATGGCGCGCGGCGCCGATCTCGATCTCGATTCGCCGAAGGTACAGCAGACCGTCGACCTTATGGCGGAACGCAATATCGCGCTGGACACGACCGCAGTGATCCTGGAGCGTCTGATGCTGAGCCGGGCCGGAACGGTCCAGCCCGGCGATGCCTTTTATCTGGACCATATGCCGATCGGCTATCAGCGCTACCGCCGCCGCACCTTCGTGCCGCTGGAATCGCCGGAGGACGACGCCCGCTACCGCGAGGGCTTCCAGCGCATCCTCGACACGATCGCCTTACTGCACGGCCGCGGAATCAAGCTGCTGCCCGGCACCGACGACGGCACCGGCTTCACCGTGCAGCGCGAGCTCGAGCTCTATCAGGCGGCGGGCATTCCGCCGGCCGAGGTGCTGCGTATCGCCACGCTCGGCATGGAGGAATATCTCGGCCGCGCCGACGAGCTTGGTTCGATCGAGGAAGGGAAGCTCGCGGACTTCTTCCTCATCGCCGGGGATCCGACTCGCGACGTCTCCGCGATCCGCCGGCCGCGCCTGGTGATGCGCGGCGGCGTGGCCTATCTTCCCAACGAGATTTACGACGCGCTCGGCATCCGTCCCTTCACCGAGCCGCCGACCATCCAGGCGGCTTCGGGGGGCGCATCGTGAGGCGCGCATTCGCCGCCCTCGCGCTCCTGCTCGCCGGCGCGACCGCGGCGGCCGAGCCGGCGCAGCGCGCCCAGGTCGAGCATTTCCGCCGTCCGGGATCGACCGCGCCTTTCTCCCCCGCCGTCCGCGTCGGCGACACGCTCTATCTGTCGGGAATGATCGGCGCCCGGCCCGACGGAACGCTGCCGGAAGGGATCGAGGCGCAGACGCGCCAGGCGATGGACAATATCGCTGCGGTGCTGACCATGGCGGGCCGAACCTTCGCCGATGTCGTGCGCTGCACGGTGATGCTGGAGGACATGGCCGACTGGCCTGCCTTCAACCGCGTCTATGTCGATTATTTCGAGCGGGAACGTCTGCCGGCGCGCAGCGCCTTCGGAGTCGACGGACTCGCGCTCGGCGCTCTTGTCGAGGTGGAGTGCCAGGCCGTCGTTCCGGACGACGAGCCGGCGGCGCCGCGATGAACGGCGCGGGCGTCGGATCCGCGGACGAGCGCGAAGACGGTTCCGGCCTCAAGCGGCGCGTCGGCCTCGTCGGGGTCGTCATGTTCGGCGCGGGCACGGCGATCGGCGTGTCCATCTTCACGGTGCTGCAGCCGGCCGCGGCGATCGCCGGTGCGGGCCTGCTGCCGGCGGTCGTGATCGCGGCCGTGCCGATGATCCTGTTCGCTCTGGTCTACGCCTTCATGAGCTCGGCGCTGCCACGTTCCGGGGCATCGTTCGAATGGCCGAGCCGCTTCGTTCATCCCCTGGTCGGCTTCCTCGTCGCGTGGCTGCGCATCCTGGGAAGCATCGGGGCGGTGATCGTGCTCGCCACGGTGCTGGTGAATTATCTCCAGATGGCCGGGATCGGCTGGATGGAGGCCGTGCCGGACAAGGCGGCCATGGCGGCCGTGATCAGCGCGATCTTCCTGGTCAACCTCCTCGGCGTCTCGGTGGCCGCGCGTGTCCAGACGCTGATGATGCTGGTGCTGTTGGCTGCGATGGCGCTGTTCGTCGGCACCGGTGTGGGTGACTTTTCCGGCGCCAGGGCTGGCGATCCGTTCGCCGCCGGGTGGCCCGCGATCGTCGCCGCAGTACCGCTGATGATCACCCTCTTCCTGGGAATCGAATCCGCCACCGAGATCGGCGAGGAGGTGCGCGACGCGCGCCGGACGATCCCGCGCGGAATCACGCTGGCCGTGCTGCTTACCGCTGCCGTCTATTTCGCGGTGTCGATCGTGGCGCTTGGCCTGCTCGGCCCGGGCGCGCTCGCCGGCAGCGACGCGCCTTTGCTCGAAGCGGCTCGGGTCGGCATGGGCAATTGGGCGACACCGGTAATCGTCACCGCGGCGGTCGTCTCGATCCTCAAGACGATGAACGCGATCGTGCTGATCTTCTCGCGCTATTTGTTCGCGATGGGCCGGTCGCTCGTGCTTCCGCCCGCCATGGGCGTGGTGAACGCCCGCTTCGGAACGCCCCACGTCGCGTTGGGCGTGGCCTATCTGGGAACGATGGCGGCACTACTGCTCCCGTCGAACCTCGTCTTCCTTCTGCTCGCGGTGAACATCCCGACCATGCTCAAATATCTATGCTCATGCCTTTCGGCGATCGGCCTGGTGCGCCGACATCCGGAGCTTCATGCCGGCGCTTCGCTGCGGTGGTCGCGGCGCTCGGTGGAAACGGCCTCCATTGCCGGCGTGATCGCCGCCGTCGTCGTGATCCTGGCCGGCCTGGGGGCAGACTGGCGGCCCTACGTCCTGGTGGGAGCTTGGGGGCTGGTGGGCTATCTCTACTGGCTGGTTCGCCGCCCGACGCTTCCGGCCGCCGATCGCGTGCCGAGCGCATAGCGGCCGACGAAATCCGGATCGAGGCGGGCGAGAATTATGCGGCGGCTCAACTGCATCCGCCCAAGTTAGGGTAACAAATTCGCCCGCCCACTCATAAACTTCGGCGCATGGGAGAGACAGCGGGGCCGAATTCGCCATCCCGTCCGAACATGTAAAGGGAAGTGCAAGCGTGGACGCGAAATCGACCTTCGTGACGACGAGCATGGGCGGCGAAGCTTATGCTCAATGGGTCCGGCGGGCGATCGGCCACGCCCGCTCGGCCGGAACGGAGGTCATCCCCTTGTTCGACAGCTCGGTCGAGGAGCCCGTGGAGCTGCTCCGGGAGATCGTCGCCGAGGGGTTCCGTGACCCGATCACGCAGAAGTATCAGAGCGTCTTCGTCAACGGCAATCCGTTCGTCCTGGAATCCCTGTCCGAGCGCTACGGCGTGCCCGCCGACAGGATCCTGACGACGACGGGGGCCACGAGCGGCCTGTCGCTCATCTATCGCACCTTTCTGACGCCGGGCGACCGGGTCCTCGTCGAGACCCCCGGCTTCGATCTGTTCGGGGATATCGGCCGGTCGCTCGGCGCCGAGGTCGACCATTTTCACCGCGGAGGCGACGATTTCGCGGTCGACGAATTCGATATCGCGGCGAACATCACGGATCGTACCCGCCTGATAGTCCTGTCCGACCTGCACAATCCCAGTGGAATGCTGCTGCGCCCGGACGTGATCGCTCGCGTCGCCCGCATGGCCGCCGAACGGAACGTGCGCGTCGTGGTCGACGAGGTCTATGGCGATTATGCCAGCCGCGCCGCGCGGGCGGGATCGGCGGCGCACCTCTCGCCGAACGTCATCGCCGTAAGCAGCCTCACCAAGATATTCGGCCTGTCGACCCTGCGCTGTGGCTGGATCATCGCCGCGCCGGAGAATATCGGGCCGATCCGGCAGGTCAGCGACCATTTCGAGTTCGGCGTGTCGAAGCTCTCCCATGCGGTCGCGGCGCTGGTGCTCGAGGAAGGGCAGCGTTTCCACGCTTATTCCGATGCCGTCCTCGATCTCGCCCGGCCCATCATCGAGCGACATTTCCGCGCGTGGCAGGAAGCGGGCCTGGTGTCGGGCCGCCTGCCCGATTTCGGTTGCATCTTCTTTCCGCGCCTGACCGGCGTCGCCGACACGCTCGATTTCTCCGGCTGGCTCGCCGATCGCTACGGCGTGATCGTGGCGCCCGGCGAATTCTTCGGTGCTGCGGGACATGTGCGAATCGGCTTCGCGCATGCACCGGAGGTGCTCGAATTCGGCCTCTCCCGCTTTTTCGAAGGGCTTCGCGAATATGCCGCGCGGACCGTGCGCAGCCGGGTGGTCTCGGTCTGACGACAGGGTGTCGTCATTCGACTATTTAGCACGACGCGCTGGCCTGGACACGGCGCGCCGCCAGCTAGTCTGAATTAGGCCGAATCTCAGGGCTTTTCCCGATCCATCGCCGCCTGCGCTCATCCTATTGAGAGAGTCAGGAGGGGCCCCTGAGCGCGGGTCGGCCTGGGACGGTACAGTTCCGTCAGTCCGGGCGCGCATGGAGGTCATATGCGACCAGGCGTGACCGGCGGTTCCCGAATGTTGCGGATCGAAGGCGCCGCCACGCGCACCGGCGCCCCCGACCCGAGTGCGAAGTCGACACTGTCCGCTCGAAACTTTGCGGCCCTGTCGATCGCACCAGCCCCAAGCCCATATTCGACGGGAGGAATCCATGCCTGACCGCCTGGCGAGTGTCCGCGCGCCTGGGACGGCCGCGAAATTGATGTCGCTCGGCGCGGCCACGCTGATCCTTGCTGCCTGCCTGTCCGGCGGTCCGCAGACGCGGCGGGCCGAATTCATCTGCCAGGGCGGCGAACGGGTCACAGTCGTGTTTCAGCCGAACACCGCTCGGATCATCTCGACCGACCCGCCTGTCGTGATGGACCGGCGTCGCACCCGCACGGGCTTCTGGTTCGCATCGAACCAGAATTCGATCCGCGGCAGCGGGCGCGAGATGAGCTGGACCCGCGGATTCGGAATGCCGCTTCGCTGTCGTGAAATCCGGAGACGATAGCCACGACCGCGTTTTCCCTCCGCTGAGACACCGGAATTTGGAGAGCCGACATGGACGCCACCAACTCGAACGAACTTCAGACGGTGCAGCCCGGCGGGGCAAAGGGAATCTGGTTCGTCATCCCCGGCGTGATCCTGGTCCTGTGCGGCCTTTTCGCCCTGCTCGTGCCCTTCGCGTCCACCCTCGCACTGGCTCTTGTGCTGGGCGGTGCGGCGGGCGTGGCCGGCCTGGCCCAGATCGTCCACGCATTCGGGGCGAAGGCGTGGCGCGGCTTCTTCCTGAGTCTGCTTCTCGGGCTCCTCTACGCCGGATGCGGCGTCCTTCTCTGGCTGAATCCCCTGGCCGGGGCGCTGGCGATCGCAATGGTGATCGCCGTTTTCCTGATCGCCGCCGGCGTCGGCGAGATCGTTCTCGGCTTCAAGCTGCGCCCAGGAGCCGGATGGACCTGGCTGATCGCCTCTGGCCTGGTGGCGCTCGTCGGCGGTTTGTGGCTGCTCATGCGCATGCCGCTCGCTGGCTTCTTCGCCCCGGGAATATTCCTCGGCATCGCGCTGCTCTTCGAGGGAGTAGCTTTCGTCTCGATCGGCATATCGGGCCGCTCGCCTCGGGAGAGCAGCGCTCCGGCCAATCGCCAGCACGAGGTTCCGTCCTCCAATGCGCAGCCCAATATCTAGCGCCTGTCGATCGCCGTCGTCCTGGAAGGGCAGATGATGGGAAACGGGCTTCCCCTGACCGCGAGGCCGGGCGAGGTCGCGCGCGGCAGCCCGTTTCTGCTTGCGGTCGCCGCGATCGCGCTTCTGCTGTTCGTCCTTGGCGTCAATGGGTTGATCCTCGCCTCGCTCGGGCGCACGCCGGACGTGGTTCGGCTCGGCCAGGCGCTGGTGCTGGCCGGCGCCGCCGAGATAGTCGCGGGCCTTGTGCTGAAGCGCGCCACCGGCGGAGTTTCGCTGGCCCTCACCGGAAGCCTTACGCTTCTCACAGGACTGGCATTGGCGAGCCAGGGCGACCCGGAGGTGCGGCGATTTTCCCTTCTCCTTCTGGGAAGGATGCCGGCATATTCGATCATAACATTGTGGCTTCTGGTCCGCGGGGTCGTCCAGCTCGCTTATTGTGTCGTTCACCGCGGCAGCGGCATCGCCCTTTGGGCCACCGCCGTGGGCACGGCTGCGCTCTTCGCGGTGCTGATCGCCAAGGTACCCGTCATTTCGCTCGTCGTCGCCATTCTCGGGTACAGCCGCGACGTCCTGCCGTTCCTGACCATTGTCGTGGCGGTGGCCGTTCTGTTGGCCGCCGGGCAACTCGCCAGCCTTTCGCGCCCGCCCTCGCCGGGAGCCGCGACATCGGGCCCGAGGCTAACGCCCGATCTCTGATCGTCGAGCGGTGCCGCCGGCGCCGGCACCCGAACTGGGCAGCGCCGAAGGAGAAGGAGGAAGATATGAACGCGAGTTTCGCCACAGCGGCCATTCTGGTCGCATCATTTCTCGCTTACCAGGAAAGCTCGTCCCCTGATCGCCCCGTGGCGAAGGATTCGCGAGGGATTCCGGTCGTTTCCAATCCGGCTGAGGTTCCCCAGGGGGCGAACCGCGGCACCGTCACGAGCCCCGCCCCGGACCCGCGGACCGTCTTCGCACCGCGCCCCAGTTCGGGCGATTACCCGCCCTGCACGCGCGAGGTTACCGACGGATGCAAGCAGGTCCACGAAGTGGGCAGGGGGCCGAGATGAGGCTTTCGGCCTGCCGGCTCCGGAGCATGACCGACGGTTGGGCGGCGCTGAAGAACAAGGCGGCATCTTCCCCCGTACGCCGCGCATTGCGCTTATAGCCGCGTCAACCGTCCAGCGGGTCTCGGATGATCGGACAAGTCATGCAATGGCCGCCGCCGCGGCCGCGGCCAAGTTCGGCGCCGGCGATGGTGATCACCTCTATGCCGGCCTCGCGCAACTGAGTGTTGGTGTAGGTGTTGCGGTCATAGGCGAAGACAGTCCCAGGCGACGTGCAGACGAGATTTGCGCCGCTGTCCCATTGGGTGCGCTCGCGCATATAGGCATTGCCGCCGGTTTCGACGACGCGCATGTTCCTGATCCCGAGGCTGGCAGCCACCGTCTCCACGAACGAGCCCTCGTCCCTGCGGAAGTCCAGCGTGCCCGCTTGATTTCCGGGGCGATAGGAAAAGGCCGTGATGCCATTGACGATGTCGGGATAGAGCAGGACGCAATCGCGATCGGCGAAGGTAAAGACGGTATCCAGGTGCATGGCCGCCCGGAGCTTCGGCATCGCCGCGACGATCACCCGCTCGGCCGCCCCCTTCGCGAACAAGGTAGCCGCAAGCTGTCCGATCGCCTGGCGCGAAGTCCGCTCGCTCATGCCGATCAGGACGTTGCCCTTGCCGATCGGCATGACGTCACCGCCCTCGAGCGTCGCCAGGCCATGACTTTCCATCGGATCGCCCCACCAGATGTTCACCTTTCCGGCAAAGTCCGGGTGGAAACGGTAGATCGCCGCGGCGAGGATCGTCTCCTCGTGGCGCGCCGGCCAGTAGAGCGGGTTCAGCGTGACCCCGCCGTAGATCCAGCAGGTCGTGTCGCGGGTGTAGAGCGTGTTGGGAAGCGGCGGCAGCAGATATTCGGAGACGCCGGCCGCCTCGCGCACCAGCTTGAGCGCCTCGCCACCCAACTCTTCCGGGAACTCCTCGGTGGAAAGGCCGCCGATCAGCGTCTCGGCCAGCTCGCGGGGCGGAAGCTCGTCGAGATAGGACCTGATCTCTTGGAGGAGCTCGAGTCCCACTTCGTTCGGGACGACCTCATGGTCGAGGATCCACGCCCTCGCCTCCGGGATGGCGACCGTCTCGGCGAGCAGGTCGTGCATCTCGACGACGTCGATGCCGCGGTCCTTCATCTTCGCGACGAAATCGAGATGGTCGCGTCTTGCGACCTCGACCCACAGGACGTCGTCGAACAGCAGGGCATCGCAGTTGCTCGGCGTGAGCCTCATATGGGCCCGTCCCGGCGCGCACACCATCACCTTGCGTAGCTGGCCGACCTCCGAATGTACGCCGAACGCCATGTTTGACATGTCCCGTCTCCTTCGACGCCGAATAGTCCGGTCAGATCACGATTGTCCCCGTCGCGAGGCCGTAGGCTCCGGCGATGCATCCGATCAAAGCAGCGGCGAGGATGAACCACTCGGCGGGCGCGAAGACGCGTGCCCCCAGCTCGCGACGCGCCCACACGTAGAGGATGGTACCGGGGCCGTAGAGAATGGCCGACAGGAGAACGAACTTCAGGCCCCCGGCATAGACCAGGAAAATCGTGTAGACGGTCGCCGCGACGGCGAATGCAAGGTCCCGCCGCCGTTCCTCCGGGCGCGCCTCATAGGTCTCCCCGCGTCGGGCGAGGAGCAAGCCGTAGGCCGCGACGAGCATGAAAGGGATCAACGACATCGCGCTGGTGAGGCTCAGCATCAGGGCGAAGGCGTCGGTGGACCAGTAGGTGCTGATGACGAACAGCTGGACGACGAAGTTGGTGAGCCACAGCGCGGCGGCGGGCACCTTGTTCGCATTCTCGCGCGCGAACATGGCCGGCACGTCCCGCGTCCTGGCGGCCGCGGAAAGCACTTCGGCGCAGATCAGCGACCAGGCGAGATAGGCCCCCAGCACCGACACGAGGAGCCCTGCCGCGACGAACATCGCGCCCCATGGGCCGACCAAGGCCTCCAGGACGGCGCCCATCGAGGGCTGCCGCATGCTGGCGACTTCGGCGCGCTGCAGCGCCGCGAAGGGGAGCAGGGTGACGAGCACCATCAAGGTGGTCACGCTGGCGAACCCGATCAAGGTCGCGCGTCCCACGTCCTTGCGGGTTCGCGCGTAGCGTGAGTAGACGCTTGCACCTTCGATCCCGAGGAACACGAACACGGTAACCAGCATGGTGGCCCGGACCTGCTCGAACAGTCCGGCCCCGGATATGCCCTCGCCGCCCCAGAAATTGGCCGAGAAGAGACCGGTCCTGAACGCGAAGACCAGGATCAGGATGAAGATGATGATCGGGACGATCTTGGCGACCGTGACCACCGTGTTGATGAAGGTGGCCTGCTGGACGCCGCGCAGGATCATGAAGTGGAACAGCCAGATGCCCAACGAGGCGACGAGGATCGCCGTCACCGTATTGCCGTCGCCGAAGACCGGAAAGAAGGTACCGAGGGTCGCCTTGATCAGCACCCAGTAGGAGACGTTGCCGATGCAGGAGCCGATCCAGTAGCCGAAGGCGGACAGGAAGCCGGCATAATGGCCGAAGCCGGCTTTGGCATAGGCATAGACGCCGGCGTCGAGATCGGGCTTTCGTTCGGCGAGAATCTGGAAGACGCGCGCCAGCGTGAACATTCCGCAGGCGGCGATGGTCCAGGCGATGATCGCACCGAACGGACCGGTCGCGCCGGCAAAGGTGCTCGGGAGCGAGAAGATCCCGGCGCCGATCATCGATCCGATGACCAGCGCCGAGAGCGTGAAGAGCGAGAGCTTCGGCGCGGAACGGTCCGTCATACCGCTTACTCTGCCAGGGGAGAGCCGGTGAGCCTCTGACCTAGCCTCGCCCGTGATGCCCGGACATCGGGGTTATTACCGAGGAGCCGGCGAACGGAATGGCCAATTTCCGGTTGCCTAGTTGTCAGCCACGCCGAACGCCGCCATTCAGGCTGCCCTTCGAGGCGCGACCCAATGAACCCCTTCCACCACCTTCTCGGCAACAATCTCGTCGCCAACATCACCAACTTTACCGTCTGGTTCGCGCTGACCTTCTGGATCTTCCTGGAGACGCGGTCGGTATTTGCCACGGGCATGATCGCGGGCTTCTACCTCGTCCTGACGGCGGGGCTCGCAATCTGGTTCGGGAGCCTGGTGGACCATCACCGCAAGAAGGTCGTTATGCTCTGCTCGAGCGCGGCGTCCTTCCTGCTCTTCGCGGCTTCGTTGGCGGCCTATTTCCTCGCACCCGAGGGAACTCTCGCCGAAGTCGCGGGCGCGCCGCTCTGGCTGTTCGTCCTGCTCGTCATGCTCGGCGTCATTGCCGGTAACGTGCGCAACATCGCCTTGCCGACGCTTGTCACGCTCCTCGTTCCCGAGGATCGCCGCGACAAGGCCAACGGTCTGGTCGGGATGGTAACGGGAATCGGCTTCCTCACGACGTCGGCGGTCAGCGGCTTCCTGGTTGCCTGGGGCGGCATGGTGGCGACGCTCGCTTTCGCGCTGGCATTCACCCTGGTCGCCTTCCTGCACCTTCTGTTCGTGCATCTCGACGAGCCGCGGCCTCAGGCCGAGCCTGGCGTGCCGCGCGAGCCCCGACGCGTCGACATTGCCGGAACGGTCCGCGTGATTTCGGCCGTGCCTGGCCTATTCGCGCTCATCTTCTTCGCCACGCTCAACAACTTCCTGGGCGGCGTCTTCATGGCGCTGATGGACGCCTACGGCCTCTCGCTCATGGAGGTGCAGCAATGGGGCCTTCTGTGGGCGTTCACGTCATGCGCCTTCATCCTGAGCGGCCTGGTCATCGCGAGGACCGGACTGGGAAAGAATCCGCTTCGCACCCTGCTTACGGTCAACCTGATCGTCTGGTCGGTCGCCGGCGTCTTCACCATCCAGCCTTCGGTCGTCCTGCTGGCGGCGGGATGCTTCATCTGGCTGTTTCTCGGCCCCTATGCCGAGGCCGCGGAGCAGACGACGTTGCAGAAGGTCGTGCCCTATGAGCGTCAAGGCCGCGTCTTCGGCTTCGCCCAGTCGGTCGAGCAGGCGGCCTCCCCATTGACGGCCTTCATGATCGCACCTGTGACCCAGTTCGTCTTCATCCCCTTCATGACTGACGGTGCGGGCGCGGACGCGATCGGCGACTGGTTCGGCCGCGGACCGGACCGCGGCATGGCGCTCGTCTTCACGATCACCGGCGCGATCGGCGTGCTGGTGACTCTCGTGGCCTTCAACTCCAAATATTACCGCCAATTGTCGGCCGCCTATGCCGGCAATGCCGACTTGGAAGAGCCGGCACGTGTCTGACGGCGCGCCCGTGGAGCGGTAGCGTCGCGCCGCTCTGTGATAGGCATCAAGGGTTCAGGCGAGCCGCTAGGCTAAGGCTCGTCGCCGGTATGGAGCCGCGGCCGGTCCACGGCTTCTATTCGGCTGGCGGCGGGCTGGCGGGAACCGCGTTCCAATTGGGCGTGGATTCTCCCGCGAGGTGGCGCACGAAGAAGTCGAACTGGCGCCGCAATCCGTAGTCGATGGCGCCGGTGGAGCGCAGCGCGCCATGGCCGTCGCCCGGCACGACCAGCAGGTCGAAGTCCTTGCGCGCTTTGATGAGCGCGTCGGCGACTTGCATCGTCGATGCCGGGTCGACGTTCATGTCGAGTTCGCCGACGACCATCAGCAGCTGACCCTGAAGACGCCAGGCATTGTCGACCCCGGACGAGTGCGAATAGGCCTCGTCGATCGGCCAACCCAGCCACGCCTCGTTCCAGCCGATCTTGTCCATGCGGTTGTCGAAGCAACCGGCATAAGCGACGCCGACCTTGTAGAATTCGGGGTGGAAGAGCAGGCCGTTCAGCGCGTTCTGCCCGCCGGCCGAGCCGCCGTAGATGCCGACGCGGCTGATGTCGTACCCGGGAAAGCGTTCTGCCGCCGTCCGGTGCCACGCGATGCGGTCCGGGAAGCCGTTGTCGGCGAGGTTCCGCCAGGCGACGTCATGGAAGGCTTTGGAACGGTTGAGCGTACCCATTCCGTCGATCTGGACGACGATGAACCCGAGGTCGGCCAGCGCCTGCATGCCGACGACCTTGTCGCCGCTCGAATGGTAGCCGAACGGCCAGAAGGTCTTGGGCACGAACGAGCTGTGCGGACCCGCATAGATATTCTCGATCACCGGATATTGCCGGGTCGGATCGAAATCGCGCGGCCGGACGATTACGCCCCAGATGTCGGTCTCGCCGTCGCGTCCCTTGGCGACAAAGGTCTCCGGCGGCCGGAAACCGGCCGCGACCAGGCGTGAAATATCTCCGCGCTCGACTTCGCTCACCAGCGAGCCGTCGCTGGTCCGGCGCAGCTCGAGGACGTTGGGCATGTCGGTCCGGGAATAATTGTCGACGTAGAATTCCATGTCGGTGGAAAAGACGACGTCGTGATACGCTTCCGCCGTGGTGAGCGGCGTCAGGTTGCGTCCGTCGAAATCGATCCGGTAATAGTGCTGCAGATAGGGGTCCTCGTTCGGGCGCATGCCGTTGGCGGCGAACCAGATCTGGCGCTTGTCGGCGTCGACCTTCACCACCTCGCGAACGACCCATGGGCCTCGCGTGATCTGGTTGCGAACCCGTCCGGTGCGGCCGTCGATCAGATAGAGATGGTTCCAGCCGTCGCGCTCCGACATCCAGATCACTTCGCGGCCGAGCCCCGCCACGTCGTGGCTGTAGCGACGGCCTTGCGAATGGGTGTTCACGAAGGTCTCGGGCTCCTCCGAAACGACGGCGCGCGGGATGCCGGTTTCGGCGTCGACCTCGATGAGGCGCCAGACCTGGTGGCCTCGCTCGTCATATTCGAAGCGGATCGACCGGCTGTCCGCCCGCCATTCGATTTCCGTCATCCTGTAGGGGTTGGGAAAAAGGTCATGGTCGATCCTGAATTGCCGCCGGCTCTCAATGTGAAAGAGGACGGGGCGGTCGATGTCGACGGGGTCGCCGGGCTTCGGATAAAGCTGCACGATCACCCTCGGCTGCACCTGGTCCGGCGGCGAGGAGGCGACCCGGGTGATCTCGCGCCGAAAACCCGGTCGGACGCGATAGGCGGCGAGCTTGGTCGAATCAGGTGACCAGGTGATCGACTCGGGATCGTAGAAGTCGCCTTCCGAGCCGTCCGTGCTGAGCACGGTGACGGGCCCCCCACCGGCCGGTCGGACGATGATGTTGTGATTGCTGACGAGGGCTTCCCAGCGGCCGTCGGGCGACGGCTTCGGGCTGTTGTCCGCCGGCACGGTGAGGTCGCGGACGACACCGAAGCCGCGCGGCTGCCCTTTGTCGTAGCTGTAGGGCTCGCACGCATAGTCCGAAAGGCTGCACTGGAAGGCGAGGTCGGACAGGGGAATGCGGAAACGGATCGCGCTTTCGCCGTCGACGAGGTCGACGGCGTTGAAGGGCAGGCGCAGCGGCTCGTACCGGGTGCTCATGGCCGCGCCGAGTCCTTGGGCCAGCCGCGCCTGGTCGAAGGCCGGCCGTTTTTCGCCCGTGCGCGCGTCCATCGTCACGAAGCTGAATCCGCCGGGAACGGTCTTGCGGTAGACGAAGCGGCTGGTGTTCTCGATCCAGCGGGGCGTGTCGGCAACGTTCTCGGTAAGATACATCCAGTCATCGCGCAGGTCGATCGACTGCTGATATCGTTCGGCCGTGACCTGCGACAAAGCCGGGGCCTGAAGCGACAGCAGGATCACCATCGCTGCCGCATATCCGAATCTTTTCATGTACAATCCCCCAGTTCCGACGCCACGCGCTCCGGCCGACGTCCCTCCGACCGCCGTGTGACGGTTCTTCCGCCGCCTCACGATTTCGTGCCGAGGCTCTCGGTGATGAACGTTGCGGGCCTTCTTCGGTCGTCACGAGGCTGGCATGCCGGCGCGTGACCCGTCAAGAAAAAGTATACGGTATGCGATAAATCCGCGAGGGCCATGTATCCGCTGGCCGAGCGTCCCATCCATTTGTCGAGCCGACGGCAACTCTCACCCCATGTTTGCGATCCCGAAATGAGCGGACGCGCGAATTATTTCGTGGTAACAGCGCCTTATTCGGCCGCCGGGCGGGCCAACGTAGGAGCTTTTGCATGTCTTCGGTACATTCGTTCTCCTCGACGCTTCACGGCCTGAGCGAGTACGAGGCTCTCGTCTCCGCCGCACCGGGTGTCCTGGAGGCGATTCCCGGCGCCGTTTACATCTGCGACGCCGAAGGCTGGCTCGTTCGCTGCAACGCGGAGGCCGTCGCTCTGTGGGGACGGGACCCGCGGCTGAGCGCGACGAGGGAGCGTTTCTGCGGATCGCACAAGCTCTTCCTGCTCGATGGGACTCCTCTTCCGCATGAGGGGTGCCCGATGGCGGACGCGGTGCACGAGGGGAGGGAGACGCGCAATGCGGAGGTGGTCATCGAACGACCGGACGGCACCCGTATCACGGCCCTTGTGAATATACGCGCCCTTCGCGACCAGGAGGGGAGGATCGAGGGCGCGATCAACTGCTTTCAGGACATCAGCGCCCATAAGACGATCGAGGAAGAAATGCTCCGCAAGAGCAACGATCTTGAGGACTTCTTCGAGAATAGTGCGGTCGGGCTTCATATCGTCAGTGGTGACGGCATAATTCTGCGGGCGAACCGTGCGGAGCTGGACCTGCTGGGATATTCCGCCGAAGAGTATATCGGCCAGCCCATCGCTGCCTTCCACGCCGATCGGCCGGTGATTGACGACATTCTCCGCCGCCTCGCCTGCGGCGACGGGTTGGACCGCTATCCGGCCCGATTGCGTGCCAAGGACGGTACGATTCGCCACGTGCTGATCACGTCGAACAGCCGATTCGATCATGGCGAGTTCGTGAACACGCGCTGCTTCACGATGGATGTAACCGGGCTCCGCGAAGCGGAGGAGGCTCGCCGTGAAAGCGACGAGCGCCTGGCGGCCACCTATGAAGCCGCAACCGTCGGAATAGCTGAGGTCGACGAGGCGGGTCGATACGTCCGCGTCAACGATGCATTCTGTTCGATACTGGGCCGTTCGCGCGAGGAGGCGCTCGCCTGCGACCTGATCAAGGTCACGCACTCGGACGACCGCGATACGGAGGCCGAGCAATATGCTCGACAGGTTCGCGGCGAGATTGCGAGCTATTCGACCGAGAAGCGCGCGCTCCGCCCCGACGGCAGCGTGGTTCATCTCGAGGTTTCCAGCTCGTCAGTTCGGGACGCCGACGGGCGCTTCCGGTACGGCGTGCGGGTCATGCAGGACGTGACCGATCGGAAGCGGATGCAAGACGAAATTCGGGCCAATGAGCGCCGACTGCGGGAGCTGCTGGAGGCACTCCCTGCCGCCGTCTACACGACCGACGCCGAAGGACGAATCACCTTCTACAATCAGGCGGCGGTGGAGATGGCGGGGCGGGAGCCGGTCCTGGGCAGCGACGAATGGTGCGTCACGTGGAAGCTCTACCATCCGGACGGCAAGCCGTTGCCGCACGATCAATGCCCGATGGCGGTGGCCTTGCGAGAGAATCGCGCCGTCCGCGGCGGCGAGGCGGTCGCCGAGCGGCCGGACGGTAGCCGCGTTCCCTTCATTCCCTACCCGACGCCGCTTCGCGATGCCGAAGGGCGGCTCGTGGGCGCGATCAACATGCTGGTCGACATCACCGAGCGCAAGGAAGCCGAGGCGCGGCAGAAGGTGCTGATCGACGAACTGAACCACCGAGTGAAGAACACGCTTGCGACCGTGCAATCGCTGGCACTCCAGACCATCAAGCACGCAGATGGTCTCGAGGATTTCGCAGCGACCTTCGAAGCGCGCGTCGTTGCACTTGCAAGGGCACACGACCTGCTGACCGAACGCAGCTGGGTGAGTGCGCCGCTGGAGAGCCTCCTGAACAACATCGTCGCGCCGTATAGCGGCGATGAAGACCGGCTACGGATCGACGGGCCCGCGATCGATCTCGATCCACGCGCCGCCTTGTCGCTCACGATGGTGCTGAACGAGATGGCGACCAACGCCGCCAAATACGGCGCCCTCAGCACCGGCTCGGGTATGCTCTCGGTAAGCTGGGAACTTTCCGCCGGCCCGAAGCGCATCCTTCGACTCGACTGGACGGAGCAGGGCGGCCCCCCGGTGAGCGCGCCCACACGCAAGGGCTTCGGGACGCGGCTCATCCGGCGTTGCGTCGAACAGGATCTCGACGGCCAGCTGGACCTGCGATTCGAAAGTTCGGGGGTGCATTGCCGCATGAGCGTACCGCTTGCGCGGGTCAGCACGCGTGGCTGAATTTGCGGGCGTACGGGTGCTCCTCGTCGAGGATGAAGGTGGTGTGGCGCTCTTGCTCGAGGACATGCTGGAGGAACTGGGATGCCATGTGGCGGCTTCCGCCGCGCGCCTCTCGCGGGCTCGTGAGGCGGTGGAGGCCGGGCAACTGGACTTCGCCGTGCTCGACGTGAACGTCGCCGGCGAACCGTCCTTCGACCTTGCCCGAACGCTGATGAAACGCGACATCCCCTTCATTTTCAGCACCGGCTATGGTCGCGGCGGCCTACCGGAAGATCTCCAGGATCGGCGGGTCCTCGCCAAGCCGTTTGCGCTCGCCGATCTACGGCGCGCGATCACGGATGTCCTTAGTGCCCGGTCATGAGCGATGGGCGTGCCGGGAGCAGGTCGGATTCGCGTGGGTCACATGATCGGGTGGATCGTATCGACCAATCCGCATTCGCGGCGATAGCTCGCCCCTGATCCTCGTCTCGACGCGGAGCACGAGCGCGTTGATGATCGACCAGCCGGCGGCGCCGGACGTGCTATCGACATGCAGCTCGGCACGCCGGTCGCATCGCTGGCCGAGGCGAGGGGATCGAGGCATTCATCTCGCTGTTCGACAATCCTCGGCGCAGCGATGGATCGAACCGATCGTACCGGCGTTGTGCCCGCTCCTCCAGCCGGTATCACCATGACAACGCAACAGATTCTCGCCTTCGCCGTGCTCGGCCTGATGATGTTGTTCTTCATCTGGGGGCGTATCCGCTACGATCTTGTCGCCGTGCTCGCCCTGCTCGCGATGGTGGGTCTGGGTCTGGTGCCCGCGGACGAGGCATTTGCCGGCTTTTCCGACGACATCGTCATCATCATCGGATCGGCTCTCGTGATCAGCGCCGCGGTAGCGCGCAGCGGTGTCGTCGAGGCGCTGATCGGGCGCGTTACCCGGCGTTTCGATCAGGTCGGCTCGCAGCTGCTCATACTGGTCGGTGCGACCACCTACCTTTCAGCCTTCGTGAAGAATATCGGCGCACTCGCCATGCTGATGCCGTCCGCTTTCCAGATGGCGAAGCGTTCGGGCACGTCGCCATCCTGCTTGCTCATGCCGATGGCGTTCGGCTCGCTGCTTGGCGGACTGATCACCCTGATCGGCACCTCCCCGAACATCATCGTGTCGCGAGTCCGCGCGGACATGACCGGCGAGCCGTTCCGCATGTTCGATTTCGCGCCGGTCGGTCTCGGACTTTCGGTGGTCGGCCTCCTCTTCCTGCGCTTCGGCTACCGGCTGCTTCCGGCCGGGCGACGAGCCGCGCCGACCCTCGGGGAGGCCGTCGACATCACCGATTACGCGACCGAGGCGGAGGTGCCGGCCAATTCGCCGGCGGAAGGGCAGACGCTCGCCGAATTCCTCGCCAATGTCGGTGACAAGGTCGAGGTTACCCGACTGCACCGCGGCGACCGCAGCTCGACCATGCCTCTTCCCGACGCGGTGATCGCCGCCGGCGACGTCCTGGCCCTGCGCGGGGATCCCGAGGCCCTCGAGCGGGTGATCGCCGCCGGCGGCCTCAAGCTCGAGGGAGAGGATCGCGAAGCGAGCAGCGGCACCGGCGAGACCGGCGTCATCGAGGCCGTAGTCGGCCTCAACTCGATGTTGGTCGGGGAGGCCGCGGGGCGGATGGCTCTGCACGCCCGCTACGGAGTCAATCTCATCGCCGTCTCGCGTCAGGGCGAGCGGATCACCGAACGGCTCCGCGATATCGTCCTTGCGCCTGGCGACGTCATCGTCCTGCAGGGACCGCTGCAGCAGCTACCGGAGCGGCTGCGGGACCTCGGCTGTATGCCGCTCGCCGAGCGCAGCGTGCGGCTCGGGGAGCATGGGCGCGGATGGCTGCCGCTCATCATTCTGGGGGCGGCGATGGCGCTCACTGCCGCCGGTGTCCTCACTGTCGCCATGGCCTTCTTCGCCGCCGCCGCACTGGTCGTTCTGACCGGCGGCCTTCCGGCCCGCGACGTCTATCGGCAGATCGATTGGCCGATCCTGATCATGATCGCCGCCTTGATTCCGGTGAGCGACTCCATCCGCACCACTGGCGGAACCGACGTCCTTGCCGCCTGGCTGTCGACCACTGCAGCGACCTTGCCCGCCTGGGCGGCCGTCGGGCTGATCATGGTGGTCGCTATGGGAGTGACCCCTTTCCTCAACAATGCGGCCACCGTGCTGGTGATGGCGCCGGTCGCATCGGTGTTCGCGACGCAGCTGGGTTATCGTCCCGAGCCGTTCCTGATGGCGGTTGCCGTCGGCGCCGGCTGCGACTTCCTCACGCCGATCGGCCATCAATGCAATACGCTCGTGATGGGCCCCGGGGGTTATCGCTTCTCCGATTACGCCCGGCTCGGTGCGCCGCTGTCGCTGCTGGTGGTGCTGACTGGAGTGCCGCTCATCCTGGCGGTTTGGCCGCTACGGTGAAATCCGATCCGTGAGGCCCACCTTCGGGCGAGCCTCCGGCGGCATGGCTATAGCGTGAAGGGCGGTTTTCGACTCGTCGAAGTCCCCGAGAGTTCGCGCGCGCGCTCCAGGTGCAGAGAAGAGAGCTTCAGATGCGATCGCGCCGCGGACATCCCCGAAGCCGTGAGGCCTCGATCGAGCTCCTCCATGGCGCGTTCGGAATGATATTCGGCCTCATCTTTCCTGCTCACGAAGACTCGTCTCCCTGCGCATGCAAAGGACTCCGTGTAAAGCAGCAGAAATGATGCTGACAATTACCTCGGTTAATCACAATTCGGGGATCGATTTCCGTCGCGCAAGGTTCACCAGAAGAATCGAACGGGAGGAAAAGAGATGAGCGTGAGAACATTCGCCCTCATATTCGGAATAGTATTTCTTGCTGTGGGCGCGGCGGGATTCGTGCCCGGCCTCCTGCACGCGCCTCATCCGGATCATCCGGATCTAGCCGTGGACGCAATGTACGGCCGGTTGCTCGGACTCTTTCCGGTGAACGTCCTTCACAATCTGGTGCATATCGCGTTCGGAATTTGGGGCGTCATCGCCTATCGAAGCGTCCACGCTTCGCGCTTCTATGGGAAGGCGGTGACGGTCAGCTATGCCGTCCTTACCGTCATGGGGCTCGTTCCCGGCCTGAACACCCTGTTCGGCCTAGCGCCGCTCTTCGGCCATGATGTCTGGCTGCACGTGGTCTTGGCCGTAGTGGCGGGTTACTTCGGGTGGATCCATCGAGGGGCAGACGTTCGCGCGTGATTTCCCAACTTTGAGGATGGGGCGGGGCGCATTTCTTGACTGGCGATAAGGGCGGCCTCCGGACGCCGGATAGCTGCGTCGCTGCGCGGCGAATACGTCCCGCGGGTGACCATATCAGGCGCAGGCGCCGCCCTTGACCGGAGACGGGCGGCCGACGCTTATCCGTGAGTGGCTCCACCCCTGCAAAGACAGAACAAGGTTATAGCCGTCGTCCGTGGATTCGTCCGCGCCTATGTGCGCGCGGGCCAAGGATAGAGGAAGGCGAGCACCAGCAGGACCAGCCCGATAATGATGACCGCGCCTATGGCGATCTTCGGGAAGCGCGTGGCCTTCTGTTCGGGAAGGGGTGGGTCGGGACGATCATCCATAATGATGCCTTTCATCTCGGTTCAAAGCGGCGGCCGGCGCGTCGCGAGCCGATCATCGGTGTCGCCGGGGCAAGGGGGCGGCGGCTTCAGCGCGCCTGCATGGCCTCCAGCTCCTTCTGGTCATGCGAGCAGAAGATCGTCACCGCTGACCCCTTATCGTGCTTCAGCTCCCGCAGCCGCCGCTGATTATCGAAACGGCGTCGGCGATGCGTGTCCATCATCGTCTGGTAAAGTCGCAGTCCCGGTGTGCACCGCCGCCGATCGGCGTCGAGCTCACGGCGGTAGAAATAGGCATCGCCCGCATTGAGGACCCAGCCCTGCGCCGACTGAACCGCCACCCCAGCATGGCCTTCGGTGTGTCCCGGCAAGGGGATCATCAGGATCTCGGGCGGGAGACCGTCAAGCGAGCGCACGCTGTCGAGGCCGAACCAGCGGTCTCCGCCGCCTGCATAGGTCCGCCAATCGCGGACGTCATCCCACTGTGCCGGGCGATAGCGGCGTCTAGCGATGAAGCCGCGGCGCTTCTTCTCGGCCGCCCGCCGCTCGGCCTCCATCACATGCACCCGGGCCTCGGGAAAGTCCTCGATCCCGCCGGCATGGTCGAAGTCCAGATGGGTGAGGACGATGTGTCGAACATCGCGAGGGGAATAGCCCATGGCTTCGACCTGATGCCGAGCCGTGTCCTCGATCCGGAATCGGATGTTCAGCAATGTGTGGAAGAACCTGCTCAGCCGCGGATGCGGATGGCGCACGTCCTCCAATCCATAGCCGGTGTCCACAAGCACCAGGCCCTCGTTCGTCTCGATGAGCTGGGCGGCACAGGGTATGATTCCGAAGACGCTCTTGCTGAAGCCGTCGAAGACCGGACCCCCGAAAGGACAATCCGTTCCACATGACAGATAGCGGATGCGCATGCGGGGAGAACGACTTGCCCAACTCAATGTTGCAGACGATCTCCTTCTGGGCACCGGAGCGCGATAGCGTTCGAGGTCGGTCGACATGTCCTCAGATGCGCCAGAGCCGTCGAGCTTCGGCGGCGAGCAGGTCGGGATATTCTTCCGGGAAGAAGAAGCGCGCGCCCTCCACGACCCGCACGCCTTTCGAGTTCGGGAAGAGCCGGTCGAGGACGCCGGGGCTCTGGCGCGAGAACAGGCCGTCGGCGCCGCCCCAGAGGATCCGAACGGGTCCCGGATATCGTTTCAGCCGGTCGTGCTCGGCGCGCAGGACATTGGGCTCGAGCGCGAGGGTGAAGGCGTTGGTGAGCGCCTTGCGCCGCGGTGTTGCGATCAGCGGGCCGAGATACACCTCCAGTGCGGCATCGCTCGGATAGCCCGCGCGGCTGTATCCGTCGCTGAGCTCCGCGCGCCGGGCCAGGTCCCTGTCGTGGAACCAGGGCACCAGCCATGCATCCGGATAACGGCCGGTCCGTGCAAGCTCGATGACGGTCATCAGAGCCGGTGGAGGATTGTCGATCTCGGAGTCGCAGTTGGTCAGCAGGAGGCTGCGGACGCGCGCCGGCGCCCGCGCCGCCAGCAACTGAGCAACGGCGCCGCCGCTGTCGTTGCCGACGACGTCCGCGCTTTCGACGCCGAGGCGGTCCATCAGTTCCAGCAGCATCTCGACCTGCGCTTCCGGACTGAGAGACTGGTCGGGCGCAGGATCGGTGAACCCCATGCCCAGCAGGTCCGGGACGATGCAGCGACGGACGTCGGACAGGCGGTCGATCGCGCCTCGCCACTGGAATCCGTTCAAGGGGAAGCCGTGGATGAAGAGTGCCGCCGGTCCGGTGCCCCGGTCGATATAGCTGACGGCGCCGAAGCGCATATCGATCGTGCGGCGCGCGAGATGGAACCGGCACGCATCGAGCGCTTCGTCGACCGGGGCCGTCCGCGGCGGCTGCGGCACCGATGCCGTCGCTCGTCCCGGCAGCCCGACCGCAGCCAGCCCGAATGCCGCCGATGTAAGAAATGTACGTCTGATCATCGTCATCTCCTTCAGCGCCTCAGGATCGGGCCCGGAAGGGCGTGCGGCTATGACCCCGCGGGTCATATCGAGACGTCCCCCGGCAGGCTAAGAAGATCGAGGCGGGGACGGGACGGATGAGCGACAGCGATGATGCAGATCGACACGAGATCGGAGAAGAAGCGCCCGAGCAGGTGGACTCCGTTCGGTGCCCTCCTGCGCGAGTGGCGTGCGAGCCGGGGCATGAGCCAGATGGAGCTTGCCCTCGAGGCCGACACGTCGCTGCGCCACCTGAGCTACGTCGAAACCGGGCGCTCGCAGCCTGGCCGCGAGCTGGTCGTCGCACTCGCCGATGCGCTCGATTTGCCGCTCAGGGAGCGGAACGAGCTGCTCGTGGCGGCCGGCTACGCGCCGATCTTCTCTGCATCGCCGCTCGATGCGCCGCAGATGGAACTGGTCCGCGTCGCCATCTCGGCCATATTGGAGCAGCACGAGCCTTATCCGGCCTTCGCGTTCAATCGATATTGGGATCTGGTCCAGGCCAATGCCGGCATGATCCGCTTGCTTGATGCCTTGCGTCCCGGCGGACCGAAGAATGGCAATATCCTGCACCAGATCTTCGACCCGGACGACATGCGTCCGGTGATCGCCAATTGGGAGGAAGCTGCCGGCGAGCTCTTGCGTCACCTTCACCACGAGATCCGCCGCTCCCCTACGGATGCCCGGGCGCGAAGCTTGCTTGCTCAGCTGACGGCTTTTCCCGGCGTCCCCGACAATTGGAAGCGCCGTCAGCCCGGCATATCGCCGCTTCCCGTGGTGACTACGGCCTTCCGCGGTCCGGAAGGCGAGTTGCGCTTCTTTTCGACCCTCACGACCTTTGTCGGGGCCTCGGACGTCGTTGCGGATGAGCTACGCATCGAATCGATGCATCCGGCGGACGAGGCCACCCGCCTGATGTGCCGCCGCCTCTCCGGTCGCTAGTCCCATCCCTCGAGTGCGGGCTCGTGCGGAGCCGGACGATGTCGGCCGCTTGAAATAGGACAATGCGGCCGTCTGCATTCGCACAAGGCGGCTGCGGGCATGATGCCGCCGCAGAGGGGCGCGGCGCGCCGAATGGCGGCTCCCGAGTGCCGGTCTTCGTGATAGGGCGCGCACTGCGGGAGCAATCTGGAGGGCTGGCCGTCGTGTCGTCGCCGTCACAATTGAAGAACGGAATCGAACGATCCTTCTTCGGCGTCTTTTCCGATCCCGAGGCCATGGCGCGCGCCATTGGCGGTTTGGACCCGGGCGCACCGGGACCTCGGTCAGTCAGGGGCGGGGCTGCGGATTTTCACGCCGTGCTCGCACGGGCGATGCTGGGCGAGGTGAGCCTGGGCGTCGGGCGATTTGCGCAAGGCGCACCGCAGCGCGCCGAGCTGAGCGATACCCACACCTTCATGTTTGCAACCGAGCCGGGCCTCGTACGACGAGTTTCCGGCCGCACGTTGGGCGGGAACCGCATCATCCACTTCCGACCTTATGCCGAAACCGTCGCGACATCGCCGTCGGGAATGGCGTGGGCGTTCGGGATCCTTCTGGTGCCTGGGGAAGTGCTCGCCACGCATGCTCCGGCCCTTGCCGGCTTCGACCTGGCAGACCCGTCCCAAAACGATCGGATGTTTCTGGTTCCGGCAGACGCCATGACGCGCCTGATCGCGCTGATGAACGACGCGGCGCGGATCGCGAGGGACGTGCCTTGGATCATCGAGGCGGAAGAGCCGGCCCGCGCCCTGGCGGGCACGATCCTGGAGGCGCTGCTGCTGGGCCTGTCGCAAGGCGAGTTGCGGCACCACCGGGGGGCGCCCGAGCGGCACCGGCAGATCGTCGCGCGATTCGAGCAGCTGTTGCACGAGCGACCGGAGGACATGCTTTCGCTGGCGGCGATCTGCGCCGCCCTGGGCGTGGCCGAACGGACGCTGAACCTCGCCTGCCAGCAATTCCTGGGGCAGAGCGCCGTCAGCTACGCGCGTGGGCGCCGGCTGGATCTCGTGCGTCTGACATTGCTGTCTTCGGATCCCACGACGACGCAAGTGACTTCAGTGGCGATGCGGTATGGATTCTGGGAACTCGGCCGCTTTGCCGGCGCCTATCGCCTTCGTTTCGGTGAGCGTCCGTCCGAGACGCTGCGGCGTGGAGGCTGACGACCAATTCAAATGCAACAGCCGGCGCGTCCATGCCGGAATCGCATAGCCGCCCAACCGGCCCCCGGCCTATCGGGCCGCCCGAGGCGTACGACCGAAGGGGTCGGCGACGTCCGCAACGGGGCCGGCGACTTCATGGCCCGTCGCCGCGGCGTTCGAAGGTCAAAGTCGAACGTCGCGCGCAGCACGCCGGCAAGGGGGGAGGTCCGTTATGCGTGCTGAGATCAAATACCGGAAGCAGAAGTACGCGCGGGCTGCGCGTAGCTCGGGCTCGGTCGCGGCGCTGGCGCTCGCGCTTGGCACTGTCGCGGCCCCGACCGCGCAGGCACAGCAGATCACCCAGGGCGGTGGTGGCGCCGCGGGCGGTATTGCTGGCGGCGGCGGCGGCAACGGGGGAAGTGGCATGGGCGGCGGCGCTGGCCGTGGCGGGACAGGCGGTTCCGGAGCCACCACGCCGGGTGGATTAGCCCAGGACGGCGCTGCGGGGAGCAACGTCGTACGGGGCGGCGCGGGCGGGCAGGCGGGAACCCCGAACGATATCTCGGCCGGCGGTGGCGGCGGCGGAGGCGGTGGTGGCGGAAGCAGCATCGAGCTTGGCGGCAACGGAGGCACGGGCGGCTCCGGTGGCAGGTTCGACCCGACGGGCGGCGCCTTTTCGCTGGCCGCGGACTATCTCGGCGCCTCGGGCGGCGACGGCACTGGGGGCCTTGGCGGTGGCGGTGGCGGTGGCGGCGGTAGCGGCGCGCTGGTGCTGACCGGAACGGCCGTCGATTTGACCACCAATGGCTATGATGCGACCGGAGGCAGCGGCGGCAGCGGCCTCGCCGGCGGGGGCATCTCCGGCTCCGGCGGCGGCGGGGGCGCGGGTCTGGTGCTGCTCGATGCGGGGGTGGTGACGGTCACCGGCGGTTCCGTCCTTGCCGGCGGGAACGGCGGCAACCAGGGTTCGGTCGGCGGCTTCGGTGGTGCCGGGCTGTTTCTCCACGCCGGCGGCGCCTTGTCCAATCAGGCGGGCGATATCCGGGGCGGCAATGGCGGCGGCACGGGCTTGTCGGTCAACACGGGAGGCGGCGGCGGCGCCGGCGTTCTCAGCAATCTCGGAGCGATCGGCAACGAGGCCGCGATTGAAGGCGGCGCCGGAGGCTATGGCAATACTGGAGGCGGCCGCGGCGGCGCGGCCCTGGTCGCCTGGGGTGGGAGCGTGGAGAATTCCGCGACGGGCACCATCTCCGGCGGTCGGGGCGGAGCCACGAGGTCGGCAGGCACCTTCTTCAGGGCAGGTGACGGCGGCGCGGGCGTGCTGTTCCGGGATGGTCAGGCGGCAGGCCTGACCAATTCGGGCACGATCGAAGGCGGCGCGGGCGGCGCGACCCCGTTCGGAGACAATGTGATCGGCGTGGGCGGCGTGGCCGTGGTGGGCGCGGCGACCGGCAACATCTCCATCGTCAATTCCGGGACGATCGTCGGCGGCGTCGACAGCAGAAGCGCGACGCGGTCCGACGCCATTGCGCTTTTCGGTGATGGCAACCGTCTGGAATTGCGGCCGGGTTCGGTCATCGCCGGCAACGTGGTGGCATCGGGCGGGTCCGACAACGCGCTTGCTCTTGGCGGGGCGTCCGACGCCGCGTTCGACGTGTCGCTGATCGGATCGGCGCAGCAATATCGCGGCTTCGACCGGTTCGAGAAAACCGGTTCGGGCAGCTGGACCCTCACAGGGTCCGGGGACCAGGACTGGTTCGTTGCCAGCGGAGCGCTCAGGGGCGACACCAACAGCCTTTCCGGAAACGTGACCTTCGCCACCGGCGTGGGCAGCCGCAGCATCGTTTTCGACCAGGGTTTTGACGGGACCTACGGCGGCACGATTTCCGGCGCAGGGACGGTGACCAAGACCGACACGGGCGTGCTGACGGTCGAGGTCGGCGGGGGGGGCAGCGACTTCACCGGAACGGTCGAGATCGAGGCGGGCACGCTGGTGATGAACGGCAGGCTTGGCGACGGCACGGGCAACAGCGCCGACTTTCGCGTCGGCACTGGCGCAAGGCTGGGCGGAAGCGGCACGATCCTCGGCCATGTCATCGTCGCCGATGGCGGCATCGTCGGGCCTGGCGCCAGCCCGGGCACGCTGACGATCGCGGGCGACCTCGCGCTCGGCGCCGGATCGATCCTGGACTACGAATTCACCCAGAGCGGCGTGGTCGGCGGAGGTGTCAACGATCTGGTCGTCGTCGGCGGCGATCTCACGCTCGACGGCAGGCTGGATGCGACGGCGCTCGCCGGATTCGGCGCCGGCTATTTTCGCCTGATCGATTATGGCGGGGCGCTGATCGACAACGGGCTGGAGGTCGGGGCGACGCCGCCCGGCTATACCGGCACGGTCCAGACCGGGATCGCCGGGCAGGTCAACATCCTGTTCAACGACGGCGCGCAGCAGGTGCAATATTGGGACGGCGCCGACGCCGCCGGCGGGTCCGCCGCGGCGAACGGTGACGGCGGGGCGGGCGTGTGGCGCGCCGGCGGCACCAACTGGACGGCCGGCAGCGGCTTCGGCGTCAACGGTGGCTGGGCGGGCCAGGCCGGAATATTCGCGGGCAATGCCGGCGGAACGGTGGCCGTCGAAGGGATCCAGAGCTTCCAGCTGCTGCGCTTCGACACCGCCGGCTACGCACTGCAGGGCGGTGCGCTCGCCACGACCGGCGGCTTCTCGATCGTCGAGGTGAACGCTGCGGAGGCGACGATCGGTTCCGCGATCACCGGCATCGCGGGACTGACCAAGACCGGCGCGGGCGTGCTGGTCCTGAGCGGCGGCGGGACCAGCTTCACCGGCAGGGTCGAGGTCGAGGCCGGTACGCTGTTGCTGGACGGAGTGTTTGGCGACGGGGCGGGCAACGGCGCCGACCTGCGTGTCGGCAGCGGCGCCCGCCTCGGCGGCAGCGGCACCTTCCTCGGCGACGTCGGCGTCGCCGATGGCGGCATCCTTGGCCCCGGCAACGGAGCTGGCAGCTTGGACGTCGCGGGCGACCTCACGCTCGGTGCCGGCTCGGTCCTGGACTACGAATTCGCCCAGAGCGGCGTCGTAGGCGGCGGCATCAACGATCTGGTCGTCGTCGGCGGCGACCTCACGCTCGACGGCACGCTGAACGTGACGGCGCTGGCCGACTTCGGCTCGGGCTATTTTCGCCTGATCGACTATGCCGGCGCGCTCACCGACAATGGGCTGGAGCTCGGCACGACGCCGCTCGGCTATACCGGCACGATCCAGACCGGCATCGCCGGACAGGTCAACATCCTGTTCAACGACGGTGCGCAGCGGGTGCAATATTGGGACGGCGCCGATGCGGCCGGCGGGTTCGCCGCGGCGGATGGCGATGGCGGCGCGGGCGTGTGGCGTGCGGGCGGCACCAACTGGACCGCCGCCACCGGCTTTGGCGTCAACGATGCCTGGGCCGGGCAAGCCGGCGTGTTCGCCGGCATCGCGGGAGGCACGGTGACGGTGGAGGATATGCAGAGCTTTCAGCTCCTGCGTTTCGATACCGCCGGCTATGCGTTGCAGGGCGGTGCGCTCGCCACGACCGGCGGCTTCTCCATCGTCGAGGTGAATGCCGCGGAGGCGACGATCGGTTCCGCGATCACCGGCAGCGCCGGCCTCACCAAGACCGGCGCGGGCACGCTCACCTTGAGCGGTGCGAACAGCTATGCCGGCCTCACCACCGTTGGCGCAGGAACGCTGTCGCTGGCCGCGGGCGGCTCCATCGCCGGCCCGGTGCAGAACGACGCCGCCTTCGCCAATGCCGGTACGGTGAGCGGACTGGTGACCAACGACGGAACCCTCGCCTCCACCGGCACACTGAACGGTGGACTCGTCAACCGCGGCACCGCCACCCTTGCCGGTCAGGTCGACGGCACGATTGCCAACGATGGTGGCACGATCGCGCTCACCGATGCCCTATCCGGGGTCACTCGCCTCGACCAGGCGGCGGGCGCCAGCTTCGACCTTGCCGGGTTCGAGATGACAGTCGGCACGCTCCATGGCGCGGGCAGCATCGTGCTCGGTGGCGGCACGCTTGCGATTGGCAAGCCGGGCAGTACCTCTGCCTTCGACGGCACGATCGCCGGGAGCGGCGCGGTAATGATTGCCGGCGGCAGTTTCCAGGGTAGCGGCACGATCGACGCAGCCGTGACCGTCGCCGATGGAGCGCGTCTGGTAGGCGCGCAGGGTAGGACCCTGTCCATGGGCTCCCTGGTGCTGGGCGCGGAATCGCAGGTCGATGTGACCCTCGGCGCGCCCTCGAGCCTTGCGCTGTTCGATGTCGGCGGGGACTTCACGCTCGACGGTACGCTCGACGTCACCGCCACCTCCGCCTTCGGCGCGGGCGTCTATCGTCTGTTCGATTATGGCGGCACGCTCACCGACAACGGGATGGAACTCGGCACGATTGCCGGCGCATCCGCCGACAGCCTGTCGATCCAGACGAGCGCGGCAGGTCAGGTCAATCTGGTCGAAACGGCCGGGGCGACACTGACCTTCTGGGACGGCGGCGATCCGGGGCTCCACAACAATGGCGCGGTCGACGGCGGCAGCGGAACCTGGGGCGCGGGTGGTACCGCGTGGACCACGGCGGACGGTGGAGTGAACGGCGTCATGTCGCCGCAGCCGGGCTTCGCCGTGTTCCAGGGAAGCGGCGGCATGGTCACGATCGACAATGAAGCGGGCCAGGCCTCCGTCACCGGCATGCAGTTCGCGGTCGACGGCTACACCGTCAGCGGAGGCGATCTGGCACTGTCCGGCGACCGTGCCGCGATCCGCGTCGGCGACGGCACTGCCGCGGGTGCGGCGTTCACCGCTAGGATCGGCGCGTCCCTCACAGGTTCGGCAACCTTGGTGAAGACCGACCTCGGCACGCTCGTCCTGACCGGCTCCAACACCTACAGCGGCGGCACGGTCGTCGAAGCCGGCACCCTGGTCGGCGACACCGAAGCCCTGCGCCGCAACTTCGCGAACAATGGCACCCTGATCTTCGACCTGGCCACCGGCGGCACCTATAGCGGCACCGTCACCGGCACCGGCAAGACGATCAAGTCGGGCGGCGGGGTACTGACGCTCACCGGTGCGAACGCCACCGACTGGGAGGTCGCAAACGGGAGCCTGGTCTCGACCTCCGCGCTGTTCACGGGCGACGTCGACCTTGCGCGGGACACGAGCTTCGTGTTCGATCAGGCGGGCGAGGGCGCCTATGCCGGGACTATCACGGGCAGTGGCGCGATGATCGTGCGGGGCGGCGGGGCGATACGGTTCGAGGGCGACGGCTCCGGTTTCCGCGGCACCACCAGCGTGGGCCAGGGACAGACGCTCGCCGTCAACGGAGCGCTGGGCGGCACGCTTGACGTGGCGGCGGGCGGTCGCCTCCAGGGCACCGGCAAGGTCGATTCGGGCAACGTCGCCGGCACGATCGCACCGGGCAATTCGATCGGTACGCTAACCTTCACCGGCAACCTCGCGCTCGCCTCGGGCAGCAGCTACGAGGTGGAGGCCGATCCGGCAGGCAGCAGCGACAGGATCATCGTGGGCGGCGCTGCCACGATCGAAAGCCATGTCGAGGTGAACGTGCTGGCGGTGAATGGCAATTATGCCGCCAACACAAGCTATACGATCCTGACCGCGGCGGGCGGCGTCACCGGCACGTTCGCCACGGTGACCTCGAACCTCGCTTTTCTCACCCCGACGCTCACCTATGCCGCCAATGCGGTGATGCTGAACCTGCGCCGCAACACGGTCGAGTTCGGCACGGTGGGCGAGACGGTCAACCAGCGCGCGGTCGCCCCGTCGATCGAAGTCCTGGGGGCGGGCAATGACGTGTACGATGCAGTCGTGGCGCTCACCGCCCCCGAGGCACGCAATGCCTTCGACCAACTGGCGGGCTCCGATTATGCCAGTGTGCGCGGGCAGCTGCTCGAGGATGGCCGCTTCGTGCGCGACGCGATGCTGGCGCGGGGCGAGACGGCTGGCACCACCGGCATGTCGGTGTGGGGCCGCGTGATCGGCAGCTGGGGCAGCAAGGACCGCGACCCGAATGGGGAAGGCTACGACCGTGACCTGAAGGGATTGCTCACCGGCTTCGATAGCTCGCTGGGCGAGCATATCCGCGCGGGCGTGGCGCTCGGCTACGGCTCCACCGACCTCAGGTCGGCACGGGCCGAGCACGACATCGACGCTTATCATGCCGGCGGCTACATGATCGGTAGCTACGGCATGGTCTCGGTCCAGCTGGGCGGCGCTTATACCTGGAATGACGTCCATGCCTCGCGGCGGGTGGCGTTTGGCACGCTCGATCAGACGCTCTCGGGCGACTATTCCGCGCGGACCTTCCAGGCTTTCGGCGAAGTCGCATTGAAGGGTGAGCTGGGGGGCGTGATTCTCCAGCCCTTCGCCGCGTTAGCGCATCTCACCTTGTCCGATGGCGAGGTCAACGAGCTTGGAGGCAGCGCCGCGCTGCAGGGCGGCAACGGAAATGAAAGCATTTCCTATGGTACGCTGGGCGTAAGAACCAGGGCGAACCTCGACGTGGGCGCACTCGGCCTGCGCTTTGCCGGCTCGGCTGCGGTGCGGCACGCCTTCGGGGACCGCGCCCCGACGATCGACCTGGCCTTTGCCAGCGGCCCGGCGTTCATCGTTTCCGGCACCGCGATCGAGCGGAACAGCATCACGGTCGATGCCGGGCTTGAGGCCGATCTCGGCCGCAACATTACCTTTGGCGTCAGCTACTCCGGCAATTATGGCGATCGTTCCACCGACCACGGAGCGCACGGCTCGTTCAGCTGGCGGTTCTGAAAAAGCCGGCTGACTGCCTGGAGCTGGTCCTCACCCGGCGGTGCAGGACGATCCCCGCCGGTGGTCCGTTTTGTGGTTGCCCCGATCAGGGAAGCCGGAGGCACCAGGTCGCCATGTCGATGTGGCTCGATATGTCCGGCAGTCGGCGCAATACCCCCGTGCGGCTGCGCCAGCCGCCGGACCCACCAGCTTCCGAGGCCTCCCCTCGAGGCGAGGACGATGTCGAGCGTCGCGCGGTCTCAGGGGCCTCGCGCGATCGGCGTGTTCTGGTCCAGGACGAGAGCCCATCCGCCCGCTTCTTTCCGGAAAGTCAGGGTCAGCCAATTCTCGCTCCAGCGCGTGACCTTTCCGTCGGGGTCGCGGCTTTCGGAACGGGTCTTGATCGTGGCTGTCGCCAGGTCGGTGCCGACATGTCGAGCGACCGGCTCATAGCGCCAGGTCCAGCTCTGGTCGGCAAACCAGTCGACGTGCAGCCTGATGAACTCGTCGCGCGTCCGCAGGTGACGCCCGTCCGGCAATAGCAGGTCCAGGCGCTCGCCAGAGGTCAGCGTTCGCTCGATGGCGGAAAGGTCGCGGCTGCGAATGGCTTCGAGATGGATCTGCAGCACTTGCTCGAAGCTCAGCCCCCGGGTTTCTGCGGCTGTAGTCGGCGAAGCGCCCGCCATGCTGGCAGCGACCAGCGCTGCCGCTGCCTTCCATTGCGTCGCCCGAAATGCCTTCATTCCATCTCCTCCATTCAAAATGTGGCGGTCAGGCACGAGCCGCGGTGAATGACGCTTCCCGATGGTCCTGGTCGAAGACTTACTGAACGCGCCCGGGCCGGTGGCAATTCGGCCCGCGGGAAGATTCAGTCGGCCGGGACATATTGTGTCGCGAACTCTGCGGAGGGCGCAATGGGCTTTATGATGTCGATCAGCACGCCGTTCGGGTCAGACGTAATGAAATGACGTTGCCCGAAATCCTCGTCACGAATTTCGAGCAGGATTGGAAGCCCTGCACGACGGATCCGTTCATACTCGGCGTCTACGTCATCGACTTCGAAGTTCAGGATCAACCCGGAAACCTTTCCGCGCGCAACCTTGGGCACCGTCGCGTGCATTCCGTCCAGAATTGCGAGATTCACATTGGGATCATCCTGTGCTTGGAGATGCACATACCAGTCGGAGACGAACAGGGGTTTGAAGCCGAAATAGGATTCGTAGAACTGAGCCGTGCCGGACACGGCGTCCGTCATTACGACCGGATAGTAACTTTGAACCTTCATCGCTGCCTCCTGCCGACGCGCGTTCGTCAATATTGCTGCCGGCGGCGCATCTCCGTCGGATTTGGCTAAGCCGCAACTACCTGGAAGGTAAGGTGGCGTTCGTCGCACTCGATCGAACGGGAACCACGCTCCACCGGCGATGCAGCAATGTGCGCTCGCCGTCACGCTCGCGCTTGGGATCCGCGCTTGAGCGTTGCAGCTGCTCGTTATGTCTCGGCGTCGGTCACCTCATGATGCAGGCCTGCCGCCGTGGAGGCCGGCCGAGCAATGGGTTCGCAAGCTGTCAGCCGGGGCGGCTCCGAGCCCCTGGATCGAACGCGCTTGCCTCGTCCAATCGGTCCAGCCAGTCATTGACGAGAGCGGTGAAGACACGTTGCTGATCTATCGGGAGGCCGTGCTCGGCGCGATCGAGGACCACGAATGTCGATCGCGCAAAGACGCGTGCCAGAGGCCAAGCGTCCCGATAGCCTACCGACTCGTCGTGGCGGCCGGTGATGATGAGCGCCGGCTGGTCGAAGCGGCCGATGGCCGCGTCGGGATCGAAGGACAGCCGATAGCGGCTCGGCTGTTGTCGTATTGCCGCAAGGAAAGCCTGGTCTGCCGCGGCGATTGCCGGTGCAACGGCTTCGTCCAGCTTGCGGCGTTTGGCAGCGGCGTACGAAGGCGTCTGCACGAGCAACTCGCCGAGGCGCTCTCGGTCGCCGGCGGACATTTCCGCGAGAACGGACGGGTCTCGCAGGACCGGCTCGATCGGATCCACGTCGCGCCGGCTGTCGTCCGGAATTATCATCGGGGCCCGGAGAATGGCCCCACGTACCCGATCGCCCATCCTCGCAATCACGCCTCGCGCGAGATACGCGCCTGTCGAAGTGCCAGCGATCGCGAACGTGCCCTCCACCCGGTCCTGGATGAAATCGAGCAGGGCCTCCAGCATGCCGTCGAGATTCACGATGTTCTCGCGTCTTGGAGACCGGCCCATCCCCGGCAGGTCCAGGTAATGGCGTCTCCAGCCGGGGCGGTTCGCGAAGATCGGTTCGTACGTGCGAGCCTCATCCCGGTGATCCATCGTCCAGCCGTGAACGAAGATGAGGTCACGACCTTCGCCCTCGGTCCGGCTCCACATTTCACCCGCTTGGGGTGCGCGCCCCGCGCGTGCTTCTTGTGCAAGGGTCATGGCCAATGCGCCGGCAACGAACTCTCGCCGCCTGATCCTCGGCCCGAACCCTTCGGCAGGCCAGTTCCGCATCTGGTTGTCGTAGCTCACTTCGCGCAGACTCCTGTATCGTGGGGGCAAGTGCGTGTCCCGCCCGCCTGCGTCATCATCGTGCGACGCGTGAGGCCATCGACCGCAAACCAGAGTTCCGTCCGCAACGATGCGTGAGTTACGTTCTGCGGTAAACCGTAGATCGTTTGGACGAGCAAGAACGACAGGGCCCCGAACGGCGTGTCCATGACGATGCTGAGCTGAGGGTCGCCGGCAGCGCGACCTTGGCCCGTCCTGCACCCGAAACGCTGCCTCAGCGACCTTTCATACTCATCGATTCGCGGGCCGAGGGCAGGGCGGGTGAGTTCCTCCGCTCGAAGCTGGGCAAGAAGCGCGAAGCCGGCCTCAGCCGCATTCCGGACCGTGGAAAGGAGTCCTCCCGGGTGGGTAGCCGCCGCAATCATGTCCATCCGGGTCGATGGCCCATCCATGCCGGCGAGGAAGTCGGCCATGGTGAGCTTGCACAGCCACTGCCCGCCTTGGTTCATGGCACAGATCATCCAATCGGCGTCGAACACCATTCCCGGATATGGCTCATGCGCGTCGAGCATGCCTGAGAGCGCGTCGAGCTCAGATGAGGTGCGGGATTGGCACGGTCCCAGGTCCTGAAGGCCGGGCGAGTAGCCCGCGCGCAGGAGCGCCGCATTCCGTTCCTCGACCGAGCTCCCGGTTTCACGCGTCCAGCTCAGGATCAGGTCCCGGCTCGGCCTGGCGCGACCGAGCTCAACGAAACTGACGTGCCGCTGCGACATGCCTACTCTGAAGGCCAGCTCGAGCTGCGAGATGCCAGCCGCGCGGCGCATGTTGCGCAAGAGCGTTGCAAGCGTTCCCGGCCGGGAATTCACTGGACGCTCTCCCCGATCCATGGCCTGCTCCAACTCGCCGGATCGCGGGGATTCCGTGCCTCCACCCATCAAGCCGGGGCCGTCGGGTCGCATCCTCTTGGCCCATAGGCCGCCATGGCGGCCGCGACCCATTCGGGTAAGCCGGGATTCTGGACGGCATGTTGGCCAAGATATTCGGGATTCGAAGCGAAGAGTTGGCCGAGCCTCGCATAGGCTTCGGCCGTGGGCTGTCTCGCCCACGACAGCGCGACCAAGGCATAATGCCTCGACAGTAAGGGATCCAGCAACGGATCGTCAGGGGCGACGCCCGAGGCATAGCCTTTCGCCAACCCTTCCACGATCTCGTTCATCTCAGCCATGAAGGTCTGTCGTTCGTCTGCGTTCATCTCCGACCACCGGCGGCGATTGGCTTCGACGGCACCTCGGGCACATTCCCCGAAACGATCTATGATCCATTCTTCATACTCCGCCTGGCGAGCCGGATCGAAACCGTCGAATAGCTTCTTCGCGTCCATGACTTTGCTTCCTTCGAGTTCGGCGATCGTATTTTCGAGGGTTTGGAGGAGCCGCTTCGAGCGCCGCCTTTCCTCGATCATGCGCTCGCGAAGGTTCCGCAGCGCCGCCAACCGGTCATATTCCGGCTCTTCGAGGATTCTCCGTATCTCGGCCAGAGACAGGCCCAGTTCCCGGTGGAACATGATCTGCTGCAAACGCTGCAGCTCCTGACGACCGTAGAAGCGGTAGCCGTTCTCCCCGACCAATGCCGGCTTGAGGAGGCCAAGCTCATCGTAATGATGCAGGGTCCGGATAGACACACCGGAAACCTTGGCCACCTCGCCGACCGTATATCCTATTCTCGTGCGGCGTTTCTGCATGGGCGCTCGAATGAGGCCTTACGTAGCGTGAGGGTCAAGGGCATTTCCGGCGAAGGCGCAAATGAGCGGGCGCCCAGCCTCGTCTGCGAGGCGCGGGGATCTGTTCGCGAGACATCATCGCCGATCGACGGGAATGACGTAACGCGCCCAGTATGCGTCGAGTTGAAGGCGCTTGAGATCGCTGTCGAGCGCCTGTCTGAGGCCCAGCCGCAACGTCTCGGCCGCCTCCTGCTCGTCCAGCGCATGATGGACCCGCGCCGCCTCGACCGACGCACGCTGCGCGACGGTGAGATTGCCGAACGGGTCGAAAAAGGAATCGAGTCGAGATCTGTCCCGCACGCCGGTCCAGCTGAAGGGTGCGTCACCGGCCGTCCCGGCGATGCGCGAATATTCCGCCAATGATGCGCGGGCGGGCGTCCCTTCCAGCTCGGCAAGCCGCGCCGCCAGGAGTTCGCTCTCCGGACCCGGCTTTTGCCGCTGGAGCTCCGCCACGACCTCGCCGAGCCATGCGCGATCGAGATTCTGGTCGCGCCACTGCGTGCCGAGAAGGTTGAAGACGGCGATCGCAGCCAGGTCTTCGGGGCGCGTGTGCCGGGCGATAGCGGCCTCGTCCGGCTCGGATGCGATGGCAGAGGGCTGGACGACGCGGATGTAGGAATAGGAGGCGAGAATGGATTCGATGTCATCCTTGTGCATGACGCCGACGACGACCAACACGCGCCGTCCCGGATAGTTGCGCGCGGCGGAGGCGATCCGCCGAGCCTGCATGAAGGTACGGTAGAGGAAGAGCCGCCGCGGGAAGTCGCGCGCCGGAGTTTGCGGATAGTCGGCATAGAATTCGCGATGCCGCGCCCGCTCCTCCGCACTGTCCGCAAAGAACAGACCGAGCGTGCGGGAGCGCGGATCGGGAAAGGAGAGAAAGCCCTGGAACCCGGCGTCGCGGCGGACGAAGGGCGGCGCTTCCAGGTCCGCAATGCCGAGCGCCAACGCGCTGTCTTCCGATGCGGGCACCCAGTCGAACGGACACAGCGGCAAGCCTTTGTCGCGCGCCCATGGGATGATGATGTCCTGGATCTCGTAGGTAAACTCGTAATGATCGTTGCGAGCTACGCGTTCGGGCGAACGCTCGATGCAGATCGCGCTTGGCGCCACCGCTTCGAAGAAGGCCCGCATCGCTGCCGGCTGCTGACGCCGATTGATGAGCTGCGCGGAATGGTCGACGCCAAGGACGACGATCTCGGTGACGTCGGCGGGTGCGACCTGCTGCTCGGCCCTCAGTGGCCCGCAAAGCACGCAAAGCAGAAGCGCGACGAAAATAAGCAAGCGCATCGGGAACCCCTTCGGCAAAATCGTAAGTCCGAACAGCTCAGCCTCCTGTGACCGTCAATCCATTGCGGATTGCCGCGGTCGCTTTTCCCACGCCTCGATTTGTCGTCCAATGAAATTTGGCCGACCTTTTCGGACTGCCTGGAGGCGATCGAATGAGCGGCGACCAAATGCTCCGTCAGGGTCGTTCACCGCCCCGCAGGACGACCTCGACTTCGATCCGCCGGTGCAGAGGCGCGTCCGGTATCCGCGGCTGCGTGACCAAGCGTTGCGGGCGGGCATCGCGGGTCGCGCGCTGCAGCGTGCGTTCGAACAGGGGACTTCCACATTTGAGTGCCTGAAACCGCCGTTTCGGATAACGCAGACGCCGCCAATCACTTCACGATGATGGAATCAGCTTTGCCCCCGAGCGCCGAACCTGGGGATGGACGAATCGAGATCGAGACGGCGCCGCCCATCTCCGGCCGGTGGAAGCTGATCGGGCCGGGGATCGTCGCGGCGGCGACCGGCGTGGGCGCCGGGGATCTGGTCGCCACGCTCGTGGCGGGATCGAGGTTCGGCTTCGCTTTGCTCTGGGCCGCCGTCCTCGGATGTTTCGTGAAAATCGCTCTCTCGGAGGGCGCCGCGCGCTACCATCTCTCCACCGGCTCCACCATCTTCGACGGCTGGCGCTCGCTGGGCACGTGGACGAGCTGGTATTTCGGTATCTACATCGTCATCTGGGGCTTCATCTACGGGGCCACGGCGATGAGCGCGACGGCGCTTCCGCTCGCGGCCCTGTTCCCTGTCCTGCCGCTTCCCGCCTGGGCCGTCATTGCGGGGGTCACCAGCTTTCTGTTCGTTGCGCTGAACCGGTACGAGACGTTCGAGCGCGTGATGAAGGTGCTGGTCGCCGTCATGTTCGTGGTGATGACGGGCCTCGCGATCCTGGTCGCGCCGCGTCTCGGCGACGTCCTCGGCGGCCTTGTGCCGTCGCTTCCCGAAGGCTCCGCCTTCTTCACCCTCGGCCTGATAGGCGGTGTCGGCGGCACGATCACGACGGCGGCCTATGGCTATTGGGTCAACACCAAGGGTTGGCGCGGCCCGGCCTGGATCCCGATGATGCGCCTCGACAATTATACGGCTTATGCCGTCACCGGCATCTTCGTCGTGGCGATGCTGATCGTCGGGGCCGAGCTTCTGCACAGCGCCCAGATCGCGCTCGCGTCGGACGACCGGGGACTGCTGAATCTGAGCGGGGTGCTCGAAGACCGGTTCGGCCGGCCGATCGCGGTAACCTTCCTGGTCGGATTTGCGGCGACCGCGCTCTCGTCATTGTTCGGCGTGTGGCACGGCGTCAGCCTGCTCTTCTCGGATTTCGTCGGACATGTCCGTGGCCGACCGGAGCGTGGCGACAATCCCGAGCGCCAGTGGCCGTTTCGCGCCTATCTCGCCTGGCTCACCTTCCCGCCGATGTTGCTGCTCTTCTTCGAGCGCCCGTTCCTCCTCGTCATCATCTACGGCGTGGTCGGCGCCTTCTTCATGCCGTTCCTGGCGCTGACCCTCCTCCTGCTGCTGAACTCGAGGCGCATCGCGGCCGAGCACCGCAATGGCTGGATCTCGAACACGATCCTCGCCGCGTCCGCCATCCTGTTCGTCGTCCTTTGCGCTCAACAGGTGTGGACCTATTTCACCTGAGGCGCGGCGGGCGTTGCCGAAAGCCTGGTTCCGGACTGGGTTCAGGCCGCTCGGCCGCGCCAGGCGGCCTTTGCCAGGACGAGGCTTCCGATTCCCCCCGCGACGATGGACGCCAGCAGGATGCTGAGCTTGATCGCTTGCAGCTCCGGCCCGTCGAAGCCTGCACCTGCAATGAAGATCGACATGGTGAAGCCCACGCCCGCGAGAATCCCGGCCCCGACCAGCTGACTCCAGCTGATCTCGGCCGAGAGCTCGGCGACGCGCAGGCGCACGGCGAGCCAGCACAGGCCGACAATGCCCAGCGGCTTGCCGATCACGAGCCCGAGGATGACGCCGGCGCCGGGTCCCGAAAGCGGCGCGAAGGTGGATGACTCGATGCTGATGCCGGTGTTGACGAAAGCGAACAGGGGAAGGACGAGAAAGCGCGTCCAATTCTCCAGCCTGTTCTGCAGGTGATATCCCGGCTCCCGCAGCCGTTCCACGGCACGCTGCAGCGCCTTCAGGGCACCCGGCCCGATCTCCGTCGGCTCTTCCGCGTCCTGCTCGCGGCGGCGCACTTCGGACCGGAAGATGGCGGTCGTCTGTGCAGCGACGCCCGCGAGATTGGCTGCCGGCCGTGACGGGATGGCGATCGCGGTCAGCACGCCGGCAAGCGTCGCGTGGAGACCCGATTCATGAATATTGACCCAGAGCGCGGCACCCAGGAGGAGGTACGGCGTCCGCGAATAGATGCTGCTGCGGTTGAGCAGGAGCATTGCCCCGAACAGCCCCGCCGCAACCAGCAAGGGACCGAGCGCGATCCCGCTCGAATAGAAGATCGCAATCACGAGGACCGCGCCGAGATCGTCGGCTATCGCCAGGGCCGAAATAAAGACGACGAGGGCATTGGGGACACGGTTTCCAAGGAGGGCCATGATGCCGAGGGTGAAGGCGATATCGGTGGCCATCGGGATCCCCCACCCGATGATCTCGGGCGTCCCGAAATTCAAAGTCGCGTAGATCAGCGCGGGTACGGCCATTCCGCCCAATGCGCCGATAAGGGGTAGCTTCGCCCGATCCAGGTTGGACAACTCCCCGCTCACGAGCTCGCGCTTGATCTCGAGGCCGACCAGCAGGAAGAACAGGGCCATGAGGCCATCATTGACCCATGCGTGGAGGGGGAGCGAAAAGTCGGAAGCGCCGAACGTCAGTCCGAGCGGCATTTCCCGGAACCGCTCGTATCCTTCGCGCCACTCGCTGTTGGCCACCAGCAAAGCCAGTAAAGTGGCGGCGACCAGCACCACCCCCGCCGACGCCGCCCAATCGAAGAAGGCTTGGCCCGCGAGCCTCAGGCGCAGGCCCAGCGGGCGTTCGATCGCCTCGAGCAGCGCAAGCTCGTCCCACACGCCGCGATAGCGCCGCCCGTCGATGAACAGCGCAGGGGCTTGGGTGACGCCCGCAGCGTTGGCGGATACGCGATCCTCTTCGATCTGGCGGAGCGTCTCGGCCGAGCCGAGGTCGTGCTCGAACCGCGGAAGGTCGAGGTCTAGCCCGGCCGCCAGCGACGAAAGCGTCGTTACGTTGATCTCCTCGCACGATCGGAAGAGGGCGTCGTGCATCTTCCAGAAGGCGCCTTGCCGTCCGGCCGCCACGGCGGCCCGGGCGGCAAGCAGGGCCTCTGGACGATCGGATGGCAACTGGCGGTAGGCGAATACCGTCGCCTCCGGCAGCCGTTCGGCCGTTCGCAGGAGGATGTCCCTGGCCCTCCCGGTGATCGGGTCGAGATAATCCCCATATTCGATCATCACGACGCGGGGATTGGTGGGGCCGATGTAGAAATCACGTCCGGGATCGAAGCGCGCGACGATGTTGCTGGGTGCCAATGGTGCGGTCCCGTCGAGGGGCTCGTTCGAGCCGGCTGGTCAAAGCTGAATGAGAAGGTCCGATTCTCGTTCCATTGCCCGCGAAAGCGTGCGGACGCTCTCGGGCGAATATGACGCGCGCACCTTTCAGGCGTTCGGCAAGGTCGGTGGCGTGATCCTCGTCCTGCCGGCCCCATCGGCATTCCTGCCGGTACTGATCCTCGACCGGCTAGGCCGAACGATCTCCCGCGAACCTTCTGAGTCCGAGGCCGCGCCAAGCAGGGGAGGCGGGCGCTATCTCAGGAGCGTCGTGTCGACGTTTTGCACCTGCCGCTCGAGCGAATTGGGTGGTAGCGGCATTCCCGATGGGCGATCCGGCGCGGTCAGGCTGCAGCCTTCATCTTGCCGATCATATCGATTTCGTCGGGACGCAGCGTCAGCACCGACACGCCGGAAGCTGTAACGGCGACGGTGTGCTCGAACTGAGCGGAGAGCGACCCGTCTCTCGTCACGACGGTCCACCCGTCGGCTTCGGTTCTTACGCTGCGTCGGCCTCGATTGAGCATCGGCTCGATCGTGAAAACCATCCCCTCACGAAGGACGAGGCCAGTACCCGGCTTTCCGAAGTGCAGGATCTGCGGCTCCTCGTGCATCTGCCGGCCGATGCCGTGGCCGCAATATTCACGAACCACGGAATAGCCGTTTCGCTTGGCATGTCGTTCGATCGCCCAGCCAATATCTCCCAGACGCGCGCCCGGGCGAACCGCCCGGATACCCATCCACATGGCTTCATAGGTGGTCCGGACGAGTCTCCTGGCGGCTGGATCGACCTCGCCCACGAGATAGGTTTTGCTGGAATCCGCGATGTAACCGTTCTTCTCGAGCGTGATGTCGAAATTGACGATATCGCCGTCCCGAAGCACGTTCGATGCCGATGGGACTCCGTGGCAGACCACATCGTTTACCGAAGAATTCAGCACGAACCCATAGCCATACTGGCCTTTGCTCGCGGGACGGGCCTGAAGTTCGTGGACGATGAATCGCTCGACCATTTCATCGACCTGGAGTGTCGACATGCCGGCAAGTGTGATTCCATCCAGCAGTCCGAATACCGACGCCAGGAGTCGGCCGGATTCGGCCAGCAACGCCAGCTCTTCTGGCTGCTTCGTCATGCGTCGCTCACGGCCAGGGGGCGAGCTGAAACACCCGCGGACCTGAGCTCGCGCTCGATGATGTCGGTGAAACTCAGCGTGGGATTGGTCTCGCACAGCATGCCGACCTTGATCCAATAGGCTGCCTGCGCGTTGATCGAACGACACGATACCCTGCTCGCCCTGCGCACCTGATCGTGCAAATCATCATCTATGTTCACGATGCCCATCGGGGTCTCCATATACGAGCCGTATACGTAACGTATATGCCGGATGCGGGAAAGCCAAGGGCAGCTTCGAAGCACCTCCCAGAAGGGGTGGAGTGCCCCGGCTCATGGCCGGCGACCGCCAGGAGATGGTCATCGGGGCGGGCGGGTCCGTCGCCGGCGTCCGTTTCAGATCGTGGCCGCGACTTCGGCGCCCCCGGCGCGTCGTCAAGGTGCCGCGTGCCTGGGAGCCGCTCAACCCGCCAGCATGTAATCCGCCAGGCTGTAGCAGTGGCTGGTCTGGTAGGCGTTCCGGCCTCGGTTCATGTGCGTCAGATTGAAGGTCCGAATGGCGCGCAAGGCGTGGGGGGTCGCGAGGAATTTGCGGATCGAAGCGCAGCCCCGCACATTGACCCCGAAAATGTCGTCCCCACGCGGAAAGAAATAGCCGACGTCTTCTGGGGTCGTGACGCATTGCTCGAGAAGCGATTCGTCCAGGCGATCCCGCGCGGACGAATGGTCCGCGGTGAAATCCGAAAGATGCAGGATGAATCTGGAGCGAATGCCTTCTCCGTTCGCGTAGAGTGTGAAAAGCTCCATCCAGCTCGCATTGACCCGCACCAGCGGCTTGTCGGAAGTCGACGGCAGACAGGAAACCGACCAATAATCGCGCTCGGTCCTGCGCGGGATCGGAATACAGGATTGGCCGTAGAGGCTGAGGATCTCCAGAACCTCTTGTGCCTGCGGGCGGAGAAGGAGCTTCTGAAAGCGCGCGAGATATTTGAACCGATGCTCCAGCGACTCCGAGCGCTCGTCGGCGTCGTGCAGGGTCGTATTACTTTCTATCCAGTCGCGCTGCTGATCGAGATCCAGAAATAGGCGCAGGCCAGTGGTGCGGCGATTGGTCGAGCTCATGTCGGGCGTCCATCTGCGTCAGGCGCGCTCACCGCTCCGAGCTTTTTCTCTTATTCTCGTTTCTTTCGCCGTCGCAAGCCCGAGCATCGCCACCGGATCCGGATCTGATTTCCGGATCCGGGGCGAGCTTGTCGATCGACCGAGGCGGGCGCTTGGCGGATCGCTGCCACCTGCAGCCGCGGCTTCTCTTCGCGGCGGCTCGCTAAACGCTGTGACCGCCGAACCAGGTTTCGAGGGCATCGAAGAGGCCTTCGGAGTCTCCGTCTCCGACCCATGCCACGTGCCCGTCCGGCCGGATCAGCACAGAAGTTGGGGCCGAGACCGGGCCGATGACGGGAAGCTCGCACACGCCGTCGAAACTTGCGTCGACCAGCTTGACGCGATCTGTCCATCCTTCGTTGGCGAGCCCGCCGGGTTTCCCGAAGTTGAGCAGCACCGGTCGCCCATCATGCAGGAGCTCGAAGATCCGCATGGGCCCGGCGGCGGTAGCGATATCCAGGTCGGGCATGCGGCGGCCGAGCAACGGGTGCCCCTCGCCAAGGTCGTAGCGAATGTCGAGGCCGGACATCATGGCCGAATACCATTTGCGCGGTTCGTCCATCTGCATCGCTGTGGCCATGAGGTCGCGCAGGGCATTGGTTCGGTCGTCGCCGCGGCTGAGCGCCGTGAGCGCCAGGGTGTGCTTGAGCAAGGCCGCTCCGACCGGGTGCCGCTCCGCATGATAGGTGTCGAGCAGGCGGTCCGGAGAAATGCCCTTGATCACCTGCGACAGCTTCCATCCCAGGTTGACCGCATCCTGCAAGCCGATGTTGAGGCCTTGTCCGCCGACCGGCGAGTGCACGTGGGCGGCGTCTCCGGCCAGCAGCACCCGCCCTTTGCGGTAGGAGGCGGCCTGTCGCGCCGCATCGGTGAATCGCGAGAGCCAGGTGATGTCATGGACGCCGAAGTCCGTTCCGTAAGCGGCAGTGAGCGCCTCGCGAAGCTGGTCGCCGGTTGGACTGTCGTCTCGTTCGAGGCGCTGCTCGGTCACGACGCCGCGGACGCGATCCCCGTCGTCCAGCTTGCCGAGGGCATAGACGCCTCTCTCGCCATGGCGCATGCCCAGTGCCGGCTCGTCTGCCATGCTGGCCTCGAAGATCAGATAGCTGAGGGCAGGCTCCCATCCTGTGAAATCGATACCGGCTGCCTTGCGGACCAGGCTGCGGCCGCCGTCGCACCCGACGAGATATTTCGACTGGAGCATCCGGCCATCGCTCAACTCGATATTAACGTGCTCATCGGCCTGCACGAAACTCGTTACCGCACAACCGCGATAAGTCTTCACCGCCAGGGCTGAAACCCAATCGGCCAGGATGCGCTCGATCTTTTCCTGCCACAAGGCGAGCGTGTAGTTGTGGCGGGTCGGGCGATCGCTGGCATCGAGAACGGTTCCGGCAAACAGCACGACGTGGTGCTTTTCGCCTTGCGACACGAAGCGTTCGGCGATGCCACGCTGGTCGAGGACTTCGATCGATCGGGGATGCAGTCCGCCTGCGCGAGAGCCCTCGACGTCTTGGTTCACGCGCCGCTCGATTATTGCGACATCGACGCCCGCCAGAGCCAATTCACCTGCCAGCATCAAGCCGGTCGGGCCGCCTCCGGCAATGGCGACCTCATGTTTGGACATTTGCATATGCCACCTCGCGCAATCAGTAAGGGGCCTGCCTTCTACGGGACGGCCGGGGCCTTGAAGCAAGAGGCTTGCGAACCATATTTACGAAGTGGCGGGACGTGTCCGACGTTGCGCCGTCTCTCAAAAGCATCAATCGTTGAGTGCCGCGACGTGATGAGGGATCGGTACGGCGGCACTTGCGCTAAGGCCGGTTTGAGGCGCTCGAGGCCTCGCCCGTATTCCGCTGATGGGGACGCGCGAGGAATTGAACCTCGCGACCTGCCGAGTGTGAGGTTGGGAAGCAGTAGCGGTTGCTATAGGCTGCTGGCGCTCTGCCACGATTACTGAGCGGCCCCCGGATAGCTGGCACTGCGACCGGCTATGCTGGCGCGGTCAGCCTGCAACCTTCCTCCCGCCGATCATGAGAAGGAGCTTCCGAAAGCGCGCGGCCTATTTGAACGGATGCCTCCAGCGACTCCGAGCGTTCCTCGGCCAGGCGCATGTTGGAAAGCCTTGATCTGGCCGGTGCTGTCGCGTCGGGTCTGGCAGTGCAGCCGCCATCCATGAACCCGTGCCGCGCTGCCTGAAGACCTCGTCGCAGCGCTGATCAGCACGATCATTTCTCGCGGCCGTCAACGAATAAGCCTCCTTGGCGCATCCGCCGCCAGCCAGCGCGGCTCGATTGCGGAGCTATCAGGCCGGGAGTAGCGACGCCCATGCCCAATGTGGGTGCTACAAATGTAGCGGAAAAGTCGATCTCAGACATCATAAGCCGGGCGGGGCAACGTGATTGGCTTTTGCCGGGAGGACGTGATGGAAGAGCAGATGAGGGATGAGGTTCGCCGCCTGCGCCGAGCGGTGCGTTGGTTGGGGGCCGGCTCGATCGGCGTTGTTAGCCTGTTCCTGGTGGCGGCTACTGCGCTGCCGCAGAATGAAAATCTTCGTGTTCGAAGCCTCACCGTGGTCGATGAGAGGGGAGTGGAGCGGGTAATCATCGGCGCGCCGGTTCCTGACCCGGTGTCCCGCGGCTCTCGCCAACCACGGGCCGGCGCGATCTCGGGGATCATCCTGAATGGACCAGACGGCAACGAACGCGGTGGCTACGGCACGACCGACGTCGGAGGTGAGGCCCTCCTGACCTTGGACGGCGCCGAAGGCGGCGAGGTGTTCAAAGTCGTGGCCAACCCCGATGCCGGAGCAAGCCTGTTCGTCATGCACCGCAATGGCGCGGGGGCAAGGCTCACAACGTTTAGGGGCTCGCCGGAGTTCGAGCTGATCGATGCCAATCGCCGCCGCGTTCACGCCATTCCCGAGAGCATGCCGCCGACCCGGTAACAGGATCGCAACTCGTCAAGGTAGACGAGCGATTTAGCCACCGGGCGCTCACTACCTAGCCTGCTACCTTTTCATTTCGAGAAGGAGGGTGGGGGCTGCTATGGGCTTGAAAAGGTGGTGGACGCACTAGGGCTCGAACCTAGGACCCGCTGATTAAGAGTCAGCTGCTCTACCAACTGAGCTATGCGTCCATCGCCGCCTGGCGAGGCGCGGAGGCCTGACGGCCCGACCGCGAGAGGCGCCATTTAGGGAGACACTCCCGGGAATGCAATGCCCGGATGCGCCCGGCCGGCGTGACCGGTCGGGAGGTCTCGCCTCACGCAGGCGCAGCCCTATATTTGTCAGGTGACCGAGCTTGTCCGTACCCGTCGCTACGAGACCGGCAACCGGCTGAAGCCTGCCGTGGCCGTGATGCTGGTCCACGTCCTGCTCGCGTGGCTGATCGTCTCTGGCTTGCGTTTCGACCTGCCCGTGCGCGTCGCCGAGGAACTCCAGCTGTTCGAGGTCATCGAACCGCCGCCTCCGCCCGCGGAAGAGAAGGCACCGGCCGAGATACCGAGCGAAGCGGAGGAGGGCGCGGCCGCGCCGCCGGCGCTGAAGGCCGATCCTACGCCGGTGGTCGCGCCCGAGCCGGTCGTGCCGATCGAAAGGCCGCATGTTCCTGCCGCGTCCGTGGCGGGGCAGGGGACCAGGCCCTTCGCCGGCGCCGCGCCCGTGCCGGGGCCGGGCACCGGCGCGGGCGGAAGCGGAACGGGGACCGGCGCCGGCGGATCGGGCACCGGCGTCGGCGCGGGGGGCGCGGCGACACGCCCGCGCCTGCTCCGCGGGCGGATTCGGAACCGGGACTATCCGCGTGGCGCGCTCCGATCCGGAGCGGAAGGGCAGGTGTTCGCTCGGGTTCAGGTTGCGGCCGACGGGAGGGTCATCGGCTGCAGGGTCGAGCAATCGAGCGGGCATCCGGAGCTGGACGAGACGACCTGCCGCCTGATCATGCAGCGATTCCGCTACGAGCCGGCGCGTGACGCGCAGGGCAACCGGGTGGCGGACGTCAGCGGCTGGGTACAGCGGTGGTGGATAGGCCCGGACTGAGGGATCGGCGCCAAGGCATCGCGCGCGAGCCACTTGCTAAGACGTCTTACCAATGTCACGCCTCGCGCAGGAGGAGACCATGCAACGTCAGCGCCGCATTGCCACCGAAGAAGCCTTTGCCACCCCGGAACAGCTCGAGGCGCTCGCCGACCGGATTGCCGCCGGCGACGACAGTGCCGACGCGCCCTTCTGGGGAATGATGGCTGGGTCGGCCAACCCCTTCGCCCAGCGGGTGAAGCGGCAGCTGCTCGATCTCGACGACGAGCGTCTCGCGATCATGGATGCCGAGGGTGTCGACATGCATGTGCTGGCCTTGACCTCACCGGGGGTGCAGATGTTCGCGCCGGACCGTGCGGCGGCGATGGCGCGCGACAGCAACGACCGGCTGGCGGAGCTGGTCGCGCGGCATCCCCGCCGGTTCGCCGGGCTCGCGACGATCGCGCCGCAGGACCCGGAGGCGGCCGCGCTGGAGGTGGAGCGCGCCATGGGAAAGCTCGGCCTCAACGGAGTGATGATCAACTCGCATACCAATGACGAATATCTGGACGAGGAGAAATATCTCCCGATCTTCGAAGCCGCGGCCGCGAGCGGAGCGCCGATCTACCTCCATCCGCGCGCCCCTTCGCGCGGCATGGCCGGTCCCTATCTCAAATATGGTCTCGAAACGGCGATGTGGGGCTATGGCGCCGAGACCGGGCTCCACGCCGTCCGGCTGATCATGTCGGGCGTCTTCGATCGCTTCCCCGGCTTGCGCCTCGTGCTGGGTCACATGGGCGAGGGCCTGCCCTTCTGGCAGTGGCGGCTCGACTACATGTTCGCCAGCGGCTCCAACCGGCCGAAGCTCGAGCTGCTCCCGGGCGAATATATGCGGCGCAACATGGCGATCACCACCAGCGGCATGAACTGGGACAAGGCGCTCGCTTTCTGCATCGAGGCGGTCGGCATCGACAACATCATGTGGGCGATAGATTATCCCTATCAGACCACGCCGGAGGCGGTCGAATTCATGGACCGGGCGCCGCTCAGCGACGAGGATCGCACGAAGATCTACGCCGGCAATGCCGAGCGCATCTTCAACATCGCGCCTCTTGCGGACGAACTCGAAATGGAGCGCGCCTGAAAGGGGCAGGGGCTTCCTGCAGCATCGTTCGAAGAAGGTTGGGAACGGGGTTCGTCTCAACGATGCGAAGCCTGGAACCTAGAGTTCGAGCCGGAATACGTCGGTCGCATTCGTCTCCATGAGCATCTTCTTGTGTTCCGGCGGGATATCGAGCGCATCGTAGGACGCGACCTCGTCCGCTGAGACCTGATAGGGAAAGTCCGTCGCGTAGAGCACGCGCTCCGGGCCCAGCACTTCCTGGCAGAATTTGATCGCGGGCTCCCAGGCTACGCCGCTGGTGGTGATCCAAATATTGTTGCGGAAGTAATGGGAGATCTTGTGGCGAAGCCGGATCGGGGGCTGCCCGCCGCGAAGTCCGGGCTTGCCGTCCGCATTGTTCTGCATCCAGTCGAAACGATAGAGGTGGAGCGGCATGGCCTCGCCCATATGGCCGATGACGAGCCTCAGCTTCGGGAATCGGTCGAAGGCGCCCGAAAGGATCAGGCCCATCGTGTGCACCCACACTTCGTGGGTGAAGCCGGAAAGCGCTCCGGCCATTCCGCGATACTCGTAGGGTTGCGCCATCTGCCGTGGCGGCACCGTGGGGTGAATGTACAGCGCCGCATCATGCGCTTCGAGCGCTTCGAGGATGGGCAGGAACTGCGGCTCGTCCAGATAGCGTCCCTGCGTATGGCTGTTCACCACCGCGCCCTTGAGCCCCAGCTTCGTCATTCCGCGCTCGATCTCGGCGACGGCGCCGGGCACGTCCTGAGGCGCGAAAGCCAGCAGACCGGAGAAGCGGTCGGGATATTTGCGGCATGCCTCGGCCAGCCGGTCGTTGGAGAGCGCCGCCAGTTCCCGGCCGCGCGCCGGGTCGAGGACCTGCACGCCAGGTGCAGTCAGGAGCAGCAGCTGATGGTCGATCCCGAGCTCGTCCATCCGCGAAATCCGCTCCGGTCCGACTTCGCACAATTCGTGCTGAAGCTGGTCGAAGCCGGCGAACAGGCCGGCCATTCGAAGAGAAGTGTCGTCGGGCGGGCAGGCCGATTTCAGCCAGTCCATCTGCGCCTCGACGATCTCCGGGATGCTCCAGGCCTCCTCGGTCGCGATCCGCTTATAGGCCGGGTTGCGGTCGATCTCGCGGTGCGGCAGCTTCAGGGCCGACGTCGACTGACCTTCGATGCCGTCCATGCCGCCCACGCTGGCATGATATCGAGCCATATTCTCTCCAGTTCGGGCCGCAGCGGCCGTGACGTTGACGGACCGGTCAGGCGGGCTTCGTCTCGCCGACGAGCGGAAGTCGATCCGCGTCTTCCTCCGCTTTCTGCTGCCGCGCCAGGACGAAGCCGAGCGCGAGGAGCAGGAAGGTGAGGGCGAGCGGCATCAGCGCGAGCACGATGAAGACCTGGACCAAAGACAGGGACGCGCTCAGCATCAGCCCTCCGACCAGCGGAGCGAAGATGCCTCCGAACCGGCCGATCCCGAACGCCCAGCCGACGCCGGTCGTGCGGATCTTGGCCGGATAGACTTGGGCGCAGATGGCGTTGATCCCCGCCTGGCCGGCGCCCTTGCAATAGCCCCAGCCGGCAAAGACGACCAGGGAGGCGGCGCTTCCGAACGGAAGCCAGCCCATCAGGACGAGCAGGATCGAATCGATGAAGTAGAGGCCGGCAATGACCGGTATCGGCCGAAAGCGATCCATCAGCGTCCCGATGGTCGACGAGCCGACCAGGCCGACCACGAGCGAGATGAGCGACACGGCGGCATAGGCCTGGAGGGTCACGCCGCCCAGTTCGTAGAAAAAGGTCGGGACGAAGGAGGTGAACAAGGCGATGGAGGACAGAGCGATGAAATAGACCATCCACAGGATCGCGGTGACGGCGCCGCGGCCCTCGGTGAAGACGTCGATGAGGCGCCCCTTGCGATCGTCGGACTTCCTCGCGCTGCTCACGAACTCGGCATCGGGGGCGAGCGCGAGCGCCGGATTGATCCGCGCGAGAGTCCTCCCGATGCTCGGATCGCGAGGGTTGCGCTGGACCCTGAACTGGATCGACTCGGGAATGCAGAAATTGAGGATCGGGAGCAGCAGCAGCGGCGTGAGGCCGCCGATCCAGAACGCGCTCTGCCATCCGTGGCTGTCGAGCAGCCAGATCACGATTCCGGAAGCGACCGCGCCGCCGCTGGAGAATCCGGTGAAGGCGATCGTCACGAATGTGGAGCGGTTCCTCGACGGCGCATATTCGGTGAGCAGGGCCACCACATTGGGAATGATGGAGGCCAGGAAGAGCCCGGCCAGCCCGCGGAGCACGGCGACTTGGTAGATGCTCTGCGCCCACACCGCGGCGAGGGTGAGCAGGCCGAATGCGAACGTGCTCCACAGCAGCATTGGCTTGCGGCCGTAGCGATCGGCGAGCGGACTGATGAGAAAGGCGCCGGCGGCAAGCCCGATCTGCTGAAAGAAGAAGACCGTCGCCATCGAGCTGGTCGGCTGCCCGAACGACTCGGCTACCGCCGGGGCGAGCTTGCCGAGCATGTACATGTCGAGCCCGTCGAACAGCATGATCGCCGTGCAGGCGGAAAGCAGGAAGATCTGCAGCGACGAGAGCTTCGCCTCGTCGATCGCCTCCTGAACGTTCACCTTCTTCATGATCCGGCCATCCTCATCGACATGGCGGCGCCGGGGCCTCTCGTCGCCCGCTCTTCACCGCCATCGAAGCTGTTAATCAGACGTGTGAACATATCCGCGCTGGCAGGTGGCCTGTCAACGAGGTGCCGCACCGCGCGCGGGACTCGGTTCGGCGCGGGGAGGGTTGCTTGCGCGAAGCGACTCATGCGGCACGCGCCGACGAGGCATTCGCGCTTCCGCCGCCCGTCGCGCGCAGGAGGACCTCGACAGGTTCCTCGATCCGCCCGTCCGCGGCCCAGGCGACGAAGCCGTCCGGGCGAACGAGGATCATCGCGGCCCGATAGGAAGAGCCGGCCTCGCCCAGGTCCGCTATGTCGAGCGGAATGCCGAGCGACGACGCGGCGGCGGCAAAGGCGTCGATCCATTGCGGATCGCCATCCACGTTCAGCAAGGTGAAGCCGGAGCCGAGCGAATCCAGGGTCGTCGTTTCGCCGGACGAGGGAAGCGGCGCCAGATGATGACCGGCCCGTGCCCGGAAGTCGTGGCCGCCTTTGGCGTCCGACTTGCTCCCTTGCGCGCTCCAGACGACCGGCGATCCGGAATAATGCGGCGCGTAGGCGCCCACGTCGGTGCGGGCGCCGCCGGCGCGGCGGGCCCATTCCTGTTCGAAGGCCGCGCGATCCACCTCGGGATCGAAGGCCTCGAGGAAGCGCCGATCATCGTTGATCAGCCGGTTGATGAAGTCCGTCGCCGTCGACGCGAAGATAGCGCGCCGTTCCTCGCCGTAGCTGTCGAGCAGCGACGGCCCGCCCCATCCCTCGATCGTCGCGGCGAGCTTCCATCCGAGATTTCGGGCATCCTCGAACCCCAGATTGATTCCATAGCCGCCATATGGCGGGTGGCTGTGCGCGGCATCACCGGCAATGAAGACGCGGCCGCTCGAATAAGCCTCGGCATTGGCGAACCGCAGGTCCCAGAACCCGATATGTTCCAGCTCGAAATCGAACGGCGCGCCGACGGCCTCGTGGAGACAGGCGGCGAAATCGAAATCCTCGTGCGCGGCCTGGGGCGGTACCGGCGCATGGAAGAACCAGCGGGTGCCGAGATCGACCCGGCCCAGAAACTGCCAATAGCCCTGAAGCCGGGGAGGAAGGATGTTGAAGAAAGACTTGCCCGCAAAGCGGCCGAGCAATTCGTGGAGCTGCTGTGAGCGAAGGACGAGCAGCACCATGCGCTTGTCATGGTCGAGGACGGTCTGGCCGATACCGGCGCTTTCCCGCACGGCAGACCGGCTTCCGTCGCATCCGACCAGATAGTCGGCCGTCAGCCAGTGCGCTTCGCCATCCTCCTCCCGCCGCACGCGCAGGCGGACCCCGTCGCCATTCTGCTCCGCATCCGACGCGGTCCAGCCATAAAGGATCTCGACCGCCTCCAGCTGCGCCGCCCGCTCGCGAAGGACCCGCTCGGTCTCATACTGCGGAAGTCGCTCGTTGTCGGTTGCATAAAAGGGGCGAACGAGCTCCCTCTGGAGCCAGTCATAATGATATTGGCCGAGCAGGGTGCCGTAGGCGGTCAGGCCGCCAATCCCATATTCCGGCGGAATCGGGCGGGCGGCGCGCAGTTCGGACTCGCAGCCCCAGGCGCGAAAATGCTCCATGCTCCGCTGGGTGAGGTTCTGTCCCTTCGGGACGCGGTGGACCTGCGGGTTCCGCTCCACGACCAGCGTCCGGGTTCCGCGCTGGCCGAGCTCGATGGCGAGGCCGAGGCCGACGGGCCCGCCTCCGGCGATGAGGACACTGGCTGGCCGGATATCCATCAACTCCCTTCGCTTTCCGCCCTGGCGTGCTCACGCCAGCGGGGCCGAGAGTAATCAGACATCTGATGATCTGCAAGGTTGAAACCGCGGTCGCCGCCCGCTTCGGTCAGCTCAGCTCGGCGGGATCCGTGATCAGCGGCGTGCGGACGCTGGCGTTGAAACGATCGACCAGCTTGGCCAGCAGGGCGAGGAAGGTCCGGCGCTCCTGCTCGTCGAATATCTCCAGCGTGACGTCCTGGACCTCGCGAGCGACGACGGTAATCCGTTGGAGCATGTCGCGGCCCTCCGCCGTGGTGGCAAGCACCCTTCGGCGCCGGTCGCCGGGATCGGTCGTGCGCGTGATCAGGCCGCGGCTTTCGAGATTGGCGACGACCAGGCCGGTCGTCGAGCGATCGAGACCGAGCGCGCGCGCGAGACTGATCTGGTCGATCGGTTCGAGCGCGCTGACCACGGTGAGGGCGCCGAATTGGGTCGGCGTGATGTTGAGGCTTCCCGCCATGTCGGCGAACAGGCCTTCGGTGATTTGATGCGCCCGGCGGATAAGAAAACCGGGACGCGCATAGAGGACCCGCAATATCTCCCGCGCGACCTCCGTCCGATCCTTAGCCATGAAATTCCCTCTCCTGGACCTTCATTGAGCCGCGGACAGGAATGACGCAAGGCCTGCGCTCGAGGATGTCAGCCGGTAATTCGGAATTCGCGCAGGGCATTGAGCGAATAGATCTTGCGCCTGTCCGCGTCGCTGATGGGCGCGCCGTCCATGAAGGCGACGGCTTCGTCCATCGCCTGGTAGGGATAATCGATCGCCCACATGATATTGTCGGGCCCGAGAACTTGTAGGCAGTATTCGAGCGCGGGATGATGGTTCATTCCGCTGGTCGTGATCACGAAGTTGCGCTTCAGATACTCGCTCGGGGCAAGCTCGATCCGCACCGGGTGGCGGCGGGCCATCTTCGGATACATGTGGTCGATCCGATAGACCCAGTAGGGAATGCCCTCGCCCAGATGGCCGAGGACGATCTTCAGCTTCGGAAAGCGGTCCAGGACGCCCGAGACGATCAGCCGCATTCCGTGAAGCCCGGTCTCCGCGGCGAACCCCCACATGGCGGTCCACAGGCTGTGGTCGCGATAGGGGCCGACCGCCTCGTCGGGGAGCGAGCGTGGATGGATGTAGATCGGCGCACCGAGCGCCTCGGCCGCTTCCAGGATCGGCCAATATTTCGGCTGGTCCAGATATTCGCCGTCGGTATGGCTGTTGACGATGAAGCCGTTGAGGCCGAGCCGCGTGACGGAGCGCTCCATTTCGCGAACCGCCTCCTCGGGGTCCTGCGGCGCGAAGGCGGCAAGGCCGGCATAGCGGCCCGGGTGGCGTGCAATGGCGGCGGCGAGCTGGTCGTTGGCGTCTGCCGCAATCTCCGCTGCTTCAGCGGGATCCAGCATCTGGACGCCTGGAGAGGTGAGCGACAGCACGTGCATGTCCACGCCGTTCGCGTCCATCGTCGCCAGGCGGCGCTCATCGAGATCGAGCAGGTTCGCCAGCCGGTCGTCATCCTCCCGGAACAGAAGCCCGCGCCAGAACATGAGGTCGACGCTGCTGCCGCCGGCGTCGACGAGGCGGCGCATCGCGCCCGCCAGCTCGCGGGTCGCGAACGCTTCCTCGGTGGCGATTCGGCGCCAGCTTTCCCCGTTCATGCTCAACTTTCCTCCCGGCGTGGCGCTCGCGTTGACAGCAAGGCGCGTATTGGTAAGACATCTTACAAATTTTGCAATATGCCGGAAGGCCGAAGGGGCCGAGGCCCGGGACGGAGAGGAAATATGGTGCAGGACCGCAGGATCATCGACGTTCATACCCACATGTTCACGCCCGAATGGGTGCGGCTGCTGAAGGAGAATCCGGACCCGAACGTCCGCATCGTTCCGGGCACTCCCCACGAGATCGTCGACTATCGCGGCGCCCCGATCGTTCGCCTGTCGCCGGAGATGACCGATTTCGATCTGCGCATGGAGGCGATGGATCGCGATTCGATCGACGTTTCGATCATCAGCCTGACCTGCCCCAACGTCTATTGGGGAAGCCGCGAGCTCAGCATCGCCGCTGCGCGGCAGGTGAATGACGATTTCGCCGCAGCCGAGCGCAAATATGGCAAGAGGATCCGCTGGATGGCCTCCTTGCCGTGGGAATATCCCGAAGATGCGGTCGCGGAGCTGGAACGCGCTAAAGGGATGGGGGCGGTCGGCGTGTGCCTTCTCACCAACATCCTTGGCCGGCACCTGACCGATCCGGATTTCGAGCCGATCTGGACGGCGATCGAGGCGAGCGGGCTTCCGGCCTTCATCCATCCGACCACGCCGTTCATCGACGCCGCCACGCTTGGTCTCGAAGGCTTCGGCCTGTCCAACACGGTGGGCTTCATGATGGACACGACCGCCTGTTTCGCGCGCATGATCCTCGACGGCTTCGTCGATCGACATCCGAAGCTGGACCTCATCGCCTGTCACGGTGGCGGCACCTTGCCCTACCTGATCGGCCGCTTCGACCAGATGTGGCACCGATCCCGGAGCGTTCGGAAGGTCTTTTCGCCGCCAAGCACCTATCTGCGCCGATTCTGGTTCGACGCCATCGTCTACGACCAGAATGCGCTCGACCTCCTGGTAAAGCAGGTCGGCGCCGATCGCATCATGTTCGGGTCCGATTACCCGTTCCTGATCGCCGACGCCGAGGGCGTCACGAGGCGCGTGTCCGCGCTCGCGCCGGAAGCGCAGGCGCCGATCTTTTCTGAGAACGCCGCCGGACTGTTCGGGATAGGAGAGGATGACGCCTAGTCGCCGGCGCTCACCAGCTTCACGATTTTCTCCGGATCGCCCGGAAGATGGTGGCCGCGCCACGCGATGTGGCGATCCGGGCGGACGAGCAGCAGCGGGTGGCGATATTCGGCGGGCGCCGCCGACTGGTCGAGGTCGAGAAGCGTGATCGGAACGCCGCGCTCCGAAGCCGCTTTCAGCACGCCATCGGCGACAACGTCGCGGTCCATTCGGATCAGGGTGAAGTCGGCGCCTAGCGCGTCGTAAAGCGACCGTCCGTCGGACAGCGTGAAGTGGGGAAGCCGGCAGCCCGGCGCGGTCGATGGCGTGAAATCGTACATCGAATAGTCCGGCGGGGCCTCGCCATCATAGACGATGATGGGCGAGCGATCGTAATAATAGCCGAAGTTGAGCCCGCCGCAGCAGAATTGCTGGACGTTGAGCTCGTAGAGCGCCTTGCCGGCCGCTGCCCGTACTTCCTCCCCCGGACTGCCCGGCTGCTCGATCTCCGCGGGAACATGCTTGCGGTCGGCCATGACCCGGAAGGCGTGATCCATTGCGAAGCGTGAGACCTGGTCGCTGATCGGGCGGCGCTCGGCCTCGTAGGCGTCCAGGATCGCGGGTCCCGCCCAGCCATGAAGATGGGCGGCGAGCATCCATGAAAGGTCCATCGCCGAGGCGATGCCGGCATTCATGCCATAGCCGGCCATCGGCACCCACAATTGCGCCGCGTCGCCGCAGATGAAGACGCGTCCCTTCCGGAAGCGATCGGCGACGAGCCGCCTAGCCGTCCAGTCTTCGTGGGCGATCACTTCATAGTCGAAGTCCGATCCTACGCCGAGAATATCGCGGATCGCTCGGTCGCGATCGACCGAAGCATAGGTCTCGCCGGGTAGAAGGCTGTTGTGCACCAGCCACGTCTCCTGTCCGTCGATCGCGAGCACGGAGCCGCATCGTCGAGGATTGTTGGCGATCGTCATCCAGGCCGGATCGTGGCGGAGGAGCCCCCGCAAGGTGGGCGCGCGGATGAAGGTCGACTGGACGTCGTACAGCCGTGGCGTGCCTTCGAAGGCGGCGCCGATATGCTTGCGCACCAATGAGCGCGCGCCGTCGCAGCCGATCAGAAACCGGGCACGGAGGCGCTTCCGGTCCCCGGTTTCGAGATCCGTCGCGACGGCATCGATCCCCTGGTCGTCCTCCTCGATCGACTCGACGCGGGTACGGTTGAGGATGGTCACTCGGCGTCGCCGTTCGAGATGATCGAACAACACCGGCTCCATGTCGATCTGGTTGAGGCGGTGCGGAGGCTCGGGCGTCGGCCACCAGGTGTCTGGCCCGCCGGTCGCGGTGAGACGATCGCGGCGGCAGGGAATGACGATCCGCGCCAGCTCATATTCCGCCACCATCGCCGTCCGGAATGCGACGTCGTTCGGATGGTCGAATGGCAGGCCTCGTGTGTCGCGCAGCGCATCGGCGACTCCGAGGCGCCGGAACGTCTCCATCGTCCGCGCCGAGATATGGTTGCATTTGACCGATGGGGGTTCGCGCCGCGCCCGCGTCTCGACGACCACGACATGGACCCCGCGGTCGGCGAGATCCATCCCCAGGGTCATGCCTACCGGACCGGCACCGACGATGATGACGTCGGCCTCGCCGGCGCCGATCGTGCGCGGCGGGGGGGTCCGGGGCTCGGTCGAATCGCGCCCGTTCACGGCCGCCTTTCCCGGGTCAGAAGGTCAGCCTCGCCCCCGCGCGATAGCCCCGGCCCGTCTGGTCGAAGAAGATCGGGTTCGTATAGGCGTTGCCCGGCGCGAGCGGCGGATCCACATCGAACAGGTTGGTGACCGCCATGAAGAACTGGATCTTGCGGCTGTCCTCGGAACCGACGGTGAAGCGGGCGGTGAGATTGAAGGTGAGGAAATCGTCCACCGTATTGTCGTTGATGCTGTTCGGAAGCGTCGGCGAATAGTCCGGATCGTCCGGACCGATGAGCGACGCGTCATAGCTTCCGGAGGGGATGTAGCGGCCCTGCAGGGTGACGCCATAAGGTCCCTGGTCGTAGCTCAAGGTGGAATCGATCGTATATTTGGGAACGCCGATCGGGCCGCTGACCTGGCGCCCCGTCTGGCCCGCGCGGTCGATCGCGCCGGTGCTGTCGACCTGGATCAGATCGAAGGTGCGATTGGCAAGGGTCCGGAAGGCGAGGGTTCCGCCGCTGTCGAAACGGTGAACATAGTCGAGCTCGATGTCTATGCCCCGGGTCTTGACCTGGTTCACGTTGAGGAACTGGTCGGTCACCGACACGATCAGGTTCGTCACCGGGTCGCGCGCGATCAAGGCGCAATATTCCTGGCCGCCGGCAGCGCAGCGGTCCGCGATCGTCTGCGCGCCGACGAGGTCGATCGCGTCCTCGATCTTGATGTCGTAATAGTCGACCGAAAGCCGCAGGCGCGGAAGGAAGCTGGGCTGAAGGACGGCGCCGACGGTGAAGGTGTCGGCGATCTCGGGGTCGAGGTCCGGATTGCCGCCCCGGAAGATCCGCGTCAGCACCTGCGTGTTCGTGACGACGTCGAAGACCGAGGTCTGAAGGCCGGCGAGCGGGCTGAACAATTCGCTTGGATTGGGGGCGCGGATGTCGCGCGAGCGGGTGGCGCGGAGGCGAAGCCCGGCCACCGGCTCGTAGACGCCGCCGACCTTCCACGTCCAGACGGTCCCGCTGGTGCTGTAGTTGGTGACGCGGGCGGCGGCGTTGAGCTCCAGCCGCCTGGCCATGGGCAGGTCGCGCAGCAGCGGGACGATCGTTTCGGCATAGCCCTCGACCACCTCGACCGGGGATGGATCGAAAGCCGAAGCGTTGCTGACGAAGAAGCCGTTCTGCAGCGAGATCGGGTCGGCCGTGCCGCTGATCTGCTCGCGCCGATACTCGCCGCCAAAGGCGACCGAGACCGGACCGGAGCCGAAATCGACCAGATTGCCCTGCACGTTCGCGGCGACGACGTGCTGCTCGAGGGTCGTGTCCTGGATCGAGGTACCGAACGTATAGTCCTTCGCGCCCTGGGACCATTGGTACTGGCCGAACAGGTTGAGCGGGACGCAGCCCGCCGCAGCCGCCCTGACCGCCGGATCGGGACTCAAGGTGGCGCGGCAGACGATGTTTCCGTCCGGACCCCGCACCGCGTCGATCGCCCGGTTGAAGTTGGCCGTGATGCGGTTGTTGCTGACGACCTGCTTCGCGTCGGTGCGGCCATATTGGTAATAAGCGTCGGCGCTCCAGTCGTTGCCGAGCTCGACATCCACGCCGGCGGCGCCGCGGAAGGTCTCGGTCGTGTTGAGCCCCATGGCGAGGCCGAGATCCTGGCCGACACGCCCGATCGTGATCGACGGGATGGCGAGCGCAACCATCTGGTCCCGGATCGACTGGGGAATGTACGGATTGTCGACGCGCATGACGAGATTGGTGTCGCGGGTCTGGGATCCGGGGGTGACCACCTTCACCCGGCCGAAGGAGAGGTCGGTGAAGAACGTGGCCGGGCCCGCTTCATATTCGGCATGGCCGTAGAGCGCGTAACGCTCGACCGGCACTTCGATGACGCCGCCGGAGCGGAAGGCATTCTGACCATGGCCGCTTCCGCCTTGCATGAACAAACCGGCAAACTGACCGTAGACGAAGGGGATCGGCGTGCCGTCCGGCGCGAACTGGATACCGCGAAGCGGGCCGGGGCTGTTGATGAGGCCCCCGTAGGTCTGGGTCGCGGTGTGGACGTCATTGGCGATGATGCGCGCCGGCTGGCCGTTGGTGGCGAAGCCGGAATTGGTCAGCACCTGCCATTCCTGGGCGCAGAGCGAATAGCCGTAGCAGCCGCCGATTCCGTCGCTGTCGTTATATTCGCCGCCGACGACGACATGGCCACGTCCGCCGGCAAAGCTGGTGCCGGCGGCAAGCGCGAACAGGCGTTCGCCATCGTCCCCACGCTCGGAGATCCCGGCCTGCACGTTGGCGCGCACGCCCTGCAACCGGTTGTTGAGGATGAAGTTGACGACGCCGGCGACGGCGTCCGAGCCGTAGGCGGCCGAGGCGCCGCCGGTGACCAGTTCGACCCGGTCGATCAGGATGCTCGGGATGAGGTTGGTGTCGACGCTTCCGTTCGCCGTGCTTGCGATGAAGCGCCGGCCGTCGACCAGGACGAGCGAGCGCGGCGCACCGAGCCCGCGAAGGTCCACGGTACGGGCGCCGCCGGTGCCGATCGAGACGCCCTGGGTCGTGGGCGACGTGGTCGGCCGGAAGGAGGGGAGCTGGGCGAGCACTTCGCCGGCATTGGTCGCTGCCAGTTCCTCGAAGCGCGAAGCCCCAACCACGGTCACGGGCGTCGGCGCCGAGAAGCCGCTGCGCGCGATGCGCGATCCGGTGACGACGATATTTTCCGAAGCTGCCGCCGCTTCGGCATCGCTGCCGGCGGGCGTCTGCGTCCCGGCTCCCGTCACATCCGATCCGGCATCCTCGGCTTCGCTGCTCGGCGCAACCGGCTGACCAGGGGCGGAACTCGTCGCCTGCGCTCCGGCCGCTGCCGGCGTCGCGATCAGGGCGAAGGCGCAGACATGCGCCGCGAGCTGCAAGCGCGAACGGCTTCGCGCGCCAAAGGTCCGCCTGTTCATCGATCGACTCTCCCTGTCCAACGGGCCGCTTGGCCGGCCGTCGATTTTGTTCAGACGTCTTACCAAATGCCGTTGATCAGTCAACGAGGTTGTCGAGCGGCGGAGAGGGGGACGGGCGCCCCATGCCGGAAGGCGGCTTGGAGGAGCGGCTGGGCTCGCTAGCGGTCGATCTCCCGCTTTCGGGTCTCCGGCAGGAAAAGGGCGCCGATCAGCACCGTCGCCGCCGCGATCGCGACAGGATACCAGAGGCCGTAATAGATGTCCCCCGTCGCGGCCACCATGGCGAAGGCGGTGGTCGGAAGGAAGCCGCCGAACCAGCCGTTGCCGATATGGTAGGGCAGCGACATGGAGGTGTAGCGGATCCGAGCCGGAAACAGCTCCACGAGCATCGCCGCGATCGGGCCGTAGACCATGGTCACATAGAGGACGAGGATGGTGAGGATCAGCACGACCCTCGGTTTGTCGATCGAGTCGGGGTCCGCTTCGCTCGGGTAGCCGGCTGCCGTCAGCGCCGTCTGGCCTTCGTTCTGGAAGGCTCCGATTGCCGCCGCTCGGGCTTCGTTGGTCATCCGGGCGGGATCGGGCGCCGCTATCTCGACGCCGCCGATCCGAAGTCGCGCGACTGTTCCCGCAGGGGCGGCGACATTCTCATACGGCACGCCGGCACGGGCGAGCCAGGATTTCACGATATCGCAGCTGCGGCGGTCGAAGCGGTTGCGCCCGATCGGGTCGAACTGCACGGAGCAGTCGTCCGCGTTGGCGATCACCGTGACCGGCGCCCGCGCCTGGGCGGCGCTGAGCGCCGGGTTGGCGGCATCGGCGAGAGCGTGGAACAGTGGAAAGTAGGTCAAGGCGGCGAGCGCGCAGCCGGTCAGGATGATCGGCTTGCGTCCGATCTTGTCGGAGAGCCAGCCGAACAGGATGAAGGCGGGCGTGCCGATGGCCAGCGCGATCGCGATCATGATGTTCGCCGTCGCGCCATCGACCCGCATCATCCGCTCGAGGAAGAAGAGCGCGTAGAACTGGCCCGCATACCAGACCACCGCCTGGCCCGCGACGGCGCCGAACAGGGCGATCAGCACCCATCGCAGGTTCCCCCAGCGGGCGAAGGCCTCCGTCAGCGGAGCCTTGGATGTCGTGCCTTCCGCCTTCATCCGGCGGAATACCGGGCTCTCCTCGAGCTGCAGCCGGATCCATAGCGACACGGCGAGCAAACCCAGCGAGATCAGGAAGGGCAGGCGCCAGCCCCACGCGGCGAAGGCTTCCTCGCCGAGCCAGGTGCGGATGCCGATCACGACCAGGAGTGCCGCGAAAAGCCCTAGGGTCGCGGTCGTCTGGATGAAGCTCGTATAGAGGCCGCGCCGGTGGTTGGGCGCATGCTCGGCGACATAAGTGGCGGCGCCGCCATATTCGCCGCCGAGCGCCAGCCCCTGAATGAGCCGCAGCACGACCAGCATCACCGGCGCGGCGACTCCGATCGAGGCATAGCTCGGCAGCAGTCCGACGGCGAAAGTCGAGAGGCCCATCAGGCCCATCGTGACGAGGAAAGTGTTCTTGCGCCCGACCAGGTCGCCGATCCGCCCGAACAATATCGCGCCGAATGGCCGCACCGCGAAGCCGGCGGCGAAGGCCGCCAGCGCGAAGATGAAGCCGGTCGTCTCGTTGACGCCCGAGAAGAACTGGGCGGAGATGATCGCGGCGAGCAGCCCGTACAGGTAGAAATCGTACCATTCGAACACGGTGCCGAGCGAGGAAGCGGTGATCACCAGCTTTTCGCTCTGTGCCGGCTTCCGATGCTTCGGCCGCTCCACCGCCTCGTCCCTCATCCCCTGCGCCCTATCCCGTTATCGCTGGCGTGAGCGTTACCATATGAGCGGGCGAGAGGAAGCCTCTCCAGCGGGCCGCGGCGGGCCTGAGGAGCCGTGAGCTCAGTCCGGCTGACGGCGGCGCGGGTCGAGGCGGTTCTGCCGGTCGATCGACATCATGATCCCGAGGCAGATCATGATCGTCATCATCGCCGACCCGCCATAAGAGATGAGCGGCAGCGGGATGCCGACGACGGGTGCGAGCCCCATCACCATCATCAGATTGATCGCGACGTAGAAGAAGATCGTCATGGTGAGCCCCGCGGCGGTCAGCCGCTCGAACCGCCCTCGCGACGCCAGCGCCACGCTGGTTCCCCACTTGAGCAGGAGGGCGAAGCCGAAGATGACGATCAGTCCGCCGAGAAGGCCCCATTCCTCGGCCATGGTGGCGAAGATGAAGTCCGTGTGGGGCTCGGGCAGGAAGGCGAAATGGCTTTGGGTGCCCTGGAGGAAACCGTTGCCGGTGAGCCCGCCGGACCCGATCGCGATCTTGGACTGGGTGATGTGATAGCCGGTGCCGAGCGGATCGGCCTCCGGATCGAGGAAGATCATGATCCGGTTGCGCTGATAGTCGTGAAGCACGAAATTGTAGGCGAGCGGCACCGCTACCGCGGTGGCTGCGCCAGCGCCGATGAAATAGCGCAGCGGCAGGCCGGCGAGGAACATCACGGTCACCCCGCCCGTCGTGACCGCAATGGCGGTGCCGAGGTCCGGCTGAAGCATGACGAGGGCCGCCGGGAGGCCGATCAGCACCAACGCCGGCCACACCGCCATCCATTTGTTGATCTCGCGCGCCGGAAGCATGTCGTAGAAGCGCGCTACGGCCAGCACCACCGCCGGCTTCATCAACTCCGACGGCTGCAGCCGGATCGGCCCCAGGTCGAGCCAGCGCTGGGCGCCGCCGCCCATCGCGCCCATCGCCTCGACCAGCATCAGGAGGACGAGCACGCCCGCATAAGCGAGGAACGTCCACTCCTTGTAGAAGGTCGGACGAAAATAGGACATGCCGATCGCCATGCCGAGGAAGACGACGAAGCGAATTCCCTGCGGCATCGCCCAGGTCATCGCGCCGCCGGCCGCAGAATAGAGGACGAGCAGGCCGAAGCCGGTCAGGCCGCAAACGACGAGCAGCATCTTCCACGGCAAGGTGGTGAGGGGCGAGGGAATGTGGAGGCCTCTCACCCTGCCGCCTCCGAATCCTCGGCCTGGGTCGCACTGCGCGCCGCCCAGGCCTGCGCCCGGCGTTCCATCCGCTGGGCGATGTTGCCGCCCCATTGCGCCTCGAGCGCGTGGAGCGCGGTCATCGCCTTGTCCTTGTCGAACAGGTAGGTCATCACGTCCTTCGCCACGGGCGCGGCGGCCCGCGATCCGCCCATGCCGTGCTCGATCACCACGGCGCCGGCATAGATCGGCCGGTCCGCGGGCGCGAAGAAGACGAACAGGCCGTGGTCGCGGAAACGCCGCTCCCCGCCCTGGCCGCGCTGGCCGGCGGCGATCCGCCGCACCTGCGCCGTTCCGGTCTTGCCGGCCATTCTTATGTCGGGGAAGGGGAGGCGGCTGCGCCCGGCAGTCCCATGGCCGTTCACCACTTCGTCCATGCCGGCCCGGACCGTCGCGAAATATTCCGGATCGTAGGGCAGGTCCTGCGGCGGCGTTCCCTCGCCCTCGACGAGCCGCGGCCGGACGCGCTTGCCCGAGGCGATGCAAGCGGACATCGTCGCCAGCTGCAGCGGGTTCAGGATCACATAGCCCTGGCCGATGGACGCGTTCAGCGTGTCGGAGTCGGTCCAGTCGGCGCGCAGGAAGAGCTCCGGATTCTGGCCGTGCCGCCGCCGTTTCCATTCGCTGTCGGGAATGGTGCCGTAGCTTTGCGAGACGACTGGCAAGTCGAACTTCTCGCCGAGGCCCAGGCTCCGCGCGACAGGCGCGATCCGATCGAAGCCGATGCGCCGGCCCATCGCGTAGAAATAGGTGTTGCAGCTGCGCGCGATGGCGGTGTGCAGGGTCATCCCGCCGTGCCGGCCCAGGCAGCGGAAGAAGCGGTTGCCGAGCTGGTAACCACCCGGGCAGTTGACCCGTTCTTCAGGGTCCACCCCGGCCTCGAGCAGGGCCAGCGCCACGGACGGCTTCATCGTCGACCCGGGCGGATAGAGGGCGTTCAGCACCTTGTTGAGCAGGGGCTTGCGCTCGTCGGCGCGGAACATCTCCCATTCGTTATGGCCGATGCCGTCCGAGAAGCTGTTGGGATCGTAGGCGGGCATCGAGGCCATGGCGAGCAGATTGCCGCTATGGCAGTCCATCACGACGCAGGCGCCGGATTCTTCTCCCAGCCGGCGCGCCGCGAAGCTCTGCAGGCCGGCATCGATCGTCGTGCGGAGCGGCGGGCCGCTGACGTCGGGCAGGGTGCGAAGCTCCCGCACCAGCCGGCCCCGCGCGGTGACCTCGACCCGCGCCGCGCCGGGGCGCCCGCGCAGCCTCTGCTCCATCACCTGCTCGAGCCCCTCCTTGCCGATCTTGAAGCCGGGCGCGATCAGCAGTGGGTTCTTGTCCTCCGCTTCATATTCCTCCCGATTGGGCGTGCCGACATAGCCGATCAGGTGACCGACCGCCGCGCCTTCGGGATAGTAGCGGGAGAAGGCGCGCAGCGGCGACACGCCGGGCAGTTCGGGAAGACGCAGGCTCACCGCCGCGAACTTCTCGAAGCTGAGATGCTCGACGACGGGCACCGGCTGGAATCCGGCCGCCGCCTCGAGGCCGCGCCGGATCCGATCGATGTCCTCGGGGGTGAGCTCGAGCAGGCGCGTGAGTTCGGCAATCACCCGCTCCGGATCCTCGAGACGGTCGGGGATGAGGTCGACCCGGTAGTCGCTTCGGTTGACCGCCATCGGATGGCCGTGGCGGTCGACGATCCAGCCCCGACGCGGCGGGATCAGCCGCATCTGGATGCGGTTCTCCTCGGCCATGTCGGCGTAGCGCTGGTTCTGGGCGATGGCGATATAACCTTGGCGGCCCACCAAGACGGCGGCGAGCCCGGCCTGCGCGGCGCCGATCACGACCGCCCGGCGCGAGAACATCGCCGCCTGCGAGGTTTCGGTGACCAGGGGAAGCTTGGGGCGTTTCACCGCGCGTTCGTCCCGCTCATCGCATCAGCCGCCACCGGTCGAGCGCCAGTACGACGCGCGCCGCAAGCGGATAAGCGAGGATGGTGAGAACGATCTGGGGTACCATGATGGTGAAGGCGATGTCGCTGCCCATGATCAAAGCGATGTACCAGGCGCCGATCGAGTGGAAGAGAATCGCTCCCGCCGCGATCAGCCAATCCATCATATAATCGCGGAATCCCAATCGGGTATCGATAAGATCGAAGACCAGGAAAAGGCTGGTCCACAGCAGCATGGACTGGCCGAGCGGGTGGCCGACGACGAGGTCGGCGATCAGCCCAAGGCCGAGCGCCATGCGTGCCGTCCAGATCTCCGGCCGAAGCAGGCGCCAGGTGATCAGTAGCAGGAATCCGAAATCGGGAAGGAGCGGCGAGGTCGAAACGATCGGCAGCAGCGCGAGCAGGATCGCCGCGATGGTCGAGAGCAGCGGCACGTGTCGCCGCCGCAGGTCGAAGACGGCAACCTCGGCCTCGGATCCGGCAATGCGGTTCATCGGTCCATCTTCCCGAGAGCCGGAGGGCGGGTGGCAATCGCCCGCGGCTTCATCCTTGCGGCTCCGGTCGCGCCGGCGGCTGGGCGGGCACTGCCGGCGGTCGGACGAACTGGCCCGGCTGTGGGTCCTGGAGCGCAGGCTGGTAGTTGGGATTGCGCTGCAGCGGTTCCGGGGTGGTTTCGAGGGCCGGCGCGCCCGGGGGCGGGCCGGAAACCGGGCCGCTGGGATTGGCCGGCTGCGCGTCCTCGAGCTCGCCGGCCGCCGCCGGCTGGTAGATCGGCTGGACGATCGCGGCCTCCGTCCGGGCCGGGTCGGCGAGCGGGCGGGCGATCGCCGTGTCGCCTTCGAGCCGCACCACTCGCGCCACCGGGACACCGGGCGGGAAGATGCCGCCGATGCCCGACGTCACCACGATGTCGCCGCCTCGGAACGGATTGACCCCCACCTCGAGCGTGCGCAGCTCGATCGTGCCGTCGCCCCGGCCGACGGCGAGCGCCGGCACGTTGTTGCGCAGCGACCGGACCGGCACGCTGCTCGCTCCGTCGCTGACCAGAAGCACGCGCGACGCCCAGCGGCCGGCCTCAAGCACCCGGCCGATCAGCCCATCGGCCGACCGGACCGGCTGACCGACCCGCACGCCGTCGCCGGCGCCGGCGGACAAAGTGGCGAGGCGCCGGGCGCTGCCGTAGCTCGACCCGACGATGCGCGCGACGGTGATCTCGTCCTCGGTCTGGCGGGCGAGGCCGAGCAGCGCGCGAAGCTGCGCATTTTCGGCTCGGGCGGTCTGAGCTGCGACCAGATCGCGCCGCGTTTGCTCGAGCTCGCGCCGGAGACTCGCATTTTGCGATCCGGCCCGGAAGTAAGCGGACACGCCTTCGCCAATGCCGCTGAAGAATTGGGTGACGCTGCGCCCGCCGGCGCTTACCGGGGCCGTCGCGTCGAGTGCCGCGCCCTTTATCGCCGAGAAGCCCCGCGGATCGACGACAGCGATCGCGAGCAGCAGCAGGGCGACGAGGATCCCGGCGACGGCGACGGCATAGCCGAACAGCAGCCCATATTGCGCCTTGCGCGAGAAGCCGGTGCGCCGGTGCGGGGGCGGCGGCATGGCGGTCAGACCTTCAGGAGGGCGGCGAGCCTCTCCCCGCGATGGGGAAAAGCCGGGATGGCGGAACGACGGTGAAGACGGCTGGGCGGCAGGCGGACGGGCCAGACCGGGCTATCGGTTCCTGCCGAGCTCGCCGGCCGCCATTGCCGATACGCCGTTCCGGCCAACTCGCCCAAGACCCTAGGCCGTCTGGAGCACGCCGCGGAAGACTTCCTCCTCCATCGCCCGGCCGGTGCCCAGGGCGACGCAGGTGGGCGGGTCGTCGGCGACGGTGACCGGAAGGCCCGTCTCGTCGCGAAGCACCTCGTCGAGGCCCTTCAGGAGCGCGCCGCCACCAGTCAGGACGATACCCTGGTCGACGATGTCGGCCGCGAGCTCGGGCGCGGTATTCTCGAGCGCGATCCGGACACCCTCGACGATCGTGCCGACAGGCTCGGACAAAGCCTCCGCGATCTGGCGCTGGTTGATCGTGATCTCCTTGGGCACGCCGTTGACCAGGTCGCGGCCCTTGATGTGGACCGTCTCGCCATCGCTGCCGTTGGGCGGCGGTTTGGCGATTCCGACCTGCTTCTTGATCCGCTCGGCGGTAGCCTCGCCGATCAGCAGATTGTGGTTGCGCCGGACGTAGGAGGAGATCGCCTCGTCCATCTTGTCGCCGCCGACGCGGACCGACGTTGTGTAGGCGAGGCCGCGCAGCGAAAGCACCGCCACTTCGGTGGTGCCGCCGCCAATGTCGACGACCATCGATCCGATCGGTTCGGTGACCGGCATGTCGGCGCCGATCGCAGCGGCCATCGGCTCCTCGATCAGATAGACCTGGCGGGCGCCCGCATTGGAGGCCGCGTCGCGGATCGCGCGCCGCTCGACCGAGGTCGAGCCAGAGGGCACGCAGATGACGATCTCGGGCCAGCGCGGGAAGCGGCGGCGGCCGTGCACCTTCTGGATGAAGTGCTTGATCATCTGCTCGGCGACGTCGATGTCGGCAATGACGCCGTCGCGCAAGGGCCGGATCGCTTCGATCTGATCAGGCGTCTTGCCCATCATCAGCTTGGCGTCGTCGCCGACCGCCTTGACCCGCTTGACGCCGTTGATCGTCTCGATCGCCACGACCGAGGGCTCGTTGAGGACGACGCCACGACCGCGGACGTAGACCACCGTATTGGCGGTCCCGAGGTCGATCGCCATGTCGTGCGAAGGGAAGCGGAATATGTTGAAAAGGGACATGCTTGGTTGAGCTCTCGTGCCTGGAGTGGCGGTCGACCCGTTAATGACCGGACAACCCTAATATTCCCCTAGTCGAAGTCGCCGTACCCGGTCCATAGGAAGTGCGGCGCGGTCTCGCGGGCCGGCGCGGCTTCGTATAGAGCAGGATCGATGTCAATAAGGCGCCTGCCCGAACAGCTCGTCAATCGAATTGCCGCCGGTGAGGTGGTCGAAAGGCCGGCCAGCGCCTTGAAGGAACTGGTCGAGAATGCGATCGACGCCGGCGCGGCGCGCGTCGCCGTCTCGCTGGCCGGCGGCGGGATCACCCGGATCGAGGTTGCCGACGACGGTTGCGGCATGACTCCGGACGACCTCGCGCTCGCGCTCGAGCGCCACGCTACGTCCAAGCTTCCGGGCGATGAAATCGACCGGGTCGAGACACTCGGCTTCCGGGGCGAGGCGCTGCCGTCGATCGCCAGCGTCGCCCGGCTCACGATCGAGAGCCGGGTGCGCGGGGCCGACGGCTGGTCGCGCATCGTCGACAACGGACGGCGGGTCGGGGAGGGGCCTGCGGCGCTGCCGCCCGGTACCCGGGTCACCGTCGAGGACCTGTTCGGCAAGGTCCCGGCGAGGCGCAAGTTCCTGCGCAGCACGCGGTCCGAATATGCCGCCTGCCTCGACGTCGTGAAACGGCTCGCCATGGCGCGGCCCGACATCGGCTTCAGCCTCGACCATGATGGCCGCCGAATCGTCTCGGCCCAGCCGGGCGAGGACCGCCCGGCGCGGGTGGCGGCGCTGACCGACCGGGCGCTCGCCGACAACAGCCTCGCCATCGATTATGCCCGCGGGCCGGCGCGGCTCGGCGGCGTCGCCGGCCTGCCGACCTTCAATCGCGGCGTCGCCGACCATCAATATCTGTTCGTCAATGGCCGGCCGGTGAAGGACCGGCTGCTGATCGGCGCGGTGCGGGCGGCCTATCAGGACCTGCTCGCGCGCGATCGCCACCCGGTGCTGGCCCTGTTCATCGACCTTCCCGGCGAGGAGGTCGACGTCAACGTCCATCCCGCCAAGACCGAGGTCCGCTTCAGGAATCCGGCCGGGATTCGCGGTTTGATCGTCGGTGGTCTGCGGCACGCGCTCGACGCCGCCGGCCACCGCAGCGCGCAGCGCCCGAGCGCGGCGGCGCTTGGAGCGTGGCAGAGCGAAGGTGCCGTCCCTTCGGGAGAGGATCTGGGGTGGGGGAGCAGGAACGCACATAATCTGTTCGCCTCACACGTACCGGCCCCACCCCGTTACCCCGGTTCCGAAGGGGAGGGGCCGAGGGTCAACGACCCTCGTGATTCCTACGCCCCCCAAGCACGCGCCGAGAGGGCCACCGAGGCTCCGCCCGAGGCGCGCACCTATCCTCTCGGCGTGGCCCGCGGCCAGGTTGCCGCCACCTATATCGTCGCAGAGGCAGAGGACGGGCTGGTGCTGGTCGACCAGCATGCCGCCCACGAGCGGCTGGTGCTCGAGCGTATGCGCAAGGCGATGGCGAATGGCGGAGTCGCTCGCCAAGCCCTGCTGCTGCCCGAGGTGGTGGAGCTGGACGAGCCGGGGTGCGACCGGATCGAGGCGCGGATTCCCGAGCTTGCCGAGATGGGCCTCGAGGTCGAGCGCTTCGGCCCGCGCGCGGTCCTCGTCCGAGCGACTCCGGCCCTGCTCGGCGCCGGCGACGTGAAGGGCCTGATCACCGACCTGGCCGACGAGCTCGCCGCCTTCGACGAGGCGCTGAGCCTGAAGGAGAGGATCGACCATGTCGCCGCGACGATGGCCTGCCACGGCTCGGTCCGCGCCGGCCGCATCCTTTCGGTCGCCGAGATGAACGCCCTGTTGCGCGAGATGGAGGTCACCCCACATAGCGGCCAGTGCAATCACGGCCGCCCGACCTGGGTGAAGCTTGCCCATGGCGACATCGAGAAACTGTTCGGACGCAAGTGAGAGTTTGAGCGGAGTGCGGCAGGCCGACTTCGTCTTTCACGAGGTCGACCGTGTTCGCTGGGCGGACCTGGAGTCTCTGTTCGAAGGTCGCGGCGGTCCGAGCTATTGCTGGTGCATGGCCTGGCGCGCGAAAGGCGCCGAAGCGGCGCGCATGAAGGGCCCGGAGCGCAAGGCCGCGCTCGAGCGGCTGGTCCGCGACGGCGTGCCGATCGGGATCATCGGCTATCTCCACGATGAGCCGGTGGCCTGGTGCTCGATCGCCCCGCGCCCGACCTATCGACCGCTCGGCGGCCCGGTCGTGGCCGGCGAAGCGGACGAAGCGGTCTGGTCCCTGGTTTGCTTCTACGTGAAGCGGGGGCTGCGCGGCCAAGGAATGGGCCACCGTCTGCTCGAGGCGGCGATCGCTCATGCCCGCGCCGAGGGCGCGAAGGTGATCGAAGCCTATCCGGTCGACCCGGATTCCCCGAGCTACCGCTTCATGGGTTTCGTGAGCGCCTTCGAAGCGGCGGGTTTTCGCGAGGTGGGACGCGCCGGCAGCCGCCGCCACGTCATGCGGCTGGCGCTGTAGCGGCGCTGCCTGGCGCCGAGGGATGGCAGCCCGGTCGCCGGTCCGGTCGCACTTCGACGGGAAGAAGGTGTCTGAGACTGCGCCCGATCGGTTCCGACTTTCTCAAGGCCTAGCGGTCGCGCCGACGATCATTCGCCGGAATTCTCCTCCGCATTCGCCTCTGCGTCCGCTTCGCCTGCATTGCCCTGGTCCAGGCTGTTCATCAGCGTGTCGACCTCGTTCTCCAGCCTCGCTTCGGCGGCGCCGACTTCGTTTTCGACCTGCGCCTCGAAGGCGCGGGCCTTGTCCTGGATTTCGGCGGCCTGGCGCTCGAACCTGTTGGCGACCGGCTCCTCCTCACGGCTGCATGCCGAGAGCAACACGGCCGCGGCAGCCGGCAGGATCAGGATGGCAAGGCGCATATTCGTCTCCTCGGAACCATTTTCGGGCCGTCGAGGCGAAGAGGCAAGGGGGGAGGGAGAGGAAAGGGGAGGGGGGGGAAGGGAAGTGGGGAGCTTCTGTTGCCCGGTGCTCCCCGTACCGCTGGTGTCCCATTCTGTTGCCCGGTTGGGCCCGAACCGCGCTTTTGTCTTTGTAACTCAGTCCGTGAGGACCTTGTTACGCAGCAATCGCGAGCGCCTCGTTGTCGTTGGCACTTGTGGTTTTGAGCCTTTTACGGGTTACTCAGCCCGGGCGAAAACAGCGCTTTTGAACACACGTCGATCCTGGTTCGGCCCCGTCAGAACCGGCCCTTGTACAGGGCCGCTTTTGGTGGAGCCGCCGGGTACTGCCCCCGGGTCCGCTGCGTCTATTATACGCTGCACTTTATCGCCATAGCCGGCCGAAGCCGGCACCTCCCTATATAGGCAATAAGCGCGTGATGTGAAGTGAGCGGCGTGCGGACGGACTTCAGGAGGGATCCGCCGGCGGGGCGCCATCGGGGCGGGACTCCCGCTTCAGGTTGGGCCGCGCGCGAACCTGAAGCTCCTCCTCGCGCAACTTCACGTGATACTCCTCCCGGGGGCGCCTCCGATACCGGTGCGGCAATCGTTGGAGAAGTTCCGGGATCAGGGCGAGTGCTACCGCCAGCCCCGCAATCACGAGGGCAATGATCAATGCGGATTGGTAAATGCCCATAAAGAATCCCTAAGCCGGTCGCAGACGCGCACAAGTCCTAATGCAAGAACCCATGATATAGACTTTTGCTCATTCCAGACCGGCGAAAGCCGGCGGATAGTCGATTCTGCCCCCGGCTGCCGGGAGCGGTGGGGCGAGCGGGAGGAGCATCAGGTAAGGACCCGCATAAGGCGAGGCGAAGCAAGCGGCGAGATCGGCGCGGAAGCCGAAGCGGCCATAATAAGCGGGATCGCCGAGCACGAATGCCGCGTCCCATCCGCCGGACCGGGCGAGCGCGAGCGCATCCCCGATCAGAGCGGCGCCGACACCGCTTCGCTGCCGCTCCGGCGCGACTGAGACCGGCCCCAATCCGAGCGCGCGGAACGGGGCGGACATGCGCGAAAGGAGGACATGGCCGGCAAGTTCCCCCTCCGCTTCCGCGACAAGCGAGACGACCGAATCTCCGTCGGCGCGAAGCCGCTCGACCAGCCGTGCCTCGTCCGGCCGTCCGAAAGCGCGTTCGATCACGGAGGCGATGGCGGCTTCGTCGCCCGGCCGCTCGGGGCGGATCCTGCTCATGGAGCTGCCCTAAACCCCTAGCCGAGCCGTGTCACCGAACGCCCGACCTCGGTCCTTGCGCTTCCCGCGCTCGTTCATCCGAGGCATCCTTTTCCTGCCGAACTTGACGAAATTGACACCGTATCGCGCGCGAGCGCTCGCGCACACGCGCGAGGAGCCCGGCCACGCCTCCTCGCAGCCGAAATGCGCGGCGAGGCCACAGGTGAAGCCATGCCGCCGCGGCGCCCTCAACGAGGTTCGTTCACGATTTCAAGGAGCATCGGGCCCTTCCGCGTCCGAACGGATCCGTGTCCGGTTGTCTAGCCGAAGGCGGCCGGATTGTCAAGACAAAAGGTGAACATCGACGTCGGGCACGGCCGGATTGCCCATCGCCTCGACATTTGGAAAAGGGAGTCCCACGATGAGGACGAAGGTGCGGGGGGAAAGTTCCGAATGGTCGCGCATGTCGCCACTGTGGCATTTCTGGGTGTGGAGGCACGTGCGGTCGAGGTACAGGTGCAGATCGCCAGCGGGCTGCCCAAGTTCCTCGTCGTCGGACTTCCCGACAAAGCGGTCGGCGAGAGCCGCGAGCGGGTCCATGCGGCGCTCGCCGCGATCGGACTTGCGCTTCCGCCCAAGCGGATCACGGTCAACCTGTCCCCCGCCGATCTCCCCAAGGAAGGCTCGCATTACGACCTGCCGATCGCGCTCGGCCTGCTCGCCGCCATGGGCGCGATCGACCGCGAGACCCTGGCCGGCTATGCGGCGATCGGCGAATTGAGCCTCGACGGGCGGATCGCGCCGTCGCCGGGCGTCCTGCTCGCGGCGCTCCACGCTTCCGGCAAGGGGCTCGGCCTGATCTGTCCGGCCGCGCAGGGGCCGGAAGCGGCCTGGGCGGGCGATGTCGAACTCATCGCGGCACCCGACCTCATCGCTTTGATCAACCATTTGCGCGGCCGGTCGGTGCTGGTGCCGCCGAGTCCCGGCGAAGCCGAGCCTGTCGGGACCGGGCCGGATATGAGGCAGGTCAAGGGCCAGGAGAGCGCCAAGCGCGCTCTCGAGATCGCCGCGGCGGGCGGCCACAATTTGCTGATGATCGGCCCGCCTGGCGCCGGCAAGTCGCTGCTCGCGGCCTGCCTGCCCGGAATTCTTCCCGAGCTCACGCCGGCCGAGGCGCTCGAAGTCTCGATGATCGCGAGCGTTGCCGGCGAATTGAAGGACGGCCGGCTGATCCGGACGCGGCCGTTCCGCGCGCCGCACCACAGCGCGTCGATGCCGGCCCTGGTAGGCGGAGGACTCAAGGTTCGGCCGGGCGAGGCCAGCCTTGCCCATCTGGGGGTGCTGTTCCTGGACGAACTGCCGGAATTTCAGCGGCAGGCGCTCGATTCGCTGCGTCAGCCGCTCGAGGCGGGAACCGTCCAGGTCGCGCGCGCCAACGCCCATGTCACCTTTCCCGCCCGGGTCCAGCTCGTCGCGGCGATGAACCCGTGCCGCTGCGGCCATCTCGGCGATCCGGCGCTCGCCTGCTCGCGGGCGCCGCGCTGCGCCGCCGACTATCAGGCGCGCGTATCGGGGCCGCTGCTCGATCGCATCGACCTTCATGTCGAGGTGCAGGCGGTCGCCGCCGCCGACCTGGCCCTGCCGCCGCCAGCCGAGGGCTCGGCCGAGGTGGCGGGCCGGGTGGCGGCGGCGCGCGCGATACAGACGGAGCGGTACGACGGGCATGCGGCCCGCACCAATGCGGAGGCGGATGGCGAGCTGCTCGACGCGGTGGCCACGCCCGACGATCCCGGCCGGCAACTCCTCGCCCAGGCCGCCGAGGCGATGCGCCTGTCGGCGCGCGGCTATCACCGGGTGATGCGGGTGGCGCGGACGATCGCCGACCTGTCGGGCAGCGAGGGGGTGGGGCGGGTCCATGTAGCGGAGGCGCTGAGCTACAGGCGGCAGGCGCCTCGGAATTGAGTGTGGTAGCTCCGTAACCAGCGCCCTCGGCTGACGCTCGGTTCCTCCGTACTTCGTTCGATCCACGGCCCCAGCTGCGGCTCGATGACGTTTGCAGGCCAGCCTCGGACGCGCGCCCGTTAGGCAATCCGGAGATGCCGCTCGCCTCCGGCACGGAGTGCGACCGTATCAAGCGCAGGGCGTGTCGGAGTGCGTCAACGGGCTTCGCCGCGGCGAAGGCAATTCGGCTGCCGTTCATCACGGAGACGCGCGGCAGGCTCTGCAGGTCGCCGCATTGGGCTCAAAGCCTGCCGTGCAGAGTGGCCTTGCAACCGCCGCAAGCAGTCCGACAGCAAAGCTGAGATCAACGTGCAGATCGAGCGGTCCGCCAGTTTCGGAAAGCAAGCTTTTCATGGCTTGACACCATACCAACCAGTCGGTATCCAGCACGCAAGGAGGAAGGAATGCCCAGCCCCACCGCAAAGCCGAACGCAAAGCTCAAGATCCTGGACGCGGCCCTGTCCGTAATCCGGGCCAAAGGCTATTCGGCGACCACGGTCGACGAGCTTTGCGCGACCGCCGGCGTCACCAAGGGCGCCTTCTTCCATCATTTCAAAAGCAAGGACGAGCTCGGCGTCGCCGCTGCGGAGCATTGGTCGGAGACGACCGGTGCTAAGTTTGCCGCCGCTCCGTACCACGACCATGCCGATCCGCTCGATCGCCTGCTCGCTTATGTCGCGTTCCGCAAGGCGCTGCTGCAGGGCGGCGTTCCGGAGTTCACCTGCCTGATCGGCACGCTGGTCCAGGAGACCTACGAGACCGTTCCGACCATCCGCGAGGCTTGCGATCGCAGCATCAGCGGCCATGCCGAGACGCTGGAAGCGGATATCGAAGCGGCGATGCGGGGTCGCGGCCTGTCATCCGAATGGACAGCCAAGTCGCTTGCGCTTCATATCCAGGCGGTCCTCCAGGGCGCCTTCATCCTCGCCAAGGCGAAAGGCGGGGCGGAGATCGCCGCCGACAGCATCGATCATCTCACCCGGTACCTGGAGCAGCTGTTCCGCCCGGCAAAGTCCTGAACGTCAGCAATCCCAACGCAGCAAAAGGAGCGTAAAATGCCTAATACGATCAAACTCCACCGCGTGTTCGCGACCAAGCCGGAGAAGGTGTATCGCGCCTTCCTGGAGCCCGACGCCGTCGCGAGCTGGCTCCCGCCCTACGGTTTCGTCTGCACGGTCCACGAGCTGGAGGCGAAGGTGGGCGGCACCCACAGGATGTCCTTCCGCAATTTCACGACCGGCAATGGCCACGCCTTCGGCGGCACCTATGTCGAGCTCGTGCCGGGGGAGCGCCTCGTCTATACCGACAAGTTCGACGACCCGAACCTGCCGGGCGAGATGCGCGTCACCGTGACCCTGAAGGCCGTTTCGGTGGGCACCGAAGTCGAGATCGTCCAGGAAGGCGTGCCGGACGTCATTCCGGCCGAGGCCTGCTACCTCGGATGGCAGGAATCCCTGCACAAGCTCGCCAGGCTCGTCGAGCCGGAGATCAACCCGTAGAGCGACACACCCCGGGGGCTGCAGGAAGGTTCCTGCGGCCCCCGCACCCCGCGGCCTCCCAGCGGTCGCCCGACCGCGGCAGGGGCTTCGCGATGGAGCCCATGATGACGAAAGACCGTTTCGACGATCCGGAAAGCGTGCGGACCGCCGAGATCCTGACGCGCTTCAACCAGCTGTTCCTGAGCCACGATCCGACGGCGCTGCAGGATCTGGTTGCCGACGATTGCGTGATCGAGAATACCCAGCCCGCGCCCGACGGCTCCCGCCATGAAGGCAAGGCCGCCTGCATCGCGCTGTGGACCGGGATCGCAACAAATGCGGATATCCGGTTCGAGACCGAATGCATCATCGCACGCGGCAAGGCGCTTACCAACGTTCCGGTCGCGCACGGCGACGCGCATTCTTGAGGTTCGTGTGCGAGTCCACGGGCGGTTTCGCCTCGGACCCTCGCCGGCCTGAAGCCTATGTCGAGCACGGCCCCGGACTCGGGCTCGTTGCCGATCGGTTCCCGGCGCATCTCGACGGCTCTTGAAGCAGCGCAGGCTCGACGACGGCCGCGCGGGCCTTGAAAACGCCTCATCCCCAGCCCTGTCCAGAGGTAGATGGATCGCCGGCGGCCGCTTTTCAGCCAACGCGCCAGTCGGTCGAAGATCGTCCCGCACCGGCCGCCGGCCGCTGCCGGCTTGCGATCAAGCGCGATTGCAGCGCCTTTCTGTAGCGCCGGCTCAAACGCAGCCGGACGCCGCAGCGCAGGAAGACCGCATAATCGCCCGAGCTTTGAAGCTCGAGCCCGACGACTCGCTCGAGGTTGACGATGGTCGAGCGGTGGATGCGGACGAAGGCGTCGCCGAGATCCCGTTCGAGCTCCTCCATGGTGCGGCGGATCGCATGCGTCTCCCGGCCGACGTGCAGGCAGGAATAATAGCTCGCGGCTTCCACCCAATCCACGTCCGGCACCTGGATGAAAAGCAGCCGGCCGGGCGCCTTGACGACGAGCCGGGGCGGCGCCTGGCGATGCGACGCGAGATAAGCGATCTTTTCCCTGGCGCGGGTCAGCGCCCTCGTGAAACGTGCGTCATCGAACGGCTTCAGCAGATAATCGAGTGCGCCGGCCTCGAAGGCACGCAGGGCATATTCGTCGTGCGCCGTGACGAAGATGATCGTCTGCGGACAATCGGTGCCGAGCAATTCCAGGACATCGAAGCCGCCGCATTCGGGCATCTGCACGTCGAGAAACAGGAGATCGGGCTTGCGGCGCCGAATGGCCTCGACGGCCTCGGCCCCCGAGGCGCATTCCCCGATCGATCCGACGCCCGGCTCGCGGCCCAGCAGGATCGTGAGATTGCGCCGGGCGAGCGGCTCGTCGTCGACGACGAGCGTGCTGATCGCGGCAGCGCGCCGATCGGACGACATCATCCGGCCTCCGCCAGCGGAAGGATCACGACCACTTCCACGCCGCCGCCCTGCGCTTTCTTCACCAGGAGATCGGCCGCGTCGCCGTGCATGATCCGCAGCCGCGAACGCAGATTGGCGAGGCCGACGCCGGCGCCGTTCGACTCCCAATCGGACGCGAAATCCGGGCCGTCATTATAGACGCTGAGGCACAGGGCCGCACCCTGTCTCGCCGCCGCGACGCGTATCTCTCCGCCCGCCACCCGGTCGGCGAGCCCGTGCTTGATGGCATTCTCCACCAGTGGCTGAAGCAGGAGGCTCGGGACCCGTGCGTGCATCAGCGGCTCCGGAATCTCCACGCTGCAGCCAAGGCGCTCCCCGAAGCGGAGCTTCTGGATGTCGATGTAGCGCTGAAGATATTCGACCTCCTCCGCGAGCGTCACCTCCGGTTTGTGATCCTGGGACGCGCGGCGAAGGATTTCGCTGAGGCCGACGATCATGTCGACTGCCGCCGCCTTGCGATCGTCGCGCACCAGCCCGGCGATGGAATTGAGCGTGTTGAACATGAAGTGCGGCTCCATCTGGCGAAGCAGCGCCGCGAGCTGGGCTTTCGAAAGGTCTTCGTTGAGCTGTGCGGTCTCGGTCACCTTGCGTGCGACCTTGTCCCTGGAGTCCACCAGATAGGTGACGGCCAGGATCAGCGCATAGGCGAACACGCAGATCAGCCCGTGAAAGATGAGTGTTGCGCTCAACGTGTCCCAGAAGGTCGGGGCCTGGCGATGGGCCCAGGGATTGAACAGCATGTGGAGGGCCGCGGACCACCCCTCCGCCATCAGGGTGATGGCGAAGAACGTCATGAGATGCGCCGCGATGCCGCGCGCCGTCGGCGCAGGGATGACCGGATGACGCTGTGCCAGCTCGATGACGAAGGGCGTGGCAAGCGCCCAGGGCAGCCAACCCGCCAGCTCGATCGCGAAGAGCAGGACTTCGCCGCCACGCCGCCCGATGGCGTGCTGGATGAAGATGGACTGGGTGGCCTCGAACATAGCGGCGGCGAACCAGAAGATGGCGACCCATCGCCAGCTGATCATCGGCGCGGGAGGGGCGGCTGCGTAGGTCATGCCGGCAACCTTAGTCCAAGTCGCGGAAAACGCCTCATCGATGCAGCGAACCGCCGGATGGCTGCAGCGAGCTGCCTTCTTCCCTGTGACCGGCGCCCGTAGGCTTGGCGCGGCAATGGCAGGGGAAGCATTTCATGAACGGCCTCGCGCTCCTTTCACGCGTCAGCGGGATCGCCTTGACCTACGCCGCCGCCGCGCCGGCGGCCGCTCAGGACAATGCCGTCAGCAGCGCTGCCGACGCGTTCGGCGAGCGTGCCGGGATCGAGCAATCGGGTCTCTATACCGAGAGCCAGGTTCGCGGCTTCGACCTCAACGACAGCGGCGCCTATCGCATAGACGACGCCTATTTCAGTCGCGGCGGAGCGCTGGACGACACGGTGCTGTCGGGCGTGAGCGTGCGCGTCGGCGTGAACGCCGCGCGCCTCCCTTACCCGGCGCCCTCGGGCGTCGTGAACTATCGGCTGCGCGAAGCCGGGCCGACGAACGAACTGCGACTGGGCGCCGGCCTTCGCGATTTCGGCACGAGCGTGGTTCAGGGCGACGTCTCGTTGCGCGACGGGGCGCTCAGCCTCGCCGGTGGTTTCGTATGGAGCCCGGTGCGGCAATATGCGCAAGGCTATAACGGCTCGAGCATCACCGCGGGCGCGGTCGTCGGCTGGAACGTCGCGCCCGGTCACCGGCTGCGGGCGTTCGCGTCGGTCAATGACCGCAAATATGACGGTGACTATGCGGTTATCGCCAGCGCGGGGGCCATGCCGCCGAACCTGCGGAAGCTGCACCAATATTCGCCGGCCTGGGCGTGGACTGCAGCCACGACCACCAACCTCGGTCTTCTCTACCGCGGCGAGCTTCACGGTTTCACCGTCGACGCCTCGGCCTTTCGCTCGTTCTGGGCCATCCACAATGCGGACAACACGCTGATCTCGTCGGACGCGCTGGGGAACGCTACCGCCACCACGCTGCGTACCCCGGAGCGGGACTGGAAGGTCTCGAATACCGGCGAAATCCGGCTGGGGCGCGCGTTCGATGCGGGCGATTTCGAGAACCACATCACCCTGTCGTTGCGCGGCCGCCACACCACCACCGAGCTCGCCTCCGCCCTCGCCATCCCGCTGGGCAGGTTCGACCTGACCACCGGTGACCCGCCGGAGGTGCCCGAACGCCCGTGGGCCGGCACGCGCGGCGAAGACATCGTCAAGCAATATACGATCTCCGCGGGCTATGGCCTGACCTGGCGCGATCGCGTGCAGCTGCGCTTCGGAGCGCACCGGACGCGCTATGACAAGACAGTGCACTCGACGTCCGGCGTGACGAGCGAGCGAATCAGCAACACGACCAACTACAATGTTTCCGCCGTCGTCAATCTGACCGACCGCCTCGCGCTGTTCGGGAGCTGGGTGACGGGCCTGGAAGAAAGCGGGTCGGCGCCCGCGACGGCGACCAACCGCGAGGAAGTCCTGCCGCCGGTGGAAGCCGAGCAATTCGAACTGGGCGCGCGCTACACCCTTTCCCCGCGGCTGACCCTGATCGCCGCGCTCTTCGACGTTTCGAAGCCCAGCCAGGGATTTCGTCTCGACCAGTCGTTCGGCGTCGTCGGGGAGGTTCGGCATCGCGGCTTCGAGACCTCGATCGCGGGGGAGCTCACTCCCAACATCGGCCTCCTCGCGGGCTTCGTCGCCTTCGACTCCAAGCTCACCGGCGCACTTGTGGATGCCGGCCTGGTCGGAACTCATGACGTGGGCGTCTCCCAGATCGTCGCGAATGCCACGATCGTACGCCGGTTCGGACCGAATTGGTCGCTGGATGCGACACTCAGCTACCTGGGGGAGCGCTGGGTCGACACGGCCAACACCTTCAAGGCGCCCGCCGTCACGACGCTCAGCCTGGGCCTACGCCACCGCTTCATGCTCGGCGGCCGTCCGGCCGACGTGCGCGTCCTAGGCTCGAACCTCCTCGGTGAGGAGGGCTATCTCGTCGCGTCGTCCGGGCTCCTGTCGCCGGTGGCCCCGCGAACGGTGCGAGCGGTGCTCACCATCGCCTTTGGTGCAAATGATTAGCCAGATTCGCGCAAGAGCCGGCGGCCGGTCATTGGGCCCAAGTCCGAGTGGGCGAAGGTGAATCGCGTGCGACCTCATGAGCGAGAGCAGACGTGAGCGGCGAGTCCATCACTGCCGGCCAGAAGGTGCTGCCCGCTCAGTTCGTTCGAGCCTCCGAATTTCGGATCGCCCGCGAGTTTCTGGCTGTTGGGCTTGTGACACGCGCACCACGATGCGGGTCGCGCGAACGGCGTCTGGCGCCGCGGAATGGAGGAGGGTACCCCGCAGCTCCAGCGCCGGCGCTTCAGGCGCCTCGGAGGCGAAGGCGGCCAGAGTGGCTACCAGGCCTCGGGCCCTTGGAAGATGTCGCGCTGCGCATTCGAGGAGGAACGTCGGCGATGGAGATATTCGTTTTCACGGTCCCGGGCGCTTTTGAATGGATCCTCCCGACTAGAGACGACGCCTTCCAGACCTTCTTCTCCCTCGATGGGCAACGGCAGTCCGCTTGGCAGCCGCCGGAGATGAAGATTCTCAAGACCGGCGACGATGGCCGGCCGCTGCTTCATTCAGATTTTCCGTGGCTTGGGTCGGACACGCCCGTTCTGAGGGAGCATGCAGTAGGTGTCCTCAAACCCGATCTGGAGCAGTATGGCGAGTTCCTGCCGCTGGATTGCGCCGAGCCCGTCTGGCTTTTCAACGTCACCAAAGTCGTAGACGCGCTCGATTTGGACAATTCCACAATCGTGCCTTTCGACGATGGAACGATCATGACCATCGAGCGGCACGTGTTCAATCCACACGCGATCGGCGATGCCGAGATCTTCAAACTGCCGATCCGAGCTTCACCCGTTTATGTCAGCGGACGGGTTGCTGAGAGAATCCGCACGTCGGGCCTGCAAGGCGTGGATTTCGAGCCGGTGTGGCCCGGCGAGCGGGGCGCATGGTAGGCCGGGCCGCGGCGCATGCAGCGGCGGAACAGGGCGATCGGCGGAACGCGGCGGGGTAGGGCCGGTCCATTGCGGAGGCGCCGAGCTACAGGCGGCCGGGGCCGCCAAGCCAAGAGCGTATCCCGCAGCTCCAGCGCCGTCTCCTCAACCCGCCTCTGCGGCAAAGGCAGCCAGCGTGGCTTCCCAAGCGTCGGGCCCTTCGAATATTTCGCGCATCGTTCCGGCGGCGTCACCATAGCCGTCCAGGCGATGCTCGAGTTCGACCAGCGTGCCGTCGCCGTCGGGCGAGAAGCGGATCTCAAGCTCGGTGACGAGATCGCCGTCATAGCGCCACTCGGGGCCGATCTGCCAGGCGAGCATGATGTGTGCCGGCGGATCCCAGGCGAGCACCTTTCCCCATTGGCACTCGCTGCCGTCCTCGCCGCGCTCGAACCAACGGCCGCCGACCTGCGGTTCGACCACAATCTCCCGGATCGGCGAATTGTTGATGCTGTGCTGCTTCGGCCACCAGCGGCCCATGCTCTTGGTGAAGACATGAAAGGCGCGCTCGGGGGCGGAGCCCACGCGAATGCGCCGCCGCACCGGGGCGACATGGATGGTCCTGCTCATATTCATGCCTCCCTCTCTTCCTCGTCCTGCCGATCGGCCTCGGCCGCAAAGGCGGCGAGCGCCTGGTCCCAGAATTGATCGAGCCACGCCCTGAGCGGCCCGAGCCCTGCCGGATCGATCGCATAGATCCGGCGCGTGCCTACGGCGCGATCGTTCACCAAACCGGCCTGGCGGAGCACCTTGAGATGCTGCGACACGGCGGGGCGGCTGACCGGAAGCCGCTGGGCGATCTCGCCGACCGGCGCCGGCCCCTGCCGGAGCGATTCGAAGATGCGCCGGCGCATCGGGTCGGCCAAAGCCGAAAGCGCGTCGTCGCAAGGCGCGCGCCGCGGCCCGCCTGCGCTCATCCCTGCGTCACCGCCAGGAAGATTGCGCGGCCGAGGGCACCGAACAGGAGCACGGCCGAGGCGATGGACTGAATGAAGAAGCCGGGAAAGCGCCGGTGCACCGCACCGACATAGCCGAGGAAATAGGCGATACGGCCGGCGATCCAGACCAGCCCGATCAGCGCCGCCGGGAGATCGCCCCAATAGACGGCGAACAGCCAGAGCGAGGGCAGGAAGATGGCCAGCCACTCGAGCGTGTTGGCATGCGCGCGCAGGGTGCGCTCGAGTCGCGCATCGCCGGTCATGGCCGGAGGGAGGATTCCGAGCATGGTTCGGGTCCGGGCGACCTGCACCGCCATTCCGAAATAGACGAGCAGCGCGAGCAAAGTGACGGCCGCGGTCGCATGAAGGGTCATGGTCTCTCCCGATGGCTTCGGAAGACTGGTAAGTAATCACTTACGGTAAGTCAAGACTAACGGATGGGCGCGGGCAGCAGGGCGCGCCCGCCGTGCGGGGCCGGGTTCAAGTCTCGACGGAGACGGGCGCGGCGAACCACGCGCCGATGCCCTACCTCGCCGTGCCGGACATCGGGCCGGTGCAGGGCTGCGCGCCCTCACCGTCCGATGTCGGGCAGGTCGTCCGGCGAGCCTACTGGCCGTTTCCGGCCGGCTCGGTCGGCTCCGACGGCCCCTGGGGCAAATCGACGTCCATATCCGGCAGATTGATCTCCGGAGTGTCGATATTGACGTTCACGTCGGTCTCGTCGGCGGCGCGTTCAAGTCCGCCGCCGAAGACGAAGAACAGGACGGCCGCGAGGATCATGAGCAGCACGATGGCGACGATCAGGCCCGTGCCTCCTCCGCCGCCACGGTCGCCGGTATGAATGACCGTCGTCTCTCGCTCCACACGCGGCTCCGCGGGATCCGGATCGCGCCGCTCCCTGTCACGCTCGTCCATGGCAGGTACTCCCTCTGTTACGGGTGCGCAACGCGGCGGCAGCGCTGGCGGTTCCTCTCGAGCGCGGCCGACGCAGAAGGAATGCGCGTCCGCGTTCGGCAACGGTCTGGACGGGCCGCGGCCCGCGCGGTTTAATGCGGTCGGAACGAGCAAGGGGGAACAGCATGTCCGAACGATTCTCAACCGATCGCCGCAGCCTCATCCAGGCCGCTGCAGCCTCCGCTGCACTCTTGGCCCCGGGCGCCGGTCTGGCCCAATCCAGCCGTGACAGCGACCGGGAGGCGATCCGCCGCGCGGTGGAGGCCGGCCATGAGGAGTCTGTCCGCCGGATCCGCGAGTGGATCGCCCTGCCGACGATCGCGGCCGAAGGCCTGAACATCGAGGAGGGCGCCGACCACATGGCGCGCCTGGCCACGGATGCGGGCTTTACCGGCGTCCGCAAGGTGCCGACCGGCGGCGTTCCGGCGGTGTTCGGCGTGCTCGACGCCGGCGCGCGCCGCACGGTGGGCATCTATTTCATGTACGACGTCAAGCAGTTCGACCCGGCGGAATGGTCGTCGCCGCCGCTCGAAGGGCAGTTCGTCGACGTGGCCCAGGGCCGAGCGATACGCGGCCGGGGCGCGGTCAACCAGAAGGGCCCGGAAGGCGCCTTTCTCGCCGCCCTGCACGCGATGCGCGCGGCCGGGCGACGGCCGCCGGTCAACATCGTGCTGCTCGCCGAGGGCGAGGAGGAGATCGGCTCGCCCAACTTCAAGAACGTGTTCCGCGACGCCGAGGTGCTGGCGGCGATGCGGCGCGCCGACGGCGTCATCATCCCGTCCGCCTCGCAGGGGGCGAACGGCTCGGTCACCATCACGCTCGGCGCCAAGGGCATCATCGAATGCGAGCTCGTGGCAAGCGGCGAACGCTGGGGGAGGGGGCCGGCGCGCGACGTCCATTCGAGCCTGAAGGCGCAGGTGGACAGCCCGGTCTGGCATCTCGTCCACGCGCTGACGACGCTGGTGCGCGACGAAGGCAACACGCCGGCCATCGACGGATGGTTCGACAATGTCCGTCCGCTCACGGAACGCGAACGCGCTCTGGTCGCCGAGAGCGCACGCAATCGAAGCGAAGAGGAGGCGAAACGGCTGCTCGGCGTGCAACGGTGGATCGATGACCTGCCGTGGCGCGAATCGCTGGAGCGTCTGGTGTCGCAGCCGACGGTGAACATCGAGGGGCTGGTCGCGGGCTATACCGGGCCGGGGGGCAAGACCGTTCTGCCGGCGCGCGGCGTCGCCAAGCTCGACCTGAGGCTCGTTCCGAACATGACCGTCGAAGAATGCCTGACCAAGATGCGCGCGCATCTCGCCGCCCGCGGTTTCGGCGACATCGAGGTCAACATGTCGGGCGGCTACGATCCGACCGAGACGGCGGAAGACAGCAATGTCGTCCGGGCCCAGCAGGCGGTGCTGACCCGATCCGGAATCCCCTACAATCTATTCCCGCGCAGCGCCGGCTCCTGGCCCGGCTTCGTCTTCACCGGCGACCCGCTGCGCAAGCCCGCCGGCCAGTTCGGCCTCGGCCATGGCAGCGGAGCCCATGCGCCGAACGAATATTTCCTCATCGAAAGCCGCGACCCGGCGGTCGGGGGCCTCAACGAGGCGACGATGGGTTATGTCGATTTCCTCTACGAGATGGCGACGATCTGACGGGAAGGGTTCGAATTTCCCCGTGAGCGCAGGGGGCGTGGCGAGTCCAAATTAACGCACCGTTCCCGCTTCCTGCCCGGTCACATCCTCGAATGCGATCTCGTAATGGGCGACGCGCGCCTCCCAGCGGTGGAGCAGGGCGCGCGCCGGCTCTGCAAGGTGGGCCTTTTCGAGGTCCTCGCCGGCGAAGGCGCGGATCGCATCGAGCGAGTCGAAATGGGTGACGACGAGGAACTCGACCTCTCCGCCACGCTCCCGCCGAAGCACGCGCGCCCCGCGATAGCCGGGGATGGAATGGGCGCCGGGGAGGAATTCGTCGCGAAGGAATTGCGCGTATCGCTCGGCCTTTTCGGGCGCGATCCAGCCGCGCCAGATTCGTTCGATCAAGTTTCGCCTCCTCAAATCCTGTCCGGTGATGGCCCGGACCCGCTTCGCGCCCGTTCGGTCCCCCGGCGGGCGCCGGGGGAGGATCCGCTAAAGGTCGCGCCGCTCGACGAAGGCGGCCAGATTCTCGAGCGAGGAGCGCATGCCGAGCTCGTGGTCCTTCGGACCGATCCCGGAAGGCACGTCTTGCGCATGGACGGTCACCCTTGTCCCCGCGGCTTCGGCCTCGAACGCCCAGGTCATCCGCATCTCGCCGGCAAAAGCCGGGTCGGGCGAGTCGAAGGCGAAAATTTGGACGATCCGCCGCCCTGGATCCAGTTCGACGAAGCGGCCGCGCACGATGTCCGAATCTTCCGAGGACTTGCCGTGCGTAGCGGCTCCGGGCTCGTCATAGGTCAGGGTCATGTCAAAGCGGCCGCCGGGCCGCGGTTCGAACCGGTCGATGCGGCCGGTCATGCTTGCGGGCGGCAGCCAGCGGACGAGCGCCTCCGGGTCGATGAAGGCCCGATAGATTGCGTCCGGCGGCGCGAGAACCAGCCGCGAGGCCGAGTCGACCCTTGCACCGCCGGAATCCGTCATCGCCTCATTCCTCCGGCAGAAAATCGGGCACTGAGAGATAGCGCTCGCCCGTGTCGTAGTTGAAGCCGAGGACGCGCTTGCCGCTGCCGGTCTCGGCGAGCTTCTGAGCGATGGCGGCGAGCGTCGCGCCGGAGCTGACGCCGACCAGCATGCCTTCCTCGCGCGCGGCGCGGCGGGCCATCTCCTTGGCATCGGCGGGATCGACCTGGATGATCCCGTCGAGCAGGCCGGTGTCCATGATCGCCGGGACGAAGCCGGCGCCGATCCCCTGGATCGGATGCGGGCCGGGCTGGCCGCCCGACAGGACCGGCGACAAAGTGGGCTCGACCGCGAAGACTTGCAGGCCCGGCCATTCCTTCTTCAGGACGTCGGCGCAGGCGGTGATGTGGCCACCGGTGCCGACGCCGGTGATCAGGAGGTCGGGCGGCGTGTCGCGGAAATCGTCGAGTATCTCGCGTGCGGTCGTGCGGCGATGCACTTCCAGATTGGCGGGATTTTCGAACTGCTGGGGCATCCAGCTGTTCGGGGTCTCGGAAATGAGCTGATTGGCTCGCTCGATCGCGCCCTTCATGCCCTTTTCCTTGGGGGTGAGATCGAAGCTCGCGCCATAAGCGAGCATCAGCCGCCGCCGTTCGAGGCTCATGCTTTCCGGCATGACCAGGACGAGCTTGTAGCCCTTGACGGCCGCCACCATCGCAAGGCCGATCCCGGTGTTGCCGCTGGTCGGCTCGATGATCACGCCGCCGGGTTTGAGCCTGCCCGATTTTTCAGCATCCTCGACCATCGCCAAGGCGATGCGATCCTTGATCGAGGCGCCGGGATTGGCGCGCTCCTGCTTGATCCACACTTCGGCATCGCCGAACAGGCGGTTGACCCGGACATGCGGCGTGCCGCCGATCGTCTCGAGGATATTCGCGGCCTTCATGGCATTTCTCCTTCATTGTCCAATGCGGATGAATTCGGGCGTCGAGCGGCAACGCACGAGCGGGCAGACCGCACCCGCGGCGCCGACCGTTCGGCCGGCTCTACACCCTCTTTACGGGCGCGGCGAAGGCCTTCGGCCTGCCGGGGCGCCCCGCGAAGGAGGGTATCCAGACCCTTTGCTGCGACGTCCGCTGTCATCTCCGCACCGGGCATATAGATGCGGACCTCGACCGTCACGACCGCCGGCGTCCCTCCGTACCGGCGCCGGGCTCGATCGGCCGGACGCGTGTGCCGCCGCGCGGCGCGGCCCAACGCCTTGCGCCGCCGAGGCTGCGCCGCGCGAGTCCGGTGACGCGGGGACCACGCTGGTCGCCGGTCGCCTGGACGGGCGCCCCGCAGGACGGGGAACGAGCCGCAAGGCATCATGCGGCCGCTCTTCCTTGGGAATCCTTCTCCTCGTACGTCGGCTCGTCGAAGCTGCGGGCGCGGCGCAGCTCCGGGAAGCGGGCGGCGTACAAGAGGGTGACCGCGACCGCACCGGCGCCGCCGGCGACGACCGCGGCGACCGGCCCGATCAGGGCGGCAAGAAAGCCCGACTGGGCATCGCCCAGCTCATTCGAGGCGGATATGGTGAGCTGCGACACCGCGCCCACGCGCCCGCGCATCGCGTCGGGAGTGTGGAGCTGGATCAGCGACTGGCGGACGTAGACCGAGAACATGTCGGCGCTGCCGATCACGAACAAGGCCGCCAGCGAAAGCGGCATCCAGCGCGACAGGCCGAAGGCGACGGTGGCGGCGCCGAAGACGACCACCGCCCCGAGCATCTTCATGCCGACATCGCTGCGCAGCGGCCGGAAGGTGAAGAAGAGGGCGGTGAGCGCAGCACCGACGGCGGGCGCGGCGCCGAGCTGAGCGAGGCCTTCCGGCCCCACCTCGAGTATGTCGCGCGCATAGACGGGCAGCAAGGCGGTCGCACCGGCGAGGAAGACGGCGAACAGGTCCAAAGTGATCGCGCCGAGCACCAGCCGGTTGGTGCGAACGTAAGAGAGGCCGTCGACCATCTGCCGGACCGGATGGCGCTCGCGATCCCGCTCCGGACGCGGCACGGGCCCGATCAGCAGCAGACAGAGCAGGGACAAGAGGAACAAGGCGGCGCTCGCGCCGTAAGCGGCGGCGGGAATCCAGGCGTAGAGATAGCCGCCGATCGCCGGGCCGGCGATCATGCCGGCCTGCCAGGCGATCGAACTCAGGGCGATGGCGTTGGGAAGGATCTCGCGCGGCACCAGGTTGGGTGCGAGAGCTCCGAGCGCGGGGCCGGAAAAGGCGCGCGCTATTCCCAGCAGGCCGGCGACGACGAACAGGACCGGCAGGGTCATCGCGTCCGCCCAGGTGAAGGCGCCGAGCACCACCGCGCTCAGGACGAGCAAGCCGGTCGTGGCGCGGGCGATGTGGCGCCGGTCGACATGGTCGGCGAGCCAGCCGGTCACCGGCGTGAGAAGGAACAACGGCACGAACTGGATGAGGCCGATGAAGCCGATCTGCGCCGCCGAGGCGGCGGGGCTCATCGTCAGCCGGGCGATATTGTAGACCTGCCAGCCGACGATCAGCAGCATCGCGGACTGGCCCAGCATCGTCGTCAGGCGCGCCACCCAATAATAGCGGAAATTGGCGATGGCGAAGGGCGAGGGGAGCGGCATCGGGAGCGGACTTAGGAGCCGGCGGTGCGGCGGGCAATGCGGCCGTGTGGAAAGGGACGATTTGGCGAGAGCCGGGGCGGACGCGGAAGATCATTCGTCGGCGAGCCGTGTTCGCGCATATCCTTCTCAGCCTCGGCGCGGCGGCCGGCGCGTTTAGGAACTCGCGCCGATCTCACGCAAAGGCGCAAGACGCAAAGAAGCCAAGGGCGCGGCTATCCCCTCTCGTGAGTGAGGGCGAGCTTTGCTTCGCGTCTTCGCACGAGACAAAGCTGGATCGGTGCCGCGCGGGCGAATGAGATCAATCACCCGAGCTGGCGAGGGCGGGCTCAGGCGATCGTCACGAAGCTGTCGAGGACCCGCTTGCGGCCACTATGCTCAAAGTCGATCTCGAGCTTGTTGCCCTCGACCTCGGCGACCTGGCCGTAGCCGAACTTGGTGTGGAAGACGCGCTGGCCGACCGAAATGTCGGAACGGCCGGGATTGCCGAAGCTGACCGCGCTCGCCCGTGCCTCGATCACCCTGGGCGGGGTACGCTCGAAGCCGCCGCCGGCGGCGGCGCGCTGCCAGCCGGGACCGCGGCCTGTGCCGCGGGCGAGGTCGGCGAACGGATCGGCCCGTTCCGACCAGTTGGCGCGCCAAAGCGACTCGCCGCCGCTCATCGTCGTCTCCTGCTCGACATGCTCGTCCGGCAGTTCGGTGACGAAGCGCGAGGGAATGGAGGAGGTCCATTGGCCATAGATGCGGCGGTTGGCCGCGTGCATGATGATGCAGCGCCGCCGCGCGCGGGTGATCGCGACATAAGCGAGCCGGCGTTCCTCCTCGAGGGCCGCGGTCCCGCCTTCGTCGAGCGCCCGCTGCGAGGGGAAGACGCCTTCCTCCCAGCCGGCGAGGAAGACGGTGTCGAATTCGAGCCCCTTGGCGGCATGGATGGTCATGATCGTGACCTTGTCCGTCTCCGCATCGGCGTCATTGTCCATGACGAGGCTGACATGTTCGAGAAAGGCGCCCAGCGTCTCATACTCCTCCATCGCCCGGGTGAGCTCCGAGAGATTCTCGAGACGGCCGGCGCTCTCGGCCGAACGGTCGGCCTGGAGCATCGCGGTATAGCCGGATTCGTCGAGCATCAGCCGCGCCAGCTCGGGATGGGGAAGCTCGTCCAGCTTCGCGCGCCAGCGGGCGAAGTCGCCGACCAGATTGCCCAGCGAGCGGCGGGCCTGCGCGGTCAGCTCGTCCGTGTCGAGGATCTGCGCCGCCGCCTGGCTCAGCGGGACGTCCTGTGCCCGCGCCAGTGCGTGGATCCTCGCCACCGCCTTGTCGCCCAGGCCGCGCTTGGGCACGTTGACGATCCGTTCGAAGGCGAGATCGTCGGCGCTCTGGTGAATGACGCGCAGATAAGCCAGCGCGTCCCGGATCTCGGCGCGCTCGTAGAAGCGGAAGCCCCCGACGATCCGATAGGGGAGGCCGATCGCGATGAACCGGTCCTCCAGCTCCCGAGTCTGGAACTGGGCGCGCACGAGGATCGCGCATTGGTCGAGGCGGCCACCCTTGCGCTGGATCGCCTCCAACTCCTCGCCGACCCGCCGCGCCTCCTCGGGACCATCCCACACGCCGATCACCTGGAGCTTCTCGCCCTCCGGCGCCTCGGTCCACAAGGTCTTGCCGAGGCGCCCGGCATTCTGGGCGATCAGTCCCGAGGCGGCGGCGAGGATGTTCGGGGTGGAGCGGTAATTCTGCTCGAGGCGAATGATCTTCGCGCCCGGGAAATCCTTCTCGAAGCGAAGGATGTTGCTGACCTCGGCGCCGCGCCACGAATAGATGGACTGATCGTCGTCGCCCACGCAGCAGATGTTCTTGCGCTCCTGAGCGAGCAGCCGGAGCCACAGATATTGGGATTGGTTGGTGTCCTGATACTCGTCGACCAGAATGTAGCGGAAGCGCTGCTGATAGAGCTCCAGCACGTCGCGATGGGTGCGCAGGATCACCAGCATGTGGAGCAGGAGGTCGCCGAAATCGCAGGCGTTCAGCTGCTTCAGCCGCTCCTGGTAGACGAGGTAGAGATTGGCTCCCTGGCCGTTGGCGAAGCCTTCGGCTTCCCCGGCGTCGACCTGGCCGGGCGTCCAGCCCTTGTTCTTCCACCGATCGATCATGCCCGCGAGCATCCGCGCCGGCCACCTTTTCTCGTCGATGTCGGCGGCCGCGATGAGTTGCTTGAGCAGGCGCAGCTGGTCGTCCGTGTCGAGGATGGTGAAATTGCTCTTGAGGCCGACCAGCTCGGCATGGCGGCGCAGCATCTTCGCGCCGATCGAGTGGAAGGTTCCGAGCCAGGGCATGCCCTCGACCGCCTCGCCGACCAGCCGCCCGACGCGCTCGCGCATCTCGCGCGCGGCCTTGTTGGTGAAGGTGACGGAGAGGATCTCCGAAGGCCAGGCGCGACGCGTGAAGAGGAGATGGGCGAGGCGCGCGGTGAGCGCGGCGGTCTTGCCGGTGCCCGCGCCGGCGAGGACCAGGACCGGCCCCTCGGTGGTCAGCACCGCCTCGCGCTGCGGCGGGTTCAGGCCGGCGAGATAAGGGGGATCGGCGGCAGGGGCGGGGGCGGGATCGGTCACAGCGAACAGTTAGGGAACGTGCGGCGCAGACTCAATCACTTATGGAATCATTCTCCCCCGCTCTCGCAGCCGGGAAGAGGGCGTCGTCGTGGCTTGACCATGCTGGCGGCCTAAGCCACCCAAGCGGCAGGGGAGGAGTCATGGCCAACGCCTACCGGTCGAATGCGCGGGTGCTGACGGCGAGCCTGGTGGGCACGTCGGTCGAGTTCTACGATTTCTACATCTACGCGACCGCCGCCGCCTTGGTGTTCGGACCGCTCTTCTTCCCCGCGGAATCGGCATCGGCGCAGCTGCTCGCCGCTTATGCCAGCCTGGGCGTGGCGTTCATCGCGCGGCCGATCGGCGCCGCCGTCTTCGGTCATTTCGGCGACCGGATCGGCCGCAAGTCGACCCTCGTCGCCTCGCTGATGCTGATGGGCGGATCGACCCTGCTGATCGCCTTCCTGCCGACCTACGAGACGGCCGGCTGGGTCGCGCCGCTGCTGCTGTGCATCCTGCGCTTCGGCCAGGGACTCGGCCTGGGCGGCGAATGGGGCGGCGCGGCCTTGCTGGCGGTGGAAAATGCGCCGCCCGGCCATCGCGCGCGCTTCGGCATGTTCCCGCAGCTCGGCGCGCCGATCGGATTCCTCGCGGCCAACGGCCTGTTCCTGCTGCTCGACGGGCTGCTCACCGAAACGCAGTTCGTCGCCTGGGGTTGGCGGATCCCGTTCCTGCTCAGCATCGTCCTGGTCGCTGTGGGGCTGTGGGTGCGCCTGAAGCTCAGCGAGACCCCCGCCTTCGCCGCCGCGCTGGAGGAAGCACCCCCGCCCCGGGTGCCGCTCGGCGAGCTGTTCGCGCGCCATGCCGGCCCGACGATCGCCGGCATGTTCGCGGTCATCGCCTGCTTCGCCGTCTTCTATCTCTCGACCGCCTTCGCCCTCGGCCATGGCACGACCGCGCTCGGCATCGACCGCGACGCCTTCCTTCAGGCCCAGCTCGTCGCCGCCTTGTTCTTCGCCTTTGCCATCCTGCTCGCCGGCTGGGCGTCCGACGCCAGCAGCGCCAAATCGGTGCTGATCGGCGGCTGCGGGCTCGCCGCCATCGTCGGCCTGCTGATGGCGCCGTTGTTCGACAGCGGCTCGATCGCTCTGATCTGGCTCTACCTGATCCTGTCGCAATTCACCGCCGGCATCCTTTACGGCCCGCTCGGCACCTATCTGCCCGACCTGTTTCCGGCGCGGGTGCGCTATTCCGGCGCGTCCATCTCGTTCAACGTCGGCGGGATCATGGGCGGCGCGCTGGCACCGATCGCGGCGCAGGCGCTCGTTACCCAAGGCGGTCTTTTCTATGTCGGCCTCTACCTTGCGGGGGCGGCCGCGATCAGTGCCACCGCGATGGCGCTGCTGAGATCGCGGCCGGCGCTCGCCTGAACGTTCGCGCTTGAACGCGATGCGGGACCATGGCAGAAATGGTCCCGGAACGAAAGGAGACCACAAGATGCTGCAGGGTGGCTGCCATTGCGGCGGAGTGCGCTACGAAATGCCTTCGCAAGTGGTTCATCACAGCCTCTGCCATTGTCGGGACTGCCGGACCTGCGCCGGCGCGCCGATGGTCGCCTGGGCGGCGGTGAAGCGCGAGGACTTCAAGGTGACGGGCGAGCCGCAAACCTATCGATCGTCGGAGCATGCGACGCGCGCCTTCTGCGGCCGGTGCGGAACCGGCCTATACTATGTCAACGAGGCGGTGCTGCCGGGGCTGGTCGACGTGCAGACCGCGACGCTTGACGATCCGGAGGCGCTGGCGCCGCAACTCCACGTCCAGGTCGCGGAACGGATCGGCTGGGTGACGAGCCTGCACGCGCTGCCGGAATTCGAGCGCTATCCCGGCTGAGCCCTCAGCAGCAATATCCGCGCCTTGCCGAAGCGGCGGTCGGCTTCGATGGCCAACGGTTGCGGGACAACGATTTCCTCCCGCGCGATCTCGAGGCTGACCCAGGCGCCCCCGGCCAGCCAGCCGCCGCCGGCGATCGTGTCGAGCGCCGATTGGGCGAGGCCGGTGCCGTAAGGCGGGTCCATGAAGACGAGGTCGCGGGGACGGGCCGGTGGCGCGGCATGTTCGACCGCTTGCGCCCGCAACTCGGCACGGCCTTCCGCCCCGAGCCGCGACGCATTGCGTCGGATCGTGTCGACGGCGGCGCGATCCTTCTCGACGAAGAGGCAGGATTCAGCGCCGCGGGACAGCGCCTCGAGGCCGAGCGCGCCGGTTCCGGCGAACAGGTCCGCTACCTGGAGGCCCTCGAAGCTGCCGATCCGGCTGAGCAGCATCGAGAAGAGCCCTTCGCGGGCGCGATCGCTGGTCGGGCGGGTGGCCTGGCCGAGCGGCGCTTCGATCACCCGCCCGCGCCACGCGCCGGCGATGATTCTCACTTCCCCTTCCTCCCCGGCCTTCGCCCGGGATGAGCAGGTCGCCGGGACCCGGCCGCGGGCCGCGGGGCGGCTCGCGCCTGCTCATCAGGTCGCCGGGACCCGGCCGCGGGCCGCGGGGCGGCTCGCGCCTGCTCATCAGGTCGCCGGGACCCGGCCGCGGGCCGCGGGGCGGCTCGCGCCTGCTCGTCACGCTGCCGAGGTCCGGCCGCAGAACGGGGGCCGGCGCGGCCTTGCTTGTCGGGCCGTCGCTGCCCGGATCCAGGCTCGAGCCGCTGGGCGGCGCGGTTCTCCTTGTCCGCCCGACGCTCCCCGGAACCGGCGGCGGCCCCCTGCGCGGCGTGCGTGCGCTTGCCTGGCCGTCCTTGCCCGGACCCGACGGCAGTCCGCTGGGCGGAGCGCGCCTGCTCATCGGACCGTCGCGCGGCCGGCCCCGCGACGACGCGCCGTGCGGTCCGCCCCGGCTCAGGACCCGAACGTGCGGCGTCCGAACCGGCGGGCGCACCCTTTCGCCGAGCCGGCCGGGGAGAAACGGCCGAACCTGCGCCGGCACTTTGCCGGGCGGTCGACGGTTTCGAGCGATCATGCCGGTCGGCAGGATTGCGGCCGGCCTCGGGAGGCCGGCGAGAGGCTGGTCGCGCGGCTCCGCCGCCACGCTTCGCCGGCGGCTGATGCGCAGCGGAATTCGGCGTTCGGGTCGGTCCTCTGAGAGGCGAGGAGGGGCGCGTCGCGTCGGCGGCCATGGTTGGAGAGGAACTGGACAGCGTCTTCTTGAACGCCACCAGATCGTGCTGGCGGACCTCGTCGACGGCCCCGGGCGGGAGGTCCGCAAGGGCGAAGGGACCGTAGGCGGTGCGGATCAGGCGCGAGACCTGGAGCCCGAGATGCTCAAGCACCCTGCGCACCTCGCGATTCTTTCCCTCTCTGAGCCTGAGCTCGATCCATTGGTTACGGCCGGTCCGCCGTTCCAGATTGGCGTCGATCGGGCCGTATCGGACCCCTTCGATCTCGATACCCTCGATGAGCTCCTCGAGCCGTTCCTGGCTGATGTCGCCGAAGGCGCGGGCGCGGTAGGTGCGCTCGACCCCCGTCGCGGGCAGTTCGAGCTGGCGCTTCAGGCCGCCGTCGGTGGTAAGGAGCAGCAGCCCCTCGGTGTTCATGTCCAGCCGCCCGACCGGCATCAGCCGCGGCAGGCCCTGCGGCAATCGGTCGTAGATGGTCGGCCGCCCCTTGGGGTCGCGCTCGGTGGTGAGCAGTCCGGCCGGCTTGTGGAACCGGAACAGCCTGGCAGGCGAGGGCGCGCTCACCGGCTTTCCGTCGACCGTCACGCCGTGGAGCGAGGCGATCAGGGTCGCCGGCGTTTCGACAATCTGCCCGCCGATCGCCACCCGGCCGTCGGCGATCATCCGTTCCACCTCGCGACGCGAGGCGATGCCGGCACGGGCGAGCAGCTTGGCGATACGCTGCGTGTCGCTGGAAGGCGGCAGGTCGATTCTCCGTCGAATCCGGCGGCCGCCGACGATCCGCCGGCCGCCCGCGTCCCTTACGGCGCGCGGCCCGGTTCGCAAAGGCGGCAGGCGGCGGCCCGGTCAGGATGGACGGCCTGAAGTTTATTCGCGCCCGGGCGCACGGGGCAACGGCACCGGCGAGCCGCTGCTTCGTTACGCATTCGGATCGACGGAAAAGGGGAGGATCGGAACGAACATGATCTTCGGCAAGCGCAACAGGATCATAAAGCGGATCCTGGTGGTCGAGGACGAGCCGCTGGTCGCGTTCGACAATGAGTATATGCTCAAGGATGCCGGCTATGAGGTAGCCGCAACGGTCGACACGCTGGCTGCCGCACGTGAGGTCATCGAGACGGAGCCGCTCGACCTCGTCCTCACCGATATCAGGCTGGCCGGGGAAGGGGACGGCACCGACGTCGCGCGGGTCGCCCGCGAGCGCGGCGTGCCGGTCCTGTTCGTCACGGCCCATTGCACCGACGAGGCCAGGCCGCTCGGCCTCGGCTGCCTGTCAAAGCCCTATTCGGACAAGGTGCTCAAGGGAGCGCTCGATGCGCTCGACGCCCATCTGCAGGGCAAGCGGCTGAAGAAATTGCCGTCGCAACTGGCCCTGTTCGAAGCGGCCTGATCCCCCTCCCCCGAGGCGGGGGAGAGGGATCTTCGTGCGACGGGCGGATGCCCGACCCGCCGGATCAGCTGGCGCTCGGCACGAGCTGGCCGCGTATCGCCCCGTGCGGATGCTCGGCCGTTTTCACCTCGACGTAGAATTCACCGGGATTGGCGCGGATCTCGTCGGCGAGCGTGTCGCCGATCCGGTCGCAATCGTCCTCGTCATTATCGTCGTCCGGCGTATCGAGATTGAGCACCGGCGAGCCCTCGCCCGGTTTGCCGCGCAGGAGCTGCACGGACGTGACGTCGGCAACGCTTCGCACCTCGAGGTCGACGCAGAGCCGGTCGAAGGCATCGTCTATGTCGATGTTCGCCCGGCCCCAGCCATCGGAATCGCCGGCGGGCAGCAGATTGTCTCCGTTCAGCATCGCCCTGAAGTCGGCCGCTGCCGCGGGCGCGGCCGCTCCGGCAATCATCAGGGCTCCCCCAAAGGCGGCCGCCAGCAGGCGCCGTTTCTTACTCTTGATCATGACTCAACTCCCTTCCTTCCGGGGAAAATGTCCGCAGTCTGGTCTTGGCTGCGGATGACCGTGGCAAGGACGGGAAGCGGGCCGGGTCGTTCCAGCCGCAGCGGCGAAACGAGGCCGACGATGAGACGAAACGCACCGCCGGAGGGGCCATTCATCCGGCGTAAAGGCTCGATTCGGCGCTCAGGGTCCGGCCAGCGCCCGCTCCACCTGGTCGTGGAAATGGCGGATGCCGGCTTCCAGCGTGCCGAGGGTAACTTCGTCGAGGGCGCCGGAAGACAGGCCCTCCTGTCCGAGCGCGGCGGCGCGATAATCCTCGCCGGCGAACACGCCCTCGTCGAGCAACGTCCAGCTCCGGTCCCAATGCTCGATCTCGTCGGCATCGCGCGGCGCCTGGGGGATCAGCATGAAATCCTCGACCAGGGTTCGGCCTACCCCCCGGGGCATCAGCACCATCAGGTTCACATAATCCGGACTCATTATCAGGATCGACGCCGGGAAGAGCTGGTAGGCGAAGGTGATCGCCGAGCGAAGCGCCGGCCAGTCGCCATGATCGATCCGCGCAAGATAATCGGTGCGGCCGACCGCCGAGCGCTGGTGCCGGCCGATCATGTCGGCGACGGTGATCCCGTCGGTGAAGAAGCGGGCGATGGTCGATGCGTGGAGGCGCTGGACATGGTAGCTTTCCAGGAAGGCATCCATGATCAGCTTCCAGTTGGCGGCGACATCGTGGAGCCGGCGCCGGTAGAGATGGTGGCCGGCGAGGCCGAAAGCGTCGAACTCGGGCGCCAGCATCGCGGCGTCGGCGAAGCCCGCGTCGTCGCCGCCCTCGTGCGCGAACCAGATAAGGCCGCCCGCCTCGTGCGAGGGCAGGGCACGCAGGCCATGCCCCTGCTTGTCTAGCCCGGGGAAGGAATCGGGCCGCGGCAATGCCGCCAGCATTCCGTCCGCCTTGTAGGTCCAGGCATGGTAGGGACAGGTGATTCGGGCCGCGCGTTGCACGTCCTCGGCCTCGACCAGGCGGGTACCGCGATGGCGGCAGACGTTCCAGAAGACGTGGGCGCGCCCTTCCTTGTCGCGGGTCAGCAGCAGCGGCAGGCCGAAGCCGTCATGCGTCACCGCCATGCTCGGCTCCGGCAGCAGCGCCGACGGGGCGATCACCTGCGGGATCCGCTCGAACAGCCTTGCCTTCTCGGCCTCGAAGCGGACCGGATCGGTGTAGACGCTCGCCGGGACGGTGGTGACGCGATCGCCCTTCGTGCCTTCACCCCCGGCGAGCAGCCGGGCAAGCTGGAGCTGGCCCTCGGTGGGGCGCTGCCGCGTTGGCATGTCCATGACTAAGTCGTGAACTCATTAACGGTGGAACGCACGTTTGAGCGCGTGAGTACGTGCAAGGCGATCCAGCACAGGGCGGTGGTCAGACCATAGAAGCTGCCGATTGCAATATTCTTCCCGTCGCCGCTGGAGATGAAGCCGAGCATCAGACCGCCACCGACGACGCCGATGGCAACCAGTGCGGCATAGCGCCAGATCAGTGGACGGCCTTGTTCTGCCAGAGCCCCGTCTGCAGTCGCGAGGAGCAGAAGCGAACCGGGCACAGCGAACATCAAGGGGATGAAGCTTGCTCGCTCAATGCTTCCGAAGAGGATCAGCGACGCGACAGCACAAGCCGCAACAGCAGCAAGGACGCTTACAAGAACGATGCGCATGAAGGCCATGGCGCGAGGCTACATCAAGTAGTCGCTTTCGCGAAGGGCTCGAGTGTGATTCGGGCTCGCCATGAGCCGATACGATCTGACAAACTTCGAGTGGCGCGTGATCGAGCCGCTGCTGCCCAACAAGCTGCGAGGCGTGCCGCGTGTTGATGACCGCCGCGTGCTGAACGGCATATTTTGGGTTCTGCGGTCTGGCGCGCCGTGGCGAGACCTGCCCGAGCGCTATGGCCCACGCACCACCTGCTACAACCGCTTCGTTCGATGGCGGAAGGCAGGTGTGTGGGACCGGCTGATGGACGCCATCACCGCCGCGCGCGACGGCGAGATCCAGATGATTGACAGCACCTCCGTTCGCGCCCAGCAGGCAGGCTGCGACGGCAAAAAAGGGGGTGCAGATCACTGTCTCGGTCGATCACGGGGCGGCCTCACGACCAAGATCCACGTCGTCGTCGACGCGCAGGGCCTCCCGATCCGGCTCGGCCTGACGGCAGGACAGACGCACGACGGGCAGATCGCGGATACTCTGCTCGACCAACTCGGCCCGCGCACCATCGTGCTGGCTGACAAAGCCTACGACGCCGACCGCATCCGCGAGCTGATCCAGAACCAGGGCGCCACGCCCAACATCCCGCCCAAGAGCAACCGGCGCTGGAAATCGTGCTTCAGCAAGCGCCTATACCGCGAACGCAACCTGATCGAGCGGTTCTTCTCCAAGCTGAAGCACTTCCGCAGGGTCGCTACGCGCTACGACAAGCTCGCAGCCAACTTCCTTGCCATGGTCCAACTCGCTTCAATACGCCTGTGGCTCCGAGCTAATGAGTCTACGGCCTAGAAGATGTGCCGGGGAAAAGGCGAAGGCAACCCGTTCTAGGCGAGGCGGGCAGGTTTCGAGCGGCGTCTGTCTGGTCTTCTCCCCGTTTGACCTGAGCTCGTCGAAGGCCACCCTTTATCGTTGCGCCCAAGAAGAAGAGAAAGGCTTTGACGATCTCACCCGAACGAAGGGGCCGGATTTGGGAGAGGACATCGTCCGCGGCGGTCCCCCCACGGCCTTCCACGGCACCTCCCGCTCGGCGGCGGGCGGGAGCAGGATGCGGAGGAAAGCTGGATGTCCGGAAAAGGCTTCCGGTTGGCCCTTCTGGTGAACGGGTGGCGGCGCCGTACGCCCGCCCTTCACCGAGGGGGAAAGCATCGCGGCATGTGATGGCGCCATGGCGCCCCGGCGCCACTCGCTCAGGCCAGCGCTCACTCGACCTGGTCATGGAAATGCCGGATGCCGGATTCGAGCGTGCCGAGGTTCAGTGCCGGCCACCCCCGGCATGACTGGAGTCTCGCAGCGACATGATCAACCCGTTGGCCGCGGGCCTTCGCTCGCGCCAGGGGATCGCGTCGAGCCACCGCGGCTTCGTTCATCGGCCTAGCAATGGCGCGATGAGGCGCTAGGTTCGCGGCCAGGCGAGCAGGAGAAACGACCCATGGTCACGACAGCAGCGAAGAGGCCCGGCTGGCGCACCCTGGCGCGGTCGCTGCGCAATCCGAAGTCGGGTTTCATGGCGCTTTTTGGATTCGCTTCGGGGCTGCCCTTCGCGCTGTTCCTCGGCACGCTCTACGCCTGGTTCACCGAGGCCGAGGTGGATCTCGAGACGATGGGCGTCTTCTCGCTCATTGGCCTCGCTTATTCGTTCCAGTTCCTATGGTCGCCGTTGGTTGACAAGGTGGACATTCCGGTCCTGCGGCGGCTGGGGAAGCGCAAGCAGTGGATCGCGCCCGCGCAGCTCCTGCTCGGAATCATCTTGATGACGATGAGCCTGCTCGACCCGAGGAGCGCGATCGGCCTGTTCAGCCTGCTCGCGGGCATCGGAGCCTTCGCCAGCGCCACCCAGGACATCGCCATCAACGCCTGGCGCATCGACATCGCCGACGAAGAGGCGACGATCGACATTCTCTCTACGGTGTATCAGATGGGTTTCCGCCTCTCCTCCCTCGTCGGAGGGGCGCTCGGCCTGATCATCGCCGCGCGGATCGGCTGGCCGCAGACCTACGTCATGCTGGGAATGATCCTGCTGGCGATCGGAATCGTGGGGCTATTTGCGCCCGATGCCGGGAAGTTTCGGACGATCATCGCCGCGGGCGACGATATCGACGAGCTTTACCAGCCCGGCGAATTGCTGCCGAACATCCGCAAATGGGGTCTTCTGGCCGTGGGCCTGCTGTGGGCCTGGGCGATCGGCACCGTTCTCGTGTTCATGGTGCGCTCGATGACCGCGCTGCCCGAGGACCGTCCCAACCCGACCGAGTTCACCGCCACCTATGGGCCGTTGATCGTCATCGCCACGATCGTCCTGCCGGCCTTCGTTGCCGCCTGGCTGGTGAAGCTTCGTCGCGAAGGGCGCCACGTGATCCCGGCGGGGGGCGGACCGGAGTCGCGCGCCGGTCAGGTGACCGATCATTTCTACCGCGCTCTGGTGCTGCCGCTGGTCGAGTTCGTCGGCCGGATGGGCTGGTCGTTGGTGCTGATCCTCGCCCTGGTGCTGACTTATCGCATCTGCGATTCGATCTGGGGGACCTTCGCCTATCCGTTCTACCTCGGCGAGCTCGGCTACACGAACGACGAGGTCGCATTGGCCTCCAAGTTCTTCGGCATCGGCGCGATCATCCTCGGGCTGGCGGTGGGCGGCTGGTTGATCGTCGTGCTCGGTCGCATGCTGACCTTGACGCTGGGCGCAGCGCTCTCGGCGGCCACCAACCTGCTCTACGCGGACCTGGCCGTGGGCGGGGCGACCATGTCCGCGGTCAGCAATGCGATCGGCTTCACCTGGGCGGTCGAGCAGTTCGGCGGCAGCGAGAGATTGGCCCGGCTGATGATCACGATCGGCGGCGAGAACCTCGCCATCGGAATTGCGGGCGCGGCCTATATCGCCTGGCTCTCCTCGATCGTCGCCAAGGGGTACAGCGCGGTGCAATATGCGCTGCTCGCCTCGCTGACTCTGCTGGTCGGAACGCTGGGTCGCGGCGCGCTCGGCCAGATGATCGAGGAGCGCGGATACTATTTCGTGTTCGTCTTCACCGCCTTGATCGGCGTGATCGCGGTCGTGCTGTGTGTGCTCGAATGGATTCGCGAAATTCGCCAAGGTCGTGCGTCGGGCGTAGTGGCGCCGGAGCACGCCCAAGGCCTTCCCGCAGAATAGAAGTCAATTCGGCAGCTGATCGTTCCGCCGGAGCGCGTCGCCCGCCAGGTAGAGGGAGCCGAGGATCAGCACGACGGGCGGATGCTCCCGGTCGGTATGACGGCCGATCCAATCCAGCGCCCCCTCGACGCCGGTGGCCGGCATCGCGCTGAACCCCGCTTCGCGCGCGGCTGCGGCGAAGGCTTCCGGCGAGTGATGGTCGTGACCCGGCACGGGGACGGGGTGGAGCATGATCGCGCGGCCGCGGAACGGCCGCAGCAAGCCCGAGACGTCGCGGTTGGACAGCAGGCCGAGGACGATGTGGAACGGACGGCCCGGGGGCAGGCGGCCGCGGAAGAAATCGGCGACCACGCGCGCGGCGGAAGGGTTGTGGGCGCCGTCGAGCCAGAGTTCGGCGCCGGCAGGCAACCGGCTTCGCAGCGGCCCGGGGGCGAGAAGCTGCAGTCGCGCCGGCCAGTCGGTCCAGCCCATCGCCGCCTTGAGCGCCGAGTCGGGTATGGCGAGGACGTCCTGGTGGCGGAGCATCGCCACGGCGAGTGCCGCGTTTGTCGCCTGGTGCGCGCCGGGGAGGCGCGGGGCGGGCAGGTCGAGCTCCCCGCGCGCGTCGACATAATGGATCCGCCCACTCCGAAGGGTCGCGTCCCACCGACTGCCACGCGGCAGCCAAGGGGCGTCGGCCGCCGCGGCGGCTCGGGCCACCTGCTCGGCAACGCGCGCGGGATAGTGCTGAGTGACCAGCGGCACGCGTGCCTTGGCGATCCCGGCTTTCTCGGCGGCGATCTGCTCGAGACGGTCGCCGAGGAAGGCGGCATGGTCGAGCCCGAGCTGGGCGATTGCGCACACCAGTGGGGCTTCGACGACGTTGGTCGCGTCGAGCCGGCCGCCCAGTCCGACCTCGAGCACCAGGGCATCGGCGGGAGTGCGGGCAAAGGCGAGAAAGGCGGCGGCCGTGGTCGCCTCGAAGAAGCTCAGTTCCATGTCGGCCGCGGCGTCGAGCGTTTCGCCGAGATAGGCCGCGAGAGCGGGGTCGTCGATGAGGCGCCCGGACAGCCGGATCCGCTCGTTGAAGCGGACGAGATGGGGGCTGGTATAGACATGGGCGGTAAGGCCTGCCGCCTCGATCGCGGCGCGCAGGAAGGCGCAGGTGGAGCCCTTGCCGTTGGTGCCGGCGACGTGGAGGACGGGCGGCAGCGAACGCTCGGGATGGCCGAGCCGGCCGAGCAGGATCGAGATGCGTTCGAGGCCGAGCCCGTCGACGACCGGCGCGAGCCGGGACAGGCGGTCGAGCTGACGCTGGACCTCGGGATCCGCGGAGACGGCGGAGTCCATGATCAGTTCCTTCCGCCGTCGTCGCCGGGACGCGGAAAAGGGGAGGGGCAGGAAGAGGGGTCCGGGACGAGGCTTGCGACGCCCGACGTCCCTGCTGGCGACCCTCTCCCCTGGAGGGGAGAGGGGCTCGTCACGCCGCCTCTTGCTGCTGGGGCGCCAGATAGTCGAGCAGCAGCGTCACCCGCGTTCGCAGGTCCCGGCGGTGGACGACCATGTCGACCATGCCGTGCTCGAGCAGATATTCGGCGCGCTGAAAGCCCTCGGGCAGCTTCTCCCGGATCGTCGATTCGATGACCCGCTGTCCGGCGAATCCGATCAACGCGCCGGGCTCGGCGATGTGGACGTCGCCGAGCATCGCGTAGGAAGCCGTGACTCCCCCGGTGGTCGGATCGGTCAGGATGACGATGTAGGGCAGGCCGGCTTCCCTGAGCTCCGCGATCGCCACCGTCGTCTTCGGCATCTGCATCAGCGACAATATGCCTTCCTGCATCCGCGCCCCGCCGGCGGCGGTGACGATGATGTAGGGGCACCTGTTCGCGATGGCGTCACGCGCGCCGGCGACGAAGGCCGCCCCGACCGCCATGCCCATCGACCCACCCATGAAGGCGAAATCCTGGACGCCCACCACCGCGCGCCTGCCGTCGATCGCGCCGCGGGCGTTGAGCAGGGCGTCCGGCTCCCCGGTCGACTGGCGTGCCGCTTTCAGACGGTCGCTATAGCGCTTTGAATCGCGGAACTTGAGCGGGTCTTCCCTGACCTGCGGCGGCGGCAGGACCGTATAGCCCGGGTCCATCAGCATCTCGAAACGCAGGCGGGGACCGATCCGGCCGTGATGCTCGCAGCGCGGGCAGACGAACAGATTCTCCTCATATTCCTTGAGGAAGACCATCGCGCCGCATTCCGGGCATTTGTGCCAGAGCGTTTCCGGAGTCTCGCGCTTCGGAAGGAAGGGGATCTTGTTGCGAACCCGGTTGAGCCAACTCATCTCATGCTCCTTGGCGGGGCGGATAGGCCGCGGGCGGAGGGAAGTCCAGAATCCTCCCCGTGGAACGGAGCTAGAGCGTCGCTTCGATGGCTCGCGCCGCTTCGTCCGGAGCGGCCGCCCGGGTGATCGGCCGACCGATGACGAGGATCGACGCGCCATTGTCCAGCGCCTCGCGCGGGGTGATGATCCTTTTCTGATCGGCCTGATCGCCATCGGCCGGGCGGACCCCCGGCACGACGAAGAAGCCGTCCGGCCAGAGCGCTTTCGCCGCGGCGACCTCGCGTCCCGAGCAGACGACCCCGTCGAGGCCGGACTCGCGCGCCAGCCCGGTCAGCCGCTCGACCTGAGCGTGCACGTCCGGCCGCACGCCGACCGTGTCCAGATCCTGCGCATCCAGGCTGGTGAGCACCGATACCCCGATCACCTTCGTGCCGGATGGCGCCGCCGCCTTGGCGTCCTCCATCATCGCCCGGCCCCCGGCGGCGTGGACGGTGAGCACCGCCGGCGCGAGCGGATGCAGCGCCTGCACCGCCTTGGCGACCGTATTGGGTATGTCGTGCAGCTTGAGATCCAGGAAAAGCGGCAGCCCCAGGTCCGCCATCGCCAGCACGCCTTCGGGCCCGTTGGCGCAGAAATATTCCAGGCCGAGCTTGATCCCGCCGACATGGTTGCGCACCGCGCCGGCGATTCGCCGGGCCTGTTCGGGATCGGTGGTATCGAGAGCGACGAAGATGGGTCCCCTCATGCGTCCGGCCGCTCCGCCTCCGGCGCGGGAGGCCGTGCCGCCACCGGCCCGGGCGCGTTGGCGACATGGGCGTGCGACGGCGCCTCGAGTCGGCGCTTCAGCGACCAGATCCTGGCGCGATAGAGGACGAGTGTGGGCAGGAAGCCAAGCAGGAAGGCGCCGATCACCAGCACCGGCAGCTTCACGTCCGCAGCGAGGCCGCCCCAGAGCCTGATCGTCACCACGTTCCAATTGGCATGGGCGAACAGGACCAGCACCACCGCTAGGATCACCCAGAACAGGGTCTTCAGGAACTGCATGAAAGGCCCTTTCCCACGTTCCCGCCTCCCTCTCTCAAAAAACCGCGCAGGTCCAGACCTGCCGCCATGTCGCGGGCATTGCGTTCAGCCGACCTCGCGCTCCAGCGTCTCGAACAGGGAGGCGATGCAGCCGAGGCGCGACTTCTCATCGGCGAGGATGGCGCGGAAGGCCTGCCGCTTGAGCGCGGCCACCTCGATCTGCGGGAGCCGCTTCGGCTCCGGCAGCGTCGACAGGAGGATGTCCACCAGCCGGTCGGCACCGTGCAGGCGGCCCCAGAGATAGTCATTCTCACGATAGGCGCGGCTGAAGAAGGCACCGAAGCTGTTCAGCTGAATCCCCTTCAGGGTCGCCGCCGTCCCGCCGGCCCGGATCGCAACCGCGTCGTCGGGCGAGATCCTGTCGACCTTGATCGGATCGAATTCGTCCAGTCCTTCGCCCTGCAGCAGCGGCAGCGTGGCGACGTCGTAGAAGGGGTAGCCGAGATAGGAGAGGATCAGCCGCCGCCGCTCCGGCTTGTCGAGCGTGGAAATGGTCTCGGTCAGCTGAAGATCGGTCAACTCGTCGAGCGGACGCAGGTCCCACAGGCGTGCCAGCGCCTCCATCGCGGCGGCCGGCTCGGTCGCGGCGGCGGCGAGCGCCTGGCGGATCCGTTCATCCACCTGATCCGGGGTGCGGCGCTGATAGCGTTCGAGCAGATCGTTGAGCAGCGCGCCCACTTTCGCCGCCGCGTCGCGATCCTCGATGAGCTGCGCTGCCCCCTTGGCGATGAAGCGAAGCCGCCGCGTGCGGAAGCCGACGTCGAAGTCGCGAAGGAAGCGGATCACCTCGGGGCTCGCGCCTCGCGCCGACACCGCGCCGGGTTCGACCAGGCCGAGATTGCGGACATAGGCCCAGATCGCCCCGCGGACCTGCTCGCGCCCGACCCGGTCGCCGCTTTCGCGGCCGCCAAGGCGAAGGACGCTGTCGGCCGCTTCCTCCACCACCGTCGCGATCTTGAGATGGGCGTAGGAAGCGTAGGCATAGCCGGCCGACTTCGCCGCCAGTTCGTTGGCGCGGGCACGCCAGGCCGCGAGCCGCTTCGGCGTCGGCCGCACCAGGAAGAAGGTGGAGCCGAAGGCATCCTCGATCGCCGCCTCGACCTCCGGCTGCATGGCTCCGACGATCCGCCGTAGGCGCCGGATTCGGCCGGACAGCCGCTCGATCACCTCGAGATTGTCGCGGATCGGCTGCTCGCGCGGGATGTCGGAAAGCGCGCCGATGATGGTCGAAAAGAAGCCGGGCGGTTCGGACGCGCCTCCGCCGGTCAGACGCACGCTCTTCAGGCCCGGCTTGGGATCGATATAGACGAAACGGCGATCCACCTCGCGTCGCGCCGGCCTCTGGTCCAGCGCGCGGATCGCCGGTCCGAACGGCGCATTGGCAAGGACGGAGCCGTCGATCAGGACCGCATCCTCGGCGTCGCCGAGGGCGGCGTGGCGCGGCAGCGCCCGGGCGAGGAAGGCGTCGCGACCCGGCCAGCTGCGGCCGCGCTGCTTCAGCACCTCGTCGAGCTCTCCGACGGTGAAGGGCGGGAAAGCGCCCGGGAAGCTGGCGGTGGCGCGGGCGGCATAGGTCAGCTCGACCGCGTCGCCGAGCTGCCGTTCGTCGCCCGGCGCGTCATGGAAGGCGAGCGTGATCCGATGCTCGCGCTCGGTGACTTCGGACGGCGAGTTCAGCCGCAATTGCACTGGATGGCCGCGAAAGTCGGTGACGGTGACGAACAGGTCGAGCGGCTGGGAAGCCGGGAGCAGGGGCCTTTCGTTCGGCTCGGCCTCCATCGCGTCGAACGCGTCGAGAATGAGGTTGGTGAAGGCCGGGCCGCCGAACGGCGGCGCGAACCAGCGAGCGCGGACGAAATTGGCGAGCTTGCTGCGAACCTCGGCGCGATGGGCCGGCTCGACCGTCTCCTCGACCGTCCCCGAGCGGGCCGAAAAGGCCCAGGCGAAGGGAACCGCCGCCGATTTGGCGAAGCGCGAGACGGAGCTCACTTCGGGATCGAGCAGCCGGTCGATATCGGCGGATTCGAGCCAGAGGTCGGTCAGGGGATCGAGCGAGTGGCCGCCGGCAATGGCATGGGCGAGGAAGATGGCATTGATCCCTCCGGCACTGGCCCCGGCGAGAATGTCGACGAGGACGCGAAGCTCGGTCTCGCCATGCTCGGCCATGCGGCGAAGCAGGTCATGATAGACTCCTTCGCTGTCCGGCCCGCGAGCGTCCCCGCCGGTGAAGGCGCGGCTCGCCTTGGCGAGGCGCCAGATCTCCTTGGTGACACCATGCATGTAGACGGCGAGGCTGATACCCCCGTAGCAGACCAGCGCAATTCGAAGCTCTTTCTCCCGCATCGGTGCGGAACCTGACAGCAAGCCGAGTCGATGTCGAGCGAAGGACGGAACACGTTCGAATCGCTGTCATTCGCCGCCGGGCCGCGATAAAGCGGCACAACCGGAGCCGCATTGGAACTGCCGGGGGAGGAGCTGGACTACCGGTGTCGTGTATCTGAGGCGTCTGTTCACATTCATGCTGGTCGGGCTCGGTCTGCTCGGCCTGGCCTTGGCGGCCACTCTGATCTTCACCCGCGCTGCGCCGATCCCCCGCGAGGACGGACCGCCCCGCTTCGAGCTGGTGGTCGGCGAGGCCAAGGCGAAGCGCCCCAGCCTGGTCGACTATAGAAGGCTGGACCTGCGGCTACAGGCCCTGATGGAGGATCCGGCCATGGTCGGGCTCGCCGTCGCCGTGGTCGAGGATGGCGAGATCAGGTTCGCCAAGGGCTATGGCGAGACCATCGCCGGGAGCGGCGATCCGGTGACCACGTCGACCGTCTTCCGCTGGGCGTCGCTTTCCAAGGGCGTGGCCGCCGACATGGTCGCCCTCCTGGCCCACGAGAAGCGTCTCTCGCTGATGGAGCCGGTAGGCCTTCACGCCGTCTCGCTGCGCCTTCCCGGCGGCAGCGAAAGGGCGGCGACGGTTTCGGACCTGCTGTCCCATCAGCTCGGCCTGTTCGCCCATGCTTACGACCTCAAGCTGGAGGATGGCTGGGACCCGCGCTACCTGCGCGGAACGCTCGCGACCCTCGACAGCATCTGCCCGCCCGGCAGCTGCCATGCCTATCAGAACGTCGCATATGACGCCGCCTCCGAGATCGTCGAGCGGGTCACCGGCCGAAGCTATGGGGAGGCGGTGCGCGAGCGTTTGTTCGGTCCCTTGGGGATGCGAACCGCCAGCGTCACGCGAGAGGACCTGTTCCGCGCCCGCAGCTGGGCGCGCCCACATGTCGGCGGACGCAATTCGCGCCCGGTCGAGGTCACCGATTCCTATTATCGCGTGCCGGCGGCAGGCGGAGTCAACGGCTCGATCGAGGATCTCGCTTTCTGGATGATGGCGCAGATGGGCCAGGCGCAAGAGGTGCTGCCGGAACCCGTCATCGCGGCGGTGCAGACCCCGCGAGTCAACACGCCGCGCGAGACTTCACGGCGCCGGAAGTATCGAGAGCGGACCACGAGCTCGGCATATGGCCTCGGCTGGCGCGTGCTCGATTATTCCGGCCGCAACGTCATCGGCCACCATGGCGGCGTGCGCGGCTATCGTTCGATGATGATGTTCGATCCCGAGCGGCGGGCCGGGATCGTCGCTTTGTGGAACAGCGCGACGTCGCGACCGAACGGAATCGAATATGAGGTGATGGACATGATCTATCGCCTGCCTTTCCGCGACTGGCTCGCGATCGAGGATCGCAGCCTTGCGGCCCAACCCGTGCCGGAGGACGTCCCGGCGGACGAGGGCGGCAACGGCTGAATCTCCGCCGCGGGCCGAAGCTGGGCCCATACCGGAAGGTGGTCGGAGGCGCGCCGGGCGGTCGCGCTGTCATGCGCCCCGCTGTCGACGATCTCCAGGTCCGGCGACACCATGATGCGGTCCAGTTGGGCGATCGGCCGGCGGGCGTGGAAGCTGCGCCCGCAAGGGGCGAACTGGTGATGCGTCGCGAAGTCGCGCAGGCAGCCGCCTCGGCTGCTCCATTCGTTGAGGTCGCCCATCAGGACCGTCGGCAGCCTGTCTTCGCGCTCGGCGAGGTGGGCGAGGATGGCATGGGCCTGCCGGCGGCGCCAGAGTCCGGACAGGTCGAGGTGCATTCCGACGACGCGCAGCCGCATCCCGCCGAACGCTACCTCCGCCAGCACCGCGCCACGGGGCTCGAGCGAGGGCAGGTGGAAGAGGTGCCGCTCGAGCACCTCGACTCCCTTGCGCACGAGCAGCGCATTGCCGTGCCAGCCGATGCTGCCGGCTCGGATATCGAGGGGCACCGGCCGGTAGTCGCTATGCTCTTCCATCAGGTGGAGAGGCACGGCGCTGGCGCGCGAGCCGAACCGCCGGTCGGCCTCCTGCAGGGCAACGACGTCCGCATCGAGCTCGTTGAGGACCTCGATCGTCCGCTCCGGCCGCCGCTTTCGATCGGTGCCGATAGCCTTGCGCATGTTGTAGCTCGCAACCCGGATCATCGCCGGCGGCTGTGCCCAACGGGATGGCGCAGGGCAAGCCGACGGCGAGGCGCCGGGCTATAGCGACGCCGGGGCTGCTCCAAGTCGCGATACCTCGGATCTGCCCGCGGAGATCAGCGCCCCCTCACGTCGGCGATCCGCCCCAGCGCGTGATCGAGGGCGCGGGCCGCCTTTTCCGCCGCGACCGATACGGCGTCCTCGACGCGGTGCGCATCCGCATGGACGGCGATGGGGTCGTGTCCCGTCGGGCGAACCTCCAGGCTCACCCTCTTGTCGTCGCCGCCCTTGGTGCCGTTGATATCGGAGACGTGCAGCTCGACATGGGTCAGCCGCCTTTCGAACCGGCGCAGCCGCGAGCGGATGCGCTGCTCCAGCCGCTCGTTCGCCTCCGCGTCGCTCTTGATCTGATTGTCGGTATTGATCTGGACGTACAAGGCGGCCTCCTCGCTTGATTGGATGAAGCGATAATGCCGCGGAAGGGACGGTCGTTCCCGATGCGCGATTTCCGCTGGATGTTCACGCTTCGTTTCGCTAGCCTCCGCGGCTATGGCGAAGCCGAAGAAGCGATATGTCTGTCAGCTGTGCGGATCGGTGAGCAGCCGCTGGGTCGGCCAGTGCGCAGACTGCGGCGAGTGGAACAGCCTGGTGGAAGACCAGGCGGGCGTAGTGACCCCCTTTTCGGCGCGCCACGACCTTCGCGGCGGCGGACGGCGGATCGAGCTGGTCGGGCTCGACGCGGAAACCAGGCTGCCGGATCGGATCGGCACCGGGATCGCCGAGTTCGACCGCGCGCTGGGCGGCGGTCTTGTCGCCGGGTCGGCGACCCTGATCGGCGGCGATCCTGGAATCGGCAAGTCGACGTTGCTCCTCCAGGCGGCTGCGAAGGTTGCGTCGCAAGGACTTGCCGTTGCTTATATATCAGGCGAGGAAGCGGCCGATCAGGTGCGCCTGCGCGCCCGCCGCCTGGGTCTTGCCGCGGCTCCGCTGCGTCTCGCCGCCGCGACCTCGGTCCGTGACATATTGACCACTTTGGCCGACTCCGCGCCGCCCGCCATGGTGGTGATCGATTCGATCCAGACCATGTATTCCGACCTGATCGAAGGCGCGCCCGGAACCGTGAGCCAGGTTCGTGCCTCGGCGCATGAGCTGATCCGTTTCGCCAAGGAGAGCGGCGCGGCAATCGTTTTGGTGGGCCATGTCACCAAGGACGGCGCGATCGCGGGGCCGCGCGTCCTCGAGCATATGGTCGATACGGTGCTGAGCTTTGAAGGCGAGCGCAGCCATCAGTACCGGATCCTTCGTGCCGCCAAGAACCGGTTCGGCGGCACCGACGAGATCGGGGTGTTCGCCATGGCGGAGGAAGGGCTGGAGGAAGTCGCCAACCCGTCCGCCCTGTTCCTCACCGATCGTGGCGAGCCGGTTCCGGGAGCCGTGGTCTTCCCGGCGCTGGAGGGCACGCGGCCGGTGCTCGTCGAGATCCAGGCGCTGACCGTCCGCCTGGCCAGCGGCGCAACGCCGCGCCGTGCAGCGGTCGGCTGGGATTCCGGGCGGCTGGCGATGATCCTCGCGGTCCTCGAGGCACGCTGCGGCTTGAGCTTCTCGACCGCCGAAGTCTATCTCAACGTCGCCGGCGGCTATCGCGTCACCGACCCCGCCGCCGATCTTGCCGTGGCGGCCGCCCTGGTCTCGGCACTGGCCGAGCGGCCCGTGCCGGCGGAAACGGTTGCGTTCGGCGAGGTCGCTCTGTCCGGCGAGCTGCGCCCCGTGGCGCATGCCCCGCTGCGTCTCAAGGAGTCCGCCAAGCTCGGATTCGGCAACGCCTTCGTCCCGGCTGCCGTGGCTGGAGAGAAGGGCGCGATGAGGCTGTCCGGCTTTCGGACGCTCGGGCAGCTCGTCGATCACCTGCTGGGACGAGGATAAGGATCGTTCTCCCCGCGTCGTGCGGCGGGGGAAGGCTCGGCTATCCGACCGCCAGGAACTTCGCCCGCCGCTGAGCGCGTATCTCCTCCCGCGAAAGCGGCGCCAGGGCTTCGAGCTCCTCGGAAATGGCGGCGCCCAGCGTCTCGATCGCTTCGGCGGGATTGCGGTGGGCACCGCCGACCGGCTCAGGGATGACCCGTTCGACGAGACCGAGCTGCTGCAGATCCCCGGCGGTGATTCGCATCGCTTCGGCTGCATCGGCCGCCTTCTCGGCGGTGCGCCATAGGATCGAGGCGCAGCCTTCCGGCGAGATGACCGAATAGACGCTGTTCTCGAGCATCAGCACACGATTGGCGGCGGCGATGGCGATCGCGCCGCCGGAGCCACCTTCGCCGGCCACGGCGGCGACGAGCGGCACGCCGAGAGCGAGGCATTGTTCGGTCGCGCGGGCGATCGCCTCCGCCTGGCCGCGTTCTTCGGCCTGCACGCCGGGAAAGGCGCCTGGCGTATCGACCAGGGTCACCACAGGCAGGCCGAATCGGTCGGCGAGGTCCATCAACCGGATCGCCTTTCGATAGCCTTCCGGCCGCGCCATCCCGAAATTGTGCTTGAGCCGGCTGGCGGTGTCGTCGCCTTTCTCATGGCCGATCAGAACGACCTTGCGGCCGCGCCAGCGGCCGAGGCCGCCGACGATCGCCTGGTCTTCGCCGAAATGGCGATCGCCGGCCAGCGGCACGAAGTCGTCCACGAGGGCGGCGACGTAATCCTTGAAGTGCGGACGTTCGGGGTGCCGCGCGACCTGGGTCTTCTGCCAGGGCGTCAGCCTGGCATAGGTCTCGCGCAGCAGGCGCTGGGCGCGCTCTTCGAGCCGCTGGATCTCAGCTTCGATGTTGAGCTCGCCGGCCGAGGCGGTCTCGCGCAGCTCTGCAACCCGCGCTTCGAGCTCCGCTATCGGCTTTTCGAAATCGAGAAAGGTCGGCATGAGCCGGGCGGGTTAGGCCGGCTTCCGGCGCGCGTCAACGGAGCGGGAATCCGCCAAGGGGTGACGGCTGTTCACCAGGTCGATCAGGCGCCGTGAATCGACGTGGGTGTAAATCTGCGTCGTGGCTATGTCGGCGTGGCCGAGCAGCATCTGTACGGCGCGCAGATCGGCGCCGCCTTCGAGGAGATGGGTCGCAAAGGCGTGGCGCAGCACGTGCGGGCTGATCCGCTCGGGCGGAATGCCGGCATCGGCGGCGAGCGCCTTGATCAGCTGGTGGAGCCGCACCCTGCTGAGGTGCTTGCGGCCGGAGGGGAAGAGGAAAGGTGAATCGCGCGGAACCTGGGCCAGCCAGGAGGACACAGCGGCGCGGGCGCGGTCGGAGATCGGCACCAGGCGCTCGCGACCGCCTTTGCCCTTGAGGATCAGGAAGGGCTTGTCGGGAGAGACCGCGTTGCGCGGAAGCGAGACGAGCTCGGTCGCGCGCAGGCCGGAGCCATAGAGCAGTTCGACCAGTGCAGACAGTCGCAAGGCCGCGATACCGCCCTCCGCCTTACGGCGTTCGACCTCGGCGAAAAGTGCGTCGACGGCCCGGTGATCGAGGATCTTCGGCAGCGGGCGATCGGCGCCCGGCCGCGGCAGCGCGGGCGAGGGATCGTCGGGTCGAATACCTTCGTCCTGCAGGAAGCCGAAGAAGCGCCGAAGCGCCGCCGACTTTCGGGCAACCGTCGAGCGCTTGAGCGGCATCCAGGCCTCCGCGAGCCTTCGAAGCGCTTCGGGAGAGGCCTCGCCCAATTCACCCCCGAGCAGCTCGGAAGCGCCGATCAGGTCGCGCTCGTAGGCGAGCAAGGTGTTGCGCGCCGCGCCCGCTTCGGCCGCAAGCATTTCAAGAAAAGCATCGACCAGCCGGCGGTCCGCCGACGCGCTCACGACCGCGCGATCGCCTCGGCGGCGATCATCCTCGCCTCATATTCGAGCCCCGCCGTGCGCAACGCGCGGACGATGCGGAACAAGTGGTCCGGGGGCACGCCGTGCCAGCCGGCGGTCTGCATCCCGACGGCGGCGAGGAGGGCCACTGTGCCGGTCTCGCGATTGCGCGCAGCGCGATCGAGCGACTGCGCCCAGCGTCCACCGGTGCCCCCGAGTGCGAGTCCCAAATTCGAAGCGAGCCGGGAAGCGTCGCCTTCGTTCAAGCGGCCGAGGCCCGCGAGCGCCGCCACCAGCATCTGCGCCCGCCGGCGGTCGGCCTCATCGGCCTCGATGAACGTCTCGATGGAGCCGGTGCCGACCTCGACCGAGCCATCGGGGGCGCCGACGGCAAGCAGCGCCCAAGCCTGGCTATCGCCGCTTTCCTCTACGACCGCACTCCAACGCGCGGCGGCGCGATCAAGTCCGGCCGTCAGCATCGAGGCGATCAGCCTCGCGGTATCGGCGCCGTGCTCGGCCGAGGGCTGGATCCGCGCGGCCGCCCGGGCCGTGAGGATCAGCCGCGCATGCTGTTCGTGAGGCCCGTCCGCTTCCTGCCAGAGGCTTCGCATCGCCTCCATCTTCTCGCCCGTATCGGTCCCCGCCCAGGCTGTGCGAAGCCGCGCGCCCACGGTTCCGGCCGCCTCGGCAGGGTCGGTCCGATCGAGCATCAAACTATATATCTCAACCAGGGATCGCGACGAGAAGACGCCGAGCGAGGCGGCGACCGAGGCGGCGCCGAGCCTTTGCTCGAGCGGCACCATCGGCGCCCGGGCCCGCCAGGCCCGCATCGCCGGTGCGCTCGCGTCAAGCAATCGATCGGGGATCGGGGCGCCGGTGGCGCTCGCGAGGCCGACACGCCACGCATTCAGCGTGACCACCGGCTCCCAGTCGAGAGTTGCGGAGCGGCGAGCTTCGGCGCCGGCGCCGATCACCCTCTCGGCCAAAGCCAAGTCGATTCCCCGAATATCGCCCTCGCGGCGCGCATCGTCGACCAAGGCGGATGCCCGCGCCGCTTCTCCCTCCAGCGCAGCGCACATCGCGTCGGCCAGCGTCCACACCGTCCCGGACGCCCCCGCCGGCTCGACCAACGGGCACAAGGCTGCCGGATCGGCCGTGGCGAGAGCGGTTCGCGCCGCCACCTCGATCAGGCGAGGCGTGTAGAATGGCTGGTCGATCGACTGGACCAGCAGGCGCGCGCCGTCCGCTTCCCCCATGCGCAGCAGCAGGTCGGCGCGGTGCGCCACCCAGTCTACCGGATGGACACGAGGCGGCGCCGCGGCACGGCTCAGGAGGGCCCGACGCAGCAAGATCGAAGCCCAGC
>NZ_SBFF01000011.1:0-8012 GCF_004151485.1 Sphingosinicella sp. CPCC 101087 | reverse complement strand
GCGAAGGCAAAGGCGCGTCGAGGCGCTGCATCAGGGCCGAGAGGAAGACGCCGTCGCCGCGGCCGAATGCGCCGGCGCCGAGCCCGAAGCGCCCCGGCGCAAGCGGGCCTACTACGCTTACCGGTCGGGCGGCGCCTTCCGGAACCGAGAAATAGTTGATCGGACGGGGTCGCTCGAGCGGATCCAGCTGTTCGAGTTCCGCTTCCTCGCTTTCCTCGGTCTCCCGCACGCCCGGGGGTGCGGCGGAGACGGGGCTCGGCCGGGAGGATGGAGCGGGAACCGGCGCCGCTTTCTCCTCCGGCGGCGGCAGCGTCCCCGGATCGCCAAATCCCGGGGGCAGCAGCGATTCGGGCGCCTCGCCCTCCTGGCTCAGGGCGGGGATCGATGCTGCGAGCGCGGCGGCCCCGGCAAGGAGCAGGGTTCTATTTCGCCAGGACTTCATTCGTCACGTCCTGCTCGACGCGTTGCGTCGGGACCTCCGTGTCCACCGTCGACGAATAGACGAGGAAGCCGACCAGGAGGATAAGGAGGATGATCAGGACCATCGGGAGCGGCGACCGGCGGCGGCGCGTCGGAGCGAAATCATATCTTGGCATGGCCGGCCTTTTGCCCCAGCCGAGCGCGCCCTGTACAGCCCCCGCGGACGAGGTCGGCCGGACTCCGGCTTGCCCTCCCGCAATGCCTCACCCGGTTTCCCGATCGGGAATCTGATTCCTGGGCCCGAACATGCGCTCCTTGAGCGCCAGCAGGTCGCCAGAGCTCTCCTGTATGTCGAGCCGCTCCGCATCCCGGCGCCGATATTCCGCCTCGACCCGATCGACCTCCTCGGCGTCGAAGCAAAACAAAGCCAGCGCCTCGCGCCCCATGGCCACCGCCGATTCGAACAGCTCGCGTGCGACATAATGGGTTCCGAGCGGCCTCAAGGCGAGCAGCTGCCGCCGGTCGAAGGTGCGAACGAAGATGGCGGCCTGCGGGAAGGCGTCCATGATCGGCTGAAGGCGCTGCGCGGTAAGCGCCGCGCCGTCGATGCAGAAGAGCAGGGCCTTGGCATCGGCGGCACCGGCGAGGCGGAGCAAATCCGTCCTGGTTCCGTCGCCATAATAGACCTTCATGCCGAAGCTGCCGGACAGCTCGATCTGGCTGGGCTTGATATCGATCAGGGTGACCCTGATCCCCTTGGCCATCATCATCTGCGCGACCGTCTGGCCGAAACGCCCGTAGCCGACGACGATCGCCTCTGAAGCCTCGCTATGCTCCGGGCCGTCGAGACCGGCCGTGTCGCCGCGCGCCGATCGTCGATCGAGCCAGTCGTTGAACATCATCAGGAAGGGCGTGGTCGCCATGGACACGGTCACGATGGCGCCGAACAGACTCGCCGCCTCGGGCGCGATCAGGGCGGCGTTCTGGGCCGCGGCGAACAGGACGAAGCCGAACTCGCCTCCCTGGCTGAGCAAAAGGCCGAGCTTCAGCGCCTTGCGCGGCGGCATGCGGAATGCGCGGGCGATTCCGAAGAGGACTGAAGCCTTCACCGCGATGAGCGCGGCGGCCATGCCGATGACGAAAAGAGGGCGCTCGGCAATCGCTTCGAGGTCGAGCATCATGCCGACGGCGAGGAAGAACAGTCCAAGCAGGATCGAGCGGAAGGGATCGATGTCTGCCTCCAGCTCATGCCGATAAGGCGAATCGGCCAGCATGACCCCCGCGATGAAGGCGCCGAGAGCGGTCGAAAGATGCAGGGACTCCATGACGGCGGCGCTCGCGAGCACGACGAACAGGCCCGCGACAATGAACAATTCTCGCTCGCTGATTCGGCCGACCAGCTGGAACAAGGGGTTGATCAGGAAACGGCCGGCAAGGACCAGCCCGCCGATGGCGGCGATGGTGAACAGAGCGAGCTGCCATCCCGGGGGCGTGGCGGGATCGGCGGGCGCGCGCGACAGGGCGGCGACGATGGTCAGCAGCGGCACGATCGAAAGGTCCTGGAAGAGGAGGACCGAAAAGGCCCGCTCGCCGGCCTGGGTGTGAATCGAACCGTCGGCGCGCAGGCTCGGCAGCACCTGCGCCGTCGAAGACAGGGCGAGTGGGAGGCCGATCGCCAGCGACGCGGCAAGGCTGAAGCCGCCCACGAAATGGACGAGCGCGGCAAGGGCCAGGCCGCTGACCGTCACCTGAAGGAGGCCGAGCCCGAATATGTCCTGCTTGAGCCGCCACAATCGCCTCGGCTGAAGCTCGAGGCCGACGAGAAAGAGCAGCAGCACGATCCCGATTTCGGCGACCCGGAGCATCTCGTCGGGCGCCGAGATGAGGCCGAGGCCGTCGGGCCCGATCAGCGCGCCGGCGACCAGATAGCCGAGCACTGCCCCCAGGCCGAGGCGGCGGAACAGCATGACGAATATCATGGCGGCGCCAAGCATGATGACGCCGTCGCGCAGGACGAGCGCGGCGGCATCCGCGGCGGGAGCGGCGGTGGCCTCCATCAGCCGTGCCGGGCGGCCGCGGCCGCGTCGGCCGCAGCTTCGAACGCCAGCAGGATCGAAGCGTGGCGGGCGGTGAACGGTCGTGCGTAAGCGAACACCGACAGGCCCGGCCACTCGCCGGGATCGTCCCGGCTCCCCGCCAGGAATCCCGCCAGCCGATCCCGCGCAGCGGCGATCTCCTCGGGAGTCCGGCCGAGCGCATGCGCGCCCATCAAGGCGGCCGACGCCTGACCGAGCGCGCAGGCGCGGACCTCCTGGCCGAGTTCCAGGATCCGGCCGTCGTCTCCGGTGACGACGTCGACCGTGACCTCGCTTCCGCAAACCGGCGAGCGCCGAGTAGCGGACGCATGCGGCGCCCGAAGCCGTTCGAGATGCGGGATGCTGACGGCAAGCCGCAAGATGTCGCGGGTGTAGAGGGCGCTGGTCACGGGGGCGATATAGAGAGGGGCGAGCAGGTGTTCCACCGGCACGACGGGACATTCCCGGACCCGGGGTTCAGCCCCGTCGCCAGGTCGTTCCGTGCGGCTTATCCTCCAGGATGATGCCTTCGCGCGCCAGCTCGTCGCGAATCCGGTCGGCCTCGGCGAAATCGCGCCTTGCCTTGGCTTCGGCCCGCGCGGCGATGCGCGCGTCGATCCCTGCATCGCCTCCTCCCTGAAACCAGGCATCGTTGCTGTCGCCAAGCAGGCCGAGCAGATTCGCGCTGGCGCGGAGTGTCGCCGCATCCTCGATCGCCGAAAGGCGCGACAGAGCAAGCGGCGTGTTGAGGTCGTCGGCCAGAGCGTCCAGCACGGCCGCGTCGACATTGCCCGGCTCGGCGCCGCCGGCGGCCCGGTACAGGCGGTCCAGGGTCGTTCGGCTCTGCGCAACGAGGTTCTCCGACCATTCGAGCGGCTGGCGGTAATGGGCCGACAGCAAGGCGAAGCGCAGGGTCTCGCCCTTGTGACCACGCTCGAGAAGCTCGGCCACGGTGACGACGTTGCCGAGGCTCTTCGACATCTTCTCGCCGCCGGCCATCGAAAGGAAGCCGTTATGGACCCAGTAGCGCGCAAGGGCCGTTCCGGCATGGACGCACCGGCTCTGGGCGATCTCATTCTCGTGGTGGGGGAAGATGAGGTCGAGTCCGCCGCCATGAATGTCTATCGTCTCGCCGAGATGCCGCTCGATCATCGCCGAGCATTCGATGTGCCATCCGGGCCGGCCCCGGCCCCAGGGAGACTCCCAGCCGATCACGTCCGGCGCGGACGGCTTCCACAGCACGAAATCGGCCGGGTCCTTCTTGTAAGCGGCGACTTCGACTCGCGCACCGGCGATCATCGCATCGCGGTCACGGCGGCCCAGCGCGCCATAGCCCGGATCGGACGGCACGTGGAAAAGGACATGGCCGTCCGCTTCATATGCGTTGCCGCTCGCAATCAGCCGCGCGATCATCGCCACCATATCGGGTACATGCTCGGTCGCGTGCGGTGCGATGGTCGGCCCAGCGACGCCGAGTGCGCCCATATCCTCGTCGTAGAATTGCTCGAACCGCGCGGTCACCACGGAAGGGTCGACGCCTTCGGCGCGGGCCGCGTCGATGATCTTGTCGTCAACGTCCGTCACGTTGCGCGCATAGACGAGGCTGTTCTCGCCATAGACGTGGCGGAGCAACCGTGCGAGCACATCGAAGACCACCGCCGGCCGGGCATTGCCGATATGGGCGCGGCTGTAGACGGTTGGTCCGCACACATACATCGTCACTCGGCCGGGGTCGGCGGGCGTGAAGACGCGTCTCTCACGCGCCATGGTGTCGTGCAGTCTTATCTCGGTCATTCTGCGTTGCCGCGTCCGTCACGGTCGGCTTCTGCACCGCGACGCGCTTCGACCAGATCCACGATCGCCTCGCCGCTCGCGTGGAGCAGGGGATAGGTGCGCGAATTCGAAATCCAATCCGGCCGGGCCGCGGCACGCCCCCAGAGCATGTCATAGACGAAGTTGAGCGCGAGATAGAGCAAGGTGGCGCCCAGCAGCCCCTTCAGAGCGCCGAAGCCGCCACCGAGGATCCGGTCGATCGGGCCGACGACCGATCGGCGTACCTGTCCACCGACCCGGTGCGAAGCAAGCTTGCCGAGTAGGAACACGACGCCGAATACGAGCACGAACGCCAGCAGCCAGGCGCCGCTCCCGACCGGTCCCTGGAGCATCTCCGCCGCCGGGGCGTGGAAATAACGCAGCGCGAGGATCGCGAGGATCCAGGCGAACAGCGAGAGCAGCTCGAAGACGAAGCCGCGCAGGAAGCCGAAGACGAGACCCGCTCCCACGAGCAGGACCACCAATATGTCGAGGGCGGTCAGATCCATGCGCCGCAGGTAGTGCAGGAAAAGCGGCAGGGGAAGCGGCGAGTCGGGCCAGGCCAGGGCGACATGCTCTGGCCAGCCGGAGGGTCAAGCCGGTAAATTACGGCTGCCGCTGAAGCGGAGAAGAAGAAAGGGCGGCAGAATTGCTTCCGCCGCCCGCTTCGTTCTAATCTGAAAGGAAGCTTAGTCGCCGGCCATTTCGGTCGCCACTTCATTGAAAGTGGCGTTCAAAGTCGTGCCCAGGCTCGTCATCGCGGTAATGGCGGCAACGGCGATCAGTGCGGCGATGAGGCCGTACTCGATGGCGGTGGCACCCTTCTTGTCCTTGAAAATCTTGCGAATGAACTGCATTTCCGGTCTCCTTCGTTCAATTCCACTCGTTGGAAGTCCACACTTCCTTCGTCGCCCGCGCATTGAATCTGGGTCGACGAGCATTCCTTCTATGGAGGGGAGGTTTCCAAACGTTTAATGCGGATCAGCTTCCGCCGATCTCGTTTGCGACCATGTTCCACATGTTGATCGCGGTCGTTCCGAACTGACCAAGAGCCCCGATCATCGCGAGGAAGATCAAGGCGAGGATCATTCCGTACTCGACGGAAGTTGCGCCGTGTGCGTCCTTGAAAATCGCGAAGAATCGCCGCATCGCTGCTCGCCCCCGGCTGGGCTAGTCGCCCATTCGCGCTCGAATACGTGCTCCGTCGTTAACGAATTCCTACCGGATAGCTTGGAATTGACAGAAAATCCGACAATGACCGTGGTGGCTGTGGCGCTGGTGGACCCGCAACGGCGGGTCCTGTTGCAGCAGCGTTCACCGGGCCGCGCCATGGCCGGTCTCTGGGAATTTCCCGGCGGCAAGGTCGAGCCAGGCGAGCTGCCCGAGGCCGCCTTGATTCGTGAACTCGATGAGGAGCTGGGAATCGCCGTGCCGGCGCCGGCGCTGACGCCCGCCTGCTTCGCCAGCGCGGCGGTCGGCGGCAGGCACATGATCCTCCTCCTCTATATCTGCCGGGCCTGGACCGGCGAGCCGCGGCCGCTTGACGCGAGCGCGCTGAAATGGCTCCGCCTGCACGAGATGGATCCTGATGAGATGCCTCCGGCCGACCGGCCGCTCCTTGCCATGCTCGACGCGCTGATCGGCTCAACCTAATCCTTGCGCCGCAGCGCCTCCGTCAGGGAGGCGGTTGCACTGCCGCGCCTTGCCGGGCGTGGCTGGTCCGGAGACGGCGCCCAGCCACTCAGGTAGATAATCTCGAAGCGCTCGGCGATCTTGCCGTCCGTGTCGGCGCCCGCGGCGAAATCCGCGATCGCGGCTGCGAGCCCCACGCGGCCTAGCGGACGCCTCGACCTGAGCGCGAGCAGGTTGGTCCCGGCCATCCCTCGGAGGTCGCCGATCAGGCGCCCAAGCCCGGCAAAGCGGACCGCGACGCTTTCGATGTCGACGACCGGCAAGGTGAAGCCGGCGCGGCCGAGCAGGTCGCCGCACGCGCGCACGTCCACCTGAGGGTGCAGCCGCGGCGACGGATCCAGGCCTTCCGCCGTGTCGGCGGCGCGCATCGCCTGTCGAAGCCGCGGCAGGCTGCCGGCACCGGCAAAGGAAGCGAGGAAGAGCCCGTCGGGCCGCAGCGTTCGACGGATCAAGGTAAGCGCGCCCGGCAGGTCGTTCACGGTATCGAGCACGCCAACCGAGAGAACCAGGTCGAAAGCCCCGTCGGCGAAGGGGAGGCGGTCCTCGTCGCAATGCACGCCGGCCGCTGCCCGTGCGAGTCTCGCGCCGGCATCGGCGGCGGCGACCTCGATCCCCCGGCTGCGAAGCCGATCCGGCAAGCGCAAGTCGCCGCAGCCGAGTACCAGCGCGCTGCGAAACTCCCGCTGCACCAGGTCGAGTCGCTCGAGCAGTTCCTCGGTGGCACGGCGGTGGAGGTAGAAGGCGTCGTCCCCGGATCGTTCCGCCCGGTCGCGCCGAAGGCGGCGCAGCCCGCGATCGAATGGACGCTCTTGGACAGCCGCCGCGCTCTCCGCGGCCGATTCGGACGTCACCACTCTGCCTCCGCCTGGGCCCCGGGCAGATCTCCGCGCTCTTGCCGTCGCCATGATCGCGGCAACTAGCCTGCCGCAGCCGTGACGGAAAGGCATGTCCGCCAGCGGACAGGCTTGTCCGTTTCCGGACAGTCCGGGCGCACCGGCAGCTGCTGTCCGAAGCGGTGAGCGTTCGTGGCACGTCTCTTGCTGTTCGATGGTCGTCCTCACGGCCTGAGGATGCGCCGACGGGCTGGATCGGTCCATTTATCTCCGCTTGGCCTATACGGGGGTTACCGATAAAAGCCGCAAGGGGCCGGAAGTGTATTGCGTCACTAAGACAGTTATGCGAGTAGAATGGCGGGATGACTGAACAGAATTTCGAGCAGATGCGGCGCGCCATGGTGGCTAGCCAGCTTCGGACGACCGGAGTCAACGACCCGCGCGTGGTCGCGGCGATGGGAGCCGTGCCGCGCGAGCGGTTCGTTCCGGCAGAGCGCCGCGCGCTCGCTTATGCCGACACGCTGGTTCCGATCGGCCACGAACGCCAACTCAGTCCCCCGATGGCGCTCGGACGGATGCTAACCGAGGCGCGGCTGGGCGGCGACGAGCGGGCGCTCGTGATCGGCGCCGCCACCGGCTATTCGGCTGCCGTGCTGGCGCGCCTGGTCAGGTCGGTCGTGGCGCTCGAGGAAGTATCCGAACTGGCTGCTTTCGCAAGGAGCGCCCTGGTCGGCACCGGCGTCGATCTGGTCGAAGGACCGCTCACCCAAGGCCATCCGGCGGCCGGGCCTTATGATTTCATCCTGATCGATGGCGCCGTCGAATTTGTTCCGCAGGCCATCGTCGATCAGGTGGCGGATGGCGGAGAGGTTGCGCTGGCGCTGCTGGAGGACGGGGTGACGCGCCTTTGCGTCGGCCGCGTTGCCGGGGGAGCGTTTGGCACGACCGCCGTTTCCGACGTCGCCGCGGCCGTGCTGCCGGGCTTCCTGAGGCCGCGCGGATTCACTTTTTGATTTTGGAGCGAGAGCGTGATGCGGGGACGGTTGCTGGCGGCGGTGGGGATGGCTGCCTTGACGATGGGCGGCGCCGCTCATGCGCAGACGGAGACGCTGCGCGAGGCGCTGGCGAAGACCTATGATGCCAATCCGACGATCATGGCGCAGCGGGCGCAGCTTCGCAC
>NZ_SBFF01000010.1:351-258128 GCF_004151485.1 Sphingosinicella sp. CPCC 101087 | reverse complement strand
GCCGCGCGTCCCAAGATGAACGTCCGAAATCCAGATCGTCCGATAACGACGACGCGGCGTCCCAGAAGGACCAATGCTCGGGCCGGGCCCGAAAATGCGCGTTCCCGCGCCGGAAGATACCGCTTCACGTGCAATCGTCGTGGTGGCCATCAGACAAACCCCCGCTGCCGACGGCCCTCTCCTCGCGGAGTTTTGTTACGAACGCCCCGCGGACGGGCGACAGTTCAATGACACCAACGGCGGGCCGCGGTCGCCCGGCGCGGCCCCTCCGGGCCATGAATCGGGCGCGTCAGTCCCGAAGGTTGGCGGCGTAGCAGCGCGAAACCGGTACCTTCCGCCCGTTCCTCAGCGCCACCTCGACCGGCCCCTTTCGACCGCGCCTGACCGCTTCGATCGACCGACGGGGCACGAGGTAGGAGCGGTGCACCCGGATGAAGCCGGCGGGCCCCAGTATCCGCTCGGCATTGTGCATGGTCTGTCGCCAGACGGTGCTTCGGCCGTTCGCGTGCAGCTCGATATAATTGCCGGCCGCGCTGGCGAGATCGATCTCCTTCGGAGGGATCGGAATGACGCTTTCGCCGTCCGCGGCGGCGATCGGCTTTGCCGGCCGGGGCGGGCGCGGATAGAGCCCAGCGGCGAGCAGCGCCACGGCCACCGCGGGCAGCCGAGTGAAAAAGGCCCTTTCATAGGTTCCGCTCAGCAGCAAGGCCGCGGCGCCGCTGGCGAGGTAAGCGAGGATCGCCAGCAGCGCAGCGCGCAGCAGCAGCTGTCGCCGGCTGTGCTCGGCCGAAACGCTCCGATCGAACAGGATGACGGCGAGAGACCAGGGCACCAGGGTCGCCGCCGCCCAGACGAAGCTGGCCCAGACCGACGAGCGGTCGTGCGCGATGAATATCTCGTACAGCTGGCAGTAGACGGTTCCGAGCGGGACGAGCAGGAAGGGCGCAAGCGTGCGCAGGGGCTGGGATCGGACGATGAAAGGACGATCCTCGGCAATCGCGGTCATGACGTTCGATCTCCGGCGACGCTATGCACCGCCCCCCGCCGCGACCACGGCCGGTGCGGTTGCTGTCGGCCTTGATATTAGCCGTCGCCGGGCGAGGCGCGGAAGCCGAGAAATTCGTCCCTTCGTCACAAAGTCCGAACCGCCGTCCCGCCGCGGCTTGCCGATCCCGCGCCGCACCCGTGATCCACGCAGCGTCGGGATCATCGGAGGCACGTGCACGGTCGATGGAGCTTGTGGTTCGTTATGTGTTGGGAGCAGCGGCACTGGCGCTGCCGAGTGCGGATCAGGCGTGGGCCCGATCGGCGGGCGGCGACAGCGTCCGGGCAGCGAGCGACGACAGCGGGCGGCCGCCGTCCGCGAGCGCCGCGGCCACCGCGATCGATGCGTTCGGCGAACGCGTCGGAATCGACCAGGCCGGACTATATGGCGAGTCCCAATCCCGAGGTTTCGACCTGCTGGCGAGCAGCGGCGCGTTCCGGATCGACGGCTTCTATTTCTCGCCGGCCGCCACACCGTCGGAATCGCTGCTGGCCGGCTCCACCATCCGGGTGGGGATCGCCTCGACCGCGCTCGACCTCCCCTCGCCCTCCGGCGTGATCGCCTATCGGCTGCGCGACCCCGGGACGGCCAACACTCTCAGCCTCACCACAGGGCTGCGCGACCAGGAAAGCTGGAGCGTCGAGCTGCTCGGCACGGCGCTGAGCCGGAACGAACGATGGAGCATTGTCGGCCACGCCTTGATACTCCCCGACCAGGAGCGCGCCACCGGCGAAGACGGTCGGTCGGCGAACGTCGCCACGGTCGCGCGCTGGCGACCGGATGCGCGAACGAGCCTTCGCCTTTTCGGCGCGTTCGGCCTGTCCCGCCACGAGGGAGAGATCAGCGTCCTCGCTTCCGGCGACGGCGTTCCTCCGCCATTGCGCGCGGACCGGACGTATAGCCCCGAATGGGCGCGCACGCGGCAGTGGACGCTCAACGCCGGCGCGATCCTCGAACGCAGCTGGAACGGCTGGTCGCTCGGCGCCTCGGCGATCCGATCGGTGCGCCATGCCGACCGCTCCGACGTCGCGCTGCTCGAGGTCGACCAAGACGGAAATGTCGACAGCACGCTCTTTTTCACGCCGCCCGTGGAGACTCGCTCCGACTCCGCGGAAGCGCGGATCGCCCGGACCTTCACCTGGCTGGGCGCTCATCAGCGGATCGGGATCGCGCTTCGGCAGCGCCGGACGCTGACGGAGCGGGCCTTCGCGACCCCTTTCGACGCCGGCCGTTTCACCCTGGCCGACGGCCCGGCGGACGTGCCCGAGCCGGACCTGCCGGAGGCGGTGGCCCGCGGGCAGGACGAGGTCGACCAGAGGATCGCCAGCCTCAGCTACGGGCTCCAGCTCGCCGATCGGCTGCAGGTCCGGGTCGGCGCCCATCACAATCGCTACGAGAAGACCGTGCTGGACTTCGAGGGCCGGCGCTCGCGCCAGCTCGACACGACGTGGCTCTACAACGGCTCGGCCATCTGGGAGCCGGTCCGCCGCCTACGCCTGTTCGCGAGCTACGTCACCGGCCTGGAGGAATCCGGCGTCGCGCCCACGGCGGCCACCAATCGCGGCGAGGTCCTGCCACCGGTCGAGGCCGAGCAATATGAGCTTGGCGCGAGCTATGACGTGGCGCCGGGCCTGAGCTTCATCCTGGCCGGATTCGACATCAACAAGCCGATCTACGGATTGCGCCAGGACGGCCGCTTCGATCTCGTCGGCCGAGTCCGCCATCGCGGGATCGAGGCCTCGCTGACCGGCCGACTTACGGAGAGGACGAGGATCGTCGTCGGGGCGAATCTGGTTCAGCCGCGATTGAGCGGGAACCTGGTCGACGAGGGCCTAGTGGAAAGGGTGGCACCGGGCGTGTCGCGTCTGAATGCGACACTCAGCGTCGAGCAGCGGCTGGGCGCCGGCTGGAGCGCCGATTTCTACCTGCTGTACGAAGGACGGCGCCGGCTGGACAGCGCGAGCAGGACCGAGGTTCGGAGCGTGCCCTTCACGACCCTGGGGTTGCGCTATGCCGCGACGGTCGGATCGACTCCGATCACAGTGCGCGGTCAACTGGTCAACGTCATCGACCGGCGCGGCTATTGGGCCACGCCGTCCGGGCCGATCGTCGCCGTTCCGCCGCGCACCTTTCGCCTGCTGCTCACCGCCCATTTCTGAACGGTATCTCAGGGCAAGCGGAAGGCCGGCTCCCCAGCGCGAAGGCGCGCGCCTTCGTGCAATCGCTCATGCGTGGTGAAGCCCTTGGGAGCGAGCATGACGATGGTGGAGCCATGCTCGAACCAGCCCATCCGATCGCCCTTGCGAAAGGCGGCGGAGGTCCTGAGGGTCCGCGTCGGCCCGCGCAAAGGCTCCGGGCCCAGGAAAGGCATCCGAATTCCCGCCACGAGAATGGCGGCGACCGGGACGAGGGCAATGGGCTCTCCGGTCACCGACAGTCGGGCGCGAACGACCGCGCGCTCGTTTCGGCAGTAGAGGCGTTCGACCCGTTTGAGCGCGACCGGGTTCACGTTCCAGGTGTCACCGTAAATGTAGCGGACCTCCTCGACGACGAGGTCGTGGGGCGCGTGGAAATGGTGGTACATTCCGGCGGTGAGGCGCAGCGTCGCATAAGCGCCGTCGCGATATGTTTCGGCGTGGAGCGCATCGCCGAGCAGGTCCGAAAGGCGATAGCCGAGGCCCTTCACCTGCAGCAGGCGATCGCCTTCGATCCGGCCGCAGGCGCCGACGATCGCGTCGGAGGGGCTGGCGAGAATATCGGGATCGGGATCCGCCGGCCGAGCGCCCTCCTCCAACTCCCGGACGAAGCAGTCGTGCAGGCTGGCGAAGCGCCTCTTCCGCGCATCGGCGAGGTCGACATCGCAGAAGAGCTTCCACGCGGCGATCGACGCGCGCGCCACCAAGGGCTGCTCGACCCGGCTGAACCAGCCGACGAACCGCGTCGCCAGCCGGCGCGGGATCCGGTTGGTAAGGAGGAAGTTCAGCTCCTCATGCTGGGAGACCCGGCGGAGCAAATGGCTAGGCGTCATCATGGTGACACGTGCCCGTCGCATCGGTCGCTGCGATGCTGTCGAAACTGGCTCTCCTCGCCATAAGCGGAACGGCGGCCGCCGCCGTCTTGGCTCGCGGCAAGGCCCGCGTCGACCTGTCGCGCGCCAAGCACCGGTCGCTCACCGGCCATGTCAAATGGGGCAAGCGGATCGCCTCGCATATCCGCTTCTACGAATATGACGCGCAGGCCTTCTTTCGGGCCGACGACCCACCCGAGCCGGTGGCCCGGCGGCGCGAGGCCGGCTTCGCGGCGTTGGCCGAGCGGTTCGCGAGCAAATATCCGAAGGGCCGCGCCGCGACGGCCGAGGCGCGGGCCAGCCTCAGCGACCTTCAGTTCATCGACGCCTATCGCGTGCCCTTCCAGTTCGCGCGCCACACGGCGCACAATCTCGGCGCGTCGGCCTTCTGCGAGTCGAGCGACGGCGTCACCCTGACCGACCTGGACGGGAACCGCACCTACGATCTCGCCGGCTCCTACGGCGTCAACCTGTTCGGCTACGACTTCTACAAGGCGTGCATCGAGGAAGGGGCGGCGATCGCCGGCCGGCTCGGCCCCGTGCTCGGCCTTTATCATCCCGTCGTCACGAGCAATGCGGAGCGGCTGAAGCGTATCTCCGGCAAGGAGGAAGTCTCGTTCCACATGTCGGGCACCGAGGCGGTGATGCAGGCGGTGCGACTTGCCCGCTACCATAGCGGTCGGCGCCGGATCGTACGCTTCTGCGGCGCCTATCACGGCTGGTGGGGCGACGTGCAGCCGGGGATCGGCAACCCCGTGCCGGCCCGCGATACACTGACCTTGGCGGAAATGTCCGAGCGGACGCTGCGCGTCCTCGCCACCCGTCGCGACATCGCCTGCGTCCTGGTCAATCCTCTGCAGGCGCTCCATCCCAATCGCGGCGCGCCAGGGGATTCTAGCCTGGTCGACGGCAGCCGCAGCGCGAGCTTCGACCGGGCCGCTTATGGCGAATGGCTGAGACGGCTGCGCGCGATATGCGACACGGCGGGCATCGTCCTGATCTTCGACGAGGTATTCGTCGGCTTCCGGCTCGCGCCGGGCGGCGCGCAGCACTATTTCGGCGTGGAGGCGGACCTCGTCACCTACGGCAAGACGGTCGGCGGCGGCCTGCCGATCGGCGTCCTGTGCGGGCCGCACCGGCTGATGAAGCGCTATCGCGACGACCGGCCGGCCGACATCAACTTCGCGCGCGGCACCTTCCACTCCCATCCTTATGTGATGGGCGCGATGCACGCCTTCCTCTCGCGCCTGGAGACGCCGGAGATCGAGCGGCTCTACGAGGGAATGGACGAACGCTGGGATGCGCGCGCGGCCGATCTCAACGCGCGGCTCGAGGCGGCCGGCCGCCCGGTCCGCGTCGCCAATCTCGCCTCTATCTGGACCGTGAACTACACGATCCCCGGCCGCTATCACTGGATGCTCCAATATTATCTGCGCGATGCCGGCCTGGCGCTGAGCTGGGTCGGCACCGGCCGGTTCATCTTCAGCCTGAACTATGACGACCAGGCCTTCTCCGACGTCGCCGACCGTTTCCTGGCGGCCGCCGCGAAGATGGCGGCGGACGGCTGGTGGGACGGGCCGCCGCTCACCGCCAAGGCCATCCGCCGCCGGGTCCTTCGCGAGATGCTCGGCGTCGGACGCTCTCAGCGCGCTGGCGCCTCCTCGGGCTCGCCGGACCAGTAGCGTGGGTCGATCAGCTCGCGGCGAAGCAGACAGGCCGGCGCCTTGTGGTAGAGCTTGATGTCGTGAAACGGGTCGGTCAGGATCTTGCTCGCCCAGACCAGGCCGGTGAGCGGATCGCGGACGAAGACGAGCTGCACCGTGCGGAAGAGCAGCCCGACCACGCCGAGCCAGAACCAGAGCAGGCCCGTGTTCAGGGCGAAATCGACGAAGCCGGCGTGCGGCGCCACCAGCCCGAACAAATCGGGCTTCACCAGCAGAGCCAGAGGAATGAGGGCCCAGACGCCCATCAGAACCGCCTTGCGGAACAGGTTGTAGCCGACCTTGATCTCTTCCTTATGCTCGTGCGTCGCCCGGTTCAGATGATCATAGCCCTTCGGTTCGAAGAAGAAATGGCCGCTCTGGCGAGTCGTCATCGCGACCAGCCAGCCGATCAGAGCCGCGACCGCCGGATCCCAGAGCAGGACGACGTAAGCGATGACGAAGCTCGTCGCGCTGATCAGGTGGAGGGTCTGGTTGATCCTGCTGTGGTGGTAATAGCGGTGATCGTCCCAGCGCTGCTGCTTCAGTTCCTCGAGAAATGTTCGCATCTGGCTTACCTCGATCAGGGTTCGGGACGCTCAGGCCAGGCCGGCCTTGCGGTAGCGGAGAAGGGAGAAATGCCCGAGCGGCGGCAGCGCTCGGCGCTCGACGAGCTCTACTCCGCCGTGGCCGGCTGCCCAGCTTTCGTAGCGCGACCAGGGGAATTCGGTGCGGAAACCGAGGCGGCTGGTGATCGGCATCAGGGCATGCTCGATCGTGCCGCGCAACCCCTTGTCGGCACCGAGGCGGGTCGTGATGACGATCTCGCCGCCCGGCCGGACCACACGGACGAACTCGTCGAGCGCGCGCTCCGGGTGAGGCACGGCGGTGACGACATATTGCGCCACGACCACGTCGAAGGCACCGTCCTCGAAGGCGAGCTTCTCGGCGTCCATGACCCTTATGTCCTCGACATGTCGAAGGCCGAGGTCGCGCACCCGCTCGCGCGCCTTGTCGAGCATGCCGTCGGAGATGTCGACGCCGACCAGGCGAACGTTCGGGGAATAGAGCGGCAGGCTGATCCCGGTGCCGACCCCGACCTCGAGGATCCTGCCCCCGGCCTGCTCCGCGGCGCCGATGGCCAAGGCGCGGCCACGCCGGAACACGCGGCCGAAGACGAGGTCGTAAACCGGCGCCCACCGATCATAGGCCTTCGCGACACCCATCGTCTGCATCAGCTCCGCACGACTGGCTATCTGCACGGGAAGCTCCTTGCGTTGGCGGCACTCGCCTGGACCTCTTCTTTGCCGCGCTTTCATGACAATTGCGGGGAAGCGGGATGACGAATGTCTTTCGCCAGCGGAAATTCGGCGGGAAGCCGGAACGACCGGCGGCTGACGCGGGCTCGTCCAGGCGCTCCATTCCGCAAGGGATGTATTTCACCATCGAGGCGGCGGCGGACGGCTGGCCGTTGCGCCGCTTCGCCTTTGCACCGGACAGTCCCCCGCGCGGCAGCCTGCTTTTCCTAGGGGGCCGCGGCGACTTCGTGGAAAAATATCTGGAGGCGATCGGTCATTGGCGGTCGACCGGCTGGAAGGTCGACGGGTTCGACTGGCGAGGACAGGGCGGGTCCGGACGGATGCTGCCCGATCCGATGATCTGCCATCTCGAAAGCTTCGATCCTCTGCTCGACGATCTCATGGGCTTCGTGACGGAATGGAAGGCGCGGACGCCCGGGCCCCATGTGGCCGTCGCGCATTCGATGGGCGCCCACCTTCTCCTGCGACTCTTCGCAGAACGGCATGTCCGGCTCGAAGCAGCGGTCCTGATGGCGCCGATGGCGGGCATCAGGGCCGGGCCGATCCCACCGGCCGCGCTCGGGCTCGCAGCCCGGGCCGCCGCGGCCGTCCGCCTGGCCGAGCGTCCCCTGTGGCGCGGCGATATCGGAAATGTCGGCGGTAGGATGACATCCTGTCCGGACCGCCAGGCTGACAAGATCTGGTGGAAGAGCAGCTGCCCCGACATCGCGTCCGGTCCGCCGAGCTGGGGTTGGCTCGACGCGGCGCTGCGGTCCGTCGGCAAACTGAACGCCGCGCGCCTCGAGCGCATCGACCTTCCGCTGATGATCATGGCCTCCAGCCGTGACCCGGTGATCGACCCGCGCGCGCTCGTCCGCCTTGCCGCCCGGCTACCCGGCGCCGAGCTGCGGCTGCTCGACGGCAAGGGGCACGAACTGCTTCGGGAGGCGGACGAGCTGCGCCTTCCGGTGCTCGCCGCGATCGACCTTTTTTTCGACCGGCTCGCCGGCTGAATCCGACGGTCGGGCGACGCGGCCAGCTGCCGCAAAGCGCTCAGAGCCGCAGCAACCTTTTCCTTTTCTTCGCGGCCGCGCTGGAGCATCGCGGGCGGAGGACTCGAAGCGGACGGAGGAACATCTGGCGTGACCCCCACGGAACGGCTTCGAGCGCGGCTGCATCAATGTTCCTTGATCGCGATCCTTCGCGGCCTGACACCCGGCGAGGCCGAAGCGATCGGCGCGGCCCTGGTCGAGGCCGGCGTGCGGATCATCGAAGTGCCGCTCAACTCGCCCGAGCCACTGGCGAGCATCGAGCGGCTCGCTGCGCGCTTCGGGGACGAGGCACTGATCGGCGCGGGTACCGTGCTCGATGTCGAAGCGGTACGGGCCGTGCGCGATGCCGGCGGGCGGCTGATCGTTTCGCCCAATACCGACACGGCGGTGATCGCCGCCGCCGAGCAAGCAGGTCTAATCTCCTGCCCCGGCTTCTTCACGCCGAGCGAGGCGATCACGGCGCTCCGCGCCGGCGCGCACGCGCTGAAGCTCTTCCCTGCCGAGGCGGCGTCGCCCGCCGTGCTCAAGGCGCATCGGGCGGTGCTGCCCGCAGCCGCACTGGTGATTCCGACCGGGGGCGTGACTCTGGAGATGGTGCAGCCCTGGCTGGACGCCGGTGGCGACGGGCTGGGGCTGGGATCGGGCCTGTACCGGCCGGGCCGGAGCGCGAGCGACGTCGGGGAGCGTGCGGCCGCCTTCGTCGCAGCGGCCCGCGCAGCCCGACATTGATCGGAGCGAAGAGACGCTGTCCTTCGTTCTGTCGTGCGAAGAGGATGAGCCGATGCGAAACCCCTCCTTCCTCCTGCCGCTGCTGTTGATGGCTGGCTGCGCTGCGGCCGATGCCGAGCCGCAGTCGAGCGACAATGCGCTGAGCCGCATGCTCGCCGGGCGAACCGCCGGGACACCGGAGAATTGCGTGCGGATCGAACCGAGCCAGTCGCTGAACGCCATCGGCACCGGCACCATCGTCTACGGCAGCGGCCGCACGATCTGGCATGTCCGGCTGCGTGGTTCCTGCCCCAGCATCAGACGGCTCGACACCTTGCTCGTGGAGCCGACGGGCAGCCAATATTGCCGGGGCGATCATGTCCGATCGATCGACCCTCCCAGCCGCATTCCCGGACCGGTCTGCGTGATCGAGTCCTTCGTGCCCCACACGCGCCCCGGTGGGCCGTAGGCACCGAAATCCGCCTCACGACCTCATCCGCCGGCCCGAGCTTCTCCGATCTCGGCGATGGCTTGCGGACCGATATCCTCGACCCGCAGACAGCCGGTGAGCGCCATTGCGACCCGCATCTCGGCCTCGATCAGCTTGAGCAGATGCGCGACGCCAGCCTGGCCTCCGCCCGCCAGAGCATAGGCCCAGGCCCGGCCGAGCAACACGCCCTTGGCCCCGAGCGCCATCATCCGCACCACGTCCAGGCCGGAGCGCACGCCCCCGTCGGCCAGGACCGTCAGCCTGTCCCCCACGGCCTCGGCGATCGGGGGAAGTGCCCGCGCGGTGGAGAGGACCCCGTCGAGCTGCCGCCCGCCATGATTGGAGACGATGATCCCGTCCACGCCCCGCTCCGCCGCCTCGCGCGCATCTTCGGGATCGAGGATGCCCTTGACGATCAGGGGACCGTCCCAGCGCCCGCGCAGCCAGTCCAGGTCCTCCCAGCTGATCGTCGCGTCGAAATTGCCGCGGATCCAGCCGAAAAAGTCTTCGAGGCCGCTGTTCGGGCCGAGCAAAGGTGCGATATTGCCGAGCGCGTGGGGACGGCCGCGCACGCCGACGTCCCACGCCCAGCGCGGCCGGGCGAGCGTCTGGCAGAATCGACGCAGCCCGCCGGCCCATCCCGGCGCGCCGGCGAGGCCGGAACGCAGGTCACGATAGCGCGAGCCCGCCACCGGCATGTCGACCGTGAGCAGAAGCGCACCGCAGCGCGCCGCCTTCGCCTTGGCGATCAGTTCGGCGATGAAACCGCGATCCCGCGCGACGTAGAGCTGGAACCAGAAGGGCCGGTCGGTGCCCGCCGCGACCTCGTCGAGCGAGCAGGCCGAGACGGTCGATAAAGCGAAGGGCACGTGCGCGCGCGCCGCGGCGCGCGCCGCCTGCACCTCGCCGCGGCGGGCGTTCATTCCCGCCAGGCCGATCGGTCCCAGCCCGACCGGCATCGCCCAGTCCTGGCCGAAGAGGCGCGCGCCGAGATCGATCTGCGACACGTCCCTGAGCACGCGCTGGCGAAGCGCGACCGCCTGGAGGTCAGCGACGTTGCGGCGAAGCGTCACCTCGTCATAGGATCCGCCATCGATATATTCGAACAGGAAATGGGGCAGGCGCGCCTTGGCGAGACGCCGATAATCGTTACCCGATGCCGCTCGCCTCATCCGCTCCCCTCCTCCTGCCCACAATCTCGCCATGGATCCCGGCTGTCACGAACAATCGCTCCGACAGGGCGAGCAGATGCGCCGGGACGGGAGAGGCGAAGAGGAATAGGTAGATCGACCCGATGCAACCGGATCACGATTTGCTCTAAGGTGCAGGCATGACCGTTCCAAGCCTGATCCTGCTCCACGAGGAAGACAATGTCCTGGTCTGCGTCGCCGGAATCGCGGCGGGCGAGACGATCGTCATCGACGGCGCGGCCCTTCCTGCCCCCGAGGCCGTGGCGGTCGGTCACAAGGTGGCCCGGCGGGCGCTGGGGCCGGGCGACAAGGTGCTGAAATATGGCGCGCCGATCGGATCGATGACCCGCCCGGCCGAGCTCGGAGCCTGGGTCCATATGCACAACATGAAGAGCGACTATATCGCGACCCATACGCGGCAAACCCTGTCCGAGGATAAGCATTGATGCTCGAAGGCTATCTCCGTTCCGACGGGCGAAAGGGCGTAAGGAACGTCGTGCTGGTCGCCTATCTGGTCGAATGCGCCCACCATGTCGCGCGGCGCATCGTCGACAGGATCGATGATCCCGACGTCCAGCTGATCGGCTTTCCCGGCTGCTATCCCAACGCTTATGCCGCCAAGGTGATGAACGCGATCGCCACCCATCCCAATGTGGGCGGGATCGTCCTGGTCTCGCTGGGCTGCGAGAGCTTCGACCGGGAAGGTCTGGGCGAGGCGGTGGCGGCGAGCGGCCGACCGGTGGAGACCCTCGTGATCCAGGAGGTCGGCGGCACCAAGGCGACCATCGCCGCCGGTCTCGCTGCGGTCGAGCGGGTCCGCGCCGCGGCCGCGGACGCAGCCGCCAAGGTGCCGATGGCTCTCGACGAACTGGTCGTCGCGACCATCTGCGGCGGATCTGACGGAACCAGCGGCATCACCGCCAATCCGGCGGTGGGCCGCGCCTTCGACCGGCTGGTGGCCGCGGGCGCCACCTGCATTTTCGAGGAGACAGGCGAGCTGGTCGGCTGCGAAGGCGTCATGGCCGACCGCGCGGTCACGCCGGAGCTCGGACGCGAGATCGTCGCCTGCGTCGAAAAGGCGGAGCAATATTATCGGGTGATGGGCTTCGGAAGCTTCGCGCCGGGCAATGCCGAAGGCGGGCTGACCACCCAGGAAGAGAAATCGATGGGCGCCTATTCCAAGTCGGGATCGTCGCCGATCAGCGGGATCGTCAAGCCGGGCGACCGGCCGCCGTCGGGCGGGCTCTACCTGCTCGACGTCGTTCCCGACGGCGAGCCGCGCTTCGGATTTCCCAACATTTCCGACAATGCCGAGATCGTGGAGCTGATCGCCTGCGGCGCGCATCTGACGCTGTTCACGACCGGCCGCGGATCGGTGGTGGGATCGGCGATCGCACCGGTCATCAAGGTCTGCGCCAATCCCGAGACGGCGCGGCGACTGGCCGACGACATGGACGTCAATGCCGGCCGGATCCTGGAAGGCGCGGCGAACCTCGCCGAGGTCGGCGACGAGATTTTCGACCGGGTGATCGAAGTCGCGGCGGGCCGCCGCACCGTTTCCGAGGAATTGGGCCACCAGGAGTTCATCCTGACGTACAAAGCGTTCGATCCGATCGGGCCGTCCTGCCTGCCCTTGAGCGCGGGCGCCACGCGATGAGCGAAGGGCCTTCGGGCAAGCAACGGCTGGGACATGCGGAGCCGCCCGCCGCGCGCCTCGTGCATTTCGCCAGTGACGGAGCCTTCACCGCCGACGCTAGCCACGTCGTCGCCGGCGGCCGGACCGGACGGGAGAGATCATGAAGCTGGTCCGCCACGGGGAAAGCGGCCGGGAGCGGCCGGGGCTGATCGACGATGACGGACGGCTGCGCGACCTTTCCGGCCAGGTCGACGACATTGCGGGCGACGTGCTCGGCCCGGCCGGGCTCGAAGCGCTGCGCGCACTCGACCCGGCGCGTCTGCCGCCGGTCGATGGGCAGCCACGGCTCGGCCCGTGCGTCGGAAGGGTCGGCAAGTTCCTGTGCATCGGCCTCAATTATTCCGACCATGCCGAAGAGAGCGGCCTCGTCGTGCCGCCCGAGCCGGTGCTGTTCACCAAGGCGACGAGCGCGATCATCGGTCCCGACGACGACGTCCTTCTGCCGCGCGGCTCGACCAGGACCGACTGGGAGGTCGAGCTCGGGATCGTCATCGGCACGACGGCCAAATATGTGTCCGAGGCCGAGGCGCTGGACCATGTCGCCGGCTATTGCGTCGTCAACGACATTTCCGAGCGCGAATATCAGCTCGAGCGCCACGGCACGTGGGACAAGGGAAAGGGCTGCGACACGTTCGGCCCGATCGGCCCGTGGCTGGTGACCAGGGACGAGGTTCCGGACCCTTGCGCGCTGGCCATGTGGCTGGAGGTGAACGGCCGGCGCTTCCAGGACGGATCGACCGCGACCATGGTCTTCCGGCCCGCTTTCCTGGTCAGCTATCTCAGCCGCTTCATGAGCCTGCATCCCGGCGACATGATCTCCACCGGAACGCCGCGCGGCGTCGGCATGGGGCAGAAGCCGCCGGTCTACCTGAAGGCGGGAGACGAGATGACGCTCGGGATCGAAGGCCTCGGGGTTCAGCGTCAGCGGGTCATCGCGGACCCCAGCGTGTAGCTCGGCCGGACGTTGCGGACCCGCCATCGGGGCGCCGGAGGCGCGGGTCCGACGCCGACGATCCGCTCCGGTGCCGATTTCGCTTTCGTCGGCGAAGAGGGGGACTCCGCCTTGCGTCGCCGAATGTTCGCAAGCCAGGACGGCGCCGGCCGACGCGCCAATTACCATCTTGACCTTCTCGCCAATTCGTTCACCATTTCGAAAAAATCATAATGCCGAACGGGAGGGTGCCAATGACCTTCAAGCCTATCGGCTTTCTAGCAGGCCTGCTGAGCAGCGCGGCCGCCTTCGCACAGACGCCCGAAACCCAGTCGCCGCCGCCGGAGCAGGCTCCGCCGCCGACGGCCACGCCTGGCGGCGAGCAGGAGATACTGGTGACCGCGCAAAGGCGCGAGCAGGCACTCGAGGACGTCAGCCTGGCCGTCACCGCAGTCGACGCGCAGCGGCTGCAGGATGCTCAGGTCAACAATCTCCAGGACCTGCAGGCGATCGTCCCGACCGTGAACTTCGGAAGCGACTTCAACCAGGCCAAGATCTTCATCCGCGGCGTCGGCGCCAACACGTCGACGACCGGCAATTCGACCGGCGTGGCGCTCCACGTCGACGGCGCCGTCGTGGCGCGGGCGGAGGCGCAGCTCACCTCCCTGTTCGACCTGGAGCGGGTCGAGGTGCTGCGCGGCCCTCAAGGCACGCTCTATGGCCGCAACACCACCGGGGGCTCGATCAATCTCATCACGGCCAAGCCGACCCGTGATTTCTCCGGCTATGGGCGGGTAACCTACGGCAATTACGACGCCTTCGTCACCGAAGCCGCGCTGTCGGGCCCGATCACCGGAGGCATATTGTTCCGGGTCGCCACCAAGACCGAGGATCGGGACGGCTTCGGCGTCAATCCGGTCAACGGCGTGGACGTCGACGACCTCGATCGCCAGATGGCGCGCGCCCACCTGCAGTTCGACATGGGCCCGGACCTTACCTTGCTGCTGACCGGGGAATATTTTCGCCAGAACGACAATAGCGGAGCGCTCCACTTCCTGCGCGCCTCCTTCCCCGGGGTTCCGCGACTCTTCCCGCTCGGCCAAGGCGGCTATGCGGAACGGCCGCGCGACCTGGCCACCGAAAGCCATCCGGGCACCGACAGCGAATCCTACGCCTTCACCGGGACGATCTCCTTCGAGGCGAACGACCGCATGACGCTCACCAACATCACCAACTATCGCAGCTTCGAGACGTCCCTGTTCCAGGATCTCGACCTGTCGGCGGTGCACAACAGCCTCCAGGCGAACGGCCAGGCGACCACCGTGCAGGAGCGGCGGATCGACAGCGAGCAGTATAGCAACGAGTTCCAGATCAACTTTTCCGACCGCTTCGTCGACGCGGTGATGGGGCTTTATTACTTTCACGAGCGCCAGCGCCCGCGGGACTCGGTCGGCCTTGCCCGCCGCAATGGAATGGCCTCGAATATTCCCATCCTGGAAGCAGCCGGGGTCGACCTCGCCGAAGCCTATGGCTTCTGCGGCTATTCGCCGGGCACCTCTCCCAGCGGCCTGGTGATCGCGCCGAAGCGCGTGTGCATCCATTCCAACCTCGGCACCGATGCATATGCGGCCTTCGGCCAGGCGATCATCGATCTGGGCGCCTTCTCGGAGGGCCTCAGCAACTTCAGCCTGAAGCTGGGCGGGCGCTACAGCTACGAGGAGGTCGAATCGTCCAATCCGGCGATCATCATCGCCGCGAACGGCCGCGGCCCCGTGCTTCGCTTCACCACGGAGGGTACCTTCCGGAAACGTTCTTTCAGCGACTTCACTCCCGAAGCCGGGCTCGAGTGGCGGCCGAACGACGATATCCTCGTCTATTACACCTATTCGGAAGGGTTCAAGGCCGGGTCCGGCGAGAATGCCGCGGGCAGCACGACCATCGTCGATCCCGAACAGATCACCAATCACGAGGTCGGATTCAGGGCGACATTCTTTGACCGCCGCCTCAACATCAACCTCGCCGCCTTCAGCTACGAGCTCGAGGGAGCTCAGCTCAACAAGACGATTTCCGGCGGTCCGGCGGGGTTCACGACGATCTTCGAGAATGCGGCGCAAACGTCGGCCGAAGGGTTCGAGCTCGAGATCCTCACCGTGCCGATGCCCAACCTGAGGCTGAGCGGGGCGGTCGCCTATACCGACGCGCAATATGACGATTTCCTCACGCTCGATCCGCTCAACCCGGCGAACGTCGCGACGCCCGGATCGCCGCCTTACGACCCGGTGACCAATCCGGACCCGACGGCATTCGGCGCGCCCGGCGGCGGCGAGATGCAGCTTGCCGGCAACCAGGTCAGAAACACGCCGCGCTGGGCGTGGAACATCCACGGAGAGTTCGACATCCCGCTGGCCGGAGGAAGCGGCGGCGAGGTAACCCTGCAGGGCGACGTCTACGGCCGAAGCCGGGTCTATTTCAGCGAATATCAGCGCGAGATCGAAAGTTCCGACGGCTATGTCATGGCCGACGCCTCGATCCGCTACACCGACGCGAGCGAGCGCTTCATGATCCAGGCGTGGATCCGCAATGCCTTCGACGTGCTTCGGCCGGCGAGCACCTTCGCGCTCGCCACCGGCCGCCTCATCGGCGTCGCCTATTTGCCGCCGCGCACCTACGGAATCACCGCAGGAGTGCGCTTCTGACCCCTGCCGCGTCGTATCGTCTCCGGAAGCGTGAGGACCATTTGTGTCCGCCGCGGCGGGCCGCTAGCGCAACGCGTCCGGCATAATCGACAACTGTTCGCGAGGATCATGGCAAGTCTCGGTCCCTCCACCCCGGTCAAATCCGCCCTCAGGACGCTCGACATACTCGAGCTGCTCGCCCAGCAGGCGCGCGCGATGACGGCCCAGGAAATCGCCATGACCCTGGGCATACCGGTCAGCAGCCTCTCCTATCTCCTCTCCACCCTGGTCGACCGCGGCTATCTCAACCGGTCGAAGCGCGAGTACCGGCTCGGGCCAGCCATCGCCCGGCTGGCCAGCGGCGGTTCCACCCCGACCCTCGCAGACCGGGCGGAGCCGATCGTCCGGGCGCTGACGCGCGAACTCAACGAAACAGCCGGCTTCTTCGTGAGGCGGGATTTCGAGGTAGAGGCGATCGCGCGCGACATCGGCCTTCATGCCTTGCGCTACACGATCGAGGTCGGCCAGCGTGCGCCGCTTCATGCCTTCGCCGCGGGAAAGGCCTTGCTGGCCACGCTGCCGGAGGAGCAGCTCGCCCTCTATTTCCGGACGGTCGATCGCGAACTGTTCACGCCGCAGACCATGCATGAGGAAGCGCCGCTGCGCTCCGAGATCGAGAAGATCAAGCGCGAGGGATTTGCGCGGACTTTTCAGGAGCACACGCCTGGAATCACGGGCATGGCAAAAGCGGTCACCGTCGACGGCAGGACGCTCGGCGCGTTCAGCATCGCCATGCCGATCGCCCGCTGCGACTCCGCGAAGGAAAAAGCGGCGATGCGTCTTCTCAATCGGGCGGTGAACATGATGGCAGGTCCGGACCCGGAATCACCGCTCAGCGAGGCGGACGCTCCATCCAGCGGCGAAGGGCGGCGCTGACCTGATCGGGGGCTTCGACCGGCGCCATGTGGCCGCATTGGTCGAATATCACGAAATCGGCGCCGGGAATCGCCGAGGCGATGGCGCGATTCTGCTCCGGCGGGCTCCATTCGTCATCGCGCCCGGCGCCGACCAGCACGGGGCAGTCGATCTTCGAGAGTAGCGGGCGCGGGTCCGGCCGTCCGAGCAAGGCCGCAACCTGATCCTCGTAGCGCTCGACCCCGCCCTCGGCGGCCATTGCGCGAAGCGGGCCCATGAAGGCGTCATCGGCACGCCGATCGGGATGGACCATCGGCGGCAGCCACCGGTCGACCATGGCGTCAATGCCGGCGCGCCGCGCAATCTCGATCAGGGCGCCGCGCTTCTCGGCCTCGGCGGGCGTTGGCGGATGGATACCCGTGTCGAGCAGAGCGAGGCGCTCGACCCGCTCGGGAGCGATGGCAAATATTTCAAGCGCGACGCGGGCGCCCATCGAGTGGCCGACGAGCGAGAAGACGGGTGGCGCCCGCTCCAAGCCCTGCTCCGCCATCGCCCGCAGACTCCGGGCGCCCGGATAGCCGGGGACGGCGATCGGGTGGTGGTCGGAGAGCGCGGCCAACTGGGGCGCCCAGATGCTTTCGTCGCAGAGCAGGCCCGGCAACAGGAGCAAGGGCGCGGGGCTCGCATGATGTGCATTCATGGACATGAACGTTTCGCATAGCCGATCGGAATGCTCGGTGCTATCCGTGGCTGTGCCGGCGAGCGGACCGGCCGGGAGGATGCCTGATGGAGACCCACTCGGCGATTGCCGAGCTCCGCGCCGAGCTCGAGGCGGTCAAGCGCGAGGTACGGATGCTGCGCGACGTGCACGAGGTGCGCACGCTCCATTTCAAATATGGCTATTATATCGACATGTGCCTCTACGACGAGGCGGTCGACCTGTTCGCCGACGACGGCCTCGTCTACTTTCTCAACGGCATCTACCGCGGCAAGGAATCGGTGCGCCGCCTCTATGCCGGCTGGTTCCGAACGATGTTCACCAAAGGGGTGAACGGCCCGGTCTACGGCTTTCTGCTCGACCATTTGCTGTCGCAGGACATCGTCGACATCGCCGAGGACGGCCTGACCGCACGAGGGCGGTTCCGCTGCCTCATGCAGGCCGGATCGCACGAATCGAAGCCCGACAAGGTCAGGCCGATGCCCGACCAGTGCTGGGAAGCGGGAATTCACGAGAATGTCTACGTCAAGGACGCGGGCATCTGGAAGATCAAGGAGCTCAACTACAACATGCTCTGGCAAGCCGAATATGATGCTGGCTGGGCGCACAGCTCGGTCCACCTCGAGCCGCTCACCCGAACCTTTCCCGACGATCCGAACGGGCCCGACGCGCTGATGGAAACGGCGCCCCGATTCTGGCCGCACACGCGGGTCGTGCCCTTCCACTACCCGCACCCGGTCACCGGCCGCGCCTGGACCGGCAGCGCATCGTGACGGAGCGAAGCGGGATGAGCCGGATCGAGACCACCCATGTCGGAAGCCTTCCCCGCGGCGAGGCGCTGACGCCGCTCTTGCTCGCCCGCGACCATGGCGAGCCTTACGATCCCCAGGATTTCGACCGGGCCGTCCGCGCCGCGGTCGACGATGCGGTGCGCCGCCAGGTCGAGGCCGGCGTCTCGATCGTCAGTGACGGCGAGCTGGGCAAGGTCGGCTATTCGACCTACGTCATCGAGCGTCTGGAAGGATTTGGCGGCCACAGCGAGCGCAAGCCCGCGCTCGACCTCGCACCGCTGCCGGACCTGCGCCAGAAGCTTGCGGCGATCATGGGATCGCAGGAATTCACCCGCGCCTCCTGCATCGCCCCGGTGAAGCTGCGCACGTTGCAGCCGCTGCACGACGACATCGCCCGGTTCCGGGACGCGCTCGACCGCCATGGCGACGGCGCTCGAGGCTTCATGAACGCGGCATCGCCCGGACTCATCACGTCCTTTCAGCCCAACGCTTATTATCCGACCCACGAAGCCTATCTCGCCGACCTGGTCGACGCGATGCGGCCGGAATATGAGTCGATCGTGGCGGCCGGCTTCGATCTCCAGCTCGACTGCCCCGACCTCGCCATGTCGCGCCACACCGGATATCAGGACCTGGACGAGGCCGAATTCCTCAGGGTTGCCGAGGCGAATGTCGAGGCGCTCAACGCCGCCACCGCCGCCATCCCGCCGGAGCGGATGCGGATGCACGTCTGCTGGGGCAATTACGAGGGCCCGCACGACCACGACATTCCGCTCGAACGCGTGATCGGCCTCATCCTGAAGGCCCGTCCCGCCACGATCCTGTTCGAGGCGGCCAATCCGCGCCACGAGCATGAATGGAAGGTGTGGCGCGACGCCCGCCTCCCCGACGAGAAGATACTCGCTCCAGGCCTGATCGATACCTGCTCCAACTATCTGGAGCATCCCGAGCTCATCGCCCAGCGGGTCGAGCGCTTCGCCCGGATCGTGGGCGCGGACCGCGTGATTGCGAGCACCGATTGCGGCTTCGGGACCTTCGCCGGCTACGGCAAGATCGACCCGGTCGTCGCCTGGAAGAAGCTTGCGGCGCTGCGCGAAGGCGCGGACATGGCGGCCGCGCGCCTCTAGCGCATCGCAATCCCCGCGCGTCCATATCGACGCGCAGGGGTTCTCGGGCGCCCGAAGCAAGACCGCAACCACCCGGATAGATCCGGTCCTTCCCGATGCGCGGCCGCGACGATCCGCCAGCACGGCGACATTGTTGCGGCGGCGATACACCATCGAACTTTGTGTGCCCCGCTCACATTTCTCATTGTATGTCACACAAACATATGTAGCATCGAGATCCGGCTCTCCCCGCGATCAGAAAAAAGACGGGCGGCCGTTTGGATGGGAGGGGATATGATGGACAGGCTTCGGCTGCGTTCGCGCACCTCGTTTCTCGTTGCTTCCGTGTCTCTGATCGCCGCCGCCTCGCCCGCCGCCGCGCAGGACCTGGCGCAGCAAGCCGCCCGGCCCGGCGCCGCCCAGGACACGTCCGGGCAGGCCGAGCAGGAAATCCTCGTCACCGCCCAGTTTCGCGAGCAGCGCCTCCAGGACACGCCGCTGGCGATCACGGCCGTGCCGGCCGAACTGCTGGAGGCGCGCAGCCAGGAGAGCCTCGTCGAGGTCGCCAACCAGGCGCCGAACGTCACGCTGCGCCAGCAGGGCGCATCGTTCGGCCCGTCGATCGGCGCGTCGATCCGCGGCATCGGCCAGTTCGACTTCAACCCGGCCTACGAGCCCGGCGTCGGCCTCTATATCGACGACGTCTATTATTCCTCGCTCACCGGCGCCAATTTCGAGCTGCTCGACCTCGAGCGGATCGAGATACTGCGCGGGCCGCAAGGGACGCTTCAGGGCCGCAACTCCGTCGGCGGCGCGATCCGCCTGATCACCCGGCGCCCCGACGCGGACGGCGGCGGCTTCGTCGAAGCGACCTATGGCAGCCGCAACCATCTCGCTTTGCGTGGCGGCGCGACCTTCACGATCACCGATGGTCTCTACGCCCGTATCTCCGGTGCGGCGCGGCAGCAGGAAGGCTTCGTCGACCGCATCGACTATGGGTGCGCCAATCCGGGCGAGGGCATTCCGGCGACGCGATCAGGCGACAATTGCCGGATCAGCCGCCACGGCGGCGTCGGCTACACCGCCATTCGCGGCGCGCTCCGCTACAATCCCGGGCCCGTTGTCGACGTGATGCTGTCGGCCGACTACACCCGCGACCACCGCACGATCGCGCCGGAAGTGCTGGTCGCGACCCAAGCCCCGGGGAACACGCTCAACATCAATGTGCCGGCATATGACGACCGCTTCATCTGCGGCCGCTACTGCAACTATTCGGCGTTCGAGCAGGCCCCGGGGGTCTGGAACGGCCCGGCCGCCCCGGGCTTTCCGCTGGTGGGAACCCAGGGATCCGACGAAAGCACCTTCGAAGGCTGGGGCGTCGCTCTCAACATGGACTTCGGCCTGACCGACTGGGCTCAGCTGACGTCGATCAGCGCCTATCGCGAATGGAACCTCGACTTCTTTGCCGACGACGACCTTTCGCCCGCCACGATCGGCCTGGGCGAGAATCGGCTGGACTACTGGTTCTGGAGCCAGGAAGTCCGGGTGAACATGGAGGTCATGGATCGCCTCGATCTGACGGTCGGCGGCTATTACAGCGACCAGCGGACCACCTATTTCACCTTCCAGGACATTCGCTACGCGGCGATTCCGCTGCAGTTCCAGGGCAACGACCCGGTCAATGCCGACAATTGGGCGGTGTTCGGCACGGCGATCTGGAATCCGATCGATCCGCTGACGATCACCGGCGGCCTTCGCTATACCGAGGAGCATAAGGACTATACATTCTTCCGGCGGCAGCAGGACGGCGTCACGCTGAACCCGTTCCTCGGAATGCTCGACGGCGTGAAGGGCGTCTATGACGGCAACCGGACAGACTATCGGATCAGCATCGATTATCGCTTTTCGCCGGAAGTGCTGGTCTATGCGACGACGGCGACCGGCTTCAAGGGCGGAGGAATCGGCCCGCGGCCGTTCAATCCCGAACAGGCCCGGGGCTTCGACCCGGAAGTGCTCACCAGCTACGAGATCGGCCTCAAGACCGACCTGTTCGACAGGCGGCTGCGCTTCAATGCCGCCGCCTTCTACAGCGAGTATGACGGCATCCAGCTGGCCTTGCTGTCCTGTCCCCAGTTCGGCGGCCCGGGTCCGTGCGCGCTGCCGCAAAATGCCGGCGACGCCCACATCCAGGGCCTCGAGTTCGAGGTCTTCGCACGCCCGATCGACGGCCTGCAGATCGACGGCTCGCTGAGCTGGATCGACTTCGAATATCAGTGCGTCAACATCCAGGTCGTCCGCCCGCTCAATCCCGGCGAGGTCGACGAATGCTCCACCGATCCGGAAATCCTTGCCGGCCTTGGCGAACGGCCACCCGCCCTTCCCGAATGGAAATGGAGCTGGGGCGTCCAGTACGAAATACCCTTTCAGGGCGGCACGCTGACGCCGCGTTTCGACATGGCCTTTAACGGCGCGACCGCCGGCGGCGTCACCAGCGGGGGCTTTTCGCTGCCGTCCTTCCACATCGCCAATGCACGCCTGACCTGGCGCGATGCGGATGACGATTGGCAGGTGGCGCTCGAAGTCACCAACCTGTTCGAGGAATATTACTTCCTGACCTCCTTCGACCTTCGAGCCGCCGGCGCCGGCTTCGTCAAGGCCCAGCCGGGCCGTCCGCGGGAATGGGCGGTGACGGTGACTCGCCGCTTTTGATCGGAGGGTCTCGCCCTCCCGGTCCTGGATGGCCGGAAACTAGCGCTTTCGAACGAACAGGGCGCGTACCTGCTCCGGCACGCGATCGGCCCGGATGCCGCCCGGCCGTCGCCCGTCCTTCACCGTCCACACCCTCTTTTCCGTGCATTCGACGCAGACGGCCCGTCCCAGCAGCAGGCGATGGTTCACGGTAAAGCTGCTGTTTCCGAAAGCCGGCGCCGAAGTCTCGATCACCACCGTGTCGCCGTAGCGGGTCGGACGAAGGAATCGGGCGGCGACGTCCAGCATCGGAAAGCCGGCTATGTTCAGCTTGTTGATCATGTCGCGCTTGGGCGGCAGCCCCGCCGCCTCGAACAGCATGATGGTGCTCTCGCCGAACATGTCGAGGTAACGCGGAGTGTAGACGATCCCGGACGGGTCGCACTGACTCCACTCGATGCGCAACGCGCGCTGGAAATAGGGGGTCATCTAGAGCTCTGGACCCGTTCCGGCCGGAAGGTCAGCCCGCCATGCCGCTCGGCAAAGCGCCAGCCTTCGCCGGTCAGAACGAACCGATCGCGATAGGTGCCGACCAGCGGCGGCCCCTCGTCCCTGATCGCCGCGCCGCCGGCAGGATCGGAGGTCCCGGTGAAAAGCAGGATGACGCTGAATGCGGATGCCGCGCTAGAGCTCTCCACGTCGACGACGATGTTGGCACAGACGTGGCGGCTCGCCCGCGGCGGCCGGGCGAGGAAGCTCGCCAGCAAGGCCTCGCGCCCGACGATGGGAGCATCGGGCGCGGTCGGACGGGTCATCAGGCCGTCCTCGGCATAGAGGGCCGCCACCGCCTCCCAGCATCCCGCATCGTTGAGGTTGGCGTAGAGGTTGATCAAACGGGTGCATTCCCATTCGATCGAGAGGCGCTGGTCCGGAGTCATTCGTCGGGAAACCCCTCCCTGGCACGGCTGTTGTCGATCTCGATCGGCTTGCCGGTGACCGGATGATCGTAGTGAAAGGGCACGATATCGGTCGCCGGCCACAGCCGCGGCGGCGGATCGATCAGCGCGTCGGGGCCGAGAGGATCCTTGGGATAGAGCGTCTTCGCCATCGGGATGAAGTCGATCGGGGTCTTGGCCCAGCCTTCCGCAAAGCTGCCGTGCCAGAAGGGGAAGTAGCGCAGCGCCTTGATCTTCCACACGCCGTCCTCGCGAACATATTCGTTCTCGTAAATGCCGCCTTCCCACCAGGCGCGCTGCTCCCCCTTCGCCGTTTCGTGCAGGCCGGCCTGCATGGTCGACCGGCCGCGCGCCTTGGCGCTCTTCCGGTCCGGAGCGACGTGGATCACCATCTGGAGCTGCGGATGATCGAGCAGCCAGCCATATCGCGGACCGTTATGGCCGTCGGTGAACTGGGTCTGGAAGCGTTCGATATAGAGGCGGCGCACGCCCGCCTTGCCCCTGTAGATGCCACCCAGGAACCACACCTCGCCATCGTCGGCAAACAGGTCGACCACCTCTTCATACTGCGATTTGTCGATGAAGTAGCCGTAGGTGTATTGGAGCCGGCGGACGGCGTTGATGTCCTGCTCGACGCCGAGCTGGCGTTCGAGCTCGTCGATGCGTCTGGCGAGCTGCTGGATCGTCGGCTGGTCCGTCATTCGTGCGTCTCCTGCTGCGCTCAGGATAGGGACGCGTCCGGCGCTCGGCTAGCGCCCGATCGCTTCCAGCCGCTCGACCTCTTCACGATAGGGTCGGATACCCCGATACATGAACCAGGTGGCGGCCGGCATGAAGATCGCGGCCGTGATCAGGATCGCCAGCCACAGGCGTTCGGGATCGCCGACGACGAGATCGGCGACCAGGCCGATCACGAAGCTGCCCAGGGCGCCGAAGAAGGTGAACATGAACAGGTAGACCGCGGTCACCTGGCCGCGCATCTCGTTGGGCGCGATGCGCTGGATCGCGGCGTTCTGCGGCACGGCGCCGGCGAGGCCGAACATCGCAGCCAGCGCCATGCAGCCCAGCGCCAGCTCGGCGGTCGGCATGAGCGGCGCGGCGATCGAGACGATCGTTGTGCAGCCGAAGATCATCGCCGCGGCGCGGATATTGGCGTCCTTGTGGCGCTTGCCGAGCCAGGTCACGAAGACGCCGCCCAGGATGATGCCGAGCAGCATCCCGACGAGCAGCATCGGCGCCAGCACGTTGCCGATCTGCGCCTCGTCCCAGCCATAGGTACGAAGGACGAAAGGCACGCGCCACGCATTGATACCCTGGCTCTCCGTCGCCGCCAGCGCCAGCGCCGCGAATAACGGGTAGAAGACCCGCCCCCGCCTGTTGATCGCGCGCACGGCGTCGAAGCCGGTGAAGGCGACCAGCTTTCGGCCGAACGAGGCGTTTTCGGGCACCAGCCTCTCGACATCGGGCGAGGTCCGGCGCGGGGGCTCCCTGACGAACAGGAACAGGACCGCAATCAGGAGCCCGGGCAGACCGACGATGATCAGGATCCACTGCCAGTTGAAAATGGTGAGGCCGAGGAGATTCGACGTCTCTGGCCAGGTCGACGTCCAGGCGATCAGCTGTCCGCCGCCCCATGTGCCCAGCGTCACTCCCAGGATGAAGCCGAGCTGGAGCAAGGCGAAGACGAGCGGGATGCGGAGCGGCCGGAAAAAGTCCGCCAGCATCGAATAGGAGCCCGGCCCATGCGCCGAGCCGCCGGCACCCACGAAAAGACGGGTCGCCACGAACTGCCCGAAATTCTGGGCGAGCCCACCCAAAGCCGTGATCGACCCGATGACCGCGATTCCGGCGGACAGGACGTATTTGCGGGGAAAGATGTCGACGAGGCGGGCGAGCGGAATGCCTATGAACACATAAGCCAGCACCGTCGCCGGCCCCAGCAGGAAGCCGAGCGCGGTATCGCTCAGCCGGAAGCTGGTCTTGATCCGCTCCGCCAGCATCGCGAAGACGGTCATGTCGAAGAAGGACAGGAAGGTCGCCAGCACGATGACGAAGAGGGCGTAATAGCCCGCTTTCTCGGACGGCCAGGGTATCGGAGCGGCCGCGGTCTTGGCGGGCGGTGCCCCGGCGTCCGGCAGCCCGGCGACGGGCAGCGGGGCGGACGGACTCACGCGCCTGTTCCGTAGCGCTCGGCATCCATCGCCTGGCGCGCCTCGATATATCTGGCCATGGCCCTCGCGCGCTTCTCCTGACCCTCGAGATCGGCGTCGGGCGGCGGCAGCGCATCGAGCACCTGCTTGAACTGCGCCTCGAGCATCGGCCGCGCTTCCGGGTAGGGAATGATGTAGAAGCGATCTTCCTCGATCGCCGTCTTGACGTGGCCGGCGAGCTCCTCGGGATCCATGCCCTGCGAATAGATTTCGCGCAGCGCCGCAATCTCCCGCTCGTCCACGGCGAAGCCGCTGTTGGAAAGATGGGCCGGCCGAGTCTTCACCGATTCGGCGATGTTGGAGCGGATGTTGGCCGGGCACAGCACCGACACGCCCACGCCATATTTCCCGAGCGCGTCGCGCATCGCCATGCTGAGGCCGTGGACGGCGAATTTCGAGGCGGAATAGATTCCGGCGCCGCTATTGGCGAAGAAGGCGCCCAGCGACGCCGTGTTGACGATATGGCCGCCCTGGCCATGGGCGATCATTCGCGGCACGAAGGTCTGCAGGCCGTTGACGACGCCGCCGAGGTTGACGCCGAAGATCCAGTCATAATCGTCGTAGGCCGCCTTCTCGATCGGGCCGAAGATCGAGACGCCCGCCGTGTTGAACAGCAGGTGGATCGGGCCGAACACGCGCTCGCTCTCATCTGCAGCCGCCGCGAAGGCCTGGCGATCCGTGATGTCGAGCCGGATGCCGTACGCCTGGATCCCGAGCCTGCGCAGCTCGTCGAGGGCTGCGTCGATCGCCTCCTGGCGGATGTCGGCGATGACGACCTTGCAGCCGGCGGCGCCGAAGACCTTGGCCTGGCCGAGCCCCGCGCCGCTTGCGCCCCCGGTGATGAACACGGTCCTACCGGTGAAATCGCGCATAAGCCGCTCCTCAATTTCCGATCGTGAAGCCTGAGCGGCCGTGCTTGGGCCGCTCGCGTCCGCCGAGCGTCCGGAGACGAGCCGAAAGACTCGCGGCGTCGCCGCCGAGAACAACGGCCAGTCTCATTTGATGGGCGATGTCGGTCAGCGGGCCGGGCAGGCCCTGCTGCAAATCGTTCCCGGAGGGGCTGCGGGCGAGCGACGCGTCACGGCGATCGCGGCAAGACGGCTCCGCAGCGATTCGCGAGTCGACGTTGCCGGCCGCTTCGATCAGCGCGATCTTCACCGATCCCTCTCCCGATTCTGCGTGCGCGGTTCGTTCGCCGCGTTGTTGTCAGTGTCGCTTACTACCTACCTTTCCGTACCGGGCCGCGTGACGCAAGAGGAATCAGGCCGCCTGCTCCTCGGCCTGGGCCGCGCGCCAGCCGCCGTCGGCGTAGATCTTGCGGGCGACTTCGGCATAGGGGACCGGGCTGACGATCGCCCGCAGCTCGGTCTGGACGTGGCGCTCCACGGTCGGCTTGCGGGTGCCGCCATTCTCCTCGCCCCAGACGAGACTCAGTTCGGCGCCCGATTCCGAATGCTCGGCATCGATCATCGCCAGGGTCAGCATCTTGCCTTCATTGTAGCTATAGCCGATCCAGGTCGACAGGCCGACGGTCCGGCCGCCATGCACGACCCGGTCGTAGGGATGCATCGAATAGACCGCCGAGGGAAAGTCCATGAACTTGGGCTTGTCGCCCTTGCCGAGCATGCCGCGCCAGACCCGTGCAACGTCTTCATCGTCGAGGGCGAGGGTCACCTTCTTGCGATGCGGGCCGGCGGCCATCTTCTCCAGCGCCGCGCGGCCGATGAAGTCGTGATCGAATTTGACGAACGGGCCGTAGCCCAGGTCCCAGGGGGTGAGATAATAATCCTCGATGTCGTCGGAGACGAAGCTTCCGCCGATCGACGCCTTCGCGGCATAGCTGTCGGCCGGAAGCCATTCGCGGAACGGCCGCAAGGCCTCGCCCGTGTAGACGGCCGGCAAGGGCGAGGGGATCCAGCCCGATTCCAGCGTATTGCAGGAATAAGCGCGGCCGCCGACCAGGCGCAGGCCGAACTCCCGGCCCGCCTCGATCAAGGCCTGCCGAACCGCTTCGCCATCCTCCCACGGCCCGAACAGCTCGAAGCCGGGCTGGCCGGCCATGCCGTGACGGAGCGCACGGACCTGCTTTCCGCCGATAGTCATGTGGGTCATGTTGAAGAATTTGAGGTCGGGCGGCGTGCGGCCGGTCGCCTTTTCGATCACCTTCATCGCGTTGGGGCCCTGGACCTGGAAGCGATAGGATTTGCGCCGGCTGGGATCCTTGCGAGCCACCGTCCGCTCGTCGCGCTCGACCTTCACGTTCCAGTCGCCGGTGGCGGCGTGATATTCGACCCATTCGATGACCGGCGCCCGGCCGACCAGATTGAACTGGTTTTCGCCCAGGTAGAAGAGGATGACGTCCCCGATCACATAGCCGTCGGGGGTGCAGGGAACGAACTGCTTGGCCTTGTCGACGGTGAAGCCGTTGAAGCTGTTGACGCCCAGATGGTTGAGCATGGCGAAGGCGTCGGGCCCTTCGACCGCCAGATCGACCATATGGTAGGACTGGTTGAACAGGACGCAGGTCTGCTGCCAGGCGCGCACTTCTTCGCGCCAATTGGTATATTCGGCCGGCACGCCGGGATAGACGTTGGGCCCGGTCTGCTGATTGCGCAGAAGCTCGACCACGTTGCCCGCATCGCGCAGGGCTTCTTCCAGATTCTTGGCTGCCATTTTCCGTCTCCCAGCTTGGCCGCTTGCGGCGGAGGAGACCCTCCGGGGCGCAAGCCGAATAGAATATTCCTTTCGCATACCCGGGCATTTCACATTTGAGAAGGGCAGCGAAGCGTCGGCACGGACGCCCCGGTGGCGGGCACCGACAGAGCGCGGTACCAGGAGCGGGTTCGCTGAAGGGATCTGACCATGTTCGTCGCGGTCTATTGGTGGCGCGTCCATCCGGGCAAGGAAGAGCAATTCCGCCAGGCCTGGCGGCGCGGAACGGAGCATATCACCCGCATCTACGGCAGCCACGGATCACGCCTGCACCGCGAGCGAGACGGGCGTTTCGTCGCTTATGCGGAATGGCCTGACGAGGCGACCTGGCAGCGCGCCTATGAGGCGAAGATGGTCTATGACGATCCCGAAACTCGCGCGAAGTTCGTCGAGGCGATCGCCGAGACTCCGCCCGGGAACAAGCCGGCCTTCACCATGACGGTGACCGACGACCTGCTCACGCTGCATAGGGGCGGCGAGCCCGATCAATAATCCCGAGAGTAGCGCAGGTTGACGTTGGTCGCACTCGTCGAGCCGAACTGCGACAGCAGGCTCAACGTCCGGGACAGGGCGATTTCAAGCTGCATGGCGGTGAAGCCGCGGGCATCGGTGATCAGCTCGATGAAAATGTCGTCGCTGAGATACATGCCGGCGGCAACGGCCGTGCCGCGCCCGGTCGTGTCGTCTGCGCCGAGGATGCGGATGCTGGTGAAGCCCGCTGCCGAGCGCAGCTGGCCGAGCGGGTTGAGCCCGCCGCCGCCGCCTCTCAACGTGTTGAGCGAAGCCGCGAGCTGAACTGCCTGCAGCGCGGAGATTTCGGTCACGGAGCTGCCGAACAGGATCCGCGACATGACTTCCTCCTGCGGCAGGTTGGGGGTCGACGTGAAGGCGATCTGAGGATTGGTCGAACTCCCCGTCACGACGATCGCAACCTCGATCCCGTCGATGTCGCTCACGGCTTCGATCTCGATCTGCGGATTGGGCGGCCGATCGCCGGTGAAGGTGACATTGCCCCGTCGCACGTCGAAGCGGCGGCCGGCGAGGCTGAGCTCGCCCCTGATGAGATCAAGGTCGCCGATGATTCGCGGGGTCGCCGTCGTGCCCTGAACCCGAAGGTCCGCCGACCATTCGGAATCGAGCCCCATGCCCGAGACGAAGATCTGATTGTTGGCGCGCACGCGCAGGTCGAGCTCCCATATGCTCGGCACCGCATTATCCGCCTGCTGCGCGTCGGGCGGCGCGATCGGCTCGCCGCGGCGGCGGACCCCGGCCAGATCGCGCACCTCGGCGGCGGCCTGCCGAACAAATCGGTAGCGAGCCTCTGCGAGCGAGATGTCGCCAGATATCCGGGCGCCCGCGGGGCCGTTGACGACCGCGATCGTGCCGGTTGCGGTGGCGCCGATATCGTCGCTGCGGGCAAGTTGTGCATTCTCGAACTGAAGCCGGACATCGATCGGGAAGCCGGCCGCCGCCGCGAGGCCGACGCTTCCACGGCCAGTTACCGTGCCGTCGCCGGCGCGGCCGCTGAGCTGGGTGATTTCCAGTCGCGACGCGTCGAACCGACCGTTCAGCGCAAGGTTGGTGACGCGCGTTCCATATTGCTCGTTGACGTAGGTGAGGTTGTTGGCGCGAACGAGACCGACGAAACGCGGATCGTCCAGGCGTCCGCCGAAATCGGCAGCGATGACAATCGGTCCGCTCAACTGGTGCCCCGCCAAGTTTGCGAAGGACATCGGGACGTCCGCAGGGCCGTTATAGCGAATGCCACCGGAGAAGGGGGCGGCGAGCAGCCTCGTCATCCACGAGCCTTGCCCCGGAGGCAACGGCTGGAGCGTCGCCTGCACTCGGCCGATGACGCTTCCGCCGCGGCGGATCACCGTCGCCAGCCGACCGCCTTCGGGTCTCAGGCTTCCGGCGAGCGCCAGATCGACCGGCACGGAACGCGTCGCCAGTCCGGTGCGCGTAAAGTTCGCGATGTTGAGCCGAGCCTCGGCTCGCGGGAAGGAGCCGTCCCCCGGTTGGGCGAAATCGAGGCTGCCCGTCGCACGGCCGCCGAGGCCGAGCTCCGGTGAGAAGGCATTGAGAAGCGACAGGTCGAGGCTGTCGATGCGGGACTGGACGACAAGGTCTTCACCCCACAAGCCGGCGAGGCGAATCCGTCCCTGCTGAAGGCCCACCGTCACCGGCTGCAATCGCCAGCCGGCCGCCTCTCGGCGGATCTCGGCCGGCTCGGCAAAGCGGAACGGGATATTGTTGACCTGGCCCTGCATGGCCGCGCGGATCACCTCCGGCGCCAGCGCGGCGTTGACGGCGACACGGAAGGGAACTCCGCTCCTGCCTTCCGCGAAGAGCTGCGCCCGTCCGGTGCCGCCCTGATAGTCGAGTCGGAGCCGCGCCCGAGCAATGGAGAGATTGCCGCTGGAAAGACCGGCGACTTGCGCGTCCCCCACGATCGACGGCGTGGGCGTGAGAATCGCCGTGGCGCGAACGACGCCGCGCTGGATGGTGATCGGTATGTCGCCGGGCGTGCGCGCGCCGTTCGCGGCGGCGGCGATGTCGATTCGCTGGTAGGCGCCGGCCGCGCTGAGCTGCACGGTGCCGTCCAGTCCCTGCCCAACCAGTGTCAGCGTGCCCGCAAAGGGGCCGGCCGCCGTCTGCACGATTCGCCCCTGGAAATCGATCCCGGCGAAGGTCAGGCGATTGATCGCGACCGTCAGCGGCCCGCTGTCGCTGGCGATCACGACGTCCGCGGTGAACGGGCCATAATCGGATTCCCCGGTCGCCTCTATCGACCACCCCCCGGCCGCCGAGCGCACCGTCGCCTCCACGTCGCGAAGACCGACGCCGAAACCGGGGCTGGCGGCAGTCAGCCGAACGTTCGGAGAGGCCGGTGTGCCGGTGACCGCCACGGTCAAGGGGCCATAGGAATCGCTGACCCCGGCGAGTCTGAAATCGACCGTCCCGTCCGGCCGGTACACGCCGCTTCCCGAGGTGACCCGCAGGAGCGGCGAGGCGAGCCTGACGTCGCCGATCCTGATCAGGCCCGAGGAGTCGACCGCGACGTTGGCGGTGATCGTGCCGGGACCGCCGAGCAAGCCGGCGACCGTTTCGTTGTCGATACGCCGGGTTCGCGCCGCGACGCGGCCGCGCAGGCCGAAGCCCCCGGACTCACTGACCATGTCCAGATTGGCCGTGATGTCGAACAGGCCGACGCCGTCGACCAGATAATTGTCCACGCGGCCCTGAATGCCGACCAGATACTGGCCGGACGACAGATCGAAGGCCAGTGCCAGGGTCGCATCGATCCGGTCGGATCGGATGCGGAGATTGTCGGAAACCAGACGCGTGCCGGCGATTCCGATCTCCCCGTCCAGCCGTACGTTGGTGATGGTCCCGCCGGCGATCGCGTCGAAGCCGGTGATTCGCGTGGCTTGTGCGGACACCGGAACGATCATGTCTCCCGCGCGGACGCGGGCGCTGCCGACGGCGCGAAGCCCTTCCACCGTGGTCGTATCGAAGGTGAGTCGCGCGGCCCGCAGGTCGTAGGCGACGCCGGGAGTCGCGAAGGCGCCGTTGAGCACCAAAGCGATCCGCACGTCGCGGCCGGAGAGGTCGGGGGCGATCACGCCCGGCTGGATGAGCCGCGCCGCCACGCGCAGATTCTCGAACCGGTTGCGGCCAAGATCGACCAGGCCCTCGGCCGCAACCGCGAGCGCCGCGCTGCGAAGACGCAGCCTGACGTCTGCGCGGCGATTTTCGAAGCTCGTGACGAGATTCACCTGGGCCAGCGGACCGGCGAGCCGTTCGACCGGACCTTCGACGAGCAGGCCGGGACGCAGCGGCCCCCGAACGGTGAAGGTGCCGTCCTGCGCGGACAAAGCGAGGTCGGCGAGGCCACGACCGCCGAGCAGGGCCCGTGCCCGACCTTGCCAGTTGGTCCAGTCGCCGCGGCCCTCGAGCCTTGCAGCGATCGGCTGGTCGATTCCGATCATCCCTGCGAGAAAGCCGTTGCCGGGGCCGCGCAGGGCGACGTCAATGTCGAGCCGGTTGGCCGCCGGCACGGCGTCCAGGCGAAGAACGAGCCGGTCGCCGCCAGGGAGCCCGGCAGCGGCGACGGTGCCGAGCGCAAGGCCGACTTCGGCGCGTCCGTCCGCGATCCTGGCGCGGCTGTCGATCGACAGAAGATGGCGCCGGCCCGTCACCGCCGGGTCGACGAGCAGCCGGCCGATCCGGAGCCGACCGATATCGATGTCGATGTCCGGGAGCAGAGGCGCGTCCGGATCGCCGGCACGAAGCTCCGGGAGCCGATGGATTCGCGCCTGCGGGATGATCAGGGACCGGATGTCGATATGGTTACGGAAGTAGGCCAAGGGCCGATAGGCCAGATCGGCGGTCGGCGCCCGCAAGAAGACCCCGCGCGGATCGCTGAGTGCGAGATCATGAAGCGTGAGCTCGCCGAACACCGAGCCCTCGATGCGACCGACATGGACCTGGAGCCCTGACGCCGCTTCGAAATTGTTGATCTGCCGGACGATGAAGCTGCGGCCGGGATCGGTATTGAGCCAGAGCAGCAGAGCGATGACCAGCCCGAAAATTCCCAGCAGGACGATGCCGGCCCATTTCGCTGCAACTCTCGCGGGATGGCGTCGGACGATGAGGGCCGAGGGAGGCTCCGCCTGCGTCGCCATCAGAATGCCTGCCCGATCGAGACGTAGACAGAGACGCGCGATTCACCTTCGCGCCGGCTGATCGGCGTCGCCACATCGAGCCTGATCGGCCCGAAATTGGTGTAGAGCCGGGCGCCGATGCCCACGCCGAAGCGGATGTCGCCGAAGGTCGGATACTGGCTCTCGTAAACCTGGCCGGCATCCACGAAGGCGACGGCGCCGTAATTGCCGAACCGGTAGCGGCCTTCGATAGCGAACTCGCTGAGGCTGCGGCCGCCGAGCGGGATGTTGTTCTCGTCGCGCGGCCCGAGCTCCTGAAAGCCGAACCCGCGCACCGAGCCGCCGCCGCCGGCATAGAAGCGACGCGACGGCGCGAGATCGTCGCGCGCGATGCCGTAGATAGATCCGAAGCGCGCCCGACCGGCCAGGACGAAGCTCTCGCCGAATGGATAATAAGCGCTGCCTTCGACGAGGTTGCGGACATAGACGTCGGTGCCGTTGCCGAGCGAGGCTTCCGGGTTGACGCGCGCGAGCAAACGGAAACCCCGGGTCGGATCGAGCAGGCTGTTGGACCTATCGTATCCGACCTGGCCGATGAGGCCGCCGATGAAATAAGCGTCGCTCAACGAGAGCTGAGCGCGCCCCTGCCGCGATTCGTTCGTCGCGAGGATCTCGGCGCCGTAGGCGTAGGTCCACACCTTCTGCCATATCGGCGTCGATTCCCGCGAGACCAGCCCGTACAATCGCGCCGTATAGCCCTGGAATGCCTCATAGTCGCGCTGGCCCGCCTCGAGCTGGAGCAGCAGGAAGCGGTCGCGCTGGCGCCAGTTGCTGCGCCGGAAGCGGACGCTGATATTCTGCTCGGCAGTTCCCGCGATCGCCGCGAAGCGAAGCGCGCCTTCCGGCGGAAAAAGGTTGCGATGCTCCCAGGCCGCCTCGACCCGGAAGCCCTCTCCCGTGCTGTAGCCGGCCTGGCCGTCGATCGAGCGGGCAGGGCCGGCATCCTGCCGCACGAGGATGTTCACATATTCGGTTCCGTCCTCCGCCGTCTCGCCGGTAAGCACGGGCTCGGCCGAGACGCTCTCGAACAAGCGGGTGGCGACCATCGACTCGCGCAGATCGTCGACCCTGCGCCGGTCGTAGAGGTCGCCGCGCTCGAAGCGCGCGAGGACGCCGACATGCTCGGCGTCGAAGGCGAGATTGCCTTCGGTGGTGAAGCCGCCGAAGCGCGCCCGCGGGCCAGGCGTGACGGGCAGCGTGTAATCGCCGATCTGGGTCTGAGGATCCAGCAGGATGTCGCGCAGCCCGATCTCGGGAAAGGGATAGCCCTGCTGCGGCAGGCGGAGCAGCACGTTCGCCTCGGCCGCCTCGACCTCCGCAGCGATGATCGGCCGGCCGCTCTCCAGCGCCAGCGCCTCGCGGGCGAGCCCCGGCGGCACCGTTTCCGGACCGTCGATCCGAATTTCGCCGAGGCGATAGATGTAGCCGGGTGAGGCGGTGAGGACGACCCGGAGTGCGCGCGGATTCTCGGGAACGGTTTCGATCGAGGACGCGGCGACCGCATCATAATAGCCTTCGGATCGCAACAGCCGGACGAGCAGGACTTCGTCCTCCTCGGCCCGGGCCGCGATCATCGCTCCGTTGACCGCCTCTCCGTGCGCATCCTCCAGCGCGGAAAGACTGCGGAACCGCCCCTCCAGGTCGGTTCCCTCGAGCCCTTCCACGACCAGCGTATAGCGGATCGGCGCCGGCTCGCCGCCGTCCTCGACCTCGCCGATATCGGCGGGCTCGACGTCGGTAACCGACAATGGAGGCAGCGGTTCTGAGAGAGCCGGATCGCCGAGCGGCGCGTCCCCGACCGGACCGGGTACCGGCGGGAAAGGCGCAGGATCAGGCGCCAGCCCCTCGATCGGCTCGAGCGGCGTGATCAGCTCCGGATCGAGCGGCGGCAACGCTTCCTCGAACGCGGAATCGGGAACGATCGGCTCATCGCCGAGGGGAATCTGATCCGCGGGCTGAGCCTGCCGAGCTTGCGCGGCGAAAGGCGCCACGAGGACGCCTCCGGCGATCGCGGCCCACAAAATGCGCGCTTCTCTCAATCTTCCCCGCTCGCCCCACGGGCTAATAAGTGCCGGCTACGCAACGAAGAAGCCTCGATAAGGTTCAATTGACTCCGGCTGTCCGGGTGGGCGCCGCCGGAACGACCGGGGCCGTTCCGTCGCCGACGACCGCAAATCCGGACCAGTAGTAGGGATGGGAGGTTTCCGCCTGATCCATCAGACCAAGCTGCGCCATCCGGAGGGCCGTGGCGGTGCCGGTCCCGGGCGGGGCCTGGAACAGACCCGAGATCAACCTTTGGGTGGCATCAAAATCATCGGGAACGGGCCAGTGGCTGGCGACGACAATGCGACCGCCGGCGCCGACGAAGGCCCGCACCAGCCCGTCCAGCGCGAATTCGCCCCCGGTGGAAATTCCGGCCGCCTCGGCGGCGGCGCGGCCACCATGCCCCGCCGTGTCGCAGGCGGAGAGAATGACGAGGTCGGCGTCGAGCCGCAGGTCGAATATCTCGGCGAAGGTCAGAAGTCCGTCCGAACCCTCTCCGCCGAAGCTGGTGAGCAAGGCCGGCTGGGCCGGGCATTCGGGCCGGGGGCCGCTCACCAGGCCGTGGGTCGCGAAGTGGAGGATCCGGAACTCGTCGAGGTCCTGCCGCTGCACGATGCGGGTGTCGGTGAAGGCCTCGCCGGTGACGACCTCGCCCCCGCTCCCCCTCGTCGACGCAATGGCGCTGCGGGCGGTGAACAATTCGGCGGCCGAGATCGGGCGGTTCCAGGCGAGAAGCGGCCAGGCGCAGCCGTCCTGCGCACCGGCGCCGCGCGTACCGGTCGGAGCGCCATATGCCTGGCCCACCGGATCGTTCTGGCCGAAGCCGAGATAATCGGCCGACGCGCGGGAAGCCGGCGCCTGGCGGACGTCGCGAAAGGCGCGGGCGGAAACGGCGGTGCTGACGTCGCGGCGGCGGCCGAGCCATTCGATGCCGCGAAAGTCGAATCCGTCGCTGGCGGGGTCGGCGGCACGGGCCTGATAGGCCTCGACGCCGGCTCGGTCCATGACGAGCAGGTTGGGAGGGAGGCGAAGCAGCGCCCCGTCCGGCTCGAAAACGAGATGCGTGACGCCCGCCATCGCGGCGTCGACCGGGGCGAAGAGTTCCCGATAGAGCTGATGGGCCAGAGCGACGTCGAAGGGGTAGGTGAGCTGCTGGTTGTTCTCGACGAGGGAGATGGTCGCCCGCAGCGCGTCGACCTGGCTTTCCAGCTCGGCCGGGCTGGCGCCCAGCCGGAAGGCCCGCGCACTTTCCGGCGTGACGAACATTCCGTAGGCGGCATCGTCCAGCGCCATCAACTTGTAATAGGCTTCGCCCGACCGAAGCAGTGCCTGGACGTCGGCGAGCGTGATGGCGTTGCTGGCGACGACGCGATAGCGCGGGAATTCGGCCAGCCGGGCCTGGGTGACGAGCTGGTCCTGCTGCATCCGTTCGGCCGACTGACGTAGCGCCGCCGCCCGCTCCGCATCCGCCGGGGTTCGAGCCTCGTCGGCCTCGATGCGCGCCAGCTCGATCCTGGCGCGCTCGATCTCTCTGGTGAGCGTTACCGACTGACGGAACAAGCGGGCCGCCTCGTCGCTGCCCCCGCTGAGTTCGCGGGCCAGAATGGCCTGGGTCTGGGCGACTCCCGGCCTGACGAGGACCTGGCTGGCGGCGAACAGGTCCGCAACCGCGGCCGGGTCGTCGCCGCGCTCGGCCAGCAAGGCGAAATAGGGCGCAAGGAGCCTGCGCAAGGTCGGCGAACTGTCGCCGCCCTGCGCTACTGCCGCGACGATCTGGCGGAACAAGGCGGTCGCCTCTTCGGTGCGGCCGGTACGAGCATGGAAGCCCGCCAGCCTTCCCTGGGCGCTGAGCAGCGCGGGTGAACCCGGATAGTCGATCTCCAGGAGGTCGACGGCGGCCCGATGCAGACGTTCCGCTTCCGTCTGATCACCGCGCGCTTCGGCGATCGACGCCAGCTCGGCCAGGATCTGAGCGCGCATCCACATGGTGGCGGCGATCCTGCCCTCCCGGATCGCGACCAGCTGATCAAGCGCAGCAGTCAACGGGCCGATCGCCTCCGCATCACGGCCCAGAAGGCGCATCACGGTCCCACGCAGCTGAAGCGCCTGGCCGTCAAGTATCCTGGCTTTGTCCTGGGGTGTGAGCCCTTCGATGCCGCCGAGCTGCCGCGAGCCGGGCGATTCGGCGGTGAGCTGCGCAGCCGTGCCAGGATCGATTACCAGCTCCCGGACCTGCTCCACTGCCGCCAGCGTGGGCAGCGGCCGGTCGAGTTCGGCCAGCGCCTGTTCCGCCAATCCCTGGTTGAGCAGATGCATCGCCCTGTAATTGCGCAGCCGTCGCGCCGTTACCGGCTCCGTCCCCGCAACCTCCGAGGCTCGTGCGAACAGGGTCTCGGCCTCGGCATAACGGCCGAGGTTGGATTTCTGCAGAGCTTCGTTGGCCAAGGCCTCGGCACGCGCCGTCAGGCTCTCGTCGCGGCTGGTGATCTGGCCGAAAAACTCGGCCGCTTCCGCATAGCTGCCCGCATTGTTGCGTCGGTAGGCTTCCGCAAGTGCGCGCTGCGGGTCCAATGTGCCCGCCTGGGCCCGCGCAAACGCTGCGGGATCGCCGGCGCCCGTCGTGGCGACCGACACTTCACCCTCGACTTCGCGTTCCTCGACGACGCTCCTCAATCCAAGCCGGAGCGCGCTGTCATAGCCGCCGAGCCCTTCGGCGACGTAAACTGTATCGCCGGCGCGCTTGACGTAAGCGACGTAGGCGATGTCGGCTGCGGCAAGCCGGCACGACAGCGTTTCGACGGCACCGAGGCCGGGCAGCTCGGCGGGAGCGCCCGTATCGCAGGCAGCGCGCTCGGCGCGGATCGCCGCCAGCCGGCCCAGCGGATCGTCATCGCGGCTGCGCAAGGCATAGATCTGGCCGACCGGAGCCGACGCGTCGCGGCAAACGATCGAATAGCCGCGATCGAACATGTTTGTCAGGGCGGGGTCGGCCAGCATCGCCTGAGCCGTGCACAGGACGCCGCTGCCCGATCCGATACGAAAACTATCCCGATAACTCAGCGGCTGCGCCGCCGCCGGAGCCTGGGAGGTCAGCCCCGCGATCAGCAGGGCCGCGAGGCCCAGGTAGCGCGGCTTCGTCGAGTCCATTTCAGTCACCCCCGTCGCAATCGCCATCGCCATCGACGTCGCATTCCCAAAGGATGCTGTCTCCACCGCTCGTCACCGGCTCCTCCACCAGCGGCTCGGCGGAGAAGCTGGTATCGACCAGGTCCTGTCGGAACGTCCGGGGAGGATTCAGCGTGAACTTGCCGCCGAGCGGCCCTTCGACGATGTCCGAGCTGCCGGGGATGCCGAGGACCGGCTCGGGCTCAACGGCCGGGCAGACGCCGGTATTGATCACACAGCGGTTGAACTCGGATTCGTCCGTAAAGCCGACCGGGCCGCCGCGCCCATCATAAATCACGTCCGCGAAGAACTGATCGTTGGTGACATAGGTGCCGTCCGGATTGAGCCGTCGGCCGAAGGCAAAGACGTCCAGAGGCGATGTGCCGATGGGCACGATAGCGAGGGTGCTGCCGACGGTGATGCCGGCAAAGTCGGCGCCGCCGCTGTTCTGGACGAACAGGGTCCGGGTGACGCGCAAGGTGACGTCTGCCGCTTCGATATAGCCGCGCGGCGCCAAGGGGCCGTCATTGGCCAGCAGCGCCTCGTTGCGCCCGGCAAAATTCGGATCTGCCTGCAGCCGGTCAAGCAGCGACTGACTCGCCGCCCAGATGTTCGGCGAGGTCATGGTCAGCGTCCCACCCGGCATTCCGTTGGCGTCGCGCACGCGGATACTGCCGGTCGGCGTGACGATCTGAATGCGCTCGCCGGCCGTCAGAGCGATGCCGCCCTCGGTGCGAACACCCTCGAGCAGCAGCGCGCCTTCGACCTGGGCAACGCCGTCCGTCTGGATCTCAAGGCGCCCGATCCGCTCTCCGCTCAAGGTGAGATCGCGAATCAGGAGATCGGGATCGCCGCCGGGGCTGGAATTGGCGAGTTGCTTCCCGATCCGCAGCGTGGCGGCGGTAATCGTGCCCGCCTCGTCGGCCGTGAGGCTATAGCCCGTGCCGTCGGCCGATCCGCCGATCACGGTCGGCTGCCCATTGTCGAGGACGGTCAATGCGACGAGCTGGGTCCGGTCGCTGCCGAGCGAGCCGTCCCCGGTCACCGCAATGTCGGCCGAGGTGATCGCGATCGTGTCGGCATCGACGGCGCCGGTGAATGCGGCCGTGCCCTGGGCGGCGATCTCGACGCCGGATGCGGTGATCCGGTTGAGCGTCGTATCGCCGGCGGCCGTCGCCTCGAGCGTTTCGCCGGCATTCAGCGCGGACGCGCTGGTGATGGATCCGCCAGCAGCAAGGGTGATGTCGGCGACCGCCGTGGCGCTGTCGAGACGCAGATCGCGGCCGGCCTCGGCCGTGATCGACTCCCCGCTGTTCGCGGAGTCGATCGCGACCGCGCCGCCGGCGTTGACGGCGATTGCGCCGCCGGCGGTCAAACGGCCTGACGTGAACCCGGCAAAGGTCGGATCCGGATCGGTCGTGCTGATCGTGATCGAACCGCCCGCATCGGCGCTACCGAAGACGATCCCGCTCGATTCGTTCAGTGCCCTTATACTGCCCTGGGCGTCGATCGCGCCGACGTCGATACCGCCCCTGCCGTCATTGATCGTGAAGCCCAGAGGCGAGGTCGGACTCATGAACAGCTCGACATCGCCGCCGCTGGACATCGAGCCGACCCGGATCGAGTCGGTCGAACCGACATAGAGGAGGCCGGGGCCCGACACGACCAGGCCGTCGGCCACAACCGCGCCATAAGCGCCGACAGTGAGAAGCGCGCCAGCCGTCGCCGTGCCGAGGCTGATGTTGCGGGGAATCGAAGGATCGCCATTTCCCACGAAGGTCTGGATGTCCATGAGACGTCCGGAATCGAGCGTGTCCGCAGCGATGCTCGTCACGGCGTACAGCTTCATGTCCCGGCCCGCGCTTCCGCGGTTCAGGCCGAGCGCGCCATCGAGGCTGTCGAGGAGAATGTCGTTCCCCGCCTCGACCTCCCCCAGCGCAATGTCGGCGGCCGCGGAGATCTCCAGATCCACTCCTGCGCTGAGCAGTCCGTCGCTCAGGACGCTGCCTCCTGTGGAAGTGAGCTGCATGAGGCCGGAAGCTTCGGCATCGTCGAGGCGAAGATCGCCGACGGAAGTAACGATGATGTCGCTGCCGACATTGGCCGTTATGGTGCCGCCGGTGAAGGCGCCGCCCGCGTTGGCGAGGAAGTCGTCGCCGGCATTGGCGGTGCCGACGTTGATATCGCCGGTCGCAGAGAGGTCGACATCGCCGCTCGCGTCGGCACTGCCGAGACTGATCGCCGCAGCATCGACCAGTATGTCGCCCTGCGCCGCCAGAGCACCGAGATTTGCCGTCTCGGCCGCACCGATGGTGATCAAGCCGCCGCTGTCGGCCGACGTCAGTATCACGGCCCCCGAGGAGTCGAGGCTGATATTGCCGTCGCTGCTGTAGGCGTTGCCGACGATGTCGCCGCCCGTGGTCGTGAGAACGAGGTCGCTGACGACCGAGACGTCGTTGAGGAGCATTTCGGCCGGCGTTTCGGCCGACAGAGTGTCGGCCGTCAGCGTACCGGAACTGAGCAGGGATCCGGCCGAGGAAGCGAGACTGATCGTGCCGGGCGCGGTGCCGGTGTCGAGCCGAAGGTCGCCGACCGCGCCGATGCTGATATTGCTCCCATCGGGCGCAGCGCTGTCGCCGTCCGGGCCGCGGCCGGTTGTGACGATGGTGCCGCCGGCGAACGCCCCGCCTGCACTCGCAATGAAGTCGTCGCCGGCCTGGGCCTGCCCCACCACGATGTTGCCGGGGGCGCCGAGGTCGATGTCCACGCCCGCGGTAACGCTGCCCAGACGAATCGCCGCGGCGTCCACGACGATGCCGCCGACAGCCGTCAACGTCCCGACGTCCGCCGTCCCGGCTCCGCGGATCGTGAGGAAGCCGCCGCTGTCGATGCCCGTCAGCGTGACGGTGCCCGACGAGTCGAGGCTGATATTGCCGTCGCTGCTGAAGCTGTTGCCGGCGATCTCGCCCCCTGCGGTCGCGAGATTGAGATCGCTGACGACCGAAACGTCGTTGAGAAGGATGTCGAGCGGCGCTTCGGCGATCAGCGTCTCGGCAGTCAGCGTACCGGAGCTCAGCAAGCTCCCCGTCGAAGAGACGAGACTGATCGTGCCGGGCGCGGATCCTGTGTCGAGCCGGACATCGCCCGCGGCTTCGATACGGATGTTGCTTCCGTCGGGCGGCGTGCCGCTGTCGCCGTCGGGGCCAAGGCCCGTCGTGACGACCGTGCCGCCGGTGAACGCACCGCCCGCATTGGCGACGAAGTCATCGCCGGCCTGCGCCTGACCGACAAGGATGTCGCCTTGAGCCTCGAGCGATACATCCTGACCGGCAGTGGCTTCGACCAACGAGATGGTGCCGGCGGTGACGAACAGGCTGCCGCCCGCGCTCACCCTTCCGACGTCTACGACGGGCGCCGTCAGCACGGCGGCCCCGCCCGTGGCCTCGATCAGACTCCCGGCCGATCCCGAGATCGCCGTTCCGGAATCCATCACGACCGACGCGCCGGACACGGTGGCGGCATCGGCCGTGGGCGCGTCATGATCGAGCGCGATCGCGCCGTCGGTGATCACGAAGACGCCGCCTTCCGCCTCAAGCCCCCCGCTACCGGCAGCCGTGAAGATCACATCTCCCGCGACCGTGATGCTGACGTCTCCCGAAGCGGCGACCGGCCCTGCGTCACTGGAAAATTCGAAGGCCGGGCCGCCCCCGGCGGGCGCGCCGGTCGAGCTGGCAGACAGGTCGGTGAAGGCCAGCCCGCCACTGGCGGAGCCAACGTCCTCGACGATGATCCTTCCGGCTCTATCGCTCGCGCCGGCCGTGCCGCTTGCCCCGGCGCCGCCGGCCACGAGCACGGTCGCGCCGAGCGAAGCGCTGCCGGAAGCGCCATTGCCGTCGGTCACCGACAGGCGCACGATTCCGCCGGTGCCGCTTCCGTCCGCGCCGACGCCGCCGGGCAGGGTGGCACTGTCGCCGGCAGCCCCGCCGCTTCCGCCAAACCCGCCCGCGTCGGCATTGGTGGAGGTCGCCGTCACCGAGCCGCCGACGACCTGTACCGTGGAAGTTCCGGCAAATCCGTCGCCGCCCGCTCCGCCGTCCCCGGCCGGGCCGGTGCCGAAGGAGTCACCACCGTCGCCGCCCGAACCGCCCCTGCCCGAGGAGATGAGGTCAAGACTACTGGGGCCTGTCATCAACAGGGTTCCACCAGTCGTGCCGACCAGCGCGGTTCCGCCCCGCCCGGTGCCACCTTCGCCGCCTTGGCCTGCGGCATTTCCGGCAGAGCTGCCGAACCCGCCTTCGGCGCCAGCGCCACCCGTGCCGCTGGCATCTAGACGCACGGATTCGACGGTGAGAGCGCCGTCCGCCCCGACTCGAACGGCCGCTTGACCGCCCACGCCTTCACCACCATCGCCGCCGGGGCCGAGATTGCCGGCATCGTCCGGAAAGGCGCGACCGCCGATTCCGCCGATGCCGGCCGCCGAAATGTCGAGAAGCTGGGCGACGAGTTCGCCGCCGTCCGACGAAAGGTCGGCACTGCCGCCTGCACCGCTTCCGCCCGCGCCTCCGAAGCCCCCGCTGCCGCCTTGCCCTGCCGCATCGAGCGTGGCCGTCCCGGCCAACCGGATCTCGCCTCCGCTGCTGGAAGTCACCACGACCGAGCCGCCGAGGCCCGATCCGCCGACGACCGGGATGTAATATGCCGTATCGTAGTAGCCGCCAAAGGATCCGCCGGAACCCAGGGCGGCAATTTCCGTGTCGCCCGATATCACGACCGAGCCGTCGCCGGAGGCTTCGAGGGACGCGTTGCCGCCCGTCCCGTCACCGATGCTCCCGCCTGAATAGCCGCCGTCGCCGCCGATTCCCTCGGCCCTGACCGAAAGATCGCCGCTGACGACCACCGAACCTTGATTCAGGGCCTGAACGGCCGCGCTGCCCCCGAATCCGTCGCCCGCATCGACCGAATAATAGCCGGCCGCGCCGGTGCCGTTGGCCAGCACGGCCAAGTCGCCGCTCACCTGGATGCTGGCATTGTCGGCGAAGACCCGAGCCGTGCCACCGGTGCCGTCGCCAGGCGGCGCGTCGTCGGAGCCGCTCGAGCCCGAGGCGTCCACGGCGAGGTTTCCGGTCACGTTCAAGGTGCCGCCGCTCTCGGCGTAAGCGAGCGCCTCGCCGCCCGTCACGTCAACCAGGCCCGAAGCTCCAGAGGAGCGGGCGGCCGAGACCAGCGCGTTGCCGGCAACGGAGACCGTTTCCCCGTTTGCCGCAAACAGGCGGGCGCGTTGCGCGCCGAACAGGCTGACGTCCTGCTGAAAGACGAGCGAGGCGGTGGCGCCGGAGGCGGACATTTCAGTCGAAGCATAACCGAACAGGTCCGACGTGACCGTGCCGCCGTCGATCGCGAAGCTGGCGTCCTGCGCCGGGGCCGTCGCGGTGTCGACGGAATCGCCGAAGACGCCCCCATGGCCTGCGGAGAGGATGATCGCGCCATTTTCCACCGTAACGTCGGTGGCGGCGTCGAATCCCACCTGGCCGCTCAAGAGAGCGGTAATCGTCTGGTTCTTGGGAAGCGCGACCATGTAGATGCGGTGATTGTCGGCACCGCCGGCACTGGCCGGGCCGCCGGTGGATCCGGTGTGGACGATCGGATTGGGATTGTCGCTCCCCGTCGAGACGACGATATCGAACAGCCCCTGATTGACGGTGAACTCGACTTCCTCCCCGGCGATGAAGGCGGTCGAGCCGTTCGTCCGGACGCTCCCGCCATGGATCACGCGCGGCGCGACGAGGGCGACGTAGCTGCCCTCCGGAGAAGCGACGATCCGCGATCCCGCCTGGGTGACCACCGCGGCGTTCGGCTGCGCAGCACCTCCGTCGAATTCGAAGCCGCCGCTGAGCGTGACGAAGGTGCCCTCTTCGTCAATGACGTTGAGCGTCGTGAGAACAAGGTTACCGACGTCGAACAAGGCCGTTCCGCCGACGATGATCCCTCCGGGGCTGGAAAAAAGGATCGTGCCGCCCGGCGAAACATTCCCAAGGCCGTCGCTGATTCGCCCCAGGACGGTGCCATCGAACCGGCTCGGAGCGGTCGAGGCGATCCGGTTCAGAACGACGAAGTCGGCATTGCTGGCGCCGTTCTGGAAGGTGGCCACGTTCGCTTCGGGCAGGAAGAGGTATTCCCCGGACCCCGATGGCGGCAGGTCCCACTGAACGATGGCCGAATCACTCTCTACTGTGATGGTTTCAACCCCCGGCGTCGCCCGGTCGTAGCTCACGCTGCCTGCGACCGTGGAGGGGCTACCCTGAAAAGCCTGTGCCGCGGCGCGCTCGGGCGCGGTGACGAGGACCATCGACGAGCCAAAGGCGCAGCCGAGGAGGAGCAGACGGCGCCTGGCACGGAGATGCCCGTAGCGGGCGGGCAGTGGGTCGGCCGTCATCTCGAGCTCCATGGCCAAAGGCGGGTCGTCACCGACACGAGCAGGCGCGGGTCGCGGTCGGGCTGGAAGAGGGTACGATCGAGCGGCACGGCGAGGAGCAGCTCCAGCCGAAGGCGGTTGCCCCAAGCCGCGCGCAGGCCGCCGCCGACCGAGGTCAGCTCCTGCCGATCGAAAGCGAACAGCCGATCCTCGTTCCACACCCAGCTCTGATCGGCGAACAGGAAGGGTTCGAACGCGAAGGCATCCGGACCGCGTGGGAAGAGGCTGCCGTAGCGCAGCTCGGCCTGCAGACCCAATCCGCTGTCGCCGAGGATCGTACCGGGATCGTAGCCACGCCCGATCGTGAAGTTTCCTGCGGCGAACTCTTCGAAACTGAACAACGGCCGCTCGCTATACTGGCCGCGCGCGCCGATCCCGATCGTGAAGCGGGGATCGGGCCGGTACTCGCCGTTGAGCGTGCCGCGAAGAACGGTAGCGGTAGGATCGCCCTCGAGCCTGGCGGGCGGAACGACTCCGGGGACGAGGCAGGCAGCGAGCGCCGGGCCGCACGGCGCGCTGGCACCGAGTATGTCGAGGCCCTGCCGGAGTTCGGCCGATGCGCCGAGGCGCCAGACCGGTGCGCCCGTCCGGTAACGGGGGTCCTGCGAAAGACCGACGGCGTCATAATCGAGCCTGGCAAAGGCGACGCGCAGGCGATCGCGGCTCAAGTCGAGACCGTTGAACTCGACGTCCTGATCGACGAGATCGAGACCCAAGGCGCCGCGCAAGGTCCGGTCCTGCCTTCGAACGAAGGGATAGCTCGCCTCCAGCGTCGCAAAGAGCGTCCGGGACTCGACGTCGACGGCGTCGTCATCAAGCTCGGGATTGGCCCAGGCGAACGTGATCTGCCCCCCGATGGCCAAACCCTGGCTGCCGAGGCGGAAATCATGGGCGATCTGAACCGTCTGCTGCTCGTGAAAATCCGGCGTGCTGAAGAGCGCGACGACCGTGCGGTCGCCCAGGCCGGTGAGGCCGAAGAACTGACCGCGCAGCAATCCGCCCCAGCGGCCAAGCTCGGTCGACCCGAAATTCTGGATGGAGAAGTCTGCCAGCACAGGCGTGTGGCGCACCAGGACCTCGCCTATCACCTCTCCCCGGGCGCCGCCTGCGGAGCGCAGCGACAGCCGGACATCATAGCCGGGCAGATCCCCGACCAGCAGCAAGGCGCGCTCGGCATCGTGGCGATTGAACACCTCGCGTTCGGTCAACGGTTCCAGATAGCCGGCAATCAGTCGCTCGGCCCGGCCGGCATCCCCCCGCACGCGCAGACCGACGAGCCGGGCCATCAGCACTTCGAAGCGGACCGTCCCATCGGCGATCCTCTGCTCAGGCACCTCCACCGCAGCGACATAGCCCGAGTCACGCAGAATGGTGGCGGCCCGGTCGCGAATTTCGCAGATGATGGAGACCGGATGCTCCTGCCCGACGAAAGGCGCGAACGCCGGTCGAAGCGCTTCCGCCGGCAATCCGCGCAGGCTGTCGAACTGGACATCGTTCAGCGTGAAGCGAACATCGCGATATTCGGGCCTGTCGAGCGCACAGGGCGCGCGTTCGACCCCACCTTCGACGGTGAGGCGCGGCGATGCCGGCTCGCGCCGATCGGGGAGCGGTCGCTCCACCTCCTCCCGGGTCGGCGGGGTGGCAGACGGCGGCACGACCTGCGCCTCGGCCGCGCCGCAAAAGAGGATCGCGCCTCCCGCGGCAGCAAGTTTCCAGTGATGGAGGAAGGAGCGACCGCGCCACGAGTCGGCGGGCGATCGACGAGCAGAACCCCAGAAGCCGTGACTCGCCCGGGCCGCCAGGACCATCGTACACCCCCCTTGCACCTGAGAAGAAGTGCATAGCAACCTTAGCCCCGGCAGCAAACATAAGGAAGGGCGACTGTTGGAGTTCAACCCCGCGCGCCGGCTCTCCCGGGCGGGACGATCCACCCCTGACAGATGTTAGCCTCTACGGGCGAGCCAGCCGAGGCCCGAGAAGCAGGTTTCGGTTCAGGCTGCGGACGTGTTGGAGGAAGGAGCGCGGACGCTTCATCAGCCTCTCCGCATTCTCGACGCGAAGGCCGACCGTGCGGGCCAGTTCGGCAACGAAATGGACGCAGTTGCGGCGGTTCAGATTGTAGGATGGCTGCGGCCGGTTCCGCCATTCCTCCACGACGGCCATGACCGCCCGATATTGCGCGTCGGTCAGCGCCAGCGTGAACTGACGATCGCTTCGAGCGATCTGTTGCGGGCCTTCGACGATTATCTCGCCGGCCACTGAACCAAGCAGGATGGCGGGCGTCACCGACTTCGCGGTGAACCCGTAGCTGGTGTCGACCCGCTCGCCGGTCGCATCGACCGTTCCGGTGAGACTGACGAACGCGTGGGGAAAATTGTTGCCGCCGAGCTCCCGCGAATAGAAGGCGATCTCGACCGCCGCGAAGGCCGGCACGGCCCATCCGAGGAGCAGAATCAGCGCAAGGCACAGGCGCACGACGGATCGGAACAATCCGATTTCCCCACCTTGGCGCCGAACGCATGCCCCTGCCGAAAATACGGCGCGCGGGGCGTCGAGGCGGATTTCATCGGGCGTGTCGAAAGTGTCGGCCATCGGGCTAGCGTCGGGCCGTTGCTTCAGGCGCATCCGCCGGGGCCGACAGGAACTCGGGGATCGGCAGGTCTCCCGCGGCCCTGGATCGCCTTATCGCCTCGATCTCGGTCCGAAACAGGTCGATCCTCCGGCGCCAGTTCGGATGGGTCGCGCTTCCGAGGAAATTCAGCCCTCGCTTTCCGAAACGGGTCCAGAAACGAACCGGCGCCTCGGGGTCGTAGCCTGCGCGGTCGAGCAGGTAGACACTCAGCCGGTCGGCCTCGATCTCGGTCTCGCGGATGAGCCGCGCATTCCGCCCGAAATTGCCGAAGAATCCCCGCTCGACATCGGCCGCGTCGAGCCTGGCCCGGTGGCTCAGGACGTTGTGAGCGAATTCGTGAGCGAGAACGGCCGCCAGTTCCTGCTCGTCCTGCGCATAATCGGCGATGGCCGTGGTGAGCTGGACATAGCGGCCATCGGCCAGGGCATTGAGCCGCCGCGACGGGATGACCTGGAACCGACTCGGGCAGCCCCTCTCCGCCTCCACGCGGACAGCAAGGCTCACCCCGCCCCTTTCAAACTCGACATCGGCAACCCCATCCGCAAACGCGGTTTCGATCGCGCCGAGAATATGCTCCATCCGCTCGAACGACCCGTCGGACGCGCTTTCGCCATCCGGAAGCGCCGCCCCGTCAAGCGAGACAAGCAAGTCGTCGGCTCGTAGGCCGGCGCGGTCGGCAGGACCGCCGGGCGGGACGGCGAGCACCGCCGGCCTGGCACCCAGGCCGAACGCCCGACTCGCGGCGTCCCGGTACTCACCTCCATACTGGGAGAGATCGTGGACGGCGAAGCCGGGGAGCCACCGACGATCGGCGCAAAGGTCGAGATTGGCGACGGCCAATCGATGCCCGATTCTCGCCACCTGCTCGTCCAAGACGCGCATCGCGACGAGCGAGTCCCCGCGCGGGTCGGCGACGGTGACAGCCGACACCGGCACCGCAAACATAAGCAGGGCCAAGAAGGCCACCTGACGAACAGAAGGAAGGGACAACAATTCACCTGCAAAAAGGAGGCGACGGCACGCACGATAAGCAAGTCTTAACGGTATGACGCCATGGAGAGCAAATCCACCCCGCATCCGCGGGTTTGTGGCAGTAAAGACACGGGATTTGCAAAAGCGCCACGGTGCGGCAAAGTCGCGCCCGGCGGCGAAAAATGGGGGTTGTCATCGGCAGAGCGCTGTGGCAGTTCACCTCAGCCAGCTCAAAGGGGAGTTCGAAATGAGTTTCAAGAAGGCATCTTTGGTGGCGATGCTCGCCGCGTCGATGGTCAGCACGCCGATTCTGGCGCAGACCGCCACTTCTGCCTCTTCATCGCCAGCTGTGGCCAGCTCGGCCCGTAGCGGCGCGGCCATGGACGACGCCAATGCGGTGCGCGGCGGTTTCCTGATTCCGCTGCTCGCGATTCTCGCGATCATCGCAGGTATCTACGTTGCAGTTGATGGCGGCGACGATCGTCCGGTCAGCCCGTAACAACGGAACCAGTTCAAGAGAATAGCGGCCTCAGGGCCGCTATTTTTTTGTCCGCGAAACGGGACGGCTCGGGCGGCGCTTCCGCAGGGAGCGTTGACAGCCCGAGCGCCCGCTTCGTAGCCACGACCTTTCGTGAAAGGTTGGAAGGCCTTCGATGAAGATACAGCTTGGAATTCTGTCCGGTGCGCTCGCGGCGCTCGCCGCCTGCCAGGCCGACCCGCCACCGCCCGATCCCGAGCGGAAATCCGCACGGCGGCCGCCCGAGCCTGCTTGCGAGCAAGCGCGGGCCGACCTGGAACGACGTGGACGCGACGGGACGTTCCTGTTCGAGGACAGTGGAGAGGCAATGACCGAGCGTGACGCCTGGATGCGCCTCAACGAGTCGAGGCGGGATGGACTGATCGGTCAACTCGCGGTGGTCGCGGCGTGCAGCGCCGAAACCCCGCAACACGAGGTCGAGATCACGATCCGTGACGAACGGGGGGTGGTGCTGACGTCCCAACGCGTTGAGCCTTCCACCGATTTCAGGGCGCGTTGAGCGGGTCGCCGCAGACGCCGCCTTGCCCGCAATTGTCCGCTCCTGTAGCGGCCACAGCTTCGAGACCAAAAGGGGCTGGAGAGTGAAGACAGGTTCGATAGCCGCATTGATCGCGCTCGGCTCGATGCTCGCCGGTTGCCAGCCGAGCGTGGAGGAATCCGTCGCCGACGAGCAGCAGAACGAGACTCGCCTGATGCAGGGTTGCAGCGAGGCCGGACGACTGCTGGGCCAGATGTCCGCCGCCGAGACGAGCTTTCGCTACGATAGTGAGGGGAACGTCCGGATCAGCCGTAGCCTGTGGTATTCCATTCCCGCGAGCATGCAGGACGGCCTGATCAAGGCCATTGCCTACCATGCGGTGTGCGAAGAGGGCGACCCCGCAGAGCAGGTCGTGACCGTACGCGCCAGCGAGAATTCGGAGATACTCGCCCAGCAGACCGTCACCGAATTCGATCGCTAGGAACAGTCAAATCGGATCAGGACAGGCCCCGCCCCTGCCTCCCCTTTGGCTTCAACTTGTGTGTGAAAGCGTCTATTGCAGCGCAGCATCTTTGACGTTTGAGGAAAAAGCTCGTACTAACAAGGTGATGGTGGCGCGGAGCGGCCACCAAAGCTTGCCAGGAATAAAAGGGGCTGAATGAGACCCACGGTCAACAAGCTGACGGCGCTGCCGCGAGCGCGGAAGCGGGCGGTGATCGTCGGGTTCGATACGGTGGCGATGTCGCTCGCGCTCTGGCTCGCCTTCTGCATCCGCTACGGCGAGCTCTACACGCCGGTAAACCGATGGGTCGTACCGCTCGCTGCCGCGGCCGTGGCCCTGGGCGTGGGCGCGCTCCTGCTCCTGGGAATCTACAAGGTCGTGGTCCGTTACATGGACGTCCACGCCGCACTCCGAATAGCGGTCGGAGCGGGCGCAGTGGCCGCGATCTGGTTCATCCTCGCTTACGTATCGAGGGTCGAAAACCTGCCTCGCTCGGTAGGCTTCATCTATTTCGGGATCGTCTTCCTCTTCATGTTCTTTGGACGCTTGGCCGCCGCGCGCCTGTTGAACGAGGAACATCACAGCCTACTTCGAACGCCTGGTACCGCCGACGGTCAGGTCAAGGAGACCCGCGTCGCGATCTACGGGGCCACTTCGGCAGGTTCCTCCCTCGCGGAAGCGCTGCGGAGGCATCCGGAGTACCGGCTCCGCTGCTTCGTTGACGATAATCCGGCGCTCGTCGGCCGGTTTATGGTGGGCGCGCCGATCCGCTCCCTGGAGCAGCTGCGTCAGGAGGTACAGTCGGGGGCTGTGGAGCAGGTCTTCCTCGCCATCCAGTCAGCCACGCGAAGCGACCGAATGGCGGCGCTTGCGTCTCTTTCAGGCCTCGGCGTGCCTGTGATGACGATCCCCTCCTATGAGGAGATCATGAGCGGCCGTTACACGATTTCCGACGTGCGGCCAATCAACGTCGAGGACCTGCTCAAGCGCGACATCGTTCCTCCGCTTCGCGAACTGATCGAGGAGGGCCTTCGCGGCAAGTCGATCCTGGTCACCGGCGCCGGCGGCTCGATCGGCTCGGAGATATGCCGGCAGGTCGTCCAGCATCGCCCGCGGCGACTGGTCCTGCTCGATCACAGCGAGTTCGCCTTGTTCAGCATCGAAACCGAGCTTCGCGCGCTATGCGACGGACAAGCGGATGGGCCGGCGCTGATCCCGATCATCGGAACGCTGCTGAACGAGCGGCTCGTTCGCGAAATACTTGCGGATCACGCGATCGACGCGGTCTTTCATGCTGCCGCCTACAAGCACGTCCCGCTGCTCGAGCTGAACGAAGTGGTCGGCGTGACGAACAATGTCGTCGGCACCCGCATACTTGCCGACGCCTGCGTTGATGCGCGCATTCCGCGCCTGACGATGATCTCGACGGACAAGGCCGTGCGCCCGACCAACGTGATGGGCCGCAGCAAGCGGGTAGCCGAATTGTACATCCAGGCGCTCGCCCGAGAGCCGGACGTGCCCACCCAGTTTGGAATCGTCCGATTCGGCAACGTGCTCGATTCCTCGGGCTCGGTGGTCCAGCGGTTCCGCAGCCAGATCAGCGAAGGCGGACCGGTGACCGTCACGCACGCGGACATCACCCGTTTCTTCATGTCGATCCCCGAAGCGACGCAGCTCGTCCTCCAAGCCAACAGCCTTGCGGCCAAGGGCGAGGTGTTCGTGCTCGACATGGGCGAGCCGGTTCGGATCGCCGACCTGGCGCGCACAATGATCGCCTTGTCCGGCATGACTGAGAAGACTCCCGAAGATCCCGACGGTGATATCGAGATCAGCTATGTCGGGCTGCGGCCAGGCGAGAAGCTGCACGAGGAACTCTTCGTCGGCGAGGTGATTACCGAGACCGTGCATCCGCAGATCAAGATGGCCGAGGAACGATCGATGCCGCTCGAGGAGCTGGTGCCTCACCTGCGCCGCCTCGACATGGCGCTCGAAGCTCATGATCCCCGCGCCGTTCGGACTTTGCTGAGTAAGATATTGGAGCTCGATTTTGCCGAACGTCGCGGCGAAAGCGAGACGCTGCCGGAGACCATTCCACCGTTGAATGCTTCAAGGAATTGAAACTCGTGACGCATAACGTAGAGATCGAAGAGGCGAAGGCCTGGCGACCAAGCCGCCCTCCCGCCCACTGGGCTGGCGGCCTTCCAAACGAGGGCAAGATCGTGGAGGTGAGCGACAGTACTGGTTTGCTTGGGAGCGTCATCCGCTTCTTCAAGAGATCTTTCGTCAGACTCGTCATTGGCCTAGGGATCTTCATCCTTGCCGCAATAGTCTACGACAATACGGTCAATTTCGGAAGCTGGACGGAGCGGCAGGAAAAGCCGAAGGATAAGTCTCGTGCGGCCAAGGCGATTCCGCTAACACCCGAATAGGCGACCGTCTCACTCCGCGAACGGAAGCCGGCACCTTACGAAGCCTGGTCTGCGTCCTTAGTGCGTAGCCCATTCGATATTCAGGATCGACCTTGTCAGACCCCGCCCATTACGTCACAAGCGACTATTATCAGCCCGGCCTCCTCGACACGGTTGCAAGCTTCGGCGTGGTCGTGCTCCTCGTCCTGTGCGCTTTCATCGCGGCGGTCGTCGGAGCGCGGTTCGTACTACGACGGTCGAGGCGGCTGAATCCGGCAACTCGCAAGGCCTTGCGGCTGGTCGGGGGACTGGCGAAGCCAGCAGCGCCGCTAGCGTTCCGCCGCCGTCGGCAAAGCCGGCTCGGCTCCCGTCGAAAGACCGAGGATCATTACAAGATGAAGCCCGCGCTGGCCGGGGTTGGGCCGGCGCCGACGGCGGCACCAACTAGCACCCGGTTCGATTCAACCTTGCCGCAGAAGGTCGAGCGGCCCGGTCCGAGGAAAAGGCCGGCACAGGAACTCTCCCCGCTGCCGGCGGAAGCCTGGCCCTTCTTTGCGGAGGACGAGATCCAAGCTGTAACGGACGTGCTGCGCTCTGGCCGGGTCAACCAGTGGACCGGTAGCAAAGTCATCGAGTTCGAACAGGCCTATACGAGGCTGCTGCGCAACGGCCGCGCCATCGCGCTCGCCAACGGCTCGGTGGCGCTCGAGCTCGCCTTGCGCGCGTTCCAGGTCGGGGCAGGCGACGAAGTGATCGTAACGCCGCGCAGCTTCGTGGCATCGGCCTTCTGCGTCCGGCTAGTCGGAGCTACTCCCGTCTTCGCCGAGGTCGACCGCGACAGCGGCAACATCACCGCAGAGACGATATCCGCGGCGATCACCTCGCGGACAAAGGCGATCATCCCCGTTCATCTGGGCGGTTGGCCGACAGACATGCCCGCGATCATGGCGCTGGCGCGCGAGCATGGCATCCGCGTGATCGAGGATTGCGCCCAGGCTCACGGAGCGGAGATTGACGGGCTGCCGGTCGGAAGCTTCGGCGATGCTGCCGCCTTCTCGTTCTGCCAGGACAAGATTATTTCGACAGGCGGCGAGGGTGGTCTCGTCACCTTCCGCGACGACGAAGCGTTCGAATGGGCGTGGTCCTTCAAGGATCATGGCAAGGATCGGGGCCGTGCTCTCGAAAACCCGAGCAAGCCGGGGTTCCGATGGCTCCACGACCGAGTCGGTACCAACTGGCGCATGACGGAGATCGCCGCCACGATCGGGCTGCGACAGCTCGAGAAGTTGCCGCAGTGGCAGGCCAGGCGGCAGCGAAACGCCGAAAGCTGGGCCGAGGCCCTGCGGTCCGTCGGAGGGCTGCGCGTGCCGCAGCCGGCGCGCAATATCACGCATGGTTACTATAAATTCTACGCCTATGTGGACGTCGCTTTATCGGAGAATGCGCGCCTGCGGGACGCCATTCTCGAGGCTGCGACGGCAGCTGGGCTGCGGGCCTTCTCAGGCTCCTGCTCCGAAGTCTATCGGGAAGCGGCCTTCGCCGACATTCCGGTGGAACCGCTGCCCGTGGCGAAGGAGCTCGGCGAAAGCAGCCTGATGTTCGAGGTTCATCCGACGCTCGACACGATGCGCCTGCGCGACCGGGCTGACGCCATCGCGCAGATCGCCCGAGACATTATTGGCTGATCCGATTGAATCGGCCAGAGTGGCTTACGCAGATGCGGCGTCATTGGCGCCGGTCTAGCAATTCCTTTCCCGCGTCGTGGTGCAGAAATCCCGAACCGCCTTTCCGCACGATCCTCTATCGCTCGCGGCGCCTGGAGCTGCGACGGGATGACCGACGTCGGCTCGACTCTTCAGTGTAGTCGGTCTCTGGCGCCGGGACCATGAGGCCCAGGCACAAGGCGCAGAAGGCGGCGATCGCGGCCGTCCTCACCGGATAGTCGACAAGCGAATGGAGCAAGACTGCGACGATTGCGATCGAACCGGCGCGGCCGAGCGCAGACTCAGTGGCCGACCAGCTGAGCTTCAGCCCTCGCACATACCAAAAGAGAAAGGTGGCCAGCAGCAGGAGCCCGGGAAGGCCCGTCTCGAGCACCCATTCGAGATAATCATTATGGGCGTGATTGGTGAACTCGTCCGGGCGGGCGTGAGGGTCCTCCTGTATCCGATACAGAGGCACGAAGCTGCCGAGGCCGCCGCCGACCGGCTGGAAGGCGACGGCGAGGCGGATGGTGTTGCCCCAGATCGCCTCGCGCGTGCTTTCCTCGACATTGCCCTGCGACAAGGCATCCCGAGTGACCACGCCCGAAGCGGCGACCGCCGCGATTCCGGCCGCGACGAGCAGGACTGACACCGCCACCCAGCTGCGCGGCACGTTGCCGGTCAGGTCCTTTCGCACCATCAGCGTGCAAAGACCCGTGACGATCGGAACCAGGGCTATTCCTGCCCTCGACCCAGTCATCATCACGCCGCCGGCAATGACAGCGAACAAGGTTGCGATGACGATGATTTTGGGGACCGCTTCCTCGCGGATGCGGCCGCCCTGGAGGAGCGGTGTGGCGAGCGCCGCGACGAACGGCAGGGTCATCAGCAGCAGGGTGGCTTGGTGGTTGCGGTTGGAAAAGAAACCGACGGTCTGACCCCAATTGGTCACCGCATAAAAATACAAGGGCGACTGCGGGCCGCCCACCTTCTGAATCAGGCCCACCAGTAGCGCTGCCATCGCAAAGGCGATGACGAGCGGAAGGAAGAGCTGGCGTGAGCGCGCCGACACCGGCGCGACTAAAGCCACGATCGCGGCGATGGGCAGAATGGAGACAAGCGCCCGGATCGTGTGGTCCGGCGTCAGCGAGATACCGAGCCACGGCGGCGGCACGCCGACAAGGGCGAAGCCTTGCACGACCGCCTCCCGGCCCGGCAGCGAAGTCCAGAGCCTGGGGGGCAGAGGGACGAGCTGCAGCGCCACGACCGCCACCCAGCCCAGAGCGAGCCACCACAGGCCGCTCCCTGGGCCTTTGAATACAGGCGTGCGGTCGGTGAACAGGAGAATGGCGAGAATCGCCGCGCCGAGGAGCTGGAGCGCAAGATTACCGAGGATCCCGGCGCTGCTCGCGCCACCGAATACGAGGCAGAGGATCAGATAGGTCGCGGCGACCAGCGGGCGGATCGCGGATCTCACAAGCCGGGCCGGACTGCGACACGAAGCGTCCGCGAAGCACCGCCGGTCCCAGTCAGCGCGAGCTGCTGGAAGGCGCAACCCGCTGGGACGGTGAAAGGCCGCTCGACTGGCGCGGGATCACCCGCAGGGAGGGGCGCCTCGACAAGGACGGCGCCGGACAGGCAGGAGATGCGCCAAGCCATCCGGCCGGAACCGAAGACCGTGAGGCGGTAGGGGCCGGGCGAAAGCACCAGCGTCTGCCGGGCCTGCTCGCCAGCCGACGCCTGCGCGATGAGCCCTTCGCTTGGATCGACCCGAACGTCACGCGCGAATCTCCAGCCGAACGGCGGCGAACCCGGAAGCCCGCGGAATTCGCCGTCATAGACAGCGCGGACATGAGGGAGCGCTTCGTCGGGAAGCGCCTGAACCCAGGCAATGTAGCCGTCGGCGCTGAGCTCGTCAGGATCGCCCTCGGGCCAATCCAGCAAGGTGGCAAGCTGCCGCTCCTCAGGCCGTCGTGCCGCCAACCGGACCAGGCGTTCGCGCAACTCAGCATTCGTCCGCAGCTTGCGCGCCAGGATAGCGCGGCCGCGCACGTCACCGAGCAGCATCAACACGCCATGCATGACGCTTTCGGACGTCGAAGCGCGCAGCCGGGTGTAGGCGAGGCCCTCGTCGATCGACTCGCTCCACCGGCCTTGTGAAAGGAGGAGCTGGAACAGCCGCCCTCGCGAATCGGCCTGGCGCGAATTGCGCCGCACCGCCTCAACGAGCAGCGCCGTGCCGCGCGCATCGTCGTCCTTTGCGAGCGCCGCTTCCGCTGCGGCCAGGATGGGCCAGTATGACACGGGGCTGCGGGCCAACGCTTCCGCGGCGGCCCCCTCCTGTCGTTCCGGCGCGGAGCGGCCGCGCAGCGCCTGGACCGCCAACGCGTCGCCCGACGGTGGCGGGAAGGCCAAGGCGAAGGAGGGCTGGGCCTGAGCGAACAGGGCGACCGCCGCATTGCGCAGCGCCAGCCAAACTAGCATGGCAAGAACGGCGAGCCAGCCCGTCCGCGCCAGCGGGGAGAGGAGCTTCCCCCGTCGCGAACTCACCCGCGACCGAGCTCCGCTTCCTCAGCAGGATTCGCGTCGCGCTCGGCGCGCTTGCCGATCAGGCCGGGGAGGATGAAGCGGGTCCGCGAGGCTTCGTCCTTGCCTCCCTGGCCGTATCCATAACCGTAGCCGTAACCGTAGCCATAACCTGCATTGCGCGCGTCGAACTTGGTCAGCACGCCGCCAACGATACGCGCTCCGGCGGCCCTAAGGCGAGCAACCGTATTCTGAGCCACCGACAACTTGATCTTTTCCGCCTCGAACACGATTAGCGTACGATCGCACACGGCCGAGAGCAGGGGCGCGTCGGCAAGGCCGAGGACCGGCGGACCGTCAAGGATGACGATGTCGAACATGCCCGAGAGCTTGCGCAGGATCTCGGCGAGCGACGGGTCAGACAGCAGGTCCGCGGGATTGGGCGGCACCTGCCCCGCCTCAAGCAATGAGAGGCCCGGAATACTGGTCGGCTTGATAACCTCGTCCATTGTCACGGCGTCGGTCAAAAGGCCCGAAAAGCCGCGATTCTCGACACCTTCGTCCATCGAGAAGGACGGATTGCGAAGGTCGGCGTCTAGTAGCAACGTGCTGTAGCCGAGCCGAGCGAAGTTCCGGGCGAGCGCCAACGAAGTCGTCGTCTTGCCCTCGGCCGGGCCCGAGCTCGTGACGAGGAGGGTCGAAGGCGCACCTTGGGCAGTCGCGAACTGGATCGCGCTTCGCAGCGACGCATATGCCTCCATCATCGGCGAGCGCGGATTGTCCAGCACTTCGCTGAGGCTTCCCGCCTTATCGCTCTTCGGGATGACCCCGAGCGGCGGGATTTCGAGCTTGATCTCGAGATCCTCTTGGCTCCTGATCGTGTAGGTGAGGAATTCGAGGGCGAAGGCAGTGGCCAAGCCGGCGAGGAGTCCGATCAGGGCGCCAATCACAGTGCTGCGGACTGGCTGCGGTTCCACTGGGGTGGTGGGCTGCTGTGCTTCGTCGACCACCGAAATGAGATTCTCACCGACGCCGCCGGCGATTCCAACCTCATTGTAGCGCTGGAGAAGCGCCGCATACATGGTGCGGCTGGTGTCCACCTCGCGCTGGAGGATGTTGTACTGAATGCTGCGCCCGCGAAGGTCCAAAACTTCGGCGCGCAGCTGGTTAACCTTCGCGACCACCTCATTCTCGCGCGCCTGTGCAGCGAGAAAGGCGCTGCGCAATGTGCCGATGACATTGGTGGATTCGCGCTCGATCGCGGCCTCAATCCCCTCGATCTGCGTGCTGAGGTCGACCATGACGGGATGCTCGGGGCGCATCAGGTTCGACTTAGTCTGATATTCGGTGCGCAGCGTGTTGAGCTGCTGCCTCAGCCCCTGCACGGTGCCATTGTTCAGCACTTCGGCGGTCGGGTCGCCCGACAGGGCCTGGCGATAGCGGGTCTCCGCCGTGGCCCGGGCGGCTTCAGCCGAGGCCAGTTCAGTGTTCGCGGCGATCAGCCGGGCGCCTTCGAGGCTGTCAGAGGCATTCTGTCCCTGGCCCCCTTCAGCACCGCGGACCGTGACAATGCCTTCTTGCTGCGCGTACATCGTGAGTTGTCGCTCAGCTTCCTCGAGGCGTTGGCGCACCTCGCCAATCCGTCTCAGCAGGAATTCACGCGCATATCGGCTAGCGCCGAAGCGACGCTCAAGCGTCGATTCTATGAAATTCTCGGCGAACGCGTTCGGCACGCGCGCGGCCATCGCCGGATCGGGATGAATGAAAGCAACTTGCACAAGCCGACTGCTCGGAACGGGTGTTACTGTAAAGCGGTCGACCAGCGTATTGGTCGCCTGCCGCAGCCGCATCCCCGGCGGCGATTCCTGATTCGCAAATCCCGGATCCTGTGCGAGGTTCATATCCCTTGCGACACGTTCGGCGAGAGCGCGGCTCCGCAGCAGGCCATAATTGGTTTCGAGCGACTGAACATCCGTCATTGGCGTCGCCGAAACGGTACCGCCGACGTCAACCATCTTCATTTGTTCGAGGCTGATCTCAAGCGTCGCCGACGCCCTGTATTGAGGCGTCGTCATCATGACCACCGCAATGGCGGACGCGATTCCTAGCAGCAACGACGCCAGAATGAGCCAGCGATACTTGATGAGGATGCGCCAAATGTCGGCGATCCCGAACGTCACGGCTTTCGGCGGTGCCGCGACAACGGTGCCGCCGACCATCGGGAAGCCAAGAGCATTGGTCGGTCCGGATGTGGCAGGCCTCAGTCCGGGCGAGTGCGGCATGGGAGTGTTCATGAGGAGACCTGCTGCTCTAGTAGATGAAAGGGCGGAAGAGCCCGATGACCGGCAGCGTCAGCAGGAAGTCCCGCATATACTCCCGAGTCTGATTGCCATCTACGATGATGATGTCCTGCGCGAAGATCTCCGGATCATCCGCCTGCGCCTCGCGAATGGCCGCGAGATCAAATGCCGCCACCATACGCTGGCCATTGATGGTGCGGAAGATCACGACACGACGCAAGTTTGAGTTGGCGTTCGTCCCGCCGGCGCGAGCGACCGCCTGCATCAAGGTCGTGCGGCCGCTGAGCGCATATTCGCCCGGATTGCCTACAGACCCGTCGACCACGACGCGCTGGCTGTTGCTTTCCTTGAGAGCGACGCTGACGTCGGGATTCACGTAATATCGTCCGGAAAGGCGCTGCCGGAGGTCCCCAGCCAGCTCGGTTGTCGTCATACCCTGCACGTCCACCAGGCCGAGCAGCGGCATCATGATCTGCCCCGCTGGATCGACCCGGAACTCTCCGGAGAATTCGGGCGCGCGATATACCGATACCTGCACGAGATCGCTCGGCCCCAGCCGATGATCGCGATTGGTCACGAACAGCTGATCGGGCTGGGCGAAGAATTGTGGGGTTGGAGGCGGAATGTCGGCCCGCTCATAGGTGCTGCAGCCCGCAAGAGAAAATGACGAGGCAAGGAGAACGATCGCGCCCCTCCTCGTAATGGCTTTCGATCGGCCAACCGAGCTCATCCGACTTCCATTCCTGACCAATTTCCAGATAGCATCGCGCGTCAAAGCCGCGAATTTTCCTGCCACGTCAACCATATATCCTCCGATTGGAATAGCAAGCAGCCGATAACCCGCTCGTCGCATTCCGCCGAAGGCTGCGGCCCCTCTAGGTAATTTCCCGCGCATAATCCAGCGCTTTGCCCGGTCCTGACGAGCCGAGTTAGCCTCTCGGCACGCCGCGATCGATTGCTCGGGCCGGATTTCCGACCAGCACTGCATGACTGGGCACGTCGGAAATCACCACCGCACCGGCGCCAATCATCGCCCAGCTGCCGATGGTCAAGCCGGGCAACACGATGGCGCCAAGGCCGATCATGGCCCCAGTGCACACTCGAACCCTACCGCCGAGCCGCGAGCCCGGTGCGAGGTGGACGAAGTCGTCGAGAAGCACGTCGTGCTCGACGAGGGCGAGACTATTGACGATCACGTGCCGTCCTAAGGTCGCTTCCGCCTGAACGACCGCACCTGCGCAGACGAGCGTGCCGCGCCCGCAAGTCGCGCTGGGGCTCACTTCCGCGGCGGCGTGCACGATCGGTGGAAAGCGATCCTCGCCGAGTGTGCCGACGATCCGCGCGCGCGCGCAATTGTCACCGACTGCGACGTGAAGGGAGCCGGGGGAGGCAAGCCCGTCGCGAATAGAGCCGGCGACCTCGACTCCGAGCAGACTACGTCCGCGAAGGGTTGGGTCATCGTCGTAGAGGGTCGACACCGTCCCTCCGGTCGAACGCCAAGCCTCGAGAACGATTTTGCTATGGCCTCCGGCCCCGAGGATCCGCAAGGTCATTCGCTCATCTCCGCAGCATCGCCGCCTCGCCGGCGGGGAGCGAATTCCGGCATGGTAGCGCTACCCTCGGCGCTAATTCCGCGCCGCATCCCCACCTGCAGCGCCGTCAGTAGCAGGATCTTCATGTCCAAGAGGAAGGACAGGTGATCGACGTACCACAAATCCAGGGCGAACTTCGCCTCCCAGGCAATCGCGTTGCGCCCGTTGACCTGCGCCCAGCCGGTCAGTCCGGGGCGCACGTCGTGCCGCCGCATTTGATCGGGCGTGTAATGCTCGAGATAGTGAAGCAGCAAAGGCCGCGGACCGACCAGACTCATCTCTCCGCGCAGGACATTCCAAAGCTCCGGCAACTCGTCGAGGCTCGTCGACCGCAGGAGCTTCCCGAACGAAGTCAGACGCTCCGAATCACTGAGCCGGTCGTCCGACGCGGATGGCTGCGGACGCATTGTCCTGAATTTGACGAGCCGAAAGGGTCTGCCGTTTAAGCCCGGCCTGACCTGAATGAAGAATACTGGCCGCCCTGTGTTCAGCCATAGTAGGACGGCCACCGCTGCTATGACTGGCGACAGCAGCAGCAGAGCAGCCGCCGCCACCGTGACGTCGAACGGTCGCTTCAGATATCTCCACATGATCGCCCCTGGCCTCCGGCACCCTGACGGCTCATCATAACCCGCCGTAGCGCACGACGTCGGCTGTCACCTTCCTGACGTCATAGCGTCCTTCGGCGATCCTTCGAGACTCGCCACCCATGCGAGCAGCCAAGTCCGGAGACTCGACGAACCTTTTCATAGCTGCGTAGAGCGAGTCGGAATCGCGCGGCGGTACGAGAAAGCCATTCAGGCCATCTACCACAGTCTCCCGGCATCCCGGCGCGTCGGTGGTGATCACCGCCCGGCCCATCGCCATCGCCTCAAGGACCGACCGCGGCGTCCCCTCACGGTAGCTGGGCAGCACATAGACGCTGCAGCCGGCGATGGCTGGCCGAACGTCCTCTAGCTTTCCGCGGAAATCTACCCCTTCTGCGACGATGCGGGCGACCTCGGCCTCTGTCAGGGAATCGGGCGATGGGTCGGTATACCCGACAAGAGCGATGGGCAGGTCGGGATATTCCCGGCGCAGCCGGAGGGCGGCCGCTGCATATTCGCGGACCCCCTTGTCGCCGAGCAGGCGCGCGATCATGAGGAACGAAGGACGGTCCGGCAGCGGCGCCGGTCGATAATAGTCGATGTCCACTCCCGACCCGTCAACGATGAATGCATTCGCGGACGGCGACAGCAGCCTCTGTTCCCGAAAGAGCGCCGCGTCGTCTTTGTTTTGGAACAGGATGACATCCGATCGCGCAAGGGCGAGACGATAGAGGATGCGCGCGGCCGTGCGGACCAGCCGCCTCTTCACGTCGATCCTGTCACCGGTGAAGGCGAATCCGAGGCCGGTGATCAGGGAGACGATGCGGCCAACGCCTTCAGCCCGACCGGCCAGGGCGCCAAGCACGACCGGTTTGATCGTGTAGGAAAGAAGCAGGTCCGGTCGGGAGGCACGAAGCAGTCGTCGTATCTCGCCATACGACCGCAGCATCCCGATCGGGCTGAGGCCGGCATTTTCCAAACGGAGCGAGAAAGGCTCGGCTCCCAGAGCCCGGATTTGGTCGGCCGTCGCCTCGTCCATCTCAGGCGCACCAGCCATCACTAAATGTCCCTTCGACACCATCGCGCTGAGCAGCGGCCCACGAAAGTTGATCAGCGATGGTGCATAGGAACCCAGAATAAGGACTCGCTTCGGCGCGACGCTATCATTGTCGTCTGTCTCGCGACTCAGCGTAGGCGAGGCGGCCGTGGACATAATCCGCAAGCGCTTAACTTTTAGCAGGAACGCCGGACGCTGCGGGCGCTAGCGACTCCGGCTGATACTGCATAGAGGCCTGCTCACGTCTACGATACTGCTTGTAGATATATACCGTCCCATACAGGAGAATGACAAGTGGAACCGCCATCATCTTCTGCCTTTGCCCCAGCCCAATATTGTAATTCACCATAGCGAGCAACACGATCAGCAATCCACAGAAGACGATAGAATAACAGACATAGAATACATTTTTGGCGAGCGTCAGCAGAGTGCGCCAGTTGTAGGCGAGATAGGCGAAAAAATACAGCAAGACTGCGTTTTCGATGGAAGCGATGCGCTGCATCCAAGAATCTGTATCGAAGAAAAACGGCCGGAACAGCAGCGCCCAGATCTTCAGCGGAAACGGTTGGCTCGCCAGATCGGCCCCTCCGCCATATTCGTCCCCAAAGCCTTGCTGCTGCTCGACAAACTCGGCGACGGAGTCGGCGCTGAATCCCACGCCCAGTCGTTCGCTCGCGCGAAAGGCGAGGAAAAGCAATCCCATCAGCGCGACCGGAGCAAGAACAGCCTTCGCCCTCATACTCATCTGCTTAGTGAAGAGGAGAGCGCTTGCGACGCCGACCATCACAACTGCTCCAACGTGAGGACGGATGAGCGCCATTATCCCAAGCGAGAGGACCATCCAAACTATCCGCTTGTGGATTCGCAGACTTGCCCAGGCGGCCAACGAGACCGCCATGATCATCGGCCCGTCCTTGCCGATTCCGGCGCTCCAGAAGTGCAGGCCCGGGAGAAACAGCAGCAGATAGACGTGAAACGGCACCGCCATATGAAACGATTCGGCAATTTCGTTGAAGCTCCGGATGAGGAGCGCCACGCCGATCATCCCAAAGCACTGAAAGAATAGGAAATGGTCCAGGAAAGATCCTCCAAGCGTGCGCCGGATGAACTGCACCACGTGGACGATGAAAAATGTGCCCTCTGCAAAGGGGCTTTTTCTGACGTACCCGAACGGGTCGCGATAGTAAGTGAACGCGTCCATCGCCGATTCGAAACTCAGCAGCCAGTATCCCACGGCTCCGGCGATGTGGACGGCGAGGATTGCTCCATAGATGTCGAAGCGCCGCTGGTGCGACTGTGGGAATGCCAGAAGATAAGCAAACAGGCTTATCACCAAGCCGAGCAGCGAAACGATCATCTCAGGTCCTGTTGTCGCTGGATCCAGGGGCCGGCGCGTCCGGCCGGACGCCGCATAGCGCGACGAGGCAACGTTCCCTCCCTGCCCTCGCAGCAGCTTCGGGAGATCGCTCTAGCAGCTCAAAATCTTTTTTCCAGAGAACGTTGCAGTATCGTGGAAAAGTTGCCGTCCATCAGCCGCGCGTCCTCGACGGCCCTTCCGGTTCATCAGTCTGCCGGCGATGTCACCATCCCGACCCGATCTCCTACTCCGTCGCAGAGCCCTCTCCATAAGAGCTTCAGACGTTTCCTTTTTTCGGATTTATACAAGAGCACGAGCACCGATTCCTGGAACCAGCGCCAAAGCACCACCAGCCAGCCCCTCACGCCAGCGTTCGAACGCCGGACGAACAGGGCCAGGTTTCGTACAGTATAATAGGATATCCATGGGGGCTTGTCATGAATGTAGATCCGACGGCCTATGAAAGTGACCTGCCGATGCTCGTACGGGTCGACAAACACAGCATCGGGGCAGAGCAACTGCTGCCATCCGTGTTTCCACAAGAGCCATGAGTAGGCCAAGTCCTCCCACCCCATCCAAAGATCAGTCCAGACGAATAGGCCCGCGCGTGGAGGATCAAGGGAATAGAGCGCGCCGTTCGAACTGCTCCAAAGCACCTCTTCAGAGGAGAGCGGCTGCCGGGATCTCAGCGGCGGAGCGGAGCAAGGCAGAAAGGCCTTTCGGGGCGCTTCCCAGCTGTTGCCTCGATTGGGCCTCCTGCGCCGGGGATAGACCGCACCAATGCGCCCATTTCGCTCGCCCCATTGCACCAGCGATCGAATGGCGGCGAGGTTCAGCTCGCCATCCGCATTAACGGCGTAGCACCAATCCCCATCTAGGTGCGTCGCCAATTCCATCCGCTTGGCATGATTTCCTGCAGCTCCCAGATTGACGGACGCGCTCCAGAACTGAACGTTCCAACCCCGGACCTGAATCGCCGCTTCAATCGCGCCGCTTGTCAGGGAGTCCACGACGATCACCCCTGCGAACGGACTCTCTCCGTCTGCGAACACCTGCTCCAAGAGCGCGATTACCTCTGCGTCGTTCCGGAAGGCCGAGATAGCGAGAACGACCCTGCGAAGCGGATCCTCGGACACCTGCGGTTCAGACATTGCGCAACCCCGACAAAGCGGCGGCATAGCTTCTTACTGCCGTATCGATTGAGAATTGGGTCATCCCCACGGTGCGCGCCCGGCCCGGGGCGCCGCCATCTCGGGTGACGTGAAAAATCCACTCGCACGCCGCCGCGAGGTCAAGATGATTGCTGTTGCGCACGGGAAAGAACACGCCCGATTCCTCGGCAATCTTAGTATCACCGATCCCGCTCGTTCCGACCACTGGGAGCCCACAGAGAAGGTACTCGGCTAACTTGATTGGTGCGACCGCTTGCATTGAGAATGAGGAAGTCCTCAGGCCGAGCCCGATGTCGCATGCGCTCATCCATCGGGCGACGCCGTTCGGTTCAGCGCGAAATGAGACGCAGTTCGCCAGCATGTCCGGCGCGGTGGCGCGCGCAAGGTCGAGAGCAGCATGTGGTTCCGGCGTGATCATGAGCAGCCGCGCGTCAGTCCCTCTCTCTCGCAACATTCGCAGCAACAACAGCATTTCTTCGTAGCGATATTGCGGTCCAAGCGAGCCGGCATAGCCAAGAAGGAGCGCTTCATCCGGGATATCGATACTCCTGCGAACGATCGATCGCTCCTCCGGGCTAAGGGGAGCGAAAATCGATGGGTCCCGCCCATTCGTGACTACGAAAAACCTCGCCGGATCGCATCCAGCGCCAGCGCGCGCGATCATGATGTCACGGGCAACCGACGTGCGGACCAAAACGGCGGCTGCGCGCCGAGCCGCTTGCGCTTCTACATCGCGCAGGACACGATGGGTAAGTCCAGCGGGGTTCCTCTCGGCAAAATCGATTCGCTCGTCTAATGGAAGACCATCCGCATCAAACGCGAATGGGACGCTCCCCCTACGTGCCGCGCACAACATGGACAAAGCGGGCATAGTACTACGAGCTAGAACGGCGTGCGCCTCACTAGCCCGCACCTGATGAAAGATGTGGCGCCCTCCCCTCCAGGCCGTCAGCAATGGTCCAGCGCCGCCCCACCCGCGGCGAACACGCGCGGCCCTGTAGCCGATGCCCGCCCCGGCGCATGCCGAGGCCGAGGCCTCGATCCTATCTCGATCGCCCCAGGTGAATTGGAGAACGTCAAAGCGGAAGTCGAAATCCCGCAATCGCTCAAGGATCGGCAGGAAAAGCCCTTCGAGATACGCGACCTGCGGCGAGTCCCATGTGACGTAAAGTAGCTTCAAGCCCTGCCCCTGCAGAAAGTATCGCAGCTTCTCGCGCAGCTGCGAGGCCTCGAAGACAGGTCCCTAGCAGCGAGGCACGGCGGCCTCTACCCGCCCGTTGCTTCATTACTCCCTTCAATCCGCAGCGCTACCGCGAGCATGGTCTCGCAAGCTAGACCCAACCTGCGCCTAACTCCGTCCGCGGAACCGCTTTATTGAGTGTGTCAGCCGGTAGCGGAGGCGCAGCCCAAGCAGCGAGCACAGTAGCCGATGATATAAGGGACCTCCATGACCTCTGAAGCCGAGAGCACGAGACCTGGCCAGCGCTTCCCGGGCGAGATCGTCCATTCCGAACGACTGATAGCAGGCTGCTATATTGTAGAAATGGGCGGCCACGAGCCGGACCTTTGCATCCTCGCTAACGACGCCGGAAGGCAGCCGGAGGAACTTGTCGGCGACCCGCATGAGATCGGGGAGGTTTTCAGGACGCCGCGTCGTCCGGTCCGCCGAATCGTGCTGGACGTAGAGACCGCACCCCTTGGTGGAGGTAACGAATTTGGCCCCGCCGAGAATTGCGCGGACGACGAGCTCGCCGTCCTGGTTCCGCTCGACGCTTTCGTCCCAACCACCGATGCTCCGCAGAAAGCTGCTTCGCCAAAGAATTGAGCAGGGCGCTACGAAACGACCTTTCACGAGCCAGGACGTCAGAACATCCTCGGACGTTTCGAAGTTCGGCACGAAAGGCGCTTGCCGGATTCCCCGCACCTCGAGCAACCGGCTCATTGGGGCGAAGCCGAGATCGGCTCCAACCTCGGTCATCCTTTCCCGAAGCCCAGCAAGTACAGGCCCTTCGAGCAGATCGTCCGCATCCAGGAACATGACGAACTCGCCCGCGGCCACCGCAAGACCGCGATTGCGAGAGCGCTGGGCACCCCTATTCTCTACGTTGAGCAGGACGGTGATACGATCGCCGAACCCCTGCAGCCTTTCTTCGGTCCGGTCCAAATCACCGTCAATGACCACGATCACCTCGGGCGGCTCCCCTTGCTGCAGGAGCACGCTCTCGACGGTGCGCTCGATTGTCCGCTCAGCGCGGTAGGCGGGGATAACGACTGTCACGACAGGTTGCGACGGTGGTTTGATATCGTGCGACATGAGCTTCCGATGCAAGGCGTTGGAAGGCGTTCGCTTCTAGAATCAACGCCTAGCCATGCACCATGCCACTTTGCCGTATACGCTATACTGTCAAGGCCCCGGACAGAAGGGGCTTGTGAGGGTCAAGGGACATACGATAGAGGCAAGGATCTTAGGGCGGACCGTCCTCCTGCCGGCCTCGGCGCCGACCCGCTCAACCCAATCAGGCATGGACCCGATGCGCAAAGGTATAATCTTGGCGGGTGGCTCTGGCACCCGGCTCCACCCGATCACCTCCGTCCTCAGCAAGCAGCTGATGCCGGTCTACGACAAACCGATGATTTACTACCCGCTTTCGGTCCTGATGCTGGCCGGAATACGGGACATCCTTATCATCACCACGCCACATGACAGGTCGATGTTTGAACTGCTGCTCGGCGACGGCGAGCGCTGGGGGCTTCAGATCAGCTACGCCGAGCAGGCGCATCCGGGCGGCCTCGCACAGGCCTTCCATATCGGCGCCGATTTCGTGGCGGGCGGTCCGAGCGCCCTTATACTGGGCGACAATATTTTCCACGGCCACGGACTTGCGGATCTGTTGCGCCACGCCGATGCGCAGTCCGAAGGCGCCACCGTCTTCGGCTATCATGTCTCCGACCCCCAACGCTACGGCGTGGTGTCGTTCGACGACAAGGGGCGGGCGCTCACAATCGAGGAGAAGCCAGCGGCTCCCCAATCGAACTTCGCGGTGACGGGTCTCTACTTTTACGACGGGCGTGTCGTTGATTATGCCCATTCGATTGCTCCGTCGGCGCGCGGCGAACTGGAGATTACGGACGTCAATCGGTGCTATTTGGAGGCCGGCACCCTCAACGTCGAGCTGATGGGCGCCGGCTTCGCCTGGCTTGACACCGGAACCCATTCCTCGCTGCTCGACGCCTCCTTGTTCATGAAGATCATCGAGGACCGCCAGGGACTCAAAATATGCTGTCCCGAAGAGGTGGCCTGGCGAATGGGCTTCGTCTCGGACGAGCAGCTGGTCGCCCTCGCCGAACCGCTGTGCAAGAGCGGCTATGGGCAGTATCTTCTCTCGATGCTGGAGAAAGGTCGCGGTCGGTGAAGCTTGTCGATACCCGCCTGCCCGAGGTCAAGATCGTAGAACCTAGAATCTTCGGCGACGAACGGGGCTTCTTCTTCGAGTCGTGGAACGCACGCGATTATGCAGGCGCCGGACTGGAGCAGACCTTCGTCCAGGACAATCACAGTCGCTCTGCGAGGGGCGTTCTTCGCGGCCTTCATTATCAGCTGGAGAAGCCACAGGGAAAGCTGGTTCGCGTGATCTCCGGACGGGCGTTCGACGTCGCGGTCGACATCCGCCGGTCATCTCCCAGGTTCGGACAATGGGCCGGCGTGGAGCTTTCAGCCGAGAACAAGCGATTGCTGTGGATACCGCCCGGCTTCGCGCACGGCTTCCTCAGTCTCGAGGATGGGACCGACTTCGTCTACAAATGCACCGACTATTACGCCCCCGACGACGAGCGGGCGATCCTGTGGCGTGATGCTCGGATCGCAATCGACTGGCCGTTGGGGGCGCTTGGACAGCCGCTGGTTTCCGCGAAGGATGCACGCGGATCTAGCCTGACCGAGGCTGACGTTTATCCATGAAGGCGCTAGTCTTCGGCGCACTGGGCCAAGTCGGCCGTTCCCTCTCTGCGGTTACGCCCGCCGGCGTCGAAGTCGTCGCCTGCGGGCGCAACCGATGCGACATCGGCAATGCCGACGAGATCGAGCGGGAGATCGAGCGCGCCGGGCCGCAGCTCGTGATCAACGCTGCCGCCTATACGGCAGTGGATCGGGCTGAGGAGGAGGCCGAGCGCGCTACGATGGTGAATGCCGTAGCGCCGGGCATCATCGCGGAGCGCGCCCGCGCCGCCGGCGCCCGTACGATCCACATCTCGACCGACTTCGTCTTTGACGGCTGCCTTTCGCGACCCTATCGGCCAGACGACCCGCCGGCTCCGCAGGGAGTCTATGCAAGGACGAAGCATGAAGGCGAACTGGCCGTCACCGCCGCCGATCCGTGCGCGCTGATTGTCCGCACTGCATGGGTTTATGCGGCGCAAGGGGCGAATTTCGTCAGAACGATGTTGCGCCTCATGGCCGAACGGAATCTCGTCCGGGTGGTCGACGACCAGATTGGCACGCCGACCGCAGCAACGTCGCTCGCCCGGGCGGTCTGGGGTCTGGCCGAAAGGCACGCGAACGGCATTCACCATTTCACCGATGCGGGCGTGGCGAGTTGGTACGATTTCGCGGTCGCCGTGAAGGAAGAGGCTGCTGCGTTGCAGATGGTGGGCAATGACGTCGACGTGATTCCGATTCGAGCCGCCGAATTTCCCACACCGGCGCCGAGACCGCGCTATTCGGTGCTCGACAAGTCGGCGACTTGGACCCTCCTCGGCGAACCGGCACCGCATTGGCGCGCGAACCTGCGAATCGTTCTGAAGGAGCTGAAGGAAGTTGGCTAATCTGCTCGTCACCGGCGGCGCCGGCTTCATTGGAGCCAATTTTGTTCACTACTGGCGCGAGCACCACCCGAACGACGGCATGGTTGTCCTGGACGCGCTCACCTATGCGGGCAACCGCACCAGTCTGGCGGGACTCGAAAGCTTGCGCTTCGTGCACGGGGACATTCGGGCGACCGAAATCGTCTCGTCGCTGATCCGTGATCACGACATCGACACGATCGTACACTTCGCCGCCGAGAGTCACGTCGACCGGTCGATCGATGGACCGGACGCGTTCATCGACACCAATATCACGGGCACGCACAGCCTGCTCAAGGCGGCCAAGTCTGAGTGGCTCGACAGGGGCAGCGGCCGGCCCCACCGCTTCCATCATATTTCGACCGACGAGGTCTACGGCAGCCTGGGGCCCGATGACCCGCCCTTTTCGGAGCTGACCCCCTATGCTCCGAACTCACCTTACTCGGCATCGAAGGCAGGAAGCGACCATCTGGTACGCGCCTACCACCATACGTTCGGCCTTCAGACGACAACCACGAACTGCTCAAACAATTACGGTCCCTACCAGTTTCCGGAGAAACTGATCCCGCTCTTCCTGATCAATTGCCTCACCGGAAAGCCTTTGCCGATATACGGTGACGGCATGAACGTGCGCGACTGGCTTTATGTGAAGGATCATTGCCGCGGCATCGAGCTTGTGCTGGATCGGGGACAGGTTGGGCAAACCTACAATATCGGAGGGGGCGAGGAGCTGCCGAACCTGACGGTGATCGACGTCATCTGCGCCGCCGTGGACGAACGCTTCAATGCCGATCCGGCACTGGCGGCGCGCTTTCCCGACGCTCCTGCGGCGAAAGGCCAAGCTTCGTCATCACTCAAGACCTTCGTCACAGATCGCCTCGGCCACGATCGACGCTATGCGATCGACGAGCGCAAGATACAGGAGGAACTCGGCTACCGCCCTGCCCGAGACTTCAAGTCCGGTCTGGCCGCGACGGTCGACTGGTACCTTGCCCACGAAAATTGGTGGCGAGCGGTGATGGACGGATCCTATCGCGTGTGGCTTGAAAGGAATTACGGCAGCCGCGCCACCGTTGGATGACCGTCGATGCCGGCTAAGCCTTTCATTTCCAGAGCGGAAGAAATGTGGAGGTTCGAACGAAGCGGCTGGACGCGAGGTTCACGAGCAGAATTGAAAATAGGCATAAGTCTCGTACACAGTCTCCCATGTCCGCCGCGCCCTCAAAGCCTTTCGAGCCGAAGCACCATTCAAAACGTTTCGATATCCAGTTCCTGAGAGGCGTCGCCGTCCTCCTCGTTGTCCTGTTTCACGGCTTCGGGGATGCGATCCCTCGAGGCTTTCTCGGAGTCGACCTCTTCTTTGTCGTTTCGGGCTATCTCATCACCGGAATGATCTTGCGTGACCTGGACGATGGGGCCTTCAGCGCGCGCGCTTTCTATCTTCGACGCGCGAAACGCCTGCTTCCCGCAACCTATTCCACTCTGATCGGCACGACACTGCTCGGCTACTTGATGCTGACGTCCACGCAATGGAGCATGTACCTGCTCCAGTTTATTGGCACGGTTACGTTTACGGCGAACATAGCCCTTTGGTATCAGACAGACTACTTTGCGCCTGCGGCGGAACTAAAGCCACTACTTCATATTTGGTCCCTGTCGCTCGAAGAGCAGTTCTACTTCATTATACCTTTCTTTCTTCGGGTAGTTTCCGCCAAGCGGCAGCCTTTCTTCATTTTCGGAGGCCTCGGTCTTAGCCTGCTTCTTTGTATTCTTCTAGCACCATTGCCAGATCTCCAAAGCTTCGCCTTCTTCATGCTGCCTACGAGAGCGTGGGAACTGCTGGCAGGATCCGGCTGCGCATGGCTAGCTTTGAACCGGCCCCGACTTCGAGTGCCGAGGTGGCTTCAGTGGATCGCGACGCTCGGGATCCTGCTTGTCTGCATCGTCGGGTTCGATTCTGTGCATCCCCGCGGCGACGCCTTCGTCCTGGTATTTGCGACCTCGATGGTCATCCTGGGTGGCGACGGCTGGTTGCCGCTCAATCCCGCCACTCGAGCGATCAGCACGATCGGGGACTGGTCCTATTCGCTTTACCTTGTACACTGGCCGCTCTTTTCCTTCGCATACATTGGGTACCTAGGAGAGCCGCCCACGACCGTGACGGCGCTGCTCATCGGCCTGTCGCTGGCGCTTGCGTGGCTGCAATATCGCTTCGTCGAAACTCCGTTTCGGTATGCTTGGCCCTCAGCGCCGCGAAAGGCGTGGCTGGCATTTGCGGCAATGACCGCCAGCGTTGGAATTGTCGCGGCTCCTGCTGTCTTGGCCAAAGTCAGGGAGGGGCCGGACCGGCCTGGGAATATCGGCCTCGCTCAACAATGCCGGCAGAATGGACCCGTGTGGCGCGACCTGCCGGCCTGCCGAACGACGGACTCACCTCAGATCGCTCTGTGGGGGGACAGCAACGCGATCCATCTCGTACCCGGGCTTCGACACCTTCCGATAGTCCAGATCACGAAGACTGCCTGCGCGCCCATTCCGGAGGTAGCGCAGGTCACCGCCGACCACCCACTTCAGTGGGGGCGAGAGTGCTTAACCTTCAATAAGAGCGCTCAGGAGTATATCCTTCATGATCGTCATATCAGACATGTCGTCATAGCTTCCGCCTTCTTCCAGGTTACGCATGACGCCGGGCAGCAACTGATCATCGGCGAGCGAGTCACACGATGGACGCCGGTGGCGCGCGATCTCCTCGTAGATGCGCTGGCTAGGCTGAGGCGGGCGGGAAAGTCGGTTATTCTAGTGGGACCGATGCCCCGCGTGAACTTCGATCCCGGCGCTTGCCAGAACCGGGCTTTCGAGGGACTCGTCACCATCGGTCGTCCAGACTGCAACTTCACCCAGCGCGAGCTGACGCCGGACTATTTGGAACTGAAGGAAATCCTCCAAAATGTAGCGGATCGGGCCGGCGTTCCCCTCTACCTGCCGGAAGATGCAGTTTGTTCCGGCGGGCTATGCGGGACCCGGGTCGGTGCGCTTCCAATCTATCGGGACGAAGGACATCTGACGCCGGAGGGTGCACGCCTCGTCATTAGCCGTCTCGGACTGGAGCGCGTTCTGTACGGCTCGTGAGGCCGCACCGCAGGCTATGTCCGGTTAGGCGATTTCATTCCAAGTCTGACCAAGGCATATTCCCTCGCTTCGGCGAGCTGGGCGAACCAGATGATCAGGAAGAGCAGGATCGACTCTCGCAGACCCACGTTCGCTCGCCGTAGCGCCAGCAGCCGGCGCACGGGAGGTGTCAGGCGCGACAAGGCGAATCGCTGGAGTGAGACCTTCTGACGCAGAGCCAGCGATCCGACGACACGGCGGCGCTTTCGGAGGATTTCTGAGAGCGAACGCCGAGCGGGATGGCCGACGGACACGCCTGGATCGTAGAGGATCGGTACGCCCATTGATGCAGCGCGCATATTCCAAAGCGAGTCGCCACCAGACAGACATTCGTCAAATTTTCCAACTTGATCAAAAGTCCGGCGTGCGACCAGCAGGTTGGCAGTGGCGCAATGGCCCTGCCGGACATATTCCTGCTGAGGGAAGGCCGTGTGCAGATCGTACAGGTAAGGGAGATAGTGGGATCCAGGCTCACGAAAAATCACCACCGGTCCGGTGATTCGTGCGCCTGACCGAGACCGGAGCGCCGCCAACCCGTTCTCGAGCCACGCAGGATCCGGGATGCAGTCGCTGTCGGTGAAGGCCAGATGTTCGCCGAGGGCTAAGGCCACGGCAGCATTGCGTGCGGCGTAGGAACCCGGCCGCGGCTCATGGACGATTCGCGCATTGACCGGCAGCCGGGTGGATGACGATCCGCCTTCTGGCTCGTTGTCGGCAACAATAATCTCCCATTCCGACGCCGGGAGAGTCTGGCGCTCGAGCGCCTCAAGGCAAAGGCGCAACCTTTCCCAATCCCGATAGACAGGGATGATGACTGAAATGGCGAGCAAGGGCTACATCCGGTTCGGCAACTTGAGTCCGACATAGACGGAGCCGAACTCCACCGCCTCCACCGCACCCTTGGTCCAAAAAATGAGAAAGAGCGCAAGCCAATCGCGCAAGCCGAGGCGATTGCGGTCAAACGGCAGCTTACTTGGCCGTGGTGGTTTCAGCCGTCCGAAAAAAAACCGATAGGGAGGAGCTCTGCGATCCTTTGCCATTGAGCCGGCAACCCGGCGACCTTTTTTGAGGATATCAGCGACCGAACGACGGGCTGGATGCCCCACCGCGACCTTCTCATCGAACATCAGCGGAACTCCGATTTTCTGCGCCCGTTGGCTCCACAAGGTGTCACCACCGGAAAAGCACTCGTCAAATGGCCCTACCTTTTCCCAAATCCGCTTTTCCACTAAGAGATTGGCGGTCGGACATTGACCATGGCTAACGTAAGTGGATTGGGGAAAAGCCGTGTGGAGATCATATAGAAAGGCATAATAGCTTGAGCCCGCTTCCCTGAAGATCGCTATTGGGCCCGTTACGCGTGCTCCCGGATTGGCTCTGAGCGCCGCTAGCCCGTTCGCCATCCACTTCGGGTCAGGGATGCAATCGCTGTCGGTGAATGCAAGGTATTCGCCTTGAGCGGCCGCCACAGCGGCATTCCGAGCGGCATAGGAGCCAGGCCGAGGCTGGTGAACAATGCGGGCGTTTGACGGAATGTGAGCAAGCGGAAATTTCCCGTCAGGTTCATTGTTCGCGATCAGGATCTCAAAACGATCGAGCGGTAGCGTTTGCCGTTCAAGCGCCGCAAGGCAGAGGGCAAGACGGCCCCAGTCACGATAGATCGGAATGATGACTGAAAACAAAGTCGACATTCAAATCACCTGCGCCTTCGGGCTCGCTGTATGAGCATTTTCTTGGCCTTTGCAATCCGGGGCACGAAAATCAGATTGACCACTCGTCAAACGACTTGCCGGTAAGCGCACGAAGATTGGCCACATCCGGTGCGAGCCTGTCGCTAAGCCGATCGCGAACGCTTTGGCTCAACGTCGGGCGAGGCATCTCGCGAGAAAATATGCTCCGCCGGACCAGCGAAGCGGCCTCGAGCGCGCTCCTCGGTAGAGGGATGATCTCCCTCGCTGCGCTAAAAATGCGAAACACCGACTCTCCAGCACTAGTAAGCTTTTTCTTTGTAGTGGAGGAATGGACTATCGTATCGAATGATTCAGCCTCAAATGTATGATCGACACCGAGAAACGCAAATATGGATCTCAATGTAGCTCCGCGCGATCTCATAAGCTCTTCGGTCATAACAATCATAATTTGCTCAAGGGGATAGTAAGAAAGGTATCTTTCGATCTGAGAGTAATACAGACTTCTCTTGAGGTATATGGCGGTCAAATCAGAAAGTGCTTCATCTGGTGTCCTTTGCTCCCGCTTCATATAGACGGAATGAATATAATGGGATATCATCCGATCGATAGGATCCCGAACCAGGTAGATCAATTTTGCGCCTGGTACTATGCGATGCATCCGCTCGGGAACGCCGTCGAACTCTGGATACACCGTGTAATTTGGCGAAGATTCTCCACGTATACCGCCCGGTACGAAATTACTCTTGTACCATTCGATTCCACGTTCCCAGTTCTTCTCTGCGACGAAGAAATCCAATTCCTTTGTCCGGGACATCTCGATTTCCGGATGGAGACTGAGATAATGGTGGAGGCTCGACGTCGCGGATTTCATGGCCCCGATGACAATCAGGTTTGGTAGCATGTGGATCTCATCACTGTGCGCGGGATTGGCAGCGCTGGCGATCGGCTTCGACCCGAGGCCCTGTAGCGCTCAAGTCGCGCCAGTGACTACTACCGAGTCTCAAGTAGGACAAGCTTCCAGCCAGCTTGGCCACGCTCGCGCCACAATGGCCGTGGCAGACATGAGTTTAGGACGGCATCCAGGATAAGCCACCACAAGGGACACAATCCGGCACCGCCTGAGTCTGAAAAGGATTGCGACTATCAGCAACGGCGGCATTGCACGCTCGCTGGACGAGTTCGGCCGAATCGCGCAAGGGGAGCACGAAGTGATTCGAGCGGCCATTCTGTCCCTGTTTCCTCAAGGCATCCGGCGCGAACTACGCACTCGCCGGGCCATCTGGCGTGCAGAAAGGGAACTGCACGCGTCACGATGGGCTGCGGACAGCAGTCGGGCCCACTCCCTTCCCGGGAAGCTTTTCATCTCGCTTACCTCGTACCCGCCGCGCTTCCGGACCCTCCACCTGACTCTCGAATCCCTGCTTCAGCAGACGACGGCAGCGGACGGCATTCTCCTGTGGATTGCGCATAGCGACGTGGCGGCACTGCCTAACAAGGTAAGATCGCTTCAGAACCGTGGCGTACGGATTATCCCGTGCGAGGATATCCGATCGTACAAGAAGCTCGTTCCTGCGCTCGAAGCCTATCCAGACGCCTTTATTGCAACCGCGGACGACGACCTCAGGTACAGCCCTGATTGGTTGGAGATGCTGGTCGACGGCTACGATCCGAGCAACCCCTGTTTAGTTTGTCACCGAGCCCATCGCGTCCGGATCACATCGGACGGTCATATTGCGCCATATCTCGAGTGGGAAAGGGATGTGCAGGACGCAAGGGCGCGAATGCCCTCTGCCGACCTGATAGGCACGACTGGTGCCGGAGTTCTGTTCTTCCCGGGCTGCCTTCCATCCAAGGCACTGGACCGCCGCCTGTTTCTCGAGCTCTGCCCGGACGCGGACGACCTTTGGTTCTTCTGGATGGCGCGCTTGGGCGCCGTGCGTCATCGCAAGGTGGGCCCTAAGTTTCGGCTGGCAACGTGGCCGGAAAGCCAGTCAATTCGATTGTTCAACACGAACAAGATGGGCGGTAACGATCATCAAGTGGCCGCATTACGGCAGGCGTTCGGCCAGCCGGACTTGGCGGCCTAATCGACCGGTCGTTAGATTGTCGTGCTAGTCCATTTGACGGCGAGTTCGGAAGCGTTGCACGCGGGTGCTCGCAATCTCGAACGGCAGCCAAGGCTGCCATCGCAGGGCCAGGAGAAGGTACTTGAGTGAAGCGACAACGTCCGTTGAATGGGCGCTCCGGCTCGCCCATCTGATCCACTGCCGGGCGACAGTGGTTTGAAGCTGAACTCGGCAATCCCGCTCTGCGCCGACGGAAGCAGAATAAGCCCGAAACGCTGTCACAAGAAATCGGTTCAGCTGCACGGCGTCCTTGGCTTCGAACGGGATCTTGTCGTTTCCGCCCCAAAAGTGCCTTAGCTTTCGCGCCCACAGCGCATCTATTTTGTGGCCCGTAAGCTCATGGTAGACGCGCTGGTTCACGATTGTCCCGTAGTTCTGCTGATCGCTGGAGTATTGCGTCGATATGCTGGCATGTCCAATTCGGAACTTGTAGAGCACTTCATCGAGAACGATGATGCGGCCGAGCTTTATCAGGCGCGACCACAGATCATAGTCTTGCCCAAAGCGGAATTCCGCATCATAGCCGCCGGCCCTTTCATAAGCCTGCCTTCGAAACATCATCGGTCCGTGCCCAATCAGGTTTCGAAATGTCTGATACCATGGCAGAAGGTGTGGGAATAAAATTGGTGGGCTGATCCTGACGACAGCTCCGTCCGCGGTTATACGTTCGTAGCGTCCGAAAGCCCCCACCGCCGACGGATCAGCTTCAAGTGCCTCAACCTGTCGTTCGATACGATGTGGGACTGAGATATCGTCTGCGTCCATGCGAGCCACATAAGTCCCACGAGATTCCGATACGCCCCGAATTAGAGCCTTGGTGAGGCCTGCATTTGGCTGCTCGATCAATCGAAAGCGTTCATCACGGACCGCGTAAGCGCGTAGGACCTCGCGCGAGCCATCAGTGGAGCCGTCATCGACGATAACGAACTCAAGATTCGTATAGGTCTGCCCCACGAGGCTCTCGAGCGCGGCGGTCATATATGGCAGCCCGTTGTACACGGACATGACGATGCTAACCAGCGGCCGCCCGGTACGGAATGATTTCTCGGTCATCTGGCAGCAGCTCCCGCAGCCGTGTCAGTCGGCCCGATCACCCCGCGCTCCCCGATGCCAGAAGTCCCATCTTTGCGCACGCCAAATGGCAGTGCAGGACCACGCGAGGATTCACGCTTGCTCCGGCAGGGTTTGGATCGGCACCCCGGCATAGTGCACGAACTCCTGCGACATGTAGAGAAAGCCCTCGTCCACGAGCTGCCCGATCATTCGCAACTCACGCGCGGAAGCTCCGAAGAGTGAGAAAGTTTCGTCCGCCTCTATCGCCCGGAGGTAGTCCACCTGCGCACTAGATCCTTTCCAGAAACTCTCTTCCTGGACAATCCTTCTGAAGTAGGTTAGAAAGTCTCCGACATACTTGTAGTGGAGAAGCACTCCTGTCACGTCGGCAACAACAGCTCCTTCTACCAGATGTGAATTGATATACTTTATACCGCTCGGTGGGTATACGAGAGGATGCTTTGTCAGGAGAGCCCGAACACCGAAACGAGCTTGCCTCACTCCGCCAACCAGCGCCTTCACGTTCGGATTACTGCTTACGTTCTTTCCTGAGAAGTACTCTGTGTAGTCCATGTGCTCAACAGGACCACAATCATAATATCGGTGCTCAGTTCGCCATGGTTCCTCCGTGGGTTTCGACAAGCTGTCCGCGGGGAAGAGATCAAGCATCTGAGCCGCCATCGCTGTGAAGCCTTTCGCTTCGAGATACGCGATCAAACGATTAAGTGGAATCTTGTGCCGGAGAGGATAGTCAAACAATTCGTCGATATCGACGCAGAGGACCCAGTTCCGCCGGCCGAATCGCCGGATCAGATAACGCTTGGTGATCACCTTATAGTGCTTGTATGGCGCCTGCGTCCGCAGCACGGTCGCGCCCAATCGGGAGGCAGTCTCGACCGTTCCGTCGCTCGAGCCATTATCGAGGAAGACAACATGCTTCACACCTATTTCACGATAGTGACGTAGGAATTCTTCGATGTACGCCCTGCCGTCGCGAACGAGGCAAACCACAACGACATGTGATGAATTCGCCTGTAAACGTCGTGGGCCGGCGACGTGGCGAATCCGCAACGGGAATAGCACCTCCCTTAGCCACCCAAGTATCGTGTCACGATAGTCTCGCAGGCGTCTTGCTACCCGCAAGATCCATTGCGCCGAATGAAACCGTCCGCGCGATTGCGGCACCCTTATCGTCTCCTCATTAGGATCATTGTGGTACCCGTTCTACATCGCACGGATACGAACGGCTTGCGGGGCTTGGCAGCATATCGGGCGAAGGGCTTAAGGGAGGGCGCAAAAACTCAGAATGCGCTAGATCTTCTTGACGACGAACACCCACACCTGCCCTTTGTCCTCGACAACGGCACGGCGATTGCTCTGCCCCCCCGCCTTGAGAATGTCGGCGAGAGCATACTTCCCTCTGCCCCACTCGAACAGGAGATAAGGCATCACCATCGGGTGAGCTCCAAATGGATCCATCTCCGACGCATGGGAGGCAGAATGGTACATGGTGTGCTCGATGAATATTGCGCCGCCTGGGGACAACTGATCTGCCCATGCGCTGAGCGCGCGATCAGGGGCGAAGGCTTGGTCAAGAGAGTTCGTGTATATGAACGAGAACTTACCAATCCAATCCGGCTTGACGTCATGGAAGTCGTGTTGAACCATGTCCTCTAGGCCATTGGCCGTGTCCGATATGTCTGTGCCGATCATCTGGCATCCAAGCCGCTTCTTGAACCAAGTGACCTCCCAGCCGTTCCTTGCACCGTGACAGAGCCCCTGGCTCAGATTAATTGGAGAGTCCTCGAGATAGCGTGCGATACACTCGAGAGTTTCCTCGTCTGCCCAGACCGCATCCAGCTTCCGTTTGTTGTGGCGGATTTGGATCCGCTTATATTCGTTATACCCACCCGACCCATATTCATGTTGGTACAGGAGTGGTTCCGTCCTCTTCGGGACGATCATCAGACCGAATGGAGCCACGGCCCTGTTGATCAATTGCGCTAACTTCATATAGTCCTTCGAGTCTGAGGCGGACCGCTTCGCTCGCGGACCTCCCGGGATCAATCGCAGAGGATTTTTGATGCTGGTGAGGCTGGCGTCGGCACGCCGCGGCCGCAAGCGACGTCGTGGCACCTCATTTGTTGTCGCTGAACAGAGCGCCTGAAATGGACAGGAATTTCTCGCCTGCCATCTTGCTGTTCTCTCTTCCCTCAGTCACGCGCTGATAGACACTGGTACATCCATCTACGATCCGATCGTGAAGCTCGATGCAGATTGCACCAGTCCGTCCGATCCAATCATTGTTCTCCCCGAGAACGGAATGCTCACCACCTTCAATATCCAGTTTGAGGATGTCCACACCCACCTTAGAAAGCTGCCCCATAATCTCTTCGATCGTGATGCAGTCCACAGATTCTATAGGCTGACTTTCGGTATTGTCGCGTGGGTTATCCACGATAGTGAAGCCCCACTCCCCCGTCCCCCGGTTGCGAAGTGTCCGCTGACCCGATCTGGGCGTTAACGCTTTCATCATCGGGCGGATATTCGGATAACTGGAGACATTCATCTTCAGCACCTCGTAGTTTCCTTGGCTGGGCTCGAGCGTCACGATGGTCGCTTCTGGAAAGGCCTCCGCGAAGACAATTGCGGCCGTACCAATGTAGCCGCCTCCGTCGATGATGAGCCCATGGCGCAACCTGGGCACGGCTCGTAAAAGTTCGTCGAACTCTCCTCCAAAGCAGCTCAAAGCGACACGCGCATCCGGAGAGCAGGTACGAACGATGATCCATCGTCCGTGCAGCTTCATCCGAAGCTGCTCCTTTTTCCCCCTGGCCGTAAGTATAGCCCACCGCGCCGCATCCATGAAGCGTCCCGCCCGGGCGAGTTGCCGCGCCACGGGAAGGTGCCTCCGGAGTTCCCTTGCGGTAGAACTCCGATTCAGGACCATGTGAGCTGGGCCGCGCAGGGTGCGACGGAAAGCACGTGTAGTGGGGCCGATGATAGGCAATTGACCGATGGACGCGAGCATCATTCTCCTAACTCCGACTAGCCGGCCACCGCCTCGGTTGCATTTCTTGAGAGAGGAGCGCGAGCTTGAGTCCGTCCTCAGATATGTCCGGGCGAGCTTATAGCAGCAGCAGGCGCGGGCTCAACCCATCGTGTTGGATTCCCCTTGAAGTTCGGAGGGGAGGATAGATTCTCTTGTGGCCGTGCAGCTTGGCCGGTCCGCTATCCTTTCTAATCTCCTGAACGCGACCGTGCCGGCGGCGCGGGTCTCCGAATCGCGCTAGCGCGCTGCACCAGGCGCTCCGAGTTCTTCTCGGCAATATCAGCACGGCAGGAGCCGGCCTTCAGTCGCATCACCCGCTCTGCGACAAAGGCGAGCACGAAACAGAGAGACCAGGCATCAGCACTCATCCGAGGCAACACTATGAGGGCCATCGGGTTGTTGGTCGTCGGCAATCACCGTAGGCTGAGGTTTTACCCCTGATGATCGCCGATGATGGTCCGCGCGAAGCCACACCGCCAGCCGGGAATGCGATCGCCGCTCCCATTGGGCTGGACCCCGCACTTGGACCATTGCGATACCGAGCCCCTAACGATATCTGATCCGCACTCGACAAAGGAATGCGGATGCCTCGCGGAATCGCAAGCAGGATATTGGCTCGTTTTCGAGCACCCAGACATCGGAATTCAGGTGGATCGAAGACGCCGAGGATTGAGTTTACGTCTTCCGACCGCTACTGGGAGCAACGCTATGATAGCGGCGGAAATTCGGGGGCGGGCTCATATAACCGTCTTGCCCGCTTCAAGGCCGATTTCCTCAACAACTTCGTGAAATTGCACGAGGTCCGATCGGTGTTGGAATTTGGATCTGGCGACGGAGCGCAGGTCGCTCTTGCTGAGTATCCTGCTTACGTAGGCGTCGACGTATCTCATGTTGCCGTTAATATCTGCCGGAGAAAGTTTAGCAATCGTCCTGATTTGCGATTTATGCACATAGATGAAGTTCCAGATGATTTAACTGCTGACCTCGTCCTTTCTCTGGATGTAGTATATCATTTGGTCGAGGACGAGGTTTTCGAAGCGTATATGCACAGGTTGTTCGATGCGTCGACACGATCTGTGATTATCTACTCGAGCAACGTCGAAGAACCGTCCCGCGTGCCTCACGTACGGCACCGCAACTTTACAGCCTGGGTTGAGGAGAAGCGCCCAGAATTCAAGGTCGTGCAGCACGTGAAGAATCGGCACCCCTTCGATCCGGCCGATCCGGTAAACACGAGTTTTGCCGATTTCTACGTCTTCGAACGACAAGCCGCCTGAATGCTCCCGAGATGGCGTGGTTCATCATAATCGTTTGCCAGCGATTAGGTTTGGCAGATGAGGCGCCGATCGGCCCGTTCAGGTAAGCCCGACCTTGGCGACGGACGGACCTGACACAGGCTGCGACTGCAGCCAATCGCAATGGCTGCAGCGATCTCAATGCAGCCATTGCGGCGTTTGGGGTGCGTATTTTGACGAGCATTAGAAGCAGGCTTGCAAAGGGTAGCCTTTGGATTAGTGGCGGCAGGGGGCTCAGCAATCTGCTCACGGTCCTGAGCACATTTGTCTTGGCCCGGCTGCTCGTGCCGGAGGATTTCGGACTAGTTGCGTTGGCCTCGACTAGCTTGGCTATACTTAACTCGCTCACGAACCTTTCGATGGCCTCGGCACTGATACATCACAAGAGCCCCGCTGATGACCATTATCATACGGCTTGGACACTTGGAATAATCAGAGGATTCGTTTTAGCTTGCATATTCTGCGTAGCCGCATGGCCGCTCGCAATTCTCTATTCGGAACCGCGACTCGACGATGTGATGTATGCGCTCTCGGCTAGCGTGATCTTGAACGGCTTCACCAACCCACGGCTGATCAAGATGCAGAAGGAGCTAGTGTTCTGGCAGGTATTTGTATTGAGTGTGGCGAATAACTTTGTTTTCGCCGTCGTCTCCGTTAGTATTGCAGTTTCATATCAAACCTATTGGGCGCTCGTAATCGGCACGATCGCCGGCCAACTTACGAGCACAGTGCTTTCGTACAGCCTGTTTCCCTTTCGTCCGCGGTTCAGCTGGAAACACGGGCGGGAGCTTTGGTCATTTTCTATGTGGCTTACGCTGAGCCAGGTCGTCGACACGCTCAACTATCGGTTCGATCACATGCTCGTTGGCGGAGTCCTCGGGCGCGCCTCTCTGGGCTTCTATACCGTCGGAAGCAGCCTGGCGACTGTCGCGACCCGAGAGGCGGTGAAACCATTGACTCAGACACTTTTTCCAGCCTTTTCTCTACTTTCGGGCGACCCGGGTTCCTTGCGCAATGCCTATCAGCGTGCCCAAGCTCTCGTGACGGCCGTGGCGTTGCCGGCGGGCCTCGGCACAGCCCTGATCGCCGATCCGCTTGTCCGCTTAGCGATGGGGGAAGCGTGGGCTCCGGCCATTATCATCGTGCAGGCGATTGGCGCCATCTATGCCTTCGGGACCCTCGGGTCATTGGCGGCGTCTGTTGCCATGGCGCAAGGCATCACTGCCACCCTGTTCAGGCGGGCATTGCTGCAGTTCGTGCTCCGGGTCCCGCTGATACTTTTGGGAATGTATTATTGGGGATTTGTGGGCCTAATCTACGCACGCACAGCTGTGGGCGCGATAACTATTCTCATAAATATGCAACTGATCTACCGAATGACCGGACTCACTGTCGCGGCTCAATTGCGGGCGAATATCCGGTGTCTTGCTGCAGGCGCAGTTATGATCGGGGCTGTTCTAATTGTGCAATGGGCATTTCCAACCGGAGGGGGCAACGCAGGCCTGGCCTTGCTTATCTTATTCTCGATTGTAGTTGGCACGGTGAGCTATATCGTCACGTCTGGGCTGCTATGGCTGCTTTCGGGTCGGCCCATCGGGCCGGAGTCCGAAGCGCTGGTTCTATCTAAAGCGCTAATCAATCTCGCAACTCATCGGCGTCTAGCCCGCATCCGCGAAGATTAGTTCTCTTTATTGATGCAGAACAGCTGGCGAGCATTCGTACTGGTCGATGTTGGGCATGCCTCCCAAGTCATCCTCCTGACTTAAGGCACCACCAGATTTGCGCCAGTATCTTGCTGTGGCGAAATCGACCGTGCTTGGGAAGCTGTCGGCTAGCTGAACATTGCAGGTAGCGATGGAACGGTTGATCTTCAAACGGCCTAACATACGCCCGATGCGGTTACCCTGCTTGTAGGGCGCACCACGAGTTCGAACTTCACACGGCGATTTAGGCGCGCCGGAATGACGGATTTGATGTTCCTATCAGCAAGGTCGGGACGGACCGAGGTGGCACCATAGCCTTTGTCCGCGAGCAGAGCCTTGGTAGCACGTTCGAGCAGGCCCATCAGCGCATCGTATGCCTTGTAATCAGCGGTTTCACCACTCGTCAGGTGGAAGGCAAGCGGTCGTCGGAGGGCAGCGCGGCCAGGCAGTGAAGCTTACTGGTGAACCCGCCCCGCGCGCGGCCAAGAACTGGTCGATGAGTCCCCCTTTTCCGCCCGCTGCCGAAATATGAGCGCGGACCGCGGTGCTGTCGATGGGGTAGTGGCCGCTGTCCGCTGTAATCGGCCAGCGTCACTGAAATGCCTTCCCCCAACGCAGCCTCGATCCAGCGTCGGGACGGCCGTTAGATCCTATTCCAGTTGCCATGAATGGGGGCGGTACATCGCGCGCGAACGGGCGGACATCGCGCGGAGGAGCCTCGCAGTGAACGTTGGGGTCCGACGCCGACAGCGCGTCGTTGCTAGATCGACCAATTATTGAAATCGACGCGCGACCAACTTCGGAATTGGGCCACGTCTTCGGCGAGCAGGTCCGCAATCCGTTCACGCGCATCATCCTTGAGCATCGGGCGTGCCCGTTCGCGAGAGAGCAGCAGCCGAGCACTTTGCTTCAATTCGCTCCAAGCTTCATTTCGCGATGGCATGATCGGCTCGACCGCCCGAGCGAGCCCCCTCGACAGGCGACCCATGAGTGTCAGCTGCCGCTTGTGTTCGGCCGACGCGCCGCTGACTCCATGAAACTCATCTGATCGGAAGGTGTCGTCAACGCCGAGAAATGCGAAGACCTCGCGAAGCACCTTGACCCGATCGGCAGACAGCTCTTCGCTCGACACAATCATAATCCGGGATTGGTCGTAATAGTCGAGGAACTGCCGAACCTGGAGATAATAGCGGCTCCGATTTAAATAGCGGGAGGACGGGTCGAGCAGCGCTTCTGCAATGGGCCTTTCTTCCCTGCCGCCATGGACGTTGTGGAGATAGTTCGAGACCATCCGGGCGATCGGATCGCGGACGACGTAGATCAGCTTCGCGTCCGGGACGACCGAATGCATCCGCTCCGGAACCCCCTTCAGGTGCGGATAGGCGGTGTAGTTGGGAGAGGCATCGCCCCATATCGCGGCCGGGCGCGCGAAGCTCGACTGGTACCAGGCGAGGCCTCTTTGCCAGTTTCCAGTTTCGACGAAGAAGTCTGTCTCCTTGGGATCCGACATGCATATCTCGGGATGGAGGCTCAGGTATTGGTGAAGGCTGGTCGTCCCCGCCTTCATGGCCCCAATCACGATCAGGTTCGGCAGCACTTCACTTCCTTTCCGGGGGATGTGTGAAGACATTGGCATGATCTCGCGGGTGCTCGCCCGTACGCGTCAGAACGTGCGGTGGACCTTCACCAGCAGCGACGGCGCGCACACGAGCAAGTCCGAAAACGAGAATCGGATCGATGGTATTCGAGCTGGTCGTCGTCCAGCCGCGTCGCGACCAATCTGTGCGGCATTGCGACGGCAACCGGAACGCGCCTGTCCCACTCGTACTGCCCGCCGCCGTGGACACAGCTGTTCGCCCGACCGACCGCGACGGCGAAGACCTTGACGCCGGGCGGGGCCATCGAGACCGTCTCAAAGGTGAGCAATTCCGCGATTCGAGCCGCGTCGAAAGCCGAGCGGTACGGCTAATTAGGAGCCGGAGTCCACTTTGGCGCTGCGAGGCATCGCCCGTCCGGTCGAACCCTAAATCGAGATCCTGCATGAGAAAAGCGAGGGCGCCGACTGCCACCGCTCTGTTGGCGGCAAGTGCGATATGCACGACCCGGTCGTGAGGTCCTTCAGCAAATTCCCTTGGGCTGTCGAGGGGATTGACAATCCACACGCGCACCTTCGAAGAAGGCAAGCTATCGTCCGCCCCTTCCTCAGCGAGGATACCGTCGGGCAACAGATCGATGATGATGCCGATCGCAATGCGGTCGCCGAGCTTGCCGATAGTACGGCACCACTCCGCGCCACCTTTCTTCCGCAGCTCCAACAATTGGCGGCCGACCGCGTTCGCAGCGTCCGTCACAGCAGGTTACGAACGATCCGCTCGGCCGCCTCGTCGGCAGTGAGAGCTGTCGTGTCGATCCGGATTTCGGGCTGCTCGGGCGATTCGTAGGGGCTGTCGATGCCGGTGAAGTTGGGAAGCTCCCCGCGGCGGGCCTTGGCGTAGAGGCCCTTGGCATCGCGTGCCTCGGCCACCGAGAGCGGCGCGTCGACGAAGATCTCGAAGAACTCGCCTTGCGCCATCATGTCGCGGACCATCCGCCGCTCGGCGCGGAACGGCGAGATGAAGGCGCACAGCACGATGAGGCCGGCATCGGCCATCAGCTTCGCGACCTCGCCGATGCGGCGCACATTCTCCACCCGGTCGGCGTCGGTGAAGCCGAGATCCCTGTTGAGCCCGTGCCGGATATTGTCGCCGTCTAGCAGGAAGGTGTGGCGGCCCATCGCGTGCAGCCTCTTTTCCACCAGATTGGCGATAGTCGACTTGCCGGCGCCGGATAGGCCGGTGAACCACACCACCCGCGGCTTCTGGCCCTTGAGGGCGGCATGCGCCTCGCGCGTCACCTCGAGATGCTGCCAGTGGATGTTCTGCGCGCGCCGCAGCGCGAAGCGGATCATGCCGGCGCCAACGGTGGCGTTGGTCAGCCGGTCGATCAGGATGAAGCCGCCCAGATCGCGATTCTCGACGAACGGGGCAAACGGAACCGGCCAGTTCAACGCAAGCTTGATCTCGGCAATTCCGTTGAGCTCGAGCGACTTTGCCGGCATCTCCTCGAGCGTGTTGACGTTGATCTGATGCTTGATGTCGGTGACGGAAGCGGCGACCGACGCGCTGCCGATCTTCAACCAATAGGATCGGCCCGGGAGCATCGGCTCCTCGTCCATCCACACCAGCATGGCCTCGAACTGGTCGGACACTTCCAGCGGACTTTCCGCGGCAGTGATGATGTCGCCGCGCGATACGTCGAGCTCGTCCGCAAGGAGAAGCGTCACGGACTGACCGGCGACGGCCCCGGACCGGTCGCCGTCGAAGGTGACGATCCGGCTGATCGTCGAGGTCCGGCCGGACGGCAGGATCCGCACGGCATCGCCCGGCCGAACCGTCCCGCCCGCGACGAGGCCGCAATAGCCGCGAAATTCGTGATTGGGCCGGTTGACGAGCTGGACAGGCATGCGGAACGGCGCGTGCTGAAGGGCCTGGTCGTCGAGCGGCGCATCTTCCAGGTGACGCAGCAGCGCCGGGCCCTCGTACCAGGCCATGGTCGGCGAGCGCGCCGTGATATTGTCGCCCTTCAGGCCGGAAATCGGAATGGCGGCGAACCGGCCGATGCCGAGCTGATCGGCGAAGGCGCGATAATCGGCGACGATCTCGTCGAAGCGGGCTTGGTTATAGCCAACCAGGTCCATCTTGTTCACCGCAAGCACGACCTCCCTGATACCCAACAGGTGGACGAGGTAGGAGTGGCGGCGCGTCTGGGTGAGGATGCCCTTTCGCGCATCTACCAGGATGATTGCAAGGTCGGCCATGGAGGCGCCGGTCACCATGTTGCGCGTATATTGCTCGTGACCCGGCGTGTCCGCGACGATGAACTTGCGCCGGTCGGTCGCGAAGAAGCGGTAGGCGACGTCGATGGTGATGCCCTGCTCGCGCTCAGCGGCGAGCCCGTCGACCAGGAGCGCGAAGTCGATCTCCTGGCCCTGGGTGCCGTGGCGGCGCGAATCGGCCTCGAGCGCCGCAAGCTGGTCCTCGAAGATCATCTTCGAGTCGTAGAGCAGCCGTCCGATCAGGGTCGACTTGCCGTCGTCGACGCTGCCGCAGGTGATCAGACGCAGAAGATCCTTCTTCTGATGCTGGTCGAGGTAGCGGCCGATATCCTGCTCGATCAGGTCGGAGGAGCCGTAGACCTGAAGGGTCATCAGAAATACCCCTCCTGCTTCTTCCTCTCCATGCTCGCCGACTGATCATGATCGATCGCCCGCCCCTGCCGCTCCGATGTGGTAGCGAGGAGCATCTCGCGAATGATGTCCGGCAGGGTTGCCGCCTCGCTCTCGACCGCGCCGGTGAGCGGATAGCAACCGAGCGTCCGGAACCGGATGGAACGCTCGACCGGCTGTTCGCCCGGACGTAGCGGAAAGCGTTCGTCGTCGACCATCAGGATAAGTCCGTCCCGCTCGACCGTTGGTCGGGGCGCCGAGAAATAGAGCGGCACGATGGGAATGTCCTCGCGGTGGATATATTGCCACACGTCGAGCTCCGTCCAGTTGGACAAAGGAAAGACCCGGATCGTCTCGCCCGGACTCTTGCGGGCGTTGTAGAGCCGCCAGAGCTCCGGGCGCTGGCTCTTGGGATCCCAGCGGTGGTTCGCCGAACGGAAGCTGAAGATCCGCTCCTTGGCCCGACTCTTCTCCTCGTCGCGGCGGGCGCCCCCGAACGCCGCGTCGAACTGGTGAAGGTCGAGCGCTTGCTTCAGCCCCTCGGTCTTCCACAGGTCGGTGTGCCGCGATCCATGGTCGAACGGATTAATTCCGAGCCGCTCCGCTTCGGGATTGCGGTAGACGATCAGTTCCATCCCCGACTCGGCCGCCATCCGGTCGCGCATCTCGTACATCGCTCGGAACTTCCAGGTCGTGTCGACATGGAGCAGTGGGAAGGGCGGCGGCGCGGGATAGAAGGCCTTGCGGGCCAGGTGCAGCATGACCGAGCTGTCCTTGCCGATGGAATAGAGCATGACCGGCCGCTCAGTTTCCGCGACTACCTCGCGGATGATGTGAATGCTCTCCGCCTCGAGTCGCTCGAGATGGGTGAGGCGCAGCGGTTTCTGCGCGTAGGCTCCGCCGTGCAAGTCGGTGTTGCGCATGCCCGGAATCCCGCCTGCCTCGATTATCACCTGGACCGCGAGCCTTCCGGACTCGGATAGTTCCCCCGATCAGTCACCAGCCAAGGAGAATAGCGCCCGAGCAGCAGCAGGATCGTCGGAATTGCCATCGTGTTCCAGATATCCTTCAACCCGCCGATCACCTGCCACTCTTCGATCGGCCCGCCCGGCTCGCGCAGGTCGCTCCATTCGTTGAGGACGAGCACGGCAAGAACGGCGAGCCAAGGAATAATACTTGCAAGCGTCCGCCGAAGCAGGCCTGCGGCCGCTATGTGCAGCAGCACGGCCGCATAAACGTGCAGCGCATCTTGGTCCAGATCCGTGATCTTGGACAGATATTCCTTGAACTCGTACCAATGCATAGGGCCCCGATAAACGTCGCCATGCGCCCGGGCAATGGCGCGATTCTCATTTCAGATTGCTAACTTATCGGCACGCGGTGGGATGCGGTCGCCACGCGACCGGATCGAGCGATTCCGCAACGACCCCATCCGATGCTAGAGCCGCTTGGTGCCAAGTCTTCGCCCCTTCCCCATCTCCCGCCGCGGGTTCGTCGCCCAAATAGCAGCTATTGCAGTAACTTCGGCAAGGATTCGCGCGGCCGCAACGGCGGCGGCCGTCGTCTCATTGCGAAATGACGGTCGGCAGCTGCTTGTCGAGGACGGCAGCCCGAAGGGACGAATTTATCTGATGGTGGGACCTGAACCGGACGAAGCGTCGGCGGCTTCGGAGCTTAACTACCATCTTTCCGCGATGACCGGCGCGCAACTCGAGGTGATCGAAACCGGCGCACCGGAAGAGGTGGTCGCGCCAGCGATCGTGTTAGGACGGCTCGCCAATGAGCTCGGAGCGCGACCTGTCCGGGCCACGCCAACGCGCGAGGGCTTCCGGATCGTTAGCCGCGAAAGCGTCCTGTTGATCGGCGGCGAAAGCAGCCTCGGCGCCGCGTTCGGCGCATACCGAGTACTGGAGGAACTCGGCTGCGAGTGGGTGATGCCGGGCCGGATCGGCGAGATCATACCGAAAAGGGCGAGCGTGCCGATCCCGCAGCTCAACATCGAGGAAGCACCCGCCTTTCGGTTCCGTAACCTTTGGTACGGCGGAGGGCGACGGATCGTTACGCGGCGGGACAGAAAACGGCTGGACCAGTGGCTCCGTCGGCAGCGGGGCGGGAACAAGATGACACCTGCGCGCGAGACCGCCGGCCACTTTTGGGGCAAGTTCATCAGGAGGCATCGGGCGGCTTTTGATGCGGATCCGACAATGTACGCCCTTCGGTCCGACCGCCAGGGCCGGCTCGAGCGGCGTGGCCCGCAGCTCGAGACCACCCATCCCCGCGTGATCGAGCTGATGGTGGAGGATATCAAGGCTGAGTTCCGGCGCCAAGGCTGGGCGAACGACCATGCGGTCGGCTTCCCGATCGGACCTTCGGACGGGCTCGGCTTCTCCCGATCGCCGGAGAGCGTCGCCGCCAATAGCGGGCGCGTCGACCCCGTCTCTGGTGAGCCCGACGTCACCGACCTGGTCGTCCTGCTCGGCAACACCATTCTCGAACGGCTGGGCGAGGAATATCCGAACGTCCATGTCGGCTTCTATTCCTACTCGGTTCATGGGACCTTTCCCGAGCGCTACACGCCGCACCCGCGGCTGGTGCCGACCTTCGCGCCGATCGGCTATTCGCGATTCCACTCGCTGCTCGACGGCAGGTCCGAAACGCAGCGCACCTACAAGGCTTCGCTCGACCGCTGGGGGGAGCTGGCGCGGCGCCAGGGGAACAAGATGGTCTTCCGCGGCTACAGCTGGAATCTGGCCGACAACCTGCTGCCCTACTGCAAGGCGCGGATCTGGGGAGAGGAGCTTCCCTATTATGCCGAGCTGGGGATCGAGGGACTGAACGTCGAGGCGACGAAGGCCTGGAGCGTCTACGCCCTGAGCGATTGGATCTATGCGAAGCTCGCCTGGAATCCCCGCCAGGATTGGCGGGCGCTGGTCACCCGTTATTGCCGAATGGCCTATGGCGCGGGGGCCGACCGGATGGAGGCCTATTGGCGGCGTCTGATCGATCGCCAGCATGCCGCCAACCAGGAAGCCGGATCCTACCACAGCTTTCCCCTGATCTACGATCGGGCCTTCGTCGATGCTGCGCAAGCCGACCTCGCCGCCGCGGAACGTGCGGCGGAGCTGGACGAGGAGAAGATCCGGATCGGCTATGTCCGCATCGGGCTACGCGCACTCGACCTCTATCTCGCTTACTTCGAAGCCACGCAGCGCTTCGATTTCGAGGTGGCGCTCGGTCATTATCGGGCGCTGCATGCTCATTGGCGCGAGGCCTATGCGCTCAATCCCGACCTGGTCGCCAAGGAAGCGCCGCAGCATCTGGAGCGATTCATCGGCCCCTTCGCCGAACAGGCGCCCGCCTTCGCTTCCGGCGAGCGGCGGCTGCTCGCGCGTATCCCCGATGCCCTCGCGACCGTCCGCGATCCCGAGCGGCGGGGCGAGGCGCGCGGCTTCCCTCGCGGGCTGCCCGAAGGCGAAGGCGCCGCGACGCGGACCTATTCGGCCACCTGGGCGGCCCAGGGGCTGCAGCCGGTCGCATCGGTCTGGTACGAGCATTCGTTCCGCCTGGACGATGTCGCTCCGGGCGAACCGATCGGCCTCTTTCTGGGCGGGTTCGACGATGCGGCCCGGGTCTGGCTCAACGGCATCCCGGTCGGCGCGAGCGGCCGGCAATTTTCGCGCCCCGCGCGCTTCGATCTCAGCGAAACGATCGACCGCGAGGGCGAGAATCGCCTGGTCGTCGAAATCTCGCGCGAGGATTCGGTCAACGAGATCGGCATAGGCGGCCTGATCCGTCCGAGCTTCCTGTTCTCCGGGCCGGTCGAGATCGAAGCCGGATGAGGACCTTTCAGCCCACGCGTCCTGGCGGCACAAGATGTCCGTTCAGCACAAGATCGCCACGCACGACCGCGCCGGTCAGCACGGCATTGCCGTCGATCCGGTTGCGGCCCACGAAGGTGCCGCGCGGATAGCTTTGTTCGGAAGCGCGCTGCGACATCGTGCAGTCCTCGAAAATGACGGCATTGGTCGTCCAGGGCAGGACCGCCCGATGGGTGAGGCGAAAATCGCAGTCGGAAAAGCGCACGTTCGGATTGTCGGGAAGGTCCGTGATCGGGCGGTCGGGATTCTCGCCGCCATAGACCTTACCGGTCGGGCTGAGCCGCGGATCGTCGCGGAAGGTGCAGGCCAGGAATCGCGTCGCCCGCTGCGGACGCTCCCGATCGCCGAAGCAGCGCACGACCGGACCGACGAAATTGCTGCCTTGGAAGACGATGCCGGGCTTGTTCGGCCAGACCGACCAATTGGTCGTGCCGACGAACGTGCAGGCGACGAAACGGGCGCCTTCGCTCGGTCCGCTGTCGGCCACCATCCCCTGCCCCACATTGTCGGCAAAGACGCAGTCCCGGAAGAGCAGGCCGCCGACGCGCTTGCCGGCCTCGGCCTCGATGTCGACGCCAGCGCCGGGAGCGCTCGAGATGCCGGCACGACCGGTGTGGGAAAAATGGCAGCGCCGGAATTCATAGCCGCCGCCCCCAGTGACGCTGCACCCCTGACGGCCATTATGCTCGGAACGCACGTCCTCGATCAGCCGCACGGGCCCCTCCGACCCGTCCCAGTCGGGGCCGTCGATCAGCAGCCCATCGAGGGCATGATGGTGGGTGTGGATCCGCCGGAGGACTTCCCCGCCCCGATTGTCGTACAGGCCGATACCGGTGGCGGGGATCTGGTGGCCGGTATCGCCATGGCCGCCGCCGACCTCGAGCGCGGCGAGATTCCCGTCCAGCTCGAGATCGCTGATCTCGATCGGCGCCGTACAGCCTTCTACCTTGATCATCCAGCGATAGGGCGCGGCGAGCTGGTCCCAGCCGCGATGCGGCATGGGGTGGAAGAGCGGTTCGCCGGTGCGACGGTCGAACGTTCCGTAGCGCAACCCCGCGGCGCACCGAATCACGGCGCCATTGCCCCGGATCGTCAGCGGACGGGTGCAGCCGGAAAATTCGAGCAAGGGCGCCGGCTCGAAGGCGTAGCGCGTCCGACGCTCGTAGCCTCCCTGCCGCCCCACCCGATATGTGGCCCGGCGAAGCACAACTTCGCCGCCGCCTCGCGCATTCACATGCGCCGCCAAAGCGGCAAAGGCCTCGCTGTCGTCGGCGATCCCGTCGCCGCGCGCGCCGAACTGCTCCGGGGTCACCGCGCCGGCCGAAGGCGGCGGCGTGGCGACCGAGCCGGGGGCTAGCGGATCGGGGGGCTCTGTCACCTGGTGCCCGGCCTCGGCGCAGCCGGCGGGAAGGAGCAGCCCGGCCACGCCGGCAGAAGCGCCGGCGAGCCATTCGCGTCGGTTCAGGGTCATGCGCAGGAGAATAGGGATCGTCCGCCGGCTGTCACCCCCGGCTGCGGCCGATCAATTCGCCGCCCATGCCTGGAACATGAGGACGAACCACAGCGAAGCGGTCCAGTCGTCGCGGCGGGCGAGATGTGCCTGCCAGCGGGCCAGCACCGGCGCCGGGTCGAACCAGCCGCCTTCGCGCAGCCTTTTCTCGTCGAGCAGTTCCTCCGCCCAGGAGCGCAATGGCCCCCTCAGCCATTCGCCGACCGGCACGGCGAAGCCGGTCTTGGGACGTTCGATCAGCGAGGGGGGTACATGGCGAAAAAGCAGCTTGCGAAGCGGCTGCTTGCCCACCCCTCCGCCGATCTTCATCCCGAGCGGAACCTGCGCGGCGACCGCAGCTACACGGTGATCTAGCAAGGGCAGGCGCGTCTCGAGGCTCACCGCCATCGCCGCACGGTCGAGCTTGGCCAATATGTCGCCCGGAAGGTAGGTGACGGCGTCGCGATACATCATCCGCACCGTATCCGGCGCGCGACCGAGATCAACTGGGCCGAAGGCATTTTCGAGACCGCTGCCGCGGACCGGCGATTCCTCGCCATGCCATTCGTCGACGAAACTTTCATGCAGTTCGTCGATTCCTCGCGCTCGGCCCATCGCGCGCAAGGTCTTGCGTATCTTGGCGCCGAAATGGGGTTGGCGGCTTCGCCGGCCGGCCAGGTCTGCGGCCATGTTCCACGCACCGGCCGGAACGCTGCCGAGCGATGCGCCGGCGGCAGCCCGGACCGACGCCGGCAGCCGGTTCAGGCGCTGCCAGAGGCGCGGCGCCGCCAGATAGCGGTTGTAGCCGCCGAAGAGCTCGTCGCCGCCGTCGCCGGAAAGCGCCACCTTCACGCTCTCTCGGGCGTGGCGGCAGATCAGATATGTGGGGATCTGGGACGAGTCGGCGAACGGCTCGTCATAGATTCCGGGCAGCATCGGAATGACCTCCCGCGCCTCGGCGGCCGTCACATAGGCCTCGTGATGCTCGGTCCCGAGATGGGCCGCGACGGCACGGGCGTAAGGCGCTTCGTCGAAGGCGGCACCCTCGAATCCGATCGTGAAGGTGCGGACCGGCGAATGCTCGCGATAGAGAGCCACCACGGTCGAGGAATCCACCCCGCCCGACAGAAAGGCGCCGACGGGCACGTCAGCCATCGCCTGACCCCGGATCGAATCGTGCAGCGCCGCCTCGAGCCGCTCGAGCGCCTCCACCTCGTCATCGATCGGCTCGCGAACACCCTGCGCGACGATGTCGCGATAGCTCCACCAGCGCCGAAGCATGGAGTCGCCCGCCGCGGGCGGAGCGTCCATCGGCGCCCGGAGCGCTTCGGAAGTCGCGGAAAGGAGGCAGCCTGGCTCGAGCTTGTAGATATGCTCGTAGATGGAATGCGGCGCGGGAATGTAGCCGAGTCGCGCGAACTGCCCGACCGCCCGGCGGCTGACCGCATTGTTGAAGCCGGGGAGCCAGGTCAGCGCCTTGAGTTCGGACGCGAAGGCGAAGCGGCCGCCGACCCAGCCATAATATAAGGGCTTCTCCCCGAAGCGGTCGCGGACGAGGAACAGCCGGCGCTCGCGCCGGTCCCACAGCGCAAGGGCGAACATGCCGGCGCAGCGCGCGAGCGTCGCCTCGAGCCCCCAGCGGGCGATCCCCTCCAGCAGGCTCTCGGTATCGGATTGGCCGCGAAACGCGCCGGTATGTCCGCCTCGCACGAGCTCGGCACGCAGCTCGGAATGATTGTAGATCTCGCCGTTGAACGTGAGGACCCACCGGCCGTCGAGCGACTCCATCGGCTGGTGGCCTGCCGGCGACAGATCGACGATGGCAAGCCGGCGGTGCGCGAAGCCGATACCCAATTCCGGGTCGGACCAGATGCCTCGGTCGTCGGGGCCGCGATGCGCGAGCCGCCCAGCCATCAGCCGCAGCAGGCTGTCGTCGGCCGCATCAGGCGAGACGAGGCCGGCGATCCCGCACATCGCTCAGCCGGCCTTTCGCATGGCGAGGACGCGCATGTCGGTGCAGCGCGTTCGATATTCCTCATAGACTTCAGGCCGGTAGCGGCCGCGGAAGACCAGGTAATCCTCGGCAAACAGGGTATCGAAGCCTTCGCCGCGGAGCACGCCTTCGATCTCGTCCCATTCGATATGGTCGTCGGGCCACACGTGAATGTCGCCTTCATTGGAATAATGCGGATCGACGAACATGCGCCGGAACTTGCCGTAATAATTGTGCGGCACCAGGAATTTGCGCCAGTCGAAGCGGGAGGCCCGGCGCAGGAAATCACGATAGGCGGGATCCGCGCCCCAGTAAGACGGGCTATGCTCGTGGTCGATATAGACGATCCCGCCCGGGCGGACGATGCGGCCCATCTCCGTCGCAGCGCCGAGATAGTCCGGAACATGGTGCATCACGGAATAAGTGGCTGCGAAATCAAAGGCGCTGTCTGCGAGGGATGCGAGGCTCCTGCCGTCCATCAGATGCGTCTCGACGGGCTGTCCGGCATGGCGGCGCTCGATCAGCGCGAGAAAGGCGGGCGAGATGTCGGCGGCGACGACCTCGAAGCCGAGCGCGAGCAGGTGGCGTGTCAGATTGCCCGAGCCGCAGCCGAAGTCGAGCGCGCGCGGCCGCTCCGCGCCGGTGCGCAGCGCCTCCTTGGCTCGGGCGAGGGCGCGGCGCAACCGGTCCTGCTCGACAGGATTGAATATCTCATCGTGCATCTTCTCATAATCGGCGGCCACGCGGTCGTGGATCCTGACATTGCGCTCGATCTGCCGCTGATCGTCGGAATATGGCATCCCTGCTCCGTTCATCCGCCTCGCCCTCGACGGTCGCCCGCGGCGATCCGGCTCAGCAGCGCTTCCCATAGATCGGCGATCTTCTCCGGGGCAAAGGGTTCGAGCGAAGCGGGGCCGCGGGCACCGAGCTCTTGCCGGAGCCGGGGCGAGGCCATCAACCGCGACAATGCCTCTGCGAGGGCCGTCGTCCGGTCCTGCCCCGCCGCCAGCAAGCCGTTGACGCCGCCGCGAACCAACTCGTTCGTGCCGGGACAATCGGCGAAGCCCACGACCGGCAAGCCGTGGCCGAGCGCCTCGGCCGTGGTGAGGCCGAAACTTTCGTAAGCCGAGGGCATGGCGAAGAGCTGCGCCGCCGCATATTCCCGGCCAATGTCGGCGACGGCGCCCGGCAGCTCCACTTTCGCCTCCAGGCCCAGCCGAAGGACCTGAGCCTCCAGCGCGGGGCGCAGGGCGCCTTCGCCGACGATCCGAAGCCGCCAGTCGGGAAAGTCGCCGGCGATGCGCGCGAAAGCCTCGACGAGGATGGCATGATCCTTCTGAGGCTCCAGGCGACCCACCGCGAGCAGAATCCTGGGGCCGCGCTCAGAGCCCGCGACGTCCGCGCGCGCACCAGGGAGAGCCACGGGGTTCGGCACAACCGTCATCGATCGGCGCAGAGCGGCGGGAAAACCGGCCTGGACGGCTTCCGACAGGACCGTGATGGTTTGCGCCAGCCAAGGCGCGAGACGTAGCAACCCCGCCTGGAGCGGACGCCCGCGGTAATGATCGTAGGAAATGTGCTCGCTCGCGACGAGCGGGAGCCCCGTGCCCAGCAGCGAAATCCCAAGCGGAATATACGTGCTGTGCATGAATCCGATGGCGACGTCCGGCCGCGCGCGGAGGGCTGCGCGACGCATCGCGCCGATCCTCCGCAGCGCCTCGGCTTTTCCCGTTCGCCGCGCAACGTCTCCAATGCCGAGCGCTATCCGCTCTATGGCCGGGTCGAGCGGATAGAAGGGTGGGTAGCCAAGCCGATCGAAGGTGAGCATCATCACGGCGTTGCCGCGCCGCGCCAGCATGCCGGCGACTTCCGACGCCACCCGCTCCGCACCGCCGCCCGCCAGAGCCAGGGACTTGATGGCGAACAGCAGCCTCATCGCCTGAACCGGGCGAGCAGCCGATCGTAGAGCGCATGCTCGCGCGCGTAGATGCGATCCTTGTCGGCGAACTCCAGCGACCGCTCGCGCGCCGCCGCGGACATGCGGGCCCGCAAGGCTGGGTCGGCGATGATCTCCAGCACGCGGCGCGCCATGGCGTCGTAATCGAGGAAGGGGACGACGAAGCCGTTGACGCCGTCCTCGACAAACTCGGCCTGCCAATCGCGGTCGAACGCGACCATCGGCGAGCCGCCGAGACCGCATTCGATCAGCGCCATGCCGGTAAGCGGCGACAAGGTGATGCAATGGGGGGTCAATCGGGCCAGCATGGCCTGCTCGATATGGCCGAGGAAATGGATCTGTCCCTCGGCGCCGAGGGAGCGCGCCAGCGATTCCAACTCGGCCTGCATCGGGCCGCTCCCGGCGACGAGACCGACCGCATCCGGCCGCTCGGCGATCACGCCGGCCATGGCGCGCACCGCTTCGTCCGGATGCTTGAGGGCGAGCAATCGCCCGACGAACAGCATCTTAGGGGCGCCCGGCGGCACGCCGAGCGCCTGGAGCAGCGCCGCCGGTGACTCCCGCTCCGCCGGCGGCGCGAGATGCGCCGCCTCGATATTCTTGCCGACCGGAATGATCGCCGTTTCGCCGCGGGCGCCATTGGCCTTCGCGAAGCCCATATTGTTGCGGTTGCCCGCGATCACCAGGTCGGCACGCGACAAGACGAGGCGGGCCATCCATTGTTCGAGGAAGCGGAACGGGAGCAGGCGCGGCATGGCGAGTGCCCCGGTCGCGGCATAGAGATCGTCCTGGTTCGCGAAGACGGCGACGATCTCGGGACGCCCGGTCAGACGCTTGAGGACGAGCCCGAGCAGCCCCGAATAATAAGCGTCGGTGGCGAAGATCAGGTCGATGTCCTCGGCCTCGATCAGGCGCTCGAGCCGCCGGACCAGTCTCCACTGCGAGACGATGAAGTTCAGCGGGAGAAGGAGGCGCGGCAGCGGCAGCATCTCCGCCGCGCCTTCGATGATCGTCTGACGGTCCGTGAACGGGATCGTCTCGATTTGCCGGCTCCGCTTGCCGGCGGCATCGGCGAGCGGATGCACGCCCCAGACATGATCGAAATAGCCGCCGCTGTGGCGCATCTCGAAGAATTGGTGGTGCCCCTTCCGGCGCACGATCTCCATCGTGTAGGCCATGTCGATATAGAGCAGCCGGCGGGGCTTCGCGGTCATGATCGCCCCTTCAAGCGCGGCGCGACGAGGGCCGGGGCACGATCCCGACCGCCAGCTTCCTGAGCGCGCCAAGGCTCGTCCGGAAGGGCACCAGGCCGATCAGCACGACCAGGAGAGCGGCGAGGCCCAGAGCGGCGGCCTTGGCGGCCAGCGTCAGCGCCAGGCCGAGATCCGGCAGGTTCGCGATCGCAGCGCCGATCAGCACGCCGCCCAGCGCCCCGAGCGCGATGTTCGCCCAGCGGACGGGGATTCGGTAGAGAGGCTGGCTGAAGACGAACCAGAGGAGGAGGAAGACGCTCCCTGCAAGCAAGGTAGCCAGAGCGGCGCCCGTTATTCCCCACAATTGGATGAAGGCGAAGTTGGCGGCCACGGCCACCCCCGCGCTCGCGACCGAGACCCACATCTGTCGCATCGTCCGCCTGGCGATCGCGAAGCCGGGCGCAAAGACGTACATTTGCGCGAACAGCAGGCCCGGCGCGAGCAGCAGGACGAGCGGCCCGGCGTCGGCATAAGCGGGATTGCCGAGATAACGGATGAATTCGGGGGCAAACAAGCCGAGCGCCAGGGATGCAACGACGGCGAAGCCGAAGAAGAGCTCGAACAAGCGCGCCAGCTGAGCCGGCGTGCGCGGGTCCTGATGATGCTTCATGACGAGGGGCGTCAGCGCTCCCTGAACGCCGACGATGCCGAGCGTGGCGATGCCGGCGATCTGCGCGGCCAGCGTATAGAGGCCGACATCCTCCAGGCTCGACAAGCCGTTGAGGATCAGCCGGCTCGCATGGACGCTGAGGAACAAGGCAATGCCCGCCGGCACCAGCGGCAGCGAGAATTGCAGCAAGGTCGACAGCTTTTCGCGATCGAGCTTGAGCTCGAAGCTGCGGCGAAGACCGAAAATGCCGAGGCCGACCGCGATGGCCGCGCCCAGGCCCTGGCCGAGCACGACTCCGGTCAGCGGCGGATCGACCACGAGTCCCAGCGCCAGCGACAAGGCAAGGCTGAAGAAACTGAACACGAGGCTGATCAACACATATTCGGCGGTGCGGAATTCCCAGCGGCACTGATTCTGGAGGAAGTAGAACAGGCTGGTCAGGGCCATCAGCGGCAGGGCGATGCGGAAGGCCGGGAGGAAGGCGAGATCGCCGAGGATAAGGCGGCAGAGCGGCGCGGCCAGGACCTGGCCGGCCACGAGGAACAAGACCAGCATCATCAGCAGGAAGGTCCAGGCCGTGCTTGCGATCCGCTTCTTCTCCGCCGCCGAAGCCGGCGCATAGAAGCGAGCCACGGCCTGAGCGATTTCGAGCGGGATCAGGATAACGACCAGTGCGGTGACGGTCACGATCATGCTGAGCGCGCCATAGTCGCGCGGAGTGAGGATGAAGGGCAGGACCAGCAGCGCAACCACGAGGGTGGCACGCGACAGGATCGTCGCCGTGCCATAAGCCGCGCTCTGCCGCACGGCCTGGTCCATCATCCCCCCGCTCGGCTTCCCGTTCATTCCTCGCTGCCGCCGATGATCCGGCACGGCGCGCCCGCGGCTCGGCTTCCCGCCGGCAGATCGGAAAGCACGATGCTACCCGCGCCGACGACGCTCCCGTCGCCGATCGTCACGCCCTTCGCGACGACCGTATTGGGGCCGATGTAGCAGCGGTTACCGATCCGGGTGGGCGCGCGCTCGATCTCCGCCTTGCCGCCCGATGTCGCCCAGGCAACAGAATCGTGGCTGTAGATCTGGACGCCGGCCGATATCGAGCAATAGGCGCCGATGGCGAGCCCGCCCGATCCGTCCAGCACCACGCCGGGGCCGATCCAGGTCTGCTCGCCGACCGTGACGTCACCGATCACCAGGGCGCTATCATAGATGGAGGCGCCCTCGCCGAAGCCAAGCGCCCGCGCTTTCTCCCATCGATCCACGACATAGTCGCCGAACGGCAACGTCCGGCGGAAACGGACGTCGATTTCCTGGCGCCGCTCGCGCCAGAAAGCCTTCAGCTCCTCGATCAGGCTAGGCATGATCCATGTTCCGCAGGAACTGCTCGAAGCTCAGCAGCGACCAGATGAGCAGGCGCCGATTGTTCGTCCCGCTCAGATGCTCGTCGAGAAGGCGGCGCACGGTCGCGGCGTCGAGATAGTCGTAGAGGCGCGCCTTGCTGTCCAGCAGCGTGCCACGCACGAAGTCAATGCTCTCGCCCTTGAACCAGCTCGCATCGGGTGCGGAGAAGCCCTGCTTCTCCGCCTGCGCGACCTCTTCGGGGATGAAGCGGCCCATCACGTCGCGCAGGATCTGCTTGCCGTCCTTCGTCTTGGTGAAATAGCGCGCCGGCTTGTCGCCGGCTTCGTTCTCGTTGAGCCGCACCACCTCGGCGAGATTGTTGAGCTTCAGCCGCACCGGAACCTGCATGGCGAAATCGACGAGATCGTTGTCGAGGAACGGCACCCGCGTTTCCAGCCCATGCGACATGCTGAGCTTGTCCTCGACGACGAGCAGGCCGTGCAGGAAAGTCTTCGCCTCGAAATAGAGCGAGTGGTTGATATAGCCTTCCGGGCTGTCGAGCCCCTCGTCATGGGTTTTCAGCACGTCGCGGAAGATGTCGCGCGTGGAGACGCCCGAGACCTCGCCCCAGACGGGAGCGAAGAGGTCCTTCAGCTCCCCGTCGGCCAGCATGCGCTGCCAGAAGCCATAATATTTGTCGACATAGGCCTCGAAGCTGTCGTTTACGACCGCGCGATAATAGCGCCAAGGATAGCCGCCGAAGAGCTCGTCGCCGCCGGCACCGCTCAGCACGACCTTGACGAACTTCGAAGCAAGCCGCGCGACATAATAATTGGGGTAGCTCTGCCCGACGCGCGGCTCCTCCAGATGCCAGCTCAGGCGCTGCATCGCCCGCTCCATGTCGCCCGCCTTCAGGACCATCTCGTAGTGCTCGGTCTTGAAATGGTAGGACATGGCCTCGGCCTTCACGCGCTCGTCGAAGGCGAGCTCGATTCCCGAGGCCGAGCTCAGGTCGAAACCGCAGGTGAAGGTCTTGAGATAGGGAAAGGACTGCGCGGCGACGGCGGTGATCGAGCCCGAGTCCATCCCGCCGCTGAGGTAGGAGCCCAGCTCGACGTCGGTGACCAGCTGCCGCGAGACCGCCTGGCGGAACAGCCGGTCGAGCTCCTCGCGATAGGCTTCGTCGTCGGCCGGAGCCTCGGGTTCGCGAAAGTCATAGTCCCAGTAGCGCGTCCGCTTGAGCACGGGTTCGGCCGCTGCCAGATCGAGGACGGCATGATGACCGGGCGGAAGGAGTTCCACTCCCTGCAGCAGCGTCCGGTCGGTGAAGATGTTCTGGAAGGTGAAATATTCGAACAGACCCCCACGATCCACCACCGGATTGAATTCGGGCAGCGCCATGATCGCCTTCTGCTCCGATCCGAAGGCAAAATGGCGGCCCCGCTGCCAGACGTAGAGGGGCTTGATGCCGTAACGGTCCCGGGCAAGCAGCAGCCGGCGCTCCTTGCGGTCCCACAGCGCCAGCGCAAACATGCCGTTGAACCGTTCGAGCGCCGCCACGCCCCATTCGGCGAGCGCATAGAGCACGACTTCACTGTCGGAGCGCGACCTGAACCAATAGCCGAGCGCCTCCAGCTCCGCCCGGAGCTCGCGGAAATTGTACACCTCGCCATTGTAGCTCAGCAGATAGCGATGATCGGCGCTCGCCATGGGCTGGTGGCCGGCGGGCGACAGGTCGATGATCGCGAGCCGGCGATGGCCGAGGCCCACATTACCTTCGATCCATTGTCCCTCGCCGTCGGGTCCGCGATGGGCGAGAGCATCGGTCATACGCTGCAGCACGACGGGGGACACCGGTGCCCCGTTTAGGTGGATCAGCCCCGCTATCCCGCACATCGGGCCGGCTCAGAGCGCGCAGAGGGTTTCGATGACATAGTCATAATCCTCGGCGTTCATCCGGTTGTGAAGCGGGATCGCCATCGTGTTGGCGTCGCAGTCGCGCGAGCCGGGAAACTCGTCCGGCGAGATTCCGAACCGCTCTCTATAATAGCCGAGCGTCGGGATCGCATGCGTACCCGGCCGGGTCGAGATACCCGCCGCCTTGAGATGCTCCATCAAGGCGTTGCGCGGCATCGGGGCGGTCTCGGGATCGACATAGGTCACGAAAGCCTGCCAGGCATGCCCGCCACTCTCGCCGAAGCGGGGCATGCGCAGCCAGCCGAGCCGCTGCAGGCCGTCGCGATAGCGCTCCGCGAAATGCTGGCGCTCGGCGATGAATCGGTCGAGCTTGCCGAGCTGGACCAGCCCCACCGCGCCCTGGAGATCGGTCATCCGATAGTTGAAGCCGAGCAGGTTGAAGTCCGGGAGAATATAGGGCTTGGGACCGCGATGGCGCTGCTCCTCGGAGACGGAGGCGCCGTGATTGCGGAGCCGGGCCATCGTCTCGGCCAGCTCGGAATCGTTGGTCGTCACCATCCCGCCTTCGCCGGTGGTCACCGACTTGCGCGGATGGAAGGAGAAAGCGGCGGCGTCGCCGAGCCCGCCGGCCGGCGTGCCGCGCCAGGCGGCGCCGGCGGCGCACGCGGCATCCTCGATGATCCTGACGCCGTCGGGTACCGCCGCCCGGATCGCCGCCATGTCGGCACACAGGCCGAACAGGTGGACGGCGATCACCGCCTTGGTGCGCGCCGTGACCTTCCGCGCCACGTCGGCCGGATCGACATTGTAGGTTTCGCGATCGACGTCGGCGAAGACCGGGGTGGCGCCGCAATAGAGGACCACATTGGCGGTCGCGACCCAGGTGAAGGCGGGGACGATCACCTCGTCGCCCGGCCCGATGCCCATCCCTGCGAGGATGAGATGAAGGCCGGTCGTGCAGCTCGTCGTCGCCAGCGCATGGTCGACGCGATGCCGCTCAGCGAAGGCCTGCTCGAAGGCGGCGACCTTGGGCCCCTGCGTCAGCCAGCCGGACATCAGCGGCTCGCGGCAGGCCTGCCACTCCTCCTCCCCGGTGGCGGGGAGGGATATCTGGATCATCGGGCGCTCGGTCATGCCTCGACTCCGGCCCGGTCACGCCGCGCCTCCACCTCCGCCTTGTGGGCGGCGCGCCAGGCGATGAGCCGTTCGAGCCCTTCGCGCAGGCCGATTTCGGCCCGAAATCCGATCTCGTCGGCCGCCAGCTGCGGATCGCCGATCCGGTTGCGGACCAGGGTCGCCGTGCTTCGCGGCGCGTAGCGGATCGGCCGGTTCGATCCGGTCAGATCGAGAAGCAGCTCGGCGAGCTCGCGAAGCGAGGTGCGCTTGCCGGTGCCGACATTGTAGAAGCGATCGCTCGCCTCGCCCTCCATCGCCCGGACATTGGCCAGGGCGCAATCCTCGACCGCAACGAAGTCGAAGGCCTCGGATCCGTCGCCGAGCACGGTCGGACTCTCGCCCCGGTCGATCGCGTCCAGCATCTTCATGATCACCGCGATATAGGCGCCGCGATAGTCCTGCCGCGGCCCGTAAACGTTCATGTAGCGCAGGCCGACATAGTCGAGGCCGTACCGGTGATGGAACGCCCGCAGCATCGCCTCGCCCGCGATCTTAGTCGCGCCATAGAAGTTCCGATTGTTGAACGGATGGTCCTCGGTCATCGGCTCGGTCACCGCGTCGCCATAGACGGACGCGGACGAGGAATAGACCAGCCGCTTCACGCCCTGCCTTACGCAGGCTTCCATGACGTTGAACGTGCCGCGAACGTTCACGTCGAACGCACTGCGCGGATATTCATGGCATTGCAGCAGCCACAGAGCGGCGAAATGGAAGACGCCGTCGGCGCCCTCGAGCGCCGCCTCCAATATGTCCGTCTGGAGGATGTCACCGCCTATGTCGAAGACCCGAACACGGGGATCCTTCAGCGCCTGCTCGAGGTTCTCGGGCGTGCCGCGGACGAAATTGTCGTAGATCAGAACCTCGCCGACGTCCTCGGCGAGCAGGCGATCGGCGGTGTGCGAACCGATCAGGCCGGCCCCGCCGATCAGCACAAGCTTGCTGCCTTCAAGTCGCATTTCGGCCTTTCGTTTCAGGAAGTTGCTCCAGCGGCGCAGGGCCGGCGGCGGCGGGGAGACACGGCCTTAGGCGGAGGCGTTCAGGGCGTCCACCCTTGCGGAGCGACGGGCCGGCATCAGGCAATGGCCTGCTCCAGCGCGGCAACGATCCGGTCCTGCGAGGCCGTGTCGAGATAGGGGTGCATCGGAAGGCTCAGGACCCGATCAGCGGCGCGGCGCGAATGCGGCAACGGCCCGGCGATGCAGCGCTCGCGATACGCCGGCTGGCCGTCGAGCGGCACCGGATAGTGGACGGCGGTGGGGATGCCTGCTCCCTCCAGGCTTGCGCGCACCGCGTCGCGATCCTCGACGAAGACCGTATATTGGGCGAACACGCTGGTGCGATCGCCCCGTTGCGCGACGCGATCGATGCCGCGAGCGTCCAGCAGGCGATTGTATCGCTCGCCGATCTCGATGCGCCGCCCGATCTCCCAGTCGAAGCCTTTGAGTTTCGCGAGCAGGATGGCGCATTGCAGCGTATCCATTCGGCCCGCCACACCGATCCTCGTGTGATGGTAACGGCCCGACTGGCCGTGGACGCGTATCTCGCGACAGGCCGTGGCGAGCGCCTCGTCATCGGTGAACAAGGCGCCGCCGTCGCCGTAGCAGCCGAGCGGCTTGGACGGGAAAAAGCTGGTGCAGCCGATGGTCGAAAGCGCGCAGCTCCGCCGGTTCCGGTAGACGGCGCCGAAGCTCTGCGCGGCATCCTCGATCACCGCCAGGCCGTGGCGGGAGGCGACGGCGCCGATCTCCTCCATGTCGGCAGGCTGGCCGAACAGGCTGACGGGAATGATCGCACGGGTCCGCTCATTGACCATTGCCTCAAGCCCCGCCGGATCGAGGTTGCAGGTGTCGGGCTGGACGTCAGCGAGCACCGGCGTCGCGCCCGCCAGGATGACGACCTCAGCCGTCGCGGCGAAGGTGAAGGCCGGCACGATCACCTCGTCGCCCGGCCCGATATCGAGCGCCATGAGGCTGATCAGCAATGCGTCGGTGCCGCTCGCCACGGCAACGCAATGGCGCGCGCCCGCATAAGCGGCGAGCGCCTCCTCCATCTCGGCAACCTCGGGACCCAGGATGAAGCGTCCATGGTCGAGCACGCCGGCGATCGCCGCGTCGATTTCGGCCTTCAGCGCAGCATATTGCGCCTTGAGGTCGACGAACGGGATCATCGCGCCAGCCAAGTCAATTCCCCTCCGCTCAGCCGATAGATTTCCCCCGTCGCCGGACAGACCGCCTCGCCCTTCCCGTCGAGCGGCAAAGCGAGCTTCTCGCCGTGCCGGCTCATCCAGCCGGTCTGCCGGGCCGGTGCGCCGACCACCAATGCGTGAGCCTTCACGTCACGGGTCACCACCGCGCCGGCTGCGACGAAGGCATGCTCGCCGATCGTGACGCCGCACAGGATCGTGCAATTGGCGCCGAGCGTAGCCCCGCTCCTCACCCGCGTCTCCTTATATTCCTGCTTGCGGTCGACGCCGGCGCGCGGATTGACGACGTTGGTAAAGACGGCGCTGGGACCGCAGAAGACCCTCTCCTCCAGCACGACGCCGTCATAGACCGAAACATTGTTCTGGATCCGGCAGCCGTCGCCGATCCGAGCCCCGCCTCCAACGAACACATTCTGGCCGAGCGTCACGTCGCGGCCGATACGGGCGCCGGCGCAGACATGAACGAAGTGCCAGACATGCGAGCCATCACCAATCAGGGCGCCATCGTCGACGACCGCGCTGTCGTGGCGGAAATAGCTCATCCGAGTCCGTGCCCGCTCGCCATGGGATGAGCGTCGCCCGCCGCGGGAACGGGACGCGCGGTCCGGATCGCGGCGACGGTCTCGATCGCGCAGCGGCTCGCCTCCAATCCAAATCCGCGCCCTTGCAGTATCTGCTCATAGCTCAGGGTGTGGAGATCGGCGAAACCGCCCGAAAACTCCACTTCCTCGCCGTCGACGGTGATCGACCGGAAAGTTCGCTGCCCCGCTTCGCGGCGCGCTTGCGGAACGTCGGCCGCGTCGACCGAAAGGAACCACCGCACGCGCGCATTCTCATATTCGAGATAGCCGGCGGCGCGCACCAGATCGCAGAGGTGGACGCGATTGTCCTGCAGCTCGCCGAACACGAAGTGCAGCATGTCGAAGAAGTGCACGCCGATGTTGGTGGCGATCCCGCCGGACTTCTTGTCGTCGCCCTTCCAGGAATAAAGATACCAGCGGCCGCGCGAGGTGACGTAGGTGAGGTCGACCTCATGCTTGCGCCCCGAACCCGCTGCGGCCCGGACGCACTCGCGCAGCGCGAGGATGGCGGGATGGACGCGCAGTTGAAGGATCGTGCTGACCTTGCGGCCTGCCGAGGCCTCGGCCTCCACCAGCCCGTCGATATTCCACGGATTGAGCACCAACGGCTTTTCGCAGATCGCGTCGGCGCCGGAGCGCAAAGCGAAACGGATGTGCGAATCGTGAAGGTAATTGGGCGAACAGATCGAGACATAGTCCACCCGCTCCGATCCATCCGCCCGGCGCAGCTTGTCGATATGGCGGTCGAACCGCTCGAACTCGGTGAAAAAGGCGCTGTCCGGAAACCAGCTGTCGATAATCCCGACGCTGTCGCTCGGGTCGAGCGCGGCCACCAGCCGATTGCCGGTTGCCGAAATGGCCTGCATGTGGCGCGGCGCGATATATCCGGCCGCGCCGATCAGCGCGAAATTGCGCTCCCGCGTCGCGCCCCGTGAGGCTGTTTCGCCGTTCGACACCCGCTCGCTTCCCCGGGAAAAGGAAGGGGCCCGCCCCCTCCGCTCGCTGCGGCCCCTATCATAGAAGAGGACGGATGCCAGTCTAGCGATGCGCGGCCGAAACTGCTTGCCAGCCGTAACGAGCGATGCTGAGCCTCGGCCGATGGCCCGCACTGTCGTCCTGTCGATCAACGCCAGCTGGAACGTGTTCAACTTCCGGCGTGGGCTCGTCGCGGCGCTGCGCGAAGCAGGCTGGCATGTCGTCGTGCTTGCCCCGGCTGACGAATATGCGCCGCGGCTGGCGGAGATGGGCGTCGAGCATGTGCCGATCGCCATCGACAGCGCCAGCCTCTCCCCAGCCAGGGACCTCGCCTTGCTCGCCGGCTATTACCGGCGTCTCGCCCGGATCCGACCAGACATATTTCTCGGCTTCACCGCCAAGCCGAACGTCTACGGATCGCTCGCCGCGCAGGCGCTCGGTATCCCAGTCATCAACAATATCTCCGGGCTCGGCACGGCGTTCATGAAATCGGGTCCGCTGCGCTGGATCGTCGAGCGCCTCTACCGGGTCGCCTTACGCCGCTCGGCCATCATCTTCTTCCAGAACGAGGAGGATCGCCGCCTTTTCCTCGATTCAGGTCTCGTGCGGCCACAGCAAGCGCGCCTCCTGGCCGGATCGGGGGTCGATCTTGCCCGCTTTGCACCGGCGTCAGGGCGGGAGCGGCCGCCCGGGCCTTTCACCTTCCTGCTGGTCGGGCGGCTGCTGTGGCAGAAAGGCGTGGCCGAATATGTCGAGGCGGCCCGCCTCGTCCGACGCGAAGTGCCCGATGCCCGTTTCCAGCTGCTCGGCTTTCTCGAAGCCGCGAACGTGTCGGCGGTCGGGCGGGCGGATGTCGGCGGCTGGCAGTCGGAAGGACTGATCGACTATCTTGGCCAGGTCGACGACGTGCGGCCGCTCGTGGCCGCGGCCGATTGCCTCGTCCTTCCATCCTATCGCGAAGGCTTGCCGCGATCGCTGCTCGAAGGTGCGGCGCTGGCGAAGCCGCTGATCGCCAGTGACGTTCCGGGCTGCCGGCAGGTCGTGGAGCACGGGGTCAACGGACTGCTTTGCGAAGTGCGCAATGCCCGCTCGCTTGCCGACGCGATGCTCGCGATGCTGCGCCTCGACGAAGAAGCACGGCGGGCGATGGGCGCGGCAGGTCGAAAGCGGGTCGAGCGCGACTATGCGGAGGAGCGGGTGATCGGCGCCTATCGCGACGCAATCGACGAGAAGCTCGCCGCCGTCGGCCCCGTCAATCGGCGCTGAGGTGTCGCGTCGGCCGTTTGGCCGCCCATGACCTGCCCTCCCGCCGCGCTCCGATCCTGCTGCTCGCCATGATCGCACAACAGGCGGCAAACACCGCCCCGATCGCGGCGGTGCGCAGCGGATAGTCGACTAGGCTGTGCGCCATGATCGCTGCGGAGGCGATCGTGGCGGCACGGGCGAGATAATCCGGTTCGGCCGCCCGCCAGACGACGAGCGTGCGGCGGCCCCACCAGAAGAGGAAGAGCAGGAGCAGGAGCAGCCCCGGCAATCCCGTTTCCAGGACGATCTCTATCCAGTCGCTGTGGACATGGTTGATATAGGTGGTCGTCACCCGCTCCGGATCCTCGTACATCCGGTAGATCGGTCGGAACGTCCCAATTCCCGAGCCAAGCGGGAAATAGTCCTTCACAGCCTCGAAGCTGGTGGTGAAGGTGGTGTAGCGCGAAACGACGTCGGTCGGTGCCTCGTCGCTGATCAGATTGTTGTCGAACCGTCCCGAGAAAACGGCGGCGACCGATGCCGCGGCAAGCAGCAGCACCGCGGCAAGCGCCCAGAGCGGCATTTTCCGTTGGCGAAGCATCAGCAGGAAGGTCGCGGCGGCCACCGGGATGGCAAGACCCAGCCCGGCGAGCGACCCGTTGATCGCCAACCCCACCAAAATGATCGCAAGCAGTCCGCCGAGGATCAGCCAGAGCCCCGCGGATTTCTGGGCGGCCCGACCGCGGCGGCGTGCCATCATGTTCAGCGCGCCGAGGAACGGAATCGCCGACACCAACAGGGTCGCCATGTGGTTGGCATTGGAGAAGAAGCCGACGGTGACGCCGTAATTGGTGATCTCATAGAAATACCAAGGCGAGTCGTGCCCGCCGGCGACCTGCAGGGCGCCGACCAGCACCGACAGCGCCGTGGCCGCGACGATCGTCCAGCCGATCCACGTCTCGCGCGCACCGAGCCTGATCATGCCGAGCAGCACCGCGACCCCTGGAAGCAGCCAGAGCGCCGAGGCGATGGTCCGATCGGGAGCCAGCGACCAGGGCAGCCAGGGCAGCGGCTCGCCAATGAGCTCGAATCCGTCGCGGACATGATCCCGGCCGGGCAGCGCGGTCCACAAAGCGGGCGGCAGCGGCACGAGCTGCAGAAGGATCAGCCCGACCATGAGTGCCAGCAGGAGCTGCAGGCGGCGCGCCGGCTGGCCGATCGGCGGATCGGGCATGAAGGCGAGGGACGCGAACAGGATCGGGATGGCGAGCAGTTGGAGGACGAAATTCGCCCACAGGCCGGCCGCGCTTGCACCGCCGAGCACCAGGCAGAGCAGCATGTAGGCCGCAAGAGCGCCCGAGATCGCCACCTGCCTCATCGTGTTTCCGCTCCCGCGATACGAAGTCCGGTGACGGTCACCTGCTGGTCCTCGGGGAATTCCGCCGCGGTGCCGACGAGCCGCAGCCACTGGCCGAGGCAGCCGGAGGCCGGCACCGTGAAGCTGCCCGAGAGCCGCCTCGAGGCGAAGTCGACGCCGGTGATCGGGACCGCCACCAGTCGTCCACCGCCGGGATGGCAGGTAACGGTCCAGGCCAACTGCCCATGTTCGCCGTCAGCCTCGCCTTCGACATCGAAGCCGACTTCGTATGTTCCGGGAGCGAGGGTCAGCAGCTGACTGGCGAGGACCGCATTGCCGCGGCCGTAATATTGCACGTGGAGACCGCCCGATCCATCGCGCTCGGCGAAGCCGTCGGAGCCGAGCTCAAGGTCCCAGTTGAAGGGCGGCGGCCCGGGCAGAGCCCGGAACTCGGCGTCGTAAATGCCGGCGGCGCGCGCCGCAGGATCGACACCGACGAGGCTCGTCCATACGCGAAGCGCCTCGTCGACCCGGCCCCGCTCTACCATCCGGTCGAGCATCAGCCGCTGCCAGCGCGGAGTCTCGCTCCGCGCCGCTTGGCGCCCCTGCGGCCCGGCCAAAGCGAGGATGAGGTCCGGATCGGCGCCCTCGCGGGCCAGCTGCTCGAGCACGCTCGTGCGGATCCGCGGATCGGTCTCCATCACCTTGCGGACCGCGCCACGCGACGCCGGATCGCCTGCCATCCGGCCGAGTTCGCCGACGAGGAAATCGCCCACTTCGGGAAAGAAGCGGGTGAGGACGGCAATGGTCTCGGCCGCCTCGGCGGTGCGGCCGCGCCGGACATGCTGGTCGAGCTCGAGCAAGAGGGTGTAGCGGGAGCGCGGATTACGGCGCGCGGCCATGGCGAGCAGGCGGTCCGCTTTGTCGTCCTCGCCCGCATCCATCGCCCGGCGCACGCCGATCAGCAGCGGGACGTCCGACAGTGGCAGACGGCGAAACGCTTCGTGGGCAGACCGGACGGTTTCTTCGGAAGGCGTCCCGGCCAGCTGGAGCTCTGCCCGCGCCAGCTCGAGTTGCGCCTCTGCCTGTCCGGTCGCCCCCACGGGCGCTGCCGCCGGACGACTTTCGATGAGCGCGTTGGCCGCTGAAACGCGGACCACGACCCAGCCGAGCAGCAGGGCTCCGATCGCAGCCAGCAGGAGGATTGGAAGCGGAGCCCTCCCGGAGATGCCCGCCTCGCCCGATGACGATATGGAGCGACGGCGGGAAGGGCGGAAACGCTCCGCCGAGTCCCGCTTCCTCATCGCGGCTCCCTCGGCAGCGAAGCGTCTCCTGCCCAAGCGGGCGCGGGAGAGCCGGCGGTGGACAAATACCAACGGGCTTCATCCTCCACGGCCAAGGCAGTCAGCACGCCGGTGCGATAGGCGCCGGTATCGACCCCGATCCGGTTGGAGCGCTCCTCCACCTCGGGAACGATGGTATGGCCATGAACGACGACCAGGCCATGCTCGTCATCGAAGCTCAGGAAGGGTTCGCGTATCCAGCGCAGGTCGAACTGGTCCTGCTCGTTCAGATCGATCCCCGGGCGTATGCCGGCGTGGACGAAGAGATAATCGCCGAAGCGGAAAGTGTCGGCGAAGCTCTCGATGAATTCGAGATGCGCCTTCGGGACCTTGGCCTTCAACTGCTCGACGGCGGCGTCCGGCTCCATCCGCTTGAGTGCCGCCGGATCAAGCCCGTAGCTTTCGACGCACTCGGCGCCGCCGAACTTCAGCCAGTCCGCAAGAATGGCCGATTCTCCGTCGAGGATCCGGGTGAAAATTTCCTCGTGATTGCCGGCCAGAAACACAGGCGTGGCGCCGGAGGGGCGATAGCCGAGCAGGCGTTCGACGACCCCCGCCGAAGCCGGCCCGCGGTCGATCAGGTCGCCGAGAAAGACGATATACGTGCTTTTAGGTGGTCTGGAGGCAGCATCCTCCTCGATCTGCCGAAGCAGGGAATCGAGCAGGTCGAGGCAGCCGTGAATGTCGCCGATGGCATAGAGACGGGCGTCCGCTTTGCCGCGGGGCCCGGAACGCTGCGCGGGGGATCGGCGCGACAATCTCCTGAAGAAGCTCATTCTTCCATCGTTCCGGCTCTGAATGACGCCCCCTTGAAGCCCCAGATCGATTTCACGGATCGATTCCGGACTCCCAGCGCCGGCCCTAAATGGCGCGGGCCGCCGGAGCAAGCCGAAGGGCTCCTGGCGATGCCGCCTATGGGACGTTCAACGCGCGCCGTGACCGTTCACGATCACCCGAATCGTGCCCGCGAGGATCAGAAGATCGAGCCAGAAGGAAAAATTCTTGATGTAGTAGAAGTCGTAATGGAGCTTCTCGAGCACCTCGTCGACCTGGGCGACATGGCCTTGCTTCAACTGGGCCCAACCGGTGATTCCCGGCCGGACGATGTGGCGATAGCGGTAGAAAGGGAGCTCGGCTTCGTACCAGCTCGACAAGGGAATGGCCTCGGGCCGAGGGCCGATCCAGCTCATCTCGCCCTTGAGCACGTTTATCACCTGGGGCAGCTCGTCCAGCCGATAGCGCCGCAGGAATCGTCCTACACGGGTCACCCTAAGGTCCTTGTCGTCGGTGATGGCGGCGAGCCGGGGATCGAGGTCGGCCGCGGTTTCGAAGCGCATCGTCCGGAACTTGAGCATGCGGAAGGCGAAACCCCGATATCCCATCCGCTGCTGCCGGAAGAAGGCAGGACCGGGGGAATCGAGCCGGATCGCTACCGCTATGGCTGCCATGAAAGGCGCCAGCAGCGGCAGCGCGACCAAGGCGGCGGCGAGATCGCCGAAGCGCTTCACCTTGCCATAGACGATGCCCGGGATGAGCGAACCGAGATTATTCTCCGAAAGATGCTCGATCGCGACACGGCCGGTCAGCGATTCTTCCATCTGCTTGACGTGCATCACCAGCATTCCGTCCAATGCGCGATCGGCCAGGAAGCGTTCCCAGCGCTCGCCGAGATCGGCGCGCAGGTCGGCGACGATCATGTCCAACTCGCCGGTGGCCGAACGGTGCGTCGAGAGATCCACCCATCCGACATCGGGGATGGCGGTGAGGCGCTCGGTAGCGCCGCCCGGTATGAAGCCGATCCTGAGGCGCCTGCGGCGAAGCTTGAAATAAAGCAGGTAGAACCAGAGGATGCAGAGCAGGAAGCTGACCGAGAAATGCAATCGGCTATAGTCGAGGCGCGCGAAGAAGAAGACGGCCAGCACGGCTCCGTAGGAGGCGGCGAAGGTCGGCAAGATATTATAGGACGCCCGCACCCCGGGGTAGCGCGACAACCGCCGGTAGGCGAAATAGCCGATCGACAGAGCGATCACCGTTCCGACGAGCGAATTCTGCAGCCCTGGCCATTCGAGCTCCTGGATCTCGAGATTGACGCGTACGGCCCAGGGAAGCAGCACTGCGACCAGCAGGCCAAAGCCGAGCTGGAAGCGCGCACTGCTCCACAGATCGCGGCGCGCAATCGTGTATCTTTCCGGTTGGTCGGCCATGGTCGGACCAGGGCTCCTCGGTGAAGCAAGGCTCAGGCGCGATGAGCGTAGGGAAGACAGGGCAGCCAAGTCCACTGGGATCGGCACCGGGCTGGCTACATGCAGCCCCGCCGGTTGTCGACCCGCTACGCCTTCTGTAAGCGCGCGGGCGACCACAGCATGTTTGGGGACTCATGAACATTCTCGTCACCGGCGCGGCCGGCTTCATCGGATTTCACGTCGCCGATCGTCTCATGGCTCGCGGCGACAAGGTCGTCGGCCTCGACAGCGTCAACGACTATTACAGCGTTTCTCTGAAGCGGGACCGCCTCGCCGAACTGCAGCGGCGCCACGGCGATGCCTTCCGGTTCGTCGAGGCGGACTTTGCCGACGAGACGGCGCTGGAGAACGGGATCGGTGCCCTCGATTTCGATCGAATCATTCATCTCGGCGCCCAGGCCGGGGTCCGCTATTCGATCGAGAATCCCCGCGCCTATGTCCAGGCGAACCTGGTCGGGCATCTGAATCTGCTCGAGCTCGCCCGCCACCGCCAAAGCTCCCATCTCGTCTACGCCTCCTCCTCCTCCGTCTATGGAGGCAACGACACTTTGCCGTTCCGGGTCGAGGATCGCGTCGATCACCCGCTCTCGCTCTACGCCGCGACGAAGAAGTCCGACGAGCTGATGAGCGAGACCTACGCCCATCTATACCGGCTACCCCAGACCGGCCTGCGCTTCTTCACCGTCTACGGCCCCTGGGGACGGCCCGACATGGCGATGTGGCTGTTCACCAAAGCCATTCTCGCCGGCGAGCCGATCAACGTGTTCGGAGAGGGAAATATGCGGCGCGACTTCACCTATATCGACGATATCGTCACCGGCGTCGTTGCGGCGCTCGACAACCCGCCGCCGGACGACGGCAACGAGAAAGCCGGCGGCAGCCGCGCCACCCATCGGCTGTACAATATCGGCAACAACCGATCCGAGGAGCTGACGCGCATGATCGGCCTGATCGAGGCCTCGTGCGGCCGCAAGGCCGAGAAAAGGCTGCTCGAAATGCAGCCGGGCGACGTCCGCGACACCTACGCCGACATCAGCGCCATCCAGCGCGACCTCGGTTACAGCCCGACCACGACGATCGACGAAGGCGTGCCGCGCTTCGTCGCCTGGTATCGGGACTATCACGGCCTCTGAGCGAGGCCGTCGTCTCAGTCAAAGGGTCCAGCGCCGGATAGCAGGCCCGAGGTCCAGCCGGCGCCAGATACCCTTCAGGTCGGCGACGCAGCCGCCCTCGCGGACGAGCTGGAGGATCCGGTCGGCCGGTAGCGCGCGATATTCGGCGTGAGGCACAGCCGCTACGACCAGATCGTAGCGGCGATCAAGCGCCTCCCCGTCGAGTGCCACCCCATATTCATGCCTCGCCTCGGCGGGGTCGGCGCGAGGATCGTGCACGGTCACCTCGTGCCCGAGCGCCTCGAGCCGGCGGATCACGTCGATCACCTTGCTGTTTCGCAGATCCGGCACGTCCTCCTTGAAGGTGAGCCCGAGAATGAGTGCGCTGCCGGCGCGCTCGCCCACCTCCCCATGCAGGCGATCGGCGACCCAGCGGCCCATGCCGTCGTTGATCGATCGGCCCGCCAGAATCACTTCCGGTTCGTGGCCGAGCTGCTGCGCCCGATGGCTGAGATAATATGGGTCGACGCCGATGCAGTGGCCACCGACGAGTCCGGGCTGGAACGCGAGAAAGTTCCACTTGGTCCCGGCCGCGTCGAGCACGTCCCAGATGGACAGGCCGAGGCGGGAGAATATCTGCGTTATCTCATTCATGAAGGCGATGTTGATGTCGCGCTGGGCGTTCTCGATGACCTTGGCGGCCTCCGCCGCGCGGATCGAGGCGGCACGGAATACCCCGGCGCTGGTGACCGAGCCGTAAACCCGGGCAAGCGCGTCGGTCACCGCGTCGGTCTGGCCGGCAATCACCTTGACGATCCGATCGACCGTATGCTCGCGATCCCCGGGATTGATGCGCTCCGGCGAATAGCCGAGGAAGAAATCCTGCCCACAGACCAGACCCGACGCCTCTTCGAGCAGAGGACCGCAAACCTCCTCCGTAACGCCCGGATAGACCGTGCTCTCATAGACGATGATGGCGCCCTTGCCGATGAGCCCGCCTACGGTCCGGGAGGCTCCGATCAGCGCGCCCAGGTCGGGGCGGTTCTGAGCATCGACGGGTGTCGGAACGGTGACGATGTACAGATCCGCGCCGCGGCAATCTTCCGGTCGGGAGCTCAGGCGGAGCGTCGACAGTGCAAGGACGTCGGCATCGATCTCGCCAGTGCGGTCATGATGGCGCGACAACTCGTCGATCCGCCCCTGGTCGATATCCAGACCGACCACCGGAAATTGCCGGGCAAGCGCGATCGCCAAGGGCAGACCGACATAGCCAAGGCCGACGACGACGATGCGCATATCCTTCGATGCGGACAATTCGGTTCCCCACTCTCTCGCGGCCACCCGCCGTATCGGCACGCCCTAGCGATACCCGCGCGGCGGTGCCAAGCGATAAAGGCATCCTCCCCGGCACATACGGCACTCGGGGGCCGGCCCGGTCACAGCTGGGTCCTGAGACTCCAAAGTTCGGGAAAGGCCCGCCGCGAGAGGGTCGATTGAAGATAGGACACGCCCGCCGTCCCACCGGTACCCCGCTTGAAACCGATCACCCGTTCGACCGTCACGACATGCTTGTGCCGCCAGATCGCCAAAGCATCGTCCACGTCGACCAGCTTCTCAGCCAGCTGATAGAGAGGCCAGTGGCGCTCGACGTCGCGATACACCTGGGCCCACGCTGCCTCGACGGCCTCGTTCGGCTCGTAGGGGCGGCTCCAGTCGCGCTCCAGCACCTCGGCCGGCAGCGCGAAGCCGCTCCGGCTTAGCGCGGCATTAGCCTCATCCCACAGGCTCGGCGCAGCCAGCGCTGCGGCGAGCATGCGCTGGGGCTCGGACCCCTCCTGTTGATGACGCAGGTGGCCCGAGTCCTTCAGGCCGAGAAGATACTCGAAGGTGCGGAACTGGGCGGATTGAAAGCCGCTCGACGATCCGAGCACGCCGCGGAAGGTGAGATAGTCGGTCGGCGTGAGCGTCGACAATATGTCCCAGCTCGACGTCATCACCGCCTGGATGCGCGAGACGCGAGAGAGATTCTTGTGAACTTCGATCAGCTTGTCCTGCCGCACAAGCTCGATGGCCAGCCTTAGCTCATGGATGATCTGCTTGAGCCACAGTTCCTTGGTCTGATGGATGACGATGAAAAGCATCTCGTCGTGATGGTCGGAGATCGGATGCTGGGACGAAAGCAACGTATCGAGGCCGAGATAGTGGCCGTAGGTCATGGGATCGGTCATGACGTGCGTCTATCATGCCGCTCCGGCGCGGCAAATGAGCGTTGCGGACGTTCGCGATCGAACGTCCGCTGGCGAGGGCGAGGCGGCTGACCCGGTCCGGGCGGGTGCGCGCCCTCTTCCGCAAACGATCCCGGCCTCAGATCCGCTCCGCTGTGGAGACGACGTCGGTTGCCCTCAGGGCCGCGAGGATCCGCATGAGGTGCTGAAGGTCGTGCACCTCGACATCGAGATGGAAGGTGTGAAAGCTGCCGTCGCGCGCGGTCTGGTCCATGCTGACGATGTTGGCGCCATGGCTGCCGAGGATGCCGGCAATGACCGCAAGCGATCCGGGCTGATTGCGGATGATGATCGACAGGCGCGCCGTCCCGCCGTCCGTTTCGTCGCCCCATGCGAGGTCCACCCAGTCGGCATCGACGCCATTGGCGAGATTCTCGCAGCCGATCGTGTGGACCTCGATCCCCTCGCCTTCGCGCCGCAGCCCCACGATCCGATCGCCCGGAACGGGATGGCAGCAGTCCGCGAGCTGGAAGGCGACCCCCGGAGTCAGCCCCTTGATCGAGATGGCGGCGCGTTGCGGCGGCGGCTTGGCTCCGTCCTTTGTCGCCGATCCGGGCATCAGCGCTTCCATGACCGCGACGTCGTCGACCCGCTTCAGCGCGATCGCCTCCATCAGCCCCTCATCGTCGGGCAGGTGCAGGCGCCGGAGGGCTTCCGTCATGGCCTCCCAGCCGAGCGGCGCCGGGAGGCGCTGGACGATCTCGTCGAAGATCTTGCGGCCGAGCGCGACCGTCTCTTCCCGCTCCTTGGACTTGACCCAGCGCCGGATCTTGGCTCGCGCCTTGCCCGTGACGACGTAGCTGAGCCAGCTGGGCTGGGGGTGCTGTGCCTTCGAGACCAGGATCTCGACCTGGTCGCCATTGTTGAGCGGCGTGCGCAAGGGCATGACCCGGCCGTTGATCTTGGCGCCGACGGTCTGATCACCGAGATCGGTATGGACGGCATAAGCGAAGTCGATCGGTGTCGCGCCCTTGGGAAGCTGAATCAGTTCGCCCTTCGGGGTGAAGGCGAAGATCCGATCCTGATACATCGCCATGCGGGTATGCTCGAGCAGTTCCTCCGCCGTGGCGGCGTGCTCGAGGATCTCGACCAGGTCGCTGATCCAGGGGTGCTTCGTCTTGGCGGCGAGCTTGCCTTCCTTGTAGGCCCAGTGCGCCGCCAGTCCGTGCTCGGCCTGGACGTGCATCTCAAGAGTACGAATCTGAATCTCGATCCGCATCTGCTCGTCGTGGATGATGGTGGTGTGAAGCGAGCGGTAGCCATTGCGCTTCGGAGTCGAGATGAAGTCCTTGAAACGGCCCGGGACCATCGGCCAGCGCTGATGGATGAGCCCCAGCGTCCGGTAGCACTCCTCCACGGTACCGACGATGGCCCGGAAAGCCATGACGTCGGACAGCTGCTCGAAGCTGACATGGCGCTCCGCCATCTTGCGCCAGATCGAATAGGGATGCTTCTCGCGGCCCTGCACCTCGGCCTCCACCCCGTTGGCCTCGAGATGCGCCTTGATACCCCGCCCGATCCTGTCGATCAGGTCGCCGCCGCCCCCTTGATGGAGGCGCTCGAGCCGTCGCGTGATCGATTCATAGGCATCCGGCTCGAGTTCGCGAAAGGCGAGGGTCTGCATTTCGGTCATGAATTCGTACATGCCGATCCGTTCGGCGAGCGGCGCATATATATCCATCGTCTCGCGGGCGATTCGCCGGCGCTTCTCCCCGACCTTGATGAAATGGAGGGTGCGCATGTTGTGCAGCCGGTCGGCGAGCTTCACCAGCAGCACGCGGATGTCGGTGGACATGGCGAGCAGGAACTTGCGCAGATTCTCCGCAGCGCGCTGGCTTTCGCTCTGCGCCTCGATCTTGGAAAGCTTGGTGACGCCGTCCACGAGCCGGGCAACATTCTTGCCGAACAGCTTGCGGATCTCCTCGGGCGTGGCGAGCGTGTCCTCGATCGTGTCATGAAGGATGGCGGTGACGATCGTCTCGTCGTCCAGGCGCAGATCGGTGAGAATCCCGGCTACTTCGATCGGATGGCTGAAATAGGGGTCGCCGGACGCGCGCGTCTGGCTGCCATGCGCCTTCATCGAGAAGACGTAGGCGCGATTGATCAGCGCCTCGTCGGCGTCCGGGTCGTAGCCCTTGACCTTCTCCACAAGTTCATACTGCCGCAGCACGGTACCAAGATGGGGTGTGGGACCGGGCGCTTGCAACTGAAAACGAACGGCAGGTTGCGGTCCGGGCCCGCTTCGCTCGAATCCGCTCTTCCGGAGCCCGTCCGCGACCGCGCGAGCGCCTCCCGTTTCCGTTTGCAACTGGAAGTCGGTGCGCCATATCCTCTTGAAGTGAAAGGGGGTAGGATCGGATCATGCTGGATTTGGAACGGCACCGCGAGCTGCTTCGCCAATGCTCGATAGCCGCTGCGCTCGAGGCGGTGGGAGAGCGCTGGTCGTTTCTGATCCTGCGAGGCGCGTTCAACGGCCTCCATCATTTCGAAGAGTTCCAGACGACGCTCGGCATCGCCCGCAACATCCTCTCCAACCGGCTCGTCCGCCTGGTGGAGAATGAGATCATGGAGCGCGTGCCGGACCCGTCCGACCGCCGAAAGGTTTCCTATCGCCTGACCGAGAAGGGACAGGATCTCCTGCCGGTGCTGCTCTCGCTGCGCCAATGGGGCGAGCGGTGGGTCTCGGGAAAGCCCAGCAATCCGGTGCTGGTCGATCGATACAGCCGTCAGCCGATTGCGGCGATGTGCGTTCGATCGTCGGACGGCCGAGCACTGAACCTCGATGAGCTCGAGTGGATCGACCGGGCGGAAGTGCCGGCAAAGCCTGAATCGAAGTGAAGCCGAAAAGAAGGTTGGATTGAACCGGGCCAAAACGACGCGGGCCGCGGCTGGAAGGCCGCGACCCGATCGATCTTACCTCTGTCCGGTCGGTGCTACGGGCTGACCGGCGGGTTGTTCGGTCCCTCGTCGTCGCCGCCAAGGGTCACCAAAAGGATCGCCAGGAGCACGAGAAAACCCAAAGCCATCTGAGCGGACCGGCCGCCGGCAAGCTCGCTCACATCCCCCATGTCAGCGCCTGCGCGGGCCGCCGGGGCCGCGCTGTAGGCGACGGTTGGCGCAAGCGCCAAGGCCGCCGCCGCGGAAACGGTCATCAACTTACGAGCGATCACTTCATTGCCTCCCTGTTGTCTTATTCGCATCGCACGAATCGCACGTATCACACAAGAAGTCGTTACGCCAAGTCCTGCGGCAGCATAGATATTCGCTTATGGTTCCAGTGCGAAGCAGATCTAGCCTTCGTAGTCGCCACCCGCATTGTTGTTGCGTTGCGGCGCGGCCGCCGTCAGGCGGAGCGCTTCCGCCGACGCGCTGATCGAGCCGACCTCGTCCGCGACATCGTCCTCGTCGACCTGAACCCGCTGCAGACTGCCGATCAGGGCTTCCTCCAACTCCTTGGGCTTCACCGTCTCCTCGGCGACTTCGCGAAGCGCGACGACGGGGTTCTTGTCCCGGTCGCGATCGATGGTCAGCTCGGCACCGCCCGATATCTGGCGGGCACGCTGGGCGGAGAGCAGGACCAGCTCGAAGCGATTGGGGATCTTGTCGACACAATCTTCGACGGTAACGCGCGCCATACGGCAGCTCCATGAAATTCAGGCTTGCGGGAAGGCCCGCGCGCCTAGCAGGCGGGCCCCTTCGGAGTCAATGTAGGGAGCGCAACGAGCGACGCCAAGTGCGACGGCCTAAACCCGCATCGGCATGAGGACGTACAGAGCCGGGGCCTTGTCATTCTCCCGGAGCAGGGTCGGGGCGGCCGCGTCGGCAAGGTGAACCTCGACGGTGTCGCCTTCGATCTGCCCCAATATGTCGAGCAGATAGCGGGCGTTGAAGCCGATCTCGAACCCGTCGGACGCATAATCGGCGGGAACTTCCTCGGAAGCCGTGCCGTTCTCCGGCGAGCTCACCGACAGGGTGACACGATCGCGGTCGAGCGCCATCTTTACGGCTCGGGTCCGCTCGCTGGCGATTGTCGAGACGCGGTCGACGCCTTCCTCGAAGCCGCGCGGGTCCAGCTTGAGCAACTTGTCGTTCGCGGTCGGGATCACCCGGCTATAGTCGGGAAAGGTTCCGTCGATCAGCTTCGACGTCAGCACTGCATTGCCGAGCCCGAAGCGGATCTTCGAATCGGAGAGAGACAGCTGGACGCTGCCGTCGACCTCGTCGAGCAGCTTGCGCAGCTCGCCGACGCATTTGCGCGGAATGATCACCCCGGGCATGCCCTGCGCCCCTTCGGGACGTGGCACCGTCACCCGCGCCAGCCGGTGTCCGTCGGTCGCCGCCGCCTTGAGCACCGGCTGCGCGTCATCCGACACGTGCACGTAGATTCCGTTGAGATAATAGCGGGTCTCTTCGGTGGATATGGCGAAGCGCGTCTTATCGATGATCTGCCGCAGTGTCGCGGCCGGAAGCTCGAAGCGCGTCGGCAGCTCGCCTTCGGCGATGATCGGGAAGTCGTCGCGCGGGAGGGTGGCGAGGGTGAAGCGGGCGCGGCCGGCATTGACCTGCATTCGCCCCTCGGCGGCGATCAGCTCGACCTGAGACCCTTCGGGCAGCTTGCGGACGATCTCGAACAGAGTGTGCGCCGGCACCGTGGTTGCCCCGGACTCGGTGACGTTGGCCTCCACGGTCTCGTTGATCTGGAGATCGAGATCGGTGGCCATCAGCCTCAGCCCGGCCGCCTCCTCCGCTTCGATCAGCACGTTGGACAGGATCGGGATCGTGTTCCTGCGCTCGACCACCGAATGAACGTGGCCCAGTCCCTTGAGAAGCGTCGCCCGCTCGATCGTCGCCTTCATCGAATACCCCTGCCTGCCCGCAATTTTCCGGTTCGCCAGACCAACATCGCCGCAGGCGGGAGCGCCCGCAACGCGAATCCTGGTCTCGCGCGATTCGAGATCCTGATTCACGCCCCGATCGGCGCACCTGCGCACCGATCATGGGCGATCAGCGGTAGGTTATAGCGGCGGGAACAGCGCCCGCCAGTGGTTGTATCGATAAAAAGGGCCGGAGCGTCGCCGCCCCGGCCCCATATCCGCCAGCTGCGATCGAAACGATCAGAAGCGGAAGCCGAATCCGGCAACGACCTGGTGCCGGTCGAAGCCCTGCTCGTAATTCGAGTAGCGATACTCGGTCTTGGCATAGCTGTTCGGTCCGACAGCGAACTCGACACCGCCGCCGACGCGCACGCCGTCGAGATTCTCGCCTACGCTGAAGTCCAGCGTATCGCTGTCCGTTCCATCCTCATAGTCGGTTCTCACCCGGGCATTGGTGTAGCCGGCTTTGCCGTAGACGAGGACACGTGGGCTGACCGCGGCGCCGACGCGGCCACCGATATAGAGGTCGCGGCCGGCCTCGACGCAGAGCTGGTCGCCCGTGACATCGACATCCTGCACACACTCGTCGATGGTCGAATCGGCGATCTCGCCTTCCACGCCGAATACCGCGCCACGAGTCTGGACGTCGTAGCCGATCTGGGCGCCATAAGTGATGCCGTCGCTATTCTCGCCTTCGACGTCGGTGGTATCGTACCCGATGATCCCTTCGGTCCGCAGCCCGGAGAAGGGCGCGCTGTCCTGCGCCAGGGCCGGGGTAGCGGCGGTGGTGGCGAGGATCATCGCGAAAAGATACTTACGCATAAAAACAAACTCCCTATTCTACTGATGACCCCTGTTTCGGGTCTGGAGGACGCGCCTCCCACGCGCGGCCCTGTGAAATGTTTCATTAACGACGCCGAAACGGGCTTCCCCCGGGCCGGAGCGCCACCACGGAGCGACCAGCAGGCGCGCATGCAAGCCAAGAAGTTTCTCTTTCTTTTCCTGATCATGGCGACCCCTGCTGCAGCGCAGCAACAGTCGCTGGGAATCTTCGGAATGTGGGGCGCGTTCAGCGGCGGCGGCCGGTGCTACGCCATTTCCGAGCCCTTCCGCAGCCCCGCCCGGGAGGCATTGCGCCCGTTCGTCGCGATCGGACATTGGCCGGGCCGGCGCATCAGCGGACAGGTCCACGTCCGCCTCAGCCGCGAAAAACGCCAGGGCTCGGCAGTCCTGCTGCGGATCGACGGCCGCAGCTTCCAGCTGAGAGGCGGCGGCCGCGATGCCTGGGCGCCGGACGAACGCGCGGATGACGAGATCATCGCGGCGATGCGCACCGGCATCGACATGGTGGTCGAGACGCGATCGAGCCGGGGACTGCTGGTCCGCGACCATTATCGGCTGCGGGGCGCCGCCACGGCCATGGACGCCGCAGCGCTCGCCTGCGCCAGCCGCGGCTGATGGCGCGGATCTTCTATATCGCGCGCCATGGCGAGACCGTGTTCAATTCCGCCGCGCGCATGCAGGGCGACGTGCTCCACACCCCGCTCACCCGCGCGGGCTTCGCCCAGGCCGACGCGATGGGCGCGGCGCTCCGCCGCCGTCTCGGCCGGCGTCCCGAACTCGAGCTCTGGTCGTCGCCGGCGGGCCGCGCGCAGCAGACGCTGGCCATCGTCGCCGAGCATCTCGAGCTCGATTGGCATACCGCGCAGCTGGACGACCGGCTCGCGGAGATTCACATGGGGGAGTGGAGTGGGCGCTTCTATGAGGAGGTGGCGGCCAAAGCCGGACCTTTGATCGACCCGGCGACGGGCCTCTTCACCCGCCGCCCGCCGGGCGGAGAATGGTATGACGAGATTGCGCTGCGGCTGCAGTCTTGGCTCGATGATCATCGTCACCGCACGTTGCCGCGGCTTGTCGTGATGCACGGCATGTCCTCGCGCGTCTTGAGAGGTCTTGTTTCCGGAGCCCCTCACCATCCTGGCTGCGGCGCGCCGATCGCGGCCGCCGTGCCTCAGGGCCGGATCGCCGAGCTGATCGAGGGTCGGGAGTCGGTCGTCGAGTAGGGCCCGACAGTGTGTCGAGCCGCGGCCGGCTGGATTTCCGCCGATGCCGCCTTACATGGACGGTCCTATGACAGCGCCGATGCCCATCCCCGGACATGTGGATCCGGTTCCCGTACCCCGCCCCGTGGCGGCGGACGCCGACCCGCGCCCGGATCTGGTCGGTCTCTCCCGCAACGACATAGCGGCCGCATTCGAGGCGGCGGGGCTGGACCAGCGGCAGGCCAAGCTGCGCGCCAAGCAGATCTGGCACCAGATCTACCATAGGGGGATGCGCGACTTTGTGACGATGAGCGACATCGCCAAACCCCAGCGCGCGTGGCTGGCCGAGCGTTTCACGATCGGCCGGCCGGAGGTGGTGACCGAGCTCGTGTCGACCGACGGGACCCGGAAATGGCTGCTCCGGACGCGCGACGGTCACGATTTCGAGATGGTGTTCATCCCTGACGCCGATCGTGGCACCCTGTGCGTGTCGAGCCAGGTCGGCTGCACCCTCAACTGCCGTTTCTGCCACACCGGCACGATGCGGCTGGTGCGCAACCTGACGGCGGGCGAGATCGTCGGTCAGGTGATGCTCGCCCGGGACTCGCTCGGCGAATGGCCGTCTCAGCCGGAGGGCCGTATGCTGTCCAACATCGTGATGATGGGCATGGGCGAGCCGCTCTACAATTTCGACAACGTTCGAGACGCCCTGAAGATCGTGATGGACGGCGACGGCCTGGGGCTGTCGCGTCGACGCATCACTTTATCCACCTCGGGCGTCGTGCCGATGATGGCGCGCGCGGGCGAGGAAATCGGCGTCAATCTCGCCGTTTCGCTGCACGCCGTCACGAAGGAAGTTCGCGACGAGATCGTCCCCCTCAACCGAAAGTACGGCATAGAGGAGCTGCTGGCGGCCTGCGCCGCTTATCCCGGCGCGAACAATGCGCGCCGCATCACCTTCGAATATGTGATGCTGAAGGACAAGAATGACAGCGACGAGGACGCACGCGAACTCGTCCGGTTGATCCGGAAATATCGTCTTCCAGCGAAGGTGAACCTCATCCCGTTCAATCCCTGGCCGGGGGCGGCGTATGAATGCTCGTCCGACGAGCGGGTCCGTCGTTTCTCAGACATCGTCTTCGAAGCCGGAATCAGCGCCCCAATCCGACGGCCGCGCGGCCGCGACATCATGGCCGCCTGCGGCCAGCTCAAATCTGCCGCAGAGAAGAAGAGCCGCGCCGAGCTCGATCGGATCGCCGAGGAGAAACAGGCGGCAATCGCCTGATCTTGCGGAGGGAGCAGGCGTCCACCGCAGGACCGGCTCCGTTCATCGCCCTTGCTCCTCGGCCGAGCTGCGATAATGTACCCCAATGTGGCTGCTCGACAAAATGCTCCGCAAGCTCGTCCAGAAGGGCGAGCTCAACGTCATCGACCATGATGGCAAAACCTATCGCTACGGATCTCCCGATGCCCATCATGGCCCGATCACGGTTCGGCTCACCGACCGCCGGGCCGCTTTCGACATCGCCAAGGATCCGCGGCTCGGTGCCGGCGAGGCCTATATGGACGGCCGCCTGGTGGTCGAACCGCCGCACGAAATCCGGGACCTCCTGCTGTTCGCGCGCTACAACGCACCCTGGGAGCGGCCCGGGGCGCTGAAGCCCAGAGGGCTGCTTCGCCGCGGCGCCGCGTTCGCGGCCGGACGGCTCGACCAGATCAACTGGAAGAGCCGCTCGCGGCGCAATGCCGAGCACACCTACAACCTGACCCGGCGGCTGTACGAGCTGTTCCTCGACGAGGATCGACAATATACCTGCGCTTACTATCGCGACACCGCGAACGGCCTGGAGCAGGCGCAGCTCGACAAGAAGGCGCACATAGCCGCCAAGCTCGATCTCAAGCCGGGCATGAAGGTGCTCGACATCGGCTGCGGCTGGGGCGGGCTCGCTTTATATCTCCACCGTCACTACGACGTCGACGTGCTTGGGGTGGCGCTGGCGCCGGACCAGATCGCCTTCGCCAACGAGCGCGCAGCCGAAGCCGGCGTCGCGGACCGGGTGAAGTTCGAGCTGAAGGATTATCGCGAGGTCGAGGGCCAGTTCGACCGGATCACTAGCGTCGGCCTGATCGAGCATCTCGGAACCCCGCATTATCCGACTTTCTTCGCCCACACGCATCGCTTGCTCAAACCGGACGGGGTGATGTTCTCGCATTGCTGCGGGAGGATGGGGCGAGGCGGTACGACGGACGCCTGGACGCGCAAATATATCTTCCCCGGCGGCTATATTCCGGCGCTGTCGGAACTGGTCTCGGAGGCCGAGCGCAACCGCCTGATCGTCTCCGACGTGGAGGCGCTTCGCTATCATTACGCCCACACGCTGGAGGAATGGTACGAGCGCACCAATGCGGCGCGCGACGAGATCGTCGCGCTGTACGACGAGCGATTCTTCCGCATGTGGCAATTCTATCTGGCGGGAGCGGAAGCGGCGTTCCGCTATGGCGGCCTCGTCAACTGGCAGCTCCAATATATCAAGCGGCGCGACGCGGTTCCGATGACTCGCGACTACATGTTCGAGGAGGAGCAAAGGCTCCGCGGATTGGAAGAGGCACCGGAGTGGCACCTCAGCCGCGCCGCCGAATGATCGGCCACGGGGACGCGGCCACAAGGGATCATTAACCATTTCTTGACTGCCACTGGCGCACTTCCGCGCTTCCGAGGAGGAAGCATGGACATCGCCTTGCCGCGGTCGAGATGGAGGGAACGGCCGGAAGGCATTCGGTCGCTCGAAAACTGGCTCCTTTGCTGGATCCTGCTCCCGAACTTCGCCTACTGGCTGCTATGGATCGTCGGGGGACCGCCGCGGCCGCAGGCGATCATCGTCACCGGATTCATCGGCATTCTGGTCCATCGCGCGCCGTTCGCCGTGAAGTTCGCCGCCTTCCTGGCCGCCATGGCGGTCTCCGCCTTCTTCTTCGTCTCGGCGCTTTTCAATCTCAGCATCCTCTCGCTGCTTCACGCCCTCCAATTCGCCACCGAGCTGAATCCCGCGGCCTCGGTGGAGTATCTGGTGTGCGGTGCGGCGGTCGTGGCGACGATCGTGGCTGCCTGGCGCCTGCTTCGCCGTTCGACGATCCTGACCGAGCCGACCCGCTTCGCCGCCGCGGCGGCGATCACCCTCCTGGCGGCTTGGTTCGATGTCGCCTTCGTGCAGAGCGACGCCGGCTCCTACATGCGAACGCCCAAGACCGGTGCGCCTTTCACTTCGGCCGTCGGCGGCAGTGGTCTCGAGGGGATCGCGACCGGCGAACGGCACGTGCTGGTCGTGATGGTCGAGGCGATGGGCCAGCCCACCGACCCGGCCGTGCGGCAGCGGTTGATCGACCTTTGGGCCCGCCCGGAGGTACGTGCACGCTACGAGGTCTCATCCGGCGAGACGCTCTTCTATGGATCCACCACGAGCGGCGAAATTCGGGAGCTGTGCGGCCGCTGGGGCGATTATGACCAGCTGATCGACCAGACTGATCCGACCTGTTTGCCGGCCCGGCTCGCCAGCCGCGGATACCACAGCCAAGCCTGGCACAGCTTCAACGGAAGCTTCTTCAATCGGCGTTCATGGTACCCCAATATCGGCTTTTCCGAGATGCGCTTCTGGCCGGAGCTGCATGAGGCGGGCGCCGAACGCTGCCCCGGAGTCTTTGCCGGCGCCTGCGACCGCGACGTACCAAGGCAGATCGGCGTCGCGCTCAAGGCGGCTCGCCAGCCTCAGTTCCTCTATTGGCTCACCGTCAACTCGCACCTTCCGGTCCTGCGCAGTCAACGGCTCGGGACTCGGAACTGCGAGCGGTTCGATGCCACGCTCGATCGCGAGTTTCCGATGACCTGTCGGCTGCTGCAGCTGTTCGATCAGACCGGCCGGGCGCTGGCCGGCGAGATCGTGGCCGCGGACTTCCCGGCGACCGACATATTGATCGTCGGCGACCACATCCCGCCCTTCTTCGACCGGCATCACCGCACCCAGTTCGAACCCGATCGCGTGCCTTGGATCCTGCTGCGCCCTCGCAAACCCATCGCCGACCTGCGCCTCGCCGCCGCGCGCTGACGCGGCACTACGAGGCCCCTGGGAGTTGACGCCGCGCGGCTGGCGCGTGAGACGGCGCGCTCGGCGCACGGCAGGGAGAACGAAGCGTGACAGGGGGCGAAGCACAGCGCTGGTGGGAAACCCGCGCCTTCGCGCTCGCGCTGGTGCTCGCCAGCGCCATTCCGCTGCTGTGGCCGGACGTCCCGCCGTTGCTCGACCTGCCCGGCCATATGGGGCGTTACCGGGTCCAGCTCGACCTCGCAGAGTCGGCGGCGCTCCAGAACTATTACGGCTTTCAATGGGCGCTGATCGGCAATCTCGGCGTCGATCTGCTGATCGAACTGCTGGCGCCGGTGATCGGACTCGAGCCTGCCGTGAAGCTGATCGTGCTGTCCGTGCCGCCGCTTACGGCCTGCGGGCTGCTCTGGGTGGCCCATGAAGTGCACGGCCGGATTCCGCCAACCGCTCTGTTCGCGCTCCCCTTCGCCTACAATTTCCCGTTCCTGTTCGGATTCCTGAACTTCGCTTTATCGATGGCGCTGGCGCTGATGGCGTTCGCGCTATGGCTGAGGCTGGCGCGGCTCGGCCGCCTGCGAGCCCGCGCCGTCCTGTTCGTGCCGGTCTCGGCGATACTGTGGGTCGTTCACGCATTCGGCTGGGGGACGCTCGGCGTGCTCGCTTTCTCGGCCGAGCTAGTGCGCCAATATGATCGGGGGCACGCGTTCATACCGTCAGCTTTCCGGGCGGCTTTCCATTGTCTGTCGCTGACGCCGCCGATCGCCCTCGTCCTGATGTGGCGCAGCGATGCCGCCGGAGTCACTACCGACTGGTTCAACATGGAGCGCAAGCTCGACTGGCTGGGCATGGTGCTGCGCGACCGGTGGAAAGTTTTCGATCTCGCCGCACTCGGGGTCGCGGGCGCCCTGATCCTCTGGGCGATGGTCGACCGACGCATGGCCTATTCGCGCAATCTCGCCGCCTCGGCCCTGTTCCTGTCGATCGTGTTCGTGCTGCTGCCGCGCATCGTCTTCGGTTCCGCTTATGCCGACATGCGTCTCGCACCCTATCTGTTCGCGATCGGGATCATCGCCATCCGATTCCCCGAAGGCGGCGGGCGCCGGCTTGTCGGCGTGCTGGGCGTGGCGGGCCTCGCCTTCTTCATCGTCCGGACTGGCGGAACGGCCGTGAGCATGTGGCTCTACGACCGAACCTATGACCGCGAGCTCGCCGCGCTCGACCACGTGCCGCGGGGCGCGCCGATGGTAAGCTTCGTCGGCCGCCATTGCGTCGAGCCCTGGGCGATGAACCGGCTGCTCCACCTGCCCGGACTCGCGATCGTCCGGCGCGAGGCCTTTTCCAACGACCAGTGGTTCATGGCCGGGGCGCAGCTCCTGCGCGTGCACTATCGCGCCGGCTGGCCCTTCGTCGGCGACCCGACACAGATCGTCACGCACCGGCGCTGCCGCGGCGAGGGCTGGCGCACGATGAGCCAGGCGCTGGCAACCTTTCCGCGCGACGCCTTCGACTATGTCTGGCTGATCTCGCCACCGCCCTACGATCCGGCGCTGACCCGCGGCCTGCAGCCGATCTGGCGCAGCGGGCGGAGCGTGCTCTATCGGGTCGAACGCGGCGCCAGCACGGCGAACAGCGACACGCCGGCCGGGAGCGACACGCGCCCGATCAGGTGACGCTCCAGCCCGAATATGGCGCGTAGCAGGGTATTCAGCGGGGCCGGCGGGAGCCGGTCGTCGCTGCCTTTCTTCCCGATGACCCGCCCGGCGATCCGCGCCGCGGCGGCGACCGGAAAGAGCAGGCTGTTGAAATAGCCGATCCGCTGGACGCGCAAGCCGGCCGCCTGGGCCACCGCGCGGAGCGACGCTCTCGAATAGCGCCTCTTGTGATGATGGGCGACATCATGCGCGCTCCACATCCATTGATAAGCGGGGACCGTGACCAGGATTCGGCCTCCGGGCGCAAGCTTGGCGGCGATGCTCTCCAGCGCCGCCTCGTCCCCGTCGACATGCTCGAGCACGTCGAGCAAGGCGACGAGATGATAGGTGCGGTCGGGGATGCCGTTCAGGTCGGGGAGCGGCGACGATGCGACGGCATGGCCCAGGCGGCGGCTGGCCAGCGCGCGGGCTTCGCCGTCCACCTCGATCGCGTCGAGCCGTCCGAAGCCGCGCAGCATCTCGAAATTGTGCCCGGTTCCGCACCCGATCTCGAGGATCCGGGCCAGCTCCGGAAGCCGGACCTCGCGCGCGATCAGGTCGTGCAGGATCTGGCGGCGCGCGACATACCACCAATGGACCTCGTCCTGCTCGGCCATGCGATCGAAAACGGCGCGTTCCATCAGGATCCCCCTCCGGCCTCGGGAAAGCCGATTTTCCTGCGGACCACGTAGAGCGGCCGCCGCTTGGTCTCGATCAGGATCCGCCCGACATATTCGCCCAGGACCCCGAGCGAGATGAGCTGAAGGCCGCCGAAGAAGAGGATCGCCACCATCAGGGACGGATAACCCGCCACGTCGCTGCCGAACACGACGGTCCTGACCGCGACGTAGAGCGCATAGAGCAAGGAGACGAAGGCAATCACCACGCCGACATAGCTCCAGATGCGCAGCGGCATGGTCGAGGCCGACGTGATCCCGTCCAGCGCGAGCGTCCAGAGCTTCCAGTAGCGGAACTTGGTCTCGCCCACCGCCCGGGGCGCCCGCTCATATTCGACGGCGGCCTGGCGGAAGCCCGACCAGGCGAACAGGCCTTTCATGAAACGGTTGCGCTCCGGCATCGCGCGGATGATCTCGACGACCGACCGGTCGAGCAGACGAAAATCACCGGCATGCTCAGGAATCTTGTCGGACGAGAGGTAATTGTGCGCGCGATAATAGAGGTCGGCGGTCAGCCTTTTGGGCAGGCTGTCGGTCTGGCGATTGGTGCGCACGCCATAGACCACCTCATAGCCGTCGCGCCATTTGGCGAGCATGGCGCCGATCAGCTCGGGCGGGTCCTGAAGGTCCACGTCGATCGGAATCACGGCCTGGCCGGCGGCGAAATCGAGGCCGGCGGTGAGCGCCGCCTCCTTGCCGAAGTTGCGCGACAAGGACAGCGCACGGACGCGCGGGTCCCGCCCGTGCGCCTGCACCACGGCCGCCAGCGTCGCATCCTCGCTACCGTCGTCGACGAAGATGATCTCCCATGAAGGCTCCGGCCCGCCGGCGAACAGGCCTTCGAGGAGCGGCCTCACCCGCTCGATGAACGGGCCGATCGCCGCCTCCTCGTCCTTGACCGGGACGATCAGCGACAAAGTGGGAGCGGACGTCGGGCTCATCTCCGCCGTTGTGCCACATTCCGGCACCGGAGTGCGCGTCATTTCCATCAGGCGAATACCCAGCGTCGGTTGAGCGCGAAGGTGATCAGGGGGGTCACGAACAGGATGGGCAGGACCGGCCACCAGGTGGGGCCGTTCAATTGCTTGACCAGCAGCCAGACGAAGAACTGATTGGAGAGGAAGCCGATCAGATTGACGGTGAAGAAGCGCGCGGTCCGCGCCGCCGCTCGGTCGCGCGCGCCGTGGCCGCGGAAGCTGAACCGGCTGTGGAGCAGATAGCCGAGCCCGGTGAAGAGGATGAAATTGAGCGTCAGCGACAGCATCGGCTCGACGTGAAGCAGGGTCGCCACCAGCCAGTAGCCGCCGGCGACGAGCACGGTCAGCAGCCCGCCCGTGAGGCCGAAGCGTATCAGCTGGCCGAGGATTTCTCCATGCCTCTCAATGATCTTCATCGGCCGGATACATGCCCCGCTTGCCCTTTGGAGGCGAGCGACTAATGCCCATGAGGCGCGTTGAAAAGCCGGGAAAGGGGCGGGACGAAGCATGGCGGGGGTACGGACCGACTGGCTGGACCGGCACTGGCGGCCCCTCGTCCTCCTCGCCTGGGCGGGTATCGCAGCCTATCTGATCGGTCAGCGCTGGAACGCGATCCGCGGCTTCGCGCTGGGCGACACCGACGACAATCTCCGGATGATGCAGGTCCGCGCCCTCATAAAGGGGCAGGACTGGTTCGATCTCAGGCAGTATCGGCTGAACCCGCCGGCCGGCGCGGACATCCACTGGTCGCGGCTGGTCGACCTGCCGATCGCCGGCATCAAGCTGCTGCTGACGCCGTTGCTCGGTGGGCCGACAGCGGAACAGGTCGCAGTGGCGGCGGCCCCCCTGCTGCCGCTGCTCGTCGCGATCGTCGCGTTGTCGGTGGTCGCGCGTCGAATGATCGACGGCCGCGCCTTCCCGCTCGCCATCCTGCTCGTCGCTTGTGCGGGATCCGCCCGTGGGATGTGGTCGCCGCTCAGGATCGACCATCATGGCTGGCAGCTCGCATTGCTCGCGGTGGCGCTGGCCGCCTTGACGGATCCGAAGCGGGCCCGCGGCGGGGTCCTGCTCGGTATCGCGACGGCCCTGTCGCTGGCGATCGGAATGGAGATGCTGCTCTACCTCGCCCTCGCCGGCGGGGTGACGGTGCTGCGCTGGATCATCGACCGCGAGGAAGCGCGCCGGCTGGCCGCCTACGGGGCGGCGCTCGGCGGCGGCTGCGCTTTGGCCTTCCTGGCGTTCGTCTCGGAAGCGAACCGCGCACCGGTGTGCGACGCCTTCTCGCCAGTCTGGCTCTCGGCGATGCTCGCTGCCGGCGGCATCGCCGTCGCTTTGGCCCTGGTCAACCCGGCCGGGCGCGGCACGCGCATCGCCGCCGCCGCCGTGGGGGGCGCGGCGCTGGTCGCCGCCTTCGCTTTGCTGTGGCCGCATTGTCTCGGCCGGCTCGAAGGTTCGTCTCCCGAGCTGGAGCGGCTCTGGCTGAACAGGGTGCGCGAAGCAATGCCGGTCTGGCGGCATGGCGCCCGCACGGCGGCGCTCATCGTGACCCTGCCGATCGCCGGCCTGATCGGCTACGCCCTGATGCTCTGGACCCACCGCCGCGATGCGGGCCGATTCATCCCCTGGTTCGCGCTGGCGCTGCCGGCCTTCCTCGCCGCAGCCTTGCTGCTGTGGCAGACGCGGGCGGGGCCGGCGGCGCAGATGCTGTCGATCCCGGGCGCGACCGCTTTTGCCTGGGCGATCATGCAATGGGTGCAGTCCCTGCGGCTGATGATCCTGCGCGTCGGCATCCCGGTCGTGACCATCCTGATCGTCTCGGGCATTGCGACCAGCTATGTGAACAGGGCTTTTCCCCAGCCGGTCAGCGAATATCGCCGCTCGATCAATCTGGCCAATGCGCGGTGCCCGACCCTGCCTGCGCTCCGGCCGGTGGCGCAGCAGCCTCCCGGAACGGTGCTCACCTTCGTCGACCTGGGCCCGCGCCTGATCGCGGTGACGCCGCATAGCGCCATCGCCGGTCCCTATCACCGCAATGCGGAGCAGATCCTCGACGTGATGCGAGCGTGGCGTGGCGACGCCGCCCAGGCCCGCCGCACGGTCGACCGGTATCGCGTCGATTACGTGCTGATCTGCCCGAACCTCTCCGAATCGACCATCTATCGATCGGAGGCGCCGCGCGGCTTCTACGCGCAGCTCGCTGCCGGCCGGGCGCCGGACTGGCTGGCTCCGGTGCCGCTGCCGGACGATTCGCCCTACAAGATGTGGCGCGTCATCAGGTGAAGCTCTGCTCGATCCCGTCGATGACGAATTGCGCGGCCAGCGCCGCCAGCACGACGCCGAGAATCCGGGTGATCATCGCTTCGATGCGGTGACCCATGAGACGCATCAGGGGGCCGGCGGCAAGCAAGGCGGCAAGCGTCAGCAGCAGGGTCGCCAGCAAGGCACCAAGCACGAGGAGACTTTCAGGCAAGCCTTCGCTGCGGGCCATGAGCAGCATCACCGAGGCGATGGACCCCGGCCCGGCGATCATCGGAATCGCCATGGGAAAGACCGAGACGTCCTCCGCTTCTCTGGCGCTCACTTCCTGGGCGCGGCTCTCGCGCCGCTCGGTTCGCTTCTCGAACACCATGTCGATCGCGATGAGGAACAGCATGATCCCGCCGGCGATCCGGAAGGCACCGAGGCTGATCCCGAGGGCGCGAAGCAGGTCCTCCCCGAGCAGGGCGAAGAAGAGCAGGATGCCAGCGGCGATCAGCACCGCCCGGACCGCCATGGCGCGCCGGTGAACCGGCGTGGCGTCGCTGGTCAAGGCGGCAAAGATCGGCGCGCATCCCGGCGGATCGATCACCACCAGGAAAGTGACGAGAGCCGAGACGAAGAGCTCGCTCACAATCCTTCCGGAGCGGGAAGGCCGGCGCGCGCGTGCGCGGCCGTAAGCGTGTTGCGCAGCAGCACCGCGATGGTCATCGGACCGACGCCGCCTGGGACCGGCGTGATCGCGCCAGCGGTGGCGGCGGCGCTCTCGAAATCGACGTCGCCGACGAGCTTGCCGGCGATCCGATTGATGCCGACGTCGATCACCGTCGCACCGGGCTTCAGCCAATCGCCCTTGATCATCTCGGCACGTCCGGCGGCGGCCACGACGATGTCGCCGCGGCGGACGACCGCCGGCAGATCTCGCGTGCGGCTATGGGCAGTGGTGACGGTGCAATTTTCCCTGATGAGCAATTGCGCCATCGGCTTGCCGACAATGTTGGATCGTCCAACGACCACCGCCTCGAGCCCCGAAAGGTCGCCGAGCCGGTCCTTCAGGAGCATGATGCAGCCCAGCGGCGTACAGGGCACGAGGGCCTCTTCGCCGACGGCGAGACGCCCCGCATTCTCGACGTGAAATCCGTCGACGTCCTTGGCCGGATCGATGACACCGATGACAGCCTTGTCGTCGATATGCCGGGGAAGAGGCAGCTGGACGAGGATCCCATCGACGCGATCGTCGCGGTTCAAGCTTTGGACAAGGTCGACCAGCTCGGCCTGGCCGGTGGCCTCCGCGAGGCAATGCTCAAAGCTCGCCATGCCGGCGGCGAGCGTCGCTTTGCCTTTGGAGCGGACATAGACCCGGCTCGCCGGATCGTCGCCGACCAGCACCACCGCCAGCCCCGGCTTGCGGCCGGCGCGGCTCGCAAAGGCGGGGACGGCCTCGGCAACCCGCTCGCGCAGCCTCTCGGCGAAGGCCTTGCCGTCGATGACCGCCGCGCTCATCAGTAGCCGCTCAGGGCAATGTCGCGAGCAATTCCGGTGAGCAGGGTCTGCAGTCCCCAGATGATCAGGAGCACGACCAGAGGGGAGAAATCGAGTCCCCCGAAATCCGGCAATATCTTGCGGATCGGACGGTAGAGCGGGGCCGTGATCCGATCGAGCGCCTGAAGCAGGGTGCGGACGAAGTCGTTATGGGTGTTGATCACGTTGAACGCGACGAGCCAGCTCAGGATCGCCTGGCCGATGATGATCCAGCTGAGCACCCACAGCAGCATGATCACGATGTCGAAGACGGCGAGCAGCATGGTCTCTCCCGGATAGCCTCGTCAGCCCTCTAACGGGCCGTCGCTGACCGGGCAATGCCAGCTGCGCGATCGACGCTTCCCTCCCGCCGCCGCAACATCCTAGATTGGAAGGATGATCTGGCTTTTCCTCGCGGCGGCGGCCGCAGCGCCCGCGCCCGTTCCGAGCGAGCTCGAGGTCTTCCGCGACTGGATCGTCGGCTGCGACAATGGCCGCGCTTGCCAAGCGATCGCTCTACTGCCTGAAAATGCCGAGTGGGAACAATGGTTGACGTTCAGCGTCAGCCGCGGCGGCGCGTCGGGGGACGCTCCGATCGTGACGCTCCCGAATCTCGACAGAGAGCCTGCAGCGCTGCTTGCTGACGGCCGGCCGCTGGCCGTGCGCTTCGCCGCGCAAGCAGACGGCTATTCGGTCGTCTCCGACGACGCCACCCGCTTTTTCGCGGCCTTGCGGCAGAGCGAAACGCTCGAGGCGCGAAGCTCCGGCGGCGAAGCGATAGGCCGGATCTCCCTCGCCGGCGCGACCGCCGCCTTGCTCTATATGGACGACCGGCAGGGCCGGGTCGGCACCGTCACCGCACTGGCGCGACCGGGCGCAATGCCCGCGAGCCGCGTGCCCGATCCGCCACCACGGCCCCGCCTGAATCTCGCGCCCGCTCCGATAGGGGAGGCGGCGATTCCTGCGGACGCGGCGGGGATCGAGGCTCTTCGAAGGGAGGTCGGCTGCACGACCGAGGAAGTCGGCGGACCGGATCATCACGAGGCGGTGGCGATCGCGCCGGCGACCACGCTGATTCTGCTCGCCTGCGGCTCAGGTGCCTATAATGTGACAAGCATCCCCTTCATCGCGAAGCGCCGAGGCGAAGCGTTTGCCGTCGACATCGCTCCATTCGCGTCCCAGTGGGGGCGGGAGCAGGCGGAATTGCGCCGGCCGACCTTGATCAACGCCGAATGGGATCCGCAATCCCGGCTGCTCAAGGAATATCGGAAGGGCCGCGGGCTCGGCGACTGCGGCGTCCATGCCGAATATGGCTGGGACGGCGAGCGTTTCCAGCTCGTCCGCCAGGAGGAGATGAGTGAGTGCCGGGGCTCGCTTCAGTATATCACGACCTGGCGCTCGGACGTCGAGCCGCCCTGAGGTAGAGGGATCCGTCAGGGCGCGAAGCGGATCGGCTCGGCCTCGGCAAGGAGGATGGCGAAGCTTTCCGCCGGATCGGTCCATTCCCGCACGACGCGCCAACCCGACGCAAGCAGCAGCAGCCGCGCATCGCGCGGGCCGTATTTGTGGCTATTCTCCGTATGGACGGTCTCTCCCGCCCGCATCGAGAAACGCTCGCCTCCAACGGTGAAGGCGACATCCTCGACCGCCTCCAGGTGCATCTCGATCCGGCTATGGGCTTCATCCCAGCGGGCCCGGTGGCGGAAGCGGTGGACGGGAATGTCGCCGTCCAACTCTTCGTTGATCCGATGAAGCAGGTTCAGGTTGAACTGTGCGGTGATTCCGGCCGAATCATCATAGGCTCGGATCAGGGTTTCGATATCCTTGATCCGATCCATTCCTATGAGGAGGAAAGCGCCGCAGCCCAGGGACTGCTTGAGCCGGCGCAGCAGGTCCACGGCGGTGCCGGGTACCATGTTGCCGACTGTCGATCCTGGAAAGAAGCCGAGCTTGCGCGCGTCCGCTACCGCTTCGGGGATAGGGATCGAATGCATGAAATCGGCCTCGACCGGATGGATCGGAAGGCCGGGAAATTCCGTCCGAAGCGCCTCGGCGGAGTCGCGAAGGAAATCGCCGCTGATGTCGATCGGCACATAGGCGCAGGGCTCCACGGCGCGAAGAAGTATCGGAGTCTTGGCCGAGGAGCCCGATCCGAGTTCGACGACAGCATCGCCGGTCCCGGCAAGCGCCGCCACATCCCCGCTATATTGCTCCAGCAGGGCCGTCTCGGTGCGGGTTGGATAATATTCGGGCAAGCGGGTGATTTCCTCGAACAGCTCCGAGCCCCGCCGGTCGTAGAACCAGCGCGCCGGAATTGCCCGGATCGGCGCGGCCAGACCGGCGAGGACGTCGGCGCGGAAGGCGGGATCGACCTTCGTGATTGTCGAGACAGCATCCATCACAGGTCCTTTGCGAGCCTCAAGCCGGAGAACATCCAGCGCTGATTCGGGTAGAAGAAGTTGCGGTAGCTGGCTCGCAGATGGCCCCGCGGCGTCGCACAGCTTCCGCCGCGCAGCACCATCTGCGAACTCATGAACTTTCCATTATATTCGCCGACCGTGCCTTCGGCCGGGCGGAAACCCGGATAAGGAAGGAAGGCGCTCGCGGTCCATTCCCAGACATTGCCGAACAGGTCGCGGAGACCTGCGCCATTTGCGGTCGGACGCGGCCGCGCGGGCCCGGCTTCGTCGAGCTGGTGCCCGGCCCGAGGATCGGCGGCCGCAGCCGCATTCTCCCACTCCTGCTCCGTCGGAAGCCGTGCGCCCGCCCAACGGGCAAAGGCGTCCGCCTCGTAATAGGAGATATGCGTAACCGGTTCGGCCGGATCCACGGGCCTTGCTCCGTCGAGGCCGAAGCGCAGCCAGCCGCTCTGTTCCCGGACCCAATAGAGCGGTGCGCGAATGGACAGCTCCCGGACCCAGGCCCACCCGTCGGACAGCCAGTGCCCCGCATCGTCATAGCCACCGGCCTCGATGAAGCCGAGCCATTCCCCATTGGTCACCGGGCGATCGGCCAAAGCGTAAGGACGAAGGAGGACCTCGTGACGGGGGCCTTCGCAATCGAATCCGAATCCGACGCCATCATGGCCGACAGCGACGATCCCGCCCGCACATTCGACCCAGCCGAAGCCTTCGGGCGTATCCGATGCGGACGTTGCCGAGGCCGGAGGCCAAACAGCGGGCCGCAGCGGATTTTCGGCGAACGCGGCCAGCATGTCCATCAGCATCAATTCCTGATGCTGCTGCTCGTGATGCAGTCCGAGCGAGATCAGACCCTCCGGCAGGTCGTCGACCGCATCCAGCAGGGCCGCATCGACATGCTCGCGATAGGCGCGGATTTCGTCGAGCGACGGCCGGCTCAGCATGCCTCGCCGAGGCCTGGGCTGGCGCTCGCCCTCCCCCTCATAATAGGAGTTGAACAGATAGGCCCAGCGCTCGTCGAACGGCCGGTAGCACGGCACATGGTCGCGAAGCAGGAACGTTTCGAAAAACCAGGTCGTATGGGCGAGGTGCCATTTGGCCGGCGAGGCATCGGGCATCGGCTGGATGGTTGCATCGGCGTCCGACAAAGGGGATGCCAAGTCGACGCTCAACCGCCTTGCCGCGGCATAAGCATCGGCTATCCCTCGGATGCCGCTCGTTGCGTGGGTCGCCATAGCCGCTCCTAACACAGGTCAGGGCACCGGAACAAACAGAGATCGCCGGGGTGCCTGCCTTCATCGCCCAATCGACGCCGAAGCGTAATTCGCCTCAGCTGCGGGTCGCCCCCGGGCGCCACAAATGCTCGCCACCCGCGGCCGCCGCGAGCTTGCGGGCGAGTACGAACAAATGGTCCGAAAGACGGTTGAGATAAGTCAATGCGAGGGGGTTGAGCGGAACGGTGCCAGCGGCGGCGACGGCTGCGCGCTCGGCGCGGCGGACGATGGCTCGAGCAAGGTGGAGAGAAGCGGCACCGCCCGGGCCGGCCGGCAGGATGAAGCTGCGAAGTGGCTCCAGCCCTTCGTTCATCGCATCTATCTCCGCCTCCAGCCGGGCAATCTGAGGCGACACGATTCGCAGTACCATTTCCGAAGGGGTGAAATCGTCGCCCGGATTAGCCAGGTCTGCGCCGAGATCGAACAGCTCGTTCTGGATCCGCTCGAGCATGGAGCGCGCGCCGGCATCCTCTACATGAAGCAGCGCCACGCCGATCGCGCTGTTGGCCTCGTCGACGTCGCCGATCACGGCCATCCGGGCATCAGCCTTGGACACCCGCGAGCCGTCGACAAGGCCGGTCTCGCCGGCATCGCCGGTGCGCGTGTAGATCTTGTTCAGCCTGACCAATTTGGCCTCGACCTTACTGGCTCGCCATCAGGAGCAGGACGACGGCGATCAGGACGGCGAGCGCCTGGAACAAGACGCGCTTGCGCATCAGATCCTGGGAGCGGCGGCCGGATATGTCCTTCTGCTGGGCCATGCCGATGACGCCCTTGACCAGGACGAAGAGAGTGGCGCCCGCAGCCAGGACGAGCAGGATGATGAGCAAGACTTCCATCGGCCCTATCTAGTTATCGGCCAGGGAATATCCAGCCGGCATCCGCCCCGAACGAAGCCGGGCGGCCAGTTCGGCCGGGTCGGCCCCAGCGTTGCGCAGGTCGGCGAGCGTGGGAGCGCCGTGGCGCTTGGCCAGCCGTCGTCCCTCGGCATCCACGATCAGCGGATGATGGTGATAATGCGGCGTCGGCAGTTCGAGCAAGGCCTGGAGCAGCCGGTGGACATGGGTGCAGGCGAACAGGTCCACTCCGCGGACGACGTGGCTTATTCCCTGTGCGGCATCGTCGAGGGTGACCGCGAGGTGATAGCTGGCGGGCGCATCCTTGCGCGCCAGAACGACGTCGCCGAATGCCTCCGGCCGCGCGGGCAACTCGCCTGCCGCCGCATCGATCCAGGTCAATGGCGAGCCGCCGAGGGAGGCGAGCGCCGCCCCGACGTCGAGGCGCCAGGCATGTGGGCGTTCGGCCGCCATATGTTCCCGATCCGCCGGGCCCAAGGTCCGACAGGTCCCGGGATAGAGGGGCCCGTCCCCATGCGGTGCGGCTGCGCTGGCCGCGACCTCGGCAGCGATCTCTGCACGGGTGCAGAAACAGGGGTAAACGAGACCGCCGCCCTTCAACCGCTCCAGCGCCTCGGCATAGAGATCGAGCCGCTCCGACTGATAGACGATCTCCCCATCCCATTCGAGGCCGAGCCAGATCAGATCCTCGAGGATCGAATCGACGTGGCTGGCACGGGCGCGGCCGGGGTCGATGTCCTCGATCCGCAGGAGGAACGATCCGCCATGTCGCCGAGCGAAGTCATGGGCGAGCAAGGCCGACCAGGCGTGGCCGAGATGCAGCCGGCCGGTCGGGCTCGGCGCGAAACGGGTTACGGGTATCATCGCAGGCCCAAGGACCTTTTCTGTTGACCGCGAGTCGACACCTATGGTGTCATGACGGCGTCACGCGAAGCGGCCATGGCGTGGCGGAACACAGGAGAAGACGGCGAGACGCCCGATTTCTCCCTCGTTCTGAGTGCGACAGGCTTCGAGGGCGGCGTTTTGTGGAGTCTACTCCATAAGACGGAGCTGGTTGAGCCTTGTACCATCCCGATCTTCTCCGGCATCCCGAGAGCTGCCCCGCTCTGGTGCTGAACGCCGACTATACGCCGCTCAGCTACTATCCGCTCAGCCTGTGGCCGTGGCAGACCGCGGTCAAGGCGGTATTCCTCGAGCGCGTCGACATCGTCGCGCAATATGAGCGCAAGGTGCACAGCCCGAGCTTCGAGATGAGCCTGCCGTCGGTGATCGCGCTCCGGCAATATGTGCGGCCGTCCGAATATCCCGCCTTCACCCGGTTCAACCTGTTCCTGCGTGACCGCTTCGCTTGCCAATATTGCGGCGATCCGCGCGAGCTCACCTTCGACCATGTCACTCCCCGCGCCCAAGGCGGGCGGACGACCTGGGAGAATGTCGCCACCGCCTGCGCGCCCTGCAATCTGCGCAAAGGCGGGCGTACGCCGAAAGAGGCGCACATGACGCTGCGCCGGCGCCCGTTCCGGCCGACCAGCTGGCACCTTCAGGAGCATGGACGGAGCTTTCCGCCCAACTACCTCCACGACAGCTGGCGCGATTATCTTTACTGGGACATCGAGCTGGACGCCTGAGGCCAAGGAGGCGGCATCTCGCCGAGCCGCTAAGAACTTGAGGACCCGCCATTGGCGGTCAGGGCCGGCGCCGGCGCGTCGGGGCGTGGAAGTCGGGCGGCTTGTCGCTCACCCAGTCGATGAACCGGGCAATCTTTGGATGACCCCGGAGCGCTGCCGGATGGGAATAAAGGGCCGCCAGCTCTCTATTGGTCAGAACCGCATGAATGGTCCGATGGCAGATGGGGTGAACCGGCTGCGTCTCGCGTCCACCGCGGCTCTTGGGCACCGGATGATGCCACTCGATGCGGCGGCCCAGTGGACGGCCGCACAGGAAGCAATCGAGCCGACCGTTCAGCGCCTCAGCCATTGCCTCCTGACGAACCATCCGAGCACGAAGAGGCCGATCAGCACGCAGAAAGCGACGACACCCCAGAAGGCCCAAGGCTCATCCTTATAGGGTATGCCTTCGACATTCATGCCGAGCAGGCCGGTGATGAAGGTCAACGGCAGGAAGATGAAAGCGACGACGGCAATGTAGAGGGCGCGCTGGTCGACCTGCTCGGCGCGCAGATCGGTGATCTGCTCGTGAAGCAGGGCCGCGCGCTCGCGTACCGCCTCCAGTTCCTCCGCCATTCGGGCGAAGCGGTCCGCCGCCTCCACGATGTGCACGCGATCGTCGTCGGCGAGCCAGCTGAAATTGAGGTCTACCAACGTTCGAAGCGCATCCCGGTCGGGCGCGACGAAGCGCCGGAAGCCGATCGCCTCCGAACGAACCGACGTAATCGTCCGGCGCAGGCGATACAGGTTCCTGGGCTCGAGTTCGGTCTCCACGTCGTCGAGCGTGTCACCGAGCGCCGCGACCTGAGGGTCGAGCTCGGTGCTGATCGCATGGGAGAAAGCCGCAACCAGGTCGCCGGCATCGTGGATGCGGCCCGACTCCATCTTGTCGACCACGCGGGCGGTCGCGCCAAGGCGGCGGCGGCTCAACGACGTCACCTTGTGGTCGGCCACCCAGAAGCGGATCGAAACCAGCCGGTCGGAATCGCCCGGCACCAGCTCGCCCGGACCGCGAAGGTTGAGGATCGCGCCCTGGCCCAGCCTGTCGCAACGCGGACGAGTCTCGGTCGCCGCGAGTGCGCTGGCCGCCACGGGCGGCATCTCGGTATGCGTCCTGAGCAAGGCGAGATCGCTCTCGCCGCGAGCTTCGAGGTGGAGCCAGAGGAATCCGGGACCGCGATAGGCGGCGGCCTCCTCCACGCCGAGTCGGCGGACGCGGCCGCCTTCGGCGAGAAAGCCGCCCTCCATCAGTGTTTCAACCCTCTATCTCCGCTAGGAAGGCGCGCACCGCCGGTGCCACGTCGTCGCGGCGCAACGCCAGAGCGAGGTTGGCGATGACGAAGCCGGTCTTGTCGCCGCAGTCGTGGCGGTCGCCGTCGAACGTCACTCCGTGGAAGGGCTGTCGCCCGATCAGGGCCGCCATTCCGTCCGTAAGCTGGATCTCTCCGCCTGCGCCCTTTCCAATGTTGGCGAGGACCTCCATGATCTCCGGCTGGAGAATGTAGCGCCCCACCACGCCCAGATTAGAGGGCGCCTCCTCGGGCTTCGGCTTCTCGACCAGCCCTTTCACCTCGGTGAGACGGCCGTCGCGGCTTCCGGGCGTGATGATCCCGTAGCTTGCGGTGCGCTCGGGCGCGACTTCCTGGGCACAGACGATATTCCCGCCCACCTTGTCATAGGCCGAAACCATTTGGGCGAGGCAGCCGGGCCGCCCGACCATCAGGTCGTCCGGCAGCAGGACCGCGAACGGCTCGTCGCCGACAATCTCTCGCGCGCACCAGACGGCGTGGCCAAGCCCCAGCGGTTCCTGCTGGCGGACCGACACGATCGCACCGGGCGGGAAGCGGGTGCCGACGAGCGCGTCGAGCGGCTTGCCGCGTCCCTTCATTACCGCCTCGAGCTCATAGGCGATGTCGAAATGATCCTCGAGCGCGTCCTTGCCGCGACCCGTGACGAAGATCATCTGCTCGATTCCCGCCTCGCGCGCCTCCTCGACCGCATATTGGATCAGCGGCCGGTCGACGACCGTCAGCATCTCCTTGGGGATCGCTTTGGTGGCGGGCAGGAAGCGGGTGCCGAGGCCCGCGACGGGAAAGACGGCCTTGCGGACAGGTTTCATTCGGGCTCATCATCTCCTTTGGGGTCTACCGGGTCCGCGCCGGGCGGGACGTCTGGCGGCGGCAGGTCGAAACGATCCTCCTCGCGCTCCTCCGAGCGGCGCAGCAACTCGTCGACGCGTTCCGGCCGCGCGATGGGCGGCGGCGTCAGCAATTCCTCGGTGGTCGGGGCACGCCGCGCCGCGGCGGGGGCGGGCGGCATGGCTGCCCCCGGAGGGGGCTCGAGCGGCTCGCGCAAACCACAGGCGCCCAGCAACGCCGCCGGAAGGAGAAAGGCAAAACGCGTCATGCCTTCATCCCCAATGCCTTCCGCGCCGCTTCGATCCGCTTCCTGACGGCCGCCGGAGCGGTGCCGCCGAAGCTGGTCCGGCTCTTAACCGAGGCATCGAGCGAAAGCACATCGAAAACGCCGGCGCCGATTCGTCCGTCAATCTCGCGAAGCGAGTCCAGCGGCAGGTCCCACAGACCGACGCCGCGCTCGTCGGCGAGCCGCACGACCCGCCCTGTGACATGGTGCGCCTCCCGAAACGGCAGGCCGGCCTCGCGCACCAGCCAGTCGGCCAGGTCGGTCGCCGTGGAATGCCCCGCCGCGGCGGCGGCCCGCATTCGGTCGATGTTGAACGTGCTGGTCTCGACCATTCCGGCCATGGCTGCGAGCGAGACGTTCAACAGGTCGTGGGCCTCGAACACCGGCTCCTTGTCGTCCTGCATGTCCTTCGAATAAGCGAGCGGAAGCCCCTTCATCACGACCAGCAGCGCGGTCATCGCGCCGAGGATTCGGCCCGAATGGCCGCGAACCAACTCGGCGGCGTCGGGATTGCGCTTCTGCGGCATGATCGACGAGCCGGTCGAGAAAGCGTCCGACAAGGCGACGAAGCCGAACGGCTGGCTCGCCCACAGGATGAACTCCTCGGCCAGCCTCGACAGATGCAGGGCGCATTGGGTCGCCGCCATCAGATAATCGAGTGCGAAGTCGCGATCGGACACCGAGTCCAGTGAATTGGCGGTAGGCCGGTCGAAGCCGAGCGCGAGCGCCACTGCCTCCCTGTCGAGCGGGAAGGAGGTACCGGCGAGCGCAGCCGAGCCCAGCGGGCATTCGTTCATCCGCGTGCGCGCATCGGCGAAGCGCGAGCGGTCCCGCTTCAGCATCTCGTAATAGGCCATCAGGTGGTGGCCGAGCGTCACCGGCTGGGCGACCTGGAGGTGGGTGAAGCCGGGCATCACCGCGTCGACATGGTCTTCGGCGGTTGCGACGAGCGTACGCTGCAGCGCCTCGAGACGAAGATCGATCTCGTCGATCGCGTCGCGGACCCAGAGCCTGAAGTCCGTGGCGACCTGGTCATTGCGCGATCTGGCGGTATGCAGTCGCCCCGCCGCGGGGCCGATCAGTTCGGCGAGGCGGTGCTCGACATGCATGTGGATGTCCTCGAGCGCCGGATCCTCCGGCACGCCTCCCGATTCATATTCGTCGGCGACCCGGTCGAGGCCCTCCTCGATCGCGTCCGTATCGGCCTGGCCGACGATTCCCCGGGCGGCGAGCATGGCGACATGGGCGCGCGAGGCGGCGATGTCCTGGCGCCACAAGCGCTTGTCGAAGGAGATGGAGGCATTTATCTCGCGCATCAGTGCCGAGGGGCCCTCGGCGAAGCGCCCACCCCACATCGCGTTGGAGTCCTGATCCGTGCGGCTCGTTATCGCCCTTCTCCTCGGCCTGGCTCTGGCTCCCGCGCTGGCCGGATGCGATAGGCAAAAGGCCGGGGCGCCGCAAGGCGAGCCCGAGCAGGCCTCCGCGTCGGATCCGCGACAAGCGATGCCGACTGCGGCGAACGGTGCCGCGGCCGCGGCGGCCTATCCGACCGGGCGTCTCGACCGCTCCCATCGCGGCACCCCGGCGCCCGACGTCACCTTCGAGGACCCGCACGGCCGGCCGGCGCGGCTCGCCGATTTTCGAGGGCGGCCGGTGCTGGTCAACCTGTGGGCGACCTGGTGCGGGCCGTGCGTGGTAGAGATGCCGTCACTGGATGCGCTGGCGAAGCGCGAAGACGATCGACTCACGGTGCTTGCGCTCAGCCAGGACATGGCCGGCCGCCAGAAGGTCACCGACTTCTTCGCCGAGCGCGACTTCGGCCGGCTCGAGCCCTATCTCGATGCCGACCTCGACTTCATGACGTCACTGCGCATCGACACGCTGCCGACCACCATCCTCTACGACGCGCAGGGCGTCGAGGTCTGGCGAATGACCGGCATGGCCGATTGGGAAAGCGAGCGCGCAGCGAGGCTGCTGACCGAGGCTGGGGGCTAGGAGTCAAGCCGGCGTCGGCGGCCGTGATCTCGCGAACACCCGACCGTCGATCGCGGCGAGGCCGAAGACGATCAGCGCGAGGCCGCCGAAATGGCGCGGCGCGAGCGATTCGCCGAGCAAGGTGGCGCCGAGCAGAATGGCCGTGGCAGGGATGAGGAAGGTGACCAGTATGGCATTGGTCGCACCGGCCGTTTCGATCAGCCGAAAGTAGAGAATGTAGGCGAGCGCCGTGGAGAAGACGGCGAGTCCCAAAATCGCCAGCATCGCCCCCGGCTCCGGCGCGGTGGCGCGCCACGGGGGTTCAAAGAGCAGAACCATTGGCAGCATCACCAGCGCGCAGGCGAGAAGCTGGCCAGCCGAGACCGTCATCGGCGGAACGCCCATCGCGCGGAAGCGACGCGCGTGGACCCCCGCTAGCGCGTAGCAGAGGGTTGCGCCAAGGCAGGCGAGCTGGGCGAGGAGGTTCTCGCCGCTGATGTCGAGCAGGAGGTCGCCGCCGATCATCACCGCGACGCCGGCGAAGCCGACCGCAACCCCCGCCACCTTGAGCGGAGTCGCCTTTTCGTCGGCGGTGAGAAAGTGCGTGACCAGAACCGCCCAGAGCGGCGTCGTCGCGTTGAGGATGGAGGCGAGGCCGCTGGCGATATGCTGCTGCCCCCAGGCAAAGAGCGTGAAGGGGATCGCATTGTTCAGCAGTGCAAGGACCAAGAAGGGGATGGAAGTGGCGCGAGCGAAGGGGAGCGGCCGCCCCGTCGCCTTGAGCACGGCGAGAAGGATCGCCGCCGCGATGGTCACTCGCACCAGCACGAGCGTCAGCGGATTCACGCTATCGACGGCGACGTCGATGAAGAAGAAAGAGCCACCCCACAGCACCGACAGGAAGAGCAGGATCGCCCAGTCGCGGGCACCCATGCGCAAGGCGATAGTGGGACTCATGCCTTGATCTTAGCCGATCGAGCGAGCCCTTCCGTCACGAAAGTTGCGGTCAGGGCCATAAGGAACGCTTATGCCGCCCATTCCCGACCCGCGGCGCGATGCCTTCGTCAATCGCGCAGCAGCTCGTTGATCGCGGTCTTGGACCGGGTCTGGGCATCGACGCGCTTGACGATGACGGCGCAGGCGAGGCTCGGGCCCGGCTCGTCACGGCCGGGAAGCGGCCTTCCCGGCAACGATCCCGGAACCACCACCGAGAAGCTCGGGACGCGGCCCATGAAGATCTCGCCCGTCGTCCGGTCGACGATCTTGGTCGAGGCGCCGATGAACACCCCCATCGACAGAACCGCCCCTTCCTCGACCACTACCCCCTCCGCGACTTCGGAGCGGGCGCCGATGAAGCAATTGTCCTCGATGATAACCGGCCCGGCCTGAAGCGGCTCGAGCACCCCCCCGATTCCGGCACCGCCGGAGATGTGGACATTGCGGCCGATCTGGGCACAGCTCCCGACCGTCGCCCAGGTGTCGACCATCGTTCCTTCGCCGACATAGGCGCCGATGTTGACGAAGCTCGGCATCAGCACGGCGCCCCTGGCGATGAAGGCGCCGCGGCGGACGATCGCGCCCGGAACGGCGCGAAACTCCGCCTCGGCAAAGCGATCCGGATCCCAGCCGGCGAACTTGGAGGGGATCTTGTCCCACCACATCGACCCCCCGGGTCCGCCCTTAATCGCCTCCATCGGATTCAGGCGGAAGGAAAGCAGGACCGCCTTTTTGAGCCACTGGTTCACGCGCCAGCCGTCAGGCCCCGACTCGGCAACCCTCGCCTGCCCCGAATCGAGCCGGCGGATCGCCTCCTCGACCGCCTCCCGGATCGCGCCGGTCGTCGCCGCGCCGACCCCGTCACGTTTCTCCCAGGCTTCGTCGATCCTCTGCTGCAACGAGTCGGTCATGCAATGGCTTCCTTGTCGGTCCAGGTCCCTTGGATCTCGGCGAGCCAGCCGGCAATGTCCGGCACGACGAAGTCGATCATGGCCGGGTCGGCGCCGTGACTTCCCGCTTCCGAGCCGTTGTTCACCCATATGGTCGTCATGCCGAGCGCCTTGGCCGGGACGAGGTTGCGGGCCATATCGTCGGCGAACAAGGCGCGTCCGGGATCGATCCGATGCCGCCCGCACAATGCAGCATAAGCGTCGGGATGCGGCTTGGGCAGATAGGCCATGGCGTGGATGTCGTGCAGGCCGTCGAAGGCGTTCGCCAATCCCAGCCGGTCCAGCACGCGCCGTGCATAGGCCTCGTCGCCATTGGTGAAGACGAACTTGCGTCCGGGCAGGCGATCGAGCGCGGCCACCAAGGCGGGGTCCGCGGCGATGCGGGCGAGGTCGATGTCGTGCACGAAGGCGAGAAATTCGTGCGGGTCGACGCCATGGTCGCGCATCAGCCCGGCAAGCGTCGTCCCGTGCTCGAGAAAATGGCGCTTCTGCACGCAACGGGACTCCGCGGCTTCGCATCCGAGAAGCCGCTGGATATACTGGCCCATGCGAATGTCGATGAGCTCGAACAGGTTGGTCGACGCCGGGTATAGGCTGTTGTCGAGATCGAAGATCCAGCTTTCGATATGGGCCAGGGCGGGGTGCATCGCTCGCCTCTAGCGGACATGATCCTTCGGGCAAATCGAAAGACGGCGAGGCCTCTGACCTCGCGCTCGTGATCCTGTGGATAGGCGCCCGACCCGGACTGGTCGCGGACATGTTCCGGTGGCAGCGAACGCTACTTCATGCTCTTGCCGAAAATCACGACGCGCTCGATCTCGGCGAAGCCGGCGGCGCGGTGCCAGGCGTGGCTGACTTCATTGTCGATGAGCGCGTCGGACCCGAGATGATCGAATCCTCGTTCTCGACCCCATTGTTCCGCCGCGCCGAGCAATGCGCGGCCGATCCCGCGGCGGCGATATTTGGTGTCGACCCATATGCCTTCCAGATAAGGGCCCGGCGCGCAGGGGCCCTCGACATAGCTTCGCATCGCCACCTCCGCGAAACCGATCAGACGTCCGTCTTCCGCCTCCGCGACGAAGCCCGCGAGCTCGTCCGACGAATCATAGGCGTCGAGATCTGATTCGAGTTCTTCCGGCTCTTCGTCAGGCCAGAGGAGATGGCGCATCTTCGCCCAGGCCGGGCGATCGGCGGATGTGGCGGGCCGGACGATCAGCGCGTCGAAAGGACCTTCAGACGGTGAAGCTCTCGCCGCAGCCGCAGGCGCCCTTGGCATTGGGATTTTCGAAGACGAAGCCGGCGGCGAAATCGTCCTCGCGCCAGTCCATGGTCGAACCGATCAGATATAGGACCGAAGCGCCGTCGATATAGAAGATGCCGCCGGACGTCTCGATCTTCTCGTCGAGCGGGTCTTCCGCCGAAACGTAATCGACCGAATAAGCGAGACCCGAGCAGCCCCGGCGGGGTGTCGAGAGCCGCACGCCGACCGCGCCCTCAGGCGCGCGGGCCATCAGGTCCGCAATGCGTGTCTCGGCGGCCGGCGTGAGCTGCACCGCGGCCGGGCGGGGGCGTCGGATGGTGGTGGTCGTTGCGTTCATCTTCGCTCCTTCGCCCCTCCCTTCGGAGGAGGGGTCGGGGCGGGGCCGTGCCTGGCTCGCGCACCTTCCCGCCTTTCGATCCCCTCCCCCTGAAGGGGAGGGAAATTGTTACAGCATCCCAAGCTCCAGCTTCGCCTCGTCGCTCATCTTTTGAGGGTCCCAGGGCGGATCCCAGACGAGTTCGACCTCGGCGTCGCCGATTCCGGGAACCGCGCCGACGCGAAGCTCGACCTCGCCCGGCATCGATTCGGCGACCGGACAATGCGGCGTGGTCAGCGTCATGGTGACACGGGCGTGATGATCGGGCGTGATCTCCACGCCGTAGATGAGTCCGAGATCGTAGATGTTCACCGGTATCTCGGGATCGTAGATTTCCTTCAGCGCCTCGATCACCCGCTCGTAGAGATCGCCGCCCGGCGTCTCGACCTCCGGTTCGGCCGGCCGCGGAGCCTGCGAAAGAAAGCCTTCCAGATAATCGCGCTTGCGCGCGAACGTATCGGTGGCGCTTTCGCCGGCTCCGGCCGGTGCGTCGTCGACGCGTGCCTTCGGCGGCTTGGCCACTTCCTCGACTTCCTCGGTCTCGATCCTGCGCTGCTCGTTCATCCGAAAATTCTCGTCACCCTTTCGATGCCGCGCACCAGCGCTTCGACATCCTGCCGGCCATTATAGACCCCGAAGCTCGCCCGCGCCGTCGCGTCCACCCCGAGATGAGCCATGAGCGGCTGGGCGCAATGATGGCCGGCGCGGATCGCCACCCGGCTCTCGTCCAATATGGTGCCTACATCGTGCGGATGCACCCCTTGGACCGCGAAGCTGACGATCCCGGCGCTGTCGTCGGGCCCGAAGAGCCTGACGCTGTTGAGGCTGGAGAGAGCGCCCCGCGCCTCATCGACCAGTGCCCTCTCATGGGCGGCTATCGAGTCGAGGCCGATGGAATCGACATAGTCGATCGCCGCGTGGAGCCCGATGACGCCAACGACGTGTGGGGTCCCGGCCTCGAATCGTGCCGGCGGCGGTGCATAGGTGGTGCGCTCGAACGTCACCTTGTCGATCATTGCGCCGCCACCCTGCCAGGGCGGCATGCCCGCCAGAATCTCGCCGCGGGCCCACAGCACGCCGATGCCGGTGGGGCCGTAGAGCTTGTGGCCGGAGAAGACGTAGAAGTCGCAGCCGATCTCCGCGACGTCGACCGGCATGCGCGGCACCGCCTGGCAGCCATCGAGCAGAAGCTTTGCGCCGACCTCATGGGCAAGGCGGGCCGCGCGCTTCGCATCGAGCACCGAGCCCAGGACGTTGGAGACATGGGCGAGGGCGACGAGCTTGTGCCGCTCCGTCAGCATCGCTTCGAGCGCATCGAGATCGATCCGGCCGTCGGCGGTGAGGGGAGCGACGTCGATTGCCGCGCCGGTGCGCTCGGCGGTCAGCTGCCAGGGCACGATGTTGGAATGATGCTCCAGCACCGAAAGCATGATCCGGTCGCCCGGTTTCAGGTTGGCGCCGCCCCAGCTTTGCGCGACCAGGTTGATGCCCTCCGTGGCGCCGCGGACGAAAACGACCTCCTCGGGCGAGGCGGCGTTGATGAACCGGGCGGCGCGGCGGCGGCTGGCCTCGAAGGCCAGGGTCATGTCGGCCGAGCGCTGGTAAACGCCGCGATGAACGGTCGCATAGGTTTCGGAGTAAGCGCGATGGATCGCATCGATCACCGGCTGAGGCTTCTGCGCGGTCGCAGCGCTGTCCAGATAGGCCCAGCCGTCGGGAATCGCCGGAAAATCGGCGAGCCAGTCGAGCGGGCGTGTGGAGACGGCCGCGTCCATCACCGGCCTGCGAACCATGTCTCGACATCCGCGTAGAAGGCCGCCTTCACCTCCTCTTCGCCGATCCGGTCGAGCGCGTCGGCGACGAAGGCGCGGGTGAGCAGGGCACGGGCCTCATCGGGGGAGACGCCGCGGCTCCCGAGATAGAAAAGGGCATTGCGGTCGAGCTCGCCGACCGTGGCGCCATGGGCGCATTTGACGTCGTCGGCGAAGATTTCGAGCTCGGGTTTGGCGTTGATCGTCGCCGAACGGGCGAGAAGCAGGCCCTTGAGCGACTGCTCGCCGTCGGTCTTCTGGGCATGGCGCGCGACCTCGACCCGCGCCGCGACCGAGCAGGCCGCACGATCGTCGGCGACCGATCGCCAGACCTGGCGGCTCACGCCGCTCGGCATGGCATGCCGGACCACGACATTGGCGTCATGGCGCTGCCGGCCGCGGGCGAGCAGAGCGGAGGAGGCCTCGGCATAGGCTGCTTCGCCATCCAGGGCGTAATGGCCGTCGAGGCGCGTGTCCGTACCGCCGGCGGCGAGGCTCGCGACCACGAGGCTCGCCCCTTGGCCGACCTGGGCGTGGTCAACCTGACTGATGAAACCGGAAGCGCCAAGCAGGCGGCGGCTGAGCATCAGGCGGCTGCCCTTGAACAGCCGAATACCGGTGAGCCGATTGGCCCAGCCTTCGCCGATGAAGGTCTCGCAGATGGAGGCCTGAGCATCGACATCGAGTTCGATCTGCGCCGCCAGATGGTCGGCGGCTCCGGTCGAGACATGGACGATCTGGACGAGCCCATGCGGGGCATGGTCGAGCCCGAGGCGCAGGCGCCAGCCGGAACGGCCCGCAAGGCGCGCCAGCGGATGATCCGACGCCGTGACGTCGACCGGGCCGATCTCGACGGGTCCGAGGCGGCTGCGTGTCTCGTCGAGCCGGCCGTCGACGAAGAGCAGGCGCGGGCCCTCGCGCTCACAGGCGATCCAGGGAAGATCGGTGGGGACCCGCCCGGTAGGTTCACGCTCGGAAAGCTGGGGCAGCGCGGAGAGATCGCTCCAGCGCCAGCCTTCCTCCCGGTTGGAGGGAAGAGTCAGCAGGCTCACGCCGCCGCCTCCGCCATCGCGCCATAGCCTTCGCGCTCGAGCTCGTGCGCCAACTCCGGACCGCCCGAGCGGACGATCCGGCCGCCGGCGAGAACGTGGACGAAGTCCGGCTCGACGATCTCGAGGAGGCGCTCGTAATGGGTGATGAGCAGGACCGCCTTGTCCGGCTTGCGCATGATCCGGTTGATGCCCTGGCCGACGACGCGAAGGGCGTCGATGTCGAGCCCGGAATCGGTCTCGTCGAGAATCGCCAGCCGCGGATCGATGATCCCCATCTGGACCATCTCGTTGCGCTTCTTCTCGCCGCCCGAGAAGCCGACGTTCACGCCGCGCTTCATCATGTCCATCGACAGGTCGAGCGCATCGGCCTGCTCGCGCGCGACACGAAGGAACTCGCCGGCGGAAAGCTCGGCTTCGCCGCGCGCCCTGCGCTGGGCGTTGAGCGCGGTGCGCAGGAACTGGACGTTGGACACGCCGGGAATCTCGACCGGATATTGGAAGCCGAGGAACATGCCTTTGGCCGCGCGCTCGTGCGGGTCGAGCTCGAGCAGATCTTCGCCGTCGAGCGTCACCGAGCCTTCGGTCACCGCATAGCCGGGTCGGCCGGCGAGGACGTAGGACAGAGTCGACTTGCCCGAGCCGTTCGGGCCCATGACGGCGTGGATCTCGCCCGCATTGATGGCAAGGCTGATCCCCTTGAGGATCGGCTTGTCGTCGACGGTGGCGTGGAGGTTATCGATTTTGAGCATTGTCTCGGACCACTGGCGAGGGAGGCGGTGCGGGCGGTGCGAGCGGCAAACCGTTTGCTGTCAGCCGCTCAAGGTTTTCCAGACGAGATCCTGTCCGCTGAAGATCGGCAAGCGCACTATGGACGATGAAACCTACAAGTCTTTCGTCAAAGGCAGGGTATCTCTGACTGACCAAGCGGGTGAGCCGGTCGTGGGTCGTGTAGAATCGGCAATCCGTGTCGTCGGCTCCATGTTGTTGCCGAAAAGCAGCTCGCGCGCTCGCCCAACTCATATCGGACCCTTGGGCCGGGACGATCACATTTTCTCGATGGCCTCGACTTTGGACACATTGAACGTACGGCACCCCAATTTCAGCGAAACGTCCAAATAAAGGCGCGCTACCTGCTCCGCCTGTTTGGACGGTGGCAAAAGCGAGCGATAGTTCAAAAAGGATGCTCATCCCACGCTCCCCTCCAGGCTGATCCCCAGCAGCTTCTGCGCCTCGACGGCGAATTCCATCGGCAGCTGCTGAAGCACCTCGCGGGCAAAGCCGTTGACGATCAGGGCGACCGCCTCCTCCTGGGGGAGGCCGCGGCTCATCGCGTAGAAGAGCTGGTCGTCGCTGATCTTGGAGGTCGTCGCCTCATGCTCGATCTGCGCGGTGGGGTTGCGGACCTCGATATAGGGAACGGTGTGGGCGCCGCACTGGTCGCCGAGCAGCAGGCTGTCGCACTGGGTGAAGTTGCGGACATTCTCCGCGCCGCCATTGACCCGGACGAGGCCGCGATAGGTGTTGTTGGAGCGGCCGGCACTGATCCCCTTCGACACGATGGTCGAGCGGCTGTTGGCGCCGATATGGATCATCTTGGTGCCGGTATCGGCCTGCTGGCGATTGTTGGTCAGCGCGACCGAATAGAATTCGCCGACGCTGCTTTCGCCCTTGAGGATGCAGGAAGGATATTTCCAGGTGATCGCCGAGCCGGTCTCGACCTGGGTCCAGCTGATCTTCGAGCGCGCCCCCGCGCACATCCCGCGCTTGGTGACGAAATTGTAGATGCCGCCCTTCCCCTCGGCATCGCCGGGATACCAGTTCTGGACGGTTGAATATTTTATCTCGGCATCGTCGTGGGCGTAGAGCTCGACGACGGCGGCGTGAAGCTGGTTTTCGTCGCGCATCGGCGCGGTGCAGCCTTCCAGATAGGAGACGTAGCTGCCCTTGTCGGCGACGATCAGGGTACGCTCGAACTGGCCGGTATTGGCAGCGTTGATCCGGAAATAGGTGCTGAGCTCCATCGGGCAGCGCACGCCCTCTGGGATGTAGACGAAGGTCCCGTCGGAGAAGACCGCGCTGTTGAGGCAGGCGAAATAATTGTCGCGCTGCGGCACGACCGAGCCCAGATATTTGCGAACGAGATCGGGATGCTCGCGGATCGCCTCGGAGATGGAGAGGAAGATGACGCCCGCCTTCTTCAGCTCCTCGCGGAAGGTCGTGGCGACGGAGACGCTGTCGAACACCGCGTCGACCGCGACCTTTCGCGCGCCCTCGACGCCAGCGAGCACCTTCTGCTCCTCGATCGGAATGCCGAGCTTCTCGTAGGTGCGGCGGATCTCGGGGTCGAGCTCGTCCAGGGAGGCGAGCGTCGGTTTCGCCTTCGGCTCGGCATAATAATAAGCGTCCTGAAAATCGATCGTGGGGATGTCGAGCTTCGCCCAGGTCACCTCCTGCATCCCCAGCCAGGCTCGATAGGCCTTGAGGCGCCAGTCGAGCATCCATTCGGGCTCGCCTTTCTTGGCCGAGATGAAGCGGACCGTCTCCTCGTTCAGACCCTTGGGCGCGAACTCCTGCTCGATGTCGGAGGTGAAGCCCCATTCGTAGGTCGAGGCGCGGTCGACCGCCTCTTGCGCCTCGCGGTTGCGGACGTCGATGTCCTCGGGCCGATTCATGACTTCACCTCTGCAAGACTGGACAGGCTGAGACCTGCGAGCGCGCCGCGAACGGTGCTGTTGACCACCCCCATATGCGGCCGGACCTGGCAGCCGCCCTCCAGCGCGCATTCGTGACGCTCGGTATCGACGCAGCTGGTCATCACAATCGGTCCCTCTACGGCCTCGACAACATCGGCAAGGCTGATCGCGTCCGCGCCGCGTGCGAGCCGGAATCCGCCGCCGGTGCCCCGGGCGGTCTCGAGCAGCCCGGCCGCGGCGAGCCGTCCGGTCAGCTTCTGGGCGGTCGGCAGAGGCACACCCGTCTCCTCGGCGAGCAAGGTCGCCGACAGCCGTGCCCCGGCCGGATGGCGGGCGGCCGCGGCCATCATCACCACGGCATAATCGGCAAGGCTGGTGAGACGCATGATTCCAATCGGACTGTTTCGTTCCGATTGGGCATTTGGGCGCGAAAGGGCGGAGAATCAAGCGGCTTGGGGAAGGTGGTGAAAGGGAAGCGAAGAGTTTGCGCGAGCTCTCGCTGCGGCAACGCGCAAGATGACGAAGCGTCTGCACCAAGACCATCATGCCAGCACGGGTGGCATCCGAGTGGATCCCGCGTCGTGTCCGGTCCATGCGGGAAGGCGGGGTCCGCCACATGACCAATGCGCCGTGCGAGCGCATCTTTCGGGTGAGGCGTGCGCTTGATTCCCGGCCCTCGCCGGAGCGACGAGCAAGACGCAAGCCGGTGCTTTGACCGCCCGCCCCGGCTTTGCCATAGCCGCGGGCCATGGCGCTTTATCCCCTCGTGCGGCCGTTCGCCTTCGCGCTGGATGCGGAGCGGGCGCATCGGTTGACGATCCGCGCGCTCAAGCTGCTTCCGCCGGGCCTGCCGCCCAAGCCCGATCCGATGCTCTCGATCGAGGTCGCCGGCCTGGTCTTTCCCAATCCGGTCGGACTGGCGGCCGGCTTCGACAAGAATGCCGAGGTATTCCGGCAGATGCTGGGATTCGGATTCGGTTTCGTCGAGGTCGGCACGCTGACGCCGAGGCCCCAGCAAGGCAATCCCGTGCCGCGGCTGTTCCGGCTGGCCGAGGATCGCGCCGTGATCAACCGGATGGGCTTCAACAACGACGGACAGCCTGCGGCGCTGGCGCGGCTTGAGCCGCCCGCGCACGCGCGTCACCGCGGCATAGTCGGGATCAATGTCGGCGCGAACAAGGACAGCCCAGACCGGATCGCCGACTATGGCGCCGGCGTTCTGGCGGCCCTGGGTGTCGGCGACTATCTGACGATCAACATCTCGTCGCCCAACACGCCGGGCCTGCGGGCGCTGCAGGATCGGGCGGCGCTCGAGGCGCTGCTTGTCGCCGTCATGGAAGCGCGCGGCGCCGGACCGCCCGTCTTCCTCAAGGTGGCGCCGGACCTGGAGCCGGCGGAGATAGAGGGTATCGCCAGAGCCGCGATCGACGCGAGGGTCGATGCCTTGATCGTCGGCAATACCACGGTGAGCCGGCCGGTGCTCCGGTCTCGCCACCGCAACGAGGCCGGCGGCCTCTCGGGCGCGCCGCTGAAGGCTCTCGCGCTGGAGCGCCTGCGCGGCTTTCGCCGGGCAACCGGCGGAGCCTTGCCGTTGGTGGCCGTCGGGGGAATCGAGAACGGCGTCGATGCCTTCGACCGGATTCGCGCCGGCGCCAGTCTGGTCCAGCTCTATACCGCCTTGGTCTATGAGGGCCCGGGGCTGGCGGCCCGAATTCTCGGCGAGCTGAGGCGGCTCATGACGCTGAACGGCTTCGCCCGACTCAGCGATGCCGTAGGTGCCGAAGTCGGACCCGATCGATCAGTGTGAACGGGAAAATCCGCTGGAACCCGCGCCGGCACCTCCACATTTCTGCAGGCGGAGAAAAGACATGTCCGCCGACCTCGCCAAGACGTTCACATATCTCGCCATCCATCTGACGATCGGGTTCAGCGTCGCTTATGTCCTGACCGGATCGGTGGCGATCGCCGGCGGAATCGCCCTCATCGAGCCGTGTCTCAACGCCGTGGCCTTCTTCTTCCACGAGAAAGCGTGGAAGAAGAAGGGGCGGCTTGCGTTCGGCGGTCCATGGCGGCGGGCCACCCACGCCTGAGGGCCTGGCGGGGCCAACGCGCCATTCTTTGTAATCACATCGCCAGTCGCGAATGGAATTGAGCGTCTCGGCTCCAGGCGTGGCCGGGGCTACGTTGGGCAGTCAAGGCCATTTCATGGTTCCCACTTTACCGCGCGATGCTCTAAGCGACCCCCATGCTCCAGCGCCTTCTCCTCGTCTTCGCCCTGCTGCTCGGCGCCTGCGCCACCCAGCCCGCCACCGCCGATCCGGCAGGCGCCTCGGCCGCACGCGGCGCCATCTCCGCCGCGGACCCGCGGGCCGCCGAAGCCGGGATGGAGATCTTGCGCGCCGGCGGCAACGCCGCCGACGCCGCCGCGGCGGTGATGCTCGCCCTCACCGTGGTCGAGCCGCAATCGTCGGGGATCGGCGGAGGCGGCTTCCTCGTCCATCATGACGAGCATAGCGGGGAGCTGACCGGCTTCGACGGGCGCGAAACCGCGCCCGCGGCGGCGACACCCGCCTATTTCCTGGACGCGGAAGGGCGGCCGCGCGGCCGCCGGGACGCGATCCCGGGTGGACTCAGTGTCGGTGTGCCGGGCAATCTTCGGCTGATCGAGATGGCGCACGAGCGGCACGGGCGGCTACCCTGGGCGCGGCTGTTCGCGCCCGCGATCCGGCTCGCCCGCGACGGTTTCCAAATCACGCCGCGTCTGCATCGGGGGCTTTCCAATCCAGATGCGCGGGCGCGGCTGACCGCCTGGGGCAGGACCCAATTCTATCAGCCGGACGGGCAACCCAAGCCGGTCGGAACCCTGGTGCGCAATCCGGAGCTCGCCGCCCTGCTCGAGCAGGTGGCGGCGCGCGGTCCGGAGCATTTCTACACGGGCGCCGCCGCCGAGGCGCTGGTGCGGACGGTGCGGACGGCCGAGCGCAACCCTTCGCCGATGACCCGGGACGACCTTGCCACTTACCGGGCGCACGAGCGGCCGGTGCTGTGCGGCCGCTACCGCCAATACCGGATCTGCGGGATGAGCCCGCCTTCGTCGGGCGGGACGACCGTCTTCGCGATCCTGAAGCAGCTGGAGCGGTTCGACCTGCGCGCGCTCGGGCGCGAGAATCCGCGTGCCTGGCATCTGATCGCCGAATCGATGCGGCTCGCTTATGCGGACCGCGACGCCTATGTCGGCGATCCCGACTTCGTCGAAGTGCCGTTCCGAGGCCTGATGGACGAGGACTATCTCGCTTCGCGCTCGGCCCTGATCTCGCCCGACCGGGCCATGGCGCATGCCGCGCCGGGGCGGCCGCCGGGGGCGCGGGCACGCACGCCGGGGGTTGCCGCCGAAGTGCCCTCCACCTCTCATTTCGTCGCGGTCGACGGCGCCGGGAACGTCGCCTCCTACACTTCGACGATCGAAGGCGCCTGGGGCTCCGGCCTCACCGTCAACGGCCATTTCCTGAACAACGAGCTGACCGACTTCAGCTTCGCGCCCGAGGAGGACGGAGCACCGGTGGCGAACCGGGTGGAGGGCGGCAAGAGGCCGATGAGCTCGATGTCGCCGACCATCGTCTACGGACCGGACGGCGAGGTCCGGATCGCGATCGGCGCGGCGGGCGGGACGACGATCGTGGCCCAGGTGGCCAAGGCGCTGATCGGCGTCCTCGACTGGGACATGTCGGCGCAGGAGGCGATCGCGATGCCTCAGGTGATGGGCCTGGGAGACCGCGTCCTGATCGAGCGCGCCACTGCGTTCGAATCCCTGGCGGAGCCGCTCCGCGCGATGGGCCACGACGTCGCCCTGGTCGAGCCGGGTTACAAGGCGAATGCAGTGGAACGGGTGGGCGGCCGCTGGGTGGGCGCCGCCGACCCACGTAGCGAGGGCGTAGGGATCGTCGAATGACGATTGTCCGATTCGGGCACGATCGGACCCGGAGCCGGAATAGCGAAGTGCTTCCACCCCGGAGGATCAGGCTCTAGGAAAGGCGCGAAAAGAGGACGCCGGAGCGCTTCCGGGGAGGGGTGATGCGCCAGCTCGAACACTTTCCCAACCTGGTGACGATGTTCTTCGCCCGTGCCCGCGAGCAAGGCGACGCCCCATTCCTGTGGGCGAAGCGACAGGGCGCCTGGCGCCCGATCAGCTGGAACGAAGCCGCCGACAAGGTAGCGAGGCTCGCTGCAGCGCTGAAGCGGCTCGGCCTGGACAAGGGTGACCGGGTGATGCTGGTTTCGGAGAATCGGCCGGAATGGCTGATCTCCGATCTGGCGATCATGGCCGCCGGCTGCGTCACCGTGCCGACCTACACGACCAACATGGAGCGCGACCACCAGCACATATTGGACGACAGCGGCGCGCGCGCGGTGATCGTGTCGACCCAGAAGCTGGCGAAGCCGCTGCTCCCCGCCACCGTTCGCAGCTCGATTTGCGAGCATGTCGTGATGATGGAGGCGCCTCCTTCCGGGCAGGGCCAGGCCGGCAACGTCGGGATGCACGACTGGTCGGCGCTGATCGAGGCGGAAGCTGCGGACGTCGAGGGCTGCGCGTCCGCCGCCGACTTCCGGCGCGAGGACCTCGCCTGCATCATCTACACGTCGGGTACGGGCGGCGCGCCGCGCGGCGTGATGCAGCATCACGGCGCGATCCTCCACAATATCGAGGGTTGCACCGCGTTGATCGCGGAGGATTTCGGCTGGGGCGACGAAACCTTCCTTTCCTTCCTTCCGGCGAGCCATGCTTATGAGCATACCGGCGGGCAGCTTTTCCCGATCGGGCTCGGCGCGCAGATCTATTATTCGGAAGGCCTGGAGAAGCTGGCATCGAACATCGAGGAAGTGCGACCGACGATCATGGTCGTGGTCCCGCGCCTGTTCGAGGTGCTGCGCCAGCGTATCCTCAAGAGCGTGGAGAAGCAGGGCGCGTTCGCCAGCTACCTGCTGCGGCGAGCGCTCGCCATCGGCGCCAAGGACTATGCGGGATCCATTCCCCTGCTGGACCGGCCGATGGATCTGTTCCTGGCCAAGACCTTCCGGCCGAAGGTGGCGGCACGGTTCGGCGGGCGAATCAAGGCGATGGTGTCGGGCGGCGCGCCGCTGAACCCGGAGGTCGGCATCTTTTTCCATTCGCTCGGCATCACCTTGCTGCAAGGCTACGGCCAGACCGAGGCGGCGCCGGTGATCAGCTGCAACCGCCCGCGCGTCGGCCTGAAGATGGACACGGTCGGTCCGCCGCTCGGGAACACCGAGGTGAGGATTGCCGACGACGGCGAGATCCTCGTCCGGGGCGAGCTGGTCATGCACGGCTACTGGCGCAATACGGCGCAGACCGAGCGGACGCTGGTGGACGGCTGGCTGCACACTGGGGATGTCGGCCATCTCGACGAGAAGGGTCGGATCGTCATCACCGACCGAAAGAAGGACATCATCGTCCTCGACAAAGGCGACAATGTCGCGCCGCAGAAGGTCGAGGGCATGCTGACGCTGCAGTCCGAAATCCTCCAGGCGATGGTGGTCGGGGACAAGCGTCCGTATCTGGTAGGGCTGATCGTGCCCGATCCCGAATGGTCGGCGGACTGGTGCGCATCGAACCGCCGCAGCTGCGACTTCGAGCGGATGAAGACCGATCCGGATTTCGTCCGCGCCCTCGCCGCGGCCGTGGACCGGGTGAATGCCGAGCTGTCGGTGATCGAGAAGGTCCGCCGCTTCATCGTCGCCGACGAGCCGTTCACGGTCGAGAACGAGCAGCTGACGCCGTCGATCAAGATCCGTCGCCACGTCATCAAGGCCGTCTATGGCGAGCGATTGGACGCGTTGTACCGTAAATAGAGCTCGCAAGGCGCGGCAGCCGTCAATGCTGCGCCCAGCACCTGTCCCGACGGCCTAGCTCGCAGCGGCCGCGAGGTTTGTTCGGCGAGGCGCTGCCGGAGGCATCCGGGCCTGCGCCCGGCCGTGCCGCCCGCGCTTCACCCCCGAAAGCGGCTATGACGTGCGAAGTCGGCGTTCTACGACTTTCCCTCTCCGCGCGATTTCGGACTTCGGAGCCGCTATCCCGCCCGGCGATAGGGCACGAAGTCTCCCAGGCCGCAGCCGCCATATTCCATCCCGGTTGTGGGATCGAACACGACGGCAATATCGCCGCGGCAGAGCCGAGTGCTCGTCGTCCGGGTTCTCAGGGCACGACCATAGTCCAGGCTCGGGCAGCCCCCTGCGGGCCGGTTGACGTAGACGATGTCGCTCGGGCCGTCGAACAGAAGCACGCCTTCCCCAACGGATCGGTTGCCGCGAATGTCGCGCTGATTGACGCAGGGCACCGGCGCGCCCGCGGTTCGGCCTTCGAGCTCGCTCGCAAGCTCGGCCTGCGCGTCGGCGGAGAGCTCGACCGGTTCCTGGTTCATGCAGCCGGCCAGCAGACCGGCTGCAGCGACCGCGACGAATGTCTTCATGCTGGCCTCCTCCGAAATCAACGTTCCGCGGCCGACTTGGCTCCCCCTCTTCAGCCGCGGAAGCCGTCCTTGGCCTCACGCCGTCGCGCGAACTCCTCGACCGTCGCGGCTCGCACGAACGGATTGGTGGCGCGTTCCAGGCCGATCGTCGTCGGCACGGTCGCCTCACCGGCTGCTCGTGCCGACTCGACCTTCTCCATCCGCTGGGCGAGCGCTTGGTTCTCCGGCTCGACGGTGAGGGCAAAGCGGCCGTTGGAGAGGGTATATTCGTGCGCGCAATACACCTCGGTGTCTTCGGGAAGCGCGGCGAGGCGCTGGAGGTTGGCGTGCATCTGCCCGGCGCTCCCCTCGAAGAGACGGCCGCAGCCCATCGCGAACAAGGTGTCGCCGACGAAGATCAGGCCTTCCTCTGCGAGATGATAGGCGATGTGGCCGGCAGTATGCGCGGGCACTTCCAGGACCTGCGCCTCGAGACCGCCAATTGCCACCCTGTCCCCTTCCTTCACCTGCCGATCGAGGGTGGGGATCCGCTCCGCCTCGGCCGCCGGTCCGGTCACTCTCGCGCCGGTCGCCGCCTTGATCGCCTCGTTGCCGCCGGTGTGATCGGGGTGCCAATGGGTGTTCCAGATCTGGGTGACGCGCCAGCCGCGTCGTGCCGCCTCTTCGAGCACCGGCTCGGCGACCGCCGGATCAATTACGACGGTCTCGCCGGAGGTCGGCTCGTGCGCGAGCCACACATAATTGTCGCTGAGGGCGGGGATTCGCGCGATCTCGAGCATGTTCGGCCGTTACTCCCTGCCGCGCAGCAGCGCCAGCGCTTCCCGGGCCAGCCGAGCCGTGAGCTCACGCGCCGGGAGCTCCGGGGCCGGCCGCGCCGACTGTCCCGACCACATCGGCGTGAATCCGGTCTCGCCGCGCTCCGCCGCGGCCCGGGCGAGCGGCGCCAGCGCAGCGCTGGCGAGCGGAAAAGGCGGCGCCTCCCGCCGCACCGGCCCGAGCGCCTCGGTAAGCCGCGTCGGCAGCCCGCGCGCGAGCCCGCCGCTGAACAGGTTGGTGAAGGCCGTCCGCTCCGCAAGCTCGGTTTCGAGCGCGCCGCGATGCGCGGAGCCGATCAGGCTCTCGGGTGAGCGCAGATATGCGGTGCCGATCTGGACCGCTGCCGCGCCCAGCATCAAGGCGGCGGCGACTCCGCGGGCATCGGCGATCCCGCCGGCGGCGACCACCGGAAGCCCGGTCGCGTCGACGATCTGCGGCAGGAGTGCGAACAGGCCCATCTGCTCGTCGGCGGGGGCGCCGAGAAAGCGGCCGGCATGCCCGCCCGCTTCCCAGCCCTGGGCAACGATCGCGTCGACACCCCGCCCTGCCAGCACCCGCGCCTCGGATATCGTCGTCGCGGTAGCGAGAATTCGTGCGCCGCTCGCCTTCGCGCGTTGCAGCAGCGCGGCGTCGGGCAGGCCGAAGTGAAAGCTGACCAGTTCGGGACGCACTTTTTCGACGACCGCGCACATGGCTTCGTCGAACGGCCGGCGCACCGGCGCCTCGGCCTCGGAAGGGGCAAGGCCATATTCCGCATAGAAGGGGCGGAGAAGCTCACGCCACGCGCCGAGGTCGGCCGCCTCGGGCAGGCGATGGCAGAAGAAGTTGAGATTGAGCGGACCGGCGCAGCGGTTCCGCACCTCTCCGACCTGCTCCCGCACCGTATCCGGCGTCAACATGGCGCAGGGCAGCGACCCGACGCCGCCGCCCTCGATCGCGGCGGCCGCCAACGCTACGCCGCCTGCGCCGGCCATCGGTGCGGCGATGATAGGGTGGCGACTGCCGAGCAGCGCCGCGAAGCGCGCGTCGGGCCAGGCGCCGGACCCGCTCACCAGTGGCCGACGTTCGGCATCGACGCCCAGGGCTCTTCGACGGGCAGGTTGCCGCCCTTTTGGAGCAGCTCGATCGAGATTCCGTCGGGCGTGCGGACGAACGCCATGCGGCCCTCGCGCGGCGGCCGGTTGATCGTGACGCCGGCCTCCATCAGCCGCCGGCATGTGGCGTAGACGTCGTCCACCTCATAAGCGATGTGGCCGAAATTGCGGCCCTCTCCATAGCCTTTCTCATCCCAATTGTGAGTGAGCTCGACCTGGGCGTCCTCGTTGCCGGGCGCGGCGAGGAAGATGAGGGTGAAGCGGCCCTGCTCGCTGTCCATCCGCCGCACCTCATTCAGGCCGAGAAGCTCGAAGAAGCGGATCGTCTCTTCGGGATCGGAGACGCGGATCATCGTGTGGAGATATTTCATCGGGGCACCTGCCAAGGGGAATGCTTGCCGCCCGAATAGGCCTTTCCGCCGGTCGGGGCCAGCCCGCGGTCCGCCGCGCGTGTCCGAGATTATCCTGTTTTGTTCCAGGAGAGCCCCAGTCGGGGCGACGATGCGGGTGAGCAGGCACAGCAAACTTGGTTGGTCTATCGGAGGAATTTCTGGCGCTCGCCGTAATCAGGTTTCCCGGCGTCTCCCGGAACGCCCGTTGCGCTCGGCTGGCGGCGCAGCGCTCCGAGGTGCTGGAGGAGATCGCCGACCAGAACCGTTGATCCTCATAAATGCACGGTTCATCGACACAATGCGATTTCCCAGAACGTGCGGATCTCCCGCGTTGAAGAAGGGGCAGGTCACATGGCTGACGTTTCCAGGCCGGACCGCAACGTCACCCTGATCGCCGCGCTTGTGCTGGCGGTCGGAATTGTCATCGGCGGCTATCTGCTCGGGGACGGGCTGCGCCGGGCCAGGATGGCCGACCGGGCGGTGACCGTGCGCGGCCTCGCCGAGCGCGACGTGACCGCCAACCTCGCCAATTGGACGGTCAACTTCACCGCCCAGGGCACCGAACTGGCAGCGGTCCAGACCGAGATCGACCGAGACGCGGCCACCGTCGTCCAATTCTTCCGTGCCGCCGGCTTCCCTGCCGACGCGGTGACCGATGCCGGCGGATCGGTGACCCAGTATTTCGACAGCAATCGCGGCGAGAACAACGTCACCATCAACCGCCGCATCCAGCTACGAACGACGGACGTCATGCGCGCGCGCCAGACTTATGCCCGCCAATTCGACCTGATCCGCCGCGGAGTCGCGATCCAGGAGGGATCGGCGATGCAATATGTCTTCACCCGGCTGAACGCGATCAAGCCGGAGATGATCGCGGAGGCGACCCAGGATGCCCGCCGCGGCGCCGAGCGCTTCGCCAGCGATTCGGGCACCGGCGTCGGCGGGATAAGATCGGCGACGCAGGGTTATTTCTCGATCGGGCCGCGCGATGGCGATTCGGTCGAGGATGGCTATGGCGGCCGCGACTCGCCCTTTCAGAAAGTGCGAGTGGTGACGACGATCGAGTTCTATCTCGATTGAGGCGGACGCGGCGGCTCCGTCCGGGCCACGGGGGTGGTCTGGGTAGGCGCAGCCGAACTCGCTGGACCCTCCACCTCACGCAGGGTCTCCAGGCTCTCCCGCGCTGCCCGCCCGGCTGCGCTGTCCGGCGCGCCCTCTGCGACGCGGCGATAGAGCCTTTCCGCCTCGGCCATGTCGCCGGCCAGGCCAGCGATCGTGCCGCCCAGCAAGGCTATGTCCGGATCGTCGGGGGCAATGTCCATCGCCTTCGCGATGTCGGTGCGGGCTCGGTCCAGGTCGCCCTGGCGTCGCGCGAGTGCGGCCGAGAGGTACCAGCCGAACGGATCGGCGGGCACGAGCGCGAGAGCCCGATCGAGATCCTGGCGCGCACCCGCCGCATTGTCGAGCGCGACCATGGCCCGGGCTCGGTCGATATGGACCTCGCCGCGCAGCTCGTCGCTGAGATCGGTCGTGGCGAGGGCCGCATCCAGCGCCATGATCGCGCGGGTCGGCTCGCCGCCGGCAAGCCAGGCGTTGCCCGCCTGCACCCAAAGGTCGGCGCGGCGGGAGTCGCGGGCGAGATCGGCGTCGCGGCTCGCCTCCTCATACACCCTTGCCGCCTCGGCCCAGCGCTGCTGAGCGACATAAGCCAGACCGAGGCACTGGCGGGCCAGGAGGCCACCGCCTTCGAGCCGCCAGGCATTGGCAATGTCGACGGCGCGAGCCGAATCGACGCGGACCATGGCGCTGCACGAGGCGAAGCGCGCTTGCCGGGCAGCTTCGACGGCATCTGCCGCCGGAGCCGGTGGTGCGGGCTGGCCGGCCGGGACTTCATTCTGGGCAAGCGCGGCGAGCGCCAGCAGGATCGCGATCACATCGGCTCCATCAAGGCTGCGACCGTCGCTATCAGCAAAGCAAGGTCGGAATCGCGCGAAAGGCGATGATCGCCCTCCTTGACCAGCATCGTCTGCACGTCGCCTGAACGCAGGCGGTTCATGATCTCGAGCGACCAGGTCCAGGGCACGTCCTCGTCGCGCTGGCCATGAAGCAGCCGAACCGGGCAGTCGAGCGCGACCGGCCCGTGCAGCAAGCGAAGCGCCTCCCCGCTCTCCCAGAAGGCGCGGGTGGTGACGATCGGCTGCTCGCCATGGGGGTTCGGCTCGACCAGCCTGCCTTCGCGCAGGATGGTGAGCTTCTGCTCCTCGGTAAAGCCCCAGCTGGTGAAATCCGGCGCCGGGGCGATTCCGACGAGGCCGGCAACCCGCTCGGGCCGGGCCAGCGCCGCGAGCAGCATCAGCCAGCCGCCCATAGAGGAGCCGGCGAGCACGACCGGTCCCTCGACGACTCGGTCGATCATCGCGAGGACGTCGCGGCGCCAGTCGTGCAAGGTCTGCGCCTCGAACTCGCCCCCGCTCGCACCGCACCCCGCATAATCGAAGCGCAGCATCGCCCGCCCCTGCGTGGCCGCCCAAGCGTCGAGCGCGGTGGCCTTGCCGCCTTCCATGTCGGACATGTAGCCCGGTAGGAACAGCAGGGTCGGCCCGCGGCCCGGGCGATGGCGATAGGCGAGGAGGACGCCGTCGCCGACGTCGAGATAATCGATCCTGTCCATGGGCGGCGCCTAGACCGTTTGCCGGCGGGACGGAACCTCTCGGCCTGCGAGACGGCCACAAACGGGTCCTCGATCACATGGTGAAGGGAGCGGTGCGCGAACATGGCGGCCGCTCGGAAGCCAGCGGTTTGCTTGACAGGTCCCCGGCCCTATCTAATGCGCGCCCCTCAACCAGAATCCCGGAGCCCAGCAGCCGCATGACCGAGCTCATCAAAATCTCGCTTCCCGACGGATCGGTGCGGGAAGTCGAGCCCGGCACGACGCCGGCCGATATCGCCGCGGCGATCGGGCCAGGGTTGGCGAAGGCGGCGCTGGCGGCGCGCGTGAACGGCGAGGTGCGCGATATCGGCCGGCCGATCGACGCCGACGCCGAGCTGGCGATCGTCACCGCCAAGGACGAAGCGGCCGCGCTCGAGCTGGTGCGCCACGATTATGCCCACGTCCTGGCCGAGGCCGTCCAGAATCTTTTTCCCGGAACCCAGATCACCTTCGGGCCGGCGACGGACGACGGATTCTACTACGATTTCGCCCCGACGCCGGATCGCGGGCCGTTCACCGAGGAGGACCTGCCGGCGATCGAAGAGGAGATGCGCCGCGTCATCCGTGCCGACAAGCCGCTGGTGCGTGAGGTGTGGACGCGCGAACAGCTGATAGAGTGGTTCAAGGCGCATGGCGAAAGCTTCAAGGCTGAGTGGGCGCAGGAGCTTCCCGAGCATGAGGAGCTGACTGTCTACCGCTCCGGGGAGGATTGGCTGGACATGTGTCGCGGCCCGCACCTCGCCTCCACCGGTAAGCTCGATCCGAACGCCTTCAAGCTGACCCGCGTCTCCGGCGCCTATTGGCGAGCCGATCCTTCGAAGCCGATGCTGTCGCGCATCTACGGGACGGGCTGGCTCAATCGCAAGCAGCTCGACGCGTATCTCGTCAGGCTGGAAGAAGCCGCGAAGCGCGACCATCGTAAGATCGGCGCGGAGATGGACCTGTTCCACCTCCAGGCCGAGGCGCATGGTTCGGTTTTCTGGCACCCCAACGGCTATATCGTCTGGCGCCAGCTCGAAGCTTATCTGCGGCGCCGGCTCGACGCGGCGGGCTATCGCGAGGTGAAGACTCCTCAGTTGATGGACGCGCGCCAGTGGGAGCAGTCCGGCCACTGGGGTAAGTATCGCGAGAACATGTTCGTCGTGCCGGACGAGATTCCGGGTACCGAGGAGGACGAGCCTATCCTGAAGGGCGAAGGCGCGCTGATGGCGCTGAAGCCGATGAACTGCCCGGCGCATGTCCTGATCTTCCGACAGGGAATCAAATCCTATCGCGACCTGCCGATCCGCCTGGCGGAATATGGATGCTGCCACCGCAACGAGCCGCACGGCGCGCTGCACGGAATCCTGCGCGTGCGACAGTTCACCCAGGACGACGCCCACATCTTCTGCCGCGAGGATCAGATCGTCGAGGAAGTGCGACTGTTCTGCGACCTGCTCGACACCGTCTATCGCGATCTTGGATTCCCCGATTATGCCATCAAGCTGGCGCTTCGGCCCGAGCTGCGCTTCGGCACCGACGAAATGTGGGACAAGGCCGAGCAGGACCTGCGCGAAGCGGTCCGGCTCGCCGGCCGGGCCGGGCCGGAATATGGCTGGGAGGAGCTTCCGGGCGAGGGCGCCTTCTATTCGCCCAAGCTCGAATTCCACCTGACCGACGCGATCGGCAGGACCTGGCAGGTGGGAACGATCCAGCTCGACTACGTCATGCCGGCAAGGCTGGGCGCCTTCTATATCGGCGAGGACGGCGAGAAGCATGTGCCCGTGATGCTGCACCGGGCGATTCTCGGATCGATGGAGCGAATGATCGGCATCCTGATCGAGCATCATGCCGGCAAGTTCCCGCTCTGGCTGGCGCCGGTGCAGGCGGTGGTGGCGACGATCGTCTCCGATGCCGACGAATATGCCCGTGAGGTGACGGATGCGCTGGCGGCTGCCGGCCTGCGCGTCGAAGCAGACCTGCGCAACGAGAAGATCAACTACAAGGTGCGGGAACATTCACTGCGCAAGGTGCCGTATCTCCTCGTCATCGGACGACGCGAGGCCGACGAGCGCACCGTCGCCTTGCGGCCGCTCGGCGCCGACGCACGCCAGGAGGTCCTTCCGCTGGAGGCGGCAATCGCGCGGCTGAAGACCGAGGCGCTGGCACCGGACGAACGCTGAGCGAGACCCGAGGCCGCCGAAGGTCGAATCTGCGGCGCATCGGAAACGCGCGGGCGAAATTCGTGCACGGCACAAGCGCGCGCATCTTTCAATCGGCCGTGCGATTCACTAGGTGAGTGACCTTTACACATCAGGAGACAGCAACATACGTCCTCCCCTTGCCAGGCGCTCCGCCGCCCCGCCGCTCAGCGGCCCTCGCTATAACGAGCTCATCTCCGTGCCGCGCGTGCGCGTGATCGACGAGAATGGCGACAATCTCGGAGTCCTCCTCACCGCCGAAGCTATCGAACAGGCCCAGGAGGCCGGCCTCGACCTCGTCGAGGTGTCGCCCAATGCCGATCCGCCGGTCTGCAAGTTCCTTGACGTCGGCAAGTACAAATATGAGGCGCAGAAGAAGGCCAATCTCGCCCGGAAGTCGCAAAAGACGCAGGAGATCAAGGAGATCAAGATGCGTCCGAACATCGACGACCACGATTATGGCGTGAAGATGCGCAAGATCCACGAGTTCATCGAGGAAGGCGACAAGGTGAAGGTCACCCTGCGCTTCCGCGGACGCGAGCTGGCCCATGGCGAGCTCGGCATGCAGCTGCTGCAGCGGGTCCAGGCCGACGTGGCCGAGATCGCCAAGGTCGAGCAGCATCCGCGCATGGAAGGGCGCCAGATGCTGATGGTGCTCGCGCCCCGCTAGAGGCTTTCGAGTCGGACGGCGGAGCCCGCCGACTCGGAAATGTCGCGCTTCCGACCTTCTGGAACCCGCACCGATTCCCTCTGAACGAGTCCTGCCCGAAAGCTTCCGATCCAGACCGGAGAAGCGATGATTCGGCCGGCGGATGCGTCATGCGCACCGCCGGCGCATCCCCGCGGGCGCAGCGAACTAGCCCTTGCAGCGGCTCCGGACCGCGCCAGCGCGTCGTTTCGGCCTTTTGCGGCTGATCGACGAATTCTGGTCGAGCGGCGGCGAGGCCAGCTTTCCGTAGCGGCACCTTTTCAGCCCCGTTTCAAGATGCAACGCATCTGTTGCGGATTTGCAATGAACGGCGCCAAACCTACGGGAAACTGCGGATTTTTCGTTGGCGCAACTGTCGCATCGCGGTACCTCTCGGGGAAAATAGCCATTCCTTGGGAGGGGAAGCTGATGTCCAAGACTTTCTGGCTGCTGTCCGCGGGACTCGCGGCGATTGCCTCGCCGGCTCATGCGCAGGACGAGGAGCCGGCCGCCACCAGCACCAGCGGGGCCGAGAATGCCGCGGTCGACGACCAGGCCGCTGCAGGCGAGCAGAGCATCGTCATCACCGCCCAGGGCCGCCGCCAGCTTCTCCAGGACGTGCCGCTCGCGGTCCAGGCTGTCGGCGGCGAGCAGCTGCAAAATAGCGGCGCCAACGACATCCGTCAGTTGAACCAGCTCGCGCCTTCCCTCCTGGTCTCTTCGACCGGGACGGAGGCGAACGGGTCCGCCCGTATCCGGGGAATTGGCACTGTCGGCGACAATCCGGGCCTCGAAAGCTCCGTCGCCGTCTTCATCGACGGCGTCTACCGCTCGCGCAGCGGCATCGGCCTCAACGAGCTCGGCGAGGTGGAGCGGGTCGAAGTGCTCCGCGGGCCGCAGGGCACTTTGTTCGGCCGGAATGCATCGGCGGGACTCATCCACATCATCACGCGGAGGCCGGAATTCCAGTTTGGCGGCTTTGCCGAGCTGACCTACGGCAATTACGACAATATCCGTGCCGCGGGCGGGGTGACGGGGCCGATCAGCGAGGACCTCGCCTTCCGCATCGACGCGGTCTACAATCGCCGCGACGGCTTCTACGAGGTCGTAAATCCATCCGGCGGAACCGAATCGGACGTCAACGACCGCGACCGCCTGTTCGTTCGCGGGCAGCTGCTCTACGAGCCCAACGACTCGCTGTCGGTCCGCCTGATCGGCGACTATACCACCCGCGACGAGAGCTGCTGCGGCGCCGTCTATGTCGAGACCCGCGAGAGCTTCGATCCGACTCCGGGGTCACCGGGCGACTATGAATATGCGACGCGGGAGAACCGGATCGTCACGATCCTGCGTCGGATGGGCGGGATCCTGCCATCGGAAGGCGATCCGTATAATCGCCAGCTCGCGGTCTCTCCCGGGCGCACCTTCCGCAACGACACCACCGATTGGGGCGTGTCCGGCCAGATCGACTATGACTTCGGCGGCGCCACCCTGACCTCGATCACCGCCTATCGCGGCTACAGCTCCGAGGGCGCGGGCGATCTCGATTACGGCAATGTCGACATTCTCTATCGCGACGACGACGGCAATGCCGAGCGCCGCTTCCGCACCTTCACGCAGGAGCTGCGCCTCCAGGGCTCGGCGTTCGACGGCAAGCTCGACTGGCTGGTCGGCGGCTATTTCGCCAAGGAAGACCTGCGCATCGTCGATAACCTGAAATTCGGCACCCAATATGGCCCGTTCGCCGCCTGCCGCGCCCTCGCCGGCACCGGTGTCGAACCGTCGGGCCTGTTCCCCTTCCTCGATCCGGCCCAGCCCGCCTGCCTTTCGCCGACGGGAAGGGCCCTCGTTTCCGGACTCGTCCCGGGAATTCCCCCGGCCTTCGGGCCGGCAACGCCGATCCTGCTCACCGCGCTCGACAACCTCACGAACCTGCGCGACCTGGGTGACAATGGCTCGATCTACAATCAGGACAGCCGCAACTGGGCGCTATTCACGCACAACATCTTCAACATCACCGACCAATGGGCGGTGACGGTCGGCTTGCGGTACACGCGCGAGCACAAGGAGTTCGACGCCAGCTTCAACAACAACAACACCATCTGCCCCCAGCAGCAGGCGCTGCTGGGCCCGCTGCTCGCCAATCCGGCCCTCGCAGCGACCGCGGGCGGAATCATCACCCTGAGCTGCACGGGCAATTCGAGCTCGTCGCTGAACGCCCTCGATCTCGAGGACGAGTTCAGCGAGGGCGAATTCACCGGGACCGGCATCCTGTCCTACCAACCGAGCCCGCGCGAGCTATTCTACGCGAGCTATTCGCGCGGCTACAAAGCGGGCGGATACAATCTCGACCGCTCCGACCTCGGGACCGCTCTGTTCCCGCGCAGCAATGCCGACGCGGCGAACCTGCGCTTCGCTCCGGAGGTCGTGAACGCCTTCGAGGTGGGCATGAAGCTGACCCGGCGCAACTTCACCTTCAATGCCGCGATATTCCACCAGCGATTCCGCGACTTCCAGCTGAACACGTTCAACGGCACGGTCTTCATCGTGCAGAACATCAACAGCTGCGGGACCGACCTGGGTGGCGCCGACCGGGATCCTTCCGGCGCGACCGGCGCCTGCGATCCGGACGACGTGCAATCGGGCGTGACCTCGACCGGGCTCGAGCTGGAGGCGGTCCTCAATCCGATGCCGGACCTCACCTTCACGGCCGGCTACACCTATGCCAAGACCGAATATGAGGACAATCTGATCGGAAGCTCCGAGGGAGAGCCGCTCGACCCGTTCCTCTTCCTGCTACCCGGCCAGAACATGTCCAATGCGCCGGAACATGTCGCGACGGCGTCGATGGCCTGGACGCCCCCGATCGGGTCGAGCGGCCTTTCCGGGCTGCTCTACGTCGATGGCCGCATGACGTCGGACTTCAACACGGGGTCCGACCTGTTCCCCGAAAAGGAGCAGGACGCGTTCGTCGTGGTCAATGCGCGTGTCGGCATCCGCGGCGACGGCCAGCGCTGGGCGATCGAATTGTGGGCGCAGAACCTGTTCGACACCAACTATCAGCAGGTGGCGTTCAACACGCCGTTCCAGGGCGCGAACAGCCGGGCGCAAGTTGCCGCGTTCGGTGCGCCGAACTTCGCCACCGGGACCCAGATCTTCACGAGCTTCCTGGCCGAGCCGCGCACCTACGGAATCACCGGACGATTCCGGTTCTAGGCTTTCCGACCTGAGCGAGAGGGGAGAGAGGCCCCCGCGATCGCGGGGGCCTTTCCTTTCCGGCTCCTCAGGCGGCCTTGCGCCGTGACGGCGCATATCCGGCCGCCTTGAGAAGGCGCGCCTGCAGCGTCTTCAGCCGCGCCGGCGCCTCGATCTTCCCGCCTCCGAATTCGGTCAGGTAGAAGACGTCGACCGCGCGCTCGCCATAAGTGGCGATATGGGCGCTGTGGATGACCGCCTTCGATTCGGTGATCGCCTGGGCCAGCTCGCACAGCAAGGCCGCGCGGTCGCGAGCATTGACCTCAAGAACCGTGTAACGGTTGGAAGCCCCGTTATCGACGAAGACAGCCGGCTGGATCGGAAAGGCCTCGGCACGGCGCAGCGGGAGGCCGCGGGCGGCGAGCCGTTCGCGCATCGGCTCCTGACCCTCGATCGCCTTCAGCACCGCCTCCTCCAGCCGCCTGAGCTGGTGGCTGTCGTCAAAGGCCGCCCCGGACATGTCCTGGACCAGGAAATTATCCAGCGCCATGCCGTCTGCGGTCGTGTGGACCCGGGCGTCTATGATGTTGCCGCCGACCAGACTGATGGCGCCGGCGATGCGGTAGAACAGGCCGGGCTGGTCTCTCGCGTAGACGGTCGCCAGGGTCGCGCCGCGATTGGCCAGGACGCGCGTTTCCATCGGTCGCGCTTCGTCCGGATTGCTGTCGGCGGCGTCGACCAGACGGGCATTACCCTCGATCACGTCGAGCGGCTCGGCCAGCCAGTAGCTGTCCGCCAGCCGTTCCGCGAAGCGGGCATAGCGTCGCGGCCCCCAGCCCAGGCGCGCACTCAGCGTCTCATGGATTGCCGCGATCCGTTCCTTGCGCCCCGTCTGCTTGTGCCCGAGCCTCAGCGTCTCTTCGGCGGCCTCGAACAAGGTTCGCAGCAGCTGCGCTTTCCAGCTGTTCCAGGTCCCCGGGCCGACCGCGCGTATGTCGACACCAGTCAGGATGAACAGCAGGCGCAGCCGCTCCAAACTCTTCACCTGCGCCGCGAAATCCTGGATGGTCTTTGGATCGGCAAGGTCGCGCTTGAAGGCCGTTGCCGACATGAGGAGGTGGTGCGCGACCAGCCAGGCGACGGTCTCGGTCTCGGCCTCCGTCAGGCCCAGGCGGGGACAGAGCGTTCGCGCAATCTCTGCGCCGAGCAGGCTATGATCACCGCCACGACCCTTGGCGATATCGTGGAGAAGAACGGCGACGTAGAGAACCCGGCGGGACGCGATCCGCTTGAAGAGGCCGGTGGCGAGCGGATGGTCGTCCTTCAGCTCGCCTTTCTCGATCCGCGCGAGCAAGCCGATCGCCCGGATCGAGTGCTCGTCGACGGTGTAATGATGGTACATGTCGAACTGCATCCGCGCGACGACGCGGCCAAAATCCGGAATGAAGCGGCCGAACACCCCGGCTTCATTCATCCAGCGCAGCACCGTCTCGGGGTCGCGCGGCGACGACAGCACGTCCAGGAACAGGGGATTGGCACGGGGATCGGCCCGCACCCGGGCGTCGATCAGCTTCGCGAGACGCGCCGCCGCGCGCATCGCCAGCGGGTGAATCTCCAGCTCATAGCGATCGGCCAAAGCGAACATCTGAATGAGCCTGACCGGATCGTCGGCGAGGAAGGAGTCGTCGGGGATAGCCAGCCGACCCCTGTCGAGCATGAAGCCCTCCAGCTTGCTCGGTCGGCGGCGGAGGGAGGGGAGATGGAGGCGTTGCCCCCGGCGCGCGAACTTCTCGTCGAGATGCGCCAGGAACGCCCCGGTCAGGTCGCCGACCGTCTTCGCATGAAGGAAATAGTGCCGCATGAACCGCTCGACCGAGGACTTGCCCGGCCGATCCGCGTAGCGCATCCGCGCCGCTATCTCGCGCTGGTAGTCGAAGGTCAGCCGCTCCTCGGGACGTCCGGCAAGGACGTGGAGGTGACAGCGCACTGCCCACAGGAAGCGCTCGGCCCGCTGGAACTGCCGCAGTTCCGACTGGGAGAGCAGGCCCACCTCGACCAGCTCGGCGGCCGAGCGGAGGCGATAGGCGAACTTGCCTATCCAGAACAAGGCATGGAGGTCCCGAAGACCGCCCTTGCCCTCCTTGACGTTGGGCTCGACGACGTAGCGGCTGTCGCCCATCCGCCGGTGCCGCTCGTCCCGTTCGTCCAGTTTCTCCTTGGCAAAGGTGCGGATATTTCCCGAAGCGACCTTCTTCCAGAACAGCGCCTGCGCCTCGTCGAACAGCGCCTCGTCGCCCCAGACGTAGCGCGATTCCAATATGGCGGTCCGCACCGTGTGGTCGCCGGCGGCGGCGCGGACCAGTTCCTCGGTGCTGCGCGTGGACTGGCCGACCTTCAGGCCGAGGTCCCAGAGCAGGTAAAGGATCGATTCGACGACATTCTCGGTCCAGGCGGTCGGCTTCCACGGCGTCACGAAGGCGATGTCGACATCGGAGTGAAGCGCCATCTCGCCGCGGCCATATCCGCCGACCCCCATCAGCAGCAATCGCTCGGACGTGGTCGGATTGGCGATCGGATGAAGCTGGCCGGTGACATAGTCGAACACCAGTCGGAGGAGCTGGTCCGTCAGGAAGGCGTAAGCCGCGGCGGTCTCGCTGCCGGCGTAAGGCTTCTCCTCGAGCCGGCGAGCAATCTCCGCCCGGCCTCGAGCGAGCGCCTCCTTCAGCATCGCCGCAACCTGTTGCCGGTCCGATCCTGCCATTCGCTCCGCGAGCGCGCGCCGGTCGACGATGTCACGGCGGTTGGGAATGACGATCGTCCGTGCCGTCATCGTTCATCCTCCGCCTGCAGCCGCTTGAGCCGATAGACCAGTTCGAGCGCCTCGCGTGGGCTGAGCGTATCCGGCTCGATCTCGCCGAGCGCCGCATGGACTGGGTCGGGCCGAACCTCATCATCCTCCTGCAGCGCCACGGCGAACAAAGGCAGGTCGTCGAGGCCCGCCGCAATTCCGCCGGTCGCCGACCGCCCCGCCTCGAGCCGGGCGAGGACCGAGCGGGCGCGCGCCAGCACGTCGGGCGGCATGCCCGCCAGCTTGGCGACCGCGATCCCATAGCTTCGGTCGGCGGGGCCGCCGGTCACCTCGTGAAGCAGGACCAGGTCGCCTTTCCATTCGCGGGCGCGCACGTGATGGAGCGACAAAGCGTCCAACCGCTCGGCGAGCCGCGTGAGCTCGTGATAATGCGTGGCGAAGAGGCAGCGGCAGCGGCTCTTGTCGTGGATTGCCTCGACGACGGCCCAGGCGATTGCCAGGCCGTCATAGGTCGACGTGCCCCGCCCGACCTCGTCGAGGATGACCAGGCTGCGGTCGGTAGCCTGGGCCAGGATGGCGGCGGTTTCCACCATCTCGACCATGAAGGTCGAACGGCCGCGCGCGAGATTGTCCGAAGCACCGACGCGGCTGAACAACCGGTCCACCAGTCCGAGCGTTGCGGCGGCGGCCGGGACGAATGCTCCGGACTGGGCAAGGATCGCGATCAGCGCATTCTGGCGGAGGAAGGTGGACTTGCCGCCCATATTGGGGCCGGTGACCAGCCAGAGACGACTATCCTCGGTCAAGTGGCAGTCATTGGCGACAAAACGGCCCCCGGACGCCTTCAGCGCCTCCTCGACCACCGGATGCCGCCCCGCCTCCACCTCGAACCGGCCGTCATCGACGAAACGCGGACGGCACCAGCCCCCCTCCACCGCCCGCTCGGCGAGTGCCGAAGCGGCATCGAGCCGGGCGAGGGCGTCGGCGGACGCGGCGATCGCCTCCGCCCGCGCCAGAGCTGCTCCGGTGAGCTCGTCGAAGTGGGCGGCTTCCGCGGCGAGTGCATGAGCGCCGGCCTGGGTAACCCGCAGTGCCTGCTCGTGCAGGTCCGGTGCATTGAAGCGGACGACCCCGGCCAGGGTCTGACGGTGGGTAAATCCCGAATCCGCCGCCATCAAGCGGTCGGCGTGACGCGCCGGCACCTCGATATGATAGCCGAGCACGGCGTTGTGGCGGATTTTGAGGGCCGAGATCCCCGTCTGCTCGCGGTAGCGCGCTTCGAGCGCCGCGATAGCGCGACGGCCCTCGCCGCTGGTCGTGCGCAGCCCGTCCAGGGCAGGGTCGAAGCCTTCGGCAATATAGCCGCCTTGGGCGGTGTCGATCGGCGGCGACGGCACCAGGGCGCGGCCGAGAAGATCGACCAGCTCCCCATGGCCGGTCAGCGCCGGCAGCAAGGCGGCGAGCAAAGGGGGGGGATTGTCGATCCTCGCCAGACGGTCGTGCAGGCGCCGCGCCTCGGCAAGGCCGTCCCGCAGCTGGCCAAGGTCGCGCGGTCCGCCGCGTCCTGCAGCGAGGCGGCCGAGGGCACGGCCGATGTCCGGAAGCGCCCGGAGCTGCCGGCGGATTGCCTCCCGTTCCCCGCTGTCGCGCTCGAAATGCGCGACCAGATCGAGTCTTTGCTCGATCAAGAGCCGGTCGAGCAAAGGCGCGCCGAGGTCCGCCGAGAGCAGCCGCGCACCGGCGCCGGTGACGGTGCGGTCGATGCAGGCCAGCAGACTTCCGGCGCGCGTGCCGGAGACCGATTGGGTCAGCTCCAGGCTCTCGCGCGTCGCCGCGTCGATCATCATGTGATCGCCGGCGCTCAACGCCACCGGTGGACGAAGGAAGGGCAAGGCCTCCCTCGCCACCTCGTCCAGATAAGCGAGCAGCCCCCCGGCTGCGCACAAGGCCGCGCGGTCGAAATGGCCGAACCCGTCTAGGGTCGCGACGCCGAACCGGTCCTTCAGGCGCCGCTCGGCGGCAAGGCTGTCGAAGCCGGCTCGCCGTTCCTGCGCCCCGGGCAGCGGCTCCGGCGAGACGATCTCCGCCGCCGAGAGCCGGGCCAGTTCGGCATCGAGGCTGGCGGGCGGAACCGAAGTGAGCTCGAACCGGCCGGTCGAGACGTCTGCTGCCGCGATTCCGTAGCGTTCGCCGCTCTTGGCCACCGCTGCGAGCCAGTTGGCCGTCCGCGAGTCGAGCAAGGCTTCCTCGGTCAGGGTTCCCGCTGTCACCACGCGAACGATGGCGCGGTTGACCACCGACTTGTGGCCTCTCTTCTTCGCCTCGGCGGGACTTTCGGTCTGCTCGGCAATGGCGACCCGGTGTCCCGCCCTGATCAATCTGGCGAGATAGGATTCGGCCGCGTGAATCGGCACGCCGCACATCGGGATGGGTGCGCCCTCATGCTCGCCGCGGGCGGTCAGCGCGATGTCGAGGCATTGGGCGGCGGCCTTGGCGTCCTCGAAGAACAGTTCGAAGAAGTCGCCCATTCGGTAGAAGAGCAGGCAATCGGGCGCTTCCGCCTTGAGCGCGAGATATTGCGCCATCATCGGAGTCGGTCCGGCCTCGGAACGGGGACGAGCTGTGGCCATTAGCCGATCGATAGTGGCTTTGCCGCGGATGCGAAACCGCCCAGGCGATTGAACGCGACGGGCGAGGGCGTTAGCACGGCGACAGCCGATGGGGCACGAGGAAGCAATCGCCATCCTGTTTGTCGCCGTCGCGATCGGCGGCCCGTTGACGTTCGGCCTGGCCGGGCTGTTCGGACGCGGCGCCGCCGCCGCGCCGCCGCGCAGGTGGCCCTGGGACTGGCAGGTGAGCCTGCGCTCGTCGCTCCTTTATGCCCTCACCTTCAACATCGTCTTCTTCATTCAGGAGCTGTTCCTGGTCGTGCCCAAGGCGCTCGCGCCGGGCATCCATCCGGTCCTCTACCACAACAATCACGCCTGGGAGGGCGATCATCCGCTCGCTTCCCTGTTCCAGGGTACCGGTGCGGTGGCGACCCTGCTCACCGGCCTTCTGTTCGCGGTGCTCGCGCGCGCGGGAGCCGGCCAGTCGTCGAATACGCGGCTGTTCATCGTCTGGATGGCCTATCACGGGCTGTTCATGGCGCTGACGCAAGTCGTCATCGGCGCCATCCTGCCCGCCAATGACGTCGGCATGGCGATGGATTATCTGCAGATGAGCCCTGCCGCCAAGGCGGCCGCCGCCCTCGTCGCCCTCGTCGCCATGATCGCGGCAGGCTTGGCGCTGACGCGGCCGCTTCTCGCCCTGGCCGACGATGCGGGCCGAATCGCCGCGCCCGGCGCGCGCAGCGGCTTCATGTTGCGGATCGCGACCCTGCCGGCTTTGGCGGCTATCCTCCTCATCGTCCCGTTCCGGATGCCCCGCGAGGCGATCGAGGTCGTCCTCCCACCGCTCATCGTGACCGTCGCCGGAATTGGCTGGATCCAGGCCAATGCGTGGCGCACCGCGGGAATCGCGGCAGGCGCGCGGTCGCTCGCCGGCTCGCTCGTGGGGCCGCTCGTCTCGCTCATGATCCTGCTGCTGGTCTTCCAGTTCGTCCTGCGCCCGGGAATCGCCTTCTAGAGCCCAACCGCGCCACGCCCTTGCGAAGCCGGCTGAACGCAGCCAAGAGCTTCTCAACTGGTGAGGAGCGCGCGGGATGAGCGAGGGCAGCAACGTCAAATTTTCGGAAGCCGAGGCGCTGGAATTTCACGCGTCCGGGCGCCCCGGCAAGATCGAAATCGTCGCCTCCAAGCCGATGGCGACGCAACGCGACCTCAGCCTGGCTTACTCGCCCGGCGTCGCCGTACCGGTCCGGGCGATTGCCGAAAATCCGAGCCTTGCCTACGATTATACCGCAAAGGGCAATCTCGTCGCCGTCATCTCGAACGGTACGGCCATATTGGGCCTCGGCAATCTCGGCGCTCTGGCCTCCAAGCCCGTGATGGAAGGCAAGGCGGTGCTGTTCAAGCGCTTCGCCGACGTGGATTCCATCGACCTGGAGCTGGCGACCGAGGATGTCGATCGCTTCATCGACGCCGTCGAGCTGCTCGAGCCCAGCTTCGGCGGCATCAACCTGGAGGACATCGCCGCACCGGCCTGCTTCATCATCGAGCAGACTCTTCGCGAACGCATGAACATCCCGGTCTTCCACGACGACCAGCACGGCACCGCGATCATCACTGCGGCCGGGCTGATCAACGCCTGCTACCTCACCCGGCGCGACCTCAAGGACGTGAGGGTGGTCGTCAATGGCGCCGGTGCGGCGGCGATCGCCTGCACCGAGCTCATCAAGGCGATGGGCGTTCGCCACGACCATGTCATCATGTGCGACCGCAAGGGCGTCATCTACCAGGGGCGCGAGGAGGGTATGGACCAGTGGAAGTCTGCCCATGCCGCCGATACCGAAGCCCGGACGCTGACCGAAGCCCTGAAGGGCGCGGACGTCTTTCTCGGCCTCTCCGCGGCGGGTGCGCTCAAGCCCGAAATGGTCAAGGACATGGCGAAGAGCCCGATCATCTTCGCAATGGCCAATCCCGATCCGGAAATATTGCCGCCCGAGGCCAAGGCGGCACGGCCCGATGCGATCGTTGCGACGGGCCGTTCCGACTATCCGAACCAGGTCAACAACGTCCTCGGCTTTCCCTTCATCTTCCGCGGCGCGCTCGACGTGCGGGCCACGACGATCAACGACGAGATGAAGATCGCTGCCGCGCAGGCGCTGGCAGACCTGGCCCGCCAGCAGGTGCCCGAAGAGGTCGCCGCCGCTTATGGCGGCAAGGCCCATACCTTTGGCGCCGATTATATCATCCCGGCGCCGTTCGACCCGCGGCTGATGGAGGTCGTGCCCGCGGCGGTGGCCAAGGCGGCGATGGACAGCGGAGTCGCGCAAAAGCCCATCGAGGATCTCGACGGCTATCGCACGATCCTACGCGCGCGCCTCAACCCGACCACCTCGGTGCTGAGCCTCGCTTACGACGCGGCGAGAGCGGATCCGCGGCGGGTGCTGTTCGCGGAAGGGGAGGAGGATGTCGTGCTTCGCGCGGCGATCGCCTTCCGCGACGGCGGCTACGGAATTCCGGTGCTCGTCGGCCGCGACGACGTGCATGACCGGTTGCGTGCGCTCGGCGTGGAATATCCGGAATCCTTCGAGGTTTATAACAGCCGCAATTATCCTCGCGTGTCCGAGCTTGCCGACTATCTCTACGCCCGGCTCCAGCGCCGCGGCTACCTTCACCGGGAGGTGGAGCGGATGGTGAATCAGGACCGAAACATCTTCGCGGCTTGCCTGCTCGCGGTTGGCGAGGCGGATGCGATGATCACCGGAATCACCCGCACTTATGCCCAGAATTTGCGGCAGATCCGCCGGGTGCTGGATCCCCAGGACGGTATCACCCCCTTCGGGGTACATGTCCTGGTCGGCCAGAGCCATACCGTCTTCATTGCGGACACGACGGTCACCGAGCGCCCGACCGCCGAGCAGCTGGCTCAGATCGCGGAGCAGACCGCTTCGGTCGCCCGCCGGATGGGCCACGAGCCGCGCGTCGCCTTCCTGTCCTACTCCAACTTCGGCAACCCCGAGGGCAATTATCTCGAGCGGATCCGCAATGCCGTGCGGCTGCTCGACAGCCGCGACCATGTCGATTTCGAATATGAGGGGGAGATGGCCGCGGATGTCGCGCTCAATCCAGTGCTCCAGCGCGTCTATCCGTTCAGCCGGCTGACCGGGCCGGCAAACGTGCTGGTCATGCCGGGCCTGCAAACCGCGAACATCGCCGCCAAGCTGCTCAAGGAGCTTGGCGGGGACGCCCAGATCGGGCCGATCCTGGTCGGCATGAAGCAGCAGGTCCAGATCGCCTCGATGACCGCAAGCGCGTCCGACCTGATGACGCTCGCCGTGCTCGCGGCAGGGCGGATCGTGCGATAGACCCCCGGATTGCGCCGGGGCCTATTGCGGGTTGTCGGCGGTCTGGCCGCCCCGGCCGGCCTGGCCGACGGCGCCGATATTGCCGAACAGCTCGCGGAACAGGCTGCGTTCGCGGCCGAGAGTCGGCGTCTCCTCGCTCATCGGATCGATGTTGACCACCAGGTCCATGCCGGTCCGCTCGACCCGCTCGACATTGCCGGCCTCGTCGAACCTTATGTGGAGAACGTCATGATCGGTGGGCCGAGGCATGTTGAAGGCGAGCTGACGGGTGTCGCGCGACACATAATACCAGTCGCGCTGATCGAACTGCCCCACAAAGGTGGGGCGGCCCAACGTGCCGACCACCGAATCGCGATTATCGACCCCAGGCTGGATGGCGGCGACGAGAGTCTCGTCCATCACGTAGCCCTGATGGGTGCGGATCGGCGCGCAGCCGGCCGCCAGCACGGTCGCGCCGAGCAGGGCGATCGTGACGGCACGCGATGCGGTCGGCAGGCTCATCTGGCTAAACTCTCCTGGATGGTCGCGGCGCCCGTGCACCCGGTCTTGACTAGCCTCTCCAATATGAACATCGCCTAACCGGCGCAAGCGCCGCAATTTTCAATCCTTTGGATAGGAAGCCTTTGTCTTTCCTGCAGCGCATCTTCGGCCGGACGGACCCCCGCCGAGCCTATGATCCGCTCTACCGCGCGATCGTCGCCGCCGCGCGCGAGCCGGGCTGGTATCGCGAAGGCGGGGTTCCCGACACGGTCGGCGGCCGATTCGACATGGTCGCCGCGATCACCGCCTTGGTGCTGCTGCGGCTGGAGTCGGAGGGTGATGCCGGGCGTGAGCCGTCGGTGCTGCTTACCGAACTGTTCGTCGACGACATGGATTCCAGTCTCAGGCAGATCGGGATCGGCGATTACGTGGTCGGCAAGCATGTCGGGCGAATGATGGGCGCGCTCGGCGGCCGGCTGACGGCGCTGCGAGCCGCCCGCGCCGGGGAAGCCGGGTTCGCTGCGGCGGCAAGGCGCAACATCTATCATGATTCGCCTCCGTCGGAAGAAGCCCTGGCCTGGGTGGCCGGGCGGCTGGAGCGGCTGAGCCGAGCGATCGACGCGCAGCCGCTCGATACCCTGCTTGCGGGCGAGGTGGCGGCGTGATGACCAGGGCAGAGTTCAGCCGGCCTTTCCGCGTCGACGCGCTCGGCGCCGAGCCGCGCACGGTCGAGATCGAGGCCGACCCGGAGGAGCGTGCCGCATTGGCCCGCCGGTTCGGCCTGGTCGAGATCGGCCGACTGGCGGCCACGGCGGCGCTGTCGCGGAGGGATGAGGAGGTCGTCGCCCGCGGCCGGGTCACCGCCTCGGTCATGCAGAGCTGCGTCGCCAGCGGGGACCCCGTGAGGGCGAGCGTCGACGAGCCGTTCGAAATCTCCTTCCGTCCGCTGCCCTCCGACGGACGGCCGGACGAGGAGGTCGAGCTCAGCGAGGCCGAACTCGATGTCGTCTTCTACGAGGGCGGCGCCGTCGATGTCGGCGAGGCGGTCGCCGAGACACTGTCACTGAGCCTCGACCCGTTCCCGCGCGCGCCCAATGCCGCCGAGGCGCTGAAGGCGGCGGGCGTGAAGAGCGAGGAGGAAGCCGGTCCCTTCGGTGCCCTGGCGGCACTCAGGGACAAGATGAGAAAGCAGGATTAGCTGATCCGAAGGCGGATGGAGCCGGCCCTCGCCCGCCGACGGCCGGTCGGGTCCGTCAGAACGGCACGTCGTCGTCCAGGTCGCTGTCAAAAGCCGGCTGAGGTTTCGAGGCAGGGCGCGATCCGCCGCCAAAGTCGCTCGAGCCGCCATAGCTTCCGCCGAAATCCTCCCCGCCACCGCCGCCCTCACGCCGGTCGAGCAGCACCAACTCGCCGCGGAAGCGCTGCAGGACGATTTCGGTCGAATAGCGATCCTGGCCGCTCTGGTCGGTCCATTTGCGGGTCTGGAGCTGGCCTTCGAGATAGACCTTGGAACCCTTGCGCAGATACTGCTTCGCGACGCGGCCGAGATTCTCGTTGAAGATGACGACGCGGTGCCATTCGGTCCGCTCCTGGCGATTGCCGTCGCGGTCCTTCCACGTCTCCGAAGTAGCGACGCGCAGGTTGACCACCTCGCCGCCATTGTTGAGCGAGCGCGCCTCGGGATCGTCCCCGAGATTGCCGACCAGTATCACCTTGTTCACGCCCGCCATCTTCTTCTCCTCATTGCGCGACTCGCGCATAGGCCAGCCCGCCGCGCCCGCCAAGGCCGTTCTCTCTACGTTCTCCATCGACCCGGCGCAACGCGACCTTCCGGTGCGAGCCCCTGGTCAAGCCACCGCGGCGCGGCGGCGTGCCCGAAGGAATCCGGCGGCGAGCAGCAGCGCCATGGCCAACTGCGCCGCGATCGTCTCCAGGGTCGGATAGATGCCGAGAATCTCGCTGCGCGGGAAGCCTTCGAGCGGGGTGACGCCGAACAAGCCCGCTTCCTGGAGGGCGGCGACGCCCTTGCCGGCGAGCACAACGGCCAATACCGCGATCAGGGCAGCGCTATACTGGAAGAATTTGGCGATCGGCAGCCTCCGCCCAAGTCGCAGCATCGCCCAAGCGATCAGGGCGAGCAAGACGGTCGCGGCCGCGGCGCCGCCGAGCATCGCCGTCCCTTGGCCCTGCGCTCCCAAGGCGGCGAAGAAGATGATCGTTTCGAACACTTCGCGATAGACGGCGACGAAGGCGAGCCCGAAGAGGAGCCAGGCCGAGCCGAGGCCGAGCGCCCGGTCCAGCTTCGCCTGGACATAGGCCTGCCAGGCGCCGGCCTGGGCCTTGTCGTGCATCCAGATGCCGACGAACAGGAGGACCACCGCCGCGAGCAGCGCGCCAAATCCCTCGGTGAGCTCGCGATCGGCACCGCTGATCGCGATGAAATGGCTGGCGATCCACCAGGTGGCGACCCCGCCGGCCAAGGCGGCGATCCAGCCTGCATGGACCCACACCAGCAGGTCGCGGCGCTCGGCGCGGATCAGAAAGGTGATCATCGCGACGACGATGAGCAACGCCTCCAGCCCCTCCCGGAGCAGGATGGCGAACGCACCGGCGAAGGTGGTGGCGCCACTGCCCGCTTCGGGAGCGAGCTGCGTCTCGGCCTGGTCGAACAAGGCTTGCAGCCGCCCGACTCGTTCGGAAACCTCGTCCACCGGGACGCCGCGGCCGATCGCGGCGCGAAGCCCTCCCATCTCCCGTTCAACTTCAGCGACCAGGCTCGAATCGCGCGCGCCGAGCAAGGCCTCGACGGGTTCGAAACCGTCCAGATAGGCGGCGAGCGCGAGTTCGGCGGCCTGGTCGTGGTCTCCCCCCCGATAGGCGGCGAGACTCTCGTTCAGCCGAGCGCGTGCCGTGGCCAGCGTGCCGGCGCCGGCTGCCTGCGCCACCACCTCGGGATTGGCGCGCAGGAAAGCCGTTACCGCGGTAGCCCGTTCGTCTCCGATTTGCGCGGCAAGCGCTGCCGGGGTCAATCCGACGAGCGTCTCGAGGTCCGGAACCGACGCCCGGACCGACGCGTCGCTACGCCAGATCCGCTCCCCTTCCGCTGCGAGCGCCTGCGGAAACGCGAAGCGGCCGGCGTGGAATGCGACCGCCCAGCGGTCCTCCGGGCTGAGATGGGCGAAGCTCTGCATCGCCGTTTCCTCGAGACCCTGGCTCGTCACCTGATAGAGGGCGAAGACGCTGCGCTCGCGTGCCCGGGCGCGATCGGTGAAGTCGATCGGCGGCGGATCGAGCTCCGCTGCGACCGGAACCTTCGCGGCACCATCGGGCCCGTGGCATGCCGCGCATTGCTCGGCGTAGAGTGCGGCGCCGCGCGCCAGGTCCGGCAAAGCGGGAGGTCCGAGCGGCACCGGATATGCGGCGAGCAGGCGCTCCGCCAGAGCGCGTGCACTGCGCTCCACCTCGGCCGGGGGCGCACGGCGCACCACAGCGGCCTCGATCGCCCGCGCCGCCTCGACCAGGCCGGCGCGATCCGGATGCTCGGGAAGGACCGCCAGCCGATGGGTAACGGCAGCGGTGAACTCGCGCATCTCGTCATACTCGAGCTGGTTGACGATGCGCCCGTCCGCGACGGCTTCGCGATAGTCCACGGCGACATAATCGAGAAGTCGCCAAGTCGTCTGGACTGCTGCGTCATCGGCTTGCGCGGCCGCCGGCAAGGCGGCGGCGACAATCAGCATCAGAGCAAGGCCGAACCTTCTAAGAACCGAGATCAAAGGGCTTCCCCACCGCTTTCGATCAGCCGTGATTAGCTTTGGTGCGACTGATTATCAATAGCGCGAGGGTTTGCCAGCACTCAGACTGCGGGGTAGCGCAGCCGGCCCAGAAATCGGCTCAGCGACGGCATAGGCGTGCCGCGCCAGCTTGCCTTGAACTTCTCGAACCGCATCACGTCGTCGATTCGCCGGTCCAGAAAGGCGCGCGTGTCGATCAGGTCGTCGGCCGCGTCGTCCAGGAAGACGAGACTGGTCGAGCCGTAGACGCCGACGAGGATCGCTCGCTTGCTGTAATGATTGAAATCGGTCGCAGTGTCGCCCGCGACCCGCCACATCCGGTCGGCAGCGCGCCAGGCGAGTTTCGACGCGGTCGCGAGATTCTGCGGCATCGCGAGGATCGCCAGCGCCCGGCGTAACGCCTCGCGGTGCGGGCGCATCGCCTCTAGTCGGAACATGACCAGCTCACGAATCCGCTCGCGGACCTTCATCGCTGCGATACGCTCGGGTGAGAAAGCGGCGAGCATCGCCCGATCGACCCAATCGAACCAGGCGTCGATCATGTCCGTCTGCCCACCCGGGAAGGCGAGGCGCGCGCGCGCCGGCGGTACGCCGAGCGAATCGGCCGCCATCGCCAGAGCTTCGTCCGACCAGCCATCGAAGGCAGCATGCTCGGGCAGCAACGGCGCGAGGGCGACGCGAAGTTCGTCCAGGTTCATGTCGGGCGGCGCGACCATCGGCCGTTCAATGAGCCGGAGCCGCTTCGGTTGCAACCCTGCGGCTCGGCAGCCGGATCAGCACCAGGGCGGCGCAGATCAGCAATGCGCCCAGGCCATCGCCGGCACTCAGCCGCTCGTCATAGACCATCCAGCCGATGGCAGCCGTGGCCACTGGCTGAGTGAGGAAGCAAAGGCCGACGACGACCGGTGAAAGATGACCCATCGCATAGACGAGCAGGCCCTGTCCGATCAGCTGGCCGCTGATCGACAGCAAGATGATCGGAGTCCAGTCGGTCGGCATGACCGTCTCGCCGAGGGCCAGCGCGAGCAGCAGCAACGGCACCGCGCCCGCGGCGCTGGCGACGGCGAGTACCGGCCAGTGCGCCATTGTCCGCCGCGCCCGGTCCACGGCGACGAGATACAGGGTGTAGAAGAAGGCGGCGAGGATCGCGAGCAGGTCGCCCGTGAATCGCTCGGGCGACAAACGCAGACTACCGCCGAGCAGCAGGGCGGCGCCGATGGCGGCGAGCAGAAGGGCCAGGCTCTGGATCCGGCCCGGGAGCTGTCGGATCAGCAGGAATCCGTAGATGGCGAACAGGAAGCTGGCGAAGTTTCCGAACAAGGTTGCATTGGCGAGGCGGGTGCGAAGAATGCTCTCGTGCCAGGAGGCGAGGTCGGCGGCGAAGAACAGGCCGCCGACGGCGACCGCGCCGATCATCACCCAGCCCGGCGACGGGCGCCCGCGCCTCCCCCGGAGAGCGAAGAAGGCGAGGAACGGCACGGCCAGCGAAAGCCGCCAGAAGGCGGCCGCGGTCGGCCCCACGTCGGCGAGACGGACCAGCCAGGGGCCAAGCGCCAGGAACAGATTGGCGACGAGCAAGGCAGGAAAGGCGAGTCGCGGCGGCGGGGCGGGGAGGGGCATGGCCGCTCGCGCTTGGTACGGAGCGTGATCCGCGTCAACGCGAACTCTGCTCCGGCGCCAGATGTGCGCGGAATCTCGTCAGGCCGGGACGGGCCGTCTCACGCTGTGCGACCCTAGCGGCCGAACCGTTCCTTCAGGTCCAGCATCGCCAGCGCGGCCTTCGCCGCCTCTCCGCCCTTGTCCTTCTCGGCAGGCCGCGCGCGGGTAAGCGCCTGAGCTTCGTTCTCGACGGTGAGGATGCCGTTGCCGATGGCGAGACCGTCGAGACCGAGGGCCATCAGTCCGCGCGCGCTTTCCCCCGCGACGATCTCGAAATGAAAGGTTTCGCCGCGGATCACCACGCCGAGAGCGACGAACGCGTCGTAGCGGCCGCTATCCGCCGCCAGGGCGATCGCCCCGGGTATTTCGAGCGCGCCCGGGACGGTGACGGTCTCGTGGCTGTGGCCCGCCGCTTCGATCGCGGCGCGTGCGCCGTCGAGCAGCAGGTCGTTGAGATGCGCGTAGAAACGCGCTTCGACGATCAGGACCCTGGCCACTCTAACGGCCGGCCTTGAGGTCGTCGGCAGATGGAATGGGGCGCTCGCCGACGATGGCCAGGCCGTAGCCGGCGAGCGCCACGGGCGTATGGTGGCTGTTGGTCAGGAGGATCATGTCGTGGACTCCGAGTGCGGCGAGGATCTGGGCTCCAACGCCATAATCGCGCAGCTGGTCTGTGTCTCGCTGCTCGATTTCGCCCGCCCGCGACTTGAGCGCTCGGCTGAGGCCGTCCGGAATAGGCCGGTTGATCCCGACGATGACACCCGAGCCCTCGGCCGCAATGGCCTTCATCGCTCCCTCCAGCAGGCCGGCGCGCTCGCCCACTTCGGCAAAAGCGTCGGCAAACAGGCTGAGCGCGTGCATCCGCACCAAGGTGGGCCGATCCGGATCGACGTGGCCCTTGACCAGGGCAATCTGCTCGACGCCGGTCGCCCTGTTGAGGAAGGTCTTGGCGGTCCATGTGCCGCCCCAACGGCTTTCGATCCGCGCCTCGGCGGTCTCGATCACCTGCCTATCCTTCTTCAGGCGGTAGGCGATAAGGTCGCGGATCGTGCCGATCCTGAGATTGTGGAGCTGGGCGAAGGCGAACAGGTCGTCCATGCGCGCCATCGTCCCGTCTTCCGACATGATCTCGCAGATCACGCCGGACGGATTGAGCCCGGCGAGTCGCGAGACGTCGACCGCCGCCTCGGTATGGCCGGCACGGACGAGCACCCCGCCGTCGCGGGCGACGAGCGGAAAGACGTGGCCGGGCGTGACGAGATGTTCGCGCCCCTTCGAGGCGTCGATCGCCACCGAGATGGTGCGCGCCCGGTCGGCGGCGGAGATGCCGGTCGTAACTCCCTCTTTCGCCTCGATCGATGTGGTGAAGGCGGTTTCGAGGCGGCTGTCATTGTGGCGTGGCATCAGCGGCAGGCCGAGCTGCTCTACGCGCTCCCGGGTCATCGCCAGGCAGATAAGGCCGCGGCCGTGCTTCGCCATGAAGTTGATCGCATCGGGGGTCGCCATCTGGGCAGGAATGACGAGATCGCCCTCATTTTCGCGATCCTCGTCGTCGACGAGGATGAACATCCGACCGTTGCGCGCTTCGTCGATGATCTGCTCGGCCGTGGCCATCACGCCCCGGCTTCCCCCGGAAAGGAACTTCTCCAGTTTCAGCAGGGTGTCGGCGGTCGGGTTCCAATCCGAATCACCGAGCTTGCGCAGCGAGTTGGGATGAAGGCCGGCGGCTCGGGCGAGGCCGGCCCGGCTCATTTCGCCGGCGGCGACCATCTCGCAGAGGCGGTCGATCAGGAGGGTGCTCATTCAAGCCGCATATCACACCAGAATGTGAACTCGCAACTCAGAATCACACCACGCTGCGAGCCTCGAGCATTCGACCGAGGTAACGAGCAAGGATATCGATCTCGATGTTGAGCCGGTCGCCGGCTCGAACGCCGCCAAACGTGGTTTGCGCCGCAGTGTGGGGAATGACATTGATCCCGAAGCGTACCGCGCCGCCGGCGAGGCTCTCGACCTCGTTGACGGTGAGCGAAACACCGTCGAGCGCGATCGAGCCTTTGGCGGCGACGTAGGGCGCGACGGCAGCTCCGGCGACGATCGCGAGACGGAGGGAATCGCCCTCCGGCGTAGCGGCCTCCACTTCGCCGACGCCATCGACATGGCCGGTCACGATATGGCCGCCCAGCTCGTCGCCCACCTTGAGCGCACGCTCGAGATTCAGCCGCCGGCCTTGCGACCACATGGAAGGTGCAGCGCGGGCCCGGGTTTCGGCCGAGACGTCAACCGCGAACCAGCCGTCGCTCTTGTCGACGACGGTGAGACAGACGCCGGAGCAGGCGATCGATGCGCCAAGATCGACCGTGGCCATGTCATAGCCGCAGCCGACGCGAACGCGCAGGTCGCCGCGGGCCTCGATGGCCTCGATCGTTCCGACATCCGTGATGATTCCCGTGAACATGCTTGCGAAATTATCCTGACTCTCGCGCGCTTTTCGGAGCGTCTTCCCGCACGCGCTCGTAGACTTCGAGCCGGTCGATGCCAAGCGCGCGAGTCTCGACGAGCTGCCAGCGACGATGGGCGTCGGCGATGCGGTCGAGACCGATATAGCCGACCGAGGACTTGCCTTCGCCGATTAGGATCGGCGCGCGGTAGATGAGCATTCGGTCGACGAGATCGGCGATGAGGAAGGCGGTGGCGGTCGCCGAGCCGCCTTCGACGAGGAGGTCGTTGACGTCATGAAGGCCGTGGACCTCTTCGGGGCTGCCGAGCCGGACCCAACCATCGACCGCTTCGCCGCGCGTGAGCAAGGCGCGGCGCGGAGAGCAATCCTCCAGCCCGGGCAGTCTCACGTCGAGGCGGGGCTTGTCGGCGAGATAGGTGCCGCGGCCGACCAGAATCATGTCGGCGCGGGCGCGCTCGCGATGGACGTCGGCCCGCGCGTCCTCCCCGGTGATCCAGCGGCTCTCTCCGGATGGGAGCGCGATCTTGCCGTCGATCGACATGGCGAGCTTCAGGGTGATCCAGGGCCGTCCGCGCCTGAAACGGCTGAGGAATCCCGCCACCGACCGGGCGGCGCTTTCGGCGCCGGGACCGACCTCTACCTCGATCCCCGCGGCGCGAAGTCGGTCGGCGCCGCGGCCGTCGGTGCGCGGATCGGGGTCGCCGAGCGCGATGACGACCCTTGCCGGCTTGGCCCGGACGAGAAGGTCGGCGCAGGCCGGTCCGCGCCTGCTTTCATGGGCGCAAGGCTCGAGCGTCACATAGACGGTCGATCCGCGAGCCGCCTCCCCGGCTTCCTCGAGCGCGACCGCCTCGGCATGGGGTCGCCCGCCCGGCTGGGTACAGCCCGAGCCGACAAGCCGCCCGCCCGGGCCGACGATGACGCAGCCCACATTGGGATTGGGTGCGGTGCGGCCGCGGGCGCGCTCCCCGAGCGCCACGACCTGCGCCATCCAAGCTTCGTCGGTCAAATCCCCAGCCGCTCCAGCTTGTCGTCGATGCGCTGGAACTGGCGCTGGCGCTCGGCCTGGCGTGCCTTCATTGCCTCGAAGTCGGCCTTCTGCTTGGCCTGTATCTGCGCGTCGGTCCGATCCGACGGCCAGCTGTCGATATAGGTAATCGTCCGGACCGGCCTGACGTTGGTCTGGGCGTCGAAATAGAAGGCGACCAGGATACCCAGAGGGATCAGGACGGCGAGCGTTCCCGCCAACCACTGATGGCGCGGACGCTGGCGCCAAAAGGCGCGCATGTCGTTCCAGAGGGCGCGCGGGGCGGCTGGGCGGGGCAAGGGCATGATCCGAAGATAATGCGCCCCTCCCCGACCCGCTACCCCCGTAGGGCCCATCCCGCGCCGCCGGGCTCAGGCTTCGATGCGGAAGTGGATGTTGAGGATCTTGGAGCTTTCGACCGGGCGCCCGTCCAGGGTAGCGGGCCTGAAGCGCCAGCGGGACAAGGCATGACGCTCGGTGGCTCGCCAGAAGGCGTCGCTGGTCGCGTTCAGCCGCTCGACCGTCTTCACCCTTCCATCGGCGCCGATCGTGACCCGCAGCCGGACCGAGCCGTTGCGCTGGGCGCGTTCCTCGGAGGTCGGGTAAGCCGGCTGCATCGCGTCGGCGAAGCGCGGGTCGAACTCGGCCTCGATCCGCATCGGCGGCAGCGCCGGCGTCCCGGCGCCGGCGCTGCCGGAGAGCGCGGTGCCGATCGGGCCGGGAAGAGGTGGCGGTGGAGCCGGCGGGCCGACGGTTTCCGGACCCCGAGGCGGCAGCTTGATGATCGGGACGGTGTCGTCCAGCCGCGAGATTTGGGCCTGCGGCTGCTCCACGCGCGGCGTGGGCGGCGGAGGCATCTCCGGCGGATCGGGAGGAATCGCGATGTCGATCAACTCCATCCGCCCTGGCGTTTCGCGGACGAACTGCGTCCCCTTCATCGCGACAGCAGCGGCGAGCGCCGCGGCATGGAGGGCAATCACGATGCCCAGCCCAGCGGGGCTGAAGCCTTTTGGTTCGTAAAACCCTGTTCCGGTCATGGCTCCTCTCCTCGACAACCTCCCCCGCAGGCGGGGCGCCGGCCGTTGCCGGCACCGACAATGATACAACATATCGTGATGATATACTATACCCTATCTGTGACAGTAACCGTGATGGGCCGTTGATCGGAGGAAGGATCAGCCTGCAGCGGCGCGCAGGCGGGCGATGGTCTCTTCGCGACCGATCAGGGGCAGAAGAGCCGCCATTTCGGGACCGCTGTCGCGGCCCGTAAGCGCCCGCCGAAGCGGCAGGAACAGCGCCTTGCCCGAACGCCCGCTCATCTCCTTGACCCGGGCGACCAGCTGCGGCCACGGCGGCTCGGTCCAGTCGATCGCCGCCGCGGCCTCGGCGGCGGCGGCAAGGAGCAGTCGATCCTCCTCCGGCGCCGCGCCCTCGACATGGCCGTGGAGGATCTCCCACCAGCCACCGGCTTCGTCCAGCTGTCTGAGGTTCGGTCGAATCGCCGCCCAGTCTGCCTCGGTCATTCCGGCGGGCAGCCGGTCCTTCACCTTCTCCCAGGGCAGCGCATGAAGGATCCGCGCGTTCAATGCCGCCAGCTCCTCCATGTCGAAGCGCGCCGGGGCTCGGCCGAAGGTGACGATATCGAACGACTCGACCAGTGGCGCCACGTCAATGACCGGCTCGACGGGCAGGCTTGTTCCGATCCGGGCAAGCTTGGCGAGCAAGGCGATCGGCTCGATCCCCGCCTCGCGCATCGCGTCGACACCGAGCGATCCTAGCCGCTTGGAGAGCTTGCCCTCGGAGCCGACCAGCAGGGCCTCGTGCGCGAAAGCCGGCGCCGTCGCGTCCAGCGCCTCGAACATCTGGAGCTGCAGCCCGGCATTGGTGACATGATCCTCCCCCCGGACGATGTGGGTAACCCCCATGTCGATGTCGTCGACCACGCTCGGCAGCATGTAGAGCCAGCTGCCGTCCTCGCGCCGGATCACGGGGTCGCTGAGCAGGGCCGGGTCGAAATGCTGCGGTCCCCGGACGAGGTCGTTCCACTCGATCGGCCGGCCATGGTCCAGCCTGAAGCGCCAGTGCGGCCGACGCCCTTCCGCCTCGAGCCGCGCCCGCTCCTCCGCGGTCAAGGCGAGCGCTGCGCGGTCGTAGACCGGCGGCCTGCCGCGACCGAGCAGTACCTTGCGCTTGAGCTCCAGCTCCTGCGCCGTTTCGTAGGCCGGATAGGCCCGGCCCTGCGCGGCGAGTCGCTCCAGCGCGGCCTCGTAGCGCCCGAAACGGTCGGACTGGCGATGGACCTCGTCAGGCTCGATGCCGAGCCAGGCGAGGTCCGCGCGGATCGAGCCGACATAGTCCTCGCGCGACCGCTCGCGGTCGGTGTCGTCGATGCGCAGGACGAAGCGGCCGCCGTGCCGGCGGGCCCACAGCCAGTTGTGCAACGCCATGCGGATGTTTCCGACATGGAGGCGGCCGGTCGGCGAAGGGGCGAAGCGGGTGATGACGGACATGATGGCGCTGGACCCTTATGCCCGCACGCGTCGGCCGGCAACGCCCTTGCCTTCGCGCGTCGTCGTCCTAAGAGGGGCGAGCCTGAGGCTGCGGGGAATTCGTGCGCATGAAGTTGATGACGGGGAACTCGAACCAGACGCTGGTCAAGGCGATTGCCGAGTATCTCGAGATACCGGTGACCGAGGCAAGCGTGCGGCGCTTCGCCGACGAGGAGATCTTCGTCGAGATCCACGAGAATGTTCGCGGCGAGGACGTGTTCATCGTCCAGTCGACCTCCTATCCGGCCAACGACCATCTGATGGAGCTCCTGATCTGCGTCGACGCGCTGCGGCGCGCATCGGCCAAGCGGATCACGGCGGTACTCCCTTATTTCGGCTATGCCCGCCAGGATCGAAAACCCGGGCCCCGTACGCCCATCTCGGCCAAGCTGGTCGCCAATCTGATCACCGTCGCCGGGGCCAACCGCGTCCTTTCGGTCGATCTCCATGCCGGGCAGATCCAGGGCTTCTTCGACATTCCGACGGACAATCTCTACGCCGCGCCGGTCATGTCCGCCGACATACAGGCGCGCTTCTCCGGCCGCGCCATCACCGTCGTCTCTCCCGACGTCGGCGGAGTGGTCCGCGCCCGCGCGCTCGCCAAGCGGCTGGACAACGCGCCGCTCGCCATTGTCGACAAGCGCCGCGAGCGGCCGGGTGAATCGGAGGTGATGAACATCATCGGCGACGTTACGGGCCGGTTCTGCATCCTGATCGACGACATCGTCGATTCGGCCGGCACGCTGTGCAACGCCGCCGCCGCGCTGCGCGAAGGCGGCGCCGAAGACGTGGTCGCCTATTGCACCCACGGAGTGCTCTCGGGGGGCGCGGTCGCGCGCGTCGAGAAATCGGTACTCTCCGAGTTGGTCATCACCGATTCGATCGCGGCCTACGAAGCCGCCGAGGCGGGCGAGAAAATCCGCATCCTCACCATCGCGCCGCTGCTCGCCGAAGCGATGAAGCGGATCGCCGAGGAAGCTTCGGTCTCCAGCCTGTTCGACTAGATCGAGCGGGATCCGAACGCCGGGCGGTTCCGTTACCGACCCGTCCGATCGAGGAGCCGCCATGCCCACCGTAATCGTCACCGGAGCCAATCGCGGTATCGGGCTCGAATTGCGCGCCAATATGCTGCCGACGGCTGGAACGTCGTCGCGACCGTTCGCGACCTGGGCAACGCCGATGAGCTGGAAGCTCTGTCCGGCGCCATCGAGATCCGCACCCTCGATGTCGCGGATTTCGGAGCGATTGCGGCATTCTCCCAGACGATCGGCGAACGTGCGGTGAACGTCCTCATTGCCAATGCCGGGACCTGGGGTCCCGAACGGATCGAAAGTCCGGATGAAGGCGAGGCGTGGATCGAAGCTTTCCGGGTCAATTCAATCGCGCCCGTGCTGCTCGCGACGGCCCTGCTCGACAATGTCGCAGCGGCACGCGGGCGGCTGATCGCGCTCACCAGCAGGATGGGCAGCATCGCCGACAACGGATCAGGGGGTTCGATCCCCTACCGATCATCGAAGGCGGCGCTGAACGCGGCCTGGAAGTCGCTGGCAATCGATTCGGCCCGGCGGCAGGTCGTCGCCGCGGTGCTTCATCCCGGATGGGTGAAGACGCGAATGGGCGGGACCGCCGCCCCGCTCCCGCCGGCCGACAGCGTAGCCGGAATGCGCCGCCTGATTGCCGACCTGTCGCCGCGCCAGAGCGGCGGCTTCTTCGACCATGACGGGACGCCGATTCCCTGGTAGGCGGGATCGCTTCGAGCCCGGGCCGCCCTCACTCTGGCCTTGCCCAGGGATCGTAGCTCCCGAAGCTCCAGACGTGGCCTTCGCAATCGCGAACCGAGTAGCAGCGACCGCCATAATCCTGGTCTTCGGGCGCCATGAAGACGTCGGCGCCGCCCGCGCGAGCGCGGGCCGCATGGCCATCGACATCGTCGATGACGACATAGAGGCCCAAGGTGTTGCCGCCGGCTTCGGCGACGCTCCTCAAGCCGGCCTTGCGGTCATATTCGCCGTCCCGGACGCTGCTAAGCATGATCATGTTGCCATCGAGCACGAGCTGCGCATGGGAGACGATCTCGGGATCCTTGGCGTCGGCGTAGACCGCATGCTTCGCGAAACCGAAGGCGTTGCAGAGGAATTCGATCGCTGCGGGCGCGTTGGCGTAGCGCAGGGCGGGTATGATGGCGGGCTTTACGGACATGGCTGTTCCTCCATTGGCTGACGCTTCCGAATAGCCCTGCTCGCCTCCTCCGGATTGTATGATTGGGACCTTGAGGTCCACCTAACCATCACGAACGCCGCCCCCGCTGGGGAGCAATCGGGCACGCAACTCGCCGGGTGTCATGTCGGAAAAGGCGCGCACGTCGCGGGTAAGGTGAGCTTGATCGACATAGCCACAGTTGGCAGCCAGGCCGGCGAGGCTGTCCTCGGGCGAGCGCATGATGGCTTCGGCGAAGCGTTCGAACCGCGTGAGGCGGCGGAATCGGTCCGGCGAGAAGCCGGTTGCGGCTCGGAAGCGGCGGACGAAATGCCTCCGGCTCCAGCCGATCTCGTCCGCCAGCCGGCTGGTGACGGGACCCTCGGCGGCAGCGAGATGATGCATCGCCCAGGCGACGGCGCGATCATGATCGTGGTCGTCGGCGAGGCGCCGAGCGAGGAAATGATCGAGATGACCGAAGCGCGCCTCCGCATCGGCGGCCTCGCACAGCCTGCCGCCCAGATCGTCGGCGGCAGGGCCGATCAGATCGCGAAGCGGCGCGACCTGGTTGGCGATCTCGGACAGCGGGGCGCCGGTGATCGCGGTGAGGCTGGCGAGCGGCAGGAAGACGTGGATTCCCTCCTGTGGCCCGAGCGCGCGCGAGACTGAACTGCCGTCGGCAATGGCGCCCGCGAAGGCTTCGCCGGCCGCAACGGTCACCCTGGTGCCGTTGGCGCCGGTGATTTCGAGCGGCTCACCCAGAGCGTAGATGAGCACGCCCGAAGTGGAGGCGAGCTCGCGCCGGGCGGCAAAGGATCCGGTCTGTTCCCAATAAATCGAATAACGGGCTACGTGCTTGCGCAGCGCCAGGGCCGGGAGTGCCTCGACGATTTCCCAGCGATCGACGCCATCGTCATGCGCGCGCACGGACAAGCGAGGGTGAGTCTCCACCGATCGAGCCTATCTGTCGGGAGGGACATCCGCCAGAGCGCCTTGCCTTTTCGCCTTCCTCCCCATATAGGCGCCTGCTTTCCAAGGCTTTGGAAGAATCCGAACGGTCCGGCTCACAAGGGCTGCCGTGGCTGTTCAGAATGTCCGCAAAGGAGACGAAATGCCCAAGCTCAAGACGAAGAGCGGCGTCAAGAAGCGCTTCAAGCTCACCGCCACCGGCAAGGTGAAGCATGGAGTCGCCGGCAAGCGCCACCGGCTGATCAGCCACAACGCCAAATATATCCGCCAGAACCGCGGCACCGAAGTGCTCGCCGACGCCGACACGGCGCGGGTGAAGCTCTGGGCGCCTTACGGCCTGAAATAGGAGGATATAGACCATGGCACGCATCAAGCGCGGCACGACCACGCGCGCCAAGCACAAGAGGATCCTCGATCAGGCGAAGGGCTATTACGGCCGCCGCAAGAACACGATCCGCATCGCCCGTCAGGCGGTCGAGAAGGCCGGCCAGTACGCCTACCGCGACCGCAAGGTAAAGAAGCGGAGCTTTCGCGCCTTGTGGATCCAGCGCATCAACGCCGCGGTCCGCGCCGAGGGGCTGACTTACGGCCAGTTCATGCATGGCCTGAAGCTCGCCGGAGTCGATCTCGACCGCAAGGTCCTGGCCGACATCGCGATGCACGAGGGCGAGGCCTTCAAGGCGATCATCGCCCAGGCCCGCGGAGCGCTGCCGGCGCAGGGTTGAGCTCGCTCGAAAGAGGAATCGAAGAAAGGCGCCGAGCGATCGGCGCCTTTTCTCGTTCGCGTCTCGGCCTGGCGCGCGTTCGTCACAGGCGAGCAAGCGGCGCGTCGGGCGCGAGGTTCATCGCGATGCCTCGGCGGCGATGCTGTAGCGAATGGTCGCAGCTCCGGCGCGCGGGCCGTAGGTCAGGCGGATCCATTCGTTGCGGGCCTTGCGCTCGTCCTCGAACGGTCCGGCCATGGTCTCGGTGCCGGGGATCAGCGAACGGAAGTCGGGATCCTCATATTCCCCGCCGACGACCCAGTAGCGCTTCGTCATGGCTCTTCTCCTTCTGCTCACGCCGCCTGCTTGCCGGCGAATTGCGCCGTTTCGGTGGATTCGGCGAGCGCGACCGTCGAGGCTTCGCCTCCGGCGACGGCCTGTGCCACCAGGTCGAAATAGCCTGTGCCGACCTCGCGCTGATGCCGCGTGGCGGTATAGCCGTTCGCTTCAGCGGAAAATTCGGCCTGCTGCAGCCTGGAATATGCCGCCATGCCGTGATCGCGGTAGCCGCTCGCCAGCTCGAACATCCCCAGGTTCAGGCTGTGGAAGCCTGCCAGAGTGACGAACTGGAACTTGTACCCCATCGCACCCAGTTCGCGCTGGAATCGGGCTATCGTCGCTGCGTCGAGCTTCGCCGCCCAGTTGAAGCTCGGCGAGCAATTATAGGCCAGGAGCTTTCCCGGATATTCTCGCTGGATGGCTTCTGCGAACGCCCGCGCCTCGCCCAGATCGGGATGGCTGGTCTCCCACCAGAGCAAGTCGGAGTGGGGCGCGAAGGCAAGGCCGCGCTTGATGCAATGATCGAGGCCGGTCCCTTCCTTCAGGCGGAAGAAGCCTTCGGAGGTGCGTTCGCCGGTGAGGAATTCATGGTCCCGCTCATCCACGTCCGACGTAATCAGCCGGGCGCTCTCGGCGTCGGTGCGGGCGATGAGCAAGGTCGGAACGCCGCAGACGTCGGCGGCGAGGCGCGCCGCATCGAGGTTGCGGATATGGGCCTGGGTCGGGATCAGCACCTTGCCGCCCAAGTGGCCGCATTTCTTCTCCGCGGCGAGCTGGTCTTCGAAATGAACTCCGGCCGCCCCGGCCTCGATATAGGCCTTCATGATCTCGAAGCAGTTCAGCGGCCCGCCGAATCCGGCTTCCGCATCGGCGACGATCGGGACGAGCCAGTCGCGCTTCGCACCGCCTTCGCTATGCTCGATCTGGTCCGCGCGCTGCAGCGTGCGGTTGATCCGGCGGCACAGCTCCGGTCCCGCATTGGCGGGATAGAGCGACTGGTCTGGATACATGGCTCCGGCGGTGTTGGCGTCGGCAGCGACCTGCCAGCCCGACAAATAGATGGCCTCCAGGCCGGCGCGCACCATCTGCATCGCCTGGTTGCCAGTGACGGCGCCAAGCGCATGGACATGATCCTCGGCCTGAAGCAGTGTCCAGAGCCGCTCGGCGCCGCGCCGCGCCAGACTATATTCCACGCTGATCGAGCCGCGCAGACGCTCGACGTCGGGCGGGCCGTATGGACGGGCAATGCCGTCGAAGCGGCCCGTCGGCGCGGGGACGATGGTATCGAATCCGTTCATGCTGCACCTCGCTTTCGCGGGGCCTTGAACCGCGAAGCGGGTCAGAAGGCAGCAGCGAAAAGGGTCGCCTTGTCACGATGCGTCTTGCGACTATTGTGAATCTTTGACAGAGTTACACGCGTGGCGGAACGCAAGCTCTATCTCGGCGCGCGGCTTCGGCGGCTGCGCCGGGAACTCGGACTCAACCAGAGCGCGATGGCTGCCGAGCTTGGCGTTTCACCCTCCTACCTGAACCATATCGAGCGAAACCAGCGACCGCTGACGGCGCAGGTGCTGCTCCGCCTCGCGGACGCCTATGAGGTCGACCTCAAAAGCTTCGCCGCCGAAGGCATCGATGGCACCGGTCCCGAGCAGCTTGCCGAAATCTTCGCCGACCCGATGTTCGCCGATTTGGGCGTGCCACGCTACGAGCTGCTCGAAGTTGCCGACAATGCGCCCGCCGTGGCCGATGCGGTCGCGCGACTCTATGCCGCTTTGACCGAGATGCGGCGGCGCCCGCCAGGTGACGAGGCGAGCGGCGACGAAGGTTCGGCCCGATCGCCGCTGACTCCGGAAGCCTGGGTGCGGGACCATATCCAGGCACAGCGCAATCATTTCCCCTACCTCGAGGAAGCGGCCGAAACCCTGGCCGGCGCACTGGGCGATCCGCTCACCGTCGCCGAGCCGTTGCGGCGGCGCCTGAAGGAAGGATTCGGCGTTGAGGCGCGCCTCGTGCCACCGGACGTGCTCGATGGGGCAAGCCAGCATTACGACCTGCACCGCAAGCGGCTGATGCTTTCGGCGCTGCTTCGCCCGGAGAGCCGCACGTTCGCGCTCGCCTACCAGCTCGCCTTGATGGAATTCCGACCGCTCCTGCTGAGGATGATCGAGGCGGCCGCGCCGCCCGACGCCCCGACCAGGCACCTCCTGCACATGAGCCTCGCCAATTATGCGGCCGCGGCGATCCTGATGCCGTACGCGCCCTTCCTCGCCTCGGCTGAGCGACACCGTTACGAGATCGACCGCCTTTGCGCCGAGTTCGGCGCCAGCGTCGAGCAGGTCGCCCACCGGCTGACGACCCTAGGCCGGACTGGCGCGCGGGGCGTTCCCTTCTTCATGCTCCGGGTGGATTCGGCCGGCAACATCTCGAAGCGTTTCGCCGGGGAGAGCTTTCCGTTTTCACGCTTCGGCGGCACTTGTCCTCGCTGGAATCTGCACGCCACCTTTCAGACGCCCGGACGGGTGGTGACCCAGATCGTCGAGACGCCCGACGGCCAACGATTCTTTACCGTTGCGCGCACGGTCGAGCGATCGGTCAGACTCGACCCGCGCGAAGACAGCGCACTCGCGATCGGCCTGGGCTGCGACGTACGCCATGCGGGCCGGCTGGCCTATGCCGACGGCTTCGACCTTGTTGACCCCTTGGTGACTCCGATCGGCCCGGCCTGCGCCATCTGCCCGCGCGTGCGCTGCCCACAGCGAGCTGCCGCCCCCGCCGGGCGGACGCTGACCGTGCACGAGTCCCGCAAGACGGTCTCGCCATTTCCTTTTCTGGGCGGCTAGACGCGGCGGGGGATGCGCGGCACGCCGAGTGCGCATTCGAGCGACGCGCGATCCCAGCCGCCGAGATCGGCGGCGGCGCCATAGCTGGTCTCAAGGAAAGCGAGCAAAGCCCGGTCGGGATCGGCGGCGCGGCGGACGTCGCCATAATCGAGGATGAACTCGCCAAGTGCGGCGTCATACCGCGCCGCCGCCGGCTCCACCTTCGCCTCGCCGAATCCCGGCGGCGCTGGATAGGCGTATGAATAGAAGAAGGGGCCTCCAGGCGCGCCGGCGCCGCCCGGCCAGAAGCCCGCGCTCGATACTTCGTGGCTATAGGCTTCGCGGGTGACAGGGTCCGGCAGGTTGGGAATTCCGCCGGGATGGATCGGCGCGGGTCGGCCGGAGAAGCGGGTAACGGCGAGATCGAAGCTACCCCAGAAGAAGTGGACGGGGCTCACCTTGCCGAGGAAGCCGGAGCGGAACAGCCGGAAAACGCGATCGGCGGCGAGCAGCGCGCCGAGCAGTCGGGAGGCGCTGTCCGGATCATAGGTACGCGCCGCATGGTCCTCGGCGAACGGGATCGCCGGATCCAGCTCGTTCGGCGCGCCGTGGGTGCGGACCTCGTGGCCGGCATCGGCGAGCATCGCCATCACGCCCGCATGGAAATCGGCGACCGCCATGGACCGCAGCTGCAGCGTAAGCCGGCCGTGGGCGTCGTCGAGCGCGAGCACGTGATCGACCAGGTCGAAGGCGAGCGAGAATGTCCCGCCCGGCGCATGAACCGGCTCGGTCGTCAGCCCGCGCGACGTCGGATGCAGCGTCAGGTGCCATCCATGGTTGCGCCAAGGCAGCAGCGCGGTCGGCACCTTGCCGACCACCTGGCTGAACAGATGAAGTGCCGCGATGGTCTGCCCGTCGCGTTCGGCGGACAGATCGGGCCAGGTCGATTCGGCGACGGTCATGCCCGTGACCTATACCGGCCGCGCCGCCGCAGAAAGCCCGACTCACCCGAATTGGCGACCGGCGGGACGCGCGCTGCGCACCGGCGAGAGGCTTTCAAACCGCCGCGAATCGGTTAGAGCGCCTCCCCATGTCCGACCTGGAACTGATCAAGCGTGAATGGATCGCCCGCATCGACGGTGCGCGCGATCTGGCGGCGCTCGAGGCGGAGCGCGTCGCCGCCTTGGGCAAGCAGGGTGCCGTCACCCAGCTTCTCAAGACGCTCGGCGCCATGTCTGCGGAGCAAAGACAGTCCGAGGGGCCGCGCATCCATGCGTTGCGCGAAGCCGTTACGGAGGCGGTCGCCGCGCGCAAGGCAGCGCTCGAAGCGGCCGAGCTCGACCGGCGCCTGGCCACCGAGACGCTCGACATGACGCTGCCGGTCGAACTCGGACCGCAGGGCAGCATCCACCCGGTCAGCCAGGTGATGGACGAACTCGCCGAGATTTTCTCGGACCTCGGCTTCGCGGTCGCCACCGGCCCCGAAATCGAGGACGACTGGCACAATTTCACCGCCCTCAACATCCCCGAAAGCCACCCGGCACGGGCGATGCACGACACCTTCTATTTCGAGCAGACGGATGCCGGCGGGAACCGGATGCTGCTGCGCACTCATACCTCACCGGTACAGATCCGGATCATGCAGCAACACAAGCTTCCCATCTATGCGATCATGCCGGGCCGGACCTACCGGTCCGACAGCGACGCCACCCACACGCCGATGTTCCATCAGGTGGAGGGGCTGGTGATCGACAAGGGCATCACGCTCGGCCACCTGAAATGGACGCTCGAAACCTTTCTCACCGCCTTCTTCGAGCGCGATGATATCGTCCTCAGGATGCGTCCGAGCTACTTCCCGTTCACCGAACCTTCCGCCGAAGTCGACGTGGGCTACCATATGGAGAATGGCCGGCGGGTGCTCGGTGGCACCGAGAAATGGATGGAGTTGCTCGGCTCGGGCATGGTGCACCCGAAGGTCATCTCCAATTGCGGGCTCGACCCGGACGAATATCAGGGCTTCGCGTTCGGTTGCGGAATCGACCGGCTGGCCATGCTCAAATATGGCATGGACGACCTGCGGGCCTTCTTCGACGGCGACATGCGCTGGCTCAGGCATTATGGCTTCGCCGCGCTCGACGTGCCGACTCTCTCCGGAGGAGTCGGAGCATGAAGTTCACCCTTTCCTGGCTGAAGGAGCATCTCGAGACGGATGCAAATGTCGATCAGGTGGCCGAGACGCTCACCGCGATCGGGCTCGAAGTGGAAAGCGTCGAGAACCCCGCCGACAGATTGAAGCCGTTCGTCGTCGCCCAGGTCCTTACCGCCGAGCCCCATCCGCAGGCCGACAAGCTGCAGGTGCTCACCGTCGACGCCGGCACCGGCGAGCCGATCCAGGTGGTATGCGGCGCGCCCAATGCGCGGGCCGGCCTCAAGGGCGTGTTCGGCCCGCCCGGCGCCTATGTGCCGGGCAGCGACCTCACCTTGAAGGTAGCGGCGATCCGCGGCGTCGAGAGCCGCGGCATGATGTGCTCGATCCGCGAGCTCGAGCTCGGCGAGGCCCATGAGGGAATCATCGAACTTCCCGCCGACGCGCCGGTCGGCGCGGCCTTCGCCGAACATGCCGGTCTCGACGATCCGGTGATCGACGTGGCGGTCACGCCCAACCGCCAGGACGCCATGGGGGTCCACGGCATCGCCCGTGACCTCGCCGCAGCCGGACTGGGAACGCTGCGGCCGGTCGCACTGCCCCGGATCGAGGGAGCGTTCCCCTGCCCGATAGAGATCCGCACGGACGATCCAGAGGCCTGCCCGGCCTTCTTCGGCCGAGTCGTCCGCGGCGTCCGCAACGGGCCGTCGCCGGAATGGCTGCAGCGCAGGCTCAAGGCGGTCGGCCAGCGGCCGATCAGCGCGCTCGTCGACATGACGAATTATGTCATGCTGACCTACGGCCGACCGCTGCACGTCTACGATCTTGCCAAGCTGAAAGGCGCGCTCGTCGCCCGCCGCGCCCGCGACGGCGAGGAGATGCTCGCGCTCAACGGCCGGACCTACCGGCTCGATCCGACGATGACCGTGATCGCCGACGAGGAGGCCGTCCACGACATCGGCGGGATCATGGGCGGGGAGCATAGCGGGGTCACCGAGACCACGAGCGACATCGTCATCGAGTGCGCTTTCTTCGATCCCGAGCATATCGCCCGCACCGGGCAGAAGCTCGCTTTGGTCTCCGATGCCCGCAGCCGGTTCGAGCGCGGCGTCGATCCGGATTTCGTCGAGCCCGGTCTGGCCATCGCCACCGCGATGGCGATCGAGCTGGCCGGCGGCGAGCCGTCCGAGCCTATCCATGCCGGCGCGCCGCCGAAGCTCGACCGGACGATCGCCTACCGGCCGGAACGTTGCCGCGAGCTGGCAGGCGTCGACGTCCCGGCCGAACGACAGGCCGAGATCCTCCACCGACTCGGCTTCGAGCCGACAATGGGAGAGACATGGCAGGTCAAGGTGCCGTCATGGCGGCGGGATGCGGAAGGACCCGCCGATCTGGTCGAGGAGATCGCCCGCATCTACGGCTACGACAAAGTGCCTTCGACGCCGCTGTCGCGCGCACCGGGGGTCGCCCGGCCCACCGCGACCGCCGAGCAGAAGATCGAGCGCAAGGTCCGCCGCACGGCGGCCGCGCGCGGCCTCAACGAGGCGGTGACCTGGAGCTTCATTCCCGAAGCCGAGGCGGAGCCGTTCGGCGGCTCGTCCTGGGTGCTGAGCAATCCGATCAGCGAGGAGATGAAGGTGATGCGCCCTTCGCTCCTTCCCGGACTGCTCGCCGCTGCCCGCCGCAACCTGGCGCGCGGGGCGGAAAGCGTCAGGCTATTCGAGGTCGGCCGCCGCTATCGCGCCGACCGCGAGCATCCGACCCTCGGGCTCGTCCTTGCCGGGGAGCGGGCACCGCGGCATTGGCGGACCGGAAAGGCGCAGCCGTTCGACGCACATGACGCCAATGCGGAAGCTCTGGCCCTGCTCGCCGCCGCGGGTGCTCCGACCGACAGTCTCCAGGTGCTCGGCGACGCGGCCGCCGTCTATCACCCAGGCCGCTCCGGGCGGCTGGCGCTCGGGCCGAAAAATGCCCTGGCCGAATTTGGCGAGCTTCATCCGCGGGTGGCGCGGGCGTTCGATCTGGACGGGCCTGTCGTTGCGGCCGAGATCTTCCTCGATGCCGTGCCGCAGCGGCGCTCGACGGGGTTCATGCGGAGCGCTTACGCGCCGCCGCCGCTCCAGGCGGTGAAGCGCGATTTCGCTTTCCTGGTGCCGCAGGCGCTGCCGGCCGACCAACTGCTCCGAGCGGTGCGCGGCGCCGACAAGACGGCCATCGTGGGCGTCCGGCTGTTCGACCTGTTCACCGGCACGGGCGTCCCCGAAGGCCGCAAGTCGCTAGCGATCGAAGTGAAGCTTCAGCCCGGTGACAGGAGCTTCACCGACGAGGCGTTGAAGGCGATCTCCGACAGGATCATCGCCGCGGCGGCAAAGCTGGACGCGACCCTGCGCGCCTGACGTGAGCCGCGCCGACGATATTCGCCGTGCCTTCCTGGTTCAGGCGGATTGGTGCGATCGGTTGGGCTCTCCGTTCACCGCCCTGTTGTGCACGGCGCTGGCCACGGCGCTGGATGCCGCCACGCCGATCGGTCAGCGGGTTCTCGGATGGCCGGGCGACCCCACAGCCGACGCTCTGGCCCTGCGGCTGTGCGGCGGTCTCCATGCCTTGGTTCGTGGCGGCAGGGCGCCCAAGCTGTCGGTGCTATATCCACCCGCGTCGCTCCCCCCGGAGCAGGTGCTGGCGCGGGAATTGCAATCGGTCCTGGATGCTCACGCCGCGAGCCTCCATCCCTGGCTCGACCGCCCTCCGCAGACCAACGAGGTGGGCCGCTCGGCCGTGCTTATGAGTGGGCTGCTGGCGGTGAGCGACCGATTCCGCCTGCCGCTGCGCCTCTTCGAGCTCGGCGCCAGCGCCGGGCTCAACCTCCAGCTCGACCGCTACGCGATCCGGCTCGGCGGCATCGCGGCGGGATGCGAACATTCGCCGCTTCGGCTCGATCCCGAATGGCGGGGAGCGCCGCCGCCGGAGGCGCGACCTGAAATATCCGGACGCTTCGGCGTCGATCTCGATCCGATCGACGCGGTCTCGGCACGCGAGCGGCTGCTCGCTTATGTCTGGCCGGACCAGGGCGAGCGGCTGAACCGCCTCGGGGCGGCGCTCGACCTGGCGGCCGCGGACCCGCCGCCGGTCGCACAAGGGGACGCCGCGGACTGGATCGAGACGCATCTGACGGCCGCGCCCGGGACCGGCGTCTGCCGGGTCGTCCTCCATTCCGTCGCCTTCGAATATTTCCCGGCCGCGACGCAGGCGCGGGTGAGAGCTCGGCTGCAGGAGGCCGGTGCCCGCGCGAACGAGGCCGCTCCGCTCGCCTGGCTTCGTTACGAGAAGATGGCGGAGGATCGGGAATTCAGCCTGAGGCTGCGCTGCTGGCCCGGGGAGGACCGGCTGCTCGCCTGGGCCCACGCACACGGCGCCTGGATCGACTGGGTCGCAGGCCGCCCCGCTACTGGGTCTGGACCAGTTCGTCTGTGACGTCCCATTCGCCGTCGAGCCAGGCAATGATTTCGCGCGCCGCCGGATGATCGAAGCCGGCATAGCGGTCCCGAAGGACCGCGCGCCGGTCGGCGAGCCGGTCGAGGCCCCGATCCTGTAGCGCGAGCAGGTCGCGGCGGACTCTTTCCGCCAGTTCCGCCCCGAGCACCGCCGCCGCCGCCCAGCCGAAGGCCGCGCCATATTCATAGGCGTCGCCGCGCGCATAGCTCTCCGCCAGCGTCAATGCCGGGATCCGGCTCAGCAGCGGCTGGGAGGCGAGATTGATGCCGTGGTCGGATATGTGCGCGGCGATCGCAGCCGGTCGGCCGGTGAAGGCGCGCAGGTGGAGGTGCTGGGACATGCGCGCGCCGTCATTGACCGGATAATTGTCCCACAGGAACGGCTTGCGGCCGATCGCCTCGGCGATGCGGGAAAGATGGCCCGGCGAATATTCCCTGGAGACGACTTCCTCGCCGGTCCACATGATCCGGATCGACGGATCGAGCAGCCGGCCGAGCTGCTCGAGGTAGAAGGCCGGCCGCTCGCCGAATGCCGTGTCGAGCACCGGATCGTCGGAATAATAGCTCGGGCAGCACAGGAGGCGCGACGCCCCGGTTCGTTCCGCGACGTGATGGACGATCGCCGCCTGACGCTCGGCGAGGTCGGGAACATCGCCGCGCATGTCGTCGAACAGGATGGCGAGATCCTCGACCCCCGCCTGGTCGAGCTGCGCCACCTTCGCGTTCAGCGCCGTCTCCCAGTTCCGGCCAGCCTCGAGGTGCAACTCGAAGGGGCTGAGACCGGCGCCGAGGCGAACGCCGGCCGCATTACAGTCGCGGCCGAAGGCGGCGAGCGCCTCGAGTTCATTATCCGGATAAGGCTCGCGCCAACCGCGGCGAAGCCAGGGATCAGCCTTGGGCGCGTAGAGATAGGCGCCATAACCGTGCGGCGCGAGGAAGCGGACCGCCTCGCTCCGGTCCCTCCAGCTCCACGGCCGCCCGAAAAAACCCTCGATCAGGGCGAGCGGCGGGGTCATGTGCTCCGCTCGAGCGCGTTTATCGCGGCATGGACGGCGGGCTCGATCTCGTCGCGCGGCAGGCCAGGAGGGAGCGGCGGGGCGAAGCGCATGGTGACGATGCCCGGGCGCTTGATGAAACGATGGCGAGGCCACAGGCGACCGCTGTCGAGCGCGACCGGCACGACGGACAGCTTCAGCGACCGGTACAGGCCGGCGAATCCGGGCTGGAGCGGCGGCTGCTCGCCGGGAGGAACGCGCGTGCCTTCAGGGAAGATGACGATGGGGCGGCCCTCGGCGACCGCCGCGGCGGCCGCCTTCATCATGCGACGCAGGGCAGCGGCCCCTCCGCTTCGGTCGACCGGAATGACGCCATAGCGTCGGACCACCCACCCCCAGAACGGGATTTCGGTGAGCTCGCGCTTCAGCACGATCGCCGGCTCCTTCAGCATCAGGATGACCTCCAGCGTCTCGTACATCGACTGATGCTTGATGGCGACGAGTGTGGCGCCGTCCGGAACGACCCCTTCCGGGCGGGTCCTGATGCCGAGCAGCCAGGCGGCGCAGATGCGGTGGACGCGCGCCCAGCCATGGGCCCAGCGGCGCAGCGCCTCCGTGCCAAGCAGGCTGACCGGAAAGGAGACCAGGACGGCTACGACCGTCCAGGAATAGAAGATCAGAGCGAACAAGGCGGAACGGAGGAAGTTCATCGGACGCTACTCTAGATACCGATCAGGTCGGCGGCTCGGCCGAGCAGGTATTTGTTATATTCCAAGAAGATCGCGCCGAGATCCGGATCGGTGGGCACCGCGTCCGGAACGATTCTGAGCTCGCCGTCGCCGATCCGCTTGTGCAGCTCGTAGCGGGCGCGCGGCATGTGCAGATCGTTCGTGACCAGGCGAATGGAACGGACCCGCCGCCGCTGCGACCATCTCTTCACCTCGTCGGCATTGGAGCGGGTATCGAACGATTCGCGGCCCAGCGTGACACAGCAATCCAGCAAGCGCTCGTCGACCCGATAGGCCGCGGCGAGTTCGCTTGGACGGACGGTTCGCGCGACGCCTGAAATGAGCATGCGCGGCGCCATGCCCCGCTCGAGGAGATCAAAACCGCGCTCGAGGCGGCCGCTGCCGCCGGTGAGCACGACGATCGCGTCGGTGCGCTCGTCCCCGGCCGGCCGCGGCAGCATCACCGCGAAAGCGGCATAGCCGAGCAGGTAGATCAGGATCATGAAGGCGATGACGCGGGTGAGGAAGCGGATCACAGCATGCGCCCCAGCGCGCGAAGGATGGTCAGCCGCGCGACGAGCATGGCAAGCAGCACGCCGAAGACCGGGAGCGCGATCAGCACCACCCACCCCTCGGGCGGGATCGCCGCCGATCCGAGCAACTCCGAACCAAGGGCCGTGACCCGGTCGCCGATCGCGACGAGAACCGCGCCGCCGAGGATGAAGCCGATCAGGCCGCCGAACAAGGCGTCGAGCGCGATCCGTCTTTGAAACAGGCGCGCCACCTGAAGGTCCGTGGCGCCCATCAGATGCAAGATTTCGATCGTCCCGCGATGCGTGTCGAGCGCGGCGCGGGCGGCGAGCACGACGGTTGCGGCGGTCGCGCCCACCATCAGCAGAACGAGCCCGGCCGCCAGCCATTGCAGCGCCCCGATCAGCCGCGCGAGCGGCGCCAGCCACTGGGCATGATCGTCCACGCGCGCCGCTGGCGCCGCCGCGGCGACCACCTGACGAAGGCGATCGATCCGGGCGCGCGCTTCCGGCGTCAGGTCGACGTCGATCAGCGCCGGAACCGGCAGGTCGCTGCGCATCAGTCCCTCGCCCAGCCAAGGCTCGAGCAGCGCCTGTATCTCCCCCTCCGGCACGGGCCGGACGGCGATGATCCCGGGCAACGACCGGATCGCTGCTGCCGCCGCCGCCGCCTGACGCCCGCGAAGCACGGGGTCCGCTTCAACGACCTGAATGGTGATGCGGCTGCCAAGCTGGTCGTCCAACCGGCCGGCGGCGCCGGCGAGGCCCAGGCCGGCCGCCGCGGCAAGCACCGTGAGGAACATCATGATCGCGATCACCCAGGGCATGGGACCGGCGAGGCGGCCCTCCGGCAGCAGGCCGCGCTCGGCGGCGCCGAACCGGCGAACTCCGCCCTTCATGCCTCCGGCCTCTTCGGCGGATGGCGAAGCGCGCCGGTCGGATCGGCGATCTGGCCGCGGTCGAGGCGGAGCATCTCCGCGCGCTGGATCCGGGCGAGCAGATGGAGATCGTGGGTGGCGACGATCACCGTCGTGCCGAGCTTGTTCAGCGAATCGAATAGGTGGAGGAGGCGCAGCGCCATCTCGGGATCGACATTGCCGGTCGGCTCGTCCGCCACCAGCAGCTCGGGCCGGCCGATCACGGCGCGAGCGATGGCGACGCGCTGCTGCTCACCGCCGGACAAGGTGGCGGGTCGCGCCGTCGCCCGGTCGGCGAGGCCCACCCAGGCCAGCATCTCGCTGACCGGCTTTTTGAGGTCCTTGTCCTCGACGCCGGCGACCCGTAGCGGCAACGCCACATTGTCGAACGTCGACAGATGCGGGACCAAGCGGAATTCCTGGAAAACGACCCCGATCCGCCTTCGGAAGCCGGGCAGCCGGCCACGCGGCATGGTAACGATATCCTCGCCGAACAGCCGGATCAGCCCCCTGCTGGGACGCAAAGCAAGGTAGAGCAGCTTCAGCAGCGAGGTCTTGCCGGCGCCCGACGGCCCGGTGAGGAAGTAGAAACCGCCCTCCTTCAGCGAGAAAGAAAGATCGGACAGGGTCTCCGCTCCGGTGCCGTAGCGCAGTCCCACATTCTCGAACTGGACGATCGATCCGGTCGCGTTCAGCGTTGCCTCCCCGCCGCTCGGCGGCGCTTGCCGAGCCATGGCACGGCCGCCGCGGTCGCTTCAAGCTTTCCGAAAGTCCGGTAATTCCGGCATTTGCTTGCACGCCGGGCCTCCACCATGCTTAGGAGCGCAAGGGGAATGCCTCCGGGGCGCACGTAAAGATGATCCTGACCTGTCCGTCCTGCCAAGCCCGATATGTCGTTCCGGACAGCGCGATCGGGACCATCGGCCGCAAGGTGCGTTGCGCCGGCTGCCGGCACAGCTGGTTTCAGGAGCCTGCCGGCGGTGGTTTTGCCACTCCGGCCACGCAGGGGCCGCCGCCCGCCTTCGCGGAACCGCCGACGGCCCCCATGTCGGCGGGCGAGCCGGAACCGGGCCCAACGCCAGGGCCGCCGAGCTGGGAGCGGCCGGGGAACCAGGGCGAGGCTCCGGTCGAGGCGCCGTCAGTCCGGCCGCGCCGCAACCCTGCCCGGCTCCGGACGATCGCGGCGGTCGTCGCCGCCGTCCTGATGATCGCGGCAATCGGCGGCATCCAATATTTCGGCATTCCGAGTATCGGCGCCCAGATCGGCATTCCGGTTCAATCCGGTGACGCGCTCAGCATTGTCGAGGAGAGCGCACAGACCCGGCAGCTCGAGCGGGGCAACGAAGTGCTTGAGGTGTCTGGCACCATCGTCAACCAGACCGACGAGATTCAGCGCGTCCCGCAGATCCAGGCCGAGCTCAAGGATGCGCAGGGACGGGTCGTCTATAGCTGGTCGATCGCGCCGCCGGTCCGGGAGCTGCAGCCGCGCGGACGGATCCCCTTCAACAGCGCCAATGTCGGCGTGCCGCGCGGGGGCCGGGTTCTGAGCCTGACCTTCGGGTCGATTTCCTGATACCCGTCCTTCGGCGGACGCCGGAACGCGTTCCTCCCCTGTTGTAGCGTACCGCCGCCGCCGATAGACGGTTGGCCGCACCTGCACAGTCGAGAGATACAAGGAAAAGACGAGGATGCGGATCGGAATCCTGACGGGAGGCGGCGACGTTCCCGGTCTCAATGCCTGCATACGGTCGGTCGTGCTCTCCGCCGACGATCTCGGCTGGGAGGTGCTCGGCCTTCGCCGCGGCTGGGAAGGTGTGATGGAGGTCGACCCGAACGAGCCCGACAGCATCGCTGCCCATGTCATGGAGTTGAGCCGGGAGCGGGTACGCGGGATCGATCGGACGGGCGGCACGATCCTTCACACGTCGCGGTCCGACCCGCGCACGCACGAAGATGGCGACCAGACCGGCCATGTGCTCGAGGTGCTCGAGCGCCTGGGCGTCGACGCGATGATTACCCTGGGTGGTGACGGCACCCTGCGCTTTTCCGCCCATCTCGCTGCGCAGGGCATGCCGGTCATTTCGGTGCCCAAGACGATGGATAATGACGTGTTCGGAACCGATTATTGCATCGGCTTCTCCACGGCGGTGAGCCGATCGGTCGAGGCGATCAATGCATTGCGGACGACAATCGAAAGCCACGAGCGCATCGGCGTGATCGAGCTGTTCGGCCGGCGCAGCGGCGAGACCGCCTTGCTTGCCGGCTTCCTCGCCCAGGTCGACCGCACGATCATCGCCGAAGTGCCCGCCAATCTCGACGTGCTCCTGCCGCTGCTCGCCGAGGACAAGGCCTCCAACCCGGCCGGCTACGCGATCTGCGTCATCTCCGAAGGCGCCAAGATCGAAGGCGACGAAGGGGGTGACGGCGACATCGCCAAATCGGCCATCCAGCGCGAGGATGTCGGCATCGGCCACCGGCTGGGCAAGGAGATCGCCGCCAGGCTCGACAGCGGAGCCGTGGTGCAGGAACTCGCTTATCTGATGCGCGCCGGCGAGCCTGACGCGATGGACCGGATGGTGGGATTCGCCTTCGGCGGCCTCGCCGTGCAGTTGCTGCAGCGTGGCGAGAAAGGGCGGATGGTGATGCTCGCCGACGGCAATTACGGCCACGTTCCGATCGACACCTTGCTGCACGGCCGCAAGTCGGTCGACGTCAGCGCGCTCTACGATCGGGCCACCTATCGCGCCCGGTTGATGCGGGTCGAGGGAATGCCCATGTTCCTCTACTGAGGGCGGTCCGATAGCCGTTGCAGACCCTTGGGTCGGCTGCTAGAGGCACCCGCCTGCCACGCCGGCCCCAAGGCCGGCGGTTGTCCAATGTGCGGTCGTGGCGGAATTGGTAGACGCGCAGCGTTGAGGTCGCTGTGGCCGAAAGGCCGTGGAAGTTCGAGTCTTCTCGACCGCACCATCATTCAATGAGTCGGGTCAAGCCCGACAGCTTGTCCTTCGGCGTTCGGAATGACGAAATCGGCCGACGCCGGCGTGTCCGCGGCTTTCATGGGTTCCGGTGCGGAGTTGGATAGCCGCTCTCGCGACTCCGCCCGGCGCAGCTCCGGCAAGCGGAATTGACCATTTCGCCCGCGCTCCGCCTGGTCCATGATCGGACATGGATGCGACCACCACCGGGGTGACCCCCACAACCCCTAGACGCGCTTTCGGCTTCTGGATCTGCCTTGCCCTCGTCGTCGGCAACATGATCGGCTCGGGCTTCTTCCTGCTTCCGGCGACGCTCGCGCCGTTCGGCTGGAATGGCGTCGCCGGCTGGATCGTCACCACCAGCGGAGCGCTCTGCCTCGCCGCCGTGTTCGGAAGCCTCGCCCGCGCCTTTCCGGAAGCGGGCGGTCCCTACGCTTATTCACGGCGCGCCTTCGGGCCCTTTCCCGCCTTCGTCGTGGCCTGGGCCTATTGGGTTTCGATGTGGGTCGGCAACGTGGCGATAGCGACCGGGGTGATCGCGCCCCTGAGCACCGTCTTCCCCGGCATGGCACCCCATTCGGTGTGGCTCACTCTGGCCCTGATCTGGTCCCTGACCGCGATCAACTGCATCGGCGCCCGTCCGGTCGGAGTCATCCAGCTCGTCACCACCCTCCTCAAGTTCCTGCCGCTGGTTGCCGTCGTCGTGGTGGCGGCTCTGGTGCTGGGCGAAGGCGGCGCGGCCGCCGCCCCTCCGCTGCGGGCCGAGGCCTTGCAGCTGGGCGGCGAGACCGGCATCGCCGCCGCGGCCGCTCTCACCTTATGGTCGTTCCTCGGCCTCGAATCGGCAACGGTTCCGGCCGAGCGCGTGCGAAACCCGTCCCGCAACATCGCTCGCGCCACTCTGATCGGCGTTGCCGTGACCGGCGCCTTCTATACCTTCGCCGCCTCGGCGGTCGCGCTGCTGCTCCCGCTCGAGCAGGTCGCGCGGTCCGGTGCGCCGATGGCCGACTTCATCGGCCTGCACTGGGGCGGTCCAGCCGGCATCGTGATCGCCCTCTTCGCGGCGATCGCGGCCTTCGGCGCGTTGAACGGCTGGATCCTTATGCAGGGCGAACTGCCCTGGGCAATGGCGCGCGACGGCGTGTTCCCATCCTGGCTGGCCAAGCTGTCGCGACGCGGGACTCCGGCCCGGGCCCACGTCGCCGCGAGCCTGCTGGTCACGATCGTGCTGTCGTTCAACTACAGCCGCTCGATGACCGACCTGTTCGGATTCCTGATCCTGCTGGCGACGAGCGCGGCGCTGGTCGTCTATCTGGCCTGCTCGGTGGCCGCCATACGCCTCGGCACCAGCCGCCGGCTCGTGCCGGCCTTCCTGGGCGCCGCTCTCTTCTCGCTGTGGGCGATTTGGGGGGCGGGTGGAGAGGCGATGCTTTGGGGTGCCGTCCTGCTCGTCAGCGGCGTGCCTCTCTATTTCCTCACGCGCCGGCGGGACGGCTCCAGCCCGCAGGCGGCGGCCGATCCAGGCGCGCCTGCGGAATGAGCCGGCGGACCTTTCCGGCGAAGGCGCGCAGGCAGACTTCTCCGGCGCCCAGCGGACCTGGCCTGTAGAGGCTGGAGGTCATGCCCTGCTGGACGCGCGCGATCAGGGCCGTGTCCTCGGCATTGACGCGGCGATTGATTCGCCAGTTGAGATAGCGTGCCGCCTTCATCTTTCTGCGAGATTCCTCGGGAATCTCGGCATCGGGCAAGGCGTAGCTGATCTCGCGGATCAGCGTCTCGGTCGGGCTCACCGGGACGAAATGCATGAAGTCGACCTGATCGGGATATAGATCCAGGGCGACGTTCGGCCAGAGCTTGAAATAGAGCCAGCGTCGCCCCGCGCGGGACGGCAGCAGCGATTGGTAGAGGCGTTCGGAGATGTTGGCCGACGGCCGGTCGACGAGGTCGCCCCACATCCGGTCGACATGCTCGCCCGCCTCGGTTCCGTAGTCGCCGCCGAACAGGCGGCTAAGCCCGGGATGCGCGACCGGAATGTGAAGCCCATCGGAATAATTGTCGGCGACATTCTTCCAGTTGACCGGGCGAGGCCGCAGAGTGATCCGGCCCAGCGCCTCGAGCGACTCCAGCCGGTAAGGCGCGACCTCCTGCTCCCAGGGCGCCATCATCTCGGCGACGCCAGGACCGCCAGACTCAAGACGGATGAAGAGGAAGCCGTGCCACTGCTCGAGCTCGACGGGCACCAGCGCCCAATGTGCGGGATCGAAGCCGGGATAATCCTCCCGTTGTGGGACGCCCACCAGCCGGCCGTCCGCGGCATAGGTCCAGCCGTGATAGGGGCAGGTGAGCCGCCGGGCGCAGCCCTGCTCGCCGTCGACCAGCCGCGACCCCCGATGGCGGCAGATATTGGCGAAGGCGCGCGCTATTCCGTCGGTGCCGCGAATGACGAGGATGCTCTCGCCGAGAAAGTCGAGCGTACGCCATTGGCCGGGCCCGGCGATGTCACTGGCGTGGCAGACGATCTGCCACGCCGGCCTGATCAGCCGCTCCATCTCCACCGCGAAATATTCGGGATCATGATAGATCCAGCCCGGCAGGCCGAGATCCGATTGAGGATCCTCTCCGGCGAGCGGCAGTCGGGCGACCTGGGACATCGATCCTCTCCTACCAAAGACGAGCCGAAATGTCGCGCGAGACGACTTCGCACGGGCTCGGTTGATCCCCGACAGGCGCCGAGCCACATAAGGAGGATGAACAGGATCGATCTTATCGAAATTCGCTGCCCGCGGTGCGGCGGACATCCGGCCTACGACCGGGGCAGGCTCGGCCCGGATGGGCCGCGCGACGGCGGCCACGCGGCCGCGCTCGCCTTCGACGAATCGGCGCCGGCTCGAGCGAAGTAAGCCGCTGTTAAGGCAGCTTCGGCTTCTGCTTGCCCCCATGACTCGCGCCCCCTATTCCTGATCACCCGATGGCCAGCGCCCCCCCTTCCCGCGTCAAGCGGGTGTTCGTCGCGACCTTCAAGATCGGGATCTATCTGCTGATCGTCGGCCTGGTCGCGCTCGCGGTCGCGGTTTCGGTCGCCGTCAGTCAGCTTCCCAGCTATTCCGCCCTGATCCGGCGGGACGACCTCGGGCAGATGATCCGGGTGCGCGCTGCCGACGGCAGCATCATCCATTCGATGGGGCCGAGCTTCGGCGAGTGGCTGCGCTACGACCAGATCCCTCCGATCATGCGCGAGGCCATGGTGGCGGTCGAGGATCGCCGGTTCAGGTCGCATCCCGGGATCGATCCGATCGGAGTCGCGCGGGGCATCTGGGTAGGTTGGAGCCAGGGCGACCGCATCCGGGGCGTCTCGACCATCAGCCAGCAGCTCGCGCGCAACATCTTCCTGACCAATGATCGCAGCTTCGCCCGCAAGACCCGCGAGGCGATTCTGGCGCTCGCTTTGGAGTGGCGCTTCTCCAAGGACCAGATCCTCGAGCTCTACCTCAACCGGGTCTATTTCGGCGGCGGCGCCTATGGCATCGACGCCGCTTCCCGTCGCTTCTTCGGGCACAGCGCCACGGAGCTCGGCACCGGCGAGGCGGCGATCATCGCGGGTCTGGTGAAGGCGCCCTCCAACTATTCTCCCACGGCGGACACCGAAGCGGCCCGCGGCCGTGCCGGCGTCGTGCTGGACCTCATGGTCGAGCATGGAGCGATCAGCCGCGCCGAGGCGGCCGCCGCCGATCCCGACGAGGTGACCTTCGTCCGGCGAGCGGGGCAACAGAGCAGCGCCCGCTACTTCACCGACTGGGTGCTGCCGCAGCTCGACATGCTGATCGACGAGACCGTCCAGCCGCTCGATGTCTGGACCACGATCGACCTCGACATGCAGCGCGCTGCCGCCCAGGCGATCAATGCCAACGCGCCACGGGGCGCGCAGGGCGCTCTGGTCGCGCTCGACCGCGATGGCGCGGTGCGCGCCCTCGTCGGCGGACGCGACTATGCGAGTTCGATCTATAACCGCGCCACCCAAGCAGTCCGCCAGCCAGGCTCCTCTTTCAAGCTGTTCGTCTATCTTAGCGCGCTTGAGGCAGGCTACCGAGTCGACAGCGTCGTGCCGGACGCGCCGATCAGGATCGGCAACTGGAGTCCGCGCAACGACAATGGCCGCTATGCCGGACCGGTGCCGCTGCGCACCGCCTTCGCTTATTCCATCAACACGGTGGCGGTGCGCCTCGCTCAGGACGTCGGCACCCGTGCTGTCGCGGACTTGGCGCAGCGCCTGGGAATCACCACGACGATCGAGACCAATCCATCGATGGCTCTCGGCTCCTCGTCGGTACGCCTGCTCGACATGACGAGGGCCTATGCGTCGGTCGCGCGGCGGGGGATCGCCGTTACTCCATACGGTATTCGGCGGGTCACCACGGCCGACGGCACCCTCCTCTACCAGCATGAGGATGACGAGACGCGCGTGCTGCTCCAACCATGGGTGGCCGCGCAGATGACCGATCTTCTGCAGGGGGTCGTCGAGCATGGAACCGGTCGGGCCGCGGCGCTCGGGCGGCCGACAGCCGGCAAGACGGGCACGACCACCTCAAACAAGGACGGCTGGTTCGTCGGCTTCTCGAGCGGGATCACCACTGGGGTCTGGATGGGGCGCGACGATAACAGGGCGCTGCCCGGCCTCGCCGGAGGACGCGCGCCGGCGCGCGCGTTCCACGATTTCATGGCACGTGCGGTCGCGGGCCGGCCCGTCGAGCCGCTCGCGACGCAGGCGGCCGCCCCCGCCTGGCAGATCGAGCAGAACGACGAATTCTGGTTCGCTCCGCCCGAAGACGATCCGCTCATCGATCCGGAGGGTAATCCGATCGAGCCGGCTCCGCCGCCGTTCGAGGAGCAATATCTGGTCCCGGACGGGTTCGGCCCTCCAGATGCGGGCCCGATCGAGGAGCGCAGGGAAGAGGAAGGCCGAGACCGTTTCGACGGCGACCGCCTCAACCGCGATCGCCTCGACCGCGACTGGCTCGAGCGGGCGATCGAGCGGCCAAGGCCACCGGACCGAGAGCGCCCTCGCGATCGGCCGCCGCCGCGGCGGGTTCCCGAGCGGCTCGAACCCTCGGAGCGCGACCCCAATTTCGGCTGAACGGCCGCGGACGACGACCGGCCGGCTGACGCTTCCGATGCCTTATTCAGGCTTTGCCGATGCGGTGCAGCCCGGCGCCTTCCCTCCGGAGCCAGACCCGCGCCGGCTTCGGATCCCAGCCGAGCAGGGATTCGACCAGCGCATGAAAGGCGGGCGAATGATTCATGTGGACGAGGTGCGCGACCTCGTGCGCGACCGTGGCCTGGCGAACGAAGTCGGGCGCCATGATCAGCCGCCAGCTGTAGCGGATCGTGCCGCTGCTCGAGCAGCTGCCCCAGCGTGAGACGGGGTCGCCGACACCCACACGGGCGATGGCGACCCCGGCTTTCTCCGCGAGGACTCGGGTTTCTCTTTCGAGGAAGGTCAAAGCCCGCCCCTTCAGCCAGCGCAGGATTCGCGGCTCAAGCCCCTCGATCGGGCCGCCGGCGATCAGCCGCCCGTCGGAAAGGTCCACCCGCCGGGGCCGCCCTGCGGCCCAGTCGATACGGTGAAGCCGGCCCTGGACCGGCACTTCGGCGCCGGGCCCAATCGGCGTCCCAGACGGGATCGCGGCCAGCGTGGCTTCGACCCAGTCCCGGTGGCCGGCGGCCCAGGCCAGGGCGCGCCGAGCCGACACTTGGCGCGGTACCGTCAGCAGCACCGCGCGGGTTCTCGGATCGACCCGCAGCCGCATCCGGCTGGCGCGCGGGGAAACTCGAAGCGTCACCGCGATGCCCCCCAAGAGGAGGTCGCCCGTCGGCGGCGGCTTTGGCGCCCTAGAGCTCACGATCCACGAGGTGGTGCTCGAGTTCGCCCGCTTCGTCCTCCGAGATGGTCCAGCCGCGCACCGACATTCCGGTGCGATGGACCTCGTCCCGATCGCCGCAGACGAGATAATGCCAGTCCGGAAGTTTTTTGCCTTCCGATCTCAGGCGATAGGCGCAGGTCGAAGGCAGCCAGTCTATTTCCCCGAGACTGGCGGCGTCGAGACGCACGCAGTCCGGCACGAACACCCGCCGCAGCTTGTAGTTGCTGCACCGGCATGTCGTTCGGTCGAGCAGCCGGCAGGCAACATTGGTCGCGTGGAGCTCACCGCTCACGTCGTCCTCGAGCTTGTGCAGGCAGCATTTGCCGCAGCCGTCGCACAGCGCTTCCCATTCCTGCCTATTGAGGTCGTCGAGCGGTCGCTCCCAGAAGCGGTCCCTCATCGCACCCACCGATCCAGCTCGCGGGCGACTCCCTCGGGTCCCTGGTCGTGGGGGACGATGGCGATGGGTTCGCCTTGCGGTCCGAACAGGGTGATCATGCGTGAATGATCGACAAGATACGAATCGGCGTCGCCACCTTCGGGCGGCTCGCCGTGCCGATAATAGACGCCGAAGCTGCGGGCGGTGCTCGCTATCTCTTCCTCGCTGCCGGTAAGTCCGATCAGCCGGGGATGGAAATTGGCGACATAGTCCCGAAGGACCTGTGGCGTATCGCGCGCCGGATCGACCGTGATGAAGATCGGCTGGACCCGTGCGGCGCGTTCGGGATTTTCCTGCTCGAAGGCGCGGAGGCCGGCGCCCAGGACCTGCAGGTCGACCGGGCAGACGTCCGGGCAGAAAGCGTAGCCGAAATAGACGAGCCGGTAGCGGCCGGCGAATTCGGAGTCGCTAACGCGCCGGCCTTGATGGCTGGTGAGGGTGAAAGGACCACCGATCGAGGCGCCCTCGAGCGGCGGCGCACCGGGATCGCTTTGGCACCCACCGAGCAGCAAGGCGAAGAGCAAGACGAGCGGAGCGGCGAGAGTCCGGCGGACGGTTTCATTCATGACAGGGGCAGCCATGCTTTGCTAAGGCCAATCAATCAAGCCGAATGGATGCGGGGAATTTCAAGACGATGCGCTGGATGAATCCTCTCGCTCTCGCCGCGGCCGCCCTGGCGGTCCTGGCCGTGCCGGCGACGCCGGTCGCCGCGCAGGGTTTTTCCGAGAGCTTCAACTTCCTCAAGGCCGTCCGCGAACGCGACGGTGACACCGTGCAGGGCATCGTCGCCACGCCTAACCCCGCTGTCATCAATGCCCGCGAAGGCGCGAGCGGCGAAGGCGCGCTGCACATCGTCACTCGAGGGCGGGACCTGAACTGGCTCGCCTTCCTGCTTGCCCGGGGCGCGCGTCCCGACCTGCAGAGCAACGACGGCACGACGCCGCTGATCCTCGCCGCGCAACTCGGCTGGTATGAAGGCGCAGAGCAGCTCCTTGCGCGCGGCGCCAATCCGAATCTCGGCAATAGTCGCGGCGAGACTCCGCTCATCTTCGCGGTTCAGCGGCGCGATCTCACGATGGTGCGGCTGCTGCGAGGCCAGGGCGCAGATCCCAATCAGACCGACAACGTCGCCGGCTATTCCGCGCTGGACTATGCCCGGCAGGACCGCCGCGCGGCCGCGATCCTCCGCGAACTGGAATAGCTCGACTTTCCGATGAGTCGTTCGAGGGCAGGCTGGAGCCTCAGTCCAGGCCGGCCAGTCCCGGATCCAGGTCGCCGGCCAGCCGTCGCGCGGCGCGGCGGGCGAATCGCAGCGTCTCGGCCTTGCGCCGCGCCGCGGCCAGCGGGCGATCGGGTGCGTCCCGGATGACCTCTGCGTCATAGCGATCCGCCACGATCAGCCCGGCACAGTCCGGGCCGAGCCCGTCGCCGTCGAACGGCTCGAGGCTGAAACCGGTAGGCACCGCCCAGAAGAAGCGGTCGCAATAATCGAGATAGTCGCACCATTTCTGGTCGCCGAGCAGGTCCGCCCGAGACACTTTTATCTCCACGATCACCAATTGCCCCTTGGGCCCGATCGCCATCATGTCGGCGCGGCGGCCGTTGGGCAGCGGGACCTCGCACAAGGCGAACAGATCGGAGCGGAAGAACAAGCGGGTCACGCCGCGGGCGACGTCCTGCGCCACGAGCGGCATGTCGGAAAAGCAGGGATCGGCGCGCGATTCGCTTTGGGTGGCCATGGCGGGAGGGTAGAATGAAAGGGGAACGAGTGAAAGACACCCCCGCACGCGCGCACTAGAAAGGGCCCGCTCCCCCGGGCACTGGAGAGCGGGCCATGAGCTCCTGGCGGAGCTTAACGGTAGAAGATGTGATTCCCCACCGTGGCGACGCGGGTCAAACGCCAACCGGGACGGACGTGGCGCGCGTGGAAGAACAAGGCTCTGGGCGCGCCGCCGTCGGCGAGGTCGCGCATCGCCACGTGGGCGACTCCGACCGCCGTGCGCCAGTCGCGCGAGCCCGGCGGTGGGGTCGGGATGCGGCCGCCGCGGACGAAGGAGAATTGTCCGCGCTGGCGAACCACGCCGCAAATCGTGGACGGAAAGCGGCCCGATTCGGCCCGATTGATGATGACCTCGGCAACGGTCAGCTGGCCGGTCAGCGGCTCGCCTTTCGATTCGAAATAAACGGCGCGGGCGAGGCAGTCGGTTTCCTCGTCCGTCGTCTCGCGGCTCGCAAACTCGGCGACCAGTTCGGAAAGGGGGCGGCCTTCCAGCGCCTCTTCATCTTCTTCCGACTGGACGACGGCCGGGGCAAGGGTGGGTGCCGGGGCGGGCAGCGCCGGAGCCATCGCGTGCATCGCGACCGGCGTTCCGGAAAGAGTTGGTTCGATCGAAGGGCCTTCAGCCCGGGGATCGTTGAGGCCGAGAGACCCGGAGCTCAGCTGGCTCCCGGCATGCTCGATATAGGAGACCGCCGGGTCGACCTTCGCCTCGGAGGCCATGGTCGGCGCCGTGAAGCCGGCGATCGCGCAAAACGAAAGAGCAGCCGCGGCAAAAGCCGCGGTGCGGACGGAAAGTCGCAATGGAAACTCTATTCTGTGCGGTGAGTCGATCGCAGGCCGGATGCAAGCATCACCCTGATCGCCCCCCGACTCGCGTGGCCGCCTGTAACCCTGAAGACGGACGACCCCCGCTCATGCGCCTGAAGTGCAGGCCGGGGATTGCCTGCGCCGCAGGCCAGGGTCAACTGAACGAGTTCATTTCAGCGGCGAACCGTTCGGCCGACGCGACATCCAGTTCGATGATCCACAGATCCGGATCGAATTGGCGGCGGCGCGCGAGGAATTCCCGAAGCGCCCCCGCCTCCGGCGGCTGCTGGCGAGTCTCTTCCCAGGCATAGTTGCCGTCGGGATGGAGCAGGCGCTCGTAGCAGCGCGGCTTGGCCCCACGCTCGAGCAGAATCACCAGGATGGATCCCGCCGTCGGATCGCCTTTCGCGATCACCATTCCGAAGCCGCCCTCCGACTCCGCCAGGCGGAGCAAGGCGCCGACCAAGACGGAGCTTGCGAGCCGCGGCTGCATCACCCGAGCCGACGGCCGGCAGCGTTCATGGGCGGTAGCCGTCCAGGCTGGACAATGGGATGCGCGACCGCATGAAGGTGCCGGTGCCGCGACCGGCCTCCTCGCCGTCACCGGTGAGCAGGCGCGACTCGCCGACGAAAACGCGGCGGCGGCCGCTGATCCAGCGACCTTCGGCGGTTACCGGCCCCTCCTTGAGCGGGCGCGTGAAGAACAGATTGAAGGCGGTGGTCAGCAGGAATCGATCGCTGACGAGGCTGTTGCAGGCGTAGAAAGCGGCATCGTCCATCATCTTGAAGTAAAGGGTGCCGTGCGCCGCGCCGGCGGCGTGGAAGGCGGCCGGATCGATGTCGAACCGGATTCGCACCAGCCCCGCTTCGACGATTTCCATCTCGGAACGGAACAGGTCGTTGATAGGCGCGCTGCGGTAGAGCGATTCGAGCGCTCGGAAATGCGCCACCTCGCCTGTTCCTCGCTGACCGCCGTCCTCAGGCGGCATCTCGCTCTTCCTCGCCGACGAGCAGGGCGAACAAGGCGTCCTTGGACCGCGCGCCGCGCAGTTTCTCGAGCGTCTGCCGGTCACGAAACGCGCGGCTCACCGAGGCGAGGGCCTTGAGATGGTCCACGCCGGCGTCCGGCGGGGACAAGAGAAGGAAGATCAGGTCGACCGGCAGGTCGTCGACGGCGTCATAGTCGATCGGCGCCGAAAGGCAGGCGAAATAGCCGAAGACTCGGCCCAGCCCGTCCACCTTCCCATGAGGGATCGCGGCGCCGTTTCCGAAGCCGGTCGATCCGAGCTTCTCGCGCTCGTTGACGGCCTTGAGGATTTGCTTGGACGGGAGCCCGGTGAGCCGCGCCGCCGCGGCCGCCAGGTGCTGGAACAGAGCCTTCTTGTTGGCCGCCGAGAAATCAGCCTCGACGGCCTCGATCGTGACGATGTCTGAAAGGTCGGTCATGGGATGCACCGGAAGGGGGCGTCGGCCCCTGAAAGAAACGGATCTGGCGGCGGGAGGCGGTTTGCTAGTCGCGTTGCGGTTCGACCCAGCCGATCGTTCCGTCCCCTCGTCGATAGACCATGTTGAAATTGCCGGTGCCGCTGTTGCGGAACAGAAGCGCATTGGTGTTGCGCAGGTCGAGCAGCATCACCGCGTCCGAAACGCTGGCTTCCGGAATATCGACTCGGGTTTCGGCCACGATCGGCGGGTTGTCGACCGGCTCCTCCTCGTCGGCGGGTGGGGCGAAGACCGTGTAGGAAGCGTCGATCGCGCTGGCGACCGCCTCGGCATGGGCGCTCTGCGCGTGCCGGTCCTTGAGGCGCCTCTTGTAGCGGCGGAGCTGCTTTTCGATCCTGTCCGCCGCCTGGTCGAAGGCGGCGTGGGCGTCCGCCGCCCCGCCATGTCCCTTGAGCACGACGCCCTGCGGAACATAGGCGACGATGTCGCAGGTAAAACTGTGGTCGTACGGCCCCTTGCCGAACGTCACCTGCGACGAGATGGCGCGCGAGAAATACTTTTCGGCTACCGCGTTCAGGCGGGTTTCGACATGGCCTCGCAGCGACTCACCGATGTCGATCTGGTGACCGGAGACGCGAATGTCCATCATCTGCTCCGCAACGCGTTCGGCGCGGGACTTAGGCGTCGGCCCCGCTTGCCGTCAACCGCACCTGACGGAAGCACCCCCATGAATCTTGCAGCCGACGCCGGCACATGCTCGTCGGCGGCGCGTTAGCCGACCCGACGCCAGATCGGATCGCTGATCGTCGCGACGAAAGCCGCGTGCCGCGCAAGCTCCTCTTCGCTCGGGGCGTGCGGCCTCGGTGGCCGGATCATCGCCACGATCATCGTCTCGCTTGTGCCGGGGCGCTCGCCGGGCACCGGATCCTCGGTTTCGATGATCTCCGCCACCAGGCCGAGCCCGATCTGACGGCCGCCGGTCAACTCGACATAGACTTGGGCGAGCAGTTGCGCGTCGATCAGCGCGCCATGCTTGACCCGGAGCGAACGATCGACGCCGAAGCGCGTGCACAACGCGTCCAGGCTGTGTTTTGCGCCAGGGAAACGCTGACGCGCCAATGTCAGCGTGTCCACCATTCGAGACACGCAGACAGTCGGGCGGCCGCATGCCCCGAGCTCGTGATTGATGAATCCGAAGTCGAATGTGGCATTGTGAGCGATCAGTGGCGAATCGCCGATGAACTCGAGCAGGTCCTCGCATATTTCACCGAACAACGGCTTGTCGGCGAGGAATCGATCGCTGAGCCCATGCACCGCTTCGGCCTCTGAAGGCATTGGGCGGCCAGGATTGAAATAGGAGTGGAAGGTCCGGCCCGTCTCGACTCGATTGTAGAGCTCGACGCAGCCTATCTCGACCAGCCGGTCCCCATTTTGAGGGCTCAGTCCGGTGGTTTCCGTGTCGAAGACGATCTCACGCATACCGATTCTATGAATCGTGAGCCGGCGAGAGGCAAGCGATGATGCGGCGAACCGAGTCGCGAGTCTCCTCGAACGTGCCGCCAGTGGGTATCACGAAATCGGCTCGCGCCCTTTTCTCGGAATCCGGCATTTGCAGGGAAAGGATGCGCTCGAATTTCTCTGCCGTCATGCCGGGTCGGCCAAGGACTCGATCGCGCTGAACCTCGGCGGGGGCGGATACCACCGCCACCTTGTCGACGAGATTCCATCCCCCCTTCTCGAACAGCAAGGGAATGTCGAGCACGAGCAGCGGCACGTCGCGGTGGCGTTCGAGGAAGGCCTCTCGCTCGAGTGCCACCGCGGGGTGGACCAGAGCCTCGAGCCGATGCAGCGCGTCGGGCCGTCCGAGCACGCGTTCGGCCAACGCGCCGCGGTCGACGCCCCGCCCGGAGGTGGTGCCGGGAAATGCCGCCTCTATGTCGGCGAGCAGAGCGCCGTCAGGGCCTTGGAGCTGGTGGACGACGGCATCCGCGTCGAACACCGGCACGCCATGCTCGGCGAACATTCGCGCGACCGTGCTCTTCCCCATGCCGATTGACCCGGTGAGGCCGAGCACGACCATCAGCGGGGAAGGATCCGACGCTCGCGCAGGAAGGCGAGCAAAGGCAGCATCGGTAGACCCAGGATGGCGAAATGGCTTCCGTCTATCTCATCGAAAAGCTGGATTCCCGGACCTTCGATTCGATAGCCGCCGACGCAGAAGCGGATCTGCTCATATTCCTGGTCGAGATAATCCTCGAGATAGGAATCGCTCAGCGGGCGGACACGAAGCGCCACGGTTTCGGTACGTCCCCAGACCCGCTCCCCCCGCTCGACGATCGCCGCCGCGGAATGGAGGAAATGAGTCCGGCCGGAGAGAGATCGGAGCTGCGCCAGCGCGTCCTCACGCGAGGCGGGCTTGCTCAGGATGGAGCCGTCGTCCTGTTCGAGAACCTGATCCGCGCCGAGGATGAGCGCATCGCCCGGGGCCCGCACGCTGCGCGCTTTCATCTCGGCGAGCATCTCGGCCAGGTCGCGCGGCTCGAATCCCGCCGCGACGAGGCCGACCTTCGCCTCCGACTCGTCGAGTTCGGCGTCGGCGGCTTCGAAGGCGACGCCGGCGGCCTGGAGCATCCGGTGCCTGGCCTCGCTCCGGGAAGCCAGCAGCAGCCCTGTCCTGGGCTGTATCGGAAGGCCGGCGCCAGGCGGTGACAGGGCATTCACTCCGCTGCCTGCTCCAGCCGTTCGCTATAGAGTTTGACAATCGCCAGCGCCGATTCCTCGATCGAACGGCGAGTGACATCGATGACCGGCCATCCATTGTCGGCGAAGAGGCGCCGCGCGAAGGCGAGCTCCGCATTGACTGCCTCGATGTCCACATAGTCGGTCTCGGGCGCCTGGTTCAGCGAGAGCAGTCGATTGCGCCGGATCTGGACCAGCCTCTCCGGATTGGTGGTAAGCCCGACGACGAGCGGATGCTTCACCTGGAACAAGGCATCGGGCGGAGGCGATTGCGGGACCAGCGGCACGTTGGCGACCTTGTAGCCGCGATTGGCGAGATAGATGCTGGTCGGCGTCTTGGACGTGCGTGACACGCCCGCCAGGATGATGTCGGCTTCCTCCCAGTTTTCCGGGCCGACCCCATCGTCGTGGGCGATGGTGAACTGAATGGCGTCCACCCGCGCGAAATAGGCAGCGTCCAGCACGTGCTGGCGGCCCGAACGGCCCTTGGCCTGCTCGCCGCTGACCGCCGCAAGCGCGTCGATCACCGGATCGAGCACCGACACCGCGTGAATGGAGCGGCGGCGGCATTTCTGCTCCAGTTCCCGCCTGATGGTTGGATTGACGACGGTGTAGAGGACCAGGCCGGGCCGCCGTGCGACATCGTCGAGAACCCGGTCGAGATGTCCCTCGGACCGTACCATCGGCCAGAGATGCGGGATCGCCTCGACATTGTCGAACTGGGCGAGGCAGGCCTTGGCGAGCATGTCGAGCGTCTCGCCGGTCGAATCCGAGAGGAGGTGGAGGTGAAGCTGCTTCACCCTCGCGATACCCTTGTCCATGCGGCTTGTGTCCATGCAGCTTCGAAGCCGGCCGCGGCCGGAGGATTGGGCCTGTGGAAAACCATGGGGAAATCGCTAGCGGAAGCCTGCGCACAACATCAAGGACGGGTTTAGTCCCCGCATCCTCCGAACCGATCCACAGCTTGACGAACAGTGCCTGGATTCCGCCCCCAGCCTGTGGATCGCGGGGATCGCAAGAGCGACTCCCCGGATTGCCGCCGGTTCAGGCGAGTCAAGCTGTTGGCAAAAGATGTGCGAAGCCATAAACCCCGCTTCTCCGCCCCCTACTAATCTCATCAGACTCTTAGATTCTAACCTATAGAAGATAAGAGGAGGGAGACCGACCGGCTCTCATGCCCGTGCAGAACAAGCCCTTGCTGTCCGTATTAAGTGGCGGAAAAACGGACATTATTCCGCTCTGGCTGATGCGCCAGGCCGGACGGTACCTGCCCGAGTACAGGGCTTTGCGCGAGGCGAAGGGCGGATTCCTCGAACTTGTCTTCGACAGTGAAGCCGCAGCCGAAATCACGCTTCAGCCGATCCGCCGGTTCGGCTTCGACGGTGCGATCCTGTTTTCCGACATATTGATCGTGCCGCACGCGCTCGGCCAGGACTTGGCCTTCGAAGCCGGCGAAGGTCCGCGTCTTTCGCCGCGTCTGGTCGATGCCGCGCTCGCTTCGCTGGAGCGCGTGGAGGCGCGGCTGCAGCCGATTTACGATACTGTGGAGAAAGTGGCTGCCCGATTGCCGACGCAAACCACTTTTCTGGGCTTTGCGGGCAGCCCCTGGACGGTTGCGACCTACATGGTCGCTGGCCAGGGAAGCCGCGAGCAGGCGGAGGCCCGACTTCACGCCTATCGAGATCCCACGGCCTTCGGCGAGATAATCGACGCGATTGCCGACATGACGATCGACTATCTTTCCGGCCAGATCACAGCCGGCGTCGACGCAGTGCAATTGTTCGACAGCTGGTCCGGGAGCCTTGCGCCGGCGCAGTTCGAGCGCTGGGTGATCGCGCCGACGGCGCGGATCGTCGCGGCCCTGAAGGCGCGGCACCCGGGCGTGCCGGTGATCGGCTTTCCCAAGGGCGCCGGCGGCAAGCTCGCGGCTTATGCGCGCGAGACCCAGGTCGGGGCGATCGGCCTGGACGAGACCGTCGATCCGGCCGTAGCGGTGGCGGATCTTCCGGATGATCTGCCTGTCCAGGGCAATCTGGATCCTTTTGCCCTGCTTGCCGGCGGCGAAGCGCTTGAAAGCGCGGTGGAGCGCATCCTATCTAGGCTCCGGGGGAGGCCGCATATCTTCAATCTCGGCCACGGAATTATCAAAGAAACGCCGATCGCCCATGTCGAACGGCTCGTCGCTCTGGTGCGCCAGGCGTGATCGGTGAACTGGGAGCGGCGCTGACCTTGACCTACGCATGGCTGAAGGCTGGCCACGTCATCTTCGTGATCTTCTGGATTGCGGGCCTGTTCATGCTTCCTCGCTTCTACGTCTATCATCAGGAGGCGGCCCCCGGATCCGACGAAGAGCAGAAGTGGATCGACCGTGAGCGGAAGCTGCGCAATATCATCATCACGCCGGCGATCCTCCTGGTCTGGGTGTTTGGCCTGAGCCTGGCTTGGGTGACCGGGGCCTGGAGCGAAGGCTGGTTCCACGCCAAGTTCGCTCTGGTCCTCGCACTGTCCGGCTATCACGGCTGGATGGTTGGCTATGGCCGCAAGCTGGCTTCGGGCGCCCGGCCGATCAGCGGGCGGACGCTCCGGATGATGAATGAGATTCCGGGGATTGCGGTCGTGTTGATCGTCGTCCTGGTGATCGTCCGACCGTTCTGAAGGCGCGCAAACAGGCCTTCGCTTCACTTGCTCGAGTCGCTTGCTTGACTTGAAATCGGCCGGAGCATAACGCGGGTTCAGTCGTTTGCCCGCCGTCCGCGCGGGTCCGAGCCGCCCCACAGTTCCATTCTCTGAGCATTCGGTGCCCAGAATCCCCTTCTCAAACCGAGAAACGCGTATGCATCTCAATGACTTGAAACAGAAGACACCAGCCGAGCTCGTGGCCATGGCGGAAGAGCTCGGCGTCGAAAGCGCCTCGACCCTGCGCAAGCAGGAGCTGATGTTCTCGATCCTAAAGGTACGCGCCGAGCGCGGCGACGAGATCATGGGTCAGGGCACGATCGAGGTATTGCAGGACGGATTCGGCTTCCTGCGATCTGCCGATTCCAATTATCTGGCCGGTCCGGACGACATCTATGTTTCGCCCAACCAGGTCCGGAAGTTCGGACTGCGAACCGGCGACACGATCGAAGGCGAGATTCGCGGACCGAAGGATGGAGAGCGTTATTTCTCGCTCGTCCGTGTCGTCCAGGTGAATTTCGACGATCCGGACGCGGTCCGTCACCGGGTGAATTTCGACAACCTCACACCGCTTTATCCGGATGAGAAGCTTCGGCTCGACACGCTCGACCCAACCGTCAAGGACAAGTCGGCGCGCGTGATCGATATCATCTCGCCGCAGGGCAAGGGCCAGCGCGCACTGATCGTCGCGCCGCCGCGCACCGGCAAGACAGTGCTGCTGCAGAACATCGCCAAGGCGATCACCGACAATCATCCAGAGGTCTTCCTGATCGTGCTGCTGATCGACGAGCGGCCCGAGGAAGTCACCGACATGCAGCGCTCGGTGAAGGGCGAGGTCATTTCCTCGACCTTCGATGAGCCCGCTAGTCGCCACGTCCAGGTCGCCGAAATGGTAATCGAGAAGGCGAAGCGGCTCGTCGAGCACAAGAAGGATGTCGTCATCCTTCTCGATTCGATCACCCGCCTCGGTCGCGCCTACAACACGGTGGTTCCGAGCTCGGGCAAGGTGCTGACCGGCGGCGTCGACGCCAACGCGCTGCAGCGGCCGAAGCGCTTCTTCGGCGCGGCGCGCAACATCGAGGAGGGCGGCTCGCTCTCGATCATCGCGACCGCCTTGATCGATACCGGCTCCAAGATGGACGAGGTGATCTTCGAGGAATTCAAGGGCACCGGCAATTCCGAGATCGTCCTCGACCGCAAGGTCTCGGACAAGCGCATCTTCCCGTCGCTGGATGTCGGCAAGTCCGGCACCCGCAAGGAAGAGTTGCTCGTCGAGCAGGGCACGCTCTCCAAGATGTGGGTGCTTCGCCGTATTCTCATGCAGATGGGCACGGTCGACGCGATGCAATTCCTGCTCGACAAGATGAAGGACTCGAAGACCAACGAGGACTTCTTCGCTTCGATGAACCAGTGAGCCGCTGGGGCGTTCGCCTGATCTCCGATCATGGCGCGCCCCGGCCGGCGCCGGCCATATGAACTGACACTCAAGGAGCGGACGAACAGCCGATGCTCGACTCCCTGTTGAACCTGTCCGCGAGTATCCAGGGGCTCGGCGGCATCTGGAACGCGATCGTCCACGATTTCTCGAATATCACCGAGCCGGCGGCGCTGGCGGCCTTCGGCCAGGTGCTGATGATCGACATCATGCTCGCCGGCGACAATGCGATCGTCGTCGGCGCGCTGGCCGCGGGCCTGCCGGCCCATCAGCGGCGGCAGGTGATCCTGATCGGAATCATCGCGGCCCTGGTGCTGCGGATCGTCTTCGCGCTGCTCGTCACGCAGCTCATGCAGATCGTCGGCCTGATTCTGGCCGGCGGCGTCCTTCTGCTCTGGGTGTCGTGGAAGATGTATCGCGAGATCCGCCACGGCGGCGAATCGCACGGCTCTGCGGAAATCCAAGGTGACGAGCATAGTGGCCTCAGGCCCGCCAAGAGCTTTGCCGGCGCTGCCTGGGCGGTCGCGCTCGCCGACGTGTCGATGAGCCTCGACAACGTTCTCGCCGTGGCCGGAGCTGCGCGCGATCATCCCGGCATCCTCATCATCGGCCTGCTGCTTTCGGTAGCCTTGATGGGCCTCGCCGCCAATTTCATCGCCAAATATATCGACCGCTACCGCTGGATCGCCTGGGTAGGCCTGGTCGTGATCGTCTGGGTGGCCGGGCGGATGATCTATGACGGCTTCGTCGACCAGGAGGTCGGGGTGCTGCAATATTTCTGGCCCGAAGTCGCCGCCAACATGACCGAGTGAGCGCAGGTCCTATCGCAGCCCCTTCCCGGTCGCCTGTTCGCCGACATATCCTGAGGGCTCGGCCGCTGCTGTCAGCCAACGCGGCACCGCTAGTTTCCGGATACTGGCCGGAATCTCGCTGACCGGACAGCGTGATGTTCTTTGGCGCCGACCGGAGACTTCGGAAGAAAGTGCGGTGTCGGCGACGGAGCGTCGACTAGAAGTTACCCGACATGCTCGGCGAAGAAGACCTCGGTCCGGCTGTCGGCCAGACTCGCGGCGTCCTCGCTGCGCCTCTTGCCCATCTCGGCGGCGAAGCCGTGGTCCTGGCCGGGATAATCGTGGATCGTCACGCGCGGATGATCGTCCAGCCCTTGGTGGACCGCCTCCTGCTGCTCGGGCGGCACGAAATGGTCGGCGCCCGCGATGTGGAGCAGCAAGGGCCGGGCGATACCGTGCTTCTCTCCGAGAAGATCGTCGAGGCCGACACCATAATAGCCAACGGTGGCGTCGACGTCCGTGCGGGTCGCCGTCATGAAGGCGAGCCGACCACCGAGGCAGTAGCCGACGCAGCCGACCTTTCGGCCCTCCTCCATCCGCCGTCTGGCCTCCCGGATCGCGGCCTCAATGTCGGCGATTCCCCGGTCTTGGTCGAACTTCCGCATCAGGGCGAGTGCCTGCTCAAACTGCTCGGGCACGTCGGGATCGAGCTCGACGCCTGCTTCGATCCGCCAGAACAGGTCGGGTGCGAGCGCGAGATAGCCGAGGCTCGCCCAATGGGCGCACTTTCGGCGAATACCTTCGTTGACGCCGAATATCTCCTGGATGACGACGATCGCGCCGCGCGGCTCACCGTCGGGTTCGGCGAGCCAGGCACCGAACCGGGCGTCGCCTTCCAGAGTGGAGAGTTCGATCATCGCCATCCCTTCCTCCCTGCTTGCGAACCGGCGAAGTATCGCCATAGAGGCGGTGAGGCAATTGCCGGAGAGGTGAGTGCGATGAAGGTCACGGTGGATGTTGATTGCACGCCTGAGGAGGCGCGGCGCTTTCTCGGCCTACCCGACCTCTCGGCCGTGCACGAAGCCTATATCGAGAAGATGAAGTCCGCCTTGGGCGAAGCAGCCGCCCCCGGACCGGAGGCGTTCGCCGAGATGATGAAGGCCTGGGGACCGATGAGTGAAGCAGGCCTCGGCATGTGGCGTCAGATGCTCGACCAGATGGGAAAGGCCGGACGCTGAGCGCGGTGCCGTCACCCGGGGCCGGCGAAACGCCGCGCGACACGATCTTTGCCCTGTCCTCCGGCGCTCCGCCGGCGGCCGTTGCGGTCGTGAGGATCAGCGGACCGCGCGCCCCGGCCGCGCTCGAGGCGCTCGCCGGGTCGCTACCTCGGCCGCGCATGGCCCGGCTCGCCACCTTGCGTCATGGAGGCGAGCCACTCGACCAGGCGCTCGTCCTGCATTTTCCGGCGCCGCACAGCGAGACCGGCGAGGATGTCGCGGAGCTGCAGCTTCATGGTGGCCGTTCCGTCGTCGCGGCGGTGCTCGCCGCGCTCGGGACGATGGAAGGCCTGCGGCCGGCCAGGGGCGGCGAGTTCACGCGACGTGCCTTCGAGAATGGGCGGATCGATCTCAGCGAAGCGGAAGGGCTTGCCGACCTTCTGTTCAGCGAAACTCAGTCGCAGCGCCGCGCTGCGCTGGCGCTTGCCGGTGGTGCGCTCGGCCGCCAGGTCGAGGCCTGGCAGGCGCGGTTGCTCGGCGCGGCGGCGCGGATCGAGGCCGACCTCGACTTTTCCGACGAAGGCGACGTCCCGACCGGACGCGAAGGCGTCGCGGCGGATCTTCGGGCGTTGGGCGCCGAGATTGAAAAGTGGCTGGCACGTCCATCGGTCGAGCGGCTTCGCGAGGGGCTCAGAGTCGTCATCGCTGGCCCTCCAAATGCGGGAAAATCCAGTCTTCTCAATGTACTGGTTGGGCGGGAAGCGGCGATCACGTCGGAGATCGCCGGGACGACCCGGGATCTTGTCGAGGCGCCGACGGCGATCGGTGGCTCGCCTTTCCTGCTGGTGGACACGGCCGGCCTGCGTGAGAGCGGCGATCCGGTGGAAGCGATCGGCGTCGAACGGGCGCGCGCCTCGCTTGAGGCGGCGGACCTGGTCCTCTGGCTCGGCAGCCCCGATTCGTGTCCGGATCCCACCCGTTCGATCTTGGTTCAGGCCAAGTCCGACCTAACACCGCCCGACCTGCGAACCGACGTGGCGGTATCCGTGAAAACAGGTGCCGGAATCGATTCGCTGATCGATCTTCTGGTGGAACGTTCGCGAGCCCTGCTCCCCGCGGAAGGCGAAGTGGCGATCAACGCGCGTCACCGTTCCCTGCTTGCCGAGGTTAGGGAATGGTTGGTCGAAGGCGCCGCCGCCTGCGACCTCCTGATCGCCGCCGAGGCGGTGAGGCAGTCCCTCGGGGCCTTGGACCGGATCACCGGTCGCGCCGGGGTGGAGGACATGCTCGATACGCTCTTCGGCCGATTCTGCATCGGAAAGTGAAGGAGCCGTCTCAGGCCGCGCACGCAGCGGCCGCTCCCTGGCCGCCGGCGCCAGCTTTTCATTGTTCCACGTGAAACAAGTGCCTAGATCGCTTCCCGTGCGATCCAGCTTCGACATCATCGTGGTCGGCGGCGGCCATGCCGGCACCGAAGCGGCGGCCGCCGCGGCGCGCCTGGGTGCGGCGACGGCCTTGCTCAGCTTCAGCCGCGACCAGATCGGAACCATGTCGTGCAATCCGGCGATGGGGGGACTTGGCAAGGGCCATCTCATTCGTGAAGTCGACGCTTTCGATGGACTGATCGCCCGCGCCTCGGATGAGGCCGCGATCCATTACCGGATGCTCAATGCCAGCAAAGGCGCCGCCGTGCGCGGTCCCCGCATCCAGGCCGATCGGCGGCGCTACAAAGACGCCATTCATCGATTGGTCGGTGGCCAGGCCGGTCTCTACATCGTGGAAGGCGAAGCGGCGGCCCTGTGCCTCGACGCACGGCGCGTCACGGGCGTGACCCTCGCGGATGGGCGCGAACTCAAGGCAAAGGCGGTGATTCTCGCCACCGGCACCTTCCTTGGCGGCAAGCTTCATTTCGGCCTGTCGAGCTGCGCCGGCGGGCGGGTCGGCGAGCGGGCCGCGACGGCCTTGGCCGGCCAGCTTCGCGCGCTTGGCCTCCCCCTCGCCCGCCTCAAGACCGGTACGCCTCCGCGGCTGGACGGAAGGACGGTCGACTGGGCCGCTCTCGAGCGCCAGGAGTCGGACGCGGACCGCTGGACCATGTCGTCGATGGGCCCGGGCCGCGTCGCGCCGCAGCTCTTCTGCGCCATCACCCGGACCAATGCGCGGACCCACGAAATCATCCGCGTCAATCTCGACAGGTCGCCTCTCTTCGCCGGCGAGATAGAAGGGATCGGGCCGCGCTATTGCCCGTCGATCGAGGACAAGGTCCATCGTTTCGCCGATCGCGACGGGCACCAGATCTTTCTCGAGCCGGAAGGCCTCGACGATCCTCTCGTCTATCCCAACGGAATCTCGACGTCCCTGCCCGAGGAGGTTCAGCTCGCCATGATCCGCACCATGGCCGGCCTGGAGCGCGCCGAGATCGCCCAGCCCGGCTATGCGGTCGAATATGACCATGTCGATCCGCGCATCCTCGAGCCGACCCTTGGCGTCCGCGACGTCGATGGCCTTTATCTTGCGGGGCAGATCAACGGGACGACCGGCTATGAGGAGGCGGCGGCGCAGGGGCTTGTTGCTGGCCTCAACGCAGCCGCCTGGGTCGGCGCCGCCGCCCCGGTGCTGTTCGACCGCAGCGACTCCTATATCGGAGTCATGGTGGACGATCTGGTCCTCCAGGGTGTCACCGAACCCTATCGGATGCTGACCGCCCGCGCGGAGTATCGGCTGAGGCTGCGGGCCGACAATGCCGAGGCACGCCTGACGCCTCACGCCATCGCTTTGAACTGCGTCTCGCCCGAGCGACGCCGCCATTTCGAAGCGGGCCGTTCTGCCCGGGCGAAGATCGAAGCCGAGCTCGAGCAGCGGTTCACGGCCAGGGAGTTGAACGCGGCCGGCGTCGTGGTCCGCGGTGACGGTGCCGCCCGGCCCCTGACCGACTGGCTTCGCTATCCTGAGCTCGGCTCGCTCGCTTTGATCCGGCTGTGCCCTGCTCTGGCAGACGTCGACCCGGCGAGGCTCGAAGAGGCAGTCCAGGATCATGTCTACGCGCCATATCTTGCGCGACAAGAAGGGGAGATCGCCCGGCTACGCGCCGACGAGGCGGTGAAGATCCCGGCCGAACTCGACTTCGGCTCGATCCCTGGCCTTTCGCGCGAGATGGTCGAACGGCTCACGACAGCCCGGCCGTCGACGCTGGGCGCCGCTGGAAGAATACGCGGCATCACGCCTGCCGCCCTCGCCGCTATTCTCGTCCACGCCCGGCGTCGCAAGGCCGCCTGATGAACGAGGAGGAGGCACGGGCTTGGCTCGCTGTCCGATACGATGTTTCACGTGAAACATTGGACCGGCTCGATGCCTACGCCCGTCTGCTCCGGGAAGAGAATGCGCGCCAAAACCTCGTCTCGGCCGCCAGCCTCGATCATCTGTGGCACCGTCACATCGTCGACTCGGCGCAGCTCCTCCGCTTCGCGCCGGCGACGGAAGCGAGCTGGGTCGACCTCGGCAGCGGCGCCGGCTTCCCCGGGCTCATCGTCGCTTTGCTTCATCGGGGCCCCGTCACGCTCGTCGAGGAAAGGCGGCTTCGCGTCGAATTCCTCATTCGGGCCGCAGAGTGTCTCGGGGTGGACGTGGAAGTCGTGGGCGCCCGCGTCGAGCGCGTTCCTCCCCGTTCTTTCGACGTGATCAGCGCCCGCGCTTTCGCGGCGCTGCCCCGCCTGCTCGGCCTTGGCGCACGCTTTTCCACAGCAAAGACGGTCTGGATCCTGCCAAAGGGACGAAATGCGCAGTCCGAACTGGAAGCGCTCGATCCTTCGTGGCAGGGTGGTTTCCATCTCGAGCCGAGCTTCACCGACGCCGAATCCGCCATCATCGTCGCCGAGGGGGTAAGCCGAAAGGCCAAGAGGATGGAAAGATGATCCGAATCGCGGTCGCCAACCAGAAGGGCGGAGTCGGGAAGACGACGACCGCGATCAATCTCGCAACCGCGCTCGCCGCGACCGGCTGTCGAGTGCTGCTGATCGACCTCGACCCGCAAGGCAATGCTTCGACCGGCCTCGGCATCGGCCATGCTTTGCGCGATCGGTCGAGTTACGAGCTGCTGACCGGCCAGAACACGCTCGACGAAGCGGTGGTGCCGACTAAGGTCCCCCGTCTCGATATCGTGCCGGCAACGGTCGACTTGTCCGGCGCCGAAATAGAACTCATTGATTTCGAACAAAGAACGCACCGGCTGGATGCCGCATTCGACAGCATATCGGACGTGCGATGGGACGTCTGCCTGATCGACTGCCCGCCTTCGCTCGGTCTCCTCACGGTCAATGCCCTCGTCGCCGCCAATGCGATCTTGGTGCCGCTGCAGGCCGAGTTCTTCGCGCTGGAGGGGCTCAGCCAACTTCTCCAGACGGTCGAGCGGATCCGCTCCCGCTTCAACCCCGAGCTTTCGATCCTCGGCGTCGCCCTCACCATGTATGACCGTCGCAACAATCTGTCTTCTCAGGTCGCGGAGGATGTCCGCGCCTGCTTGGGCAGCACCGTCTTCGAGACAATCATCCCGCGCAATGTCCGCCTCTCCGAGGCGCCGAGCCACGGAATCCCTGCTTTGATCTACGACCACCGCTGCCCCGGTTCGGAAGCCTATATCGCGCTGGCGCGCGAATTGATCGCGCGGCTGCCGCGCAAGGCGGAGGCGGCATGAGCGACGAAGCACGCCGCCGCGCGGTTTCCGCCGAAGGACGCAAGCGTCCATCCGGCCTCGGCCGCGGGCTCTCCTCTCTGCTTGGTGACGCCGTGCAGGAAGCCCCGGTCGGCGGCGATGGCGCGCCCCGAGGCGACGTCCGCTTGATCCCGATCGCAAGTATCGAACCCCATCCGGGCCAGCCGCGCCGCATCTTCAACGAGGAGGCGCTCGCCGAACTCGCCGAGTCGATCGCCGCGCGCGGCGTCGTCCAGCCGATCCTGGTGCGGCCGCACGGTCACCGTTTCCAGATCGTCGCTGGAGAACGTCGATGGCGCGCGGCGCAGAAGGCACGGCTGCATGAGATTCCGGCCATCGTCCGCGATTTCAGCGAGGAAGAGACGCTCGAGATCGCGCTCATCGAGAATATCCAGCGCGAGGATCTCAATCCGATCGAGGAAGCGCAGGGCTATCGACGGCTGATGCAGGAATATGGCCATACTCAGGAAGAACTGAGCCGTATCGTCCACAAGTCGCGCAGCCATGTCGCCAACCTGGTCCGTCTGCTCGACCTCCCTGCTCGGATTCAGGTGATGGTGGGCGCCGGCGAGCTGACGATGGGACATGCCCGCGCGCTGATTACCGCGCCGGATCCTGAGGTACTCGCCGAGGAGGTGGCTCGGCGCGGCCTGTCGGTACGCGAGACGGAGCAGCTTGCGCGCGATGGCAAGCCCACCCGACAGCGGCCGCTGCCCATCAAGGGCGCCAATGCCGACATCGCCGCGCTCGAACGGCAACTCGGGGACCTGCTCGGGCTCAAGGTCACGATCAAGCATACGCCAAAAGGCGGCGCCGTCACCCTCGCTTACTCGACGCTCGACCAGCTCGACATGATCTGCCAGCGCCTCAGCGGCGACAAATTCTGATCAGCCGCTTGCCATACAGATAGGCGTTCGTCAGGAATGCAGATGATGAGGCGTTCCGCTCCATCGTCTGCGGATAAGCTGCCGGAGTTCTCCGGAACGGGCATCCGCCCAGCACGAGCGGCAATCGCCGTAACGCTCGCCCTCGTTGCGGCCATTCTTTACGGAGTTCCAGCTCGGTCTTCCGGTCACCCGATCACGATCGAAGATGTGCTCGATCTCACGTCGATCGACCAGGTAACGCTCTCCCCTAGCGGCGGCTCGGTCGCGATCGTGCTTCAGCGTCCAGCCCGCCCCGGGGAAGTGTTCGGCCGCACCGCCTACGAAGTGGATCCTAGTCGGGCAGACGTCTGGCTCGTCTCGCTCGCAACTTTGGAGCGCCGAAACCTGACCCAGGGCGCCGAGAGCGCGGCGGGATATTGGTGCGCGACCTGGTCGCCTGACGGCACCAAGATCGCCATGCTCTCGACCCAGCCTGAGGGGGCCGAGCCCAGGGGTGGAGACAATGTCCGGCTCTATCTCTGGAACCGCTCGACATCGGCCGTCGTGCGCCTGAGCGAGCGCCCAGTCATGACCCAGACGCGGTATGGATCTCCCCTTCATAGGCTCGATTTGCGCGGAGGCCCTGCTGGAGACGCCGTCCATCGCTGCAGCAACGAAGAAAACGCTCCCTTCATGTGGCTGGACAATCATCGCTTGCTCGTCGTGATGCTCCCGGAGGGCGAAGTCTCCGGATTGATCGATGAAGCGTCGCGGCCCTTTCGGCACGCGGAGCGGACCGCGCGTGCTCTGGCCGAGGGTCGCGAGCCGACGGTGACTGCGGTCGCCAGCGGCGCCGCTCGCATGCCCGAAGCGGAGCGAACCTCGCAGGCCGAACTGTGGGTAGTCGATTCGCGCACGAATGGCGGCGAAAGACTGGCGACGTTGCCGATCTATCCGTTTCGCGGCGAACTGACGGTGGATGTCGCGCCGGACCGCCGCCGGGCGGCCATTCTTGCGACTCTCGGCACTATTCCTCCCGAGCCGGGAGCCCGGCCGATGATGCGCTACGAAAGCTGGATGGCTGAGAAGCGGCTCGGCTTCGTCACCTTGGCACCGGGTGAAGGCGTGCAGTGGATCACCATGCCGGCGGACGCGCCCTATCCGCTCGAACTGTTCGGCTGGTCCCCCGACAGCCGCCGCGTGGCTCTGCGTGCCCGCGCTTCGTACGGGACCGGGATCACGCCCCTCTACGTGGCCTCCGACTTGGACCGCTCCATCCAGCGGATCGGACCCGAGGGCCTGTGGGTGGACGATGCATCCGCCGGATCGGTCGATCTGCGCGAGTTTCCCACGTTCTGGGCGGATGAGGGCCGATTGCTTGCCAGGCTGGGAGACGGCGACCGCGCTGATTGGTGGCTGCTCTCCCTGGAAGGAAAGTATGAGAAGATCACCAGCCAATGGGTGGAGCCTCTGCCGGCGCTCCGCCGATCAGGCACAGGCGGGTTCTTCGCGCTCTCGAACGGGCGCCTGGTCACGCTCGACCTCACCCGCCGGACCTTCGTGGCATCGTCGGATCCCCTGCCGGAAGGCGCCGCGCTCGCATGGCCCCGCCATCCCCAATCTGCGAGCCCCGTCATCCTGCTGAAGGGCAATGAGTCGGAAGAAGGGCGGGTCCATAGCCTCGTCATGCTCGACCGGGCTGCCCCGAGCGAGCGCCGCTTCATGCTCCCGCCATCGGCCGAGCCGGTAGCTATTGGTCCAAAGCGCGACCTTGTCCTGTGGACGAGGGCGTCCAGGCGCGGCCTGCATCTTGGAGCCACCGTCCTCGACGATGGGCGTCACCGGGATCTGCTTTGCGCCAACCACCACCTTGCGTCGGTCCGATGGGGCGAAACGCGGCTCGTGGAGTATGAAGGGAGCGGGGGCCAGCTCAGGAAAGCCGGAATCATCCTGCCGCCAGGCTATCTCCCGGACCGGCGGTACCCGGTGATCACCTGGATCTATCCAGGCTTTGAGGTCCGCAACCTCGACACCTACTTCCTGCACCCCCATTTGCCGGGCATCTACAACCTCCAGCTCTATGCCGCACAAGGCTATGTCGTGCTCATCCCGTCCATCCCAAGGACTTCCACCGCGCCAGACGGGCTGCCGGATTACACGGGGGACGTTCTGCCCGCGGTCGATCGCCTGGTGGACATGGGGATCGCGGATGAGCGGCGGATCGGCGTGATGGGGCAAAGCTTCGGCGGATTCGGCGTTTATGCCCTGGTGACCCAGACGAACCGCTTCCGCGCCGCGGCCGCCATCGCAGGGATCACCGATTTCACAACGCATTACAACGAGTTCGATCGCGCCGCCCGGGATTACCCGGGTATCGAGCATGAAAAGTCCATCAATTGGGAGATCACGGAGCAGGTAGCGCCCGGCTTCGGCATCTCATCGTTCGAAGATCCCGATCTTTATGCTCGCGCATCGCCGCTGCGCTACGTCACCCAAGTGCAGACGCCGATGCTGCTGATCCATGGCGAGCATGACAAGCGCGGCCCGATGACCCAGGCGGAATCCTTCTTCTACAGCCTCTATCGCCAGGGAAAGACGGCCCGCCTGCTCCGCTACTGGGGCGAAAGCCACGCGCTGGCCCAATCGCCAGCCAACATTCGAAACATCTATGAAGAGATACTGGCTTGGTTCGCGACCTATCTCGGACCAGATGGGGACATGCCGATAGAGCCGTGATCCCCACGTGAACCGATTCGTCCATCGCGTACCCGCCGATGCTAAAATTACGCGCCTGCCATGAAGGCGGCCAATTCCTCAGACGTGCCCTTTGGGAAGGTTCGGCCGAGATAGTCCAGGAAGGCCGACACCTTGCTGCTCAGCAGGCGTCGGGACGTATAAAGGGCCCAGATCCCCACCTCCGACCCCTGCGGAGTCCCCCATCGTACGAGTGAGCCGCGCGCCAGATCGGCGCTGACCATCGATAGCGGCAGGATCCCGGCTCCCGCGCCGGCGCGCACTGCGTCCCGCACCATCACCAACGAAGAGAGCTGCATTATCGGAACCGGCTCCAGTTCGAACGCGTCGACTCCGTCACGGACATGCCAAAATGCGGGGGGATCGGCTGTCAGACGCAGGACCGCCCGCACCTCGCCGCGCGCTTCCGGCCGGGGCAGCGTCGGGGCTGCCGCAACGACCAGCTGGTCACGGAGGAAGCACCGGCCGATCAGTTCCTCGTCCGGACGAGGATTGACCCGGACTATCAGATCATAGCCTTCCTCGACCATGTCGACCGTCCGGTCCTCTGCGGTGATCTCGAGCCGGACGGCGGGATGGAGCAACGCGAATCCCGCGGCGATTCGCCCCATCGCCATCTGGGAGAAAAGCGTGGGCGCGCTGATTCGCAGCACGCCTCGCGGATCGCGCGTGCCTGAAGCGATGGCTGCCGCGACTTCGTCTATCTCGCCCAACAGCCCTGCGGTCCGGTCGTGAAGCGCGCGGCCTTCCTCGGTGAGCCGGAGCGTTCGGGTGCCGCGATCGAACAGCCGGACGCCCAGGCTCGACTCGAGCTCGGCTACTCGGCGAGACAAGGTGGCTTTGGGTCGGCGGGCCGTCCGGGCCGCACGGCCGAAGCCGCCATGACGCGCCACCAGATTGAAATCGGACAAAGCCAATAGGTCCATGGGGTGTTCCATGAGAGAGACACCATGTCCCAATATAGCCGCTTCCGGCTTAGGATTGGATCACTAACTTTCCGGGATCGCCCATCAGCATCAGGAGCATCCCAATGGCCATATTCGTTACCGGTGCGACCGGAACCGTCGGATCGCAAGTCGTGGCGCAGCTCGCCGACCGCGGCGCAACTATCCGCGCACTCGTCCGCAATCCCGAGGCGGCGCGTCTTCCCCATGGCGTCGAGGTTGTGAAAGGCGACCTGCTCGACGTCGAGTCGGTCCGCTCCGCTCTCGACGGTGTCCGGACCCTGTTCCTCCTGAACGCGGTTTCTCCGGACGAACTCACCCAGGCCATGATAGCGCTCAATCTCGCGCGCGAAGCGGGGATCGACCGAATCGTCTATCTCTCGGTGATCCACAGCGACATCTATGCGGACGTCCCCCACTTCGCCGGGAAGTATGCGGTCGAACGAATGATCGAGCGGACCGGGCTGGCCGCAACGATCCTGCGCCCCGCCTACTTCATCAACAACGATGCGACCTTGGGAGAAGCCATTCAGGGCCACGGCGTCTATCCGATGCCGATCGGCGCCAAGGGTCTTGAGATGATCGACGTTCGCGACATCGGTGAGATCGCGGCGATCGAATTGCTGAAGCGCGACCTGGCCCCCGAGCCCCTAGCCTTTGAGCGGATCGACCTGGTCGGCCCGGAGCGGCTGACGGGCTCCGCTGTCGCCGGAATCTGGTCGGAGGTCCTCGGGCGCGCGATCGTCTATGGCGGTGACGACACGGCCGCCTTCGAGCTGACGATGTCGCGTCTGGCGCCGTCCTGGATGGCCTATGACATGCGAATCATGGCCGATCGCCTCCAGAGCGAGGGCATGGCGGCCGAGGCCGGCACCTCTGAACGGCTCGCGACGTTGCTGGCACGCCCACTACGCTCCTATCGGGACTTTGCGGTCGAGATGGCATCGCAGTGGCGGGGATGAACACGACGCCAGGAGGGGGCCCCTTGTCGTACCCCGCCGCGCCGGCAAGGAACTAACGCAGCCGGGAGGCCTGTCTGCAGATGGCGAACAGCTCCGCGTCGGCTGCGACAATTCCCGGGCCACCGGAGCGCATGACGTCCCGTTCGGCCTCGACCAGCCGACCGATGGCCTTGGCGATCAACGCCCCGCGCCATCGGCCGAGCTGGGCGCCGATGACATCCTTCTCTTTCCAGAACAGTGACTTGCCCGATGACGCCATGACGGCACCGACGCTATTGCCCTGTTCCACCTCCGCCCTGAGCCGGGCAAGCAGGCTCATCCGCCGCAGCACGGCCCGCAGCAGGGTTATTCCCTCTTGGCCTTCGGCACGCAGCCGCGCGATCTCGGCATCGAGCGTCGCCGCGTCGCCGCCTGAAACGGCGTTCACCAGCCTTGAAAGGTCACCCTCTTCGCCGCCGGCGCCGACAGCATCAATAAGCTCGTGCTCGAGCGACCTGGGCGCGTCGGGTGAGGCGTCGGCGAAGAGGGCGAACTTGGCCAGCTCCTGCTCGATCACTGCCCGATTGCCGCCGCAGGCTTCGGCGATCCGGCGCGCGACATCCCCGCGAACGGTGAAGCCGTGACCCCGCGCCATTTCGCCGACGAGGCGGTCGACATCGCGGGCATCCGGCGGGTAGCTCGCGAAGGCTAGAGCCGACGGTGCGGCGAGCGCCAGCTTCAGCAGCCGCGATGCCGGCTTCAACGCGCCGGCCACGATTGCCACCGGATTGCCCGCCGCGGCCGCCTCGATCAGCGCTTCCGCCGCAGAGACGCTCTCGTCCCCCGCTTGCTCGACGAGGATCCAGCGGGCGCCGCCGAACATCGAAATCGCCGCCGCCTCGTCGGCGAGCCTCGCAGGATCCGCCTTGAGCTCGGCGCCGGTAAGGTCGATCCGCTCGGCGTCCGGCCCCATCGCTGCCGCCAGCAGCTTGACCAGACCACGGCTGCCCGCCTCGTCGGGACCGTGAAGGAGGAACAATCGGGTCTCGGCGGGCCGGGTGAGCGCACGCTCGATCTGCGCCCGATTCGCCTTCATTCGCTCCCACCGGTCCGAGAAGCGTAGAGGGCAATTCGCGTGACGATCTGGTCCGCCACCTCGGCGGCCAGACGCTCGAGCGCGGTCTGTTCCGCGGCGACCGTCGCATATTCGGAAGAGACCACGTCGATGCCGGCGTCCGATCCGGCCGTGGCATCGAGCAGGACGGTGCCTCGCTCGGCATCGACCAGGCGGTAGCGCGCGCGGAGCGTCCGCCGTTCGCGGGTCACCGAGTTGTCGCGGCGGATGCCGAAGCCCGTAATGTCGTCGTCGAGCTCGATCTCGAGACGGTAGCGCGGTGCGGATCCTTCGCCATTGCCGAGACGATCCTCGAGGGCGGTACGCACCAGCCATCCCGCCCGCCCGGGAATGGGGGCGACGTCGACCGCGCGCAGAGACTGGGCCACCTGGCCCGATGCGCCGCCCGAATAAAGCGGCCGCAGGCCGCAGCCGCAGAGGCAGAAGGCGAGAGCGAGCGCCAGGATCCTCATGCGACCAGATTCACGAGGCGGTCCGGGACAACGATCACCTTCCGTGGAGGCCTTCCTTCGAGAACGCGGACAACCTTCTCGGAAGCAAGTGCCATTTCCTCCAGCGCCTCGCGTGGCGCGCCTTTCGGCGCCACCAACGTATCGCGCAGCTTGCCGTTCACCTGGACGGCGATCGTCACCTCGTCCTCGACCAGCAGCGCCGGATCCGCTTCCGGCCACGCCGCGTCCGCGACCAGGCCCTGGTTGCCGGCGGCCGCCCACGCCTCTTCGGCGACGTGCGGAACCATCGGAGCCACCAGGCGCATCATCGTCGCCACCGCCGCGGCGCGCGCGGGCGAAGGCGGCGCCTTCTCGATCGCATTGGCAAGCTCGTAGATGTTGGCGACGGCCTTGTTGAAAGCGAGCGCCTCGATATTCTCAGCGACCGCGGCGATCGTCCGATGAAGCTTGCGGTTCAGTGCCGCCGCATCGTCGCCTGCCGGCGCCGCAGAGGGCGACGGCGCTTCGGAGGCAAGACGCCACAAACGCTGGATGAACCGCCACGCCCCCTGAATTCCCGCCTCGCTCCATTCCAGGTCGCGCTCCGGCGGGCTGTCCGACAGCATGAACCAGCGCACCGCGTCGGCGCCATACTGATCGACGATCGGCTCCGGATCGACGGTGTTGCGCTTGGACTTGGACATCTTCTCGATCCGGCCGGTTTCGACCGCCGCACCCGTGGCGCCCTCAACCCACACGCCGTCGCGCACCTCGACTTCGTCCGGGCTCAGCCAACGCCCGTCCTCGGAGCGATAGGTTTCGTGGGTGACCATTCCCTGGGTGAACAGGCCGCGGAACGGCTCCTCGACATCGAGCCGCCCGATCCGCTTGAGCGCCCGCGTCCAGAAACGGGCGTAGAGCAGATGAAGGATCGCATGCTCGACGCCGCCGATATATTGGTCGACCGGCAGCCAGTTTTCCGCGATCGTACGGTCGAACGGCCTGTCCGCCGGCTGACTGGCGAAGCGAATGAAATACCAGGATGAATCGACGAATGTGTCGAGCGTGTCCGTCTCGCGCTCGGCGCCGCCGCCGCATTGCGGGCAGTCGGCCTTCTTCCAGGTCGGGTGACGTTCCAGCGGGTTGCCGGGGACGTCGAAGCTCACGTCCTCCGGCAGCTTGACCGGCAACTGGTCGCGCGGGACCGGAACGGGTCCGCATTGCTCGCAGTGGATGATGGGAATCGGCGTGCCCCAATAGCGCTGGCGCGAGACGCCCCAGTCGCGAAGCCGCCAGACGGTCGTGCCCTCGCCCCAGCCTTCCGATTCGGCGCGGCGAATCACCTCGGCCTTACCCGCCTCGACGGTCATGCCGTCTAGGAATCGGCTGTTGACCAGCACGCCGTCGCCGCTCTCCGCCTCGCCTACGACCGGTCGGGCGGCCTCCTCGACGGAAGCGGCGACGACCCGGCGTATCGGCAGGCCGTATTTGGACGCGAACTCGAAATCGCGTTGGTCGTGCGCCGGGACGCCGAAGATCGCCCCGGTGCCGTAATCCATCAGGACGAAATTGGCGATGTAGACCGGAAGCCGCCATTCGGGATCGAGCGGATGAACGACTTCCAGCCCCGTATCATAGCCCTTCTTCTCGGCGGTCTCGAGTTCGGCCGCCGTGGTGCCGCCCTTCTTGCACTCGTCGATGAAGGCGGCGATTCGATCGTCCTGCTGAGCGAGCGCCAGCGCGATCGGATGGTCGGGCGACAGGGCCGCGAAGCTCGATCCGAAGATCGTGTCAGGGCGGGTGGTGAAGACGTCGAAGCCGTCATGTCCGGCGGCCGGCGCCGCCAGCCGGAAGCGGAAACGCATCCCGCGGCTCTTTCCGATCCAGTTGCGCTGCATCAACCGAACCTTGTCCGGCCAGTGATCGAGGGCGTCGAGCCCGTCGAGCAGCTCCTCGGCAAAGTCCGTGATCTTGAGGAACCACTGGTTGAGCTTGCGTCGCTCGACGAGCGCGCCGGAGCGCCACCCGCGGCCATCGATGACCTGCTCGTTGGCAAGCACGGTCATGTCGACCGGGTCCCAGTTCACCTCGCTCTGCTTGCGATAGACCAGGCCGGCCGCGTACAGGTCCAGGAACAGCGCCTGCTCCTGGCCGTAATAATCAGGATCGCACGTTGCCAGTTCGCGGCTCCAGTCGAGCGCGAAGCCCAGCCGCTTCAATTGGCCGCGCATGGTCGCGATGTTGGACCAGGTCCATTCGCCGGGATGGACGTTCCTTTCCATCGCCGCATTCTCGGCCGGCATTCCGAACGCGTCCCATCCCATCGGATGGAGCACCTCATAGCCGGTCATCCGCCTATAGCGGGCGAGAACATCCCCCATCGTGTAGTTGCGGACGTGGCCCATGTGGATGCGCCCCGAGGGATAGGGGAACATTTCCAGGATGTAGGCCTTGGGCCGGGAGCTCAGGTCGGACGCGCGGAACGTGCCCGCTTCGTCCCAGACCTTCTGCCAGCGGGCATCGGCCTTTGACGGGTTGAAGCGCGATGCCATCGCGTTGGAATTCCTTGAATCGTGTGTGGAGAGGGGCCTCTACCCCAAGATGGCCGAGCGACGCAGGTCGCGGGCTCGCGTCAGGATGATCTCCTCGAGCCTCTGCACCGTCGCCGCGGTGACCGGGGCCGCCAGCCATTGCCCGTTCTGCAGCACCTCGCGTGCCGCCGATACCCTGAGCGCATCTGCGCGCAGGTCCGAATCGAGGATGGTCGCGGTCACCTTGACCCGCTCGGCCGGATTGCTGGGATTGGCATACCATTCGGTCACGATCACGCCGCCGTTCGAATCGCTCTGCGCCAAGGGCGCGAACGCCAACGTGTCGAGCGCGGCGCGCCAGAGATAGGCATTGACTCCGATGGTGGTGGTCTGACGGGCGGCGAGATCGCTGCGCCGGACATTGTCTTCCGGAGCATTGCCAAGGGTGCGATTGACATCGTCCCGGATGAATTGGCAGCCGCCGAGGAGAACGGCGCATGCCGCTGCCAGGCCGAGGGTCAGTGCGCGAGCCATGATGGGGGTCCTTGGAAACACTCTCTTGCGACCGCCGTTATAGATATCGTCGCGCAGGCGGCAAGCACCGACGTGACCGCCCGCTTCAGGCATGGGAAAGGTTCATTGTGTGAATCTTGCAACAGACGAAAATGATTCAGGTCCGAAGCGATTCGGGTCGCTGGGAATGCGCGGCGAGACGTACTAAATCCCCGGTGGATAGGAGTCCTTGAATTTGAGTCAGCTTCGGGGCCTGGCTGCGTTGGGGGGTGCATCGCTGATTGCGATGGCGCTGGTGCTCGCCCCTGCCATTGCCCAGACCGGCTCGCGCGCCAAGGCTCGCCCCTCTCTCGTCGTCAGCGGCCGCCCGATCGGCGCCTTCACCCCGGCCGTGTCGGATCCCCGACTCGCCGCGACGCTCGCCCGCCGGGGGAGCCAGATCGGCACCGAATTCCGATTCACGCCTGCGCCGACGACTTCCGAGCGCAGCCGTGCAGTGCGGGTCGCAATCCGCGCTCGAGGCAACACGCCGGAGGAGGCGCGCAACGTCATATCCACTAGCTCGGCGACTCCGGTGACGGCGATCACCCCGAGCTCCTATACGCTCGGCGTCTCGCTGGGCTGGCGCCGCTTCGCCGTGTCGGGCGATGTGGCCCAGTCAGAAGGCGGGGTCGTCCCGGGTCGGCGCGAGGCGGCGCAGGTCGGCATGAGCTACAGGGCCAATCGTCGCCTGACCGGCCGGGTCGCGGTTGCGGCGGAGCGCAGCGAGGGCGCCCAGCGCCTGGTCTCCGACGACGAGGCGGTTTCGGTCGACGTCGGCGGCGCGTTCACGATCGCCCGCAACGTCGACGTCACGGCGGGCGCCCGCTACCGAATCGCTCGCGATCAGCTGGAGCCGATGTCCCGCGACGAGCGCCGCGACAGCCAGGCCGTTTACGTCGGAACTGTCTTCCGCTTCTGAGCCGAACCGGGCCTCACGCCCAGGCGTCGATCCCCGCCCAGCCATGAGCCTCGCCTAGCCTGCGGGCGCGCATCGCGTTCATGCCGCCCAGGGCGATCACCGGCAGCCGGGTCCTTCGCGCGAGGAAGTTGAACCGTGCAGGTCCGAGGGGCCGGGCGCCGGGATGGCTGCGCGTCGAGAAGACCGGGGAAAGGAACAGCATGGCCGCGCCGTCCCGCTCGGCCGCGCGGATCTCGGTCAAATCGTGCACCGGCGCGCTCCGGAAGCCCTCTCCCGAACCGCGGCCATGGCTCCCGTCTGCGCCCCAGGCGCGCGCCATTCCGGCCGCGCCGGCGAGCAGGAGCATGATCTGCCGTCGCCGCGCGAACATGCGCACTTCGTCGAACAGGCTGTGCCGCTCCGCTTCCGGCAACCCGTAATGCCGGAAGACGATTCCTGCCTTGGCCGGAGGCAGCCGCTCGAGCGCCTCGAACAGACCGTCGCTCTGGCGCTCGTCGGTCATCAGCCACAGGCGCGGGAGAGGGTGGCGGGCAGGCATGGCCGTTTCTATAGCAGCCACGATGAACGACGCATCGCAAAGGCTGGAGACCGTCCGTGCCGGCATCGCCCGCGCCGCGGCGCTGGCCGGGCGGCCGAGCGGTTCGGTGACGCTGATCGCCGTTTCGAAGACCCATCCGCTGGAGGCGATCGAGCCCGTCATTGCCGCCGGCCAGCGCGACTTCGGAGAGAATCGGGTGCAGGAGGCTCAGGCCAAGTGGCCCCCCTTGTCCGAGCGCCACACCGGCCTGCGTCTCCATCTCATCGGAACCCTTCAGTCGAACAAGGCCGCCGATGCGGTCGCTCTGTTCGATGTCATCCACTCGGTCGACCGCCCCTCTCTGATCTCTGCGTTGGCCACGGCGATGGAACGTAGCGGGCGGCGCCCCGACTGCTTCCTCCAGGTCAATATTGGGGACGAGCCGCAGAAAGGCGGATGCGCGGTCGCGGACCTTCCCGCCCTGCTCCGGGAGGCGCGCACGGCGGGCCTGCCGATCGCCGGGCTGATGTGCATCCCGCCGGCCGAAGTGGAGCCCGCACCCTATTTCGCCTTGCTGGCGAAGCTGGCGCGGCGTCATGACGTCGCCGGCCTCAGCATGGGCATGTCGGGCGATTACGAAACGGCGGTGATGATCGGCGCCACCCATGTCCGTGTCGGCACCGCGCTGTTCGGAGAGCGGAGTTGACAGCCCGACGCTTCGCTTACGATGCCATCATCTTCGATTTCGACGGCGTGCTGATCGAAAGCGAATATGTCGGTAACAAGCAGATCGCCGATTATCTGACCGCGATCGGCCATCCGACCAGCGCCGAGGATTCGATGCGCCAATTCATGGGCTTGTCCGGCGACGCTTTCCTCGGCGCGATCGAGCGCTGGATCGGTCGGCCGCTGCCCGAGGACTTTCACGGCGCGCGCGAGGCTGAGAATGCACGCGTGCTGGCCGAGGGGCTGGAGGCCGTCGCGGGCGCCGTTGCCTTCATCGAGGATCTGCCGCCGGATCTGCCGCGGGCGATCGCGTCCTCGAGCTCGGTCGACTGGATCGAGCGGCACCTCGACCATGTCGGTCTGCGCCGGCATTTCGGCGACATGATCTTCAGCGGTCATCAGCATGTCGTCCGCGGCAAGCCCGCGCCGGACATCTACCTCTACGCCGCCGCGCAGCTGGGCGTGGACATCGCCAGAACGGTGATCATCGAGGATTCTCCGGTGGGCGTGGAAGGCGCCGTCGCGTCGGGTGCCGAGGTGATCGGGCTTTGCGCCGGCCGCCACTGCCTGCCTGGCCATGCCGAGCACCTTCGCGACCTGGGCGTCGAACGAATCGCGCACGGCTTCGACGAAGTCCGGGAGATGCTCGGCTTTTCCAGGACGTAGTCCGAATGGGCCCCAATGGCGGCCGCACGGCGAGCCGCGTTGCTTGCTCGTCTAAAGCTGGTGGCCGCTGCGGTCGCGCTTCGTGGCGAGATAGTCGCGATTGTGCATCCCGGCCTCCACTCTGAGCGGCACCGTCTCCGTCACCTCGATCCCGGCCGCTTCGAGCGATTCCCGCTTCAGCGGATTGTTGGTGAGCAGCCGGACGCGGCACTGGGAGAGGGCCGCCAGCATTCTCGCCGCAATCGTGAAGTCCCGCTCGTCGTCCGCGAAGCCGAGGCGCAGGTTCGCGTCCACGGTGTCGAACCCCTGGTCCTGCAGCGCATAAGCGCGCAGCTTGTTGACCAGTCCGATCCCGCGGCCCTCCTGGCGCAAATAGAGCAGGATTCCCCAGCTGGCCGCGGCAATCGCGGAGAGCGCTCCGGCGAGCTGCGGCCCGCAGTCGCATTTGAGCGAGCCGAGGACGTCCCCCGTCAGACACTCGCTGTGAACCCGAACCAGCGGAGGCGCGCCGCTTGGCTCCCCGATCAGCAAGGCGATCGGTTCGACGGTGTCCCCGTCGGCGCGGAACGCGACGATCTCGGCCTTCTCCGCAAAACGGTTGGGCAGGCGCGCGCGCGAGACGATTCGAAGGTCGGCGCCCGCGCCGAAAGCGGCGACGTCCTCGGCCGTCACCCGGGCCTCGGCCTCGCCGGAGCGGCGGGTGAACAAGGCCGGCAGCAGTCCGCCCAGCCGGGCGAGACGCAAGGCGGCGCGGGCGGTCGGCGGCGAGCACAAGGGGGCGGTGGTAAACGGCCCCTTCAGCGGATTCGCCAGATCGAGCGCGGGATCGGCGACCGCGGTCGCCGCATCGAGGTCGATCCAAGGGCTGCGACGGATCAATACCGGCTCCGTCGGCAGGGCCTCGCGCTGGTTGGTGAGCTTCAGAGTCGCCGCGCGATTTCCGGAGACGAGCAGGTCGGCGGGAGCACCTTCACCATCGCCGTCGAACTCCGCCAGCGATGCGGCGTTGGCGCCTTCAACCGCCAGGAATCGGATGTCGTCCACGGCCACGGGCCAGCCGCGCCGAAGGGCGTCTATGGCGCGGGCGACATCCCGCGCGCCGCTCAAATCGAGAATTCCGTCATCAGCGGGACGTGGTCGGAGGGGCGCGTCCAGCTCCGGCACCCCTCGTAGACATGGTGACGAGTCGCCAGGGCGGCGACGTCCTTGGTCGCCCACATATGGTCCAGCCGGCGGCCGCGATCGTTCCGCGTCCAGTCCGGCGAGCGATAGCTCCACCAGGTGAACAGTCGCTCGGGCGCGGGCACGAAGCGGCGGCCGAGATCGACCCATTCGTTGCTCTGCTGCAGCCGTGTCAGCGCCTCGACCTCCACCGGCGTGTGGCTGACGACATTGATCAGCTGCTTGTGGCTCCAGACGTCGCATTCGAGCGGTGCGACGTTGAAGTCGCCGACCAATATGGTCGGCGCGCCGCAGCTTTCCGACCAGCGCAGCATCCGCTCGATAAAGTCGAGTTTCTGCCCGAATTTCGGATTCTGTTCACGATCGGGCACATCGCCGCCGGCCGGCACGTAGACATTCTCCAGCCGGATGCCGCAGTCGAGGCGCACGCCGACATGGCGTGCCTCGCCGTTCGCCTGCCAGTCGAACCTTTCGTCCTCGCGCATCGGCACCCGGCTCGCGATGGCCACTCCGTGATGCATCTGCTGCCCGCAGATGATGACGTGGTTGTAGCCCAGCCGCCGGAACAGCCCCTCAGGGAACTCGCTGTCGCGGACCTTGGTCTCCTGGAGGCACAATATGTCGGGCGCCTCCTGGGTCAGGAATTTCTCGACGATCTCGGTGCGCGCGCGGACGCTGTTGATGTTCCAGGAGGCGATCTTGATGGAGGACATGGCGGCGGATTAGCGGCAGGAATGGCGGCTGTCGATGACGGGGGACATGGAAAGGCCCTCGCTCCGGGGGCGTGGAGCGAGGGCCTACCAAGCGTTCTCACGCGAGGTCAATTACGGTGGCTTGTCCGGGCAACAGGGGGGAAACCCGGTTCGCTTCCGCAATTGCAGACTCGACATTATCGCCGGCGACCTGTCGCCTCGATGAACGACGGCACACGTCTCGACGGCAGTTTCGCGCGTTCCGCCGACGTTCAGCCGCGCGGGCCCGCCCGACGCGGGTCACGATAAGTGAACAGGTTGTCCGCGACCGGCACGTTGAAGCGCTGCGCGGAAAGCCGGATCGAAGTCAGGTTGTTCTGGGCGTCGACCACGTTCCAACCCTGCAGCGTCAGGCCGGCCGGGGCTCCTGGCGCCTTGACGAAGGCGATCGTGATCTTGCCGAACTCGCGGCGGCGCGGATCGCGCGCCTCGAGCAGGAGCACCTGATCGTCGTTGCGAATCACGCGCGAGAAGCGCGCGAGATCCTGGTTCGGGTCGAGCAGCACCGAAAGCGGCGAATCGTTGATAGGCCAACGCTGGCGCTGGCCTACCTCATAGTCGACGAAGGTGAGCGCCCGGCCATCGCCGACGATCAGCATGTTGGCGTTGCGGCCGTAGTCGAAGCGGACCTTGCCCGGTCGCTTCATGCTGAGCGTACCGCTCAGCGTACGGCCGCGCCGGTCGGTCTGCGTGAAGCGGGCGGTCATCGTGTCGACCGCGCGCAGATGAGCCTGGACCTGGGCGAGGCCCCGATCGGCCTGCGCGACTACCGGCGCCGGCGCGAACAGGGTCATCGTCAGCGGCGCGGCGACGGCCGCGAGAGCAAGTGCGCTTATGCGCGGCATGAAGAACCTCCGTGATGGATTGGCCATGGATATGGCGATCCGCGCTTGAATGCCCAGTGAACTTCGCAGTTCCCTCCGGTTCAGGGCAGGCCAGCGGCGTCCTGCATCGGACCTCGGCCGATCATAAGCCTTGCGGCCTCAGCCGATCGGCCTCCCCTCGGGATCTACCAGCACCTCGCGGCGCCCGACATGGTCGGGAGCGCTGACGAAGCCTTCCTTCTCCATCCGCTCGATAAGCCGCGCCGCATTGTTGTAGCCGACGCGCAGCTGCCGCTGCAGGTAGGAAGTCGAGGCCTTCTGGCTCTCGGCCACGACCTGGACCGCCTTGCGGAACAGCTGCGTCTCGGCATCGTCCTCGCCGACCGGCTGGCCCTCGAACATATAGCCGCCGTCCTCCGGCTCCTCCGTCACCGCCATCACATATTCGGGCGAACCCTGCCCACGCCAATGCTCGGCGACGGAGCGCACTTCCTCGTCGGAGACGAACGGTCCATGGACGCGGACGATCTGCTTGCCGCCCGGCATATAGAGCATGTCGCCCTTGCCGAGCAGTTGCTCGGCCCCCTGCTCACCCAGGATGGTCCGGCTGTCGATCTTGGAGGTGACCGCGAACGAAATTCGAGTCGGGAGGTTTGCTTTGATGACGCCGGTGATGACGTCGACCGACGGGCGCTGCGTCGCCATGATGAGGTGGATACCGGCGGCGCGCGCCTTCTGCGCCAGGCGCTGGATCAGGAACTCGACCTCCTTGCCGGCGGTCATCATCAGGTCGGCGAGCTCGTCGACGATGACCACGATCTGGGGGAGGACGTCATATTCCAGCTCCTCCATCTCATATTGCGGCTGGCCAGTCTCGGGGTCGTAGCCGGTCTGGACGCGGCGGCCGAGCGGCTGGCCCTTCATCTTGGCCTCGCGCACCTTGGCGTTGAAGCTGGACAGCTGGCGCACGCCGACCGAGGCCATCATCCGGTAGCGCTCCTCCATCTGCTCGACCGTCCATTTGAGGGCACGGATCGCCTTGGCGGGCTCGGTCACCACTGGCGCGAGCAGGTGCGGGATGTCGTCGTAGGAGGAAAGCTCAAGCATCTTCGGATCGATCATGATCATGCGGCACTGCTCGGGCGTCAGCCGGTAGAGCAGCGACAGGATCATGCAGTTGAGGCCGACCGACTTGCCCGAGCCGGTCGTGCCGGCGACGAGCAGATGCGGCATCGGCGCCAGATCGGCCACGACCGGGTCGCCGGCGATATTCTTGCCGAGGATGATCGGCAGCTGCGCGACCTGGTCCTCGAAGGCGGGGCTGGCGACAAGCTCGGATAGGGTCACCATCTCCCGCTTGGCGTTGGGAAGCTCGATCCCGATCACGCTCCGGCCGGGAATGGTCGCGACGCGCGCCGAGAGCGCCGACATGTTGCGGGCGATGTCGTCGGCCAGCTGGATGACCCGGCTCGCCTTGATCCCGCTCGCGGGCTCGAGCTCGTACATCGTCACCACCGGGCCGGGCCTGACCTCCACGATCTCCCCCTTGACCGAGAAATCGTCGAGCACGGATTCGAGAAGCCGGGCGTTGCGCTCCAGCGCTGCGCGGTCGAAGCCGACGTTGCTCGCCGGCGGCGGCGGATTCAGGAGGTCGATGGACGGGAGGGTATAGGCGTCGCCGAGCGCCAGCGAGGGCTGCCGCTCGCGCATCGGCCGGCGCACCGGTTCGCGCGGAGGCGTGCGCTCGGCGATCACGGGGCCCGGTCCGCGCGGCTCGGGTGGCACAACAACCGGGGCGCGCGCCGGGCGTTCCTCCGGCGCGGGCAGTTCGTCGGGCTCGATTCCTTTGGCGGCGCGAAGCCGCCGCGTGGCCAGCCAGCGCTTTTCCTCGACGGTGAGCCCGAGCCCGATCAGCCAGAGCGCAAGCCCGCCCGCAGTGGCCAGGAGGATGATCGCGATCCGGAACGGCTGGGCGATCCCCGGCGCACCGAGCGCGTCGAGCCCGAAATTCACCAGTCCGGCGAGGCCGAGCCCGATCGCCCCACCCCAACCGGCCGGGAGGCCGTTGATCGCACCGCCGACCATCAACCCGGCCGCCATGCCGATCAGCGCGATCCCGCTCAACGTCAGCAGCAGCGACCGCAGCCAGCGGCCGGCTTCGACGTCGCGCGCGAGCCTAAGGCCGAACACCAGCAATACCGGCAGCAGCAGCCCGGCCGGCGGCCCCATCAGCATCAGCAGGAAATCGGACGTCCAGGCGCCGGCGCTTCCCATCCAGTTGCGGACCGGGCCCGCCGCGACCGTGTTCAGCGCGGGATCGCTCGGCCGATAGCTCACCAGGGCGACCAGGGCGAAGAGTGATCCGAATGCGAGAGCCAGGCCACCGACCAGCGTTCCGGAACGCTTCGCTGCCCGGTTGAAGCCGTCGCGCCACCGGGCCAGCCGCCCGTCGCCGCCGCTATGCGCTGTCGTAGCCGCCATTGTCGTGCCCCAAATGTTCCCGCAGGCCCTAATGCGCCCCGGCGGACTCCCGGGTCAAGCGCGAGGCGTCGCAACGGGCGACCAAACGCAGCTTTTCGACAGGGCGTGCAGAGGTGCGGACGGAGGGCGCCAACGCCCTTCGGGGATCGCCGCACCTCTCCCGCCGTCGGCCCGGCCAAGGCGGGCGTCCAAGCGATCAGCGTGCGTCGCGCGGCCCCTGCGTCGGGTAATCGCGACGGACGGAGAGCCGGATCGAGTCTCAGCCTTCGTCAGGATGACGAAGGAGGGAGCGGATGTCACTTTCCGGTCGTTGCTCGCCAGGTCGAGGGAGACTAGGGCGAAGCCATGGAGCGCGCGGACGTCATCATCCTGGGCGGCGGCCTGGTCGGCCAGACCCTCGCCATCGCGCTCGATCGCCACGGGCTTTCCAGCATCATCATCGATCCGGCCGAGCCGGAAGCGCATCTGGCGCCCACTCATGACGGTCGGGTGACCGCCATATCCTCTTCCTCCTGGAGAATGCTCCAGGCGATCGGGGTCGGCGACGCGCTCGAGGGCAAGGGCTGCCCGATCGGCGGCATCCGGGTCAACGACGGCCTGAAGCCCGGCGCGATCCTGTTCGAGCCGCCGCCCGGCGACGATCCGCTGGGCATGATGTTCGAGAATCGTCTGCTCCGTGCGGCGCTGCGCGAAAGGGTGGTCGCCGCGAAGCGAATCAAACTGATGATGCCGGCGCGCCCCGGCGAGATCGTCCGCGACGGCGCCGGCGCACGAGTGGCGCTCGACGACGGCCGGTTGGCCGAGGCGCCGCTGCTGGTCGGCGCCGAGGGACGCAACTCGCCGATCCGCGATGCCGCCGGCATTCCGATCGCCCGCTGGCGTTACGACCATGTCGCCATCGTCGCCACCGTGTCGCACGAGCGTTCCCATGAGAATGTGGCCTACGAGATATTCTATCCCGACGGCCCCTTCGCGATCCTGCCGATGCTCCCGGGCGACGACGGGCGGCCGCGTTCGGCGATCGTCTGGTCGGTCAATGCCCGTGACGCCGAGGCGATGGTCGACCTTTCGGAAAGAGCGCTCGCGCATGAGATAGCGCGGAGGATGGGGGGCTTCCTCGGCGCTGTCGTCCTTGCCGGGCCGCGCTGGAACTACAAGCTCGGCTTCCACCATGCCGCCCAGATTACCGACCGCCGCCTCGCTCTGGTCGGCGACGCCGCTCATGGCATCCACCCGATCGCTGGCCAGGGCCTCAATCTCGGGTTCCGCGACGTCGCCGCTCTGGCCGAGGTCGTGGTCGAGGGCGCGCGCTTGGGTATGGACCTCGGCGACGCCCAGTTGCTCGACCGCTACCAGGCCTGGCGGGGTCTAGATACGTTGATGGTCGCCTTCGCCACCGACAGCCTCACGCGCCTCTATGGAGTCCCGGGCCGGGCGGCGTCCGCCGTTCGCCGCTTCGGCATGGGCGCGGTCCAGCGCATCGGTCCGTTGAAGGATCGCCTGATGGCCGAGGCGCGCGGCGAGAGCGGCGACCTCCCGCTTCTCCTGCGCGGCCTGCCGATCTGACTCCGACAGGGTTCCCGCGGAACGGCCTCAGGGTCCGACTTCCTCGCTCACATGGCGGACCTCGGCCTCTTCCTGCCCGGAGTGGCGCACCATGATGAACGATCCCGACCAGGCACCGGGAACCGTCCATTTCCCCGATATCTCGTCACCCGACGAATCGACATTGCCTTCGTAAAGGACGGGCCGGTATTCGTCGTCGGGATCGTCATAGACCTTCTTGAATCGAACGCACGCTCCCTCGCGAAAGCCTTCGAGCGTGGCGTGAAGGATCAGCCCGTTACCATCGACATGCGGCTCGCTGGTCACGCCGCAGATCGACCCGACCAGGTCCCGAAGCTCGGCGTCGAACGCAGTGGGCGGCAGCAGCCGTGGATAGTTGAAAATGCCCTTCCAGTTGCCGGTCAGATCGGCCACCCGGGCCACACCGTTCAATCCGCGATCCTTCGCGCTTCCTCGACCAGCATGACGGGCATACCGTCGCGCACCGGGAAGGCCAGGCCCGCGGCCTCGGAAACGAGCTCCTGCGCCGCCGCGTCGTAGCGCAACGGTGTCCGCGTGACCGGGCAGATCAATTTGTCGAGCAGCCGCGGATCGATCGTCATTGCATCGTCTCCGGGCCGTCCGCACCGCCCGGCGCCATGCGCTGGAATTGCATGAACTGGACCAGCAGGTCGGCACGTGCGGCAAGGTCGGCCGCCTCGAGCAGCGCCTGCTTGGAGCCGATGTCGAGCGGCGCAATCTGCGAAATGCCGTTGACCAGCATTTCGTCGTCCAGTCGCGACACCGATTCCCAGTCGACCAGATAGCCCAGCGAGTCGGCATAGGCCCGCGCTTCGCGCTCAACTTCGGCACGCTGGGCAATGCCGAGCACCACTTCGTCGTCCTCGACGAATCCGCTGCGGTCGGCGTCGACCTGGCGGTAGGGCGTGGTCACCTCGGCCTCGCGAGCGATCCGGAATCGGCTCAGCCCCTCCAGCACGATGTTGAATCGTCCGTCGTCCAGCTCGTCGCAGGCCGAAATCCGGCCGATGCAGCCAATCTGGAACAGGGGCGGCGGCCGGTCGGCGGCTGCGCCCTCCGCCGCCGCCACTTCCTTGGGCTGGACCATCGCAATGAGCCTGTCGCTGGCGAGCGCGTCTCGCACCATCGCCCGGTAGCGCGGCTCGAAAATATGCAGTGGCAGCTGGCTGCGCGGAAAAAGCAGGGCTCCCGGGAGCGGAAAGATCGGCACCCGAAGGAGCGCGGCTTCCATCAGCCGAACAATATTTCGGACAGGCGGCGGCGCTGCGCGGCCGCCCATTTGTCCTCGAGGCCCACGGCTTCGAGCAGTTGAAGCAGACGGGTGCGCGCCGCGCCTTCGTTCCATTCGCGGTCGCGCCGCACGATCTCCAGAAGTTGGTCGGCGGCGGCGTCGCGCTGGTCGCGCGCCATCAGCGCCCCGGCAAGCTCGTAGCGAGCCTCCAGATCGTCCGGATCGGCGGCGACCCGCTGCTCCAGCTCCGACGATTCGGCTGCCGGAGCGATCTCGGCGAGCGCCAGCGCCGACCGCGCCCGGGCGATCGACGGATCCTTGTCGATCTTTTCCGGCACCGCCGCGAGCATGGTGCGTGCTTCCTCGATCTCGCCGGCCGCGATCAGCGATCGGGCCAGGCCCGAAATCGCTTCGGGCAGCTCAGGAGCCATTTCGATGATCTGGCGGAAAATGTTCGCCGCGCGCGGCGCGTCGCCACCCGCCAGCACCTCCTCGCCCATCGCGACCAGCGGCTCGACCTCTGCCTCGCGCTGCTGGGCCTCGCCCTCGATAGGAAGCTGGGCGAGGATCTGGTCGAGCATGCGCGTGAGCTGGCTTTCGGTCCGGGCCGGCGACAGGTCGGCCACCGGCTGGCCCTGGAACAGGGCGTAGACGGTCGGGATCGACTGGATGCGGAACTGCGCAGCGATGAACTTGTCTTCGTCGACATTGACCTTGACCAGCTTGACGCCGCGGTCGGCATAATCGGCGGCGACCTTTTCCAGGATCGGCGTCAACTGCTTGCAGGGACCGCACCATTCGGCCCAGAAATCGAGGATCACCAGGGAGGTCATACTCGGCTCGAGCACGTCGCGCCGGAAATTTTCCACCGCCTCGCGCTCGTCCGCACTCAAGCCCAATGTCGCCACTTCACATCCTCCGCACGCTTCCTATCTGAAGGCCCCTATGTGGGATGGCGGGCGAGTCTGCCAACCCCATCGTTCGGGCGGTGTTCATGGCACTTGCAGGGCCCCTTGGGCCATGCTAGCAGCCGCCGCCTTACCCGGGGCCGCGGCGGCGGCCTCCGCTCAGAGCGGGCGTAGCTCAGGGGTAGAGCACAACCTTGCCAAGGTTGGGGTCGAGGGTTCGAATCCCTTCGCCCGCTCCATTTCCATCAAGTCCGGCCCGCACCCACGGGCAACACAAACCGGCGGTGACGGAGCGACGGTCGGCGCATGCACGCCAGGCCGGCCTTCGGCTGTCCCGTCACCGAAGATCGACGAACGGCGGAAGCGCAGTCGGGCCGCCAGGAACGATGAAGACGCCGAGGCACTGGAATGGGAAATCCGTTGCGCGCACTCCCATGCCGGCCAGCTCGTCACCCCGAGCCCAAACGCCTAGTTGCTTTAGGATTAAAATATCCGGATAGGGAACGGAACGCCGGGCGAATCTGGGAGAGAAATGTC
>NZ_SBFF01000010.1:0-329 GCF_004151485.1 Sphingosinicella sp. CPCC 101087 | reverse complement strand
ATGGCCGATCTTCGTCCCCTTCCCTTTGACTGGGCGGATCCGTTCTCGCTTGACGCGCAGCTTTCCGGCGAGGAGCGGATGGTCCGCGACACGGCCGAGGCCTATGCGCAGGAGAAGCTTCAGCCGCGGGTGACGAGTGCTTATCTGGAGGAGCGCTTTGATCCCGGGATCATGGCGGAGATGGGATCGCTCGGCCTGCTGGGCGCGACCATTTCGCCGGAATATGGCGGGGCCGGGCTCAACTATGTCAGCTACGGCCTGATCGCGCGTGCGGTCGAGCGGGTGGATTCTGGCTATCGCTCGGCGATGTCGGTTCAGTCGTCCTTGGT
>NZ_SBFF01000001.1:661662-670193 GCF_004151485.1 Sphingosinicella sp. CPCC 101087 | reverse complement strand
GATCTCGGGATCAAGCTCGAGAGCGTCACGCTGAACATGCTGGGCCAGGCCAAGCGCGTCACCATCGACAAGGACAATACGACGATCGTCGATGGCGCGGGCGAATCCGACCAGATCAAGGGCCGGGTCGAGTCGATCCGCCAGCAGATCGAGGTCACGACCAGCGACTATGATCGCGAGAAGCTGCAGGAGCGGCTGGCGAAGCTCGCCGGCGGCGTCGCGGTGATCAAGGTCGGCGGCTCGTCCGAGATCGAGGTGAAGGAGCGCAAGGATCGCGTCGACGACGCGCTCCACGCGACCCGCGCTGCGGTCGAGGAGGGTATCGTCCCCGGTGGCGGCACTGCCCTGCTCTATGCCGGCAAGAAGCTCGACGGCCTGACCGGAGCCAATGACGACCAGACCCGCGGCATCGACATCGTCCGCCGCGCGCTCCAGGCGCCGGTGCGGCAGATCGCCGAGAATGCCGGCTTCGACGGCGCGGTCGTCTCGGGCAAGCTGCTCGACGGCAATGACGAGACGCTGGGCTTCAACGCACAGACCGAGGTCTACGAGAACCTGGTCAAGGCCGGCGTGATCGACCCGACCAAGGTCGTTCGCACGGCGCTTCAGGACGCGGCTTCCGTCGCGGGCCTTCTCATCACCACCGAAGCGGCGGTGAGCGAGCTGCCCGAGGACAAGCCGGCCCCGGCGATGCCGGGTGGCGGCGGCATGGGCGGCATGGACTTCTAAGTCCGCGCTGACCTCAGAAGCGAAAAAGGAAGGGCCGGGGCGGCGACGCTCCGGCCCTTTTCTTGGGTAGTCTAGTTTGCGCCAACTTTGGCCATTCAACGGCCTTACCGCCTATCCTGAAAGCCGCCGGTCCGGTCAGCCATTCAAGGCTACCTCAGGTCGTAGAAGACCAAGCGGTTCATTATTCCAATCCACATCTGGCCGCCGCTGCCAGTAAAGCCGAAGCTTTGTGGATAGCAACCGCTACAGGCGAGTGAGAAGCGTTGAAGGATACGCCCGTCTACCATCGACAGGAGCCCGATCATCTGACGCCGATTAACAGCGGGGAGCGGGATTAGTGCAAACCTGCCAGTCGGGCTGATCACCGGACCGCCGAAGCGGTTCCAGAACTCACTCGCTCGGGCCTCCAGGCTCCAGACCGTGCGCCCGCTTCTCGCGTCAATGAGCGCGGCGACCGTAGCGTCGATCGGCGTCGGCGGTGGCGGAGGCTGGCAGTTGCGGCAGTCGTGAATGATCGGCCCTTCGGGCTGAAGTGGACGCCAGGCCAGGATATGAGACCCGCCGGGAGTGAGTTCAGCGCGAGCGAAGCGGTCGTCGAAGAACGGTGTGAGCGGCGCTGGCCTCTGTCCCTGGGTCCAGACCAGCCATACTGCCGGAAGAAATCGTTCCTGCCGCGGACCAACGTTCGAGGCCCGCCCGTGCGAACGGTCGACCACCCGCTCAAACTGAAGCAGGGCAAGCAGACGGCCATCCGGCGACTGAACAGCCGAGACATCGAAGAGGCTGAATCCGTTGTAAGAGCCGGCACGAAGTCTGAGCGCCTCGGCATCCTCGGCCGTAAGCGAGTGGAGTATTCGCCTGCGCGGCACGTCGATCATAGCCAGCGTAGGTGACGGGTCGTCATGCTCCGGCCGGTAGCGATCTCCACGCGTGCCGAATTGGGCGATCGCACGCCCATCACCGCCGACCCAAGCTAGCGCGTCCAGTGGGCCAGCGGCATGCTCGGGCGGGGCGAAGCGCCGGACGTTTCCACCGCGTTCGATTAGGATCGGCGTGAGACCGCTCAGCGCCCAACCGTTCGGTCGCACCACCTGCTGCTCGACCGACCAGAGACCAGAACCGTCGGATAGCCAGGCAAGCGCATCCTGACGATCGTCCTGAATGCCCGTTCCAAAATCCCGAAACGTGACGCGATTAGACAGCCGGAACCCGGCGCCGGCGTCGAATGCGACGACGTCAAGCGGGCTGACCTGCCCCCGATCCCAGAAAGCGACGGACTGCCCGTCAGGAGATAGGACCGGCGGCAGCCGGTAATCCTGGCCCCGCGGCAGATCCAGGCAGCGGATCGTCGCTAAGCGTGCAGGCCCCGGACCAAGTGGCTCGACCTCAGCGCGCCTGAGGTCTTCGGGACAGGGCACAGCCGACGGCGCCCGGCTTTCTTCCGCTGCAAATTCCGCGACGGTTCTGCGGGGCTGACTTGGAGCTTGGGGAACCGCTTCGGCTGCAGGTTGAAAACCGAGGATGATCCCGGCGACACCGAGTACGAGAGTGGCATGGAGGCGCATCGCGAACGAGTCTGACACTTGTCAGGCTAACAAGGGATTACCCTGAATCGCTCGACCGTTCACGCGTCACTTCGGCTGAGCCGAGCGTCCGCTCATTGTGATCGCAAATCGAGAGCCGCCAGTCCGCTTGCGGCCAATTCCGGACAACTGGCCGCCTCTGTCGTAACGGGAGCGGCAACATCGCTCGACGCTAAAAGCGAAACGGCCGCGCCGATTGCCTCGGAGGAAGAAGGTAGGCTTCAAACTCCCAACCACTCCAGTCCATGGGGTAGATCCTCAGCGGCGAAGTCCACCTGGAGAACGCGCCTGCGGCTCGGTCTCTCGGCCGCTTTCGATGCGTGGAGGATCGGCGTCGAATAGAGCCGGTTCCGCACCGCCGTGCCACGTCGTCGACCTCGCCCTCAGCTATGCGGCCATAAGCGTGCGAGCCGGGCGCTATGAGGAGGGGCGCATTGGTGGCGGGCACGTCATCGAGGTGCGCCCGCAAGGTTACCATGCGCGCCAGCAGGTCGGATGGCGGGGCGACATGGTCAAGGCCGCGTTTCACCGTCCATGGGCCGAAGCCGGGTGCGTCGCGACGCGCCTTCACGCAGATCGTCCGGTCCTGGTGCCACGCCAGCGACCAGTTGGTCTGTGCCGTCTTGTTGAACAGGATGGCGCGGACCGGCCTCGCCCGCGGCCCGAGAACTGATGCGGCGACGGCACCGATGCATCCCTGCCGCGCAAGCAGCGGGTCAAGTGCACGAATACCATGAAGGCGCAGGCCGGCCCCGTCGGCGGGCAAGCCTGACAGCGCCGCTTCCAGCTCGCCGATGCAAGGGCGCAGCGCACCCTCGAACAGCTGCGCGCCATCCGTTTCGAACAGCAAGGGACGGCCGTCTACCATGCTCGCCGCTAAGCATCGGCTCCGTGGCGGCGCAAGGCCGGAGCGGGTGCGGCGACCACCGACCCCTCCCTGTAATCTTACCGCACCGCGCTCGACGGCGCATGGCGCACGATCCGCAATGAATAGACGGTCCCCGCAATTCATGGGCTAAGACGGAGTCCGCGTGTAACGGTTCGGAGGGGCGCATCGTGGACGACAAGCTGACGCGGCGGCAACTGATCGCTGGCGCGCTCGCCGGCGGCGGACTGGCGGGCCTGGCGGCGCCCGCCGGCGGGCAGGCCGGCCGATCCACCCTGTTCCGCGAGGTCTCGCTCGTCGACGGCACCGGTGCGCCGCCCCGGCCTGCCGACGTGCTGGTCACCGGCGATCGGATCGCGCGCGTGACGGCGCCTTCGCGCGAACGCGTGCCGTCTGGAACCCGCGTCGTCGAGGGCGGCGGGCGGGTGCTCGCGCCGGGTTTCGTCGATCTCCACACCCACGGCGATCCGTTGCGCAGCCCCTATGACGGCTTCCTCGCCATGGGCGTGACGACGATCACCCTGGGCGTGGACGGCAGCGGACCGGGCCTGAGCGAGGAACTCGACACCGCCGGCTGGCGGCGGGCCGTCGAGCGCGCGCCGCTCGACACCAATGTCGCCTTGCTGGTCGGCCACGGCACGATCCGGCACGCGGCGGAGATCCCGGATTCGGTCCGCCGGCCCGATGCGGCCCAGCTGCAGCGGCTGGCGGCGCAGCTCGAGGCCGAATTCCAGGCGGGCGTCTTCGGCCTCTCCTACGGCCTCGAATATGTGCCGGGAATCTATTCGGAAGCGGCCGAGCACCGCGTCCTCGGCGAGGTCGTCGCCCGGCATAATGGCGTCGTCATGAGCCACATGCGATCGGAAGACGACGACGCGATCGAGGCGTCGATCGAGGAGCTCGTCGCCTCCGCCGGCCAGGCTCGCGCCCATATCTCCCACCTCAAGGTCGTGTTCGGCCGCGGCGAGGCGCGCGCCCGCACCCTGCTCGAATATCTCGCCGCCAAGCGCCGCCAGGGCATCGACCTCACCGCCGACGAATATCCCTACGAGGCCGGCTTCACCGGCATTGCCATCCTGTTCCCGGAATGGGCGCTGCCACCGACCGATTATGCCGCCATCGTCCGGAAGCGCCGGCCGGAGCTGTACGACCATCTGGAGCGCCGCATGACCCGGCGCGGCGGCCCGGGCGCGCTGCTGATCGGGACAGGAGCCCATGCCGGCAAGACGCTCGCCCAAGTCGCCGAGGAATCGGGCCGCCACTTCGTAGACGTCCTCATCGACCTCGGCCCCGAAGGAGCGATGGGCGCCCATTTCACGATGGACAAGGCGCTGCAGGATGCGCTGCTGGTCGATCCCCACGTCGCCTTCTCGACCGACGGCGGCCCGGGCCAGCGCCACCCGCGCGGCGCCGGAACCTATGCCAGGCTGATCGAGGAATATGTCGTCCGCGACCGCAAGCTCACGCTCCAGGAGATGGTCCGCAAGGCGACCTCCTATCCGGCCCGGATCCTGCGCCTCACCGACCGTGGCACCATCCGCCCGGGCGCGAAGGCCGACCTGCTCCTGTTCGACCCGGGCAAGGTGCGGGCCCGCGCGACCTATGTCGATCCGTTCGCCAAGGCGGAGGGGTTCGATCTGGTGATGGTGAATGGGCGGGCGGCTTATGCCGAGGGGAGCAAGGTCGGCCGATCGGGAACCTTGCTGCGCGCGCGTTGACGCCGAGGTGGTTCGGCGTCGATCGAGGGAATGTCGAAATCGGGCGTAAATACAGACGGGGCAAGTTACTAAGATATGGCCCTATGATATATCCCAGGATAGCCCAAGAAAACTTCCCCGCGCGCGTGGAACTGTCCTAGAAGTCTTAAGAAGAAGGGACAATGATCCCTATTAGCCTTGTTCTGCCAAGGCAGGATAGCTTGCTCGTACGGCGCGGTCTACATCGGTTCGCCGCACGATCCACTCGAATGGCCGGCATAATCACGGGTGGGACCAGGATCGTTCATCTGCGCGAAAGGTTCGGCCGAACACGGTCGGGCATCCAGCGGCGTTCAGGTGCAGCTCCATGCCGCACGTCCCATGAGGCCGGATGGAGGGGTTCCGGCAGCCGGTCACGCCATCACCGGGCCGCGGTCGGACGAGAGCTGCGATCACGCAGGCCCGGTCGATCGAGTTTGAAGGAACAGCGTCATGACTGTCATTTCCAAAAGCCCAAGACTTCTCCTCCTCCTCGCCACGCTCGCCGGAACGGTCCCGGTCAGCCTGGCCGCGCAGCCGCAGGACCAGCCCGAGGACGACATCTCGGCGATCGTCGGCGACTCGGCTCCCCCCGAAGCGGCCGAGACGACCGAAGGGCCCGAGATCGAAGGCATCATCTCGGCGCGCAACGGCGACCAGGTGCAAGTCATCACCGCCGACGGCACCACCACGACCATCGCCGTCACCAGCGACACCAGGATCACCGCCAGCGGAGGCTTCCTGGGCCTGGGCCGCACCCAGCTTGCCGCGGATTGGCTGCTCACCGGGCTGCCAGTCAGCGTCGAGACGTTGCAATCGGGCAGCGGCCTGGTGGCGAGCGAGATCGATCTGAAGAACAGGGACCTCAGGACCGCATCGATGATCCATAGCGGCACCGCCCAGCGCTTTGCCGAGCAGGGCGCGGCCATCCACCAGAATGCGGCGGCAACGGAAGCGCTGCGCGGCCGGATGGGCGATATCGATCAGTATAACGTCAAGCGCACGACGAACGTGAACTTCGACTTCGGCGAGGCGGCGCTGTCCGACCAGGCGAAAGCCGATCTGTGCGCCACGGCCGCCGCAGCCGAGGCGATGGACAATGCCCTGCTGCTGGTCGTCGGCTACACCGATGCCGTCGGAAGCGTCGAATTCAACCAGGCGCTCAGCGAAAGGCGAGCCGGCAGCGTCGTCAATCATCTTCAGCAGGCCTGCGGCTGGAAGCCCTATCGCATGCTGACTCCCACCGGGATGGCCGAAGCGGATCCGGTGGCGAGCAACGACACCGCCGAAGGCATGTCGCAGAATCGGCGCGTCGCGGTGAACATCCTGGTCAGCAAGGCCGTCGACGGCCTGTGAGACGCGCGGGGTGGGCTTTGCCCACCCCACATTCCCGGCCCGAACCCGCGCGTTCGACCGCCATTCCTTTCCGCCGTGCGACGGACATCCCAGCCCCGACGGGCGGCCAAGTCGCGCCCGGACCGTGACTTTTGGCCCATGGCGAGGCGGCTCGCACTATGGCAGCATTCTCCAGCCATCGGAGGAGCATGCCATGGGCAGGATGACCAAAGCGGGTTCCGGACCACTCGCTTGCGCTGCAGCGATCGGGCTGTCCGTCGCGGCCGTTGCGCAGCCGCAGCAGGCGGAGCCGGCGACGACGCCAGCACAGCCCGCTCCCGGCGGGGGCGCGTCGGCACTGCGGCCGGCAACCCCCGTCCACGAGAACGAGCTCGTCGAGACCTGGAACGAGCGGGTGAGCGCCGGTCCCCCGGTCGGCGCCTACCCGGAGTTCGATGGCTGGAGCATGGGCCACGCGATGCCCCTCGCCCGTTCCGAACACGCCATCGCCGAACTGGACGGCAAGATCTGGGTGCTCGGCGGCTATCCGCCCGGGCGGCTCCCGTCAAACCTCGTCCAGATCTATGACCCGGCCACGAGCCGCTGGTCGCTCGGCCCGCGGCTGCCCCAGCCGATCCACCACGTCATGGCCAAGGCGGTCGACGGCAGGCTCTATGTAATCGGCGGGGAGATCGATGGCGCGAGCACCGGGCGGCCGGAAATCTTCGTGAATCACGTCTGGATGCACGATCCGGCGATCGGCGGCTGGGTCCAGCGTGCGCCGATGCCGACACCGAGGAGCGGCGGCGGCTCGGCGGTGATCGACGGCAGGATCTACGTGGCCGGCGGCCGCCCGCCCGGCGGCTCCGCCTTCGAAGTCTACGATCCGGCGACCGACCGCTGGGAAAGGCTTCCGGATCTGCCGACGCAGCGGAACCACCTGGCCATGGCCGCGCTCAACGGGCGGATCATCGTCGCCGGCGGACGCACCGGCCCGGGCGCCATGGCCGAGCGCGTCGACGCGGTCGAGATCTACGATCCGGCGACCCGCCGCTGGACCCGGGGCGCACCGCTTCCGGCGCCGCGCGGCGGCATCACGGCGGCGGTCCATGCCGGCTGCCTCTTCGTCTTCGGCGGCGAGGGCGAACGAACCCACGTGCTGGGCCTGACGCCCACCACTTATGGCTACGATCCCCGCGCCGACCGCTGGACCAGGCTGCCGGACCTCCCCATCGCGGTCCACGGGCTCAAGGGCAGCGCGGTGATCGGCGGCCGGATCTTCCTGCCCGGCGGCGGGATCACGCTGGGCGGCAATTCCGGCACCAATGCCATGCAGGTGTACCGGCCCGAGATGCGCTGCGAATAAGGCGGCAAGCGCGGCATCGACATCGTTCGCCGCGCGCTCGCGCGCTGCCCGAGGACAAGCCGGCCCCGGCGGGGCCGGGCGGCGGCGGCATGGCTTCTAACTCCGGCACCCGAAGGCAAAGAGAAGGGCCGGGGGCAACCCCGGCCCTTCCTTCGGTCCAATCACGCCCGAGCGCCTTCGATGCGATCACTCCTGAGCGTTGGCCCCGTTCGCCTCGTCCATGCCGCTCTCGGCTTCCATCGCGTCGAGCTCGGCCTCGTTCGCGACCAGGCTGTCCGGCGAGACGTCGATCATATTGTCGTCGAGCATGGCGGCGGCATTGTCGAGCTGCCGCTCCTCGTCCGCCGTAAGGCCGCCGCGCCCTTCCTCGTTCCCGCAGGCGGAAAGCAAGGCGAAAGCCGCGAGGGCGGGGAGTGTGAGTCTCTTGTTCATTCGGGCGTCCTCCTCGCTTCCGCATCTAGCCGCTTTCCCGGCGGAACGGAATCGCGCAGATCAGTGAAGACCGTTCTCGACGGCCGGGATCGCCGATCCGGCGAGCTCGACGGGCCAGGGGAATGACGAGGAAGACGGAGCATCTTCACCGACCGGGGGGCGGAAGCCGAAACCGACGTTGCAAGGCGCACGCTCCGGAATCAGGCATGAAAAAGGGGCCGCGCGCCTCGGCGCACGGCCCCCAACCGACTTTCGGTGAAGAAGCTTACTCGGCGGTGTTTTCGACCGCGTTGCCAGCATCCTCGGTCAGGTTCTCGACCACCTCACCGGTGTTCTCGACGGCGTTGCCCAGATCGTCGAGCGCCTGATCGGCGGCTTCCTCGGCGTTCAGGACGTCCGTCTCGGCTTCGTTGGCCGTGGCTTCCATGTTGGTGTCGGTCGCTTCGTTGGTCTCGGTGGCGCCA
>NZ_SBFF01000001.1:484546-661632 GCF_004151485.1 Sphingosinicella sp. CPCC 101087 | reverse complement strand
GGCAGCCAGGCCGAAGGCCGAGGCGGCGACGAGAGCGAGAGCAATCTTCTTCACGTGAGTTTCCTTCATAGTTGCGAGGAGAATCATTCATTCTTCGCCGCGCCGAACGAGCCTGTGGACCCGTCCCCCGGCAGACGACGAAGCGGCCGTTTTATGGGAAGCCGCCGCTGCTGTCCAGCGTATCTCTACCGCTACGGTTGGCAAAGCGGGACAGCCCCTGCATCTTCTTGTGAAAACATGGTTTTCACGTATCTGAAGCAATATTGCGGGACTTACTTGACGCATATAAAGATATCTTTATATCCGCATATATGATTCCCGCCTCCAAGATCTTCGCCTCGCTGGCGGATCCGACCCGGTTGCGCATCCTGATGCTGTTGCGGGCCATGGAGCTTTCGGTCGGAGAGGTCGCCCAGGTCCTGGGACAGAGCCAGCCACGCGTCTCCCGCCACGTTAAGATCCTGATCGATGCGGGGCTCGCCGAGCGGCGCAAGGAAGGCAGCTGGGTCTTCGTCAGCCTCGGTGCGTCGGCCCTGGTCGAGCCGCTTTTCGCCTTGCTGGACGACTGGGCCGGCACCCATGGAGAGAATCCCTGGTTCGCGGCGGATGCCGCCCGTCTTGCGGCGGTCCGTGCCGATCGCGCCGCGGCGGCCGAACGCTACTTTGCCGGCCATGCCGAGGAGTGGGATGCGCTGCGATCGCTCCACGTCGCCGAGAGCGAGGTCGAAGCGGCGATCGCCCGGGCACTCGGCGACCAGCCTATCGGCCGACTGGCGGACATCGGTACCGGCACGGGACGCATGATCGAGCTGTTCGGGCCGGCCGCCACCCAGTCGCTCGGCATCGACCGCTCGCCCGAAATGCTCCGGCTCGCCCGCGTGAAGCTGGCGCAGGCCGGTCTCGAGGCGGTCGAGCTGCGCCAGGGCGACATGTATGCGCTGCCGTTGCCGAGCGGATCGTCGGACACGGTGATCCTCCACCAGGTGCTGCATTATGCGCAGAATCCGGCCGCCGCGATCGCCGAGGCGGCCCGCGTCATCGGTCCGGGCGGGCGGCTGCTGGTCGTGGATTTCGCTCCGCACGAGCGTGAGGACCTGCGCAGCCGCGACGCCCATGTCCGCCTCGGCTTCGCGGACGAGGCGGTGCTCAAATATTTCTCCGAAGCGGGCCTCGAAGGCCGGGTCGTCGAGCATCTCGAGGGCGGCGAGCTTACCGTCACACTGTGGCTGGGCGTGCGCCCGTCATCCCGTCTGAAGGTGGTCGCATGAGCCCTGTCGCTTATCCCCTCTCGCCGTTCGGCAAGGCCATGTTCGAGGATGCGGCCGGAGATATCGAGGTGAGCTTCGAATTCTTCCCGCCGAAGACGGACAAGATGGAGGCTACGCTCTGGGATTCGATCGAAACGCTGGCGCCGCTCCGCCCACGCTTCGTCTCCGTCACCTACGGCGCCGGCGGCTCCACCCGTGAACGCACCCACGCCACGGTCGAGCGGCTGGTGCGCGAGACCGACCTCACGCCAGCCGCCCACCTGACCTGCGTCGGCGCCACGCGAGAGGAAATAGACGAGGTCGCCCGCGCTTATTGGGAAGCCGGAGTCCGGCACGTCGTCGCCCTGCGCGGCGACCCTGCAGAGCCGGGCGGGCGCTTCGAGCCGGTGCCGGGCGGCTATGCCAGCGCCGCCGAACTGGTGGCTGGCCTGAAGGCCGTGGCGCCGTTCGAGATTTCGGTTGCGGCCTATCCGGAGACGCACCCCGAATCGATCACCAAGCGCGCCGATCTCGACAATCTGAAGCGCAAGTTCGACGCCGGTGCCGACCGGGCGATCACCCAATTCTTCTTCTCGCCGGACGCCTTCCTTCGCTTTCGGGACGTCGCGGCGGCGATGGGTATCGAGGCGGAGATCGTCCCGGGGATTCTCCCGGTCTCCAATGTGGCGCAGACCCGCAAGTTCGCCTCCGCCTGCGGTGCCGGGATCCCGCTCTGGATGGATCGGCTGTTCGAGGGGCTGGACGATCTGCCGGCCGCCCGACAATTGGTGGCGGCGACCGTCGCTGCCGAATTGTGCGCGCAGCTCTATGCCGGCGGCGTGCGCCACTTTCATTTCTTCACGTTGAACCGTGCCGAGCTGAGCTACGCGATATGCCATCTGCTCGGCCTTCGCCCACGTATCCTAGGGAGCGAGAATCATGACAGCCGCCGAGCAGCTCAGGGCTGAAGCCGCCCGCCGGATCCTGGTCAAGGATGGCGCTTATGGTACCGAGATCCAGCGTCGGCGGCTGAACGAGTCCGAATATCGAGGCACGCTAGGGCTGGACCGCGACCAGAAGGGCAATAACGACCTTCTGAACCTCACGCGGCCCGAGACCGTGCGCGAGATCGCCCGCAGCTTCGCCGACGCCGGCGCCGATATATTGGCGACCAACAGTTTCAACGCCAATCGCATCAGCCAGGCCGATTACGGCGCCGAGTCCCTCGTCGCCGACATCAACCGCGCCGCCGCCCGCATCATCCGCGAAGTGGCCGAGGAGGCCGAGGCGCGCGACGGCCGCCGCCGCTGGGTCGCGGGCGCGCTCGGGCCGACGAACAAGACCCTCTCTTTGTCTCCGAACGTCAACGATCCCGGCTATCGCGAAGTCGATTTCGACACCGTCTCGGACGTCTATGTCGAGCAGATCGAGGCGCTGGTCGAAGGCGGCGCCGATTTCGTCCTGATCGAGACCGTGTTCGACACGCTGAACGCCAAGGCGGCGGTTCACGCGGCGCATCGGGCCGGGGCATCGCTCGGCCGCGATTTGCCGATCATGCTGTCGATGACGATCACGGATCTGTCCGGGCGCAATCTCTCTGGCCATTCGATCGAGGCCTTCTGGGCCTCCGTGCGTCATGCGCGGCCGCTCACCGTCGGCCTCAACTGCTCGTTCGGCGCGGCCCAGCTTCGAGCCCACGTCGCTGCGCTGTCGGGGATCGCCGACACTTTGGTGATGGCCTATCCCAATGCCGGCCTGCCCAACGACCTGGGCGAGTATGACGAAGTCGCCGAGACGACCGCAGCCCAGGTGAGGAGCTGGGCCGAGCAAGGGATCGTCAACATCGTCGGCGGCTGCTGCGGGACCACGCCCGAGCATATCCGGGCGATCGCGGAAGTGCTGAAGAATCATGCGCCGCGCACGATTCCGACACCCGAGCGCCGCACCATGCTCGCCGGCATCGAGCCGATGATCCTCGCCGCCTGATCGGGCGGTCCGCTCCACTCCACCGGAACCTTCAGGAATTTTCCACATCCCATGGCCACGACCGCCAATATCGAACCGAACGATTTCGCGGAGCCGTCGCCGGCTCTTTCCTCGGCCACCTTCGTCAATATCGGCGAGCGCACCAACGTCACCGGATCGGCCAAGTTCAAGAAACTGATCATGGCCGGCGACTATGCCGCCGCGGTGGAGGTAGCGCGCCAGCAGGTCGAGAACGGCGCCCAGGTGATCGACGTCAACATGGACGAAGGCCTGCTCGACGCCGAGGAGGCCATGACCACCTTCCTGAAGCTGATCGCCGCCGAGCCCGACATTGCCCGCGTGCCGATCATGATAGACAGCTCGAAATGGTCGGTGATCGAGGCGGGCCTCAAGTGCGTCTCGGGCAAGCCGATCGTCAATTCGATCAGCATGAAGGAAGGGGAGCAGGAGTTCCTGCGCCTCGCCCGAAAGGTCCGCGACTATGGCGCGGCCGTGGTCGTCATGGCCTTCGACGAGACCGGCCAGGCGGATACGAAGGCGCGCAAGGTCGAGATTTGCGAGCGCGCCTACAAGCTGCTCGTCGCCGAGGGCTTTCCGCCCGAGGACATCATCTTCGATCCGAACATCTTCGCCGTCGCCACCGGGATCGACGAGCATCGTCGCTACGCGCTCGACTTCATCGAGGCCTGTCGGGAGATCAAGGCGCGTTGCCCCCATGTCCACCTGTCGGGCGGCCTTTCGAACCTCAGTTTCTCGTTCCGCGGCAACGAGCCGGTGCGCCGGGCCATGCACTCGATCTTCCTCTATCACGCGATCCCGGCCGGGCTGGACATGGCGATCGTCAATGCCGGGCAGCTCGATGTCTACGACGCGATCGACCCCGAGCTGCGCGAGGCCTGCGAGGACGTCATCCTCGACCGGCGCCCAAAGGCCGGGGGGGACGCCACCGAGCGGCTGGTGACGCTAGCCGAGAAATTTCACGGCAGCGATCCGGCGCGCGAGAAGGAAGAGGCCGAGTGGCGCGGCTGGCCCGTGGCGAAGCGGCTCGAGCACGCTTTGGTCAAGGGCATCGACTCGCACGTGGTCGAGGATGCCGAGGAGGCCCGGCTGATCGCCGCCCGCCCCATCGAGGTGATCGAGGGGCCGCTGATGGACGGCATGAACGTGGTCGGCGACCTGTTCGGATCGGGCAAGATGTTCCTGCCTCAGGTGGTCAAGTCGGCGCGAGTGATGAAGAAGGCCGTCGCCCACCTCATCCCCTTCATCGAGGCCGAGAAGGAACTGAATGGGTCCACCCAGGGCAAGGGACGGATCGTCATGGCCACCGTCAAGGGCGACGTTCACGATATCGGCAAGAACATCGTCGGAGTCGTGCTGCAGTGCAACGGCTTCGAGGTAGTCGATCTCGGCGTGATGGTGCCCTGGCAGGACATCCTCAAGGCCGCCAACGACAACAAGGCCGACATGATCGGGCTTTCCGGCCTGATCACCCCCTCGCTCGACGAGATGGTGACGGTCGCGACCGAGATGCAGCGCGAGAACCTTACCTTGCCTCTGCTGATCGGCGGGGCGACCACGAGCAAGGTCCACACCGCCCTGCGCATCGAGCCGGCTTATGAAGGGCCCGTCATCCACGTCCTCGACGCCAGCCGCGCCGTCGGCGTCGCTTCCTCGCTGGTGTCGGACACCCAGCGCGTGCCGCTCGTCGAGCGGACGCGCCAGGATTATGAAGACATCCGGACGGCACGAGCGCGCGCGGGACAGAACGTGCTGTCCGGCCTTGCCGAAGCGCGGGCCAACGGATTCGTCTTCGATCCGGAAGGCAAGGCGCGTCCGCCGGAGCGTCCGGGCGTGCACAATTTCGGCGAGTGGCCTCTTCGCGAACTGCGTGCGCAGATCGACTGGACGCCATTCTTCCGCGCCTGGGAGCTTGCCGGCAATTATCCCGCCATCCTCGACGATCCGGTGGTCGGCGAGAGCGCGCGTTCGCTGTTCAGGGACGCCGAGGCGATGCTCGACCGGATGATCGCGGAGCATTGGGTGGTCCCGAAGGGCACGGTCGGGCTGTGGCGCTGCCGGCGCGAAGGCGACGACGTGCTCGTCCTGGCCGGCAACGACTGGACCCGCCTGCCTTTCCTTCGCCAGCAGGTGAAGAAGAGGGAAGGGCGGGCGAATATGTGCCTGGCCGACTTCATCGATCCTGACGGCGAGGACTGGATCGGGGGCTTCGCGGTCGCCATTCACGGGCTCGATCCGCATCTGGCGCAGTTCAAGGCCGAGAATGACGATTATTCGGACATCCTGCTGAAGGCGCTCGCCGACCGGCTCGCCGAGAGCTTCGCCGAGGTGCTGCACGCCCATGTCCGCGACAGCATCTGGGGCTATGCGCCGGACGAGCATTTCACCAATGAGCAGCTGATCCGGGAGAAATATACCGGTATCCGGCCGGCGCCTGGCTATCCCGCCTGTCCGGACCACAGCCTCAAGCCGGCGCTGTTCCGGATGCTTGGAGGCGAGCCGGCCGGGGTGACCCTCACGGACAATTTCGCGATGCTGCCGACCTCCGCCGTGTCCGGCTTCTATTTTGCGCATCGCGACAGCCAGTATTTCGGGGTCGCGCGGATCGGCCGCGACCAGCTGGAAGATTATGCTCAGCGCCGCGGAGTCTCGGTCGAGGAAGCCGAGCGCTGGCTGCGGCCGAACCTGGACTAGTGGCGGTCGGGGCTCCCGGTCTCCGACAACTGGGTACACGCACGTCGGACCGATGAAAGGTCCGGGCCATTGTCCTGGATCCTGGTGGTAGCCGGCCCTACGCCTGTCCTAACCGTCAGGCCGATGATCGTCCCGTCCTGGGGCAGCGCCGGATTAACCCTCTTCCGGCATCGACTCCGGCGCTGTCGGACGCGACATGCACGGCATGACCCGGATCGTCATCACCACCTTGATCGCCTGCCTGATCATCATTGCGGCGCCCATCTCGGCGCAGCCGGCGGCAGCGCCTTTCGTCGTCCAGGAGAGCGGGGAGGCGTTCGGTTCGCTCGGCGATGCGGTCGATTCGATCGGGGACGGCCAGGGCACGATCCTCATCGCTCCGGGCCGATACCGGCAATGCGCCGTGCAGCGTGGCGGCCGGATCGCGTTCGTGGCGCGCGACCCGGGTACCGTTCTCTTCGACGGCCTCGCCTGCGAAGGAAAAGCCGCGCTGGTGCTCGGCGGCCGGGCGGCGCAGGTGGAGGGGATCGTCTTTCAGAATATTCGCGTGCCGGACGCGAACGGGGCCGGGATCCGGCTCGAGTCCGGCGATCTTACCGTGCGCGAATCCCTTTTCCGCAACGGCGAGAACGGGATCCTCGTCGCGCTCGATCATCAGGGCACAATCCGGATCGAGCGATCCACCTTCTCCGGCCTCGGCCGCTGTCCTGAGGACCAGGGCTGTTCGCATGGAATCTACAACAGCGGAAGCGGTGCGCTGATCGTCTCGCGCAGCCGGTTCGAGCGCGGTACCGGTGGCCATTATCTCAAGAGCCGCGGCACCCGGATCGAACTGACCGAATCGAGCTTCGACGACAGCGCCGGGCGGGCGACCAACTATATGGTCGACCTCTCCCACGGCGCGACCGGGGCAATCGCCGGCAACCTGTTCGTTCAGGGCGCCGACAAGGAGAATTACAGCGCCTTCATCTCGGTCGCGCCCGAAGGTGCCGAGAACAGCTCGGCCGGGCTTTCGATCACCGACAATGAAGCCAGGCTCGTGCCCGGCCTCCGGCGCCGCACCGCCTTCGTCGCCGATTCGAGCGGCGAGGATATCCGCCTCGAGGGCAACAGCCTCGATCCGCAGATCGTGCTGCTGGAACGGCGCTGATCCGAACACCCTCCTTTGAAAGTGACGGGCTGCTATAGCGCGCGCATGAATCGCGCCGGGGCCCTGCTGCTTTTCCTCGTTTCGTTGCTGTGCTCGCTTCCGGCGCAGGCGCAGAATCGAATGCAAGTCTCGCTCGAGGCCGAGACCGAGACGGTAGTGCCCGGAAGCGAAGCCATGCTCGCCTTCGTCATGCGGCCGGAACCCGGCTGGCACGGCTATTGGCTCAATCCCGGCGACGCCGGGGACTCGCCGCGCGCAGAATGGCGCCTGCCGGCGGGCTGGACGGCAGGGCCGCTCCTTTATCCGGTGCCCGATCGCCTGACTTTGCTCGGGCTGATGAACTATGTGTACGAGCGGGACTATGCGCTCCTGGCCACGGTGCAGGTGCCGGAAAATGCCGCCGCCGGTGATACCGTCCCGGTGCAGGCGCGCCTCGATTACCTCGTCTGTACCGACCAGTTGTGCGTTCCCGAGACGGCGACGGTCTCGACGCAACTCCGTATCGGCGCGCCGGGGCAGGCCGACCCAGCCTTCTCGCGCTACCGGCAAGCCCTGCCGCGGCCGCTCGGCGCCGAGGCTCGTTTCGCGATCGAAGGGGGGCGCCTGCGCCTCGCCGTGCCTTTGCCCGCGGCGGCCCGGCTCGACCAACCCCATTTCTATCCGCTCACCCTGGGGGCGCTGAGCCACGCGGCGCCGCAGAGCCTGTCGCGCAACGGCGACCTGCTCATCGTCGAGACCGACGTCGGCCGCCAGGCGGCTTCGATCCAGTCGATCGAAGGCGTGCTCGAGACGAGCGACGGGATCGGCCTGGCGCTGACCGCGCAGCGCGGCGACGTGCCCGCTGCCGGGGTTCCGATCACCACCCCGGCCGAGCCGGGGCAGGATGGCGGGCCGGCGATCCTCCTCGCCTTGCTCGGCGCCCTCGCCGGCGGGTTGCTGCTGAACGTCATGCCCTGCGTCTTCCCGATCCTGAGCCTCAAGGCGCTGAGTCTCGTCCGGGCGGGCGAGACCGAGGCAGCCGCCCGCCGCGAGGCGCTGGCTTATGCCGGCGGCGTCATCGCCATCTGTCTCCTGCTCGGTGGCCTGCTGCTCGCCCTGCGTGCCGGGGGAGCGATGGTGGGCTGGGCGTTCCAGCTCCAGGATCCGCGCGTGATCCTGCTGCTTCTCCTGCTGGTGACGGCGGTCGCGCTGAACCTGGCCGGGCTGTTCGCCTTGCCCACGATCGCCGGCGGCCACGGCCTGGCGCGCGGCGGCGGCGTCCGCGGCGCCTTCTTCACCGGGGCGCTCGCCGCCTTCGTTGCCACGCCCTGCACGGGGCCGTTCCTGGGTTTCGCGCTGGGTGCGGCACTCGTATTGCCGACCTGGGCGGCGCTCGCCGTTTTCGCCGGCCTCGGGCTCGGCCTGGCTCTGCCCTTCCTCCTGCTCGGATTCGTGCCTGCCTTGCGCCGGAGACTGCCGAAGCCCGGCGCGTGGATGGAGCGCTTCCAGCGGATCCTGTCGGTGCCGATGTTCCTGACGGCTCTGGGCCTGGCCTGGATCCTCGGCCGCCAGAGCGGCGTCGACGGCATGGCGCTCGGCCTCGCCGCCGCGCTGGTGCTCGGGCTCGCTTTGTGGTGGCTCGGCCGGCGGCAGGACCGGGCGCGCGCCTGGCTGCCGCTCGCCATGATCCTCATTGCGGTGCTTGCCCCTCTGCCGTTCGTGCGAACCGTGGAAGCGGGGCCCGTAATGGCCGAGGGCGGCCTTGCCAGCGAGCCGTTCAGCGAGGCGCGCCTGGCCGAGCTGAGGGCGGCGGGGAGCCCGGTCTTCGTCTATTTCACCGCAGACTGGTGCCTCACCTGCAAGGTGAACGAGCGCGCCGTCCTCGACCAGGCCGAGGTCGCAGCGGCTTTCCGGCAGCGGGGGGTACGAGTCCTGGTCGGCGACTGGACGCGGGGCGACGCCGCCATCGGCCGCTTCCTCGAGAGCCACGGCCGATCCGGCGTGCCGCTCTACCTCTATTACGCGCCGGGAGGCGAGGCGGAGATCCTGCCGCAGATCCTCACCGTCGGACGGGTGACGTCGTTGAGCGCGTGAAGCGCGTTCCGCCGTCGGAGAGCCCGGCTACGCAATCCGTTCCGGATTCCCGGCTTCCGCGGGGAAACAGATTCTGGAACGGGCGCCTAGTCCCGTTCCCACACCTTCCGGCCCGCAAGCCAGGTCTCGAGCACCTGCGTCTCGCGTATCTGGCGCTGGTCGGCGAGCTCGAAAATATCGCGGTCGATGAAGAGGAAGTCGGCCATCCGTCCTGGCTCGAGCGTGCCGATCCGGTCCTCGGCGAAACCGGCAAAGGCGGCACCGCGGGTGAAGGCGTCGAACGCCTGCTCGAGGGTCAGCCGCTGCTGGGGCAGCCATCCTCCGGGCGGCTGGCCATTGGCGTCCTCGCGGCTGATCGCCGCGGCGAGGCCGTGGAAGGGATTGGGATTCTCGACCGGAAAATCGGATCCGAAGGCGAGGGGCACGTCGGCATCGATCATGCTGCGCCAGGCATAGGCGCCCTGCAGCCGGTCGAGCCCCATCCGCGCCTCGGCCATCCGCATGTCACTGGTCTGGTGGACCGGCTGCATCGAGGCGATGATGCCGTTGCGGGCGAAGCGGGGCAGATCGGCCGGGTCGATGATCTGGGCATGCTCGATCCGCCAGCGCCGGTCTCCCTCGTAAGTGTGGGAGAGATCCTCGATCGCGGCGAGCAGTTCGGCGTTGGCGGCATCCCCGATCGCATGCACCGCGACCTGGAACCGATCCATTGCCGCCCGGCTCATCAGATTCTTGAGCACCGTATCGCTGACCAGCGGAAGGCCGCGCTCGTCCGGCGCGTCGCGATAGGGCTGCTTCAGCCAGGCGCCGCGCGACCCCAGAGCGCCGTCCAGATAGAGTTTCACGCCCACCATCCTGAGGCGTCCGTCATAGAGCCAGGGGGTCGGCCGGACGCCGGCGACCGACACGAGGTCGTCGATTCCGGAGGCATAGGAAAGGATACGCATGTGGAGCCGGCCCTCATCCCCGGCACGCCTGATCGCGTTCCAGTCGTCGGCGCCGGTGCCCATGTCGGCGACGGCGGTCAGGCCGTTCGACAGCAATATCTCCTGCGCCCGGGCGAAAGCCCGGTCGCGCTGCACCGGCAAGGGCGGCGGCACGGCCTGCTCGACCAGGGCCATCGCCGCGTCGACGAAGACGCCGCTGGGGGCGCCGTCGGCGGCGCCCCCGACCCGTTCGATGCGGCCGCCGGCGGGCGCCTCGGACGCAGCCGTGATTCCCGCCTCGCGCATCGCCGCGCTGCTCGCCCAGCCGGCATGGCCGTCGACCCGTTCCAGCCAGACCGGACGCCCACCCGCGGCGGCGTCGAGCTCGGCGGCGGTGGGAAAGCGGCCGAGCCCCCAGCGCTCCTGGTTCCAGCCGCGGCCGACGATCCAGCGCGGGGACGGGTTGGCGGCAGCGTATTCGGCGATGCGGCGCTGCGCCTCCTCGAGCGAGTTGGTGTCGGAGAGATCGAGCTGGAGGGCGCCCATGCCGAGCCCCATGACATGGCCGTGTGCGTCGATCAGACCGGGGATCAGCGTGCGACCGCGGCCGTCCAGCAGGTATCGCGGCCGTTCCGGCCGGCGGTCGCGGCGGGAGAGGAGCTGCTTCACGCGCCCTTCATCGTCGATCACCATTCCCGTGAAGCGGTGCAGCCGCCCGTCCTCGCGAAGGGTGTAGCCGTTGACATTATCGACCAGTGCGTCGGCAAATGCAGGGGCGGCGAGGAGGAGAGCGAAGGCGGTAAGGAACGCCGCGAAGGGGCGAAGGACGGCGTTCTTCAAGGTTCCAATCTCCTGATCAGCGAACTGGTATCCTGCCGTCCGGCGCCCATCGCCTGCAGGTCGGCATAGAATTGATCGACCAGGGCCGTGACCGGAAGGCGCGATCCGTTGGCCCGGGCTTCCTCCAGGGTCAGGCCGAGATCCTTGCGCATCCAGTCCACGGCGAAGCCGAAATCGAACTCGCCGCGCTCCATCGTCTCCCAGCGGTTGACCATCTGCCAGCTCTGCGCCGCGCCGCCCGAGACGGCTTCGAACGCCTTGGCCGTATCCAGGCCGGCGGCCTTGGCGAAATGAATCGCCTCGGCGAGGCCCTGGACCACCCCGGCGATGCAGATCTGGTTGACCATCTTGGTGAGCTGCCCGTGGCCGGCCGGGCCCACATGAACGATCCGCGCGGAATAGGCCTCCATCAGCGGTCGCGCCGCCGCGACCGCGCTTTCGCTGCCGCCGCACATCACCGCCAGCGCGCCTTTCTCGGCACCCGCCTGCCCGCCCGAGACGGGGGCGTCGACGACCCGGAGCCCGCGGCCTTCGCCTTCTTCCGCCAATCTGCGCGCAAGGCGGGCAGAGGCGGTGGTATGGTCGACGAACAGCGCCCCTTCGGCCATTGCCTCGAATGCGCCGCGGGGGCCGGTCGTCACCTCTTCGACATCCCGGTCCGCGCCGACGCAGGCGATCACCGCATCGGCGCCGTCGGCGGCTTCGGCGGCGCTGCCGGCAGAGGCGCCGCCATGCCGGTCGACCCACTCCCGCGCCTTCGCGGGGCTGCGATTGTAGACGGTGAGGCTGTGCCCGGCCGCGGCCAGATGGCGGGCCATGGGTGCGCCCATGACCCCGAGTCCGAGAAATGCGATACGTGCCATAAGCCCGGGCGATAAGGCTTGTTTGCCTGCCGCGCCAGATGGTCTAGACCGCGGCACCATGGCGACCCCGGCCCACTCTTCCGCCTTGCCGATCGGCCTTGCCGATATCGAGGCCGCCGCGCGGCGCATCGAGGGCGCGGTGATCCGTACCCCGACCGTGATGAGCGGATCCTTGTCCCAGCGGCTCGGCGCGAAAGTGTGGGTCAAGTTCGAGACGATGCAGCATACCGGCGCGTACAAGGAACGCGGCGCGCTCAACAAGCTGCTGCTGCTGGACGAGGCGACGCGCGCCCGCGGGGTCATCGCCGCTTCGGCCGGCAATCATTCGCAGGCGGTCGCCTATCACGCCCGGCGGCTCGGCGTGCCGGTGGTGATCGTGATGCCGCGGCCAACGCCGATCGTGAAAGTCAGTCAGACCGAAGGCCACGGTGCCGAAGTCGTGCTGCACGGCGAGATGTTCGACGAGGCGAATGCCGAGGCCCTGCGCCTTGCGGACGAAAGAGGCCTGGCCTTCATCCATCCGTTCGACGATCTCGACGTGATCGCCGGCCAGGGCACGGTCGCGCTGGAGCTGCTCGCCGATGCGCCGGATCTGGACACCTTGGTCGTTCCGATCGGCGGGGGCGGGCTGATCGCGGGGATCGGCACCGCGGCCAAGTCGCTCAAGCCCGGCATAGAGGTGATCGGCGTCCAGGCCGAGCTCTACCCGAGCATGTTCGCCAAGTTCACCCGCCAGAACCTTCCGTGCGCCGGGGACACGATCGCGGAAGGAATAGCCGTGAAGGCGCCGGGCCTGCTCACCTCCGGCATCATCAATCACATCGTCGACGACATTTTGCTGATGCCGGAGCGTGACATCGAGAGCGCGATCAGCCTTTTGGTGCAGGCGGAGAAGACCGTCGTCGAAGGCGCCGGCGCGGCCGGGCTGGCGGCCCTGCTCTCCCGTCCCGAAAGGTTCGCCGGGCGCACGATCGGTCTCGTCCTCACCGGCGGCAATATCGATCCGCACCTGCTCGCCAACGTGCTGCTTCGCGACCTCGCCCGTTCCGGGCGGATGACGCGGCTCAGGATCCAGCTTCAGGACCGGCCGGGCGCCCTGCACGCGGTCATCAAGCTGTTCAGCGAACACCAGGTCAACATCGTCGAGGTTTCGCACCAGCGCATCTTCACGACCCTTCCGGCCAAGGATGCGGCGATCGACGTCGAATGCGAGGCGCGCGACGCGGAGCAGATCGTGCGGCTGATCGGATCGCTTCGGGCCGAAGGGTTCGACGTCCATCCCGTCCCGGTCGACTGACCGGGGAGGCGAGGCGAGATTAGGGACGAGGCATCGCTTCGTCCCAGCCCGGAACGGCTCGTCGCATAGCCGAGCCCGGGCACAAACCGGCCTTTCCAACGTTGCATGGACGGCTCATAAAGATTCGTGCAACCATGTTGTTTCGGCTGGAGTCGACTTGAGCGCACCGTTTCGATTTCCCCGTTTCTTCGTGACGACTCCGTCGCCTTGCCCCTATCTGGCCGGCAAGACCGAGCGGAAGGTGTTCACCGAGCTGAACGGACCTCATGCCGGCGAGCTCAACGATGCGCTCGGGCGGATCGGCTTCCGCCGCAGCCAGAACGTCGCCTATCGCCCGAGCTGCTTCGATTGCACGGCCTGCGTCTCGGTCCGGGTGATCGCTTCGGAATTCCAGCCGAGCGCGACCCAGCGCAAGGTACTTCGCCGCAATGCCGACCTGGAGGTGACCGCCTGCAAGGCATGGGCCACCGAGGAGCAGTACCAGCTGCTGCGGCGCTACCTCCGCGCCCGCCATCCCGACGGCGGCATGGTCGAGATGGACGAGCATGACTTCTCGGACATGGTCGAGCAGAGTCCGGTGAAGACCTATATCGTCGAATATCGCGAGCCTTCGACCGACGGCCTGCCCGGCCGACTGGTCGGCGCCTGCCTGACCGACCAGCAGGCCGACGGCCTGTCGATGATCTACAGCTTCTTCGAGCCCGACGACGATCGCCGAGACGGCCTCGGCACCTTCATCATCCTCGACCACATCGTTCGGGCCGGACGATCAGGCCTTCCTTATGTCTATCTCGGCTATTGGGTCGAGGAGTCGAAGCGGATGGCCTACAAGTCGCGCTTCCGCCCCCTAGAGAAGCTGGGACCGGGCGGGTGGCGCCGGTTCGATCCGGAGCAGCGGGAACTGCCGTTGGCGTAGAGGACCGGCAACGATACCTATGTCGTCGACGAGGCCGGCGACCAGGTGATCGAGCTGGCAGGCGAAAGGGCGGATCGGGTGAAGAGCGCGATCGGCAGCGCGGCGAGCACGGCCGCCCACCGGATCGTCTACAACCCCGTCACCGGCGCCCTGCTCTACGACGCCGACGGCGAAGGCGGCGGCGCTGCGATCCAGTTCGCAATGCTGGACAACCATCCGCCGACCTTGGCGGCCACTGACTTCGTCGTGATCTGAGGCCGGCTCAGCTGTCTTCCACCTGCGTCGCCAGCTTCTTCGGCGCCACAGCGCGATAGCTTTCGGCGATCCACCGCTTGAGCAGGTCGATGTCCGCCGACTCCCCCGACGGGAGGCGGCAGCTGATCCAGCCGGAGCGGGCGAGGCCGTAGCCGGCCGGTTCGGCGAAATCGAACACCAAGGCGAAATCGCGGCTGACCGGCAGCTTCACGGTCAGTCCCAGCTTCCCTTCATCCTTGGTCAGCCAGGCAAAGGTCTTGCCGCGCACCTTCAGGGCGGTGTGGCCCCAGGGAAAATCCTCGCTTGCCTCGGGAAAGCCGAGGCCGAAGGCCCGCAGCGCCTCGAAATCGGAGTCGACGCGCATCGCGCCGATCAGTCCAGCTCTGTCATGAACGGGGGATCGGGAATGGCGGAGGTGGCGTGGCTGAGCAGGTCTCCCCAGCGTACCGACAGGTCGTCGAAATAGGGGTCGTCCGCCTCGATCCTGCGAGTCAGCGGGGGCCGTCCGTCGGAAGGCATGACCATCAGGTCGAGCGGCAGGCCGATGGCCAGGTTCGACCGGATCGAAGCGTCGAACGAGAGGAAGCCGATCTTCATCGCTTCCGACAATGGCGTCGACAACCTGATCGTCCGATCGAGGATCGGCCTCCCATATTTATGCTCCCCGATCTGGAAGAAGGGAACGTCGGGCCGGCATTCGATGAAGTTGCCGGCCGAATAGATCAGGAAGAGCGCGGGCGGTCCATTGCCGATCCGCCCACCGAGCAGCAGCGAGGCGCCGGCGCTGATGTTGATCGACCGCAGCGCCCTGCCGACCGTCTCGTTGGCGAGCTGCACGGCTTCGCCGACCAGCTGTGCCGCGCGGAACATCGAGTTGGGCTCGGCGATCGTCCGGGCAAGCGTCCCCTCTTCGTTGCTCGGGATTCCTTCGCGCAGCAGGCTGATGATCGTCTGCGTGGTGGAGAGATTTCCGGCAGAGGCGGCGAAGATGCGACGGTCCGGCCCGTCGGCCAGGACGTGGAGCTTGCGGTAGGTCGAAATGTCGTCGACCCCGGCATTAGTGCGGGTGTCGGCGATCATGATCAGCCCCGCATCGAGCAGCATTCCCAGGCAATAGGTCATGCTTCCTCTCGGCTCCCCCCGGTGACGGCTCAGCTCTGCGACTGCGCCTGGGCCTGGCGCGCGGCCTCGCTGACACGAACCTCTACCCTCAGTTCCTCGTCCCCGCCACCCGAACGTGCGCCCGCCACCGGCGCGGCGTCGCGATAATCGAGACCGCAGGCGACGCGGACATAGGCATCGTCGGTGCAGATGCCGTTGAGCGGGTCGAAGGCCGTCCAGCCGAGATCGTCGACCCAAGCCTCGCCCCAGGCATGGCCGGCTTCCTGGACGTGCCGGCCGTCGCGTCGGAACAAATGACCCGAGACGTAGCGGGACGGAATTCCCAATCGGCGCGCGACGGCGATGAAGATGTGCGCGAAATCCTGACAGACACCATGGCCGGCGGCGCAGGCCTGCTCGGCGCTCGTGTCGATACTTGTCACCTCCGTATCGAAGCGAATGTCTCGGTGGAGGTTGGCGGCGAGCGCATGAAGGCGGTCCAGCGTGCCGGCGGCGCTCTGCACCGTTGCTTCGGCAATCCGTTCGACCGCCGGGCCGGCCTTGGTGAGCGGCGTGGATCGCAGGAAGACCGGCGGGGGCAGATCGTGCGGCAGCCCCTGCACGAGCCCGGCCTTGTCGTCGGTGAGCACCGATCCCTCGACGGAGATGGCGAGGCTTTCCACCGGCCGGTCGACATAGAGCATGTGGGTGGCGTTGCCATAGCCGTCCCGCGCCTTGCGCAGGCGCGCGTCGCAATCGACGTTGACGCGCCAGTCGAGCACGGTCTGGCCGGCGAAAGTCGCCGGCACCATCCGAAGCAGCTGGATGATCCGCCGAGGCGGCTCGCTGTAGTGGTAAGCGGTGGTGTAGTGGACCGACAGGCGCATGGCGGGTTGGTTCCTACCCGAACCGGAACTGTTCGGCGATGGCCCGGTCGATCGCCGCATTCTCGGCGATGTAGGCCTGCAGCCATTCGTGCAGGCCGTTCTGGATGATCGTTTCGATGTTAAGATCCTGCATCCGCGACAGCCGCTGCCGCGCGCGCCGGTCGGCCGCGCCCTGGCGCCCGGACCGGGCGGCGAAGGCGCCGAGATGGGTCACCGTCTCCTCGGCCGAGGCGGTCAGCGATCGCGGCATTTCCCCCCGCAGGATCAGCAGATCGCCGACCAGCCAGGGCTGGAGCGGCCCCTGATAGAGGTGGCGATAAGCGGTGCGGGCCGAGACAATCTGCAGGATGGTCGTCCACTGGTCGCGGTCTAGCGTGCCGCCCACCGCCTCGCCCGGCGGGAGCAGCAGATAATATTTGACGTCGAGGAGCCGTGCCGTGTTGTCGCCGCGCTCGATGCTCGAGCCAAGGTGCATGAACCAATTGCCTTCGGTGCGCAGCATTCTGCCGAGCGCACCTTCGAAGCCGCGTATCTCGGCCTTGAGCTCCTCGACGAGATTGAGCGTTGCCTGCGCCCCGCCCGGGCTGGCGCGGTCGCGGATGATGAGCCATGCCCGGTTGATCGCCTGCCATACCTCGACGGTGATGGCGGTACGCGCCGCCCGGGCATTGTCGCGCGCGCCCGCGAGACAGGAGCGGATCGAGCTGGGATTCTCGTCGTCGAGCGTCAGAAAGCGCCGGGCGCTGAACGGGGTCAGCGGCTCGCTTTCCTCGCCGAACGCGCCTTCGGCCCCGACCACGCTGAGTGCGCTGCGCCAGGCCTGTCCGCCCTGAGGATCGTGGCCGAGAGCGCTGAGGCGAATCGTCGCCTCGACCAGACGGCAGGCGAATTCCGCCCGCTCCATGAAGCGTCCGATCCAGTAGAGGTGCGCGGCGGTGCGCGACAGCATCACCCGTCGCCCCCCGCGCCGCCCTCGAGGATGAAGCTGTCCTTGGTGCCACCGCCCTGGCTCGAGTTCACGACCAGCGATCCCTCGCGCAGTGCCACCCTGGTGAGGCCGCCCGGCACCGTGCGAACGCCGTTGGCGCCGGTCAGCACGAATGGGCGGAAATCGACGTGGCGCGGGGCGATGCCGCGTTCGGTGAAGGTCGGCACGGTCGACAGCGCCAGGGTCGGCTGCGCGATATAGTGATGCGGCTCGGCCTTGAGCGCCGCACGGAACGTCTCCATTTCCGCGCGGGTCGCCGCCGGCCCGACCATCACGCCGTAGCCGCCCGAGCCGTCGACCGGCTTGACCACCAGCTGCTCCAGATTGTCGAGCGTATATTTGAGCGCCTGCGGCTCTCGGCACCGCCACGTCTCGACATTGTGCAGCTTGGGCTCCTCGCCGGTATAGTAACGGACGATCTCCGGCATGTAGCTGTAGATCGCCTTGTCGTCGGCGATGCCGCTGCCCGGCGCATTCACCAGGCTGACGTTTCCCGCGAGATAGGCCGCCATCAGGCCCGGAACCCCAAGCAGAGAATCCGGCCGGAAGACGAGCGGGTCCAGGAAGGCATCGTCGATGCGCCGGTAGATGACGTCGACCCGGACCGGCCCGTCGATCGTGCGCATGAAGACGACGCCATCGTCCACCACCAGGTCGCGCCCCTCGACCAGCTCGATGCCCATATTGTCGGCGAGGAAGCTGTGCTCGTAATAGGCCGAATTATGGTGACCCGGAGTGAGCAGCACGCCCACCGGATCCTTGGCCTTGTCGGGCGCCACCGACAGGAGCGTTTCGCGCAACATCTCGGGATAGGAATCGACCGGCGCGACGTCCAAGATCTCGAACAGCTCCGGACACAGGCGCAGCATCGCCTCTCGATTCTCCAGCATGTAGGAGACGCCCGACGGGGTGCGGGCATTGTCCTCGAGCACCCAGAATTCGTCCGCGCCGGTACGCACCAGATCGATGCCGCAGATGTGGGCGAAGACGCCGTGCGGCGCGCGCGCACCGGCGCAGGGAATACAAAACTGGCTGTTGGCGAGCACGATGTCGGGCGGGATCGCGCCGTCGGCGAGGATGCGGCGGGGCCCGTAAATGTCGCCGAGGAAGGCGTTGATCGCCCTGACCCGCTGCTCCAGGCCTTCCGCCAGAGCGGACCATTCGCGCGCGGTGAAGACGCGCGGGATGATGTCGAACGGGATAATCCGCTCGGCCGATTCTTCCTCGCCATAGACGGCGAAGGTCACGCCCAGGCTGCGAAAAGCCGCCTCCGCGGCCTGCTGGCGCCGGTCGAGCTCGGCCGGCGGTAGGTCGGCGAGCCAGGCGGCGAGCGACTCCAGGCCCGGCCTGGCCTTGCGACCCCGGCTCGTCCCCCACAATTCATCGAACGCGGTCGGCGCGGCCATCGGCCCCCTTGATGCTCAATCCGTCCGGCGGCATTCCGCCAGGGCCATCATGCACATCCCGGGGCCGCGGTGACAGGTGAAAAAGAAACCGGCCCCCGCTGGTCGCGGGCGCCGGTTCCATGCGCTTCCTCGAGTGGAATTCAGGCGACCTGGGCGGCCTCGGCCTCGTCGGGCTCGCGCAGCACGTAGCCGCGGCCCCAGACCGTCTCGATATAATTTTCGCCGCCGCAGGCCAGGCTCAATTTCTTGCGGAGCTTGCAGATGAACACGTCGATGATCTTGAGCTCCGGCTCGTCCATGCCGCCATAGAGATGATTGAGGAACATCTCCTTGGTGAGGGTGGTGCCCTTGCGCAGGCTGAGCAGCTCCAGCATCGCATATTCCTTGCCGGTCAGGTGCACGCGGGCGCCATCGACCTCGACCGTCTTGGCGTCGAGATTGACCGCGAGCTTGCCGGTCTTGATCACCGACTGCGAATGCCCTTTGGAGCGGCGGACGATGGCATGGATGCGGGCGATGAGCTCGTCGCGGTGGAACGGCTTGGTGACATAGTCGTCGGCACCGAAGCCCAACGCGCGAACCTTGGAATCCATCTCGCTGACGCCGGAAAGGATCAGCACGGGCGTTCCGACCTTGGCCGTGCGAAGCTTCTTCAGCACGTCGTAGCCATGCATGTCGGGAAGGTTCAGGTCGAGGCAGATGATGTCGTAGTCGTACAGCTTGCCGAGGTCCAAGCCCTCCTCGCCGAGGTCCGTCGTATAGACGTTGAAGCCCTCGGTGCTGAGCATCAATTCAATGGCCTTGGCCGTGGTCGGCTCGTCTTCGATCAGCAGCACGCGCATCTAATCTGCCCTCCTGTCGCGAAAGCTCGCCCGCCGATCGGGGGCGCCCCCTCGAGGCGTATTAACGTTTACAGATGTGAACGCAAAAGGTTAATTCTGTCTTAATTCCATGAATTAATTGATGAACGAAAAGCGGCGTCCGATCTCGCCCGTTTGCCTGCGCGCCGCAGCCGTGGCACGGGCCATCCATGCATGACATTCGCGATCGCATCCTCTTCGTCGACGCCGAGGCGATCGTGATCGACAAGCCGGCGGGCCTCTCCGTCCATCCCGGGCCGGCGACGCGCGAGAGCCTGGAGGACGCGCTGGGCGAGCTTCGGCTCGGCTTCCTGCGGACGCCCGCCCCGGTCCACCGGCTCGACCGCGACACGTCCGGCTGCCTGCTCCTCTCCCGCAACCCGAAAGCCCACAAGCGCTTCGCCCGCACGTTCGAGGAGGGCCGCGCCGAGAAGGTCTATATCGCCGTGCTGGAAGGGATTCCCGCCGCCGAGGATGGGGTGGTGGGACTTGCCCTGACCAAGATCTCCAGTCCCGAAAGCGGCTGGCGGATGGTGCCCGATCCGAGTGGCCGGCCGGCACAAACGGAATATGCGGTGATCGGCCGCATCGGGGAACGTGCGCTGGTCCGATTCCGACCGCGCACCGGGCGTACCCATCAGATCCGCGTCCATGCCGCCGCAGGCCTCGGCTGTCCGGTCGCGGGCGACCCGGTATATGGAGACGGCGTCGGGCCGACGCTCCTCCACGCGCTGGAACTGCGCGTGCCGCGCGAGTCCAAGCCGGCAATCGAAGCGCGGGCGCCACTGCCGCGCCCCTTCGCGGAAGCCGGATTCGACGATGCCGGACTTTGAGATACCCGAGGATGCGCTGCAAGAACGCTTTCTGGCGGCCTCCGGCCCTGGCGGCCAGAACGTCAACAAGGTGGCAACCGCCTGTCAACTGCGCTGCGACGTTTTCAGGCTCGGCCTTTCGCCTGAGGTCTATGCCCGGCTCAGAGCGCTGGCCGGAAGCCGGATGACCGCCGCGGGCGAGATCGTCATCACCGCCCGAACCCACCGGAGCCAGGAAGCCAATCGCGAGGAAGCGCGCGCAAGGCTGGCGAACCTGATTGCGCGCGCCCATGTACGGGAAGCGAAGAGAATCAAGACCAAGCCGAGCCGTGCTGCCAAAGCGAGACGCGTCGACGCCAAGAAGCAGCGATCGAACGTGAAGCAGGGCCGCGGCAGGGTAAGGCCGGATTGAACGCGTTCCTTGACGTCACAAGGGGGAGCGCGAAGGAGCCACGATGTACGACTTCAGGATTGCCGCCGACGACAAGGCCGAGCTCTACCGACAGCTGACCCAAGCCGCCGAAGCCCTCACGGCAGGAGAGCCCGACGCCATCGCCAACATGGCCAATGTCGCCGCCTTGTTGTGGGAGGCACTGCCCGACCTCAACTGGGCGGGCTTTTACCGCAATGTCGGCGGCGAGCTGGTGCTCGGCCCGTTCCAGGGCCGGCCAGCGTGCATCCGAATCCCGTTCGGCAAGGGCGTGTGCGGGGTCGCGGCTGCAAGCCTCGAGCCGCAATGTGTCGCGGACGTCCTCGCTTTCCCCGGCCACATCGCCTGCGACGCTGCCTCGCGCTCGGAGCTGGTCGTGCCCGTCCTGCACGAAGGCGTGCTGCTCGGCGTCCTCGATCTCGACAGCCCCAGCCCCGCCCGCTTCGACGACGCGGACGTTGCCGGCTGTGTCGAATTGGTACAGCGGCTTTCTGAACGCTTTGCCGGCGTGGCCTGACCTACACGCCGGCGCTAGAGTGATCCTTCAAGGGCTCCGGGCCTCCGTGCCGGGAGCCGAAATCGCTCAGGGGAAACGGCATGAACAGGCTCGTCCTCACCGCATTCGTAGCCGGCATCGCCACCGTTCCGGCCGCCGCATCTGCTCAACCGGGCCAGGGTCCAGGCGTCAGCGTCCGGCATGCCGGCAATGTCGCCGTGGGTCACGAAGGACGCCGCTTCCACCACCCCGGTCGGAATTTTCAACATCGCCGCCTGCAGAGGGGCTTCTTCGTCCATCCCTTCTGGTTCGGCCCGCAATTCCACGTCCAGAACTGGCAGCTCTACCATCTTCCAGCGCCCCCGCGCGACCAGCGCTGGGTGCGTTATTATGACGATGCCTACCTGATCGACCCGGAGGGGCGAGTCCGAGACACACGCTACGGGCTCGACTGGGACGAATATGGCGAGCGCTGGGAGATGGACGACGGCATCCCCTCTTATTACGGGCGCGGCGAATGGCGGCCCGATGAACGGGACTATGCCTGGGTCGAGCGTTCCCAGCCGGGGCCTGAAGAAGGATGGGATTACGGCGCCTATGGCGGCCACGAAGAGGGCGGCTATGCCTATGGGGCCGGGCCCGGCTATCCCCCTCCGGCCTGCCATCCCGCGCCGCCCCAGCCCTGCGCGGGGCCAGTTTACGGTCCAGGCTACGGCTATTCTGGCCAGGGCTATGGCTATTATGGTTACGGCGCCGCCTATCCGATCATCATCGAAACGACCGTCTGGTCGGGCGGAACCACCTATGTCGAGGAAGTGACGGAGGAAGTGGTCGAGGTACGGCAGCGCGCGCGCCGCCACGTCCGGCCGCGGCCGCGTCCCCAGCCGCGGCCACGTCCCCAGGCGCCTCCGCGTCCGCCGGCGGGAGAGCGGGGCTGACCGCCCGGAACTGATCGTTGCGCGCGGGCGGCGCGGACATTGTCTTGGGCGGCGCCGGCGCCGGCGCCGGGTTCAGGTGAGCTTGCTCAGCGCCTCGTCGTCCAGACCGGCGGGGACGATGATCAACGGGCAGGGCAGGCTCCCGGCGACCGATCCCGCGAAATGGCTGATCAGCGGCCCCGGTCCGCCTTCCTTCGCCGCGGCGAGCACCAGCGCCAGCAGATCGTCCCGTTCCTTGAGCAGTGCGGTGACGGCCTTGATCGGCTCGCCCTGCTTCACGGTGATCGACGGCTTGATTCCCGCTTCCTCGATGATGGCCCCCGAGGCCTGGACGAGCATCGCCTCGGCGCGCAGTCGGGCTTCCTCCTCCATCGCGGCCTGGACGCCGCTCCATTGGACGAACTCCTGCTTCGGAATCAAAGCGAGGATTTCCACGCCCGCGCCGATCCGCGCCGCTCGACGGGCCGCGAACCGTAGCGCCGCCTGGGCCTCCTCGGTCTCGTCCATGACCACCAAATATGATCGCATTGGGCCTCCCGCGGGCGGCAATCCGGATGCGATCGCGCATTCGTGCCTCCCCATCGCGCCGGGCAGGTGCCGGCGCCCGACGACGGTGCGACAGAACAATCGCCCAAGCAAGTCTTGACCATGAAGGGGCTGATGCTGTTTGGACGCTGGCGGTTCTTTGGAGCGGATCGCGATCGCTTCGCGTGGCGATCCGCTCCAGAATGACTTGTCTTGTCGCGATATCCGAGTCGTCGGAGGATTCCGCCCGACCGGATAGCGCTCTAGAGGATGCGCCTTCATGCCGATCGAACTGAAGATGCCCGCTCTGTCGCCGACGATGGAGGAGGGGACTCTCGCCAAATGGCTGGTGAAGGAGGGGGACACCGTCTCCTCCGGCGATATCCTGGCCGAGATCGAGACCGACAAGGCAACCATGGAGTTCGAAGCGATCGACGAAGGCACGATCGCGAAGATTCTCGTTCCCGAAGGCACTGACGAAGTGAAGGTCGGCACCGTCATCGCGCTCATCGCGGAAGAGGGCGAGGACGCCTCCAGCGTGGAGGCCCCCGCCGGCAAGGCCGTGGCCCAGGATGGCGGCGAGACCGGAGCGGGTCAGCCGGCCGAGGAGGCCAAGCCTGCGGCCGAGCCGTCGCCGCCGCAGACCGAGGCCAAGGCCGCGCCCGCGCCGGCCGCACCGCAGGCCCAGGACGGCGGGCGGGTGAAGGCGAGTCCGCTGGCGCGCCGCCTGGCCGAGGCTCAGGGTATCGATCTTGCCGGTCTCACCGGTTCAGGCCCGGGCGGCCGGATCGTCAAGGCTGATATCGAGGCGGCCGCGGGCAAGGCGCCGGCCAGGGCCGCTCCGGCCCCTGCCGCGGCGCCGGTCGCCGAGCGGCCGGCGTCCGTGGCTCCGGCCACTTTCGAGACGGAGATCCCGCACGAAGCGGTCAAGCTGTCGAACATGCGCAAGACGATCGCCCGCCGGCTGACGGAGGCGAAGCAGACGATCCCCCACATCTACCTCACCGTCGACGTGCGGCTCGACGCCCTGCTCTCGCTGCGGGCCGAGCTGAACAAGGGCCTGGAAAGCCGCGGCGTCAAGCTGAGCGTCAACGACATGCTCATCAAGGCGCTCGCCGCGGCCTTGATGGAAGTGCCTGAGTGCAACGTCTCCATCTCCGGCGACCAGCTATTCAAATATAGCCGTGCCGACGTGTCGGTCGCGGTGTCGATCCCGAACGGCCTGATCACGCCGATCATCGTCGGTGCCGACACCAAACCGCTCTCGCTGATCTCCAAGGAGATGAGCGAGCTCGCCGGCCGGGCCAAGGAGGGCAAACTGCAACCGCACGAATATCAGGGGGGCACCGCGAGCATTTCGAACATGGGGATGTACGGGATCAAGCAGTTCGACGCGGTCATCAATCCGCCCCAGGGCATGATCATGGCCATCGGCGCCGGCGAGAAGCGCCCCTACGTCATCGACGATTCGCTTCAGATCGCGACGGTGATGAGCGCCACGGGCAGCTTCGACCATCGCGCCATCGACGGCGCAGACGGCGCACGGCTGATGAAGGTGTTCAAGCAGCTGGTCGAGAGCCCGATCGGGATGCTGGCATGATCGACACGGCCCGCCCGGCGGCGCCGGCGATCGGCGCTTCTATCGGGGCGGTCGCGGCCGGGCTCCTCGCCGCCGGTATCGGCTTTCTTGCCGCCACGGCGCAGGGCATGGCCACCGCGCCGTCCCAATGGGCGGGACTGGTGCCGCTGGGAATCATCGCCGTCGGATTGGGTCTGACGGTGCTGGGCCTCGTATCGCTGCCCGTGCCGGGGCTGCGCTCCGCCGCCAGAACCGGGGCGGTGGTCATCCTGATCGGCTTCGTCGGCTTGTTCGTCCTGTCGCGGGTTATTTCGGCGATCGGACTTTACGGTGGCTGACGGCGATCATTCCACCGTGTCCGACCGCCGTGCCAGCGGCGGCATTCGATAAACAGCTGGAGCTAACATGGCTGACACCTACGATCTCATCGTTCTAGGCTCCGGGCCCGGCGGCTATGTCGCGGCCATCCGTGCGGCCCAGCTCGGGCTCAAGACGGCGATCGTCGAGCGCGAGAAGCTGGGCGGCATCTGCCTCAACTGGGGCTGCATCCCGACCAAGGCGCTGCTGCGCACCTCCGAGATCAACCATTATCTCACCCACGCCTCGGACTACGGCCTCACCGCCGAGATGGTCGGCTTCGACCTTGCCAAGATCGTCGACCGCAGCCGCAAGGTCGCGGGTCAGCTCAATGCCGGGGTCAAGGGGCTGATGAAGAAGAACAAGATCGTTGTGGTGGAAGGCGAGGGGACGCTCGCCGGGAAGGGCCGGCTCAAGGTCACCAAGGAGGGTCAGGACACCGAGCTTGCCGCCAAGCACATCATCGTCGCGACCGGCGCCCGCGCTCGGGACCTGCCCTTCGCCAAGGCGGACGGGGAGCGGATCTGGACCTATCGCCACGCCATGGTGCCGAAGGAGATGCCGACGAAGCTTCTCGTCATCGGCTCGGGCGCGATCGGCGTCGAGTTCGCCAGCTTCTATTCGGACATGGGCTGCGACGTGACGATCGTCGAAATGCTCGACCGGATCCTGCCGGTGGAGGACGAGGAAGTCTCCGCCTTCGTTCACAAGCAGTTCACCAAGCAGGGAATGAAGATCCACGTCTCGTCGGGCGTCGAGAGCCTGGAAGCCGGCAAATCCGGGGTCAAGGCGGCAATCAAGGGCAAGGACGGAAAGTCGGAGACTCAGGAATTCAGCCACGCCATCGTCGCGATCGGCATAGTCCCAAACAGCGAGGATATCGGCCTTGAGGCGCTCGGCGTGAAGACCGAGCGCGGGCATATCGCGACCGACGGCTACGGCCGCACGAACGTCGAGGGGATATACGCGATCGGCGATGTCACCGGTCCGCCCTGGCTGGCCCACAAGGCGAGCCATGAAGGTGTCGTTTGCGTCGAAGCGATTGCGGGCAAGAATCCGCACCCGTTCGAGACCTGGAACATTCCCGGCTGCACCTATTCGCGCCCGCAAGTCGCCTCGGTCGGCCTTACCGAGGCGAAAGCCAAGGAAGCCGGGCACGAGGTCAAAGTCGGCAAATTCCCCTTCATCGGCAACGGAAAGGCCATCGCACTCGGCGAGGCGGAAGGCTTCGTGAAGACTGTGTTCGACGCGAAGACGGGGGAACTGCTCGGCGCCCATATGGTCGGCGCCGAGGTGACCGAGCTGATCCAGGGCTATGCCGTCGCCCGCCAGCTCGAGACGACCGAGGCGGAGCTGATGCACACCATCTTCCCGCACCCGACCTTGTCCGAGATGATGCACGAGAGCGTCCTCGACGCATATGGACGGGCGCTGCACTACTGAGGCAAGCGAGAGTCGCCGACTTTCGTGCGTCCCTTGGACCCTCGGTGGCTGCCTGCGGCATCAACTCGGGATGAACCCGGTCGAAGGGCGCATTTGACACGTCCGTGCCCGCGCCCCTCGACTTCGCGCATGGCGAACGACTAGGCTGGTCGTCAGCAGCCACGGGGGGAAAGGCATGCGCTTGCTCAATCGCCTGTTGTCCGGTTTCGCCGTCGCTTTGGGACTGACCGCCGCGGCCGCGGCCGGCGCGGAGACCGTCGTCGTCACAGCCGACCGGATGGTGGACGTCCTCGAAGGTCGCGTCGTCGAGCAGCCGGTGGTCGTGATCACCGATGGCCGCATCGCTTCTGTCGTCGGGGCCGGCGCCGCGAGGCCGCTCATCCCGGAGGGCGCGAGACGGATCGACCTGCCCGGCAGCACCATTCTGCCCGGCCTGATCGACATGCATGTGCATCTCGATTCGAGCCCTCATTACGGGCCTTATGACTCGCTCCAGTTCACCGACCTGTTTCACGCCGTTCAGGCCCCGGGGCACGCGCGCGAGTTGCTCGACGCCGGTTTCACCACCGTTCGCAACCTGGGATCGGACCGCTATGTCGACGTCGCTCTCATGCAGGCGATCGACGAAGGCCGCTTGAGGGGACCGCGCATCGTCCCCGGCACATATGCGCTTGGCGCGACCGGCGGCCATTGCGACGAAACCTACCTCCCGCCCGAACTCCACCGGCCGGCCGGAGGCGTGGCCGACGGCCCGCAGGCGCTCCGCAGTCGGCTGCGCGCGCTGCGCCGCAACGGCGCTCAGGTAATCAAGGTCTGCGCCACGGGAGGCGTCTTCTCTCGCAATACCGAGCCCGGCCAGCAGCAGCTTTCCGAGGAGGAGTTGGGGGCCATTGCGGAGGAGGCGCACCAATGGGGGCTCAAGGTCGCCGCCCATGCCCACGGCGCCGCCGGCATTCGGGCTGCGATTCGGGCCGGAATCGACACGATCGAGCATGCCAGTCTGATCGATGCCGAAGGAATCCGTCTCGCCCGCGAGCATGGTAGCTGGCTGGTGATGGATATCTTCAATACGGAATATACACAGGCGCACGGGCGGGAAAACGGCATATTGGAGGACAATCTCCGGAAGGATCGCGAGATCGCCCAGATTCAGCGCGACAATTTCCGCGCGGCCCACCGCGCCGGCGTGCGGATGGCGTTCGGATCGGACGCCGGAGTCATGCCGCACGGCACTGCCGCCGGCCAGTTCCGCTTCATGGTCGAATATGGGATGACGCCGATGGAGGCGATCCAGACCGCCACCCGCAATGCCGCGCAGGCGCTCGGTCGCGAGGCCGATGTCGGCGCGATAGCCCCGGGCCGCTATGGCGACATCGTCGTCGTGGACGGTGATCCGCTGTCGGACATCAGCGAGCTGGAGCGGGTCGACGTCGTGATCAAGGGTGGAGAAATAGTCGCCGACCGGCGTCCGCGCTGACCTGGGTGCGGCTGGAATGCGAGTCGGTCATTGTTATGGGAGCGCTAACAAAAAGCCTTGCCCATCCGGCTTTGGCCCAGCATCACTGCCGGACGGAGCCGTGGTGAAGCGGCCGCAAGGGGAGGCGTGAATGTCCGGCAGGGTAGCAGGCGAGCGATTGCCTGAACTCGGCACGGCTGAGCTGCCGCCCCCGCCGCGATCGGTCTGGCCGATCATCGGTCCCGGAGTCGTTGCCGCCGGGGTCGGCCTCGCCTCGGGCGAGTTCATCCTCTACCCCTATATCGCCAGCCAGGTCGGCCTGGCCTTCATCTGGGCCGCGGCCGTCGGGCTCGCCACCCAATTCTTCATCAACATGGAGATCGAGCGATACACGCTCGCGACCGGCGAAACCGTGCTCACCGGCTTCAGCCGGCTTGGGCGTCATTGGGGCCTGGTGTTCGTCCTGCTCGCCTTCGCCGCCAACCTATGGCCGGGCTGGGCGACCAGCGCGGCGACCCTGGTCAACTATCTGGTCGGCGGCAGCGCTCGCTGGATCGCCGTCGGAATGCTGCTGGTGATCGGTTTCATCCTCACCTTCTCGCCGGTCGTCTACCGATCGCTGGAGCGCGCCCAGTTCCTCAAGGTCTTCGCCGTCGGGCTGCTGGTGATCGTCGCCGCCGTCGTTGCCGTTCCGACGGATCTGTGGGTCCAGGCTCCGGCGCTGATCGCCCAGCCGGATATTCCCGCGGGAGAGCTCGGCTGGGCGCTGCTGCTCGGCGCACTCGCTTATGCCGGCGCCGGCGGCGGCCAGAATCTGTGCCAGTCCAACTGGATCCGGGACAAGGGCTTCGGCATGGGCGCGCACGCGCCGCGCATCGTCAGCCCGATCACTGGTGAACCGGTGGCGGCGCCCGGCACCGGCTGGCGATTCGAGCCCGACGCGGAGGCGCTCGAGCGGTGGCGGCGCTGGTGGCGCTTCGCCAATCTCGAGCAGCTGCTGACCTTCGTGGCGATCAGCTTCGTCACCATATTGTTCACTTCGCTGCTCGCTTATGCGACCCTGTCCGGCCGACCCGATCTGCCGCGCGACATTTCCTTCCTCGCCGTCGAAGGCGAAGCCCTGTCCGAGTCGGTGGGCGCATGGTTCGGTCGCCTGTTCTGGGCCGTCGGCGCCTTCTCCCTGTTCGCCGCTTCGCTCGGCATCGTCGACTATACGAGCCGCCTGGCCGCCGACGTGCTCCGAACTTCCTATTTTCCGAGCCGAAACGAGAGCGTGATCTATGCCTGGCTGGTCTGGGCGATCGTGCTGGTGGGGATTGCCGTGATCGCCAGCGGTCTCACCCAGCCGCTGGTGCTGCTCGTCATTGCCGGGTGCGTCGCCGCCTTCATGATGGTCTTCTATTCGGCGCTTCTGATCGTGCTCAACCGGCGCCTTCTGGCGCCTGAGATCCGCCCGGCGGCTTACCGGGTCGCGGCCCTGTGGTGGGCGACAGCCCTGTTCGGCATACTCTCCGCGATCACCGTGATCGACCAGGCCCGGCGCCTGCTCGGAGGTTAGCCGCTGGAACGACGGCCATGCTCCTTTGTTGTCTTTCGCTGATGCGCGACGTCTTGGGAGACGAACGATGAAGCGACTATTGATGACGGCAGCGGCGAGCTTCGCTTTGGCAGCCTGCGGCGAAGCGGGCGGCAACGACAATATGGGTCAAGCCGTGGATACGAGCAACGCTATGGGCAACGAGGTGGCGCCGGGAGCGAACGCCATGGCCAACCAAGCCGCCCCTGCGCTCACCGCGAGCAGCGGCCAGCAATATGTGGAACTGGCCGGCGGCAGCGATCTCTACGAGATCGAATCGGCGCGACTGGCGCTGGAGAAGACGCAGAATGCCGACATACGCTCGCTGGCGCAGATGATCATCACCGATCATGAACGGTCGACTCAGGAGCTGACGGCGGCCGCCGGCCGTGCCCAGCCGCCGATCGCCGCATCGCCCACGATGACGGCCGAGCAGCAGGCGAATCTTCAGGCGCTACGCTCCGCGTCGGCGGAAACGTTCGACCGCGAATATCTGCAGCAGCAGATCAGGGCGCACGAGCAGGCGCTGGGACTGGTCACCGATTATTCGGTGAACGGTGACGTCGAGCCTCTTCGCGGCCACGCGTCGACGGTCGCGGACCCGATCCGTCAGCACTTGAACCGGGCGCGGGAGCTCGTCGTCACAGTTTCCTGACACGGGTCGACTACGGCTGCCGCTCAGGGCGTGGACCGATCCCGACCGGTCCGCGTCCTGGCCGTTTGCCGGGGGCACCGGTATGAGATCGGAACGCACCCGAAACCGGCTCGTTCAGCGGGCGTGAAGGAGGAAGATCGATGAAGGGATATTGCGACAATATCGAGCGGGCGACCGTCCAGAACGAGGATTTCAGGCGTGTGCTCTACACGGGGAAGAACCTCCAGCTGGTGCTGATGACCTTGCCGCCGGGCTGCGACATCGGGGAGGAGGTTCACGAGGACCGCGACCAGTTCTTCCGGATCGAGGAAGGCGAGGGTGAAATCCGAATCGACGGGGTCGCCAACAAGGTCGAGGACGACTTCGCCGTGATCGTGCCGGCGGGCGCCCGCCACAACGTCGTCAATACAGGCGACGCGCCGCTCAGGCTCTACACGCTCTATGCTCCGCCGGAGCATCGCGACGGCGTCGTTCACACGACCAAGGAACAGGCGGAGCGCGACCACGACAACGACCATTGGGACGGCGAAACGACGGAATAAGGTCGTTCATCGGGAGAGGCGGCGGAGCAGCCCGGCCCTGCTTCGCCTGCCGGCCCATTTTCGCGCAAGAAGCGCAGGGCCGGAAAGTGGACCGCTGGCTCTGCGGCGGCTTTTGGGGAGAGGCCTGCCAAGACGGCTTCGAAGCTTGTGATCCCTGCGCCTCCGCGTGGGTGGGCGGCGGGGGGAACGCCACCCGCCAGGCGGCCGGAAAGGCGCGCGCGCGATAACCGCGACCCGCCTTGCCCTCCGTTTCCGCTCACGCAATAACAGCGCCGCGATTCCGGCAGGGAGGGGATATAGATGGTCGCTACAGCCATTCTCTGGCCGACTTTCGCGCTGGTCATCTTGATCTTCGCCGTCTGGACCGTCCTCTACGTCCAGCGGATCGGCCATATCCGCCGCAACCCGCCCCGGCCGGAGGATTTCGCCACAGGCGCGGCGGCGATGCGCTATTTCGAGCCGGTCGAGATGCCGGCGAACAATCTGCGCAACCTGTTCGAGATGCCGGTCCTCTACTTCGCACTGGTGCCGCTGCTGCTGGTCACAGCGCAAGCCGGTCCGGTGCAGGTCGTGCTCGCCTGGATCTACGTCGTCCTGCGCGCGGCCCACAGCTGGATCCATATCGTTCCGAAGCAGGTGCAGCCCCGCTTCTTCGTTTTTTTCGCCTCATGCGTGGTTCTTGCGGCAATGTGGATCGGCTTCGCCGTCAACATCCTGAGCGGCTGACCTCCACGCGAGCGCGCGCCCGATCATTCGAACGCAAGCGCGCCGGATCCGGCCCGATACTCCTCCACGAGCGCCTCATAGGCCTCGAACGGGGGGAAGGTGTCGTAGCTGTGGACGGCCGGAGTGGTCGCCCAGGGGAGTTTCTCGCTCGTGAACGTTTCAATGAACGGGCTGAACCAGCCGGCAGCGTCGAGCATCGTGGGGCGCAGGTTGACGAACATGTCGAGACCCTCCGGCCGGGTGAACATCCAACTCATGCAGGAGGGGCAAAAGTAGTGCCGGGTCGGGCCGCGCAGGCCGCCGATCACCGGTTCTCCTTGCGTCACCGAGAAGCCCTCGCTCGGGATAGCCGCGCTGAGCGAAAAGGCGCTCGCGCTCATTCGCTGGCACCCGGTGCAGTGGCATGCCATGGTGAGCAAAGGCGGCGCGGTGACGCGGATCCGCACCAGGCCGCAACGGCAGCCTCCCTCGCCCGATCGTCCGCTCCTCATATGGCCTCCTGATCCTTTCCACATTCGCGATCGTCAGTTCCGCCGCTCCGCAATGTCTCCCAACACCTCGATCAACCGTTCCACCTCGGCCATCGTCGAGTAGTGACACAGGCCGACCCGAACGAGGCCGCCACTATCCCACAGCCTTAGCCGTTTCACTGGCTCGACGGCATAGAAGTGTCCGGACCAAGCGTTGATCCGGTGGCGCGCCAGCGTCTCGGCCACCGCGTCGGGCCGATGCCCTTCCATGGTGAAGCCAAAGGTCGGCACCCGGCCGTCCATTCCGCCCGGCCCGTAGAGCTTCGCGCCGACCTCGCTCAGGCCTTCCAGCAGCCGCTCGCCAAGCCCCCACTCGTAAGCGACGCAGGCGTCCATGGCAGCGATCAGCGCCGCGCGCCGCCCCAGCGGCGGCTTGTCCGACAGCGTACGCCCGAGCCATTCCAGATAGTCGATCGTCCCGATGAGACCCGCTTGTGCCTCGAAGCTCGGTGTCCCGGTCTCGAATCGCACGGCCGGCGGCTCAGTCGAAGCCGGCCGCACCTTGTAAGCGGTGAGACCCGCCATCAGCTCCGCCCGGCCCCACAGCACACCCAGATGGGGCCCGAAAGATTTGTACGGTGAGCAGACGAGCAGGTCGCAGCCGAGCGCGCGAACATCGGTCGCAACATGCGGCACCGATTGAACCGCATCGACGAACAGAAGAGCGTCCGACCCCGCGCGCACGATACGAGCGATCTCGGCCACGTCGTTGAGCGTGCCGAGCGCGTTGCTCGCGCCGCCGACGGCCACCAGGCGGGTCCGCCGCCCGATCAGCCCGGGAAGGGCATCGAGATCGAGCCTTACCGTCTCCGGATCGAAGTCCAGCCAGCGCACCGCGACGCCGCGATCCGCGGCGGCCATCGCCCACGGCCATACGTTGGCGTCGTGGTCCAGCCGGGACAGGACGATCTCGTCGCCCGCCTGCCAGTCCCGCGCCAGCGAGCGGGAGACGGCGAGCGTCAGCGAAGTCATGTTCGGTCCGAATGCAATTTCCCCCGGATCGCCGCCGAGCAGATCGGCGGCTGCCGCGTGCGCCGCGGAGCTCATCGCGTCCGTCTCGGTGGAGGTGGTGAAGGCGCCGCCCGCATTGGCCGTGCCGCGCTCGAGATGCCCGGCCATTCCCATGATGGCCCGCCGGCACGCCTGGGTGCCGCCCGGAGCATCGAAATAGATCCGGGGTTCGTTTCCATCTCGCACCGCGAGCGCCGGGAATTCCTCGCGTACCTGATCGATTGGAAAATTCATGGGGCCTCCGGCTTTTGCGTGGTCGCCCGTTCTGCCCGCCGCGTTGAGCGGGGACAAGCGCTCGGACGGCCGCGGCCTGACACTGTTCCCGGTGACTTGCATCACCGTGCCCGCGCCATGGCCGAACGAACGGATGGAACGTCCCGGCGCGTCCTGCGCTTATGGCCACCCGTCGCTCGCATCGTGACGATGCAAGGAGGAATATCATGGCCGCAAACGCAAGCGCGACGCTCTATCGCATGGTCCTGCCCGACCACATTTGTCCCTTCGGAGTCCGTGCCCGTCAGCTGCTCGAGGAAAATGGCTTCGAGGTCGACGACCGGATACTCAGGTCGCGGGAGGAAGTCGACGCGTTCAAGGCCGAGCAGCAGGTCGAGACGACGCCGATCGTCTTCATCGATGGCTCGTGTGTCGGAGGGTGCGAGGAATTGGAGCGTTATCTCGCCGACCGCTGAAGCAAATGCTCCGGACGGTTGCGGAACCACCCGCGTTGCGCGACATTCGGTCTTGATGCGTCTCCGCCTCGCCGCCCTCGCCTTGCTCGCCGCCGGCTGCGACCGCGTGCCCAGCGCGCCGGCGATCGAATATCGGCCGGAGGAAGCGGGGACGGTCGACCATGCCTTGTGCCTGCTCGGCTTCACCGGAGTAGAGCTCAGCGAGGTGACGACCGGTCACCAGCTCGTCGACCTCGCCTTGAACGGGCGCAACGCCACTTTCGTCGTGGATACGGGCGCCAACGTCTCGGTGCTGCATGCGCCCTTCGCTCGCGAGTTCGACATCTCGACCGACCTTGCCACGCCGGGCGGAGCGATCGGGATCGGCGGCGGTGGCGAGGCCCGCCAGGTGCGGATAGAATCGATGGCCATCGCCGGGGTCCCGATCCGACAAAGCCGGATCGTCCTTGCCGACCTGTCGCACATCGTCAGCGTTCTCGGGCCGATGTCGGGCGGGCAGATCTCCGGAATCATCGGCCAGGACGTGCTGAGCGAGCATCGTGCCGTCATCGACGTTCCCCGCTCGATCCTCTACCTCATCGAAGCGGACGAGGATCCTGCGCCGGTTCCGCCCCAGCGCTGCAGGGGCGAGGAAGCGGTCGACGCCGGCAATATGACGGACTCGGCAAACGGCTCCGAACCGAAGTAGCCCCCGTCCGGTGCGGCCGGGCTCGGCAAGCTTTCCATCGCTTCCCGGCTGCGGTACAAATGCGGGATGCACCAGCGGGGAGGTGCCCATGCATTCGTCGCGCCCGTTTCTCCTCACTCTCCTGATCGCCGCTCCTCTGGCGGCCGAGCCCGATCCGGGAAGTGTCGAAGCCGCCGCAATCTTCGAAGCAGCAGGATTTGCGCGCCAGGCAGGACAGTGGAGTGCCTGCGGCGATCCCGGCACGCCGAGCTATGCGCCCGGATCCATCGAAACGATCCGCGACCTCAACGGCGATGGGCGGGCGGAGGCCGTCGTCACCGAAGGGAGTACCTTTTGCTATGGCATGACGGGTCTCGGCTACACACTGGTAAGCCAGCAGGCCGACGGTCGGTGGAAGCGGGTCGCCGGCGGCCAGGGAATTCCTCGGTTCCTGGAGACGCGTGGCTCCGACAACTGGCCGGACATCGAGGTTGGCGGTCCGGGGTTCTGCTTTCCCGTCCTGCGCTGGAACGGAAGCGAATATGCGCTCGACCGGCATGAATATGAGGGAAGATCCTGCAGGCCGGGAATCTGAAGCCGCGCCCCTTCTCTCCTTCGACGTCGTCCATATGTTGACGCCGGCGGCTGGCTGCGTGGGGCCGGATCGAATAGCCATGCGCGCAACGGCAGATTCGTGCGGAGGAATTCATGCTCGGACCGACAATCGAAACCGAACGCCTGTTGCTTCGTCCGCCACTGGAAGCCGATCTCGACGGTTGGGCCGAGCTGATGGCGGACGAGGAGTGCGCGCGTTTCATCGGCGGCGCGGTTCCCCGTTCGACCGCCTGGCGCGGACTGGCGGCGGTGGCTGGATCCTGGGCATTGAAAGGATTCGGCATGTTCTCGGTCGTCGAGAAGTCCACCGGCCAGTGGGTCGGAAGGCTCGGGCCCTGGCAACCGGAGGGCTGGCCCGGCACCGAGGTCGGCTGGGGCCTCGTCCGCTCGGCCTGGGGCAAGGGCTATGCGACTGAAGGTGCCGCCCGAACCATCGACTGGGCATTCGACGTGCTCGGCTGGGACGAGGTGATCCACAGCATCGATCCCGCAAACGCCGGATCGATAGCGGTCGCCCGCCGCCTGGGCTCCACCAATCGCGGTCCCGGGGCGTTGCCGCCACCGTTCGAATCCGATCCGGTGGACATATGGGCCCAGACACGCGAGCAATGGCGCAGCCGCTGCTGATGCGGGGCGATCCCGTGCCAGGATATTCTGCTCGGCGTGCAACGAGGCGATGCGAGGGGCTCGCCTAACCCTCGCCTAGGAGCTCGATGGCGTTGACGATAATTCGCCGGCTCGCGAACTTCCCGGCTCGACGGGATTCGCCCGCGGGCCTTCACGGAATCTCGCTCCGCTTCGAGCGGACGCGAGAATGACGTGGGGAAACGTCCCGGGCGAGGCGACATTGCGTCCTGATGTCCTTGCTTCGGTGGCGAAGAGCAGAGGCCCGCTGCCGCCAATCATTGCCATGAAGGCAACCGTCACGCTCCATGCCACGGGGCGGGCTTTGAATTTGGAGGGCATCTGCGTGTTCCCCTTGCAGCGGCCCGCATTCAAGCCGCTGGGCCGTCAATATCCCATCCCAGGGCCAGCCGCCCATTATAGAGAAACTGCGGCTTCGCCTGGAGCGGATGATAACGCGCGCCTTGCACGTCGCGATACGCGCGCTCGATCCCCAGCGCGCGGTAGAAGCCCGCGCCGCCCGCCACCTCCATCGCCTTCTCCACCGCTCCGATGGCGCCTCTTTCGGTAAGCGCCCGGCAGGTCATGGCGATTCCGGTCGCCTCGGGGCCGGGGGTGGCGCTCTCGGCCTGCGCCGTCATCCGCTCCAGCGCCATTTCGGCGAGCGCGAACGCATTCTCCATCTCGCCGACAAGATAGGGCAAATGGGGGTCGCCAAGGCGGCCGCGCGCCATCGCGATCGCACGCGCCCGCGCACCTTCCGCAACGCCGACATAGGCTGCGTAGATCAGGGGAAAAGCGATCATGCTGATCGCGTGGAACAAGGGATGCCACCGGCCCTGGGGCCGCCTCCCGGAGATGGCGGCATCGGGCACGAAAACGTCCTCGAGCACTATGTCGTGCGATCCGGTGCCGCGCATGCCCATCGCCCGCCAGGTTTCGACGATCCGCACGCCCGGCGCGTTCAGCGGCACCGCGAAGTGGAGTACGGTCGCGCCGGCCTCGGGATCGTCGTGGACGGCGCTGGTGACGAGCAGGTCGCCGGCCGGGCAGCCGCTCGAGAAGGGCTTGCGCGCCGTGACCCTGAAGCCCCCGTCCGACTTCATCGCGGTGCCGCCGCTCGGTAGCCAATCCGATCCGCCGCTGGAGACCAGCACCAGATCCTCGACGGCGACCCGCTTCAGCAATCCCTCGGTGGGCGCGTTCTGGTGCCGCCACCGCCAAGCCGCCACCGCAACGAGGTGACTGTGCATGGCGAAGGCCAAAGCGGTCGATCCGCAGCCTGCGCCGATCCGCCGGATGCACCGCGCAACCTCGGCATATCCTGCGCCGCCGCCGCCGAGCTCGGCCGGCACCAGAGCCTTGAACAGGCCTTCGGTCTTCAGCCGGCGGTAATTCTCGGCGACGAATCTGTCCTCCTCGTCATGCGCCTCCGCTTCGGCGGTGGCCGCCGCGGCCACCCGGCCCGCCCGATCGAGCCAGTCGCCCGCTTGGGGTGCGCCATTGCTCCGGCTTTCCTCCGGCCTCGCCATCGCCGGACTGCTGCTTGTTGCCATTTGTTCGATCCTCTGTTGCGGCGGTCACGCAAAGGCGCCGCCGACTCGATCGCCCCGCCTTGGCCATCATGCGGTCGCCTCGGCCGCACGGCTAGTTCAGCAACTGAATCGCGCTGGTACGGAAACTGAACTGGCTTGCCGCCGAGTCGAGGAGTAGAATCGGGCAGGCGGAGGACGGCCATGGTCGAGCGCAGCTACAGCCAGTTCTGTCCCGTCGCGATGGCGGCCGAGATACTCTGCACGCGCTGGACGATACTGATCCTGCGCGAACTGCTCGCCGGTTCAGCCCGCTTCAACGAGCTGCGCCGCGGCGTGCCGCGAATGTCCCCGGCCCTGCTCTCGCAACGGCTCAAGGCGCTGGAGGCGGCCGGGATCGTTCGCCGGAGGCCGTCGCGCACCGATCCAGGCCTCATCGAATATGGACTGACCGAAGCGGGGCTCGATCTCGGCCCGCTCGTCGAGGGCTTCGGCCATTGGGGTCAGCGCTGGGTCCGATCCGAGCTGTCGCTCGAGCGGCTCGATGCCTCGCTGCTTATGTGGGACATGCGCCGAAATCTGCGGGTCGAGGCAATGGGGCGGGAGCGTGGCGTGATCCAGTTCCGCTATGCCGAGCAGGCGCCGGGGGAGCGCTGCTGGTGGCTGCTGATCGACGCCGACGGCGCCGCCGACCTGTGCCTGGTGGATCCGGGGTTCGACGTCGATCTCTATGTCGCCACGGACCTGAGGACGATGACGGCGATCTGGATGGGCGCCGACACGGTCCGCCAGGCCCTGGCCGACCGCCGGCTGCTGCTGACCGGCGATCCAGCGCTCGCCGCCTCCATGCAGGAGTGGCTCGGCCTCAGTCCCTTTGCCAGAAGCCATGCTGCGACAAGGGCCGTCGCGGGCGAGCCGGTCCGGCAAGAGCCGTAGGCTGTAGCGCAGCTCACCGCGGCTGCGCCGATCGATCCCTCGTGCGCTGGCCCGGATCGGAAGACCCCCGGGCGTTCCCGGACCGCCAAACAGGAGATTTGGGAACAAAGGAGCGGATTGCCGTCTTCAATGGATTGACTGCCGCCGCTCGGGCGGCTCTGCGGGCGCATGACCATGACCTTCGAACGCCTCCCGCCATTTCTTGCCGAAGCGCTTGCCGAGCGCGGCTATTCCGAGCCGACTCCCGTTCAGGCCGCGGTGCTCGAGCCGGAGGCAGAGGGGCGGGACCTCCTCGTTTCCGCGCAGACCGGCTCGGGAAAGACCGTTGCCTTCGGACTCGCCATGGCGCCGCAGCTTACCGGCGCCGAGGGAGGGCTGCCGCCGCCGCGAACGCCGGCGGCACTGGTGATCGCGCCGACGCGCGAGCTCGCGCTCCAGGTCAGCCGCGAGCTGATGTGGCTCTACGCCAAGGCGGGCGCGCGGGTCGCCACCTGCGTCGGCGGGATGGATGCGTCCAAGGAAAGGCGCAACCTCGCTTCCGGCGCCCACATCGTCGTCGGGACGCCGGGGCGGCTCCGCGACCATCTGGAGCGGGGGGCGCTCGACCTCGGCCAACTGCGAGTCGCCGTCCTCGATGAGGCCGACGAGATGCTCGACATGGGCTTTCGCGAAGACCTTGAGGAAATACTCGACGCCACACCCGACACGCGCCGCACGCTAATGTTCTCGGCGACGGTGCCGAAACCTATCGTCGCGCTCGCCAAGCGGTATCAGCGCGACGCCTTGCGCGTTTCGACGGCCGGCGAGGATCGCGGCCATGGCGACATCAGCTATCAGGCCCTGGCCGTCGCTCCGGCCGATGTAGAGCATGCCGTGGTGAACCTGCTTCGCCTCCATGAAGCGGAGACGGCGATGCTGTTCTGCGCGACCCGGGACAATGTCCGCTACCTTCATGCAAGCCTGATCGAGCGCGGTTTCCAGGCCGTCGCCTTGTCCGGCGAGCATAGCCAGGCCGAGCGGAATCAGGCGATGCAGGCGCTTCGCGACCGCCGGGCCAGGGTCTGCGTCGCCACCGATGTGGCGGCGCGCGGGCTCGATCTGCCGAACCTGTCGCTGGTGGTCCATGTGGAGTTGCCGCGCGACGCCGAGACGCTTCAGCATCGCTCCGGCCGGACCGGCCGCGCCGGAAGGAAGGGTACGGCCATCCTGATCGTGCCTTATCCGCGGCGCAAGCGGGTCGAGTCGATGCTACGCGGCGCCCGTATCGCGGCGGAATGGATCAAGGCGCCGACCCCGGAGGACATTCGCCGCGGCGATCGCGAACGCCTGCTCGCCACCTTGCTGGAGCCGGTCGAGGTCGACGATGAGGACCGCACGCTCGCGGCGCGGCTTCTTGCCGAGCGGAGCGCCGAGGATATTGCCGCCGCGCTCGTGCGGGCCCATCGCGCGCGCATGCCGGCGCCCGAGGAGTTGCTCGACCAGGGTGCAGGGTCTTCGCCCCGGCAGGACGGTCCGCGCCCCGGCTTCGAGGACACCGTGTGGTTTCGCATGGATGTCGGCCGCCGCCACAATGCCGACCCGCGCTGGCTACTTCCGCTGCTCTGCCGGCGGGGCCACATCACGCGCAGCGAGATCGGGGCGATCCGGATCGCCGCGAACGAAACCCTGTTCGAGGTTCCGCGCGCCGCCGCCGGGCGCTTCGCGACTGCCGTGAAGCGCACGGCACAGACCGACCGCGAAGGGGAGGGCGCGATCGCCATCGAAGCCGTGCAGGGCACGCCGCGCGAGGCGGCCAGGCAGGCCCGGCGCGCGGGTCCGCCGCCCGCACGGCACAAGGCGAAGCCTTACCGGGCGAGGCCCGCTCGGCCGCGATAATCGGCGGCGCGCTCATACGTGATGGGAATGGAAGGGGAGTGGGTCGAAAGAAACGGTGGGGAGAGGCTTTGGCCTCTCCCCACCGCCCATGCTCAGAAGCGGTAGGCGACGCCTGCGAGCACCTGGTGCCGGCTGAAGTCGGCGCCGCTGGAGCCGAGGTCGCTATAGCGATATTCCAGCCGGGCCGAGACATTTTCGGCAAGCGCATGCTCGACGCCGCCGCCGGCCAGCCACCCGTCCAGATTGTCGCTGTCGCGTAGGGCTGGCTGGGCGCCATCCTCGACCCGCAGGCGGGCGCGGACATTCTCATACCCGCCTCGCGCATAGACCAGGGTGCGGGGGGTTACGAGATAACCGGCGCGCGCGGTCAGGTCGAACGAATGGCGCGGATCGACCTCGACGAAGCCATTGGCCGTGGACGATCTCAGCTCGTCGTCACCGGACAGGTTGAAGCCGGCTTCGGCGCCGATCACGACCCGGTCGTTGGCGCGATAGTCATATCCCGCAAAGACGCCGCCGGTATAAGCGTCCCGGCGGTCGTCGATCGATGCGCCGGCGGGGCCGCCAATAACGTCTTCCACGTCGTTTTGCACCCACCCTGCCTGGGCGCCGACATAGGGACCGTTGAACGGCTCCGCCGAAGCGGCGGCGGGCACCATCGCGGTGGCGGCGAGCAAGGCCGAAATCACGATCTTCTTCATTCTTTCAATCTCCGTTCATGCCCCGAAACTGGGGTCGACGGGATCGATCTGGGGTCGTTGATCCGGTGTGGGAGGCGCTCGATGGTCAACGCGGTGTTGTCGAAACCGAAACGGTAGGAAGACTTGTTTCGAGGGTCCGGGGAAGCCATAGCCAGAGGGTCGGGGAGGGATACTGCATGACCTGCCGGCGCCGCTCTCGGCAAAATTCGTGAGCCCTGTTGGGTGGCTCCCAATTCGCCTCGCCCGCCCCCTTGCAACTTTCCCCCGTTGACCCACATAGGCTCGGCGGTTATAGGCCGCGGCGCCCGGGGCTGGTGGTGGCTCGCAAGCCAGACGCTGTCCCGTGACGGGCGCAAATGAGCTGAACACTGCTGCGCGTATGCAAAGGCCTGGGGGGCCGATAAGGCCGCCGGGTCCTTTGCGCATTCTGGCGTCGCAGTAGAGTAACTTGAAGGAAGTGAAGGGCTTCATGCCGACGATCAACCAGCTGATCCGCAAGGGTCGGGCGCCCCAGAAGGCGAAATCCAAGGTTCCCGCGATGGAGCAGAATCCCCAGAAGCGGGGCGTCTGCACGCGCGTGTACACCACCACCCCGAAGAAGCCGAATTCGGCGCTTCGCAAGGTCGCCAAGGTGCGTCTCACCAACCAGCGCGAGGTGATCAGCTACATCCCCGGCGAAGGCCACAATCTACAGGAGCATAGCGTCGTCCTGATCCGTGGCGGGCGCGTTCGCGACCTGCCCGGCGTTCGCTACCACGTCCTTCGCGGCGTGCTCGACACCCAGGGCGTCAAGGACCGTCGGCAGAGCCGCTCCAAATATGGCGCCAAGCGTCCCAAGTAACCCGCGCGAGTAAGCCCCGGACCGGTTCCGGATCAGGCTGAAGAGAAAGGAATCGAAGAATGTCCCGTCGCCGCCGCCCAGAGAAGCGCGAGATCCTGCCCGATCCGAAGTTCGGGGACGTCGTGCTGTCCAAGTTCATGAACAGCGTCATGCTCGATGGCAAGAAGTCCGTCGCGGAGGGAATTGTCTACGGCGCACTCGACACCGTCGAGAACCGTGCCAAGAAGGATCCGCTCGGCGTGTTCCATGACGCGCTCAACAATGTGAAGCCGGGCATCGAGGTCCGCTCTCGCCGAGTCGGCGGCGCGACCTACCAGGTCCCGGTGGAGGTTCGTCCGGAGCGCGCCCAGGCGCTCGCCATCCGCTGGCTGATCTCGGCCGCCCGCGCGCGCTCGGAGAAGACGATGGCCGCGCGCCTGTCCGGCGAGCTGCTGGATGCCTCGAGCAATCGCGGCAACGCGGTCAAGAAGCGCGAGGACACGCACCGCATGGCCGAGGCCAACCGCGCCTTCTCGCACTACCGCTGGTAATCACGAATCGCTCCGGCGACGTCCGGGGTTAAAATAGGAAATAGTCATGGCCCGCAGCCATCCGCTCGAACGCTACCGCAATATCGGCATCATGGCCCACATCGATGCGGGCAAGACGACGACGACCGAGCGTATCCTTTATTATACCGGCAAGTCCTACAAGATCGGCGAAGTCCATGAGGGCACCGCCACGATGGACTGGATGGAGCAGGAGCAGGAGCGCGGCATCACGATCACGTCGGCCGCGACGACCTGCTTCTGGAACGACCACCGCGTCAACATCATCGACACGCCGGGCCACGTCGACTTCACCATCGAGGTCGAGCGCTCCTTGCGCGTGCTCGACGGCGCCGTCGCCGTGTTCGACGGCGTTGCCGGCGTGGAGCCCCAGTCGGAGACCGTCTGGCGCCAGGCCGACAAGTACAAGGTCCCGCGGATGTGCTTCGTCAACAAGCTCGACCGCATGGGCGCCAATTTCGACCGCTGCGTTACCATGATCAAGGATCGCCTCGGTGCCCGGCCGATGGTGATGCAGCTGCCGATCGGTCTCGAATCCGATTTCGTCGGCGTCGTCGACCTGGTCAATAACAACGCCATCGTCTGGCTCGAGGAGAGCCTCGGCGCCAAGTTCGAAATTCGCGACATTCCCGACGACATGAAGGACGCCGCCGAGGCGGCCCGCATGGAGCTGATCGAGATGGCCGTCGAGCAGGACGAGGCCGTCATGGAGTCCTATCTCGAGGGCAACGAGCCCGACGTCGCGACTCTGAAGAAGCTGATCCGGAAGGGCACGCTGAACTTCTCGTTCGTGCCGGTGCTGACCGGCTCGGCCTTCAAGAACAAGGGCGTGCAGCCGATGCTGGACGCGGTCATCGATTATCTGCCGAGCCCGCTCGACGTCCCCGCCATCAAGGGCATCAAGATGGACGGCGAGACCGAGGACACGCGCCCGGCAGACGACAATGCGCCCTTCGCGGCGCTGGCCTTCAAGATCATGACCGACCCGTTCGTTGGCACCCTGACTTTCGCCCGCATCTATTCGGGCAAGCTCGAGAGCGCCTCGACGGTGATGAACTCCGTCAAGGACAAGAAGGAAAAGGTCGGCCGCATGCTGTTGATGCATGCGAACGACCGCGAGGACATCAAGGAGGCCTATGCGGGCGACATCGTCGCTCTGGTCGGGCTGAAGGACACGACGACCGGCGACACGCTCTGCGCGCCGAACGCGCCGATCATCCTGGAGCGCATGGAGTTCCCGGATCCGGTCATCGAGGTCGCCGTAGAGCCCAAGACGAAGGCCGACCAGGAGAAGATGGGCATTGCCTTGTCGCGCCTGGCCGCCGAGGATCCGAGCTTCCGCGTCGCCTCCGACGCGGAAAGCGGCCAGACCATCATCAAGGGAATGGGCGAGCTCCACCTCGAAATTCTCGTCGACCGCATGAAGCGCGAGTTCAAGGTCGATGCCAATGTCGGCGCGCCGCAGGTTGCCTATCGCGAGTCGCTCGCCCGTCCGGTCGAGGTCGTCTACACCCACAAGAAGCAGTCGGGCGGTTCCGGCCAGTTCGGTGAGGTGAAGGTGGCGCTGAAGCCGGGCGAGCGCGGGTCCGGAATCACCTTCATCGACGAGGTCAAGGGCGGCAACATTCCGCGTGAGTATATCCCTTCCGTCGAGAAGGGCATGCGCGAGACCGCCGAGACCGGGTCACTGATCGGCTTCCCGATCATCGATTTTGAGATCCGCCTGCTCGACGGCAAGTATCACGACGTCGACTCCTCGGCTCTCGCTTTCGAGATCACCGGCCGCGGCGCGATGCGCGAAGCCGCCCAGAAGGCCGGCATCAAGCTGCTCGAGCCGATCATGAAGGTTGAGGTGGTGACGCCGGAAGACTATCTGGGCGATGTCATCGGCGACCTGAACAGCCGCCGCGGGCAGATCCAGGGCACCGACAGCCGTGGCAACGCCCAGGTGGTCGAGGCGATGGTCCCGCTTGCCAATATGTTCGGCTACGTTAATGAGCTCCGGTCCTTCTCTCAGGGCCGCGCTCAGTACACGATGCAGTTCTCGCACTATGACGAGGTGCCGGCGAACGTCGCGGAAGAAGTCAAGGCGAAGCTCGCCTGAGCGGCTGCCTGAACGAGAGTGAACTTTAAAGACGAGGGTTAGGGAAATGGCGAAAGCTAAGTTTGAGCGGACGAAGCCGCACTGCAACATCGGCACCATCGGTCACGTCGACCACGGCAAGACGTCGCTGACCGCGGCGATTACCAAGGTCCTCGCCGAGACCGGCGGCGCGACCTACACGAGCTATGCCAATATCGACAAGGCTCCCGAGGAGCGCGAGCGCGGCATCACCATCTCGACCGCTCACGTCGAGTATGAGACCGAGCAGCGCCACTATGCGCACGTCGATTGTCCGGGCCACGCCGACTATGTGAAGAACATGATCACCGGCGCCGCCCAGATGGACGGTGCGATCCTGGTCGTGTCGGCCGCCGATGGCCCGATGCCGCAGACCCGCGAGCATATCCTCCTCGCCCGCCAGGTCGGCGTTCCGGCGCTGGTGGTGTTCATGAACAAGGTCGACCAGGTCGACGACGAGGAGCTGCTCGAGCTCGTCGAGCTGGAGATCCGCGAGCTGCTCTCGTCCTACGACTTCCCGGGCGACGACATCCCGATCGTCAAGGGTTCGGCGCTCGCCGCGCTCGAGGACAGCGACGCGAAGATCGGCCATGACGCCATCCTCGAGCTCATGAAGGCCGTCGACGATTACATTCCGCAGCCGGAGCGTCCGCTCGACCGGCCGTTCCTGATGCCGATCGAAGACGTCTTCTCGATCTCCGGCCGCGGCACCGTCGTCACCGGCCGTGTCGAGACCGGCATCGTCAAGGTTGGCGAGGAAGTCGAGATCGTCGGCATCCGCGACACCCAGAAGACGGTCGTCACCGGCGTCGAAATGTTCCGCAAGCTCCTGGATCAGGGCCAGGCGGGCGACAATATCGGTGCGCTGCTGCGCGGCGTCGGCCGTGAAGAGGTCGAGCGCGGTCAGGTCCTGGCGAAGCCGGGCTCGATCACGCCGCACACCGACTTCAAGGCCGAGGTCTATGTCCTCTCGAAGGACGAAGGCGGCCGTCACACGCCGTTCTTCGCCAACTACCGGCCGCAGTTCTACTTCCGCACGACCGACGTGACGGGCGAAGTGGAGCTGCCGGAAGGCACTGAGATGGTCATGCCCGGCGACAACGTGAATCTGGGTGTCAAGCTGATTGCCCCGATCGCCATGGACCAGGGTCTGCGCTTCGCGATCCGCGAAGGCGGCCGGACTGTTGGCGCAGGGGTTGTCGCCGAGATCACGAAGTAATATAGGACGTCAGCCGCCCGGGTCGAGAGATTCGGGCGGCTAGCCTTTTGGTTGATTAATGGCCAATCCGGGGTCTCAGGTCCCGGAGAGGCCCGGTTGCCCATTTTTGGGCCGGCTCTTTCGCATCGGTAGTTGGAATGGAAACGCAGAATATCCGCATTCGCCTGAAGGCGTTCGATCATCGGGTGCTCGACCAGGCGACCGGCGACATCGCCGACACCGCCCGTCGGACGGGCGCGCTCATTCGCGGTCCCATTCCGCTGCCGACGCGTATCGAGAAGTTCACCGTGAACCGCTCGCCGCACGTCGACAAGAAGTCGCGCGAGCAGTTCGAGGTACGCACCTACAAGAGGCTGCTCGACATCGTGCAGCCGACGCCGCAGACGGTCGACGCGCTGATGAAGCTCGACCTCGCCGCGGGCGTCGACGTGGAGATCAAACTGGCCTGAGGCCGGTTTGCCTTTAGTCCCGGCGAAGGCCGGGATCTCGAGGAGGCAGGCTCCGGCCGTCCTCCTCTTCGTCACCCCGGCGAAGGCTGGGGTCCCTGCGGCCTCCGAGGCCGTCGGGATGCCGGGCCGAACCGGCATGACGGGATACGGAGGATACCGCAGGAGACTCTTCTCCTGGTCTGCGTCCCCGCCGTTCCGCCTTTCGGGCGGAGCATGAGCCCAGGCGGGGCACGCATCGTTTTTTCGGGCTCGAACACGCCCCCCGGGATGGTCCCGCGGGGCCTCTGTCACAGGAGTTTTGATCATGCGCACTGGCGTGATCGCTAAGAAGGTCGGGATGACCCGCTTGTTCCAGGACGATGGCCGCCACGTGCCGGTCACCGTGCTGGAGCTCGACAATGTCCAGGTCGTCGGCCGGCGCGAGACCGAGCGTGACGGCTATGTCGCCGTCCAGCTGGGCGCCGGCTCGGCCAAGGCGAAGAATCTTTCGAAGCCGGAGCGCGGCCATTTCGGCAAGGCCGAGGTCGAGCCGAAGGCGAAGGTCGTCGAGTTCCGCGTCGACGAGGATGCTTTGCTCGACATCGGAGCCGAGCTGTCCGCCGACCATTTCGTCGCCGGCCAGATGGTGGACGTTCAAGGCGTCACCCAGGGCAAGGGCTTTGCCGGAGCGATGAAGCGGTGGGGCTTCAAGGGGCTTCGCGCCACGCACGGTGTTTCCGTCTCGCACCGTTCGCACGGGTCGACCGGTCAGCGTCAGGATCCCGGCCGCGTCTTCAAGAACAAGAAGATGGCCGGCCATATGGGCGCGCGCAATCGCACGCAGCAGAACCTCGAGATCGTCCGGACCGACGTGGAGCGCGGCCTCATTTTCGTGCGCGGCTCGGTGCCGGGCCACAAGGGAAGCTGGCTGCTGGTCAAGGATGCGGTGAAGATCGCCGCTCCGGAAGGCGTTCCCTTTCCCGCCGGCCTGAAGTCCGCCAAGTCGGCGCCCGCCGAGGATGTTCCGGCCGGCATGGTCGAGGAAGCCGCGGTGCACGAGATTCCGGCGCTGCCGGGTGCCGAGGAGGTGGCCGCCGGCGTGGCCGAGTCCGACGCGCAGGCTGACCAGGGCGTCGAGGGCGGTGAAGCCCCGGCCGCCGACGAGAGCAAGGAAGGCTAATCATGAAGGTCAAGGTCCAGAGCCTCGACGCCAAGGCCAAGGGCGGCGACATCGAGCTCGACGACGCGGTGTTCGGTGTCGAGCCCCGCGCCGACATCCTGCACCGCGTGGTCACCTGGCAGCTCGAGAAGCGCCGCGGCACGGCCCGCGCCGCTCGCGAGCGCAGCGATGTCGCACGCACGGGCAAGAAGTTCGGCCGGCAGAAGGGCGGCGGCACCGCCCGTCACGGCGATCGCCGCGCACCGATCTTCATCGGCGGCGGCAAGGCGCACGGCCCGCGCGTCCGCGACTTCAATCCTTCGCTGAACAAGAAGGTTCGCGCGCTCGGCCTCAGGATGGCGCTGTCGGCCAAGGCGAAGGACGGCAATCTCGTCGTCCTCGACAGCCTGGACCTGGACGAAGCCAAAACGGCGGCGCTGAAGGCGCAGCTCGGCAAGCTCGGCCTCGGCAAGACCGCCCTGGTGATCGACGGTGACGCGATCAACGTCGGCTTCGCCCACGCTTCGGCCAACCTTCGCGAGGTCAACCTGCTGCCGGCGATCGGCGCAAACGTCTACGACATCCTCAATCACGAGACTTTGGTGCTGACCCGCGCCGCGGTCGAGAAGCTGGAGGCCCGGTTCAATGGCTAAGGCGAAGAAGCCTGAAGGCGCGGTCGACATCAGCCATTACGATGTCATCCTGAGCCCGCACATCACCGAGAAGTCGACTCTGCTGTCCGAGCATAATGCGGTCGTGTTCAAGGTCGCGCCCAAGGCGACCAAGCCGCAGATCAAGGCGGCGGTCGAGGCTCTGTTCGGAGTGGACGTCACCGGCGTCAACACGATCACGGCCAAAGGCAAGACCAAGCGCTGGCGCGGTCGACCCTATGTGCGCTCGGACGTCAAGAAGGCGGTCGTGACGCTGGCCGAGGGCCAGTCGATCGACATCACCACCGGTATCTGAGGCGAGAGCGATGGCACTCAAGCAATATAATCCGACCACACCGTCGCAGCGCGGCCTGATCCTGGTCGACAAATCGGCGCTCTGGAAGGGGAAGCCGGTCAAGGCGCTGACCGAAGGCAAGCGCAAGACGGGCGGCCGCAACAACAAGGGCCATGTGACGTCGCGCGGCATCGCCGGCGGCCACAAGCAGAAGTACCGCTATGTCGACTTCAGGCGTCGCAAGTGGGACGTGCCCGCAACGGTGGAGCGGCTCGAATACGACCCGAACCGCACCGCCTTCATTGCGCTGGTGAAGTATCAGGACGGCGAGCTCGCCTACATTCTCGCGCCGCAGCGGCTTGCCGCTGGCGATACCGTGATCGCCGGCCGCAAGGTCGACGTGAAGCCGGGCAATGCGATGGAGCTGGGCCAGATGCCGGTCGGCACCATCGTTCACAATGTCGAGATGAAGCCGGGCAAGGGCGGCCAGATCGCCCGCTCGGCCGGGACTTACGTCCAGGTCGTTGGCCGGGACCGCGGCATGGTGATCGTCCGCCTGAACTCGGGCGAGCAACGGTACATCCGGGCGGACTGCATGGGGACGGTTGGAGCGGTTTCGAACCCGGACAACCAGAACCAGAATTTCGCCAAGGCCGGCCGGAGCCGCTGGATGGGCCGGCGCCCGCTGACCCGCGGCGTCGCCAAGAACCCGGTGGACCACCCGCACGGCGGCGGCGAAGGCCGCACCTCGGGCGGCCGTCACCCGGTCACCCCCTGGGGCAAGCCGACCAAGGGTGCCCGCACCCGCAAGAACAAGGCGACGGACAAGATGATCATCCGTTCGCGTCACGCGAAGAAGAAGAGGTAGGACATGGCCCGCTCCGTCTGGAAAGGTCCGTTCGTCGAGCTGTCGCTGCTGAAGAAGGCAGAGGCGGCGCAGGAGGCCGGTGGCCGCGCCCCGATCAAGACCTGGTCGCGCCGCTCCACCATCCTGCCGCAGTTCGTCGGGCTGACGTTCAACGTCTATAACGGCCGCAAGTTCGTTCCCGTGTCGGTGAACGAGGACATGGTCGGAATGAAGCTCGGCGAGTTCGCGCCGACCCGCTTCTTTCCGGGCCATGCCGCCGACCGCAAGGGCAAGAGGTAAGCCATGGGCAAGCAGAAGGCTCCCCGCCGGGTCGCCGAGAACGAGGCGCTCGCGGTCGGCACGCAGATCCGCGGATCGGCGCAGAAGCTCAATCTCGTCGCCGGCCTGATCCGGGGCAAGAAGGTCGAGGAAGCGATCAGCATCCTTGCTTTCTCGCCCAAGGCGATGGCGCGTGACGTGAAGAAGGTGCTCGCCTCGGCGGTCGCCAATGCCGAGAACAATCACAATCTCGACGTCGACAGCCTCGTCGTCGCGGAGGCCAGCGTCGGCAAGAGCCTGTCGATGAAGCGCTGGAACCCGCGTGCACGCGGCCGTGCCAGCCGCATCGTCAAACCGTTCAGCCGCGTGCGCATCGTCGTCCGCGAGCAGCAGGAAGCGTAAAGCATGGGTCAGAAATCCTCTCCGATCGGCCTCAGGCTGCAGATCAACCGGACCTGGGACAGCCGCTGGTTCGCCGAAGGCGACGATTATGGGCGGCTGCTGCTCGAGGATCTGAGGATCCGCCGCTTCATCATGGATGCGCTGCCGCAGGCTGCCATCTCCAAGGTGGTGATCGAGCGGCCGGCCAAGCTGTGCCGCGTGTCCATCTATGCCGCGCGTCCCGGCGTGATCATCGGCAAGAAGGGTGCCGATATCGAGAAGCTGCGCAAGCAGCTCGGCGCGATGACTTCGTCGGACGTGAGCCTCAACATCGTCGAGATCCGCAAGCCGGAGATCGACTCGCGGCTCGTCGCCCAAGGCGTCGCCGACCAGCTCGAGCGCCGTGTCGCGTTCCGCCGCGCGATGAAGCGCGCCGTCCAATCGGCGCTGCGCCTCGGCGCCGAGGGCATCCGCATTACCTGCTCGGGCCGTCTCGGCGGCGCCGAGATTGCGCGGACGGAATGGTATCGCGAGGGCCGCGTGCCGTTGCACACCCTTCGCGGCAACGTCGATTACGCCGAAGCGACCGCCAAGACCGCCTATGGCGTGTGCGGCGTCAAGGTGTGGATCTTCAAGGGCGAGATCCTCGGCCACGATCCGCTCGCCCAGGACCGGCTGATGATGGAGGCTCAAACCTCCGGCGTCCGTCCGGCCCGCTGAGCCTTTTTCGGGATAAAGAACAATGCTTCAACCCAAACGCACCAAGTTCCGCAAGGCCCACAAGGGCCGCATCCATGGCGACGCCAAGGGCGGCACTGCGCTGAACTTCGGCGCTTATGGCCTCAAGGCGATGGAGCCGGAGCGGATCACCGCGCGCCAGATCGAGGCGGCCCGCCGCGCGATCACGCGCCACATCAAGCGCCAGGGGCGCTTGTGGATCCGGATCTTCCCGGACGTCCCGGTCTCCTCGAAGCCGGCCGAGGTCCGCATGGGATCGGGCAAGGGCAGTCCCGAATATTGGGTCTGCCGCGTGAAGCCGGGCCGCATCCTGTTCGAGCTGGACGGCATTCCCGGCCCGCTCGCCAAAACCGCCTTCGAGCGGGCGGCCGAGAAACTTCCGATCAAGACCAAGGTGATCGCGCGCCTTGGCGAGTCGCTGCTTGAGGATGCCTGACATGGCCCAGACTGACGAACTCAGGACCCAGACCGACGACCAGTTGGTCGAGCAGCTCGCGGAGCTGAAGCGCGAGCAGTTCAACCTGCGCTTCCAGGCCGCGACCAACCAGATCGAGAAGCCGTCGCGGGTGCGCGAGGTGCGCCGCACCATCGCCCGCATTCGCACGCTTCAGAATGAGCGCGCCCGCGCCGCCGCGGCGAAGGAGTAGAGAAATGCCCAAGCGCGTCCTGACCGGCACCGTGGTGTCCGACAAGACCGACAAGACCGTCGTGGTGCGTGTCGAGCGGCGGGTGAAGCACCCGCTCTACGGCAAGATCATCAAGCGGTCGAAGAAGTATCACGCCCACGACCAGGCCAACGAGTTCAAGGAAGGCCAGCTCGTCCGCATCGAGGAATGCGCGCCGATCTCGAAGCTGAAGACCTGGCGGGTCCTCAGCCGGGCCGACGTTGCGGCCGCCGATGCGAAGGCGGAGGAGAAGGCAGAAGCCAAGGCGAAGGGACGCAAGGCCAAGGCGGAAGCCGAGGCCGCGAACGAGCCGGCGGAAGCCTGAGGATTTAGCTGATCGCCGGACCCGTTCCGGTTGAAGTGAAGAAGGAAATGGATCGATGATCCAGATGCAGTCCAATCTCGACGTCGCCGACAATAGCGGCGCGAAGCGCGTCCAGTGCATCAAGGTGCTGGGCGGCTCCAAGCGCCGCTTCGCCGGCGTGGGCGATATTATCGTCGTCTCGGTCAAGGAGGCCGCGCCGCGCGGGCGCGTCAAGAAGGGCGACGTGCACAAGGCGGTGATCGTCCGGACCGCGAAGGACATCCACCGGCCGGACGGATCGACGATCCGGTTCGACTCGAACGCCGCCGTGCTGGTCAACAACAACCAGGAGCCGATCGGAACCCGCATCTTCGGGCCGGTCGTCCGCGAGCTGCGCGCGAAGAAGCATATGAAGATCATCAGCCTCGCGCCGGAGGTGCTGTAATGGCCGTCAAGATCAAGAAGGGCGACAAGGTCGTCGTCCTGTCCGGCAAGGACAAGGGCAAGCACGGTGAGGTGCTGCGGTCGATGCCCAAAGCGGGCAAGGTAGTCGTGTCCGGCGTCAATGTCGCGGCGCGTCACCGCAAGCCGACCCAGACCAATCCGCAGGGCGGCATCGAGCGGCGCGAGGCGCCGCTGCACGTCTCCAAGGTGGCGATCGAGGACCCCAAGACGGGCAAGCCGACTCGCGTGCGCTTCGAGGAGCGCGATGGAAAGAAGGTCCGCGTCGCGGCGCGGTCCGGGGAGCTGATCAATGGCTGAAGCCAAATACACGCCGCGCCTGAAGCGCGACTATGACGAGCGTATCGTCCCGGCGATGATCGAACGGTTCGGCTACAAGAACCGCCTCGAAGTGCCGCGTCTCGACAAGATCGTCCTCAACATGGGCGTTGGCGAGGCGACCCAGGACAAGAAGAAGGTCGAGACGGCCGCGGCCGAGATGGAGATGATCGCGGGCCAGAAGCCGGTCATCACCAAGGCGAAGAAGTCGATCGCCCAGTTCAAGCTGCGCGAAGGCATGCCGATCGGCGTCAAGGTCACCTTGCGCCGTGAGCGGATGTACGAGTTCCTCGACCGCCTCGTCACCATCGCGCTGCCGCGTGTTCGCGATTTTCGCGGCCTCAACCCGCGCTCGTTCGACGGCCGCGGCAATTATGCGATGGGCTTGAGAGAGCAGATCGTCTTCCCCGAGATCAACTATGACCGCATCGAGAAGGTGCGGGGGATGGACATCATCGTCACCACTACCGCGAACACGGATGAGGAAGCGCGCGAGCTGCTGCGCCTCTTCAACTTCCCGTTCCCGGTCGAGCAGGATCAGAAGCAGGCGGCCTGAGGGCCCTTTGCTCATGAGAGAAGGAAGAGAACTTAAGTCATGGCGAAACTGAGTTCCATCAACAAGAACGAGCGTCGCAGGAAGCTGGTCAAGAAGTATGCCGGCCAATATGCGAAGCTCAAGGCGATCGCGAACGACGAGTCGAAGGACGACACCGAGCGCCTGATCGCGCGTCTCAAGATGGCCGAGCTGCCGCGCAATGCGAATCCCACCCGGGTCCGCAATCGTTGCGAGCTGACCGGCCGTTCGCGCGGCTTCTATCGCAAGTTCCGGCTGTCGCGCATCATGCTGCGCGAACTGGGCAACAAGGGCCTGATTCCGGGCCTCACCAAGTCGAGCTGGTAAAGGTTAGATCATGCCGATGACCGATCCTTTGGGTGACATGCTCACCCGCATCCGCAACGGCCAGCAGGCGCGCAAGGACAGCGTGGTCAGCCCCGCGTCCAAGCTGCGCGCCCGCGTGCTCGACGTTCTCCAGCGTGAAGGCTACATTCGTGGCTATCGCGAAGAGGCGTTGGGCCAGCATCGCGGCCTGCGTATCGAACTGAAATATTTCGAAGGCCAGCCGGCGATCCAGCATCTGTCGCGCATCTCGAAGCCCGGCCGGCGCGTCTATTCGGGCGCCCAGGAGCTGCCGCGGGTCCGCAACGGCCTGGGCATCACCATCGTCTCGACGCCGAAGGGCGTCCTGTCCGATGCCGAAGCGCGCACCCAGAATGTCGGCGGCGAAGTGCTGGCGGAGGTGTTCTGATGAGCCGTATCGGAAAAGTGCCGGTCACGCTGCCGGACAACGTCACCGCGACGATCGAAGGGTCGACGCTGTCGGTCAAGGGCCCCAAGGGGACCCTGGCCATGCCGATGCTCGATGATATCAGCTACGGCATCGAAGATGGCCGCATCGTCGTGAAGCCGGCCAACGAGACCAAGCGGGCCCGCTCCTTCTGGGGCATGCACCGTACGCTGGTGCAGAACCTGGTGACGGGCGTCACCGAAGGCTTCACCAAGGTTCTCGAGATCACCGGTGTCGGCTATCGCGCCGCCGCTCAGGGCCGCAATCTGCGCCTGCAGCTCGGCTACAGCCACGACGTCAACATCGCGGTGCCGGAAGGGCTCGAGGTGAAGACGCCGGACCAGACCACGGTCGAGATTTCGGGCAGCGACCGTCAGAAGGTCGGGCAGCTCGCGGCCGAGATCCGGCGCTGGCGCAAGCCGGAGCCCTACAAGGGCAAGGGCATCAAGTATCGCGGCGAGTATATCTTCCGCAAAGAAGGCAAGAAGAAATAGCCATGGCGAGATTCAACACCTTCGACACGCGGCGCCAGCGCGTCCGCACGTCGCTGCGCCGCCGTGCCGGCGATCGTCCGCGCCTGTCGGTTCACCGTTCCGGCCGGCATATCTATGTCCAGGTCATCGACGATGCGGCGGGCCGCACCGTCGCCGCGGCCTCGACCCTCGAAAAGGAAGCCCGGACGAAGACCGGCGCGACCATCGCCTCGGCCCAGGAAGTCGGCAAGCGGATCGCCGAGCGCGCCAAGGCGGCCGGCGTGACCCGGGTCGTCTTCGATCGCGGCGGTTTCCTGTTCCACGGGCGCGTGAAGGCTCTCGCCGACGCCGCGCGCGAGGGCGGATTGGAGTTTTAAGTGATGGCTGACGAGAACAACCAGACCCCGGCGGCTGCCGAGCAGTCGAACGCGCCGACGGAAGCCCCGGCGGCCGAGGCCGCTCCGGCCCAGGAACCGCGCCGCGAGCGTGGCGGGCGTGGCGGCAGGGGCGGACGCGACGGCGGACGTGGCCGCGGTGGCGGCCGGCGCGACGATCGCCGTGGCGGTCCCGGTCGTGACGATGATGGCGGCGAGGAGCTGATCGAGAAGCTCGTTCACATCAACCGCGTGTCGAAGACCGTGAAGGGCGGCAAGCGCTTCGGCTTCGCCGCTCTGGTGGTGGTCGGCGACGGCAAGGGCCGGGCCGGCTTCGGCCACGGCAAGGCGCGCGAGGTGCCCGAGGCAATCTCCAAGGCGACCGCCGCCGCCAAGAAGGCGATGGTCCGAGTGCCTCTTCGCGAAGGCCGCACGCTGCACCATGACGGGATGGGCCATTTCGGCGCCGGGCGCGTCTATGTCCGCTCTGCCCCGCAGGGCACCGGCATCATCGCCGGCGGTCCGATGCGCGCCGTGTTCGAGAGCCTGGGTGTGGCCGACGTCGTGACCAAGTCGGTCGGCACCTCCAACCCCTACAACATGATCCGGGCGACTTTCGAGGCGCTCGGCGAGCAGACCAGTCCCAAGTCGGTGGCGCAGCGGCGCGGCCGCAAGATCGCCGACCTGATGGCTCGGCGCGAGGGCCTGAGCGCCGCCGAGGCCGAGGCGCAGGCTGAAGCGGTGACGGAGTAAGCGACGTGGCGAAGGTGAAGATCACGCAGGTCGGGTCGCCGATCCGCCGTACGCCCGACCAGCGCAAGACGCTGATCGGGTTGGGCCTCAACAAGATGCACAAGACGGTCGAGCTCGACGACACCCCCGAGGTGCGCGGCATGATCCGCAAGGTGCAGCATATGGTGACGGTCGAGGGCTGAAGCCCAACGCCGTCGTCCCGGCGCGAGTCGGGATCCGGCGTGCCTCCGCGCGCGGCACGTTCGGGCTAGAGCGAATCTGGGCCCCGGCTTTCGCCGGGGTAAATTACAGCGAGTGCACGAAATGAAACTGAACGATCTCCGCGACAACAAGGGCGCCCGCAAGGCGCGGGTGCGCGTCGGCCGCGGCATCGGCTCCGGTGTGGGCAAGACCGGCGGCCGCGGCCAGAAGGGCCAGAAGAGCCGCTCCGGCGTCTCGGTCTGGGGCTTCGAAGGCGGCCAGATGCCGCTCCACATGCGGCTGCCGAAGCGCGGCTTCAACAATATCTTTGCCAAGGACTATGCCGAGGTGAATGTCGGCGCGATCCAGAAGGCGATCGACGCCGGCAAGATCGAAGCCGGCGCCGTGCTGGACCATGGCGCGCTCAAGGCGGCCGGGCTGGCCCGCGGCGGCAAGGACGGCGTCCGTCTCCTCGGCAAGGGCGAGCTCAAGACGAAGGTTTCGGTGAAGGTTGCCGGCATTTCCGCCGGGGCGCGCCAGGCGATCGAGGGTGCCGGCGGATCGGTCGAACTGATCGAGGTCGTTCCGGCCGCCGAGAAGGCCGCTGCCAAGAAGGGCAAGGGCAAGAGCAAGAGCCGCGCCGGCGCCGAGGCCTGACCACTTTCCCCGCGGAAAGGCTGACAAGCCGGAACCGGTGACTATATGAGGCGGCGGGGGGCCTTTCCGGGTCGTCCGCCGCCGCATCATTTCTAGGACCACAGCTCTATGGCAACCGCAGCCGACCAGATGGCAGCCAGCCTCAGCCTTGCGAACTTCGCCAAGGCGACCGACCTCAAGAAGCGGCTCTGGTTCACCCTCGGTGCGCTGATCGTCTTCCGCATGCTGTCCTTCGTGCCGTTGCCGGGCATCGACCCGCGCGCGCTCAGCACGCTGTTCGAGACCACCCGCGGCGGCGTCCTCGACTTCTTCAACATGTTCTCGGGCGGCAGCCTGGAGCGCATGAGCCTGATCGCGCTGGGCGTGATGCCCTACATCACCGCGTCGATCGTGATGCAGCTTGCCTCGAGCATGTCGCCGACGCTCGCCGCCCTCAAGAAGGAGGGTGAGAGCGGCCGAAAGAAGATCAACCAATATACGCGGTACGGCACCGTCCTGCTGTGCGCCATCCAGGGCTATTTCATGGCGGTCGCACTGGAGGGCTGGGGCGCCTCCGCGGGCGGTTCCGCGGTGGTCGACCCCGGCATGATGTTCCGCATCACCACGGTTATCAGCCTGGTCGGCGGCACGATGTTCCTGATGTGGCTTGGCGAGCAGATCACCAGCCGCGGCGTCGGCAACGGCATCTCGCTGATCATCATGGCTGGCATCGTGGCCCAGCTTCCGACCGCGTTGGCGCAGATGTTCGAAGGCGGGCGAACCGGCAGCCTCGATCCGTTCCTGATCATGGTAATCGTCGCGCTCGCGCTCGGCCTGATCCTGTTCATCTGCTTCATGGAGAGGGCGCAGCGGCGCGTCCTGATCCAGTATCCCAAGCGCCAGACCGCCCGCGGCCAGATCCAGCAGGAGCGCTCGCACCTGCCGCTGAAGGTGAACACCGCCAACGTCATTCCGCCGATCTTCGCCTCGTCCCTGCTGCTGATGCCGCTCACCATCGCCCAGTTTGCCGGACAGGATCAGACCGGCGATACCTGGTGGAGCGAGTTCGTCATCACCATCACGACCGCGCTCCAGCACGGGGCGCCGCTCTACATGTTCCTCTACGGCGCCGGGATCGTCTTCTTCTGCTTCTTCTACACCGCCGTCGTGTTCAACCCGGAGGAGACAGCCGAGAATCTGAAGAAATATGGGGGCTTCATTCCCGGCATTCGGCCCGGCAAGCGCACCGAGGAATATCTCGATTACGTGCTGACGCGGGTCACCGTCGTCGGCGCCGCCTATCTGACGCTGACTTGCCTCATTCCCGAATGGCTGATCGCTCGCGCCGGTATTCCCTTCTATCTCGGCGGCACCAGCCTGATCATCGTCGTCAACGTGACGATGGATACCGTCAGCCAGATACAGAGCCACCTGATCGCCCATCAATATGGCGACCTGATCAAGAAGGCGAAGCTGAAGGGTGGACTGAGGCGCGGCTGACAGCCGGCCCAATCGGGGAATTGCCGATGAATATCATCCTGCTGGGGCCGCCGGGCGCGGGGAAGGGCACGCAGGCGGCCCGCCTGGTGCACGATCGCGGCATGGTCCAGATTTCGACCGGGGATATGCTCCGGGAAGCGGTTCGCGCCGGCACCGAGATCGGCCGGATGGCCGACGAGATCATGAAGGCCGGCAAGCTGTTCCCCGACGACCTCATGTCGCAGATCCTCGGTGCGCGCCTGGACCAGCCCGATACCGGGCGCGGCGTCATCTTCGACGGCTATCCGCGGACGCACGCCCAGGCCGAGGCACTCGACCGCCTTCTCGCCGAGCGCGGCCGGCACCTGGATTTCGTCGTCGAGCTGGACGTGGACGAGGAGGCGCTGGTCGACCGCATCACCGGCCGCTTCACCTGCGCGAAGTGCGGCCAAGGCTATCACGACCGCTACAAGCTGCCGAAGCTGCCCGGTCTGTGCGACGTCTGCGGCAGCGAGGAGTTCAAGCGCCGCGCCGACGACAATGAGGAAGCGGTTCGGACGCGGATGTCGGAATATCGCGCCAAGACCGCGCCGATCCTTCCCTTCTACGAGGCCAAGGGACTCGTGCGCCGGGTCGACGGAATGGCGCCGATCGACGAGGTGGGCGCCGCCGTCGACGCCATTCTCGACGGGCGCTGAGGCCTTTCGGGTCCGAATTGCGCGCTCCGACCGTGGGAGATCGCCGCGTTCCGGCATCTTCCCGCTGGACGTTCAGGCCTCGCAAGTCGCGATGGCATTCCCGCAAAAGATGATATGGTCGCGCCCGGCGACTCCGGTCGCGATCGATCGGGGCCATCAGTGGGAGGCGATGAATGAACAGGGGTGATGGCGGCGGTCTGACGATCGAGCCGATTCTCGTCGCGAAAGCGCGCAATTCCGAGCATGTGGATCTTCAAGGCTTCATGGAAGGCGTGAAGCGCCGCAACCCGGGTCAGACCGAATTCATCCAGGCGGTCCAGGAAGTCGCCGAGGATATTTTCGAGTTCATCGACGGCAAGGAAGAATATCACCGCTGGCAGATATTGCGCAGGATCGCCGAGCCCGACCGCGTCGTCTCCTTTCGAGTCTGCTGGGAAGACGACAATCACAATATCCGGGTCCAGCGTGGCTATCGGGTCCAGAACAACAATGCCATCGGCCCCTATAAGGGGGGCATTCGCTTCCACCCGTCGGTCAACGAATCGATCCTGAAGTTCCTCGCCTTCGAGCAGACCTTCAAGAATGCGCTCACCGGCCTGCCCATGGGCGGCGGCAAGGGCGGCGCCAACTTCAATCCGAAGGGCAAGAGCGACGGCGAGATCATGCGCTTCTGCCAGAGCTTCATGACCGAGCTCTACCGCCACATCGGTGCCGACATCGACGTGCCGGCGGGCGATATCGGCGTCGGTAGCCGCGAGATCGGCTACATGTTCGGCCAGTACAAGCGCATCACCAACAGCTTCGAGGGCGTGCTGACCGGCAAGGGAATGGAGTATGGCGGGTCGCTGATCCGCACCGAGGCGACCGGCTATGGCGCCGTCTATTTCCTCGAGAACATGCTGAAGACCAAGGGGCAGGACCTGACCGGCAAGACTGCCGTCATCTCGGGCTCGGGCAATGTCGCGACTCATGCCGCCGAGAAGATCAATCAGCTTGGCGGAAAGGTGCTAACCTTGTCCGACAGCGAGGGCTTCGTCCACGATCCCGACGGGATCACCCAGGAAAAGGTCGAATGGGTCAAGACCCACAAGACCAGGCGCCGCGGCCGGATCAGCGAATATGCCGACGCTTTCAAGAGCGCGACCTTCCATCCGGGCAAGCGGCCATGGGGTGTGCCGTGCGACGTCGCGCTGCCCTGCGCTACCCAGAACGAACTGCTCGGCGAAGACGCCCGCACTCTGGTCAGCAACGGCTGCATCGGCGTTTCGGAGGGGGCGAACATGCCGACCGACCTCGAAGGCGTGCATGTCTTCAAGGAAGCGAAGACCCTCTATGCTCCCGGCAAGGCGTCCAACGCGGGCGGTGTCGCCGTCTCCGGTCTCGAGATGAGCCAGAACTCCGCCCGGATCAGCTGGAAGGAAGACCAACTCCAGCAGCTCTTGCGCGACATCATGGACGGCATTCACCAAAGCTGTCTCGAATATGGCGACCGCGGCGGCGGCTATGTCGACTATGTGAAGGGCGCCAATATCGCCGGCTTCAAGAAGGTCGCCGATGCGATGCTCGCTTTCGGGGTCGTGTGAACCCGTTGCTCCGGGAAGGGTGATCGCGGGGGACCGGCGATGACGGCCGAGCCCCGCGGTCCGAAAAGGGCGCCGACCATCCACGATGTGGCACGCCGCGCGGGCGTTTCGCGCATGACCGTGTCGCGAGTGATCAACGGCGAGAAGGGCGTGCGCCCCACCACCCAGCGACGCGTCGAGGCGGCGATCCGTGAATTGGATTATGCGCCCAACCTCGCCGCCCGCTCCCTTGCCGGGGCGGCCACGCTCCGGATCGGCCTGCTCTATCGGATTCCCAATCCGGCCTATCTGACGGAATTTCTGCTCGGTGCCCTGGAAGGCTGCAGTCGGATCAACGCCCAACTCATCGTCCAGCGCCATTCGCTGAGCACCGGGGAAACGGCCGCAGCGGAGGCGCTGATCGGGGCGCGCCTCGACGGCGTCATCCTGCCGCCGCCGCTGGGCGACGCCCATCTATTGGTCGGCTGCCTGCGCGGCGCCGGTGTCAAGGTGGTCGCCACCGGATCGACTCGACCTGCGCCGTCGCTGGCAACGATCGGAATCGACGATTTCGGCGCCGCGCGGGAGATGACCCGGCATCTCGTCCGGCTCGGCCATCGTCGGATCGGGCTCATCACCGGGCGCCCCAACCATGCTTCGAGCGGCTTGCGCCAGCAGGGCTATTGCGCCGCGCTCGAGGAGGCCGGGATTGCTCTGGACGAGCGGATGATCGCGACCGGCAATTTCACCTACCGCTCAGGGCTGGAGGCGGCCGAGCACCTCCTCTCGCTCGACGAGGTGCCGACTGCCATCTTCGCGAGCAATGACGACATGGCCGCCGCGACGATCGCTGCCGCCCACCGCTGCAGCCTCGACGTGCCCGCCGACCTGTCGGTCTGCGGCTTTGACGATACGCCCCTTGCCACGACGATCTGGCCCGAGCTCACCACCATTCGCCAGCCGGTTGCCGCAATGTCGGACGAGGCGGTAACGATGCTGGCAGAGATGATCAGGGCTCCCGGCAACGAGCAAGACGCCGTTCCGCACCGGATGCTTGATTTCGACTTGATCCGGAGGCAGTCCGATGCGCCCCCGCGCCGCCGATAGTCGTCGGGTGGGGGCGCGACGCGGCGCCGGTCGAGCGCGTTCGATTTCCGGGCAGCGGGGCGTTGACTCTGCGGCCTCGAGATCCTATCTGCGCCCTATCCCGCCAACCGGTCGTCCGGCGGCGCCTTCGTGCGCGCGTCGGCTATGCTTGTTTGACGGATATTCGAAAGCGCTGAGATAGGGCGGTTGCCAGCCGCTCTGTGGAGCAGGAGAAAAAAACCCTATGGCACGTATCGCGGGCGTCAACATCCCGACCAACAAGCGCGTCGAAATCGCGCTTACCTACATCCACGGCATCGGCCGTACCAAGGCGAAGCAGATCACCGCCAAGCTCGGAATTCCGCCCGAGCGCCGCGTCCAGGACCTTACCGACCAGGAGGTGCTGCATCTGCGCGAGACGATCGACTCCGACCATCGCGTCGAAGGCGATCTGCGTCGCGAGACGGCGATGAACATCAAGCGGCTGATGGATCTGGCCTGCTATCGCGGCCTTCGTCACCGCAAGGGCCTTCCGGTCCGCGGCCAGCGCACGCACACCAATGCGCGCACCCGCAAGGGCAAGGCCAAGCCGATCGCCGGTAAGAAGAAGTAAGTCGTCACGGACGGGTTGCTCCGCCGGAGGCGCTTTGGGGCTGCGCCGGCGCCACATAGAGATTAGGTAGGAATGTAGATTATGGCACGCGAACCTCAGCGCATCAGGCGGCGCGAGCGCAAGAACATCACGGCCGGCGTCGCCCATGTGAACGCCAGCTTCAATAACACCATGATCACCATCACCGATGCCCAGGGCAATGCGATCGCTTGGTCGAGCGCAGGCATGATGGGCTTCAAGGGATCGCGCAAGTCGACCCCTTATGCGGCGCAGGTCGCGGCGGAGGATGCCGGGCGCAAGGCGGCCGAGCATGGCGTCCGCACCCTCGAGGTCGAGGTGAAGGGCCCCGGTTCCGGCCGCGAGAGCGCGCTGCGCGCCTTGCAGGCCGTCGGCTTCACCATCACCTCGATCCGGGACGTGACTCCGATCCCGCATAACGGCGTCCGCCCGTCCAAGCGCCGCCGCGTCTGATTTTCGAACGGGTCGCCGGCGGCCCATTCGACGAAATTCCAAAGGCGGGTTTCCCGCCCAAGTCCAAGGGAAGACCATGGCCGTCAACGCAAAGAACTGGCAGGAAATGAAGAAGCCCAACGCGCTCGAGAAGAAGGCTACCGGCGACAGCCGCCGCAAGGCGACCTTCGTCGCCGAGCCGCTGGAGCGTGGCTTCGGCCTCACGCTCGGCAACTCGCTGCGTCGCGTCCTCCTCTCCTCGCTGCAAGGCGCGGCCGTCACCTCGATCCGCATCGAGGGCGTGCTGCACGAATTTTCGAGCCTCGCCGGGGTGCGCGAGGACGTGACCGACATCGTCCTCAACGTGAAGCAGATCGCGCTTCGGATGGAAGGCGAGGGGCCGAAGCGCCTGACGCTCTCCGCCACAGGACCCGGCGAGATCACCGCCGGCCAGATCGCGACGGCCGGCGACATCGAGGTGATGAACCCCGACCTCGTCATCTGCCATCTCGACGAGGGCGCGACGCTCAACATGGAGCTCACTGCAGAGACCGGGAAGGGCTATGTGGCCGCTGCCGCCAACCGGCCGGCCGACGCGCCGATCGGCCTCATCCCGGTGGACGCGCTCTACTCGCCGGTCCGCCAGGTCAGCTACAAGGTCGAGAATACCCGCGTCGGCCAGGAGTTGGATTATGACAAGCTGACGCTGACCGTCGAGACGGACGGGACGGTGACGCCGGACGACGCCCTCGCTTACGCGGCGCGCATCCTTCAGGATCAGCTCCAGCTCTTCGTCCATTTCGACGAGGGCTTGGGCGCGATGACCAGCATGCCGACCGGCGTCGCGGTCGCCGCGGTCGAGACCGAAGCCGACGCCAACCAGCTCAACCGCTACCTGCTGAAGAAGGTGGACGAGCTGGAACTGTCGGTTCGCAGCGCCAATTGCCTGAAGAACGACAATATCATCTATATTGGCGATCTCGTGCAGAAGACCGAGGCGGAGATGCTTCGCACCCCGAATTTCGGCCGCAAATCCTTGAACGAGATCAAGGAAGTGCTCGCCTCGATGGGTCTCCGGCTCGGCATGGATATTCCCGGCTGGCCGCCGGAGAACATCGAGGAGATGGCCAAGAAGCTCGAGCAGGAATTGCTCGGCTAGGTCCGGCTCGACGGTTCGACTTATTGCAAGGGCCGCCTCCGGGCGGCCCTTTTTCTTATGTGCAGGCGACGGATCCGCCCTTGGGGCGCGAGGCTGCCCCACCCGAGGCGGAAGGCAGCTAGGGGGAAGCGGAATTCGCGATGGGCGTGAGAATGGTCGTGACCGGCCGCTCGGGGTGCCGGTCCGTCCCCCCTTATGATCCGAGATTCTGCCGCAGCTTGAGCAGGCGGGCCGTCTCGATCGGCGTCGCGAAGGAAGTGCCGGTCGCGACCGCCGCGGCGCCGTCCGCCATGGTGGTCGGTACGTTGACGCCGAGCTGCCAGGCGTAATGATATCCTGCCCGGTCTTCCTCCGGGCGATTGGTGCCTTCCCAAGGCGTTCCGGAGGCATCGAGCGCGCCGACCAGCACAGCCCAGGGATAGGCGGCCCTGGCGAGGCCGAGATTGCTCGGGTGATCAAGGCCGTCATTTCCTGCAGCGAGCACCACCGTGATCCCATCCTGCGCGGCGTCCTTGATCGCGTCGACTATTCGGGGGTCGTCCGAGAGGGTGAGCGAGATATTGATCGCGTCCACCCGCAGGCTTGCGGCCCGGCGGATCGCCCGCGCTACGCGTACCGGGTCCGGCTGGCAGGGCGGATTGACATGCGCCGGGCAACCGGCGGGATCGTCGATCCTCAGCGATATGATCCCGACCTGACGGTCCAGGGCGCGGGCCAGGATAGTCGCCACCATGGTGCCATGGTCGTAGCGCGGCTGGAAAGCCCGCCTGGCTCGCGGCGAGGCCATGTCATATTCGGCCACGAGCAGGGACTGGAGCTCGTTCGTACGTCCGATGCCGCTGTCGATTACGGCAACCAGCGGCACGTCCGGGGCCGCTGCCGCGGGAACGGCGGCCAGCAGCAGCGAAAAGAATGAAACCAGCAGACGAATCCCCATCCCGCACTCCAAGCGCCAAAGCTCGGGGGTATGCGCACCAGCCCTGGCCGGTCGGGGACGGCGCCACGCATCGCCGACCCTCGACCGACTGGATCGAGGTAAATTCCTCTGCCCTCTGGAGAGCCGCCCCCCCGGACGAATCTCGTTATCGGCATGATGGCTAACACATTGTTTTTGTCCGCCGCAACCGGCGGGATGCCCCTGCGCCACATTCGACAGCGGGCCGGCGCGTCGCCGCGGGCTCGATTACCGGCGAAGGGCAAGTACGCGGGACATGCTCTGCCACGGGTAACGTAACTGAAGAAACTTGACAGGCGTGGGCTATTCCGCTTTGGCGCACGCACGAGGCGGGGCTGCGGCTCCGCACTTTGTATTGGGGTTTGGGCGGTCCCCCATCGCGACTGCCTGGCCCGGAGTACCTTGGACGGCTCCGGGACGAACGAAGGATAAGACCATGCGCCATCGCGTCGGCGGCCGCAAACTCGGCCGCACCTCAAGCCACCGTATGGCCATGTTCCGCAACATGGCCGCGGCGTTGATCAAGCACGAGCAGATCACGACGACGCTTCCCAAGGCGAAAGAGCTCCGGCCCTACGTCGAGAAGCTGATCACGCTCGCCAAGAAGGGCGGCCTCTCGAACCGCCGCCTTGCTCATTCGCGCCTGCTCGACGACACGCAACTCATCAAGCTGTTCGACGTCCTTGCGCCGCGCTACGCCGAGCGCAATGGCGGCTATACGCGCGTGATCAAGGCGGGCATTCGCGCCAGCGATGCCGCGCCGATGGCCGTGATCGAGCTGGTCGACCGCGATCCGGACGCAAAGGGCCAGGACAGCGGCCCCGTGATGGGCGAGGAGCTCGAGGAAGCCGCCGCCTGAGCTGGAGCTGTTTCAAAGCCCGCATCCCGGGGGCTGCCGCAAGGCGGCCCCCTTTTTATTGCGAGATCATGGCCGTTGCGGACAACGCGGCACCAGGTCGTCATCCAATGATCATACATCCGGGATAGTCTGGGACGATCCTCCCTGACTGGGCGGCGCTCATCGAGCGCCGCCCATTCTTTTACCGGTCCCCACCGGGCCGCTGCGGTCCTGGTGGATCGGGGTCGTAGGAGAGGAGATCTCCGGGCTGGCAGTCGAGAAACTGGCAGATTCGTTCGAGCGTCTCGAAGCGGATTCCCTTCACGCGTCCCGACTTCAGCAGCGACAGGTTGGTCTCGGTGATACCGACGAACGCGGCCAGATCCTTGGATTTCGCCTTCCTGAGAGCCAGCATGACGTCGAGCCGCACGATGATTGCCATGATCAGACGATCTGCCTGGCATCTTCGTCGACACGCTGAGCCTCGTCGAGCAGCCGCGCGACGAGGAAGAGCAGCCCCGTCACCAGCATCATCAGCAGCTCGCCGCCGCCGATAGACAGGGCCGCCGAGCGGGGTCCGGCGCCGCCGGCCGCAAGCCCGAGCTGGATGACCGGCGGAAGCAGGATCGAGGCAAGCACTGCGAGGAAAAGGTAGAAGGCGAAACCGCGCAGGCCTGCGGCCGTCTCGAACGGGCGGCCGTTCTCCACCTTGCGAAGCATTCCGGCGAGGTGGCACAAAGCCACCGCGAGCAGGAGCGCCGTTGCGACCAGCACCACGGCAGCCGGACTTCCCGCAAGTCCGCCCGAGTCGACGACGATCCTCACCGTACCCGACGGCGCTCGCCCAGTGATCAGGATCCAGGCGGCCGCAGCCGTCCCGACGACAAGGAGCCCAACCGCTGCGAGCGTCATTCGACGAAGGCGGCGAGCCGTGGGGCGTGTGGATTCCGGGAATCTAATCATCGGTTGACAACCAAAAATCATCGTCCTACGAAAATAAATCTTCAAGTTACGATGGTAGGCATTTCGGCCCGAGCGGGCAAGCCCCATCCAATGTGAGAACGATCATGAAAATCCGATCCATCTTTCTTCCGCTCGCCTGTGCCGTGGCGCTTGCTGCGGCGGGCCATGCCCGAAGCGGCGTCGCCGCGCCGACGCCGCTGGACCGCTTGTTCGAAGATGCCGACCGGGGAAACCTCGCACCGGCGCAGGCGGCGTTGGCGGGGGAGCAGCCGCCGGAGGTGCGCGCCCTGATCCGCGCGCGCCTCGCAGCAGCCCGGCTCGATCCAGGAGCGGCGGAGGATCCGATCGTGCGCCGAATCGCCGCGGATGCGGCGGCGGATCCGGCCCAACGGCGTGCGGCCTTGGCGATCCTGACCTCGGCCGCCTTCGCGAGCGGTGATTATGCCGAAGCGGCGATTGCCGGCGCGCAGCTCGAGCAGGCGCTCGCCGACGCAGGCCTGAACAGGCGCGCCGAGGAGGCGAACCGGACCCATTCCCTGGCTCGACTGCTTGCCGGCCGGCCGGCGCAAGTCGTCGAGGGTGCCGTCAAGCCCGGCACGGTTCCAGTTCATTACGATCGTGTCGGTCTCCCCCGCTTGGAGGTGAAGGTCAACGGCCAGTCCCAGGAAGCGGTATTCGACACCGGCGCCAATCTTACGGTTCTCTCACGGGAGACGGCGCAGCGGCTCGGGGTGGAGGTCATCGATTCCGTAGCCCGCGTCGGCAATGGAGTAGAGGGTAGTGTACCGGTGCGGATCGGGATCGTGGACAAAATGGACATTGCCGGGACGGTGATGCGCAACGTGGCCGTCCTCGTCATCGACGACGAGCAGCTGACCTTTCCGATTCCCGGCGGTTACGACATCAGAGCCATTATCGGCTTTCCGGTGCTGCGGGCGCTCGGCAGGATCAGGATCGAGAATGGCGGCCGGTTCATGGTTCTGCCGCCGCGGAGCGGGACCGAAGCCACGGCTGCGCCCAACCTGCGCGCCAGCGGCAACGATCTGTTCGTCGAGGCCGCGGTCGATGGTCGACCGGTTCCGCTGCACCTGGATACGGGGGCCAACTTGACCAGCCTAAGCGCCCGATTTGCGGCCGCCAACCCTGATGTCGTCGCGCGCCTCGAGACGCAAGAGCTGCGTACGGCCAGTGCCGGGGGGACGCGGCACGCACAGGCTGCGACCTGGCGTCAAGTTCCGCTCGCGCTCGCCGGGCAGAGCCTGCGACTGCCCGAAGTGACCGTGACGCTTCCGGAAGGAGCGACGCAGCCGTCCAACTTCGGCACCCTGGGTTCCAACGTCCTGCGGGCCTTTGAGAGCTACACCATCGATTTCGAGGCCATGCGCCTCGACCTTGGTGCACCCGCGACTGTCGCGGCGGCCGCGCCTTGATGATCGGGAGACGGACCTACAGCATCGTCACTCGCACGACATTGCCGCGGTCGCTGGTGATGGACTGCGTCCGTCCGCGCTGGAAAGGCTGGCCATAGGGCCAGCATTCGCGGGGCGCTCGCGGCCAATAGAAGCATAGTTGGCGCTGTTCGACCCTCCAGCGACCGTCGAGCGATCGCTGGCCGAAATCGGCCCGCACCCGCCCGTCGCCGCCGAAGCGCAGGGTCGTGACTTGGCCACGCACAGTCTCCATTCGGAGCGTGCGACCGGCCAGGTCCTGCCCCTGGCCGGCGCCGCGGAAGGTCGCGCAGCCGGCCAGGAGCAAGGTGCCGGCAAGCGCGGAGGCGAGCAGGCGAGCGGACGTGTGACCTCCGCGCGTGCGCTCGCTCCCGTTTCTTCTTGCCAAGGCTGTCAGGCGCCCGCGCCCTGAAGGCTGTGCTTCAGCGCGCTGGCACGATCATGGCCGGCCCGCACCGATTGATAGGCTTCGCGGATCACTGCGAGCGTCTCGGGCGAAAGCTCCGAATCGGCAAGCGCGGTATCATATTTTTCCTTCAGATAGTCCTCGCCGCGCTCGACCTCGCTGATGACCTCCTTGTCGCCGCCGCGGCTGATCGCGTCGCGCAGGTCCACCCATCGGCGATGGAGGTCGGCCTTGAGGGAGCCATCATCATTGGGCGTGCCGCCGAGCGTGCGCACGCGCTCCTGAAGCCTGCCAACCACCTGGCGGCGTTCCTGGGCGAATTCGCGAAACATGTCCACGAACTGGCGCGCATCGGCATCCTCCGCCGAACGCTCGAAGCCGTTGGCGCTGTCGATCGTCGTGGTGATGAGGCTGTTGAGGACCTGGATGTCGTGATCGTTCATACCGGTAGCTCCTTGAGGGGTTGAGATGGGGTAACGATTTGCGGCGGCTTCCGTTCACCGCAGCGCGCCCGGTTCGTCGCACCGGCGGAACGGCTTCGCACGAGCAGGTGTTGAGGCGGCACCGAGCGCTTTGTCGCCGAAGCGGAAAACCGGTTCTGCGACCAGAAGCGCCGCAACGTGTCCAGGAGGTGCGCGCCATGAAGCTGAAGCCGCTGTCCGAGCAAGTGATCGTCATCACCGGCGGCTCGTCCGGGATCGGCCTGTCGACCGCCAAGCTGGCGGCGCGCAAGGGTGCGCGCGTGGTCATCGCCGCGCGCAGTCGCGAGGCGCTGGCCGCATCGGTCGATCAGATTCACCAGTCCGGCGGCGAGGCCGCCTTCGTCGAGGCCGATGTCGGCAGCCGAACAGACGTCGAGAACATCGCGGCCAAGGCGATTTCGCGCTTTGGCGGCTTTGACAGTTGGATCAACGATGCCGGTGTCATGGTTTGGGGAAAGGTCGGCGACGTGAGCGAAGCCGACATGCGCCGTCTTTTCGAGACGAACTTCTGGGGCACGGTCCACGGATCCGAGATCGCCGTCGCCCATCTGCGGGAAAAGGGTGGGGCGCTGGTCAATATCGGATCGGTCGAGTCGGACCGCGCCTTCCCGCTCCAGGCCATCTACTCGGCGAGCAAGCATGCGGTGAAGGGCTTCACCGACGGATTGCGCATGGAGCTTGAGGCGGACGGGGCCCCGGTCTCCGTGACCCTGGTCAAGCCTGGCTCGATCGGCACGCCTATGCCTCAGCACGCTCGCGATTATACCGGGTTCGAACCGCGCTTTCCGCCGCCGGTCTACGCCCCCGAAGAAGTGGCGGCCACGATCCTTCGGGCCTGCGAACGGCCGGTGCGAGACGCCTTTGTCGGCAGCAGCGCGCGCTTGTTCAGCAGCCTTGGACAGCGTGCGCCCCGCGTCACCGACTGGATCGCGGAGAAGTTCCTGCTGCCGATGGAAGTCGGCGACCGGGCGGCAACTCCGACCGACAATCTCCACCAGGGCCGATCCGAGGCGCAGGTCCGCGGCGATCACCAAGGCGCCACGATCCGGCCAAGCCTCTATTCGGCGGCGGCGCGCAATCGCGGAACCACCATGGCGATCGCCGCCGCCGCGGTCGGCCTCGGCGCCCTTCTCCTCACCCGTGGCCGGGGGCGGGAGGACGAGGAAGCTCCGCTGCGCCGTCCCGGTCCGATAGAGTAGACGTCCCGACAAGGTTCGTCATCTGCGGAAAGACAGGATCGACAGCTGCCACGGATCAGCTAATGTTCGCGGATCCTGCGCCGACGTCGGAATGCAGGGCGAGTCCTGACAGCTTCGGAGGAAGATCAAGCCGGCAACTTGACCGGCAGGTACTTTCCGAGCTCCACGACCGTGTCCCTCGCATTCCTGTGATGGATGAACACACCGCCCACTTCCTCCCAGAGATGGCGGTGCCGAACCTGATCGTCGACCAGCACATCGCCCTCTTCGGCGTGGTCGCGCTTGTCGCGCGCCAGTGTCGTGATGATCCTCGTGCCGGGAAAATATTTCGCAGCCCATCTGACCTTCTGGTCCGCCGCCCAGTTGCCGCGCGGCAGGCCGGTGAGAATGACCGGACGAAGGTGCTTCACCGCATCGAACAGCTCCATCGCGTCGGGCATCAGCGGCAGGCCGAAATAGAAATCGGGGGCGGAGGCAAGTTTCTGCCAGAAGCGCCCAAGTCCGTGCCTTTTCTCATAGGCGCGAGGGTCAAGGCCGAGCACCGCGGTCGCACCCTTGTCGAAGTCGGCGAGCACGCCGTCGCAGTCGAGATAAAGCTGTCGCCTCATCGGCCCGAGGGAAATCTCGCCGGGTGGAGCCGAACCGGCATGGGCAGGTCGAAGCGCTCCCATGGCCGTTCGGCCAGGAGTTCGTTGCTCTCCTTGGCCTTGCGACCGTCCTCCAGCGACCAGGTTATATGATAGGTGCTGCCGTCCGGACGTGCGGTGGTGCCGCCGATCGAGACGACTAGAGCCTCGACGCCCTTCCCATCGTCGGCCCGCCCGACGATCACACCCTCGGTTTCTCCGGGCAGCGGCGCATCGTCAGATGCTTTGCTCTGGAGCGTGACATGGTCGGCGACCACCTTCTTGAACCTGGGCGGGAATTGCTGGAGCAGTTCGGTGCGCTGATCCCGATCCAGCTTCCATCCGATCACTGTTCCGCCGCGCCCCGCCTGCGCGGCCGCTTCCCGTGCCGAAACTGCCATGCCGTAACAACCGTCCCGTCCGGGACCCGTTCCGCGTGAAAGGCGTTGATCGAGGCGGGAGATCGCCATGGACCGCAAGCCAGAGCCGCACGATTTGCCTCGCCGTGAGCGCAAAGAGGTGGAAGAAATAGACCGAGAGGCGGAAAAGAACCGCGAGGCGCTGGACGACATCGCGCCGCCCGGGACCGATCCGCTGCACGATGGGCCTTAGATCAGGCGCAGGCTCATCGCCCGAGGTAGCGCTCCAGCTGCCGCTTCCCGTCCGCCTTCAATTCCAGCCCGAGCTTGGTCCGGCGCCACAATATGTCGTCCGCCGACTGCGCGAACTCGGTCTCGACCAGATAACGCACCTCGGCTTCGTATAGGCCCGCTCCGAAATGGCGTCCCAGGCGGTCGAGGGACCCCGCTCCGTTGAGTACCCGGTCCAGCCGCGTCCCGTAGCCGCGCGACAGCCGCTTCAGCAGCGCCGGCGGCATCCAGCGGCCGATCGCCTCGAGCCATGCGATGAACTCCGGCGTGAGGTCGCCGCCCGGAAGCGGCGTGGTCGCCGTGAACTTGAATCCGCCGACCTCGAGGCGGTCGAGCGCCTCGAGCGCGAGCGCGCGGGCGGTGGTGATCTTGCCCCCGAACACCGAAAGGAGCTTCGCCCCGGGCTCCGGATCCAGTTCGAGTCGATAGTCGCGGGTCACATCCTTGGCTTCGGTCGATCCGTCGTCATAGAGCGCCCGGACGCCCGAATAGGCCCAGACGAGGTCGGACGGCCTCGTCGGGCGGAGGAAATAGGCATTGGCCGCGGCGCACAGATAGTCGATCTCGTCGGGCGTGATCGCCGCATCATCCGGCCGCGCCACCGGCACGTCGGTCGTGCCGATCAGGCTGCAGGATCCATAAGGCAAAGCAAAGACGACCCGCCCGTCGCGCTCCTGCTGCAGGATATAGGAATGCTCGCCGTCCCACAGCCGCGGCACGAGTATATGGCTCCCCTTGACCAGCCGCACGCTGCTCCGGCTGCGCCCGGCAAGCTGCCCGTTCAGCACGTCAGCGACCCACGGACCGGCTGCGTTGACGATCATGCCCGCTTCGATCCGGCGGCCGCCGGACAACTCGGCGATCCATGCCCCATCGGCCCGACGTGCAGAGATCAGGGCCGTCCGCGTCGCGATCTCGGCGCCACGCTCCGCCGCATCGACCGCGTTGAGCACGACCAGACGGGCATCGTCGACCCAGGCGTCCCAATAGGAGGCGAGCCGGAAGCCGCGCTTGAGCGGGTCGCGCACGACCGAATCGCCTTTAGCGACTCCGCTCGAGCGCGGCAGGCTGCCGCGACCGGCGAGCAGATCGTAGCCCCACAGGCCGAGTCGGATCATCCACCAGGGCCGTCCGCCAGGCGGGTCCGGCAGCACGAACCTCAGCGGCCGGACGATGTGCGGTGCGGTGCGGAGCAGCACCTCGCGCTCGTGCAGCGACTCGCGGACCAGGGCGAACTCATATTGCTCGAGATAGCGAAGTCCGCCGTGGATCAGCTTGGAAGAGGCCGAGCTGGTGTGGGCGGCCAGATCGTCACGTTCGGCCAGCAGCACCGAAAGGCCGCGTCCGGCGGCGTCCCGCGCGATCGCCGCACCGTTGATTCCGCCCCCGACGACGAGCAGGTCGAAACGCTCCATCGTCCCTCTCTATCGTCATTCCAGCCAAAGCTGGAATCCATGATGCCTTCGTGTCACCAAGGCGGCTTGGACCCCAGCCTCCGCTGGGGTGACGGATGGGGATATGCCCGGAGACCTGCTCCTCGTCATCGACGAAGGGACGACCAGCACGCGCGCCATGCTGTTCGCGCCGGATGGCGCCTGCCTGGGCTGGGAGCAACGCGACCTCGATCAGCATTATCCGCGCCCAGGCTGGGTCGAGCATGATGCGGAGGAGATCTGGAGCAAGAGCCTCGCCTGCGCCCGGACCGTCGTCACCCAGGCAGGCGGAGCCGAACGGATCGCCGCCATAGGCCTGACCAATCAGCGCGAGACGATCCTCTTCTGGAGCCGCAGCACCGGCCGAGCGCTCGCGCCCGCCATCGTCTGGCAGGACCGGCGCACCGCCGAACTATGCGCCCGATTGGCGGCCGAAGGGCACGAGCCGGAGCTCCAGGCGCGAACCGGGCTTCTGCTCGATCCCTATTTCAGCGCCAGCAAGATCGCCTGGGCGATGGAGCATATGCCGCAACTGCGGGACGCGGGGGACGATCTCGTCATCGGCACGGTCGAAAGCTGGCTGGTCTATCGCCTGACCGGGGGCTTGCACGTCTCCGACGCGACCAACGCCTCGCGCACCGCCTTGATGGACATTGGGTCGGGCGCATGGGATTCCGGCCTGTGCGACCTTTTCGGCGTTCCAATGGCCGCCCTGCCCGAGATCGTCGACTGCGCCGGTGAATATGGCCACAGCGTCGCCGATCTTTTCGGTAGCTCCATCCCCATCTGCGGAATGGCCGGGGACCAGCAGGCCGCCTCGATCGGCCAGGCCTGCCTGAATCCGGGAGACACCAAGGCGACCTACGGCACCGGCGCTTTCGTCCTCACCCACGTCGGAAAGGATCTTCCCCTCTCGCGCCACCGCCTGCTCGGCACCATCGCCTGGCAGCTCGAAGGCCAGCGAACCTACGCAATCGAAGGGTCGGTGTTCGTCGCCGGAAGCCTGATCAAATGGCTGCGGGACGAGCTCGGTTTGATCTCCAGCTCGGCCGAAACGGCAGCGATCGCCGCCGGCGTGGGGGATAGCGGCGGCGTCTTCGTGGTCCCGGCCCATTGCGGCCTGGGGGCGCCCCACTGGCGGCCGGAAGCGCGCGGGTCCGTGTCGGGGCTGACCTTCTCCACGGGGCGCGACCATGTCGTCCGCGCCGCATTGGAGGCGATGGCCCACCAGACTCACGACCTGATGGCCGCTTTCGAAAGCGACGGCGCAGGCTGGGAGCGGCTCAAGATCGACGGCGGCATGGCGACCAATGACTGGCTGGCCCAGGACCTTGCCGACATGCTCGACCTCAGGGTCGAGCGCCCCGCCTTCGTCGAGACCACAGCCTTGGGCGCCGCGATGCTCGCGGCCGTGGGCAGCGGCCTCCATACCGGCCTGACCGAAGCGTCGGCGATGCGGGGCCCCGTCGAACCGTTCGAACCGGCGATCGACGCCGAGGCAAGGGATCGACGCCTCGGCGGCTGGAAGATCGCCGTCCAGGCGGTCCTCGAAGCCGAAAGGCGAGGGTGACTCCTTTCCTGGCCGATCGGGTCGAGCCGGAACGCGAATCTATCCCTTCGAGTTCGTCACCGGCGGCGCCGGCGCTTCGGATCCGGCCGGCGCGCGCCAACTGTCGTCGATCATCTTGATGATCGCCGAGAAATCCTTGCCCGCGCCACCGAGCGCTTCGGCGAACCGTGCATAGAGTTCCTCGGCATGCGCCCCCATCGGCGTATAGGCGTCGACATCCTGCGCCGCCTCCATGGCGAGCCTTAGGTCCTTGAGCATCAAGGCAGCGGCGAAGCCGCCTTCATAGTCGCGATCGGCCGGTGTCTCCGGGCCGACGCCGGGGACCGGGCAATAGCTGGTCATCGACCAGCATTGGCCCGAAGCCTTGGACGAAATATCGAAGAAGGTCTGCAGGTCGAGCCCGAGCTTCTGCGCCAGCACGAACGTTTCGCAGGTCGCGACCATCGAGGCGCCAAGCAGCATGTTGTTGCAGATCTTCGCGGCCTGGCCGGCGCCGGGTCCGCCGGCATGGATCACCGCCCTGCCCATGATGTCGAGGAAAGGCTCGGCCCGCTTGAACGCTTCCTCGGTCCCACCCACCATGAAGGTAAGGGTCCCTGCATCCGCGGCGGCGATGCCGCCGGAGACCGGCGCGTCGACCATTCGGTATCCGGCCGCTCTCGCTTTCTCGATCTCCTCGCGCGCCGTCGTGACGTCGATCGTCGAGCAGTCGATCAGGGTCGCGCTCGCCGGAGCCTTGCCGATCACCGCCCGATCGTAGACCTCGCGGACGTGGCGGCCGGCCGGAAGCATGGTGATCACCGCTTCGACCGCCTCTACCGCCTCTTCCGCGGACCCGACGACCAGGCAGCCCTTCGCCTTCGCCCGATCGAGCGCCTCGGTGGACAGGTCGAAGGCGCGGACGTCATGGCCCGCCTTGGCGAGGTTGGCGGCCATCCCGCCGCCCATGTTGCCCAGCCCGATAAATGCTACACGTGCCATCTCAGCCCTTTCCTCACCCCAGCCAAGCCTGGGGTCCATGCAGTTTCCGCATCGCCGCCGGCATTTGAATGCGGGCCCCCGCCGGAGTGGCGATAGAGATCATTCAGCCTTCCACTGCGGCTCTCGCTTGTCGACAAAGGCGGCCATGCCTTCCTTCTGGTCGGCCGTGCCGAACAGGCCGTGGAAGAGCCGTCGTTCGAACAGGATGCCCTGCGCCAGGTTCGTCTCGAAGGCGGCATTGACCATTTCCTTGGTGGCGATGGCGGCAAGCGGTGCCATCCCCGCGATCGTCTCCGCCGTCTTGAGCGCTTCCTCGACCAGCTTGTCCCCAGCCACGACCTTCGCCACCAATCCGGCGCGCTCCGCCTCGGCCGCGTCCATCATCCGGCCGGTGAGGCACATCTCCATCGCCTTGGCCTTGCCGATCGCGCGGGTGAGGCGTTGCGAGCCGCCCATGCCGGGCGTCACGCCGAGCCTGATCTCGGGTTGGCCGAACTTCGCCGTCTCGGCGGCGATGATGAAATCGGCCATCATCGCGACCTCGCAACCGCCGCCGAGCGCATAGCCCGAAACAGCGGCGATCCAGGGCTTTCTCGTCGCCGTCACCTGCTCCCAACCGGCGAAGAAGTTGCTCGCATACATGGAGGCAAAGCCCCGATCCGCCATCTCCTTGATGTCGGCGCCCGCGGCGAACGCCTTTTCACTGCCGGTGAGGACGGCACAACGCTGGCTTTCGTCGGCGTCGAAGTCCGCGAACGCGCGGATCAGCTCGCCCAGGACCGAGCTGTTGAGCGCGTTCAGCGCCTTGGGACGATTCAGCGTGATCAGGGTCACCGCGCCGCGCTGCTCGACCAATATGTTCTCGTACGTCGACATATCTCTCTCTTCCCTCATGCCAGCGGAAGCTGCCATCCAAGCCGAATCGCCGCCTCACGCCGTATGGACCCAGCTTTCGCTGGGGTGATGGTCAGGTGGTGAGCGGCGTCCATTCCTCTCCCTCGGGCAACTGGGCGAAGATCTCGTCCAGCATGGCGTCGGTGACGCCTTCCGGGGCCGGCGGGTTCCACCTCGGTGCATTGTCCTTGTCGACCAGCACGGCACGCACGCCCTCTTGGAAGTCGTGGCGGCCCACGACGCGAGAGGCTATCGCATATTCCTGGCGCATCTCGTCGGCGAAGCTCGGCATTTCGGCGCCCTCGGCCAGCAACCTCAGCGACACCTTGCATGCCTGCGGGCTCTTGGTCTCGAGTGTCGCCAGCTCCTTGGCGGCCCATTCCGATCCGTCGGCCCTTAGCGCATCGAGTAAAGCTTCCAGGCTGGCGGCGGCGAACAGGCGATCGATCTCCTCGCGGTTGCCGGCGATTCTCGCCTCCGGCGGCCCGACCGTGGCGGCCGCCAATACCGCGCCGGCATCCCCAGGGTGGGCGGCGATACCGGCCTTGACCGGGTCCAGCGCCTCGGCGGGCAAATAGTGGGTGGCGAGGCCCAGGTTCAGGCACTCGGCGCCGTCGAGGCGGGCGCCGGTCAGGGCCAGGAACTGGCCGGTGCTTCCCGGCAGGCGTGAGAGATACCAGCCGCCGCCCACGTCCGGAAATAGCCCGATCGCGGTCTCCGGCATCGCGAAGCGTGTATTCTGGGTGGCCACGCGGTAGCGGCAGGGCTGGGAGATTCCGACGCCGCCGCCCATGGTGATTCCGTCCATGAAGGCGATGGTGGGCTTGCCGTAGGTAAAGAGCAGATGGTTGAGCCGATACTCCTCATGGAAGAATGCTCGCGCCGCCTTGCCGTCGCCGGATCCGCTGTCACGCAGCATCACCACGTCGCCGCCGGCGCAGAAGCCGCGTCCCTCGGCATGGTCGATCGTGACGCAGGCGATCTCGGGATCCTCCCGCCATTCGAGAAGCGCCGCGATCATCGTGCTGCACATCTCGGTGGTCAGCGCATGAATGGCCTTGGGCCGGTTCAGGCGGATGCGGCCGATTGCGCCTTCGGTGAAGGTGAGAACGTCGGTGGTCATCTGTCAGGTCTAGAGCCCGTGGTGAGATTGGTCACGAAGGATCACTGTCGCGCCAGCTCCCGGCCGATGATCATGCGCATCACCTGGTTGGTTCCCTCCAGGATCGAATGGACGCGAAGGTCACGCCAGAAGCGCTCGATCGGATAGTCCTGCAGATAGCCGTAGCCGCCGTGGAGCTGGAGCGCCCGGTCCACGACCGACGATCCGGTATCGGTCGCGAGCCTCTTGGCCATCGCCGCGAACGTCGTCTTGTCGGGGGCGTTTTCCGTGACCTTGACGGCGGCGGCATAGAGCAAGGTGCGCGCCGCCTGGAGCTCGGTCTCCATATCGGCCAAGGTGAACTGGGTGTTCTGGAAGTCGGCGATCGCCTGTCCGAACTGCTTGCGCTCCTTGGTATAGCTGACCGCCTCGTCCAGACAGCGCTGGGCGCCGCCCAACGAGCAGGCGCCGATGTTGAGCCGTCCCCCGTCCAGACCCATCATCGCGATGCGGAAGCCCTCGCCCTCTGCCCCGACCAGATTCTCGGCCGGGACCCGGACCTCGTCGAAGTTCACCTGCGCCGTCGGCTGCGAATGCCAGCCGAGTTTCTTCTCCTGCGCGCCGAAGCTGACGCCCTCCATGTCCTTCTCGATCACCAGGCAGGAGATGCCCTTGGGACCTTCCTGGCCGGTGCGTACCATGGTGACGTAGATCTCGTTCTCGCCGCCGCCCGAAATGAAGGCCTTCGAGCCGCTGACGACGTAGGAATCGCCGTCCTTCACCGCCCGCGTCTTCAGCGCCGCGGCGTCGGATCCGGACCCCGGCTCGGTCAGGCAATAGGAGCCGATCCGCTCCATCGTCACCATCGACGGCAGATATTTCGCTTTCACGGCGGCAGACCCAAACCGGTCGATCATCCAGCTCGCCATGTTGTGGATCGAAATGAATGCCGAGGTGGAAGGGCAGCCATAGGCCATTGCTTCCATGATCAGCGCCGCTTCGAGCCTGCCCAGGCCGATGCCGCCGCTCTCTTCCGAAACATATATGGATCCGAAACCGAGCTCGGCCGCCTGGCGGATCGTGTCGCGCGGGAAGATGTGCTTGTCGTCCCACTCGGCCGCATGCGGTGTGATGGCGTCGGCGGTGAACTGGCGCGCCATTTCCTGGATCTGGCGCTGCTCGTCATTGAGGTCGAACTGGCTCATGGGGCTACCGTTTGATGGAGGACTCTTTCGGCGAACAGGCGGGTCAGCACCGCCTCCTCGGTCCAGGGCGACACCAGCCTCGCTGCCGGCGTGCCGCGTGCATGGGCGATGGCCGCAATCCGGCCGGCGCCCAGGAAGGTGGTGTCGGGTTCGATCGAAGCGATCGGATCGCTGAATGCCTCGTCGGCGGTGACGATCTCCCAGCCGTCGGCGCGCAGCGCGGTCACCGCGTCGTCGATGAAGAGCGCGGCGATGTCGGTTTCGTGGAGCAGGATCACATGGGCCGGCGACCGGCCAAGCGTCTCCACCGCCATCGCCTCGGCGAAATTGGCCGCACCGACCACGCTCTCGACATAGAGGTCGCGCAGGCCGTCGCGGTCGACGGTCCGCCCCGCCGCCGTCGACTCGTTGACCAAATTTTCGATGAACCAATCATAAGTGTCCACGGTGACGTAGCCGTTGGAAAGGCCGCGCCCGCGTAGCGCCGCCCGCAGTGCATCGCGCCGGACGACGTCCTCGCGGCCCTCGTCCAGATAGGGAAATCGGAACCAGGGGCGGTAGCCGGGACGTCCCGACAGCCAGGCGGAAGCCCGGTCCAGATCGGCGACGTAATCCTCGGCCGGAGTCCGATGCAGCCAGAGATGGCGTTGGGAATGGTTGGCGATGACGTGACCCGCCGCCACATAAGCAGCAATCCGCTCCTCGCCGCCCGCGCCGAACGGCTCATCCAGATTCCCCGTCGTGACGAAGAAGGCGGCCTGTTCGACCCCGGCGCGGTCCAATGCGGCGATCAATTCCGCCGTCCGCTCGTCCGGTGTGAAGAAGGCACCTGGATGGCGCGGGACGTCGTCGAAGGTGAGGGCGATACGCTTCTGCGCCACCGAGGGCGTGGCGAGAGCGAGGAGCGCCACCAGGAAGATCGCCATCCGGTTGCGGATCATCATGGCCTCCTGGCGTCGAGCTGGTCCGCATTCGTCATCGTGACCGCATCGCCTCGCTTGCGCATATTCGCTCCGTCCCTCATGCGGCGGCGACAACCTCTATTTCGACCAGCCAGTCCGCCTCGAGCGTCTGTACGACGATGGCCGTCGTCGGAATTCGCCGGTCGCCGAGCGCTTTGCATCGCGCTTCCGAATTCGCTTCCGCATAGGCGACGTCGCGCAAATAGCTGGTCAGGCGCACGATATTGTCCGTCGTCATGTCGGCCGACGCAAGGATTGTTCGGATATTGCTCCAGACGAGGTCGAGCTGCTTCTCCAGGGTTGCTCCAGCCGTTCCGGCCGGGTCCAGGCCCATCGTGCCGCTGACGAAGAGCAGCCGAGATGCGCCCCGGACTTCCATGGCGTGCACATAGTCCGGAGTCGCCGGATAGATGCCTTCGCCGGGATTATGCGGGATGAGCTCCATCGGGGATGTCCGTCAGCCCATCGTCGGGATCACGAAGGCATTCTCTCCTGTCACGCTCCCGTCCGGCCAGCGTTGAGTGATCGTCTTCACCTTGGTCCAGAAGCGGACGCCTTCCGGTCCGTGCTGGTTGATGTCGCCGAAGCCGGAGCGCTTCCAGCCGCCGAACGTGTGATAGGCGACCGGCACCGGGATCGGCACGTTGATCCCGACCATGCCGACATTGACGCGGTGGGCGAACTCGCGCGCGGCATGGCCGTTGCGGGTGAAGATGGCGACGCCGTTGCCGTACTGGTGCTCGCTCGGGAGCCGGAGCGCCTCCTCGAACGTGTCGGCGCGCACCATTTGCAGCACCGGGCCGAAAATCTCCTCCTGGTAGGATCGGAAGGTCGGCTTCACATGATCGAAGAAGGTGGGGCCGATGAAAAAGCCCTCCTCATGACCCTGGAGCGAGAAGCCGCGGCCGTCGATCACCAGCTCGCCGCCTTCGTCGGCGCACATCTGGATGTAATCCTCGATGCGCTGCTTGTGCGCAGCGTTGACGACGGGTCCGTAATGCGCCTCGGCGTCGGTCGAGACTCCGACCCGCAATTTCCGGATTGCCGGGACGAGCGCCTCGCGCAGCTCGTTGGCAGTCTTGTTGCCCACGGGGACAACGACGGGGAGCGCCATGCAGCGCTCGCCCGCCGACCCGAAGGCCGCGCCAGCCAGATCGTTCACCACCTGGTCCAGGTCCGCATCGGGCATGACGATGCCGTGATTCTTGGCGCCGCCGAACGCCTGCACGCGCTTTCCGTTCGCGGTGCCGCGGCTGTAGATATAATGGGCGATGTCGGACGATCCGACGAAGCTCACCGCCCTGATCTCGTCATGGTCGAGGATCGCGTCGACCATCTCCTTGTCGCCATGCACGACCTGGAGGATCCCGTCGGGCAGCCCCGCTTCCTTCATCAGTTCGGCCAGGCGCACCGGCACCGAAGGGTCGCGCTCGCTGGGCTTCAGGATGAAGGCGTTGCCGCAGGCGATCGCGACGCCGAACATCCACATCGGGATCATGGCCGGGAAATTGAACGGGGTGATTCCAGCGACGATGCCCAGCGGCTGGCGCATCGAGTAAACGTCGATCCCTGGGCCGGCGCCTTGCGTATATTCGCCCTTGAGCGCGTGCGGGATTCCGCAGGCGAACTCGATCACCTCGAGGCCGCGCTGGACGTCGCCTCGCGCGTCGGCGACGACCTTGCCGTGCTCGGAGGACAGGAGGAGCGCCAGCTCCTCCATGTTCCGCTCGACCAGCTCCTTATATTTGAACATCACGCGCGCCCGACGTTGCGGATTGGTCGCCGCCCAGGCCGGCCAGGCTTCGTTCGCCGCGACGACGGCGCGCTCGAGCTCGGCCGCGCTTCCCAGCCGCACCTTGGCCTGCACGCCGCCATTGTTGGGATCGAAGACCTCGCCGTGCCGCTCGCCGGAAGCGAAGGCCGCGCCTGCGATGAAATGATCGATGTTCCGCACCTGGTCTCTCCTTCGTCCTGCACCTTGGCCTTTTCAACGCTGCAGACAAGAGGTGGATATGCAGCCGAGACCTGCATATCTGCAGGCATGGACTGGGACGATCTCCGTTTCTTTCTCGCCGTGGCCCAGCTTGGACAGCTCTCCCGTGCCGCCGCGCGTCTCGGAGTCGATTCGACGACGGTCGGCCGCCGCATCAGGCGGCTGGAGAACGCACTTCAGCAGACTCTGTTCGAGCAGACCAGAGAGGGCCAGGCCCTGACGGAAGCCGGCGAGCGGCTGCTCCTCGTCGTCGAAGAAATGGACCATTCGGCCGCCCGGATCCAGGCGGCGCCGGCGGGGGACCGGGTCTCCGGGCTCATCCGCGTCAGCGTATCGGAAGGGTTCGGTACCTGGTTCGTCGCGCATCACCTCCGCTCGTTCGTCGAACGCCACCCCGGCGCCCAGGTCGATCTCGTCGCCAGCAGCGGCTTTCTCAGCCCATCGCGAAGAGAAACCGACGTCGCCATCCTGCTTGCCAGGCCGCGAAAGGGCCCGTTGGTCAGTCAAAAGCTGTCAGACTATGCGCTGGGGCTCTACGCTTCGCGCGCTTATCTCGCTCGCCAGGACGCTGCGATCGACGATGTCGCATCGTTGCGAACGCATCCTCTCATCGGATACATCCCGCATTTCATCTACGCACCCGAGCTTCGTTACCTCAACGAGATCGCACCCGAGCTGGAGCTGAGGATTCGAAGCTCGAGCATCAACGCGCAATATCGCGCGACGGCCGCCGGGGCGGGCGTCGCCATCCTTCCCTGCTTCATGGGCGATGCCGATCCCGAGCTGGTTCGGATCGTGCCCCGGGTCCGGATCGAGCGAAGCTTCTGGCTGGTGACTCACGAGGAGAATCGCCGGCTCGCACGGATCGAAGCCTTCGTCGACTGGCTGATTTCCACGGTTGGACGCCATCGCGAGCGGCTGTTGGGCCTGGAGGTGAGAGAAAGCGAGGGTCCACGTCCCGATTGAGTTTGGCCCCTAGCCAAGCCGCGCGCCAGGTGCCAGTTGCCGGAGGCATGAAGCTCGCATCCCTGAAGCGCGGCCGGGACGGCCGCCTCGTTGTCGTCAGCGACGATCTCGCCTGGTGCGCCGATGCCGCGCACATCGCGCCCACCCTGCAAGCGGCGCTCGACGCGTGGGACGAGGCTGAGCCGCGGCTGCGGCTGCTCGCTCAGGACCTCGCCCATGACGCCATCCCGAAGGACCGCTTCCACGAGCGCGAGGCCGATGCGCCGTTGCCGCGCGCCTATCAGTGGGCGGACGGCTCGGCTTATGTGAACCATGTGGCACTGGTGCGGCAGGCGCGCGGCGCCGAAATGCCCGAGAGCTTCTGGACCGATCCGCTCATGTATCAGGGCGGGTCGGACGAGATGCTCGGCCCGCGCGATCCGATCCCGCTCGCGGACGAGTCCTGGGGCTGCGACCTCGAGGCCGAGATCGTCGTCGTCACCGGCGACGTGCCGCGTGGCGCGTCGCGGGAGGCGGCCCTCGAGCAGGTCCGGCTGGTCGGCCTGGTCAATGACGTCAGCCTGCGCAACCTCATTCCAGGCGAGCTCGCCAAGGGCTTTGGCTTCCTCCAGTCCAAGCCCGCCTCGGCCCTGTCGCCGGTGCTCGTTACGCCCGACGCGCTCGGTGATTCGTGGCAGGACGGCAAGCTCAGGGGAATCCTCAAGGTCGACCTCAACGGCGGTCCGTTCGGCCGCGCCGACGCCGGCGAGGACATGACCTTCGACTTCGGCACGTTGATCGCGCACCTGGCGAAGACCCGCAACGTCGGCGCCGGCTCGATCATCGGGTCGGGCACGGTCTCCAACCGGGATTCGGATGGCGGCCCCGGCAAACCGGTCGACCGCGGGGGTCGCGGCTATTCCTGCCTTGCCGAGGTGCGGACGGTCGAGACGATCCTCGACGGCAAGCCGGCGACGCCTTTCCTCAAGGTCGGGGACACCGTTCGGATCTGGATGGACGACGCCAACGGTCATCCCATCTTCGGCGTGATCGAGCAGGAAGTGGTGGCGGCCTGAACGATCGGGCCGGCTCGGGCTCCGCCGAAGGCTCAATACAGCAGGTAGGGCTGCCTCGTCTCGGCCCAAGCTTCCTCGTCGGGCCGCGTGAGCGCCTCCAGATGCGCCGGCTCGGCTGCCGGGTCGTCCACCCATTCCCTCAGCAGGGGAGAGCCGTTGATGACGTCGATCGCCAGCTTGTCGAGCTCATATTCGTAAGGGAAGTCCCGCCAGATCTCGTAGCCGGGATAGAGCCGCCGAATGGCCTTGAAGGCGAGCGCCTGAAGCCGCCAGGGCCGGAAGGTGCCATGGTCGTAGGACGGATCCTCGGTATGGATCTGCACCCCGCTGCACAACTTGCCGACATGCTTGTGAAAGGTCGGCTCGAACCAGCACTCGCGCAGTCGGCAGCCCTCCAGCCATTGCGGCGCCAGCCTGCGCATCTCGGCGACGATCCGTCGTGCGTCCAGATCCGGCGCGCCGAACAGTTCGAGAGGGCGGGTCGTGCCGCGTCCTTCCGACAGGGTCGTACCTTCCAGCATGACCGTGCCGGCATAGGCCCGCGCCATCCACAGATTGGCGGCATTTGGGCTGGGATTGACCCACGCCCGCTCGCCGAGAGGCCAGCCGAAGCCCGGCGCCCCTTCTGGGTGCCAGCCTTCCATCTCGATGACCCGATAGTCGACGTCGAGGCCCATCGTGTCGATGAACCAGCGGCCCATTTCGCCCAAGGTCATGCCGTGGCGCATCGGCATAGGCCCGGCCCCGACGAAGCTCTCCCAGCCGGGCCTGAGGGTCAGGCCCTCGACGGGACGGCCGGCGGGATTGGGGCGGTCGAGCACCCATACCGACTTGCCATGCTCCGCCGCCGCTTCGAGCACGTAGAGCAGGGTCGTGACGAAAGTGTAGATGCGGCAGCCGAGATCCTGCAGGTCGACGAGCAGCACGTCGAACGTGCCCATCGACTGGCCCGTCGGGCGGCGGACCTCGCCGTAGAGGCTGAACACCGGAATTCCGAGCGCCGGATCGGTAAAGTCCGGCGATTCGACCATATTGTCCTGCTTGTCGCCGCGCAGGCCGTGCTGCGGGCCGAAGGCGGCACTAAGCTTGATGTCGCCGCACGCCGCAAGCGCGTCGAGCGAATGGGTCAGGTCCTCGGTGACCGAGGCGGGATGGGCGAGCAGCGCCACCCGCCGGTCACGCAGCGGCGCGCGCAGGTCGGGCTCGGCGAGCAGTCGATCGATGCCGAATTTCATGCGTTAGGCGACTGGAGCGAGTTGAAGCGCAAAGCAATCCTCATGGTGGAAGTCGGGCGCACCCCGCGGGTGGGCGAGCGCCCACCAGGCGCGGCGACCGTCCCTTTCCTCGATCACCGCGGAAAGACCAAGATGCCATGAGGCGTCCGCCGGCAGGTCCGGCAATCCCACGAGTGACAAGGCGGCGGCGAGTTCGAACGAGCTCCCGCTGGATCGGGTCCGAATCACGGGCGCCGCGCAACCTTCGGGCGCGGCCATTCCGCTTCGGTAGCCGTCGAATCGATAGGCGGCCCAATGTGTCGAGGGCGCGAAGTTGAACTCGTAATAGGGCCCTCCAGGAGCCCCGCAGAGAAACGCTTCGAAGCAGCTATGCTGCCACAGGCCATCGATCCGTTCGGACGGGGAGACCTCCGGCGGCAGCGCGACGCGCTCGATGGCGCCGGTCGCGATGAAGCGCAGATCGAGCCTGCCGGGCGCAGGCCGCAACAGCTCGACCCGGATCGCGGTCACGGCATCGCCCGAGCCGTCGGGATGTGGGATGAGGTTCGCGAGCAGCATCGAATTACCTCATCCAATCTCGACAATCGCATCCGCGATCGCTCCATAGACCCGGTCGAGGTCGCGATCCTCGATGCAATAAGGCGGCATGACGTAGACGGTGTTGCCGAGCGGGCGAAGAAGGATGTCGCGCTCGCGGAAGAAAGCGAGGAGCCGCGGGCCGAGCGTCGACAGATAGTCAGACCCGCTGCGCTCCAGCTCGAAAGCGGTGATCGTGCCCGCCTGGCGCGCATTCACTATTCCGGAGAGGGCGGCCAGGCGTTCGGCCTGCTTCCGGACGAGCCCTTCGATCCGTTCCATCACCGGCTCTTCGCGCCAGACCGCCAGATTGGCATTGGCAGCGGCGCAGGCGATCGGATTGGCGGTATAACTGGAGCTGTGGAAGAATAGCTTCGAGCGATCGTCGGAAAGATGCGCCTCGAAGATCGGCGCGCGGGCCAGGGTGACGGCGAGCGGCAAGGACCCGCCGGTCAGCCCCTTGGAGAGACAGAGGATATCGGGCACGATCCCCGCTTGCTCGCAGGCGAAGAGGGTGCCCGTGCGGCCCCAGCCCGTCATCACCTCATCGGCGATGAGCAGCACGCCGTGGCGCTCGCACAGCGCGCGCAGTTCGGTGAGCACCCATGGCGCGTACATGCGCATGCCGCCGGCGCCGAGCACGAGGGGCTCCAGGATCAGCGCGGCCGGACGTTCCGGCGCCCGGCAAAGAACTTCGAACGCATCGAGACAAAGCTGCTCGCTGCCCGAGTCCGGGAAGGGGAGGCAGTCGACGTCGAACAGCAGAGGTGCGTAAGCGCGGTTGAACGCGCCTCGGGCACCGACAGACATGCCGCCGATCGTGTCACCATGGTAGCTTCCTTCCATGACGACGATCCGGTGCCGCGGCTCGTCGCGATTGCGCCAGAAGCCGAGCGCCATTTTAAGCGCCACCTCGACGCTGGTGGAGCCGCTGTCGGAGAAGAAGACGTGGGTGAGCGCCTCCGGCGTCAGGTCGATCAGAGCCCGAGCGAGGTCCTCCGCCGGCTGGTGCGTCCAGCCGGCGAAGATGATCTGGTCCAGCTTGTGCGCCTGCTCGGCGATCGCCGCCATGATGCGCGGATGGCCGTGGCCGTGGGTCGTCACCCACCAGGAGGAGATGGCATCGATGATACGCCTTCCGTCGGCGGTGTAGAGCGCTGCGCCCTCGGCTCGGTCGACCAGGGGGATCGGCTCGTTCAACCCATGCTGGGTGAAGGGGTGCCAGATCGGTGAGCTCAACGCAGGTCCTCCAGCCGGAAATTCTCGGCGAAGGCCCGGGCCAGGCTTTCCGGTCCGAGCTGCGCGAGCGTCGGCAGGCGGCCGAGGCGCTTTACCCTGGCGATCGCGCAGATCGTCGCCTCGCTATCCTCCTGCGGCTCCCCGCAGAAGGCGATGCCGAGCACTTGGACGGAGCGCGACCGCAGCGCTTCGAGCGAAAGCAGCGAATGATTGATCGTGCCGAGGCTGGTCCGCGCGACGAGGATCACCGGCAGCTGCCAGCGGGCAAACAGGTCCGCGAAGCCGAGCCGGCGGGTCACCGGCACCAGCACGCCGCCCGCCCCTTCGATGACGAGGGGATCGGCCGGCGGCGGCACCAGCTCGTCGGTCTGGATCTCGACGCCGTCTATCTCCGCGGCGCGATGCGGCGAGCAGGGCGTGGTCAGCCGATAGGCTTCGGGCAGGATCGTCGCCTTGGGCGCCAGCGCCGCGACGGTCTCGCTGTCGCTGCCTTCCTCCAGGCCGGCCTGGATCGGCTTCCAATAAGCTGCGCCCATCGCCCCGGCCAGGGCAGCCGAGAAGATGGTCTTGCCGACATCGGTGTCGGTGCCGGCGACGACCACCCTCACCGCAGCGCCTCGCCAAGGGCGTCGGCCAGCGCTTCCACCGCCTGTTCGTCGACGTTGAGCGTGATCGAGATGCGCAGCCTCGCACTTCCATCAGGAACCGTGGGCGGACGGATGCCGCGCACGTCATATCCGTCCGCCTGGAGCCTGGCGGCGGCGCGCATCGTCCGGGCATCCGCGCCGAGGATGACGGGGAGGATCTGGGACCCGGTCGCGGTCGCTCCGAGCGGGGCCAGCCGCGCCTGGGCGAGAGCCATCAGCCGGTGCAGCCGCGATCGGCGCTCCGGCTCGTCGCGGATGATCCGCATCGCCGCGCGCACGGCGGCGGCTATGGCCGGCGACGGAGCCGTGGAGAAGATGAAGCCGCGGCCGCGATTGACGAGGAAGTCGCGCATCATCGCATCGCCGCAGACGAGCGCGCCTTCGCAGCCCATCGCCTTGCCGCAGGTGCGCACCGTGACGACATTCTCCCGGCCCTCGAGACGGGCGGCGAGGCCACGCCCGTCCGGGCCGAACAGGCCGGTCGCGTGCGCCTCGTCGATGACGAGCATCGCCTCGTGCCGATCCGCCAGCGCCGCCAGGTCGTCCAGCGGCGCGCGATCGCCGTCCATGCTGTACAGGCTCTCGACCGCGATCCAGGCGCGGCCCATTCCGCCTTGCTTGCGCCAGCGGACGATCTGCGCCTCGAAATCGGCAACGTCGTTGTGCAAAGCGGCGGCACTCTCGGCACGACCGAGCCGAAGGCCCTCATGGCTGCTGGCGTGGATCAGCGCATCGTGGACGATCAGGTCGCCCCGCTGCGGAAGGGTGGAGAGCAGGGTCGCGTTGGCGGCATAGCCGCTCGAGAAGAACAAGGCGCTTGCACTGCCGAAGAAGGCCGCTGCCTCCTGCTCGAGCGCCTCATGCTCTTCATGGTTGCCGCGCAGCAGCCGTGACCCGCCCGAGCCGATCGGCACTCCGCGTTCCAGCGCCCGGATGACTGCGTCCCGCAGCTCGGGCGCGGCAGCGAGCGCGAGATAGTCGTTGGAGGAGAAATCCCGGCCCGTGCGCGGGACCAGGCGGCGCTTGCGGTCGCGGCGAAACAGATCCTCGAGGTGGAGGCGATGCACGTCGAGCAGGCTCATGGCCGCCGGCCGTAGCGTTCTTCGCGCCGAAGCACGACGGGGAAATTAACCGCGCCGCAGGCGGCCGCGAGTGGTCGGATGGGTAATTTCGAGGGTCACCGGATCGCACAGGATGAAATCGGCTTCGGAAACCGGCGTGTAACGCAGGATTACGGTCAAGCGGCTTGCGCGGACGGCGTGCTCGGGGGCAGGGAAGGGGCATGAAGAACGTGCTGATCGCCGTCGCCGCCGTCGGCCTCCTCATTCCCGCCGTTAGCGCCCAGCGGCCGCAGGCGCCGCAAGCCGCGCCCGCGCCAAGCCTGCGCGCCCTGGCCGACGACGTCTCCGAGGAGTCGCTCCGGACGATGGTCGAGGGGCTGGTGAGCTTCGGCACCCGCCATACCCTCTCTTCGCGGAACGATCCGGAACGGGGGATTGGCGCGGCGCTTGCCTGGACCGAAGCCGAGTTCGGCCGCTTTTCGCGGGAATGCGGCGATTGCCTCGAAGTGATCCGGACCGGCGATACGGTGACCGGCCAGCGCATCCCCGAGCCGACCCTGGTGGAGAATGTCGTCGCTATCCAGCGCGGCACGAGAGAGCCGGGCCGGGTGGTCATCATCACCGGTCATATCGACAGCCGCGTGACGGACGTGATGAACGCCACGGCGGAGGCTCCGGGCGCCAATGACGACGGCTCCGGCACCGCCGCGGTGATCGAGGCGGCGCGCGTGCTTTCGAAACACCGTTTCCCGGCGACGATCGTCTATGCTGCCCTGTCGGGAGAGGAGCAGGGTCTCGTCGGCGCCCGGATATTGGCCGACCATGCCCGCGCTCAGGGCTGGCAGGTCGTAGCCAATCTCAACAACGACATCATCGGCAACAGCTGCGGTTCGGACGGCACCTGCGATGCCGGCCATGTCCGCGTCTTCTCGGAAGGGCTGCGCTGGCAGGGCGGCGACGCGCTCCGGCCTCTGGTGCGCGGCCAGGGCGGTGAGAACGATTCGCCGTCGCGCAACCTGTCTCGCTTCCTCGATCGGCTTGCGGGCGACCTCAGCCTCGGCCTCGATGTGCGCCAGATCTGGCGCAACGATCGGTTCGGCCGGGGCGGCGACCATAGCGAATTCCTCAACGCCGGCTTCCCGGCGGTGCGCCTGTCGGTGGCGGTCGAGAACTACAATTGGCAGCACCAGGATCTGCGCACCGAAGGCGGCGTCGAATATGGCGACACGATCGACAAGATGGACTTCCCCTATCTGCGGCGGGTGACGGCGCTGAACGTCGCCGCGCTCGCGGCTCTGGCACGTGCGCCGATGCCGCCCGTCCCAACGGTAGAGGGGGCGGTCTCTCCCGACACGACCCTCGCATGGGAGGCGGTGCCGAATGCGGCGGCCTATATCGTCCGCTGGCGGCGCACCGACGCGGCGAACTGGCATGAGAGCGTGCGCGTCCCCGGTAGCCAGACGTCTCACGTCCTGCGCGGAATCCGCGTCGACGATTGGGTGTTCGGAGTCTCTTCGGTTTCCGCGGACGGCTATGAAAGCCCCGTTGCATCCGCCGTGCCGGGTGGTGCGTTCCGGCCTTACACACCCCCGGCCCAGCAGTAGGAGCGGATGGCCAAGCGACCAGCCAGGAGCGGCGGGCTTCCGAGCCGCGAGCAGATACTGGACTTCATTCAGACGTCGGACGAGCCTGCCGGCAAGCGCGAGATCGCGCGCGCCTTCGGGCTCAAGGCGCAGGAAAAGATCGCGCTGAAGGCCTTGCTCAGGGACATGGCCGACGAGGGGCTGATCGACTCCGCCCCCGGACGCGCCTTTCACCGGATGGGCGGTATTCCCAAGGTCACCGTGCTTCGCGTGGTGGATGTCGACGAATCCGGCCGCGCCTGGGCGGTGCCGGAGCGGTGGGAGGCCGAAGGCCCGCCGCCTCGGCTGAGGGTCATGGAAAGGAAGGGCCGGGGACCGGCGCTCGGCATCGGCGACCGCATCCTGTCGCGTACGGAGGAGGACCCGAAGGGGTGGATCGCCCATCCGATGAAGAAGTTGCTCAAGGGCAGCGAACTCGTGCTCGGCGTCGTTCATCAGGAAGGCACCAACCATTGGCTGCGCCCGGTCGAGAAGAAGGAAAGGCGGGAGCTTCCTATTTCCCATCTCGGCGACGCCCAGCGCGGCGATCTCGTCCTGGCGGAAAAGGTCGGCCGCCCGCCAAGCCTTTCCGCCCGAGTCGACACACGCCTGGGCGATCCTTTCGCGCCGCGAAGCTTCAGCCTGATCGCCATTCACAAATATGGCATCCCCCACGAATTCCCCGAAGGGATCGTCGAGGAAGCGGAACGGATGGCCGGGCTTCCGCTCGGAGGGTCGGCTGCCGATGCCCGCGGACGATCAGCTGCCGACCCTCGCGAAGACCTCACCGCAATCCCCATCGTCGCGATCGATCCCGCCGATGCGCGCGACCATGACGACGCGGTATGGGCGGCCCCGGACGACGATCCGGCCAATCCGGGCGGATGGAAAGCGATTGTCGCGATAGCCGACGTCTCCTTCTACGTCCGCCCCGGCTCGGCCCTGGACAAGGAGGCTCGCAAGCGCGGCAACAGCGTCTATTTCCCCGACCGGGTGGTGCCGATGCTGCCCGAGACGCTCTCCGCCGACATCTGCTCGCTGAAGGAAGGCGAGGACCGTGCCGCCCTGGTCTGCCACCTGCAGGTGGCGAAGGACGGCCAGCTCAAGAGCTGGCGCTTCTCGCGCGCCCGCGTCCGAATCGCCGCCAACATCGCCTATGAGGATGCGCAGGCGGCGATCGACGCGGTCGAGGGGCGTCTGCCGCCGCTCTCCGACGAAGGGGATTGGGAGGAGGAAGAGCCGATCGAACTTGCCTCCAGCCCCTGTTCCTTCTCAGAGGCCGACATGAACCAGACTGCGCCGCCGGTGGCGCCGGAGCTGGTCGACTCGACGTTGAAGCCGCTCTGGGCCTGCTGGCGCGCTTTATATGCGGCGCGGGCGAAGCGCGGTCCGCTGGAACTGGACCTGCCCGAGCGACGGGTGATTCTCGACGAGACCGGGCGGATCACCTCGGTGGCGCCGCGCGAGCGGCTCGACGCCCATAAGCTCATCGAGGATTATATGATCGCCGCCAACGTGGCTGCGGCGAAGGCGCTGGAGGCGAAGAAGAGCCCGGTCATGTACCGGGTCCACGAGCCGCCGGGACGGGAAAAGCTGGTCGCGCTCAAGGATTATCTGAAGACGTTCGAAGTCGAGTTCGCGCTCGGGCAGGTCGTCCGTCCATCGACCTTCAACAGGATCATCGACCGGATCGGCGACGCCGACTTCCGCCCCCAGATCATGGAGCAGATCCTGCGTACGCAAACGCAGGCCTATTACGGGCCGGAGAATCACGGCCATTTCGGCTTGGCGCTCGGCTCCTACGCCCATTTCACTTCCCCGATCCGCCGATATGCCGACCTGCTCGTGCATCGCTCGCTGGTCCGGGCCTACCGCCTAGAGCCCGATGTCGGAGAGACCGGCCTTTCGGAGAATGACGCCGCCGCGATGGACGTGGTCGGCGAGCTCATCTCCAATCACGAACGCCGCGCGATGATGGCCGAGCGGGATACGATGGACCGCTATGTGGCCGCTTATCTTGCAGACCATGTCGGAGAGCTCGTCCCGTGCCGGATCACCGGGGTCCAGCCGTTCGGCTTCTTCGCGACGGTCGAAGCGCTCGGCGGTGACGGCCTGGTCCCGGTCTCGACGATCGGCGCCGAATATTTCCGCTATGACGAAGCGAGCCAGACCCTCGTCGGCGATGAGAGCGGTACCGCCTTCGCGCCCGGCCAGCGCCTGACGTTGCGGCTCGCCGAAGCCGATCCGGTCAGCGGCGGCCTGCGCTTCGAGCTTCCCGATTCGACCGCTGGGCCAGGCCGTGGTCCGCGCGCGCGGCGGGAGGGGCAGGCGCCGCGGCCGGGAAAACATCCGCCAGGGCGCCGCGGCCGTCCGTCCAATATCCGCCATCAGGGACGTCGCCGGTGACCGGGCGCCGCGTCCTACGCCTGCACCCCGCGCAGCGCGACGACATAGGGGACCTGATCACGCGCCGGCCGGTGCCGGGACCCGGGCTCGACCATCTGGATCCCTTCCTGTTCCTCAATCATCACGGGCCGCAAGTTTATCCGCCCGGCAATGGGGGACTTCCCTTCGGTCCGCATCCGCACCGGGGCTTCGAGACCGTCACCTTCATCCTCGCCGGGGAGCTCGCCCACCGCGATAGCGGTGGCCATGAGAGCGTGATTCACGCGGGCGGAGTCCAGTGGATGACGGCCGGCCGCGGACTCATCCACGCCGAGCTGTCGCCGCGGAGCTTCATGGAGCAAGGCGGCCGGCTCGAGATCCTCCAGCTCTGGGTGAACCTTCCCGCGCGGTTGAAAATGACCGATCCCGCTTATGCGGGCCTCGAGGCCCGGGACATTCCCGCCATTCCGGGAGGCGGAGAAGGCGCGACGGTGCATCTCGTCTCGGGAGAATTTGGTGGTCGCAGCGGTCCGGTCAGGCCGCTCACCGACATCGCCCTGATGACCGTGTCGCTTCGGCCGGGCGCCGAGGTCGAGCTTCCGGCGCCCCCCGGCAAAGTGGTCTTCCTCTACGTCGTCGCAGGGGCGGTGCAGGTCGGCGGCTCGCTTGTGCCCGCGCACCATCTCGCGGAGCTTGGCGAGGGGGAGGGGGTCCGCCTCGCCGCCACCGCCGACGCGACGATCCTGTTCGGCCACGGCACGCCCCATCGCGAGCCGATCGTCGCCCACGGCCCGTTCGTCATGAACAGTCGAGACGAAATCGTCCGTGCGATCGAGGATTATCAGCAGGGCCGCCTCGGGACCTTGTAGGCAGGAAGGGGAGCGACATGACAAAGCCACGCGACATCGCCGTCATCGTCGGAAGCCTGAGGCGAGAATCATTCAGCCGAAAGACCGCGCACGCTCTGGCCGAACTCGCACCAGAGGTGCTGGCGCTCGAGCTGGTCGAGATTGGCGGCCTGCCGCACTACAATCAGGATCTGGAGGAATCGCTTCCGCCGGAATGGGCGGCTTTCCGCGAGCGCGTCCGCCGCGCGGACGCAGTCCTGTTCGTGACTCCGGAATATAACCGTTCGGTGCCCGGTGTGCTGAAGAATGCGATCGACGTCGCCTCGCGTCCCTATGGCAAGGCCGCCTGGCAGAAGAAGCCGGGAGCGGTGGTGAGTGTCACGCCCGGCAGGCTCGGCGCGTTCGGCGCCAACCATCATCTGCGCCAGTCATGCGTCTTCCTCGACATTCCGATGATGCAGCAGCCCGAAGCCTATGTGGCCCATGCCGGCGACCTGTTCGACGAGGCGGGCCGGCTGAAGAACGATTCGACTCGCAATTTCCTGGCCGGCTTCATGACGGCCTATGCCGACTGGGTGGAAAAGATCCTGAGAGGTTCCGACGCGCTGGCCTGAAATTGCGGCGGGTCGCGCGTCCTACTCCCGGACGAGCCGGCCCTCCTGCGCCTTGAAGAAGAACTGGCTCGCCACGAGCCAGCCCTTGAGCGGCCGAAGCGGCAGCACGGTCGTCAAAAGCAGCAGCGGTAGGCTGGTGACGAAATGCACCCAGACCGGCGGGCTCGCCAGTATCTCCAGCATCAAGGTGAAGATCACCGCCGGAACGCAGGCGAACATCTGGACGAAGAAGGCGGGCCCGTCCGCCGGATCGGCATAAGAGAAATCGAGACCGCAAACCTCGCATTCGCGCTCGAGCTTCAGGAAGCCGGCGAACATGTGGCCGCGGCCGCAGCGCGGGCACCGTCCGAGCGGCCCGGTCTTGAGCGGGTCGATCTTCTCCCACCGACGGCCGGCGGAATCCACGAAGCGAAGGTCGTCACGCTCCTGCACAGATATCTCCCGAAGATGATTTGACGATCCATACAAAGATCAATATGTATGCAAGACATATAGCTGAAATGCCTGCTTGTTTCAAGGAGCCGACATGGGCTGGCTTCCCGATCTGCCTGCGACGAAAGCCCCGATCTATCGCGCCATCGCCGAAGTCCTGGCCCGTGACATCGACGAGGGACGAGTGCTGCCTGGCGACAGGCTCCCGCCGCAGCGCGAGCTTGCAAGACGGCTGGGAATCGATCTCACCACGGTGACGCGCGCTTACGCCGAAGCGGCTGCGGCCGGACTTACGGTCAGCGAAGGGCGCCGCGGCACCTTTGTCCGGGAGCGCGCGGTCAGCCGTTCCGACGATCCCGGCGAGGAAGTGTCGAGCGGCATGAACATGCCTCCCGAACCGGACGACGGCCTGTTCCGTCGCCGCCTTTGCGAGGGGGTCGCGATGCTGATGCAGGAACGCGCGGCGCCGCTCCATTATCAGCCGGTCGGCGGCACCGAGTCGCAGCGCGCGGCTGCGGCGGCTTTCCTGTCCGGCCTCATCCCCGAAACGTCTCCAGACCAATGCATCGTGACCGCGGGCAGCCAGCATGCGCTCCATGCCCTCGTTCCACTCGTCGCGAGCCACGGCGAGAGGGTGGCGGTTGGAGGCTTCACCTATCCGGGGTTCCTCGCCGCCGCGCGCCGGGCCGGGGTGAAGCTGGTACATCTCCCGATTGACGAGGACGGAATACGGCCTGACGCGCTGGAGCGCGCCGCCGCGCAATCGGCGCTGGCCGCGCTCTACATCGTTCCGACGAACGACAATCCGACCACGGCAACCCTTCCGCTTCCGCGCCGCCGGGAGATCGCGACCCTCGCCCGACGTTTTGGCTTTGCCGTCATCGAGGACGACGCCTACGGCCGGTTGCCGGAGCATCCGATCGCGCCCGTGGCCTCCATCGCGCCGGAAAGGACGTGGCACATCGCCACGACCTCCAAGCTGCTTTCGCCATCACTTCGGGTCGGCTTCGTCCGTGCGCCCACGGTGCGCGACGCGCTCGCGCTGGCGGCGGCGGCCCACGAGACCGCGGGCATGGCGCCGCCCGTCAACGCCGCGCTCGTTGCGCGCTGGCTGGACGACGGCACCTTCCAGCGCCTCCTGGCCGGGGTGCGCGCCGAGGCGCGGGTGCGGATGGCCGCTGCCACGGCCATATTCGGACCCTCCGTGGCGCGATGGCATCCGGACGGCTACCATTTGTGGCTCAGGCTCGATCCCGGCGCCGCCGCCGATCGGATCGCGGCCGAGGCCGTGGCGACGGGATTGCCGGTTGTGGCGAGCTCCGCCTTCGCCGTCGCATCGGACATGCGGCTTCAGGCCTTGCGCGTCTCGCTCGGAGGATCCGCGTCAAGGCAGCGGGTGAAACGCGAGCTCGAGCGGCTGCGGGCGCTCATCGGCAGGGATGTCGCCATTCGTCCGCCTCTCGTCTGAGACCGGCGCCCGAATCCCCGTCACAGCTTCGGCAGCGTGACGCCTCTCTGCCCCATATATTTGCCGGCCCGGTCGGCATAGGTCACCTCGCACGGCTCGTTCCCCTTCAGGAACAGGAACTGGCAGGCGCCTTCATTGGCATAGACCTTGGCTGGCAACGGCGTCGTGTTCGAGAATTCGAGCGTGACATGGCCTTCCCAGCCGGGCTCCAATGGTGTCACGTTCACGATGATCCCGCATCGCGCATAGGTCGACTTGCCGAGGCAGATGACGAGCACGTCGCGGGGCACCCGGAAATATTCCACCGTCCGCGCCAGTGCGAAGCTGTTGGGCGGGATGATGCAGATGTCGGTCTTGCGGTCGACGAAGCTATTGTGGGCGAAATCCTTCGGGTCGACGAGCGCATTGTCGACATTGGTGAAGATCTTGAACTCGTCGGCGACGCGCGCATCATACCCATAGGAGGAAAGGCCGTAGCTGATGCAGCCCTCTCGTCGCTGCGCCTCGACGAAAGGTTCGATCATCGCGTCCTGCGTCGCGCGTTCGCGAATCCAGCGGTCGGCCATGATGCTCATGGCTGCACTGGATGGGCGGGCGGCGCGGGGGGTGTCAAGCGGCGGGATCGAGCGACCGAACGATGGCGCGAAGCTGATCGTTGCTCAGGCGGTCGAGCTGCTCGAGCGGCGACAGGCGGGGATCATGGCCCTCCACCGCCTGCGCATGCGCCTCGATCCAGGCCGCCAACTCCCCGGCGAGGCGGCGATTGGCGATGCCATGGCCGCTCGATCCCCCGAACAAAGGCGAATAGATGCTGGACAGCGCCAGCGTGGGGCTGGCGGCATAGGCAATCTCGGAAAGCTTGGCGCGATATTCCAGCTCCTCATTGGAGAGCGCGTTCTCGCCGGTGAACTGGAGTTGATCGAGGGCATGGCGCCCCTCATGCGCGAGAATGGAGCTGCCGAAGACCGCTTCGCTATAGGCCCGCCGAAAGGCCGGCGCGAAGCCGGGGCCATCACCGACGGTGGAGCCTATCCGTGCGGCGATTTCGTCGATGCCTTCGAGGCGCAGCCGGTCGCGCACGCCCGGAAGGAAGCTGATCGGGTTGGCCTGAGCGATCGCGCGGTCGCCCAGGCGCTTGATCTCCATCTCGCGCACGAAGCGGTCTCGCGCCTCCCCGTCGCGCGCCAGGCCGAGTGCAGTTTCGACGGAGACGAGATAGCGGGGGCGCACTTGCACGATGGTCGTACCGTCCACCGCCCAGCCGCCGGCACCGGAGGCCCCGTCGGCAAGCCAAGAAGAGAAGCCGTTGTGGATCATGTTGTCGATGGCGATGAAGCGGATCGAGCCTCGCCGCGTCCCCTGCTCGATCGGCATCCGCTTGTCGACGACGGCATGGCCGAGGTGCAGGCTGGAGACTCCGTTGGATTTGCCCAGCGCTCCATGCAGGTTGAAGTGCGTACGCAGCTGCGGCCAAAGATCGTCGGTACGCTCGCCGACTGCCGCGACCGATTGGCGCAGCAGGTCCTGCAGGCGAGTCTCATATCCCTCTTCGTCGGCCGCGCCCTGTCGCGCGAAGCGTCGGTCGTGCGCCGAGATCTCGGCTGCGAGCGCGGCGACGAGGGTCAGATAGGCCCGGATCGTGCGCCGGCGCGGATCGTCGGCCGGACGGTCCAGGTGATGGTCGGCGACGAGCTGGCGAAGATCGTCTTCGAAGCCGGCGCGCATCAGCAGGAAGGCGAGCTCCAGCTTCGCATCCGTCGAGGCATCTTGAGCCAGTCCCTGTCGGAAAATTCGGCCGCCGTCCGCCTCGCCGCTGCGTAGCGCCTGGGGGAGGCTCTGCTCGCCCGCCAGGCCGAGATACTGCCGCCACCCTTGGAGGGCGCGGTCGGGATCGCGCGACACGAGGCCGAGGCTCAGCAGCAGCCTGGAGCCCTCCGGGCCGGATTGAACGTCCGCCGGCAAGGTGTTCCACGCGGTTGCAGCTTGCGCGACCGCCTCCCTCCGCTCCGTCGCCGGCAGGGCCATCGCAGCGCGGACCAGCGACTTCACGCGCTCCGTCGCGACGCCCGGCTCGATCGCGAGGCACCGCGCCTCGAGCGTATCCATCCAGGACGGCGCAGGCCGGGCCGCCTGGTCGTCATTGAGGATACGCGCATAGAGATAGGCAGCAGGGCACGGATCGGGATCCTGCGGGGTACTGGTGCCGAGGAGATCGAGCGCGCGGCCGGCATCGCCGTCTACGAGCCAGGCAATGCGGGCAAGCTCACGCCGGGCAATGCCCCGTTCCCGCGGGGGTGTCGCCGCGCTCGCCACCGCCTCCCGATAGAGCGCTTCGGCCCGGTTCACGTCCAGGACCCCGTAAGCGGCGGCGGCCTGCTCGACGGGCGCCGGCTGCGCGCGCAGCGGCGCGGCCGTAGCAGCCGAGAAGAGGATCAGGAGCGCGTGTAGAAATCTCGGTTTCATGCCTGCCGGCTAGCCGGACCGGGCACGGCGCGTCTTGAACTAATCGGACAGTGGCTGCGAATGGCTTCGGCGCCACACGCCGGGCGGTCGGCCCGTCAGCGCGCGGATCGACCGGCTCATATGGGCCTGGTCGGAAAAGCCGAAGGCCGCTGCGACCGAGGCCAGCGGCTGGGTCTCCAGCATCACCGACCGCCACGCCGCCAGCGTGCGTGCGCGCCAGCGGTAATGGGCGGGCGACAGCCCGAAGCAGGATCGGAAACTCCGGCTCAGCGTTCGCATCGACACGCGGTGCTCGGACGCCCACTCGGCGAGCGACAGGCGCTCGTCGCCCTGGATGGCCATGGCAAGGCGATCGGGCAGGTCGTACTCGACCGCAGGCTGGGGCCGGACCGCTTCCGCGAGGATCGTTGCGGCGGAATTCGGCGCCTCCCGCAGGGATTTCGCCAGAGCCTCCGGGTCGTCTGTCGTGCCGCTCCGACAGATGAGGGCGGCCTCGGGGCGAAGCGGGACGTTGACGATCGCCGCGCCGCTCGGCCCGACCCAGTCGGCATGGCCGGAAAAGGGAGAATGGACCAGCACCCGCCCCGGCTCGGCCCGCGCGCGTCCGCCGTCCCCCGCCTCCAGATAGCAGCCCTCGAGGACGATAGCGGCATAGCCCTCCTCATGACCGTGCCACGGCAACCGGACCGAAGCGGGCAGGCGTTGCACCGGAGCCGGACTGGACATGGCCTATTCGCGCTCGTCCGCGACCAGGCGGCCGCCGCAACCGACGAGTTCGCGTCCGCTCAACCGGACCGTCACCCGATCCTCGTAGCGCCGGCCACCCGAGCCCTCGCAAAGGCCGGGGCGCGCTTCGACGCTAATGACTTGCGTGCCTTCGCCCGACTCCCAGCGGCGAACGCCGTCGACGGTGCGGGGAAGGGTGCGGGGAAAATGGTGCGTCAGCAAATCGGCCGATCCGGCCTGCGGATCCTGCCCGAGCGTCAGCACGATCGCGTCGTCACCGATCGCCACCATCCAGAACGGGGCTTCGCCGATCGCCGCATAATCGACCATCTCGACCGGGTCGTGCGGAACGGTGCGTGTCGTCTCGCAGGCCGCCAGCACCGGCGCGAGCAGCAGCAGCCAGCGATTGCGGTTCATCGGGCCCTCGGCGCCGTGGCGGGCGTCGGCGAGTCGACGGCCGTCGTCGACTGCTTGATGTGGAGGACGCAGATCAGGGTGAACAGGCGCCGTGCCGTGTCGAAATCCATCTCGATCCGTTCCTTCAGGCAGTCCTTGAGCAGCTCGGCCGCATCGTTGTGGAGCCCGCGCCGTGCCATATCGAGCGCCTCGATGCCGCGCGGATGCTCGGACCGGACCGCTTTGAAATAGCTTTCGCAGATCGCGAAATATTCGCGGATCGGCCGGCGGAAGCGGCCGAGCGCCATTCGCACCGTGTCGAGCTTTTCGCCGGACTCGTCCTTGATGTCGATCGCAAGCCGATTGTCCTCGACCCGCAGCTTCACCCGGAACGGTCCCTCATGCCCGTTCGCGTCGAAACAATTCTTCTCGAGCAGGTCGAACACGGCGACGCGGCGCTCCTGCTCGATATCCTCGTTCCTGCGGAGGATGGAGCGTTCGTCGAGTTCGATGTCGATGATGCGCTGCCGTTCCATTGCTCGCCTGTTAGCGGGTGGGGCATCGCCTTGTCACGCTTGCAGTTTCCGCGCTCGCCGCTCGGCCGAAGCATCCACAGCTTATACCATGATCGGCCCACGATTCATTCGGGCCGAGCCCTACCGGAATGAGTCCGGCAGGCGTAGAGTAGGGAAATGGTACAACCGCTTTCCCTCGTCGAGCCTCCCACCCCCACGGGTCAGTCGCTTCCTCACAACGTCGAGGCGGAAGCCGCCTTGCTCGGCGCGCTGATGATCGACAATCGACTGGCCGAGGACGTCCAGCTCAAGCTCAGGCCCGATCACTTCCACGAGCCGCTGCACGGTCGCATCTACGAACAGATCCTCAGGCTGCTCGACCGCAACATGATCGCGAGCCCGGTGACGCTCCGGCCCTTGTTCGAGGCCGACGAGGAGATGAAGGAGCTCGGCGGCCCGTCCTACCTCGCGCAGCTCACCGGAAGCGGCGCCGCGATCATCGGCGCGCGCGACTTCGCGGATCAGATCTACGACCTGGCCTTGCTTCGCGCCCTGGTCGGCGTCGGCCGCGAGATGGTGGAGCGGGCGCTCGATACAAGCGAGGAGGTCGAGCCCAAGGGGCAGATCGAAGAGGCCGAGGCGGCGCTTTACCGCGTGGCCGAGGAGGGTGGCGGCGAAGGCGGCGTGAAGAGCTTCGCCCAGGCGACGCGCCTCGCCGTCCAGATGGCCGAGAAGGCCCTGAATACCGGCGGCGGCCTCTCCGGCGTCACCACCGGTCTCGACACGGTGAACGCCAAGACCGGCGGCCTGCACCATAGCGACCTCATCATTCTTGCCGGCCGTCCGGGCATGGGCAAGACGGCGCTCGCCACCAACTTCGCCTTCAACGCGGCGCAGCGCTACGTGCGCGATATCGAGGACGGGATCGCGCCGGAGAAATCGGCCGGAGCCGCCGTCGCCTTCTTCAGCCTCGAAATGTCGGCCGACCAGCTTGCCACCCGTATTCTCGCGGAGCAGTCCGGGATCAGCTCGGAAAATCTGCGCATGGGCAAGATCAGCCAGCTGGATTTCCGGAATCTTGCTCGCGCCGCTGCCGATCTCGAATCGCTGCCGCTCTATATCGATGATACGCCGGGCCTCACCATCGCCGCGTTGCGCACCCGGGCACGACGGCTGAAGCGCCAGAAGGGGATAGGCCTCGTCGTCGTCGACTATCTCCAGCTCCTCCAGGGGACGGGCCGTAACTCCAACGAAAATCGCGTTCAGGAGATCTCGGAGATCTCGCGCGGCCTCAAGACGCTCGCCAAGGAGCTCGGCGTTCCGGTGCTGGCTTTGTCCCAGCTCAGCCGCGCCGTCGAGCAGCGCGAGGACAAGCGGCCCCAGCTCTCCGATCTTCGCGAATCCGGGTCTATCGAACAGGACGCCGACATCGTCCTGTTCGTCTACCGCGAGGAATATTATGTCGCCTCGCGCGAGCCCAAGCGGCCCGTCGAAGGCGACGACGCCAAGATCTTCGAAAGCTACGAGCAGTGGCAGCGGGACATGGAGCGGGTCTATCAGCTGTCCGAGCTGATCATCGCCAAGCAGCGCCATGGCGCCACCGGCAAGGTGAAGATGAAGTTCGACGCCAAGATCACCCGCTTCTCCGACCATATCGACGCCGACTATCTGCCGGAGGCGAGAGGTTAGGGCCTTTCCCCGGCAATCCCTGCCGGAAGGATCCATGTGACTCTCGGGTGAGGGCAGCGCCCTCGATCCGACCGCTAGCTCTCCATCGGTTCTCGCCTTGGGCGGCGGCAAATCCCCGGCCATTGTCTCTCGCGTATTGCCGCCTTACCTCTGCCGTGGCGGGAGGGGCAGTAATGGCATTTCGCTTCAAGCTATTGGCAGGAGTCTTGGCGTTGACAGGCATGGCCTCGATCGGTGCGGCGCAATCTTCCAGCGGGGCCGCCCCCGCGGACGATCCCCATGTCTGGCTCGAGGAGATTGAAGGTGAGCGCGCGCTCGCCTGGGCGCGTGCCGAGAATGAGCGGACACTCGGCGAGCTGCAGGCCGACCCGCGCTACCGGACTTTCCACGACCAGGCACTCGAGATCCTCCAGGCGAGCGATCGTATTCCCCTGGTGTCGATGCGGCCGAGCGGACTCTACAACTTCTGGCAGGACGAGACCCATGTCCGCGGCATCGTTCGCCGAACAACACTTGAAAGCTATCGGACCGACTCTCCCGCCTGGGAAACGGTGCTCGACGTGGACGCGCTCGCCCGCGCCGAAAGCGCCAACTGGGTCTATCGCGGCCTGTCCTGTCTGCCGCCGGAGGAGCGGCGTTGCCTCGTCGTCCTGTCGGACGGCGGGCGCGACGCCTCGGTGGTGCGCGAGTTCGACTTGATCGAAGGACGTTCCGTCGAGGACGGGTTCAGCCTGCCCGACGGCAAGCAGAGTTTCGCCTGGCTCGACGAGGACACGATCCTCGTGGCGCGCGAATGGGGCCCCGGGACGATGACGGCCTCTGGCTATCCGTTCGTCGTCAAGCGGCTGCGTCGGGGCCAGCCGCTCGACGAGGCAGAGGAAATCTTCCGTGGCACGCGCGAGGACGTGTCGGTCACCCCTTTCGTGCTGCGCGACGCGGCGGGGATGGTCCATGCCGTGGGCGCCTCTCGCGGCCTCGACTTCTTCGACCGGGAATATACGATCCTTCGGGAGGACGGCCCGGTCCGCCTGAACCTGCCGAGGAAATCGTCGCTGGCCGGCCTGGTCGACGGACGTGTCATCGTCGCGCTGCAGGAGGCCTGGGAAGCCGCTCCCGGCCTCGCTTTCGCCACCGATTCGCTGATCTCCTATGACCTGGAGGAATGGAAGAGCGACCCCAACGGCGCCCGGCCGGGGCTCGTCTGGGCGCCTGGCCCGCGCCAGACGCTGGGCGATTTCGCGACAACCCGCGATCAGCTCCTGATCGCCGTACTCGACAATGTCCGTGGTCGCGCCATGGCCATGAACTATGAAGACGGCGCCTGGCGCAGCCGCCCTCTCGCTCTGCCGCAGAATGCCAGCATCGGCATCGCGGCCGCCTCCGACGAGAGCGTCGAGGCGATGTTCACCGTCACGGATTATCTGACACCGTCGACGCTCTGGCACTATGACGGCGCGACCGGCGCAGTGGAGACGATCAAGACGACGCCGCCGCGATTCGATGCCTCGGGCCATGTCGTCGAGCAGCACGAGGCGGCCTCTCGCGATGGTACCCGCATCCCCTATTTCCTGATCCGGCCGCACGACATGAAGCTGGACGGTTCGACGCCGACCCTGCTCAACGGCTATGGCGGATTCCAGGTGCCGATGGTGCCCAGCTATATGGCGACCACGGGGCGGCTCTGGCTCGAACAGGGGAACGCCTATGTCGTCGCCAATCTGCGCGGCGGCGGCGAGTTCGGCCCGGACTGGCACCAGGCGGCTCAGCGCCGGAACAAGCAGCGGACCTGGGACGACTTCATCGCCGTGGCCGAGGATCTGGTCCGGCGGGGCGTCACCAGCCCGCGCCGACTCGGCGTCGTTGGCGGCAGCCAGGGCGGCCTGCTTGTCGGAACCGCCATCACGCAGCGGCCGGACCTGTTCAACGCCGCAATCATCCAGGTGCCCCTGTTCGACATGATCCGGTACCCGCTCATGGGCGCCGGCGCCTCGTGGATCGGCGAATATGGCGATCCTTCGATACCCGAGCAGAAGGCGTGGATAGAAGGCTATTCACCCTATCAGCGGCTGGTCGCCGGGCAAGATTATCCGAGGCCCTTCATCCTCACCTCGACCAAGGACGATCGGGTCCATCCCGGCCACGGCCGAAAGGCCGCCGCGCGCCTCGCCGAGCTCGGCCAGCCTTATCTCTATTACGAGAATATCGACGGCGGACATTCCGCCGCCGCGAACCTGCGTGAGACGGCACGGCGCCTGGCCCTGGAATTCATCTACGCGAGCAAGCGCCTAGCGGACTGAGATCCTGTCGCCGCTGTGCCACGCAGGGGAAGGGTCGCCGCCGGGAGTGGTGGGGCTTCCTTCTGTGCAAGGAAGCCTTCCGTCCGCCTACGTACGCCCGCGAAGGCCGGGCGGCGCCTAGCCTTCGATATTTGCCGGCGCGGTCGGATCGGCAAGCCCTACGCCGATCGTCGCGCGGGCCGAGTCGGCTTCCGAGCTGGTCACGGGATAGGCACAATAGTCGGCCGCATAATATGCGCTCGGCCGGTGGTTGCCGGACAGGCCGATGCCGCCGAACGGCGCCTTTGAAGGTGCGCCATTGGTCGGGCTGTTCCAGTTGATCACCCCGGCACGGACGCCGGCCCAGAACCGGTCGTAAAGTTCCGGCGCGCCGCCGATCAGGGAAGCGGATAGGCCGTAGCGCGTGGCGTTCGCCTCGGCGATCGCGCCGTCGAAATCGGCGACGCGGACGATCTGGAGGACCGGCCCGAACATCTCCACGTCCGGCCGCCGCTCAACCTCGGTGACGTCGATCAGCGACGGCGTCAGGAAGGGGCGCTCGTCGGTCTTTCGATCGAGCCGGCGGATGGCGCGGCCGCCCCGGCCCATCAGCTCGAGAAAGGCCTCCTGGAGCTGGTCGGCCGCCATATTGTCGATCACGGGACCCATGAACGGCGCAGGGTTGGCGTGCGGGTGGCCGACGATCAGCCGGTCGACGAGCCGAGTGATCGTCTCGATCAGCTCCTGATGGGCCCCGTCGCGGACGATCAGCCGGCGCGCGGCGGTGCAGCGCTGGCCGGCACTGAGATAGGCGGACTGGACGGCCATTGCCGCCGCGGCGTGAAGATCCTTCGCGTCCCACACGACGAGCGGATTGTTGCCTCCCATCTCCAATGCCAGGATCTTGTGCGGCGTTTCGGCGAACTGGCGGTGCAGGGCCAGGCCGGCGCGGGCCGAGCCGGTGAACAACAGTCCGTCCAGGCCGGGATGGGCGGCCAGCGCCTTTCCCGTCTCCACGCCGCCCTGGACGCAGCGCACCACGCCCTCGGGAACGCCCGCTTCATGATAGAGCCGGACGAGAAACTCGCCGACGGCCGGCGTCTTCTCGCTCGGCTTGAACACCACCGCATTGCCGGCGATCAGCGCCGGAACGATGTGCCCGTTGGGCAGATGGGCGGGGAAATTGTAGGGACCGAGCACCGCCAGGACGCCGTGGGGCTTGTGGCGCACCGCCACGCGCGTGCCCAGGGCGCCTTCGAGCCGCCGCTGCGCCGTTCGCTCGGCATATGCCGAGACCGAGATGTCGACCTTGTTGATCACGGCCTCGACCTCGGTGCGCGCTTCCCACAAGGGCTTGCCGGTCTCGCGTGCGATCAGGTCGGCGAACGGCTCGAGCTGGGCGCGGGCAAGGTTCGCGAAGCGGCGCAAGGTTTCCACGCGCACCGTGAACGGGCGCGCCGCCCAGCCCGCCCAGGCGGCCCTTGCGGCCATGACCTCGGCGTCCGGGTCTCCCGCCGCACCGGTCCACAACAGTTCGCCGGTGGCGGGCTCGTGCGAGGTCAGGGATTCAGCCATCGTCCCCTCATGGCGGGGCCGGAAGATTTTTCAAGCGCCTAGCGGCCGCGGCGATGCCGCAGCGGGCGCTCATTGTGCCTCGTCGGGACTGGAACGCATCGCCTCGCCCATGCGCCGGACGGCCTGGATCTTGGCCTCCAGCGCCGACCAGTCGTCGGCCTCGTCGATCTGCGACCAGATCCCTTCGACCTCCTCGATATGCATCGAGCAGGGAGCGTCGTCGGACCAGTAGGGATGGTCGAGCGCGCCGGCGGCCGGCGCGCGCTCGCCGACCAGCCGGCGGAATTCGGCGAAGGGCTCGCCCTCATAATCCGCCGCGGCCGGCGTCTTGCCGCGAAGGCTTCCGCCACGCCAATCGAAGAAGAAGCGGTCGATGGGGACGGTTCGCTTTGCCAGTGCCGTCTCCAGTGCGCCGATCAGGCTCATGTCGGCCTCCATCTCCCGCGGAACTATGGCCAGCCGGCCGAAGATGGCGTCGCGCAGCGCCTTCTGGAACCGGTCAGGAAAGGTCTCGAGCGCCGGCGTCAGCGCGTCGGCATCGACGATCTGGCGCAGCGACAGAGCGAGCTGCAGCAGGTCCCAGTGAATCGCCTCGGGCTGGCGCCCGAACGAATAGAGCCCGGCATGGTCGAAATAAGCGGCGGTGAAATGTCCGTCCCAGAAGGGGGTCCAGCGCCAGGGACCATAATCGAAGCTTTCGGCCGTGAGGGCGATGTTGTCGCTGTTGAGCACGCCGTGGACGAAGCCGGCAGCGACGTAGGAAGCGGCCAGCCGCGATGCGGCGTCCGCCACGCGGTCGAGGAGCCGAACCGCCGCGTCCGCATCGGCGGACGGGTTGGTCTCGCCGTAATAATGATGCAGGCAATATCCGACGAGCTTCGCCATCTCCTCGGTCTGCTTGAAGAAAGCGAGCCGCTGGAAGGTCCCGATCCGGATGTGACCGTGGCTCAGCCGGACCAGGACCGCGGAACGGGTGGGGGAGGGCTCGTCGCTGCGCTCCAGCGCTTCGCCCGTCTCGATCAGCGAAAAGGTCTTGGACGTTTCCGCCCCGAGCGCCTCCAGCATCTCGGTGGCCAGCACCTCGCGCACGCCTCCCTTGAGGGTCAGCCGCCCGTCGCCGAAGCGGCTATAGGGGGTCTGGCCCGATCCCTTGGTGCCGAGGTCGAGCAATCGGCCGGCGCCGTCGCGAAGCTGCGCAAACAGGAAGCCCCGGCCGTCGCCGATGTCCGGATTGTACACGCGGAACTGATGGCCATGATAGCGGAGCGCCAGCGGCTCGGGCAGATTGTCGGGAAGTGGCCGAAATCGGCCGAAATGGGCGATCCACTCTTCGTCGTTCAGCCCCTCCAGCCCGACTGCCGGCGCCCAGCGCTCGTTGCGGAACCTCAGGATCGTCTGCGGGAAATCGGCCGGCGCTACCGCATCGTAGAAGGCTTCGCCCAGCGACAGGATCGCGCGCTCCGGGCGGTAGGGCGCGGGTTGCGGAAGCGTCGCCATCAGACGATAGGGGAGGGGCGAAGCGTGGGGTAAGGCATGGCGGACTGGTCCGATGGCTATTGGTGGTCGAACGACGGGCTGCGGCTCCACTATCGCGAATATGCCGGCGATACGAGCCGTCCCCCGATCGTCTGCATTCCTGGTCTGACACGTAACGCGCGCGACTTCGAAGGAGTTGCCGGGCGGCTCGCCGGGGATTGGCGGCTGATCTGCGTCGAGCTGCGGGGCCGGGGCGAGAGCGCCTATGCCAAGGACCCGATGACTTATGTGCCCCTGACCTATCTTCAGGATCTGGAGGCTCTGGTCCGCGAGCTGGCGCTGACGCGGTTCGTCCTGTTCGGAACCTCGCTGGGCGGCCTGATGACCATGTTGCTGGCGATGAGCGACAGCCGCCGGATCGCCGCCGCCCTGATCAACGATATCGGCCCTGTCCTGGAGCCGCGGGGTATCGAGAATATCCGCTCCTATGTCGGAAGGGCGCAGAACTGGCCGACCTGGCTCCACGCCGCCCGCGCGCTCGCCGAGGCGCAGCGGGACCGCTATCCCGACTGGGACCTCGACCAATGGCTGACCTTCGCCAAGCGTTTGTGCAAGCTCTCGCCGGGCGGGCGGATCGTGCTCGATTACGACATGCGGCTGGCCGAGCCCTTCAAGCTGCCTGGCGGCGAAGCCGGAGTCGATCTGTGGCCGGCCTTCCGGAGCCTGGCCGACACCCCGACCTTGCTCGTGCGCGGTGAGCTGTCCGATCTGCTCAGCCTGGAGACGGCCGAGCAGATGAAAGCCGAGCATCCGAAGATGGAAACGGTCACGGTGCCGCGCATCGGCCATGCCCCGACGCTCGAGGAACCCGAAGCGGCCGAAGCGATCGACAAGCTGCTGGCGAGAGTCGGCTAGGCCGCGTCCGGACCGAGCCGACGGCATGATAGGCGCAAGTGCCGGGGCCCACGCCATCCCATGGGTCACGGTCCGCGTCCCTGAGTCCGGCTTTACCGGAATATTCTGTTAATTGGGTGTGGCTATACGTTCCCCCCTGCGTCTGGCGGTCGCAACCGGCGCTCGCGCGCAGAATAGACGCTGCCTCGGTCGTTCGGGCACGTCGAGCCTGCGGAGCGAACGTTGAGGCTGAAAGACAGACCGCTGAAGCTGTTGACCCTGACCCTTTTGGGTACGGTCGGGCTGATCTTTTTCGGATTGGGCCTTCTCGACGGCGAGGTGACTCTGCGCCGCTTCGGGCATGTGGTTGCAGCGGAGGCGCCTGCCCGCTTCGCTCTGGTGATCGCTGGCTATGTCCTCTCGTGGGGCTTGATGGCTTTTGCTTGGTTTGTGGTGATTTCGGAGTGGAGCATCGATTACCGGCCCCCAGCCAAGCCGTCCTACGACGATCCGGAACGTCGTCGACCGCTGTAACTCCCCTTGGTCCCGTGCGGGCCTCCGGTAAATTCGACTTTTCCGGAATCGTCGTTGACAACCGTTGTAGTTTCGATATTTCGAGAAATCTCGAAATCTTAGCGAAACGGAGGGGTGACCGGTGGAAAGCGAGACGGCGGTGAAGGCGCTGAGCGCTCTTGCGCAAGAGCACAGGCTGGCCTCGTTTCGGATGCTGGTGCAGGCCGGTGAGACCGGAATGCCGGCCGGAGCGGTCGCCGAGGCGCTTGGCATTCCCAACTCCTCTTTGTCCTTTCACCTTGCCCATCTGACCCACTCGGGCCTCGTCCTGCAGCGCCGGCAGGGAAGGTCGCTCATCTACACCGCCGACTACGAAGCGATGAACGCGCTGGTCGGATACCTCATGGAGAATTGCTGCGGAGAGGCCGGTTGCGCCCCTCCGGCAGCCTGCGCCGCAGAAGCGCCCGACGAAAGGACGCCCGAAGAAAGGAAGAGAGCATGAAGCGTTTGCACGTTCACCTCGCGGTCGGCGATCTCGACCGGTCGATCCATTTTTATTCGACGCTGTTCGCGGCCGAGCCCACCGTCCGCAAGCCCGATTATGCCAAGTGGATGCTCGACGATCCGAGGGTGAACTTCGCCATCTCCGCCGGAAATCATGATTCCACCGGCATTCAGCATCTCGGAATCCAGGTCGAGGACCAAGGCGAGCTGGCGGAAGTCTATCGGCGGCTTGAAACGGCCGATCGGCCGGTGCTCGAGGAAGGCGCGACCACCTGCTGCTACGCAAAATCCGAGAAGAGCTGGATAGCCGATCCGCAGGGCGTGGTGTGGGAGACCTTCCTCACCCATGGCGAAGCGACGGTCTATGGCGACAGCCCCGGCCTCGGAGCCCTTTCGGTGGATCGGACCGATCCCGCAACTTCCGCGCCAGCAGCGAGCGATCCGGCCTGCTGCGGCTCGGCATCGCATTGACGGGCGACGGGGAAAAAGAGCCATGACCAAGCGCGTTCACAACGTGCTCTTCCTCTGCACGGGCAATTCCGCCCGCTCCATCCTGGCCGAGGCGTTGCTCGAGCGGATGGGCGAGGGCCGGTTCCGCGCCTTCTCGGCGGGCAGCTTCCCCCGCGGCGAGGTGCACCCGCAGGCGCTCTCATTGCTCTCCTCCCTCGACTTCCCGACCGACGGGCTCCGCTCGAAGAGCTGGGACGAGTTTGCCCGGCCGGACGCTCCCGAGCTCGATTTCATCTTCACGGTCTGCGACGACGCCGCCGGCGAGACGTGCCCGATTTGGCCGGGCCATCCGACGACCGCCCATTGGGGCATCGAGGACCCGGCCCGGGTCGAGGGGTCGGGCCAGAGCGAGGCCTTTGCGCGCGCGCTCAACTATCTCTCCAATCGGATCTCGCTCTTCCTGGCCCTGCCGATCGAGGGGATCGACCGGATCGCACTGAGCAGCCGGCTCCAGGCGATCGGGCGCGAAGGCGACGGGAGCACGGCACTCGCGGAATGAAGCGCCCTGGACCGCGCCGAATCTATCATTGAACAAGCAGTAAGAAGGCATATCACGCGTGGCAACCGCAGCATCCGGGACGGCATCTGCCCGGCCGGGCATGACCCTCTTCGAACGCTATCTCTCGGTCTGGGTAGCCTTGTGCATCCTTGCCGGAATCGGCCTCGGGCACCTCTTTCCTGCATTGTTCGGACTTATCGCAGCGGCGGAGATTGCCCGGGTCAACCTGCCGGTGGCGGTGCTGGTCTGGCTGATGATCATCCCGATGCTGCTCAAGATAGATTTCGGCGCGCTCGGATCGGTGCGGCAGCATTGGAAGGGCGTCGGAGTCACCTTGTTCATCAACTGGGCCGTCAAGCCCTTCTCGATGGCGGCGCTGGCGACCCTGTTCGTCGGCTGGCTGTTCGCCCCCTGGCTGCCGGCGGGCGAGATTCCGTCCTACATTGCCGGCCTCATCCTGCTCGCCGCGGCGCCCTGCACCGCGATGGTATTCGTCTGGTCGAACCTTTGTGACGGCGAGCCGAACTACACGCTCAGCCAGGTGGCGCTGAACGACGTCATCATGGTCTTCGCCTTTGCCCCCATTGTCGGCCTGCTCCTGGGCGTGGCGGCGATCACCGTCCCGTGGGACACCTTGCTCTTGTCCGTCATGCTCTACATCCTCATCCCCGTGATCATCGCGCAGCTGATCCGCCGCTCGGTTCTCTCGGGCGGAGGAAAGCCGGCGCTTGACGCGTTGCTGAAGCGCCTGGGGCCGGTGTCGCTCGTCGCTCTGCTGACGACCTTGGTCCTGCTGTTCGGCTTCCAGGGCGAGCAGATCCTGGGACAGCCTCTGGTCATCCTGCTGCTCGCGGTTCCGATCCTGATACAGGTCTATTTCAACTCGGCGCTCGCTTATTGGCTCAGCCGTACCTTCGGCGTGGCCTGGTGCGTCGCGGCGCCGGCGGCCCTGATCGGCGCGTCAAACTTCTTCGAGCTCGCCGTCGCCGCGGCCATCTCGATCTTCGGAATCAACTCGGGCGCAGCGCTGGCGACGGTGGTGGGCGTGCTGGTCGAGGTGCCCGTGATGCTCTCCGTCGTGTGGATCGTGAAACGGTCCCGCGGCTGGTACGAACGCGGAGCTGCCGCCTGATCCCGTCGCCGCCCCTGCGACGGTTCCAACATTCGCAGGATCGCGCCATAAAGCCGCATGGCGCCGCCGGTCCGCATCCTCCACTGCCACTCGACCTTCTCCCTGGGCGGCAAGGAGGCGCGCGCCGTGCGCTTGATGAACGCGTTCGGCGACAAAGCGGAGCATGTCGTCGTCAGCGCCATGCCCGCGCGGCTGGAGGCGCGCGCAGCGATCGACCGCCGAATCAAAGTCGACTTTCCCGCCGACGCTCCGCCCCTGACCGGGAATCCCGATCCCGTCCGGCTGTGGCGGCTGTCGCGCTATCTGCGCCACTTCGACCTCGTGCTGACCTATAATTGGGGCGCTTTCGACGCGGTGATGGCGAACCGCCTGTTCGGTGGTGCGCCCCTGATCCACCATGAGGACGGCTTCAACGAGGACGAAGCGCAGGTCCTGAAGTCGCGCCGCAATCTGTATCGCCGCGCCGGCTTGCCCGGCGCCTTTCGCCTGGTCGTTCCGTCCCGGCGGCTCGAACGGATCGCGCTTCGGGCCTGGGGCCAGACGCCGGCCCGCGTGGTGCGGATAGGCAACGGCGTATCGGTCGGCCGCTTCACCGCTCCTCCCGAACCGGAGACCATCCCCGGCTTCGAGCGCCGGAGCGGAGAAGTCGTGGTCGGCACCGTCGCCGGCCTGCGCCAGGTCAAGAACCTGCCGCGGCTGGTACGCGCCTTCGCGGCCATGGCGAACAAGCAGGCGCGGCTCGTCATCGTCGGCGAGGGGCCCGAGAGCGAGCGGATTGCCGCCGAGGCGCGCGTGGCGGGCATCGCCTCGCGGCTGCTGATGCCCGGCTTCCTCGCCGATCCCGTCCGCTGGATCGGTCATTTCGACATCTTCGCCTTGTCGTCCGACAGCGAACAATTTCCTATTTCCCTGGTCGAGGCGATGGCGGCCGGCTTGCCGGCGGTCGCGACCGCCGTCGGTGACATCCCGGAGATGGTTTCGCAGGACAACCGGCCGCTGATCGTCGACCCCCTGGACGAGGCGGCCTTCACCGCCGCGCTCGACAGCCTCGCCGATCAGCCGAAGCTGCGCCGGGCGGTCGGTGCCGCCAATCGGTCCCGCGCCGCCGCCGAGTTTGACGAGCATGGGATGATTACCGCTTATGCGGGGCTTTACGGCGAAGCCATCGGCCGCCCAGAAGCGTTTACCAAGTCTCCGGGAACTTTTGCGTGAAGGGCGCAATCCGCTTATAGGCGGCGTCATTTTTTGGGAGGCACGATTGTTCAAGGGAATAAGCCCGATCCTCTATGCGGGCCGCGAAGTGCTCCCGCTCATCGAAGGCGGCAAGGGCGTTTCGGCGACCAATCACATGAGCTCCGGCGCCTGGGCCGCGGCCGGTGGCATCGGGACGGTCTCCGCGGTCAACGCCGACAGCTACGATCCGGACGGAAAGATCGTCCCCCAGGTCTACCATGCCCTCACGCGCCGCGAGCGGCACGAGGAGCTGGTCCAATATGCGATCGACGGCGCGGTCCAGCAGGTCCAGCGCGCCTATGAGGTCGCCAGCGGCCGCGGCGCGATCAACATCAACGTCCTGTGGGAGATGGGCGGCGCGCAGCGCGTGCTGCACGGCGTGCTCGAGCGGACCCGGGGCCTGGTCGCCGGCGTCACCTGCGGCGCGGGGATGCCCTACAAGCTTTCGGAAATCGCGGCCTCCTACGGGGTCAGCTATCTGCCGATCATCAGCTCCGCCCGCGCCTTCCGCGCGCTGTGGAAGCGCGCCTATCACAAGGCGGCCGAATGGCTGGCGGCAGTGGTCTACGAGGATCCCTGGCTCGCCGGCGGCCATAACGGCCTCAGCAATGCGGAGGATCCGCTGAAGCCGGAGGATCCCTATCCACGCGTCAAGGCGCTGCGCGAAACCATGCGCGAAGGCGGAATCCCGGATCATGTCCCGATCGTCATGGCGGGCGGCGTCTGGAACCTGAAGGAATGGGAACATTGGATCGATAATCCGGAGCTGGGGCAGATCGCCTTCCAGTTCGGCACCCGTCCCTTGCTTACGCAGGAAAGCCCGATTCCCGAGGAGTGGAAGCAGCGGCTGATGACGCTCGAGGAGGGCGACATCCTCCTTCATCGCTTCTCGCCGACCGGCTTCTACTCGTCCGCGGTGCGCAATCCGTTCCTGCGCGCGCTCGAGGCGCGCTCGCTGCGCCAGATCGCCTTCACGAAGGAGCCGCTCGGCGATCACCGGTTCCAGCTCGACGTCGGCATCGGCACCAAGAAGAATTATTGGGTCACCAAGGGCGACCTGCTCCATGCCCGCGAATGGTATGCGCAAGGCTTCACCGAGGCATTGAAGACTCCCGACGAAACCCTGGTCTTCACCACGCCGGAGGAGAAGCATCACATCCGAAAGGACCAGGCCGACTGCATGGGCTGCCTTTCCCAATGCGCCTTCTCGTCCTGGGCCGACAATGAGAAGAACACGACGGGCCGGCTCGCCGATCCGCGCAGCTTCTGCATCCAGAAGACGCTGCAGGACATCGCCCATGGCGGCCCGGTCGACCAGAACCTCATGTTCGCCGGCCACTCGGCCTTTCGATTCAAGAACGACCCCTTCTATTCGAACGGATTCGTGCCGACGGTGAAGCAGCTCATGGAACGGATTCAGACGGGCTACTGACCAAGCGGGAGGGCGTATGCGGAAATCCGCCTTGCTGTCGGTTGAGGCGCGGACCGTCGCCCTCTAAGCTGGGTTGGCGTGCTGGTTCCCGATGGCTGCCTACGTCATGCCGGCGCTCGCGGGGAACCAGCTCTTGCCGGCGACGACGTGAACGAACGGGACTCGCGCTTGGCGGGAATGACGAGGAAGGGGAGCTCATGACGAGACGCGTCTGCGCAGCACTGGCCGCGATGGCGGTATTGCTTTCGCTGAGCGTGGCGCAGGCGCAGCCGCCGCGCGAGACGCCCTATTGGGCGTCGATCTCGGCGAGCCGCGCGATGATGCGGACAGGCCCCGGCCGCAACTATCCGGCGACCTGGCTCTACGTCCGGCCCGATCTGCCGATCGAAGTGATCGAAGTCTATCAGAGCTGGCGCAAGATCCGCGATCCGGACGGGACGACCGGCTGGATGCTGGTGAACCTGCTGAGCGACACGCGGACCGCGATCGTCCGCGGCGATGCCGCGCGGCCCCTGCACGAGGAGCCGGACGAGGCGTCGCCGGTGCAGTTCCGCGTCGAGCCCGGCGTCGTAGGCCGGATTTCCAACTGTGCGTCCGGCTGGTGCCGCTTCGTCGTCGGCCGCCGCGGCGGCTTCATCCGCGTCGGACATATCTGGGGCGTGCGCCCCGACGAGACGGTGGGATGAGGATATGCGCGCGCTGACGATCGCCGCGCCCGCACTTCGCGCCGAGCCTGCTTGAGATTCGCGCCGCGCCTTGCCACGGGGGCGCATGCATCTCCTTCCGCCCCCGCCGCCCGACCTGCTCGACGGCGCGGCCTTGTTCCTCGATTTTGACGGCACCCTGGTCGAGCTCGCCGAAACGCCCGATTCGATTCGGGTCGCGCCCGAGCTCGAAGCCCTGCTCCGTCGCTTGCGAAGGAGGCTCGGCGGCCGGCTCGCGATCATCAGCGGACGCTCGATCGCGGACCTCGAGCGTCATTTACCCCTGTCTGGCATTGCCTTCTCCGGCTCGCACGGTCTCGAACTTCAGCTGCCGGATGGGACGGGCCTGCCGCTCAGCGTTCCGGTCGGGCTGGAAGATGTGCACGAGCGCGTTCGGCGCTTCGCCAGCGACCGGCCGGGCCTCCTTGTCGAGGAGAAGCCGGCGGGGATCGCGCTCCACTTTCGGCGCGCGCCGGCTGAGGCCGAGGCGGTGGATTCGTTCATGGCGGCTTTGGCCGAAGAGCGTGGCTGGTCGGTCCAGCGCGGTAACATGGTGGTCGAGCTGCGGCCGGTCGGCGCTACAAAGGGAGATGCCTTGCGCGCATTCATGACGGAACCGGAATTCATCGACGCGCGTCCTGTATTCGTGGGCGATGATCTGACCGACGAGCATGGCTTCGACGCGGCCGCCGATCTCGGCGGGGCCGGCGTGCTGGTCGGGCGGCCGCGCGAAACCGCGGCGACCTACGGCCTCGAATCGGTCGCAGCGGTCGCGGCCTGGCTGAGCGCGCTGGCGTGAGCAGCCTCAATCTCTGGCCGATCGGCAATTGCCAGGTAAGCGCCCTCATCGACGACCGCGCCGGTTTCGTCTGGGGGTGCCAGCCGCGCGTCGACGGCGACCCGTTGTTCTGCGCCTTGCTCGAGCCCAAGGGAGAAGCGCCGCTGCCGCGCGGCGAGTGGCGGATCTCGATCGAGAATCAGGTCTCGGCCGAGCAGCGATACATCAAGAACACGCCGATCCTGATCACCCGCCTGACCGATGCCGACGGCGCGGTGGTCGAGGTCTTCGATTTCTGCCCCCGGTTCGAGCGCTCCGGGCGTATGTATCGGCCCGTCGCGTTCATTCGCATCGTTCGCCCGATCGTCGGCGCGGCACGAATCCGGATCGGCCTCAACCCTTGCGTCAACTGGGGCGAGAAGGACGCCGAACGGACCAGCGGCACCAACCACATACGCTATCTGCTGAGGCCTCAGCCGCTGCGCCTGACCACCGACGCGCCGGTGATCCACCTGCTCGAAGGCCGCAGCTTCCGGATCGAGAAGTCGCTGCATTTCTTCCTGGGTCCCGACGAACCGTTCGTGGGCGATGTCACCATGTCGCTGGCGTCGATGCTGCACCAGACTGCCGATCATTGGCGCGAATGGGTGCGCGGCCTCGCGATCCCGCTCGAATGGCAGCGGAACGTGATCCGAGCCGCGATCACGCTAAAACTGTGCCAGCATGACGAGACGGGTGCGATCGTTGCGGCACTTACGACCTCGATCCCCGAAGCCGCGCACAGCGGTCGAAACTGGGACTATCGCTACTGCTGGATTCGCGACGCTTACTATACGGTCCAGGCGCTGAACCGGCTGGGCGCACTGGACGTTCTTGAAAACTATCTGAGCTATCTCAGGAACATCGTCGACCAGTCCAAGGGTGGCCATATCCAGCCGCTTTATGCCGTGTCCGGCGAGCCGAAGCTCGAGGAAGGCGTCGCCGATTCGCTGGCCGGCTATCGCGGCATGGGGCCGGTGCGGGTCGGCAACGCCGCCTTCACGCAGGTGCAGCACGACGCCTACGGGCAGATCATCTTGTCGAACACCCAGGCTTTCTTCGACGAGCGCCTGCTGCGCAGGGCGACCGAGGAAGATTTCGTCTCGCTCGAGAAGGTCGGCGAACTCGCCTGGACGACACACGACCAGCCGGACGCCGGTTTGTGGGAGTTCCGCACGCGCACCGGCGTGCACACCTACAGCTCGGTGATGAGCTGGGCGGCGTGCGACCGGTTGGCCAATATCGCCGGAGAGCTTCAGCTGAACGAGCGGGCAAAGCTCTGGCGCCAGCGCGCCATGAAGATCCGCAAGGCGATCGAGGGGAAGGCCTGGCTCAAGGACGAGAAGAGGTTCGCCGCCACCTTCGGCGGCACGGAGCTCGATGCGAGCCTTCTCCAGCTGCTCGACATGCGCTTCCTGGACGCTGGGGACAGCCGGTTCGTCAACACGTTCAATGCGGTCGAGAAGGGGCTTCGCCGCGGTCAGCACATGCTCCGCTACGCCAGCGAGGACGATTTCGGGCTCCCCGAAACCGCCTTCAACTTCTGCACCTTCTGGTTCATCGAGGCGCTTCACCTGGTTGGGCGGCACGAGGAGGCCAGAGCGCTGTTCATGGAAACCCTCGAAAGGCTCACGCCGGCCGGCCTGCTGTCGGAGGATACCGATTTCCAGACTGGCGAGCTGTGGGGAAACTATCCGCAAACTTATTCGCTGGTCGGATTGATCAACTGCGCCGGCCTACTTTCCCAACCTTGGAGCTCCGTCCGATGAGCCGCCTGATCGTCATCTCCAATCGCGTATCGGCCCCGAAGGCCCGCAGCGCCGGCGGCGCCCAGGGCGGATTGTCGGTCGCGCTGGCGGCGGCGCTGAGGGAATATCGCGGCCTCTGGTTCGGTTGGTCCGGCAACAAGACGGACGAATTTACCGGCCATATCGACCTGCAGCGCCACGAGGGGGTCACCACGGCGACGATCGACCTGGAGGAGCAGGACGTCGACGAATATTATAACGGCTACGCGAACCGCACCTTGTGGCCCCTCTTCCACTACCGGATCGACCTGGCCGAGTATGACCGCAGCTTCGGCAGCGGCTACGAGCGGGTAAACGAACGCTTTGCTGAGACGGTCGCGCCTCTGATCGAGCCTGACGATCTCGTCTGGGTGCATGACTATCACCTGATCCCGCTCGGCATGCAGTTGAGGGAGCGGCGGCTGAAGAACCGGATCGGCTTCTTCCTTCACATTCCCTGGCCGCCGCAGCGTCTGCTCGTGTCGCTGCCCTTCCACCAGAGGCTGGTGCGCTCGATGCTGGCTTACGACCTGATCGGCTTCCAGACGGAGGAATGGCTCGATTCCTTTCACCATTATATCGAGCGCGAAATGGGCGGCACGGTGGAGGCCGACGGAACGATCTGCGTCGGCAACCGCCGGGTGAAGGCGGCCGCCTTTCCGATCGGAATCGACGCCGCCGAATTTAGCGGGGCGGTCGCGTCCGATACCGCCAGGATGGCCAATGAGCGGCTTCGGCGCAGCGTCGAGGACAAGCATGTCATCATCGGCGTCGACCGGCTCGATTATTCCAAGGGCCTCGCCGAGCGCTTCCTCGGCTATCGCCGCTTCCTCGAGGAGCATGACGATTGCCGCGGCAGGGTGTCCTTCCTCCAGATCGCTCCGCCGTCGCGCGGTGAGGTCCATACCTACGAGCATATTCGCGAGCAGCTCGACGAGCTGTCCGGCCGCATCAACGGCGAATTCGCGGAGATCGACTGGGTGCCGATACGCTACGTCAACCAGGGCTATCCGCGCGAGGAGCTGGCCGGCTTCTACCGCGCCGCGGAGATCGCCCTGGTGACCCCGCTGCGCGACGGCATGAATCTCGTCGCCAAGGAATATGTCGCCGCACAGGATCCGGAAAATCCGGGCGTGCTGATCCTTTCCCGTTTCGCCGGCGCGGCTCTGCAGCTCAAGGAGGCCCTGCTGGTCAATCCCTACAGCAAGGATGAGATCAGCGACGCCATCGCCAAGGCGCTCGACATGCCCAAGGTGGAGCGGATCCGGCGCTGGCGGGCGATGATGGACAGCATCGAAGGCGAGGACGTCGTCTGGTGGCGCAAGGCCTTCGTCGACGCCCTCCAGAGCGTCGGCGAAGGGCAGAGCGAGACCGAGAAACCGGTCGAACTCCAGGAATGAAGCAGGTCGCGAACCGGATTGGATCCCGTTCGCTTACCTGAGCAGCCGCTGAAACGGGCCCTGCCTAGCGACAGCGCACGTCCGCATTCTGCTCCACCGTCCGGCCGAGCAGTGCGCCGAGAACGCCGCCGAAGATCGTGCCGGTGGCCCGACTCCGGCCGCCGTCGATGGCGCGGCCCAGCAAAGCGCCGGCGCCGGCGCCGACGACCAGTCCCGTCGTTCCGTCGCTGCGCCGGCAATAATAGCGCCCGTCCGAGCCGCGATAGACATGATCCTCCGCGCCCATCGGCCGCTCCTGGTAGCGGGGATCCTCGCGATAATCGCGAGCGGCATCATAATCATAGTCGTTGTAGGAGGCGCGATAGCTTTCGTCGCGCCGGACGGCCTCCTCGTAGCGCTCCCGCTCGCGGTCGTAGATCGCGCGCTCCTGGTCGAACCGCTGCTGGGCCGCCCGCCAGCGATCCTCCTCGGCCCGGCTCTGGCCGAAGGCAGGCGTGGCAAGGATGGAGGCGGTGGCGAGAGCCATCACGAACAGGCGCGTCTTCATTGATCATTCCCCATGCAGATCCGGACCGTTGCGGCGGTCGCTTCGTCTCGAAACAGCTCTTCCTCGTGCCGCAACCATCCCTTTTGCCCCTGGCGGGGCGACGGCCGTTTCTCCTTCAGCCAAGCTGAACCGCTGCTGACGATCCGTGTCCCCGAGGTGGACCGCCCCGGAGGTTCGCGCTTCCGGCGCAGGCCTCCCGATCCGGCTTCCTAGTCGATCAGCTCCAGAGCCACGGCGGTCGCTTCGCCGCCGCCGATGCACAAAGACGCGAGGCCGCGCCGACCGCCTCGGCCTTCCAGCGCCGACAGCAAAGTCGCCATGATCCGCGCGCCGCTGGCGCCGATCGGATGGCCCAGCGCGGTGGCGCCGCCATGAACGTTGATGACGTCGTGCGGAATGCCCAGATCGCGCATCGCGATCATCGCCACGCAGGCGAATGCCTCGTTGACTTCGTACAGGTCGACCTCGCCGGTCGTCCAGCCGGCCTTGTCCAGCGCCTTGCGCATAGCGCCGATCGGCGCGGTGGTGAACTTTGCCGGCTCGTGCGCATGCGCGGCGTGGCTGAGAATGCGTGCCACCGGCTTAATCCCAAGCTTCTCGGCGACGCTCATCCGCGTGAGCACCAAGGCGGCGGCGCCGTCGCTGATCGAGCTGGCATTGGCAGCGGTGATCGTTCCGTCCTTGGCGAAAGCGGGTTTCAGGTTCGGGATCTTCTCCGGATTGGCCTTGCCGGGCTGCTCGTCGACCGCAATTTTCTCCTCGCCTTTGCGGCTGGTGACGGTCACGGGCGCTATCTCGCGCTCGAAGGCACCGCTTCGGATCGCTTCATTGGCGCGGCGTAGCGATTCGATCGCATAGTCGTCCTGCGCCTCACGGGTGAACTGGTATTCGCGCGCCGTATCCTCGGCGAACGTTCCCATCGCACGCCCAGAATCATAGGCGTCCTCCAATCCGTCGAGCATCATGTGGTCGTAGACCGTGTCGTGGCCGATGCGGGCGCCGGAGCGGTGCTTCTTCATCAGATAAGGCGCGTTCGACATCGACTCCATGCCACCGGCCACGATCATGTCCGCCGAGTTTGCCGCGAGCATGTCGTGGGCGAAGATGGCGGCCTGCATGGCAGATCCGCATACCTTGTTCACCGTCGTCGCCTCGACCGAGCGGGGCAGGCCGGCACCGAGCGCGGCCTGGCGCGCCGGCGCCTGGCCGAGGCCGGCGGGAAGCACGCATCCCATGAAGATCTTTTCGACCGAATCGGGAGAAATCCCGGCCCGTTCCACGGCAGCGGCCACCGCGGTCGAGCCCAGTTGCGTTGCACTGGCGCCTGAAAGGCAGCCCTGGAAGCTGCCCATCGGCGTGCGCGCATAAGATAGGATGACGATCGGGTCGGCTGCGGACATGCGGAAGCTCCTTGCTGGACCATCCTCGATAGCGAGGGGCGCTGATATTGTGCACTGCACATAGGTCCGGCGCCCGCCTTGTTCAAATCCACGGCGCTCTGCTACGGCGCCTGCGACAGGAGTGGATGCATGGCCGAATTGGGGCTCGATTTCGCGCTGGGGGAGATGGCGGAAGCGATCCGCGACACCACCCGGCGTTTCGCCGCGGACAAGATCGCGCCGCTCGCCGCCGAAATAGATGAGAAGGACTGGTTCCCGCGCGAGCTGTGGCCGCAAATGGGTGAGCTGGGCCTGCATGGAATCACCGTGGAGGAGGAATATGGCGGCCTCGGCCTCGGCTATCTCGAACATGTCATAGCCCAGGAAGAGGTGGCTCGGGCCTCCGCGTCGATCGGCCTGTCCTACGGCGCCCATTCGAACCTTTGCGTCAACCAGATCCGCCGCTGGGGCAATGAGGCGCAGAAGCGAAACTATCTTCCGAAACTCATTTCGGGCGAGCATGTCGGCGCCCTCGCCATGTCGGAGTCGGGCGCCGGGTCAGACGTGGTCGGGATGAAGCTGAAGGCCGAGAAGGTTCAGGGCGGCTACGTCCTCAACGGGACGAAATTCTGGATCACCAACGCGGCTTATGCGGACACCCTCGTCGTTTATGCGAAGACCGGCGAAGGCTCGCGCGGCATCACCACCTTCCTCATCGAGAAGGACATGCCGGGCTTCTCCATCGGTCAGAAGATCGACAAGGTCGGTATGCGCGGCAGCCCGACCGGAGAGCTCGTCTTCCAGGACTGCGAGGTTCCCGACGAGAATGTCATGGGCCCGGAAAATGGCGGCGTCGGAGTCCTGATGTCCGGACTGGACTATGAGCGTACCGTGCTCGCCGGAATCCAGCTCGGAATCATGCAGGCCTGCCTCGACACTGTTCTCCCCTACGTGCGCGAGCGCAAGCAGTTCGGCCAACCGATCGGCAGCTTCCAGCTGATGCAGGCCAAGGTGGCCGACATGTATGTCGCGCTCAATTCGGCACGCGCCTATGTCTATCAGGTCGCCAGGGCCTGCGATGCCGGACAGACCACGCGCTTCGACGCTGCCGGCGCGATCCTCTATGCGTCCGAGAATGCGGTCCGCGTCGCGAACGAGGCGGTCCAGGCGCTGGGCGGCGCGGGCTACACCAAGGATTGGCCGGTCGAGCGTTACATGCGCGACGCCAAGCTGCTCGACATCGGTGCCGGCACCAACGAGATACGCAGGATGCTGATCGGCCGCGAGTTGATCGGGGCGGGCGCGTGAGCCCCGCACAGGTGCAGGGGAGCCGCTCATGACGTTCGCCGAGATCCTGGAATGGTATGCGACCATCAGCGGCATCGTCGCCGCGCTGATGATCGCGTCGGACGTCAACCGCAAGGTCACCGGCTGGGGCTTCGTGCTGTTCTGCACGATGAACGTGGCGTGGATCTGGTTCGGAACGATCGATGACACCGGCGGGCTGACGACCCAGAATGTCGTGCTGCTGGCCATCAACGTGATCGGCATCTACCGCTATCTGGTGCGCAAGCAGCCGCTGCATCCGGAGGCGCCGCAGGCATGAGCGTCCTTACGAGCAGCGTGGACGAGGGCTCCGACCTTTACCGCCGCTACGCCGGCCATAATCGATCACTGGCGCAAGCGCTGCGCGAGAAGGTTGCGCTCGCCGCGCTCGGCGGACCCGAAAAGCATCGCGAGCGGCATGTCGCGCGCGGCAAGCTGCTGCCGCGCGAGCGCGTCCACCGGCTACTCGATCCGGGCTCGCCTTTCCTCGAGATCGGGCAGCTCGCCGCCGGCGGCATGTACAAGGATGAGGCCCCCGGCGCGGGGATGATCGCGGGCATCGGCCGGGTGTCGGGGCTCGAGACGATGGTGATCGCGAACGACCCCACCGTGAAGGGTGGCGCCTATTTCCCGATGACGGTGAAGAAGCATCTGCGCGCGCAGGAGATCGCGCTGCAGAACCGGCTGCCGTGCGTCTATCTGGTCGACTCCGGCGGCGCCAACCTGCCGCACCAGGCGGAGGTCTTCCCGGACCGGGAGCATTTCGGCCGCATCTTCTACAACCAGGCGCAGATGAGCAGCCTCGGCATCGCCCAGATCGCCTGCGTGATGGGAAGCTGCACCGCCGGTGGCGCCTATGTTCCGGCGATGTCGGACGAGACGGTGATCGTCCGCAACCAGGGCACCATCTTCCTCGGCGGCCCGCCGCTGGTGAAGGCGGCGACCGGCGAGGTGATCTCGGCCGAGGACCTGGGCGGCGCCGAAGTGCATGGCCGGCGTTCGGGCGTGGTCGATCACGTCGCCGAGAATGACGATCATGCGCTGGCCATCGTTCGGGACATTGTCGCACGGCTCAACCGGGTGAAGAGCGTCGACCTCGACCTGGCGGAGCCGGTCGAGCCGAAGCTCGACCCGGCCGAGCTTTACGGGATCATACCGGACGATGTTCGCACGCCCTATGAAGTGCGCGAGGTGATCGGCCGTATCGTCGACGGTTCCGAGTTCCACGAATTCAAGCATCTCTACGGCAGCACCCTGGTGTGCGGCTTCGCCCGCATCTGGGGGATTCCCGTCGCCATCCTGGCCAACAATGGAATCCTCTTTTCGGAAAGCGCACTGAAAGGCGCTCATTTCATCGAGCTCGCCTGCCAGCGCCGTACGCCCCTGCTGTTCCTGCAGAATATCTCCGGCTTCATGGTCGGCGGCAAATATGAGGCCGGCGGAATCGCGAAGGACGGCGCCAAACTGGTAACCGCCGTCGCCACCGCGCAGGTGCCCAAGATCACCGTCCTGATCGGCGGCAGCTTCGGCGCCGGCAATTACGGCATGTGCGGCCGAGCCTTTTCCCCGCGCTTCCTGTTCACCTGGCCCAACAGTCGAATCAGCGTGATGGGGGGCGAGCAGGCGGCGTCGGTTCTGGCCACGGTCCACAAGGACGCCGACAACTGGATGCCCGAGGACGCGGAGGCGTTCAAGGCGCCGATCCGCCAGCGCTACGAGGACGAGGGCAACCCCTATCACGCCACGGCGCGGCTGTGGGACGATGGCATCATCGATCCGGTTCAGACGAGGGACGTGCTCGGTCTCGCCTTCGCGACGACCCTCAACGCGCCGATCGCGGATCGGGCGCAGTTCGGGCTGTTTCGGATGTGACGAAGATGAGGTTATTCGGTCCGTTAGCCCTGATCTGCCTTGCTCTGGCCTCGCCGGCCCGAGCTGCCGAGGCGGATGAACGCGAAGAAGTGCTCGCCACCGTACAGCAACTCTTCGACGCGCTGGCGGGTCGCGACCAGGCGGCGATCCAATCGATCCTCCTTCCGGAAGGACGGATCACCAGTCACGTCGTCCGCGACGGCCAGGTCGTCGTCCGCACCGGTTCGTGGGAGGAGTGGACGAAGCGCATCATGAGCGCGGACCGGCGGCTCGAGGAACGGATGTTCGATCCGGAGGTCCGGATCCGGGGCAGCCTGGCGGCGGTCTGGGCGGAATATGACTTCCTCGTCGACGGCGCCGTCTCCCACTGCGGCGTCAATCTCGTGGATCTCGCCAAGGCAGATGGCCGCTGGCGCATCCTCAATGTCAGCTTCACCGTCGAAACCGAGGGGTGCGCCACTCGATGATCCGCTCGCTGCTCATCGCCAATCGCGGGGAGATCGCCTGTCGGGTGATCCGCACCGCGCGTCGTCTCGGCATCCGCACCGTTGCCGTGCATTCGGATGCCGACGCCAGGGCGCTGCACGTGCGCGAGGCGGACGAATCGGTGCATGTCGGGCCTTCCCCGGCGCGGGAAAGCTATCTGCTGGGCGAGCGGATCATCGCCGCTGCGAAGGAAACGGGCGCCGAAGCCATCCATCCCGGCTACGGCTTCCTGTCGGAGAATGCCGATTTTGCCGAGGCAGTGATCGAGTCCGGGCTGATCTGGGTCGGCCCGAAGCCCCAAAGCATTCGCGCCATGGGCCTCAAGGACGCCGCCAAGAAATTGATGGCCGAAGCCGGCGTGCCGGTGACGCCGGGCTATCTCGGCGAGGAACAGGCGCCGGAGCGGCTGCAGGCCGAGGCGGATGCGATCGGCTATCCGGTGCTGATCAAGGCGGTCGCCGGCGGCGGCGGCAAGGGCATGCGCAAGGTCAATGCGTCCGGCGAGTTCGCCGAAATGCTCGCCAGCTGCAAGCGCGAGGCGGCGGCCTCGTTCGGCGACGACCGGGTGCTGATCGAGAAATATATCGAGCGGCCGCGCCATATCGAGGTCCAGGTGTTCGGCGATGCCCACGGCAATGTCGTCCATTTGTTCGAGCGCGACTGCTCGCTCCAGCGCCGCCACCAGAAGGTGATCGAGGAAGCGCCGGCTCCCGGCATGGACGAGGCGACCCGCGCCGCCGTCTGCGAGGCGGCGGTCAAGGCGGCGCGCGCGGTCGACTATGTCGGGGCGGGCACGATCGAGTTCATCGCCGACGGCTCGCAAGGGCTGCGCGCCGACCGCATCTGGTTCATGGAGATGAACACCCGCCTCCAGGTCGAGCATCCGGTGACGGAGGAGATTACCGGCGAGGATCTGGTCGAGTGGCAGCTCCGCGTCGCCGCGGGCGAGACGCTGCCGAAGCGGCAGGACGAGCTCGCCATCCAGGGCCATGCGATCGAGGCGCGACTTTATGCGGAGGACCCGGTCAACCAGTTCCTGCCTTCGACCGGGCGGCTCGACCATTTCGACCTGCCGCGAACCTTGCGGATCGAGACCGGGGTCGAGGAAGGGGACCGAATCAGCCCCTGGTACGACCCGATGATCGCCAAGCTGGTTTCTCACGGCCCCAGCCGGGCCTGGGCAATCGACGAGTTGGTCGGTGCGCTCGAGGCGGTCGAGGTGTGGCCGGTCAGGACCAATGCCGCCTTTCTCGCCCGCGCCGCCGCCGATGCGGACTTCCGCGCCGGCGAGGTCGATACGGGCTTTATCCCGTCCAAGCTCGAATCGCTGCTGCCCGATCCGGCACCTTCCGAAGGAGTCTGGAACATGGCCGCAGCGGCGATGCTCGCCGTCGATTTCGGCGAGGACGGGGAGGGCGACCCGTGGAGCGCGCTCGCTGGATTCAGGGCCAATGCGGCGGAAGCGGCGCGGATCAGCCTCAGCCATGCCGGCACGACCCGGACGATCGAGGCCGACGCTGAGCGGCCGCTCGAAGGCGTGGCAACGGCTTCCGGCGGCTCGGTCCTGGTCTTTTCGGACGGCCAGGCCTTCGCCTTCACCTTGCCCGGCGCCGCCGGATCCTCGGGCGCCGGCGATGCGCTCGACGGGGCGGTGCAGTCGCCGATGCCGGGTCGCGTCATCGCGGTCGACGTGTCGGCGGGTACGAAGGTGGAGCGCGGCCAGAAGCTGGTGACGCTGGAAGCGATGAAGATGGAACATAGCCTCACCGCGCCCTTCGCCGGCATCGTCACCGAACTCAACGTCGCCGAGGGTGCTCAAGTGAGTGAGGGCGCCCTGCTGGTGCGGATCGAGAAAGGGGAAGGGGAATGATCGTCCCTCGTCACCCCTGCGAAGGCCGAGGTTCAGGCGATTGCGAAAACTTCCGGAGGCGTCTCGCAAAGGGCTCGGATGTCAGGCTTCCGTGGCATTTCGGAATTGATCTCGGAACGGAGGCGTAAAATGCCCGGCCGCTATTACGAGCAGTGGACGCTGGGTGACCGAATCCGACACCAGCCGCACCGTACCGTCACCGAGACCGACAATCTTCTCATCTCGGCGCTGACCCACAATCCGCAGCCGCTCCATCTCGACGAGACCTATGCGGAAGGCACCGAGTTCGGCCGGATCGTCGTCAACGGCACCTTCACCTTCGCGCTTCTCGTCGGCCTTTCCGTCGGAGATACCACGCTCGGCACGCTCGTCGCCAATCTCGGTTACGACAAGGTGCGCATGCCCAAGCCGGTCTTCATCGGCGACACGCTGAGGGCAGAGACCGAAGTGGTCGGCCTGAAGGATTCGCAGTCGCGTCCCGAGGCGGGCATCGTCACCTTCGAGCACCGCATGTACAATCAGCGCGAAGAGTTGGTCTGCGTGATGGAGCGCACCGCCTTGATGCAGAGACGGCCCGCATGAAGTTGCGTTCATTGCTGTTCGTGCCCGGTGACCGGCCCGACCGGATGGAGAAGGCGCTCCGGTCCGGCGCCGATGCCCTGATCCTCGATCTCGAAGATGCCGTCGCGCCTACGGTCAAGCCGGAGGCGCGCGAAGCGGTTGCGCGCTTTCTGAGGCGTCCCCGTCCGGTCCAGCTGTGGGTGCGGGTCAATCCACTCGATGGTCCCGAGATCGACAAGGACCTGCAGGCGATCCTCCCGTCGCGGCCGGACGGGATCGTCCTTCCCAAGGCGGAGGGCGGCGGATCCGTCGCCGCGCTCGACCGCCTGCTGTCCGGGCGCGGCGACAGCCATGCTCTAATCCTTGCCATTGCGACGGAGACGCCGGCGGCCATCTTTCAACTCGGCACCTTCGGCGGCCAGGACCGACTCGCCGGGCTCACCTGGGGCGCGGAAGACCTGCCTGCGGCGATCGGGGCTTCCGCCAGCCGCGAGCCGGACGGGCGATTCACGCCCCCTTACGAACTTGCGCGCTCGCTCTGCCTGTTCGGCGCGGCCGCCGCCGGAGTGGCGCCGATCGAGACCGTCTATCCGTCTTTCCGGGATTCGAAGGGCCTGCAGGCCTATGCGGGGCGCGCTCGCCGCGACGGCTTTACCGGCATGATGGCTATCCATCCGGATCAGGTGTCGGTGATCAACGCCGCCTTCACGCCGTCCGATGCCGAGATTGCTCATGCTCGCCGGGTCATCGAAGCGTTCGAATCCCAGCCGGACGCCGGCGCTCTGTCGCTCGACGGTCGGATGATCGATAGGCCCCACCTCGTCCAGGCCCGTCGGCTCCTCGCCGCGGCCGGAGAATGACCGGGGCCGGCCCGGACATCCTCTTCCTGGCGCTGGGACTTGTCTTCGGCGCCATCGTTGGCAGCTTTCTCGCGACCCTCTTGATCCGCTGGCCGCGCGGAAGGAGCGTGGTCGCCGGCCAGTCGCGCTGCGACAGTTGCGGAACGCCGCTGGGGCCGCGGGATCTGGTGCCGCTTCTATCCTACGCCGCCTTGCACGGCAGGTGCCGTCGCTGTGGTGCGGGCATCGACCGGCGCCATGTGGCCACGGAACTCGTCGCCGCCCTGCTCGGCCTCATTTCCCTGATTGCCCATCCGCTGCCGCTCGCCGCCGTCACCCTGCTGCTGGGCCTCTGGCTGCTCCTGCTCGTCGCGCTGGACGTCGAGCATCACTGGCTCCCCGACAAGCTCACCTTGCCGCTGATTCCGCTCGGGCTGCTTGTTGGCTGGGCCGGGTTCGGTCCGCCGCTCGCCGACCGCCTGCTCGGCGCCGTGCTGGGCTGGGCGGTTCTGGCCGCGATCGCGGCCGTCTATCGTCACGTGCGCGGTCGGGAAGGCCTGGGCGGCGGCGACCCCAAATTGCTGGCCGCCCTGGGCGCCTGGCTTGGGGCGACTCAGCTTCCCTTCGTCCTCCTCGGGGCTGGCCTTCTGGGGCTCGCCGCGGTGTTGCTGATGCGGCTTCGGGGCGAGGCCGTGAGCGGTTCGAGCCGCCTGCCGCTCGGCGCGTTGATGGCGGTGACGGCCTGGCCGATATGGTTGATCGTCGCCCCAAGGGCGGGAGCGGATCTCATGCCATTTCTTTGACACAAGTTATTCAGCTTCCATCCATAATGCCTCCGATAGGGTGAAGATCCGAGGGCGGCGCTTTTCCCTAGAGGCGCCGCCCCACCGATCCCTTCACCCCCTGCGCACGCGCCCCTCGAAGGGCTTGCGCACGGCCGGAAAAGCTGTGAACCTTCCTCTTCGCGACTCTTCGGGGAAGGGGGAGGCGTTTCAGCCATCCAGTTCAGCACGATGAGCCGGCGCGTGAGTCCGCTTACTGTCTCCAAAGAGTCACACGGCGGACATAGCTGGGCCGCATGGCTCGACGGGGAGGGGGAATCGGATCTTCGATGCGCTTGCGCTCAATTCCGCGCGCCGACCGCCTGCTCGGCCGCTTTCCTCACCTCACCGCATTCTCCGCGGCGGAGCTCCTGCTTCTCGCGCTGATCGCCATGCAGGCCGCGCGCCTGGTCTGGATCGTCGTCACGCCGGTCGGCCCCGTCGGCGACTATAAAGGCGCAACCCCCCTTCTCCCGCCCGGCGACTCGGCGCTTGCGGACTTCGATCCCTTCTTCAGGCTCGCCGGCGGCGGCGCTGCCGTCGTCACTTCGCTGAATCTCTCCTTGCACGGCATTCGCGAGGACCGGGCTACGGGCCGCGGCTCCGCGATCATCGCCTTGCCGGACGGGAGCCAGCACAGCTTCGGGGTCGGCGAGGAGATCATGCCCGGCGTTACCCTGGCCGAAGTCGGCTTCGAAAGCGTGACGATCAGGCGCAACGGCGCCCTGGAGCAGGTCTTTCTGGACCAATCGGGATCCGTGCCGCCCGCGGCGCCTGTCCCAGGCGCCCCCGCTTCCAACGCGGTTTCCGCGCCGACGGGGCCGGCGCCGGTTCCGGCCCAGCCCAGCTCCGCCGCTCCGGCTGCGCCACCCATTCGTTTTCAGACGCGGATGAACGAAGGCCGGGTGGACGGGATCATCGTCGCCCCCGGCGATGATGGCGGCCAGGCGTTTCGCGCGGCCGGCTTCGCCCCCGGCGATGTCATCGTCTCCGTGAACGGTCAGCGCATCAGCTCGCCCGAACAGGCGCGCGCGCTCGTCCAGGGCTCGAACGGGCGGGCGACCGTCCTGGTGGACCGCGCCGGTCGTACGGTGCCGATCGTGGTGAGGCTTGATCTGTGAAACGCCTGCTTGTCGCCCTTGCCCTGGTGCTGACGCCGCTGTCGCCGGTCTGGTCTCAATATGTGCTCAACCTGCGCGACGCCGACATACGCGCGTTCATCCAGGACGCGGCGAGAGTGACCGGGCGGACCTTCATCATCGACCCGTCCGTCCAGGGCCGCGTTTCGGTCGTGACCGACCGGGCGCTGACGCGGAGCGAATATTTCGAGCTGTTCCTGTCGACCCTGCGCGCGAATGGCTATGTCGCCGTGCCAGCGGCGGGCGGGGCGCTCAGGGTTCAGCCGATCGCCGGCGCCGCCGCTTCGGCGCCGGTCGGCGGCACTCGGGGCGGAAGCCCGAGCGGCTTCATCACCGAGATACTGCGCGTCCGCAATGTCGAGGCGACCGCTGCGGTCGAGACGTTGCGTCCGCTGGTCAGTCGCGACGGATCGATCACCGCGGGGCGCAGCTCGATCGTCGTCTCCGATTTCGCCGACAATGTCCGCCGCATCCGGCAGGTGCTGGCCCAGATCGACGTCGACGGTGGCGTCACACGGCTGGTGGGACTCGATAATGCAGGCGCGCGCGAGATAGCCGGCGCCCTTGCGGAGCTCTCGCCCGAAGGCGTGACGGTGGTCGCGATAGACAGCTCGAACGCCGTCGCGCTACGCGGCGACGCAGCGACGGTGTCGCAGCTTGGCGAGATCGCCGCCGAGCTCGACCGTCGCGCCGCGAGCGGGAGCGAGATTCGCGTCGTCTTCCTCGAACATGCCGACGCCGAGCAGCTTCTGCCGGTGCTCCAGCGGCTGCTCGGCCAGACTCCGACCCAGCCGAGCACGCCGCGCCGCAGCCGCCGCGGCGACGGCGACAACGCCGCCGCCCTGGAGCCCGAGCCGTCAGCGGCTCCGGTGGCCGTTTCGGCGCCGACGGGAACGCCTCCTCTCGCTGCCCGCAACGCCGTGGTGACCCGCTTCGAGGGCGCCAACGCGATCGTCATCTCGGCGACGCCGGACGTCCAGCGCATGCTGAGCGAGGTCGTTCGGCAGCTCGACGTCCGCCGCCAGCAGGTACTGGTGGAGGCGATCATCGTCGAGATTTCCGACACTGCGGCGCAGCAGCTCGGGGTCCAGCTCTTCCTCGCCGGCCTGCGCGGATCGAACATCCCGTTCGCGGTCACCAATTATTCGAGCATCTCCCCCAACTTGGGCACGATCGCCGGCGCCATCGCGGCGCGCGAGCTCAGTGGCACGACCACGACGGTCACCACCGGCGACGGCTCGACGACCACCACGACGAGCGAGGGCGGATCGGATCTTATCGACGCCGCCGCGGCCGAGCTGGCGGGGATCAATGGCGGGCTGGCCGGTGCCGCGTTCCGCAGCGGCAATGCGATCTTCGGCGCGATCGTCAATGCGGTCCGCTCCGATAATCAGTCGAACATCCTGTCGACCCCGTCGATCATGACGCTCGACAATCAGGAAGCGAGAATTCTGGTCGGGCAGGAAATTCCGATCACCACCGGAGAGGCGTTGTCGGAGAATTTCGACAACACCTTCCGCACCGTCCAGCGCCAGAATGTCGGGATCACGCTCGAGGTTCGGCCCCAGATCAATGCGGGCGGCTCGATCAAGCTCGACTTGAGGCAGGAGGTGAGCTCGATCGCCGGACCGGTATCGAGCGACTTCCAGGACCTGATCCTCAACAAGCGCGAGATCGAGACGACCATCACCGTCGACGACGGCGAGATCGTCGGAATCGGTGGCCTGCTCGACGATAATGAGCGCCGGACTCTCGAAAAAGTGCCGCTGCTCGGCGACCTGCCGGTGCTCGGCAATCTGTTCCGGGCGCGCGGGCGGGCCCGCGGCCGCACCAACCTGATGGTGTTCATCCGACCGACCATCCTGCGTTCGGCCGCGGATGCCCAGGCGATGAGTGCGCGCCGCTACGGCTATGCGCGCAGCCAGCAGCTTCTCGCCAATCCGAATCGCGAGCCGACGCTGGACGAACTGGTCCGCGATTATCTCGGCACCGTTCCGCCAGGCGCGACGGCGGTGCAGCAGCCGCAGGACGCGGTCGTGGCGCCGGCCGAGCCGCCGGTGCCGCCGCCGACCCAGCCATGAAGATCGCCCGCGGCGACGAGCCGGCCGCGGTGGCCGCACCGGAGGACGACCCGGCGTCCCCGCGCGAGTCGCTGACCCGCCTCCTCCCTTACAGCTTTGCCCGGCGTCACGGCCTGATCGCCACGGGCGAGCGTGACGGTCGCCCCGACGTCGCGATGCGGCAGGGGAGTGATCCGGCCGGCCTGATCGAGCTGCGGCGGTTCCTGGGCCGGCCCTTTGTGCTTCGCATGGTGGATGCCGCGGCGTTCGATCGGCTGCTGTCTGACCTCTACGCATCCGGCGCCGGCGTGGCGGCGGACGCCGCCGGTTCGCTCGGCTTCGACGACGATCTCGGCCATATCGCCGCGGCGCTGCCGAGTGCCGACGACCTGCTCGACACGTCGGACGACGCGCCGGCGATCCGGCTGATCAACGGGATCATCGCCGACGCCGTGCGCCAGGGCGTCTCCGATATCCATATCGAGCCATACGAGACCGGCCTGGTGGTCCGGATGCGCGTCGACGGCGTGCTGCGCGAGGTGTTGAAGATGCCGGCCCATGTCGCGCCGGTGGTGGTCAGCCGCGTCAAGGTCATGGCGCGACTGGACATCGCCGAGCGGCGCCTGCCGCAGGACGGCCGGATCGGCCTGACCCTGGGCGGCAAGCTCATCGACGTCCGAGTCTCCACCCTGCCGAGCCGCGCGGGCGAGCGCGTGGTGTTGCGCATTCTCGACAAGGACAATGCCGGCATCGATCTCGAATGGCTCGGCATGACCCCGGAGGCCGACCGGCTGTATCGCGAGGCCCTGGCCGAGCCGAACGGGATCGTCCTCGTCACGGGGCCTACCGGATCGGGCAAGACGACGACGCTCTACGCCGGCCTGAAGCAGCTCAACGACGGTCGCCGCAACATCCTCACGGTCGAGGATCCGGTCGAATATGCGATGGACGGAATAGGCCAGACGCAGATCAATCCGCAGGTCGGCCTCACTTTCGCCGCCGGGCTGCGCGCAATCCTGCGCCAGGATCCGGACGTGGTGATGGTCGGCGAAATTCGCGACCGCGAGACGGCCGAGATCGCCGTCCAGGCGGCGCTGACCGGGCACCTCGTCCTGTCCACCGTTCACACCAACGACGCCGTCGGCGCGATCACCCGCCTGCGCGACATGAAGGTCGAGCCGTTCCTGATCGCGTCGACGGTCCGCGCCGTCATTGCCCAGCGGCTGGTACGCCGCCTGTGTCCGGAATGCCGAACGCCGGTCCGCGCCGCACCCTCTTTGTCGGATTTGCTCGCGATCGAACCGGACTCCGTCGTTCACGAGCCGCGCGGCTGCCCCTCCTGCGGCGGAACCGGCTATAAGGGGCGGATCGGCCTGTTCGAGGCGGTGAAGGTGGACGAGACGATTCGTAGGCTGATCAATGCCGGTGGCGACGAGGCGGCGATCGCCGCCCATGCCTTCCGGTCCGTCACTACGCTGGCGCGCGCGGCGCGCACCTTGGTCCTGGATGGCGTCACCAGCCCGGAGGAAGCGGTGCGCGTGTCGCGTCACGAGGCGCCCGATGCCTGATTACGCCTATGTCGGGCTTGATACCGCCGGGCGGGAGCGGCGCGGCTCGGTGCGCGCCGAGACGCCCGACGCGGCGCGGGCTCAGCTCGCTTCGCGCAGGCTCTACGTCGTCCGGATCGAGCCGCGTTCGGGGGAGGTGGCGCCCCCCTTGCTTTCGCGAGGCCTCATCGCCCGCCGCCGGCTCGGCGCCCGGCAGTTGACGTTGTTCACCCGCCAACTCGCAACGCTCGTTCAGGTCGCTCCGCTCGAGGAGGCGCTGCGGACACTGTCCCGTCAGGCCGAGCGCGACGAGGTGCGGCGAATCCTCGGTTCCGTGCACGAAGGCGTGGTCGAAGGGCGGCGGCTATCCGATGCGATGGGGCGGGAGCCGAAGAGCTTTCCGCCGCTCTACCGGGCGATGATCGCCGCCGGTGAAGGATCGGGGACGCTTCCGCACATCCTGGAACGACTCGCCGACCTGCTCGAGCGTCAGGCGCAGGTCCGCGGCAAGGTCCTCTCGACCCTCGCTTATCCCCTGGTGCTGGCGGTGGTCGCCGCCTTCGTCGTCTTCGCCCTGATGATCTTCGTCGTTCCCAAAGTGGTCGAGCAGTTCGAGAATGTGGGCCAGGAGCTCCCCTTGCTCACCCGTATGGTGATCGGGCTTTCGACCTTCCTCAGCAACTGGTGGTGGGCGTTGCTCATCCTCGGCGCGCTCGCCGTCTTCCTCGGCGCCCGGGCCTTGAAGGAGGAGGGGCTGCGGATGAAGTTCGACGCGGCCCTGCTGCGCGTCCCCCTGGTCGGCCGTCTGATCCGCGACCTCCATGCGGCGCGGCTGGCGCGCACCCTTTCGACGATGGTGGCGAGCCGGCTGCCGTTGCTCGAAGGGCTTACCCTCACCACCGGCACGGTCCACAACCGGGTACTTCGCGCCGCTTCGGCCGGTATCGCCGAATCGGTCCGCACTGGCGGCAGCCTGTCCGGGGCGCTGCGCAAGGCCGGCGTGTTCCCGCCCTTGCTGGTCTATCTCGCCGCCTCGGGAGAGGCCTCGGGACGGCTCGACCTGATGCTCGAGCGGGCGGCCGATTATCTGGAGCGGGAGTTCGATACCTTTACATCGACCGCTCTGTCGCTGCTGGAGCCGGCGATCATCATCATCATGGGCGTCATCGTCGCCCTGATCGTGCTGTCGATCCTGCTCCCCATCCTGCAACTGGACACGCTGGCCGGAGGATATTGAATGTTGCCGAAACTGCGCCGCCGGCGCCGCATCAAGCACGAGGAATCCGGATTCTCCCTCGTCGAGCTGATGGTGGTGATCGTCATCATCGGACTGCTCGCCACCGTGGTCATGATCAACGTCATGCCCGCGGCCGACCGCGCTGCCGTCACCAAGGCGCGGGCGGACATCGCCACTCTCGAGCAGGCGATCGAACTCTACCGGCTCGACAATCTCCGCTATCCGACGAGCGACGAGGGACTCGAAGCGCTCATCGCGGGCCGCTACGTCCGGCGCCTGCCCGAGGATCCATGGGGCAATGCCTATCGCTACAGCGCGCCTGGGCCGGAAGGGCGCCCGTTCCAGGTCGCGTCATTGGGCGCCGACGGCCGCGAAGGGGGCTCCGGCCAAGATGAAGACATCACCAGCTGAACTCGCCGACGCGGCGACCCTCCTGGTCTTTCTCGACGAGGCGGGCGGTCTCGGACGATGGCTGTTGCTCGGCAAAGGCGGCATCGCCGGCCGTGGCGACGTCTCCGACGGGCTGCCGGATGCCCCCGCTGGAATCGTGCTCGTTGCGCCCGGCGAGCAGCTGACCTTGCGCTGGCTCGATCTGGCCGGCGGTCTTGCGCCGGCCCAGGCCGCTGCAGCCGCGCGGCTGATGCTCGCGGACGCCAGCGCCGAGCCGCTGTCGAGCCTGCACGTGGCCGTCGGCCGGCCTGAGGAAGGCCGCACGCCGGCGGCGATGGTGCCGATGGCGAAGATGTCGCAATGGCTCGCCGCCGCGGAAGCGGCCGGGCTCGATCCCGACGCGATCGTCCCCGGACCCTTGCTGCTCCCTGTTCCGGAGTCGGGCTTCGTGCGGCGCTCCCGCGGTGCGCTCTCCGATTATTGCGGACCGGCGGCGGCTTTCAGCCTGGAGCCGGAACTCGCCGAGCCGTTGATCGCCGGAGCGCCGGTGGAGACGCTCGAGGAGGCCGCGTTCGAAGCGGCCCTGGCGCCCCTCGTCGGCTCGCCGCCGCTCGACCTGCGGCAGGGGCCGTTCGCCCGCCGTCGCCGTTGGCGCCTGGAGGGACGCCGAGCTCGCCGGGTGGCGGTCCTGGCGATGGCGCTCGCGGTCCTTACCCTTGCGGCCCAGGTCTCCAACATCCTCGCTTACACCTTCGCCGCCGATCGCGCGCAGGCGGAGGCGGACGCTCTGAATGCCCGGGCGCGGGCGGGCGGCGCCGATGCCGGCCCGGGGTTCGGCGCCACCGCCGCAGCCTTGTTCGCCGCGGTTCGCGACACGCCGAGCATAGAGCTTGCCCGGATCGAATACCGCGCCGACGGAAGCCTCGCCGCGACCGTGATGCTCGACAGTCCAGCGACGCTCGAAGCGCTCCGGACGCGCATGGAAGCCGCCGGCCTTCGCGTCGAAGCGGGAGAGACTCGAAGCGCCGGCGGACGTCCAACGGCCGACGTGACGGTGCGGCCGGCGTGATCGCGACGCTCGTTCAATGGTGGCGACTCCGCTCCGAGCGCGAGCGCGTGCTGCTGCTCGTCATGTTCGCGCTGGTCGCCCTGGTGCTGCTCTGGCTGATCGTGATCCGGCCGCTGGCCGATGCCCTGGATTCCGCCAAGCAGCGTCACGGCGAAGCCGTAAGCGCCCTTGCCGAGGCCCGGGCTCGCATGGGCGCCGCGGCGGGGGCATCGGGCGGGCCAACGGCTTCCGCGCCACTGCCCGTCGATTCCCACATCGGGCGTACCGCGGCCGAGGCCGGCTTCACGGGAGCGCGGATCGTTGCGCGAGGGCCGGCGCGCGCCTCGGTCTCCATTGACGCCGCGCGGCCCCAGGCTGTCTTCGCCTGGCTGGGTCGGATGGAGCAGGACGGCCTGGTCGTGGAAAGCCTGCGCGCTCGTGCGAACGACGACAGGACCCTGGCCGTCGAGCTCGAGCTCAAGGCACGAGGCCGCTGATGCCGGTCCGCCTGCCGATCGGCCGCACGCTGTTCCTGCTCGCGGCGTTCGTTTTCACTCTGGTGGCGCTTTTTCCGCTTCGCCTGGCGCTCGACCGTCTTGGCTTTGAAGAGCGCGGACTTGCCGCCCGCTCCGCCACGGGAAGCGTCTGGAACGGCGCTCTCCAGGAAGCGCGGATCGGGCCCGTCGCCCTTGGAGACGTCCATGCGCGACTGAACCTGCTGCCTTTGTTCCTCGGCCGCGCGAGGCTGAGCGTGATCGCTGCGGAGGAAAACGGCCTCGTGGGCGCCGTTTCGGTCTCCCGCCACGGCTTCGGTTTCGAGGATTTCGACGGCCGGATCCGGGCCGGGACCTTGTTCGCGCCGCTGCCCCTCACATCGCTCGACTTCGACGATCTCAGCGCGGGGTTCGCCGGCGGCCGCTGTGTCCGTGCCGACGGCGGCGTGCGGGCGATCGTCTCGGCTCAGGCGGGAGGTATCGGCATCTCGCCCGAACTCGTCGGCCGCGCGCGCTGCGCCGGGGACGCTTTGCTCCTCCCGCTGGCCGGCCGCTCCGGAATGGAGCGGCTCGACGTTCGGATCTTTCCGGACGGGCGCTACCGCCTCGACCTGCTGGTCCGTTCGACCGATCCGGCCGTGGGCGCGGCGTTGGCGGCGGCTGGCTTCCGCCGTGTGGCGCAGGGATATGCGATGCGGATCGACGGCGCCTTCTAGGATCGATTCTCCGAAACGGCCGTTGGTCGTTTCGAACGGGTCGGAGGCCGGTTGTGAAGCATTTCTTCCTCGCGGCAGGTGCGCTGTCGCTTCTCGGAACGCCGGGTTTCGCCCGGCCGGTCGACGGTCCGCACGCGGTCGCGCAGACCTATCCGCCCTGCGCCCCCGGCCCGGGCGACGACAGTTGCATCCAGCTTCACGAGCAGGGGCGCGCGCTCGGCGGGCCCTACGAGCCGATTGCCGGACATGCCGACGCTTCGCCGACCGGTGCGATGGCGAGCGAGGCCGCGATGAACGAGGACGCCGCGGGCGGCTCGGTCGCGGCGGGGAATGAAGCCGGCACTCGGGGCGCCTTCCGGGGCGTCGGCGGACCCGCGGCCTCCCAGTCCGATTACCCGCCATGCGAACTCGATATAGGCCAGGATCGCTGTATTCAGACCTACGAGCGAGATGTAAGCGGCACCGGAAACTGAGGCGGAGCGGCGGCCTGGACATTCCCTTCGGCGCCTGCCGCCGTTCCATCGTCGAGATCCGCGCTGGTGGAGCCGCGCCGCGGCAGGGGCGATGACCTGTCGCAGCCAAGTCTCTGCATGGGCCGAGCGGGTGGCCGTCAGGTCACCGGTCGGTTCCGGGCCGCGCCCGATCGAGATTGCCCCAGGAACGAGAGCAAGATGGAAAATGCGCCCAGCCGGACGGCGAGCGTGCCGAGCGACGGTACGGGGTCGCGCCTCGCCGGCTCGTTGGGGCCCGCCGCCTGGGGGGCGGCGTCGGGTTTGCGACCGGTCCTCTCCTCAAGGACCGAATTCAGCTCGGCGCCGAGCAGGACGATATAGGCGCTGAGATAGAGCCATGTCAGAAAGACGATGATCGCGCCAAGCGAACCATAAGTGGCATTGTAATTGGTAAAATTCGCGACATAGGCACCGAAGCCGGACGTCGCGCCCAGCCAGACGAGCGTCGCCAGAGCTGACCCCGCACTGATCCAGCGCCACTGCGCGTCTGCGCGGTTCGGCCCCCAATAATAGATCATGGCCAGCAGAAGGATGACCGCGGAGGCCGCCATCAGGAAGGCGACGGCCTTCAGCAGCAACTGCATCGCTCCGCCGAGTTCCGGTAGCAGCTGCTCGGCCAGATTGAGCGCCGAGACGGCAAAGATGGCGAGGATCAGGGTGATCACCGCGCCTGCCGTCATCGCCAGCGCCATCAAGGTGCGTGCGACGATGCCACGGCTCTCCGCCACTTCGAACACGATGTTGAGCGCGGTGATGACCGCCGCCGCCCCCTTGCTCGCTCCATAGAGCGCGATTCCGATGGCCAGCAGGAGTGCGAGGCCGGTCCGGGTCCCGCTCGTGGCTGTCATGCTCTCGAGCTGGTCGCCGACGACCTGCGCGGCATTTTCCGGCATCAGCTCGGTCAACCTATCCATGTGGTGAACCACGGAGGCGGGCTCGGCGACCAGGCCGTAGCTCAGCACGACGGCGGTGAGCAACGGCACGAAGGCAAGGAAGGCGTAGAATGCGACGCCCGCGGAGACGAGACCGAGATTGTCCTCGCCGGCCTCCTTCCAGGTAGAGATGAGGATGCCCTTCCACCCCGCTCGCGGAATGTCGGAGCGATAATCGGCGCCGCTTTCCGGGACTGGGGAGGAAGGATGGTTCACTTCATGCCAAAGCCGCGGGTCCGCTTGCAGTTCCCGGAAAGGCGTCTGCTTTTCCGGCGGGGGCCGCAGCGGCCCTTCACCGGCGTCTGTTCCCGTTGCGGGATCATCCCCTCGGACGGGGGCCGATGGCGGTCTAGCACTGGGCAGTCGTCAGGCTGGCTCGCGGAGGCCTGCCGCGGCTTTCACCATGTCGCGGTTAAACGGCCATCAACCGTTTGGGTCGAAGGTGAACAGCCGAAAGGTTGATAAAGTGCTTGCCGACACGCACCATCGCCCATCTGCAGCCTCCCGCCGGTTCATTCCGCCCGAGCTTGGGGGCGGAAGCTTCGCCCGTTTCTCCGCAACGCTCCCGAGGACGGGCTTGGCGACGTTGAGCCGTGCGGCCGGAACCCGCTGATATGCAATGGTTCCCGGCCTTCGCGCGATCCATCGCCCTGTCGGAGAACCTGGGTGAGAACGTCGCTCGGAAGAACGACCTGACCGGCGGTGGCGGAACGGAGGAGCTCGGCGATACACCGAACGCGGCTGGTCCTGCCGAGGAATCGCCTGTCTCGCAGGATGCGCCGTCGGCATCCGACGCGGTTTCGACTGCTTCGACGGAGCCTGGTTCGGAGCGTCGCTCGCAGACGCGTCACGACGCCGGAGTGATGGGTCGGTTGCGGTTGCCGGCATCGGAGCACGACTGCTGGATCGTCGAACTGTCCACGGGCGGTATGCGCATCGCGAGCGAGGATTCGGTGGTGAGCGTCGGCGAGCAGGTGGTGGTCGTTACCCAGAACTTCCCGCGCCTTATCGGCATCGCACGCTGGGCGAGGCAGGGGGTCATCGGAATCCAGTTTCAACGGCCGATAGCACCCGAGGTCATCGCGAAAATGGGTGAGATCCGCCGGCGCGTGCGCAGCCCCCGAGCGGGTCGGGCCAAGCTGGAGCTCCCGAGCGTCGTCTATTTCGACGGCACCCAACATGACGTCGTCGTGGGCAACATCTCGGTCGGTGGGTTGATGATGACGACTCGCCTGCCGGTGCTGCGCGGGCAGCGAAAGGTTATTCGCGATGGGCAGGCGCTGATGATCCAGTTTCCGGAGCTGCTGCCTATCGGCGGCCACGTGCGCTGGACCTGCGGCGCCAGATGCGGGGTCGCCTTCTCGAAGCTCCTGCCCCTGCCGATTGCCGAAGAAATCCTGCGTCTGGGGAACCTGAACCCTGCCTGGCTCGACGACGTTCGCCGCGCGCATGCGGATTTCGAAGATCGTTGAGCCCGACAGGGCCTTTTCGAATAATGCCGTTCCGCCATCGGCCTAGCGTGCCGCGGATTGGCTGGCTCAGTCGTACGAGCTGGATCTTCGGCTTTGCTCCAGGCGGAGTCGCACCTTCTCGACCGCTTGCGATTCCACTCGGCCCCAAAACGGGCTAGGGCCGCGCCATGAACGCCGGCTGGACTTTCTCGATCGACCGAGGCGGCACCTTCACCGATATCGTCGCGCGATCGCCGGACGGGCGGCAGGCGGTGCGCAAGCTGCTGTCCGACAATCCCGAACGCTACGAGGATGCCGCAGTCGCCGGAATCGGCCAGATCCTCGCCGAACATGGCGGCGCCGGCATCGCCTCGGTGAAGATGGGAACGACTGTCGCCACCAACGCTTTGCTCGAGCGCAAGGGCGAGAAGGTCGCCTTGGCAATCACGAGCGGCTTCGGCGACGCGCTACGTATCGGCTATCAAGCGCGTCCGGACATCTTCGCCCGAAAGATCGTGCTGCCCGGTCCGCTCTACGACGAGATCGTCGAGGTCGACGAGCGGGTGAAGGCGGACGGCGAAGTGATCCGGCCGCTCGATCTGGCGCGCGCCCGGTCGGGGCTCGAGGCGGCGTTCGGCCGTGGGTGCCGGGCGGTCGCGATCGTGCTGATGCACGGCTGGCGCTGGATCGATCATGAAAGGCAGCTGGCGCAGGCGGCGCGGGAGATCGGTTTCTCCCAGGTCTCCGTCAGCCATGAGGTCGAGCCCCTGATCAAGCTGATTGGTCGGGGCGACACATGCGTCGTCGACGCCTATCTCTCGCCGGTGCTACGCCGATATGTCGATCGGGTCGTCGCGGGCCTCCGGGCCGCATCCGGCGGCGTAGCCGGCCTCCAGTTCATGCAGTCCAACGGCGGCCTGATCGACGCCGCCGCTTTCCGCGGCAAGGACGCGATCCTGTCGGGGCCGGCGGGTGGGATCGTCGGCATGGCGCGTACCGGGGCTCAGGCCGGCTTCGAGAAGATCATCGGCTTCGACATGGGCGGGACGTCGACGGACGTTTCCCATTTCGCCGGAAGCTACGAGCGGACCAGCGAACGCGCTGTCGCGGGGGTCCGCGTGCGCGCGCCGATGCTCGAGATCCACACCGTCGCCGCCGGAGGCGGCTCGATCTGTCATTATGACGGCCGCCGCTTCCGGGTCGGGCCGGACAGCGCCGGTGCTGTGCCGGGACCCGCTTGCTACCGCCGCGGCGGCCCGCTCACGGTCACCGACTGCAACGTGGTGCTCGGCAAGATACGGCCGGAGCATTTCCCCCGTGTCTTTGGCCCCGACGGCGACGAGGCGATCGATGTCGACGCGTCGCATGCCCGCTGTGTCGACATCGCGGAGCAGGCAGGGATGGACGCGCAGGCGGTCGCCGAGGGGTTCATCCGCATCGCGGTCGACAATATGGCCAATGCGATCAAGCAGATCTCGATCGCTCGCGGTCACGACGTCACGAATTATACGCTGCAATGCTTCGGCGGCGCCGGCGGGCAGCATGCCTGCCTGGTCGCTGACGCGCTCGGCATCGGCCAGGTGATGGTTCACCCGCTTGCCGGCGTGCTCAGTGCCTATGGAATGGGCCTGGCCGACCGGGTCGAGCTGCGCCAGCGCAGCCTAGCCGGCGACGATCTGGCGTCGGTGCTCGACGATCTTGCCCGGGAGGCCGTCGCGGCGTTGCGCGACCAGGGGGTCGAGGCGCCGGACGTTCGTCGCCGTGCCGCCTTGCGCTACGAAGGCAGCGACACGGCGCTGGAGGTCGAGCTAGGGGAGGGGATGGAAGCCGCCTTCACCGAAGCGCACCGGCGTCGCTTCGGCTTTACGTCGGATGCGCCGATCACGGTAGAGACAGCGATCGTCGAGGCGGTGGGGAAGGGCGAGGCGCTCGTCTCTCCGTTGCAGAGCGACGCGGATGCGGATCACGCGAAGAGTCGGGGAGGGGACATTCTCCCGCCGCGGCGGGGCGAAGACGCCATCCCTCCGCGATCGCCCGGGCAGTCCGCCTTCGCGACCGAAGCGGGGGAGGCGCTCTACGACCGTGCGACGCTAACGGCTGGCGACCGGATTCTCGGCCCTGCCATCATCGTGGATCCCTCCGCGACGACGGTCGTCGAGCCCGGCTGGCAAGCGCGGGTGGACGATCTCGGCAACCTCATCCTCACGCGTGCCGTGCCGCGCGAAAGCGCTTCGGCGATGGGAACCGAGGTGGATCCGATCATGCTCGAAGTGATGGGCAACCTGTTCATGGCGATCGCCGAGGAAATGGGTGTCGCGCTCCAGAACACGGCCTCGTCAGTCAATATCAAGGAAAGGCTCGATTTCTCCTGCGCGCTGTTCGATCGGGAAGGTCAGCTGGTCGCCAACGCGCCGCATATTCCGGTCCATCTCGGATCGATGGGAGACAGCATCCGCACGATCATCGAGGCGCGCGGCCCGGATGAGGACGGCCGTCCCAGAGACGGGCGCGGGATGATGCGCGGCGACGTCTACGTGCTGAATGCCCCCTATCGCGGCGGCACCCATCTACCCGACATCACGGTGATCATGCCGGTCTTCATCGAAGGGGACCCGATGCCCGCATGGTTTGTCGCGGCGCGCGGCCACCATGCCGACATTGGCGGCATCGCGCCGGGATCGATGCCGCCGGACAGCAAAACGGTGCACGAAGAAGGTGTGCTCATCGACAATTTCCTGCTGGTCGATTGCGGGCGCTTTCGCGAGGCGGAGTTGCGCGACCTGCTCGCCTCGGGAGACTGGCCAGCTCGCAGCCCCGACCGAAATATCGCGGATCTGAAGGCTCAGATCGCCGCCTGCGCGCGTGGGGCGGGCGAGCTCGTCCGCGTCGCCACCGAATATGGCCGTGACGTGATCGACGCCTACATGGCGCATGTCATGGCTTATGCCGAGGAAGCGGTTCGGCGCCTCATCGACCGGCTTCAGGATGGCGAATTTCGCTACGAGCTGGACAATGGTTCCGTCGTCTGCGTCTCGATCCGGGTCGATCGGGAGCGCCGCTCGGCGGTCGTCGACTTCGCCGGAACGAGCCGGCAGCAGCCCGACAATTTCAACGCTCCTTATTCGATCTGCCGTGCGGCGACGCTCTATGTCTTCCGCACACTGGTCGACGATGCGATCCCTCTCAACGACGGGTGCATGCGGCCGATCACCCTCGAAGTTCCCGAAGGCTCGATGCTCAATCCGCGATATCCGGCGGCGGTTGTCGCCGGCAATGTGGAGACGAGCCAGGTGGTGACCGACTGCCTGCTCGCCGCGGTGCGTGCGCTCGCGCCGAGCCAGGGGACGATGAACAATTTCACCTTCGGCAATGAGGAGCATCAATATTACGAGACGATCGCCGGCGGCGCCGGGGCCGGACCGGATTTCGACGGCGCCAGCGCGGTCCACACTCACATGACCAACAGCCGCCTCACCGATCCCGAGATTCTGGAAACCCGGTTCCCGGTGATCCTGGAGCGGTTCGCCATACGTCGTGGCTCCGGCGGTTCGGGCCGGTACAGGGGCGGCGACGGAATCGAGCGCCACGTGCGATTCCTCGAGCCGATGAGCGCCGGAATCCTTTCCAATCGCCGGCGTAAGCCGCCGCGGGGCATAGAAGGCGGCGCTGATGCCTCCCCTGGCGTCAACAAGGTGGTTCGCGCCGACGGCAAGGAGGAGACGCTCTCCGCCACGGCCTCGGCTGAAATGGAAGTGGGCGACCTTTTCGTCGTCGGGACACCCGGCGGCGGGGGCTATGGCGCGACCGGGAGCTGAGGGACATGGCGACGAAGACCTATTTGCGGCCCACCGCCTTCGTCGACGCACCGTTCGGCCATGACGGAAAGGTGGCGCGGCTCGCCGGAGGACTGCTCTGGTTCTCGGCGGTCGAGGTCGAGACTTTCGACAATGGCGTGCGCGGCGCGCCGCGCCTGGTGCCGGTTGAGGCGATCGAATCGCAGCTCGAGGACCTGCCGCCGCAAGCGCGCGTGGCGTGGGAGCGGTTGACGGCACCACGTCCGCCGCTCCTGATGGGCGACCGGGTGATCCGGCTCGATCAGCCGCAGGTCGCCGGAATCGTCAACGTCACGCCGGACAGCTTCTCCGACGGCGGCCGGTTCGATACGCCGGATCGGGCGACGGAGGCAGGCCATCAAATGTCTGCGGCGGGGGCGGCCATGATCGATCTAGGCGGCGAGTCGACCCGGCCGGGATCGAAGCCGGTCTGGGAAGGCGACGAGATGGCGCGGACCGTTCCGGTGGTCGAACGGCTCGCGGCTTCGGGCACGGCGGTGTCGGTCGACACCCGCAAGGCTGCGGTGATGGAGGCGGTGCTCGCCGCCGGTGCCGGGCTGATCAACGACGTGTCGGCATTGACGTGGGATCCGCGAGCGGTCGAGGTTGTCGCCGCGGCCGGCTGCCCGGTGGTGCTGATGCATCATCAGGGTGCGCCGGAAACGATGCAGGACAATCCGTATTATGAACGGCCGGTGCTGTTCGAAGTCTATGACTGGCTTGAGGCCCGGATCGACGCCGTGGCCGCCGCCGGAGTCGCTCGCGAGAACATCGTCGTCGATCCGGGCTTCGGCTTCGGCAAGACGGTGCAGCACAATCTGCAGCTCATGAATGGCCTGGCGCTGCTGCACGGGCTGGGTTGCCCGATCCTGCTAGGCGCCAGCCGCAAGCGCACGATCGGCGCGTTGTCGAACGAAGCGCCGGCGGATCGGAGGCTCGGTGGGTCGATCGCTTTCGCGCTCAAGGCGGCGGAGCAGGGCGCGCAGCTCCTGCGGGTCCACGACGTGCCCGAGACGCTGCAGGCGCTTCGTGTCTGGCGCGGCCTCAGAGACGCGGCATTAGCCGCGATCTGAATCTTCGAGTCTGCGCTTGCGTTTGCCGCGCGCGATTTCGGTGGCAAGGGCCTCGAGCCTCGGCTCCCAGAAGGCGCGGAAGCGCTCGAGCCACTGGTCCACTTCCTTGAGCGGAGCCGTGTCGACGGCATAGATCCGTTTCTGCTTGTCGGCCCGGACGGTCGCAAAGCCGCTTTCGCGCAGCACCTTCAGATGCTGCGATACGGCGGGCTGGCTGATCCCGAACTCGTGCTGGATCACCTCGACGATCGAGCCGGACGACTGCTCGCCGCCGGCGAGCAGCTCCAGGATCCGGCGTCGTACCGGATCGCCGAGGACGTCGAATGCGTGCATCAGCCCCCGGACTCGGCACCCTCACCGGTGCCGGTATAGAAAGCGGTCGTTCGATCGGCAGCTTCGCCCGCCGCCTCGGGATTCGTCCCGAAGGCGATCGAGGCTTCGCGCCAGGCGCTGCTGCTTTTCGCCGCGAAATCCCGGTAATTGTCGCTCGCCGTCCATTCCTTGGAAGCTTCGGGCGCGACGGATTCGCCGGTCTCCAGATGGGCGGCGAGCCCGAGGACGGAGAGGTCCCAGCCGACGCCCACCGCTCCCGGCCCGAACTGATCCCAGAATTTGAGATATTCGTCTTCGAGCAACGCGACGTGCTCGAGCTCCAGCCGAGTGCTCTCGGCATCCTCCGAGGTGAGAGTCACATAGACCCAGCTCGTCTGGCCGCCGAACTCCCACGTGACGGCAAGTCGGCGCGGCGGCTCGCATTCGGTGATCGTGCCGCCGGCATTGCCCTGCAGCTGGTAGCGGCCGCCGAGCCGCAGATCGCCCTCGATCGGCATGAACCAGCGCGGGATGCGCTCGGCGCTCGTCAAGGCGTCCCAGGCGTCGTCGATGGCGGTAGGAAAGCTGCGCGCTGCGATCACGGCCCGCGCCGGCTTGCCCTCATGCTCCCGGCTGGCGACTTCCCGCGTGACCGCTCCGATATGGCGTGCAACGTCGAATTGCATGTTCTAGCTCCTCCGATGGCTGCACATCATATAATCCATGACTTATATAAGTTCAACGTGATTCGTTTCGACGGGCGAGTTGAGCCAGCATCGCCCGATCGCGCCCGTAACGATCGGGTTGAAAGCGTATTCGGCCGCGCGACGGCACTGCCGTGAGATAGGTGATGTAGACCGGCACCGGTTCGGGCAGTTCGACGCGCTGCTCGGCGGCACCGCTCGCGCCGGGGGCGCGGCCGCCGAACAGCCAGCGCGCCAGGCGCTGAGCATCCTCCAGCCGCACGCAACCCGAGCTGATCCGGCGGTCGTCGCGCGCGAAATGCTCCCGGAACGGAGTATCGTGCAGATAGATCCCGAGATCATTGGGCATCATGAACTTGATGGCGCCCATCATGTTGTGCGGCCCAGGGCGCTGTCGCAGGTTGACGTAGCGCCGCCCCGCCGCGACCGCGGGCCAGTCGACTTCGCTCGGCTTCAACACCCGCGCGGATCGCGACCAGTCGGAGAGAATCTGCAGCCGCTCAGCCGCCATTGCCTTCGGGCCGCGTCGCAGCACCTTGCGCGCCCGGTCGCGAATCAGGTCCGGCGGCAGGTTCCAATAGGGGTTGAGCACGGCAAATCGGATCAGCCCGGCCATGGCCGGCGTCTGCATGTCGCGCTTGCCGACGACTACCCGCATCGATCCGGTGAAGCGCCCGTCCTCCACCAGCCACAGGCGCGCCGCAGCCGCGTCGACGAGGATATAGCGGCCGCCGGAATGTGCGGGAATCGCCCGCGCCCGCTCGATATTGCCGAGGATCAGCCGCTCATAATGCGCTGCGCCGGCGTTGAGCGCGGCGAGCGTCGCAGCATCGGCGGTCCCGCTCGAAGCCAAGCCATGCGTCGCCTGGAAGTCGCGCAGCGTCGCCGCCAGTGTCGCATCGAATTCGCCGTCGCCGAGCCCGAGCCGCCGCCGCAGCCGCCGGACGCGCACGCCGGAACTTCCAGGCTCCAGCGTCGGCCCCGATGGGATGTCGACCTGGGGCAGGCGCGACCATCGCGCACGATAATCGGCGAGGCCGCGACGCAGCCCATCGAGCGCCGGATTGACTCGAAGCGCGGAATCGAGCGCTTCGGCCGGCGATCGCGCTGCGGCGATCCTCTCCAGCAAAGTGCGGACTGAAGCCGGCTGCGGTGTCAGCTCCGGATCGACATAGCGCATCGACGTCTCGGCTGGCGTGCGATGCAGGTCGGTCGCGAGGTCGGCAAAGGCGTCGGTGAGGAGCAGGTCGGCCCGGGCGAGCGCTCGGCGGTCGCCGTCGATTCCGGCCGTGAGGGCCGTCTTGAGATCGGAGTCGAGTCGTCCTTCCCGAGCGAGGATTGCGAGTAGCCGCTCGCCATGCGGCCGCAGTGCGCCGCCAGTCGCCCAGAGCGGACGAAACCCCCGGTCCCGATAGAAGGCGGCCAGGTGGTCGTCGAGGTCGATTGGCGTGGCGGCGATCCGGGGCGTATCGAGCGGCGGCGGCGACGACGCCGGAAGCGATCCGAACGACGACACGGCAGCGAGCGCCCCCGCGAGGGCGACGGCTCGGGAAAGGCGCACCAGGCTTCGCATTTTCGCTTCGGCTCGAATCTACTCCGGCCGCTCCGCCGTTCCAACCGGCGCTGCTCCAACGTCCCGAAACCGTACGCTGCGGCTTCCCATTGCTGCATCGGAAGAATGGGAGAGGGGCCATGTCCGGGCGGTGGCGGATCATCTCGGGCGGCCAGACCGGCGCCGATCGCGCCCAGCTCGCCGGTGGGATCGTCGCGGCCGAGCGGGGGACGCTGGAATCGCAGGAGGGATTGTCCGGCGGCACACTCAATATTGCCGGGCCGCGCGAGAGCGCCAGTCCGGACATCGAAGCCGAGGCGCGAGCCCTTCTGGAGCGCGTCCTCGGTCAGACCTTATCCCTATCATTCCGGCCCGGGGATCAGATGGGCGCCGTCAAAATGGCTTATCTCAAGCTCGTCCAGGTCGATACCGTCGACGCAACGCAGATTTATCTCGATGGCCGGGCCGCTGGGGCCGATGCCATGCGCAAAGGGCGCGCACCCACAGGTGCGGCAGAATTCGAAGTTTATCGCCTTCTTGTTCCATCGGTAATCGGCGATGTCTTCCGGCGATCCCCGCAAGGTGAACTTGTCGGGCGTCGTGAAATGGTGGAGCGCACCCCGGCGGTGGCAGATGGAGCAGTTGCAGGCCAGCGCCTTGGTCGGAACATCCTCTTCGACGCTATATGAGAGCTTGCCGCAGTGACAGCTTCCGGTGAACGGCATCCTATTCTCCTTCGATGCACCGTTTGATGTCGCCACGTGGCGACTTGCCAGCCAGCGAGCGCTGGCGCCACCACATACTGCGGAGGGACGGCCGGCTTGCCCGGCACGGTCGGGTCCCGACGCGCTATAAACCGGTTTGCACCATAAACACAGATAAAGTTTGCATTGAAGACCGGTCGGTCATGCAGACTAGAGTGAATAGCCACCGTCGCTGACTAGACAGGCGCCCGTGACGAAGCTTGTCCCGTCGGACAGCAGGAAGGCAACCTGCTCGGCGATCTCCTCGGGCTGGGCGAATCGACCAAGCGGGGTCGCGATTTCCGCCATCGCCTCGAATGCCGCGGCTTCGCCCTTCGCCTCGATCATATCGGCAAAGGCCGGAACTTCGCGCCAGATCGGCGTTTGCACCCCGCCTGGTGCGATCGCATTCACCCTGATCCGGGCGGACGCGCCCTCCTTGGCGGCGACCTTGGCAAGATGGATGACTGCGGCTTTGGAGGCTCCATAGGCGGCCACGCCGGGCTCCGCCTTCAGGCCCGACACGGAGGCGCTGAGGACGATCGCGCCGCCCTGTCCGCCGGATCGGATCGCCCGCATCGCCGCCTGCAAGGTCAGGAAAGTGCCGTCGAGATTGGTCGCCATCACCCGCCGCCAATCGGCGAACGCCATTTCCTCGATCGGCGCTCCAGCGCCGATCCCGGCATTGATGAAGGCGTGTGTGAGCCCGGTCAGGTCGGCCGATTCCCACAGCTGCTCGTCCGCGACATCGCCGATCATCATCTGGCGCTCGCAGGGAAGGGAGAAGGCGAAGTCGCGCAGCAGATCCTCGCTGCGGTCGCACAGTACGAGCTTCTTCGCACCGCCGGCGGCGAGGCGCGTCGCGGTAGCCGCGCCGATTCCGGAGGCGGCGCCGGTTACCAGGATAACCGCATTGGCGAAATCGCTCATGCGCCGGCTGTACCGTCTGTTTCGCCGGCGTGAAATCCCCCTGTCATCCACACTTCGGTTCGCCGCTTACGGCGTGCGCCCGCATGGGCGGTGGGCCCCACGTGAAACGCCCCCGAAAGCCGGACAGGCGCCGAGGAAAACAAGGCTCGGTTTCTTGGGGTGGAGTCGAGTGCGGGTGACGCAGCCGTCATCCGCATTCGTCGGGCCCTGACCTAGGCGGCGACGTCGCCGATGCCGAGTTCCCCGAGCTTGCGGTAGAGGGTTGACCGGCCGATGCCGAGCCGCCGCGCGACTTCTGTCATCCGCCCGCGATAATGACCGATCGCCAGCCTGATCACATCCGCTTCGATCTGCTCGAGCGGCCGCAAATTGCCGTCGGACTGGTAGAGGGTGATGCCCGGCCCGTGGGCCAGCGCGGCGGTTTGCGACTGCCCGTCCAGCTTCTTGGCGTGGAAATCGTCGGCGCGCCGGCCGAAGGTCGCTTCGGTGGCGATGTGCGGGAAATCGGCGGAGGTGAGCGCGTCGCTCTCGCACAGCACGGCGGCGCGGAAGAGGGCGTTCTGCAGCTGCCGGACATTGCCGGGCCAGCCGTAGGACATCAGCACCGACAGCGCATCGTCGGTGATCGACACGTAGCGCATGCCCGGCTGCTCGGCGATTCGCGAAAGCAGATGGCGAGCCAGAGCGGGCAGGTCGCTGATCCGGTCGCGAAGCGGCGGCACGGGCACATGAACGACGTTCAGCCGGTAGTAGAGGTCCTCGCGGAACCGACCGGCGGCGACCTCGTCGGTGAGCTTGCGGTTGGTAGCGGCGATGATCCGCACGTCGACCGTCTGGGTGATGCGGCTGCCTACCCGTTGAATCTCCCCCGTCTCGAGCGCGCGCAGGAGCTTGACCTGGGTGTCGAGCGGAAGCTCCCCGACCTCGTCGAGGAACAGGGTCGATCCGTCCGCGTCTTCGAAACGCCCGATGTGACGGTCGAAGGCTCCGGTGAAGCTGCCTTTCTCATGGCCGAACAGCACGGATTCGACGAGATTCTCGGGAATCGCGCCGCAATTGACGATGTGCAGCGGCTTCTTGCCGCGTGGGGACGCGGCGTGGATCGCCTGCGCCACGATCTCCTTGCCCGATCCGCTCTCGCCTTCGATCAGCACCGACACGCGGGCGCGCGCGGCCTTGGCGGCGACCGCCAGCGCGGCGCGGAATTGCGGCGCGGAGCCGACAATCTCCTCGAAGCCGAGGACCCTGCCGATCTTTTCTGAAAGCGGACGAAGCTCGCCGGTACGCCTGCGGCGGTCGGTGGCCGAGTCCAGGGCGGCGAGAAGCCGGTCGGGGGCGATCGGCTTGACCAGGAAGTCGCTCGCCCCGGCGCGCATTGCGTCGACCGCGACGGCGACGCTGGTCTGGGCCGTGAGCACGAGCAAGGGGAGCTCGGGCTTGAGCTCGCGGATCCGGCGGATCACCTCGGTGCCTTCCTCGCCCGGTAGCCAGTGGTCGAGCAGGATGGCGTCGAATTTCGGCTCCTGCGGGTCGGCGAACATGCTCTGCGCCGCCTCAAGGTCGTTGGCGCCGCGCACCCACCAGCCGGCGCGCGCGCCGATGGCGGTGATGAGCCGGCGTTGCGCCGGCTCGTCGTCGATCAGCAGCAGGCAACGTGTCGGATCGGGCCGCATCTGTATCCCTCGTCCTGAAGAGGGATCCGGCTATCCCAATTAGGTAAAGGGGGACTTAAGCCGATGCTGCGGATCCATCCGCAGGCGATGTGCTGAGCGTCTGGCCGAGCGAAGCTGCATGAAGAGGGCGCACGCGGCAGCGGCGGGCTCGCCGGAGGTGACGCTCCCTCGCGACGATCCGCCGGAGGCAAGGCTCAGCGTGGCTGTCCGACCAGGAAAGGGCCGGGCTCGTCCTCTTCGATCCGCCGGTTCGGGCCGGCTTTAGCTGCGCTCCATGGCGAGGGAGCTTGCTCCCTGCCGCCGGGCCTTGGTAAGGGGGGCGCCGAAAAGGGTAAGAGGAGCATTCATGGCAGCCGACGAGGCCGAACAGGCGACCAGATCGCATCAGGGCACGTACGATCTCTTCATTGGCCTGATGAAATATGGCGCGATCATCAGCTTTATCACGGCGATGCTGGTCGTTCTGATCATCAGCGGCTGAAGCGGGGGAGGCGGGGGGTGAAGATCGCGGTGCTCAGGGAAGGCGAAGCCGGCGAGCGCCGCGTTGCCGCCACGCCCGAAACGGTGAAGAAGTTCGTTGCGCTCGGCGCGACCGTGGAGGTCGAGACCGGGGCCGGCCTGACCGCAAGCATCGACGATCCCGCTTATGAGGCCGCCGGCGCCAGGGTCGCGCCGCGCGCCGATGCGCTGAAGGACGCCGACATCGTCCTGGTCGTCCAAGGCCCGGATCCCGCCGGCCTCAACGGCGTCAAGCCGGGGGTGATGCTGGTCGGCGCGCTCAATCCGTTCGCCCGCCGCGAACGGGTCGACGCTTATGCGTCTGCCGGAATCGAGGCGCTGGCGATGGAGTTCCTGCCGCGTATCACGCGCGCCCAGTCGATGGATATCCTCTCCAGCCAGGCGAACCTTTCCGGCTACAAGGCCGTGCTCGATGCAGCGGCCGAATATGGGCGGGCCTTTCCGATGATGATGACGGCGGCGGGCACCGTCGCCGCGGCACGGCTGTTCGTGATGGGGGTCGGCGTTGCCGGCTTGCAGGCGATCGCCACGGCCAAGCGGCTCGGCGCCGTCGTGTCGGCGACGGACGTGCGATCGGCCACCAAAGAGCAGATCGAAAGCCTCGGCGCCAAGCCGATCTTCGTCGAGAAGGTCGCCGGGATCGAAGGCGAGGGCGCCGGCGGCTATGCGACCGAAATGTCCGACGAATATAAACAGGCGCAGGCCGAACGGGTGTCGAGCCACATCGCCAAGCAGGACATCGTCATCACCACGGCCTTGATTCCGGGGCGGCCGGCGCCGCGGCTGATTACCGATACGCAGATCGCGACCATGCGCCCCGGCAGCGTCATCGTCGACCTGGCCGTCGAGCAGGGCGGCAATGTCGAGGGTGCGCAGCCCGGCGAGGTGGTGGAGCGTCATGGCGTGAGGATCGTCGGCCACCGCAACATGCCGAGCCGCCTCGCCGCCGATGCCTCTGCCCTTTATTCCCGGAACCTCTACAATTTCCTCAGCGCTTTCTGGGACAATGAGGCGAAGCGCGTCACTCTTCCCGACGACGACGAGATCGTTCAGGGCGTGCGCCTGACCCGCGGCGGGCAGGTGGTGAGCGAGAGGCTCAGGGCATGATCTGCGAGGGCGGCCGGAGTCGATGAGGGCCGCCACGGCCACGGCGGGCATGGTCTCGGCGGCGGTGCTGCTGGCGCCGGGCTGCGGATCATCGCCGGAGTCGTCGACTTCGCGTGACGAGCCGGTGCGCCGGGCAACCTTCCGAAGCCTTGCGGCGCGCGATCATCTGGCGACCTGCAGCGGCGGCTCTCGCCGCCCCGAGACGCTCTATCAGGTGGAGCGGTTGGAGGAGCTGAAGCAGCTCGCCGCCCGCAAGGAGGCGGCGCAGGCCGTCTGGCTTGGCGAGAATGACTGGGCCGGCGTCGCCCGCTACGCGAGACGCGAGCCCTGCAAACCGAGCGAAGCGGCCTATGCCGACGCGCTGGCGGAATTTTCCGGCTCGCTCGACAGGCTTGCCGGTCGGATCGCCGAATACCCGCCGCAGTCGGAGAAGACGCCGTGAGGTTCATCCTGCTTGCCATTGCCGGCGTAGCTTTGCTCGGTGCCTGCGCGCCTTCGACCCCGGCACCCGGCACCGGCTGGAGCCGTGCGCCCGACCTGTCCGTCTATTCGGCCATGACCCTTTTCGGCGGCGTTGCGCGGACCGAATCGTCGCTGTGCGGCGGATTCAGCCCGGTGACGGTCGAGGACTATTGGCAGGAGGATTTCGCGGCGCGCGAGCAGGCGGTCGCCGCCGCCCTTGTCGCGCGGCACGGGGCCGAGGCCGTCGAGGCAGCCGAGGCCGCCGCGGTGGCGAGCCGGCGCACGGCCTGTCCGCCGGTGCCGACCTTGCGCTGGCGAGAAGAATATGCCCGGCTGCTTCACTTGCTGGAGATGCGGCTCGGGCTGGCCTGAGGGGAGAGAGACGTTGGACTTCATCAGCATATTGTCGATTTTCGTCCTGTCCTGCTTCGTCGGCTATTATGTGGTCTGGTCGGTCACGCCGGCGCTCCACACGCCGCTCATGTCGGTGACCAATGCCATCTCTTCGGTGATCGTGGTCGGCGCCCTGATAGCGGCGCTGGCCGCGGCCGTGCCCGCGGCCAAATGGCTCGGCCTCGCGGCCGTCGTGTTGGCCAGTGTGAACATCTTCGGCGGCTTCGCCGTCACCGCGCGCATGCTCGCCATGTACAAGAAGAAGGAACGGTAGGTGAGGGCTGCCGGCGGCGCGCTGTTGCCCGCTCGCATTCGATCCGGAGAGGAAGGCGGTCGGCTTTTCGCCGCGCCGAAGGGGGACGATATCCATGCATGAGACCGCCGCAGCGCCGGCCTGGGTGATGCTCGCTTATCTGATCGCGGGCATCTGCTTCATCCTCGCTTTGAGGGGGCTTTCCAGTCCCGCAACGTCCCGCCGCGGCAATCGCTACGGCATGATCGGCATGGCGATTGCGGTCGGCACGACTCTCGTCATCCAGGAGATAGCCGGCCTGTGGGAAGTGGCGATCGCCATCGCGATCGGTGGTGCGATCGGGTTCTTCATCGCCCGGCGGATCGCGATGACCGCGATGCCGCAGCTCGTCGCCGCCTTCCACAGCCTGGTCGGCCTGGCCGCCGTCTTGGTCGGCGCCGCGGCCTATCTCAATCCGCTCGCCTTCGGGATCGCCGACGCAGCCGGCTCGATCTACTTCAACAGCCGGCTCGAAATGGGGCTCGGCGTCGCGATCGGCGCCATCACCTTCTCGGGCTCGGTGATCGCCTTCCTGAAATTGAACGGCAACATGTCGGGCAAGCCGATCCTCGTCCCGGCCCGGCACGTGCTCAATTTCGGCATATTGTTCGCGATCCTCGCCCTGATCGCATACTTCACCCAGGACCAGAGCCCGTGGATCTTCTGGACCGTCACCGGCTTGGCCTTCGCGGTCGGCTTCCTGCTCATCATCCCGATCGGCGGCGCCGACATGCCGGTCGTCATCTCGATGCTCAATTCCTATTCGGGCTGGGCCGCGGCGGCGATGGGCTTCACGCTCCAGAACACGGCGATGATCATCACCGGCGCCCTGGTCGGCAGCTCGGGCGCCATCCTCTCCTACATCATGTGCCGGGCGATGAACCGTAACTTCCTCTCGGTGATCGCCGGAGGCTTCGGCGGCGACGCCGCGGCCGGCGCTGCCGAAGCGGCGATCGACCGACCCTGGAAGCGCGGCTCCGCCGAGGACGCCGCCTTCCTGATGCAGCAGGCCGAGCTGGTCATCATCGTCCCCGGCTATGGCCTAGCCGTCGCCCAGGCCCAGCATGCGGTGCGCGAGCTCGCCGACCTGCTCAAGGCGGAAGGCGTCACCGTCAAATATGCGATCCACCCAGTGGCGGGGCGGATGCCCGGCCACATGAACGTCCTGCTCGCCGAGGCGAACGTGCCCTATGACGAGGTGTTCGAGCTCGAAGACATCAACAGCGAATTCGCTCGGGCCGACGTTGCCTTCGTGATCGGCGCCAACGATGTCACCAACCCGGCCGCCAAGACCGACAAGAGCTCGCCAATCTACGGCATGCCGGTGCTCGACGTGGAGAAGGCCAAGAACGTCCTGTTCGTGAAACGCTCGATGGGCGGCGTCGGCTATGCCGGCATCGACAACGATCTCTTCTACCGCGACAATACGATGATGCTGCTCGGCGACGGCAAGAAGATGGCCGAGGAGATCGTGAAGAATCTGGGCTAGTCCGGAGGACCGGCCCGTTCGCGATGCGTGAAGAATCGCGCCGGGATCGTCCTTTCGTGCGGCCGGTCGCGTTCGCATCGAGGGATTATCCGCTCCAGCCGCGGAGCGGAGGGGGGAAACGGGATGCTGAACCTGGGTTCGATCATCAGCGGAGCCTTTGCGCTCCCGACGCGATTTCCGCTTGCGGTTGGGGCCTGGGCGCTGATCTACGCGCTTCCGGGCATCGCCAGCTGGTTCTTCGTCCAGCCGGCCATGCTGACTCCGCTCAATGGAGAAGGGACGGCGCCGTTCGACCTCACGCGCTATTTCGGTTCGGTACTCCTTGTCTGGCTCGCCATGTTCCTGGTGGTGGCCGTTCTGATGACTGCGGCGTTCAGGGCGATGCTGCGGCCCGAGGAGCCAAGCCTGGTCGGGCTTCGCCTCGGAGCGGACGAGATTCGCACCATGGGGCTGTCGCTGCTTCTGGCGGTCGCCTTCTATGCCGGCTTCGTCATCGTGGCCTTCGCCATCGGCCTGATGTTCGTCGGGGTCGGCGCGGGCATGAACCTCGCTGGCTCGGTCCTCTTCATCATCGTCGCCATCATCGCCGTGCTGGCGTCGGTCATCTGGCTTCAGGTGCGGCTCTCGCTCGTCTTCGCGCTCACTTTCCTGCGCCGCAGGATCGTCGTCGTCGAATCGTGGACATTGACCCGGGGACGTTTTTGGACGCTCTTCGGCAGCTATCTCGTCATCTTGCTCTTCTTGCTCATGCTGTGGGGCGTAACCGCCGCCGTGACGGCGGCACCCTTGCTCGACTCGTTCATGCAGGCCGACTTCGATCCGGAAGCCATGCAGGCGATCGCCGCGGACCGCTTCGGCGAGTTCAGCGCGATGACTCTGTTGAGCTGGCTACTGGGCGGCCTGCTCGGGGCTCTCGGCATTGCCCTTTATGCCGGCGCCACGTCAACGGTCGTTCGGGACCTGGGCGTTCATGAAGAGGATATCGCCCAAACCTTCGCCTGATCGCGGGTCGATTCTGGTGGGCGCTGACGGGCTCGAACCGCCGACCCTCTCGGTGTAAGCGAGATGCTCTACCAACTGAGCTAAGCGCCCGACCAGGCGATGCCTGCCCCCTGCCAGCTTCGTGCCGAAGGAGCAAGTCCGGCGGCCGGGGCGTCGGGCGCTAGAGCTGAATCCAGCCGAGCAGAACGAGCAGGAGCAACGTCCCCACGGCCGTGATCGCGACCGAGCCGAGACAGCCGAGACGATTGGAGAAGAACAGGAACATGCCGCCCCAACGCCCTTCGGCCCTTCCTTCTCCATGGAAAGTCCGAACGGGGTTGCAACGGCTGCGTCCTGATCTTCAGAGAGGCCGGATCAGCCGCACCGCCACCGCCATCCAAAGCGGATCGGGCACCACCGTCTGGCGCTGCCCTGCACCGAGGGGGACGATATGCAGCTTGCCTGCCTCTCGGCCGATCAGCCTTCCGAAGATGAACCGTCCGCTTGGTCGCGGCGCCAGAACGTCGCGGTTGAGAGCCCCGCCAAAGGCCGCAGGCTCGATCCGCTTCAACCAAAGCTCGTCGCCGCTGCGATAGTCGCCAACCCCGGCCATGACGGTGAGCGCGACCAGACCGGGCTCAGGTCGCGGCGGAACGGCCGCGCTGTCGTGGCGGGGTGCGTGCGCGCCGTCATGGTCGAGGATCGCTGCGACCGGAAGTTCCTCGCCGTCGGGAAGACGCACAAGATCGGCGGCCTCGACTCCCAGGGCGCCTGCGATCCGGTTGAGCCAGCCGACCGAGACGGTTCGCGTACCCGTTTCCAGCCGGCCGATCGTCTGCGGAGTCGTCGGCGGAACGCATCGGTCCGCAACGTCCTGCAGCGTCAGATTGCGGGCGCGGCGGACCTCACGGATGCGAGTGATCATGGTCTAACCCCCGTGGTTCAATCAGTCTGACCATATACATCCTATCTGGCAAGGATCTAAAGCGGAAGGCTGCCGATGAAGACCTTCCTCGGCTGTTCGCTGACTTGCGTGGCTCGCCGCCCCCGTTGCTGCTAGACCGTGACTCACGCGAGCCGGAGGTGCAGCTATGGTGGCCATGCTGATGGCGGCGCCGGCCGGCGCAGCCGCCCAGGCGCCACTGCCCGAACCGAAGGGGCGCCGGCGAGGAATGGGTGCTACCGCCGTTGCGCGTCATTCGGCCCTGTCCGGAGCCGGATGGCAACGAGATCGTCGTTTGCGGCAACGCGGATGGCAGCCGCTTCCGGATGCCGGCCATTCGTATTCCTCCAGATCTGGAGGTCGAGCCGGACGAGCTTCTTCGGTTCGGGCTCGGCGGCGGCACCGAAGGCGAGATCGAAGCTACCCAACAGCAGCGGCTCGACGGCTGGCTCGATCGGAGAATCCTTCTGCACGTCCGCGTCCCCTTCTGAAACCGCGCATCCGGGCGGACGAATGGGCGTTGGTCTGGCCATGAAGGTCTTCTTCACGAGCGACACGCATTTCGGCGACCATCGGACGATCAACATCCACAAGCGCCCGTTCGCCTCGGTGGCGGAGATGGACGCGATGCTTATCCGGGAATGGAATACCGTGGTCGGCCAGGAAGACGAGCTATGGCACCTGGGCGATTTTGCCCGCAAAGGCGAGGCTGTGGAAGGCCTGCTGGCGCGCCTGAAGGGGCGCAAGCATCTCGTCGCCGGCAACAACGATCCGCCGGCGACACGCGCGGCCGCGGGCTGGGCGAGCGTGCAGGATTATGCCGAATTCGAGCAGGAAGGGCGCCGCCTCGTCCTTTGCCACTACCCCTTCCGAAGCTGGAACGGTCAGGCGCGCGGCGCGATCGACCTCCACGGTCATAGCCATGGCCGCCTGAAACCGCTGCCCCGCCAATTCGACGTCGGCGTCGACTGTCGATCGTGGCGCCCGGTCACCTTGGAGCAGATCCTTTCGGGGTGAAGCTGGTCGCTTGCGCCGGCCGACGTTCGGCGCGACAAGAAAGGGGAGCAGATCGGGCCCCTCGGGCCGGGGAGGGTAGAAATGGCGACGCTCGCGCCGAGGGGGGACAAGTTCGTCGAGCCGCCTGCGCCGGAACGGCCAGGCCCGACCACGCGACGTATCGAGGCGCTCGACGTCGTCCGGGGCGTCGCCTTGTTCGGTATCCTGCTCGTGAACATCACCGGGTTCGGGCTCGCCGATGCCTTCAATCCCGCGAATTCCGGCGGCGCCCAGGGCGCGAACCTGTGGGCCTGGATCATCACGCAGATGGGTTTCGAGGGGACCCAGCGAGGCCTGTTCTCGCTTCTGTTCGGGGCGAGCGCGATCCTGCTCACCTCGCGGCTGGAGGCGGCGGGCCGTGTCGACGCCGCCGATATCTATTTCCGGCGCAACCTGTGGCTGATCGCCTTCGGCTTCGTGAACGCCTTCGTCTTCCTGTGGTACGGCGACATTCTCTACGCCTATGGCGTCATCGCCCTGTTCGTCTTCGCCTTCCGCAAGCTGGCGCCCGGGGCGCTGCTGGCGCTCGGCGTCGGCGCGCTGCTGCTCGGCACATTGTGGACGGCGCATGACAGCTGGCAGCTCCTCGACAAGCATTCGGACTTCGTCGCGGCCGAGGCATCTCGGGACGCAGGCGACACGCTCTCGGCGGAGCAGGAATATGCGATCACGGCCTGGGACCAAGCGAGGTCGGAGTTCGAGTCGTCGCCGGAGCGGATTGCCGAGGCGGTCCAGGCGCGCACCGGCGGCTATGCCCGCGCCTTCGGCGAGGTCGCGCAGATCAACGTCTACTGGCAGACCTGGGGTCTCTATCGATATTTCTTCGACATATTCGGAATGATGCTGATCGGCATGGCGCTGTTCCGGCTCGGCGTCCTCACGCTCGAACGGCCCACCCGTCTTTATTTATTCATGGTGGTGGCCGGCTATGGCGTCGGCTTGGTCGTGAACTATTTCGAGACGCGGTGGATCATCGATCACCGGTTCAGCGCCGTCGCTTTCGCCCAGGCCAATATCAGCTACGATCTCGGCCGGTTGGCGATGACGATCGGCCACCTCGGCGCCTTGCTCCTGTTCGTCCGGTCGGGCTGGCTTCCCTGGCTGCGGCGTGCGCTTGCGGCCGTCGGCCGGATGGCGGTGACCAACTATCTCTCGCATTCGGTGATCTGCGCGATCCTGTTCGTCGGCCTAGGCTGGTTCGGTCAGCTCGAGCGGCACGAGCTCTACGGCGTCGTCTTCGCGATCTGGGCGCTGCAGCTCGTCCTCAGTCCGCTATGGCTCAGATACTTCCGCTTCGGTCCGGTCGAATGGCTGTGGCGCTGGCTCACGTATCTGGAGCGTCCGCCGCTCCGCCGGCCGGCGGTGACGCCGGCCGGCTTGGCGGTGGCGGCAGCATGAGAACCGCCGCAGACCGGGTTCAGGCCTGCGCTTCGGCGGGAATGCGCGCGTCGTAATCGCGGGCCAGAGCCTCGTTGCGTGACCAGAAGGGCGCACGTTCGCGCCCCGCCAGCACCTGCTCGAGCACGTCGAGATGGAGGTGCCATCCGCCCGAGACGTCGACCATCATCGCGCGGTTCGGAAGCCGGCTGTGGGTGAGGGTCATGAGCGTCGCGTCCCCGCGCGGCTCGAGTTCCCAGCGAACCTCGGTGGGCGGACCGGATTCCTCGAACCAGAGGAAGACGAGCAAGCGGGGCGGCTCGGCGCGGATCACCTCGCCCTTCGATTCCATACCCTCATATTGACGGAACTTCTCCGGCACCTCCTCGCCCGGCGGTCCGAGCTCGGAGTTGCGGAAGACGAGGGTGAGGCTTCCGCCCGACTTCAGCTCGATGTCGCCGCCCGCGAACCATTCGGCGCGTAGCGCAGGGTCGGCGAGATATTCCCAAACCCGATCGATCGGCGCCGGGAGCAGCCGTTCGAACCGGACCGCTCCGGCCTCGGTGACGATTCCATATTCGCTCATCTCGTGTCTCCCTTTTCCTGACCCAATGCTGCTTCGAGCCGGTCGAGCCGGTCTTTCCAGACACCCCGCACCTGGCGGAGCCACGCGTCCACTTCGGCCAACCCGTCCGGGTCGAGGCTGTAGATCCGGCGCTGTCCGTCGACGGCGACCCGGACCAGCCCTGCTTCGCGCAGCACCTTGAGATGCTGCGAGACCGCCGGGGCGCTCATGGCGAACTCTCCCGCCAGGGTGCCGGCGGCGAGCGGCCCATTGCCGAGCAGCTCGATCATCTTGCGGCGGTGCGGATCGGCCAAGGCGGTGAAGCGGTCCATGGCCTAAGATTTAAGGGGAAGCTTAATTAAGTCAAGACAAAAATAATTCTGCGTGACCTTCCCACGCCGGCAGGTTACCAGTAGCAGATGAAAACTAATCCGGAGGCTCCAATGATCGTCTACGGTTCTTCGCTGTCCCCGTTCGTCCGCAAGGTGCTCGCTTTTGCTGCGGAAAAGGGAATCGCGCTGGAGTTGAAGCCCACCGGCCCCGGGAACCAGGATCCTGGGTTCAGGGAGGCGAGCCCGTTCGGCAAGATGCCCGCCTTTCGGGATGGCGACTTTGCGATCGCCGATTCGACGGCGATCATCTTCTATCTCGAGGCAGTCAGGTCCGAACCTGCGTTGATCCCCGTCGAGCCCCGGGCGCGGGCGCGGACGGTCTGGTTCGACGAATTTTCCGACACGATCCTGTTCGCCTGCGGGCGCACCATGTTCTTCAATCGCGTGGTGGCGCCGAAGTTTCTCGGCATCCCGGGCGACGAGGCGGCGGCGGCCAAAGCGGAGTGTGAAGAGCTGCCGCCGCTGCTCGATTATCTCGAAGGGGTCATTCCGGACAGCGGCTTCCTGGTCGAGGACCGGCTGACCCTCGCCGACCTGTCGGTGGCGAGCCCCTTCGCGAACTTCCGCCATCTCAATGTCATTCTCGACCCTGCCCGCCACCCCAGGCTCTCCGGCTATGTCGAGTCGATTCTCGACCGTCCGAGCTTCAAGTCGTGGATCGATCGGGAAACGGCCTTTCTGGCCCGAGCTGCCTGAGGCTCCGGCCGTTCCTTTCGGCGACGAAACTTGTGTGGGCCTACGCACGTTCTCGCCGCATGTCCGATACCGTACCCGCGCCCACCGAAGGCGAAGATTCCCTCCTGGAACTCGGCCGCAACTGTTGGCGCATCGAGCAGGCGCGGCGAGCCGCACTGATCGTGGACGCGGCGGATTATTTCCGCGTCGCGCGCGCCGCGATGCTGCGTGCCCGTTCGCAGATCCTGCTCATCGGGTGGGATTTCGACACTCGCATCCGGCTGGTCGACGAGGGAGAGGAGGGTGATGGCGAGGCGCCGGTCTACCTGGGACCTTTATTGTCCTGGCTCGGCCGCCGGAAGCCGGGCCTTCGCATTCACATCCTCGCCTGGGACGGCAAGATCTACAGCTTTCTCGGTCGAGGCACGACCATGCTGCGGCTCGCGGAATGGCGGCTGCTGAAGCCACGCATCAGCTTCAGGCTCGATGGCAGCCACCCGCTCCAAGGGTGCCATCATCACAAGATAATGGTGATCGACGACAGCTTTGCCTGCTCGGGCGGGATCGACATGACCGGGTCGCGCTGGGATACCCGCGCCCACCGCGATGACGAGCCTGGCCGCCGGCGGCCGACCACCGGTCGCCACTACGGGCCCTGGCACGATGCGGCGATCGCGATGGACGGCGCGGCGGCGGCGGCACTGGGCGTGCTGGGCCGTACCCGTTGGGCGCTTGCCTGCGGCGAGCTGTTGCCGCCGCCCCCGCGAGGGTCGGACCCCTGGCCCGGGCCGCTGGAAGTGCATTTTCGCGACGTGGACATCGCCATCGCCCGCACCTGCGGCGAGACCGAGGGAGTCAGCGAGGTGCGCGAGATCGAAGCCCTTTTCGCCGACATGATCGGCGCGGCGCGCCGCTTCGTCTACATGGAGTCGCAATATTTCGCTTCCCGCCTGGTCGCGGAGGCGATCGCCCGGCGCCTTGCGGAGCCGGACCCGCCGGAATTCGTCATCGTCAATCCGAAGAGCGCCGAAGGCTGGCTGGAAGAGGCGGTGATGGGGGCGGCGCGGGCCACCTTGATGGAAGCCGTCCGAAAGGCCGATCGTCTCGGCCGCTTCAGGATCTACTCGCCGGTAACCGAGGCCGGCGCGGACATCTACGTGCATGCCAAGATCATGATCGTCGACGATCGCATGCTGCGCGTCGGCTCGGCGAACCTCAACAATCGCTCGATGGGTCTCGACAGCGAATGCGACGTCGTGCTCGATGCCGCCCTGAAAGGGAATAGCGGCGTCCGGCCGATGATCTCGAGCCTGCGTTGCGGGCTCATGGCCGAGCACCTGGGAGTCGAGCCTGAACGGGTCGCCGCATGCATCGAGGAGACGGGCTCGCTGATCGCGGCGGTGGAGCGCTTGCGCGGGCCCGGACGCACCCTCGTCCCGTTCGAGCCGCCCGACTTCAGCGACGCGGCCGAGGCGATCGCGAAAAGCGAGATTGCCGACCCGGAATCGGCGAGCCAGGATTTCGAGCCCATGGCGCGGCGTCGATTGCTCCGCGGGCTGCCCTGGCACCGGTAGGCCGCGCGACGGCCGACCGGCGGGTCAGCGCGGCACCGGCAGCGGGCGCCGCCTGCCGGTGGGCGTCCCGGACAGCGCGGACCGCAGGCGCACCCATAATGGCGGCCGGGGCGGGCGCTCGTCCGGCGTGAGGCCGATCGGCGCCGCCGAGGGATCGGCGAACGAGCGGCAGGTTCCGCCCGGCGTGGTTTCGAGCGTGAAGAGCGGTTCGTTCATGGGCTCACTCCCGGCTTGCGAATCGAGGCGGCCACCTTTATGCAACCTAAACCAAAGTTGAGGTCAAGCATGCCCGACAGGGACCCTGCGCCCAAGCTTCTCACCGTCGGCGAGGTTGCCCGCCGCAGCGGCGTCGCCGTGTCCGCGGTCCATTTCTACGAGCGCAAGGGGCTGATCGGCGGCTGGCGTTCGAGCGGAAACCAGCGCCGCTACGGACGCGGCACCTTGCGTCGGATCGCGATCGTCAAGGTGGCGCAGCAGCTCGGAATCTCGCTCGCCGAGATCGGCCGGCGTCTGGCCTCGCTCCCCGACGACCGGACGCCGGCCAAAGCCGACTGGGCGCGTCTCGCCGAAGCATGGCGCGGCGATCTCGATCGGCGCATCGTCCAGCTCACGAGGCTTCGCGACAATCTCGACGGCTGCATCGGCTGCGGCTGCCTGTCGATGGAGACTTGTCCGTTGCGCAACCCGGACGACGCCTTGGCTGCGAGAGGGCCGGGGCCGCATTATCTCGACGCATCGAAGCCGCTTGATTGAACCCAGAGGCAGGCTGGAAGCCGCCTTCCTTCCCGGCTATGGCCCGGCCACCACAGGGCAGGGCAGTTCATGTTTCGCGCGCTTTACGATTGGACGCTTCGGCTGGCGAGCCATCGCCACGCCAACAGATCCCTCGCTGTCGTCTCCTTCTGCGAGAGCAGCTTCTTCCCGATCCCGCCCGACGTCATGCTCGTTCCCATGGTGCTCGCGCGCCGCGATCAGGCCTATCTGATCGCCTCGGTCTGCACCCTTGCTTCGGTGGCCGGCGGAATCTTCGGCTATGTGATCGGCTACTTCCTGTTCGACACGGTCGGCCAGTGGCTGATCGACGTCTATCACCTGGGCCCCCGCATGGAGGGACTGAAAATTCTGTACGAAGACTGGGGCGACCTGGTGATTTTGATCGCTGGCATCACGCCTATTCCATTCAAGCTCGTCACGATCGCCAGTGGCTTCTTCCAGTTCAACTTCTTGCTGTTCGTCATCCTCGCCGCGATCGCTCGCGGCGCTCGCTTCTTCGCCATTGCCTGGCTGCTCAAGCGCTATGGCGCGCCGATGCAGGAGTTCATCGAGAAGCGGCTCACCCTGCTCGGCTGGCTCTTCCTCCTCCTGCTCGCCGGCGGCTTCGCTCTGATTGCCTTCGTGTGACCGGCACCGCAGTCAGCCTGGGGATCGAGGTGGCGCTCGATTACCACTTCCCCGCCGCGACCGATGTCCTGCTCGCGCTGGAGGTTGCGCAACTTCCCGACCAGAGGTTGATCGAGGACCGCCTGACCGTGGACGGCAGCGGACCGCTCCGCCCGATCACCGGCGGCGACGGGGTAGGCCGCCGGACCTGGCTGCGTGCGGAAGGGGCATTCCGCGCGCATTATCGCGCCATCGTCGAAGTGATACGCGCCGAAACCGACCTCGTGCCGCTCGCGGCGGTGCCGCTGCCTGATCTTCCGGCCGAAGTGGTCCCCTATATGTGGCCGAGCCGCTATTGCGAGGCGGACCGATTCGAAGGCTTCGTCTCGCGCGAGTTCGCCGGCCTCGAAGGCGGCAAGCGGATCCTGGCGATGGCCGAGTGGATCCACGACCAGCTCGAATATCGCCCCGGCTCGAGCGATTCACGGACGACCGCGGCCGACACCTTCGTCGCCCGCTGTGGCGTGTGCCGGGACTATGCTCACTTGCTCGCCACCTTCGCGCGGGCGTCGGGCGTGCCAGCGCGCCTCGTATCGGCTTATGGGTGGCAGGTGGAGCCGCCCGACTTCCACGCCGTGGTCGAGGTCTGGCTCGACGGCGGGTGGCGACTGATCGACCCGAGCCGGCTCGCACCGTTGGACGGGATCGTCCGGATCTGCGTCGGTCGCGACGCGACGGATATCGCGTTCATGACCAGCTTCGGTTTCGCCGACATCCGCACCCAAGCCGTATCGGTTCGCCGGCTCGACCGCTAGAGCGCCGAAGCAGGCCTACCGGCGACAGTCAGTGGCGCCGGGTTTCGGTCGGCTTATGTCTACAAGCGCTCCCGGTGCCACGGCATCGGCCTGATCCGCGGCAAGCGCGCGACACCTGCCCGTCGGGCGATCGGCGGCCCGACATTGCGGATGCCGCTCAATCGGGGCCCTGGTCCGGGGCCGCCTCGGCAGGCGCATCAGAATTTGCCTGGCTTGCCGCCGCCGCGGGTTCGGCGGCCGCGGCCGCCGCGGGCTCCGCTCCCGCTTCCGGCCCCGCCGCCAGCTCGAACCGTTCGCTGAAGTTCAGACGCGCGTCCTCGATCTCCAGCCCGGCGGCTTCCGCCGCGTCGGCGGTGCTGGCGCGCGCGGCCGTCTCGCGCTGGATGACGGCGGCCCGGAACGCACTCTGCTCGGCGGCACATTGCTGTGGATATTCGGCCTCGAACGTCGCGCGGTCAGTCCCGCCGTCGAGGCTGCGGTCGACATAGCTGCGCAGGCACGTCGTGAACGCCTCGCGCGCCGTCCTCGTCGTGTCCGAGGTCTGGGCGGCCGCGGCCGCCAGCATGAGAGCAAGCACAGATGAAATCATGGCGAATTCCCATCTATCTGGCTGAGAAGTCGAAGGATGGGACAGGCTTCGGGAAATGCCAAGCGCCTTTTTCTGCTCCGCCGGTGACCGGCCGTCATCACCGGAGTCTCGATCCGCGCCGTCGCGCGAACGGCTCGAAAGGTGGGTCCTTCTCCTCCTGACTTCACTCGGGCGGGAGATATTCCTTCGCGCATGCAGCGAAGCTTCGAAGCGCAGCGGCGCGCCGCGCCAAGTCGTTCTGACAAAAAGAAAATCAGCCAGCTCGCACCGACAGGCCGATTCGACGGGTGCGGCATTAAGGTCACACTTTGTGACGGAATGAAAATTATCGGTGCTGCGGTGCAACCGGAGGAGGTGGAGGTCGTTTCTGCGCCAGCCTGGTAATTTGCGGTTCATCTTCTGGGTGAACTGCGGCTTTTACGCAACAGGTCAGGGGCTAAGCGTGCTTGCACGTAAACTCCGGTTACCGTAAGGAGTTCGCGTCGTTCCCGCTCGGGACGCAGAAGAAAGGGGAATATTATGCGGAAGCTCGCCATTGTTGTGGCGCTGTCGTCCACTGTGCTCGCCACTCCGGCACTGGCGCGCAACGGCGCCTGGTATGTCGGCGGCGATTTCGGTGCGATGATCGTTGAGGACGCCGGTTTCGACTTCGGTCAGGACCCAACCGTTCCCGGAGGAGACTTCCAGGTCGAGGTCGATCACGATTACGGCTTCGACGGAGCCCTCTTCGTCGGCTATGATCTGGGCACTTTCCGGCTCGAGGCCGAAGTTGCCTACAAGCGTGCTCGCGTCGACGAGATCGAGACGGTCATCGGACTTCCCGGCATGGCCGGTGGACCCGGCGCCGTGCCGCAGACGGTCCTCGAAGCTGGCGGCGGTCGCACCAGCGCGCTGAGCTTCATGGTCAACGGTATGCTCGACTTCGGCGACGATGAAGGCATTTCCGGCTTCGTCGGCGGTGGTGCAGGTGTCGCTCGCGTCGACTACAATAACATTCGCGCCTTCGCGAACCAGGGTGCGTTCGTCGACGATTCCGACACGCGCTTCGCGTGGCAGCTCGTTGCCGGCGTTCGCCAGGCGGTCACGGACAATATCGACGTGACGCTGCGCTATCGTTTCTTCAACGTTCCGGACGTCAACACCGTGGATTTCCGCGGTCTCGAGTCCGAGACGCGGTTCCGGTCGCACAGCATCCTCGGCGGCATCACCTTCAACTTTGGCGCGCCTCCTCCGCCGCCGCCCCCGCCGCCTCCGCCGCCTCCGCCCCCGCCGCCCCCGCCGCCTCCGCCGCCGCCTCCGCCGCCGGTGTGTGCGCCTGGGCCGTACATCGTGTTCTTCGATTGGGATCGGGACGAGATCACTCCGCAGGCTGCGGCGATCCTCGACAATGCGGCTGCGCAGTATCAGCAGTGCGGTCAGGCCCGCGTCGTCATTGCCGGTCACGCCGACCGGTCTGGTCCGGCCGACTACAACGTCGGTCTGTCCCAGCGCCGCGCCGACAACGCCCGTGCCTATCTGGCCGGTCGCGGTGTTCCGGACGGTGTGATGACCACCGAAGCGTTCGGCGAGAGCCGTCCGCTGGTCGAGACTGCAGACGGTGTCCGCGAGCCGCAGAACCGGCGCGTGGAGATCACCTTCGGCCCCGGCTCCGGCTGGTAAGAAGGGTTCCCGCCGCACAAGCGGCGGACCGTGTCAAAATCGGGAGCCGGTCCTTTGGGCCGGCTCCCTTTTTATTGCCTTGCCTCCATCACCCGATTAGGCGCGGCGAGGCAGCTTCAACCCATACGGACCGCTGCCGCGGTGAAGCGGTCGCAACCCAGCCTTTCGAGGAGACAAGATGCATATCGCAATCATCGGGACCGGCTATGTCGGGCTGGTCTCTGGCGCCTGCTTCTCCGACTTCGGTCACCAGGTGGTCTGCGTCGACAAGGACGCTCGCAAGATCGAGGCTCTCGAAAGAGGCGTGATGCCGATCTACGAGCCGGGCCTGGACCAGCTCGTCGCCCGCAATGTCGAAGGGGGTCGACTGAGCTTCACGACCGATCTGGCCCGCGGGGTGGATGGCGCGGACGCCATCTTCATCGCCGTGGGCACGCCCTCGCGTCGCGGCGACGGCCATGCCGACCTCAGCTATGTCTATAGCGCTGCGCGCGAGATTGCCGAGGCGCTGACGGGACCGGCCGTCATCGTGACCAAGTCCACGGTGCCGGTGGGCACCGGCGACGAGGTCGAGCGGATCGTCCGGGAGGCCGCACCCGGCATCCGGACCTGGGTCGTTTCCAATCCCGAATTTCTGCGTGAAGGCGCCGCCATCGAGGATTTCAAGCATCCCGACAGGATCGTCGTCGGTGCCGAGGAGGAGCCGGCGGCCGAGGTGATGCGCGAAATCTATCGCCCGCTCTATCTCAACAAGGCGCCCTTGCTGTTCACGGCGCGCCGGACGGCCGAATTGATCAAATATGCCGCCAATGCCTTCCTGGCGACGAAGATCACCTTCATCAACGAGATCGCCGATCTGTGCGAGGTGGTCGGCGCGGATGTCCAGGACGTGTCCCGCGGCATCGGCCTCGACGGCCGCATTGGCTCGAAGTTCCTCCACGCCGGTCCCGGCTATGGCGGGTCCTGCTTCCCGAAGGACACCCTGGCCCTGCTCAAGACGGCCGAGGACAATCAGGCTCCCCTGAGAATCGTCGAGGCGGTGGTCAAGGTAAACGATGCCCGCAAGCGGGCGATGGGCCGCAAGGTGATCCGAGCGCTCGGCGACGAGCCGCGCGGCAAGACGGTCGCTTTGCTCGGCCTGGCCTTCAAGCCCAATACGGACGACATGCGCGATGCGCCGTCGATCAGCATCGTCCAGGCGCTCGAGGATGCCGGCGTGAAGGTGCGCGGCTATGATCCCGAGGCCAGGGAGCAAGCGGCGCCGCTCATGCCCAATGTGGAGCTTACCGCCGATCCCTATGCGGCGGCAGAAGGCGCCGACGCGGTCGTCCTGGTGACCGAATGGGACGTGCTTCGCGCGCTCGATCTCAAGCGGCTCGCCAGGACGATGGCCGATCCTGTGCTCATCGATCTGCGCAATGTCTACCGGGCCGAGGACGTCATCGCTGCCGGCTTCAGGTGGCAGGGGGTCGGCAAGCCGGCCTTGCCGCAACCGGTGGTCGGGGTCGTCCAGCTGGCAGAGGGCCAGATGAAGGCATGATCGGCTGATCGCCCACGACACTGACGGAGAGGCCCGGTCGAACGGGGAATGCAGGCCTAGATCGGCTCCCCTTCCGCCCGAGCTCTTTCCACCTTGGTGGCTTCGAGGCGGGCGATGTGGCGGGAGCCGATCCATAGCGCCAGCAAGGTGAGGGGGGGCATCAGGTAGAGGGCCGCAATGCCCATCGGCAGACTGCCGGTGAGCACCGACATCTTGCCGGCATAATAGGGGCCGAGGGCGAGCCCGATCATGGTCGTTCCCAAGATGTAGGTGGCCCCCGCGGTTGCGCGCATGCGCGGCAGCACCAGGTCCTGGAGGGTCGCGACCGCCGCGCCGACCCAGGCGGACGCGAACATATGGGCGATCGGATTGACCCAGTAGAAGGCGGTCAGATTGTCCGTGGTGAGCATGAAGGCCACGAGCGGGATGGGCAGCAGGACCGAAAGCATGTTGACGAAGAGTCGCCCGCGCGGATCGCGCTGCCGCCACAGATCGGAGAGATAGCCGCCGAGAATGACCCCGAATGCGGCGGAAACGGCGGCAGACCAGCCGATGATGAAGCCGACCTCCTCCTTGGCCGTCAATCCGCCGAGAAAGCGGGCCGGGACCTCGCCGCCGCCGTAGAAGCGCAGCTCGACATAAGGCGGGATCCAGAAGCTCGTCGCGTAGGTGACGAAGGAGATGCTGCCGAAGGCTATCGCCAGGAGGACCACGACCGGGGATCCCCAGATCAGGCGGTATACGGGAGGATCGCGGTGGCGGAGCGACTGGATCCAGGAGAAGATCGCGTAGATTCCAAGCCCGTAGGCCGCCCATTGCGGCGCATCGCCGGTCAGCCGATAGAGGCCGTAACCGGCGAGCAGGACGATGCCGAGCGCGAGCAGGTTGACGCGCAGCGCGCCCGGGATTCGGCTGACCGTGATGAGCGTCAGTGGAGGCAGAATCGCCGCCAGCTCGCGGCCGAAGTCGCGCCAGGCGTTGGGCCGCACCACCGGCTGCGGCAGTCCTTCCGACGCGCCGCGCAGCGGCTCGCGCAGCGTCAGTACCCATAGCGCGAGCAGAAGTCCGGGCAGGCCGACAGCCAGGAAGGCGGCCTGCCAGCCGGCGAGCCCGAGCGGCGCTGCTGCCGTATCGGGCCAGGCGGCGTTCCATCGGCTGACGACCAGCCCGCCGATCGGGAGGCTGAGCGCGCCACCGATGTAGAGGCCGCTCGAATAGATGGACAAGGCCGTCGCCCGCCTCTCCTTGGGGAAGCTGTCCGAGATCATCGAATAGGCCGCGGGCGAGGCGCTCGCCTCGCCGATGCCCACGCCGATCCGCGCCGCGGCCAGCATTCCGAACGAATTGGCGAAGCCGGAGAAGGCCGTCATCGACGACCACAGCGCCAGCCCCATCGCCATCAGCCGGCCCCGGTACCAGCTGTCTGCGAGCCGGCCGAGCGGTATGCCGAAGAGGGCGTAGAAGACCGCGAAGGCGGTGCCGTAGAGGAAGCCGATCTGCGCGTCGGAGACGCCGAGATCGGCCTTTATGTCCCCGACGAGGATGGAAAGGATCTGCCGGTCGATGAAGTTGATGACATAGACCAGCACCAGGACAAACAGGGCGTACCAGGCATAGGCCCCGACACGCGGCCTGGGGGCGGCCGGGGCGGTTTCGTCAGCGATCGACGCCATCAGGGAACCCTCGACCCTCCCGTGAGCTTTTCTGCCCTCTGGCTAGCAGAGCAGGGTTCTCTTTGGCAAACACGCCATTCAGGCGGCCCGCAGCTCGGGAATCTCGATATGGTCCAAGCCGTCCTGTTCGTCTGCCTGGGAAATATCTGCCGCTCGCCGCTCGCCGAGGCGGCGTTCAGGGCAGAGGCCGATCGACTCCGCCTCGATGTCGAAGTGGATTCGGCGGGAACCGGCGATTGGCACGTCGGGCAACCGCCCGATCCTCGCGCGATCGCGGTGGCGCGCCGTAACGGGTTCGACATCGCCCATTTGCGCGCTCGCCGAGTGGGCATGGAGGACTTTCACCGCTTCGACCATATCGTCGCGCTCGACCGCGACAATCTCGCTGCCCTGGCCGCGCTCCGTCCGGAGGGCGCGCGCGCCCGCTTGTCGCTGCTGATGGATCATGTTCCCGGACGGGAGGGTCAGCCGGTGGCCGATCCCTATCATGGCGACGACAGCCATTTCGACGCGACTTGGCGCGAAGTGACGAACGCCGCGGCGGCGCTCGCCGGCGCGATCCGACGATCGGCGCAAGACGAGGCATGACCGCTTTCTCCCGCCGCGTAGCCGATCTGACCGGCGTTCCGGAGGATCGGCTCGGGCGCCTGGCGGGAGGCGATCTCTCCCAGGTCCTTCTCGTCGTTCGGGACGATGGCCGCGAAAGCGTTGCGAAGGGCGGCCCTGCGGTCGCGACCGAGGCGGCGATGCTGCGAGCGCTTGCGGCCGCCGGCCTGCCGACGCCCGCGGTCGAGGCGGAGCATGGCGGCGTGCTGCTTATCGAGCGGATCGTCCATGACGGCCTGTTCAGCGCGAGGAGCTGGGCTGACATCGGCGCCGGCTTGAAGCGGCTGCATTCCAGCCTCGCCGATCAATTTGGCTGGCCGGTCGACTATGCGCTCGGCACGGTCCAGCTCGACAATCGGCGAAGTGCGGATTGGCCTGCCTTTTGGGGAGAGCAGCGGCTTGCCGCGACAGCCGCTTTGCTCGACCGGCCGCTTCGCGACCGCGTGGCGGGGCTGGTGCGTCGGCTCCGGGACCTGTTGCCCGACCGTCCGCCGGCGTCGCTTCTTCACGGCGACCTGTGGAGCGGCAACATCCTGGTCGCCGGGGGACGGCTGGCCGCGCTGATCGACCCGGCTTGTTACCATGGTGATGCCGAAGTCGATCTGGCGATGCTTACCTTGTTCGACAGCCCGCCCGATACGTTCTGGTCCGCTTACGGTGCTCTCGAGCCCGGCTGGCGCGAGCGCCGTCCGGTCTATCAGCTCTTCCCCGCGCTGGTGCACCTGCGCCTGTTCGGCGCCGGCTATGCGCCCATGGTCGACCGGCTCCTCGACGCGGTCGGCGTCTAGGTTCCCGCGAGGAGGCCTCGCGAACGGGAGAGGGCCTCGGACCCGGCCTTCCGACGCCCTCTCCCCCTCAGGGCAGCGGAAGGGATGCGTCCGTGGCGGCCAGGCGGGAGGGCGAGGGCGTCAGCGGATAATTCTCGATCGGCGTATAGACGGCGCCTTCCGGCGTGAGCTGGCTCTCGAACAAGGAGAAGCGGTCGACTGGAAAAGGTGGGCTGCTCAGGCCGCCCCATTGCTCGAGCAGGTTCCGCACCGTTCCCGACGAACGTTTCAGCCGGGCAAGCGTGATGTGGGGCAGATAGGCACGCTGCTCCGGCTCGACCCCGACCCGCGCGAGCGCCTGGTCGACTTTCTTGTGCAGCGCCTTGAGCGGCTCATGCGGGCTTACCCCCGCCCACACCGTTTCCGGAAGACCGCGCCGGTCGAAGGTGCCGAGGCCATTGAGGGCGATCTCGAAGCGCGGATGGTGGATGCCGCCGAGCGCGGCATGGATGTCGCCGGCGCGATGACGGTCGACCTCGCCGATGAACCGAAGCGTCAGGTGGATCTGGTCGTCGGTCTGCCAGCGCGCCCCGCTGATGCCGCCCATGCTGCCGAGCAGCAAGCTCCGCACGAAGTGGGGTGGTCGGATCGCGACGAACAGGCGGTGCATGCGTGCCTTGTAGCAAAGCTCTCGATCGCGATCATCCGGGCCTCGCCATTCCGGTTTTGCTTGAAAGCGAGGGCGTTTCTCACGATATTGAGGAGCGTACGGCGGATTTTTTGCCGGAAAGGGAGATTTGAATCATGGCCAACTGGTCTGACCCGCGGATCGGCAGCGCCTCGCCGGCCACAACGGCCGGCCGTGCCGAGGTTGCGTTCGACGCAGGCCTTCGGGCGCATATGCTGTCGGTCTACAACTACATGGCGTCCGGCGTCCTCTGGACGGGCATCGTCGCGTTGCTCTTCGCGAGCAGCGGCATGGCCGCGCAGATCCTCATGGGTCCGGGCTTGCTGAAATATATCATCATGTTCTCGCCGCTGGCTTTCGTCATGGCGCTGAGCTTCGGCGTGCACCGCATGTCGACTGGAACTACTCAGCTGCTTTATTGGCTGTTCGCCACCGTGATGGGCCTGTCGCTGTCCTCGATCTTCCTGGTCTTCACCGGGGCCTCGATCGCGCAGACCTTCTTCGCGACGGCCGTCGCCTTCCTCGGCCTCAGCCTTTACGGCTATACGACGAAGCGCGACCTTTCGGCCTTCGGCACCTTCCTTATCATGGGCGTGATCGGCTTGCTGGTGGCGATGGTCATCAACCTGTTCCTGCAGTCGCCCGTGATGCACTATGTCGTGAGCTTCATCGGCGTGCTGCTGTTCGCCGGCCTGACCGCTTACGATACGCAGCGGATCAAGAGCCTCTACTTCCAGGTGGCGGGCACCGACATGATCGGGAAGGCGGCGATCATGGGCGCCCTGTCGCTCTATCTCGACTTCATCAACATGTTCACCTTCCTGCTCCAGTTCATGGGCAGCCGCGAATAGCGAAGGCTGAAACGACAAGGAAAGGGCCCGGCGGCGACGCCGGGCCCTTTTCATATGGGGTGCGGGCAATTCAGCCCGTGGCTCCTCGGCCGGCCTGGCTCGGCTGGAGATGGCGGCCGAGGAATTCGAGCGTCGCCGCCCAGGCCTGCTCGGCCGCGCCGCGATCGTAGCGCATCTCCGACGTGTCGTTGTGGAAGGCGTGGTCGACGTCGGGATAGGTGATCGCCCGAGCGTCCTTGCCGGCCGCGCGCAGCGCCTCCGCCCAGGGCAACGCGGTCTGGTTCACCCGCTCGTCGCGCCCGGCCAGGATGATCAGCATCGGCGCCTGCACCTGTGCCGCTTCGGCCGGATTCGGCGCCGGACCGTAGAAGGGCACGGCGGCGCTCAGCGAGGCGCCCGCGGTCACCGCCAGCCGATTCACCAGCCCGCCGCCCCAGCAGAAGCCGATCGCTCCGACCTTGCGCGCGCCGCTCTCCGGCGTCGTGAGATAGCGGATCATCGTGGCACCGTCGGCGACGGTCTGCGCCATATCGAGCTGCCCGATCATCTCGCGGGCTCGGTCCTCGTCGGCCGGCGTGCCGCCGGCCAGGCTCAGAAAATCCGGGGCGACGGCCGAATAGCCGGCAATCGCAAGCCGGCGTGCCACATCCTTTATATGCTCGTTCAGCCCACGATTCTCGTGGATGACAAACACGACCGGAAGGTTGGGCGCGGCATCGGCAGGGGCGGCATTGTAGCCGCGATAGACCCGGCCAGGCGCCACTTCCCATTCCAGCGGTTGCGTGCGGATCCTCGCGTCGCTCTCCGGCACCAGCGGCTCGGCGGCTTGGCAGGCGATGCTCGACAAAGCGACGCCCGCCGCGGCGGCGCCCCCGGCGATGCGGGTCAGTTCCGACATGAACTCGCGCCGATCCATCCCCTCATGAGTGAAGCGGTCGTAGAGCGCGACGATGGCAGCACGAATCATGGACTCCTCTCCCTCAACGGCACCGATGACTAGCGGTCCATGAGGAGAAGTGGGAGTCCGGCTTGGCTCCTGCCGTCCAGTCCGGGGGGGCGGACATCGAGCGCGACCGGCGGGAACCCGCGCCATGAGCGCTGACAAGAAAATCCTCGTCGGCGGCCGGGTCGGCGCAGCTCAGCGCGGGACGCCATCGTCCACCCGCTCGCAGCGGCGGGTCTCTCCCTCTCCCTCAGGAAGTGGCGTTCGTGCGAGTCTCTGCTGCCTCTCCCACTCCCGAGGCGGACGGGTAAGGGCGCGTCTCAGGCCGCGGGCTGCGGATTGGCCGGCTGCTGCTCTGGGATCAGCGCGTCGTCGATCTCGGCCGCGCGAGCGGCGGCGGGCCGTGCGTGGATGCGCGCAACATAATCCTCGAACGCCGGCCTCTTCTCGATCGTGCCGAACTGCATGCCCCAACCGATATGGGAACCGACATAGAGGTCGGCGGCGGTGAACTGGTCGCCGCATATATAGGGGCCGGGCTTCACCGCCGTCTCGAGGGCTTCGATCGTGTCCTCGAACGTGCCATAGCCCGCCATCGTCGACTTGTCGGCCGGCGCGAGCAGGCCCAGCGCCTTGGCGGTGACGGCGGCCTCGAGCGGACCCGCCGCGAAGAACAGCCAGCGATAATAGGGTCCGCGCAATTTGCTCTTCGACGGCGGCGCGAGGCCGCGGTCCGGGAACATGTCCGCGAGATAGGCGCAGATCGCCGCGCCCTCGGTGACGACCGTGTCGCCATGCCGAATGGCCGGAACCTTCCCCATCGGGTTGATCGCCAGATAGTCCGATCCCTTCATCGTCGTCGCATAATCCAGGACGACCGTCTCATAAGGCTCGCCGACCTCCTCGAGCATCCAACGGACGATCCGGCCGCGGGACATCGGATTGGTGTAGAAGACGAGAGGGTCGGACATGGCGTTTCTCCGCTTGTGACCGAATCCGAATAACCCATTCCGGCTGTGGAACAAAGCATGAATAACGCCTTGCGCGCCGACCTGCCTCAGTCGTGCGTCCGGTGGCTGTCCTCGGGCGCTTGCGAGCGGTCTCGCAGGCCGTAGTCGCGAACGACGTGCGCGATTCGCAGCCGATAGTCGTCGAACAGCCCGCTGCGGCCACGCGCCTGCGCCTGGCGATGCTGCGGCAGGTTGCGCCAGGCCGCCACGGCCGCCTCGTCCCGGAAAAAGGAGAGGGAGAGCAGCTTCTCCTCGTCATTGAGCGACTGGAAACGCTCGACGGAGACGAAGCCGTCGATCCGCTCGAGTTCGGGCCGAAGCGCTGAGGCGAGGTCGAGATAGGCCCGCCGCCGTGGATGGCGGGCGTGAACCTCGAACAGGACAGCGATCATCGGTCGGGCCCCAGGGCATGCGGAGCCGAGAGGCATTTCAGGAACAGACGGCTCTCCGACCGGATGAATCGCTCGCGGCGAGCAAAGTCGAAATTCTCCTGTGCCAGAGGGTCCTCGCGCAGCCGCGCCCGATAGGCCTCGTAGGCGGCGAGGCTTTCGATCTGATAGACGCCGTAGCCGGTCGTGGCCGATCCCTCGTGCGGGCCGAAATAGCCGATCAGGTCGGCACCGCAGCGCGGAATCGCCTGGCCCCAGTTCCGCGCATAAAGCGCGAACGCTTCCTGGGCGGCGGGGTCGATCTCGTAATGGATGAAGCAGGTAATCATGCGGGCACCTCCTGCGGCACCGATTAGCCGATTGCCAGGCGACTATGCTTCGGTTACGGCCGAACTATGCTCGATGGACCGCGCATCGCTGCCGTCGCCGCCCTGATCGGCGATCCCGCCCGGGCGAACATGCTCACCTTGCTGATGGACGGCCGATCGCTGACTGCGCGCGAGCTGGCGGAAGGCGGCGGAATAGCCGCCCCCACCGCAAGCGGCCACCTCGCACGCTTGCTCGAGGCGGGACTCGTTGTCGTCCGGCGTCAGGGCCGCCACCGCTATTTCCGTTTGTCCGGGCCCGACGTGGCGGAGACGCTGGAGGCGCTGATGGGTCTCGCCCAGCGAACGAGCCCGGCACCGGTGCGTTCGGGGCCGCGCGAGCCGGCGCTTCGCCAAGCGCGTATCTGCTACGACCATCTCGCCGGGGAGCGGGGCGTGGCGCTGCTCGAAGCGCTTCGTGCGAGGGGCATTGTCGAGGGCGAGGAGGCGATCGTGCCGACTCGATCGGGCACGGCCTGGCTCGCCGAATTCGGGGTCGACGTCGAGCGACTGGCCCGCGGCCGCCGTCCGCTGTGCCGCGCCTGCCTCGACTGGAGTGAACGCCGCGTCCATCTCGGCGGCGCACTCGGCGCGGCGCTGCTCGACCTGATGATCGAGCGCAATTGGTTGAAGCGGGAACAGGGCAGGGTGCTGCGCTTCACGTCGGCCGGCCGACGCGCTTTTGAATCAGCCTTTCGCGCTCCCGGCTGTTGACCGAAATCCGGCATCCCGAAGGCGGTATCCGTTACAAGTTCGAGCCTATCCGGCCCCCGCCGAGAGCCGTTCGCCCGATCCATGCCCGAAAGAGAAAGGGCCCGCCCCCATGGGGGAGGGCCCTCGTCTCAGGCCTGCTGTTCCGACTGGTCGGCCGGCTTTGTCCTCGCCGGCTTCTTCTTCCGCTTCGAGGCCTTGGGCGGCGCCGGGATGACCTCGAACGTCGGGGTATCGTCCTTGATCCGCACCTTCACCTCGCCGCCATGGACGAGCTTGCCGAACAGCAGCTCCTCGGCCAGCGGTTGCTTGATCTTCTCCTGCACCAGCCGGCCCATAGGCCGGGCGCCGTACAGCCTGTCATAACCGCGCTCGGTCAGCCATTTGCGGGCATCGTCGTCGAGCTCGATATGGACGTTGCGGTCGGCCAGCTGCAGTTCGAGCTGGAGGATGAACTTGTCGACCACCCGGGCCACCACCTCCGGCGGCAGATAACCGAACGGAACGATCGCATCGAGGCGGTTGCGGAATTCCGGCGTGAACATCCGCTTCACCGCTTCTTCGCTCGCATCCTCCTTGGAGACGTTGCCGAAGCCGATACCCTCGCTCGCCATGTCGGCGGCCCCGGCATTGGTGGTCATGATCAGGATGACGTTTCGGAAGTCGACCGTCTTGCCGTGATGGTCGGTCAACCGCCCGTTGTCCATGATCTGCAGGAGGATGTTGAACAGGTCCGGATGGGCCTTCTCGATCTCGTCGAGCAGCAGCACGCTGTGCGGATGCTGGTCCACGGCGTCGGTCAGCAGCCCTCCCTGGTCGTAGCCGACATAGCCCGGAGGCGCGCCGATCAGCCGGCTGACCGAGTGACGCTCCATATATTCCGACATGTCGAAGCGCTGGAGCGGAATCCCCATGATCGAGGCGAGCTGGCGCGCCACCTCGGTCTTGCCGACGCCGGTCGGGCCGCTGAACAGGTAGCTGCCGATCGGCTTGTCGGGATCGCGCAGGCCCGCACGGCTCAGCTTGATCGCCGATGCCAGCCGGTCGATCGCCTCGTTCTGGCCGAACACGACCCGCTTGAGATCGCGGTCGAGATGCTCCAGCGCCTTCTTGTCGTCGCTTGAAACGCTCTTGGCCGGTATCCGGGCGATGGTCGAGATGACCGCCTCGATCTCCTTGGTGGTGATCGTCTTCTTGCGCTTGGACGGCACGACCAGCATCTGCATCGCGCCGACCTCGTCGATCACGTCGATCGCCTTGTCGGGGAGCTTGCGGTCGTTGATGTAGCGCGCGGAGAGCTCGACCGCCGCCTTGATGGCGTCGGGCGTGTAGCGCACGCCGTGATGCTCCTCGAACGCCGACCTGAGGCCGCTCAGGATCTTGACCGTATCATCGAGCGTCGGCTCGTTGATGTCGATCTTCTGGAACCGCCGCAGCAGCGCCCGATCCTTCTCGAAATGGTTGCGGAACTCCTTGTAGGTGGTCGAACCGATGCAGCGGATCGCGCCGTTGGAGAGCGCGGGCTTCAGGAGGTTGGATGCGTCCATCGCGCCGCCGGACGTGGCGCCGGCGCCGATCACCGTGTGGATTTCGTCGATGAACAGGATGGCGTGCGGAAGCTTCTCGAGCTCCGACACGACCGCTTTCAGCCTTTCCTCGAAATCGCCCCGGTAGCGAGTCCCGGCGAGCAAGGCGCCCATGTCGAGCGAGTATATTACGGCAGGCTTCAGCACGTCGGGAACGTCGCCCTCGACGATCTTGCGGGCCAGGCCTTCCGCGATGGCGGTCTTGCCGACGCCGGGATCGCCCACATAAAGCGGGTTGTTCTTGGACCGGCGGCAAAGGATCTGGACCGTCCGGTCGACCTCGGGGCCGCGGCCGATCAGCGGGTCGACGCGCCCTTCCTTGGCCTTTTCGTTGAGGTTGACCGTGAACTGCTTCAGCGCGGATTCCGGCTTCTTCTTGCCGTCCTCCTGCTTGGTCTCCTCGGCGCTCTTGGTCTCCGGCGGCTGGGCGACGGCGTCGCCCTTGCCGACGCCGTGGCTGATATAGGTGACCGCGTCGAGGCGGCTCATGTCCTGCTGCTGCAGGAAGTAGACGGCATAGCTCTCGCGCTCGGAGAAGAGCGCGACGAGTACGTTGGCGCCGGTCACTTCATCGCGTCCGGAAGACTGGACGTGCAGAATGGCGCGTTGGACGACGCGCTGGAAACCGCTGGTCGGCGACGGGTCGGTCTCCCCTTCGACCTTCAGCGCCTCCAGTTCGCTGTCGAGATAGTGGCGAACCTGCTCCTTCAGTTCGGGCAGGTTGACGCCGCACGCTTCCATCACGCGTCCGGCATGGACGTCCTCCGTCAAGGCGAGGAGAAGGTGCTCGAGGGTCGCATATTCGTGCCTGCGGCCGCTCGCTTCGCCGAGGGCGTTGTGCAGCGTTTGCTCAAGTTCGCGGGCAAAAGACGGCATTGGTTACTCCTGCGGGCCCGCGACCGATTCACGGGCCACTTGTCTCCAATGTCGGACTTCGACCTGCCATCATCAAGCGTCGG
>NZ_SBFF01000001.1:0-484525 GCF_004151485.1 Sphingosinicella sp. CPCC 101087 | reverse complement strand
CCCGAAACTGTTGGGGAAAACCTGGCAAGGCCGAGGGTTCCCATGACGGCACCGTTTGCAGGAACATCGTCCCCCCCGGGCGCGATGGCGCGCCGTAGGGGCGGGCCCCATCTGCGCATGGCGGCGTCATTTCCTGAATAGCTCGTCCGCGGTTGACCTGAAGTTAACCGCGCTTTCCAGCTTGGCCCTCACCCTGGCGATCTCCGCCTCCAATATGGCGATTCGGGCATGCAGCTCGTCGACCGAGAGAGGATCGAGATCGTGCCGCGTGAGCAGCTTCAGCGGATCGTCCGGCTTGTCCGGGAACAGCTCGTCGAGGTCCATGGGTGGAGAATCCCCTTTCGGCGGGCCCCTGTCAATGCGGATGGATGATGCGTTTCGCGCCCGGCTTGCGCGAATGGTCCGACCACGTCACAGGACCGGTCGGGTCGACGGTCGCGCCCGGGCCGACCGGATCCTCCGATGCCGCGGTGGGGAATCATGACTGACGTGTCCGATCACATGGAAGCGATCGATCCGGCCGAGCCGGGCGGTCCCGAGCTGCTCGTGCCGGTACGCCGTCCGGTGCCCCGTTTGCGTCCGGGCGAGGTGCTGATCGAGGTGGCGGCTGCCGGGGTGAACCGGCCCGACATACTCCAGCGCCGCGGCTTCTATGCACCTCCAAGCGGCGCCCCTTCCATCCTTGGTCTCGAAGTGGCGGGAAGGGTCGTCGCGGCCGCCGAGGGCGTCGACACGATCCGGATCGGGGACGAGGTCTGCGCCCTGATCGCCGGCGGCGGCTACGCGCAATATGCGGCGGCGCCGGCGGGGCAGTGCCTGCCGGTGCCGGAGGCGCTCACCCTGGTCGAGGCGGCGGCGATGCCCGAAACCCTATTCACCGTCTGGAGCAACCTGTTCCAGCGCGGCTATGCCCGCGAGGGCGAAACCGCTCTGGTCCATGGCGGCACAAGCGGCATAGGCACCATGGCCATCGCCTTGTGCAGGCTGTTCGGCGTGCGCATCATGGTCACCTGCGGCAGCGACGAGAAGTGCCGCCGGGCCGAGTCGCTCGGCGCTGACCTGGCCGTCAATTACCGCAACGCCGACTTCGTACAGGCGGCCCGGGATTTCACCGGCGGCCGCGGCGTCGACATCGTGCTCGACATGGTCGGCGGCGATTATCAGCCCCGCAACCTCGCCTGCCTGGCGGAAGAAGGCCGGCACGTTGCGATCGCCGCGCAGCGCGGGGTTTCGGTCGAGCTCGACATCGTCCAGCTCATGGCCCGCCGCCACACCCTGACCGGCTCGCTGCTGCGGCCCCGGTCTGTCGAATATAAGAGCCTGGTGGCCGACGAGATCGCGTCCACGGTCTGGCCGCTCGTCGAGGCTGGGCGGCTCAAGCCGGTGATCGACAAGGTCTTCACCTTCGTCGAGGCGGCCGACGCCCACCGGCGAATGGAGCAGGGCGACCATGTGGGAAAGATCGTCCTCCAGATGAGGGGCTGAGGCGCTCCCCCGCCGTCCTGCCGGACGGCCTTCATTCACGATCCCCATCGTCATGACGGCGCTCGCTGTCACCCCGAACCCGCGCCTGCTTCGTCGGCCGATCGATGGCTGCGTCTCGAACAAAAGGTCATAAGCCCCATCGCTGGGTCCATAAGGAACCTGCATTTCCCGCCGTCCCGGATCGGCGATAGGGATCGGCCGAACAGGAGGCCATGATGGAACCAGCGATCCTTCACGAGGACCCCATTTCCGGGAACTGCTACAAGATAAGGCTGACGGCGACGCTGCTCGGCCTGCCGCTCGAGCGGCAATCCTACGACGTCTTGAAGGGAGAGACGCGCACGCCGGATTTCCTCGCCTCGGTAAACGCCAACGGCCGCATCCCGGTTCTCCAGATCGGCAGCCGTTTCCTCCCCGAGAGCAATGCCGCCTGCTTCTATCTTGCCGAGGGATCGGCGCTGGTGCCGGAGGATCGGTTCGACCGCGCCGACATGCTGCGTTGGATGTTCTTCGAGCAATATAATCACGAGCCCAACGTCGCCACCCTGCGCTTCTGGCTCGCTTTCGTCGGGGAGGACCGGCTCACTGAGGCCCAGCGCGCGCAGATCCCGGGCAAGCGCGCTGCCGGCGAGGCCGCGCTCGCGCTCATGGACAGGCACCTGGAGGGGCGCCGCTTCCTGGTGGGCGACACCCTCACACTCGCCGACGTCGCCCTCTATGCCTACACCCATGTCGCCGAGGACGGCGGCTTCAAGCTCGGCGACTATCCCCATCTGGGTGCCTGGCTGGACCGGATCGCCGCCCAGCCGGCATTCGTTGCGATGTCGGGGTGAGACGCATGCGCATTCACCTTCGCCGCTCGCGGGCAGACGCATTCACAAGGCAGGCCCTTTCAGGTTGGCTGCGGCAACACGGCCCACGAGCTGAGGACAACGCTGCTCTTCAGCGCCGTGCGAGCCGGATCGAATCTCGCGCTGAAATCGGCTCAGGCTTGCGGCTTCCCAAGCCGACTCAGATCCAAGGCGAGCGCGTGCTCAAGCGCCCCCGACCGCATTTCCATCCTTGCGCCGGATCGCGATCACCGCTGGTCGCGGCGGTGTGTCTGCGTCGAAATCGGGCCAGCGGGAGGCGGCCGTGTCGATAGAGGAAGCGCCTGCGGAGGGATGTTGGATCGACAGGAACAAGGTGCGCCCGTCCGGCGTGAAAGCCGGACTGCAGCATTCGGCGCCGGCGGGGGCCGAATAGAACAGCCGGGGCAGGCCAGCCTTCGTTCCACTCACATGCATCGCCCACAATCCGTCATGCTGGCGAATGCCGGGACCGTCGCTGCACAGCCACATTCGTCCGGCCGGGTCGAAGCCGAAATTGTCCGGTTCAACGAACCACCCCTCCCGGCTCGTTCCTTCAGGAAAAGTTGCGCCGTCGGTAGGGCTCTCGGGATCGCCGCAGAGCATGAAGACGCGCCACTCGAAGCGCTCCGCCGCGTGATCGGGTTTGCCGTCGACCCGGGGCGGGATGAGTTCGAGCATGTGGCCGTGGGCGTTGGCTGAGCGTGGATTGGCCGCATCTACCTGGTCGGGCTGTCGTCCCTCGTTCCCGGTCAGAGCGATGAACACATGGCCAGTGACAGGGCTGGGTTCATAGCCTTCGGGGGAATCCATCGGCGTCGCGCCCAGCAGGTCGGCGGCGCGGCGAGTGTGCAGTAGGACGGTGCCCTGGTCCGCAAAACCGTTGGCCGGAGTGAGCGGGCCCTCGCCCCAAATGAGCGGCAACCAGCTTACGGTCCCGTCCGCCTCGAACCGGGCGACTGAGAGGATCCCGTGGTCGAGCAGGTCCCGATTCGCCGCGCGATCGGCGGGGTCGAAGCGCCGTGCGCTGACGAAACGGTAGCAATATTCGAACTCCCAGTCGTCCCCAAGATAGACGACCACACGTCCGTCCGCAGCCAGCGCGCAATGAGCGCCTTCATGGGCAAACCGGCCCAGCGCGGTGCGCTTCACCGGCGGCTCCTCGGGCGCAAGGGGATCGATCTCCACCACCCATTCGAACCGGTTGGGCTCGTTGGGCGAATCGTTGAAATCGAACCGGTTGTGGAACCTCGCCCAGCCGTAGCGGCCCGCGGGCGAACTTTCATAATGGTTGCGCTCCATATGGGCGCGGTCGGGATGCTCCTCGACATTCCCCGCGAAGAATTCTGCCGAACCTTCCTCGCAGATCAGGATCGTTCCCCACGGGGTGATCCCGCCATTGCAATTGTCATGCGTGCCCAGCACCAGGCGGCCCGTCGGGTCGGCCTGGGTGCGCATCATCGGATGGCCGGCCGCCGGGCCGCTGATCCGGATCGGAGTATCCGCCGTGATTCTGCGATTGTAGCGGCTGGCCAGATCGACTTCCCACCGGGCCCCATTGCGGCGCAGCTCGACGATCGAATGCCCGCACGACGCGATGGTTACGTCCACCTGCGCGCTTGTGATGTCCTCCGCGACCCGGTCCTGCGCCAGGCCAGGGAACATCAGATGCGGAAGCGGATATTCGTGATTCACCACTAGCAGGCCTCGATCGGAGGAGCGACTGCCGAACGGAAGCGGAATGAAGGAGGTATAGTCATTGTTGTAGCCGAACTGCCGCCGTGCCCTTTCCGGCGACTGGTCGTTCGCATCGAATCCGGGCGCATCGGCGAACAGGGGATCGCCCCAGCGGATCAGGATCTGCCGCTCGTAGCCTTCGGGCAGGAGGTCGTCCGCCCGCGCATTCAGTTCGATCTCGGCGAAATCGAAGTCCGGCTGTGTAGCGTTCGGCGGCGGTTGCGCGGCCCCGCCTGCCGCTTGCGCCTTGCTGCCAAGGCCCAGCGCAGCGGTGCAGGCCGACGCTGCGACGCCGAACATGAATCCGCGTCGGTGGACGATCGCCGTGAACGGTGGGGCGCTGCTGCGGGGGCGGTAGAAACGTACGCCGCCTTTGTCGTTGCGGATCTTGCGAGGAACAGGGGCGGCGCAGTCGTCGTCCGACATGGATCAGAACGAAGCGCCGATGCCGAAGGTCATCGTGCGGCCGGTATAGGTCGCGCCTTCAAGGTAGCGACTGCCTTCGCCGTAGCGTTCGTCGACGATCGGGTCCCTGCCGCTGTTCAGCAGGTCCACGGCATTGACGAACAAGTCGATCTGCGGCGTGACGGCAAAGCGAAGCTGCGCATCCAGCGACCCATAGGGTTCCTCCACGATTCGGGTGTTGTAGCTGGAGAACCGGACGGCCTGGCTGTCCCTCCAACTATAAGCGAGGGAGCCTTCCAGCCCGTATTTCTGATAGGTCAGCGCGCCGGTGAAGATCGCCTCGGGAGCGTTGAAGAAGTCTCCGGCGGGTACGTCTTCGATCCCCGTATCGGCCTTGCTGTGCTGGAGGGTGGCGTTGGCGTAGACGCCGAGACCGCCCAGCGCGCCGGGAAGCTCCGTCAGCTGCCGTACGACATTGAACTCGACACCATATATCTCCGCGCCGTCGCCGTTCGCGAACGTGATGACGTCGTCGATGATCTTGCCGGCGAGCCGCGGATCATTTTCAAACCGCTCAGCATCGGCGTCGGTTTCCGGTGCCGTGCCGCTGAAGATGAAGCGGTCGATCTTCTTGTAATAGACGCCAGCCGAGACCACGCCGATCGAGCCGAAATAGCGCTCGATGCTGAGGTCGAAGTTGTAAGCATAAGCTGGCTTCAGGCCGGGATTGCCGATCGTCACGTCCACTTCGCCATCCTCTTCCTCGATGGCGATCGCGCCGGACATGTACGACGGTTCGGGCCGCGCGATGGACGTGTAGAACGCGCCGCGCACCACGAAATTGTCGGTGACGCGGTAATTCACCTGCAGGCGCGGAAGCGCGGTCGTGTAGTCCGCTTCGCCCCTGATCCTGGTGAAGACGGGCAGTTCGCCTTCCAGTTCGAGGGTTTCCCAATTGTCCGAGGCGACCCTCGTGTGATCGATGCGCACGCCGCCAATCACCTCGAGACCGCCCCACACACCCTTCGCCATGGCGTAGGCGGCGTAGGTGTCTTCATTGCTGGAGTAGCTGTCGCCGTCGATGGGAACGGAGTCGCCTTCGACATATTCGTTCACGAAGTCCGGATCCGTATCGACCAGATTCTGCGAATAGTTGCGCCAGTTCATCAGGTTCTGGAGGTTGAGGGAGAGAAACGGCGCGTAAGGGGCGCCAACGACGCTGGTATCGATCATCTTGCCGATGCCGAATTCCTGCAGCGTCAGCGGGCCCGTCAGCTCCATCACATTGCCTTCGAACAGGACCTTGCGAGAGCGTTCCACCTTGGCGCCGACCTTCACGAGGCGCAGCCAGGAGTTCGACGGCTCGTAGCTCACGTCGAGGTAAGCGGAATAGCGGGTATTCTTCGAATCGTCGATGTCGATGTCGTTATAGCCCAACTCGTAGCCGTCCGGGTCGGCAATGGCGGCAATATCGGCTGCGCTCAGGTTGGGAACCGGGAAATTGCCGGAGAAGTCGTAGTCGAGAAGGTTGCTGTCCAGCTGCCTGGTGAACGCCACTTCGTTGTCGAACGGCTCCTCGCGCTTGCCGGTGGCATAGCCGATGCCATAGCCGAACGTGAAGGCGCCCGTTCTGGTGACGCCGCTCAGCACGTAGCTCTGCTGTGTCAGGATGGTTTCTTCATACTGGTTGAAGATGTTTGCGCTGCCCGGCTCGCTGAGGATCAGATTGCCCTCATCATCATATTCGTCGGTTCCGGCTTCGAAATAGAGCGCATGACTCAGCTCCTTGTCATAGAGCCGGTTATAGCTCGCCTTGAGCGTCAATTCCGTCGTGTCCGATGCGGCCCAGTTAAGCGCGATATTGCCCGATAAATTCTCGCGGTCATTATCGTATCGGGTCAGGTGATATTGCAACGGGGTCACGCCCGACGTCGGATCATCTTCGGCATAGCTCAGATAGTCCTCGTCCTGGTAGAAAACGAAGCCGCGGGTTTTGCGCCTGGACCATGCCCCGGACACCAAAATACCGAACTGGTTGCTGTCGCCGAACCTCGTTGCCAGAGTGCCCTGCACCATCGGCTGAACCTTGTCCGCCAGGTCGTGGTAGAAACCGCTGACGGTGAAATCGATGACCGGACGGCGATAGTCGAAGGCGGTGGCCGTCTCGAGCACAACCGCGCCGCCGATGCCATCGGTCTCCTGGTCGGGCAGCAGGGTCTTGTGCACCGTGATTGAAGACAGCGCGCTTGTCTGGATCATGTCCATCGGAACCCGGCGATTTTCGGCTTCCGGCTGCGCCGCGTTCATGCCGTTGATCTGCGTATTGTTGAGCCCACTGTCGAGACCGCGAATTGAGATGTACCGGCCCTCGCCGGCATCGACTTCGCGCTGAACCGAGACTCCCGGTACCCGCCTCAACGCCTCGGCGGCGTTGAAATCCGGAAAGCGGCCTGCTTGATCGGCCGAGACCACATTGCGCGTATTGTCCGCGGCGCGCTGCTCGCTCAGCGCTTTCGCCTGCGCGCCGCGCTGCCCGCTGACCACGATCAAGGTACCCTCCCCACCGAGCGTCACGTCAAGACGCCTGACTTGGCCGGGTGCGACGACGATCGGGACGGAGTGCGGTTCGAACCCGAGATAATCCACGATCACCGTGTAGTTTCCAGGGGCGACAGCACCGAAGCGGTAATAGCCTTGCGTGTCGGTGACCGTGCTCTGGCCGGTCTCGGCGATCCTTACCGTAGCACCGCTCAGCAGCACGCCATCGGCCGACTGCGACACGATGCCACTGATCGCGGCTTCCTCCGACTGCGCCGCGGCAGGCGTTGCCGCGAGCATGGCGCCGCTGACGGCGACGCTGCTCAGCAGCGCGGCGGTGAGACGGCCGACGGTGTTCGATCTCGAATGCATGACTTCCCCTTGGTCCGACCCGAAAGGACGGACTCCGCCTGTGCGGCGCTAGATGTTGGCTGATGTCAGCTTCTAAGCCCTGGTTCAGGCAGGTCCGCGTGCCGCGCCCGCTGGGCGGCATGAGCGATCGGGCACCTGCGCTGAAAGTTGCCGGCAAACTGTGAGGGCCAGCTATCGGCGATCTGTTTCAGAACCGTGACATATCAGGACCTCGGCAATAGCTTGACGGCAGGGGATGATCGATATCACCCTGCCTCCCACCGGATGCTGTTCAACAAGGCCATTCTCGAACGGATTGCCGCGGGCGAGGTGTCGCTGGCCTTCCGCCGTTGGGATCGTACGACGGTGAAGGCCGGAGGCACGCTGCGCACGCCGGTCGGCGTGCTCGCCATCGACGACGTCAGCCCGGTCGCCCTTGGCGAGATCGGTGCGGAGGACGCACGCCGTGCTGGGTATCCGACGCGCAGCGCTCTCCTCGAAGCCTTGCGCAGCAGGCAGACGGGCAGGTTCTACCGGATTGCCTTCCATCTGCTCGGTCCTGACCCGCGGCTGGCCTTGCGGCAGCAGGACCGCCTCGATCCGAGCGAGCTGGCAGCGGTCGGGGCGCAGCTGGACCGGCTCGACCGAAAGGGAAAGCAGGGTGCCTGGACGCGAAAGGTGCTGGCGCTGATCGGCGCGAACGAGGCGCGCGCGGCGGCGGACCTTGCGGCGGAGCTCGGTTGGGAAAAATTGATGCTGAAGCAGCGCATCCGCGATCTGAAGGCGCTCGGCCTCACGGAAAGCCTGCAGCGCGGGTACAGATTGAGTGGCCGGGGTCGCGCAGTGCTTGGTTCGCGATGATGTGACGTGCCGAGCCCTTTGTTCGTCCGGACGGCGAACCGCATTGAGGGTCGACCTGCGCCCATCGGCGACTTGGGACATAGGCGGTTGAAGGAACTCTGACGAAGCTGAGCGGCCGGCGTCGCTTGCGAGACGGTCAATGCGGCACCGAATGGCATTGGAAGCAAGCGCCGGGACGTGTTGGGCGGTCCTCGCCGGTAACGTTGGGCTCGACGGAACGCACACAGGCCAAGGAGCTTCTAGATGACCCTACTTGCAAACAAGGTCGCGATCGTGACGGGCGCGAGCTCGGGTATCGGACACGCAACCGCCAAGCTGTTCGCGCGCGAAGGCGCCAGGCTCGTTCTGGCCGGGCGGCGGCAGGCCGCTCTCGACGGGCTTGTGCGTGAGATAGAGGCAGAAGGAGGCCAGGCCGTCGCGCTTGCCGGGGACGTAAAGGATGAGGAGCATGCCAGGGCCCTGGTCGAGAGGGCTGTCGATCTTTTCGGGGGCCTCGATGTCGCTTTCAACAATGCCGGTGGGACCGGCGCGATGGGGCCCGTCCCCGAGATGCCGTTCGCCGAATGGCGCGACACGCTCGACACCAATCTGACCAGCGCCTTCCTAGGCGCCAAATATCAGATCCCGGCCATGATCCAGCGGGGCGGCGGATCGCTGATCTTTACCTCGTCTTTCGTGGGCTACAGCGTGGGCATGCCGGGCATGGCCGCTTATGCGGCCAGCAAGGCAGGGCTGATCGGGCTGACCAAGGTTCTCGCCGCCGAGCTTGGCCCAAAGGGCATTCGGGCCAATGCCATCCTTCCCGGCGGAACCGACACGCCTGCCAGCATCACCAACGCCGCGGACGCGACGCCTGACGTGCTGGCCTTCGTCGAGGCGCTCCATGCGTTGAAGCGGATGGCGAGGCCCGAGGAGATCGCGCAATCCGTCCTCCATCTCGCGTCCGACGCGTCGAGCTTCGTCACCGGCACCGCCTTTCTTGTGGACGGCGGCGTCTCCATCAATCGCACCTGAGCATGGCCGGCCGAGCTCCGCAGTGACATCGCACTCGCGGTCGATGCGGAGGCCTTTTCCCGCGTCGCCCCCCGGTCGGGCGAACCGGTGTTCCTCGAAGGGATGCTTGGGGAAGGCCGCTTCATAGCTGAAAGCGGGCCGGGAGAATCGACATGCTGCGCCACCGCCGGCACCCATATAGCCTCCACGACTATGGATAGGCTTTGTCGCTGTTGGCGGCGGCGCTCATATTGGCGCACCACCTCATCGACGGAATTCCGAAGGAGGCATGATGGTTCAGCACGTCGGCAATCCGACTCTCGGGGTGAACGCGCATCTGCTCGAGGTTCCGGGCGGCCGATGGCGGCTCAATACGCCGAGCCTGATCCTCGATTTGGATCGGCTCGACGAGAATATCGCGACCTTGGCGCGCCTTTGCCGAGACAGCGCGATCGGGCTGAGGCCGCATGCCAAGACCCATAAGTCCATCGAGATCGCCAGGCGGCAGATCATGGCCGGCGCGGTTGGTATCTGCTGCGCCAAGCTCGGCGAGGCCGAGGTGCTTGCGGCCGGCGGGATCGAATCCCTTCTTATCACCTCGCCGGTGGTAACCGAGGAGGGGTGCCGCCGTCTCGCCGCGCTCAACAAGTGCTGCCCGGACCTCATGATCGTCACCGATTGCGGGGCGAATGTGGAAAGGCTCTCCCAGGTCTGCTCGGCCTCCGGGCGGGCTCTCAAGGTGCTGGTCGATCTCGATGTCGGGCACCACCGGACCGGCATCGCTCCGGGTGGCGATGCGCTCGCGCTCGCGCAGAGGATCGCCGCAGCGCCTGGTCTGCACTTCGTCGGCATCCAGGGTTATGCCGGGCACCTGATGCATGTCGGCGACCGGTCTCAGCGCCGGGACGGGTCCTTGGCCGTGATGCAAATGCTCGCCGGCATGCGCCGCGCGCTTGAAGAGCTCGGCCTCGCCTGCCCGATCGTCACCGGCGGCGGCACCGGAACGTTCGATCTGGATCCGCGCGCCGGCGTGCTCACCGACCTGCAGGCAGGCTCCTACCTGTTCATGGACGTTCAATATGGCGACGTCTGGGATACGGAGGCCGAGCACGTTCCGTTCGGAACCGCGCTTTTCGTGCAGACGACGGTGATCAGCGCCAACGTCCCGGGCCAGGCGACGACCGATGCCGGCCTCAAGGCCTTTGCCACGGATGCGGGACCGCCGCGGATCGTCGGAGGCGCGCCCGACGGCACGCATTATATGTTCCGCGGAGATGAGCAGGGCGGACTGAAGTTCAGTTCGGGCGCTGCGCTCGAGATCGGTGCAACAATCACCTGCGCCGTCCCGCACTGCGACCCGACGGTAAACCTCTACGATCATTATCACGTCGTCAGGGGTGACACGCTGGTGGATATCTGGCCGGTGGACGCACGCGGCCGATCGCAATGATCCAACGGCGCGAAATCCCGACACACTTGTAACTCCCACCCGGCCCTTGCCGCGGCTTACATCCCGCTCGACCTCGAACCGCCGGGAACGGCGAAAGTCGTCGGGAGCGGAACGTGATCGAATCCCAAGCAGCAAAAGACGAAAGTGCCGGCGCCTGCCAGGCGCAGGTTGGGGCCGGCTGGCTCGCCCTCGCGGCCTCGCCGGTCTTCGCGCTCATGGGGTTGGTCGCGGGATTCGATGCACCTCGGCCAGCTTTCTGTGCCTCGGGCTCGGGCATCCTTCCGATCGACGACATGACCGCGATGTACCTCCTGATGAGCCTCTTCCACCTGGCGCCTTGGCTGAAGCTCGCTTCCCGAAGCCGGGTGCGCTCCTGACCGACGATCGAAGGAGACCGACCATGACCCATTCAATCGTTTCGCGCGAAGAGTGGCTGGACGCCCGCAAGGTGCTTCTCGCCAAGGAGCGGGCCATGACCCACGCGCTCGACGCGCTCCGCGCCGAGCGCCGGCAGCTGCCCTGGGTCAGGGTGGAGAAGGCCTATGTCTTCAAAGGGGCCGAGGGCGAATCCACGCTCGCCGACCTGTTCCGCGGCTGCAGCCAGCTCGCAATCTATCATTTCATGCTGACGCCGGGCTCGGATCACCTGTGCGCCGGCTGCTCCTACACCGCCGACCACATCGATGCGGCGCGGCAGCATTTCGAGCAGGCGGACCTCGCCTTCGCCGCGATCTCCCGCGCGCCGCTTCGGCGGATCGAGGAAGTGCGCAAACGGATGGGCTGGACCTTTCCTTGGGTTTCCTCCGAAGGGAGCGACTTCAACTTCGATTTCGCCGTGTCGTTCACGCCAGAGGACCGCGCCTCCGGCCACGCGATCTACAATTATGGCACGCCGATCCGCACCAGTCCGGACATGTTCGGCGTCAGCATCTTCGTGAAGGACGATGGCGGCGACATCTTCCACACCTACTCGACCTATCACCGCGGCACCGAACTGCTGATGGGGGCGTTCAACTGGCTCGATCTCACCCCCAAAGGCCGCAACGAGAGCGACGGCACGATGAGCTGGGTTCGCCTTCACGATGAATATTGAACGGGGCCGGCGCGGAATGCGGGCCGTTCCGCGCCGCACTCCGCATCAGGTCGGCAAGGGCCTTCGGCGCGCCACGACGGCGACCAGCAGGATCGGAATCGCCGGGTTGACGATCTGGACGGCGATCAGGGTGGTTTCGCCAAGCCAACCGGCGAGATACGCCTTGAGCGAAAGCATCAGCACCGCATGCACCGCCACGCCGCCGACGATCGTGGCGATTACCACAGGCCATCCGAGGTCCGGCCGCCGCAGCGCGAGACCGAAGGTCCAAAGCGAGAGCGGCAGGAACAGCAGGACCGCGGTGAGCAGGCCCGGAACATAGGTTCCGGCGGTCACTGCGGGTACGATGTGCGCGAACGCATTGACCGCCGGCACGCTGAACCAGCTGAGCGCGAGGGCTGGCCAGCGGCGTCCCAGAAGGGCGGCGATCGGCCCGGCCAGCCACACGACGGGAATGTTCACTGCCGTGATGAAGGCCTCCGGGATCGGACAGGCGGCGGCGTCGGCGAATCCGGTGGCGGCGCAGAGCAGGCCGCGAAATGCGTAGGGCGTGCCTTGCGCATCCACGCCATGTTCTTCGAACTGGTGGAGCAGATAGGCCGCGACGGCCGCCCAGGCGAGCCACACCATGTCGCGCGTGCGCGGCACCGCGCGATCCCTGCGCAGATCGCCGAGGAGCAGGGCGGCGAGCAGCAATACGGCCAGGCCGAGCCCGATCCACGGCCAAAGATGCGAGAAGGCAATCAAGCGGCGAACTTAGAAGCCGCTCCGCAAATCCGCCAGCCTTCCCAGGCCATCGGACCGCCTTGCAATGGGTAAGGCGCGCTTCTGGTCGGAGCGGACGACGAGCTGTCCCTGCGAGCCGCAAAGGCGCGCGCAGCCGCGTTCAGGCCGCTCCGCCGTCGTGCCTGCCGCCTTGCTCCCGCAGCGCGAACCTCTTCAGCTTGCCGGTCGCGGTCTTCGGCAGCGCCGTCACGAACTCCACCTCGCGTGGATATTTGTAGGGCGCTATCGACGTCTTCACATGGGCCTGTAGGGCCCGGGCGAGCGCCTCGCCCGGCTCGTGCCCCTCGGCCGCCACGACGAACGCCTTCACCTTCTGGCCCCGCTCGGGACAGGGGGTCCCGACGACCGCGCATTCCTGCACCGCGGCGTGCGCGTAGAGCGCATTCTCCACCTCCGGCGCGGCGATATTGTAGCCCGACGAGACGATCATGTCGTCGGAGCGGGCGACGTACCAGAAATAGCCGTCCTCATCCTTGCGATAGGTGTCGCCGGTGACGTTCCAGCCGTCGACGACATAGTCCTTCTGGCGTTCATCGTCGAAATAGCGGCAGCCCGTCGGCCCCTTGATCGCGAGCCGGCCGGTGCCGCTCGTCATCGGCCGGTTCCCTTCGTCCAGCACCGTCGCCACATAGCCCGGCACGGCCTTGCCGGTCGCGCCAGGCCTGATGTCGTCGCCCGAGGCGGAGATGAAGACGTGCATCATCTCGGTGGCGCCGATCCCGTCGACGATCCGCAAGCCCGTCGCCTCGCGCCAGGCGTGCCAGGTCGCGGCCGGCAGATGCTCGCCCGCCGATACGCAGGTGCGCAGCGACTCGATGTCATGCTCTCCAACGGCACCGAGCATGGCCTTGTAGGCGGTCGGCGCCGTGGCGAGTGTGGTAACGCCATGGCGCTCCACCGCCTCGAGCAGGGGCTTCGGCCCGGGCGTCTCGATCGTCACCGCCGTGCCGCCGAAGCGCCAGGGGAAGGTGAGCAGCATGCCGAGCCCGAAGGTGAAGGCGATCGGCGCCGACGAGGCCCAGCGGTCGCCGGGCTGCGGCATCAGCACGTAGCGCGCGAAGCTGTCGGCGCTGGCGAGCACGTCGCGATGATAATGGACGCAGCCTTTCGGCCGGCCGGTGGTGCCGGAGGTGAAGGCGACCAAAGCGACGTCGTCGCGATGTGTCTGCACCGGTGCGAAGTCGGGCGCGACCGCCTCGAGACGCCGTTCGAGCGCCCCCGTGCCGGCATCACCGTCATAGCTCAGCAGCGATCGCACGGTTCCCGCCTTGGCGGCGCCGGCCGCATAATCTTCCAGGCAGCGTGAATCGACGATGGCGTGGCTGATCTGCGCCCGCTCGAGGATGGTCGCGATCTCGCCGCCGCGCAGCATGGGCATGGTCGCCACGACGATACCGCCCGCCTTGAGGACGCCCAGCCAGGCGGCGAACAGCATCGCATTGTTGGGGCCGCGCAGCAGCACGCGGTTGCCCGGCACCAGCTTCTCTTCCTCGACCAGCAGCCGCGCGATCCGGTCTGAGAGGTCCCTCATCGCGGCATAGGTCCAGCGCCCGGCATCGTTCAGCACCGCCAGGCTGGCCGGATCGCCGGCGCCGATCAGTTCGACCGCGGCATTGAGCGTCTCGGGATATTGCAGCTCGGGCAGGTCGAACCGGAATTCGGGCTGAAGCGCGAGCGGCGGGAGCCTGTCGCGAATGAAGGTGTCGACATGCGCGGTCATCATGGCTCGGGCACCACCGCGATGGTCTCGATCTCGATCTTGGCTCCGGGCTCGACGAGGGCGCCCACCTCCACCACCGCCATGGCGGGGAAGTTCTTTCCCATCGCCTCGCGATAGGCGGCGCCGATTTCGCCGAGGCTCGAGCGATATTCGCCGATGTCGGTCACGTACCAGGTCATGCGCACGACATGCTCCGGTCCGGCGCCGTCCACGGCGAGGATGGCCTTCAAATTGGCAAGCACCTGCCGGAACTGCCCGGCAAGATCCTCGGCGGTCAGCCGTTCGGACGCGTCCCATCCGATCAGCCCGGCCGTGAAGATGGTCCGCCCGCGCGCCGAAATGGCGTTCGAATAGCCTTTCGGGCGCGGCCACCCTTCGGGAAGCAGCGCTCTCACGACCGCCGCTCCGCCAGATGATGACGGGCGATTACCACCTTCTGCACCTCCGATGCTCCTTCGTAGATCCTGAGCGCCCTTATCTCGCGATAAAGGCCTTCGACCGGCACGCCCTGCGTGACCCCGAGCCCGCCGAAGATCTGGACGGCCTTGTCGATCACCTGCTGGGCGGAATCCGTGGCATGAAGCTTGGCCAGCGCCGCCTCGCGGCTGTTGCGCCGACCCTTCACGTCGCGCAGCCAGGCGGCGCGATAGACCAGAAGCGCGGAGGTCTCGACGTCGAGCACCATCTCGGCGAGCATCGACTGGACGATCGCATTGTCGGCCAGCACGCCCTGACCGAGCCGGCGGGCGAGGGCGCGCGCCGTCGCCTCGTCGAGCGCGCGTCGCGCGAAGCCCAAAGCCGCCGCGCCCACCGTCGTACGAAAGACGTCGAGCGTCGCCATGGCATGGGCGAAGCCCCGGCCGCGCTCGCCGAGCAGTGCGTCGTGCCCGAGCGGCATGTTCGTGAAGCGCAGAGTGGCGAGGGGATGGGGTGCGATGACCGAGATCCGCTCGCTCGCATCGAGGCCCGGCCGGTCCGCATCGACGATGAAGGCGGAGAGCCCCTTCGCGCCGGGCGCTTCGCCGGTGCGCGCGAATAGCAGGTAGAAATCCGCGATCCCGCCGTTGGAAATGTAGGTCTTCGCGCCGTTGACCGTATAGCCTTCGCGGCCCTGCTCCGCCGTCGTGGCGATGCTGGCCACGTCGGATCCGCTCTCAGGCTCGGTCAAGGCGAAGGCGGCGATCTTGTCGCCGGCGGCGACCGCGGGAAGATAAGCCGCCTTCTGCGCCTCGGTGCCGAACAGGCTGATCGCGCCGGAGCCCAGCCCCTGCATCGCGAAGGCGAAGTCGGCCAGGCCGTCATGGCGCGCCAGCGTCTCCCGGATCAAAGCGAGCGAGCGGACGTCCAGAGTCTCGTGCACGCCGCCATGAGACGCCGGAACGCAGTAGCGAAGCCAGCCCCCCTGGCCCAGCAGGCGCACCAGCGCCCGGCACTCCGCGTCGACGTCGCCGGCATGAGCGCGCGCGAGATGGACCGAGCACCAATCCTCCAGTCCCTCGGCCAGCGCACGGTGCCCGTCGTCGAAGAAGGGCCATTCGAGAAAGTCGCGGTCGGCCATCAATTGCCCTCGAACTCCGGCTTCCTCTTCGCCGCGAACGCCTCGAACGCCCTTCGGAAATCCTGCGTCGCCATGCAGATCGCCTGGGCCTGCGCTTCCATCTCGATCGCCGTCTCCAGGCTCACCGCCCATTCGGTGTTGAGCTGGGTCTTGGTGATACCGTGGGCGAAGGTCGGACCTGCCGCGAGCGAGCGCGCCAAAGCGGTCGCTTCCTCGACGAGCCGCTCGGCCGGCACCAGCCGGTTGTGAAAGCCCCACCGTTCGCCTTCCTCGGCGCTCATCGTTCGCCCGGTGAACAGCAGCTCGGAGGCACGCCCCTGCCCGATGATCCGCGGCAGGATCGCGCAGGCGCCCATGTCGCATCCGGCAAGCCCGACGCGGGAGAAGAGGAAGGCGGTCTTCGCCTCGGGAGTCGCGATCCTGATGTCGGATGCCATCGCCACGATCGCGCCGGCGCCGACGCAGACGCCGTCGATGGCGGCGACGATCGGCTGCGGGCAGGCGCGCATCGCCTTGACCAGGTCGCCGGTCATCCGCGTGAATTCGAGCAGGCCTGGCATGGTCCGCTCGGTCAGCGGCCCGATAATCTCGTGCACGTCGCCGCCCGAGCTGAAGTTTCCGCCTGCGCCGTTCACCACCACCGCCTTCACCTCCTGCGCATAAACGAGGTCGCGGAACAGGTCGCGAAGCTCGGCATAGGATTCGAAGGTGAGGGGATTCTTGCGCTCCGGCCGGTCCAGCGTCACCGTGGCGACGCCGTCGGCATAGTCCCACCGGAAGTGGCGCGGCTGGAAGTCCTGTGGAGTCATTTCGCTTTCCTCTGGGCCGGCGCGCCGGCGATCGACGTCTTGAGCACGCCCAGCGAGACATAGAGCCGCTCACGCTGGGTGAAGTCGAGGCCGCCGAGCAACTCGTCGATCCAGTCCTGGTGGGCGCGGGCGAGCCGGGCGAAGGTTTCGCGGCCCTCCGGCGTCAGCCGGACGATCGACGACCGGCGGTCCGCGGGCGGCTTGCGCATCTCGACCAGCCCGTCGCGGACCAGCTTCTGCACCAGCTGGGTGACGTTGCCGTTCGACACGAGCAGCGCCTGGGACAAGGCGCCCATCGTCATCTCCGAATTCCGGTCGAGCGCGGCCAGCACGTCGAAGCGCGGCAGCGTCACGCCGAGTGCGGCGAAGCGGCGCTGCACCTCCTTCTCGATCGCCATGGTGCAGCTCAGCATCCTGAGCCAGACCCGCACGCTCGAGCGGTCGCCGAGCGCGCCGTCATGCTTCTCCCGGATCGACACCGCCCGGTTCACGTCACTTCTCCTCCCGCCACGGCGATCGCCTGGCCGGTGACCGACCGGCTCTCCGGGAGGCAAAGCCATGCCACGGTCGCGGCGACCTCCTCGGGACTGATCAGTCGCCGCTGCGGGTTGAACCGCTCCAGCTCCGCGCGCGCCTGCTCCGCGCTGCGGCCGGTCCTTGCTCGAATATTGTCGATCGCCTCGGCGAGGATGTCGGTGTCGGTGAAGCCGGGACAGACCGCATTCACGGTCACGTTCGTGCGCGCCAGCTCGGCGGCGAGCGCGCGGGTGAGGCCCACCGCGCCATGCTTCGCCGCCACATAAGGGGCGCTATAGGCATATCCCTTGAGCCCCGCGGTCGAGGCGATCGTCACGATCCGCCCCGCCTCGGCCTCGATCAGGTCCGGAAGCGCCGCCTGGCAGCAATGGAGCAGGGCGTCGAGGTTGACGGCCATCAGCCGGCGCCACAGCCCTTCGTCGACCTCGGCGAAGGGCGCGCTCTCGGCCGCCCCGGCATTGTTGACCAGGATCGTCACGGGCCCCTGCGCGTCCCGGGCGAGGGCGAAGCAGCGCTCGACCTCGTCCCGGCGCGTGACGTCGGCCGGCGCAACCAAAGCGTCGGGACTCCCGGCTCCGACTTCCTCCAGCTTCTCCCGCCGCCGCCCGACCAGGGTCAGCTTCGCGCCCTCGGCGGCGAGGACCCGGGCGATGGCGGCGCCGATGCCGGTGCCGGCCCCGGTGATCAGCGCATGGTGACCGGCCAGCCTCACGCGCCCTCGCTCTTCCAACGCTTCGCGGTGGCGGCAGTCGCGGAAGGGGGCGATGGGGCGCGCGCCGTCACGCCTTCATCTCCGCCTCACGCTGGAGGTTGCGCGCAAGCTGGGTCACGCCGCCAATATAAGGCGGCGGAATGTGCACCTTGCGATAGTCGTGCTGCGCCGCCGCCCTCAGCGTCCACATCGGATCGACCAGATGCGGCCGGGCGAGCGCGACCAGGTCGGCGCGGCCGGCGGCCAGGATCGAATTGACATGGTCGGTCTCGTAGATGTTGCCGACCGCCATGGTGGTCAGGCGGCCCTCGTTACGAACCTGGTCGGCGAACGGCGTCTGGAACATGCGCCCGTAGACCGGCTGACAATTGGCCCAGGTCTGGCCAGCCGACACGTCGATCAGGTCGGCGCCGGCCTCGGCGAAGGCCCGGCCGATTTCGACCGCCTCGTCGGGAGTCACGCCCTGGTCGCCCATCCAGTCGTTGGCGGAGATGCGTACCGACATCGGCCGGTCGTCCGGCCAGGCTGCGCGCATCGCCCGGAACACTTCCAGCGGGAAACGCATCCGGTTTTCCAGGCTGCCGCCATATTCGTCCGTCCGGCGATTGGTCAGGGGCGTGATGAAGCTCGACAGCAGATAGCCGTGCGCGGCGTGCAGTTCGACCATGTCGAAACCCGCTTCCAGGCCCATGCGCGTGGCGGCGACGAACTGGCCGATCACGGCCTCCATGTCGGCGCGGGTCATCGGCCGCGGCACCTGGTTGTCGGGGCTCCACGGCACGTCCGAAGCGGCCATCACCGGCCAGTTCCCTTCGTCCAGCGGGACGTCATAGCCCTCCCAGCCGACCTTGGTGGAGCCCTTGGGGCCGGAATGGCCGAGCTGCAGGCAGAATCGGGCCTTGCTGTGGGCGTGGACGAAATCGACGATCCGCTTCCACGCATCGACATGGTCGGGCGCATAGAGCCCGGTGCAGCCCGGCGTGATCCGGCCTTCCGGCGAGACGCAGGTCATCTCGGTATAGACCAGGCCGGCGCCGCCCTCGGCGCGGGCGCCGTAATGAACGAGGTGGAAGTCGGTCGGGCAGCCGTCCACGGCCGAATACATCGCCATCGGCGAGACGACGACGCGATTCTCGAGGTCCATCTCGCGCAGCCGGAACGGTGCGAACATGGGCGGTGCCGGCTCGTTCACCTTCCGCCCGCGCGCCTTGGACTGGAACCAGCGTTCGACGCCTTCGAGCCAGGCTTTGTCGCGCAGTCGCAGATTCTCGTGGCTGACGCGCTGCGAGCGGGTGAGCAGGGAATAAGCGAATTGGATCGGCTCGAAATGCAGGTAGCGGTCCAGCGTCTCGAACCATTCGGTCGAGTTGCGGGCGCTGTTCTGGAGCTTCAGCACTTCCAGGTTGCGCTCCGCCTGATACTCTTCGAGCGCCTGCTCGCGTCCGAGCCCCGGCCGGTTGAGCACTTCGGCGAGCTTGATCGCGTCCTCGAGCGCCAGCTTGGTGCCGGATCCGATCGAAAAATGGGCGGTGTGCGCCGCGTCGCCGAGGAGGATCAGGTTGCGGTGGGACCAGCGCGCGCAGACGATCCGGCGGAAGTTCAGCCAGGCCTCAGGTCCCGGCAGATGGGCCGCGTTGGACACGAGCGGCTGCCCGTCGAGATACTTGGCGAACATCCCCTCGCACAAGGCGATCGCCTCGGGCTGGTCCATCGCGTTCAGGCCGAGCCGGGCCCATGTGTCGGGCGCCATCTCGACGATGAAGGTCGAGTGATCCTGGTCGAAGCGGTAGGCGTGGGCCCAGACCCACCCCGCCTCGGTCTGCTCGAACGCGAAGGTGAAGGCGTCGAACACCTTGGTCGTGCCGAACCAGAAGAATTTGTTCTTCCGGACCTGAATGTCGACCCCGAAATGATCGGCATAGCGGGTGCGGATGCGGCTGTTGGCGCCGTCGGCGGCGATCACCAGGTCGTAATCGGCCCAGTCGTCCAGATCGGCGCTCGCCTCATGCTCGAAATGGAGCGCGACTCCGAGCTCGCGCGCCCGCGCTTGGAGGATGGCGAGCAGCCGCTTGCGGCCGATCCCGATGAAGCCGTGGCCGGAAGAGCGGATGCGCTGTCCGTGGATATGGACGTCGATATCGTCCCAATGGGCGAATTCGTCGCGGATCACGCCACCCGAGACTGGGTCGTTCGCCATCAGATTGTCGACGGTCTGATCGGAGAAGACGACGCCCCAGCCGAACGTGTCGTCGGGCCGGTTACGTTCGAACAGGTCGATCTGATGCTGCGGGTCGCGCAGTTTCATCGAAATCGCGAAATAGAGCCCGGCGGGTCCGCCGCCCAGGCAAGCGATGCGCATTCTCGGCTCCAATTTATTTTAAGGCTAAAATATCGTTCCATGCGGCTGGGTCAACCCCGCACGGGTGCCAGGCCGGGGGGGTGCCGAAATCATTCATCCGCATGCGGCGCTCTTCCCTGGTCGGGTGGCGCCCGGCGCCGCGCGGGCGCCGTTCGCGCCGTGCCGCGGTCCTGCTCCCCCTGGCTTGAGACGACCTCCGCCAGGGCCTGCACCGAAGCGCGCAGGCCGCTTTCGGATGCGCGCCCATAGCCGAGAAGCAGAGCAGCGCTCCCATAGGGCCGGATCGAATATCGACTGAGCCCCTCGACGGCGACGCCGCGCCGCCGCAGCTCGGTGCAGATGCCGAGCTCGTCCGCGCCGTCGGGCAGGCGCAAGGTTATGTGGAGGCCTGCGGCAACCCCTTCGAACCGCGCCTCTGGAAGCTTGTCGGCGAGCAGCGCCATCAGCGTGTCGCGCCGGCGCCGATAGACTCGGCGCATGCGGCGCAGGTGCCGGTCGTACGCGCCGGACTCCATGAATGCCGCCAGCGCGGCCTGATCGATGCGCGGCGGGCCTGCATTCCATCGTCGCTGGATCGCCCTCACCGGGTCGGCGAGATCCGGCGGGACGACCAGCCAGCCCAGGCGGAGCCCTGGGGCCAGCGTCTTGCTCACCGTCCCCGCATAGACGATCCGGTCCGGTGCGAGACCCTGCAACGCCCCGACTGGAGACTGATCGTAGCGGAACTCTGCGTCGTAATCGTCCTCGAGTGCGAAGCCGTCGCGATCCCGGAGCCAGCTCACGAGGCGGGACCGGCGCTCGGCGCCGAGCACGGCGCCGATCGGGAACTGGTGCGCCGGCGTGACGAACAGCGCTTGCGCGGCCGATGTCTCGGCGGCGGCGATGTCGATCCCCGCCGAGTCCACGGCGATCGGGATTCGGTGCAGACCGGCCATGTCGACGCCTTCCCAGTCGCTGTAGCTTGGGTCCTCCACGCCGAGCCGTTCGATGCCTCTCGCGCGCAGCGCGTGGCAGAACAGGGCGCGGCCTTCGGCGAACCCGCCGGTGACGACGACGAGATCGGGATCGGCGAGCACGCCGCGTGTCCGGCCGAGATAGTCGGCGATCACGTTGCGCAATCGCACCGCCCCGTGGCGGTCGCCATAGCCGAGCTCCTCGGCCGTCATGCCGTTGAGCGCCGCGCGAACGGCTCGCAGCCAGGCCTGGCGCGGAAACATCCCGAGGTCGGGAATGGCCGGCCGCAGGTCGAAGCGGATTGGCGTCTCTTCCTCCGCCGGCGCTCGGGACGCCTGGCGCGGCGGGGCGGCAAAGCCCGCCACAACCGGGCATGCGCCCCGCCGGAGCTCGAGATAGCCCTCGGCCGCCAGTTGCGCATAGGCCTCGACCACCAATGGGCGCGACACGCCCAACTGGCCGGCAAGCGAACGCGTCGACGGCAGCTTCACCCCTGAACGCAAAGCCCCGGCCCGGATCGCCCCGCGCAGCCTGACCTGGATCTGTGCGCTCAATGTCTCGCGGGACTCGCGATCGATCCGCAGCGGCCACGCGGCGCTGGAACTGGTCAATACAATAGGCGCCAAAGTGGTCATGTCTAACTATCCAGTACCGAAGTAGAAGCCCCCGATCAACATCGCCTGGCCGATCAGGGAGGAAGACATGCCCGACGAAGTGACGCTGCAACGCCGTGCCGGGGCCATCGCCGGGCGCGAGCCGCTGGGAACGCCGTTCTATCGCTTGTGCTTCTGCGTGTTCGGGGTGATGGGATGCTTCTATCTGCCCTTGTCGGCCGCGCCGCTCCATGCGGCCGGGCAGGGCGGCAACTTCGGCGCCGGGCTGGTCACCGGCGTGCTGATGGGTGGGACCGTCCTTGGCGAGATCGTCGCGACCCGGCTGATCGCGCGGCTGGGGCGTAGGCTGACGGCCGCTTTGGCCATGCTGGCCCTCGCACTGCCCGGATTTGCGGTGTTCGGGGGCGATCTGGTCCTGGTCGCGGCCGCCTGCCTGGTACGGGGGGTCGGCCTCGGGATCGTCCTCGTTGTGGCGGGCGGGCTCGCCGCCACGCTGGCGCCGCTCGCCCGCCGCAACGAAGCGCTCGGCATCTACGGGCTTTCGGCGGCCCTTCCGGCCATCCTGTTCGTCCCGCTCGGTTTGTGGATGATGGCCCAGGGGAGCGCCTCTCTCGTGGCGGGAGCGACCATGGCCTTCGGTCTGGCCGGCCTGCTGGGATTGAGCGTCTTTCCGCCCCGCGCGGAGCCCGGCGGGAACACCGTCGGCCGCGTCGACTGGGCAGCCCAGGTCTGGCCCGCCACGACGCTCGCTGCCGGCGCGGTGACGGCCGGCGTGGTGATCACCTTTCTGCCGCTCGTCGTCGGGCATTCCGAAACCCTGCTCGTGGAAGGGGCCTTGCTCCTCCACGGCCTCGCGGCGGCTCTGTCGCGGCTGGCGGCCGGGCGGCACGGCGATCGCCGCGGCCCGATGGGGCCGGTTCTGTTCGGGCTCGTCGCGACGGTGACCGGTGCCGTACTTCTGGGAATAAGTTCGGGCAATCTGGCGGTGCTGGTCGCGATCACGGCGCTGGGTGCCGGCTTCGGCCTCCTGCAAAGCGGCAGCCTCACCTTGATGCTGAATCGTGCGCCGAAGGGCCAGGAGGATGCCATCAGCGCCGCCTGGAACATCGCCTACGACACCGGGCTCGGCTTCGGCGCCGTCGGGTTCGGGCTGCTCGCCAACCCGTTCGGATATGGCGGCGCGTTCCTCCTGCTCGCCGGCCTGATCTTGCCGCTCGTCGCCCCGTTCGCGCGCGCCTCCGCCCGAAGGCCTGTCCGCCTCCAGAGGCATGCAGGATGACGCGGTCCGCCGAAGGGACCTCGGGCGCGTCGAACGGCCACCGCGGCCGGCACGATCTTTCTTGCTTATTCAAGCTGTTGCAAGTCATACCGCGGGGTGTCGGCGCGGGATGTCTGGAAATCCGTCGCGGACCGGACTATCTCTGGACCGTAACGGAGAAAGCGCCCGCTTATGGCATCCGGGTTTGTCACCTATTTGGATTCGATCAAGGCGCGCGATCCCGCGCCGCGTACCCGGTGGGAGATCCTGCTGTATCCCGGCGTCTGGGCGCTCGGCATGCATCGCCTCGCCCACTGGCTGTTTCGCGGCGAGCTCTATTTCCTTGCCCGCTTCGTCAACCACCTGTCGCGAATGCTGACCGGGATCGACATTCATCCCGGCGCGACGATCGGCCGCAACTTCTTCATCGACCATGGCTATGTGGTGATCGGTGAAACAGCCGATATCGGCGATGACGTTACCATCTACCAGCACGTGACCTTGGGCGGCACCGCCCCGCACGAAGGGATCGGCGGCAAGAGGCATCCGACCATCTGCGACGGCGTCGTGATCGGGTCCGGCGCTCAGGTGCTCGGGCCGGTCACGGTCGGGCCCCGCGCGCGGATCGGCGCCAATTCGGTCGTTACCAAGGACGTGCCGGAAGGCGCCACGATGGTGGGCATTCCCGCCCGCTCGACCCTGGTCGACGCCGGCGAAAGCTCCAAGAGCTTCCTTCCCTATGGCACCCCCTGTTCCGACGTCTACGATCCGGCGACCCAGAAGCTGGAGATCCTCCAGTGCGAGGTCGAGCAGCTTCGCAAGCGCCTTGCCGAGCTGATCGAGGAGACCCAGGCCAAAAGAGTGGCCCCGAAGGGGCGCAGCGCCGGCGACCGGAGCCGCGCCTGATGGGCACCGTCCTCCCTTTCCCGTCCGCGGCTCAGGGAGGGCAGGGGAAACAGACCGGCTTTTCGAGAAGCGAGCTCAACCGCATCGTCGAGCTGTACGGCCGGATGGTCGCGGCCGGGCTGTGGAAGGACTATGCGATCGAGCTGCGGCCCGACGCCGCCTCGTTCTGGGCGTTCCGCCGCAGCGCCGATCGTCCCGAATGCCGCATCGAGAAGCGCCCCGGCGCGCGCCAGGGGCCTTGGACCCTGATCGGCGAAGCCGGCCAGGTCTTGCGTCGCGGCCACGAACTCGGCCCCATCCTCGCCCCGATCGAGCGGCGCCTGCTGAAGGTGGTGGCGAACTAGGTCGCCCTAAGCCGCCACAATCCCCGGCGATACCCGGTCCACCACCGGCAGCTTGCCTCGCAGGCCCTCGGGGAGCGGACGAACCACCGCCCGCCGGGCATTGGTCCAGAAGGCCGAAAGCAGCAGCAGGGCCGATCCGATGATCAGGGCCGTGAAGGCGACGCTGAGCTCGACCGCGCCATATTCGCGGAACAGGCTGTTCAGCGCGTAGAGCACGTAGGCGAGCGCGGAGACGAGCAGGGCCCGCCGGTCGATCGCCAGCGCCGCCAGGCCGAGCACGATGTAGAGCAGGACGACGATCGTCGCTTCGCCGAGCGATGCCGTCCCCTGAGTCAGGCCGAGCAGGGTGAAGATCGGATGGACGATCATCGGCGCGGCGAGCAGGTGCAGCCAGAAGGCGACGTCCGAGCGGCGCGTCTCGCGCCGCGGATCGGACGAATCCCAGTGCATCGCGAACAGGAATATGCCGACGCCGAGGATCAGGGCCGCGGCCAGGACGATCGTCTCGGCCGCCGGTGTCGCGGCGACCGCCGCGAGGATCAAGGCGAGCGCCAGCGCCGCGAGCGCGGCCACGCCGGCGGCGACCGTGATCGGCACCTTGAAGCGGCGCCAATGCACCCAGGCGGCGACCGCCGGGAGCAAGGCGGCCGCGGCCATCACCGTCGCGGCGAGCGATTCATCGTTCTCGAAGCGTGCTTCGCCCACCATCAGCACCAATGTGAAGAGCGAGAAGGCGAACACGCCACCGACGAAGGCGAGCAGGAGCAGAATGCTGGGCAGAGCCATTCGCCGCTCGCGGGTGAAGAACTCCGCCAGCCCCCAGGCGGTGATCGCCACGAACAGGCCCATGAACGGTGTCGGCCCGTCGCCCTCGACATGCGGCGGAACGGAATAGCCGATCCAGCCCACCGCCACGAGCAGGATCACCGTCGCGATTCCGACGAAGATATCGTTGAAGCCGGTCAAGAGCCGGAAATGTTCCTCGTCCACCGCCGGCACGTGCCGGCTGGACGCGACATGGTCCCTGAAACCTGCCGCCTGCTGCGGCGTCAGCACCCCGGCGCTTACCGCCGCCTCGAGGTCGCTCTCGCTGTACATCGGCCCTCTCCCACCTGTTTGGGCCGACATACCATAGGTGTGTCACTGCAGCAATACACCATGATTCTGCGGGTCAGGTCCATACTGAGATGGCAGCGGCCATTGCGCCCTGCGCCTCGACCGTCGAAAAGAAATCTTCGGTACCATGTCGATTTCCGACAATCCCGTTCGTCGCTTCGATGTCGGGCCGATGAGGCCGACTGCGCTACGAGGAGATGGAATGATGACCCGTGCAAAGGCATATCGGCGAATTTTGGCCGCGGTAACGATCTCGCTCACGCTCGCCGGTTGCGAAGCAGGCTCGCAGAATCTGGCGCAAAACTCGGTCGCGGGAGCGAACGAGACCAGTGGGCAAACGCGCGCACTTTCGCCGACCCGTACCGGCTATGCCGAGGTCGAGGGCGGACGGATCCACTATCAGGTGTACGGCGATCTCGATTCGGGCAAGACGCCGCTCCTGGTGCTGCACGGCTCGTTCATGTCCGGGGACACGATGGAGCCGATCTTCGGGCCGTTCGCCGCCGGCCGCCCCGTGATCGCCATCGACGCCCGCGGCCACGGCCGCTCCGGCGAAACTCCGGGACCAATCACCTATGAGCTGATGGCCGACGATGCCGCGGCCGTGCTGGCGGCGCTGAACGTGCCGAGCGCCGACGTGCTCGGCTATTCGATGGGCGCCACCACCGCCCTCTTCATGGCGAGCCGCCATCCGGACCGGGTGGGCAAGCAGATCATCCTGGCCGGTACGTCTCGGCGCGACGGCTGGTATCCCGAAGTGCTCCAGGCGATGGCGCAGGCAACGCCCGCCATGTTCGCCGGATCGCCGATCGAGGCCGAATATCGGCGGCTTTCGCCCAACCCGGACCAGTTCGCCACCTTCGTCAGCGAGGTCCTGGCCCTGGAAGAGCAGGATTACGCCGCCTCCGACGAAGCCGTCCGCGCGATCGACGACAAGACGATGATCATCGTCGGCGACGCGGACGGGGTGGCGCTGGAGCACGCGATCGAACTGTTCAAGCTGCGCGGCGGCGGGGACAGGGAGGCGGCGGCGCGAGGCTTCCTCACGGGGGCGCCACGCGCGCGGCTGGCGATCCTTCCGGCCACGTCGCACATCGGCATCATGGCCGAGGCGGAGCGGATCGCCGAGCTTGCCACACCGTTCCTCGACGATCGCCTCCCGCCGCGCGCCACGGGTTTCTTCGAAGGCATGGACGCGCCGCCCGCCCCGGCGCCCGGCCCCGGCAACCGCTGACCCCGCAAGATCGGCGACGGGGCCCAGGCCGAAGGCGCATGGTCGGCGGTCCACTGCCAAGGCCCCCTCGGAACAGCCACGTCGACGGTCTGTTGACGTGCCGCACGGCTCGGGCCGGAGGAAGATGGAAGGCAGCAACGATGACGCAGTTCAAGAAGGGCGACAAGGTCGCTTGGGACAGCAGCCAGGGTGAGGTGAAGGGAACGGTCGAGCGCAAGCTGACGTCCGAGATCCATATCAAGAAACACAAGGTCGCCGCCTCCAGGGACAATCCCGAATATCTGGTCAAAAGCGACAAGACCGGCGCCGAGGCCGCACACAGGCCGGCCGAGCTGCGCAAGCGGAGCTGAGACGCGAGCCTCTCAGCCTTCGGTCCCGGGGTAGGGGGCCTCCTTCAGGAGCCGCGCCAGGTGGGCTGCGTTCGAGGCGACCATCGTCGCCGTCGATCGGATCTTTTCCGGGACGGCCTGCAATTCCTTGAAGTCGGTCTTCCCCATCGCTTCGCCCACCCAGTAGCAGACGGCGCCTGCCGGGATGGTCCAGCCGGTATCGTTCAGCGCCTGATAAAGGTCGGCGCTGATCCCGTGCGCGCCGTCTTCGTTGCCGACGACGGCGAGGACGGCCACTTTGCCGTAGCTGGGCATGCGGCCCTGCTCGTCCGTCTCGCTCAGGAAGGCGTCCATCCGTTCGACGGTCCGCTTGGCGACGCTGGACATCTGCCCCAGCCAAACCGGTGTACCGAAGATGAGAATGTCCGCGGCAAGCACTCGCCGGCGGATGTCCGGCCAGGCGTCTCCCTCGCCTTCGTCCGACGTGACGCCGGGCTTCACGTCATGGTCGACGACTCGGATGGTTTCGGTGAACTGGACGTCATGGGCGGCCAGGGCCGTCGCGATGAGGCCGATCATCTTGTCGGTGGACGAGGTCTCGCCCTCGCGCGACTTCAGGCTGCAATTCAGTGCGATTGCGGTCAGCGGCACCTGGATCTCCTTCTCCCGATCGACTCGCGGCGCTCTTCGCCTATTCCGCAGCCTCGGCCGGCAGCGGACGCTCCGACCCTTCGTCCACGTCCGGCTCGTCTTCGGCCGCTACGCCCTTCTCCAATGCCTTCTCCTGTTGGACGAGCCGATCGGCCTCCGAGGGAAAGATGCCGAATCGCTCGGCCACGTCGGGCGCGAAGCGCAGCAGATCCGGCCGCAGCTTGAGCAGGCTGACGTCCTTGGCCTTGCCTTCCATCATGACGTCGAATTCCAGACCCTCGGCCATGCGCATGAAGGTCGCGAATTCGAAGGGGTTGGTGAAATCCGCATGGCCCGTCCAGATCGGCGGCACGAGAACCGTCTTGACCCGCGACGAGGCCTTGACCGGCGCCTTGGTCAGCTCGCGCTTATTCTCCTTTCCGCCGGCCTTGGCGCGGTCGCGATCCTTGGCCGAGATCGCCCGTTTCACCTCACGCATCTCGGTTCGGGGCGAAGAGAAATGGATCTTCGGCCTGACGCCCTCCGTCCAGGTCGCGAGGAAGCGCTCGAGCGTCGGGCGCAGCTCCAGCCGCTCGGGGTTGAGGCACCAGAAATGCTGATAATCGAAGACGAGCCGGACTCCGGTCCGTTCCTGTATCCAGAGCACGTCGGCCGCCGAAAATCTGATGTCGTCATTCTCGAGCACCAGTCGCCGCTTCACATGATCGGGACATTGCTCCCATCCGCGGATCCAGCGCGCGCGGCTCGCCTCCCTGTCGCCATAAACGCCGCCGACATGCGTGACGAGGACCGCATCGTCCCCCATCCCCATCCGATCGAGCATCTCCGCCTGGGACGAGAAGTCCCAGATGCTCTTGGTGGTGAGCTTCGGATCGGGACTGTTCAGAAGCACATATTGCGAAGGATGGAAGGACAGGCGGATGTCATATTGCCGCGCCTTGCGGCCGAAAGCGGCAAGCTCGGCGTCGCTCTGCGCCACCATGTCGTGGAACTGCGGCATGTCCGGGTGCGTAGCGTAAGGCGCGAGATCCGAACTCAGCCGGTACATGTCGATCCCAATCCGGTGCAGATAGTCGAGGATCTGGTCCACATGCTGCAGTGAGCATTTGAGGTGGGGCTCGTTTTGCCAGCGCCTGCTGTCGTTGCTCTTCAGGCCGGGCTTGCCGATGACCTTCACCGGAAAGCCGAGCCTCAGCGGACGCGGTGGGTTGGGCTCGTTCATGCTTCCACCTGCGCCTCGGGAAAGCCGAGCCGAACGGCGAACGCGTTCCAGTCCGCCGGACGCAGCGCGCCGCCGGTCGCCTTGATGTGGCCGCTGCCGTAATTCTCGTCGGCGCCGGCGGGGCGGTGCCCGGCGAGGAATCGAATCAGGTTCGTGTCGCCTGCCGTTCGCGCGGCGAAATGCACCCAGCCCGGCCGGTATCCGGTGTTGGCGGCGAGCACGATCTTGTCCTTGAGCCGTGCCCGCCATTGCTGCGCCAGCAGCGGGTGGATCTGGCAAGGCGAAGCGAAGCGGATCAACGCGACGTCGCCGCGTATCTTGGGGCCGATCTTTTTGGCGGCGTTCAGGGCTTCTCTCACCTCCGCTCTGGCCGCGAGCAGTTCCGCCGTTTCCGGATATCTCCCGGAAGTGACGTCCTTGGGCCCCGCGCCGGCCATCAGCAGGGCGAGGGCGGGCCGTGCATCGGCCGCCGCGGCTCGTCGGGGCGCGTTGATCAGGGAAACGGCTTCCCGAAGGGCCGTCTTTCCGTAGCGCCGCTGGGCCTCGGCCATCTCGGGAAAGCCTGCATCCTCGGCCATGTCGCCAATGAGTCCGAGCGCCGCGAGCCAGAGAAGGTCTTCGGCGGGGCCCGAGCCCACGGCGCACCAATAAGCCAGCAAGGATGAAGTCGGCTCGGGGTCAAGCCCGTTGCCGCTGATCACGAGCGCCTCGCCCGGAACGCCCGTGGGCACATGATGATCGATGACGATCGTCGGAACGCCCGGAACGGGTTCGCCCTCGCGCACGCCGAGATCGGCGATGATGAGTCCTGCGGGCGTCCTGCGCGCCAGCTCTTCGCGCATCGCCGGGGACCACGGATTCTCTCCCTTGCCGACCAGGCGGATTTCGGCTGGCCGGCCCAGCCGCTCCAGGGCGCGGGCGAGGATCGCTACCGCCGAAAGGCCGTCCGCATCGAAATGCCCCAGGATGAGCGGGCCCATCCCGAAGGGAAGCGCCTCGACCCTCTCGCGAAAGGCTCGCCCTGCCGCCTCGGCGTGATCCGACTGCTTTGCCATCGGCGAGACAACGACTCACCAGGCGCGGTGCTCCGCGCCGAAGTCGGTGTTTCGCCCTGGATCCTGCCTGGGGCGGCATGTTCGCCGGCGGGCCGCGCAAGCCAGCGGTCGCTTGCCGCCTGGCGTCCGGCGCGATTAGGAGATGCGCTGGAGCGGTAGCCGGATGATCGGGATGCACACGGGATCCTGCCTTTGTGGCGCGGTGAAGTTCGAGGTAGAAGGGGCGCTCCCCGGCCCGGATGGCTGTCACTGCACAGCCTGCCGGAAATTTTCGGGCCATTTCTTCGTCTCGACTGACGTGCCCCGGTCCTCCCTGACCATCCATGGCGAGGAGAATGTCAGCTGGTTTCGATCCTCGGAACGGGCCCGGCGAGGCTTCTGTTCGACCTGCGGCTCGTCTCTATTCTGGGACCCGATCGACCGCGACTGGACCGGTATTGCGATGGGCGCCTTCGACCAGCCGACCCGCACTCGATTGGCCGTGCATGTCCACACGGCCGAGAAGGGGGACTATTACGACATCGCCGATGGGGTGTCGCAGTTCCAACGGGTCCCGCCCGCGCCGCACTGATCTCCGGTACCGGGAAGAGGCCGCGCCCTCACGGCATTCGCACCCCGATCCACGCCTCCTCGAGCGGAATCCGGCAAGATGCCCCACCCGCATCCGCGTAGCGCTTCACTCCGTTTCAGGAAATCGAAAGCATTTTCCCGGACAAGCATGAGATCTCGAATGACTTCCTCTTTGCCGGGAGAGATTTGTCGGCTTAAGAGGAAGGCGGGGATTTCTAGGGGGGATATCATGAAGAAATATATTCTGGCTTGCGCGATGATTCCGATCGCATCGGGGCTAGGTGGCTGTGCCACTGTGATGAACGGCACCAGTCAACCAGTGGAATTTCAGTCGGATCCCAGCGGTGCGACGATCACGCTGGTGAACGGACTGACCTGCGAGACGCCGTGTCAATATAGTATGAAGCGCGGCGATGACTCCATGGTCACGTTCACCCTCGCTGGCTATGAGCCGGTAGAGGTCTATATTCAAAGTCGGACCGGCGGAGGCGTCGTCGGGAATGTCCTCGCCGGCGGCATTATTGGCGGCGTCGTTGACGCCAGCAACGGTGCGTCGAATCATCTCTATCCCGACCCGGTCTATATTCGTCTGGTCCAGGCTGGTTCTACCGCTCCGGCGGTCATGCTGAACAAGCGCGGAGAGGTGATCGGCACCGTCGACGAATATAATGCCCGGGTCGCGTCGGACGTGATCGAAGGCATGCAGGAGCAAGGACTCTTCCCGGCCGGCCGAACGGCGGGTTGAGGAACCTCCGGTGCGGCGAACTTGCGGCGCTCTAACTGCCGCAAGTTCGCCTGGAGACGATTAGAGGCATAGATACGAACCGTCGTGAGCCGTGGGGTGTCCTCGGCGACCAGTGCAGGCAGGCCGGATTGATGGGCATCGACCTTCGAGGTCGCCCTGACCGTAGCCGGCACCCTGCGGCGGACCGCAACTACCTTTGCGCTCGCGCAGTCGGAGGCGCGTAGCCGCCGCGCAGGCCGAGAGTCGAACACACGCGGCGCCCGATCGGCCCTCTCCCGGCCTCACCCGGCTCGCAGCAGCCGCCCGAAAGCCGATCCTCGGCCCGGCGTGCTGCTGGTGCTGGCGGGACGGTTCACGCGAGCGCCTCCTGCCAGTGCGGATAGGTGACATAGGCTGTGATCGCCCGCTGCTCATGCGAACGGATGGTGACCGACTCGCCCTTGGGCATATAGACGATCTCGCCCGGACCGGCCGTGACGGTGGTGGCGCCGGTCGAGACCGACAGCCGCCCTTCCAGCACCACCATGACGTCGTCGACGGCGATCGATTCGTCGACGCTCTGGTCGGGGCCGTAGCGGCCGAAGCCGATGGTGACCGGCCCGCCATGGCGCTGGTCGACGAGATTGCCTGTGAACACCTCCCCATCCTGCCCAGGCGACCGCTCGAATGATGCGTCGGCCAGGGCGAACTTGCGAACACTCATGGGACTTCCTCCGTCTTGGACCGGATGTTCGATAGTCGGGGCGGCCGCCGCTCGCCCAGGTTCGGAAACGAAAGGGCGCCGTTATTCCTCCGGAGGGGCGCGGGCCGGCGGTGGTTGCCTCGGCCGGCGACTCGATCATTCTCTGAAGTTCGTATCGAGCAGTTCGCTGGCCGTCTTGGGCTGGTCCGGGACCAGCTGGCCCCTCAGCGCGCTGATTTCCTTGAGTAACGCTCCGAGAAGCCGGTTCGTCTCGTCGACCTTGTCTTCGAGCGTCTTCGTGGCGTGCGTTGCTTCCATGCCGTACTGCTCCTGTCAGTTCCATACGCCCGCCGCTCCCATGATCACATAGCATGATGGCGTCGGCCGGCGGCGAAAATCGACCGGCAGCATCACGATATCTCCCGGCCACCCTTCGCTGTCGCCGGCGGCTTGGCGTGCCGCTGTCCCGGCAAGGCGACGGGTCGTCCAGAATCGCAATCAGCGCCCAGGCATGACGAATGGGTGCCGGCCGGCGAGCGCTCATGCGCGCCCTTGGATGTCCTGATCTGCTCCGGCTGAACGACAGGCATGTTCCCAATCCTGACATTCACCTTGGCTGACCCATTTCTGACGCCGTGAAGATCATCGCGGGTCATTCGCCGCCAGACCTGCTATGGTCGGCCATCGCCCGCTCCGTATCGGCCCGCGGGTGCCTGAGAGACCAATTGTCGCGCTCCCGCCTGAACCCGGGAGCTAGAATGCCTTATTACCGGCTATATCACGTGGGGGATAACGGCTTCGTTGGAGTCGACGATTTCCAGGCAGACAATGACGCACAGGCTTTGCGCGACTCCCGATAGCTGAATCGAGCGACGGTCACGGAGCTGTGGCAGGGCGGCCGAAAGATACGAACCTTCCGGCCGGACGACGACGGTTCAAGCTGAGACGCTGTCAACTCGGGCACGGGCGTGGCTGTGGGACCACCTATCCCCCAGGTCGGGATTTCTTCTTGCCCGATGCTCGATTTCGGCACCGTCTTTGCATCTTGGCATTTACCGCGTAGTGCTTGTCAGGGAAGGACCTCCTGTCGCTGCACGCGTGACGATGACCGGCGGCAGAAACATCCCGCCGTCACCTTTCCTTTAGGAATTAAGATGACGAACCGCTCGAGCGAGCAGGAAGCGGCTGAAGCCGAAGTTCAACATTTCCGCGAGGAACTCGGCCCGTTCGTCGTTGCCGCCGAGGAGACGCGGATGCCGATGGTGTTCACCGACGCCAGGGAGCCGGGCAATCCCATCATCTTCGCCAATGACAGCTTCCTGAAGCTGACCAAATACAGCCGCGACGAGGTGCTCGGGCAAAGCTTCAACTTCCTCATGGCGCGCGGCACCGACAAGGTGGCGCTGACGCGAATCGAACGCGAATTCACGGGAGATCAGCACAGCGGTTCGGAAATCCGCTATCGGCGCAAGGACGGCACCGAATTCTGGGCCTCCATCTTCATCAGCCCGGTCCGGGACGTAAGCGGCGCTGTGATCCAGCATTTCGCCTCGTTCACCGATCTCACCAGGCACAAGGACGAGCAGGCGCAGTCCCGCATGCTGATCGACGAGCTTAACCATCGGGTCAAAAACACGTTGGCGACGGTGCAGTCGATCGTCTCGCAGGCGCTTCGCAACGCGACCGATCCCGCCGTGATCCGGGAGTCCATCGAATCACGGCTGTTCGCGCTGTCGCGCTCGCACGATCTATTGACCCGGGAGAATTGGCAAAGCGCCGGTCTCCACGACGTGATCGTCGCGGCGCTCGAGCCGTTCGGGATCGCCAATGGACGAAAGGAGCGGTTCGTCATCACCGGGACGAACATCCGCTTCCCTCCAAACGCGGCACTGGCGCTGGGCATCGCTTTTCACGAACTCGCGACCAATGCGGTCAAATATGGCGCCTTCTCCAACAACCATGGCTGCATAACGGTCGATTGGACGATTCTGCCGTCGCCCAGCGGACGCCGGCTGATCCTGCATTGGCGCGAGAAGAACGGGCCGCCAGTGACGCCGCCGACACGAAAAGGCTTCGGATCCAGGGTGATCGAACGCGGCCTCGCTCACGAACTGAAAGGTTCGGTAGACCTCGACTATCGTTCGGCGGGACTGGTTTGCACGATCGACATTCCGGCGCCGCGCGGCGCCCGCAATGAGTAAGTTACTGGCAGGACGGCGCGCCCTCATTGTCGAGGATGAAATGCTCGTGCTGATGCTGACCGAGGATCTGCTGGCGGATCTTGGCTGCACGGCGGTAACCGCCGCGGCGTCGGTCGAACAGGCTTTGGATCTGATCGCCTCGAACGACTTCGACATCGCGATGCTGGACATGAACTTGAACGGGGACAGAACGCATGCCGTGGCCGACGCGCTCGCCAGGATGGGCGTGCCGTTCATCTTCGCGACTGGCTATGCCGGCCGCATGCGGGAGGGCTATGGCGACCGACCGATCCTGACCAAACCCTATCAGCCGCATCAGCTGGAGACGATCTTGACCGACCTTCTCTCGGCCCGATAGTCGCGTACTGATCCGCCTCGCATTTCTGAAGGCGGCTAACGAACGCCGGCAACCTGTACTGACGTCGGGCGTCGGGCGAGGACGCCCGTTTCGTGGCGTGCGCCTTTGCCGACGGCAACCGAGCGCGCCCGCTGGAGCATCATGGGCAAAGCGGGAAGCGGCTTCGCAATATCAATGCGACGACGAAGGTCTGGAATGGGGGCGTGACCCGCTCGGGCGTGCCGCTCTAGGCTACCACCGGCTCCAGGATTCGGATCGTTCCCGCTTCCGCATCGATTTCCGCGCGCACGCCGACCGGTAGGCTGAACTGGTCTGCGACGTGACCGAAGAGCGCCCCCTGGAAGGCCGGGACGCCGAGCGGGGTGAAATGCTGGTCGAGAACCTCGGAAAGCGTGAATCCCCCCAGGGACGGCCCCTGGGAGGCGCAGTTGGTGCATTGGCCGAACACCACGCCGGCCACGCGCCCCAGGATTCCGGCGAGGGCGAGCTGCGTCAACATGCGGTCGATCCGATATTGCGCCTCGTCGACATCTTCCAGGAACAGGATCGCGCCGTCGAAGCTGGGCAGATAGGGCGTGCCGACCAACGCCGCCAGCACGGTGAGATTGCCGCCGATCAGGGGACCGGTCGCGCGGCCCGGGCGGAAGGTGCGGATTCGTCCGCTGCGCTGCACCAGTCGATTCTCCGTGCCGGCAGGGGTGCGCCATGTCGGCGCCTCGGCGTCGAAGACGAGCCGGCGGAACGAGTCCCAGGAAAGCTCCCCCCAGGCGCTGCTGGCATTGGGGCCGTGGATCGTCGGGCAGTCGGTGCGGGCCGCGAGCGCCAGGTGGAGCGCCGTGATGTCGCTGAACCCGACCAGGAGCTTCGGATTGGCCCGGATCACGTCGAAGTCGAGGTGCGGCAGCACGCGCGCGCAGCCCCAGCCGCCACGCACCGCGAAGATGGCGCGCACCTCCGGATCGGCGAACATCGCGTTCACGTCGCCGGCCCGTTCCTCGTCCTGGCCGGCGAGATAGCCGTAGCGGCCGAGAAGGTGGGGCGCCGGGCGCGGCACCAGCCCCATGGCCCGAACCGTCTCGAGGACCAGCTCGAGATCGAAGGCGTCGGCGGTGAAGCCGGCCGGTTCCACGAGGCCGACGATGTCGCCCCGCCTCAGCCTGCGGGGCTTGCGCCTCGCAGGAAGCACCGCAGAACGCGCGCCTGCCGGCACGAGCAACGCCCCCGCCGCAGCCTGCAACATTGTCCGTCGACTCAGCATCCAGGCCCCATATCAGGAGGTATTGGCGTTCGTGAAGAAGACAGCGCGGCGAACGTCGCGCTGTCACCCTGTTCGCGAAGCCGTGTGCGCCCCCGCGAAAGGCTCATGTCCGCCGATGAAGAGCCGCCGCCTACCCGCAATCCGCCGTCAGAAACGCCATGACCGCACCCAGGAATTCGACGGGGAGCTCGACGTTCAGCAGGTGCACGCCCGGCAATAGGACGAGCTGAGCGCCCGGGATGGCCGCCGCGATCTCTTCGCTATGGCTTGCCAGCGTGACCTTGTCGTCTTTCCCCCCGATCACAAGGGTGGGAGCGGTGACGAGGGGGAGGGTTCGGCGAAGATCGCAGTCGCGGACCACCGCATAGCAGCCCGCCAGGCCCTGCGGCGAGGTTCCGAGCACCATCGACCGAAATGCGTCGACGGTCGCGTTCGCGCCGCGGAGCATCCGGTCGGGAAACCAGTTCCGCATGAACATGTCCGCCGTGGTGGTCATGTCCGGCGCGGAGAGCAATGTGCGGATCAGTTCGTCCCATTGTGGCGCAGGCCCGAGGTAAGGCGAGGTGTTGGAAAGGACGAGGCGGTCGATCCGCTCCGGGGCGTGGATCCCGAGCCACTGGCCGACGAAGCCGCCGAGCGACAATCCGCAGAAATGCGCCCGTGCGATCCCCAATGCGTCGAGCAGCTCGACCACGTCGCGGCCGAGCCGGTCCAGCGAATAGGGGCCCCCGGGAGCGTCCGACAGGCCATGGCCGCGCATGTCGTAGCGAAGCACCCGAAACGCGCGGGCCAGCTCCGGCATCTGGCCGTCCCACATATGCAGGTTGGTGGCGATCGAGTTGGAGAGGACGAGCACCGGCCGGTCCTCCGCGCCCTCCAGGCGATAGGCGATCCGGCAATTGTCGCCCGTGGTCATGAAGCAGGTGTCGGTCATCGTCTCTGCGCCTCTTCCTGATTGGTTGGTCGTCGTCCCGGCTGCCTACCGCTTGGCCTTCAACAGGAAAATTACTAAGATCGGCCAGTCTCTGTAGGGTTTTTCGACAATGGATGGACTGAAGCTCCACGACCTGCGTTGCTTCAGCGCCGTCGCGACCGAAGGCAGCTTCCAGGCGGCTGCATCGGCCCTCAACCGGTCGCACCCTTCCGTCTTCGCGGCCGTCGCCCGCCTCGAGCAGCATCTGGGCCTCACCCTCCTGGACCGCGGCGGCTACCGCGTCCGCCTGACGGAGGCGGGGCGGATGTTCCATGCGCGCGCCGAGCTGATGCTGCGGGAGTTGGAGCAGCTGCGCACTTATGCTTCCCAGCTCGCGAGCGGCGAGGAAACGATCCTGCGCGTGGTGATCGGCGATCTGTGCCCGCGCTCACCGATTCTCGCCTGGCTCAGCCGCTTCTTTTCAACGCGGCCGCGAACGCGGCTGCACCTGGAATATGAAGCGGTAGGCGGTCCGCTCGAACGGCTGCTGGAGGGCGAGGCCGACTTGGTCTTCCACCGCGCCGACCCTTTCGACCCGCGCCTCGAGCAGGTCGCTTTGTTCGAGGTCGGCCTGGTGCCGGTGGTCGCCCCGGGTTTCCTGCCGCCGGGCTGCACGGCGGATGTCACGCCGCGCATATTGCGCCCATTCACCCAGTGCGTGATCCGCGACACCGCCCGGCGCCAGTGGCCCGAGGACTATTTCCTGGTCGAAGGCGCGCACCGATGCTCCGCGCCGGATCACCCCATGAAACGGGAGCTCATCCTTCACGGCCTCGCCTGGGGGCACCTTCCCGACTGGCTCATCCGGGAAGACCTGAGCGGCGGACGTCTCATCTCCATCGCTAGCGAGCACCTGCCCGGACGAGTCGAGACGCTGGCGGCAGTTCGGAGGCGCGATGGCTCGCACGGACCCGTGGCCGAAGCCTTGTGGCATGAGCTTCAGGAGAGCGGGCCCGTCGGGCATTGACTGGCTGGAGCCCTCGGTCGCGAATAGCGGGATTGCGCCCAGATCAGCCGTCCAGATCACTGGCTCTTGCGCCGAAAACCGGACGTTCGTTCATTCGATACAGCTAAGTCCGCTTCCGACCCAAAGCGGACATTAGCCTCCGGGCCGACGGCGGTGCTCTCGTAGAGCGCTGATTGCTCTTGTGCTCGAACGCTTCAGCGATCAGCATACACCGTGTCGAGAATGAGGAGTGCGCGATGGAGCTCGGTCGGCGCAAGCTAATCCTCGGTGCATCAGCTGCCGGGCTTGCAACCGTGCTTGCGGGCGGTGCTGCGAAGGGGCTGGTTACTCAAGAAGCGTCAGACGATCTTTATCGGGTCGACGATTCCGCCACGATAATGGCCGCCGCGCGGGAGATCATCCGAGAGGATTATATCGGCGTCCTGGTCACTGTAGACGAGCATGGCATGCCACGGGCGCGTCCGGTGGGAGTTGCTGCCCCGCTCGAAGATTGGAGCCTCTGGATTTCGACTCGCCGTGGGAGCCGCAAGACCCGGCAGATCGCCGCTAATCCGAAGGCGACGTTACACTTCGGCTCTGATGACACACCCAACAATCACGAGAATGCTTATTACGCCAGCTTCATGGGCTTAGCGTCGGTTCACACGGACGCAGAGAGCATCGCTGCCCGCGGGCCCAGTGAGAGGTATCGGGCGTTATGGCCAGATTACCCCAACGATCTTGCGCTGATCCGCCTAAAGCCGCAGCGGTTGGAAGTCATGGGCAAGGGGATCTTGCCCACCGAGGACATCTGGCAGCCGCAAGGCGTCATTATCCCCTGAGCGGCGAGAATTGCGGCGGGAGTGTCCGCTTTCCACCCGGAACAGACATTCCCCTGCTGCTCGAACAGGGCATTCGCCTGTTCGACCAGCTTGAGCCCGAGCCAATCCGCCTGGAACGCACCCGCGTCGAGGCGGGCCCGAGCGGGGTGACGCATCTCTTCTGCGACGTGATTCGCTGACGCCGGTTGCCTGGCGGTCCATGCGAACCGAAGCCGCTCGTGAACATTCGCCGGAGGCTCGACAGGCGGGTGGGTCGGGCAGCCCGACCGGTGCGCGTCCTCCGATATCCTCCGCCGCCTACTGCTTGCTAAACAGGAGTGGTCGAGCTATTCGGAAACCAATTGCAAAACGCAAGCGGTAGGAGGGCATTTCGACAATGATCACCGTATTCGGCGAGGGACGAGGCTTCCGGGTCGTCTGGCTGCTGGAAGAGATGGGGCTTTCCAATCGGCTGCGGCCCGTGGACCTGCTTGCCGGCGTTGAGAACGATCCAGAGTTTCTGGCTATCAATCCCGCCGGATTTATCCCGGCGATCCGGGATGGCGACGTCATCATGGTCGAGTCGATCGCCATCATGGAATATCTGATGGCGCGCTACGGCCCGACACGGCTTGCGCCGGAGCCGCGCGATCCTGCCTTCCCCCTGTACCAGCAGTTCCTTCACCTCGGCGAAGCCGGCCTCGCCGTCCCGATCAACGCCATTGTCGCAACGCGCATACTCGCGCCCGAGGCCGAGCAGGACAATTGGACCACCCGCTGGGCGCTCGAAAGCTTCGAGAGCCGGCTAAAGCTGGTGACGCAGCAGCTCGCGCGGACACCCTATCTCTCCGGCGAGGCGTTCACTGCGGCCGATATTTCGGTGGCCTATGCCCTGCTGCTGGCCAGGAGAGGCGTAGGCATCGCCTATGGCGAGGTCGAGGAAGCTTATATCTCGCGCGTCACGGGCCGGGACGGTTACAAGCGGGCCATGGACACGTGCCGGGAAACCAAAGCCTGGGCGGCCGCGAGCGGCGGTTGATGCGCGCTTCAAGACGGCCTCGGCACCATTTAAAAGCCGATGACCGAATCCGGTCTCGCGCGAGCTAGGACACGGAGGAGTGAAAACGTGGATGACAGGAGAATTGCGAGCTGCCGTTGCGGCCAGCTGACCGTCGCCTGCGCGGGGGAGCCAGTCCGCGTCTCCGTCTGTCATTGCTATGACTGCCAGAAGCGCTCCGGATCGGCATTGCGGCCCAGGCCCGATTCCGGACCGACGATGTCGAAATATCGGGCGATGAGCGGATCTGGGAAGGGAGTGGCGACAGCCGGAACATCGCCGCCTTTCATTTCTGTCCCACCTGCGGATCGACCGCTTACTACAGGGCCGAGTCGCAGCCCGACCTGATCGCCGTTCCGGTGGGCGCATTCGCGGACAACGCATTTCCGCCGCCGAACTACTCGGTCTACGAAGAGCGCAAGTACGCCTGGCTCGAAATCGTCGGTGCCGGGATCGAGCATTTCGACTAGGCACAAGCGGGCACGATAATGGCACGGACGCTTAGTCTTGTCGGCGCACCTTCCAGTGCCGGTGCCTATGCGCCCGGGCAGGAGAAGGCCCCGGCCGCCTTCCGGCGCCATGGCCTGGTCTCCGCGCTCCTGGAATCCGGGCTCCGGGTGAACGATCGTGGCGACGTACCGGGCTTCCGCTGGCGGCAGGACCCGCAGCGTCCCAAGGCTATGAATCTCGATGCCGTGCGACGGACGGCTGCCGCCGTGGCCGACAGGGTGGAGCAGGCATTGGCCGACGGCGATGCCGTGCTCGTGCTCGGCGGCGACTGCACGGTCGAGCTTGGCACCGTGGCCGGGGCGCTGCGCGACGAACGCTCGGTCGGGCTTGTCTACATCGATCTCGACGTCGATCTGAATGCGCCGGAGACGAGCGACGGCGCACTCGACTGGACCGGAGTCGCCCATCTGCTCGACCTGCCGGGCACGCAGATGGAGTTGAGCGGCCTCGGCCCGCGTCGGCCGATGCTCGCTCCCACCGATATTCTGTATTTCGCCGCCGACAATATCACGCCTGCCGAGGCAAGGGTCGTGGACGCGCTCGATCTGGAGCGGATAGAGCTTGCGCAGGTGAAGGAAGATCCGCTCGCAGCGGCTCGACGCGCGGTGGCCTGGGGTGCGCGCTACAAGCGGCTTCTCATCCATCTCGATGTCGATGTGCTCAGCTTCACCGACTTCCCGATCGCAGAGAATGTCCGGCGCTGCGACGGCTTGAGCTTCGAGGCGCTTTCGGAGGCGCTTGCGCCGATGGTCGCAGCCCCCAATTGGTGCGCGCTGACGGTGACCGAAGCCAACCCCGATCACGCGCCCGACGAGCGCGAGACATTCAGTCGTTTCATCGCCATGCTGGCCGAAGCCTTGTCGGCATAGCTCACCTCGTCGGTGAACATGGCGATCCGGCTCTTGGCGGCGCCCATCTCGCGCAGGGCGGCGTCGGTCCTGCGGCGGACCCGAGTGAGCCACGTCCGCCGCCGGAATCCAGGGCGGGCGCAATTCCTGAATCTACGTACCGCACCGATCCGATTCGATTATCTTACTCGAGCGGGCGCAGCCGTTTCAGCCGCCCTCAGCGTTTCCGCGGCTTGTCCGCCGACTGGTACATGGAAAGGACATGTCCCTCCGGATCCTCGAATTCCGCCGACCAGCCTCCCGGCGCGTGGCTGACCGGCGTCACGATCGTCACGCCCTTGTCCGCCAGCTCCGAAACCATGTCGTCGATGCCGCCTTCCGCGACTTCGAACACGACGATCGGCGTGTTGCCCGGCCGCGACTCCTGCGTGAAGAAAAGCAATTCGACGCCGTTGGCCGTCGTCGCGGTCAGCCAGGGATGGCCGTCTCCGTCGTCATCCATCCGCTGGACCGCCAGCCCTAGCACGTCCCGGTAGAACGTCTCGGTACGGTCGACGTCTTTCACATAGTAGCATACGGCACCCAGCCGGGATTTGGCGAACATGAATCGGCTCCTTTAGCGGTTCGAGACGCTGCCCAGTTGCCGGGGCCCGGCCTTTCGTGAGGTGCTTACGACAAAAAGCTGCCCGTCGGGATCGTGGCTGGCGAGCACGACGCCCGGTCTGCGGGCCGCCCGCAGGAGCGCGCGCCGGATGATGCCGAAATCGAGGAAGCCGCTGAGCCCGGATACGCCGTCGAGCGAACCGCCGCCGCCGGCCCGCCAACGGCGCCGTATCTCGGCGATGCGCTGGCGCAGGGCAGGGTCGTTGATCCGCAGCAGCCAAAGGATCTCGCTCTTGCTGTGGCCCGTCAGAACCAGCAGCGCCGTGGTGCGGAGCCTCGGCGGAAGCTGTTCCACGAACCGGACGGGAATTTCCGTACTCTGGCTGCCCTGCGCGTCCACCGCGGGGACGCGCTGCTCGCGGGCCCGCCGGCGAACGGCGGTACGCGCTTCGAACGCGGCGCGCTTGCGAAGCGCGCCGACGAACCACCGGCGATTGGCGGGGCAGGAGAGATCTTCCCGGCCGGCCTCGACAGCGGCAAGCCAGACCGTCTGAAAAAGATCCTCTGCTTCCGCCGGGCTGCGGGAGGCTCGCCGGGCCTCCCGCAGGAGTTGGGAGAATATGCTTGGCGGCACTTCCATCTCCGCATTTGCCCAGCTTCTCTGTCCTGACCTGCTGGGCCACGCTTGCCAAGCCCGAGGTTCACCGCGTCGGGCCCGACTGCTGCTGCAGGCCCGGTCGACGTTCGGTCGGCCGCGGCTTCAGCCGCCCTGGAGCCGCTCGATGATCGCCATCGCCTGCTCGGCGCCGGTCTGCGGCACGATCTCGTTCTGGCGGTCGATGATCCCGTCCCATCGGGCCGCGACGCCCTCCGGCGTTCGCTCGTCCTCGCGCAGCGCCACGCCCCGGGTGAGGGTCACGAAGGCGGCCTGGACCACGCCGGCGCCGGCGCCGACGATGGCGCCGGTCGGCGCGGCGTCGGACACCAGGAAGAGCGCCGCCGGCGTGACCAGCTCCGGGCGGAAGCGGTCGAGCATCTCGGCCGGAAACAGATCCTCCGTCATCCGGGTCGCCGCGGTCGGCGCGATCGTGTTGACCTTGATGTCATATTTGGCGCCCTCGATCGCGAGCGTGCGGGCAAGTCCGACCAGGCCCATCTTGGCGGCGCCGTAATTGGCCTGTCCGAAATTGCCGAACAGGCCGGTCGAGCTGCCCGTCATCAGGATGCGGCCATAGGCCTGCTCGCGCATCGTCGCCCAGACCGCCTTCGTGCAATTGGCCGATCCGATCAGGTGGACGTCCACGACGGCGCGGAAATCCTCCATCGTCATGTTGGCGAAGCTTCGGTCGCGCAGGATGCCGGCATTGTTGATGAGGATATGGACGCCGCCATATTTCGCCTTCGCCTCCGCGACCATGGCTTCGACCTGGTCCGGGTCGGTGACGCTGGCGCCGCTCGCGATCGCGCTGCCTCCGGAGGCCTTTATCTCGTGGGCGACCTGGAGCGCGGCTTCGCCGGCCCCGGTGCCGTCGCGGCTGCCGCCCAGATCGTTCACCACCACCGCCGCGCCGCGCCGGGCGAGCTCGAGCGCATAAGCGCGGCCGAGGCCGCCGCCGGCGCCGGTGACGATCGCGACCCGGCCATCGAAACGCGTGGTCATTCGAAAATTCCCTCCCCGGCTGCCCTGGGAAAGGCGGGTAGGCGAAAGCAAAGCAGCGGGAAAGGGCGCCTTTCGGCCCTTTCCCGCGCTCGGCGGCCGGATTCGGGACAAAGCCGGCCCGCGGCGGGGGAGGCCCGCCTGCAGGCCGGGAGCAGGCTAGCCGGCCCTCATTCCGGGCTGCGGCCCCGCTCGTAGGACTGGACGCAATTGTCGGTCACGGTGCGCGAGCAGGTCGGATATTCTTCCGTCGCCGGCCGCGGCGTGAACACCTGCGCCTGGTTCGGATTGGGCGTGAAGGTCGCGCCGGGCGGGATCGGCTGGGCCTGGTTGGCGCCGGCCGGCACCTCGGCCGGATCCGAGACGACCGGGATCCCGCGCGCGTCGCGCTCAGGGGACTCGTTGCTGGGGGCGACGGTGCCGGTTCCCGCTCCGGAAGCGGCGGGCATGGTCGTCGGCTGGCTCGAGGGCGTCGTCGTCGGCTGGCTCATCGATTGCGTCGCCGAGGGGGGCGCGGCCGGCTGCGCGGAAGGCGGCGTCGTCGACTCGGCCGGGGGCGGCGTGGCGGGCTGCGCCGCCGGCTGATTGGCCGTCTGGCCGGTCGTGTCCTCGGTCGTCTGCGCGATGGCCGCGCCGCCGAGCAGCAGGGCAGCCGCGAATATTGCCGTCTTCATGTCAGGCTCCTTCCTAGTGGAAAATCGGGAGACAAACGCCGGCGAAACGATTTTTCTCCGCCGCGCCTCGGAATCCCGCCAACGTTCCGGCCGCGTCGGACGAACCGTTGCTGGAATGCGACGTAGCGTTCCGCAGGCGCACGCGTCCCGATCCGGGACGGGGGCGACCGGACCAGTCGCGCGGGTGCGGCCTTTACCCTTATGTAAGGCTCCCGCATGTAGTGGAGCAGGAATGAGCGGCACCGACGACAGCAAGTTCGTTCCAAGCCGGCGCACCGTGCTCGCGCTCGGCGCCGCCGCGGCGTCGACGGTCGTGACGATCAGGCCCGCGCTCGCGCAGACCGCCGGCTCGGTGCTCAATTGCGAAATACCTGTGCCCGGGCCGCAGGCCGCCGGCAGCTATGTCGCTCCGGACGGAAGCCTGGTCGCACCCGGCACGCCGGGCGCGGCGCCGCCGCTCCTCCGGCCGCTGACCGGCGAACAGGCGAAGCTGCTGCTGCGCGGCTCCACGCCGCCCGGCGTCAATCCGCAATCCGCTCAGGCCTATGCCAACTATATTCGCCGGCTGCAGGCGGGGATGAGCGGCTTCACCTGCTACGCCTCCTTGCAGATGCCGCGCTAGCGGCTCGGAGGGCTCCATGGCAGGCGCCCGCTACGTCGCCGATCCGGAGGAGTGCGTCCGCACCGTCGCGCTGGACGGCCTTTCCCTCCTCTTTCACCGGCCATCGGGGATGACCCACATCGTCGCGCCGCCGGCGCCGCAGATCCTCGAGGCGCTGCGCCTCGGTCCCGCGGATGCCGGCGAGGTCGTCGCCCGCATGCGCGCCTGGTACGATCTCGAAGGTGACGAGGCGGCCGACGCGGTCGAGGCGCGCCTCGAGGAGCTCGAAGCCGCCGGTCTGGTGAGGCGGACGTGAAGCACAGCCTCTCGCTTCAGATCGGGCCCGTCGCGTTCCGGATCGGATCGGCCTGGCGTTCGCCGATCGAGGCGTTGGCGCGGCTTTATGCCGGCTATCCCGACCCCGGGCGGGTCTGCGACTTCACCGTGCGGCTGGAACCCGAAAAGCCCTGGCGGCGCTGGATCCGCCCGTCCGTCGCGATTCAGGGCGACTATATCCTGCCCGACGCGGCGCCGATGTCGCTCGCCCATGGACTGCTCGCCGCCGAGATGGGAATGAACCTGCAGATGGCGCTCGGGCAGAAGAGCCATTTGCTGCTCCACGCCGCGAGCGTCGAGAAAGACGGAAGAGCCTTGATCCTCACCGGCGAATCCGGCGCCGGCAAGTCCACTCTCGCCGCCTTGCTCGGCGAGCGCGGGTGGCGGCTGATGGGGGACGAATTCGCCTTGCTGGGGCTGGAAGACGGCCGCCTGCGCGCCTTTCCGCGCGCAATCAGCCTGAAGAACGGCGCCATCACCGTCATGGAAAGAGAGGTCGCGCCGCAGCGTTTTGGTCCGCGGCTCGACGGCACGCCCAAGGGGGCGATCCGCCACATGCGCCCCAATGAGCGGGCGCTCGAAGCCATGGCCGAGCCGGCGCAGCCCGCCCTGGTCCTTTTCCCTCGCTTCGGCGAGGCGGCGGCCGCTCGCGGGGTCGGACAGGCCGAAGTCTTCATGCGCCTTACCCAGGCTTCGACCAACTACGTCTCGCTGGGCGCCGCCGGCTTCGAGGCGTTGACCGGGCTGGTCGGCGGCTGCCCTGCGGCGGCGATCGATTATCCCGACACCGAATCGGCGATCGACATGGTCGAGCAGCTATGGGCCGAGGCGGCATGAGCGCGGCCCACGCCCTCATCGCCGCCCTTCGCGACCCGGCCCGTGCCGGCGACGGCGACTGGAACGGGCTGATCGCCGCCGCCCGCGCCGAGCAGCTGATCGGCAGCCTGGCCTACCGGCTCGAGGGCAGGGACCTGCCGGAAAAGGTCGAGGCCATCATGGAAGCGGCTCGCCGCGATTCGGCCCAGGCACGGATCCAGGCGCTGTGGGAGGCCGAGATGACCCGGCGCGCCCTCGCACCGCTGGGCGTCCCGCTGGTCCTGCTCAAGGGGAACGCCTTCCACGCCGCAGGGCTGGACGCCGCCATCGGCCGCTCGGTGGGCGACCTCGACATCCTCGTTCCCAAGGCGAGCCTGGAGGCGGTGGAGGCCGCCTTGATCGGCGCCGGCTGGGAACGGCTCAAGGAAGCCGACGGCTATGACGACCTCTATTATCGCCGCTGGATGCACGAGCTTCCCCCGCTGATTCATCGCACCCGCGATCGGATGATCGACGTGCATCACACCATCCTGCCCGAGACGGCGCGGCCCAAGCCCGACGCCGCAGCCCTGATCGCCGACAGCGTCGCGCTGGACCCCGGATCGCCGCCCGGGGCGGGCAGCGGCCTTCGCATCCTCTCGCCGCCCGACATGATCGTCCATGCCGCCGCCCACCTGTTCGCCGACGGCGACCTGGCCGGCGGCCTTCGCAACCTGTGGGACATAGACCGGCTGGTGCGGCAGTTCGTGGCTGCCGACCCGGCATTCTGGCCCGCGCTGGCGGAGCGCGCGCAACACCATCAGCTCCGCCGGTCGGTCGCCTTGTCCCTGCGGCTCGCGGCCCGGCTCTACGGCACACCGGTCGACCGCCAGGCCGCCGGCCCGGACCGGGTCACCGACCGGCTGTTCGCCGCCCGCTTGCTCGCCCGCAACGGCTGGGGCCAGCCGGTGCGCCCCGCGCTTCGCCTGGCCTTTTACATCCGTTCCCACTGGCTGCGCATGCCCCCGCTGCTCCTCGCTCGCCACCTCTGGGCCAAGGCGCGGTCCTGACGCTCGGGAGCGGTACTCTGGACCTCGCCGGATGCCCCGGTTTACGCTCCGGCGCGCCCGATCGGGCGAGGCAATCCGAAGCGGGAGATGGACATGGCAGGGTTTCGCGAATTCCTGGCGCGCGGCAACGTGCTCGACCTGGCGGTGGCGGTGATCATCGGCGCGGCTTTCGGCACCATCGTCACCTCACTGACCGACGACGTCATCATGCCGGTGGTCGGCGCGATCTTCGGCGGGCTGGACTTCAGCAGCTACTTCATCCGGCTTGGACCGATCCCGGCGGACTATACCGGCGATATGAATGATTATGCCGCGCTGAAAGCGGCCGGCGTGCCGATGTTCGGCTACGGCCAGTTCATCACCGCTGTCGTCAACTTCCTGATCCTGGCCTTCATCATCTTCCAGCTGGTGCGGGTGGCCACGCGGTTGCGCAAACGGGCCGAGGCCGAAGCGGCGGGGCCGAGCGAGGAATTGACGGTCCTTCGCGAAATAAGGGACGAGCTCAAGCGTCGGCCCCCTGCCGCCTGAGCGTCCGGCGCGATCAGCCGATCGGCACGACCCATATCGCGACGAGCAAGGCGATCGTCGCCACGCTCATGCCGGCCGTGATGAGCCGCAGGTTCATCGGCTTGGCGCTTTGGACGATGTGGGTTTGCAGCCGGTCGCGCACGGCGCAGGCGCGCCGTTCCGCCGCGACCGCGACGGCAATGCCGATCAGCAGGAAGACCGACGCCATGGCCCGCGGTATCCAGGCCGGCTCCATCCGCTGGAAGAGGACGTGGAATCCCAGCCCTATGCCGACCGCGGCAAAGGCGGTGCGCAGCCAGCCGGCGAAGGTGCGCTCGTTGGCCAGCAGGGTCCGATCTTCGGCCAGGTCGGTCCGGCTCGGCTCGGGTGTCGGGTCGTCCGGCATGCACTTCCTCCGTGCCGAGAACGTCCGCCTCGGCAAGGCGCTCCGCGCCGGCGGATCACAGTCGCTCCAGCACCCCCGCCAGCTCGGAATAATGGTCGATTATCGCATCGGCGCCGAGCTGTCCGACCGGACGATCCGAGAAGCCGAAGCTGACCGCGACGAACTTCAGGCGCGCCGCTCTGGCCGAATCCGCGTCCACGATCGAATCGCCGACGAATACGGCACGGCCGCCGCCGGCCCGGTCGACCGCCTCCCGCAGCGGTGCCGGATCCGGCTTGCGCACGGCGAGCGTGTCGGCGCCGACGACCGCGTCGAACCGCCCGCTCCAGCCCAGGGCATCGAGCAGGAGGTGGGTGAGGCGCTCGGGCTTGTTCGTGCATATCGCAAGCGCGGCGCCGCGCCGGCGCAGAGCGTCGAGCGAGTCCTCGAGGCCGGGATAGGGGGCCGTGCCTGTGCAGATGTTGGCCGCGTAGTAATCGAGGAAGAGAGGAAAGCCTTCGTCGACGAGGGCTTCGGGTGCGTCGCCGCTCGCCGCGAGCCCTTTGCGGAGCAGCGCCCTGGCGCCGTGGCCGACCAGGTGCCGCACCGAATCCGGCGGCACCATCGGCCGGCCGAGCCGCTCGAGCGCATGGTTCAGCGATGCCGCCAGATCGGGGGCGGTGTCGGCCAAGGTGCCGTCCAGGTCGAACGCGACGACGTCGAAGGGAAAGTCTTCCATCGGTGCCGGCTTTCGGGCCGGCCTATGGAAATGGCAAGATTTCCGTGGCATCGGCGACCCGCATAGGGGCTTTCATGATCAGACCTTCACCGTTTGCCGCCATCATACTCGCCGCCGGAAAGGGCACGCGGATGCAGTCCGACGTGCACAAGGTGCTGCACCCCATCGCCGGCCGCGCAATGCTGGATCATCTGATGGGCGTGCTCGAAGGCCTCGGCCCCGCGCGCAAGATCGTCGTGGTCGGCAGCGGCCGAGAGCAGGTCGAGGGGCTGGTCGAGGCGCGGGGCGGAGAGACCGTCGTTCAGGACAGGCAGCTCGGCACTGCCCATGCGGTGCTCCAGGCCGAGCCTTGCCTTGCCGATTTCGACGGCGACGTCCTCATCCTCTACGGCGACACGCCGCTCATCGAGGCCGAGACGATGGGGAGGATGCTCGAACGGCTTCACGCCGGCGATCGCCCGGCCGCGGTGGTGGTCGGCTTCAGGCCCAAGGACCCGCTTCAATATGGCCGAATCCTCGCGCGCGGCGACGGGACGATCGAGAAGATGGTCGAATATAAGGACGCGACTCCGGAAGAACGCGCGGTCGACCTGTGCAACTCGGGGATGCTCGCCGCCCGCGCCGGCGAGCTGTTCACTTTGCTTCACCGCGTCGGCTCGGACAATGCCGCCGGCGAATATTATCTGCCCGACGTGGTCATGCTCGCCGCCGCCGACGGCCGCCATTCGGCCGTGATCGAGGCGGAGCCGTGGGAGATGGCCGGCGTCAACAGCCGCGCCGAGCTCGCTCTGGTCGAAGCGGAATGGCAGCGCCGCCGGCGCCTCAAGGCGATGGCCGATGGGGTCACCTTGGTGGCGCCGGACACTGTCTGGTTCGCGCACGACACGGTGATCGGCCGCGATTGCGTGATCGAGCCGAATGTCGTCTTCGGCCCAGGCGTCACGATCGGCGAGCGTGTCCGGATCAAGGCGTTCAGCCATATCGAAGGTGCGGTGATCGCCGACGATGCGCAGATCGGCCCTTATGCGCGGCTGCGTCCCGGCGCAGAGATCGGCGAGAAAGCCAGGGTGGGCAATTTCGTCGAGGTGAAGAAGGCAAGGCTCGGCAAGGGCGCCAAGGCCAATCACCTCACCTATCTGGGCGACGCCGACGTCGGCGCCGGCGCCAACATCGGCGCGGGCACGATCACCTGCAATTATGACGGCTATTTCAAATATCGGACGGTGATCGGGGAGGGGGCGTTCATCGGCTCCAACAGCGCGCTGGTCGCGCCGGTCACCATCGGTCCGGGCGCCCTGGTCGGCGCAGGGTCGGTCGTGACCCGGGACGTCGCCGCCGATGCGGTTGCGCTGGCGCGCGGCCAGCAGGTGGAGAAGCCGGGGCGGGCGAAGCGCTTCCGCGAGGCCATGGCGGCGAAGAAGAACCGGGGCGCTTGACCGGATGCGTCACCCCCGCGAAAGCGGGCGCCAGCTGCCTTTCTACAGCCAGGGGGCAAGCTGGATTCTCGCTTTCGCGAGGGTGACCAATCGTTATTAAGTCTCTGCGATATCAGCGGGGATTGGGGAACGAGTAAGCTTATGTGCGGAATCATCGGCATTGTCGGCCGGGAGCAGGTGTCGGTGCGGCTCATGGATGGCCTGCGCCGGCTCGAATATCGCGGCTATGACAGTGCGGGCATCTGCACGATCCGGGATGGCGCGCTCGAACGCCGGCGCGCCGAGGGCAAGCTCGACAACCTCGCCCGCGAGCTCGAGGCGTCGCCGCTCGACGGTCATGTCGGCATCGCGCATACGCGCTGGGCGACGCACGGCGCGCCGACGGTCGGCAACGCCCACCCGCATGTGGTCGACGGGGTCGCCGTGGTCCACAATGGAATCATCGAGAATTTCAAGGCGCTTCGCGACGAGATGCAGGCCAAGGGCCGGCAGTTCGAAAGCCAGACCGATTCCGAGGTCGTCGCCCATCTCGTCGCCGACCAGCTCGCCCAGGGCCGTGATCCCGAAGCGGCGGTGGCGGCCGTCCTGCCGCGCCTCCACGGCGCCTTCGCGATCGCCATCTTGTTCCGCGACCATCCCGGCATGATCGTCGGCGCCCGCCTGGGGGCACCGCTCACCGTCGGCTGGGGCGAAGGCGAATCCTATCTGGGCTCCGACGCGCTGGCCCTGGCTGCCTTGACCCAGCGCATCACCTATCTGGACGAAGGCGACTGGGCGGTCGTCACCCATGACGGCGTGCGCATCTTCGACCGCGACAACCGGCCCGTAGAACGGGCGATCGTCAGCTCCGGCGTCAGCGCCGCCGTCTATGACAAGGGCAATCACGCCCATTACATGCAGAAGGAGATTTTCGAGCAGCCGCTCGTCGTCGCCCAGACGCTGCAATCCTATATCCGGCCGCTCGAGCAGAAGGTCGCACTTCCGCAGATGGACTTCGATCTCGGCAAGGCCGAGCGGGTCGCGATCATCGGCTGCGGTACCGCTTCCTATGTCGGCATGGTCGGCAAATATTGGCTCGAGCGCTTCGCCGGCGTTCCGGTCGAGGTCGATGTCGCCTCCGAGTTCCGCTACCGCGAGCCGATCCTGCTCCCGGGGACGCTCGGACTGGTCATATCCCAGTCGGGCGAGACCGCCGACACGCTGGCGGCCTTGCGGCACATGAAGGCGAACGGTGTTACCACCGCGGGAATCATCAACGTGCCGACCAGCTCGATGGCCCGCGAGGTCGACCTGCTGCTGCCGACCCATGCCGGCCCCGAGGTCGGAGTCGCCTCGACCAAGGCCTTCACGTGCCAGCTGGCGGTGATGGCCGCCTTCGCCGCGCGCCTCGCCCGCGAGAGGGGCCGGATGAGCGAAGAGGAGGAGCGCGAGATCGTGCTCCACCTCAACGAGGCGCCCGCCGCGATGAATGCGGCGCTGGCCCACGACGCCGATATCGCCGCCATGGCCCATGTCATCGCCGAGGCGCGCGACGTCCTCTATCTCGGCCGCGGCCAGGACTATCCGCTGGCGCTGGAAGGTGCGCTAAAACTGAAGGAGATCAGCTACATCCACGCCGAAGGCTATGCCGCCGGCGAGATGAAGCACGGCCCGATCGCCCTCATCGACGACAATGTCCCGATCATCGTCCTCGCCCCGTCCGGCCCCCTGTTCGAGAAGACGGTGAGCAACATGCAGGAGGTCCAGGCGCGTGGCGGCAAGGTCGTCCTGATCTCCGACGCCGAAGGGATCGCCCAGGCCGGGGAGGGCGCGATCGCGACGATCGAGATGCCGAAAGTCCACCCGCTGATCGCGCCTTTGGTCTATGCGGTACCGGTGCAGCTGCTCGCTTACCATGTCGCCGTGCTCAAGGGGACCGACGTCGATCAGCCGAGAAACCTGGCGAAGAGCGTCACCGTGGAGTAGTGCCGGCCATGCTCTACAGCCACCGCCGCCAAAAGGCCGACATAGCCGTCGACCTCGGGACCGCTCGAACCACGGTGGTCGAGCCGGGATCGGGCGTCGTCTTCGACGAGCCCTCCCTCTGTTGCTTCAGGGCCTATGACGCCGTTCCCGCCTTCGTCGCCGCCGGAGCCGAGGCGGAACGGCTCGTCGGCCGGGTCTCCAAGCCGCTCAAGATGGTGAACCCCCTGCATAACGGGGTGGTCAGCGACATGGCGGCGGCGCGCGAGCTGATCCGGTTCGCCACGCGTGAGGTGCGCCCGAAGCGGCGGTTCGGACGCGTACGGGCGATCTTCGGCGCGCCGGCCGACGCGACGCAGGCCGAGCGGCGCGCATTGGAGGTGGCGGCGACGGATGCCGGAATCAGCGAGCCGCACGTCATCGCCGAACCGATCCTGGCGGCCGCGGGCGCGAACCTCGATGTGGACGCGCCGCGCGGCACGATGGTCGTCGATTGCGGGGCCGGGGTCACCGAAGCGGTGGTCATCTCGATGGGCGGGATCTGCGCCGCGGCTTCCGTCCGGGGCGGAGGCGACGAGCTGACGCGCTCGATCATCGATCATTTCAGGATGCGGCGCCGGTTCCGGATCGGCTTCTCAACCGCGGAGCAGCTGAAGCTCGAAATCTCGCGCCTGCTCGAAGGTGGGGCGTTGGACGCCGAGATTTCGGTGTCGGGCCTTTCGTCCACCGATGGCCTGCCGCAGCGGCTCGAGGTGCCGGTCACCGAGCTCGCGCCGGTGTGGGAACGGGACCTTGTTCCGCTCGTCGCGATGGTGCGGCAGGTGCTGCGGGCGACTCCGCCCGAGCTCTCCCAGGACGTGCTCGAAGATGGAATCGTCCTCACCGGGGGCGGAGCCCATACCGCCTGGCTGGCCTCGCGGATCGCGGAGCGGACCGGCGTTCCGACCCGGATCGCCGAACATGCGCGCCGCGCCGTCACCAACGGCCTCTCGGCCGCGCTGGGGCGGCCATTGTCGGTCCATTGAAGCGGCTTGTCGCGGAGAACCCTCCGGACGAACGTACTTCAGCTGTCAGGCATTGCCTCGCGACCGGCCGAAATTCCGGCCGCGATAAAGATGGGGTAGCGGCACGTCGCCGGCCTCGCGCACATCCCTCACCGCACTCTGAGCGGCGCGAGCGACGCGGGTCAGCAGATCGGGTCGGCGTTCCGGCCACGGCTCGCACGCCCCGCTTGTCGTGACCGCCAGCCGTGACCGTGAAGACGGCGCGGACGCGCGGTTGGAGCGTAGCAGGGGCCGGATCGGCTCGATCATGGTTAATCTCCAGGGACGAAGACCGTCGCGAGAGTCGTCTCTTGATAGGCCACGACCTGTGACATCCGGGTGAACGCTCACCCCGTAAGAATACGGTGATTGTCCTGCGGCCCTTGTGTGCCCCGTTCCCACATGCTTCCTGAGCGGCAATGCTCGGTATCCTCGCGCTCATCACCGCGTCCGCCTTCACCGGCGCCGCACTTTATATCAGCTTCGCGGAGCATCCGGCGAGGCTCGGTATCGACGTGCCGGCAATGCTTGCCCAATGGCAGCCCTCTTATGCCCGCGGCTATGTCATGCAGGCGACGCTCGCCGTGGCATCCGGCCTGTTGGGGTTGGCGGCATGGTGGGCGGGCGGCGGCTCTCTCTGGCTGGCCGGGGCGGTGCTGATCCTGTCGAACTGGCCGTTCACCCTGCTGGCGATCAAGCCGGTCAACGATGCGCTGCAATCGGCGCGGGCGGACGGCGCTCATGAGAATGCCGTTCCGCTGATGCGGCGCTGGGGCCGCCTTCATGCCGTGCGCGGAGTGCTCGGGGCCGGCGCGACGATCTGCTACGGCTTGGCGGCCGCCACCTGACGGTCGGGACGCGCGGCGCCGCCTCTCGTCCGCACTGCCTTTGTCGACCTGCTCGCCCGCGAGTGCGGGCCGACATCGATCGTCCGCAAGCTTCAGGTGCCGCGCCGGGCCGGATCCCGCCCTCCAGCGCCCGGTAGCGCCCGGGCGCTTATTGGACTATTATCCTTCGAAGAAGGGGGGATGTATCATGGCATCGAGATCGGGATCCGTGGCCGGCGACCCGCGCAAGGGTGGGCAGTCCGAGCCGAGCTTCATCGTCGAATATCAGGGCCGCTTCTACGTGACGGTTGCCGTCATCGAATATGACGAGGCGGCAGCGGGGCTCACCGAAGATCAGAAGATTGCCGCCCGCCAGATCCGCGAGATGTTCGAAGCTGGCCAGGCCTCGGCCGTCAAAGCCGTTCCGCTCCATTCGGATATGGAATGGGCCGGACAGAGCACGGGCCCGCCACCGCCCCCGTGATGTCGCTCGGTCCTGCCGACCCGAGTCGCCAGGCAGGCGCCGAGACGGTTCTGGACCGCGCGCGACGCGCCGCCGAGGCTTGCGGCGTCACCCGTCTCGCCGATCTGACGCGGCTCGACCGGATCGGGCTGCCCGTCTGGCAGGCGGTGCGGCCGATGGGGCGGGCGCTCAGCGTCCATCAGGGCAAGGGCGCGACTCCGAGCGATGCCAAGGTCGGCGCGTTGCTCGAGGCGGTCGAAAGCCATCGGGCGGAGTCAGTGGTTCCGACGGGTCCCATCTGCCGCTTTGCCGACCTGCCGTCCACCGAACGCGCCATGTGCCTTTCGGACTTCGCGCGCCGTCGCGGCGCCCCGCCACCCGCCGACGAGACCCATGAATGGCTCGAGGCGTTCGACCTAGTCGGCGGCGGTCGACTCCATCTGCCCTTCCACCTCGTTTCGCTCGATTTCACGCGAGGCCTGCCCAGTTTCTTCGAGCGCTCCAGCAACGGCCTGGCGGCCGGGGCATCGCGCGACGAGGCCATCGTGGTCGCATTGCACGAGGCGATCGAACGCGACGCGGTCACCGAGTGGAGCGCGAGGGGGCTGATCTCCTGCACCGCCGACGGGCTGGACCTCGCGACGGTGCCGTTCGACTGGTTTCAGGCGTGGCGCGGGCGGCTGGCAGGTGCCGGCATCGGCCTTCGAGCCTATCATGTGCCTTCGGTCACTCGCAGTCCGACCTTCGTGTGCGAGCTGAACGATTCCCGCAAAGACCGGGCGCCGTATCGGGCCACCCATGGCAGCGGAACCCATTCGATCCCCGGAATCGCCTTGTTCAGGGCGATGGCCGAAGCCATTCAGTCGCGGTCGACCTGGATAGCGGGGGCACGCGAGGACCGGCTCGGTTCCCAATATGCCGCCGCAGCGCCCGGCGCGACGGTCGCGTTCGGCCTGCCTCTGCCCGCCGGCTGGCCGGGTCGGCAATGGGAGGAGATCGAGCCCGGTCCGGCGGATGTCGAGGGCCTCGTGACCGCGCTCGCCTTGGCCGGCTACCCGCAGGTTGCGGTCCATGAGCTGGGAACCGTCGAGGGTTTCCATTTGGTCAAAGTGTGGGTGTGCGGCCTCGGCTCCGGCGCCCGCCGCCGCCGCGACCCCGTGCAATGAGCCGGCTTTCCCTCCTGATATTCGCCGGACCCTCGCTTCCGACGGCGCGGCGCCCGGCCGAGCCGCGGTTCGGCTGGCGCCCTCCGGCCAGTTCGGGAGACCTGATCCGCCTGGTCGAAGATCCTCCGCACGCCGTCTGCCTGATCGACGGCTATTTCGATTCGACGCCGTCCGTCTGGCACAAGGAGATATTGCTGCTCATGGAAGCCGGAGTCGCCGTCTTCGGCGGCGCCAGCATGGGCGCGCTTCGCGCCGCCGAGCTCGACCGGTTCGGGATGATCGGCATCGGCGCGATCTATCGGCTCTATCGCTCCGGAAGGATCGAGGGCGACGACGAGGTCGCGCTGGTCCATGCCCCGGAGGAGTTGGACTGGAGGCCGTTGAGCGAACCCCTGGTGGACGTTCGTGCGACGCTCTCTGCGGCCATCAGGCAGGGAGCGCTTTCCCGCGCCGGCGCTGGCGCGCTGTTGGCCGATGCATCGTCCTTGCACTATGGCGAGCGCAGCTGGGCCGCCATCCTGTCATGCCGTCCCTTGCCGGAGCGGCAGGCTTTCGCCGAGTGGCTCCCGTGCGGCAAGGTCCGCCTGAAGGAGCGCGATGCCCTCCGCTGCCTGGCCGCCGCCGCGGCGGCGCTCGGATCGCCCGTCCGGCTGCGGCCGCTTCATGTCCCGCGGACCTGCTTCATCGAAAGGCTCGCGGCCGATTGCGGTGTGTCGGCACCGCGTCGGGGGGGCTCGCCGACGGCGGCGGAGGCTGCATCCGGCGCCTGAGCCATGCCGGCTCCCGCGACCCGCTTCAGCTGTACGTCAGAAGCGGTGGGGAACCCCGGTGGCCGGCTCCGGACGGGTGTCGTGCCGGTCCATCCGGTCGACCAAGGCAAAGGTGGACTGCACGAGTCCGACAAATTCCGCCTTCGGCTCGGAGGCGAGCGGGTGGTGGAGCGCGATCCATTCCTCGAGCGCCTGCTGGCCTGGCGGGCTGCCGTCGTGCCAGCGGCTCCCCACCCAGTCGCGCCAGGCGGGCAGCCTGGAGCGGGAGGCCGGGACTCCGACCATATGCTCCGCGACTGCCTCGTACAGACTGGCCCAAAGCCGCTGCGCACTCATCTTGCGGACATGGCCCAGCGTCTCCTCGGGCCGGCCTTCGAACAGCGCCAGCTGCGCCAGATCCTCCAGAAGCAGGTCGTCGATGAACGGATGGAGCGACTGGCTGAACTCGTAGAGGCTGCGCGTCCGCTCGAATTCGCCGAGCCACATCAAACCGGTGGCCACCTCGTTGAGCCGGCCGGGATTGTACGGGTTCAGGATGAGCGCCGTTTCGAAGCATTCGCGAGCGAGATCGCGCTGCTCATGCCTCAAATGGCAGAAGCCCAGCACGGTGTAGGCGTGGACGTTGCCGCGGTCGGCGGCGAGGCCGTCCTTGGCGAGCTGGAGTGCGCGGGCCCGTTCCGCCGACCCGCTCGAGCCGAGCGCGGTATAGCCGAAGTCGGTATTGTAGAGGCGGGCGAGCGGTGGGTATGCAAGGGCGAAGCCCGGCCGCTCGGCGACGATCGCTTCGAGCGCCTCGGCCGCCGCTTTCGCCTCGACGAACGTCTGCGCGGTGAAGGAGCGCCGCTTGGCGACGAGGTAGCGGTTGTAGAGATCGTCGCTCTCGCGCGGCAGATCGAGATAGAGGTCCTCGTCGACCGCCGGGATGGCCGCACCGGCAATGCGCCGCACGATCTTGCCGACCCCGCTGGCGGTGCCGGTATCCGCGAGTGACATCGTCTCCGCCCACAGCACGCGGCCGTCGTCGAGGCGGCGGGCGCGGGCGATCACCTTGATCCCGTCCCCCTCCGGCAGGAGGGTCGCGGTAAGCTGGTAGCCGCGGTCCGTCCGGTGCGCCTGTGCCGCTTCTTCCTCGGGGCGGTTGTCGGCGATCAGCCGGATCTCGCGGAATCGCGACAGCCCGGACAGCACCTCCTCGCGAAGCTCGGAGGCGAGAAAGGGATGGAGGGCTCGCACCGCATCGTCCCGAAAGGCCGAGACGAGAATGAGCGGCGGTCGCCCCTCCGGGGCCGGCTGCTGCGGCAGCCGCGACGCTCCCGCTGTCGGCGCGGCCGGAGGCGGGGGCGCGGCAGGCCCGAGCGGCGCAATGAAGCGATAGCCACGGCCATAGACGCTCTCGATCAGCCGCGGCTGGCGCGATTCGTCGCCGAGCGCGCGGCGCAGCTCGCGGATCGCCGAGGTGAGCGACGCCTCGGTGACGATCGTGCCGTCCCAGACCGAGGAGAGCAGCTCGTCCTTGGTGAGGAGCCGCCCGTCATTGTCGATCAGCGCCATCAGCAGGCGGTAGGCCTTGTTGCCCAGCTTGACCGGCCCGTCAGGGCCGATCACGCGCTCGTCGCCGCGGTCGACGACGAAGCGATCGAAGGCCACAAAGTCGAGACGCGCACCCTTCGCCATGTTTTCGCGGACTTTCGTCGCCGGGATCTGACGCACAATCTAGCACAGCGCGCCACGCCTTTCGAACCTTTCCCGCACTTTTCGCGGATTTCCGTGCCCGATTCTGAAAAGATTCTGAATCGCGAGCTTTCAGCGGTCGCTCAGGATGTCCGGGAAAGGCTCGGCTAGAGCCGGTCGAGACGTGGCAAGCCATTGCCCGAACGGAGTAGCCGGGATGTTCATCGACCGATTGCTGGCCCTATCCACGCTCCTGATCACGATCGGAGCGCTGATCACCATCGCCGCTTCGCTGTCCCCCGTCACCGGCGTCTTGGTGCAGGCGGCATGATCGCCATGCAGAACATCCAGACCGAATTGTCCGCACTGTTCGTCGATCGCCAGCGCCCCGCCCGAGCGGCGCAGAGCGGCTTCGACTTCCGCCGAGTCGAGAGCGAGCGGCTGATCCTGCGCGTTCCGGAGGTCGGCGACTATCGCGAATATTGCGCCCTTCTCGCCGATCCAGAGGCGTTCCGCTGGACCGATCGCGGGCCGATGAACGGGGAGGAGGTGTGGTCGCGGCTGCTCCGTCAGGCCGGCCATTGGGCGTTGATGGGCTACGGCATCTTCGCAGTCGAGGAGAAGGCGACCGGCTGTATCGTCGGCGAGGTCGGCTTTGGCGATTTCCGGCGCGACCTCGGCCCGAAGTTCGACAGCGCCCCAGAGGGCGGCTGGACGATCGCCGCCGGGGCGCAGGGCCAAGGCTATGCCACCGAGGCGGTCCAGGCGGCGCTCGACTGGCTCGACCTCAGGCTGGGGCCGCGGCGCACCGTCTGCATGATCCATGTCGGCAACAGGGTGTCGCTGCGGGTCGCCTACAAGCTCGGCTACCGCGCCTTCTCGGAGACGGAATATCACGGGTACCGCGCGCTGCTCCTCGAGCGGCCGCCGGAGAAGAGTTCCTGACCCTTGTGCCGCCGGCACCGGACTGGCCGAGTCGTGAATGGCGGGGGAAGTGGCAGGACGGGAGCCGTGGGCGCTGCGCCCGGTCGTTCACGGCTCCCGATTTTGCTCAGCCGGCTCTTTTCAGCCGGATCAGCGCCTCGTCGAGCGCGGAGAGGAAGCGTGAGCGATCGGATTTGGCGAAGGGCGGGGGGCCGCCGACGGCATCGCCGCCGGCGCGAAGATCCGCCAAGATGGCGCGCGTGGCGATCGCCGCGCCGATCGAGCTGGTGGTGAACGGCTTGCCGTTCGGCCCGATCACGGTGGCGCCGGCCTTGAGGCAGCGGTCGGCGAGCAGGATATCGCCGGTGACCACCAGGCTGGCGGGGCCGGCCCGCTCCGCGATCCAGTCGTCGGCCGCGTCGAAGCCGGATCCGACGACCACGCGCTCGACCAGGGGATGGCGCGGCACGCGCATATAGTCGTTGGCGACGATCGAGACCGGTACGTCGAGGCGAAAGGCGACCTTGTAGATCTCCTCCTTCACCGGGCAGGCATCGGCATCGACGAAGATCCGGATCTCGCCGCTCACCCCTCTCGAATCCCGATCTGATCCGGCCACCGCATGACCGGAGCGCTCCTAGGGCCGGTCACGCCGATTTTGAAGCGGCGTCTCCGGTTTCCTTTCCGAAAGTCGTGGGAGGCGTGGACTTCGGCCGGCCGCCGCCGCGAGCGGATGCGGTTCCCGAGGCCGCAGCGGCGCTGGCGCTATTGCGCGGGAGCCTCGGCGGGCTCCGCTTCGGGGCCGCGCTCAGGCGCTGCCGGCCGGCCGGCTTTCTGCTCGGCCGCATCCCATTCGCGGCTCTGCTGGTCGATGCCTTCCGCCACGGACACCGAGGCGTCCTGGGTGCTTTCCGACCGGGCGCAGGCCAAAAGCGCCAGAGCCAGCGCGAGGACGAGCCCGAAGCCCCGGGCGTTCCGGTTGGCTGTCATTGCGAAGCCGACCGCATACGGGCATCGGACTGCCGGGCGAGGCGCTCGAGCAGGTCGGCCCGCGCCGACCATGCTGCGGCGCTGGACTCGAACAGCCAGCGGCCGCGATCGACATTCTGCGTGGCTGCGCGGCCCAGGTCGGCAGCGGCGAAGGCGCGGCAGCCTGCCGGAGTGTCCTCGGGCTTCCGGCGGCGCGGTTGCGGCGCGGGCCGAGCGGCGGCAAGGCCGGCGTCGCCGCCGACGCGGATGGCAGGGCGATCATTCATGGCATTCACCTGTCCTGCAAGCGGGAGCGCAAACGTCTCTCAGTCACTGGAATGCCTGCGGAGCGGACCGGGTGATGCGCGACCCTAGCACGGCGCGGCCCGAATAGCGAATGCGAGGTCGCCGCCGGATCCGAAAACATCGCCGAATTCCGGCACGTTAGGACGCGGTGCGGCGTTGAGGCGGCTTTAACCCGTCCGGGTTACGACATGCCGACGCACGCTGTGAGAGTGAAGGGAAGAGCCGCTTGCTTCATCCAGGCCCGCTGGTCGCCGACGGAATCGCCGCGGCGCTCGAGCCAGGCGCATCGATCGCTCTCGACCACGCCGCCGCGGCGGACGTGCCCGCGCGCGCCTTCCTTCGCGCCGCCTGGTTTGCGGCGGCCGCGGGCGATGCTCCGCTCGCCACACTCGTTGCGCGCTGCCGCGGAACGGAGGAAATCCTCGCCGCCATTCCGCTGACCAGGCGCAGGATCGGCCCTCTTTCGATACCGGAAGTCGGCGGCAGCTATTGGCCCTGGCGGGGCTTTCCGGCCGCGGGCGAAGGCGGCGAAGCCGCCCTTGCCGCTTTGCTTTCTTCGTCCGATGGCCGCCGGGCGCTGGGCCTGGCCTGGCGGATCGGGCCGGTCCTGGCCGACGATCCGGCCCTCGCGCGGCTCACGGCGGCGGCGTCGCGCAGCGGCTGGACGATCCTCAGCCGGCGCCTGGGCGCCTGCTTCGTCGTCGACCTCGCCGCCCTGCGCGAGTCCGGTCCGTGGCCCTCGGTCAAGACGTTGCGCAAGAACCGTTGGCTCGAGCGCCGCCTCGGCGAATCGGGCGAGCTTGCCTTCGAGTCGATCACGGGTCCGCAATGGAATGCCGGGACGTTCGATCGGCTCGCTCATATCGAGGGCGAAAGCTGGGTCGGCCGCAGGGCCGCCAAGCGCGACACCAAGTTCCTGAACCCGGACAATCGCGCGATGTGGGTCCGCCTGACCGAGGATCCGGAGATCGCCGCGATGCTCGGCTGCTCGATCCTTTCCGTCGGCGGCGAACCCGCGGCCTTCACCTTCAGCCTTCGTGCCGGATCGACGCTGCACATCATCGCCAACAGCTATAACGAGCGGTTCCGCGAGGGCAGTCCCGGGCGGATCCTGCTCTACCGCGATCTCCAGCGCGCCGCAGAGGCCGGGATCGCGGCCGTCGACTGGGGCGCCGGCGATCCGGGATACAAGAGCGAAATGGGCGCGCGGCCGGGGCCCGACATGTTGGACCTGCTGATCGTCCGCGGAGCCGCGCTCGCGGCCCTGCTGCGGCCGCTCTGGACGAGGGTGCGGGCGTGATCCGGTCCTCCAGCCCGTCCCTGACGCCGCTGCGCGATGCCGGTGCCTGGCTGGCGCAGCCCATGGCGCGGCCGATCCGCGCCGCGCTGCTGGCCCTGCTCGCCGGGCAGATCGTCTTCGCGTTCAACGACGTCGTGCTGCTCGGCCTTCCGCTCGTGCGCGAGGCGCCGGCCGGCTTCGCCTTCCACCAGATCGTCCAGTCGATCTTCCTGCTTTCGGCCACGGCGCTGCTGGTCTCGTCCCTGGTGAGGGCGCAGGCGAAGCCCTGCCCGCTCGGTACGGAGTCGATGACGGCCGCCCGCCTCGCCGCCGGGATCGCCGCCACCACGGCCGGCGCGGCGGTAACGGCCTTGTTCCTCGCCGATCCCGCCGCCTTCCATGCGGGGGCGCAGGAGGATCGTCCGCTCGAATGGGGCTCGGCGCTGCTGCTTCTCGTCGGCGCCGGCTTGCTCGCCGGGCGCGCGCTGCGCCGGCGCGACGGCCCCGCCGCACTGATCGTCGCTGCCGGCCTGTGCGCCGTACTTGCCGTGATCGGAATGGAAGAGATCAGCTGGGGCCAGCGGTTGCTCGGCTTCGCCACACCGGAGCCGCTGGCGGAGGTGAACTGGCAGCAGGAGTTCAACTTTCACAACCTCCAGACAGACCTGTTCGAGACGCTCTATTATTGCGGCGCCGCCCTGTTCCTGATCCTGTTCCCGCTAGTGCGCGACCTCCTGCCGGCCGCGGCGGCGGCGCATCCGCTGACGGCGTTCGTGCCGCACCGGACCGTCGCTCTGGTGAGCGCGCCGCTCCTCTGGTTCGATTACGGGCACTGGGACCTCTACGCTATCCAGCTCGGCGCCATGGTCGGCCTGTTCGCGATGCTCGCCTGGACCGGTGCAGCCTGGCGACGGGGCGATCGGGGCGAGGCGACGACTTTCGGTCTTGCCGCGGCGGCCCTGGTCGGCGGGAAGCTGCTGTTCCTGGCTTGGGGAGGGGCGGCAATCGACCTCCCGGATCCGACCGAATATAAGGAAGGGTTCATCGCTCTCGGATTCTTCGCTTATGCGGCGACGGTGCGCGCAGGGCGGTAGCTCGCGACGACGAAGTTGACGAAATTGACACTTGCCACGCGCGCGCGAGTCCCTCCGGCCGAAATATGCGGCCGGGCCTCTATCGTGCCGGCCTTCTCCACAGCGGCCGCGCCACGCTGAGAAACGCGGAGCACGCGAAGGCGCGGCGGGAAAGCCAGCGCCGGCGGCATCCCTCCAGGTCAGCACGGTGGAGGCGAGACGGATTCGACCCGGACAAAGGAGTCGAGAGGGGCCAAGGGTAAGCCGGCCGGTCCGCCGGTCCCGCGAAAGGGCGAGGGTGACGCGCGGGTGCATTCCTCCAGGTCGGGCGAGGCCGGGAAGCGTTCGTCGATCCACGATGCGAAAGAGCCGTCAGCCGCACTGCCGTTACCCGAGTCTACCGAACAAAGCAAGAACAAATACGAAGTTGGGCCGTGCCGACATTCGGCTCTTTCGGATTGGCATGCCGGAACGGCTTAGCGCCGTAGACGCCTCAGCAGGTCCTGGGCACCGAGCGTGGTGGCGGCCTTCTTCCCCATCGCCACTGCGGCGTCGAAGGCATTGAGGGTGTGGCCGATGGCGAGATTGGCGGGAGTAGGGCGGACCAGCAGGAGGTCGACGCAGTCGAGGCCGCCGGTGGCGAACTGACGCTTGTGCTGCCCTTCGCCTTCGGTGAAGTCGAACAGGCGGAAATCGCCTTCGTCCATCAAGGTGCGCATCGCCTCGAGCTGAAGGACCGTTCCCGGCGAGAAGGCGGCGAATTCGGGATCGTAGCCGAGATAGGCATAGATGAGGGTGGAGCCCTCGGCCGGCGCGTAAAGATAGCTGATCGGCCGGCCGTCGACGAATAGGAGCCAGCCGCGGGCGAGGCCCTGCCGGGCCAGCGCCTGCATCGACGCAAGCGCCTCGGGCCCGTCCGGAAGGCCGGCGCCGAGCCGCCTTTCCTGATAAGTGAGCGCCGAGACGCTCCGGGCGGCGCGATGGAAGGTTTCGATCTCGGCCTCGTTTCGATAGGCGCGCAGGTCCAGCGACCCACCCGACCGGTCGGCGAGTTTCTTCACCTTGCGCCTTAGGGTCGACCGGCTTTTCGCTGAAAAAGCCGAGAAATAGGAATCGAAACCGAGGTCGAGCCGCGCGTAGCTCCGGACATAGGCCTGGCGCACGAACGGCTTCAGGTCGCCCTGGGCGCAAGCGAGCGGTTGCGCGAGTCCGGCGGGCAACGCATTCACCAGATAACCATGCTCGTTGCGGCCGAGGGTCGGCAGCCGGGGCGCTTGGCCGGTCAGCGCCTCCTCAAGGCTCAGCCGCCGCCTGACCAGCCGCCGCCGCAGCGTGACCAGGGTGCGGGCGCCGACACGGAGCGGCAGCGCCGTTTCAGAGGCCGACATAGGAGAGATATCCGAGCGCCGCGGCCGGGGCCGGTGCCAGCAGCGCGGCGGTCAGCGCCGGCTGCTCGTAGCGGGCATTGCCCCAGCCTTGCTCGGCAACGCGGCGAAGCGTGCGCAGCGGCTGCGCCGGCAGCGGTGCGGATCCCGGTGGCGGCGGAAATGCGGGCAACGCGTCGAAACGCGTGGTCGGAACGGTCTCCGCTTCCCGTTCGAGGAAGGCGCACAGCCGATCGAAACGGCGCCGGACCAAGGCGTTGACCCTGAGCCCGTCGCGGCTGGCCAGCTCGAAGCTGTGGCTGACGATCGTCACCAGCGGATGATCGTGAGCGTCGGCGTGGCGAATCGCCGCCGCCATCTCGCCGTCCGACAGGGCGCAGAGCTGGACCGGCCGCAAGCCGCCGTCGGAGCGGAGGATCTGGCTTATCGGCAGTTCGACGATCCCCTCCGACTCGCACGGGTCGATCAGGGTTGGATCAAGCGGAAGCGCGCTGGGCCAGGGGTGCTCGGCGCCGTTGTGACTGCTGTCATAGCGAAGGCCGAGCCCGGCGAGCGCGGCCAGGGTGGCGGAGTCCGCGGCATAGCTTCCGGAGCGGAAGGCGATCGGCGCCGGGGCGCCGGCGGCGACGAGGAGGTCGCGGGCAGTGGCGATCAGCTTCGCCTGCCCGGCCGCGTCGAAGGCGGTCAGCTCGAACCGGGCGTCGTCGCGCCGCCCTTCGGCGAGATCGGCCCAGAAGCTGTGGAGGTGAAGCTGCACTTCCTGACCGGCGTCGAGGATCGGCGCAATCATCCGGCGAACCGGCTCGATCCCGTAGACCAGGGCCGGCATCGGATCGACGAAGAAGCAGGCGTTGAGCCCGTGCCGCGCGAGGCGGTCCAGCTGGTAGGGTATCCCGACACCGGCCGGATCGAAGCTGAGCGCGAGATTCTGGCGCCAGTCCGCGCCGCGCGCGAAATGCCGCCAGGTCAGCTCGGTATCGACAGTGAGCAGCACCCGAGTAGCCATGGGATTCGGGCGTAGAGCGAGGGGGTGAAGATAAACCTAAGCCGTTGGAGCGTCGTTGCGACGGACCCGGGTCACGCGCAGCCGCCCGTAGTCGCGCGCAAGGCAGCCAAGCGGGCAAGCTGGATCCCCTCCCTCGCGGGGGGCGCTCGCGAAGCGGGCTTCCTATCCGAAGCGCCGGGCGTCGGTCAGCGGCTCGGAGAGTTCCGGGCGGACGGTATCCGGCGGGGCATCGGTGTGCCGTTCGATCAGGCGGCGGATGTGGGGGCTGTCGGGGCCGGCGTGGAGCTCCCAGGCCCTGCCGGTGGCGAGGGCATCGGCCTGGGTGATGCGGCTGTTGTGGCGGATATATTCGATCCAGTTGGGGAGGTGGAACCGCTCGATCCAGATTTCCGGGTCGGAGAGGTCGCGAAGCAGCGTCCAGCGCCGAGCGCCGGCGCGGCGGCGGATCCGGCGCCGCTCGGCCATCGCCTTCATGAATTCGGGAATGTCGGCCTCGCGGATCCGGAACTCGATGGTGATCACCACCGGGCCGCTGCGCGGCTCGATGTCGAGCGCGGTATCGGGCGGGACCCAGCCGCTTCGCGGATCGAGATTGGCGGCGCCGACGCGCGGCAAAGGCAGCTTGAGCCCCAAGGCGGCGCAGACCGCCATCACGGCCGCCGCCTCGACGAGGGCGGCAGGCAGGCCTTCCGCCTCGGCGGCCATGCCCCAGGTCCAGCTCCCGATCGCCATCCCGCCGAACGCGGCCATCTGGTAGAGGGACAATGCGCGCGCCACGACCCAGCGGGGGACGCTGAGCTGCACGGTGACGTTGAAAGTCGACAGCGCCAGCACCCAGGCGGCGCCGCCGGCGAGCAGGGCCGCCATGGTCACGACGAGCCATGAGCTGAACGCCGCGGCGGCGGCCGCGGCAGCGAAGGCCAGGCAGGCGGCGCGGACGATTCCTTCCGACGTCGCCATGGCGCGCAGGCGCGCGGTGGCGAGCGCCCCGCCGACGGCGCCGGCGCCGAACGCGCCGAGCAGCAGACCGTAGGTGAGCGCGCCGCCGCCGATCAGGTCGCGGGCGATGAGCGGCATCAGCGCCGAGACCGCGCTGGCGCCGAAGCCGAACAGGAGAGCGCGGCCGAGCACGGTTCCGATCGCCGGCGACATGGCGGCATAGCGTATGCCGGCGGCCATCGCGCCGCCCATGCGCTCGCGCGGCAGCCGGCGCTCCGGCCGATTCGGGTGCCAGCGCGCAAGCACGGCGACGAGCCCGAAATAGCTGACGGCGTTGACCGCGAAGGCGGCCGCCGCGCCGACAGCTGCGACAATCGCGCCGCCGATCGCGGGCCCGAGGCTGCGCGCGATGTTGAAGGCCATGCTGTTGAGAGCGACGGCCGACGGCAGGTCCGAGCGCGGTACCATCTCGCCCACCGAGGCCTGCCAGGCGGGACCGTTGAAGGCCGAGCCGCAGCCGATCAGGAAGGTGAAGAGGAGAAGGAACCAGGGAGTGATCCAGCCCAGCCAGGCGCAGACGGCGAGCGCGGCGGAGACCAGGAGCATGAAGGTCTGAGCGGCGAGCATGATCCGCCGCCGGTCGAAATTGTCGGCGGCCGCGCCGGCGAGCAGAGCGAGCAGCATGATCGGCAGGGTCACCGATGCGGTGACGAGGGCGACCATGTCGGCCGAACCGGAGATGGAGGTCATCATCCAGGCCGCGCCGACCGACTGGATCATGCCGCCGAAATTCGAGGCGAGGCTCGCGATCCAGATCGAGCGGAAGGTCTTGTGGCGCAGCGGCGCCAGCGAACCCGTGCGCGCGGGAGGGCTCGGAGCCTCTTCCCCTTGCGTCTCCGCGTCCGCCGCTCCGGCGGAAGGTGGCTGGGCCTCCCGATTCAAGCCTGCTCGTCTCCCTGTCGCGGCGGACCTGTCACGCCCGGCCCGGCATGGCAACCTCGGGATGGTGCGGCGGTTCCGGAGAACGGCACGCGAAGGGAGCGAAGGGGTGCGACAGGGTGGAATGGTCTCGTCGCGCAAGCGCTATCCGGAAAGGATCGGAAGCGATCCAGTACGGCAAGGCCGGAAGACCCGAAAGACGCGAAGAGGAGAGGGCTGCGCGCATGAGACGGGTGCACGCCTCGCTGGAGTGAGAAGGCAGCCCTTCGTCATCGGCGGCGGAGGGGCGCCCCTTCGGTGCGGATCGGGGCAGGCTTCGCCGGTACGACGCCCAGATGATCCGGGCCACCTGCCATGCCTTGGTCCTTGCGGGAGGAGTCCGGCTTCACCGAACTTGATGCTCACCGCAGGCGAGGAGGGCCGTCAGCGACGCCCGCGCTCTTCCTGGCTGCGGCGATGGCGCCGCGTGATCTCGGCGGCCTGCTCGATCAGCCGCCGGCTTTCGGCGATGCTCCGCCGGAGCGCTTCCTGGCTGGCCTCGATCTCGTCGGCCTGATCGGCGTTGCTGGCGTCGCGCTGCTTGAGTTCGGACATGACGTTCGTGCATCCGGCATCGGACAGCCGTTCGGGTAGCGTTCCGTGCGCGCGTTCGCAAATCGTATGCGACACCGACGAACGTATTCGCGCCACGGCGTACCGGGCGTTGTGCCGGATGCGCGTTGAGGCGACCTTAACCGTTGCGTGCGTAACGGAAATCCGACTTCACCGGAGCCCGTTGCTTGCCTGTCCGCACCGTCCATCTGATCGCCGCCGCTCGCCCCAACTTCATGAAGGTGGCGCCGCTTTGGCACGCTTTGGCCGCCGCCGAGGATTTCGCGCCGGTCCTTATTCATACCGGCCAGCATTACGACGCCAACATGTCGGCCGACATCCTCGCCGACCTCGGCCTGTTCGATCCCGATTTCCACCTCGGCATCGGATCGGGCAGCCATGCCGAGCAGACCGGCCGGGTGATGCTGGCCTATGGCGAGGTCGCCGCCGCGCACCGGCCCGACTGGCTGGTCGTCGTCGGCGACGTCAATTCGACGCTCGCCTGCGCGCTCACCGGGGTGAAGCTCGGAATCCCGACGGTCCACCTCGAGGCGGGGCTTCGCTCCCGCGACCGGACGATGCCGGAGGAGATCAACCGGATCGCCACCGACGCGGTGGCGGACGTGCTGTGGACGCCCTCGCCCGACGCGGATGCGAACCTCGCCGCGGAAGGGGTGCCGGCCGAACGGGTGACCCGGGTCGGCAATATCATGCTCGACAGCTTCGAGATGAAGCGGCCGGCGATCGAGGCGGCCGGCGTGCCGGCGAGCCTGGGGTACAATGGAAGCGGCTATTGCGTCGTGACGCTACACCGGCCGGCCAATGTCGACGATCCGGCGCAGCTCGCCACCCTGGTCGACTGCCTCGCCGCGGTCCAGGCGGAGCTGCCGGTCGTGTTTCCGGTCCATCCGCGCACGTCGGCGCGGCTGAAGGAGAGCGGCCTCGACGCCCGTCTGGCCGGCGTCGGGGTGAAGCTGCTCGAGCCGATGCCTTATGTGCGCTTCATGAGCCTCGTCTCCGGTGCGCGCGCGGTCGTCACCGATTCCGGCGGGATCCAAGAGGAGACCACCTATCTCGGCATACCCTGCTTCACCTTGAGGGAATCCACCGAGCGGCCGATCACGGTGGAGCAAGGCACAAACCGGCTGGCGACACCGCAGAACGTGCTCGAATCGCTGCGTGCCGCGCTGAATGGCGGGAGCAACGTGCACCGGGCGCCGAAGCCGGAATTTTGGGACGGGCGCACGGCGGCGCGGTGCGTGGAGGACCTGCGGCGCCGGGGTGGGCGAGGCCGGTCAGATGCGAACGGCCGCGAATCGCTCACGGCCAGATCGATCGCTGGCCGAGAGCGGAACGGCGCGTGACGAAATGGCGCCTGCCGAAGCCGGCGTTCGTCGAGACATCCACCAGCGGTTCCTCCTACCCGCCGGCAAGACTCCGCAATCTCAGCTACCGGATCGCCCGGCCATCGCGGAACACGGGCTGGGTCCAGGCACGCCTCCCGTTCGAGTCGATGATCGAGGCGCGGACATAGGTTTCGTTGCCCCTGAAGCGATAGCTCGGGTTCAAGCCAGCGACTTCGGCCAATATCTCGCCGCCCTGCCCGACGAAGCGGGTGAGATAACGTGGCGGATTGCTCTCGGATTCCGCGATCTTCACGGTCAGGCTGTTCGCGTCCGAGACGATATCGTCCAGAACCAGACCGGTGGACGCATAGAACTCCCCCTTGGTCATCGCCGTCTTGATCGCGTCAGGCGTGAGCTCAGGCGCTCGCACAACGATCCACGCCCTGCCTGGAGTCGCGGATTCACCCTTGAATACGTGGGCATCGTCGGCCCCCACACCCCAGATTATCTTCCCTCGGCTGAGCAGATAATCCCAATAACCTTCGGCCGAGGGTCTTACGTCACCCTGTCCGTCATCACCGCCTAGATTGTTGATCCCGTCGAGGCCGTTCCACACCTCGATCAACGCGCCATCCGGCACGGTATCGAGATCAGCGGGCTTCACGGACCAGACGTAGTTGGGATGATTGAACTGGACCAGTGCCCCCTGCGCCAAGGCCGGAGCGACGGCGCTCTCGATCGATGTCTCGGGATAAAGCGTCTCGGTCGTGAACAGCGCATTCATATGGAGGCCGACATGCTCGCCGTTCGCGCGCCTGATCCTCTCGCCGATCTCCTGGCCGGGAAGGACGAGGAACCAGTCGCGCCTGCCGAGCAGCGCGTTCAATGGTTCGACATCGGTCAGATATTCGTCGTGATCGGTGATGAAGACGAACTGATAGCCATGTTCGCGGTACCAGCGGGCGACGGCGTCGGGCGCACTGTCACCACCGCTCGAATTACTCGTATGGGTGTGGGTATTCCCCTTGTACCATTTGAGCTCCGTGCCCTGCGCGTGCGCCGCCGAAATCAGGCTGGCTCCCAAACCCAATGTGCAGGCAAAAGCGGTCAAGAACAATCTCGTCTTCATCACAATCTTCCTCAAATTGTCTGAGCCGGAAGTGTCGGCGCTATTTAGAAATTCGCCTTGATTCCCATGTGAAAGAAGCGGCCGACGGTGTCGTAGAATGACCCGTAATTGTAGGTCTGAGCTGTCTGTGGGGGCCTGGTATCGGCTATGTTGTTGATGCCGAGATATCCAGACATATTCCTGTTGATATTGTAGCGGACAATTACATCCGTATAGATGCGTTCCTCGACCATGGGGAATTCGCGAGCTTCCGGTAGAGCCTGGCGGTCGATATGGGATCTGCTGATGAATCGGTTGGCGACGCTGACGCCCCAACGCGTTTCATCGTAACTCACCCTCAGATTGAGGCGAAGCCGGGGGTCGGTATATTCTCCGTCCTGGATGGACAGTGTCGTCGGGTCGCCGCGTACGCCGAGCGTTTCCTTCTCGATGACATATGTTCCGATGAGGTTGATACCCACGCGGCCCGTTCCCCCAACCGGCAAACGATAGTCGGCAGAGAAATCGACGCCGGAAGTCGAGAATTCGCTGGCGTTGATGAGCGAGGTATTCTGGCGCACCAACAGGCCGTCGGGTCCAAACTCCAGACGCTCGCAAAAGGAGTTCCCCGCCATGGAAGTGGCATCGAGGCATCCCCTGTTGAGGTCGGGAGACGTGACGACACCAGTAATGCTGATGTCGTAATAATCTACGGACAGACGCAAGTCCTGAACGAATGTGGGTGTAAACACCGCACCAATCGTCAAGCTATTTGAAGTTTCCTCGGTAAGATCGGCATTTCCGCCGGAAATAGCCTCAATCTGAGGGACGGTAACCGGGCCTCCGTTTGCTGGCGCGCCCAAGGCGATACAGTTGGCCCGTCGGTTCGCTGTCGTGTTGATATTGTTGGAACCGCAGGGATTCCCGATGCTGGTAAGGGTTACCGTGACTGGTCCGAACAGCTCCTGAAGATTGGGTGCGCGAACGCTTCGCGACCGGGAGAATCGTAGCCTCAGATCATCGCTCACGGTCCAGTTGGCCCCCGCCTGCCAGGCGATGGTGGACCCGATGGTATTGTAGTCCGATACGCGGACGGCGCCGTTGAGGCTCAGCTCATCGATGAACCTAGTGTTGTGGATGACCGGGACCAGGACTTCGGCATATCCTTCGGTTACCTTGAATTGCTCGTCGAGTGGTGGCCTGGCGTTGGCGTTGGCTCCAACGCCCCAGCGGATGTCGCCGCTCAGCATGGCCGCGTCGTCCCGCGTGTGCAGACCTTCTTCCCGGCGTTCCGCACCTGCCGCGAGCGCCACCGCGCCAGCGGGCAATTGGAAAAGATCACCATTCACGTGCGCGGCGAAGATCTCCTGCGAGTTGCGCGTTCTCTGCAGGCGTGTCGCCACGAAGTAATCGCGTTGCGCCTGCGTGAGCGGGCCACGATCCCAGATGTTGTAGGGAACGCAGCCATCGGCGCGGGCTTCGGGATCGCGGCAAACAGGCTGTCCCGTTTCCGGATCGGCAACTACGTCAAGAGCGTTCTTGAAATTCTGCCCGCGCAGCAAATTGGGGGTTTCGATCTCGTCGTCGGCCTGCCCATGCTGATAGGATACATTCCAGCTCCAGTTGTCGGCGATCCTTCCTTCGAAGCCCGCGATAATCGAGTAGGTTTTGCGATTGTGGTAGTCGGTTATGACGCCGAGTTCGTCCACCATCCTCTTCCGGATACCGATATTCGTTACACCTTCCTCATTCATCAGCGCTGCGACTTCTGGAGGTAGGAAGTAATTGTCGATCCGGATCCTCGGCCCGCCGGTAGCATTGAACCAGAGCGCGCGATCATCGAAGCGGTAATATTCGATGGTGCCGGGCACTTCAGTCTGCGTGTATTCGCCTTCCGCGAAGAACGTTATACCGGGCGTCAGCTCATATTTCATATCGCTGCGCATGGACAGCGCTTCGCTTTCCAAACGTACTCTACGCTCTCCAAAGTTGAAATCTCGCAGATCACCCAAGCGGGGCTCAAACACGCCGCTTCCAAGAGAGCCGCCAGTTATCGTTGTCTGTCGCCGCGCATCGATAAGACCATTCGGTCCGTAATCCCATGGTCGGCCATTGAGGTAGAAGTTCGCGTTCGGAGACGCCGTATAAGACACGACGTCCCTGTATATTATCGTGTCAGGTATTCCGTCATTAGGCCCGGTGTTGGCCGGATTGGCCTGGTCGGTAAGAGGATGTCGCAGGTAAGTTCTGTCGTTGATCTCGAGATCGTCCTCCTTGTTATAGCTGACGCCAAAATTGATGGACCCCCGATCGTCACCGAATCTGGTGCCGCCGAAGACGTTCAGCGAGAAATTCGCGGCATCTCCCTTTTGGCTGATTCCCCCTCGAGCGGATACTTCCAGCCCTTCGACGCCTGTCTTGGTGATGACGTTGAGGACCCCGCTCACCGCGTCTGCGCCGTATAATGCCGACCCGCCTCCGGTCGTAATCTCCACTCTCTCGATCATGGCGGCGGGAATGGTGTTCAGATCCACAGCGGAAGACGTTGCCGAACCCGAGACACGCCGGCGGCCATTGACGAGCGTCAGGCTCCGATTCGTGCCGAGCCCGCGCAGATTGACGAATGCCGCGCCGGCATTGAGATTGTTGTTCCCATTGGTGGAGTCCAGCCCCCGGGTGATCGAGGGCGTCCTTAGCAGGGTGTCCATGATGTTGGTCGAGCCGGTCGTGGTGATCGCTTCCTGGCCCACCACCGTCAGTGGCACAGGCGCGCTGTAGCCGGACTGGATGATGCGAGTCCCTGTGACGACGATATCGCCGGTATCGGCTGCGCGGTCTTGCGGACCTTCGGTATTCGTCGGCGTCGGGCCCTGCGCCGTCGCAGCCGAAGCAACGAAAGCCGAGCAGGCCAATCCGGTCATTAGCAGCGCCTTGACGGTGGTCATTTCCCTTGCCCCTTTTCAGCGGACGCCGGGCCGAGGCGGCGTCCTATCCAGATGGTCGGATGCCAGGGGCGATAGGAGGTGATTGTGACAGCAGGATGAAGATGTCTCAGTTTTCTGCATTCGCCGTATGAGACATCGCTATATCTCCTTGCGAAGTTCTTGAAGGCCGCTGGTCGATGCGACGAGGAATTTCAACTTGGCCACGCACATTCGCTTCCCGATGGCCGCGAGCCGAGTTATCCCCTGGTCATGACGAGGCAGCTGCGGACCACAGGGCAGGATTTTCAGCCGGCAGCCGCCAGGCTCCAGAGCATGGCGGCCAGCCTGCCGGCGACCAGTCGGCGAATCGCTCACTTCGTGCTCGAGAATGTCGGCGAGGTCGTTCACATGTCCGTGACGGAGCTCGCGGAGAGAACGGAGTCCTCGGAAGGCAGCGTCGTCGGCCTCGCAAAGACCCTCGGCTACACCGGTTTCCAGCAGCTCAAGATCGCGCTCGCGCAGGATCTGGTGGCCCCTGTCCAGTTCATTCACGAGGATCTGGAGCCAAGCGATCACCCCGACACGGTCGTCCGCAAGATCTTTGCGAGCCATATCCAGGCACTGCAGGACACCCGCGCCAGCCTCGACGTGCACGCCCTTATCCGTGCCACGAATGCGATTCGGGCCGCCCGTCGCGTAGAGATATATGGCATCGGCTCGGCGGCGCCGATCGCCGAGGACGCCGGTTACCGGCTCATGCGGATCGGGATCGAGGCCAAAGTGCTGATCGACAGCCATACGCAGGCGATTGGCGCCAGCCTCACCGGTCCCGATGTCGCGACATTGACCATCTCGCATTCGGGCTCGACTCAGGAGACGGTCACGGCGACGCGCCTCGCGCGCGAGGCAGGAGCGAAGACGATCGTCTTGACCAACTTCGGCAAGTCGCCGATCCAGGCCTATGCCGACGTCGTGCTGTTTACCGTGGCGCGGGAGACCGACTTCCGGACCGAGGCGATGACAAGCCGGATCGGCCAACTCGCCGTCATAGATGCCCTGATCGCGTGCCTCGCGCTGGAGGATTATGAACACTCCAGCGACATTCTGCGACGGTCCTTCGAGATACTTTCGCTCAAGCGCTATTAGGCACTCGAGAGCCGGTAGCAGAGGTCGGACAGGTTGGGATGGCCGCCCTGGCGGTCGGGGTGGACGGTCAGCGAACGCAGGCCGAGCGCCTCGGCGCCTGCGCGGTCAGTCAGCGGATTGTCACCGATGACGATCGTGTTGTCGCGCGACGAGCCAAGGCGTCGAAGAGCGGCGACGAAAAGAAGCGCGCCCGGTTTGCCGACGACATGCGTTGCCGTGACGCCGGCCGCAGCCTCGACGGCGGCGAGCAGCGACCCCGTCTCGGGCACGACCAGCCCGTCATTGCCCGGATGGGTCAGATCCGGATTCGCGGCCACCAGCGCCGCTCCGCGCCGTACTTCGTTGGCGATCAGTGCGAGCTTGGCGTAGCTCCAATGCGTGTCGCGGCCCAGGACGACAACTTCCGCGTTTTCAGAAACCGGCACCAGGCCGTGGCTGCTCGCGCAGCGACGCAGTGCGGGCGAGGCGACGACAAGGCAACGCGATCGCGGATATTGGCGTGCGACAAAGCCGATCGTCTCTTCGCCCGCGACAAGGATGCTCTCCGCCGGAATATCGAAGCCCACGCGACGCAGCCTGGAACTCAGCGATCGGCTCGTGTCGCGCGAGTTGTTCGACACCAGCACAAACCGGCCTGCGACGGCGCGCAGGAAAGCTTCGGCACCGTCCGTTGCAAATCCGCCACGAACCAGCGTTCCGTCCAAGTCGAGAATGAAGTGATCGCCCGCTGAGAATCCGTTCTCACCTTCTGGCGGTGCAACCGGCGGACTTCCAACGTGGGCGGTCCGGCGGATGCCGCGGTCTGCACTGTTCGGTTCGGAATCCATATAAGGGGTGTGGTAGTCTCAGTTTATGACCTTTGCAAACTGAGACTTCGTTCGCACGTATGTCACATTCCCATTCTATGGCTCCCTTGAACGGCGGCGTTTCGGCCGTTTCGGTGGAGACGAAACATGCGAGTCCTTTGGGCGCTGCTGACGATCCTCTTCGCGCTGCCTGGTTGCTCGCCGGCGGACGAGCCGACGCGCGAAACGCTTCGCGTCATCCTGATCCCCGCGGACGGAGGTACCGAGGACGGAACGAAGGCCGACTACGAACCGATCTTCGAAGCCGTGTCGCGCATGACCGGCCTCGATTTCGACATCAGGGTCGGTCAATCCTACGCCACGGTCGTCGAAGCGCTTTGCAACAACGGTGCAGACATCGCCTTCGTCGGACCCGTTACCTACATCCAGGCTCGCGAGCGTGGTTGCGCCGATCTGCTCGCCGTCGGCGTCGAGGATAATCAATCAATCTATTTCGCAGGCCTCTTCACCAAGGCAACATCACCGATCCGCAGCATTGCCGACCTCCGAGGCAAACAAGTGTCGTTCGGCGACGTCAACTCGACCTCATCCTTCATCTACCCGATGGCGATGATCATCGATGCAGGTCTCGACCCGGTGCGCGATCTGGGAACAATCCGCATGACCGGCAGCCACGCCGACAGCCTTGCCGCCCTCGTCCATGGCCAAGCAGATGTCGCGGCCCTCTCGTTCGACAGCTTCGAAAAGGCAGTGGGCGAGAACGCAGTCGACCCAAGCACCATTCGGGTGATCGCGAAGAGTCCGCCGATCCCGTATCCGCCGCTCATCATGAACAGCCGGCTGAGCGCCGACCTCAAGTCGAAGCTGCGCGACGCCTTCGCAAGGGTGAACACCGCTCCAGGCGTCACGCCTGAAATGATCCGGGGCTATGGCGGCAAGCAGGTGGATCGCTACGACACCGCCATCACGCCCGATCAGTTCGACGTCGCCGGCGCCGTCATGGCGAGGCTGGACGACAGCCTCAAGGCGGCGATCCTCAGAAAGGCGTCGGATCAGTGAGCCTGATCTTCGAGAAGGTCGGCAAACGCTATCCGGACGGGACGATCGCTCTCACCGATATCAGCTTCGAGGTGCCGCGCGGCCAATTCTGCGTCGTCCTGGGGCGATCGGGCGCAGGCAAATCAACCCTGCTGAAATGCGTGAACGGTCTCGCCGTCCCAAGCGAGGGCCGCGTATCCGTGGATGGCGTGAGCGTCACGCCAAGAACTCTCGCGAAGTTGCGCCCGCAAGTCGGGATGATCCATCAGTCCTTCAATCTCGTACCGCGCGCCAGTGTCGCCACGAATGTGATCGCGGGCGCACTCCCGGCTGTCTCCACCCCGCGCGCGATCCTGGGCCTGTTTCCGAAGGCCCTGCGCGAAAAGGCGTGCGCGCTGATCGCCGAAGTCGGGCTGGACGAGGAGCATTTAACCCGCCGGGCCGCAGCCCTGTCGGGCGGGCAGCAGCAGCGTGTCGGAGTCGCCCGGGCGTTCATGCTCGATCCTCCCTATGTGCTGGCGGACGAACCCGTTGCCAGCCTCGACCCACAGACGAGCATCGACATTCTCGCTCTGCTCGAGCGTGAAGCGAAGGAGCGGGGTGCGGCCGTGCTGTGCAGCCTCCATCAGATAGATCTGGCGATGCGCTTTGCGGATCGCATCGTCGCATTGCGGGACGGAAGGCTGGTCTTCGACGGTCCGCCGGACGCGCTCGCCGACGGCCGGATCAGGCACATCTATGGTTCACCCCGGCTCGAGACGAGCATCTCTCGCCAGGCTGTCGGCGCATGAACGGCGCGACAAATATCGTTCGTCGCGGGACGCCGGACAAATGGCGCTTCCCGACGCCTTTCGGATGGCGCACCGTGCTGGTGGCCATCGTCGCGATGGCCATCCTGCTTCGTACCGGCGCGGATGTGGATATCGGCCGCGCCATCGTACAGTCTGGAGAGGGCGTGGCGGCCGGAGCCGGTCTTGTCGAGGATTCGCAGGTCGCGCGCGGCTTCGGCGCGATCCTTGGGCAGATGTTCCCGCCACAGCTCGCCGAGGTCACCGAAACCGCCCGGATCGCAGATTTCGATCCTGATCGGCTCCCCCTGTTCGCGCACGTCGAAACGCAGGTCGTTACCGTTCAGTCGCTCGATCCCGAAACCATGCGCATGGTCGCGCGCACCACCCAGCGCGAGGTGCTCGTCGAACCCCTCGGTTATGTAGTCCAGGTCGCGGCGAAGCTCATCGAGACGCTCGAGATTGCCCTTTGGGGTACGCTGCTCGCGGTGCTGATGGGTGCGCCGCTTGCTTTCTTTGGCGCGCGGAACCTCTCGCCCCACTGGTTGCTGGTCACCCTCAGCAGGGCTGTCGTCAGCCTGCTTCGTGCGGTTCCCGAGCTGATCAGCGCGCTCTTCTTCGTGCTCGCTTACGGGTTCGGGCCTGCAGCCGGCGTGCTGGCGCTCGCGCTACACGCTGCCGGCTTCCTGGGAAAATTCTATGCCGAGGATATCGAGAATGCAGATCGCGGCCCACAAGAAGCATTGAGAGCCATCGGTGCCAACCGATTGAAGCTGCTGCGCTACGCCATTCTACCGCAAGTCCTGCCGCAATATGTCGCCTACACGCTGTACATCCTTGACCGTAACGTACGCATGGCGACCGTCATCGGCCTGGTCGGCGCTGGCGGGATCGGCCTGGAACTGAAGGGGCGCTATGATCTCTACCAGTATGCGCACGTGGGTACGATACTGATCGCCATTTACCTTCTCGTATTGGCACTTGACCAGCTGTCGAGTTGGTTCCGGCGCCGCTGGATATAACCGACTTCATCCCTGACCGGGGGGCGACCAGCGCCGTCACGAGGGAGGAATCCGTTCAGCTCGTGGCCGCAAGCGAGACGGCGGTCCGGGGGCGCCAAGCGGCGAAACCGGCCTTCGTGCATATGCGACGGAACCCGCGCTCGGCCGCCCCTCCCGCTTGTCAAAGGTCCGGCGCGCGACTACCCTCGCACAGTCGCTTCGGGCACCTGGTCCGCGGCAACCGCCAGCGAAGACCCATTGCTTCAGCCGAGCCCCGTTCCCGCCACCTCCTTCGTCGAACGGCTCCGCACCGGGGCTGGACGCCGCACGCTGGCGATCAGCCTAGCCCTGCTGATCGAAGGGCTCATGCTGCTCCTGCTGCTCTGGTCCGGCTCGCAAAAGGCGCATGGCGATGAGGAGGAGGGGGGCATCACCGTGGTGCACCTCCAGGCCGACCAGGTGTCGGAGGAAGCGCCCGAACCGGCCAGCCCGGAGCCCGAGCAGCCGCCCGAAGAGCGACCGGCGCCGCAGCAGCCGGAAACCGAGGCGCCGCTGCCCCCGCAACCCGCCGAACCGCAGGCCGCGCCGACGCCGCGCGTCATCATCCCGGTCCCGGGCGAACCGCCCCTGTCGACCAACCGTCCAGAGAAGGCCGTTCGGCCGGCGCCGCCTGCCGAGCCGGTTTACGGGCCAGCTGATACGGGCCGCTCCTCCTTCTTCCGCGACACGGAGCGGGTGGGAACAGCGCCCAATGGCGAGCCGCTTTATGCGGCGGCCTGGTATCGCGAGCCGGGCGATGAGGAGCTGCGCGCCTATCTTTCCACCGCCCGAGGACCCGGTTGGGGGCTGATCGCCTGTCGCACGGCGCCGAACTATCGGGTCGAGGATTGCGTGGGGCTCACCGAATATCCGGAGGGATCGCAAATCAACCGCGCGGTGCTCGCCGCGGCCTGGGAATTCAGGGTGCGGCCTCCGCGGCGCGGTGGGCAGAACCTGGTGGGCGCCTGGGTCAGGATCAGAATAGATTACGGCATCGAGCGACGATAGGTGCCTGGCTTTCAGGCTTTTGGTTGTGACGCATAATCGCGTGCTGGAGAATTCATGATCGGAAAAGCCCGCTCGGTCCCGTTCGTCCGCTGCTGCGCCGTGGTTGCGGCCGCGGCGCTTCTTGCAGCCTATTCGAGTCCTTCCGTCGCAGAGACGGTGCAACCCCTCGGCGTGGACCTGGAGCGCTTCGAATATCCGTGGCCCGTCGAAACCATGGCGGTTCGGATCGGCAGGAGCGATGGGCACATGGCGTTCATGGACGTCCGGCCGGAAAGCCCCAACGGGCGTTCCGTCGTGCTGCTGCACGGGAAGAATTTCTGCGGCGCCACGTGGGAAAGCACGGCCAAGGCGCTGCTCGGCGTCGGCTATCGGGTCTTGATCCCCGATCAGGTCGGCTTCTGCAAATCCTCCAAGCCCGAGGATGCGCAATATAGCTTCGCCATGATGGCGCACTTCACGCGCGCCCTGATGGACCAGCGCGAAATGGATGAAGCCGTGATCGTCGGCCATTCCACCGGCGGCATGCTGGCGATGCATTTCGCGTTGATGTACCCGGACGCCGTCGACCGCCTCGTTCTCATCAACCCGCTCGGTTTGACCGACCGGATGGCGGAAGGCGTTCCTTATGTGCCGCTCTCCCGGCTGATCGAGCAGGAGCGGCAAACAAGCTACGATTCCATCCGCCAGTACCAGCTCGACACTTATTATCATGGAGAATGGGAGCCACGATATGATCGCTGGGTGCGGATGCTGGCAGGACAATATGCCAGCGGCGACGCCGTTGCCGTCGCGCAGGCGAGAACCAGCGAGATGATCCTCACCCAGCCCGTCTCGCAGCATCTCGAGCGGCTGACCATGCCGGTCGCGTTGATGATCGGTCTGCTCGACACCACGACCTTCGGCAAAGGCCAGGCGCCCGACGACGTGCGGAGGCGACTGCAGCCCATTCCAAGTCTGGCGCCCGCGGCAGCCGCGCGGATGCCGAACGCCGAGCTCATCACCTTCCCGCACCTCGGCCACTCTCCGCAGGTCGAAGCGCCGGACACTTTCGAGCGCCGCCTCCTGGAGGTGCTGTCGGATTGATCCGGCTGCGCGGGGCGCCGACGACCTGCGGGCCGGTCAGGTCCAAGCACGAGGACGTTTCTCGATCCCCCGCGCGAGCCCCGGACCCCGCCTGGTGCTCAGGCATGGCCGACCAATCTCCGCTTTCCTCAGGCGAATTCCGTGTCTCGGCTGAACGTCAGGCCATCCACCCTTTCCGACAGTCGCGACGCCAAGCGATCGACCGCAGTCTCTGCCTCGAGAAGCGAGCGGGCCAGGCGCTCTTCGCCGAACTCGTCATATTCAGCGGCGACGCTGTAAACATCGGTGATGCCGATATAGCCGAAGGCCGTTCTTATGCTCGGCTCGACATGGTTCAAATGCGCGATCCGCCCGGATGGATCGTAGCCGAAGTCGCCCCGGGATGACAGGATGACGAGAATCTTGTTCATCTCGCTCAGGAGTGGCCAATAGGGGTCACCGGTGCGCGAGCGGTCGAAACCGAAGGTGCGGCCGACCCGCACGACGTTGTCGATATAAGCCTTGAACTGGGCGGGCACGTTGAAGTTGTACATCGGCACGCCGGCGACGATCACATCAGCGGAGATCAGCTCGTCGACAAGCATGTCGCTTTCCTGAAGCACAGCCTTCATCCAGGGGGTGCGCTGGTCGGCCTTGGTGAAGGCGGCGTGAATCCACTGCGCCGTCACGGGTTTCGGCGGGCTGAGGCCCACATCGCGGTAGAGCAGCGTGTCGCGAGGCCTGAGCTCCCGCCATCGCCGGACGAAGCGGGCGCTCAAACGCCTGGAGTGCGATCCGAAGGTCGCCTGGTCCGACGACGCGGGCCGGGCGCTGGAATCGAGATGGAGAATGGTCGTCATCGCCTGAGATATCCTCATCCTTGAAGCTGCCGGGAACTGAGCGTGTGTATCGAGTGGCCAAGAGCTCTCGACAAACGCGAAATGCGCACCTATCGGATGAGCGGAGATCATCTGTCCCATGCGACGCCTTCCTCCCCTTGGCAGCCTGCGCGCCTTCGAGGCGGCCGCACGGCATTCCAGCTTCAAGCAGGCGGCCGAGGAGCTCGGCGTGACGCCGACGGCGATCAGCCATCAGGTCCGGCTGCTCGAGGACAATCTGGGTCGGCGCCTGTTCGAGCGCCGGACGCGGCAGGTGATCCTGACGGAGGCCGGCCGGCAGCTCTATCCCGCACTGCGCGATGGACTTGATGCCATGCACGACGGGGTCGATCGCGTCAGGCGCCAAGGCGAGAGCCCGACGGCGGTGATCACCACGACCGCCGCATTCGCGGCCCATTGGCTGGTGCCGCGACTCTCGGTCTTCAGCGAGCGCCACCCCTCGATCGCGATCGCGGTGCTGGCGACCGACGAAGTGGTCAGCCTCGAAGGGGGCAAGGCCGACCTGGCCGTTCGTCTCGCCGGCCGACCTCCGGCCGAGCATGGCGCGATCGCGCTGTTCGACGATCATTTCACGCCGGTGGCGAGCCCGACGCTGAACATTTCCCGGCTGGCCGACCTCGAAAAGGTGCCGCTCATCCATTTCGACTGGCACCGGCCGCGGCCGGACGCGCCAGACTGGCCGAAGTGGCTCGCGGCCGCCGGTCACGAACATCGCGAGGCCATGGCCGCGTTTCGATTCAACGAGGAAAGCCACGCCCTTCAGGCCGCCATCGCCGGGCAGGGGGTGGCGCTGTTCAGCCTCACCATCGCCAGCGAGCCGCTACGCCGCGGGCTCCTGGTCCGGCCGTTCGCCACCACGATCCCCGGGCAGACCTATTATCTGCTGCGCCGACCGACGCGCCAGGCCGGCGCTGCCGTGGAGGCGGTCAGCCAATGGCTCCTTCGGCAGGCCGCGGCGGATGCCGACCTTCCCGGGTCTCGCCCGTCGTTCCCCGATGGAGAGGAAGGCAAGGATCGGGGCGCCCGAGCGACTGCAGAGAAAGGGTAGCGCCGGGGCAGATTCGCAGGCCGCCTTCAGCCTCCGGCGAGAACATTCACCGGATCCGGCAATTTTATATGCATGACGCATATAAATCGCTCCGCGAACATCATGGGTGCGCTGGCGCTCGCGCTCTGCGATCGCATGGCAGCCGATCGCGACGCCGCATTGCCCGACGCCGCGCTCATACATCTCTCGCATTGCCGCTCCCCGACCATCGAATCGCTGCGCCGGGTGCTGAACCTGAGCCATTCAGCGACCGTGCGCCTGGCCGATCGCCTGGAAAATGCCGGCCTCGCCATGAGAAGCCGGGACAGCATCGATCGGCGCGCGATCTGGCTGAGGCTCACGCCGCAGGGCGAGCGGCTGGCAAACGAGCGGCTCCGCAAGCGGAGCGCCTCGCTTGCCAGCGTGATGAGCGACGCTCTCAGCCCCGCCGAGCAACGGGTCTTTTCGCGATTGGCGGAGAAGATGCTGCTGTCTTTGACCGGCAGTCGCGACGACCTCTATCGGATCTGCCGCCTGTGCAACTTCGAGGTCTGTGACGACTGCCCGGTGGCGGCAGCCGTATCGCCCGAATGACGGCGTCGATCCTCTTCGGCTTGCTCTCCGCGCTATTCTACGGCGTGACCGACTTCCTGGCCAAGCAGTCGGGATCCGCAGCGGGCCCTCTGCGAACGATCCTTTATGGCCACACCGCGGCGGCCATCGGCTTTTCCCTGCTCGTCATCCGAAACGGCATCCCCGCCGCCCCGACCGAAACCTGCCTTTGGACGATCCTTTCCATCGCGAGCAATCTTGCCGCGACAGCCCTGCTCTACACTGCGCTGCGTGCCGGATCGCTGAGCGTGGTGGCACCGATCGCCGCCTCCTATGGCGGCGTCTCGGCAGTGCTCGCCGCCATGGCGGGAGAATATCTCGCGCCGCTCGGGTGGGCGGGCCTGTTCCTGACCTTGTGCGGCGGACTGGCCCTTACGCGAGCCGGCCACGCAGGACCTCAAGCCGGTTCGGGTGGACTGTGGCACGCCACGGCAGCCGCCTTGCTGTACGGGCTCGGCTTCTGGGTACAGGGAGAGCTGGTGATCCCGTCGCTCGGCGTCATCGTTCCGACCTGGGCCTACTATGTGTCGGGAGCGCTCGCGTCACTGATCGTGGTCTGGAAGGCCCGGGTACCGCTTCGACTGCCGGCCCGCCATCTGCCCCTGGTCTTCGGCACGACCGCTGCGGCGGTTGCCGGTACGCTCATGCTGGCACTGGGACAGGCGGCCGGGCATGTGGCAATCGCAACCGTGATGAGCGGACTGGCAAGCGGCGTAAGTGTCGTGATCGGCAGCCTGCTGCTCCGCGAACCGCTTTCGCGGCTCGGAATTGCCGGTGTGTTCGGGCTGCTCGCCGGCCTGGCATTGCTGCACGCCGCGTAACGGCTGCCGGTGTTCAGGCCTTTCCAGCGCCGGTGCGAAGGCGACCCTCGCATCGAGGCGTGGCTCGGGCGAAATGAGGACGTTCGCCGGCTGCACGAACAGCCCTGTCACCGTGAGGGCGCACCCCTCGTGCCGGGAACCCGATCAGCGCTTTTGGTCTGGCCACCGTCCTCGGTTGAGGGCAATCTCACGCCTTTCGCAGGAGCTTGCCGATGGAGAGCCTTTGGTTGGCGCATGCCAAGCGGCTGCAGGCGATCGCGTCCACGGGCCTGCACTTCGCGCGCGACCCGTTCGACCGCGAACGCTATGCCGAGGTGGCGCAGATCGCCAACGCGATGCTGGCCGAGCTCGGCAGCGTTCCGATCGCGCGGATCGAAGGCCTCGTCTCCGATTTCGCGCAGGGCTATGCGACACCGAAGGTCGACGTCCGCGGCGCCGTCATCGAGGACGGGCGCGTGCTTCTGGTGCGCGAGCGCAGCGACGGCCGCTGGACATTGCCCGGCGGCTTCGCCGACGTGGGCCTTTCGGCCGCCCAGAACATCGCCAAGGAGATGCGCGAGGAGGCGGGGATCGAGGTGGCCGTCGCGGGCCTCTACGCCGTGCGGCACAAGGCCAAGCGCCCCTACGAGCCCGACGCGCGCGATTTCTACAAGCTCTTCTTCCTGTGCGAGCGGGAAAGCGATGCCGTCGCCGTCGCCGGGCACGAGACGAGCGGAGCCGACTTCTTTGCGCCCGACGCCTTGCCCGAACTCTCGCTCGGCCGCGTGACCGAAGCGGACATCGCGGCCGCCTTCGCCTATCGGGGCGCGGCGCTGCCCGTCACCCTGTTCGATTGAGCGAGGCCGCGACGGCCATGGTGCGGGCGCAGGGGATCGCTTATTCCGGGATCGTCCGAAGGGGTCGCGTCTCCCCGATCAAGGAAGGGGAATTTTCGCCATGATCCGCCGGACGGCCGCCACGTTCCTCATAGCCGCCTCGCTGACCGGAAGCCCGGCCGTCGCCGACGAGCGTGCCTTCGAGGCCGCCATGGGCGATTTCCGTCAGCTTCACCGGGCCGAGATGCAGCGAGCGGGAATCGTCGGGAGCAGCTTCTATTTCGTCCGGGACGGGCAGATCGTCGCCGCCGATCATCTGGGCGAGCAGGACGCCGACGCCCACGTGCCGGTCGACGCGCGGACGATCTATCACTGGGCCTCGATCACCAAGACGATGACCGGCATCGCGATCATGCAGCTTCGCGACCGCGGGCTGCTGTCGCTGGACGATCCGATCGTCCGCCACGTGCCCGAGCTCGCCGCGGTCCACAACCCGTTCGGCGACACGGGCGCGATCACGCTGAGGCAATTGATGAGCCACAGCGCCGGCTTCCGGGGAGGAACCTGGCCCTGGCGCGACGAAGAGTGGCAGCCGTTCGAGCCGCCGAGCTGGGCACAGTTGGAGGCGATGCTGCCTTATACGCAGGTCCTGTTCCGCCCGGGTTCGCGCTTCAGCTACTCCAACCCGGGCATCGTCTATCTCGGACAGGTGATCGAGCGGCTCTCCGGCGAGGATTTCGAAGTCTATGTCGACAAGAACATCCTTCGGCCGCTGGGCATGCACGCCAGCTATTTCGACCGCACGCCGCCGCATCTGCTTCGGCATCGATCCCACAGCTACTACCTACGCGACGGACGGCGGGTCGCGGCGCCCTTCGACGTCGATACCGGCGTGACGGTTTCGAACGGCGGCCTCAACGCGCCGCTCACCGACATGGCGAAATATGTGGCTTTCCTGATCGGCGATCCCGCGCGACAGGCGGACTACGACCTCGTCTTGAAGCGCGCGTCGATCGAGGAGATGTGGCGGCCGCAGATCGCCGCCGGCGACGACTTCACCCAGGGCCGGATGGCACCGACGACGCAAAGCGGCCTGTCCTTCTTCGTCGATGAGGCCGGACCGGTCCGGTTCGTCGGCCACAATGGCGACCAGAACGGGTTTCGCGCCTATTTGAGTCTGTGTCCCGATCAGCGCGCCGGCAGCCTGATCGCCTTCAACACGGAAACGCGCGGCGTGCGCAACGCCCCCTCCAACCGGGACACCGCCGAGTCCCGAATCGCGCTGGCGGCCGACCGGCTGTGCGAAGCGCTCGCCCGCTAGACCTTACGTCACGGACGAAGAATGGTGCGGCCCCTGGCGCGGGCATCGACGGCGGCGCGGCTGAACAGCATCGGCTGCATCTCGCCCTGGATCCAGGACGCGTAATGGTCGCGATAATGGGAAGAGCGGGGGTCGTTCGACTGGCCCGGCAGGTTGAGCATCAGCGAATTGTCCCAGGCGCCGACATCGATCACCTGGAAGTAGCTGGCGCCTCCGCTGACATTCCATCCCCGGCCGCGGCGCACCCAGCGCGCCATGACGGTGTAGGAATCGCCGCCCGATCCCCCGCCTTCGATCGGCGGGAAGGCCGCGGCGATGGCGGGAATGCGCGACAACGGATGCTGGATCCTTACCTGGTGGAGCGTCCCCCAGCGCCAGGCGGCGGGATCCGGCCCGAGCTGCTCGCGCGCCGAGCCCCAGGCGGCGGCGAGCGCGGCGTCGAACAAGGCGTCGCGTGCCGCGGCGGGGTCGGGGCCGAGCCGCCGGTCGGGATCGGCCAGCAGGCCGAGCAGCACCGAAGGCGAAATCTCGTCGACCAGGGCGCGGGCCCGCTCGGGCACGAGCGCCGCGAGCATGCGCTCGCCAAGCTCGCGCCACAGGATCTGGAACAAGGCCGCCGGTCCGCTGTCGGCGTCGAGCCGTCCGTCCCAGCCGCGCAGCATCGCGATCGCCGGCTGCGCCCCGGCCGAGCCCCGGGCGGGCAGGAGCGCGATCAGCTGCCGGGCCGGGGTGGACAGGGTATCGTGCAGCAGCGCGATGCTGTCGGCGAGGCTGTGCCTGGGCTGAGCGGAAAGCACAGACGCGACCCGCTCGTACCGATAGGGATCGCGGAACGAAAAGGCCGGAATGCGATCGCGCGGCCAGCCTTCCGGAAGGTTGTTCTGATTGGCCGAAGCGAACCAGCCCTTGGCCGGATTATATTCGCTCGGCAGCGACCGGAAGTCGCGCAAGCCCGTCCAGTCGTAGCGCCCGTCGCCGGGCACCGGCATCAGGCCCTCTCCCTTGCGCCGCACCGGCACGAACCCGATCACCTGCCAGCCATGGTTCCCGTCCACGTCGGCATAGTGGAAGTTGGTCGGCGAGGGGTGGAATCGGAAGGCGCCGCGCAGGCTCGCCCAGTCCCGCGCCAGGTTGATCGCGATCATCGCGAACGCACCGCTGGCGCCCGGCTGCAGCTCCACCGCGGCGAGGGCGGTGGCGCGTCGTCTGGCGGGATCATGCGAAACCACCGGTCCCTGCACGGCATAGCGCAGCGTCGCGGAATGCGGCGCCCCGCCCTTGACCGGGACCGAGATCTCGACCCGTTCGAACCGGCGCCAGCCGTCGCCGTGGCGATAGCGCTCGGGATCATCGGGGTGCAGCTCCAGGACGAACAGATCCTCCTGGTCGATATGGAAGTTGGTGCGGCCGAAGGCGAAGCGGTCGGTGTGGCCCTGCATGATCCCCGGAAGGCCCGGGGCGCCGCCGCCGATCACGTCCAGCCCGGGAGCGCTCAAATGGGCGACGTGGCGCGGGCCGAAGCCGCCAATGCCCAGATGCGGATCGTTGGCGAGGATCGGCCTGCCCGTCGCGGTGCGCGAAGGACCGACCGTCCAGGCATTGCTGCCGGCATTGGAGCGCTCGTCCGTGCCGGCCAGTGGAGAGGGTTGGGGGCCGGGTTCGGGCTCGGGCACGAGCGAGCCGAACGGCAGCCCGCCAAGCCGCAGCACGCCCAGATCCGCTTCCGACACGGCCGCCGCATTCAGGCCTTCGGGCACGCTGAGCGGCCATTCGGGCCGCAGCGGGGCCATCACCGCGTCCAGCTCGAGCAGCCCCATTCCGGCCAGGCGGGCGCGGCGAACCTCGTCCTCGACGCCACCGAACGACGTTCCGCGTGCCAGCACCATTTCCCGCACGTCCCACTTCAGCGGCCTGACGCCGAGGATGGCATATTCCAGCGGCAACAAGGCGGGATCGCCCAGAACCTCGTCGATGCGCGCGTTGATTCCGGCCGCATAAGCGCGGGCGCAGGCAAGGATTTCCGCCGGCACGCGCGCCAGCTCCGCGTCCAGATCGCCGCGAAAATGGAACAATCGGGCCGCCGCGTCATGGGCGGCAAATTCGGCACCGAAGGCTTCGGCCAGCCGCCCCAGCTCGCGCCGGTGCGCGAGGTCGATCTGGAACAGCCGGTCGCGCGCGACCACATAGCCCTGGCCGAAGAAGGCGTCGGGGATCGACTGGGCCCGTATGTGGGGGACTCCGTAAGGATCGTCGACGATTTCGAGAGGTGCCGTCAGGCCGGCGGCGCCCACGCGATGCGTGCGCGATACCGGCACCGCGCCCGTGGCGGCGGCAGGCAGGAGCGCCATCGTCGCGGCCGAGCCGAGCAGGAACGAGCGGCGGTCGAGCATCGCAATATTCCCCCGTGCGTGACGGCCCAGCTTAGCGATCACTTGCGGCGCGCGTCACATCACAAGCGGTCGGGCGGCCATAGGGACAAGCTATGGCCGCACCGAAGGGGAAAGAGGCTCATCCCCTTCGCAGCGGGCGTCGCGACGCGCCTCAAAGCCATCCCGCCGATCGCAGGGCCGGAGCCCCGCTACGGCTGATCGGGACGATCGACCCGTCGGTAAGCTCCAGCTCGCCGCTCGCGCGCCGCCAGCGGGCCGCCTTGATCGCTTCGGCCGATACCCACCAGGACCGGTGCACCCTGAATCCATGGGCGCCGCTGAGCTCGGCGAGGGCATCGGAGAAACGCAGGCTGATCAGCTCGATTCCGGCGTCGGTGTGGACCCGCACATAATGATCATGCGCCTCCAGCGCGAGCAGTGCCGCCGTGCGGCGCCCCGCCGACAGGCGCCGGCGAAAACGGGCCTCGGCGTGGGGCAGCGGAGGGGCGATCACGGTTCGGGTCTCGACGATTCGCCGGGGCGGCCGCCGAAGCAACGTCAGCAGGCTCATCATGGCAAGGGCGATGACGAAGACCTGCCAGAGCAGGTCGAGGTAGATCATCCCGGAAAAGCCGTGGTCATGGCGCAAGACGAGAACCATGGCCGCCAGCACGAGGAATGCGACCGGCGGAGTCATGGCACCGGCCGCGACGAGGGCCCGGACCCAGCGGTCCCTTATCCGGGAGCGAAGCGCAGCCGCTATCCCCAGGCCGATCAGACCGCCCGCCACGATCGTGAAGAGCCAGAAGAGATGTCTCGCCGCCACCGGCTCGCGAGCCGTTCCGTAAGGCCCCGTAACGCCGAGAAAGAGGGCGATCACGAGCAACAGGCCGAGATCGGCGACGATCCCGGGGCGAGGCCGGCGTGCCCAAGCGGCCGATATCCTATTCAATCCTGCACCGTCCACGCGCCGCCTGCACTGCTCGCGAAGCCGACCATGGCGACCGCTGCGGCCACCCGGCAGATGGTCGGCGGACCGCCGGCCCGCCCGGCGAGGAGGGCCGGCGCGCTGCCGTCGAAGCACAAGCGGCTCGCATGAGCGCGAGTGCGGCGCAAGTGCGCTTCAAGCCTCCGCCGGTGCGGGCCGCCTGGAGCCGCACCGTTCGCGCATGAACTGCACCACTGACGAACGCCAGGCTGGCCGACCTTCCTCCGACACGTCACGTCCCGGCGGCGGCCAGGAGGACGGACATCATGAACAGGCGTCTGGCGATTCGCGTTCTTGCAGGCGTCGCAGGCCTGCTCGCCGCCGCAGGCGCGGCATGGATCGTCACCCTTCCTCCAGTTCCGGCGGCGAGCGCCGCCGCGGCGCCGGTGCCGGCGCAGGAGACGGCCGCCACCCTGTCGGCGCTGCGGCCGCCCAAGCGCCGGCGGCCGCTGATCGCGATCATCGGCATCAACGACGCCACCGAAACGACCGACTATCTCATGCCCTACGGCATATTGCGGCGAGCCGACGTCGCCGATGTGGTGGCGCTGTCGACCGAACCCGGCCCCGTCGACCTTTACCCTGCCCTTAAAGTGGTCCCGCAGGCGACCGTGGCCGAGTTCGACCGGGACCATCCGCGCGGCGCGGATTATGTGATCGTTCCGGCGATGAGCCGGGACGACGATCCCGCTGCCTTGCAATGGATCAGGAGCCAGGCCGGCAAGGGCGCGATCACGATCGGAATATGCGCAGGCGCAAAGGTGGTCGCCGCCGCCGGGCTGCTCGACGGCAGGCGAGCGACGACCCACTGGTATTACCTGCGCGAGATGCTCGAGCGGCACCCGACGATCCAATATGTCCGAAACCGCCGCTTCGTCGTCGACCGGGGTGTCGCCACGACGACCGGGATCACCGCCTCCATGCCGATGATGCTGACGCTCATCGAGGCCGTTGCAGGCCCCGAGCGGGCCGGGGCGGTCGCCCGGGACCTTGGGCTCTCCACTTGGGATGCCCGTCATGACAGCAGCGGATTCCTTCTCTCCCGGCCCTTCGTGACGACGGTCATGGCAAATGCGATTCCCTTCTGGAATCGCGAGCAGTTCGGGATCCGGCTGACCCCCGGGATCGACGAAGTGTCGCTCGCGCTGGTGGCGGATGCGTGGTCGCGGACCTATCGATCCACGGCGGTGACCTATGCTGCGTCCGCCGATCCACGGCGGAGCCGCAACGGCCTCCTCATCCTCCCCGACCGGGTCGAATCGGGCTGGGCGAAGGCGCGGACTCTTCCGGATCCTTCGCGCCAGCGGCCGGCCGAAGCGCTCGAGCAGGCGCTCCAGGCGCTGTCGCACCGTTTCGGGCCCCGGACGGCTGCCATGGTCGCGATGCAACTGGAATATCCTCGATCCGGCTCCGGGCCCCGAGGCAGCCAATGATCGATCTTCCGGGCACGCGACCGAAGGGCGGACTAGCCGTGGGACGAGGCGATCATGATCGGAGCCGATGGATCGCCCCATGCCGTCGCAGAGGAGCCATATGTGAGCAAGTTGAACGTCGATCGATCATTCGCTCCGGGGGTGGGGCGGTGACGGACCGTCCGGCCCGTTGCGCGTTCCTACCATAGTGGTGACGCACAGGCCTCCAGCCAGCCTCCGCGAGGCCAGCGTCTACCTATACGCGCCGAACCTCGAAGTCGCGATCGAGACCGCCACGCAGGCCGCGGCCGGTCGCGACGTCGCCGTGATGGGCGGGGCGTCGCTGATCCAGCAGGTGCTATCGGGTAACCTCGTCGACTCTCTCCAACTGCACGTCGCGCCGGTGATCTTCGGGAGCGGTCTGCGCCTGTTCGAGAATCTGGAGGAGCAGCCTCGGAACCTGACCCTGAGCTCCGCTGTCGCGACCGCCTCCGCGATGCACCTGCTCTACACGATCGAGCGGAGCTAGGGCTCATCCGCCGCTCGCCATCGTCCCGGACGGAGGTCTCCGAAGGCGCGATCGGGCCTATTCGCGGCCGGCGGCGCTGTTCAGGATCCGTGCTCCGTAGCGAGGGCCGGTACGGCCGGTCAGGACGTAATCGCGCATCATCGGGAAATAGCCCTCCGGAGCGCGGGTCGACACGCGAGAGCCATCGGCCGCGATCTCGTATCCGTACATGCCGTGCTCGGCGTCGGCGAAGATGGCCGTCGTGATCGGCCGTCCCGCTTTCTCCAGCTCGGCGAGGCGGCGCGACGTGCCGGCCACCGGAGCGACGAGGTCCTCTTCGGCCAGGATCCACAATTGCGGCGTGTCGAGATTTCGGAGCACCGGCAAGGGATCATAGTAAAGCGATATGTTCGGCGCGAGCTTCGGGCCTTCGCGGCGGAGCTGCTCGGGCGGCATTCCGAGGATCATGCCGACGAAGCTGCCGCCGGCATGGGCGAACCAGGGTTCGTCGGCATAACGATCGCGAACGTCCGCGAGCCGATCGTAGCCGGACTGGAAATTGCTATCGATCACCGCCTCGACGGCCTGTGAGATTTCCATGGCGCCGGCGATCGCTTCGGGCCCGAAGCCATGCCGCCTCAGCGCCGCGACGATCAGCTCGCGTTCCGCCGCCGCGGGCGAGACGGCGAGGCCGAAGCTCACGATGATGAAATCGACGGGATCGATTTGAGCGGCGAGCGGCGCCACCCATCCTCCCTGGCTGCCCGCCTGATAGCCGATGCGGGATATCCGGCTGCCGCCCAACCGCCGCGCTTCATCGGCTGCCGAGATCGCGTCGGTCGCCAGCGTGGCGTAATCATGAGTATATTGTCCGGTCGAAGCCCCCGTTCCACGCTTGTCGTACACGAAGGCGCCGATCCCGGCAGCCGGGAACATTCGTTGCAGCGCATAGGCTTCGCGCGCCGACATGCGTTCGGCGCCGTGGACGAGGACCACGACCGGAACCGGCTGGTCACCTGGAGGCATTATCAGGCGCCCCGCCAGAACGGCACCGTCTACCTCGAAACGGGTCTCGGCGACGTCGAACTTCATCCGCTCACCCCGTCGACCGTCGAAGACGATCGTATCGCGCGCGCAATCGAACGAAACTTGCACGCCATCCGGGCGACCGGTCCATCCCAGAGTGCTGGCCCAGCCGCCGCCGGGCGTGGCGGCAAGGGCACCGGTGGTCCCGTCGGGCCGGCGCCAACGAAGAGCGGCGCCGTCCGCGGGCGCGACATCGACGAAGCTCCCGTCCGGGAGGGAATAGGCCCCGATGGCGCAATGTTCGGGCGGCGGATCCTGCGGCGGAGCGGCCGCCGCGAGGGCCATCGCCAAAGGCAACATCACCAGATTCATGCCGCGACCCCGCCATGCCTATTCAAGGAGCGCGGTTTATGTAAAGATTTACATATTTATGTCAAACGCTGCTGCCGAGCTCGAGCCGGGCAAGGATTTCGTTCACGACCAGCGCGCTGTCTACCTCGCCCACATCCTGCGCCGGCTTCCCGAAAGGCTGCGCAACCAGGCCAGTTCGGACGGCGCTTGCTCACGAGAAAGCCCGCCGACCGAGGAATGATCGGCGCGGCCGGACATGGCGCACGGATCGTAGCTACGGCCGTCGTGGAGCGCGATTGCCTCGATCCTCCCGCCGCCTCGGCGTCACGCCATTCTTCGCGCCTGTCGGAACCGCGCATATCGCTGGAGCAGGTCGTTGATCAGCTGATCGTTGGTGAAGCCGGTGACGTCGTGCGGCTGGTCGCCCTCCGTGTAGACCAATGCGCGAAAGTGCTGCGGGTCGGAATCCTGGGTCCGGCGCGTCTCTGCCCAGGCGAAGGTCGGCGCGCGGAAGGCGCGAACGCGGATGGCGTATCGAAACATGCCTCGTTCGCCGTGCGGCACGGTGAGGTCGAGATGGTCTTCGTCCTCGGCGAGCTCGGGGGACAGGCCCTGCTCGCGCATCTGCGCCGCCACCGCTTCGAGCGCCGGCCGGGCCGTCCCGGCCAGGAAGCCCCGGACCTCGCCGCGGCCGTGAAAACGAAGGATGCTGGACAGCCTCTGCTGCCACCCCATGCCCGTGCCTGTGCCCGAGGCGGTGGCTAGCCCCACCGGAAACCCCGTCGCCTCCATCTGAAGCGCGCGAAGAAGTCCGTAGCAGATGAAGATCATGACGACCGCGAAGGGTAGGGCGCTGGCGATGGCGGCGGTCTGCAGCGCCTGGAGGCCGCCAGCGACCAGCAGGACCGCCGCGACCGTCCCCGCGCACAGGGCCCAGAAGACGCGCTGCCACACCGGCGGGTTTTCGGCGTCGCCCGAGGTGATGATGTCGATCACCAGGGAACCCGAATCCGCCGAGGTGACGAAGAAAGTGATGACCAGCAAGGTAGCGAGGCCGGAGGTGATCGCCGTCAGCGGAAGCGCGTCCAGCATTTCGAACAAGGCGATCGGCAGATTGTCTGCGACCGTGTCGGCGATCGGCGCGGCGCCGGCGAGGTCGAGCGCGATCGCGCTGTTGCCGAACACCGTCATCCAAAGGAAGGTGAAGAGTACCGGCACGAGCAGCACCCCCGTCACGAACTCGCGGATCGTACGCCCGCGCGAGATGCGGGCGATGAACATTCCGACGAAGGGCGACCAGGCGATCCACCATCCCCAGTAGAAGAGCGTCCAATCGCCGAGCCACGGATTGGGCTCGTAAGCGTACATGCGGAAGGTCCGCGGCACGACCTCGCTCAAATAGGTCCCGATATTCTGGACGAAGGCCTGGAGCAGGAACACGGTCGAGCCGGTAAAGAGGATGAACGCCAGCAGGATCACCGCGAGGATGATGTTGAGCTCCGAGAGGCGTTTCACCCCGCGATCCAGGCCAAGCACCACCGAGACGGTCGCCATGCCCGTGATCACCGCGATCAGCACCAGCTGAGCCAGGGTCGAGGTCGGGAGCCCAAAGAGATAGCCGAAGCCTGCATTCACCTGCAGCACGCCGAGGCCGAGCGACGTCGCCACTCCGAACATCGTGCCGAGCACCGCGAATATGTCGATGGCATGGCCGATCGGGCCGTTAATGCGCTCTCCGATCAGCGGATAGAGTGCCGAACGTACCGCGAGCGGGAGGCCGCGGCGGAAGGCGAAATAAGCGAGCGCCAGGCCGACAATGATGTAGATGGCCCAAGCGTGCAGGCCCCAGTGGAAGAAGGTCAGCACCATCGCCTGGCGGGCCGCTTCGATCGTCCGCCCCTCGCCGACCGGGGGCAGCGCATAATGCTGGATCGGCTCGGCGACGCCGAAGAAGATGAGGCCGATGCCCATCCCGGCGCTGAACAGCATCGCGAACCAGGACAGATAGCCGTAATCGGGCTCGCTGTCGTCCGGGCCCAGTTTCACGTCGCCGTAGCGGCTGAGCATCAGGAAGATGACGAACAGCAGGAAGCCGGCAACCGCGAGGATGTAGAACCAGCCGAAATCCTCGACGATGACGGCCTGGACCGCGCCGAACATTCGTCCCGCCTGGTCCGGCAGCAAGGCGCCGAACAAGGCGAAGGCAAGGATCAGCGCGGCCGAGACGAAGAAGACCGGCGGATTGACCTGCATCCTGCGGCCGACGCCCGGATCGGGGGATTCCTCCGGCACTGGTTCGCTCATGGAGCCTCCGGGCTCGCGACGGCTTTCGTCAGCGCGGTAACGAGATGGGGCGGCATCGGTTGCCCCTTTGTCCCGGACGCCGTCGGCGGATCAGGCCGCGTTCAGCCGCCTCGCGCCTTCGGTCGCGTCCGCGGCGGCCACCGGGGCGGCCGGATCGCGACCGTAGATACGATCCAGCACCCGCGCCGTCTCGACGAGACCTTCGGTCGACTGGTCGAACCTCGCGCCGGCGGCCAGGCGGGCAGCCCAATCGGCGGCGGCGCGGCCGCCCCATGGATCGGGAGGCGAGGCGAGGCGCTCGCGGGCGGTGCCGCGATAATGGTCGGCGGTGAAGTCGTAGAAGGACCCGTCCACGTTGCGCAGCGCCGCGCCGCCCTCGGTGCCGTAAAATTCGGCCGAGATGACCGCGTCGCAGCCGACCTGGAGGCGCCAGGAGCAGGCGACCCGCACCGTCGCGCCGTTTGCGAGATCGAGCGTCACGACCGCATGGTCCTCGACCTCTCCCGCTGCAACGGGCCGGCCCTGAGCGTAGAGGCGGGCCGAGACCTCGCGCACCTCGGGAAAGTGGAGCATCCACAAAGCCAGGTCGACGAGGTGGACGCCGAGATCCATGACGCAGCCGCCGCCCGATTGGGCCGGATCGTAGAACCAGCCCTTGTCGGGGCCGTAGCCGTTGTGAAAGACGAGGTCCGCCGCATAGAGGCGGCCAAGTGCATCGCCGTCGGCCAGAGCGCGGATCTTCTTCATGCCTTCGGTGTGGCGGTAGGACAGGTCGACCCCGAGCAGCAGATCGGCGCGGCGAGCCGCCTCGACCACGCCTTCCACTTCCGCCGCGGTCCGGCCCAACGGCTTCTGGCAGAAAACCGCAGCGCCCGCTTCGAGCGCGCGGACGGACTGACCGGCATGGAGCGCACTCGGCGTCGCGATGACGATTCCGTCCGGCCCCAGATCGAGCATGGCGTCGAGGTCGGGCACCCGCCTTGCGGCGGGCGCGAGCCGCAGGGCCTCTGCGGCCGCTTCGTCGCTCGGGTCCGCGACGGCGACAGCCTCGACGGCGCCGCCGGCGAGCATCGCTTCCATCCGGTGGCGGCCGATCCAGCCGACACCGAGGAAGCCGATCTTCGGACGCGGGCCTGCGGCGTTCATGAAAGCCTCACCACCGCCTTAAGGAAACCCTCCGGACGGTCGCGAGTGGCGTTCAGCGCGTCGCCCAGGCCCTCCAGCGGATATTCGTGGGTCAGCAGTTGCGACGGGTCGAGGCGGCCGCTGGCGATCTGGGCGACCGCCTCGGCCATGCCGCGGCGCGCCACGGCCGGGTCGCGCTCATGCGCGTTGATCACGTCGAAGCCGCGCCAGTTCCACAGCTGCATGTTGACCTGTCGCGGACCGTCCTGGTGATAGCCCGCGACGACCAAGCGCCCGCCCTCGGCGGTGAGCTCGGCGGCGAGATCGAGCGGCCATTGCATTCCGACCGCCTCGATGACGCGTTCGCACATCCGGCCGTCGGTCAGCTCGGCGACCCGTCTGACGATACCATGATGGTCCTCGAGCGGGATCGTCTCGGCGGCGCCCATCCGACGCGCGAGGTCGAGCGAGAAAGGCCGGCGGGAGATGGCGATCACCCGTGCGCCCGCTTGCGTGGCGAGGCGGGTCAGCACGGCCCCCAGGAAACCGATGCCGACGATGGCCACCGTCTGGCCGGCCTCGATCGCGCTTCGGCGGAAGATGTTCATCGCGCAGCCGAACGGCTCGCCGGGGAAAGCCAGCCCGTCGAGACTGGACGGCAGCGGCACCACCGCATCGGCCGCGGCGACGTCATATTCGGCATAGCTGGCGAAGCTCAAGGCGGCGACCCTGTCGCCAGGGACCAGCCCGGTCACGCCGTCGCCGAGCGCATCGACGATTCCCCAGCCTTCGTGGCCGAGCGCACCTGGATCGGTGGGGAAGCGCATCCATTCCGGCCCGGCCCAGGGGGTAAGGTTCGAAGCGCATACGCCGCAGCCTTCCAGGCGGATCCGGACTTGGCCGGCCCGGGGCTCCGGCACCGGCGCCGTTTCGATCCTGAGAGAGCCCGGGCCGGTCAGCACGGCGGCCCGCATCGTGCCGGGACCGCTCATTCCGCCGCTTCGACCAGGGGCGCCCGGCCGCCTTCGCTCCTGTCCTCGGGCTGGTGCCGCCCGAGCCGCAACGCTTCCTCCTTGGCAAACCAGGCCGTGGTCACTCCGAGCCCTTCCTGCAGGCTGACCCGGGGCCGCCAGCCGAGCAGCCGGGCCGCGCGGGCTATATCGGGCTGCCGCCGCCGCGGATCGTCCTCGGGCAGAGGGCGGTGGACGATGCGCGAGTCCGATCCGGTCAGCGCGAGGACGCGCCGTACGAGGTCGATCACGGTGAGTTCGTTCGGGTTACCGAGATTGACCGGAACCCCGACGGCGCGATCGCTGACCATCAGCCGCATCAGCCCGTCGACCATATCGCTGACGAAGCAGAAGCTGCGAGTCTGTGTGCCATCGCCATAGACGGTGATGTCGTCACCGGCGAGCGCCTGGCAGATGACGTTCGACACGACGCGGCCGTCGTCCGGACGCATGCGGGGGCCGTAGGTGTTGAAGATGCGCGCGACGCGCACGTCGCCCCGGCCGCTGCGCAGATAATCGAAGGCCAGCGTCTCTGCCGCCCGCTTGCCCTCGTCATAGCAGGCGCGCGGCCCCGTGCAGCTCACCCAGCCGCGATAGGTTTCCGGCTGCGGATGCACTTCGGGATCGCCATAGACTTCGCTCGTGGAGGTCAGCAGCAGGCGCGCACCGGTGCGCTCGGCGAGCTGGAGCATGTTTCGGGTACCGAGCACGTTGGTCAGCATCGTATGCTCGGGGTCCGCCTGGTAATGCGGCGGTGAGGCTGCGCAGGCGAGATGGTAGATCTGGTCGAAGCGGGCGCGCCCGTTTTCGAGCCGGTAGGGCAGGCGGTCGATCACGTCGCATTCGAACAGTTCGAACCGTTCCTCGCGCTCGAGATGGGCGATGTTCTCGCGCCTCCCGGTCATGAAATTGTCGAGGCAGACGACGGTTGCGCCCTCGGCGATCAGCGCATCGCAGATGTGCGACCCGATGAAGCCGGCGCCGCCGGTCACCAATATGGTCCTGGACCTGTCATTCTTCATGATCGGCTCCCTCTCCGGAGTCCTGTTGATTATGGTCTTGTCATCGCTTGCGCGGGCCACCCCGGCTTCGTCGATCAGCGTCTCGAGCGATCGGGCCCGATGGGCCGAGGTGTGCGAGGCGAGAATGCGGGCGCGGGCCGCGCGGCCGATCGATCCGGCCTCGCCGTCGGGGGTCCGCGCGAGTCGGGCGGTGACGTCCTCGGTCGTGTCGGCGAGCAGGATTTCGCGATCCGGCAGGAGCAGGCTGTCTAGCCCGTCCCACCGATCCGAGATGACCGGGACGGCGCAGGCCGCGGCTTCGAACAGACGCACCGAAGGAGACCAGCCGGCAGCAATCATGTCGGCACGGGTGACGTTCAGGGTGAAGCGCGAAGCGGCGTAGAAGGCCGCATGGTCCGCCGGCGCGACATGGTCGATCCGCTCGACATTGGCGGGCCAGTCGATCCCTTCAGGATATTGCGGACCGGCGACGGCGAAGCGCAGATGCGGCAGCCGGCGAGCCGGTTCGATAAGCAGTCGCTCCAGCGTCGGCTGGCGGTCGTCGCTATAGGTTCCGAGATAAGAGAGGTCCCACTTCTTCGGGACCTGGAGCGGCGGGTAGGCGGCCGGGTCGACGCAGCAATAGAGGGCGCGGGCGGCGGGCGATCCATAGTCCCGCTCGATCCGCTTTAGCGTGGGCCCGCCGGTGAAGGAGAGATAGAGGTCGAAGCCCGGGATGAGGTCGGGCGCGAGATATTCGTGATCGTCCCGCTCCAGCTTCGCCAGCGTCACAGGCGTGTCGATATCGTAGAAGGCGGTGACGCCGCGCGCGGTGCGCTGGACGAAACGGCCGACCTCGACCCCGTCGGGGACGTAGGAGCCGACCATCACCGCGTCCGCCGAGGCGATCTCGTCCGACCAGCGGGCGAGCTCCTCGGGAGTCCGGTAGAAGGCCAGACTGCAGAAATCCGGCCGGGCGAGGTCGCGATGGGCGCGGTACCAGGGCACGTCCCGTTCGAGGAACAATATGTCGTGGCCGCGGGCCGCGAACGCCTTGAGCAGCGAGCGGTAGGTGGTGGCATGGCCGTTGCCCCAGGAGGAGGACAGGCTGAGACCGAGGACGACCAGCTTCATGCCGCATTCCTTTCCGGGCGCGCCGCCTTGCGGAGGATCGCGTCGACCTGAGCCCCGCGACGGGCGTAGCTATGCTCCGCACGGACTCGTTCCAGCGCCGCCTTGCCTATTCGTCGGGCCACCTCCGGCGTGAGGCCGCGCAAATGATCCGCGACGTCGGCGCCGTCGCGGGCGACCAGCACTTCCTCGCCGGGCTTGAGGAACATCTCGATCCCCTCCCACGCATCCGTGATCAGGCAGGCTCCGGCGCCGGCCGCTTCGAACACGCGGGTGGCCGGCGAGAAGCCGATATCGGCCATGCTGTCGCGCGCGACGTTGAGCACCGCCCGGGGAGTCGCGTTGAACGCGTTGTGCTCGCGTGTGTAGACGTGGCCGAGATGGCGGACATTGGACGGCATCGTCTTGGTCTCCCACCCATTGCCGCCGATCAGGAAGGCCCGATCCGGGAGCGAGGCGGCGGCCTTGAGGAAGAATTCCTCCACCCGCGCCTCGCGATCGGGAAGCCTGTTGCCTAGAAAGGCCAAATCGGAAGCGAAGCGCGGGTCGGGCTCCACCGGATGATGGGTGGAAGGGTCGAGCGCGTTGTAGATCGGGACGCAACGGGCGGCGCCGAATCCCTGATAGGCCGCAACCACCGGCGGCCCGCCACCATAGGTCAGCACCATGTCGAGGGCGGAAAGGGCGCGGCGCACCGGATGGCCTGCGTCGCCTCGCATCTCTTCGAGGGTCGCGGCGGCATCGACGTCCCAGAACAGACGGAGCGCCCCTTCGCGGCTATGGTCGATCACGCCCTGGAGCAACTCGGCGTCGAACACGCCGACGCCACTGGCCTTGACGACGATGTCGGCCTGCTTCGCCTCGGCCAAAACGCGCCGGAGGCCGTCCGGGGTCGCGTCCCACACGACCACCTTCGCCCATTCGGGGGGGTCGATGTCGCGATGCTTCTGCCGATCGAAGGCGTCGGGTTCGTAGAAGGTGATTTCATAGCCGCGCGCGGCGAGGTCGCGCAGCAGGCCGCGATAGTAGGTCGCCGCCCCGTTCCAGTAGGAGGAAAGGAGGCTGGAGCCGTAAAAGGCAATCTTCATGCAACTTTCTCCAATCGATTTCCGCGCAGCCGCCCGGCGATCGAGACGAGCTCGGCGGCGCGGTGGGCGCAGCTGTGGCGGGCGCGGATCGTCTCCAGCCCGTGCGCCGCAAGACTTCGGCGCAGGTCCGCGTCGGCTGCGAGGGCCCGCAGGTGCCGGGTCATGGCGGCGCCGTCGGGGGCGACGAGATAGTCGGTTCCGGGCCGGAACAGATGCTCGCTGTCGCTCCACGGGGCGGTGACCAAAGGAATGCCACAGGCCAGCGCCTCGAACATCCGGATCGTCGGGATTCCGGGAAGCAAGGCGGCATAGAAGCGGCGCGGAACGTGGACGGTGGCGAGATGGCGCGCGAATATCTCCGGCGCGCGGGCATTGGCGAGCCATCCATGGTAAGCGGCGCCTTCGCGCTTCAGCGTTCGTTTCGCGGCCTCCGGATAGCGAACGCCATAAATGTCGAGCGGCAGGCCGGCCTCGCGCGCCGGTTGGAGCAGATATTCCTCGAGCTCGCGTGTGCGCTCGCCGTCGCCCCAATTGCCGATCCACACCAACCCTTCGCGGGTCGTGGGCTGCGTCGGAGGGTGAAACAGGCGCGTGTCGGCCGCCTCGTGCCAGACGAAGACGTCGTCGCCCCAGCCCATCTCGCGGTAGACGCGCGCGAGCGATTCTCCAAAAGCGAGGATGCCGTCATAGGCCGGAAGATTGCAGCCCCTGAGCTCGTCGGGCGCCGAGACGGCGCGGTGATGGGTGTCGTGGAACAGCAGCAGGAAGTCGCCGCCGCGGGCGCGCAGGCGTCCGAGCCGCGCGACCAGATCCGGGTCGTTCCACTCGTGGACAAGGACGAGGCCCGCGCCATCGACCATTTCCTCGAGATCCGCATCGGGCCCGTAACTGCGCGAGGAAAGCTCCGGATAGGCATCGCGCCAGGCGGCGAGGCCCGCTTCGCCGTGGTCCGCGAGAAGATTGGCGAGGCTCCACGCGCCCTCGGGCTCCCAGACGGCGACGTCATGGCCCGCGTGGATCAGCTCGCGAAGGACGCCGCGCAGGAAGTGGGCGTTGCCGTGATTCCAGCAGGAGCGCAGCGAATGGGTGAAATAGACGATCCTCATGCCGCGGCCACCATCGTCCCGGACTTCCCCTTCGGAGCCCGCTCGGCCTTCACCAATCCCCGGTAGATCTCCGCCATTCGGGCGGCCATCGCCTCCGGCGTGTAGCGCGCCGCACGGGCCTTGGCGGCGCGGCCGCGGGCGGCGCGCGCGAAATCGTCTCCCGCCAGATCCGCAATCGCCTCGGCAAAGCCATCCGCGTCGGTGGGGGGCACGAACACGGCCGCATCCTCCCACAGCTCGCGGAAGGTGGGGATGTCGGACAGTACCAGGGGGCAGCCGGCCATCGCCGCCTCCAGGACGGCGAGGCCAAACGGTTCGTACAGGGCGGCAGAGGCGAAGACCGGGCGAGCCGACAGCCAGCGGCCTATCTCCGCTTCCTCGATCGAGCCGAGGCAATGGAGATGTTCGAACGTGGCAGTCGCGCCGTTGGGCCCGGTGGTCGGCCCGGCAGCATGGAAGGGAATGCCGATCCGAGCGGCGGCCGCGTCGAGGGTCGCCAGATTCTTGCCCGCGTCCCACAGACGGCCAGCGGTGAAGCAGAAATCATGCCCCGCGGCCTCGGGCAGCCGGAGCGGGGAACGGCCGTTGAGCACCGTCGCAGGCGCCTCCGCGAGGCGGTAGCAGCGGCGCACTGCCTCGCCGAAGGCAGCGCTGGGCGTCACGACCTTGTCGGCGTTCGCCAGGCCGGCGGCGACGCGGCCGGTCCGCCAGACGAAATCCTGCGGAAGGTCGGTGCCGTGCACGGCCTCCCACCAGGTGGCGACGCAGCTATGCATGACGGCGGCCAGCGGCACCGGGAAGCTTATCCCGGCGGCCAAAGCGGGCGAGTTAAGCTGGACGAGATCGGCGCCGACCTCGCCGGCCAACTCGGCGATCCGCTGCCCGGCCCGCGTGAGCGCGGACGGGTCCTCGGTCACCCAGTCGAGCGGAAGGCGGGTGTCGACCAGCCTCGCCCCAGTCCCCCGCGCGGCTGCCTGCTGGACCGGGGTGGGGGAGGGGCCGAGCACAGCCAGCGTGATATCGATGTCGAGCCGGCTCAGGCCGCGGGCGAGATCAAGGCCGTAGGTCCAGACGCCGCCGACCGCATCGGTCGTGACCAGGACGCTGAGGCGCTTGGTCATGCCCGGGCCTCCGCAGCCGCGAGCGACGTCTTGTGCGGCGCAGTATTGGCGGGTTGCCGGTCGCTTTCGAGCCATTCGGCGAGCCGGGCGACTCCCTCGCGCCAGGGCACCGGCGACGAAAGGCCGAGCGTGTCGCGCACGGCCCTGGTGTCGGCGACGAAATAGCGCTGGTCGCCGGCCCGCCAATCCTCGTGCCGCACCGAGACCTCGCGGCCGGTCAGAGCTCCGATATGGGCGATGAGTTCGCGCAGCGACACGGCATTGGCGGGGCCGCCGCCCAGGTTGAAGGCGCGCCCGGCGACCCGTTCGATTCGCCGCCAGGCGGCGAGATAGGCCTCGACCGCATTGGAGACGTCGAGGATGTCGCGCACCTGGCAGCCGTCGCCATAGAGCGTGATCGGCGCGCCCTCGAGAGCCCGGATCAGGAAATGAGCGACCCAGCCCTGATCTTCCGTTCCCATCTGCCGCCTGCCGTAGATGCAGCTCATTCGCACCACGGCGGTCGGCAGAGCGTAGCTGCGGCAATAATCGAGCACATATTGATCGGCGGCGCCTTTGGAGCAGCCATAGGGCGTGTGGAAATCGAGCGGCCGGGTCTCGTCTATGCCGTGCGTGCGGACCCCCGCGTCGCCCGGGACATAGCGTTCGTCTTCGAGAATGAAGGGGATGTCGGCGAGGTCCCCATAAACCTTGTTGGTCGACGCGAAGATCAGGGGGACCGGCTCGCCCCGCATGCGCAACGCATCCAGGAGGTTCAGCGTGCCGCGCAGATTGATCTCGAAATCCTCGCGCGGGTCGGCAAGGCTGGTGGTGACCGCCACCTGGGCGGCCATGTGGAAGACGGCCTGGACCCCGGCGGCGGCGCGGCGCAGCTCGTCCTCGTCGCGGATGTCGGCGACGATGGGCACGATCCGCGCGCCGTGCCGCTCTCGAAGCCAGCCGAGATTGCGCTCGACCCCGGGCCGGGCGAGGGAATCGTAAACGATTACCTCGTGCCCGTCCGCCGCAAGGGCGTCGGCGATGTTGCTGCCGATGAAGCCTGCGCCGCCGGTGATCAGGATCGGGGCGGACGTGGCGGGCGATCTCATGCCACCAGCCCCCGCGCTTCCAGCTCGGCGCGCGCCTCGTCGACGCGGTCATGCGCAGTCTGGGCGGCGACCCATTCGGCCAGCTCGGCCAGGCCCTCGCGGAAATCCTTTCGGGCGGTAAAGCCGAGCCTATCGGCCGCCTTGCCCCCGTCACAGAAGCAGTGGCGGATGTCGCCGACCCGGGACTTGCCGACGATCTCGGGCTCTACATCGTTCCGGCCCATCGCCAAGGCCAGCTCGCGCGCCACTTCGGAGACGCTGCGGTCGCGGCCAGAGCCGATGTTGAACACCTCGCCATTCGTCTCGGGCTTCTCCAGCGCATCGGCGAAAGCCCTTGCGACGTCGCCGACATAGACGAAGTCGCGGCGCTGCTCGCCATCTTCGAAGATCATCGGACGCTGGCCATTGAGCAGGCGCGATGCGAAGATCGCGAGTACGCCGGTATAGGGATTCGAGAGCGCCTGACCCGGCCCGTAGACGTTGAACAGCCTGAGACAAACGCCTTCCATGCCGTAGGCGCCGGTCATGATGAGGGTCTGGCGCTCCTGCGCATATTTGCCGAGCGCGTAGATCGAGGCGAGGCTGGGGCGTTTCCATTCAGGGGTCGGCACCGGACGAAGCGGGCGGCCCTGACGGTCCAGCGGATCCCAGCCCTCGGCGGCGGAGACGCGCGGGCGGCGCTCGGCATCCTCCACCGGGCGGCCGTCGGCATCGAGATAGAGGCCCTCACCGTAGATGCTCATCGACGACGCGGTGACGACCCGGCGTACGGGGCGCTCGATCAACCTCTCGAAAAGGACCGCGGTGCCGAGTTCGTTTACCGAGGTGTAGCGCTCGACCGCATACATGGACTGGCCGACCCCGACCTCGGCCGCGAGGTGGATGACTGCATCCACGCCGTCCAGCGCCCGAGCGACCACGTCGCGGTCGCGGACATCGCCGCGGATAAGCTCGGCTTCGGCCGGAAAATCCGCGGGGACGCCGCCACCATGGACCTGGTCGATCAGACTGTCGAGCACCCGGACCTCGTGCCCGCGCCGCAGCAGTTCGCCCGTCACGGCCCTACCGATGAAACCGGCACCTCCGGTTACGATTATTCTTTCAGGCAACTTCGAGTCCCCCGTAATTAATCCAGGTTAGTCTTTGAGAAAGCTCAGGTTTCGAATATTCACAGCAGCTTCTTCATCAACCCTTCACAAACGGCGGATTTCCGGCTTGGTTCCGTATGCGGATCATTACGCAAGTGTATCTTTTCATTACGGAAGTGACATGAAAGGAGGGTGGATCCCGCCCGGGGAACTTCCCGATCACGCGATCAGGCGGCCCGGGCGAGCCGGCGCTCAAGTCGATGCGCATAGCCGGCAGCGCGGGCGTCGAGCCGGACCATTTCCCCCGGCCACGCTCCGGCGGATTCCGCCGCGAGCTTCACTTGGCCCATGCGGAAGGCGAGATAGGCCAAGGTAAGGAATTCGCACAGCTCCGGATCGACTTTCCGGCCGGCGGCGCGGCCGACTGCGGCGGCGAGGCGGGCGGCGGCGGGCGGGTCGAGGTCGAACTCGACCGCGGCGCCGGCCACGTCCCAGGCTATATCCTGGCAACCGATCAGATCGTGCCCCGCATGGTGGTCGACGGCGTCCGCCTTGAGCAAGGGCTTGCCGGGGAGATCGAGCCATTCGTGCCGATCGAGACGATTGTCGGTGGCGACCCGACGCACCCGAGCTTCCAGCGCACTCAGGCGCGCCTTCCACCGGTCCAGCGCGGAGGCGGCTTCGGCACCGAGCGCCAGGCGGCAATTGCGCGAGGCCAGTGCGAAAAGCTGGGCGAGATCGGCGCCGCTCCCTTCGGCGGCGGGCAGCAGACGGGCCCGCACGCCGAGATAGCGGGCGATCGCGGCCATCGGCTTCGCCCCGACGGCGAGCGGGCTGCGGTCGCTTTGCCACCGTTCGATGAGGAAACCGTGGATGAGGTCCCGCGGTTCAGGCACCAGGCCGGCAGCGTGGAGGGTGCGCGCGCAGGCTAGCCGCCTGCGACCTTCGACGCCCAGGCCGGCGAACTTGAGCAGCCAGGTCGAGCCGCCGACCGATGCGAGGAATTTGCGCCGCTCCTGCCCCGGTATCACCGCCGGCCAAGCCGATTCGTCGGGATAGACCCGCTTGCGCCAAGCGCCGGCCGAGATATCGATCAGCGGCCCTTCGATTGGACCTATCCGATCCTCCGCCCATGCAGCGAGCAGCCGCGGCAGGGCAGGCCCGAGGTCGGCAGCGACGCGCTGCGCGCCAGTCCAGACCTGGCGGTGCCGGGGCGTGGCTTGGGGCCCCGGGTCGCCGGCGTGGCTCGGCAGGAAGGCGATACGGTCCAGCGGCACGCGGCGCGCCCGCAGCCAGATGGCCACCGACGCGAAGGAGCTTCCGGAGCGGCCGGGGCCTTCGTCGACGATGACGAAGTGCGCGTTGCGCGGGGAAAGCAGGTCGGCGGCCAGATCGGCCGAAATCGCGAGCCGGCGGTCTGCCGGATCGCCGATCGGGCGGACGGTCGTCGGCGGCGGTGCTCCGAGGGCGGCGGCGGCGAGCGCCCCGAGGCTGGTCCCGATGCTCCTGATGCCGATCACCCGCGGTGGTCCGCTGAGGCGCAGGCGCCGCGCCGCGTCGATATAGGCCTCGGGATAGAGGCCGTAATAAGCAAAGCCCTCCGGCGTGCGCAGCTCGACCGTCTCCGGTAGCCCGAGCGGGGAGGGGACGTCCGGAAGCATGAGCGGCCCGCCGAATTCGCTGTCCCAGGAGCGGCAGACGGCCGCCGCCAAGGCCTGGAGCAGAGCGCTTATCTCGCGCGTGCCGGGTGTCCGGCGGTCGGCGCCGACCAGGCGGAAATCGGCATCCGCCACGCCCTGGAGAAGACGGCCCGCCTCGATCAGGGCGAACACGAGTTCGGAATGGCGGTTCAGCCCCGGCGGCTGCGTCGACAGAGCGGCGAGATCGCGGCCGAGCCGATCGAGGCAGGATCTGGGGTCCGCCAGCTCGCTTCGGTCGCCATAGACGAGCATCGATGCGACCCCGTCAGCCGCGGGGGAGATGACGATAGGCGATGGCGGCGAACGCGTCGAAGGCGGGAGGTGTGTGCCCGTGCCGTCTGAGCCAGCCAGCCCAGGCCTCATACTGGGCCGGGCTGGGCGAAACGGCTGGTCGGCGCTCCTTGGCCAGATGGAGCGCCTCGAGCGGTGCCCGGCCGCGGTCGACCAGCACGCACAAGGCCAGGAGCGGCGCCCGTCCTATCCCGTGCTCGCAGTGGATCAGCACACGCTCGCCGCGATCGAGGTAACGGGCGGCGAAGGCGACGCCTCGGTCGAGCATCGAATCCGCGACGGCGTGATGGTCAGGCGTCGGCAGATGGAGGAAACCCAGACCGTGCCGGCAGACCGCATCGGCGTCGTCGCACGCCTCTGCGCGCAGGTCGATGACGGCCCTTATCGCAAGTCCTTCCACCAGCCAGGCGGTGCGTTCGGCCGGGAAGCTGCCGCCCAAGGCCAGCTTGTCGGTCAGCCAATCGAGGTTGGCCCGCCAGGACCAGGGCGGGATGGCCGAATCTTTCTGCTGTGCCGAACTCATCAGACCGTGCTGAACCGTGCATCGGCAGCCTTGTTCCTGACGCGAGAGACGAACCGATCCTGAGCAGCGCCTTGAGAATGAAGTGCTTTCCCGCGCGTCTGTTGCGACCCTCCAGGCCCCGCCTGGAACCGAAGCTTTGTTCCAAGCATTGGGCGGCCATGCGGGATCGTTTCAGGTCGGTTCCGAGCGGACCATGAGCGCCAGGATATTGCTGATCCGACACGCGGCGCATGTGGAGCTTGGACAAAAGTTGAGCGGACGGAGACGAGATGTGGCCTTGAGCCGTGAAGGGCTGGAACAGGCGGCGATCGTTGCCGATCTCCTCGGCACGCAGCCGATCGCCGCCGTCTACGCCTCGCCGCGGGAGCGAGCCTGGTACACGGCGCGGGACATTGCCGAACCGCACGGGCTGGAGGTCCGCATCGACGACGGGCTGGAAGAAATCGATTTCGGCGATTGGGCCGGAAAGACCTTCGTCGAGCTGGAGGACGATCCGCGGTGGCACGAATGGAATGAATCGCGCGGCAGCGCGCGATGCCCCGGCGGCGAGTCGATGGGCGAGGCCGTCGGGCGCGCCGCCGCCGCCCTGGAAACGATCGCTGCGGAGCATGAGGGCGAGACAGTCGCCGCGGTCAGCCACTGCGACATCATCCGGGGTGCGGTGGCGCACTATCTGGGACTTCCACTCGACCATCTGCTGCGGTTCGACATCGACCCGGCCTCGGTGTCGCGCCTCGAACTGGGGAACCAGGGCGGCCGCATCGTGAGCCTCAACGAAAGGCTCTATCAATGAACCTGGCCCGGGCCCATTTGCATGGAGACCGCGACGAACTTCCGGCCGACGTGGAGGCACTTCGGCAGCGGATCGACGGTCTGGGACCCTGGTTCCACAACCTGAATATCGGCGGCGTTTGGACCGCGCCCAACCATTTCCTCGGCGACTATCCGGGCGAGAAGTTTCGCCGCTTCGCCGACCATCTGCCCGACGACCTGACCGGGAGGACGGTGCTCGACATCGGCTGCAATGCCGGCTTCTATTCACTGGAAATGAAGCGGCGCGGCGCCGCGCGCGTACTCGGGATCGATTCCGACGAGCGATACCTAGCCCAAGCCCGCTTCGCCGCCGAGACGCTCGGCCAGGACGGCATCGAGTTTCGCAGGCTTGACGTCTATGACGTGGGGGCGCTCGGCGAGCAGTTCGACGTCGTCATCTTCATGGGCGTCCTCTACCATCTTCGCCACCCGCTGCTCGCCCTCGACCTCATCCGCGAGCATGTCGCCGGCGACATGCTGATCTTCCAATCCATGCAGCGAGGATCGAAGCAGCTCCTCGACGTGGCGGAGGATTACGACTTCAACGAGACCGACCACTTCTTCGAGAGCGGCTATCCGAAGCTCCACTTCGTAGAGCACGAATATGCGGGCGACTGGACCAACTGGTGGGTTCCGAACCGCGCCTGCGCTGAGGCAATGCTGCGCGCTGCCGGCTTTTCGATCGAAAAGAGGGCCGAGGACGAAGTCTATATCTGCCGCCGTGCCGACCGGCCCTACGAGGGCCGTGCCGGTAGCGGCGCAGTCTATCCGGAACGCCATCGGAGGGAGGCCGAATGATCGAAGCCGCGATGATCTGGAACGAGCCCAACAACAAGTCGCATTGGGACCCGGAGCTCGATCCGGACTGGTCGATCTACGCCCGCACCGTCGTCGAGGCGGGCAAGGCGATCGCCGCGGCCAATCCTTCGGTCAAGCGCGTGCTCGGCGGCATCTCCCCGATCGATCCGCACTTCATCCGCCGGCTCGACGACTATGGGGCGCTCGACCATGTCGATGTCGTCGCGGTGCACGGCTTTCCGCTCGACTGGAACCTCTGGCCGATCAACGAGTGGCCCGACCGTATCGCCGAGATCGAGGCGGTCGCCCCTGACCACGAGATCTGGGCAACCGAGGTCGGGGTCGGCAGCTTCGGCGCGGAGGAGGTACAGCTCTTTGGTATCGAGCGAACCGCCGAGCTGCTGCTGGGGCGCGTGCCCCGCGTCTACTGGTACAGCTTGTTCGACCTGCCCCGCGAATGGGAGGCCACGACCCGGCACAAGGAAGCGGAAGGGTCGAGCTATTATCGCCATTTCTACATGGGCCTGATCCGCGAGGACGGCACGCCCAAGCCGGCGCTGGAGCGCTTCGCCCGTTACGCACCCGAGATGGGCATCATGCAATGGTTCCATTTCGAGGATCACCGGCTGGACGACGCCGTCGCCTGGATGAAACGGCTCGGTGTCACCCGGCTTCGCACCGGCCTGAGCTGGTGGGACAGCTACCGGCCGGGATGGGAGGATTGGTTCGACCGTCAGATGGACGCGCTCGCCGATTTCGACGTGACCGTCACCTTCTGCTTCACCCCCGATCACGAGGGTATCGCGCCGCATCATACCAGCCCGCCGCGCGATCCGATGGTGTTCGCTGATTTCTGCGCTCGGATGATCGAGCGCTACGCGCCTGCCGAGCTTAAGGCGAAGGTGGCATGAGCCTGCACGACCCCGCAGCGCGCGAGATCAGGCTGGCGATCGTCGGCGTCGGAAATTGCGCCAGCTCGCTGGTTCAGGGGATCGCCCATTACCAGAATGGCGGCGCCAACGAGCAGATCGGCCTATTGCACTGGGATTTGGGCGGCTATCGGCCGAAGGACATCAAGGTCGTCGCCGCTTGGGACGTCGATCGCCGCAAGGTCGGGCGCGACGTTGCAGAAGCGATTTTCGAACGCCCCAACTGCACCGCCACTTTCTGCGACCACGTCCCCCTTTCCGGCGCAAAGGTGCAGATGGGCCGGATTCTCGATGGCTGGTCCGAGCATATGGCGGACATGCCGCCCGACCGCACCTTCCTGCTCGGCGATGCGGCGGAGCCCGACAAGGACGAGGTAGTCGGCCTGCTCCGCGAAACGGGCGCCGACGTGATGGTGAACTATCTCCCCGTCGGATCGCAGCGCGCCACCGAATTTTACGCGGAGTGCGCGCTCGACGCCGGGGTCGCCTTCGTCAACAACATCCCGGTCTTCATCGCCAGCAATCCCGACTGGGCGAAGCGATTCGAGCAGGCCGGCGTCCCGCTGATCGGCGACGATATCAAGGCGCAGCTAGGCGCTACGATCGTCCACCGCGTGCTGACCGACCTGTTCCGCAAGCGCGGCGTGAAGCTCGACCGCACCTATCAGCTCAATACCGGCGGCAATACCGACTTCCTCAACATGCTGAATCGCGCACGGCTCGTGTCCAAGAAAATCTCGAAGACCGAGGCGGTCCAGTCGGTCGCGGAGCATCGGCTGGAGGACGAGAACATCCATATCGGCCCATCCGACTATGTCGCCTGGCAGAACGACAACAAGGTCTGCTTCCTCAGGATGGAAGGGCAGCTGTTCGGCGGCGTGCCGATGAACCTCGAGCTTCGCCTGTCGGTCGAGGACAGTCCCAATTCTGCCGGCGTCGCGATCGACCTGATACGCTGCGCCCGGCTCGCCCGCGACCGCGGCATCGGTGGCCCGATCCATCCGGCGGCGGCCGCCTTCTGCAAGCACCCGCCGCGGCAGATGACCGACGACCAGGCGTTCGAGGCGCTCGAGGCGTTCATCCGCGGGGCGTGAGGCGCATGGCCCGCGGCCGGAATGGCCTCAGCCCGGGAACAGCCAGTATATTCCGGCGCAGGCGAACAGGCCCACGACCAGGTTCATCGGCATGCCGATCTTGAGGAAATCGACGAACTTGTAGTCGGCGGCGGCATAGACGATCGTGTTGGTCTGATAGCCGACCGGGGTGGCGAAGCTCGCGGAAGCGGCGAACATCAGCGCCACCAGGAGCGGCCGCGCATCGATGCCGAGCTGCTCGGCGATTCCGATCACGACCGGCGTCATGACGACCGCCACAGCATTGTTGGTGACCAGCTCGGTGAGCAGCGAAGTCAGCAGGTAGACGGAAAGCAGCAACACGAAGAACGGCGCGTCCCGGATCCAGGGGATCGCATTGTCGACGATCAGGTCGACGCTTCCGGCATTCTGGAGCCCTGCGCCGATCGCCAGCATCGCGAATATCAGGACCAGTACGTTGCCGTCGATCGCGGCCCAGGCTTCTTCCGGATCGATGCAGCGGGTGGCGAGCACCACCGCTACGGCAATGATCGCCAGCAAGGCGATGGGGAGCACGCCCAGAGCGGCGAGCACGATCGCGCCGCCCAGCGCGGCGATCACGATCGGCGCCTTGTCGCGGCGGAACGGCCGCGCCTCGCTTTGGGACACGCCGAGCAAGTGGACATTGTCGCGCAGCGCCTGCAGCTCTTCGCGCCGCGCGGCGATCAGCAGCGTGTCGGCAGCGCGGATCCGGGCACCGCGCAAATCGGGTCCGGGCAGATGGCGCCCGCGCGAGATTGCCAGGATCCGAACCGGCAGGCGGGACAATAAGGGTATTTCGGCCAGTTGGCGGCCGATGCTGGGATGGCTCGGCGCGATGGTCGCGTCGAACAGCTCGGCGTCGGCCGGGCGTGCGTCTTCCGACAGATCGGCGCCACCGCGCAGCCCGCCGATGCCGACGATGAAATCCTCGCCGCCGGCGATGCCGATCAGCTCGTGGGGCGAACCGGAAACGATCAACCGGTCGCCGGGCTGGAGCTCGACCGTTTCGAGATCGCCGCGACGCAGAACATTGTCGCGCCTGAGGGCGATGATCCGCACGCGCGACGGCTTCAGCGCCCCGATCTCGCCGATCGCGCGTCCGACGACGCTCGCGTCCTGCGCGACGGTCAACTCCGAGAGGCAGTTCTGATTGGGGTTCTCGTCCGGCTCGGGACTGGGCCGGTCCGGCAGCAGCAAAGGACCGAGCAGCGCGAGCGCCAGGACGCCGCCCAGGGCGGTGATCAGCCCGACGCCGCTGATCTCGAAGATGCCGAACGCGGGCTCTCCCAGCTCCTGCGCGACGCCGTCGACGATCAGGTTGGTGCTGGTGCCGATCAGGGTCAGCGTCCCGCCCAGGATGGCAACGTAGGAGAGGGGAATGAGCAATCGGGTTGCCGCGCGGCCGACGCTCTGCGCCAGGCGCCGCACGACGGGCACCAGGATGATGACGACCGGCGTATTGTTGACGAACGCGGCCGCGCCGATGGTGCCGAAGAGGAGCTCGGCGATGGTCCGGCGCGGCCGGGCCTCCGCGCGCTTCGTGACCGCCGCGATGATCGCGTCGATCGCGCCGGTCCGAACGAGCGCGCCGGAGAGAATGAACAAGGCTCCGATCGCGATCGGAGCCGGATTGCCGAACACGTCGAGCATCTCGGCCGGCCCGGCAAATCCCAGGACAAGCACGGCCGCAACGCCGATGATCGCGATCACCACGGGGGCGAACCGTTCGAGCACGAAGCCGGCCAGCAGGAACAGCAACAGGAGGAGCCCGATCGAGGCGCTATGAAGCTCGATGAAGTTCGAAAGCGCCGTAACCACGCTCGCGCTTATCCCCGGCGGCTCGATCTTGTCCATATGGCGCGAACGCGGGCGGCCCGGGCCTCATGCCGGCCCGAGTTTCGCACCTGTGGGATACGGGTGCGGAACAAAGGCTGCGGCGAGGGCTTTTCCGCTCGTCTCCGCCCATTTGGCGGCCTGTAGGGTATCAGGAGAAGTTCCAATGATTCGCAAGCTGTTCGCGCTGGCCGGTATTTCGGCGGCTCTCGTACTGGCGGGTTGCAACACGGTCCGCGGAGTCGGCGAGGACGTCGAATCCGTGGCCAATGCCGGCGACGAGGTCATCTAGACCGAGGCATCGCCAAGACCGAAAGTGGAGGCCGCCAGAGGCGTGGCGGCCTTCAACCTCGCTCGCTGTCCATGTGGACGAGCTGCGCCTCGGGATAGCGCGCCCCGGCAGCGGCGTCCCTGGGCACCGCCGCCTCGATCGCGGCGAGATGCCCCCGGGAAAGCTGCAGGTCCAGCGCACCCAGCGCTTCCTCCAGGCGATCGCGCCGGCGCGCGCCGACCAGGGGCACGACATCCTCGCCGCGGCTCAGGACCCAAGCGATCGCGATCTGGGCGACGCTGACGCCCAGCGCCGCAGCTATCCCGCGCAGCGCCTCGACCAGATCGAGGTTGCGCTCGATATTCTCCGGCCGAAATCGCGGGCTCACCGACCTGTAATCCTGTCCGCCCGAACGTTCCTTCGACCAGTGTCCGCTTATCAGGCCGCGCGACAGCACGGCATAAGCGGTGATTCCGATGCCAAGTTCTCGGCACGTGGGCAGTATCTCGTCCTCGATGCTGCGCGAGATGAGCGAATATTCGATCTGCAGGTCGGCGATCGGATGCACGGCATGGGCCCGCCGGATCATTTCGGCGCCGACTTCCGACAGTCCGACCTGGCGGACATGGCCGGCCTGGATCAGGTCGGCAATTGCGCCGACCGTCTCCTCGATCGGCACGTTCGGGTCGAGCCGGGCCGGGCGGTAGATGTCGATATGATCGACCCCCAGGCGCTTCAGCGAATAAGCCGCGAAATTCTTCACTGCGGCCGGCCGGGCATCATAGCCGGCCCAGTTCAGCTCCGGGTCGCGAAGCGCTCCGAACTTCACGCTGAGCGTCATCCGGTCGCGGTCGAGCGTCCGGAGCGCCTCGCCGATCAGCATCTCGTTATGGCCCATTCCATAGAAGTCGCCGGTGTCGAGCAGGGTAATTCCCTGCTCCACGGCCATGGCGATCGTGGCCAGGCTCTCGCCGCGATCGGCGGGCCCATAGAAGTCCGACATGCCCATGCAGCCGAGACCTATTGCCGAGACGGTCGGGCCGGCCGTTCCGAGTTTGCGCTGCTTCATGCTTCTTCCTCCCGTTGATCAGCCTGCGGCGGTCGGCCGCACGACGATTTCGTTGACGTCCACATCGTCCGGCTGCTCGATCGCGAAGCGGATCGCCCGGGCGATGGCGTCCGGAGTCAGCGCCACCTGACGATATTCGTCGATCATCCGCGCCGTATCCCCATGGGTGATGGTGGAGGCGAGTTCGGATTCGACGACGCCGGGCGAGATCAACGTGGTGCGCAGGTCGCGATGTTCCAGACGAAGGCCTTCGGTAATCGCGCGCACCGCATATTTGGTCGCCGAGTAGACGGCGGCGGTCTGGATGACTCGATAGGCGGCGATCGAGGCGACGTTGATCACGTGGCCCGAACCCCGATCGACGAAGCCGGGGAGGGTGGCGGCGATTCCGTTCAGCACGCCGCGAATGTTGACGTCGATCATCCGGTCCCACTCGTCGGTCTTCAGCGCGGCGAGGGGCGACAAGGGCATCAGGCCGGCATTGTTGACGATGACGTCGACCGGCCCGAACTGCGCTCCGGCGGCCGCCGCGAAGGCCTGGAAATCGGGGAGATCGGTCACATCGAGACGGCGGAAGGCGGCATTGTCGCCAATCTCTCCAGCCAGGGCTTCGAGCCGATCGGTTCTCCGTGCGCCGAGCATCAGCTTCGCACCGGTCGCGCCGAGTTCGCGAGCCGTCGCTTCGCCGATGCCGCTCGATGCGCCGGTTATCAGGATCACCTTGTCCTTGATGTCGGTCATGGTCTTTCCTCTCTGGGGCAGGGCAGGGGTGTGCCCGGGGCGCAGTCTCTTTGGCTTGCGCGAGGCCCGGACCGGTAGACCGAGGCTCCGAGAAGATTGCACGATCCTCCACGCGGCGGTGTTTGGCGCTTGCCGCGGGCCGGCCGGCGGCCATAGGAGCGGCTCATGGACCAGCTCAGGGACATCGCCGGCATCATCGCCCGCCATGCGCCGGGCGAAGGCGTCTCCTCGACTCCGATTGCGCGGGTCGACCTTATACGATCGTCCAGGCCGACAAAGCCGATGCCCACGGTGTACCAGCCGAGCCTCTGCCTCATCGCTCAAGGGCGCAAGCAAGGGGTGCTGGGTGACCGCACATTCATCTACGAGCCTGCTCATTATCTCATCGTCGGGCTCGACCTGCCGGTCGTGGGCCACGTCATCGAGGCGAGCGAGGACAAGCCCTATCTGTGCGTCCGGCTGGGCTTCGATCCCCTGGCTCTCGGGCAGCTCGTGCTCGACACGCCGGCGCCCGACGCTCGAGGAGACTCGTCCCCCTCTGCGCTCGGCATGAGTTTGTGCGCGGCGGGGCCCGAACTGCTGGACGCGGCACTGCGGCTGCTGCGCCTGCTCGACGATCCGGCAGGCGCGCCGGTGCTCGCGCCGCTCGCGGAGCGCGAATTGCTCTACCGGCTTCTCACCGGGCCTCAGGGCGCGACGATGCGCCAGATCGCCACCGGGCGCAGCTATGCGGCGCGAATTGCCCGCGCCGTCGCCTGGATCAAGCGCCACTTCGACGCGCCGTTCAGCGTGGAACGGCTCGCCGGCGAAGTGGGCATGAGCCCGTCCTCGCTCCACGCCCATTTCAAGGCGGTGACGGCGATGAGCCCGCTCCAATACCAGAAGCAGCTGCGCCTGCAGGAGGCGCGCCGGCTGATGCTCGCCGAGTCGCTCGACGCCGCCACGGCCGGCTTCCGGGTCGGCTATGACAGCCCGTCCCAGTTCAGCCGGGAATATCGCCGCCTGTTCGGCGCCCCTCCGCGCAGCGACGTCAGCCGGCTGCGCGAAGCGCCGGAGCTGTTGACCGTTACCGCGTGACCAGGGCCGGGACGGCGTCCTGGAGGCTCAGGCCGTCGTCACCCCGTCCCACACGATCACCCGGTCGCCGATCTTCACCACGTCGAACAGCATCGCCGCAAATTCGCGCGGCAGGCCCACGCATCCTCGGGTCGCGAGATCGTCGCGCAACTCGGGCGACCCGTGCAGCGCCACACCGTCCCACGTGAGCCGCATCATGTGGGGCATCGGCGCGTCATAGAGGTTGGAGACATGATCCGCATCTTTCTCCAGAACCGGAAATTCGCCGATCGGCGTCGGTTTGTTGTCGGCGCCGTAGATCAGGCTCGAACGGCCGATCTCGACTCCCGCGCGGTAGACGGAAAGCACCCGCGCCCGCAGATTGACGACGACGACGGTCGGCCCGGACTGTGGAACGGCTTCCTCGGTCCAGACGAACTCGCCGGGGCGCAGCCAGTGCGGAATGTCGAGCTCGCGGGTGACGTTGACGGAGGAAAGGATCGCCGTCGCACTGCGCGGTTGCTCGGCGCCTGGCGCATGGTCATGTGCGTGCGACGGTCCGGGGCCGGGTTCGGCAACGCTCGAAGGCACGGGAGCGCCGATGCCGAGCGGGGTCGAGTCTTCGGACGCGGCCGGGAACGACGGCTCCGCCGAGCCACGGGCCGAGACAAGGGCCGGTGCGGTCTGAAGCAGGATCATCGCGCTCGCCGCGCAGATAATCAGCCGCGCCGCAACGAGGGGGCTCCGCCCGTCGAAAATATGCCGCATCGCACGCTCCTTGCCGAACAAACCGGCCGGCGGCGGCGCACCGCCCGAAGCCGGCTGGCCTCCTTTCGCGCCCGCGGGCGGGCGGAAGCAAGCGTCCAGAATCGGCTGTGCCGCAGGGGGACAGAGGGGGAGCGGAGGGTTGAGGGCTCCGGCTCGACGCGGAGCGATCGGCGGCCATATCGTCCCGGCGCCTTGACGCCGGTTTCCTGCAAACGGATCATGCCGGGAATGCACAATCCTGCGACACGCTCGACTCGCCGGCCGGCGGGGCGGCCCTGACTTGCCGATGACCCCAGCCTCGCCCAGACCTGCGGCACGGCAGCAGACCGATCGCCTGATCGTGATCACGGGCGGTCCCGGGTCAGGGAAGAGCAGCCTGATCGAGGCCTTGCGACGGCGGGGCCATCATTGCACCGATGAAGCGGGGCGGGCGATCATCAGGGATCAGGTCGCCAGCGGCGGGACCTTGCTGCCGTGGATGGACCCTGCCGGGTTCGCACAGGCGATGCTCCAACATGATCTCGCCGCCTACCGCTCGGCCGCGCAACGCTCCGGTCCCGTCTTCTTCGACCGGGGCATACCGGACGTCGCCGGCTATTTGCGGCTCACCGGACTCGAAGTGCCGGCGGCGGTCGAGGAGGCGAGCCGCGCCTGCCGCTACAATCGCCGCGTTTTCGTGGCGCCCTTCTGGCCCGAAATCTACGCGCGCGACAGCGAAAGGCGGCAGTCGGCCGACGAGGCGGAACGGACCTGCGCCGTCATGGTCGAGACCTATGGCGCGCTGGGCTACGACCTGGAGATCCTTCCCCGAGCCCCCGTCGAAGAGCGTGCCGACCTGGTGCTGAGCCGGCTTTCCGAGCCGACGGGACCTGGCTGAGCGCCGTCACGATCAGGGCACGGCCGGTGGCTGGAAGTCGGGGTGGCCGGCGGCCCAGAGAACGAAAGCGAAGATGTCGGCTTTTTCCTCATCCTCCTGCGAGCGGCTGAGACCGAGGCCGTGGCCGGCGGCCGTCTCGACCCGTAGCAGGACCGGGTTGGGCGAGGCGGCCTGCAGACGCGCGGCCATCTTGGCGGGCTGCCAGGGCATGACCAGCGTGTCGTTGAGGCCGGTCGTCAACAGCACGTGCGGGTAATCGAGACCGGGCCGGACGTGGTGATAGGCGTCCATCGCCAGCAGCCCCGGGAACTCGGCGGGATCGTGGCGGGAGCCATATTCAGGGACGTTGGCCGGGCCGCTCGGCATCGCCTCGCTGCGAAGCGGGTTGGATACGCCGACCCTGGAGATCACCGCGCCGAACAGGTCCGGCGCCTCGGTAAGGGCGCGACCGACGACGATCCCGCCGGCCGACTTGCCCTGGATCGCCAGAGCATGGCGGCTCGTCCAGCCGCGGTCGACCAGCCAGCGGCCGCAATCGATGAGATCGCGCCAGCTGTTGGGCTTGGTCGACTTGCGGCCGGCTTCGTGCCAGGCGTCGCCGCGGTCGCCGCCGCCGCGCACATGGGCGACGGCGAGCACACCTCCCGCCTCCAACCAGGCGATGTCCGCGGGCGTGTATCGGGGCTCCAGCGTCACCCCGTAGCTTCCGTAAGCCGTCATGATCAGGGGCGACGAGCCGTCGAGGGACGCGCTTCGGGGATGGATGATGGAAAGCGGCACCTTCACCCCGTCTCGGGCGGTGACTTCCGCGCGGCTGAAGGCGTAGCGCGCGAGGTCCGCCGGCGGCGCTTTGGAAATGTCGAGCGTCTCGACGCTCCCGTCCGCCCGCACCCGGCAGGCGGTCTGCGGCACCACCCAGCTTTGCAGGACCAGCCAGACTCCGTCCTCGGCGCGATTGGCGTTGAATCCCCATGGCGCGGCGCCCTCGAAGGGGAGGCGGACCTCGCGTATCGCACCATCCGCACCGACGGCGGAGATGCGGTGAACGCCGACGTCAGAGGCCATGAGGAACAGGCCGTCACGTGCGGCGGCCAGCCCGACCAGGGGCAGCGGACCTTCCGGGGCGACCTCCTCGGCCGAGGACAGTTCGGGGCTCGATACCGACGTCTTGAGCAGGCGCCCGCGCGGCGCGCCCTTGTGGCTCAGCAGATAGAGATCGTCTCCGTGAATCTCGATCGAGGCGACTTCATCGGCCTTGCCGCAGACCCTGCGCCAGACGGGACGGCCCTGCTGGGCCCCGACGGTGGAGGCGAGGTAATAAGTGGCGTTCTGATCGACTCCCGAGAAGAGCGCGCCGACCAGATGTTTTCCGCAGGCGCGCAGCATCGGGATCTCGAGATCGCCGACCGGAAGATCGGGCGAGAGCCCGCGGCCGAGCAGGGCCAGGTCGAGCGAGGGATCGTCTCCCAGCCGGTGGAAGCGGCCGACACTTCCCGCATAGGCCTCAGCGCCTCCCTCAGACGGGGACGCGAGGCGGTTGTAAAAGAAACCGCTGCTGTCCGGGGCCCAGGATGGCGAGGCGAAGTTCGTGCGGTCGATCCGATCCGGGAGAAGGTGTCCGGTCTCCACATCGACGACATGGAGGATCGTGTTTTCCGACCCGTCCAGCATCACGCCGCAAACCACGTATCGGCCGTTCGGCGACACCTTCCACAGATAGTCGAGCCCGGCCTGCCCTCCGGCCGGCGCCAGCCGGTTCGGATCGAGGAGCAGTCGATCGCGGCCCTCGCGGCCGTCGCGGACCATCAGGCACAAAGTCGACGATCCGGGCGGCCGGGCGAGAGTGAAGAAGCGCGTCCCGACGGACTGGAGCTGGTTGGCCATGGTCGACGCGGCGGTCAAATCGGAGATACGCTGGAGCAGGGCGGCACGTCCCGGGATCGAGTCGAGGACGGCCCGGGCATAAGCGCCCTGACCTTCGAGGAAAGGCCGCCAGTCCGGGTCCTCGCCATTCTCCATCCAGCGATAGGGGTCGGCGATCCGAACGCCGTGAAGGACTTCCGAAAAGTCGGTGACGCGCGCGACGGGAGGCGCCGGTCGCGTCCGTGCGAAGGCCGTGCCAGGCGCCAAGGCGGCAAAGGCCGCGGCCGATGCCAGCAGGGTCCGCCGGCTCATCATCAGCCGCATCCTGTGCCGCGGCTCTCGCTCGCCCGTCATCCGCGCCCCCTCCTGCTTCGGCCGCAACTCTTCCATGCCTTCTGCAGCCGGTAAAGCGGGGCCGTCGCGACGTTCAGGCGTCGAGGCTCGTCCCGCCCGACGGCCGGTGCGCCCGGCTTGAGCTGCCCTGGATCGGGGGCAGCAGGAAACGCAGCGGGATATGGACGCGGGCGCGCCACGCCTGCTCGTCGTGCGCGGCGCCCGGAAAGCTTCGGCTGATCCAGTCGCGATCCCGTGACCAGCCGGCCGCGGCGACCAGGCGGTCGATTCGCGCCTGATAGGGCGCGTAATGGCGGTCGAGCGTCTCGCTGCCATGGTCGAAATAGAGACGGTGCCGACCCGGGCGCGGCAGCGCAGGGCGCAGATAGGCTTCGAACGCGGTGGCGACCGCATCGACATCCGCGCCGCTCAGGCTTTCCCCGTCGGGCGGCAGCAGGAGCGGCCAGTGGGTCGAGAGTGCGCCGGCAGCGCCGAACACCTCCGGATACTCGGTGAGCGCATAGAGCGAAATCAGGCCGCCCATGCTGGAGCCCATGATCGCCGTGTTCGCCTGGTCGCGAGCGACGTTGTAGCTGCGGTCGATGAACGGCTTGAGCTCGCGCACGATGAAGCTGAGATAGGCCTCCGACAGCGCGTCGCCCCCGTAAAGGCCGCGCACCCGCTCCAGATAGGCGGATGGCAGCCGCTCGAGCGCCTTGGCCGGTACATATTCGCGAAGGCGCTGTGGCGTGTTCCAGATTCCGACGATGATGGTCGGACGTATCGCACCCTTCGCGATCAGGCGCGCCGCCGCCTCGTCGACCCTCCATTCCTGGCCGCCATAGCCGGTGCGGCCTTCGAACAGATTCTGGCCGTCATGCATGTAGAGCACCGCGTGGGGCTGGCCCTTCGGCTCGTAGCCCGGCGGCAGCCAGACGGTGACGTTGCGCGGCGCGACATGCATCGACGGGAAGTCGCGATATTGGTGCAGCCGACCCGTCGACTGCGCCGAGGCGGGGGCGATGTGCAGCAGCGCCGCCCCGAGCAGGAGGAGGAGCGCGGCCAGGCGGCTCACTGCGGGGATCATCGGCCGAGCGCCACGAGCCGTATCGCCTGGCCGCCGCCGGGCGCGAGGCGAAGGGTCAGCCTATCGGCGCTGGTCACGACCCTTTCCTCGATGACGATGTCGGCGGGATTGGCCCGATAGTCCGCGCTTGCGCCGTCGCGATAGATCTGGGCGCGATAGCGGCGTCCGGGCGTCAGGAAGGACAGCGGTGCCTCGAGCACCCGCCCTTCCTCGTCGGTGACCGCGCCGACATACCAGTCCTCTCCATCCCGGTCCTTGCGCGCGATCGTGACATAGTCGCCGACCTCGCCGTTCAGGACGAGGCTTTCCGACCAGTCGACCGGCACGTCGCGGATGAACTGGAAGGGCCGCGGATTGGCCTCGTAATGTTCGAGCAGGTCGGCGGCCATCTGCAGCGGCGAATAGATGACGACGTAGAGCGCGAGCTGCTTGGCCAGGGTGGTCTGGACCCCTTGGGGCGAGCGGGTGCGCATCGAGAAAATGCCGGGCGTGTAATCCATCGGACCGGCGAGCATCCGCGTGAAGACGAGGTTGGCCTCATGCTCGGGCGGGTTGGACGGGTTGCCCCACGCCGAATATTCCATGCCGCGGGCGCCTTCGCGCGCGATCATGTTGGGCCAGGTGCGCCTGAGACCGGTATCCTTTGTCGGCTCGTGGGCATTGACGGCGATGCGGCGGCGCGCCGCCGCCTCGATCACCCGGACATGATGGCGGTTCATCGCCTGGCCTTCGTGCCAGACATAGCGGATAAGTCCGTCGGGTCCGCGGACCTTCGCCTGCCCCGCATCGGCGACATAGCCGGTCTTGACCGCACGAATGCCGAGCCGCTCGTAGAGGTCGAAAGCGCCCTCCATCTGGTCCTCGTAATGGGCTGCGAAACCGGAGGTCTCGTGATGGCCGACGAGCTGGACCCCGCGAGCGCGCGCATAAGCGGCGAGGCCCTCCAGGTCGAAGTCCGGATAGGGCCGGGTGAAGCTGAAATCCTGTCCATTGCCGAACCAGTCTCCGTCCCAGCCGACGTTCCAGCCCTCCACGAGCACGCCGTCGAAGCCGTTCTCTGCCGCGAAGTCGATGTGACGGCGGACATTGGCGGTGGTCGCGCCGTGACGCGGCCCCGACGCCCAGGTCGAGCGATCGAGATGCATTTCCCACCACACGCCGACATATTTCATCGGCCGTACCCAGGAGACGTCGCCGAGCCGGTTCGGTTCGTTCAGGTTGAGGATGAGGTCGTTCATCACCAGCCCGCCGGCGCTGTCGGCAATCTGCATCGTCCGCCATGGCGTCGGGAAGGGGGCCGGGCGCCGGACCTTGGCACCGTCGGTGCCCGGCGTGAGCGCAGCGCGGAAGCGGCCCTGGCCCACGGAAGCCAGGTTCATGCCCGAATAGTCGACAAGCGCCGCCTCGTGGAAGGCGATGTGAAGCCCGTCGTCGGTGCGGACGGTCATCGGCGTCTGGGCGATCCCGACCTCCGCCACGGGCGTGCGGTTGTAGAGATATTCGGCGCGATTCCATTCGAAGGCAGGGATCCACCAGGCGGTGCCGGAGGGGGCGACGGCGAACTCGGTCAGCTCGTCCTGGATCGCGACGTCGGACAGGTTCGGCTGCTCCGGAAACTCATAACGGAAGCCGATCCCGTCGTCGAACAGGCGGAAGACCAGGTCCAGGCTTCGGCCGAGGCCGCTGCGCTCGGTCAGGCGCGCGCGCAGCTCGTTGTAATGATTTCGGACGAAGCGCCGCTCCCCCCAGGGCTGCTCCCAGGTCTCGTCGAAGCTGCGCGTCGATTGGTCGGCGAGACGAAAGCCTCGCTCGAGTTTCGGCGCGTCGACCAGCAGGAAGCCGAGCCGCGAGGGGGCGATCACCTCGCGGCCGAAGCGGCGGACGGAATAGCTTGGCCGCCCGTCGGGATCGATCTCGAGCTCGACGCTCAGCACGCCGCCGGGGGAACCGATCCGCGCCACCGTCTCGGCCGCGGCCGAGACGGCGAAGTGCAGCAAGGCGAGAAAGAGAAGAAGACGACCGATCATGGCTGGCCTCCGTCGCGCTTGCAAAGACACGCGCGCTGCCCAAGATGGCGCAAAAATTTGCAGCAAAGATTGCGGGAATGAGCGGGCGCACGACGAGACTTCAGGACATCGCGGCGCTGGCCGGCGTGTCGATCGCGACCGCGTCGCGGGCGCTGAACGACAGCCCTTCGGTCAATGCGCGCACCAAGCAGCTGATCTGGAAGCTGGCCCGCGAGCAGGATTACCCGTTTCGCCGCTACATGCCGGCCGGGCCGATCGGCGCGAACGGCACGATCGCCGTGGTCGTGCCGCCACCGCAGGGGCGCGAGGGGCAGCTCGACGATCCCTTCTTCCTCGAACTGTTCGCCGGCATCAGCGACGCGGCACGCGCGCGTGGCTGCGACCTCCTCGTCAGCCACCTTCAGCCGACCAGCTTCGCCGACCTTTCGGCGGCGATGACGACGAGTCGGGCCGACGGCGTGATCTTTCTCGGCCAGAGCTCGCTCCACCATGCGCTCAACCGCCTCGCCGAGGCGGAAGCCGAGGCCCGGTTCGCCGTGTGGGGCGCGCAGCTGCCGGAACAGGCCTATTGCTCGGTCGGATCGGACAATCTTGCCGGCGGGCGGCGGGCTACGGCGCATCTCGCGCGGCTCGGGCGGCGGCGCATCGTCTATCTCGGCGATACCGAGGCTCCGGAAGTGAGCCAACGCGTTCGCGGCTATGTCGAGGCGCTGGGACAGGCGGGGATCGTGCATGATCCCGCCTTGATGGTTCCGGCGCATTTCACCGTCGAATCGGCGGAGGCATCGGTGGACGCGCTGCTGGCGCGAGGAGTGAAGTTCGACGGGATCGTCGCGGCGAGCGACCTCATCGCGCTGGGCGCGATCCGGGCGCTCCAGAATGCCGGGCTGACGGTGCCGCAGGACGTGTCGGTGGTCGGCTATGACGACGTGCCCTTCGCCCGCTACAGCCGGCCCGCGCTCACGACCGTTTCGCAGGATACGGCGCGCGCCGGCCGCCTGCTGGTGTCCAAGCTGCTGGACACCGGCGGGGACGAGATGCGGTCGGAGCGGCTGCCGACCGAGCTGATCGTGCGGGAAAGCTGCGGCGGCTGAGCCGGCGGTCATGACACCTTGGCAAGGTAGCCGCTGAGCGGCGCCAGCCGCTCGGCGGTGGCGCCGGCGCCGGTCGATTCGAATATGCGCCATCCGGCCGCCAAGCCATGGTCGACCGGTTCGTCGCCCAGGTTGAAGACGCACAGCAAGCGCGCTTCGCCCTCGCCGCGCTCGAAGGCGACGAGTGGCGCCGGCACGTCGAGCAGGCGGACGATTCCGGAACGAAGCGAGGGCTCCCGCCTGCGCAGGGCCACGATTCGGCGGGTGAAGTGGAGCATCGAGCCGGTATCGGCTTCCTGCCGGTCGACGGCGCGTGCCGGGTGCGCGGCGTCGATCGGAAGCCAGGGCTCGGCGGTCGAGAAGCCGGCATGCGGCGCGTCGGCCCGCCAGGGCATCGGCGTGCGCGCCCCGTCCCGGCCGTGCGTGTCAGGCCAGTTGGCGATGGCCTCGGGGTCCTGGAGGCGCTCGAACGGAACATCGGCCTGGGGCAGGCCGAGTTCCTCACCCTGGTAGAGGAAGATGTTGCCGCGCAGCGCGACGAGCAGCAGCATGGAGAGACGGGCGGCCGCCTCGGGGTCGCGGCCTGCCCCCCAGCGCGACACGTGGCGCGGCGCGTCGTGATTGGAGAAGGCCCAGCTCGGCCAGCCCTCGCCGGGCTCGCCCGACCATAGCGTCATCGTATGGCGGATCAGCGCCGGGGTGAGGCTTTCCGCGTAGAGAAAGTTGAAGCCATAGGCGCTGTGCAGCCGATCCGGCCCCTTCGTGAACAGCTTCATCTCCCGGTCCGCCTGCTCGCCGCCCACCTCGGCGACCATGAAGCGACCTCCATAGCTTTCGGTAAGCGCGCGGATCCGGCTCAGGAAAGCGGGAATGTCCGGATGGGACTGGTTGTGGAAATGATGCTGGAAGTCGAAGGTCCTGCGGCGCTTCACGGCGCTTGGCGCGACCGGCGGATTGTCCTCGAGCGACGGGTCGTGCATCGCGAAGTTGATGGCATCGAGGCGGAAGCCGTCGACGCCGCGGTCGAGCCAGAAGCGGGTGACGTCGAGCACGGCCTCCTGCACTTCGGGATTGTGCAGGTTGAGATCGGGCTGGCCCGAAAGGAAGTTGTGCAGATAATATTGGCCGCGCCGCCCGTCCCAGGTCCAGCTCGGGCCATAAAAGACCGATTGCCAGTTGTTCGGCGGCGAGCCGTCCGGCTTGGGATCGGCCCAGACGTACCAGTCGGCCTTGGGATTGTCGCGGCTCGAACGGCTTTCGCGGAACCAGGCATGCTGGTCCGACGTGTGGGAATAGACCTGATCGATGACGACCCTGAGGCCCAAAGCGTGGGCCCGATCGAGCAGGCGGTCGAAATCCTCCAGCGTGCCGAAGATCGGGTCGACGGCGCGATAATCGGAAATGTCGTAGCCGAAGTCGCGCATCGGCGAGGCGTAGAAGGGCGAGAGCCAGATCGCATCGACGCCCAGGGAGGCGACATAATCGAGCCGCGCGGTGATTCCCGGCAGGTCGCCGACGCCGTCCCCGTTCGAGTCGGCGAAGCTGCGCGGATAGATCTGGTAGATGGCGGCACCCCGCCACCACGCGTCGGTTGCCGGGTCCGGCGAAGCCATGGTCTGAAGCTGATTCAACGCGAGTCTCCGGGCCGCTCGGAGCGGCAGATCACATAAGCGAGGGGCGGGATCTCGACCGGGTAGCTGCCCGGGGCGGAAATGCGGGGAGCGCAGCGGCCGTGCACCGTCCGGAAGCGCTCGAGGTCGGCCGAAATCCAGAGGTTGACCGCGAGCGGCTCCATGCCCGTGTTGAAGGCGACCAGCGTCTCGCCGCCTTCCGGCGAACGGCGGCTGATGGCAAACAGGCCTGGCCCTTCGGTCGAGGCGGCCAGCACCCTCTGCTCGCCGCGTCGCAGCGCGGGATCGGCGGCGCGGATCGCGGCCATGCCCGCGATGGCGCGGTAGAGCGGAGCGCCGGTGTCGAAATTCGCCTGCGCCGTCGTCGCCGTCGTGCCCACCAGGCGGTTGTCGTTGTAGGAAGCGACACGGCTGGGGAACATGTCCTCGCGCGCATCCTGATCGCCGCCGTCGCCGGTGAAACCCTGCTCGTCGCCATAATAGATGGTCGGCACGCCGCGCGCGAACATCAGCAGCGCATGACCGAGCGTCACGCGCTTCAGCAATTCCTCGTCGCTCGCTTGCGGATTGGCCTGGCGCACGAAGAAGGCGAAGCGCCCCATGTCGTGATTGCCGAGAAAGGTGGGGAGGCGCCGCGCCGTCGCTTCCCCGCCCTCGTAGAGCGCGTCGGCCTGGAACAGCCGCGTCAGGCGTTCGGTCGGCGCGCCGCGAGCGACGACCTCGGTCACCGCGGACTGGAAGGCGAAATCGAGGACGGTGGGGAAGCGGTCGATGCGGGTGAAGGCCGCCAGCGCGCCCGGATCGGGATCGAAGGCTTCCCCGAAGATGTGGAAGTTCGGGATGCCGCGTGCGCGGGCGCGCTCCAGCATCGCGGGGACGAAGGCCTGCCAGAATTCCGGATTGACGTGGCGGGCGGTGTCGATCCGGAATCCGTCGATCCCGAAATCGTCGATCCACCGGCCGAAAATCTCGATCATGCCCTGAACGACGCGGGGATTCTCCGTGAACAGATCGTCGAGCCCTGCAAAGTCTCCGAAGCGGCTGGATTCGCCCTGGAACGTCGTATCTCCGCGATTGTGATAGAAGATCGGGTCATTGAGCCAGGCCGGTGACTTCACATCCTCCTCGCCGGCCGGGACATAAGGCCGGTAGGCGAAGTCCGGCCGCGTCAGTCGCGCGAAATTGTCGGACGTCCGATGCCCGGCATCCACGCCGGCGAAGCCGGGGTTGATCGGCGCGCCGTCCGGGCCTCCCCGTCGCGAATAAGGATAATCGGCATGGCTGCGATAGGGGCAGACGGGCGTCGCGCAGTCGCGATAGCGGATGACGTCGGCGGTGTGATTGGTGATGATGTCGAGATAGACCTTCATCCCCCGCGCATGGGCGGCATCGACGAAGCGCTCCAGCTCGTCGCGCGAGCCGAGATGAGGATCGACGTCCAGGAAATCGGTGATCCAATAGCCGTGATAGCCGGACGATTCCTGCCCCGGCGGACCTTGGACGGGCTTGTTGCGGTAGATCGGCCCCAGCCAGATGGCGGTGGCCCCCAGGCCTTGTATGTAATCGAGCCGATCGGTCAGACCGCGAAGGTCACCGCCGTGGTAGAAGCCCTTGTGCGCGGGGTCGAAGCCGTGCTGGAGCCGTCCGCCCGCAAGGCCGCCGCGATCGTTCGCCGGATCGCCATTCTCGAACCGGTCGGGAAGCACGAAATAGATGAATTCGTCCTCCGGAACCCGGTCCCGGAACGAGGCGGGGGCGGTCGACTGAGCGGTCGCCGCGCCGACGCAGCCGAGCAGGCCGACCAGCGTCAGCGCCAGCCTCCGGCCCGTGCGTCTCATCCGATGCCGCGACTCGCCGATGACGATTCCCCCCTGGTCCCTTCATTGCGCGGGAGCGTCCCGGCGGAAAGGCTTGCTGACGTTTGCAATTATTTGCAAGCCGCGCGGCGCCGTCAACCCCGCCTGCGGCGCAACGATATGGCAACGTTCAATTACATTGAAAGATCAACGCTATAGAATTGGCTCTGGCTGTCGACCCGGCGGGCAGCAGCAGCACATTTCCTGCCTCAGAGGCATTTTTCTCTTGCGCGTCCGCCCAATCGTTTGCAGTTATTTGCGAAAGAGAACCGCGAAGCAGACGCGGCAACGGAACGAGCGGAGGGCGGCAGGCGCCGCGCTTCCCGATCGGAGCCGATGCCCCAGCCGGCCTTTTCGAGGCCAATGGGCAAGAGAAGAATTCGGCTGAGCCGGGCCAGAGTTCGCCGGCTGCGAGAGGAGGGGGGATATGAGACATTCATTCGATTCGCGCCGGGCTCGCCTGTTGCGCGATGCCGCGACGCTGGCGCTGTTCATCGGTGCCGCGACTCCGGCCTTGGCCCAGGAAGTCGAGCCTGCGCCCGCGCAGGGCCCGCCGGACGAGGCCGCGAGCGCCGGCGCCGCTGCGGCCGAGGCCGACGATTCGATCGTCGTGACCGGCTTTCGCGCCAGCCTTGAAAATTCCATCGCCGCCCGGCGAAACGCCGACATCATCCTCGACGCCGTATCGGCCGAAGACATTGCGGGCCTTCCCGACGTGTCGATCGCCGAGGCGCTCGCCCGCCTGCCCGGCGTCACCTCGCAGCGTACCGGCGGGCAGGCGAGCGCGATCAATGTGCGCGGCCTCAGCCAGGATCTGGTTTCGGCGACCCTGAACGGGCGCGAACAGGTCTCGACCAGCGGCCTGCGCACGATCGAATTCGACCAATATCCCTCGGAACTCCTGTCCCAGGCCGCGGTCTACAAATCGCCCATGGCCTCGCTCATCGAGGGCGGCATCGCCGGCAAGATCGAGCTTCAGACGGCCCGGCCGCTCGACCAGCGCGACCCATTCTCGGTCTCGGTCAACCTGCGCGGCAGCTATAACGACCGCGCCAATCAGAGCCCGGACGCCGACGAGTTCGGCTATCGCGCCTCGGTCTCGGTCCAGGCCAAGCTGCTCAACGACACGCTCGGCGTCGCGCTCGGCTATGCGCGCCTCGTCCAGCCCAACGTGGCCACCCGCTTCGTCGGCTTCGACTACACGCCCAGCGGCGCCAATGGCGGCGGCAATGCCGTCGACCTGGACAATGACGGCGTGCGCGACGGAGTCAGCTTCGGGTTCGAGATGATCCAGTTCGGCGGCAAGGAAACACGCGACGGCGTGCTCGGCGTCATCCAGTACGAGCCGACCGAAAGCACCCGATTCCTCATCGATGGCTATTATTCTCGCTTCCGCTCGGACGTTCGCCGCCGCGGGGTGCGGGCCTTGGGCACCCAGAACGGCAATATCGAGCTTGGTACCCTGCAGGATCCGATCGTCGAGAATAGCGCGATCGTCGGCGGACGCTTCATCAGCGGCAACGGCGTCGACGTCGAATCCGTGAACCAGGACGAAAGCGACCGAGACGAGCTCTACACGATCGCCGCCAACTTCCAGCAGGACTTCGGCGAGCGCGTCACCTTGAGCCTGGACGCTAGCTATTCGCGCGCGAACAGCTACTTCGTCGACACCGGCGTCAACGTGAATGCCTACCAGCGCAATGCCGACGGCAGCTTCAGACGCCTCAGCGGCATACCGGGCGCGCTCGTCGTCGATTATCGCCTGAACGGGCTCGACCTCCCGGACGTGGCGATAAATCACGACTTCACGGATCCCGAGCTCAACCGCTTCCAGGGTTTCTACATCGTGCCGCGCGAGGACGATGACGAACTGATCGCCTTCGCCGCGAGCCTCGACGTCGACCTGAGCGGCCCGTTCTTCCGCTCCATCCAGGCCGGCGCACGTTATTCGACCCGCAAGGCCGAGCGCATCCGGACCTCGTTCGGATCGTTCGGCATCGCCGACAATGTCGCCATCCCCTCCAACCTGTTCGAACTGGCCGGATTCAAGGGCGGTTTCGCCAAGGCGGGCTTCCCGGACTTCATGGCCGTCGACATTGACGGCCTGCTCGACGAGTTCGTCGGACCGGACCGGGTGCCGGACCAGAGCTTCGGATTCACGCGCGACCAGAGCTTCATCGTCGAGGAGGATGTCTGGGCCGGCTTCGTTCAGCTCAACTTCGATTCAGTGGTCGGCGGATTGAACTTCCGCGGCAATGTGGGGGTGCGCGTCGTCCACACCGACCAGAGCTCGACCAGCTCGCTCGACGATCCGACCGTCCCCGGCGACGCGACCCGCTACGACGTGACGGTCGGCGATTCCTATCTGGACGTGCTGCCGTCGGCCAATCTGATCCTGGAACTGGGCGAGGCGGACCGAATCCGCCTGAGCGCTTCGCGCCAGCTCAGCCGTCCGCGCTTCTTCGATCTGGGCGGGACGATCAGTCTCAATCTTTCGAATATCGGCGGCGGTGTCTACCGGCCAAGCGGCAACGGCGGCAATCCGCTGCTGCGTCCGTTCCGGGCGAACATGTTCGATTTCGCCTACGAGCATTATTTCGGCAATACCGGCATCCTGGTGCTCAGCACATTTTACAAGGACCTGGAGACCTTCATCGTCGGCGGCACCATCGATGACTTCGACTTTGCCGGCGCCGGCTTCACCTTTCCGCCGCTCCCGCCCGATGCGCCACCCAATGCGACGGTTCTGCCGAACGGGCCGCTCTTCGCACCGATCAACGGCCAGGGCGGCCATGTCTACGGCTTCGAGGCGCAGTTCACCCGGACCTTCGCCGAGCTGCCGGCACCGCTCGACGGGCTCGGCGTGACGATGAACTACGCTTATTCGCAGAGCAGCCTCGACATCACCAACAGCCTGTCCGGCAACTCGCTGACCATCCCGCTTCCAGGCCTGTCGAAGCACGTCTTCAACCCGACCCTCTTCTACGACAGGAACGGCTTCGCCGCCCGGGTCGGGGTCCGCTACCGCAGCGGTTTCGTGGCGCCCCAATTCGGCCTGAACGAGCAGATCACCAACAATGCTTCGGAAACGGTCGTCGACGCGCAGATCTCCTACAGCTTCCAGGAGAATAGCGCGCTCGAGGGACTGACCCTGTACGTGCAGGGCAACAACCTGACCGACGCGCCGACCCGCTCCTATTTCGCGCAGGAAGCGCAGACCGGGACGTTGCAATATTTCGGCCGCCAGTTCTACGCCGGGGCGACCTACCGGTTCTGACGGCCAAGCGAAGCCGGGCCGTTTCCGGTTGGAACGGTCTGGTCCTGCCGGGGCCGGATGCGAGAGGAGATTGGATGGCGAGCAGCGCCGCTGCGCCAGGAGCGAGGAAGCCGTTGCTCAGCTTCCTCGGCCTGTGGAACATTTCCTTCGGCTTCTTCGGGATCCAGATCGGCTTCGCGCTGCAGAGCGCCAACGTAAGCCGCATCTTCCAGACGCTCGGCGCCTCGATCGACGATCTGCCGATCCTGTGGGTGGCGGGTCCGGTGACCGGACTGCTCGTCCAGCCGGTGATCGGCTATATGAGCGACCGCACCTGGTGGCGGATGGGACGGCGGCGGCCCTATTTCCTGGCTGGCGCGATCCTGGCCTCGTTCGCGCTCATCTTCATGCCCAATGCGCCCGTGCTGTGGGTCGCGGCGGGACTGCTCTGGATCCTCGACGCCTCGATCAACGTCGCGATGGAGCCCTTCCGCGCCTTCGTCGGCGACATGCTGGACGATCGGCAGCGGACGAAGGGCTATGCCTTCCAGACCGCATTCATCGGCTCGGGCGCCGTGGTCGCGTCGCTGACCCCGGCGATCCTGACCAACCTGTTCGGCGTCGACAACACGGCGCCGGCAGGGGCCATTCCGGATTCGGTGCGCTATGCCTTCTATGGCGGCGCGGCGGCTTTCCTGGCGGCGGTGTTGTGGACGGTGCTTTCGACCCGCGAATATTCGCCCCGGCAGCTCGCCGACTTCGGCGAGACGGTCGAGCATGCCCCGGCCCGGCCCGATGCGGTCCCGCCGACGGGCTTCGCGATCGCCTGCATCCTGGTCGGCACGGCCAATGTGGCGCTGGTCGCCTGGCTCGGGCTGGACAAGCCGCTCTACATATTGGGCTTCGGCCTCGCCGCCTTCGGCGCGGCGCAGATCTACAGCGCCTGGCGGATGCGGCAGCGGGCGGCGCCGACGATGCTGGGGCAAATCCTCAGCGACCTTTGGGCCATGCCGCCGACGATGCGGCAGCTCGCGCTGATCCAGTTCCTGTCCTGGTTCGCCTTGTTCGTCATGTGGATCTACGCCACGCCGGTCGTGACCCGCTACCAGTTCGGGTCGGCAGACCCGACGACCCAAAGCTATAATGACGGCGCCGACTGGGTCGGTGTGCTGTTCGCCGTCTATAACGGCATTGCCGCACTCTACGCCTTCATCCTGCCGGGTCTGGCGGCGCGGCTGGGGCTGGCGCGGCTGCACCTTGCCAACCTCGCCCTCGGCGGGCTCGCGCTCGCTTCCTTCGCCTTGATCCGCAGCCCCGAACTGCTGCTGCTCCCGATGGTCGGCATCGGCATGGCCTGGGCGTCGATCCTCACCGTGCCCTATGCGATCCTGTGCGGTGCGCTGCCGCAGGCGAAGCTCGGAATCTATATGGGCCTCTTCAACCTGTTCATCGTCCTGCCGCAGCTCGTCGTATCGGCGGTGATGGGAACGCTGTCGCGCCACCTCTACCCGGATGCACCGATCGTGTCCTTCCTGATCGCCGGGGGCTTCATGGTGGCGGCCGGCCTGGCGAGCCTGCGTCTGAACGGGCCCAACGCGGCTGCGCCGCCCGGCGAGCCGCTGGCGACGCAGAGGTCATGAATTTGACAGTTTTTCTGCGAGCGGACGACAGCCGTAGAGAGTGAATCGACGCATCCGAAGCGCTATCCTGGAAAGAAGACAGATCGTCATCGCGCCGGGACATGAGCGCGTGGAGAGGATATATGAGCATCGACCTCGACCGGCCCTATTCGGTTTCGGCGGCGCAGGTCGCCGCCTTCCGCCGCGATGGTTTCATCCGCCTCAAGAACGTCTTCAACGCCGAGGAGCTCGCTCATTACGGCGAGGAGATCACCCGGCTCACCATCGCGCTCAATACCCAGACCCTGCCGCTCGAGGAGCGCTCGACCTACGACAAGGCCTTTCTCCAGATCATGAATCTGTGGGAGCATGGCGGGCTCGCGCGCGAGTTCGTCTTCGGCAAGCGCCTTGCGCAGATCGCCACCGACCTGCTCGGCACCAGGGGCGTTCGCCTCTACCACGACCAGGCGCTCTACAAGGAGCCGGGCGGCGGCATCACCCCGGCCCATGCCGACCAATATTACTGGCCGCTCGAGACCGACCGCACGATCACCGCCTGGGTGCCGCTCCAGGCGGTGCCGCAGGAGATGGGGCCGCTGGCCTTCTTCGCAGGAAGCCAGGAAGTGGAGTTCGGCCGCGACCTGGGCATTTCGGACGAAAGCGAACGGGCGATCACCGAGGATATGGAACGGCACGGCTTCCGCCTGTTCGACGCACCGTTCGACCTGGGCGAGATCAGCTTCCACCTCGGCTGGACCTTCCATCGCGCCGGTCCGAACCGCACCGACCGTCCCCGGTCGGTGATGACCATTATCTACATGGATCGCGACATGCGCCTCAAGGCACCGACCAACCATATGCAGCAGGCCGATTGGGAGCGCTGGTGCCCCGGCGCCGCGGTCGGCGAGGTGATCGACACGCCGAACAATCCGGTCCTGTTCGAGCGGACGGCGTGACGGCTCGGCCCGTCAGCGGCCTCGCCGCACTGTCCGACGGGCGGGGCGGGTTCGTCCTCGACGAGATCGAGGTCGCGCCCCCCGGCCCCGGCGAGGTACGGGTGCGGCTGACCGCGGCGGGCCTGTGCCATACCGATCATGCGTCGCTCGCCTGGCCCGGACCGATGGTGCTTGGCCACGAAGGAGCTGGCCATGTCGAGGCGATCGGCGACGGCGTCGATAAGCTGGAGCCAGGCCAGGCCGTCCTGCTCAACTGGGCGATACCCTGCGGCACCTGCGGGCAATGCGCGTCCGGCGCAGCGGCCTTGTGCGACCGCACGCAGGAGAGCGACCCGGACTTTTTCGGCACCAGCCGCGCCCATGCGGGCGCGACGATGTGGCGCGGCCGGCCGGTCGAACGGTCCTTCCACCTCGGCACCTTCTCCCATCACAGCGTGGTGCGCGCCGAGGCGGTGACGCCGCTTCCCGCCATGCTGCCGCCCGAGCAAGCGTGCATCCTGGGCTGTGCAGTGATGACCGGCGTCGGATCGGTCATGAACGTCGCGAGAGTTCAGCCCGGCGAGACGGTGGCCGTGATCGGCTGCGGCGGCGTCGGGCTCAACGTCATCCAGGGCGCGCGGATCGCCGCGGCCGGCCGGATCATCGCGATCGATCGGCGTCAGGAAGCGCTCGAGCGGGCACGCGCCTTCGGCGCCGACAGCCTGGTGTTCGCGGACGAGGACGATGCGGGTCATGAGGCGCTCGTCGCAAGGGTACGCGCGCTCAGCGGCGGGCGCGGCGTCGACCATGCGTTCGAGGCGACGGGCGTCGCCGCGCTCGCCTTTCTGCCGCTGCGCCTGACGCGCAACGGCGGCAATGCATTGCAGGTCAGCGGCGCCCACGGCGAGGTCGCCGTGACGATGCCGGACTTCTTCTGGAACAAGCGCTACATGGCGCCGCTCTACGGCGGTTGCGTGCCGGAGCGCGACTTCCCGCGCCTGTTCCGCTGGGCGGCCGAGGGCCAGCTCCAGCTGGGCCCGCTCATCACCCGTGAATATGAACTGCAAGCGCTGGGGGCGGCGATGGACGACATGTTGGCGGGTCGCACCGCCAAGAGCGTGATCCGGATCGGATGAGCACCGCGCCCTTCCGGACGATCGAACTGTCAGATCCCGCCATTTCCGCGGAAGGCTTGCGCTTCGTCACGGTCAAGAGCGCCGCATTGGGCCAGCGGGCGGATATCAGCTTCTTCGTCCCACCGGAGGCGGAGGGGCGGATGGACGTGCCGCTCGTGCTGCTGCTCCACGGCGTCTATGGCTCGCACTGGGCGTGGGCGCTGAAGGGCGGCGCGCATGTGACAGCCGCGCGGCTGATCGCGCAGGGGTTGCTTCCTCCCGTCATTCTCGCCATGCCCTCGGACGGGCTGTGGGGGGACGGCTCGGGCTATGTCGCCCATCCTCTGCAGGATTTCGAGCGCTGGGTCCTCGACGAAGTGCCGGCGGCGGCCCGCCAAGTCTGCGCCGGCTGCACCAGAGGATCCCCGATGCTGGTTGCGGGGCTCAGCATGGGCGGGTTCGGCGCGTTGCGGCTGGCCGGGAAGCATCCCCGTCGAATCCTTGCGGCCGCGGGTCATTCGTCGATCACCGACGCCGCCGAGCTGGACTCGCTGATCGAGGAATCGCGCGGTGGCTGGAGCGAGGCGCCCGTGGATCGCACGGTGCTCGCGGCGCTGCTCGGCGCCTCCGGACCCGTGCCGCCGCTGCGCTTCGATTGCGGGCTGGCCGACCCGTATCTCGAGGGAAACCGGGCGCTGCACCGCGCGCTCGACGAGGCCGGGATCGCGCACATCTACGAGGAATCCGAAGGCGGCCATGACTGGCCCTATTGGTCCCGAGCGGTGGCGGACACTTTGGTCTTCTTCGGCAGGGTGTTGAGTGAGGAGGGCAGTGGATGAAGATCGGGATGAAGCTCTGGATCGTGGCGGCCTGCCTGGCCGTAGCGGGCGCGCCGTCGGCAGCGACGGTGCAGCAGGCACCGGCCCCGGCGCCCGCACGGGCGGCGGCGGGCGAAGAGGTCTTCTACCACATCTTCATGCGCAGTTTCCGCGACGCCAATGGCGATCGCCAGGGCGACCTGCCGGGCCTGACCGAGAAGCTCGATCATCTCGTCTCGCTCGGCGTCACCTCGATCCTGCTGACGCCGCTCCAGCCTTCGCCTTTCTACCACAATTACTTCGCGACCGATTTCGAGGCCATCGACAGCGATTACGGCACGATGGAGGATTATTTCGCCTTCGTGCGCGCGGCGCACCAGCGCGGGCTCAAGGTCTATCTCGACCAGGAGATCCAATATGTCGCCGACGGCCATCCCTGGCTGGACGAGGCGCGGGGCAATCCGGATTCGCCCCACAGCGGCTACGTGCTTTGGAACCTGCCCGGCAATGTCGAGCCCGAGCCGTTCCTCAGCTTTCCCGCCTGGCCGAGCTATGACGGCACCCATATCGGCATCGCCATGGTCGACATGCGCCGCGAGGAAGTCAGGCGCTATTTCGAGCGGCTCTTCCTGTTCTGGCTTGACCCGCACGGCGACGGCAGCCTGCGTGACGGCGTGGACGGCTTCCGCATCGATCACATGATGGACGATCTGGATCATAAGGGCCGCCTCACCAATCTCTTCGCCGAATTCTGGGCGCCGATCTTCAGCGCGGTTCGGGAGCGCAATCCCGAAGCCCGGATCATCGCCGAGCAGGCCGACTGGGGCTATGGCGACGACTGGCTGACGCGCGGCGATGCCGATCTGGTCTTCGCCTTTCCGCTGCGCGGCGCGCTCACCCACCTCGACAAAGGCGAGATTCTGACGGCGCTGCGCGAGATGGAAGGGCGCACCCCGGCCAACAAGGGTCAGATCCTCTTCCTGGAAAATCACGACACCGACCGATTCATGACCCTCGTCGAGGAAGATCCGGCGCGCGCCCGCGCCGGCGCCGCACTGAGCCTGCTGCTGCGGGGCGAGCCGCTCATCTATTACGGACAGGAGATCGGCATGCGCGGCCGGACACGCGAAGGCGGCTTTTCCGATGGAAACCACATACCGCTCCGGGAGGCGTTCCGCTGGACCCGCGACCTGGAGGCGCCCGGCTCGGCGATCTGGTATGCCGGCGACCGGCCCTGGTGGACCGAGCGCTACAATCGCAGCGGCGACGGCGTCTCGGTCGAGGAACAGGCGAGTGCCCCGGACTCGCTGTTCAACTGGTATCGCGCGCTGCTCTCGCTGCGTGCGCGCCGGCCGGAGCTTCGGGCGGGCGGCCAGCGGGTCCTTTGCCAGGACGAGACATCCATGCTGTGCATCGTGCGCGAGCAGGAAGGGGCGCGCACCCTGATCCTCGCCAATCTCGGCGAGGCGCCGGCCCAGGCCAGCTTGCCCGCCGAACTGGGCGGATCGTGGACCGACCTGCTCGGTTCGGGCGACCCGGTCGAGCCGGCGGCGCTGACCCTCGCGCCGATGGAGGTGAGGGTGCTCGGGACTCCCTAGTCTCGCCTCGTCCTGTAACTCGCCTTCACGGACTCGGACCGGGGATTCGGATCCAAGATCCTATCGTTCAGGACCGGCGCCACGGGGTTCATGGGTCCTATGTTTCGCTCTACCTAGGCGAAATGACGGAGCACGTGCCGATCCGACCGATTTGCGAGCCGGTGGAGCTCGCACCCGGCGCGACCGTGATCGCAGAGCGAGTCGTGCACGGCGCGGACGCCGCCGAGACCGACCCGTTCCCGCATTATCACGACGTGTGCGAGCTGGTCGTGTTCGGCCAGGTGGGCGGTCATTTCGTCGCCGACGATCGCCGCTATCCGCTTTCCCCCGGCTGCATCGTCTCGATCCCGTCCATGCACCAGCACGATTTTGCCTTGACGGCCGGCGCGCGAGACTGGGTGCTGATCCAGATCGACCCGGCCGCCGGCGAGGAGCTGGCGCAGCGCCCCGGGCTCGAGCGTCTGGCGAGCCCCTTTTGCGCCCGGCCCGATCCGCGGCTCGGAGCGCGGATCGCAACGCTCGCCGGCTGGCTCGCCGATCTCGGCACCACCGACCCGCTTGTTCCTGGCCTGGTGGAGCTGCTCGCGGCGGCGGCGGTCCGGTCGCCGGTGATCGAGGGTGAGGCGATGCCGGCGCGGAATGCCGGCTTCGAGCGGCTTCGCCCGGCGATGGAGCGGCTGCGCGCCGATCCGGCTCATCCGCCTTCGATCGACGAGGCGGCGAGCCTGTGCGGACTTTCCGTGGCTTATTTCAGCCGCCGCTTCGGCCGGCAGCTCGGCATGTCGTGGGGCGACTATGCGCGGACCTACCGGCTGCACATGGCCGCACGGCGCCTGCTTTCCGGCGACTCCGGCATTGCCGAGATCGCCTACGGACTCGGCTTCGCCACGCCTTCCCATTTCGCCGCCTCCTTCCACGCCCGCTTCGGAGTCAGTCCGCGCGCCTATCGGCAGGCGCACCGACGACGACAGGAGCCGGAGGCGGTGGGTCGATGATATGCGCGCTCGAGGGGGAGGAAGGGCGACGGCGTGAGCCGTCGACGCTGACAGAAGAGAGGATATGGAACATGCAGCAGCAGATTGCGGTCATCACCCTCGGCGTCGCGGATCTCGCGCGATCGAAGCGATTCTATAAGGGCGGGTTCGGATGGTTGCCTGCCTTCGACAATGACGAGATCGCCTTCTACCAGATGAACGGCTTCGTCCTCGGCACCTGGGTGGCGGCGAAGCTTGAGGAGGACATGCAGCGGCGCGGGCTTGCGACGCCGGGCGCTTTCAGCCTGGCGCACAATGTGGCGTCGGCGGACGAGGTGATCCGGCTCATCGACCGGCTCGCCGGGGCCGGAGGCCGCGTGCTGAGACCGGGCGACGCGCCGCCCCATGGCGGCTTTCGCGGCTATGTCGCCGACCCGGACGACCATGCCTGGGAGATAGCCTGGAATCCCGCATGGCCGATCGACGAGCAGGGCCATGTGACTTTCGCCTGAGAATCGGAGAATCCGCCGGTTCGGCGCTCCGTCGGCCCTATCCGGCCCTGATGCTTTCCCGCTTCGTCACCTGGGCGGCTATGCCCTCGATCAGGAGGTCGAACGCCTTTTCGAAATCGGCCTGGTCGGCGGGTTCATAGGCAGAGGTCGAAGAGGCGAGCAATGTCCAGCCGGTAACCAAAGCGTGTGTGGACTTGTAGGCCATTGCGGCCATTTCCGAGGGCAGGCCCTTGCCTTCCAGCAGCGTCAGGATCCGGAGGCGCGTTTCGGATCGTTCGCGCCGCATGTGTCCGCTCCTGCCCGTCATCACGATCAGCTGACGCGTATCCGGCATGCGGCTCTGGGCCTGCCACAGCGCCCGCGCAAAGCCGCGCAGCCAATCGTGCCAAGTTCCCGCTTCGGGCACGGCTTCGACACAGGAACGATAGATGAAGTGCGACATCAGCGCGAAGAGCGCATCCTTGTCTTCGACGTGCCAGTAGAGGGAGGAGACGCTGACGCCGAGGCGCACCGACAGCTTGCGCAGGCTGACCTGCGGCAGCCCCTCTTCCCGCATCAGCGCGAGCGCTTCGCCAAGGATGCGGTCTCTGTCGAGCTTTGCGAAGGACATGGCGCTCCTTGACATGTCCGCGGCGAATAGGCCAACGGGGATAAAGCGAACAATGTTCGATTACGCCATCGACGGGAGAGACTCGTGTATCCCTTCAAGCCCGGTTCCTTCGCCGTTCGAAACGCCTGGTACGTGCTGGCCTGGGCCGACGAGATCGGACGGACCCCGTTGGAGCGGTGGCTCCTGGGCGAACCCGTCGCGCTCTACCGCAAGGAGAATGGCACGGCCGTCGCCGTGAGCGGGCGTTGCCCCCACCGCCACTTTCCGCTGGCGCAGGGCTGCCTGCGCGGCGACGAGCTGGTCTGCGGCTATCACGGGATCTCCTTCGGACCGGACGGCAAATGCACCGGCATCCCGATGCAGAGCCACGTGCCGGCCGCCTATCGCATCCGCGCCTATCCGGTGGCGGAGCGCTGGAAATGGCTATGGATATGGGGCGGAGATCCCGATCTGGCCGACGAGGCGCTTCTGCCGACCATGGAAGAAATCCGGATGAACGAGCCGGGCTTCCATTATGCCCCGTTCTACTTTCACGAGATCGAGGCGCGGTACCAAATATTGAACGACAATCTTCTCGACCTCAGCCATCTCGCCTTTCTGCACGCGAGCACGATCGGCCAGGCCGCCAATGCGACCACGCCCGAAGTGCGCGAGGAGACTCCGCGGAGACTGACGAGCCGGCGCGAGATGAAGAGCGTGCCGCGCGCGCCGGTCTCGGCGAGCAGGAACGATTATGACGGCCCGGTAGACCGCCTGTCTCAGATGGATTTCTTCTTTCCGGGCTTCCACGCCGGCATAGACGAGACGCGAATCCCGGCCGATCATCCGGAGCGAGGCGGGGAGCTGATCGCCGCGGGCCGAGTCTATCACGCGGTCACGCCGGCGACGAAGCATAGCTGTTATTATTTCTTCGCGAACGGCGCGCTCGAGAGCACGCCGCTGGAAGCGAAGTTCGAGATGCTCAAGGTTCCGGTCGGCGAGGACATCGCCGCCGCCGTCGCGATCGAGCGAATGATCACCCGCCTCCAGGACGTACCGGGCGAATATCTGCTCAGGAACGACACCCATGCGGTGCGCGGACGAAGAATCCTGCAGGCGATGATGGACCGCGAGGCCGGAGGCGAAGCCCGGATGGCGGCTTCCGCGGCGACTTAGGTCGACTCGCCTTTCCAGCGGATTCGAGACGCTTCGAGCCCCGCGCAGCCGTTGCCAAACCGTGGCCGTCCCAGCGGCGCCGCGTCAGTCTTTCCTGTCGGCGATAGCGCCGATGTGCTGCACGACCTTCTGCCAGCCTTTGCTCATATTCTCGAACGCAGCCTCGTTCTTCGGCAGGATGAAGCCGGAATGGATGAGTCGAAGGCGCGTGCCGTTCTCGACCCTGGAAAGGATGAATGTGACCACCGTGTCGAGCGGGGAGCCGTATCCGGCATTCCCTTCATGCCCGCCTTTCCAGGCATAGGCCAAACGCTCGTTCGGCTTCACCTCCAGCACCTGGCAGTGAATGGTGCCGTCCCATGCTCCGGCCGGCTTGGTCTGGTAGGTGAAGTGCTTGCCTTCCACCGGTTCGAAGCCTGTCGGCATCATAAGCCAGCGGCCCATCAGATCGGCGGTGGTCAGCGTTTTCCAGATCGTCTCCGGCGAGTGCGGGAAGACCTCGTCGACCACGATGTCCTGGAGATCGGGCTTCAAGGCGACGTCGTTCATGGGTCGATTTCCTTCAGCAGTGTTTTCAGATTTGCGAAGCGATCGCGCCAGAAGACGCCGTAATGGCTCATCCAGTCGACCAGCGGCTCAAGGCCTTCCGGCTGGGCGCGATAATAGACCTTCCGGCCTTCCGGGCGCTCGGCGACGAGGCCTGCCTGCTTCAGAGCCTTGAGGTGCTGAGAAATGGCGCCTTGCGTCACGCCGCTCCCTCGCGTCAGCTCGACGACGGTGATCTCGTCCGAGCAGACGACCCGCTCGAAAACGGCGCGCCGTGTGGGATCGGCAAGCGCACGCATGACGGAAGTGATGGGAGCGGCATCGATCATGCAGAGATAATAGCGCGAACTAATTAATTAGTCAATGCTTATTCATTCCGCGGGAATCGGAGGCTCGCTACGCCCTATGCTGGCCCTCCCGGGGGGTCAGGCCCGCCGAGTGACGCGCAGCGCGGGCGAACCGGCCGGCTGTCGCCGTATGAGCCAGCTCGCCATTGACGGACAGATAACTCGCGGGTTATCGGTCAATCCATAGCCAGCGAGTTATGCGTTTGATGCCGTACAGCCCCGACCTCCTCTTCAAGACGCTCGCCGATCCGACGCGTCGAGCCATTTTCGAGCGACTGTGCCGCGACGGGGAGCAGACAGTCGGGGCTTTGACCTCTCGAGCGGGCGTCTCGCAGCCGGCCGTCTCCAAGCATCTCGGGGTGCTGAAACAGGCCGGGCTGGTGTGCGACCGACACGAAGGCCGCCAGACGCATTACAGCGCGCAACCCAGCGCCCTGTCCCCGCTGATCGACTGGACAAGTCGGATGGGCGGATTCTGGGAAAGCCGCTTCGACGACCTCGAGGACCTGCTGAAAAGGATGGACCAATGAACGATGCTGCCACCGAAACCCGGTCTGTCATTGTCGAACGAGAAATAGGCCATCCGCCGGAAAAGATCTGGCGTGCGCTCACGCAGCCGCACCTGATGGAGGAGTGGCTGATGCGCAACGACTTCAAGCCTCTCGTGGGCCACCGTTTCGCTCTTCGCGCGGATTGGGGTTCCGTGGGCGGCGAGGTCCTCGAAGTCGAGCCGAACAGGACCTTGTCCTATACCTGGGGCGATGATGATCTCAGCAGCGTCGTGACCTGGACTCTCACCCCGACGCAAATCGGAACCCTTCTGCGCATGGAGCAATCGGGTTTCCGGCGCGATCAGCCGAATTACTATCACGGCGCCAAGAGCGGGTGGCCGCGCTTCCTCGCGAGACTGGAGCAGGTTCTCGCACGGATAGACTGAATCCGCCGACCCAGGGCGAGGCTGGACCGGCTCGTCTTCAAAGGAGGTCCCATTGAACTGGAACACGTCCATTCGACAGGTTCACCGCTGGTTGTCCATGGCGTTCACACTGGCCGTCATCATCAACGTCATCGCCTTGTCCCAGGCCGAACCGCCCCTCTGGGTGGGAATTCTGGCCCTGGTCCCGCTCGCCTTCCTGCTGCTCACCGGACTATATCTGTTCGTGCTGCCTTATGTCGCCGGCCGGCGGAGCGGGCGGCGCACCGGCACGCAGGAGTGAGCGAAATGGCCAAGACCGCCAAGAAACCGGCGAAACCCGCTAAGCCGAGCACCGGTGAGCCGAAGCTTCTTTCGGGTGGCAACCCCCAGATCCCGAAGGGGGACGGCGATGCCCCGGTGCAGGCCTATATCGCCGCCATGCCGGGCTGGAAAAGCGAGGCCGGGCGCCGTCTCGACGCGCTGATCGAGCGCACCGTTCCGGGCGTGCAAAAGGCGGTCAAATGGAACTCGCCATTCTATGGGGCCGAGGGCCAGGGCTGGTTCCTCAGCTATCACTGCTTCAACAGATATATCAAAGTGGCCTTCTTCCGCGGCGCATCGCTGAAACCCCTCCCGCCCGTCGAGTCCAAGGACGAGAATGCGCGCTACTTCCACATCTACGAGGATGACGAGCCCGACGAAGCGCTGGTGGCGAGCTGGATCAAGCAGGCTGCGGCGATGCCAGGCTGGATACCGTAGGGCGGAGCGCGAAGGAGAAAGCTCATGAGCAAGAGCGGGACCGAGGAAGAAAGGACTCCCTCCCAGCTGATCGACCAGAGGATCAACGAGCTCGGCGACTGGCGGGGCGAGATGCTCTCCCGGCTCCGCGCCTTGATCAGGCAGACCGATCCGGACGCGATCGAGGAGTGGAAATGGCGTGGGGTCCCGGTGTGGTATCACGACGGAATGATCTGCACCGGTGAGACCTACAAGAAGGTCGTGAAGATGACCTTTGCGAAGGGGGCCGCACTCGATGATCCTTCAGGCCTGTTCAACTCCAGCCTCGAGGGAAATACGAGGCGCGCCATCGATTTTCACGAGGGCGAGGAGGTCGACGAGGAGGGCTTCAAGGCCCTGATCCGGGCAGCCGTGAAGCTGAATCAGTCGAGCGCGCGCGGCTCGTCTCGGCGCAGGGACTAGGTCACCCCCACTCCACCACCAGCCGTTCGGCGAACGGCCCGTTCTTGCTGAGCCGCCCTTCACGGCCGTGGGCGCGCCTCAGCCCCTCGCGCCTGAGCAGCGGCTTCAGCATGCGGTGCAGCGTCGCGCCGTTGATGTGCCGGCCGAAGCATTCGTGGAGGCGATGGCCGAAATGGATATATTGATGGGGCGTGCGCCGCGGATCGAAGGTGTGGGGATCGGGTACCCGCCTTTCATCCATCATTGCGGAGGCGAAGGCGGCGAGCACGGTCGCGCCGGCCGGGATCTCTCTCGCGCGCTTCGTGCCCTGGGCCAGGGTCCAGGTCCGGGTCGCCACGCGCGGCAGGCCGGGCGCGAGCGGATCGAACCGCATCGCTTCCCAGACATAGCCGCGCAGCGCCTCGTCGCCGCCGTCGCGCGCCGCAGCCTGGGCTCCGGACAGGGCCGCCGGCCGGCGAAGCAATTGCTCCAGCGCCTGCGGCACGACCATTGGTGGCTGCGGCGGCCCGCCGACCATCATGCAGACCAGGGCGGTCCGGATCTCGCCGTCGCTGTAACCCGGCTCGCTTGCCGCCTGCAGGGCAAGGCAGCGCGCCAGTACGTCGTCCTTGCCGCCGTCGCCCCAGGCGCCGCCCGCGCCGCCGGCGCTGCGGCGGCGCTCAATCTCGGCGGCGACATGCGCGCGCATCGCGGGCGCGATCACGTCGACCTGGGCCCGCAACTCGGGGCTGTCGCCGGAATCGGCGAACTGGAACTCGAAGAGCCGCGTCGCCCACATCTGCAGGCTTCCGGCCGCGGGTTCGGGCACGCCGAAATAGTCGCCGAGCAGGCCGAAGGTGACGTCCCGGACGAGCCCGACCACCTCGATCCGGCCGCCGGCCGCCTGGACCAGCGCCTCGGCCCTTTGCTCGGCCCCTTGCGCCAGTACCGGCAGGTCGTCCGCGCGCACGACGTCCTGCATGGCCTTCAGACCCGATCGGTAGTCCGGCGTATCGCCCATGCCGAGGAAGAAAGGCTGGCCGCCGGTGATGACGTCGAGCTTCGCCTTGTAGGGGACGGCGAAGGCGGTGTCGGTGGCGAACAGCTCGCGCACGTCGTCGTGCCGAGTGGCGATATACAGGGAGCCCATCTTCGCGATCGGCTTGAAGCGCCGCATCAGTCGGAAGGCGAAAGGCATCAGTCCTACCAGCCGTCGCGCGAACCAGGCCTTGAGGCCCCGCGGCGACGGCCGGAGCACGTTGCGCGAGGCGAGGATGGACGCTTCGTGCATCGCGACGGATCCCGGCGCGTTCACAGCATCGCCAGGTAGCGAAGCGCCGATAGGCTCGGCAGGAAGAAATATTCGCCGCCCGCCATCTTCACGAACGTCTCGACGTCCACGATCCGCCGCAGCGGCTGCTCCCGAATGGTCATCCGCCCGGCGGGACCGAGGAGCGGATCGGTTTCGTCATAGAGAGTCGCGAAGTTCTGGTTGAGCAGCCACGTCTGCTGCACGAACTCGAACTGGCGGGCGATGTCGGTGTTGAGGCAGACGAACAGGAGGCCCCGTTCCTTTCCGTCATCCTGATAGGGGTCCGCGATCTTGGGGCCATATTTGCGGCCTCGGCGAAGGATGCGGTGGTTGTTGGCGGCGTCGAGCAGGCTCTGGGCCTCCTTCGCCGTGGGAGCCAGCGCGTCGCGCGGATTGGCGCGGCGCACATGTGATCCGGCCGGACAGCCGATCCCGTGCGGATCGCGCGCCTGGAACAGATAATCGTTGTCAGGCATCCCGTAGCCGTCGGGCGGCAGGTAGCCGCCCGGGCACAACAGGTGGCCGTCGGTGCTGCGGCCGATCACCCGCTCGGCGAGCCAGATCGTGTCGACATGGCCGCTATGCTGCGGATCGCGCTTGCGAATGCGCTCGGCATTGGCTTGCAGCGATTTCCAGAAGGCGGCGACGTCCTGGTTCAGCTCGCGCACCACCATGTAGCTGCCGTCGAGGCCAAGGTCGAAAAACCCCTCCGCGCTCGCATGCGGCATCAGTCCGGCGGCGGCAGGCCGCCCGTCAGGATCGTCGGGCACGATCGGTCCCTGCGCCTTCTCGCGATGGCCGTTGGTGTGGCCGATGAGGATCTCGCCCAGCGGCACGCCGTTACACGGGTTCTTCTCCACCGGCTTTCCGTCGCTGCCGACCAGCGCTGCCTCGTCGTAGGGGATGGGCTGGGATAGGCCGTCGGCGAAGCCGTAATGATCGCGGCTGATACCCTTCCCGTCGGGATCGAGCAGCAAGGGCAGGCGATGGACGACGCGCACCTCGTGTGGCGCCAGCGCCGCCTCGACCGCCTTGCAGCGTTCTTCCGCCTCCGCCTCGTTAGCGTCGTAGAGAAGAAGCAGGGCATGGACCGTGATCGGCGTCGTCACCTGCTCGTCCCCGGCCGGCGCCGATTCCATCAGGTCGGCGCCGGTCCAGGCTTCCGCCGTCACTTCCTCGCGTCGCGGCGTGTTGGCGCTCCATCTCGGGCCGCCGTCAATCACCGTGTCCAGCCATTCGCCGCCGCGCCGATCGCCCAGGCGCCTCAGGCGGTCTTCCTGGAACATGCCCTCGCGGAAGGGCCGCGAGAAGGAATCGAGCGCACGCCGGTCGAGCCCCATGGCCCTCAGGCCGCTCCAGGTGAAGGCGAGCGCCGCCGTCTTCGCTTCGGGATCGTCGGCATCGGTGACCGGCGCCACCGCCTCCAGGGCGTTCAACCAGGCGCCGCCGCCGGTCCCCTCGGGCCAGCCGAATTCGAGGAACAAGGCCCGCCCGGTCGGCAGCGAACCGAACCCGCTCACCACCAGTCCCTGCGTGTTCGCGTCGTGAGGCGGCTTCAGCTTCCAGCTCGGCCGGCGCGGCGCCGTGGCTACAGGTCGAGCATCCATCGCCCTGCCTCCTTTTCGGTCATGGACTTGCGGCGCAGGCCCGTCGCGATCCGTGCGTTGCGCTCGATCTGGTCGACGGTGAGGTCCTTGTAGGCGCTGTACCAGAAGCGGCTCACCGCCCGCGAGGCCAGCGCCCATGCCTTGAACATCCGCCCGTGGCTCGCCCCGTCCAGCACCAGGAACCGGGTCGGCGGGAAGCCGACTCCGCAGCCCCAGGCCAGCGTCAGGCCGGCATGCGCCTTCTCGATGAAGTCGTCGAGATAGGAGTCCCAGCTATGATCGAAGTTGCTGAAGAAGAGCAAGCGGCTGTGATTGTTGAGGAACGCCCAGTGGGCGAAATGGACGGTGCGCATGCTGCCGAGATAGCCGTCGGTTGCCTTGACCCGCAGCAGCAGGCCGAGGCCGAGATGCCCCGCATGGATGATGATCGACCTGAGCACGCCGGGTTTGATCAGCACGATCGATCCCATGTGATTCTGGGCGATCCAGTCTTCGCGGCGGACCATCTCGCGCAAGCTCTGCTCGTCGGTATGGGGCGCGTCATGCCAGCTGTCGCGGCGCTCCAGATAGCGCAGCCGAAGCACCAAAGCGAGCAGGGCGAGCGGAATGAAGGCGAGGCCGAGCAGCACCGCGCGGAGCGCCGGTTGCCACGCGGCCTCCGCGCCCAGGCCCCGGAACAGCATGTGCAGCCCGGTGGCGACCGGCACGGCGATGAGCAGGTAGGCGCCGAGCATGAGCACGATGAGCAGGCTGTGGCGGAGCAGGAAGGCGATCGGCCGGAACTTGCCCGGCGCCTCGGTGCCCGGCAGCGGCTTGCGCTTGAGAAAGAGCAGGACGACGATCGCGATCATCAGCCCGATTAGCGCGATCAGGTAGCGGTCGGTCCGCATGAAGGCTTGCAGGATGATGCCGGGCAGCGAGACGATGAAGACTGCGGCGACGGCGAACAGCAGCAGCCGAACGATATCGGTGGCCCGCTCCGTCAGCGGAATCCGCTTCGGGGCGCGATGATCCAGCCAGGGAAAGGCGGGCAGCAATGCCGCCCGCAACTTCTGGTGCGCCTCCGCGGCCGAAGCGCCGCGATACGGGCTCGGCCCATCGCTGTCGGCTTCGTGCAATTCGTCGCGGATCGCGAGGAACAAGGCGGCTTCATCGAGGATGCGGTCGCGCGTCATGCCGCGATTGCCGTGGTGGAACACGCTCGGCCGCATCGTTCGCGCCTCGAAATAAGGCGCGACCGCCAGGCGCGAATCCGGCGCGGTCACCGCATCGTAGAGCGGCCCGTCGCGATCGAGCGGCCGCTTGCAGCAGCGCAGCATCGCCCGAAGATCCTCGCCGAACGCGGCTTCGATCTGGCCCCAGAAGGCGCCGGACGGGCCGTCGAAATTGGCCTCCAGAATGAACAGGGGATCGTAATCGTGGCTGGGGAAGACGCTCATCGACATGAAATGCAGCGACGGCACGTCGCGCATGATGCGGGCATATTCCTGCGGATGGCCGAGCGGCGGCGTTTCCTCGCGCTGCCGCAGCGCCTCGATGAGGTCGGTCAGCCGGGCACTGCTCTCCGGCTTCACCTCCAGCGGTACCGACAAGGTCGTCTGGCGCATGTGCCCGCCCCCCGCGCGCGATCTTCTTCATCCTAGCATGTTCGGGCAAGCTCTCGAACGAAAAATCCTGTGCTTCGCCGCGGGAGCCGCGACGCGAGGCGGCGTGGACCTTCGGTTCCGTCTTTGCCGCGCCCCGCGAGCGAGACGGGTCAATTCCTCACGTGGAGTCCGGCGGCGCCGCTGCGTAGGATCGCGCCGACGGAGGCGGCATGATCGAGATTAGCGAGGACGATCTTTCGGGCGAGGAGACGCGCGCGCTGCTGGCGCTTCACCTGGCCGGGATGCAGGCCGGATCGCCGCCCGGCCACAGCTTCGCGCTCGATCTTTTGGGCTTACGCGCGCCTGGCGTGACGCTCTGGGCCGCACGCCATGGCGGCTCGCTCGTCGGGATCGGCGCGCTAAAGGCGCTCGGCGACGGAACCGGCGAGATCAAGTCGATGCGGACCCATCCGGATTTCCTGCGCAAGGGAGTCGCCTCCGCTTTGCTCGACCACATCATCGAAACGGCGCGCAGCCGCGGCTACCGGCGCCTCAGCCTCGAGACTGGAAGAGGTTTCGCCTTCGAAGCGGCGCTGACCTTGTATCGACGCCGAGGCTTCTCGAAGGGCGAAGCGTTTGCCGGCTATGTGCCGACCGAGTTCAACCAGTTCTTCCACATGGCGCTGTAAGACCCGGAAGCGCCGAGCATTCCCATCGATCCCGCCCCCCGCCGGGACAAGGACGCGGAAGCAGAGGTGCATCCCCTGAACCTTCTAGTGCACCAGCTGGCCATCCAGCCGCGCCAGCTTTTCGGGGTTCCGGACGATGTAGACGTGGCTGATACGGTCGCCGTCGATCGCCAGGGCCGTGGTCTGCAGCATGCCGTCGGCCTCGCGGGTGACGAAGCCGGGCAGACCGTTGATCAGGCCGTAGCAGAGGATCCTGGATCTGCCCTTGGCGAAGAATCGGGCGAGGCTTGAATGAAGCCTCATCACGTCCTCGATGCCGCGGATCGGCCGCATCGCTGCCGGCCGTTTGCCGCCGCCGTCGCTCTCCACGGTTACGCCGTCCGCCAGCAGGGTGCGGAGCGCCTTCATGTCGCCGCTGCGGGAGGCGGCGAAGAAGGCGGCGGCGATCTCCATGCCGCGTTCGCGGTCGACGGGGAAGCGCGGCCGCGTCGCGCGCACATGAGTGCGGGCGCGGCTGGCGAGCTGACGGCACGCCGCCGGATCGCGACCGATCGTTTCCGCCACCTCCTCGAACGGGAGGCCGAATATGTCGTGCAGCAGAAAGGCCGCACGTTCGAGCGGCGACAACCGCTCGAGCGCCATCAGCAGCGGCAGGGTCACGTCGTCCGCCAAATCCTCTTCCGGCTCGACGATCGGTTCGGGCAGCCAAGGTCCGACATAGACTTCGCGCCGGCGCCGCGCCGAATTGAGCTGGTCGATGGCGATGCGGGTGACGACGCGGCAAAGGAAGGCCTCGGGTTCCCGTACCGACGCCCGGTCGCTGCGCAGCCAGCGCAGGAATGCCTCCTGAACGACGTCCTCGGCATCGGCGAGCGAGCCGAGCATCCGATAGGCGATCCGGATCAGGCGCGGGCGCAGCGGATCGAACGTCTCCGCTGCGCCCGCTTCAATAGCGGTCGCGCTCATGCCGCCTGCCGGGCGGCTTTTGCCGCCGCTTCGGGGTGGAATATTCGGAATCCCACCGCAAGCCGGTTCCAGCCGTTGATCGTCACGATCAGAAGCGTGAGCGCCACCTGCTCCTCCGGGGTGAACTGCGCATTCAGCGCCTCATACACCTCGTCGGGGGCTCGTGCATCCGGAAGGCGGGTCAGCGCGTCCGTCCAGGCCAAAGCGGCGCGCTCCCGTTCGTCATAGACGGGCGCTTCGTGCCACGCGTCGAGCAGGTAGAGGCGCTGCTCGGTCTCGCCCTTCGCGCGCGCCTCACGAGTGTGCATGGCCAGGCAATTGGCGCAGCCGTTGATCTGCGATGCGCGGATCTTGACCAGCTCGGCGATACGGGGATCCACGCCCTCGAGGCCGAGGCTGAAGTCCAGCCAGGCCTGCATCGGCTTGGGCGCGGCGGCGAAGGGATTCAGTCGGGGTGTCATGTTCGCTCCTTTCGATCTAGCGCAAACAAGACGGGACAGCGCCGGCGGATGTGACATCAAGCGCATATTTTCTTCGCCGCACCCCGCTGCGGATCGGGCGGCCGCTCGGCGTCCCTGAGATGATCGACCCTGGAGACGAGCATGGACGGAAGATGCAGGCGCTCGATACCGACGGTCGAGGAAATGAGACTGATCGGCGGCATGGCCGGGGTCGTCGCGGTGACCCTCGTATTGCTGGCGCTGCAACTCTAGCTTTCCCGACGCTTTTGCGTCGGCCTCCGGCCGCGCGTCCGTCCGCTTGCGGAAGCAGGAAGCGCCGGATCGCGTGAAGATCGTCATGACCGCCCAGAAACGAGCTGGTTTCGGGACGCTCCATTCGAGCAAAGTGTAAACTAGCATTAACTAGAGAATGTTGCCGCTCTCGGCAGCTTCCTTCTCGGCCCCGGCGCGATATGGTAGAAAGAAGTAAACGCGCCTCTCCGCTCCGGTGAGCGCGCAATGGGCGCCGCAGCGCGCCTGGTCATTTGTTGCCGCGGCGCGTCCCGGGCACTCGGCTTCGCGTCGGAATTCAGTGGAAGGAGGGGCCAATGCATATCGGCAGACGGATGGCGGCGGAGGGAATCGGAACCTTCTGGCTGGTTTTTGGAGGGTGCGGGAGCGCCGTGCTGGCGGCGGCCTTTCCCGAAGTGGGGATCGGCCTGCTCGGCGTTTCCCTCGCCTTCGGCCTCACGGTCCTCACCATGGCCTATTCGATCGGTCATATTTCCGGCTGCCACCTCAATCCGGCGGTCACGGTCGGACTATGGGCTGGCAGGCGGTTTCCCGCCGGCGACATTCTCCCCTACGTGGCGGCCCAGCTCGCCGGCGCCATCGCCGCCGCCGCCTTGCTGGTGATGATTGCGAGCGGGCAACCGGGCTTCGACCTTGCCGCCTCCGGACTCGCGCAGAACGGCTATGGCGAGGGCTCGCCGGGCGGATATGCCCTGACTTCCGCGCTGACGATCGAGCTGGTCCTCACCGCCGGATTCCTGATCATCATCCTCGGTTCGACCGACACGCGCGCGCCGGCGGGCTTTGCCCCGATCGCGATCGGTCTCGCGCTGACCCTGATCCACCTGATCAGCATCCCGGTGACCAACACGTCGGTCAATCCGGCGCGGAGCACCGGACCGGCGCTGTTCGTCGGCGGCCTCGCTCTGCAGCAGCTCTGGCTGTTCTGGCTGGCCCCGCTGATCGGCGGCCTCGTCGGAGGCGCCGCCTACCGCATGCTGTTCGTGGAGGCCTCCGCGAAGCCGGATATTTCGGGGACGGCGTCCGAGTCCCCGGGCGCGACGGCCTGAGCGCCGCAGCCGCGGGTCGGAGGTGCGGACCAGGAGCAGGCGATCTTCGCATCTGCCCTGCCAGCGCCCCCGATCCGCCGCCGCGCTAGTCGCACCGAAGATAGACGGGGTTGCCGACCAGCAGTGGTCGGCCGTCCGCTTCGCGGACGTTGATCGCGAGCCAGCCGCAGGCTTGGCCGGGCTCCAGGGACAGGAACAATTGCGCCTCGTCCGATGAGATCGATCGGCGCTGGCCGAGCGGCTGTCCATTGACGATCAGTTCGGCGAAGGCACCCGCCGCTCCGGCCACGACGGCATGGATCGCCACTTGCCGGCGGCCCGCCAGCGTCTCGCCCATGGACGCGCGGTCGCGGCCTGCCTGCGCCTCGACTTCGAGCCGTCGGCTTCGAGTGCCTTCAACATCGATGAAGACATTGCCGGCCCGGATCGCGTCGAGGATTGCCGGCATCGAGAGGTTGCGGGCGTAGACCACCGTCGCCGGGCGGCCCACCGGAGAAGGGCCGGGGGGTGCCTGACCCGGGGCCACATCCGGATCGTGATTGTCGCTGGCGGCGATGCCGGTAAGGCGATGTCCCTCGTTCAGACGGGCGTACCAGAAGCCCAGCCCGGCGAGCGGGCCCTGCGTCATCGTGCCGTTTATCGCCTCGATCGCCGCGACGGCGCCAAAGTCGGTGTCGGGCCAGGTCCAGCCGCAGCCCATGCATGGCTCGCCCGAAGGCAGTGCGGGATGGTTGAGCGACAGGATCGCACCTGCCGCCGCGGCGTCGCGTTGCAAAACCCGGATATCGGCCACCTCGTCCGACCCCACCCGGAAATCGACGAAGCGCCGCGGGCCGAAGATGTTGGCATGGCCGCCGAAGGTGGTGATCTCGATTCCGGGGATGAGCAGCAGATCGTCGAAATAAGGCTGGAGCTCGCGCAGGCCGCCGAAATGGGCGGTGGTGTTGTGATCGGTGACGGCGATGAAGTCCAATCCGGCTTCGGCCGCCGCTTCGACGGTGCGGAAGAGCGGGCAGGGGACGCGTCGTCCGCTTCGGCTCTCGCAGCTTCCGTCGCTGTGGGCGTCGTGCAGATGGAGATCGCCGCGATACCAGCCGGGGCCGTCTTTCAGCGGCGGATCGGCGATGGCTTCGGTCGCGCGATGCTCTCCGGCGCGATCGAAATAGACTTTGACCTCATAAGCCGCCCGCGCGCCGCTGCGCGCATTGGGCACGCCCAGCATGAGGCGCCAGCGACCGGCGGGAAGGTCGCCGGCCAGATAGCCTGGCGTGGCGTCGCTCGGCGCAAGAGTGAAGCGGTCGCGCGTGCCGCCGCTCCAGCCGCGGAAGCGCGCCGGGTCCCACACGCCCATGTCGACGACCGTGCGGTTCGACCGATCGTAGGCGAGCGTGACGGTGATCCGCCCGACGCCCTCAGGCACGTCGAAGGGCACCGGCCGATAGGTCTGATGATCCGCGCCGACAATCTCCCCGGTGAAACTGAGGTCCGGAGCGGGTGTAGGCGCCTGACCGGCCGCCGCCATCGGAATGGCGGCGGCCAGCCATGCGGCCGCTAACAGGATCGTGGCCCGCATCAGAAGCGGAAATCCACGGCGAAGCGGAAATTCCGGCCGAGGATCGGACGACCGATGAAGAGCAGGTCGTTCGCCTGGCCGCTGGTAAGCTCGCCGGCGCGCGGATTGCCTTCGGTGAGGCCGATCGTGTTGGTGAGATTGTCGCCATAGGCCCACAGCGCGATCCGATCGGTGAGCTGGAAGCGGACGCTCGCGTTCAGCACCGTGTAGGCCGGCAGCACCGACCTGTTGGCCGCATCGGCATAGCGCTTGGAATAGTGTTCGATATCGAGCTGGGCGCGCAGGCGATCCTCGAACAGGGTGACGGCCGGAGTGGCCCGCAGCGCGAGCTTCGGCACGCGAAGCAGCTGGTTGCCCGTATAATCGCGCGGCACCAGAGTCGGCACGCCCTCCACGCTGGTCAGTTCGTCGTAGCGCAGGTTCCGGAAGGTCGGCTCCTGGTAGGTGGCGTTCAACGTGAAGTCGAACCAGTCGACGGGCCGAACCGTGCCTTCGAATTCGACGCCGTAAGAGCGGGTGTCGGTATAGACGGTCTGGGTCACATAGCCCTGGGTGACCGGATCGAATCTCGTATTGCCGATCGAATAGGAGTCGAAGTCGGTGAGGAAGCCGGTGAGATAGAGGCTCGCCAGCCGCGACTGATATTTGACGCCCGCCTCCCACAGGTCGATGCCCTGGGTGCGCGGATCGGCGGTCGCGCTGGTGATGAAGCTGCCGACGCTCGGCAGGCGGAAGGCCGAGGTGTAGCGCGCGAACAGTCCCGCCCGGGCATCGAACCGCCAGTCGGCGCCTATGGTGTAGCCGACGCGGTCGAACCGGCGGTCGAACGGCGTGAAGACGCCATTTCCGGTCAGCACGGCATTGTCGGCGAGCGTCGTCGGGTCGCCGAGGTCGACGGTTTGGCTGCCCTCCTGCGCGCCCCGGGTGCTGACCGTTTCCCAGCGCAGGCCGGCGTCGATGCGAAGCTGCGGCGTCACCTGCCATTCGTCCGCCGCATAGAGCGCGAACGTGTCCTGCGTGCCGCGCCCGTTGGCGAACTCGGAACCGTAGCGGGCGACGCCATTCTCGGTGAGCGCACCGACCACCTGCCCGCCGGCGCCGAGCGCGACGAGATCGAGCAGGCGCGAGTTGCCGGAGACGTCCTGGATCGTCGAAGCCGAATAGCGGACGAACGTCTCTTCGATGCGCGCATAATAGAAGCCGATCGCGAAATCGTGCGTCATGCCGCCGATCTCGAAGCTGTGGGCAAGGCGCAGGTCGTTGAGGAATTCGCTCTCCTCGACGGTCACGGGACGCGCGGCATTGATGAATATGTCGCCATTGCCGTTCTGGCCGGTCAGGTCGAAGGCTTCGCCGGTGTCCACGTAGCGCAGCTGCACGCTCGTCGCGGTCGGGAAGGCGGTCAGCACCTGGCCTCGATATTGGTCGAGCAGAGACGTCGCGGTGCTGACGGAGGCGGGATAGACGCCGTTGCGGACCGTCCGGGAATCACGGTAGCGGGCGCGGTTGGTGAGTTCCCAGCCCGGCGCGATCTCCCAGTCGGCCAGCAGGCTGAACTGGTCGAGCTCGATATCGGTGCCGTCGGCATTGTCGAAGAAGACGGGCCCGTCCGCGCTGCGCAGGGTCATGAAGGCGGTCGCCCGGCTCGCGGTCGTGTCGTAATGGGGATCGAAGCCGGGCAGCCCGACGACGTCGCCCTCGCGGTCCTTGGTCAGCGGAATGCCGGTGTAGAAGATCGCATGGTCGTCGATTCTCTTGTAGCCGAACGTCACGCTGCCGTTGCCGAAGTCGTAATTCACGTCGGCGCGGATCTGGCCGCCACGATTGCCGGTGAAGCCGGGGTCTCGCACGCCGGCTTCGTTGCGGTAATAGCCGCCGACGCCGAGGCTCCAGCCGGCGCCGAGCGGTGCGCCGATCCAGCCGTCGAAGCGATAGAGGTCGGCGGTCGGCCCGTAGAGCACGCGTGCAACGCCGCCGAGCGTGTCACCGGGCTGCCGGGTGATGAAGTTGACCGCGCCGCCCGGCGCGTTCGAGTAGAAGATGGAGGAGGGGCCGCCGCGCACCACCTCGATTCGCTCGATCGACTCGTCGATCCGAAAGGCCTGGTCGGCATTGAGATAGCCGAGCGAAGGGTCGTGCTGGACGGGAAGCCCGTTCTCGAGGAGGTTGATCGAGCCGAAGCCGTCGACCGGAATGCCGCGCGCGCGGACATTGCCGCTCCCTTCGCCGCCCGATGCCTCCACCCAGAATCCGGGCACCGACTTGAGCGCCTCGGTGACGCTCGACGGCGCGCGCGAGCGCAGCGCGTCATTGTCGATCGTGGTGATGGCGTAGCTCGTCTCCAGCCGAGTGCGCTCGGACGCCCCCGCGCGGCCGGTGACGACGATTTCCTCGTCGCCGCCGCTCGTCGTGACAGGCCCGTCACCGGGGCCGGTCTGGGCCAGCGCGAGGCTGCTGGTGCTGGCGAGGAAGGCGGACAGGCCGGCGGACGCGAACTTTCGGAAACTCATCTTGGGACCCCTTGCTCGATTGCCGCTTGTTGCGGTCGATCGGGTCGCTAGGGGCCGGCCGTTGCGCTTCCATGGCCTGATTGCTGCGGTGCAATGAAATCTCTGCTGCACTGCGGTGACGCCGTTGGCTCCCGCCCGAGCCCGCTGCGACGAACAGGGAAGGCGTTGAACCGGCGCCGACCGGGAGTCACACGGCGCTATGACCAATCCCCTGTCTCCACGGCTGGCGGCAATCGTCGACGCCCTTCCGCTTCGTCCGGGCCTGCGCGTGCTGGAGATCGGCTGCGGTCCCGGGGCTGCCGCCCGCGCCGTCTCGAGCCGCATCGGCGATGGCCATGTGCTGGGCATCGACCGGTCCGCCAGGGCGATCGCCCAGGCCGTTGCCGCCTCCGCGCAGGAGCTCGCCGCCGGGCGCTTGAGCTTCCGGCATGTCGCCGCCGAGGATTTCCAGCTCGAGGCCGGGGAGGCGCCTTTCGATATCGCTTTGGCCGTTCGGGTCGGTGCGTTCGACGGACGGCACCCGCGAGCGGGCCGTCAGGCCGTGCCGCGCATCGCCGCGGCGCTCGCGCCGGCGGGACGCCTGTTCATCGACGGCGGCGATCCGCTGCGCGAGATTCGACTGAGCGACTTTTGCTGACGCGTATCTTGCCTCCACCGCCGGCGCGCCGCAGGAACAGCCGTCGGCCGCACACGTTCGGCACGAAAAGGGAGTGGCGTGCCCGATGAACGATGCGGCCGTGGCGGAGCCCGGGGAGGAGCAGCCTCTCGGCGAGGCCAGCTATCGAGGCCTTTTCCAGAAGATTCGCGAAGGCTTCTTCGTGGCCGAGCTCGTCCGCGACGAGGCGGGCCGGGCCGCGGATTTCATCTTCCGCGAGGTCAATCCGGCCTTCACGGAGCAGACCGGGCTGACGGCGAGCGCCGCCTTGGGCCATTGCGTGAGCGCGGCGATACCGGGCTTTCCGGCCAGCATCGTGCGTCGCTACGGCGCAGTGGTGGACAGCGGCGAGCCTGCCGCGTTCGAGGTCGAGGTTCCGGCCCTGGACCATCGATCCTACGAAGCGCGCGCCCACCCGCTCGGAGACGAGCGTTTCGCCGTTCTCTTCCTGGATATCACCGCACATAAGAGCATCGAGCGAGCGCTGGAGGAGAGCCGAGCCCTGCTCGCCGACATCGTCGAATCGGTGGACCAGATGATCTGGGTGACTCGCCCGGACGGCTATCACGATTTCTTCAACCGCCGCTGGTATGAATATACCGGGGCGACGCCCGGGTCGAGCGACGGGGATGGCTGGGCCGACCTGTTCCATCCCGACGATCAAGAACGGACCTTCGCGCGGTGGCGGCACAGCCTCGCCACCGGCGATCCCTATGAGATCGAATATCGGCTGAGGCACCGTTCCGGCGACTATCGGTGGATGCTCGGCCGAGCGCATCCGGTCCGCGACGAGGCGGGGCAGATCATCCGCTGGATGGGCACCTGCACCGACATCCAGGCGCAGAAGTCCTTCGGCGAGCAGATGGAGCTGGCGAGCAAGGAACTGAGCCACCGGATCAAGAACATCTTCGCCGTCGTTTCCGGCCTGATCGCGCTTTCGGTCCGCCAGCATCCGGAGGCGCGCGCCTTCGCCGACGAGGTGCGCGATCGCATCGCCGCGCTCGGCCGGGCACATGATTATGCCCGGCCGCACGGCGACGGCGTCCCGTCGGAGGCGCAGCGAGCCTCCGTGCTCGGCCTGGTTCGGCAGCTGCTGTCGCCTTATGGACTGGAGGGCCGGGAGCGGGTTCTCGTAGAAGGCGACGATGCGCCGCTGAGGAATCGCGCCGCCACCCCGATCTCCCTGGCCGTCCATGAGCTGGCGACGAACGCCGCCAAATATGGCGCGTTGAGCGTGCCGGAGGGCCAGGTCCGCGTCCGCGGCGAGCGTTCCGCCGAACGCTTCACCCTGCGCTGGCTGGAGAAAGGCGGGCCGCCGGTGCGCGAGCCCGAGCATTTCGGCTTCGGCAGCCGATTGGTGGATATCACCCTCAAGGGCCAGCTTGGCGCCGAACTGGTCCGCACCTGGCGACCGGAAGGGCTGGAGGTCTGCCTGTCGGCGCCTGTCGACCAGCTGGTGGCCGAATCCTGAAGGAATGGGCGACCAGCCGCCCCTTTCGTGAAGCGCAGGCGGCGGGTAGGGATGACGGGGCATGAGATGGGGACTGCGTGCGTCTTGGGCGCCGCATCTGGCGGCAGGCGGGCTGACTTTGCTCGTCGGGCTGCTCGTCGTCACCGGCCTGGGCTGCCTCTCGGTCACGCAGAGCCGATGCTCGTTGTCGAGCCTCGTCCACGGACGGCTCGACCTGGATGTCCCTTATGCCGGCACGCGCCCTGCCGTGGTCGACCGGATGCTGGAAGCCGCGCGCGTCGGTCCATCTGATCATGTCATCGATCTGGGCACCGGCGACGGACGGATCCTCATCGCGGCCGCGCGCGACCGCGGCGCGCGCGGCCTCGGCGTCGACATCGATCCCGTTCTGATCGGCGAAGCGCAGGAAAATGCCCGGCGGGCGGGCGTCGCCGATCGGGTCCGCTTCCGGGTCGAGAATCTGTTCGAGACGCCGCTGTCGGACGCTACCGTCGTCACGCTATTCCTTCTGCCCGAGGTCAACCTGCGGCTGCGCCCGCGCTTGCTGTCGCAGTTGCGCCCCGGCTCCCGCATCGTCAGCCACGCCTTCGACATGGGCGAATGGCGGCCGGACGAGACCCACCGCGTCGGCGGCGCACGGGTCCATTTGTGGACGGTGCCGGCCCAGGTCGACGGCGTCTGGCGCTTCACCGACGAAGCGGGCCGCGTCGGCGAGCTCCGTATCTCCCAGCGCTTCCAGGCCTTCACCGGCGCGCTTCGGAACGGGGACGAGGACCTCCCCATCGCCCGCGGACGGCTGACCGGCGACCGGATCGACTTCGCGGTCGCGACGGAGGCGGGATCGCGCCGCTATGCGGGCCGGGTGAGCGGCGGCCGCATCGTCCCGACCGATCCGGCGCAGTCCTGGCACGCCGAGCGCGGCCGCGAAGAGTCGGGCGACGAGACCCCGCAAACGTAGAGGAGGGGAGGCGGCTGGCCTCCAAGAGGAGCGCCGCGCTTCGGCAGCTTCCGTGCGAAATATGTTCGTTGCCGGATCCGCCCAAGCCTAGGCCGCGTCGGAGACGCCGGCTTCCGCTACGTCGTCGCAAGCGAGGCGGTTCCGGCCACCTTCCTTGGCGCGATAGAGCTGCGCGTCGGCCGCTTCCAGCAGCGCCGCGGCGCCCGCGAGACCGTCGCCCACATAGGCCAGGCCGGCGCTCATCGTGATGATCCCCAGCGGGCTGCCTCGGTGCGGCATTTGCAGCGCGGCGATACGACGCACGAGCTGGTCGCCGACCGATGCGCAATTGCATTCCGAGGGATCGAGGATGACGGCGAATTCCTCGCCGCCATACCGATAGACCCGCCCGTCCGGCACGGACTGGGCGACGGTGCTCGCCACCAGGACCAGCACCTGATCTCCGGCGAGGTGACCATAGCTGTCATTATAAGCTTTGAAATGATCGATGTCGCACAGCAACAGGGCGCAGGGCAGGCCGACCTCGCGGGCCCGGCGCGCCGCCGCGGCGAGATCGCTGTCGAGCGCCCTTCGGTTCAAGGCTCCGGTGAGGCCGTCCCGGAGGCTCAACTGCTCGAGGCGGCGATTGGCAAGCCGCAGCTCGACGGTCCGCGCGGCGACGTTGCGCTCCAGCTCCGCGCTCGCCGCACCGATCTCCGTCGCCATCGACCTGAATGCGCGCGCGAGCAGGCCGATTTCGTCGCGCCGCTCGACCGGGAGCGGGATCTCGCCCGCGGCGACCGCCTCATGCTCCCCGGCCGCAATTCGCCGTGACGCGCATTCCAGCTCGGCCAGCGGGCGTGCCACCCTGAGGCGCAGGATGGCCAGGACGGCCGTGGCGACCAAGGCGAGGAGCAGGAGGCCGAGCAGCAGGATGATTCCGGCAGCTTCGTGCGCCTGACGCGAGACCAGGGAGCGCGGATAGATCGTCGCGAACCACCAGCCCGGCCCCTCGATACGGGCGAAGGCGACATAGGCGTCCAGCGCGTCGATCCGGACGACGCGGGCCTGTCGGTCCGGCGCCCGGCCGACGATGTCCTCCTGCAACGCCTGATGGATCGCCCGGAGCGCGGGATCGCCGAGCTTGCCGATGTCCAGCACGCCCCGGTTCTGGAAGATCTCGTCCATCCGTTCGGGCTGAGCAACGAGTTCGCCGCGGTCGGAGAGGATGAGATTGCGGCCGCCGGGCGGATGATCCTCGGCGAGCCGACGAACGAGGTCGCCGAGGCGGATGTCGTGGCTCGGGTTGATGAGGTGGCGACCGCCCTGATCCACCGGGAGCTGATAGGTCACCGCCCAATGCCCCGCCGTCAGATCGTAATAGAGCCCGGTCCAGACCGGCCTGCGTTCGGGATTGTGCGACTGCAGGGTCGCCTTGATGACCGCACCGGCCGTCATGTCGAGGTCCGGATCGGCATTCGCGCCCCAATTTCCGCCCGGCCAGTGGATGATGAGGGCGTTTTCCGGAAGGCTGGCGTGCAGGTTGTCGAACTGGTTGAGCCAGGCGGGCCCGAAGCGGTCGACCAGCTGATAGGCGATGATCATCCGCCGCTGGAGCTCCGGCGTGAGCTCGGGCCGCTTGCGGCCCATGAAGGCCGACGTGCCGCGGCGAAGGGTGCCGTCGCTGTCCCGCCGCCCTTCGAAATATTCGGGACGAAGGCGGATGGCGCCGTGCCGGTCCTCGTAGAACCAGTCTCCGAACCGGGGCGAGGCCAGCACGGCCGGATCATTGTAGAGCTCGAGGAAGCGGCTTCGAAAGGTCTCGAGATTGGCCTGCGCGGCCAGGAAGAGCTGGCTTTCGGATTCGCCGCGCTGGGAGACATATTCGGACAGGCGTTCGAGCGCCTGGCGCTCTGCGCGGGCCGAAGCCAGCAGATAGCTGATGCCGGTGAGCACCATCGTGGCAAGCGCCGCCCAGAGAATGATCGCCCGCGCGGCGGCGGCGCCGAATGATCGGGTTCCGGAATTCGTGTCGGGCGATTGGATCATCGTCGTGCTTGCAGTCGTTCCGTAACCCGCCGCCCCAAGACTGGCCGGCACGCCGAGGCCGCCTGCACCGCTGGACTTGTCGTCCCTCCGCCCCTTGTGGCCGATCAAGGTTATCAAATCACAAACCGGGCATGGACCCGCGTCCGGCGGACGCTGCCGGGAATGGACTCCGTCAGTGGGGAAAGAGCCGCACCCGATCCGGGTCCATGACCAGGTGTGCCGGGCCGGTGGCAGGCACGTGCGGGCCGGTGTGGCGCAGGATGGCGGTGACGCCTTCCGCCTCCACGGTGACCTCATGGAAGGCGCCGCCGAAATGGACGTCGGCGACGGCGACCGCGGCGCCTTGGGCGGCGAGCCGAAGGCCTTCGGGCCTGATCATCATCGTCGCCGGCCCGTCCGGCATATCCGCCGTCACAGCGCCGAAGGGGGAATGCGCGATGCCGGCCTCGACGCGCGCCGTTACGAGATTGGCCGGACCGAGCAACCGCGCCGCGGCCAGCGAAGACGGGTTGAGGTAGCAGTCCCGCGGGCTTCCACTCTGGAGCAGCCGGCCGGCCGACATCAAAGCAAGGTCGTCGGCGACCAGCATCGCTTCCTCGGGATCGTGGGTGACGATCAGGATGGCGGCGCGCGCGGCCCGCAGGCCGGAAAGGACGACCTGGCGCACCTCCGCCTTCAGATCGCCGTCCAGGCCGGAAAAGGGCTCGTCGAGCAGCAACGCCGCCGGCTCGCGGGCCAGTGCGCGGGCGATCGCTACCCGCTGCTGCTCGCCGCCGGAAAGGGTGTGGGGCCAGGCGTCCGCGCGATGGGCGAGCTTGAAACGGGCGAGCAGCTCCGATACCCGCGCCCGGCGCGCCGGCCGGTCCAGCCGGTCCAGCCCGAAAGCGACATTCTGCGCGACCGTAAGATGCGGGAAGAGGGCGAGGTCCTGGAAGACGAGGCCGATATTGCGGCCTTCCGGCGGAACGGTGAAGCCGGGTGCCGAAAGGCGCCGACCGCCGCCCTCGATCTCACCCGAATCCACCGGCTCCAGCCCTGCGACGACGCGCAGGAGGCTGCTCTTGCCGCATCCGGATGGGCCGAGCAGGCAGGTGATCCGGCCCGATCGAAGCGCCAGCGACACCGAATCGAGCGCGAGCGTGCCCGGATAGGCGCGGGTCACGCCGCGAATGTCGACGGAAGGCGGCAGCGCGACGGTCATGGCGGGGCTATGCCGTCCCGGGGCGCGACATGGCAATCTTGCGGCTGAGCCAGACGACGGCGGGGAGGGCGAGGAAGACGATCAGGAGGGAGGGCCAGCCCGCCTGAGGAAGACGCTCGTCGAGCGCATAATTGCTGGCGATCACCGCCAGCGTGTCGAAGTTGAACGGGCGAAGGATGAGCGTCGCCGGCAGTTCCTTCAGCACGTCGATGAACACGACGAGCCCGGCGGTCAGGAGCGTGCCGCGCGCGACGGGGAGCTGGACCTTCCAGGCCGTCGCCGCCGGTCCGCGGCCGAGCGTCCGGCTGGCCCAGGCCATCCGCACCGTCACTTTGGAAAGACCCGCATCGACCGGCTCCAGCGCGGCCGCCATGAGCCGGGCGGCGTATGCGTAGACGAGCAGGCCGATCCCGACGGCGAAGCCCGACGCTCCGGGCGTCATCCGCCAGATGATCGCGGCGGGCGCGAGCAGCCCGATCGCCATCACCGCGCCCGGCGTCGCATAGCCGAGGCTGACCAGGCGCGCGGCGAGCGGCAGGCGCGCCGCGCCCAGGGCAAGGGCGGTGGCGAGGGCCACGGTGACGACGGCGCCAGCGAGGGCGAGTGACACCGAGTGGCCCGCGGCGTCGGCCAGGCGGATCCAGTCGGGCGAGACCGCGAGCGAGCTCCATAGCAGCCAGCCGCAGGGAAGCAGCAGGCCGAAGAAGAGCAGCGAGAAGCAGAAGAGGCAAGCGAGCGCCGCCTTGGCGGCCGGCAGCGGCGTCACGGGCAGCGGCCGCCATTTCGAGCCGGCGCTTTCATAAGCGCGCCCCCTGCGTGCCGCCCGCTCGATCCACATCAGCAGCACGGCCGCGCCCAGCAGCGGTAGCGCCAGCTGCGCGGCCGAAGCCGTCGAGGCGTAGACGGACCAGGCGCGCACCACGCCGGTGGTGAGCGTCTGAACCGCGAGAAACTGGACGGCGCCATAATCGGCGAGCGTTTCCATCACCGCCAGCGCAACGCCGGCAGCGAGCGCCGGTCGGGCGAGAGGCATGGCGGCACGGACGAAGGCGCGGCGCTGGGTACAGCCGAGCGTGCGCGCCGCCTCAAGCGCCGTTACGGACTGATTCAGGAAAGCGGCCCGCATTGCGAGATAGACGTAAGGGTAGAAGGCGCAGGACAGGACGAACGCGGCCCCGGACAGGGTCCGCATCTCGAACGGCAGGTCGAATCCGAGCGCCGGTCGCATCCACATGCGCAGATCGCCGGCGACATCGAACAGGTCGCCATAGGCATAAGCCAGCGCGAAAGCGGGCGCCGCGAGCGGCAGCGCGAGGGCCCAGGCGAACAGGTCCCGGCCCGGGAAGCGGTGCATGACGACCAGCCAGGCGGCAATGGATCCCAGGATTGCGGTGATCGTCCCGACCAACAGGGCGAGAACGGCCGAAGTCGCGGCGTAGCGTGCAATGTCGCGTGCGGCGATGTCCGCGGTTTCGCCGGAAAGCGCCGCCCACACCACTCCGGCGAGCGGCAACGCGGCCGCAATGGCCGCGAACGCCCCCAGCCAGGGCAGTGGATCGAAGTGAAGCCGCCGCGCGCGCGGCGCGGCGGCTTCCAGGGGTGCAGCAGTGCCTATCGCCAGCCCACCCGGCTCATGATCGACTGAGCCTGCGGCTGGCGCGCGGCGAACGCCGCGACCGACATCGGATGGGCCGTGAAATCCGCATGAGCGGCCACCGGCTCGGGTGCGGCGACACCCGGCGAGGCGGGGAACTCATTATTGTTCGCCGAGATATGCCGCTGGGAATCCGCCGAGGCGAAGAATTCGAGCAGGCGCACCGCATTGTCGCGATTGGGGGCGCGAGCGAGCACGCCGCCGCCGGAGATGTTCACGTGCGCGCCCTGTCCGTCCAGGCTGGGGAAGGCGAGGCGAACCCTTTGCGTGATCTCGCGGTCGCCGGCATCGTCCCCATTGGCCATGCGAATATAGTAATAGCTGTTGGTGATCGCGACTTCGCATACCCCGGCCGCGACGGCGCGGATCTGGTCGCGGTCGCCGCCCTCCGGCGGACGGGCCATGTTGGCGACGATGCCGCGGGCCCATTGCTCGGCGCGCTCCTCGCCCCAGGCCTCGATCAAGGCGCCGAGCAGCGAAAGGTTGTAGACGCTGTCGGACGAGCGCACGCAGACCTTTCCGCGAAAGCGCGGCGAGGCGAGCTTCTCGTAGCTGTCCACTTCCTCGGGCTGCACGCGCTGGCTGTCATAGGCGACGATGCGGGCCCGGCGCATGAATCCGGTCCAATGGCCGCCCGGCTCGCGCAGGTTCGCCGGGATTGCGGCGTTCAGAGCCTCGGACTGGACCGGTTGGAACAGGCCTGCCTGCTGCGCCCGCCACAGGGCGCCGGCGTCGGCGGCCAGGAACAGGTCGGCCGGGCTTCGCTCGCCTTCGCTGCGGATTCGCGCGATCAACTCGTCCGGCCGCCCCTCGATCAGGTTGATTCGGATACCCGTCTCGGCCGTGAACCGGTCGTACAGCGCCTGATCGCTGTCATAATGACGCGCCGTGTAGAGATTGACCTCTCCGGCACCGGCCGCGGTGTCGTTGCCGTCGGACGCGCCTGTGCCGCAGGCGGCAAGCATAAAAAGGCCGGTGCAGGCGGCGATGATCGAGATTGTTTTCATGAACGCAGATCTCCCTTCCGCGTTCGCCATATTTCTATTGCGAATTATTCGCAAGAAGGGGCGTGGATCTTTGCGACCCGAGCTGGCGTGGAGCCGCCGTGCGCAAGGGCGACGCCTCCGACCGGCAAGCCGGGAGGCGCTTCAAGCTTTTTCGAAGTCTCCGGCGCAGAACGGACCCTGGCGGCGACAACGATGCCTCGCTGCTCCGGCGCGACGAGCGCCGCGAGCCGCCGCAACGTCAGGCCGGCAGTTTCTCCTGCAATCGCCAAGGCAGGCCGGGCAACTTGATCATCTTGCGCCCGCACTGCGTGCAGCGGCTGACGAAATAGCCACCTTCCCAGTGACTCGTCTCGAGATCGGCGACATGTCGGCCGAACCAGTCGTGCAGGCTCATCGTTCGCCCTCCCGTCCTAGAAGATCCGCCGGAATGTGGGGGATGCCGCTTCGCGCCACGATCGCCGCGTCGTCGGAAGTTTTCGATGTGAACGAGGTTGCCACCGGGCGTTCGCCGTCGGAGTCGATCATCGTCTTTCTCCTTGCTGCTGCGAGTGCCTCAAGAGCTTGCGAGGCCGGGGCCCGCTTCGGCTCTCAGAACCGCTTCCACCGCCTGCAGGCCTGCGTCGCTCGCAATGGCAAGGTCCAGCGGTCGGCCGCAAAGTCCGTCATGATGGGTGTTGAGGAAGGCCAGGGCATTGGCACCGCCCAAGGCTGCAAGGGCCGATTTGACCGCCTCGCCCTGTCGCGACAGTTCGTCGGTGGAGAGTGTCCTGCCGATCCTCGGCTTCTTGAAGGCGAAGCTCATCGTCGGCCGCTCGGACCGCGGATGGCGTGAAGGCCGACGAACGCGTTGATCCGATCGGCCTGCGGTGCAACGTCCGCGCATGGAGACGCTGCTTTCTGCTCGCGCCCGGACCAATATGTCTCGTTCATGTGAATCACCTCGGTTGTGCAAGCGAGAGCGCGGTCCGTCTCTCTGTCACGGGGATGCTTGCGAGGGCGCAGGTGATGGACCCGATATGGGGATCCGCGCCGGAATAGCAATTCGACCGGCCATCCAAGTTGCACGCGGGCGCCGTTGGTACGGTCACCCGGCACCGAGTTGGCAGAGCTGGCTATTGCGCGCGGCGCCCCCATATTCGGCAGATCGCCCGTCCCGCCCCAAGCAATCGGTGTGACTGAGAGACGCCTTGCGCTCCCGCTTGCCGAAGGAGTCTCGATCTTGAACGATGCCTATAGTGCCGCTGCGCTGCCCACGGGCAGGGCGATAGCGACGATGCGGCGGACCTTCTTGCTCGTCGCCGCCGTGGCCGCGGCGAGCTGTGCGCCTGCAGAAACCAAGGTGGAAGCGTCCGATCCGGCAGAGGCCGGGATCGAACAGCAAAGACAAAAGGAGTTCGAGCGGGCAACGGCGGAAGCCAATCGCTTCGAAGCCGACATCCGCGAGCGGACCCGTGCTGCGAGCGGCGAAGGGCGTTGAACCTGCGGCGCCGGCGGCCGGTGGCCGCCGGCTCGACGGTCCCTACCGTCCCGTCGCCTTGCGCCAGCTCGGACGTTCCGAGCTGCGTGCCCACCACGAAGCGACGTTGCCGCGCGAAGACACGGCCGCCTGAAGGGGCGTAGCCATCAGATAATCCAGATCGGGCAGGTACACGATGTCGGCCAGCGAGAATTGCTCGCCCGCCAGAAACGGTCCAGCGCCCAATCGGGCTTCGAGCACATCGAGCGTCTGCTCGATCATTGCACTCGCGGCCTCGAGCGTGGGTTCGTCCTGCGGGAATCCGAAAACATGGTGCAAGATCGGCTTCAGGGCAGCAGCCGAGAAGTAGGAATATCCAACGTCGATCCACTGATCCATTGCGGCTCGGCCGCGCACGTCGGGCGGGACGAGCCTGCCGCCATACTGGTCGTTGAGATAGCGGATGATGGCGCGTGATTCGTACAAGGTGAAGCCCTGGTCGTCGATGGTCGGCACCCGCCCGAAAGGCTGGCGTGCCAGATGTGCCGCCTGTGTGTGCTCGCCGCCGTTCAAGTCGACGAAACGAAGTTCGAACGGCGCCTCTATCTCGTGCAGCGTGCAGAGCACCTTGCGCGTGTAGGTGCTGGCGGGGTGTCCGAATAGCTTGATCAATTGAGGATCCTCTCTCTGGATAGGGAAGCGATGGAATCGTCGCGGCGCCCGGCCGACTCAGGGGTCGCCAACGCGCCCGGAGGCTCGCGCCACGCCTCGACGGACCGAGGACGCGATCCGCCGAAGCTTGAACCGCCGGCGGGATTGCGCCGGTCGTCGGCGAGAATTCGGTCGATACTGCGCTGGAGGTTGACCAGGGTCGCGGGGCGGGCTTGGCCGGCGAGCGCGTGCATCGCGGTGGTGACAGCGGACATTCGATCCATGCAAACCGATTAGCATCGGCTAATCCATCAGTCAATGCTAATCTATCCGGGTCGTTAGCCTTCGCTTCGTTTCTCCCGATGGCGTGCCCGGCCGCTCGCGGCGCGGGCGCCGAAAGGCTTCGCTAGCGGCGCAATATCTTGATGATGGCGGCGTGCTCCTCGCCTCCGTAACCCGCATCGATCGCGCGCTTGAACAGGTCTCCGGCGAAAGTCGGGAACTCGCCGTTGATGCCTGCCTCCTGCGCCTGGCGAACGAGACGGATGATGTCGCTGCCCGAGGTCTTGAGCGAGCTTTCCGGCGACCCGAAGTCGTTCGTCTGAATGACGTGGCCCATGCGTTTCGCTTCGGCGCCGAGGATCGGAGAAATGGCTTCGATGAGGGCGCCGAATGTGTCTAAGCGCAGACCTTCCGCCTCGAGGATAAGCGCTCCGTGGCAGAAGCCGATCCATTCGCCCATGAGATAGGATAGCGTGGCGGCGGCGACTGCGGCCGCTTCGCCGACCGCCTCCCCGGTATGCTTCAATCCGCCGGCGAGTAGCTTGAGATCCGCCTCGACATTCGAGAAGGTCTGAGTCGGCCCGGAGACGAGGATCGCCGTTTCGGCGCCGCCGATCTGGCTCGGCCAGGCCAGGATCGTCCCGTCGAGATACTCGATGCCGTTGGCTTCCGCCCAGGCCGCGCCGTCGCGTGCTTCCTGCGGCGTTCCGTTGCCTAACTGAATCAGGGTGCGGCCCCTCAGCGCCTCTGCCACTTGCGGGGCCTTTAGAATTCCCTGCGCGGCTTCATAATCCGACACGCACATGATCGTGACTGGGCTGGCAGCCGCGGCGGCTGCCGCGCTTCGTGCAAGCTCGGCACCCTCGCTGACCAGCGGCGCGGCCTTGGCTGCACTGCGATTCCAGATCGTCACGTGGCGGTCTGCGCGTATCAAAGCACGCGCCAGGGCCGATCCCATTTCGCCGAGGCCGATGACGGTTGCGTTCCTCATGATTATATTCCCTTCGATGCCGCGGTGATGTCCGCACGAGGCAAATCGTGAATAGTTCACAAGGAATCAATTACTTACAAAGATGTATGCACTTACTTGGAGGTTCGTGTGGAGACCGAAAAGACACAAGAAGCAGGCGCGTGCGGACTCGATGCCGCGCTAGGCGTCATCGGCGGCAAGTGGAAATCGACGATAGTGTGGGAGCTTCATCTTCGCCCGGGCCGCTTCGGCGAGCTCCGCCGGCGCGTTCCGGGTATCAGCGAGAAGGTTCTATACGAGCAGCTACGACAGTTGGAGGCCGACGGCGTCATTCGACGCGAGGCGTTCGATGAGGTTCCTCTGCGCGTCGAGTATTCGCTGACATCTGCGGGCGCATCCCTCAATAGGGCAGTCCATGCACTGGCCGAGTGGGGCCGGATGCACGCCTGGGGTTCCGGCTCAACGGTCGCCGCCGCTGGCAAACCCCAAGGTGTTCCAATCCTATCCTCCTAAGAGTGCCTCGCCGCGGCTCACGCGGTCGGCAGGTTCGATGCATGAGGATGCTCATGTCACTCGGCGAGCGCCCCTAAGCGCTAACCTGGAGGTGCGGCCCATCTTCTGATCGTCAATGCCGGCAATGCCGGCTCAAATCTCGGAGTTCGGATTGCTTATCTGCGCGGCCGGACTGTGCTCGTGCGCATCGCACGACCACGACGCCATCGTTGCAATCCGCCGCACGACGCCTCGTTCGCACATCCCCCGCGCTTTGGCGCCCGGACGGTGGAAATCCCGGCTTCCGCAATCCTTCAGACGCCCCAGAGCCGTCGCGCCTCGTCGGCTATCAGATCGGGGCGTTCTTCGGGGAAGAACAGCTTCGCGTCGTCGACGAACCGAATGCCACGCGAGGCCGGGAAGGTCCTGTCCAGCCAGACCGCGCCATCATCCGGGAACAGATCTAGATTGCGCGCCCAAACCATGCGGACCGGCCGGGGGAAGGTCCGCAGCTTCGGCGCTATGGCCGGCAATGGATTGGGCAGCATGTCGGTCCCGTAGCGCCGTGCCTGCGCAAGCCGCTCCGAAGTCGCAACCAACGGCCCGAAATACACCTCGATATTCTCGTCGCTCAGCGCCTTTTCAGGGTGCCTGAAGGTGCTGGCCAGCCCATCGCCCGTGCGCGCCCAGTTGCGGTCCCTATAGTGACGTAAGAACCAGGCGTCGGCCTGGCCGTTGCGGCATTGCTCGATGAACGGCATCAGCAATTCCGGCGGACTGTTGATGTCGACGTCACCGTTGGTCAGCAACAGGCTGCGCACCCGGTTCGGAGCGTTGGCCGCGATGAGCTGAGCGATCCCCGTAGCGCTGTCGTTGGCGACGAAATCGGCCTCGGCGATCCCCAACCGGTCCATGAAGGCGACGATCATCTCGCTCTGAGCGATCGGCGACAGGCTGGTTCCGGCCGGTATCTCGCTGTAGCCGAGCCCCATCAGGTCCGGTGTGACGCAGCGGCGATGCGTCGCAAGGAGGGCCATTGGCCCGCGCCACTGGAAGCCGTTGAGCGGATAGCCATGGAGGAAGATTGCCACCGGCCCGCTTCCGCGCTCGACATAGGCGACCCGGCCTACGGGCAGGTCGACGAACCTGCGGGCCGCATGGAATTGCGCGGGCGTCCATTCGGCCGGCGTGGCGGCGGCGGCGGCGGCGGGAAACGGCAGCGCGAGGGCAATCCCGGCGAGCATGAGTTCACGTCTGTTCATCGGCTCCTCGGCGTGGCAGCAGCTTTCGAACCAAGGGCTAGCGACGCCATGTTCCTTCCACAATGACGCCCGGGTCATGAGAGTTTGACCTTGGAAGTCATGGTCGCCGCAGCGACGGAGCGCTACGCAATGACGATGCGATCTGCGAATGCGGCGCGACGCCGAACTCCTCCTCCGGTCGGTGCACTGCTGCGCGAATGGCGCGCGGCGCGGCGCATGAGCCAGCTGGATCTGTCGCTGGCGGCAGACGTCTCGACCCGGCATTTGAGCTGCGTCGAGACCGGCAAGGCGCAGCCCGGCCGTGAGACCCTATTTCGCTTGGCCGACGGCCTCGCCATGCCGCTGCGCGAACGCAACGCCCTGCTGCTGGCCGCCGGTTATGCGCCGCAATATCCGGAGAACCCTTTGGTCACTCCGGCCCTGGAGCGCATGCGCGAGGCGATCGAGTTGATCGTCGCCCATCAGGAGCCCTATCCGGCCTTCGTCATCAATCGTCATTTCGACGTGCTGATGGCGAATCCTGCGGCACAAAGGATCAACGACCTGGTGATGCGCGGCAGACGGAGTTCGCATACGAACCTGCTGCACCAGGTATTCGACCCGGACGACTTCCGGCAGGTGATCGTCAACTGGTCCGAGGTGGCGCAGAGATTCTTGCGCCAACTGCACAGCGACATCGCCGCCGTCCCGACGGACAAGGCAGCCCAAGCGTTGCTTGACGAGGTGTTGGCCTATCCCGAGGTTCCGGCGAGCTGGCGCGTTCGAGACGTCGAGTTCGAACCGTCGCCCGTCATGTTCCTGATCTTCCGCAGCGGCCTTGGCGAGCTGCGCTTCTTCGAGACGATCACCACATTTGCCGGCCCGCGCGATGTGACATTGGACGAGCTGCGGATCGAGTGCGCCTTCCCCGCCGACAACCAAACCGCCGAGATCTGCGCCCGGCTGGCGCGCGACGAAGCCTGATCGGGGAACAAGATCATGGATTGGCAAGACGGTGCGCTCATGCTTGCCGGAGTGATAGGAAGCGGTGTCGCCGTGATCCACGGGATCCTTACCCATCGGGCGGTGGTGAAACCGTTCGGCGCTGTTTCGGCCGGGGATAAGCGGATCGGCGCTCCAATCCGCAGGCTTGCGCCTCTTCTCTTGCAATTCAGCACATTCAACTGGTTCGTCGGCGGTCTCGCGTTGATCGCCGCGGCAAGCTGGTTCGGAAGCGAAGCGCGGATGGTGACGGGCCTGCTTGTCGGCAGCTCCTATCTCTTCGGCGCCATTGCCAACGCATGGGCGATACGAGCTTTGCATCCCGGCTGGGTGTTGTACTCTGTCGCGACTGTTCTCATCGGCTTCGGCATCACTTGAAGCGGGAAAACCCGGCTAGCGGCATGACCACGAGACCGCGTCCGTCGCCGAGGAATTGCGAGAGGCCGGCGCGTACCCGCTCGCTGGGTCGCCATAAACTTCGAACGCTTCCACGGTGCAATGGGCCGACACGTCCTTGATGTACGGGTCTGACAACGCCCAGTGACGCAGGATATCGTCGGAGTTCCGGTAGAGCTGAAAGTTGACGGCCCGCATTGCCTGCTCGTCCACGAAGGTGCGAACCATGAGTTGAGGCCCGTTGGCCTCGACGAAATCGATCGCCGTGCCCACGGCTTCGCGAAAGGCGTCCAGATGGCCCTCGGTGATCTTCATGACATTGGGGAGCAGAATTTGATCGGTCACGACTGAACTCCCTGGGACTTGGATCGACGGATAATGGGATGCGAGGGGCTCGCCGTCACCGATGGTTCGTCCAGATGACGATCGCCGAGGGTGAAACGTGGCGGGCGAGCGAATTCGGCCGTCGCCGCGACCGTGTTGCCGTTCGCGCTTGGGAGCGCAGTGGCCTTCGCGGCTCCAGCGAAGGGCTGAACCTCCTTCCGCCGCCGTCGTTCTCCCTTCCATGGGCCTGCTTTCCGACCCTCAATCGACCGAGCTCGACTTGCGCGTCGGCCGGCAATCGGGCGCACGGATTTCCCTCCGCGTCACGCCCGTAGGGCTGCTGTCCATCGCCATTCTCGTCTCGGCTATCCTGTTGTCGACCCGGGCCCTGGTGGGGACCGCCATCCGCGAGGGTAAGCACAAGCCGTCCTGAAGGCTCGGCAGCGCCGGACGGCCCGGAAGTGCTCGCCATCGTTGGGGCGCCGGATCGTCCGTGTGTCCTATCCATCACACACCCATTCAATCCGTAGCACTTTGCAACTTAACTGGAACAGGGAGGTTCAAACAGTACGTCGCGAATGAAACAGCCTCGCGGCATGTATCCGGAGTAACATCATGAAATCGTACATCTTTGCAGTCGCCGCTCTTGCGGCGGGCATCCCCTCTATCGGATCAGCACAGCAAACCTTCTCCTCCGACGCCAGCTCTGACGCCGTGGGTGCGCCGGAGGCGGCCCATGAAGGCCATTCCGCGCCAGACGGTACACGAGCCTTCGGCATCGAACCCTATCTGGGCGTGCTGGGCGGCTACCACTCGTTCGATCGCGACAGCGAGTTCGGCGTGTCGCCGACCGACAGCCGCTTCGGCGGCGCCTTGATCAGCGGGATCGGGGGCGTCAACGTGCCCCTCGGGCCAGTATTCGTCGGCGCCGAAGGCAATGCGACCAAGGGCTTCAATGACATCAGCTGGGAATATGGCGTCAGAGGCCGGTTCGGCGTGCGAGCCGGCGAAAGCGGAATGGTCTTCGGCTCCGCCGGCTACCAATGGGTGAACGGCCGCCGCGGGTTCAGCGACCAGAAGGACTGGGTCTACGGCCTCGGGGTCGAAGTCGGCCCAAGCGATATCGGGCTCGGCGGCATCACCGGGAACAGCGGCGTGCGGATCCGGCTCCAGGCCGAGACCTATGACTTCGACAGCCTGCGGCCCATGGCAGGGCTCGTGTTCCACTTCTAGAAGCGCGGCACGGATGCGGCGCCGCCTCTCGTCGGGGAGGCGGCGTCGTGTCGATCGATGCCTGTCGGCCAGACGCATCGCCGAGGACGAGGGCGTGCTGAGCCTGCAGGGGTTGCGCTTGCGGAGGCTGACAGCTGACCGGAGGTTGAAGACGACTAACCCAGATCGCAATCGAATTGCGAACGCCCGCAATGAACAACCCTATAGGTATCGTCCGGCAACAGGATCTCGGCCGACGTCCCCGGCGGAATTGTCACGTCCAATCGCAATCGGCGCGAGGAGTCGATGCACCATTCCGAAGAGATAAGTCCATAAGGAGATAGAAGGCTTCCCTTTGCCCAAGTCAGGTCGCCCCCGGGGACCGGCTGGACGCGGAAGCGACGGTAGGCGGGCACCGTGTTATCGAGACGGATTCCGGCGACATGCGTGTGCATGAAGGCAATCACGGCACCGAAACTGAAATGGTTCAGGGAAAAGTGAGCTGCACCATTCTCGTCTACCCCGTCCCACATCTCCCAGATCGTCGTAGCGCCGCGATCGAGCATGGTCAGCCACGAAGGAGCCGTGTCCTGTAGCAGTAACTCGTACGCAAGGCCGGCATGACCTGCATCGGCCAGGACAGGTAACAATAAGGCCGTTCCGAAGGTGCCCGTCCCAACATGCGTATCCGCGGCACGAATAGTGTTGACCAAATGAGAGGCTACTTTCTCCCGGAGCGCATCGGGCGCAAGTCCGAACGCCAAAGCACGGACGTAGTTCGCCTGCGTAGGCCGCCGGATCGATCCATCGGCATTTCCGTATTCGGTCCACCAAGCCCAACGCGTCTTCTCGGCCAAATTCTCATAGCGTTGGGCTGCGGCGAACTTTCCGAGCACTCTGGCGATCCGCCCGAGCAGCTTAGCCGAATAATGAAAGTACGCCGTTGCAATGTCGCCGTCGTCGCGCCCATCCTCCAGCTTCGAGTTATATTGGTCGATCGAGGAAGGGGGCGCCAGCCACTCTCCGAAGTGAACGCCGGTATCGCGCAAGAACTGCTCATGCGCCTCGGGTCTCGGTCGAGACTTGATCCGATCCGGGTGCCTCTGCGTGCGTGCGACCCGCTCGCACCAATCCACCCAGGCCGCCATGGACTCCCATTGATCCGCCAGCAGCTTTTCATCCCCATAGGCCCGGTAAATCCGCCACGGCACGATGACCGCTGCATCGCTGTACCCGGCGGAACCGGCCGGGATGACGGCTTCCGACTTGCCAAGCTTGTTCTCGGGCGCGCTATGAAAGACCGCGCCGTCAGGTTTCTGATCCGCCGCCAGGTCGCGCAACCACTTCGTTGTGAAGCCCGCCACATCATAAAGGAAGGCGGCACTGGGAACGAATATCTGCCATTCACTGCCCCAGCCGGATCGTTCGCGGTGCGGACAATCGGTGGGAATCTCCACCATGTTCGATCTGAGCGTCCAGACCGCGGCTTCGTGGAGTTGATTGACGCGCGCGTTGCTACATTCGAACCAGCCGGTGCGCCGTAGATCGGAATGCACGACTACGCCTGAGGCACTGTCGCGGGATAGGGTATGCGGGTGTCCCTCGATGCGCACGTATCGAAAACCCTTGGTGCTCATCCGCGGCTCGAAGGTGTCAGATGCGTTTCCCGCGGAGTAGACTTCGTCAACCTGCAGCGGGCCAATCTCATCCGGCATCTTAGCCGCCTCAGGCAGGCCCAACTCTTCGGCATTCGCGGTCGAATCGATATTGTCGGTCGTTACATCGCCGTTGGCGTCGAGGGCTTCTCCGTAGGTCAGCCGTAACCGGACATGCGCTGGCCCCAGATCACGCAGCCGTAGCCATCCTGCAATGTTTTGACCCAGATCGATTATTTGTCGGTGCTCATCCAGGGCGCGAATCTCGGCCGGCTCGATCTCGGCGATCTGCCGAACCGGAGGCGAGGGGGAAGCACGGAGCCGCGCCAGGTCGTGATCGGCAACGTTCACCGCGTTCCATTCCACGGCTCGCTTCCCACTGGACGGCAAGGCGTGCGCAGAACATCGAAAGTCCATGATCACACCCTGCATCAGGTCGGCCGCTCGCACGGCTCCGATCGTCGCACGCCATTCCTTATCGGTTATGACGAGCTGCCGGGAACCGTCGGCGAAGCTCATCTCTAGTTGGGCGAGAAAAGCGGTGCGCTCCCCGAACTGATCGAACTGCCGGAAGGCGCCGGTCTGTCCGCGATACCAGCCGTCGGACAAGATGACGTCTATCCTGTTAAGGCCCGAGCGGATCAGACCTCCGACATCATAGGTCTGATACTGCAGAATCCTGTCATAGCTTGTGAAGCCCGGAGTCAGCTCGATATCGCCGACCTGCGATCCGTTCAGATGGATTTCGTAAATCCCCTGCGCAGTTGCATAGAAGCGGGCGTGGGTTGGTGCCTGCGCCGTCGTAAATGCGTGATGAAGGTGCCAGCCGGGACGTTTGCCGCCAGGCGGGATATCGTCGCCCTCGGGCGGCTCGATCCAGCTGGCTTTCCAATCATTCGGATCAAGTAGCCCCATTTCCCACCGCACGGGCTCGGACCATCTGCTTTCACCTTGGTCGGTCCAGACCTTGACGGCGCACTCGACGCTTTGGCGGGATTGCAGTTCGCCGGGAAACGGCACCAACAAGCTGTTCCCGGACTCGACTTTGCCTGAATCCCACTCTTTTGTCCGAAGCTGATACGCAACCTGTTCTCGAGCTCCGAGAGGGAGCCACCAGGACAGTCTCGGCGGCTCGAAATCTATCCCAAGCGCCTCCTCCAAGTGCTCCACTCGAAGGTTCGTGGGAATGCTTATCCTGGGCGCGACTACGGGCGCTGCGCGAGTTGGTGATTGGCGCCTTGTAATCAAAGCGCTGTCCTTCTCTCCTCGATCGCGCCGCGGCGATCACGGGTGGCAGCCTCGACAGATAACAGCTCGGGCGCGACGGCAAACCGGTTCATTCTCCCTCGCCGAGCCCCACGGGGAAGGAATGATGCTCGTGCTCAACGACCCAGCGGCCGCCGACCTTGCGAAGACCCATCGTGAGTCGCCCCGCAGGATCGGGCGACGTTGTGCAGCGAAGGATCGCCCGTACCCAAGCGACTCCGTCGCCGGCAACGATATGGGTTTCTCGCAGCTCGAACAGCCGGGAACCCTCGTCGCCAAAATAGAGCTTCCAGCCGTCTCGATAGGCTTCGAGGCCTTTTGCCTGAAGCGGCTCGGGAACGTCGAACATCACGATGTCCGGGCTTCGCTGCTCCAGGATCGTTTCAAGATCATGTGCGCGTACGGCGGCCGCCCAACGGTCCAGCATCATTCGGATTTCAGCTTCGTCTGACATGAGCACTCTCCCTCTCCAAGAGCTTGAACTGGGTCTCCGGCTGCCGCTGTCGGCCAAAGCGCGAGCCTCCGAAACTCATCGCTCCGCCGTCATTGAATATCCAGCTGTCTCCGTTCCATCATTGATGCCGACAATGGCAACCAGCGGCCGCCACCGCTTCGCTGGCTGCAGGGAGGCAATGATCCGATCCATCTCTTGTTGCTGCGTGGGCATGGCCGCCCGGGCATCGGGCGTGGGAGGCGGAGATATGACCCAGCCACGTCCGAGCAGAAGCAGTAGCGCCGCTGTCAGGATTCCCATCGTCATGCGCCGCTTGCTCACCACCAGCCTGTCCTGCGCCTCGCCAAGCCCCGCCATGCTGGACATTATCGGTCAGTCGAGCCGAAGCGAGCCCGATTCTCGCCAACGGTACCGGTTCTGCGCGAACGGCAGCCTGCGGGAGGCTGGGGCCGACTGGAACCTACCCTATTGGCACTTGCGTCAGGAACCTTGTGCGAGAGCTGTGCAGCGATGACGCGCGATAAGGAGTCCCAGCCGCCCGCCGCACCTGAATCCGCACGCGACGCAAGCCCCGTCGCGCAGCCTACGCTGCTCGTTGCTGTTAATCCATTATGGGGAGCCGTTGCGCGCACTTCTCGAAACCATCGCCACAATGGTTTCGGAGAGTTCGTCCTTTGCCTCTACGGCCGTAATCTCCCCGGTTGCGGCCGCATGGGACAAAGCGTCTGCCGCACCGAGCATCGCCCATAAGCCGGGGGACCCGATACGCGCAGCCCCCGCGAACGGAGCGAGGACGGTTCGGCATTTCTCGATGAAGGCAATTCGGTACTCGCGCTTGACCTTTTCGAGCTCCGGCGAACCGGCCAGCGCAGCAATGACGTCCGGTATCTCACGGCCCTGGAGGAGCACACAGTCGACGTAGGAGGATGCGATGACTGCCGCCTTGCCCGTCAGGGTCGGTTCGCTCACCTGAAGCGCCGCGTCCATGAGCGCCGTCTGTCGCGCATCATATTCACGGTAGAGTGTCGCCAGCAGCCCCGATCGCGTACCGAAATGATCATAGACGACAGGCTTCGTCACACCCGCCTCCTCGGCGAGCCGCCCGAGCGTCAAGGCTTCCGTGCCTTCGTCCCCGACGAGGCGCCAGGCGACGTCCAGGAGCTGGCGATGCCGCTCCTGTCTCGGCAAGCGACGGCGCGGACGCGTTCCTTGAGCGGAGTTGTCGGATTGGCCGATTGACATGTCTATATACCAACAGTAACTTACCAATAGTATATAGGTCTGGGTCGAGTCGCAACCTTTCGCTGGAGCTTACCGTCATGCACGCTCTCATCGTTGTCGCGCATCCTGGGCCGGAGTCGCTGACCCATAGCGTCGCCGCACACTTTGCCGAGGGAATAGCCCTGGCGAGTCCGGGCAATTCCTGGGAAATTGCGGACCTGGCGGCGGAAGGCTTCGACCCGAGATTCACGATGGCCGATGTGGCCGTCCATCTCAGGCAGGCGCGGCCATCCGCAGACGTCATCGCCGAGCAGGCACGGATCGACCGCGCGGACGCGCTCGTGCTGGTCTATCCGGTCTATTGGTGGTCGATGCCAGGACTGCTCAAAGGGTGGATCGATCGAGTCTTCGCCAATGGATGGGCTTATGACGCCGGCGAGGGTAGCGGCGTAGTGAAGAGATTAAGGCACCTTCGGGTGCATCTGATCGCCATTGGAGGCGCCGATCTGCGAACCTATGCGCGGCACGGCTATTTCGGCGCCATGAAAACGCAGATCGACCATGGCATCTTCAATTATTGCGGGGCGCGCGTGGTGACGTCCGAACTCCTGCTCGAGTCGCATGATGGAGTGGCTCAGGCTTGTCTGGATACTGCCCGCGCGATCGGCCGCAATCTCTTCGGGGAGTCGGAGTGCTGCGAGGCGGCCTGAAGCCCCCCTGGGGCCCCTGCTGTTCACCTCGCGCGGTCCAAACGGCCATAAGCGCCGCCGCTACAGCGAGAAGCCTGGGTCGGAGTCGCACCCTCGCGGTTTCGTCGGTGCCCGTCCTTTGCCAACGTAGGTAAAGCGGCGAAATCTTGCTCTTGCCGAAGCCATACGGGATTGACTCAGGATACGATATATCCTTACCCACCCAGCCCGGTGACCGAACAGGAAGACCGCAAGGGATGGGGGATATCACAGCAGTGCATCGTGGATCGCGGCGTTCGCGCCGAGGGTTGTTCCCGCCGTCACATGTGTTTGGCGCAACCGTGCTTCGCCTGTGTCTAGCGCTGCCCTCTGTCGTTCCTGCCGTAGCCTACGCACAAGCCGTCGAAACGGAGCCCGACGGCGATACGATCATCGTAACCGGTACGGCCGCTCGACAGCTTCTCCTCGACGCACGCACTGAGACAGGCAGCCGGCTTGGACTTACAGTCCGCGAAACACCGGCCATCGTCGATATTCTTTCCGAACGGCAGATTCGCGAGTTTGGTGCCCGAACGAATGTCGAGGCATTGAACCGCGCCCCAGGCGTCACCTCGTCGCTGCCTGCCACCAGCCCTGGCGTGCCGGCCATGCGCGGCTTCACCGGCGGGTCGGTAGGGCTTCTGTACGACGGTGTCCGAGTCGCGACGCCAGGCATCTTCTCGCGCGCCAGCGACAGCTGGCTCTACGACCGCATCGAAATCCTTAAAGGTCCCGCATCGGTGCTCTATGGCGAGGGGGCGCTTGCCGGCGCCATCAATCTCGTTCCCAAGAAGCCGCGTATCGGCGAGACGAACGTCTCCGCGCTTGCCAGCTACGGCAGCTTCGACACGCTGCGGCTCGCGGGCGACCTGAACTTGCCGATCGGCGACCGGGTCGCCGTCCGAGGCGTGGGCGCCTATGGCCGCACCAGCGGGTTCGTCGAGGACACGGATGCCGATTTCCTCGGCGCCAGCCTAGGCGTGGAGTTTCGCCCGACCGAACTGCTGACGGTCGATCTCGCGATCGACTATAGCGAGGATGCCTACAATACCGCCGACCTCGGCACGCCGCTGCTGCCCGCGTCCGTGGCGCGTGATCCCTCCAACGCGGCAAGCGGCCCCGGCGGGCTCGTGATCGACCGCGCGCTGCGCGAGACCAACTTCAACGTCACCGATGCCGTGCTCGATTCCGACACGCTGTGGCTGCGCTCGCGCGTCCGTTACGAGCTCAGCGACCAGCTCACCTTCACCAACGACCTCAGCCGCTACCATTCGGATCGGCACTTCATCAACGCCGAGATGTACAGCTACAACGCCGAAAGCAGCCTGATCGACCGCACCACAGGCATCGTCACGCACGACATCGACTATTGGGTCGAGCGTCCCGCCTTGTCGGGTGAGGTTAGGGTCGGCGGCCTGCGCGATCGCTTCACGATCGGCGCCGAGTTCAGCAATCTCGAGTTCGCGACCCGGCGCTACTTCGGTACCGCGACCTCGGTCGATCCGTTCGCTCCAGTCCGCGGCACCTTCCCCGGCGGGGCCGGCGCACCTTTGCCCCCGCCCAATTCGCGCGCGCGGGTCAAGGTCGCATCCGTCTTCGGCGAGAACGCGCTCAACCTGACCCCAAAATGGCTGCTGGTCGCCGGGGCGCGCTACGACTGGATCGACTTCTCGCGCCACATCGCGCCGACAACCGACTTCAAACGCGAATATGGCGCGCTCTCCTGGCGGGTCGGCACGGTGTACGACATCCTGCCCAAGACCCAGGTCTTCGCCCAGTACAGCAGGGCGATCGTACCGGTCGGCAACTTCCTGCTGCTGTCCTTCGCCAACTCGCAATTCGACCTGACACACGGGCGATCGGTCGAAGCCGGCATCAAGAGCAGCTTCTGGAGCGACCGCATCGACGTGACGCTCGCCGCCTATCACATCTCACAGAACGACATCGTCACGCGCGATCCGGGCGATCCCCGGCTCAGCATCCAGGGCGGGAAGCAATCGTCGCGCGGCGTCGAGCTGTCGCTTTCCGCCGCGCTGACGCGGCAGCTGCGCATCGACGCCAACTGGACCCGGCTCGACGCGCGCTTCGATGAACTGATCGACCCAGGCGGCGTCAGCCGAATAGGCAAAACGCCGCCGCGCATTCCCGAGACGGTCGCCAACCTGTTCGCTTTCTACAGCGTCGAGGGACTGCCGCTGACGCTCAGCGCAGGCCTTCGCCACGCCGGGCGCTTCTATACCGACAATGCCAACGCGATCCGGGCGCGCGGCTACACCACCGTCGATGCTGCGATTGGCTACAGGTTCGGCTTCGGCGAGCTGACGCTGCGCGGCCGCAACCTCACCGACGCCTTCTATGTCGACTACACCGACATGCTGCCGACCCAGTTCCAGGTCGGCGCTCCCAGAAGCGTCGAGATCAGCCTGCTGACCCGCTTCTAGGAGAACTTCATCATGCCCGTGCTCCGACTGGAATCGGTCTCCCTTGCCTTCAACGGTCATCGCGCCGTCGACGGCCTTTCGCTGAGGCTCGAGCCGGGTGAGGTCTATGCGCTGCTCGGCCCCAATGGAGCAGGCAAGACGACCACGCTCAACATGATCCTCGGGTTCCTGAAACCCGACGGCGGGTCGATCCATGTCGACGGGATCGACGCGGTGGCCGATCCGCTCGCCGCTCGCGCGCGCATCGCTTACCTGCCCGAGACGGTGATGCTCCATCCCGCGCTCACCGCGATCGAGAATCTTGGCTATTTCGCTCTTCTCGCGGGCCGGAAGATCGACGCCGCGACCGCGCGGAACCTGCTCGCCGACGCCGGCCTCCAGGACGAGGCGCATGACCGGCGAGCCCAAGGCTTCTCGAAGGGAATGCGGCAGAAGGTCGGCGTGGCAATCGCGCTTGCCAAGGAGGCACGCTTGCTCCTGCTCGACGAGCCGACCTCGGGCCTCGACGCCAGCGCCGCCAACGATCTCGGCCAGGTAATCCGCGGCGCATCGGATCGTGGCATCGCGGTGCTGATGGCGACGCATGACCTGTTCCGCGTCAAGGATGTCGCGCGTCGCCTCGGCATCCTCCACGCCGGCCGCCTGGTCGACGAGCGCGATGCCGCCGCCATCGGGCCGGTCGAGCTCGAACGGCTCTATCTCGAGAGGCTCGCGGCATGATCGGCTCCCTCGTCCGGTTGGAGCTCACCATCCTGCGTCGCGACAGGCGGGCATGGTGGTCGCTGGTCGCGCTTGCCGTGCTTGTCCTCCTGTCCTTCGCGGCGATCGCCAGCGACAATGCGCGAACCGACGGCGACAAGCGGGCCGTCGCGGCGGCCGAGCGTGCGCGCTGGGTCGGCCAGGGCGAGAAGGACCCGCACAGCGCCGCGCATTACAGCATCTTCGCCTTCAAGCCTTCGCCGGCGCTGGCGGGCCTCGATCCGGGGAGCGAACCCTTTGTCGGCCAGACCGTCTGGCTCGAGGCCCACCACCAGAACGACATGCTCTACCGGCCGCAACAGAACGCCTCGCTGCTTCAGCGGATCGGCTTCGCCGGCCCGACCGCGCTCATCACCGGTTTCGGTCCCCTGATCGTGTTCCTCCTGGCCTTCACTCTGGTGGCGCAGGACCGCGAGCGCGGCACCATGCGCATGGCGCTCGGCGCCGCCGTTCATCCGCGCACCATCGTGGGCGCGAAGGCGTTGGCGGTCTGGTCCGCTTCCGCCGGGATGCTGGTGCTGCCTGTGGCGATCATCTCGCTCCTATGGCTGGGCGTCGGCGGGCGCCTCGACGGCGACGTCTTGTTGCGCACGCTCTGCTGGATCATCGCCATGGCCGGCTATCTGGCGTTGCTGGCCGCGATCGGCATCGCGGTGTCGCTTCGGATGGGCAATGCGCGGCTGGCGCTCGCCGGCCTGTTCGGCCTGTGGATCCTGTTCGCGCTCGCGCTGCCGCGGGTGGCGAGCGGGATGGCCGATGCCCTCCGGCCACTGCCGTCGAGCCAGGCGATCCGCCAGCAGATGGCCGAAGAGGCGCCCGCCTTCTGGTCGGACGAGCAGAACGTGCGCAACCGCGCGGCGCTGCTCGAACGCTATGGCGTCAGCCGGGTGGAGGACATCCCGAACCCCCGCATGGCCGAGCTCGATTTGATGGAACGCCACAGCCATGAGGTGTTCGACCGCGTGCTAGGCGGCTTCTACGCCAAGGTCGCCAGTCAGGACCGGCTGTTCGCGGCGCTTGGCTTCCTTTCGCCGACGATCGCCGCCCAGGCGTCCTCGGCTTCGGTGGCGGGCAGCGACTTCAGCCATCACCGGCACTTCATCGATACCGCCGAGCGCTACCGGCGCAACCTGGTGAACGCTATGAATTCCGACGGAATGGCGCACCGCGCCCACGGCACCGAGCGGCACACCAACGACGAGCGGCTTTGGTCGCGGATACCCGAGTTCGCCTATCCGGCTCCGCCGCTCGGCCGGCTTTCGTCCACGGCGCTCCCGGCCTTCGCCGCGCTCCTCCTCTGGCTCGGCCTAGCGGGGCTCGTGCTGACCGTGGTTTCCGGGAGGCTCCGTCCATGAGCGGCCCTCGCTTTCGCGACCTCTTCGCCTGGGAGTGGCGGCAGGTCGGGCGCTCGCCGCTGCTCTGGGCCGTGCTGCTGATCCTATCCGCGAGCTTCGTCTGGGGCGCGCTCAATACCGCCGTGTTGCACTCGGCGCAGACCGCGGCGCTGGAGCGGGCGCGCCAGGCCGACGCGGCGTTCCACGCGAGCGCGGTCGAGCGCGCCCGCGCCTATCGCGCGCCCGTCACCGCCTCGGCGGGACCCGTCGCCTATTGGCAGGATCCGACCAATGTCGCGGGGTATAGCGAATATTTCGTCCGCAAGTCGGCTTTGAAGCCGCATCTGCCGCTGTCACCGCTCGCGGCAGGCGTCAGCGACCTCGCGCCCAGCCGCCTCGAGATCAAGCTCAATACGCCGTTCGGCTTCCTCGACACCTATGATTTCGAGAACCCGCGTGGCTTGGCGCTTGGACGGTTCGACCTCGCCTTTGCGATCGTCTTCCTGCTGCCGATCGGGCTGCTCCTTCTGTTCGCGCTGCTCGTCACCTTCGAACGGGACCGCGACATGCTGCGATTGGTGGCGGCGCAGGCGACGGGACCGCGCGCCTGGATCGGCGCGCGCATGGCCGCCATCCTCGCCTGGTCCGTCCCGGCGACGGTTCTGGCGATGATCGCCGCGCTCGGCATCGCCGGGGTCCCGCTCGGCGCCGTCGTCGTCTCGCTTGCAGTCGCCGTCCTTGTGACGGTCCTATACATGCTGTTCTGGTCGGGCGTGGCCCTGGCGGTCCTTGCGCGCCAGCCGGGTGCCGGGGCCGCGCTGGGCTCGTTCGCGGCGATTTGGGCCGCATTGACGATCGGTCTGCCGCTGGCGGGCTCGGCCGTGGCAGGCATGATCGATCCCGTGCCTTCAGCCATCGGCTATGTCGATGCCCAGCGCCGCATCAGCGACGAGATCAACAGGGAGCGGGACGCGATCCTGGCAGCGGCGCTGACGGGCCGACCCGATCTGCGGCCTTTTGCCGATCGGGCGGCGACGCTCGATTATGCGACGCGGCTGAGCTTCCTCGTGCCCGAGACGGAGCGGCGGCTGTCGCAACTGCGCATCGCGATCCAGGATCATCGGGCAAGGCAGGAAATGGTCGCCCACATCGCCGGTTTCGCGATCCCGACCCTCGGCGTCGAGGCCGCGTTCGCCATGCTGGCCGGCACCGACCCGACGCGCCAGCGAGCATTCGAGATGCAGGCACGCGACTATCAGCTGCGGCTGCGCGAGATCGTCCATCCGCTCGTACAGCGCGAGATCACCCAGCCACCGGCACCGCCCGATCGCGAGACGCGCGGGCGGCTGAATCTTGCCGAGCCGCTGACGCTGCCGGAGTTCGCGCTCGCCGATCGATCCGCGGCGGAACGAATCGGACAGGTGCTGCCCTTCCTCTTTTGGCTCAGCTTGCTCGCATTGCTCTGCATCGCCTTTGGCCTCGGGCGCATTCGCAAGTGGCGGGTGGTGGAATGATCAACAGATATGCGGTCATCGCCGTTCTCGGCGCGGCCGCCTTCGTCACGCCCGCCGAGGCCCAGCGCACCGAGGACAATGCGGTGACCGCCGCCGAGGACGCCTTCGGCACCTCGATCGGCAACGAGAGCATCGGCCTTTACAGCAGCAGCCAGGTGCGGGGCTTCTCGCCGGTCACCGCCGGCAACGTGCGCATTGAGGGCATCTATATCGACCGCCAGGGCTATGTCGCTACGCGGCTGGTAGAGGGCTCGACCATCCGAGTGGGCCTCTCCGCTCACGGTTATCCCTTCCCCGCGCCGACAGGCATCGTCGATTATCGCCTGCGGAACGTCGGCGACCGGCCGCTCGTCAGCGTCGTCGCCGGTAGCTTCGCCTATGGCGCGCCCTCGCTGGAGATCGATGCGCAGCTGCCGATCGCCCGGGGCCGGCTCGGCGTCGCGCTCGGCGCATCCTATGCCCTCGAGGAATATTATGACGGCGCCGACGCCGGCTACTTCCGCGCGGCCATCATCCCCAGGTGGCGGCCGTCGGACAATGTCGAGATCATTCCTTTCTGGTCGACCACGATCGGCAAGGATGAGGAGGTTGCGCCGACGATCATCAGCGCGGGCGCCTTCGTCCCGCCAGAGGTCGAGCGGCGGCATTATTTCGGGCAGGGCTGGGCAGCCAAGGACAGCCGCAGCACCAACGCAGGCGTCATCGCCAAGGCTCGCATCGGGCGAAACTGGGCGATCACCGGCGGCCTCTTCCGCTCGATCTTCGTCAACGAGGAGAATTTCGCGCAGAACTTCGTCGGCACGACGCCGGACGGGCGCACCCGCGCCCAAGTGATTGCCGACCCGGGCCAGCGCTATGCCTCGACGAGCGGCGAGCTGCGCGTCAGCCGCAGCTTCACCGAAGGGCCGCGGCTGCACACCTTGCATGCCTCGATGCGCGCCCGCGAACTCGACAGCCGCTACGGCGGCGCCTCCGCGCCGATCGACCTTGGCGAACGCCGGCTCGGAGAGATCGTGCCGGCTCCGGAGCCCGCGTCCTTCGCCTTCGGCGAGCGCACCTACGATCGGGTGCGACAAACGACGATCGGCGTCGCCTATGAGGGGCGCTGGAAGGATGTGGGCGAGCTCAGCCTTGGCGTCCAGCGTGCCGACTACAGCAAGACGATCGACCTTCCGGGAGACCTTCCCACCACGCGAGCCGGGGACAGACCTTGGCTGTTCAACGCGTCGGCGGCCGCCTATCTGACCGGCAACGTCGCTCTTTATGCCGGCTATACGCGCGGGCTCGAGGAAAGCGGGCTTGCGCCCAACAACGCCGCCAATCGGAACGAGGCGCTTCCCGCGATCCGCACGCGACAGGCGGATGCGGGGATCCGCTGGACGATCTCGCCGCGCCTGAAGCTCGTCGCGGGCGTGTTCGACGTGCGCAAGCCTTACTTCAACACCGACGAGGCGAACGTCTACACGATCCTCGGCGACGTCCGGCATCGCGGGGTGGAGTTGAGCCTGTCGGGCAACCCCATCGACAATCTGAGCGTCGTTGCCGGAGCCGTCCTCATGCAGCCCCGAGTCACCGGCGAGGCGGTGGAGCTGGGCCGCGTCGGCCGCAAGCCGCTGGGCCAGTCCGCCACCATCCTGCGCGGCAATGCAGACTATCGGCTGCCCTTCCTGCCCGGCGTTTCGCTCGACCTGGCCGTGTCCTGGTACGGCGAGCGGCCCGCCTCGCGCGACAATCTGGTCTCCGTCGACCCTTATGCGCTGATCGATCTCGGCGCGCGCTACCGCTTCAAGCTCGGCACGTCGCCGGCGACCTTTCGCGTCCAGATGCAGAACGTCACCAACACGTTCAACTGGAGCATCGTCGGCAGCAACAGCTACGGCCTGATGGACAGAAGGCGCTTCACCGCCTTCCTCGCGGTGGATTTCTAGCCGTGCGCCTTTTCCCACCTTCGAACACAAGGATCGACGATGAACCACGCCCGCAGGGGAGCGGCCGGGCGCATGCCTGCCGCAGTCCTCGCGGCACGATCCTAGTGACCGCACGCATCGACCTTTTCGAGCTCGCTTGCCGCCGCCAAGTCAAGCCACTGGCCGCATGAAAACCAGCTCGACGGGCGCAGCGAGCCAGGCTTCGTATTGCTTGTACACAGCTTGGGTATAAGGCTGCGCGTGATGAGCGTCGAAGGCATCGCGATCGGCCCAAACCTCGTAAAGGTGGAGCCGTTCGGCTTCGGCGCTTTCGTGGAGTTCGAACTGGATACAGCCCTCTTCGGCGCGGGTATCGGCCATGATGCTCTTCACGGCTGCTTTGGCGTCCGACAGATGTTCCGGCTTCGGAGTAATGGTGGCAAACACTGAGAGGGGCATCGGCAACTCCTAATCCATAGTTAGCATGGTACCATAAAGCACGAGCTTCCGCCGCCTTCGTGCATGCTGGGGGCCGACCGAACGTTCGGTCGGATAATCCGGTCGGCGTCGCCGGATGTAGCCTTCGAAGAGTGAGCTGACGTTCAACGTTCCCTGACCTGGTCCCGCAGGGACTCTTGAGCCAAAGCTCTTGGTAATTCCCGGATCCGGCGCCGAGCCACGACCAGTGACGGCGTACCGAGGCTCTCACCGAGAACTGGCCGGGTTCGCGCTCCGCACCCCTATGGCTCCATACCGCCCTGAGGCATTCTCCCTTGCGGGATCGGAGCTTCCTTCGGCAGGGTGCGCGACGATGGCGCGAATGGCGCGGCGGCGAGCTTCTGCACTAGCGCGTCGACGGTGGCTTCAGCCTTCGCGATGGAGGCAGACAAGCGGTTGTCGGCAAACTCATCAAACTCGATCGCGGCGCTGTAGGTGTCGGTGATACCGATATAGGACAGCGGCAGTGTAATGCTGCGCTCCACGAGGTTGTACGCTTCCAGCCGTCCACCAGGCCCGTACCCGGAATCACCTCGCGAAGAGAGAATTACGAGTCGCTTACCGGGCCGTAACATTGGCCAATAGGGGTCGCCGACACGGTTGCGGTCGAAACCAAATGTCACGCCCACGCGCACGATGTTGTCGATCCACGCCTTGAGCGGGGAGGGAACGCCAAGATTGTACATCGGCGCGCCGATCACAACGAGGTGCGCACGCTGCAGCTCGCTGACCAGGCGGTCGCTCTCTGCAAGCCACGCGCCCATCTCGGCATCCCGTCGTTCCGGCGGCGTGAAGGCAGCAGCGATCCATTCCCCTGTTACCGGCGATGGCGGCGCGCGCCCCAAATCGCGATAAGTCACTTGGTCGACCGGCCGAATGGCGCGCCACCGATCCATAAAGCGCCGGGTCAAGCGTCGCGTGTGCGAACCGTGGGGATCAACTCCAGAAAGACCGGGCCGGGCGCTCGCGTCGATATGCAGCAAATGCTGGGCGGGCATGAAAGCTCCTTAGAAATTAGGTCCTGCCGCGGATCGCGGCGATCGACATTGCCAACGCTATTCAGCCTCGTAGCCGCGCCGCACGGTGATGCTGATGATGACGATGTCGGACGGCTCGTTGCCACCTTGCTGGATCCTGCTCCGCTCGCGCATGGGGAAAGAAGTACCAGGAGCGAAGCGGGGCGCTCAGGGAGTAGACGGTGGACGCGCTGGTTCGCTCGACCTACTTCCCACGCTGGCGCCGGATCAGCTCGAACACGCCCGAAATATCCTCGTCGCCGAATCCTGAACCGGCCCGCTTGCGAAACAAGTCCAGCATCGGGTTCAGCAGGTCGGCTGCTACACCCTGCTCTCGGGTAGCAGTGAGGATGTTCTCCAATGAGGCGGTCTGCATTCCCAGATTCGACACGACATTCACGCCGTGTTCGCCGCTGTCGATCTTTTCCGCATATCCAGCCAACTCGCCCAGCATCGCGGTCATCCAGTTGCGGAGAAGCGTGAGAAAGCCGCTGGCGGGAATACCCTCGGAATCGACGAGCGCGGTGGCGTGGAAGAAGCCCGCGAAAAGGCCGTACATACCGCTGAGAAGAGCAAGGTCGTGTAGCGACGCCAGCCCGGCATCCTCGCCCAGATAGTTCGCCGCACCGAGCCCTTCGAGCGTCTCTGCGTGCGCGTCGAAAGCCGCCTTCGATCCGCTATAAAGGATGAGTGCATGCTCGCCGCCGATCATCGGAGGCGTCGCCATGATCCCGCCGTCGAGATAGTCCGCGTCCAGCGTCGCGACCAGCTCTGCAGTGGCGCGTGCCTGCGCGGGCGTCCCATTGGTCAGATTGATCAGCGCTCGCCCGGAGAGCGTCGGTGCCGCATCATTGATAATCGAATCCGTCGCGGAATAGTCCAGCACGCACATGACTGTGACGTCGCTCGCAGCGATTGCGTCGGCAGCGGACCTAGCTTCGCGCGCCCCTCGGGCGACGAGCGAGGCGCCCTTGCCAGGCGTGCGGTTCCAAACGGTGACGGTGTGGCCCTGCTGAAGAAATCGGGCGGTCAGCGCCTGCCCCATGGCCCCGAGGCCGATGATCGCGATATTCGCCATCAAGTTTGCATCCTTCCAAGTTGCAGCCCCGCCCCAACGGCGGCAGCTGCCAGGAGATGCAATGTTGGACGCAGAAGCAGTAGTAGGCTATCCGCAGACCTATCGTCCACATGTGGGAACGATGAGGGCACAGATGCTGAACCTCAACGACCTCCTCGTTTTCGTCAGGGTGGTGGATCACGGAGGCTTCGCGGCGGCTGGTCGCGCCCTTGGCATCCCCAAGTCCACACTCAGCAAGCGGCTCTCCGAACTGGAGAAGGCGATCGGCGTGCGTCTGATCCAGCGAACCTCGCGCAGCTTCGCCGTGACCGAGGTCGGACGGGACTTCTATCGCCATGCCGCCGCCATGCTGATCGAAGCGGAGGCGGCGGAGAATGTAATCAAGGGCCGGCTTGCGGAGCCGAGCGGAACCGTGCGCATCACGGCGTCGTTGCCGATCGCCCAATTCCGCCTCGCATCGATCCTCCCGCGCCTGGCGACCGCCTATCCGAAGGTCCGCATCGTGCTCGACGTCTCCGACCGGTTCGTGGACGTCGTACAGGAAGGCTTTGATATCGCCATCCGCAACCACTTCGCCCCATTGCCCGATACCGATCTGGTGCAACGTCGCATCAATTATGACCCCGCCTGGCTTGTCGCCTCGCCCGACTACGTTCGAGAGAGGGGGCGGCCTTCGCGACCCGAGGAAGCAAACGACCTCGACGGACTACTGGCCTCGTCCTCGGGGACGATCTGGACGCTTCACAATGCCGAAGGGGCGGTGGCCCAGGTTGCGCCGGCGCCACGCTATTTCGCCAACGAAACGGTGTCGTTGCGGGAAGCCGCGAGGGCAGGGCTCGGGGTGGCCTGTCTTGCCGGCAGCTTCTGTGCGCCGCTGGTAGAATCCGGGGCGCTCCTCCGCATCCTGCCGGACTGGGCCGCACGTGGCGTAACTACGACGCTACTGATGCCGCATCGCCGCGGGCAGCTTCCCTCCGTCAGGGCCATTGCTGACCATCTGATCAGTGAGCTCTCGCAACAGCGACAAAGTGCGGACCAGATCGGTGCAGACTGACATGCCTTTTAGGTGGGGCGACGTTGCACCGAAGCAATAATCGATTCGGCGAGTTCCATCTTCGCTGCTTCTGCCGCGACGTCCCACGTAGCGCTGTCCGACGCACTCATACGCCGCTATGAGCGGTCGCGCCTGCTCCGCCGGCGTGCTTCAATCGGCTGCAGCGTCGCATACGTCGACCGACGGCGGTATGTGGCGCACCCGACAGGATTCGAACCTGTGACCTCTGCCTTCGGAGGGCAGCGCTCTATCCAGCTGAGCTACGGGTGCCTGGGCCAGCGAAGATGGGCGCTTAGCAAAGGCCCGGCAAGGGGACCAGACCCTATCTTCGGGGTAGCTCGACGGGCTGGAACGGCCCGAGGCCGCAGCTCGCACCGCGCCGGCCGGAGGAATCGAGCACGGTGATCGTGTCGACCGCACACAGGCGGTTCAGCGACGTTCGGTAGGTGAAGCGCTCCTCGAAGGCGAGGCCGGGGCAGGACTGAGGCAGCCGGCTGCGCATGATCCGACCGTCGTTCATCTCGAAATCGATGACGTCTTCGGAGCGGACATTGCTGCTCCGGATACGGTTGATGCTGATGCAATCTTCGGGCTCGCCGACCGGGCGGGCGTCGTCCAGGGCCCGGCGGTTAGCCTCCTGGCGAGGGGTGGCGGCAGTTCCAGCCACGCAGCCGGCAAGCAGAATCGCCGTGGCGACGAACGCCTTCTTCATCGTGCCTCCTTCGCTGCCTCGCGGCAGCGCATGAGTCCCCCGACGCTGGCGCATGATACAACCATCCGCATCGGCCGCGCCAGCCCGGACCGGGAAAAGGCGGGGTGCTCAGGCGCTTTTCGGCCGCCTCGCCGCGGCCTTCATGCGCGCTTCCTCCTCGCTTCCGGGCGCCGGAGTTTTCGGCCTGTAGGCACACAGGTCCCTGACCACGCAGCGCCAGCATTCCGGCCGGCGCGCCTTGCATACATAGCGGCCGTGCAGGATCAGCCAGTGATGGGCGTGCCGTCGGTAGGGTTGCGGGGTCAGCCGGTCGAGCTTTGCCTCGACCGCCTCGACCGTCTTGCCGGGAGCGAGGCCAGTGCGGTTGGCCACGCGAAAGACATGGGTATCGACCGCGAACGTCTCCGCCCCGAACGCGCAGTTCATCACGACGTTGGCGGTCTTGCGGCCGACCCCCGGCAGCGCCTGCAGCGCGTCGCGATCGGCCGGCACCTTGCCGCCATGCTTCTCGATCAGCGCCTGCGAAAGCGCGATGACGTTCTTCGCCTTGGTGTTGAACAGGCCGATCGTCTTGATGTGCTGCTTCAGCCCTTCCTCTCCGAGCGCGATCATCTGCTCGGGCGTCGTCACCTTGTCGAACAGGTCCTTCGTGGCCTGGTTGACGCCGGCATCGGTCGCCTGGGCGGAGAGCACGACCGCCACCAGCAGCGTATAGTCGTTGACGAAATCGAGCTCGGTCTCGGGCTCGGGAATGCGGTCGGCGAGACGCCGGTAGAATTCAGCGATATCGGCCTTCTTCATGTTCGCGAGAGTTCGTCCAGGGCCGAGCCGAGCCGCTCGAGACCGGCCGTGAACCGCTCGGGCGGCGCGCCGATCCCCAGCCGAAAATGATCCGGCCGCTCGAACCAGCGTCCCGGCACGATCGACGCGTCATATTTCTCGACGAGCAGGTCGCGAAGCCGGTCGACGTCGCCGCGAACCAGCCGCGGGAAGAGGGTGATGCCGTGCGGAACCGGGACCCAGTCGAGCTCCGGGCGTCCATCGAGGAAATCGCGGGCCAAAGCGCGGTTGCGCTCGAGCCGCTCGGCCGTGCCGGAAGCGACCTCGTCCAGATGGGCGAGCGCGATGCAGGAGAGCCTTTCCGCGGCATGCGCCTGGGCGACGCCGAACAGCTCGTTCAATCGCCACATCCGTTCGGCCAAATCGGGGTCGGCGAGAATCCAGCCGCAGCGCAGCCCGCTCAGGCCGTAGACCTTGGTGAGGCTGTTGGTGACGATGAAGTTGGAGCCGAGATGGGCCGCGCTACGCGATCCGGGCACGGCGTCGCGATAGACTTCGTCGACCACCACCCGCGGCCCGATTGCGCCGATCCGCTCCAGCGCCGCCTCGTCGGCGAAAGCGCCGGAGGGATTGTGCAGGTTGGTGACGAGGATGAGACGGGTGCGCGGGCCGACCTGCCGCTCGACCGCATCGGGGTCGAGCCGGAAACCTTCCTCCGCGCGACGCTCGAACCGCCTTACCTCGCCGCCGAGATAGCGGACGGTGGCGAGCATCGGCTCGTAGACCGGTTCCTCGACCAGCACCTCGTCCCCCGGATCAATTAGAGCGGCGAGCGCCAGCATGTTGGCCATGGACGTGCCGTCGGCCATCACCACCTGCTCCGGAGTCACTTGCTCCTTCTCGGCGATCGCCTGGCGCAGCGGCGGGTAACGATGATAGCTGGCGCCGTCGAGTTCCAGATCGGCGATCTCGAAGGGCAGTCGGTCCAGACGAAAATTGTCGACTTCGCTGGAGCCGAGATTGAACGTCACCTTGGGCTGGTTCTTCGCCCAGTGCATATAGTCCGACCGCATCGTCCGCGTCATTCCGGCCTCGTCCTTTCCTTCGCGCGCCGCCGCAGCCAGAGCAGGCAGACCGGAACGCCGGCAGCCAGGATCAGGAATCCGACCGCGCTGTTCGCCGGGTTGTTCCACACCGTCGCGGCGACGATGAGCCAGCAGGCGGCGACGAACAGGCCGGTGCTGAACGGATGACCCGGTACGCGGAACCCCTCGCTCGACGGCATGCGCCGGCGGAAGACGAACAAGGCGGCGCCGGTCAAGCCGAACCAGATGAAATCGACCGAGACGACATAAGAGAGAATCTGGCCGTAGGTCCCCGACAGGGCGATGATGATCGACGCCGCCCCTTGCAGCAGGATGGCGAAGACCGGGGCATGGGTGCGCGGCGAAACCTGGGCGACGCGGCGGAAGAACAATCCATCCTCCGCCATGGCGAAATAGACTCGCGGCGTGGTCAGCATGCCCTGGCTCAGGAAGCCGAGGGCGGAAACGGCGATGCCGAGCGCGATCAGGTCGGCGCCGAGCTCGCCGAGCGCGAGTCGCATCACCGCCGATGCCGGTGTTTGCGTCGCGGCGAGTCCCTCCGGCCCCAGCACGCGGACGCAGACGAAGGCGACGGCGCCGTAGAGCAGCACGACGCCGGCGACACCGAGCAGCAGGCCCCGCGACAGGTCCCGACGCGGATCGCGCATTTCGCCCGCCACGAAACTCGACGTCTGCCAACCGCCATAAGCGAACATGACCGGCGTCAGCGCGACGATCAGCCCTAGGCCGGCGCCGGTCTCGACCGGCTGCGGCGCGGCGGCGGCCGGTGCCACGAAGGCCGGCGCGATCAGCCAGCCGGCGAGGACGAGCAATCCGATCGCCGCGATCTTCAGCACCATCAGGGTGCTCTGGACATTGCTGCCGGCCCGCACGCCGAGGCAGTTGACCGCGCTGAGCAGCGCCAGCGCCGCCGCGGCGACGAGCCCGTCGGAGAGTCCCCAGCCGGTCAGCTCGCCGGCATAGCGCGCAAAGGTGATCGCCACAGCCGCCATCCCGCCCGACTGGATGACCAGCAGGAGCGACCAACCGTACAGGAAGGCGGGCAGGGGCCCCCAGGCGTCGCGCAGATAGGCATATTGGCCGCCAGTCTCCGGCCGCCGCGTCGCGAGCTCGGCATAGACCAGGGCGCCGACCATCGCGACGGTGCCGCCGATCAGCCATGCGCCGACGATCAGCGCCGGAGAGGAGAGGTGGCGGGCGACCTCGGCCGGATTCACGAAGATGCCGGCGCCGATGATCCCGCCCATCACGATCATCGTCGCGTCGAACAGACCCAGGCGGCGGACCAGTCCCTGCGACGTGCGCTGCGAAGGCTTTTCCGTAGGCGCCGCCCCGTCGTCGCTCATCCGGCCGCCGCACCGCTTTCGAGCTTCAGCCCCAGCAGATCCGTCATGTCGTAGCGGCCGTGCGGCTGTTGGTGGAGCCAGATCGCCGCCTGGAGCGCACCGCGCGCGAACACCTCGCGGCTCTCGGCACGATGGCCGAGCTCGATCCTTTCCGAATCCCCGGCGAACACGACCATGTGATCGCCCGCCACCGATCCGCCGCGCAGCGAGGCGAAACCGACCCGACCCGGCTCGCGCGGCCCGGTGAGGCCATCGCGGCCTCGGTCGCTGGCGCCATCGAGCGCGATCCCGCGCCCCTGCGCCGCCGCCTCACCGAGAAGCAAGGCGGTGCCGGACGGCGCGTCGACCTTGTGGCGATGATGCATTTCGAGAATTTCGATGTCCCATTCGTCATCGAGCCGCCGGGCCGCCTCGCGAACCAGGAAAGCGAGCAGATTCACGCCGAGCGACATGTTGGCGGATTGCAGGACGGGGATCTTGCGGGCGGCGAGGTCGATCGCCTGATGGTGTGCCGGCTCGAGGCCGGTCGTGCCGATCACGATCGGAGTCCGGTTCGCCACGGCGGCGTCGAGATGGATCCGGATCGCATCGGGTCCGGTGAAGTCGATGAGGACGTCGGAGCCGGCGGCGAGCGGCTCCGGATCCTCGCCGCGGCCGACCGTCCCGGCGAGCCGCGCCTCGACGCTGGCCTGGAGCAGGGCCGCAATCGCCCGTCCCATCCTACCGGACGCGCCCAAAATGCCGATTCGCGTCATCCGAATCTCTGCTCCCGAGACGATCTAACCGTCTCCATGCGGGACGCCGCGCGCGGCTGCAACCCGCGCGCGCAAGGAACAGCCGCACCAGGAGGGCGTTGGGCCAACCAGTCAGCCAAGGAGTTTGCTATGGCAGAGCGTGAAAGAGAGACGATCGTCACCACCGATAGTGGCGGCGGAGGTGGCGGAACGATCCTTGCGGTCGTGCTGCTCATCGCCCTGCTGGTCGTTCTGTTCCTTGTGTTCGGACAGGGTCTGATCGGCGGCGGCGGCACGGAGAAGATCGACGCCGACGTCTCGATCGATACGCCGGCCCCCGACACCGGCGGTTGATTGCCAGCGGCGAGCCATCCGCCCCTTGCCGGCCTGAACAGAGGCAGGCGACGGGCGGATGGCTGGCTATCCGAGGAACCACATTCGACGAAGGGTGATGAGGGGGGCAGGCGCACACAATCCTAGCGCGCTGCCTCCAATCGGCTCATCCATCGCTGCTTTGCCCATTCGTCGATGAGCGCGTCGGCTTCGGCTTTCTGTGCGCCAGTCAGCTTGTTGTAAGACACCCAGCGCTGCGTCTCGCTGGTCCAAACTGCCTCGCGGAACAGGTCGAACCTGATCCACGCGCCGCGGCGCCCGACCCGGCCGATCGTTCCGGGCCGGTCGAGTTCGCCGAGATACTGGAATACGCCGCCGTCCATCGTTCCGCCGGCAACCTGCGCTCCCGCGGCGCGAAGGATGATGGCGCGCATGTCCGCAAGCCCGACGGGGCCGGAAATCGGCACCTCGGGATCGCTGAGGATGAAGGGAATGCGGGTCTGCTGGGCGTTGAGCGCGTGGCCGTGGCCGAGGAAACCGTCGTCGAACAGGGACTCGCCATGGTCCGCGGTTACGACGACCAGGCTGTCGTCGCGGATGCCCAGCCGCTCCAGTCTTGCCAGCAGCGCGCCGATCAGGCGGTCGTTATAGGCGACCGCATTCCAATAAGTTCGCGCCACCCAGTCGCGATTGTCGGCGCCGATCCTGGCGCGCGGAATCGGCTCTCCCGGCAGTATCCGGTCCATTCCGGGAAAGGCGTAGGGGAAGTGGGCCGACTGGAAATTGAAGTAGAGGAAGGTCGGGCGATCCCACGCCTCGCGCCGCCCGAGCCGCCGGTCGAACTCGCGCAGCAGGACCTTGCCGTCGACATGGAGCGACCCTTCCGCGGCGAAGCTGAAGACTCGCTCTTCGCGAAGCGTATTGGCGTCGACGAAGATCTCGCCGCGACGCATGCCCGTTGTCGCGGCGATCCCGCCGAAATCCTCCGACTGGCCGGAGAAGATTCCGACCCGATAGCCATTGGCGAGGAAATCGCGCACCAACGACTGACGGTCGTCGGCGGGCGCAAGCCGGCCGGTGAAGAGGCTCTGCAGCGACTGGGTGGTGAAGCCGACATGGCTGTATGCCTCCTCGGCGGCGCTCCCTTGCGCCGCCAGCGCCTCGAGCACGGGTGTAACCGGACGGCCACTCACTCGCATGCCGATCGCATCGGCGCGGGTGCTTTCGAGCACGATCAGGATCACGTGGCGCTTACGCCCCGGGATCGCCGCGGGTGCGATTTCGATCGGCGCCGCGGCAAAGCCCAGATCCCCGCCATAGCCATCCTCGTCGATTCCGTTGTTCGGCACGTCGAGCGCATAAGGGTGGCGACTGCCGTCGAAAGGCTGTCGATCGAGCGGAAAGGAGTAGAAGCTCCATCCGTCGCGGTCGAAATCGGTCAGGAAGTGGAGCGGCATGGCGAAAGCGGAGACGGCGGTGAAACGGGCGAGCGCAGGCCGCGCGTCTTCGGCCTGGTTGGCCGCAAACAGGAGCAGCGGCGCACCGGCGAGCGCCAGGAGCAGTTGCCGACCGCTCAGCCGCACCCTGTCGGGCAGCGGCGGTGCATCGCGCCAGCGCCGTCGCACCAGCATCAGCGCAGTGACGTAGCAGACGACGAAGCCGGCTGTTGCGATGAGCACGAGTCCCGCCTCGCTCAGGCTGTAGAGCAACGCATCGGCGAGGCTTCCGCCGCCAAGGTTGCGGACGATCTGGAAGCTCATCGCGTCGCTGAAATAGGCGAGTGCCTGATATTTGGCGACGATGAGCCCGATCGCGCCGAGCCCGGCGAAACAGGCGAAGTTGAACTGGAAGAGCGGGCTTTGCGCCCGCCGGCCGTGCAGCCGGCGGATCAGCCGATAGATCAGGTAGAAGAGCAGGGCGTGGCAGGCGAGCAGGGCGCCGAAAAAGGCCAGGATCTCCAGCGGCGCGTCGAGCGTCTGAGACTGGCCGAAGCCGCCGCCGAACAGGGCATATTTGCGCTCCGCCAACGCAAGCTCGAACATCAGGGTGGCGACGATCACCGCCGGCAGCACGAGCCGCCCCGCCAAGTCCCACGAGTATTGGGACTTCGCCGCTGGCGGCACGGAAGCGATCTCGACCTGCATGGCGGCGGCATAGACCGGACTACTTAAAAGTCGGTTTGCCTGCTGCCCGGGATACCGAAGCGCTCGCCCAAGGCCCGCGAACGCGGAGGCAGTTCCTTCTTCAGTCCCGTGCGAACTGGAGGATGGCCTGTCGGGCGCCCGATTTTGCCAGCCGCGTCAGCTGTCTCGTCACGACGTCGACGAAGCGGGAATTTTCCCGCAACGCCGGCGGGAAAATCTCGAGCGTGAGGATCGCGCGAACCTGCGCCGCGGGGTCGCCATGCGGCGCGAGCAGCTTCGTCGTCTCGCCGGCCAGCGGATCGTCGACCGTGAAAGCCTCGCCCTCGTCGGTGCGCCCGCTTTGCCAGCGGATCCAGCCGGCGACGGCGAGGGCGAGCGCTTCGACCGGCAGGCCGCGCTTCAATCGCTCGGCGATCGGCGCCAGGAGCCGCTGCGGCAGCTTCTGCGATCCGTCCATCGCGATCTGACGGGTCCGGTGCTGGAGGGCCGCATTGGCAAATCGGCGCATCAGCGCCGCGCGGTAGGCGAGGGGGTCGAGGCCGGGCGGCGGGCTCAGCGTCTCCTGGGCCTCGTCCCACAAGGCCTCGACATAGGCGCGTCCGGCCGGGTCGGCGACGAAATCATCGACGAAGCTGATGCCGGCGAGACCGCCGAGATAGGCGATGGCGGAGTGCGCGCCATTGAGCAGCCGCAGCTTGGCATCCTCCCACGGCGCCACGTCGGCCGTCATCTGGACCCCCGCCGATTCGAAGTCCGGCCTCTCGCCGGGGAAATCCTCGATCACCCACTGGAGGAAGGGCTCGGCCTTGACCATGGCCTCGTCGACAAGGCCGATCCGCCGCGCGAGCGCGTCCACGTCGGCTGGGTCCGTGGCGGGGACGATGCGGTCCACCATCGTCTTGGGGAAGGCGACGCGGTCGGCGATCCAGTCGCGCAAGGCCGGATCGTCGCGCTCCGCCGCCGCCAGCACGGCGGCGCGCAGATGGGCGCCATTGTCGGGCAGGTTGTCGCAGGACAAAGCGGCGAAGGGCGCGAGGCCTCGTTCACGCCGCCGCGCGAGACCGGCGGCGATGAAGCCGGCGGCCGTCCGAGGCGCGGCGAGGCCGGTCTCGCCCGGGTCGGGCCGATAGCCTTTCTCGGTGACCGTCAGCGTGACGATCCGCGTCTCCGGCGCTGCCAGCACCTCGACGAGCGCGGCGGGATCCTCCGGTGCGACGAGGACGTCGCGGACGGCACCGATCACTCGCACCTGTTCCGCATCCCCTTCGCGAACGACCAGCGCATAGAGGCCGTCCTGAGGCATCATCTGGTCGCGAACGCCTGGCGAGCGCAGCGATGCGCCGCGCACCGCCCAGCGCGGATCGCCTTCGAGCAGGGAATCGAATATCGCCGCCTGGTGGGCGCGGTGGAAGGCGCCGATGCCGAGATGGACGACACCGGCCTGGGTGCGGCGGCGATCATAGCCGAAGCGGACGACATCCGCCGGCAGGCTATCCAAAGTCGCTTCGGACAGGCGCGGGATCACAGTTTGTAGGCGGCCTTCGCGAGGTCGTAGGCGAGCGCCCGGGCGACTTCGTGTGCCTCGTCCTCCTCGATCCGGTGCTCGGCGACCAGACGGGCGAGGAAGGCGCAGTCCATCCGCCGCGCCACGTCGTGTCGGGCCGGGATCGACAGAAAGGCGCGGGTGTCGTCGTTGAACCCGACCGTATTGTAGAAACCGGCCGTCTCGGTCGCCTGCTCGCGGAAGCGGCGCATCCCTTCCGGGCTGTCGTGGAACCACCAGGGCGGGCCGAGCCGCAAGGCGGGATAATGGCCGGCGAGCGGCGCCAGCTCGCGCGCATAGCTGGTCTCGTCGAGCGTGAAGAGGATGATGGTGAGGCCGGGCTCCGACCCGAAGCGGTCGAGCAAGGGCTTGAGGGACCGGACATATTCGGTCGCCACCGGAATGTCGGCGCCCTTGTCGCGTCCGAACCGCTCGAACAGAGGCGCATTGTGGTTGCGATAGGCGCCCGGATGGATCTGCATCACCATCCCGTCGTCCAGGCTCATCCGCGCCATCTCGGTCAGCATCTGCCCGCGGAACAGCTCGGCGTCGGCCGCCGAGGCGCCGCCGGCGAGGATGCGTTCGTAGAGCGCCTCCGCTTGCGGCCGGGGCAGATCGGCGGTGAAGGCGGTCGGATGGCCGTGATCGGTCGAGGTGGCGCCCGCCTCGCGGAAGAAGGCGCGGCGCTTTTCGTGGGCGCGCAAATAGCCGGCATAGTGCCCGACATCCTCGCTGGTGAGCGCGCCGAACTGCCGGACATTCTCGCCAAAAGCGGGGAATTCGGGATCCACCACCGCATCGGGGCGGTAGGCGGTGACCACCCGGCCCTGCCATCCCGATTCACGGATCGCCCGGTGATGGTCGAGTGGGTCGAGCGGGCTCTCGGTCGTGGCGATCAGTTCGATGTTGAACCGCTCGAACAGGGCCCGAGGCCGGAAATCCGGCCTTTTCAGCGCCGCGTCGATCGTCTCGTAATAGTGATCGGCGCTGTCGGCCGCCAGGCGAACGTCCAGACCGAAAATCTCGGCGAACACCCAGTCGAGCCATAGCCGCGACGGCGTGCCGCGAAAGAGGTGATAATGCTGGGCGAAGCGCCGCCAGATCGCGCGCGGATCATTCTCCACCGGGCCGCCGTCGCAGCGGGGGATGCCGAGATCCTCGAGCGCGATCCCCTGGCTGTAGAGCATGCGGAAGACGTAATGGTCGGGGACGATCAGCAGCTCGGACGGATTGGCGAACGGCGCGTCGAATGCGAACCAGGACGGATCGGTATGGCCGTGCGGGCTGATGATCGGCAGATCCTTCACCTCGGCGTAGAGGGCCCGTGCGATGTCGCGGATCGCAGGCGTGGCGGGGAACAGCCGGTCGGGGTGGAGGAAGAGCCTGGTCACGATTGCAGTCCCGTTTCGGCCGGAAGCGTCGCGGGCTCGAGCCGCGGCACCAGCAGGTGAATGAGTCCGAGCGCGACCAGATAGGTGACGCCTGCGAACAGCAGCAACGGGATGTAGCTTCCGGTCGCTTCGAGCGTCCATCCGGCGAACTTGGCGATGAACATGCCGCCGACCGCGCCCGCGAAGCCGCCCAGCCCGACCACCGTCGCCACCGCGCGGCGCGGGAAGAGGTCGGAAGTCAGGGTGAACAGATTGGCCGACCAGCCCTGATGGGCGGCGGCGGCCAGCCCGATGATCGCGACCGCGATCGGCAGGCTGTCGACGAAGGCGGCGACCGAGACCGGGGTCACGCACAAGGCGCAGACCAGCATGGCTGTCTTGCGCCCGGCATTGACCGACCAGCCGCGCTTGATCAGCCGCGACGAGAGCCAGCCGCCGCCGATGCTTCCGACATCGGCGAGCAGGTAGACCGCGACGAGCGCCGGCCCGAAGGTGACGAAGATCCCGCCACCTTGCGGCAGCAAGGTGAGGCCGTGGGTGCGGGCGAAGAAGTCTGGGAGCCAGAACAGGAACAGCCACCAGACCGGATCGGTCAGGAACTTGCCGATGATGAACGCCCAGGCCTGGCGGCTCTTGAGCGCGACCGTCCAGCTCACACGCCCCGGCGGGTCGGCCGGATCGCTCTCGATATAGGCCAGCTCGGCGGCGCCGATGCGCTTGTGCTCGCGCGGAAGGCGATAGACGATGATCCAGAAAGCGAGCAGGACGAGGCCGCTTGCCCCGGTGATCAGGAAGGCCGCCCGCCAACCCCAGGCGAGCACCAGCAGCGGCACCAGGATCGGCGTGACCAGCGCTCCGACATTGGCGCCGGCGTTGAACAGGCCGGTGGCGAAGGCGCGCTCGCGCTTGGGGAACCATTCCGAGACGGCCTTGATGGCCCCGGGAAAGCCGCCCGCCTCACCAAGACCCAGAGCGAAGCGCGCCGCGACGAAATGGAAGACCGAGCTCGCCCCGGCATGGGCGGCGGCCGCCACGCTCCACAGGCCGATGGCAAGGGTCATCCCCCAGCGCGTGCCGAGCGCGTCGATCAGGCGGCCGACGAGCAGCAGTCCGATCGCGTAAGCGGTCTGGAAGGCGACGACGATATTGGCATAATCGTTCTCGCTCCAGCCGAACTCCTCCTCGAGCAAGGGCTTGAGCACGCCGACGATCTGGCGGTCGACATAGTTGATCGTGATGGCGAAGAAGAGCAGGGCGCAGATGCCCCAGCGATAGCGCCCGATCCGGCCGCCCGCCCCCGCATCGCTTGCCGCGGCCGTGTCGGTCATGGTGTCACCAATCGTGCATCGTCCCGTCCTCGAGCCGGTTCACCGGCAGATAGGCCCTCTTGTAGGGGTGGCGCGCGGCGCGCTCCTCGTCGAGCTCGACGCCCAGGCCGGGCGCTTCGCCCGGGTGCATCGCACCGTCGGCGAAGCGGTAGGCGTGGGGGAAGACCGCGTCCGTTTCGTCGGTATGACGCATATATTCCTGGATGCCGAAATTGGGCACCGACAGGTCGAAATGGAGCGCCGCGGCCATCGTCACCGGCGAAAGATCGGTGGCGCCGTGGCAGCCGGTGCGCACATTGTGCATGTCGGCGAAGGCGGCGATCCGGCGCAGATGGGTGATCCCGCCGGCATGGACGACCGTTGCGCGGATATAGTCGATCAGCTGCTCCTGGATGAGCGTCTTCGCGTCCCAGATGCTGTTGAACACCTCGCCGACGGCGAGCGGAGTCGTCGTATGCTGGCGGATCAGCCGGAAGCTTTCCTGGTTGTCGGCCGGCACCGCATCCTCGAGCCAGAAGGGGCGGTAGGGCTCCAGGTCCTTGCCCAGCCGCGCCGCCTCGATCGGGGTGAGCCGGTGATGGACGTCGTGGAGCAGGTGGACGTCCCAGCCCAGCTTCTCGCGCGCGGCAGCGAACAATTCGGGGACGACCCGCAGATATTTTTCGGTCGACCACACCGTCTCGGTCGGGAGATCGGCATCGGCGGGCTCGTAGAAATATTTGTCCTTGGAGACGCCGTAGGTGGCGGGAAGGCCCGGAACGCCGCATTGCAGCCGGATCGCCTTGTAGCCCTGGTCGCGATATTCGAGGGCCCGGTCGATCGTGTCGCCGATCGTCGTACCGTTGGCATGGCCGTAGACCATCACCCGCTCGCGCGAAGCACCGCCGAGCAATTGGTAGAGGGGCAACCCCGCCGCCTTGCCCTTGATGTCCCACAAGGCCATGTCGACCGCGGCGATCGCGCTCATCGTCACGGGGCCGCGCCGCCAATAAGCGCCGCGATACAGATACTGCCAGATATCCTCGATCCGGTGCGCGTCCCGGCCGATCAGGCAGGGGATCACATGATCGGAGAGATAGCTCGCCACCGCAAGCTCGCGGCCGTTCAGCGTCGCGTCGCCGAGCCCGGTCGGGCCGTCGGCCGTCTCGATCTTCAGCGTCACGAAGTTGCGGCCCGGGCAGGTCACCACGACCCTGGCTGACTTGATCTCGAGCATCATCCTCCCCGCGCTGGTAGCGCTAACGCAGACCCCGGGAGCGAAAATGTCAACCCCGTATGGGAGCGTTCACATTGCCGTACTTCCTGCGCCTATGCGAATCTTTCCGCGGCGAGCGCCACCGCGTCCCGCGCCGCCTGCTCGATCCTGGCCGGATCGGCCGGACCTTTGGGCACCAGCCAGCTGCCGCCGACGCAAAGCACCGAATCGAGCGCTAGCCAGTCCTTCATCGTCTCACGTCGGACGCCGCCGGTGGGACAGAATCGGACATGGGCGAAGGGCGCGGCCTGGGCGGCGAGCGCGCTGGTTCCGCCTGCCGCTTCGGCGGGGAAGAATTTGAACCGGTCGAGGCCGAGGTCGAGGCCGCGCATGATCTCGCCTGCAGTGGCGACGCCGGGAAGGTAGGGGATGCGGGCGTCGATCGCCGCACGGACGAGCCGCTCGGTGAGGCCGGGCGACACTGCGAAGCGCGCGCCGGCGCGAAGGCTCGCCTCTAGCTGCTCCGGATCGAGGACCGTGCCGGCGCCGACCACCGCTCCCTCGACCTTCGCCATCTCGGCGATGACATCGAGCGCGGCGGGCGTGCGCAAGGTCACTTCGAGGACCCGCAGGCCGCCCGCGACCAAAGCTTCGGCGATCGGGCGGGAATAAGCGGCGTCCTCGACGATCAGCACCGGGATGACCGGCGCAAGGCGCATGATCTCGTCCATCTTCATCGGTCGGGCCGCTCCTCATCCGCACTTGCCGTATCGAGGGTCGCGATCTGCCCCGGATCCAGCGTCAGCGCCGCGGCCCGGATCAGCTCGTCCAGCTGCGCGATGCTCGTCGCGCTGGCGATCGGCGCGGTGATGCTTGGCCGTGCCATCAGCCAGGCGAGTGCGACCTGCGCGGGGCTCGCGTCCAGCTCGGCGCCGACGGCATCGAGCGCGCCCAGGATCCGAAGCCCGCGCGTGTTCAGATATTTCTGCACCCGCTGCCCGCGTGGCCGGCCGGCCAGATCCGCTTGGGAACGATATTTGCCGGTGAGGAAGCCGCTGGCGAGGCCGAAAAAGGGAATGACGCCGAGACCGCGCGCCTCGCAAAGCCGTTCGAGCTCGCCTTCATATTCGGCGCGGTCGTAGAGATTATAGAGGGGCTGCAGCGTCTCGTAGCGGGGAAGGCCTTTCGCCTCGCTGGTGTCGAGCGCCGCGCCGAGCTGCGCCGCCGAATAGTTGGACGCGCCGATCGCGCGGACCTTGCCGCTCGCGATCAGCTCCTCATAAGCGCGCAACGTCTCCTCGATCGGCACGCTCTCGTCGGCCCGATGCGACTGGTAGAGATCGATCCGGTCGGTGCGAAGCCGCCGCAGCGAATCCTCGGCGGCGCGGATGATATAGTCGCGCGCCAGGCCCTTTCTGTCCGGCGCCATCTCCATGCCGACCTTGGTCGCCAGCACGATCCGATCGCGCCGGCCGCCGCCCTGGGCAAGCCAGTTGCCGATGATCGTCTCGGACTCCCCGCCTTCGTTGCCCTCGATCCAGCCCGAATAGACGTCGGCCGTGTCGACGGCGTTGAAGCCGGCGTCGACGAAGCGGTCGAGCAAGGCAAAGCTCGTCGCCTCGTCGACCGTCCAGCCGAACACGTTGCCGCCGAACATGAGCGGCGCAATTTCGAAGGGCGTGCCGCCGAGCAAGCGGCGTTCGGGCGTGGCGGCCATGGGATTTCCTTCCGTCGTCCGAAGGCAGGTGCCGTCCCGGGCGGATTGGCGCAAGGTCAAATCGAGCGACTCACGCCGTCATTCTTCCGGCCCTTCGAAGTCCATCCATTGCGGAGATTGCCGGCGACGTTACGCTGATGCGGAAAAGGGGAGGGTGTCATGAAGAGCAACGGGTGGCTTGTCGCGGGAGGCGGGCTCAGCGCCGCCGCCGCCCTCCTCCATGTCGCGGTCATTTTCGGCGGGCCGGCCTGGTATCGCTTCTTCGGAGCGGGGGAAGAGATGGCTCGCGCAGCCGAGGCGGGTTCGGCGAGGCCCGTCCTGGTTACGCTCGGCATCGCGTCGGTCCTGCTGGTCTGGGCCCTTTACGCCTTCTCCGGAGCCGGCCGAATTCGCCGTCTTCCGCTGCTCCGCACCGCTCTGGTCGCGATCAGCACGATCTACCTTTTGCGCGCCCTTGCGCCCATTCCAATGCTGGTGGTGAACCCCGAAACGGTCGACCGGTTCGTCGTCTGGAGCTCGCTCACTGTCCTCGTCTACGGGGTCTGCTACGCCGTCGGGACGTGGATCGCCTGGCCTCGGATGGCGCCCTCGCAGGACCCGTCGATTCGCGGAACGCCGGGCTAGGCTTTCTGCCCGGCCGAATAGGCTCGTCCTTTCATCCCGGCCGAGTTGCTCGATCGGCCGAGCCAGGCTGCGTGAAGATGGAGCGTGCGTCCCTTCTCTCGAACGTCAAGTTCACCGAGCGGGCGCCTTGCGGGCGCGTTCGATGCCTGACGCCTCTCGGAACCGTCAGAAGCTCGCCGGGCGACAATATGTGCGTTTCGGTTTCGAGCTCGACGACGAGTTGGCCCTCCACGACGAGAAAGCATTCGTCGGAGTCGGGATGTGAATGCCAATCGAAAGCATGGGTCATGATGCTGAGGCGCACCTCATGGTCGTTGACCGCCGCTATTCGCCGATTGTGATAAGGGTCGGCCAGTTCGGCCGCTATGGACGCGGGATGAACGGCTTGGATCATGCTCTTGCTGCCTGTCTGTTCGATGGTGACGAATGTAGACGGCAGGGGCCACGCCAACCAACAAATCACGCCGGCCACTTCATAAGGACGGCTTGTGCCACGATCGCAGGCGGGCTCTAGGTGAGGGTCCTTACGGAGGCGGCGGCGATATTCGCGGGGGCTGCGGTCGTCGGTCTGTCGCTTCTTCGGGCCATGCACCGGCTCGGGCGCGCGCCACGCGGACGAAGGCACAACGTCCGGCTTCATCGGAGGCGCCGTCTCTTGGCGCTGGTGGCCACGGGGATCGCGAGCCGGCCTCGGAATCCGGATGATGGACCAATTCATTCCCTGGGCGCGATTTCCGCCTATTCCAGACCTTCCGCCGCTCCGCTAGGCCGGGTCCATGCCTGAAATCACCAACATCGTCATCCTGACCGGCGCCGGGATTTCGGCGGAAAGCGGCCTCGCTACCTTTCGCGGACCCGACGGGCTCTGGGAGGGTCACCGCGTCGAGGACGTGGCGACGCCGGAGGCCTTCGCGCGCGACCCTTCGCTCGTCCAGGCCTTCTACGACGCCCGGCGCGCCCGGCTGAAGTCGGCCGAGCCCAATGCGGCGCATCGCGCACTGGCGCGGCTCGACGCGGAATGGCCGGGCGAATTGCTCATCGTCACGCAAAATGTCGACGATTTGCACGAGCGCGCCGGCGCGCGGCGCATGCTTCACATGCACGGGGAATTGAAATCGGCCTGGTGCCTTGGCTGCGACGCTCGGATGCGCTGGGAAGGGGATCTCGGCGACCATCCCGCCTGCCCCGAATGCGGCGCCGCCGGCCGGCTGCGCCCGGACATCGTCTGGTTCGGCGAGATGCCCTACGAGATGGAACGGATCGACGGCGCGCTGATGCAGTCCGACCTGTTCGTCTCGATCGGCACCTCCGGCGCCGTCTATCCCGCCGCCGGCTTCGTCCAGACCGCCCGCCATTATGGCGCGCGCACGCTCGAGATGAACCTCGATCCCAGCCTGGGCAGCTATCATTTCCACGAAAGCCGCATCGGCAGGGCCGGCGAGCTGGTGCCGATGTGGGTCGAGGAAGTCCTGGGGTCCTCTTGAGCGGACCTTGCCGGCGGGTAAGGTGATGCCCGACCAGGCCTCACTCGACCCAGTCTAGCCCGATCTCACGATAGAGGCTTCGATCCTCTTCCCATTGGGGATCGACCTTGACGTGCAGGAAGAGATGAACCTTGCGGCCGAGCAGCTGCGAGAGCTCGGCGCGCGCCGCCTCGCCGATCGCGCGGATGCGCGTGCCGCCCTTGCCGAGCACGATGGCCTTCTGGCTCGCGCGGGCGACCCGTATCTGCTGATGGATCGCCGCAGACCCGTCCGAACGCTCTTCGAACTTCTCCGTCTCGATCGCGCTCTCATAAGGCAGCTCGGCATGAAGCTGGTGGTAGAGCTGCTCGCGGGTGACCTCGGCCGCAAGCATCCGGTCGGTCGCGTCCGACACCTGGTCCGCAGGGAAATGCCACGGCCCTTCCGGCACCCTCTTGGCCAGAGCGCTCTTCAGCTCGGCGACGCCGTCGCCGGTCGTGGCCGAGATCATGAAGATCTCCTCGAAGGCGGCTCGGGCGGAGAGGTCGGCGGCGAGCGTGAGCAGCACCTCCTTGCGCACCAGGTCGACCTTGTTGAGGACGAGGGTCAGGGGCTCCCGCCGCTCCTCTAGCCGGTCGACCATTTCTGCGACACCGCGAGTGATTCCAGCCTTGGCGTCGACGACGAGCGCGACCAGGTCGGCATCCTGGGTTCCGCCCCAGGCCGCCGCGACCATCGCCCGGTCGAGCCGCCGCTTCGGCGCGAAGATGCCCGGCGTGTCGATCAGCAGGATTTGCGCCTCGCCCTCGATCGCAATCCCCATCAGCCGGGTGCGCGTCGTCTGCGCCTTGGGCGTGACGATCGCGACTTTCTGGCCGACCAGCGCGTTGACCAGGGTCGACTTGCCGGCATTGGGGGCGCCGACCACCGCCACGAATCCGCAATGCTCGGTCATTTCGACTTCACCTGTTCCAGCAACGTCTCGGCCGCCGCCGTCTCCGCTTCCTGCTTCGTCGTTCCCTCTCCGCGCGCATCGCCGGCCCCGGGAATCGAGACCTCGACGACGAAGCGCGGCGAATGATGCGGCCCGGAGCGTCCGACCAGAGCGTAAACGGGCGGACGCCGGTCGTTCGCCGCCGCCCATTCCTGCAATTCCGACTTGGGATGCTTGGGGGCGCGCTCCAGCTCTCCGACATAGGCGACCCACAGCCGCTGGACCACCTTTTCGGCCGCCGTGAAGCCGGCGTCGAGGAAGATCGCGCCGATCAGCGCCTCGACCGTATCGCCCAATATGTTGTCGCTGTCATGAGCGCCATCCTCGCGGGCCTGCTTGCCGAGCCGCATCTGGGTCGGAACGCCGATATCGCGGCCGACCTGTGCGCAGGTCGCGCGCGAGACGAGCACGTTCAGACGGCGCGACAGCTTGCCCTCGGGCTCTTCAGGAAACAGCGCATAGAGCTGGGCGGCGGTAGCCAGACCGAGGACCCGGTCGCCGAGGAACTCCAGCCGCTCGTAATTTCGCTCGCTCTTGCTCGAATGGGTCATCGCCAGTTCGAACAAGGCAAGGTCCTTCGGCCGGTGGCCGGTCCGGTCCTCCAGCCATTGGGCAAGCATATTCACCAGGTCTCGCCTATCCGCTCCCAGCGGGCAGCGCTGAACCAGGTCCAGGGCAGCAGCCATTGGGCCGACCCGTCCGTCGACCAGAACAGGATGGTCGCCCGGCCGAGCAGATGATCGACCGGCAGCAGGCCGACGCCGTTCTGCTCCGTGGGCACGCGGCTGTCGGCGCTGTCGTCGCGATTGTCGCCCATCACGAACAGCTGGCCCTCCGGCACGATGATCGGTCCCCAATCGTCCAGGTCCATGTCGCCCTGGTCGAGCACCTCGTAGCTTCGCCCGTCCGGCAGCGTTTCGCGATAGCGCGGGAAGACGCACTCGCGTCCGGTCGGCCCACCGGCGCGCTCGGTCGCCTCCGGGCTGTCGCCGACGACCCGGCACGGGCTGTTGGCGCTCACCGGCATGGCATAGTCGGCGATGCGCTGCCGCCGCACCGGCTCGCCGTTGAGGATGACGGCGCCGTCGCGAACCTCGACCGTGTCGCCAGGCAGGCCGATTACGCGCTTGATGTAGTCGTCATTCTCGACGCCGGGGAAGCGGAACACGACGACGTCGCCGCGCTCCGGCAGGCTGGCGAGGATGCGACCGTCGAAGCTCGCTATCCCGAATGGGAAGCTGTGGCGCGAATAGCCGTAGGGCCATTTCGCGACGAACAGATAATCGCCGATCATGAGGTTCGGCAGCATCGATCCCGAGGGAATGCTGAACGGCGCGAACAGCAGGCTCCGGATCGCCACGGCCGCGAGGAAGAGGAGAAGGAAGAAGCGGATCGACTCCCACCAGCTCTCCTTCCGGCGCTCCGGCGGACCGCTGGAATCGCTTGCGTCCGTACCGGGCGGGATCTCGTTCACCATGCGAGCGCCTTTCGCTTGGCCGCCGGGCGCGGTCAAGCAGCAGGCAAGGGTGAGATCCGCTCAAGCCGCGCGGCGCCAGCCTCGAGGTCCGGATTGCAGCGGTTGCATCCGCCCGCGGCTCCCCAGGCCGTCGACACGCAAGGAATCGTCTCAGAAACAGGCCGCCACGAAGTCCGAAAGCCAGATCAGGGCCCCCTCCCGCCGCCATAGCCACAGGCCGAGCGCCGCTACCGGAAGCAGCGCCAGCGGCGCGATCCAAGGCAAGGCCGACTTCACGCCGGCTGCACCCGGTGCACGGCCGTGTCGCGGATCGGCAGGTGGAGCAAGGCCGCGACGATGGCCAGGACGATCGTGGCGGCCCAGACCGCGTCATAGGACCCGCTGCGATCATAGACATAGCCCGCCAGCCAGGCGCCGAAGAAGCTGCCGACCTGATGGCTGAGGAAGACGATGCCGTACAAGGTCGAAAGATAGCGCACGCCGAAGATCTGGCCGATCAGGCCGCTGGTCAGCGGCACGGTGCCGAGCCACAGGAAGCCCATGGCCGCGGCGAAGGCGAGGGCGGTTCCGGCGCTGAGCGGCGCGGCGAGGAACAAGGCGACGACGACCGCGCGGGCAGCATAGATGCCGCTGAGCACATATTTGCGCCGCCAGAAGTCGCCGGAGAGGCCGAACAGATAGGATCCGAAGATGTTGAACAGGCCGATCAGCGCCAGCGCGCTCGCGCCGATGCCGAGTCCCAGTCCCTGGTCGTCGAGATAGGCAGGGAAGTGCGTGGCGATGAAGACGAGCTGGAAACCGCAGACGAAGAAGCCGGCATTGAGCAGCCAGAAGCCGCCATGCCCCGCGGCTTCGTTCAGCGCCTGTCCGAGCGATTGGGCCGGACCATCCGTCGCTTCCGCGGGCTTGCCGGCGACTCCGATCGCCAGCACGGCGCAGATGGCGACGACGCCCGCCAGCACGATCAAGGCTAGCCGGTAGCCGAGTTCGGACAGCAGCAGCTGAGCGCCCGGCACGACCAGGAACTGGCCCAGCGAGCCGCCGGCGGTGACGATGCCGAAAGCGAGCCCGCGCCGCTCGGCGGGAACCACCCGCCCGACCGCCCCCAGCACGACGACGAACGTCGTCGCCGCCAGCGAAAGGCCGACCAGCAGGCCGAAGGTGAGGTGGAGGCCGAGCGCGCTGCCGACCCAGGACGCGCCCACCATCCCGGTGACATAGACCAGGGTTCCGAAGAAGACGACGCGGCCCGCGCCGTGGCGGTCGGCCAGTGCGCCCACGAAGGGTTGGGCTAGGCCGAAAACGAGATTGCTGATCGCAACGGCAAGGCCGAACGTGCCGCGGCCGATGCCCAGTTCGACGCTCATCGGCGGCAGGAACAGGCCGAACGCCTGGCGGACGCCCATCGCGAGCGTGACGATCAAGGCGGCGCTGGTGATGACGATCCACGGACGCTTCATGCGCGCAGCTCCTCTATGCGGTCGAGCGAGGCGAATAGCCGGTCGTGGTCCGGCCCCAAGGCATTGCGGATCCGCGTCTGCGCCGCCTCCCAATGTGGCTGAGCGGCGCGCATCGCCGCGCGCGCCTTATGGGTCACCTGAACGATGCGGGCCCGCTGATCCTCACCGCAGGGCGACGAATCGACCAGCCCGGCCGCCTCGAGCGGCTTGAGGGTGCGGTTGAGCGTCGTGCGGTCATGGCCTGTCGCGGCCGCCAGCTCCGTCAGCGAGCAGGGCCCGGCCCGCTGCAGCATCCGCAGCAGCGAGAATTGCGCGACGCTGAGCCCCGAAGGCGCGAGCGCCTCGTCGTAGAGCGCGCTGACGATCCGAGCGGACCGGCGCAGCTTGGCGCAGACGCAGATTGTCCCCAGCATCTACGTGTATATGCACGTAAAGGGCATTACGCGCAATCGGGCAGGCGAGCGGGTCGAATCGATGGCCCTTCGCTCCCCCCGGGGCGTCGTGTCAACGAAGGTTGGCGTCCCTGCTGGATCCGCTTGGACCCAGCCTACGCTTGGGTGAAAGGCGCATGGTCCGACGAGGCTCTACCGCCCGCGGCGCAGGGCGCTCGGCGGACGGCGATAGACTTCGCGAAACGTGGCGTTGAACGAGCGGACGCTTCGAAAGCCTGCCAGGTCCGCAATCTCGGTCATCGGCAGGTCCGATCCGTCGATCAGCCTTTTCGCCCGCTGCACCCGGGCGGTTCGGGCGGCCGCCGTCGGCGTGGTGCGAAGGTAGCGGCGGAAGAGGCGGGCAAGATGCCGCGGGCCGATGCCCAGGCGCGCGGCAAGCGGCTCGACCCCCTCTTGGTCGAGCGCGCCCTCCTCGATGAGGCGAAGCGCCCGGGTGACGGTCGCGCGGGCGCCCGACCAGGCCGGCGAGTGCGGCGCGGTCTCCGGGCGGCAGCGCAGGCATGGCCGGAAGCCGGCCGCTTCCGCCGCGGCGGCGCTCGGAAAGTAGCGGACGTTGTGGGTGAGCGGCTGGCGCACGGGGCAGACAGGCCGACAGTAGATGCGGGTCGACGTGACGGCGATGAAGATCACCCCGTCGAAAGCGGGATCGCGGGCATGGCGGGCGCGCTCGCACGCCTCGAAGCTCAGATCCGGATGTTCGTGGCGGTAGGCGCCCATGCGACACCTTTATCGCGCCGCGCTCCGTGCGTCATGGCGCGCGGATGACCGGGTCCGATTTCTGCCAGCAAGCCTCGAGTCGTCCCGCTATCCGTTGCCCGGATCGAAACAGCGAGGAACCGACATGCCCACCGTCCATCATGAGATCGAAATTGGTTGTCCGCCGGAAGACATCTGGGACGCCGCACGCGATGTCGGCGCCCTCCACACGCGGCTCGTGCCCGGCTTCGTGACTGCCACCGAGATGCTCCCCGACGTCGCTACGCCGACGCGGCGCGTGACCTTCGCCAATGGCGCCGTCGCCGACGAGGCGATCGTCACGATCGACGATGATCGCCGCCGCCTGGTCTGGACCGTTTTGGGCGTCGAGCATCATAATGGCGCTCTCGAGATCCATCCTTCCCCGATCGGGGCTCGCGTGACCTGGACGGCCGACGTTCTTCCGGTCGACTTCGCCGAGCGCATCTCGCCGATGATGGCGGACGGCCTGCGCAAGATGAAGGCGCATCTCGAGGCGAACTGACCTTTCCAGCACATGCGGGAACGATCGAGACTAGGGTCCACACCGGGCTCGGCGGTGCGACGTTCGTCGCGAGGGCGGAGATTGATCACCGCGGACGGAACCAGAGGCCCTGTGCACCCCACCTATGCATCGGCGCCTCGCCTCCCTAGATAGCCACCGAACCCAAGGGAGACGGTGATGGACGAAGCCTGGGCACCCCTCGAGTCAGCGCAGACGACGACCCTGTCGGAGCTCTTCGATTCCGAGCCCGACCGTCTCGAGCGCCTCACGGTCGATGAATCGGGAATCCTGTTCGATTTCTCGAAGACGCATCTCGGCCGGTCGCAGCTCGACGGGTTCATCCGCCTTGCCGAGACCGCCGGACTTAAGGAGCGCCGCGACGCTCTGTTTGCCGGCGAGGCGGTCAATCCGACCGAAGAACGCGCCGCCGAACATACCGCCGAACGCGGGGAGGGGGCGGCCGAGAGCGTCGCCCGCGCCCGCCGTTTCCATGCCCGGATGCGCACCCTCATCGACGCGATGGAGGCGGACGCCTTCGGCTCCATCCGCCATATCCTCCATGTTGGAATCGGCGGCTCGGCGCTTGGGCCCAAGCTGCTCGTCGACGCGCTCGGCCGCGAGGCGGGCCGCTACGATACCGCCATCGTCTCCAACGTCGACGGCGCCGCTCTGGAGGAGGCGATCCGCCGTTTCGATCCCCACGCCACGTTGCTGGTGATAGCGTCGAAGACCTTCACCACCACCGAGACGATGCTCAATGCGGGCTCCGCACTGTCCTGGATGGATGAACATGGCGTGGTCGATCCCTATGGGCGGGTCGTGGCGCTCACCGCCAGTCCCGACAAGGCCATCGAGTTCGGAGTCGACGAAACCCGAATTCTGCCTTTCTCGGACACCGTCGGCGGCCGCTACTCCCTCTGGTCGTCGATAGGCTTTCCGGCCGCCTTGGCCCTCGGTTGGGACGCCTTCGAAAGCCTCCTCGAAGGGGCGGCCGCGATGGACCGCCATTTCCGCCTGGCGCCGCTCGCACGCAATGCACCGGTCCTCGCCGCCTTCGTCGATCGTTATTATGCCAATATCCGCAAGGTCGAGAGCCGCGCCGTCTTCGCATATGACGAGCGCTTGCGGCTGCTGCCCGACTATCTCCAGCAGCTCGAAATGGAGTCCAACGGCAAGAGCGTCCGCCTCGACGGCAGCCCGGCCGGGCGCGCCACCTCGCCGATCGTCTGGGGCGGCGTCGGCACCGATGCGCAGCACGCCGTTTTCCAGCTCCTCCACCAGGGCACGCACCTGGTACCGGTCGAGTTCATCGCCTCGGTGGAGCCCGGTCACAGCCTCGCGCCCGATCATCACCGCCAGCTCCTCGCCAATGCGTTCGGGCAGGGTGCGGCGCTGATGTCCGGGCGCCGGTCCGACGATCCGCATCGCGACTATCCCGGGGACCGCCCATCGACGACGATCCTGCTCGACCGGCTGGACCCGCGCACGCTGGGCGCGCTCCTCGCCTTCTACGAACATAGAGTTTTCGCCAACGCCGCCTTGCTCGGAATCAACCCCTTCGACCAGTTCGGGGTCGAGCTGGGCAAGGCGATGGCGAAGGCGCTCGACGCGGACAGCGGTTCGATCGACTTCGATTCCTCGACCCGGGCGCTGATCGCCCGGGCGTTCGGAGCAAGCGGGGAATGAGGCCGAGCCTCGTCGGCAGCCTTGCCGCCGTCCTCCTCGCGCTCGCTCCGGCACCCGCCGCGGCCGAACCGCTGGAGCTGTTCAACAACCGCTTGTTCCTGCCGGTGACCGTCAACGGAAAGGCGGCCCTCGGCCTGCTCGATTCGGGCGCGGAGATGACGGTGCTGGACGACGATTTCGCCGGCCGCCTCGGAGTCGCCGCAACCGGCGGCGCGACCGCGCGCGGCTCCGGCGCGGAGACCATGGAAGCGCGCTTCGTCGAGTCGGTGGTGATCGAGGCGGTCGGCGCGTCGCTCGCGCAGCCGGCCGCGGTGCTCGACCTCGGCGAGGTTTCGCAGCGCCTGATCGGAAGGCCGATCGACTTGATCCTCGGCCGCGAGCTGTTCGACCGCCATCGCCTGCGCATCGACATCGAGGCCGGAACCATCGACAGGATCGAGGACAACGTACAGCCTGTCGGCACGCGCCTCGCCGTCGGCGAGCATCGGGGCATTCCGACCTTCGCCGTCTCGATAGAGAGCCAGGCGCCGGTCCAGGCGGCATTCGATCTGGGCAATGGCAGCGAGGTCCTGATCGGCCGGAACTATGCCGAGCGGATCGGCCTGACCGCACCGGAGCGCATCGTGGAGCGCCGGGCCGGAGGCGGCCTTGGCGGCCCGGTCGAGCGCGACATCGTCATGCTGCGTAACCTTCGCATTGCCGGCAGCGAATATCGCGATGTGCCGGCGGCGATCGATGCCGGTGAAAGCGCAGCCGATCTCAATATCGGTACTTCGATATTGCGCGACTTCATCATCACTACCGACTTCGCCGGCGGCGCGGTCTGGCTGCAACCGAGGAACGGCCGTCAATGAGCGAGACCTACGATTATGACCTCGTCGTGATCGGCGCCGGTTCGGGTGGCGTGCGCGCGGCGCGCGTCTCCGCCGCCCATGGCGCTCGAGTGGCGATCGCCGAGGAATATCGCGTCGGGGGAACCTGCGTCATCCGCGGCTGCGTGCCCAAGAAGCTGCTCGTCTATGGCGCCCACTTCGCGGAGGACCTGCAAGATGCCCGCCGGTTCGGCTGGGAAGTGGGAGAATCCCGCTTCGACTGGCCCACCTTGCGCGACAATGTCCTTGGCGAGGTCGAACGTCTCGAAGGCCTCTATTCAGACATGCTCGAGCGGAACGAGGTCGAGATCCTGGCCCAGCGCGCCACAGTCACCGGTCCCAACGAGGTGACGCTCGCGGACGGGACAAAGGTGAGCGCCGGCACCATCCTCATTGCCACCGGCGCGCATCCGATGGTCCCGGACGTGCCGGGGGCCGAGCATGGAATCACGTCGAACGAGATGTTCCACCTTGACTCGATTCCGAGGCGCGCGGTGATCGTCGGGGGAGGCTATATCGCCAACGAATTCGCCGGCATCCTTCACGAGTTCAGCTGCCACGTGACGATCGTCAACCGGGGCGACCGGATCCTCAGGCATTATGACGAGCAGATCCGCGACCGGCTGCTCACCATCTCGCTGATGAAGGGCATCGACTTCAAGTTCAACGCGCCGATCGAGAAGATCGAGAAGCAGGAGGACGGCAGCCTGCGCATTCACCTCGCCGGCCAGGATCCGATCGCGGCGGACCTGCTGCTCTGGGCGGTGGGCCGATTGCCGAATACCGGCGGACTCGGGCTCGAAGCGGTCGGGGTCGAGCTCGGCAAGAATGGCGCGATCCTCGTCGACGAAGACAACCAGTCGTCGGTCGCCAGCATCTATGCGATCGGCGACGTGACGGACCGGGTGCAGCTTACGCCGGTCGCGATCCGCGAGGGCCACGCCTTCGCCGAGACCGTGTTCGGCGGAAAGCCGACACGCGTCGATTACGAGAACATTCCGTCGGCCGTGTTCAGCCATCCTCCAATAGCGGGCGTGGGAATGACCGAAGGGCAGGCGCGCGACCGGGTCGGCGAATACAAGACCTATGTCGCCGACTTCCGGCCGATGAAGAATGTGCTGGCGGGCCGCAACGAGCGCGCGCTCTACAAGCTGATCGTGGACGAGGAGACCGAGAAGGTGCTTGGCATCCATATGATCGGCCCGGACGCCCCCGAAATCCTTCAGGCGGCGGCGATTGCCGTCAAGGCCGGCCTCACCAAGGCGCAGTTCGATGAAACGATCGCGCTTCATCCGACCATGTCCGAAGAGCTCGTGCTGATGCGGTGATCGGAAAACAGCTTCGCGAGCGGAATCGGCCGCAGGAATATCGGCTCGCGGGCTCCTTCGAAACCGGCAACCGCGCCCGCTGCACCGGCCACACCGCGCTCATCGCCCCTTGCCCGAACCGTCCTGCCATGCTCTGCTGCCTGGACCAGCGAGCAGGGGAGACACGACCAGATGTTCAATAGCTTCTCGCGATATCAGCCGCAGCTTCTCGGCATCCTCAGAATCGTCACCGGTCTGCTCTTCCTTTCGCATGGTCTGGTGAAGCTGTTCGGCTTCCCACCCGGAGCGCAGCCAGGCCAGGTGGAACTCCTCTCCGTTGTCGGAATCGGCGGCTTGATCGAGCTGGTCGCCGGGGCGCTGATCATGATCGGACTGTTCACCCGTCCGGCAGCCTTCATCGCCTCGGGCGAGATGGCGGTGGCCTATTGGGGCTTTCACTTTGCGCCGGACAATCCCTTCCCCGTCGCCAACGGCGGCGACGCCGCGATCCTCTATTGCTTCATCTTCCTCTATTTCGTCGTCGCCGGCCCGGGCGCATTCAGCGTCGAAGGCACGAACAGGGCAAGGGCGACGAGGACCTGATCCGCTTCGTTCCAGCTCGCGACGGAGCGGCTCGATCTCGCGTGACGAGAGCCGCGTCCGGAGCTAGCGCGGAGCGATGAACGCAAGGCGCTCCATCGGCTGCGACGTGCTCATCATAGGCGCGGGGCATAACGGCCTGGTCTGCGCTTATTATCTCGCGGAGCGGGGATTGAAGGTCGTCGTGCTGGAGGCCCGAAGCGTGGTCGGCGGCGCTGCGGTGACCGAGGAATTCCATCCCGGCTTCCGCAACTCCACCGCCAGCTACACGGTCGGGCTGCTGAACCCGAAGATCATCGGCGACATGCGGCTCTACCAGCACGGCCTCAAGGTGGTGCTTCGCAAGATCGACAATTTCCTCCCTACCCAAGGCGCCGACTATCTGCTCGCCGGGCGGGGCGGCCTGACGGAGCGCGAGATCGCCCGCCACAGTTCCGCCGACGCCGGCAATTACGAAGCCTATTCGGCTGCGCTGAACAGAGTCGTCGGGATCGTGCGGCAGTGGTTGCTGCGCTCGCCGCCCAACGCCGGCGGCGGCCTTTCCGAGCTGCCGCGGCTGCTGCGGCTCGGTTCCGGTGTCAACGGATTAGGTCTCGAGGGCCAGCGCGACCTGGTCGACTTCTTCACCAAATCCGCCGCCGATATCTTGCGCCGCTATTTCAGCCACGATCTGGTCCAGGCCCTGTTCGGGTTCGACAGCGTGGTGGGTCATTATGCCAGCCCCGAATCCCCGGGGTCGGCTTATGTCCTGCTTCACCACGTCTTCGGGGAGGCGGCGGGGGTGGAAGGCGCCTGGGGCCATGCGATCGGCGGGATGGGCGCGATCACCCAGGCCATGGCGAAGGCCTGCCGCGGGAAGGGTGTCGAAATCGTCCTCGACGCGGCGGTCGACGAGATCGTGGTCGAGACTCGCGGCGGCACGGCGTACGCGGCGGGTGCCGTCTCGGCCGGCCGGACCTGGCGTGCCAAGGCGGTAGCCGCCGGCGTCAATCCGAAGCTGCTGTTCGGGCGGCTGCTTCCGGAAGGCGCCGTGGCGAAGCCGGTGTCGCGGAGGATGGCCGGCTGGGCGAGCGAATCGGCCACCTTCCGGATGAATGTCGCCCTGTCGGAGCTGCCTCGCTTCACCAGTCTTCCCGACCCCGGGGACCATCTGACCGCCGGGATCATCGTCGCTCCGTCGCTGGACTATATGGACCGGGCCTGGCTCAGCGCCCGGACGCAGGGTTATTCGCGCGAACCCATCGTCGAGATGCTGATCCCTTCGACCCTGGACGACAGCCTGGCTCCGGCCGGCGCTCACGTCGCAAGCCTGTTCTGCCAGCACTTCCCCTACGACGTCCCGGGCGGCTGGGATGACCGCCGGGAGGAAGCCGCCGACGCCATCATCGCTCATGTCGAGCGCTACGCGCCCGGCTTCTCCGCGAGCATCGTCGGGAGAATGGCGCTGTCTCCGATCGACCTGGAACGCCGCTTCGGCCTCGTCGGCGGAGATATTTTCCACGGCAAGATGGGGCTCGACCAGATCTTCTCGAACCGGCCGATGCTCGGGGCTGCCGACTACCGCATGCCGCTTCATGGTCTCTATCTGTGCGGCTCCGGTGCGCATCCAGGCGGCGGCGTCACCGGCGCACCCGGCCACAATGCCGCCCGCAGCATCCTTGCCGACCGCAAGCGCCTCAACCTTTGAGGACCGCTCCCAAGAGACGCATCTACCCTCGCGCCCGGTCGGTCGGCTCGCGAGCGAGCCGCCTCCTCCTCCGTTCGCCGTGCGAAAGCCTCGTTTCGTCGAGCCAGATACTTGCCGAGACAGGTAAGCCGCGGGAACCTTCCTCCGGCCTGCGGCGCTTACCCTGAAACAGGACATAAGGGGTCCGGGAAGCATGACTGCGCACCGATGCGGCACCGTGTGGATATCGTCGTTGGCGCTGATGGCGGCCGCTCCGGTCATGGCGCAGACTGGCAATTCGGCGCCGCCCAATCGGTTCGACGCCGCGCCATCGGACTCGACCGACTCGACCGAGCCCGACGTTCAGGCGGCGTTGCGCGAGGGGAATGCCGCGTTGGCGGAGCCGGGGTCTTCCGGCCGGGACGGGCTGATCGCTGCCCTTCCGCTGGACGACAATATTCAATTGGGTGTCGGCCGCTTCTCGATCGCCGGATATGTGCGGCAGCGCACCAACATCGAAGCCGAACGCCATCCCATGGCGTTGCAGCCGCGCCAGCGCGGAATCGCCGCGGTCGGCATCAGCTTCAGCTTCTGAATTCTTTCCCGGTCAGATGATCGGGTGCCGTTCCCAGTTCGGCGCGTCCACCCGGCCGTGAATCTGGCGGTGGAGCTTCTCGATAGTCCGGCTGCCGGTGCGCTCGCATAGGAACGGGAAGATCGCGTGCACGAAGCAGGCGAGGGCGCCCGCCGCGAGCCGGAGCCCTACCCGGGCGGCGACGCCCATATGCTCGAAATAGGTTTCGCCGACCTCGCGCGGATGCCGGGTGAAAGGATTGTCTGCCATCGGGTGCCGCCTCGTTCTCCAGCAAGCAATAGCGTCTCGGGCCACGGCCTTCCAGATGCGGCCTGTCCACGGCTCGGCCGGTCGAGCGCTGATAGCGTCGCTTTCCGCAGCGCCGCCCCAGGCTCGCTTCAGCCGTCCGCGACGTCCTGCCGCAAGCATGGTCTGCCGGATTTGCGACCCAGGGGGTGGTTCTACCGACGTCGCTCCAAGCGTTCCGGCATTGCCTCTGCCGCGCCTCCCTCGCTAACACGCTTACGTAAACGTAAGGAGACACCATGCCCGAAGCCTATATCGTCGATGCGGTCCGCACCGCCGGCGGCCGCAAGGGCGGCGCACTGAAGGACTGGCATCCCGCCGACATGGCTGCGCGCATTCTCGATTCCCTGGTCGACCGGACCGGCATCGACCCGGCCGCGATCGACGATGTCGTCATGGGATGTGTGGGCCAGGTCGGCGAGCAATCCTTCCACATCGGGCGGAACGCCGTCCTCGCCAGCAAGCTGCCCGTCAGCGTGCCGGCGGTCACCATCGACCGGCAGTGCGGCTCCTCGCAACAGTCGATCCATTTTGCCGCCCAGGCGGTGATGAGCGGCACGCAGGACGTCGTGATCGCCGCCGGCGTCGAATCCATGACCCGCGTGCCGATGGGCTCGCCCGTGACGCTGGCGACGCAGGCCGGCCTCGGTGGTCCGTTCCCGAAGAGCATCCAGGAGCGGTTCGGCGTCGCCATGTTCAGCCAGTTTGTCGGCGCCGAGATGATCGCCGAGAAATATCAGTTCCGTCGCGAAGATCTCGACGCCTTCGCGCTGGAGAGCCATCGCAAGGCCGCTCGTGCCACGGAGGAAGGCGCCTTCGCCGACGAGATCATCGCGCTGCCGGTGACCGGCGAGGACGGGGCAAGCCGGCTCCACGACCGGGACGAAGGCATAAGGCCGGACGCGACATTGCAAGGAATAGGTTCGGTCAAGCTGCTCAAGGAAGGCGGCCGCATCAGCGCCGCCAATGCCAGCCAGATCTGCGACGGCGCGAGCGGCGTCCTCGTGGTCAGCGAAGCGGCGCTGAAGGCGCACGGTCTGGTTCCCGTGGCGCGAATCCACAACCTCACCGTAACCGCCGGCGATCCGGTCATCATGCTCGAGGAACCCATTCCGGCGACGCGCCGCGCGCTCGAACGCGCCGGCCTCAGCATCGCCGACATCGACCTTTACGAGGTCAACGAGGCGTTCGCCCCGGTGCCGCTCGCTTGGCTCCGGGAGATCGAAGCCGATCCCGACCGGCTCAACGTCCATGGCGGCGCGATCGCCCTGGGCCATCCGCTCGGCGCCTCCGGCGCGAAGCTGATGGCGACCCTGACGCATGCGCTGAAGCGCCGCGGCGGGCGCTGGGGGCTGCAGACGATGTGCGAGGGCGGCGGTATCGCCAACGTGACTATCGTCGAGAATCTCGCATGATCGCGTAAGGGCGCGGCACCGTAGGCCCGGGAACTAGCCCGCCGGCCCCTTCCATCCCGCGGCGCAGCGATTAAGGCGAGCTCAAAGCAGAAAGGGAAAGCCATGAAACTCGACAGCAATATCTCCGCCGTGGTTACCGGCGCCGCATCCGGCCTCGGCGAAGCGACCGCCCGGGCGCTCGCGGCCAAGGGCGTAAAGGTTGCAGTCTTCGACCGCGACGCCGACCGCGGCGAAAAGGTCGCCGGAGAGATTGGCGGGATCTTCGCTCATGTCGACGTCACCTCGGACGAGGCGGTCGATGCGGGCTTCGCCAGGGCCCGCGAGGCGCACGGGCAGGAGCGGATCTGCGTCAACTGCGCCGGGGTCGCCAATGCGATGAAGACCGTCGGTCGGGACAAGCAGACGGGCGAGATCAGACGCTATCCGATGCAGCAGTTCGAGCTGGCCATCCAGATCAACCTTATCGGCACCTTCCGGGTGCTAGCCGCCTCGGCCGCGGGGATGGCCGATCTCGATCCGCTCGAAGACGGAGAGAAGGGGCTGATCGTCAACACCGCCAGCGTCGCCGCCCAGGACGGGCAGATCGGTCAGGCCGCCTATAGTGCGTCCAAAGCCGGAGTGCTCGGAATGGCGCTGCCGATCGCGCGCGACCTGATGAATGAGGGAATTCGCGTGAACACCATCCTTCCCGGCGTGTTCGAAACGCCCATGGTGGCGATGATGCCGCAGAACGTGAAGGATGCGCTCGCCGCCCAGGTGCCCTTTCCAAAGCGGCTCGGCCGAGCCGAGGAATATGCCCGTCTGGCCATCTTCATGGCCGAAAATCCCTATCTCAACGGTGAATATGTGAGGCTCGACGGCGCCATCCGGATGGCGCCGCGCTGACCGAAAGGACGAGGTGCATGGCGGCGAAGCATATCGGTATTCTCGCCCACAGCGCCGAAGGCGCGACCCTGTGCTATCGCACCGCCTGGATGGAGGGCGTCCGCCGCTTGGGTGCGCACAATCATCCCGAAATCACCCTGACCGGCGTTCCGATGCACGATGCTCTGGAAGCGTGGGCGACAGGCGATCTCGAGACGTTGCGCGCCATCTTTCTCGCAGACGCGCGCAAGCTCGCCGCGGCGGGCGCCGACTTCTTCGTGCTTCCCGACAACACGGCCCATATCGCGCTGGAGGCGCCGGGCGAGCGCTTCGCCATACCGGCCCTCCACATAGCCGAGGTCGTTGCCGATCGAGCAGTCGCGGACGGCCGAAACAAGGTCGGTATCCTCGGCACCGACTGGACGATGAGCGGCCCGGTCTACCCAGGGGCTTTGGGTCGCCGCGGGGTGGCCTGGGAAATCCCGGAGGCAGCCGAGCGTGCAACCATTCACGCGATCATCTTCGACGAATTGTGTCTCGGCATCTTCACGGACGAATCGCGCGCCGCCTACGTCCGGATCATCGAAAAGCTGGCGGCGCGGGGATGCGATGCCGTGGCTCTGGTCTGCACCGAGATTCCGTTGCTCGTCGCGCCCGAGGACTCGCCGCTCCCGACTCTCGATTCAACCCGTCTCCTCGCTCGTGCAGCAGTCGAGGTGGCGATTGGCGAGCGCCCGATGCCGACCTGGCGTGGCGGAGCCGTCTGACGCGCCTCGGCCTGGATCATCGCCTTGTCCGGCAGCGGGAAAGGTCTTCAAGCTGCCGAGCCAACCCTGCGTTCCGGCGTGCTCGGCTGAGAAACGACACGGACGCGGCGGTGGTCGTTCCATATCTCGATCACCTGGCCGCCACCCTGTTCGCGGGCGATCCGCGCGGCTTCAGCATCGTCGGACGCCTCGATATTTCCGGAACCAACGAGCATCCCCTGCCTGAGATAGTACAGATGGTATTGAGCCATTCGAGACTCCTGTTCGAGACCTAAGGTCATGAACCTATGCCGCTTTTTGCTCATCTTCATTATACTGGATGAGTTTTGTCGCGACGCGCCGCGACCGGGATCGGGACGACTTCGAGAGCCGCGATCCGGTTTAGCCACTTCTCCAACCGCTCATTTTCGCAGAGCATGGCCGCCAGCCTTGATATTGCTCTAATATCGCAGGCCAGGGGGAGGGCCCGTGCAGCCGCTGAAAGGCATACGAATCATCGAACTGGCGGGCCTGGCGCCAGCGCCGTTCGCGGCAATGATGCTGGCCGATCACGGCGCCGAGGTGATCCGGGTCGAGCGTGCCGGCTCGGTGCCGCCCATTCCGCCCGACAAGGACATATTGCGCCGTAACCGCGCCGAGATTCTCGCGCTCGACCTCAAGGAGGAAGGCGACGCCGCGCGTCTGCGCGCGCTCGTCGCCGCGGCCGACGGGCTGATCGAGGGCTTTCGTCCGGGCGTGATGGAGCGGCTCGGGCTGGGACCCGAGAGGCTGTGCGCCGAAAATCCGCGCCTGATCTACGGCCGGATGACCGGCTTCGGCCAATCCGGGCCGCTCGCCGCCGCCGCCGGGCACGACATCAATTATATCGCGCTCGCCGGCAATCTGCACGGCTATGGCCGCGCCGGCGCGCCGCCGACGCCGCCGGCCAATGCGGTCGGCGATTTCGGCGGCGGCGGGATGATGCTCGCCTTCGCGATGCTGGCCGCCATCCTTTCCGCCCGCGCGACCGGGAAGGGCTGCGTCGTGGACTGCGCGATGGTCGACGGCGCCGCCTTGATCGCGGCCCAGACCTGGTCTCTGCGCGCCGCCGGAATGTGGAGAGACGAGCGCGGCGCGAACCTGCTCGATTCGGGCGCGCCCTTCTACGACTGCTACGAATGCGCCGACGGAAAATGGGTCTCGGTCGGCGCGCTCGAGCCGCCATTCTTCGCGGCCCTGAAGGCGAAGCTCGGCCTCCGCTCGGCCCAGGGCGATCCGGGCCTGCACGACGAGCTCGCCGCCCGGTTCAGCGAACATCCGCGCGACCATTGGTGCGACCTGCTCGAAGGCAGCGACGCCTGCTTCGCCCCGGTCCTGTCGATGACGGAAGCGCCGGCTCATCCGCACAACGCCGCCCGCGGCACGTTCGTCGAGCGCGACGGCCTCGTCGAACCCCGTCCGGCGCCGCGATTCGAGGAGCTGTAATTCATGACGATGCTCGACACGTCCCGCCGCACGACCTTCACCACCGAGCACGAGATGTTCCGCGAGCAGGTCCGCCGCTTCTTCGAGCGCGAGCTGATCCCGCATCTCGATCGGTGGGAAAACCAGGGCATCATCGACCGAGACTTCTGGACGAAGAGCGGAAAGGCCGGCTTGCTCTGCCCGAACGTGCCGGAGGCCTATGGCGGGCTCGGTCTCGATTTCGGCTTCAACGCGGTGATCGACGAGGAGCTGGGCTATGTCGGCTCCAGCGCCGGCATCTCGCTCCATTCCGACATCGTCGCCCCTTATATCCTTGCTTACGGCTCGGAGGCGCAGAAACGGCACTGGCTGCCGCGGATGATCTCCGGCGAGACCCCGACCGCGATCGCGATGACCGAGCCCGGGGCCGGCTCCGATCTCCAGGCCATCCGCACCGTCGCGGTGAAGGACGGGGACGACTATCTGATCAACGGCTCCAAGACCTACATCACCAACGGCCAGCATGCCGATTTGGTGATTCTTGCCGCCAAGACCGACCCCGCGGAAGGAGCGAAGGGCATTTCCCTGATTCTCGTCGAATCGGACCGCCCCGGATTCGGCCGAGGCCGCAACCTCGACAAGATCGGCCTGCACGGCCAGGACACGTCCGAGCTCTTCTTCCATGACCTGAGGGTGCCGCAGTCCAACCGGCTCGGCGCGGAAGGGATGGGCTTCGCTTATCTGATGAACCAGCTCCCGCAGGAGCGGCTCGCCATAGCGATCGGCGCCCAGGCGGTCGCCCAGCGCGCCTTCGACGAGGCGATCCGCTTCACCCGCGAGCGCAAGGCGTTCGGCCGCGCAATCTTCGAGTTCCAGAATACGCGCTTCACCCTCGCCGACCTGGCCGCGAGGCTGCAGGTCGGCTGGGCGCATCTCGATTGGGCGCTGGGCCGGCATATGGCGGGAGTGCTCACCGCCGCCGAAGCCTCCGCCGCCAAGCTCTGGCACACGGAGCTCCAGTGGGACCTGTGCGACGCCGCGCTGCAGCTCCATGGCGGGGCCGGCTACATGAACGAATATCCGATCGCACGGCTGTGGCGCGACGCCCGGGTCACCCGCATCTTCGGCGGCACCAGCGAGATCATGAAGGAAGTGATCGCCCGAGCGATCTGAGGGCTTGGCGGGATCGACTGGGTCATCCACTCGCCTTCCAACCGGCTAGGGTTTCGCGGGGCTTGTGGCCGGCCGCTGATCGGCGACTGTGTCTTTTTGGTCATATCGCGAACTTGTTTCGCCGGAGGCTTGACATTGGCATGGTTGGTGGTAGCGCTAACAATTGCATGGTGGTAGCGCTACCAGATATCGCGCGCCATGACATGACATGAGCCGGCCGAAAGAGCTGGCAACAAGGGGAGGATATATGCGCGCACTCGATACCCGGAATCCGTCCGCCCGCCAGGGATCACGGACGCTCCCGCTGCTCCGCACCGCCCTGGCCGCAGGCGTATCGGCCTTCGCGCTGATCGCCGCGCCCGCTTCGGCTCAGGATGCGGGCGATCAAGAGACCGCCTCACCGACCGAAGGGGCGCAGGCCGCCGACGGCGAGGAAGCCATCATCGTCACCGGCATCCGCGCCAGTCTCGATCGCGCGATCGACATCCGCCGCAACTCCGAGGGCATCGTCGACGCCATTTCCGCAGAGGATATCGGCAAATTCCCCGACACCAACCTCGCCGAGTCGCTCCAACGCATCCCCGGCGTGTCGATCGACCGCGTCAATGGCGAGGGTTCCGAGGTGACGGTGCGCGGCTTTGGCGGAGCCTTCAATCTTGTCACGCTGAACGGCCGGCAGATGCCGGCCTCAAACGTGAACGTCGTCGGCGGCGACCAGAGCGTCGACTTCAATCGCGCGACGGGCCGCTCCTTCGACTTCTCCAATCTCGCCTCCGAAGGCGTGCGGACGCTCGAAGTCTACAAGACGGGGCGTCCGGCCATTCCATCGGGCGGCATCGGCGCGGCCATCAACGTCGTCACCAACCGGCCGCTCGACGTCGGCCTCACCGGATTGTCGGGAAGCATCGGTGTGCGCGCCGTGCACGATTCGAGCGTCGATCGCGGCAATGACGTGACCCCCGAAGTCTCCGGCGTGCTCAGCTGGGTCGATCCAAGCGAGCGGATCGGCATCTCGCTTTTCGGCGCCTATCAGCGGCGCGACAGCGCTGCGGCGAGCGCGACGTCGAACAACTGGAACATCCGGCGCCTCAGCGCCTTCCTCGAGGGTACCACCTTCGTCAATGCCAATACCCAGATCGAGAATTTGCCCGAGGGCGATCCGCTCGTGTCGATACCCAGCGACAGCCGCTACCATTTCTCCGAGTCGGAGCGGGAGCGGATCAACGGCCAGGCGGTGATCCAGTTCAGGCCGTTCGACGGCCTCACCCTTACCGCCGACGCCCTGTACGCGCGCAATCGCCTGGAGGAGCAGCGGACCGATCAGACCAACTGGTTCAACCGGCCGTTCGCGCAGGTCCGCTTCGACGACAATCCCGTGGTCGCCACGACGGTGTTTCTCCAGGAGAATATCGCGGGCGTGAAAGATGCCGGCTTCGAGCAGCAGTTCCGAGCCGTCGAGGATACGCTCGAATCCTATGGCGTTAACGCCCGCTGGGAGGTGACCGACGCCATCACCGTTAATCTCGACGGGCACATTTCCGAAGCGAACAGTCGCCCCAACGCGCCGAACGGGACAAGCTCGACCCTGGTCAGCATCGGCGCGCCGGTGATCACGGCCCATTCGGTCGACTATAGCGGCGGCTTTCCGGTCCAGAGCATCTCGATCGACGACTCGATCAAGGGCAACGGCAACGGCACGCTCGATGTCGGCGATCTGGGCAGCCAGGTCGGGCGCACCAACGCCTCCAGGCAAAGGCATCGGATCCGCGAGCTTCGGGCCGATATCGGGTGGGAAATCGACGATCGCCTGCGGCTGGACGTCGGCGGCGACTATATCGACTCGCGCATGACGAGCGCCCGGGTCCAGACGGAGCAGATCCTCGGCGACTGGGGCATCGACAATCCGGGCGACGTGCAGCAGCTCGCGCCGGGACTGGTCGAGGTCTTCTGCGGAACCTGCCGGTTCGATCACTTCGATCCCCAGGCTTCGGGGGCCTCGCTCATCGGATTCCGCGGAAATGCGGTCGACCTCTACGAGGCGCTGTCGGCCGCTTACGTCCAGCGGGGCAGGCCGGTGAGTGTCACGAGTGACGACTTCAACACCGTCGAGGAAAAGATCTGGGCCATTTATGGCCAGCTCACCTGGAGCGGCGACATCGGCGGGCGTCCGGCCACGGTCGTGGCGGGCGCGCGCTACGAGGAGACCCGCGTCGACTCGACCGCGCTCGCGGCCGTGCCGGAGAACATCATCTGGCGTTCGGACAACGACTTTTCTCGCATCGTCTCCGCCACCTTCCAGCCGATTACCCAGGAGGGTCGCTACAGCAACTTCCTGCCGGCGGTCGATTTCCGGCTCGAGATCGTCGACGACGTGATCTTGCGCGCCTCGGCGAGCCGCACTCTGGCCCGGCCGGACTTCGGCAATCTGTTCGTGTCGAACGCGGCCAATCCGCCGCCTCGGCCAACGGCGCTCGGCGGCGTGGCTTCCGGCAACAGCGGCAATGCCGACCTGGATCCGTTGATCTCCACCAATTTCGACATCGCAGCGGAGTGGTATTTCGCGCCATCCAGCTACATTTCGGCGGGCTACTTCCTGAAGCGAGTCAAGAATTTCGTCGGTTCGGCGCAGGTCTCGCAGACCTTGTTCGGCCTGCGCGACCCGGGTTCTGGTCTGCCCGGTACCCGCTCGGGCGATGCCCTGGAGGCGCTGCGGACTCTCGGCATCGATACCAGCGACGTGCATCTGTTCACGATGACCGCCCTGATCGTCCAGAATGGCGGCGACGTCGCCGCGGCCACGAACGAGTTCCAGGCCAACTTCTCCGACGGCGAGCTCGATCAGGGCTTCGTGGACCAGCTGTTGGCGCAAGTCGACATCGTTCCGAACGAGGATGACCCCTTGTTCCAGTTCGCCGTGCAGCAGCCGGTCAACAATCGAACGGGCGAGATCCACGGCATCGAGCTGGCCGGGCAATATTTTCTCGGCGATACCGGCTTCGGAGTCGCCGGCTCCTACACGATGGTGAACGGCGACGTGACGATCGACGTCGGGGCCGATCCGAGCGTCGACCAGTTCGCCTTGCTCGGCCTCAGCGACAGCTACAACGTCACCCTGATTTACGAGAATTACGGCTTCTCGGCCCGTCTCGCCTATAATTGGCGCGACAAGTTCTTGGCAGCGACCAATCGCGGTGGCGGCGACCGTAATCCCGTGTTCGTCGCGCCGTTCGGAACGTTGGACCTGAACATCAGCTACGACGTCACCGATCGCATCTCGCTGGCCTTCGAGGCGATCAACATCACCAGCGAGCCGGTCGTGACCTACGGCCGTGACCGCAGCAACCTCTGGTTCGCGCAGGAGCTGAAGCCGCGCTTCATCTTCGGGGCGCGATATCGGTTCTAGCTTGCCAGCGGCGGCCTGCTCACCAGGTCCAAAGGGTGGTGGAGGGGTATGGCAATAGTCAGCCCCTCCATCTTTTCTCCGAGGCTTTCCCGTCGCGGCGGAACTTCGACTTCTTTTCTCGGCTCCGTTGAGCCTCTTCCCTTATTGTTCCATCATGCCCCGGCCGCCGCATGCCGCGTGTCCGGCCCCGAAGCCAGCACATGACCAACGCCGTCCTCCTCAACAATATCGACCATGCCGACCTGCGGGTCGTGACCCGCCACGCGCCTGAATTTGGCGACTCGGTCAACCAGGTGCTGGTCTTCCCCACCGAGTATGAGGAGGTTCAGCGGGAATATCCGATATTGTTCCGCAGGGATTCGAGCGGCGACTTCCAGTCCGTGGCCTTGCTCGGCCTCGAAAAGGATGAGAATCTCTTCCTCGACGCAGAAGGTTGGAAGGCGCGGTACGTCCCGGCCGTGCAGCGACGCGGTCCGTTCATGATCGGCTTTCAGGCGCGTGAGGAAGGGGGCGAGATCCGGCGCGAGCCGATGATCCATGTCGACCTCGATCACCCGCGAATAAGCAGGATCGAGGGCGAGCCCGTCTTCCGTCCGCAAGGCGGGAACTCGCCCTATCTCGAACATGTCTCAACCGTCCTGCGGGTGATACACCAAGGGCTGGAGGTTAGCGGTCCGATGTTCGCGGCGTTCGGAGCACTGGACCTGATCAGGCCCGTGGCCGTCGAGATCCAGCTCGACGACGCCGAGCAATATGTCGTTCCGGACGTTCATACGATCGACGAAGCCCGGCTCGCCGCCCTGGACGGGGCGGCGTTGGAGCGGCTGCACAGCGGCGGGTTCCTGCGCGCGGCCTTTTTGGCCGCGGCTTCGCTCGGTAATGTGAGCCGGTTGATCGAGCTCAAGAACCGGCGGCGCAGAGCATGAACCAATCGCCCCAGGCCGAAGCTGGAACCGCGATGAAGGTTCGGGAGGAAGCGGGCGTAGCGCCGGGCGATCTCTCGCTCGACTCCCTGCTCGAGGCGCAGCAGCCGGTCGTGCTCAAAGGGCTCGCGGCAAACTGGTCCCTGGTCATGCGTGGTCGCGAATCCGCGGCCGCGGCCATCGACTATCTCAAATCCTTCGATGGTGGCAGGCCCGTCGTCGGCTACACGGGAAGCCCGGAAATTGGCGGCCGCTTCTTCTACAATCAGGACCTGACCGGCCTCAACTTCGAAGCGGGCCGCGTTCCGCTCCATCAATTCCTCGATCGTATCGCGGCGCATCTTGGGGAAGCCGACGGCCCGAGCTTCTACATCGGCTCGACGGATCTCGACCTCTATCTGCCCGGCCTGAGGGCAAAGAATGATCTCGGCCTCGACCCTGCCTGCTTCGGCCCCGTCCCGCCGCTGGTCAGCATCTGGATCGGCAACCGGACCATCGCTTCGACCCATTACGACATGTCGAACAATCTGGCCTGCTGCATGGTGGGGCGACGGCGATTCACCCTCTTCCCGCCCGACCAGGTGCATAATCTCTATCCTGGACCACTCGAGCCGACGCCCGGCGGCCAGGTGGTCAGCATGGTCGACCTTCGCGCCCCCGACCTCGAAACCTATCCGCGCTTCGCCTCTGCCCTCGCCGCAGCGCGGGTGGCCGAGCTCGAGACCGGCGACGTGCTCTTCTATCCCGCGCTCTGGTGGCACCATGTCGAGGCGCTCGACGACTTCAACGTGATGATCAACTATTGGTGGAACCCGACGCCGGCCTTCATCGACACGCCGATGAACACCTTGCTTCATGGCCTGCTCAGCCTTCGTGACCGGCCGGAGCCCGAGAAAAGGGCGTGGCGGGCGCTGTTCGATCACTATGTCTTCGGGCCGGCGGATCGTGCCGCAGCGCATCTGCCCAAGCATGCCCGCGGCGACCTGGGTCCGCTCGACGAGGCCAAAGCGCGCCGCCTGCGCGCCCTGCTGCTCAATCGCCTTAATCGCTGAGGGAGGACGGGCTTGGAGGGGCAGAAGGTGAAACGTGTCGTCATCGCAGGAGGGGGCACGGCCGGCTGGCTCGCCGCGACTGCCCTGGCGCGGCAACTCGGGCCTCTGGTCGACATCGCTCTCGTCGAATCGGACGAGATCGGCACGGTCGGCGTCGGGGAATCGACCATCCCCACCACCCGAACGTTCCACCACCTCCTTGGAGCGGACGAGCGCGAGTTCGTCTGCGCTACCCGATCGAGCTTCAAGCTCGGCATATCGTTCGAGGATTGGGGCCGAATTGGCGAACGCTACTTCCACGCCTTCGGCATCACCGGAAAATCCACCTGGATGGGGGATTTCCAGCATTTCTGGCTGGAAGGACGTGCGCAGGGATTTGCCGGCGACTTCGGCGACTATTGCTTCGAGCTTCAGGCCGCCAAAGCCGGCAAGTTCTATACGGGAGCGGATGGCAAGCTCAGCTACGCTTACCATCTCGAGGCCTCACTCTACGCCCGCTACCTGCGCGCCCTCACCGAAACCGCCGGCGTCCGGCGTATCGAAGGCAAGATCAAACAGGTCCGCCAGCATACCGAGACCGGGTTCATCCACGCCCTGCTGCTCGAGTCCGGCGAGACGGTTGAGGGCGACCTGTTCATCGACTGCACCGGGTTTCGCGGCCTGCTGATCGAGCAGACGTTGAAGGCGGGCTTCGAGGATTGGAGTCACTGGCTCCCCACCGACAGCGCGCTGGCGGTACAGACCCGCTCGGTGGGCCCCGCTCTGCCCTACACGCGCGCCATCGCGCATGAGGCCGGCTGGCAATGGCGGATCCCGCTCCAGCATCGGGTCGGCAACGGGTTCGTCTACTGCAGCGATCACCTGTCCGAAGACGACGCGCATCGCATGCTGCTCGACCGCCTCGAGGGCGAACTCATCACCGACCCGCGCCTGATCCGCTTCCGCGCCGGGCGCCGCCTGAAGGTGTGGGACCGTAATTGCATCGCCTTGGGCCTCGCCAGCGGCTTCGTCGAGCCGCTCGAGTCGACCAGCATCCACCTCATCAACGTGGCGGTGACGCGCCTGATCCAGAACTTTCCCTTCGCGGGTGTCAGCCCGGCGGTGATCGACCGCTTCAACGAACAGTCGCGGCGCGAGGCGGAGGGCATACGCGACTTCATCATCCTCCATTATCACCTGACCGAGCGCGACGACGGCGACTTCTGGCGGCGGATGCGCGATCTCGACATACCGGACTCGCTCGCCCAGCGGATCGCGCTCTTCCGCGACAATGCGACCGCCTACCAGGCTTCGGACGAGCTGTTCCGCGTCGACAGCTGGGTCCAGGTCATGCTCGGCCAGGGCCTCCAGCCCCGCGGCTATCATCACCTCGCCCGCCTCATGCGCCCCGACCAGCTCCGCCAGGCCCTCGCCGACATCAGCGCCAGTATCGACCGCGCCGTGGCGAAGCTGCCCGAGCACCAGGCGTTTCTCGACGAATATTGCTCGGCCAAGGAGGGTTGAGGTCCCGGTTCCTCCCAGTCGCCGCAGGCTGAGGGAAGGGGGGACACCCGCGAGGATGGTGGAGGGGCAGGTTCAGCCTATTTCGCGACCGCCGGATCGCAAATCCGCCCGCCAGGACAATGGCGAGGAATGCAACGAGCAGTCAATGAGGCCAGGTCGGCAATGCGAACGGTCTCGGACATGGAGCCGGTCGGCATTCCCCTCCCGGAAGGCCGTGCGCGTTCGCTTTACTCTGGCCGAACCTCTCCCAGCAGATCCATCGCCGCGTGAACCAAAGCCACATAAGCCGGCCCCATATTCACGACATATTCGTTCTCGCCCCAGAAGAAGGGCCAGGATTCGCTGTTCTCGGGCAGGTCCGGCCGGACGATCAGCACGCCCGGCACCACCCCGCCGGCGATGAACGAGAAATCCGCCCGGTTGCTGCCGTAGGCGATTTCCTTCGAGCGCGTGCCGACGCCCGACACGAAGGACAGATCGTGCCCCGGATGGGTGCCGTGGAGATAGTCCAGCGCCCGGAACACGGCCGATCCGTCGACGATCTGCGGAAAAGCCTTGTGCAGCGCATAGTCCAACAGTCCCGCCTGGATCACCGCGCCGTTGCCGGCCCAGCCACCCTCGGTGATCGGCACGCCATAGGGATTGGCGCGCAACCTCTCCGCCGCGCCGGCCGCATAGGTCCGCGTTGCCGTCTCCAGCTGCCCGCGGAAGCTCGCCGGCATGTGTGGCATCGCCCGCACCGCCAGCACGGCGTGGGTCGGGAAGCGGTCGGCGAGCGCCGGCCACAACGCCGCGATCCGGTCGGCATATTCGCGCTCGCCGGTGGCGATCAACAGCTCGACCGCGGCGGTGAATTCCTCGGTGTCGAGCGGCCCGCCGGTCGTGTTGCCGTGGCGGAAGGTGAAAGGCGGTCGGCTTTGCTCCTCGGTCCAGACCCGCCGCGCGATCTCGAGCGATCGGGCCGCGAGCCTATCGTCATGGCCGCGCAGCGCCCGGCTTGCGGCCGCCAGTGCCGCGATCGATCCGAAGTTGAGCGCTGAGGCTCGGCTGGTGAAGGCCCATCGGTCGTCGGGCGTGCCGCTGCGACCGCCTTGCTCCTCACCGGGCGCGAGCGAGGGATCGTAGACGAGCCCGTCGGTCTTGCTGCCGGCGTCGCCGAGATGGGTATATTGCGCCACGTCCGGCTCGACGATGCCGTGAACGGCATGGCCGACCGCGTCGAACTGGGCCGCGAGCTGCAACGTGCCGTGTGAAATCTGCTGGAGGATGTCGGGCCGTCCGTCCGGCACGTGCAACTCCACGCGGCGCCTTTGCTGGTCGATCCAGGTCGTGTCGCGCTCCGGCCTGTACCGCTCCCAGATGTCGACGAGGCTACGCACCACCGCATATTGGGTCTGGGTGCGCTGGTCGAAGTCGCCGGCGTCGAGCCAGCCGCCGACCGCGAGACCGGGAATGTGCTCGCCGGGCGCGAAGCGCGTGTCGGTGGTCGGCCCCTGGCGGTAGAGATCGATATGCTCGTGATCGAGCGGTGCCTGTCGGGCATCGTCGCGATGCGGATCGCCGTGCCAGACCCGGTAAGCCTCGTTGACGAACATATGGTCCATCTGGACCGGCAGGAACACGTCCATGCTGGGATGCCAGGCTTCGGCATAGATGTCCGGTGCGATGCGGAAGGTTGCCGTGCGGGTGCCGCCATATTCCAGCAGGTAGATGCCGGGGTCACGCACCGCGCCGAAGTCGAACCGGCGATAATCGTACCGGAGATAGCGTCCCCACGGCTCCGGCTCCGCTTCAAGCACGGTGGTCAGCGTCCCATCGGCGCCTACCCGGAGCAGCCGCGCCGGGCCGGTCGGCCGGTCGTTCGGATCGAGCTCGATCACCGCCACCTTGGCCTGGGCGGGCGCATAGCCCAGCTGCGAATGGCCGATCACCGGCGCACGTATCCAGTCGGGGTCGCCGTTCGCCCGGATCGTCCATTCGACCACCCGGCCTGCCCGATCGGACGGAAGCTCGCTCCGGAGCACGAACCAGCCGTTCTGGGCCTGATTGCGCCCGTCATAGAGGTTCATCGGGGCGCCTTTGGAGGTCACGGTGACACGCCGCGCCGGATCCTCGGGCGCGAACACGATCGTCCGGCCGCTGGCGAAGGGGAGGGCCTCCGCGCCGGGCCCCACGTCGCGTCCGCTCGAAGGCAGTCGCTCGCCGCTTGCGACCATCGTCGCCGAAGGATGCAGTGGGAAGGTCCCGCCGATTCCGTCCGCCATGAAGCTGCGGTGGAAGTATGCGGCAGGGAGGAATTCTAGGTTGAATCCGGCGCGACCGGCCAGCGCCGCCGGTAGCGGCTCGTCCAGGATCACCGCGACGCCGATCGCCCCGCCCGGCCGCCGTTCCGCACGAATCCGGTAGCGGAAATCATGACCGGGATATTCCAGCCGCACCTCGATCGCTCCGCTTTCGGGATCGACGGTCCGGTCGATCATCCGCCCGATCGGATCCCACTGGCCCGGCGTCGCCGAAAGGCGCACGTCACCATTGGTGACGGTGCGCCAATCCCGCTGGACGATCTCCACGCCGCTGATCTTCGCGTCGGCGAACAGGCCGTCATACCAGTTGCTGAAGACGAGGTAGTTGACGCCCTGCGTCTCGAAGTAACCGGCCTCGTTGAGCACGAGGTCCTGGGCCGAGGCAGAGCGAGGGGCGAGCCCTGCCGAAAGCACCAGGGCGCAGATCCCGAACAGGTGACGCGCCTTTCGCATGCTTCGCTCCCCTTTCGTCGTCGCTCTCACGGCTATTTGATGTGAGCGCTAACATACGCGCGCGCCGAGGCAAAGCGCCAACGGAGGGAATCGGCATGCCGACTGAGGCGATCGACCTGGCGTGGGCGATATTGCCGCCAGCCGTAGACCCCGTCATACCTCTATGCGGATAGCCGAGGGCAGTAACGATGACCGATCAGCCTCCCAGTCCTAGCCCGATCTCCTGCTACCTGCACCCGAAGGGCGGCCGCGCCCGCGACGCCGCGGATTTCTACAAGCAGGCGTTCGCCGCCGAGGAGGTTTTCACGAACGAGGCCGAGGATGGCCGGCTTATGCATGTACATCTGCGAATCAACGGCGGCTCGCTTCTGATGTCGGACGAGTTCCCCGAATATTCTCAGAGCAAGGTACGCGAGATGGGGGGCTTCACCATCCACCTCCAGGTCGACGATCCCGACGCCTGGTGGGAGCGCGCCGTCGCTGCCGGCTGCGAGATCAAGATGCCCCTCGAGAATCAGTTCTGGGGCGATCGCTACGGCTCGCTTCGCGACCCATTCGCCGTCGACTGGTCGATCGGAGGGCCTGCGAAGGCCTAGTCGCGCCGGCCCCGGGGCGACAGGCGCGACTATCCGCAAGCTCGGTAGTTTGCGCACCCAGCGCGCCGGGAGTGGATGCGGCGCGGCCGTCCCGCTTTGTCGCGAGTGCGACCAGCAGCCGTGGCCCGACGTGCCTGGCACGATGATCCGCAGCGGGGGGGGTGACGACGACGGGGAGATCAGGTGGGTTTTCGGGCCCACCCTGGCCGCCTTCATCTGAAGCGGCGACGTCCGCATCGGCCGGCCCGGAATCCAGATGCCCGCCCCCGGCCGATCGGGTTCGGAAGTGCGGAGAGCGGGGGTTCTTTCGGCAAGTGCTCGCCGGCACCCCGGAGCGGTCTGCCGCCCCAGATTCCATCCTGCCGCGGTCCTAAAATGAAAAGTCCCGCCAGAGGCGGGACTTTATGTTTCGTAATTGATCAGTTCAGCGCCAAGAGCCGCCGCCCATAAGCCATGCCCACATGGTCCAACCTCCCATATTCCGGCAGAGTCATTTCTACCTAACAACGTCTTTACCAGCGATCAGATGGTAAACAAAGTATTAATTTTCCCGATTGTGGACAATCGAGTCCCGAGCCGGGGCAGCCGGCACGCGCATTGACGGCATCAGGTTCATGCCGATCCGGAAAATCTAGCGCGATCAGGTGTTTACGATGGGTTTTGGGCACTGAATGCCGGCTTCGGCGCGTTCGCCGCGGAGCGGCAGGACCGCGAGGGCAGGGCGCGCGCGCTTAGCTGAAATGGCGGTCGGACGCGCAACGGCCCCGTTTCGCTGATGCGACTCGGCGACTCGAAAGGAATGGAAATGGAGACTGCAGCGTCGCTGGCCGGACCCTGATCTCGTGCTTACAGGGACCGGAAGAAGCGTCGGTTCAAGCTGCTCGGCTGGGCCTGTTCAATCCGAACTGCTCGATGAGCTCGGCGATGGGCACCGGCCGCCCGGTGTGGAATCCCTGAACGATGTCGCACCGCATGCGCTTCAGTTCCCGCAGGATATCCTCGTTCTCCACACCCTCGGCGACGACCTTGCGGCCGAGGGAATGGGCGAGCTGGATCGTCGAGTTGACCATGATGCGGTCGCTCTGCGACTTGTTGAGCATGCTGATGAAGCTGCGGTCGATCTTGATCTCCGAGGCGGGGATCCGTTTCAGATATTCGAGGGTCGAGAAGCCGGTGCCGTAATCGTCGATCGAGAGCTGGACGCCCATGCGGCTTAGCCGCTCCAGATTGGCGATCTGAGCGGCGCCGCTTGCCAGGGTCGAGGTCTCGGTCACTTCGAGCGTCAGCAACTGCGGTGCGAGATTATACCTCGCAAGCAGGGCCTCGACCGTCGGGACAAGATTCTCGCTATCGAGCAGCAGCACCGATAGGTTGACGGCGATGCTGAATCGGCGACGGCGGCCGTTGATCCGGGCAGCGGACGCAAGCGCATTGTCCAGCACGAAGTAGGTGAGTCGCTCGATCCGACCGCCCTGTTCGGCCGCGGCGATGAACTGGTCCGGATAGACCTGGCCCTTTTCCGGATGGGTCCAACGGACCAGCGCTTCCGCCCCGACTACACGGCCGCTCCGGCAATCGATCTTCGGCTGGTAGGCGACCCATAGCTCGTCATTGTCGATCGCGTGGTCGAGTCGTGCGAGCAGCGACATCGACCAATCCGCATCCTCGACGCTGGCCGGGTTGAAGCTCGCCCACCTTTTTCCCTCGCGGGCGGCATCGTCCGCGGCGACCAGCGCGCTCGACGCGCGTTGCGCCAGCGGCCTCGAGCCGTCAACGTCGAGGCCGAAGGTGATCGACAGGTCGATGAGGCGTGTCTCTATGACGATAGGGCTGCGGAACAGGGCCTGGAGCCCTTCGAGCTGCTGGATTACTCCGTCGCCCATATTGTTGTCGGCCACCCAGACGAAGACGCCCTGGTCCGCCTGGTAGGTGGTCGCCCCGCCTGCACCGAATTCGAGCCGGGCCACGATCTGTTCGACGAGCTCCTTTTCCTGCTGAGGCGGCAGCGTCGCCGTGATCTGCGCATAGTTCTTGACCCTCGCCGCGACGACGACCCCGCCGTTCAGCTGCGAGCGCTGCAGCGCCTGAAGGTTCGGCATGCCCGTGACGATGTTGGTGGTCCCGCGGGTCTGGTAGGAGCGCCGCAGGCTGGCGACCAGGCGAATCAGGGCGGCCGTAATGATGGCGGCCATCGCCGGTATGATCTGGACGTGTATCTGCTGCTCCTCGAGCATAATCGGGCCGGCAATTGCGGCGGCGGCAGCCGCGCTTAGCAGGGTCACGGCAATCCAGCGGCGTCTCAGTTGCAGGAGCGCTGCAGAGAGGAACAGGCCGAGGACTAGCGGAAGTCCCCATCCGAGATTGACCGGCCGCCCGGACAGCAGCGTTTCCGCGGCAGCAAGATGGAACAGGATCGCAGGCGCGTGGGTCGCGCCGGGAACCCGGTGATGCTCCGCGCCGAAGTCCGTTCGGCCGACGACCACATCCTTGCCGGCGAGCAGCTGCGGCCGAATGCGGCCGTTCAGGATATCGCTTGCGCTCACCACGGTAAGGGACCGAACGTCGGCGGCATAATCAATGTGGAAGAGGTCGGTAGAGATTTGGTCCGATCGGCCGAGCACGGAGCCGAGGGATGGCAGCAAACGACCGCCGACGATGGCGCCTTCGGGATGCTGCCATACCGCCCCGTCCCACCAGACGAACAAGTTCGTGTTCACGAGGCGAGCGTGGCGCGCGAAGCGGGCGGGCGGCAGGTGATCCGATCGAGCGCCGGTCACGAGATCTATCGAGAAGCGGGCGGGCAGCAGCAGTTCGGCACGCAAGTTCGACAATGCCGATTCCAGCTGCGCGGCCTGTGCCGGCGAGCCGAGCTCCGCGAAATCGGAGTCAAGATGGAGCCGCCGGGCCCCGGCCGCATCGAGCCGCTGTACGAGGCCCGCAAGCTGTCCTCCGTTCCAAGGAACCTTTCCGATCTCGGCGACGCTCCTGTCGTCGATTGCGACCAGCACGATCGAGCCGCTGGCCGGGTGGCTCCGCAGCTTGAATCGCGCCGCCTGCATGATATTTTCGATCGGCTCGCCGATCTGGCCTATTCCGAAGGCGAACCCGACGAACAGCGCCAGCAGGAGCGCTTTCCAGGGGCTTCGAAAAAGTGCGCGAGTCATCTTCAATTCGAATCGGGTTTCGTGGAGTGCCGAGGTTCGTAAGCATAGCGTGCAATCGTTACCGAATTGACCAATTGCACCCCGGCAATGGCCGCCATTCCTGCGCGCCTCAGCGCATTCCTTCGGCCTCGCCAGCCCGATGGGCCAGGTCCATGAAATTGCGCGCGGCCTCGCGGTCGCGCTCGTTCTCGAACGTCACGTCGAGGTCCGGCGCCTCGCCGAGCATGTGCAGCAGCGCCCAGAGCGCGAAGCGACGGCTCCGGTCGCGCTCCAGCCCCAGGTCGACCTTCATCCGCTCGATACCGGCGGCGAGCGCCGGCCCTGGCAGTGCGGCGAGGTCTGCCGTCCCGAAATAGCGGCGCAGCTGGTCGTCGAAATCCATCGACTGAAGCTAGGGCCGATCCCTGGCGACACAAGGTCCTGGCGAGATGAGCCGACACGTTGCGAAACCGGCCATGCTCCGAAGGCGTTGGAGTCGGGGCTTAAGGAGAGACATCACATGAACCTACTGCGCGCCATGACCAAGCCCGGGGAGTGGTCGGCTACCCTCACACTCGGCGCCGCTCGAGCCGGCGCCCTGGCGATCGGCGCCCTTGCTGTCGGAGCCCTTGCCGTCGGCGCCTTCGCGATCGGACGTCTTTCGATTGGATCGGGGCGGATCAGGCGGCTCGAGATAGACGAGCTCGTCGTCGGGGAGATCCGGGCACCTCTGGCCGGCTCGCGGGCCGGCTAGCGCCCGCGGCGCCGGACGAGCATGATCTTCGTCGTCATCCTGCTGCTGGTCTGCATCGGCATGCCGCTCCTTTATGCCTGGCGGGTGTGGCGTCTCGACGAGCAGACCTCGGCGGCGTGGTTGCTCATCGTGGTCGAATCAGCCCTCGTCCTGGCCCTCGTCTTCCTCGTCGGCCGCTGGGACATTGCGGGTCATTACACCCGCATTCTCCTGCTGGCCGTCTTCGCGGCCGCGGTGCTGCGTTCGCTCGTGAAGCACGGCGGGCGTCCTTGGCGCGTGGATGCGGGGCCGTCCCTGCTTCGGAGCAAATGGACGACAATGCTCACGATCGCCCTGTTCTCGGCCGGCCTGGCCTATGTCGCCTCGGGGATGGCGCCGCCTGCCGGAGCCCGCACCCTGGCTTTTCCCCTCCGGGACGGGCGCTTCATGGTCGGGCAGGGGGGCGGCATCGGCCTCCTGAACGGCCATGCCGGTCACCGACAGCAGCAATTTGCCGCGGACCTCACCGCCATCGGTCGTGCCGGCTTCCGTGCCAGCGGGATTCTGCCGGGGGATCTCGATCGTTATGTGATCTACGGCGCGGCCGTCGTCAGTCCCTGCGAGGGCACCGTTCTTTCCGCTCGCGACGGCTTACCCGATCTTGTCCCGCCCCAGGCGGATCCCGACAACCCGGCCGGCAACCATGTCGTGATCGAGTGCGGCGAGGTCAACGTGGAGCTCGCGCACCTTCGGCGGGGAAGCGTCGAGGTTGCGCCGGGCAACCGGCTCGCCGCCGGAGATCCGGTCGGCCTGGTCGGCAATTCCGGAAACACGACCGAGCCTCACCTCCACATCCATGCTGTGGATCCCGAGAGTGGGACGGGCGTGCCGATGTCGTTCGGCGGTGCCGTTCCCGTCCGTAATCGTCTTTACTCAGGCTGACGGGGCGCCGCTATCCATCGGACGCAAAGGATGCGCACCGCGGCGGAGCAGAGGACCGTCTTTACCGCCCAAGCACCTCCCGCTGGAAGGCGACGGCCGCACCGAGCAGGCCGGGCTGATCGTGTAGCACCAGCCGCACCGGCATCGCCTCCATCCGCCGTCTGTAGCGGCCCTTGGCAACGAAGCGCCCGGTGAACAATCGGGTGCGCAGCTGCACGGCCATGCGCTTCGAAAGTCCGCTGCTGATCACCACCGCGTTCGAGCCATGGGCGAGGGCGAGGTCGCCGGCGGCCGATCCGAACGCCTTGACCAGCCGCTCGAGCGCCTCCGTCGCTGCCGGATCGTTGCCCTTGAGCGCCGCCGTCCACAAAGCGATGTCGTCATCATAGGTGCGGCCGCCGAGCGCGCGATAGAGATCGAGCAGGCCGGGGCCGGAGACGACCCGCTCTACCGAGCAGCGGCCGTAGCGGATCCTCAGCTCATGCTCGATTCTCTCCTCTTCCTCGTCGAGCGGCGCGAAACCCATATGTGCGCCCTCGGTCTCGATGATGTGGACGTGGGCGCCGCGTCTCAGGATCATCGCGACGCCGAGGCCCGTCCCGGGCCCGATCACCGTCGTTACGCCCTGTTCGGGGAGCGCTCCTTGCGGGTCCTTGATATGGCCAAGCTCGTCCGGGCCGAGAACGCTGACGCCATGGGCCATGGCGCCGAAGTCGTTGAGGAGCAGCAGCCGGTCGAGCCCGAGTTCGCCCGCAAGCGTCCGCTGGTCGATCACCCAGTCGTTATTGGCGAAGCGCAGCACGTCCTCGCCCAGACCGGTCGCCACGCCGATCGCCGCAGCGCGCGGCATCGGCTCGTCGAAGTCGGCGTCGAACGCCTCCCAGGCGGAGGGCAAACCGTCATGGTCCGCAGTCGGGTAGAGCTTGACGTCACTCAGCCTCGGCCGCTGCCCCGGAACCAGCTCGGCGATGGCGAAACGCGCATTGGTGCCGCCTATGTCTCCTGCCACGATGCGCATCGGCCGGTCGGGCGCCATCAACGGTTCCGCCGGCCCGCAATGAGGTCGTCGACCAGGGCCGGTTCGGCCAAGGTCGAGATGTCGCCGAGCGCACTATAATCGTTTTCGGCGATCTTGCGGAGGATGCGGCGCATGATCTTGCCCGATCGGGTCTTGGGCAAAGCGGGGGTGAAGTGGATCAAGTCCGGCGTCGCGATCGGGCTGATCTCTTCGCGGACATGCTGGCGCAGTTCCCTCTCCAGCTCATCGCTCGGGTCAACGCCGACGACCAGAGTGACGTAGCAGTAGATCCCCTGACCCTTGAGAACGTGCGGGTAGCCGACCACCGCCGCCTCCGCGACGGCCGGATGGCTGACGAGCGCGGACTCGATCTCGGCCGTCCCCAGCCGGTGACCGGAGATATTGAGCACGTCGTCGACCCGGCCGGTAATCCACCAATAGCCATCCTCGTCGCATCGGCTGCCGTCGCCGGTGAAATATTTGCCGCGATAGTGGCTGAAATAGGTCTGCACGAACCGTTCATGGTCGCCGTAGACCGTGCGCATCTGCCCCGGCCAGGAGCGGACGATGCACAGATTTCCCGATGCCGCCCCGTCCAACGGGTTGCCGTCATTGTCGACCAGCTGCGGCACTACGCCGAAGAAGGGCCTCCCCGCCGATCCCGGCTTCATGTCGTGCGCGCCGGGCAGGGTGGTGATCATGATCCCTCCGGTTTCGGTCTGCCACCAGGTGTCGACCACCGGACACTTTTCGTCGCCGACGGTTCGCCAGTACCACAGCCAGGCCTCGGGATTGATCGGCTCACCTACCGTCCCGATCAGTCGCAGCGATGAACGGTCGTGCTTCGTCACCGGCGCGTCGCCTTCGCGCATCAGCGCCCGGATCGCGGTTGGCGCGGTATAGAAGATGTTGACCCTGTGGCGCTCTATCACCTCCCAGAAGCGGCTACTGTCCGGATAGTTGGGTACGCCTTCGAACATCAGGGTCGTCGCGCCGTTCGCGAGCGGTCCGTAGACGACATAGGAGTGACCCGTCACCCAGCCGACATCGGCGGTGCACCAGAACAGTTCGCCCGGCTCATAATCGAACACATAATGGAAGGTCGCCGCGGTCCACACCGCATAGCCGCCGGTCGTGTGCAGCACGCCCTTGGGCTTCCCGGTCGATCCCGACGTGTAGAGAATGAACAGGGGATCCTCGGCGTTCATCGGCTCGCAAGGGCAGGTATCGGGAACCGTCTCTCGCAATGCGTCGTACCAATGATCGCGGCCATCCTGCATCGCGACGTCATTGCCCAGGTGTCGGACGACCAACACGGCATCAACCTGCGCGCCCTTGTCGACGGCCGCGTCGACATTGGCCTTGATCGGCACCAGTCGGCCGCCGCGCCTTCCGCCGTCGGCGGTCACGACGATGCGGCTCGCGCAATCGACGATCCTCCCATGCAGAGCCTCGGGCGAGAAGCCGCCGAACACGACGCTGTGGATGGCGCCGATCCGGGCGCAGGCGAGCATCGCCACCGCCGCCTCCGGAATCATCGGCATGTAGATCGTGACCCGGTCGCCCTTGCCGGCGCCGAGCGCCTTCAGGCAACTCGCCATTCGCGTCACCTCGGCGTAGAGCTCGCCGTAGGTCAGCGTCCGGGTCACACCCGGCTCGTCGCCCTCCCAGAGGATCGCCGGCTCGGCCGAGCGCGCCTCCAGATGGCGGTCGACGCAATTGTGGCAAAGGTTGAGGGTTCCGTCCTCATACCATTTGATGTCGACCGGATCGAACGACCAGTTGGAGATACGGGTCGGCGTCCTTATCCATTCGATCCGCTCGGCCTGATCGGCCCAGAAGCCATCCGGATCCTCCAGCGACCGCCGATACATCGCTTCATATTGCGAGGCATCGCAATGACTTCTCTCGGTCGCGCCCGAAGGGGGCGGAATCCGGTCCGACATGACCACTCCACCTTGTCGTTTGCCGGACCCTTACCCGCTGGGCGTACAGGATTCCAGACGGGGAAGGGGATTGGATGCCTGCGCTGACCCTGACCTCAATCCGCTCCCTCGGGCAAGAAGCACGAGTCGCGTCGCGGTGCCGCCGGTCTCACCCGGTGCTTACTGTCCGAAGATGCGCTCCAGCGGGTTGCGGCGCCGGCGCCGCTCGGGCCGGCTCGGCTCTTCGCCGCTGCGGGCATTGCGGTTCCCGCCCATCATCGCCGCCATATCCATGCCGAGCATGCCCATGTAGGTCGATCGCGTGCGCAGTTTCACCGCCCATTCCGGAGCCCAGTTGCGTGGCGCGTTCGCGGGCCGCGCCGGATGGCTGAAATTCGCCTCTGGTCCAAACGCGTTCACCATGAGCGACGCCGCCTGCACGCTGCCCGCCACTTCGGCTGGAACCGTGCACTGGGTGGTCTGCGGGTTGAGCAGCACGCGCTGCTGGAGCAGTCGGTCGATATCCCCCTGCGAGAGGTAATCGAACGCCATCTGCGCCGCCTGCACCTCGCTCGAAGTCCACATCACGATCGTCCCGTCCTCGCGCGCGCCGGTCGCCATGACGAAATAGGCGCGCGCGTTGGGCACCGCCTGCCAGGTCACCGGCACCGAGCCGGACGCAGCCGGGCTATTCGAAGTGACGTTCACCGGCGCTAGGAAATCCTGCCCTTGCGCCAGCGCGAAGCGGATCTCGGGCGAATAATTGCCGCGCACGACATGGTCGCCGACCAGCGAGCCGGTCGCCGGCACGGTCGTGCGGCCCCGCTCGTTCGGCCATTCGCCATAAGTGGCCGACGTGGCCGGGGAGGGCGGCATCATCGGCTGCAGGTTCAGCGCCGCCATGGCTGCGGGCACCTCGCCCCGCGCCATGCGCGCAAAGTCGATCTCGACCGGCTGACCGGATCGCGCCTGCTCGCCGCACCCCCAATAGATCAGAAGCCGGCCGCGCATATTACCGTCGGTCATTCCGGGCATGTAATTGGGCGGCGTCGTTTGCGGCGCGGCCTGAGGCGTAGTGAGCGGAAGCGACGGGCCGGCGCCGAGGCCAGCCGGCGGCAGATGCTCGGCGCTCGGGGCGCCGTTTGCGCGCCGGGGGCTGCCAAGCTGCAGATGCAGGTTGCGGACGAAGGAGGGATTGGCGCCGCCGCCGCGGCCGCCGAGCAGCGCGCCGACGACGCTCTGGGGGTTCGCTTGGGCGGCCCCCGCCGCGAACCCGCTCATCGTTTCCGCCGACATCCAGTAGGTTGCGGTGCCTCCCGCCGGCCGAGATTGCGCTCCCGCCCCTGCGGCAACGGCGACGGCGATCGAGGCGGCACAAAGAAGGACTGACTTCATCACGATTTCCCCTTGAACAGGATGACGGTCGAGATTTGGAGCGACCTCAGCACGCCGCTACGATCGGACGCGGTGGGATCGCCTGTTTTCCAGACTTGCGGCGGCGAGACCGCCGGGACGAGTCGCCGCTCATTACCCCGACCCGGCTCGGTTCGCCAGCAAAAAGCAACGGTTCATCGCAGTCAGCACAGGGCTTCCCCCTTCCTCGACGGCACGGCGACTCCCGGGCCGGGAGGCGAACTAGTGAGACCTGATCGGTGCCGGGGCAGGTTTCGACGGAAGGCGCGGGGGTTTCGACGGACCGCCCGTTGCGCCATCAACCGCGACGGGTCATCCGAAGGTCTTGCTACGCCGCGGCCTCGACTCGCCGCACGGTCGCCACCACCCGGCCCCCCTTCAGATTGCCGCCGGGCTGTATTATATATATCGGCCACTCTCCCCTCGTACCGGTGATAGAATGACGGCGTTTGCCTCGAAGCTTTCAGCCCCGCCCCTTCTCGCGGCCGTACGCGAGCACTGGCGCGCGACGCTATTGCTGGCCGCGATGCTGCTGCTCTGGCTCCTGGCGGGCGCCAGCATGATACTGCACGGCAGCGGCCGTGGCTTCGATTCCCCGCCGCCGCGCTTGATGGCGGAGCGGCAGGGACATGCGCCGCTAACGGAGGCTGCCGCCCGCACGGCCGCGACCCAGTTGAAGCAGATTGCGCCTACCGACGCGCTCGCCTGGAATGCCGCCATACCGGTGTCGGACCTCGCCAATCCCGCCGCCCGGCCGTTCCTGCTCGGAGGCGCGAGCGAGGCGGACCGCCGGCGTTCGCTCGAATGCCTGACCGCGGCCATCTATTATGAAGCGGCAACGGAGCCGCTCGACGGCCAGCGCGCGGTGGCGCAGGTCGTGCTCAACCGCGTCCGCCATCCCGCTTGGCCGTCGACGGTCTGCGGCGTCGTATTCGAAGGTGCGCGGAGGATCACCGGCTGCCAGTTCACGTTCAGTTGCGACGGTTCGTTGCGCCGAGCGCCCATGCCGGCGCTCTGGGAGCGCGCCCGCCAGGTCGCCGAGGCCGCGCTCGGCGGTTACGTCTTCTCGCCCGTCGGCTGGGCGACCCACTATCACGCCAACTATGTCGTGCCCTACTGGGCGCCCAGCCTGGTCAAGTCCGCCACGATCGGCGCGCACATCTTCTATCGCTGGAGCGGCGGCTGGGGCCGCCCCCATGCCTTCGCGAGCCGTTATGCCGGCGTCGAACCCGCCATCGACTGGCGTGGCGGCTTCGGCCAGCCGACCATGGCGGAGCGTATGGCTGCGGCCGATACGGGTTCGCGCGACGCCGCCGCGGCGGCGGCCGCCGACGAAGCCGCGGCGATCGGCAGCGTCGACAGCTTCCAGCGCGCGGTGCTGCGTCGATACGAGCCGCTGCGCCGAGACACCGCCAATGCGCTGATCACCGAGCGTGCCCGCGCCGACCGCAACCTTTCCGCTACCCAGCGCTGGGCGCTGACCGGTAGCGACACGCGCTCCAGCGAGCCCCAGCAGCGCCCGCTCGGCCGCTGGGGCACGGTCGACCCCGCAGACGCGCCGCAGCCGATCCGGCCGACCCCGGCGCCGCCGCAGCCTCGCGCCGCCGCGCCCGCACCGGCGACGACGCCGACCGTCAATGCTCCTCCCCCGGCGACGACCGACTCCGCCGCAGGGCGTTGATCCGCCGACTTCCGGACCGGGCCTGCGAGTGCTGAAGGTTCTCGACGGATCGATATCGCCATTTCGCCGGCGGGACGGCACTGCGGTCGTGCGGCGATTCGCCTCCCGGGCTCAGAACAGCCGCCAGCCGATCTGCACCCCAGCGCCCATGTCCGCGGCGCCGTCGGAAAGGCCCGCATTGCCGTGCACCCCGACCGACAGCCGGTCGGATAGACCGACGTTCAGCCGGCCCGAGACCTGCCGCTCGTCGGGGACCAGCGGCGACAGGCTCTGTGCGTGGCCATAGGCGATCGATCCCCGCGCCGCGCGTCCCAGCCGGGCGGCCAATCCGCCGCGGACCGCAAGGCTGTCGCGCAGCCGATACTCTTCCGGATCGCCGGGCATGGTGAAGCTGACCGAGGCGAAGGGAGTGACGGCGCCGAACGTCCGGCTCGCCTCCGCGGCGACCGTCACGTCGGTCTCGCCGGTGCCGAGCCCCCGGCGGGCCGATGCGGTCGGGAGCTTCACCTCGCCGGCAACCGCGAGGCCGATCCCGGCCGGCCCGGCCAGCCGGTAGCCAGCGCCGACGCGGAGGTCGCCGAGGCCTTCGCGGACCTCGTGCGTGTCCGGTTGGGTCGGGTCGATGATGATCGGCAGTCCGAGCAGCGTTCCGCCACCGCCGACGACGTTCCCCGGCGCCTCGATCCTCTGATAGGGCAGCGATCCGTACAGGAAGAAGCCCCCTTCCTCGATCCGGACCGTGCCGCGGACCGCGGTGAGGTCAACCGGCTCGCCCGTCCCATAGTCGCCCGACTGGTGCTCGACGCCGGCGCTGAACTCGGCTGCGGGCTTGGCGAGCGCCGGAGCGGCAATCGGGACCAGACACAAAGCGGTTGCTGCCAAGATTTTCATGGATACTCCTCCGTTCTTTCTCCCGGGAACGGATGGAGCCGCGCATTTAATCCTGAAGGCTCACCGCGCCCGCGGAATCGGCCTCCAGCCCGAGTCGCGGGCCCTCCGCTCGGCCTCGGCATCGAGCGGCTCGCCGGCCATCAGGTCCTGCGCCGTCTGCAGCACCAAGGCGTTGGTCGAGCCCGCCTGCCGATACTCGCCGGCCTCCGCGCCCTCGCGGGCGGTGGTCATGACGATTTGCCAGCCCGAATCCGCGCGGCAGGCAAGGCCGGCCAGCGCGGGACCCTCGAAGGTCCGGCACAGGCTGCCGTCGGTGCGGGCGAAGGTGACGCCGATCCGGGCGCCGGCATCGGGCGACGGGGCGGAGGCGAGCTGAGTGTCGAGCGCCTCGGCCAGCCCGCCCGAGGCAACCATTTCCGCGCCGCGCAGCGCGACCGGGCCGGACTCGACCGTCACCAGCCTGCCGACGAAGAAGCCGATCACGAGTGTCGCGGCCAAAGCGGCGGCGGTCTGCCAGAGCGGCCGTCGCCGGCGCTCGCGGGCGTCGGCGAGATCGACCACATTGTCCGTGCTCCCGCCGAGCATCTGCCGGAAGCGCTCCGGCACCTCCTCCTCCGCGACCGGGCCGTAATGCGCCGCTAGCCTCTCCCGCAGCCGTCCTTGCGCGTCCAGGCGGGAACGCAGCTCGGGATCGCCCGCGAGCGCCTGCTCTACCTCGGTGCGCTCGGCCGGCGCGAGCTCGCCGTCGAGATAGGCCATCAGCCGCGCGTCATCCATGTCGTTCATGCTGCCTCCAGCATCTGCGCCAGCGCCTGCCGCCCGCGCGTCAGGCGCGACGTCAGCGTGCCGATCGGTATGTCGAGCAGGTCCGCCGCCTCGCGATAGGCCAGGCCCTCTACAAGCACGAGCGCAACCGCCTCGCGCTGCTCGGGTGGAAGGGCGTTCATCGCGCGGTCGACGTCGCGCATCTCCGCTTGCAGCTCGATGTCCCGATCGGCGTCGCTGCCGACCGATTGTCCCGCCTCCTCGGGCGCGAAGGTCTGGGCGCGGCGCGTGCGGCTGCGCACCTCGTCGATCCAGCAGTTGCGCATGATCCTCATCATCCATGCATCCAGCTTCGTGCCCGGTTGCCAGCTGTCGCGGCCCTTGAGCGCGCGTTCCAGGGCGACCTGGGTCAGATCGTCCGCATCCGCCGCATCGCGGGCGAGTGCGCGGGCAAATCGGCGCAGCCGGGGCAGCAGCGTCAGCAGCTCGCGCTCGAAAGCCTGCAACAGGCGAACTCCGTCTCGTGTCGCTGGAGGAAACGGACGGTCAGGGACGTTTCATCCCGGTGCAAGGAAAAATGTGGCAGGGGCGAGCGATGCGCGGACGATCATGGCGATGCTGGACGATGGCGGCAGTCCTGTTGCTGCTGTGCGGCCGCTCGCACGCGCAGCTCCTTCCCACCCCGCCCGTCCTCGGCGGGGTTCTTGGCGACGTCGAGCGTGTGACGACCGACACGCTCGACCGGACCGGCGAGACGATCGAGACTGTTCGATCCAGCGCGCGTGACCTGGCCGCGACGAGGGTGGACCGGCTTCGCGATCTGGTCCGGGCCAACCCCGACCGGCTCGAGATGACCCGGCTCGGTCCTGCGGTGCGTAGCGAGGTGATCGCGATCGATCCGGATCCGGTGGCTCTCGCCGCCGCGGAAGCCGCGGGATTCGAGGCGTTGGGCGAGGAGCGTATCGAGGGACTCGACATGCGCACGGTCACCTTGCGGGTACCGCGCGGCTGGTCGGTCGACCGGGCGCTATCACGGCTCCGCCGCCTCGCGCCGACCGGCGAGTTCGCGGCGAACCACCTTCACGTCCCGAGCGGCGGCGCGGTCGCTGCCGGCGGGGCCGCTGCGCGGTCCGTGCCGGCCGTCAGCGGCGGCGGTGCGCTGGTGATCGGAATCATCGACGGCGGCGTCGGACCGCACCCGGCACTTCGCGGGCGCGTCCGTCAGCAGGGGTTCGCCCAGGGCGCGCCGCGCGCGAGCGCGCACGGCACGGCCGTGGCCTCGCTGGCGGCAGGGCAGGGCAGCGTGCGTGGCGCGGCTCCCGGCGCGACGCTCGCTGTCGCCGACATCTACGGTCGCGATCCGGCGGGCGGCAACGCGCTGGCGCTCGCGCGCGCGCTCGGCTGGCTCGCCCAGTCCCGCGTTCCGGTCGTGGCGATCAGCCTCGTCGGGCCCGCCAACCCGGTCGTGGCGCGCGCCGTCGCGCAGGCAAAGGCGCGCGGGATGCACATCGTCGCCGCGGTCGGCAATGACGGGCGCGCCGCGCCGCCCGCTTATCCCGCTTCCTATCCGGGGGTGATCGCCGTCACCGGCGTCGATCGGCGCGGCAGGGTGCTGATCGAGGCCGGACGGGCGCTCCATCTCGATTATGCCGCGCCGGGCGCCGACATGGCCGCGGCGTCCCTCGGCGGCGGGCTCGCGCCGGTGCGCGGCACCTCTTATGCCGTGCCGTTCGTCGCGGGACGGCTCGCCCACCATGTCGGCCGCCCGAATCCGCTGGCCGCACTGGATGCGGAAGCGGCGGGGCGGGGGCGGCGCGGCGTCGGCCGGGGCATCGTCTGCAGTGATTGCCGAACCCCCTACCGACGCGATTGATAGCCTTCCGGGATTAAACCGGCGGTTCGTCTCGTTAGCCCCATGAGGACCCCATTTCCTCGAATGGCAAGGAGACTGACCATGAAGCTCGTTCTGAAACTCGCGGCCGGCGGCGCCGTCCTCGTCGGCGCCCCGGCCTCGGCCCAACTGCTGGGCGGTGGCGGTCTGGGCGGCCAACTCGGAGGTCAGCTCGGCGGGGCACTGGGGGGCTCCCTGGGCGGCATCAATCAGAGCGTCGGCGGGGCCCTTTCCGGATCCGGCGCCACGCGGATCGATCGCAGCATCGACACCCGCTCCGGCCGCGCGGATGCGCGCGCGGAGAGCAATGCCGAAGCGGGCGGGTCGCTCGCCGTGGCCGCCGATACCGCGCTCGGTTCGCCCGGAGCGTCCGGCGACGCGAGCGGCGGCGGCTCCGGCGAAGCCGGTGCCGGCGCGCAGCTGATCGGCACGGACGCGGTCGGCAGCGCCGTCGGAAGCGCGGGCGCCGCCGCAGGTGGCCTTCTGGGCGCTTCCGGCAACGCGGCCGCCTCCGCGCAGGGCAGCGCCGCGGGAGCCGCCAATGGCGGGCTTTCCTCGGGCAGCGGCTCGCTCGCGGCGGCCGGTTCGGCCGCGGCCGCTGCGGCGGGTGCGCTGACGGTGTCGCCGGGCATGATCGTGCGTGACACGTCGGGCCGGGCGATCGGCGAGGTCCAGTCGCTGCGGGCCGCCGCCAATGGCGCCGTCGACACGGTGATCGTCGGCGTCGGCGACCGGCTGGCCGCGCTGCCGGCGGACAATTTCTCCGTCTCCGGCGACGCCCTGGTCTCGGCCATGGGTCGCGGCGACGTCCGCCGCGAGGCGCGCGATCAGGCCCGGTCGGCGGACGCGCGGAACCGCTGACCGCTCGCCAGCGCGGGAGAGGACTCGAGGTCCTCGGTCGGCGAAGGCCCGGCGCCCGGATGGCGCCGGGCCTTCCTTGTATTTGCACCGCCTCCGTCCATGCTATGCCTGCGGGCGATGACGAATCCGCTCTTCGCCGATCTTCCCATCACCATCTTCGACCACATGTCCGGGCTCGCCCGCGCGCTGGGCGCAGTCAATCTCGGCCAGGGCTTTCCCGATTTCGGCTGGCCGGAGGACGTGCTCGACCGCGCCGCGCAGGCGGTGCGAGCCGGCTCGAACCAATATGCGCCGATGCGCGGTCTGCCGGAGCTGCGCGAGGCGGTCGCCGCTCATTATCGGCGGTTTCAGGGTCTCGAGCTCGACGCAGGTGGAATAATCGTCACTTCGGGTGCCACCGAGGCGCTGGCTTCCGCCCTGCTCGCCCTGATCGAGCCGGGCGACGAGGTCGTCCTGTTCCAGCCGCTCTATGATGCCTATCTGCCCCTGGTCCGCCGCGCCGGCGGCGTGCCGCGGCTGGTCAAGCTGGCTCCGCCTGACTGGCGGATCACGGGTGAGGCGCTCGCCGCCGCCTTCACCACCCGTACTCGGCTGGTCGTGTTCAACAATCCGCACAATCCCACCTCACGCCTGTTCGACCGCGAAGAGCTCGCCTTGCTCGCGGAAGCCTGCTTGGCCGCCGGCGCGATCGCGCTGACCGACGAGGTGTGGGAGCATGTCGTTTTCGACGGCCGCCTCTTCCTACCCCTGTCGGCGCTGCCCGGAATGGCCGAGCGGACGGTGAAGGTCGGCTCGGCCGGCAAGATCTTCTCGCTGACGGGCTGGAAGGTCGGCTGGATCGTCGCACCGCCGGCACTTGCCGACGTCGTGGCCAAGGCTCACCAGTTCGTCACTTATTCGACCGCGCCCAATCTGCAGACAGCGGTCGCCTACGGGCTTTCCAAGCCGCCCGACGACCTCGAGCGGACAACCTCGGGCTTCGCCCAGGCGCGCGACCATCTGCGTCGCGGCCTCGAAGGCCAGGGCTTCGTCACCCTGGCGGCCGAGGCGACCTATTTTCTGTCGATCGATCTCCCCGCATCGGGCATCGCCGTCGACGACGTCGTTTTCTGTGAGCGCGCCGTCCACGAAGCCGGCGTCGCCGCCATCCCCGTATCGGCCTTCTACACCGAAGATCCGGTCATCAGCGTCGTCCGCTTATGCTTCGCCAAGAAGCGCGAGACGCTCGACGAGGGAATCGAGCGGCTCGGCAGAGCGAGGGCGCTGTTCGCCTGAATTCTACGTCGCCGCGGAAGCCTCGCCATCCTCCTTTCCCGCCTGCGCCATGGCGCCTGCGATCCAGGCACAGATGACGAGCTGGATGCTGTGGAAGATCATGACAGGCAGGATGATCAGGCCGGCCGCGGGTCCCGGAAAGAGGATCCGCGCCATGGGCACGCCGGTCGCGAGGCCCTTGACCGACCCGCAGAAGAGGATTGCGGCGCGGCTCGGGCGAGCGAAGCCGCCGAAGCGGCCGAGCGCCCAGGCCGCGGCGAGGATCAACGCGAGCAGGAGGACGAGTATGCCCGCCAGGATCGCCAGATCCTCCCTTGGGAGCCGCCGCCATACGCCTTCCACCGTGGCTGCCGAGAAGGCGCCGTAGACGGCGAGGAGGATCGTTCCCTTGTCGACCAGAGTGGCGAGCCTTGGCCGCTTCGCGACGAACGGCAGCAGCAGCGGCCGCAGGCCGTGGCCAAGGAGGAAAGGCAGGAACAGCAGCGCGAAGATCTTGCCGATGCCGGCCGCCGAGATCGAGACGCCCGACGCCTTCAGCATCAGAGCGACGAGGAGCGGGGTCAGGAACACGCCGGCGAGATTGGAGAAGGCGGCGGCCGCCACCGCACCTGCGACATTGCCTCGGGCGATAGATGTATAAGCGATCGAGCTTTGCACCGTGGATGGCAGAGCGCAAAGGAACAGAAGACCGCTCCACAAAGAGGGCGGCAGCAAGCCGGGGAAGGCTGCGGCGAGCCCAAGTCCCGCCAGCGGGAAGGCCACGAAGGTGAGGGCGAGGATGGCGACGTGCAGCTTCCAGTCGGTCACGCCCGACAACAAGGCCTCGCGCGGGAGCCGGACGCCGTGGAGGAAGAACAAGGAGAAGATCGCCGCCAGCGTCAGGCTGTCCACCGCGGCCGCCGTGCCGCCGGCGACTGGAAAGGCGATCGCCAGCGCGACCGCGGCGAGCAGCCAAAGGACGAAGCGGTCGGGCAGCAATCGGGCCAGCATCGCCGAGGCTTTGGCCGCACCCGGCGCGCCGGGCAAGAGCGGCCATGCACCCTCCCGCAGCAGGGACGGATGGACGGCCCAAGCCCCTTGTCCGCCCTCGTCCACAAGCGGATAACGGGGCTAGCCAATCCGCTCCCCTCATTTCTATGGAAGCCAGGAGGTCGTCTTGATCTGGTTCACACTCACTGACGGGGACAGCATTGCCGTTGCCCCGGAGCATGTCCGCTACATCATCCCCACCGAAGGCGGCGAGACGGTCATCCATTTCTCCAGGGACGACCATTTCACCGTTTCCCAGACACCGACCGAGGTGGTCGCGCGGCTGGCCGACAAGCGAAAGCCGGCATCCCGCGCAAGGACCACCTCCTGACGGCCGTATCGTTCCTCGGCGGGAACGCAGACAGTGACTTTTCATTGACGGTACGTGCCGGCTTCGATCCTCAACGTGCGCAGCCTGCTCCTCGCCATCCTGATGCTGATGGCCGGGGGCGGCTATATGACCACTCTGGTGAGCTTGCGCCTGGAGGCGCAAGGCAGCGGCCCGATCCTCATCGGCCTCGTCGCGACCGCCTATTTCGTGGGTCTCACCCTTGGATCGCTTCGAGTACCGCCGGTGATCCAGCGCGTCGGGCACATTCGCGCCTTCGCGGCCTTCGTGTCGCTCTTTTCGGCGAGCACCCTGACGTATGCGGCTCTCGAGGCGCCGCTCTTCTGGGCCCTCCTGCGCCTGGTGGACGGCTTCTGCGTTGCCGGCGTGTTCGTCTGCCTCGAAAGCTGGCTCAACGATCGCGCGGAAGGCCCCGATCGAGGCGGGGTCCTCGCCGCCTACATGATCTTCCTCTATTCCGGTCAGGCGCTTGGCCAGCAATTGCTGAACGTCAGCGGCGGCGCCCCGGTCATGGCCTACGTCACCGCGTCGATCCTGATCTCGCTCGCCGTCATACCGGTGACCCTGACCCGGTCGGCGGGGCCGCCGATCGGCGAGAACTCATCCTTTTCGCTGAGCCGGCTCTACGCCGTCTCCCCGCTCGGCGTCGTTGGCGCCACTTTGACCGGGATCATGCTCGGGGCCTTTTACGGGCTGGGTCCCGTATACGCTCGTGGGCTCGGGATGGACTTGTCGGACACGGCATTCTTCATGAGCCTCGTCATCGTCGGGGGCATCGCCCTGCAATGGCCGCTCGGCCGCCTGTCCGATCGATTCGACCGCAGGCGGATCATCGTATTCGCCTTCGCCGGCACCGTCGGGGTGGGCGTCGCGCTTGCTCTGGTCGCGACGCCGGGCGTGCCGCTGATGATCGCCGGTTTTCTGTTCGGCGGCCTGAGTTTCGCGCTTTATCCGCTCTGCGTCGCCCATACCAATGACCATCTGACAGGGGGGCAGCGCGTCGCGGCGAGCGGCGGGTTGGTGCTGCTCTATTCGGCCGGCGCGGCCGCCGGTCCGCTCGTCGGAGCGGGTGCGATGTCGGCGGCCGGCCCCGGCGGCCTCTTCATTGCAGTGGCCGTCTGTGCCGCCGCTGCGGTCGCCTTCGGCCTGTGGCGCCAATGGGCGCGGGCGCCGGTGCCGAGCGAACGCCAGGGCGCCTACCAGATCCTGCCGCGAACCACCCCGATGTCCGCAAGGCTTGATCCTCGGACGCCGGATGGGGACAGTGCGGCCTCCCCCCCAAGCGACGCGGACCAGTCCGCGACAGCCAGGAGAACAGGATGACCGATGCCGCGAACCACGTCCCCGCCGGCGAGCCCGCCACCGATCCCCGCATCATCAGGCGGGCGATTGCCGCCTCGGCGATGGGCAACGCCACCGAATGGTTCGACTACGGCATTTATGCCTATGGCGTTGTCTACATCTCCGCAGCGCTCTTTCCGGGAGAGGCGGAGTCCGCAACCCTGTTCGCGCTCGGCACCTTCGCCATCTCCTTCCTCATCCGGCCTCTGGGTGGCCTGTTTTGGGGACCGCTCGGCGACCGCCTCGGCCGCAAATCGGTCCTCGCGTTCACCATCCTGCTGATGGCCGGCGCGACTGTCTGCGTCGGGCTCATCCCGGCCTATGACACGATCGGCTTCTGGGCCCCCGTGCTGCTCATCCTGCTCCGAATGGTCCAAGGCTTCTCGACCGGCGGGGAATATGGCGGCGCCGCCACCTTCATGGCCGAATATGCTCCCGACGCGCGACGCGGCTTCTACGGCAGCTTCCTCGAGGTCGGCACGCTTGCCGGCTTTTCGCTGGGCGCCCTGCTGATGCTGGGCTTCTCGCTCTGGCTCGGCAGCGAGGCGATGCACGAATGGGGCTGGCGCATTCCGTTCCTGGTCGCCGGCCCGATGGGGTTGATCGGCCTCTACCTGCGCTCCCGCATGGAGGACACGCCGATCTTCCGCGAGATCGAGCAGAAGGGGCAGAAGGAGAAAAGCAGCCGCAGCGAGCTGGCCGATCTGATGCGCGATTACTGGCGGCCGCTGCTGGTCATGGGCGGCATGGTCGTCGCCCTCAACGTCGTCAACTATACGCTGCTGAGCTACATGCCGACCTATCTCCAGCGGCGGCTGGGCCTGACCACCGAGGCCGCCCTGATCGTGCCGATCGCCGGCATGCTGTTCATGATGTTGTTCTTGCCCTTGGCCGGCGCCTTGTCCGACCGGTTTGGCCGCAAGCCGCTCTGGTGGTTCTCGCTGATCGGCCTGTTCGTCGCCGTCATCCCGCTCTACCACCTGATGGAGACCGGATTGGCCGGGGCGATCGTCGGCTTCGCCTTGCTCGGCTTCCTGTACGTGCCCCAGCTGGCGACGATCTCCGCGACCTTCCCGGCCATGTTCCCGACCCACGTCCGCTTTGCCGGCTTCGCGATTTCCTACAACGTCGCGACGTCGCTGTTCGGCGGCACGGCACCGGCGGCAAACAGCTGGCTGATCGACCGAACAGGGGACTCGCTCTTTCCGGCTTATTATATGATGGGTGCCTGCGTGGTCGGCGCCGTCGCCTTGCTCTTCCTGATCGAAACCGCCGGCAAGTCGCTGCGCGGCATTGCCCTGCCGGGCGAACGGTGAAGCACGGTCCTCCGATTCCAGCAAATCCGACCGGCTGCTGAGCGACGCGAGGCGGGAATCGAAGGATCACTCCCCCTTGAGGTGAGGGTCCTCGCGATAGCGCGTCTCGATGAAGCGGCGCTGGGTCTCGAAGCTCAAGTGCCGGTCGCGGCAGCATTGATCGATCAGATGGTCGAGCTCCTGGCCGACGATGTCGAGGCTTTCCGTGAAGCGTGACGTGCTTTCCGCCGCCGGCCCGCGCCGGCTCGGCGGCAGTTCGAGGTAGGAATCGACCAGCCGCGGCAGATGCTCGCCGATCAGCCGCCGCGCGTCGCCGGCAAGCGTCGAGCGGGGATCGAGCGTGTCGAGGTGCGGCTGCAGCTCGCTCAGCCGGGCGATAATCGCATCGGCAGCGGGGAGGGCTCGCCCGGGAAGCTCCTTGCTCCGGTCGATCAGTCCGTCCTCGGCGCGCACCGCCAGTTCGCCCAGAGGCACGACCGGCGTCTCCGCTGCCAGCTGCACCGCCCGCCGCGATGGCCAGAACAGCGACATGAGCGAGACGAGGAGCACGGTCGGCAGCGCCACCATCCAGGTGAGAAAGCCGATCTCGACGACGAAGATGCTGACCAGGACCAAAGCGAGCAGCAAGGCGACGAGAATGAAACCGGCGCGCCGCATGCGCCGAATCGCTTCCCGAAACTTGCGCTGGGCGCGGCGCTTTTGCGCCTCTCGCGCACTGCGCGAACGCAGATTGCGCCTGAGGAAATCCTCGGTTTCGTAAAGGACGCGTTCCAGCTCGAAGGCCATGTCCCGAACCCGGTCCTATTCGCTCCGGATGGCGCCGCTGCTATCCTTGTAGCGGCTTTCGATGAAGCGGCCCTGAGTCTCGAAGGCGGTGAGATCCTCGTGCGCCAGCTTGCGGCCCAGGTCGTCGAGTGCCGTCTTTGCCGCATCCAGTCCGGCGATCAGCCTTTCGTCCACGGTCATGCCTTCGCCGTCGCGCTCGTGTCGATAGGCGGGCGGCACCCGTTCGTATCGCTCGATCAGCTCGGGGAGGTGCTTGCCCATGAGCCGTCGCGCGTCCTGGGCAAGCGGGTCGAGAATCTGGGTCTCGCCGAGGCGGTTCTCGAGCAGCGGCAACTGCGCGCTGATCGCGTCGATGCGGCTCGCCGCCGGGGCGGGGAGGGCGGCGCGCTTGCGCACCAGCAGACTGTCCAGCCGCTGGACCACTGCCTGGTTGGGCATGTCCTCCCTGAACTCGACGATCGGCTTCTCGGACGGCCAGAAGGAGAAGAGGAGGACGGCGAGGAACATCAGGGCGGCGACGGCGAACAGGCCGCCTATCCCGATCGGCCCGACGATGAGGCCGAAGGCGATGGTGGCGGCGATCAGCAGCCCGATGGCGACGCCGATATTGGTTGCCTTGCGCGCAATTGCCGCCGCGCCGCGCGAGATGTTCCGGCGCTCCGCTGCGCGGGACGCGGACGTGCGGTCGATGCGACCGATCACATCGTCCATGCGGGCGATCATCTCGTTCACCCCGCGGGGACGACTCGGCATCTCAGCCCTCGAGTGCCGTCAGCGGCGATTCCGTGCCGGCGAGCCGGTTCTGCTCGACTCCCTCGGCGCGGGCGATATAGCCGCGGCTCTTCTCGACCTCCTTGCCGAGCACGTCGACGGTCTGCTTCATGTTCCCGAGCGCCTCGATCTTGAACCGGTCGATCGTGTCCATCGTCTCGTAGATGTTCTGGAAGGCGCGTTGCAGCGTTTCCAGCGGGATGGTCGACGAAGCCGCCTGCTTGTGAATCTCGCCCGACTGGGTCTTCAGGAGGATGCCGGTGCTCTCGATCATGTTGGCCGTGGTCGTGTTCAAGGCGGTAATCTGCTCGAGCACCAGCTTCTGGTTGGTCAGCGCCTGGGCAACCGTCACCGCCGTGCGCAATGCCGACACCGTCGTGGTCGATGCGCGGTCCACGCCCTTCACCAGCTCGATGTTGTTCTTCTTGACCAGGTCGAGCGCCAGATAGCCCTGGACCGTGACGGCCATCTGCGTGAGCAGGTCGGTGGTGCGCTGACGGGTATAGAAGAGGGCGGTCTCGCGGATCGCCTTGGCCTTGGCCGGCTCGGTGGCGTCCAGCTCGTTCGCTTTCTCCTCGAGCTTGGCGTCGAGCGTTTTGGAAATATGGATCATCTGCTCGAGCTTGCCCATCGTCCGCCACATCTGCGCGCGCTCGGTGTCTATCGCGGCATTGTCCTGCAAGAGCTCGTCCTTGCCGGACGCGAGGGCCGCGAGGATCTTGGCGATATGGGTCTGCGCCGACTGATATTTCATGAAGTAGCCGCGCAGGCTGTTGCCGAACGGGATGATCCCGAACAGCCGCCGCGGGCGGCTGATGTTGCCCCGGGCAGGATCGAGCGCCTCGACCGTCTTGCGCAGCTCCGTCAGATCGGCGCCGATCCCGGTGTCGCTGTTGATCGCCTTCACCGGCCGGTCGAGGAAGCGGTTGGAATGGCTCGCCGCCTCGGCAATCTCCTTGCGCCCCATGGTTGTCAGCTGGTCGACTTTCTTGCCGAAGTCGGGCGAATTGGAGTCGAGCGCCACCAGTTCGGCCACGAAGGTGTCCACCCTCTCCTCGAGCTGGCTTTTCTGCTCGTCCTTGAGCGGGACGAGGCCCGCGGCTTGCTCCGGCTGAACGGACTGCAGCGGGCTCGGCGCCTCCAGCGTCAGCGTCGGCGCGCTTCCCGCACGGGCCTCGGTCGATGTGTCGGTCTGGGTTGCCATGGCTTTCCCACTCCTTTGCGTTCCTCTTGAGATTGGGGCCTGCCGCGTTCCAGCGCAAGGGATAACGTGTATTATTTGGCTAGGTCACCGCGCGGTCACGGGAATTGTTCAGGCCAACTTCCACTTTCCTGAATCCCACCTGACGGCGCGGTTCAGAAGTTGCTCAGCCGAATCGGTCTACACCCCTCCTCGATCACGGGGCGATCCCGAGATCCAGTATTCAAAGGAGCAGAACATGCGCAAAGCGATTCTCGGATTGGCCGCGGTCACCATGGCCGTCCCCGTCGTTGCGACGCCCGCTTATGCCTACGGCCATTACGACAATGGCCGCTACAGCCGCCATTATGACAGCAACGGCTATTATAATGGCCCGACATGGCGCGGACGCGACGGTCGTCGCTACTGCCGCCGCTCCAACGGAACGACCGGCCTGATCATCGGCGGCGCCGCCGGCGCACTCGCGGGCCGTGCGATCGATACTCGCGGCGAGCGCGCGACCGGCACCATCCTGGGAGCCGCCGCCGGAGCCCTGCTGGGCCGTGAAATCCAGCGCGGCCGCAGCCGCTGCCGCTGATCTAGCGCTTTCCGGGTCCGCGCCTGAAGCTTGGACCCGTTGCGAGGAGACGCCCCGGCCTTCCCCCAGGCCGGGGCGTTTTCCTTTTGCGCCAACCCCCGCGTGCTGTGCCGCGCGGATCTCATCCGGTGGTGGCCCACGGCCGGGTTGAACGCGAGCGGCGGGCAGGGCATGGCGTCGATTCGAAAGGAGACGCCATGAGATTGCTGCTCGTTCTTGGATCCGCCGCCTCCCTTGTCGCCGTCGCGGCCTGCAACTCGGCGGGCGAGGCGCCGCCCGATCAACAGGCCGAGGCCGCGCGCAACGTCGCCGCCGGCGAGGCCGTGCCGGACGATATCGCCGCCGTGATGAAGGCGCGTCACGAGCATTATGAGGAAATGGGCAAGGCGATGAAGGGCATCGGCGACCAGCTCAAGTCCGGCTCTCCCTCGGTCGAGACGATCCAGGGCCACGCCGCCCTGATCGCGGGCTTCGGGCCGCAGATCCTCACCTGGTTTCCCGAAGGCAGTGGCCCGGAGACCGGCGTCGAAACCCGCGCGAAGGCGGAGATCTGGCAAGACGCCGCGACGTTCAGGGAGCGGGCACAGGCATTCGAGGCAGAATCGGCCCGCTTCAACCAGACGGCCCAATCGGGCGACCTCGAAGCGATCCGCGCCGCCGTTCCGGCTTTGGGCAAGGCCTGCAGCAATTGCCACGACCTGTTCCGGGCGCCCGAGGACTGACCGGGGCCGCTCGCCGATGCGGGGAAGGATCTGGGACGCGCCGACCAGGCTGTGCCACTGGCTGCTGGTCGTTCTGATCCCTGCCGCCTGGTGGACCGCCGAGAACGAATGGCTCGACTGGCACTATCGGATCGGCCTGACGATCGTGACCTTGCTGGTCTTTCGGCTCGCCTGGGGGATCGTCGGCAGCTCCACCGCTCGCTTCGCGAGCTTTGTCAGGGGGCCCGGCGCGATCTGCGCCTATCTGACCGGACGCGGGACCGGCTCGATCGGCCACAACCCGCTCGGCGCGCTCAGCGTGCTCGCGATGATCGGCCTTCTTGTCGTCCACGTCGCATTCGGCCTGGTCTCGACCGATCAGGATGGCCTGAGCCCCGCCCCCTTGGCGCATCTCGTCAGCTATGAGGTTTCCGAGGAAGCCCAGGATCTGCACGAGACGAGTTTCAACCTTCTGCTCGTGCTTATCGGCGTCCATGTCGCGGCGGTCCTCTATTATGCCCTGTTCAAACGTCAGGATCTGGTCGGTCCGATGCTGACCGGGCGGGGAAAGCTTCCGGACGGCGTCGAGCCGATGCGCCCCGCGCCAGCGTGGCGGATGGCGCTGGCGTTCATCGTCGCACTGCTGTTCGCCTGGTGGATCTGGAGCGGCGCGCCGCTATGACCCACGACCCCGGCCGGGGGTCTTCGCCCACAGGCGTCGCCTTTCGCGCTTGATCCTTCTCCTCGCGTGCAGGCGGCGAGATATCTTGCCGGCTACGACGCCAATGAGGTCTCGCCGGCACGCAGCGACCGCATCTTCAACGCCCGCCTACAAATCCGGAAGCACCTGGTCGGACTCGCCCCAACCCTGCAGATTCAGCCCCGTCGCACGCTCGACGAGCAGGTCCGCATCACGGACCGTGAAGCTCGCGCCGCTCTCCATCCCATCCAGTTCGTCCCAATGGACCGGCGCCGCCACCGGCGCGCCCTCGCGCGCCCGGGCCGAATAAGGCAGGATTGCCGTCGCGCCGCGTTGATTACGCAGATAGTCGAGGAACATGCGTCCCTTGCGGCTCGCCTTGGCGAGGTTGGCGGTGAACCGGTCAGGTTCTGCCGTCGCCAGCGCCGTCGCGAAGCGCTGGGCGAAATCCTTGACCTGCGGCCATCGAGCCTCGGGTTGCAGCGGCACGACGACGTGCACGCCCTTGCCGCCGGTCAGCATCGGAAAACTCTGAAGGCCGATGTCGGCGAGGTGGGCCCGCAGGTCTCGCGCTGCCTTCTTCACGTGATCGAAGCCCAGACCGACGTCGGGATCGATGTCGAAGACGAGGCGGTCGGGCTTTTCGACGTCCTCGATCCGCGAGCCCCAGCCGTGGATCTCGATCGTGCCCATCTGGATGAGGGTGACTAGGCCGTCCTGATCGTCGACGAACAGATAGTCCTCGATCTGCCCCTTCTTCTCCTCGATCGGGATGCGGCGGACCTTGTCGCCGAACGTGCCGGCATCATGCTTCTGGAAGAAGCATTTCTTTCCCCGGCCGCCGGGGCAGCGGACCAGCGTCAGCGGCCGGCTCGCGGCCCAGGGCAGCATCAGGGGCGCCACTGCACGGAGATAGTCGGCGAGGTCGCCTTTCGTGATCCCGGCCTCCGGAAAGAGCGTGCGACCCGGATTGCTGATCTTGACCGTGTCGCCCGTCCTGAGCGGAGTCGAGGCGCTGGCGCGATGCGGCACGGATTGCGGCCGCTCGGCAACCACTTCCGTCGCCGGCTTGTCGCCGCGCAGGCCGAGGAAGCTGGCGTGGCGGACGACTCCGTCCGAAGTGAATTCGGCGAAGGCGATCTCGGCGACCAGTTGGGGTTTCACCCAATGGGCTCCGCGGGCTTCCGCGCGCGGCACGGCGACCGGCGCCTTTCCAACCTCGATGCGGCGCAGCCGATCCGAAAGGTCCTGGAGAGTCTTCATGCTGAAGCCGGTCCCCACCTTTCCGGCGTAGCGCAGCTTCCCGCTCTCGTTGAGCGCGAGCAGCAGCGATCGCAGGGCCCGGCCCTTGCTCTCGCTGGGTGTCCAGCCGACGATCACGAATTCCTGCCGGTTCGTGCATTTGACCTTGAGCCAGTTGCGGGTCCGTGCGCCGCGATAGGGCGCGTCGGCGCGCTTGGAGATGATCCCTTCCTGGCCGGCCTCGCACATTGCGTCGAACAATTGCTCGCCCTTGCCGACGATGTGATCGGCATAGAGGATGAAGGGCGGCCGACCTTCCCCCACCAACTCGGCCAGTCGCGCCTTGCGTTCGATGTTGGGCAGGCCGGTGAGCGTCTCCCCCTCTATCTCGAGCGCATCGAACAGGAACAGGGTAAGGCCTCGGCCGCCTTCGCTGATCGCCTGCTGCAGCGCGGAAAAGCCGGTATTTCCCTTTTCGTCGAGGCGGACGATCTCGCCGTCGAGCAGGGCCGATCCCGGCACGAGTCCGGCCGCGGCCTCGGCGATTTCGGGGAACTTGTCGCTCCAGTCGAGCCCCTTGCGCGTGAAGATCGCGACCCTGCCGCCGCCGACGGCCAGCTGGCAGCGATAGCCGTCATATTTCATCTCGTGGATCCAGCCCGACCCGCTCGGGACGTGGTCGACCAGGGTTGCCTTCTGCGGCTCGCGGAAAGCCGGAAGCGCGCCGGCTGCGTTGCGGCTTTTCGACTCCGTGCGGGCGGATGCCAGGCGCTTGGGCTTTCTCTTCCAGCTCGGCAGGAGGTTCGCCTTCTTGCCGGCGGCGATTTCCTGCATCGACCGGCCGGTCTTTATCGAGGTGAGATATTTATCGGTGAGGCCGGTGGGGTTGCCGACATGCTCGTCCGCCACCTTGCGCAGGATCCAATTCTCCTTCTTGTCCCCGGGGCGCGGCGAGAGGCGGATCAGGATCCATTCGCCCTTCATTCGCTCTCCGTGCACGGTGAAGTGCAGGTGCCCCTTCTTCAGGCTCTGGCGCGGATCCTTGCCCGGCACCGGCTCCCAGACGCCCCGGTCCCACAGCATCACCGTGCCGCCGCCATATTCGTCCTTCGGGATCGTGCCCTCGAAGGTGGCGTAGGCGAGCGGATGGTCCTCTGTCCGGATGGCGAGGCGCTTGTCGGCGGGATCGAGGCTCGGCCCGTTGGGCACCGCCCAGCTCTTGAGCACGCCGTCCAGCTCGAGCCGCAGGTCGTAATGGAGCCGGGTAGCGTCGTGCTTCTGGATCATGAAGCCGTCGCCGTCGCCCCAGGCGAGCTTCTCACGCCCTCCGGCCGGCTCTGCCGTCTTGGAGAAGTCCCGCTTGCGGTTGTAGGTTTCCAGCGCGTCCTGATCTCGAGCCATCTGGATTTCGGGGGTCCTAGGCCCGCTTGCGGGCCGGCTCCGCGCCAGCGCTCTTCTTCGCCGGTGCCTTCTTGGCAGCAGGCTTTTTCGGCGCCGGCGCCTTCTTCACGGGCGCCTTCTTCGCCGCGCTCTTGCGGGCCGGTGCCTTGCCGGTTTCGCCAGGCTTCTCGATCGAGCGCTTGAGCGCCGCCATCAGGTCGACGACGTTCATGCCCTTCTCCGGGCGGGCCTCGTCCTCATCCGTATGAATGGTCTTGCCCTTGCGCTTTCGCTCGATGAGGTCCTCCAGCGCCTCGACATAACGGTTGTGGAACTGGCCGGGATCGAACTTCGCCGTCTTGCGATCGATCAAGGCTTCCGCCAGGTCGAGCAGCTCCTCGTCCGGCTCGGCATTCTCGATATCGCGGAAATAGTTCTGGGCCTTGTTCACTTCGTCGGCATAGCGAAGCGTCTCGAGGACGATGCCGCGTCCGCACGGCTTCAGGCTCACCACATATTCGCGACCGCGCATGGCGAGCTGGCCGATCGCGACCTTGCGCGTCCGCCGCAGCGCCTCGCGGAGCACGATATAGGCCTCCTCCGCGAGGTCGTCGGCCGGGACGACATAATAAGGCTTCTCGTAATAGAGCACGTCGATCTCGTCATGGTCGACGAACTGCGTGAGCTCGAGCGTCTTCTTGCTCTCCAGCTTGACCGCCTCGATCTCCTCGTCCTCGAGCAGGACGTAGGAGCCCTTCTCATATTGATAGCCCTTGACGATCTCGTCGGGGTCGACCGGACCGATTCCCGGCACAACCTTCTCATATTTGATCCTCTTGCCGGACGGCTCGTGGATCTGGTTGAAGGCGATGGACGCTCCGCTCTTCGTGGCGGTGAAGATCTCGACGGGGATGGAGACGAGGGCAAGCCTGATCTGCCCCTTCCAATAGGCGCGTGCGGCCATGAATCTGCTCCGGTGGATCGGTTCGGCGCCGACTCAATCCGCGGAGAGGGAAGGGGTTCCGCGGGACTTGTGGGGCGTCAGCCAAACAGATGCGGCGCGTGCAAGGAGCCGGCTGCGCAAATGCGGAGGGGTCGAGGGTTTTCCCCCGTATGGGAACCAATGGTAATTGGAGGAGGAAACAATGCCGTATCCAGGAGGGGGAGTACAAACCCTCGGCGCCCGCTTGGGCTGCGGAGCAACGTTCGCGATCGGCCTTTGTGCTCTTGTCCCCGATCCTCTGGGCGGTCGCTTGGGGCGGCGCCCATTGCGATCCCTTACCTGCGTGCCGGCGAGCCATCGGGCTGAGATTCCTGTTGGATGCCTCGGCTATCCTGATCGCGGCCGCATTTGTTGGTCTCTCGCTTCGCTCAATCGTGAACAGGCTCGCGGCACGCCGCCTTGACGAAGGCACCTCGCCGCTCCTCGTCGGCGGCGTAGTTGTCTTGACACTGGCTGTCGTGGCCGCCGCGATCTGGAGCGGGTTCGCGATGATGGACCGGCTGAGTCGCTAGACCCGCCGTCCCGCCACGCGGGCACCGGATCTGAACGCTAGACGGGTATCTCCGTCGTATATTTCACCTGCCGCAGAGCGAAATTGCTGGCTGCATTGGCGACGCTCGGATGGGCCAGCACGCCGCGCATGATGAACCGGTCGTAATCCGCCACGTCCTCGACCGCGATCCGAAGCAGATAGTCCCACTCGCCGGACATGGCGTAGCATTCGACGATCTCGGCGCGCGAACGGATGAATTGCTCGAACTCGGCGCGTGCCTCGACGGTCTGCCGGCTCATTCGCACCTGGCACAGCACATTGACGGCGCGGCCCAGCTTCTCCGCGCTGGCGAGGCGCACGGTTGCGCCGAGCACAGCTTCCTTCTCGAGGTTGCGCACGCGCCGCCACACCGAGGCGGCGGACGCCCCGACGCGCTCGGCCAGAGCGGCGTGGCTGAGGCTGGCATCGCGCTGCACTTCTCGAACGATTCGGCGGTCTATCTCATCCAGCTGATACACTCTCTTCGCGATCTTCGATATTGGTGAAACAGGTGTTTCACCAACCCTGCCTTTCCTGTCAATCTTTGATGACACTTGCGCAGCCGTCATCTGTAAGAGCATGGCCGACGGGTAGCGACACGAACGAAAAGGAGGTTTGGGTGACCGTCAAGCTGCTCGACAGGCTCGAAGAACAACCGGCTGATGCGCTGTTGGCGCTGATCGCGCTGGCAGAGGCCGATCCGCGACCGGAGAAGGTCGACGTCGGCGTGGGCGTCTATCGCGACGCTGCCGGCAACACGCCGATCCTGCGCGCGATGAAGGTGGCCGAGCGGCGCCTGCTCGAGAGTCAGGAGACGAAGGCCTATCTCGGCTCCCAGGGCGATGTCCGTTTCGTCGAAATGATCAAGCCGATCGTCTTCGGCGAGGCTGCCCTCTCCGACGAACGAATCGTCGGCGTGCAGACGCCCGGTGGCTGCGGGGCGCTGCGGCTGGGCGCCGAGCTGATCGCCAAGGCGGACCCCCAGGCGCGAATCTTCGTCGGCCAGCCGACCTGGCCGAACCATCAGCCGCTGATCGGTTGCGCGGGGGTCGAGATGGTCGACCATCCCTATTACGACAAAGCGAACCGGGCGATCCTGTTCGACGAGATGATGGACGCGCTCCGCAAGGCGCGGGCCGGCGATCTCGTCCTCCTCCACGGCAGCTGCCACAACCCCACCGGTGCGGACCTCGACCTGGATCAATGGCGTGCCATCGCCGACCTCGTCGCCGAACGCGGCCTGGTTCCCTTCGTGGACATTGCCTATCAGGGTCTCGGCAACGGCCTGGAGGAAGATGCCGCCGGGACGAGGCTCGTCGTCGAGGCGGCCGAGCAGGCGCTGGTCGCCCAGAGCTGCGACAAGAATTTCGGAATCTATCGCGAGCGCACCGGCACCTTGTTCGTCAAGGGATCCAGCGTTCGCGGCGCCGAGATCGTGCTGGGCAATCTCGTGTCGCTGGCTCGCACGATGTGGTCCATGCCGCCCGATCACGGCGCCGCCTGCGTCCGCATCATCCTCGAGGATCCGGAGCTCCGCGCCGACTGGCGGGCGGAGCTCGAGGAGATGTGTGCCCGCATCCGCACGCTTCGCGGCCGCCTCGCCGCCTTCGATCCGCGGCTCGACTATATCGGCCGGCAGAACGGCATGTTCTCGATGCTCCCGCTTTCGCCCGACGCGGTGCTGGCGCTGCGCAGGAGCCACGGAATCTACATGGCGGGAAGCGGCCGATTCAATGTCGTGGGCCTTTCTGACGAGAGCGTCGACTATTTCGCCGCCGCCGTCGTCGAGCAAATGGCGGAGCCGGCCTATGCCTGACGCGCGCCTGCGCGAACGGACTGAACGGGCCAATGCGCCCGACCCCGCTTTCGATTGGAAGCGGATCGCCTATCTCGTTCATGTCAGCCGCGCGCTGGACCGGCTTGAGGAGGAGACGCTCGTCCCCGAGCGCAAGGTCCTCTACCAGTTCAGCGCGCGCGGGCACGACATGGCCCAGGTCATGCTCGGCAGCCGCCTGACCCATGCCCATGACGGTGCCTGCGGCTATTACCGGTCGCGGCCGCTGCTTCTCGCTTTGGGCGTGCCGCTCGCCGACGCCTTGGGCTCGGACATGGGCCGTGCCGGCGGCTATTCGGACGGTCGGGACATCGGCGTTGTGTTCAACTATCCCAACCCAAACGGCTGCCCGGCGCTGCCGATGGCGGGCGGCGTCGGCGCCCAATATACGCCGACCGCGGGCTGGGCCCAGGCGATCCGTTATTACCACGAGACGCTGGGCGAGAGCGCCTATGATCAGGCGGTCGCGGTCGTCCTGGGCGGTGACGCGTCGGTGGCGACCAACGGTTTCTGGTCGGCGCTGACCATCGCCACCACCCAGAAGCTGCCGATGCTCTTCTATGTCGAGGACAATCAATACGGCATTTCGGTGCCGTCCACGGTCCAGACTCCGGGCGGTGACATCGCCCGCAACCTGGCGAGCTTCGGAAACCTCCACATTCTGTCCGGCGACGGCACCGAGCCGGGGGAAGCAGCGCGCTTGCTCGAGGAGGCGCTCGGCCACGTTCGCGGTGGCGAGGGGCCGGCGCTGCTTCGCCTCACCGTGCCGCGGCTCCAGGGACATAGTGCGCAGGACACCCAGACCTACAAGCCGCGCGAGGTGGTCGAGTCGGAATGGGCGCGCGATCCGCTGCCAAAGCTCAAATCCTATCTGCTCGGATCGCTGCTCGATGAGGCGGAATGGGACGGGATCGCCCGCCGGGCCGAGGCCGACGTCGAGGCGGCGCGCCAGGAGGCCGAGGCGCGAGAAGTCGCGGATCCGGAAAGCGTCACCGCCAACGTTTTCTACGAAGGCGCTATGCAGGCGCGGGGCGGACAGTGGACGCGCGGCTATCGCGCTCCCCCATCCACCGAGACGCCGCGCCCGGAAGGCCAGCGCATCAACATGGTCACGGCGATCCGCCGCACCCTCGATCACGAGCTGGCGATCAATAAGCGCGTATTGCTGTTCGGCGAGGATATCGGCCCGAAGGGCGGGGTCCATGCGGTGACCCTGGGGCTGCAGGAAAAGCATGGCGCAGACCGGGTGTTCGACACCAGCCTCAGCGAGGAAGGCATCGTCGGACGCGCCGTCGGCATGGCCCTGGCCGGGCTGATGCCGGTGCCGGAGATCCAATTCCGCAAATATGCGGAGCCCGCGCTGGAGCAGATCAACGATTGCGGCACGATGCGTTGGCGCACCAACAACCGCTTCGCTGCACCGATGGTGCTGAGGATGCCGGTCGGCTTCTTCAAGTGCGGCGATCCCTGGCATAGCCAGACCAACGAAGTGCAGTTCGTGCACAATCCGGGCTGGCAGGTCGCGGTGCCGTCCAACGCAGAGGATGCGGTCGGGCTGCTGCGTTCGGCGCTCCGCGGCAACGATCCCACCGTCTTCTTCGAGCATCGGGCCATGCTCGACGATGCCTGGGCACGCCGGCCCTATCCCGGCGACGATTATGTGCTGCCGTTCGGCCGCGCGAAGAAGGTGCGCGAGGGCGACCGGATCAGCATCATCACCTGGGGCGCGATGGTGCCGCGCTGCGAGGCGGCCGCGGCGGACGTTTCCGCGGACGTCATCGACCTGCGTACCCTGATGCCCTGGGATCGCGAAACGGTGCTGGAATCGGTGCGGCGCACCCGCCGCTGCCTCATCGTCCACGAGGACCTGCGTACCGGCGGCTTCGGCGCCGAGATCGCCGCCGTTGTGGCGGACGAGGCGTTCCTCGATCTCGATGCGCCGGTCTCGCGGCTGACGATGCCGGATATACCCAGCCCGCACAACCCGAAGCTTCTCGACTGGGCAGTGCCGTCGGTGGAGCGGATCCGGGCGAAGATCGACGAACTGGTGGGATTCTGATGCCGCGCCCCAAGCCTTTCTTCCTGCGTCACCCCAATGCGGGCCGGGGTCCGTACGGCCTCCGCTTGGATCCCGGCCGTCGCCGGATTGACGGCTTGCGGGGAGCGCCATGATCGACGTCCTCGTCCCCATGGAGCAGGAGGGCACCAAGGCCGTCGTTCGCGCCTGGCTGAAGCAGGTCGGCGACCGGGTCGAGGAGAACGACCCGCTCGTTGAGCTGGAGACCGACAAGGTCGCGATGGAGGTCCCCGCCCCCGCCGCCGGGGTGCTGCGCGAGATCCTGCTCCACAGCGACGAGGACGCCGTGCCGGGGGCGGTCCTGGGCCGCATCGCGCCGGTTGCCGAGGCGGGCATGGGCGGGCAGGCGGCGGTTCCACCGGCCGGTGCCGGGTCGCGCCGCCCGTCCGCGCCGGCGCCGCGGCCCGACCGAGACGCTGCTCCTGCTCCGGACCGCGAGACCCGACTTTCGCCGTCGGTCAAGCGCGCGATCCTCCAGCACGACATAGATCCGGCGCACATTGTCGGTACCGGCCGCGGTGGACGCATCACCCGCGCGGACGTCGATCGGGCGGTCGAGGAGGCGACCCGCGTCGGCAAGGCGGCCGAAGGCGTGATGCCCGCCGCAACCGGTGACATACGCTCGCACTTCGTCCCGCACGACAAGATGCGCCTTCGCATCGCCGAGAACATGCTGGGCTCGGTCACTCAGGCGCCGCATGTCACCGCGGTTTTCGAGGCGGATTTCAGCGCCATCATCGAGCATCGCCACCGCCACAAGGCTGCGTGGGCCAAGGAGGGCGTCAAGCTCAGCTATACTGCTTACCTCGTCGCCGCAGCCGCGGAAGCGATGAAGGCATCGCCATCGATCAACAGCCGCTGGCATGCGGATAAGCTCGAGATCTACGACGATATCAATGTCGGGGTCGGCACCGCGCTGGGCACGAAGGGCTTGATCGTGCCGGTGCTGCGGCAGGTCCAGAAGCTCTCGCTGAAGGGCGTGGCCGCCGGCCTCGACGACCTGGTCGAGCGCGCCCGTGCGGAGAGATTGAGCGCGGCCGACGTGAAGGGCGGCACCTTCACCATCTCCAATCACGGAGTGTCGGGATCCCTGTTCGCGGCACCGATCATCATCAACCAGCCGCAATCGGCCATCCTTGGCGTGGGCAAGCTGGAGAAGAGGGTAGTCGTGCGCGAAGCCGGTGGCGTCGACGCGATCCAGATCCGCCCGATGGCCTATGTGTCGCTGACCATCGACCATCGCGTGGTCGACGGGCACCAGACCAACGCCTGGCTCAGCCGCTTCGTCGAACTGCTAGAGACCTGGCCCATCGATTGAGGTTGTTCGCGGGCACAGCGTCCCGCTTCCGTCGTCCGTGCGAAAGTCAGACCCAAGCGCGCGGAGGTGCCGATTCAGCATGGTCGTAGTTCATGGATGCCGGATCAAATCCGTGGCAGGCAGGTCCAGCGATGGCAGAGGAATGGTGCGCTCCCGGCGAAGAAATCGCTTGGCTCCCTGATAGGTCGACCGGCCAGAGCCATCGGGTTGCTTAAGCACTTCTTCACGGCGGTCGCGTAGCGCGCTTCGCGGAGAGGATACTGGAATGACGCAACTCGTGTGCGCCATTGACGGCGAGAACGTCTCTTTCGCGCTGGTGACCGACGCGTCCGAAGGGCGGCTCGATGCGGTGCGTCTGTTCCGCACCACAGATTTTCCGACGTTCACCGACGCGCTTCAGACCTATACGCGCGAGAACCGCCTCTCCACCGCCGGCCTGCCGCTCGGTCTGGCGGTCGCGGGGGTCACCGGCGGCGACGTGATCAGCCTTGCCAATTGCCGCTGGTACATTTCGGTCAGCGGCCTTCGCGCCTTCCTCGCCCGCGAGCCGCTGCTGATCAACGACTTCGAAGCGATCGCCTGGTCGCTGGCCGATGTCGATACCGCTCGCCTGACCCGGGTCGGTCCGTTGCCCCCCAGGGCGGTTGCGCCGGGCCGTCGGTTCCTCGTCGTCGGAACCGGGCCGGGGCTCGGCATGGCGAGCTTGATCGTCGGGGAATCGGAGGCCGTCACGGTAATGGCCGGGGAGGGCGGGCACAGCAGCTTCGCGCCGCAGACCAAAGAGGAGGACGCCCTGCTCTTGCAGCTGCGCGCGCGCTTTGGCCACGTCTCGTTCGAGCGGCTATTGGCAGGCGTCGGGCTGCAGACCATCCATGCCGCGATTGCAGAAGCCAAGGGGCGCCCCGGTGCGCCGCCCGCGCCTGAAGCGATCGTTACCGGGGCATTGCGCGGCGACCCGATCGCGCTCGAAGCTGCCGACCTTTTTACCGCAATTCTCGGCTCTTTCGCAGGCAACATGGCGCTGAGCACGAGCGCGTTCGACGGCCTCTTCCTGGTCAGCCCGCTGCTCCGATCGATGCTGCCCCTGATCGAGCGCGGACGCTTCCGCGCCGCCTTCGTCGCCAAGGGTCGAATGCGCAAGGCACTGGAGCAGGTGCCGGTCAGCTTTGCCACCGACGATCATGCGCGGCTGCTCGGAGTGGCCGCGGCCATGCGAGCCCGTGGTTTCGGCCTGGGGGACCTGCGCCGGGAGCGTCCTGCCGCCTGATCGGTAGGCCGTCGCGGCCCCCGCTCAGGGCGCCGGGGGCGTTCCAGAGAGGCTAGTCGGTCCGGGCATGAGGCTCGGTCGACTGGTCGTGCTGACCGCCCGGATCAGTAATTCCGCCGAGCGCCACGTTCGCGGCGTCGCCAGTGTCCGATCGGCTGATGTCGCCGAGCGAGACGATGCCGACAAGCTTCTTCTCGCGACTGAGAACGGGGAAGCGGCGAACCTGAGAATCGCTCATCTTCATCGCCACCTGCTCTACGTCGTCATCCTCGTAGCAATATTCGACGCTGTCGCTCATCGCCTCCCGGACCGGCGTATCGGGGCCGCGTCCCTGCGCTACGGCGCGAACCGCAATGTCGCGGTCGGTGACCATCCCCACGAGCCTGTCCCCATCGCACACCGGCATGCTGCCGCTATCGGTGCGGAGCATGAATTGGGCGGCTTCCTGAATCGGTTGGTCTGGCTTCACGATCTGAACGTCGCGGCTCATGCATTCGGCAACCTTCATGATGGTCTTCCTTTCGCTCGGGCGGTTGCGAAGGAAAACAATCCGGCCGAACTCAGCGTTCCGGTTCTGGCCGGTGGCCGACGCGCCGGGGAAACCTTTCGGCGAACCCCCCGCCAGTGGGCCGGAGCCGCTTCCTTGATAAGCCGTCGCCGAGTCCGCCGGGCTATTTCGCCGGCACCGGCACGATATCGATCTCGTAAAGGCGTGGCCAATATTTGCCGGTCACGAACAGGCGGTCGCCCGCTGCATCGTAGGCGATCCCGTTGAGCACGCTGTCGCGGCTCGCTCCCGACGTTTCCCGTACCAGCTCGGTGAGATCGATCCAACCCGTGACCCGTCCGTCCGTCGGGTCGATCCGCGCGATCATCGGCGTCATCCAGACATTGGCGAAGACTTCGCCATTCACCCATTCCAGTTCGTTGAGTCGCGGCACTGGCGTGCCACCGTCGGTGACCGTGACGCGCCGCTGCTCGGCCAATGTTTCCGGATCGAGAAAGCGCAATTGTGCGGTGCCGTCGCTCATGATGATCTCGCGGCCGTTCTGAGTAAGGCCCCAGCCCTCGCCGGGATAGCGCCACTCGCTCATGCGGCGGAGCGTGGCCCTGTCCCAGCGAAAGCCGATCCCGCTCCGCCAGCTGATGCTGATGATCTGGTCGGCCCAGTTGACGATCCCCTCGCCGAACAGCGGCGGCGGAATGTCGGCCGACTGGACCACGCGCCCGTCCTCGAGATTGACACGGCGGATAGTCGATTGGCCGACATGACCTGTGCTCTCGTAGAGATCCCCGTCGAGATAGAAGAGACCCTGGGTGAAGGCGCGGCCGTCATGCGGATAGGCGCGCACCACGCGGTAATCGTAGACCGGGGTGCGAGCCTCCCTCGCGAGGTCGGCCGGCGGCGCGGGTGCCTGGCCGCAGGCTACCAGCGCGATGAGGGCGATGAGGGCAGTACGCACCGACACTCCTCTTCTCACGGTTCGTTCATCGTCAGCAGGTCGTAGCTGGCCACGACTTCGCCCTTCTGATTGAACACGAAGACGGCCCAGCGCACCTCGCCCATCTCGGCATTGCGGACGCTCATAGATTTGACCGTCAGCTCCACCCGGATCGTGTCGCCCGGATAAACCGGCGTCTGGAATCGCAGATTCTCGAGCCCGTAATTGGCGAGGACCGGTCCCGGCGCCGGATCGACGAACAAGCCCGCCGCGAAGGAGAGGATGAGATAGCCGTGCGCGACGCGGCCGTCGAAGATCGGATTGGCCCTGGCGGCCTCCTCGTCCATATGGGCGTAGAAATTGTCCCCGGTGAAGCGCGCGAAGCGTTCGATATCCTCGAGATTGACCTGCCGGCCAGCCGTCTTGAGCGTGTAGCCGATATCGAGCTCGGCGATACGCTTGCGGAACGGATGAACCTCGCCCTCCTGCTTCGCCGCGCCGGGCAGCCACTGCTTCACGATCGCCGCGAGCATGTCGGGGCTGCCCTGGAGCGCGGTGCGCTGCATGTAATGCGTGACCCCGCGGATCCCGCCCATCTCCTCGCCGCCCCCGGCGCGGCCCGGACCGCCATGGACGAGGACGGGGAGGGGAGAGCCGTGGCCGGTCGACTCCCTGGCCGACGTCCGGTCGAGGATCAGCATTCGGCCATGATAGGCGCCAGATCCGAGCACGAAACGCTCGGCCGCCTCGGGATCGAAGGTGAAAAGCGAGAGGGCGAGCGATCCCATGCCGCGATTGGCGAGCGCGATCGCGTCGTCCAAGTCGCGATAAGGCATGATCGTCGAAACCGGCCCGAACGCCTCGACATCATGGATCGCCGGCGCGTTCCAGGGATTGTCCGAACGCAGCAGGATCGGCGAGATGAAGGCGCCGTTGCCGGCGACTGGAGAGATATCCGGATCGCCGGCGACGATCCGCGCCGACCTGGCGAGCTCGGCGATTGCCTCGCGCACCGAGGCGAGCTGCTCGCGGCTGGCGAGCGCGCCCATCTGCACCCCTTCTTCGCGCGGATCGCCGATCCGGACGCTGGCGAGCCGTTCGGCAAGCGCCTGCTCGACCGCGTCGATATACTCGGCGGGGGCCATGGCGCGACGGATGGCGGTGCATTTCTGCCCCGCCTTGACCGTCATCTCGCGCGCCACCTCCTTGACGAAGAGGTCGAATTCGGGCGTGCCCGGTCCCGCATCCGGACCGAGGATGGAGGCGTTGAGCGAATCGCGTTCGGCGACGAAGCGCACGCTCTCTTTGGCGATCACCGGGTGCGACTGCAGCTTCATCGCGGTCGCCGCCGATCCGGTGAAGGAGACGACGTCCTGAAGCGTGAGATGGTCGAGCAGGTCGCCCGTCGAGCCGGCAATGAACTGAAGCGCGCCGTCCGGCAGCACCCCCGCCTCGATCATGATCCTGAACGCGGCCTCGGCGAGGTAAGCGGTGGACGAGGCCGGTTTCACGATTGCGGGCACGCCGGCGAGCAGGGTCGGGCCCAATTTCTCGAGCATGCCCCAGACCGGGAAGTTGAACGCGTTGATATGGACGGCGACGCCCTGGAGCGGGGTGAAGACATGCTGGCCGACGAAGGTGCCGCCCTTGGACAGCATCTCCATCTGTCCGTCGATCAGCACCCGCTGGTTCGGAAGTTCCCGCCGCCCCTTGGAGGAGAAGGAGAAGAGGGTGCCCGCGCCGCCCTCTATGTCGATCCAGCCGTCGCTGCGGGTAGCCCCCGTCTCAAAGCTGAGTTCGTACAGTTCCTCCTTGCGCGCCATGATCGCGTTGGCGACGTCCTTCAGCATCCAGGCGCGCTCATGGAAGGTCAGCTTCCTCAGCGCCGGGCCGCCGACGCGGCGGGCATGGTCGAGCATCGCCTTGAAGTCGACGCCGGCGCTGCCGGTTTGCGCCACGACGTCGCCACTGACGGCGCTTCGGATTTCCGCGAGCGAGCCTTCGCCGGCGACCCAGGAGTCGCGGGCATAATTGAGCAGCTTCAGGGTCTTCATCCTACACTCCGTTCGGCCTTGGCCTCTACTTCGATACGGCACTTCTGGAACCCGCTCATCCCGAGCAACGGCTGAGCTGAAGCCTGCCCTGAACGCCTGCCGGCCGTCGCGGGGCCGCCTGTCGAGAGTCAGGTCCAGGTAGAACGCGGGCGCTATTTCCCTCTGAAGGCCGGCTTCCTCTTCTCCATGAAGGCAGCGACGCCCTCGCGATAATCCTCGCTGTAGCCGAGGTCGCGCATGGCGTCGCGCTGGAGATCCAGGTCCTGATCCAGCGTGTGACCCCAGCTCTCGCGGATCATCCGCTTGATCGCGGCGAGGCCGCGAGTCGGTCCGGCGGCGAAGCGCGCGGCGAGCGCATCGACCTCCTCGTCGAGCCTGTTGTCGTCCACCGCCTTCCAGATCAGGCCCCAGGCCTCGGCTTGCTCGGCCGGCAATGGGTCGCCGGTCAGCGCCAGGCCCAGCGCCCGCGCCTGACCGACCAGCCGGGGCAGCACCCAGGTGCCGCCACTGTCGGGGATGAGCCCGATCGCCGCGAAAGACTGGATGAATCTGGCCGACCTGGCGGCGACCACGATGTCGCAGGCAAGCGCGATATTCGCTCCGGCGCCGGCTGCGACGCCATTCACTCGGGCGATGACCGGCATGGAGAGACTGGTGAGCCGACGGATCAGCGGGTTGTAGCGCTTCTCGACCGACTCGCCGAGATCGAGCGCCTGGCCCGGCGCGACTGCCCGGTCGCCGAGATCCTGCCCGGCACAGAAGCCGCGGCCGGCGCCGGTCAGCACCAACACCCGAGCCTCTTCCAGCCCCTGCTCGAGCCGGCCGAGCGCGTCGGCGACCTCCTCGTGCATCTGCACGGTGAAGCTGTTGAGCCGCTCGGGGCGGTTGAGAGTCAATCGCGCGACTCGCGCGTCGACCTTGAAGTCGATCGTTTCGTACGCCATGGCGAAATTCATAGACCGATCGGTCGGGAAACCCAAGGAGGTTGCGTGAGCGCCGACCAGCTTGCCGCGAAAATAGCCCGCAAGATGCTCGCCGACGAGGGCACCGGGCCGGCCTGGGGCATCGAGTTGGACGAGGTGCGCGAAGGCTATGCCCGAATCCGCATGCGACTGCGCCCTGACATGCTGAACGGTCATGGTATCGCCCATGGCGGGATGATCTTCTCGCTGGCCGACACGGCCTTCGCTTATGCGTGCAACAGCCGCAACGTGCGAACCGTCGCGGCCCAGGCCTCGATCGTCTTCCTCGATGCGGCAAGGGAAGGGGAGATACTGGTCGCCGAAGCGCGCGAGCAGGCGCTTGCCGGGCGATCGGGCGTTTACAACGTGTCGGTGCGGAGCGAGGACGGCCGCATCATTGCCGAGTTCCAGGGCTTCTCGCGGAGTCTCGGCGGAGACGTGATCGGAGAGAGTGAATGACCGAAGCCTTCATCTGTGACGCGGTGCGCACGCCGATCGGCCGCTATGGCGGTTCGCTCGCTCATGTCCGCGCCGACGATCTGGCCGCAATCCCGATCAAGGCGCTGATCGATCGCAACCCGGGCGTCGATTGGGAAGAGCTTGACGATGTCGTCTACGGCTGCGCCAATCAGGCCGGCGAGGACAATCGAAACCTCGCCCGGATGGCGGCCCTGCTCGCCGGCCTGCCCGACCGCTCAGGAGGAGTCACGCTGAACCGCCTGTGCGGCTCCGGAATGGACGCGGTGGCCATGGCGGCCCGCGTGATCCGCGGCAGCGAGGCCGACATGGTGATCGCCGGCGGCTCGGAGAGCATGAGCCGTGCGCCGTTCGTCATGGCCAAGGCGACGAGTGCGTTCGACCGCAACGCCGAGATGTACGACACGACGATCGGCTGGCGCTTCGTCAATCCGAAGATGAAGCAGGCTTATGGCGACGACACGATGCCGAGTACGGCCGAGAACGTCGCCGAGGAATTTCAGATAAGCCGCGAGGATCAGGACGCTTTCGCCGTCCGCAGCCAGGCGAAGGCGGCGGCCGCGCAGGCCAGTGGCCGCCTCGCCTCCGAGATCGTCCCGGTTTCGATCCCGCAGCGCAAGGGTGATCCGATCTTGATCGATCGTGACGAGCATCCGCGCGCGACCAGCGTCGAGGCGCTCGCGAAGCTGCGTCCGATCGTCCGCACCGACGGCACCGTGACCGCCGGCAATGCCTCGGGCGTCAATGACGGTGCCGCCGCGATGGTGGTCGCCACGGAGGAAGCGGCGAAGCGCAATGGCCTCACCCCGCGTGCGCGTTTCCTCGGGGCCGCCGTCGCCGGCGTGCCGCCGCGTATCATGGGCATCGGCCCGGCGCCCGCCTCCGAGAAGCTGCTGACGCGTCTGGGCCTGAAGATCGGCGACATGGACGTGATAGAGCTCAACGAAGCCTTTGCCGCCCAGGGACTTGCGGTGATGCGCCAGCTCGGCCTCCCCGACGATGCCGAACATGTGAACCCGAACGGCGGAGCCATCGCGCTCGGCCATCCGCTCGGCATGTCGGGGGCTCGCCTGGTGCTGACGGCCGCGGAGGAGCTGCAGCGAACCGGCGGCCGCTACGCGCTTTGCACGATGTGCATCGGGGTGGGGCAGGGCATTGCTACGGTGATCGAACGCGTTTGACCTCGTTCCGGGCAGCGCCGGTCCCGGCTATCCAGCCTCGCTTTTGCGCGCCGCGGCGGCGAAGGCCTTGGATGCGTCCCGGCCGATCCAGCGCGCGCTCGGAACGGGCGAGGCAGCGAGGCGGTCGGCGAGCGCGCGGGCCGCTTCGCGCAGGGCGGGGCTGCGGCGCTTGTCGCCGATCGCACGTAGGGCCCAGCTGACGCCCTTCTTCACGAAATTGCGGTCGTCGCCGGCTCCCGCCTCGATCAGCGGCAGGCGGGAGAGGAAAGCCGGATCGGGGGTCGTCTTGTCGTGAAGGGCCAAGCTGGCGAGGAGTGCGAAGGCAGTGCGCCTGACGAACTCGGCGGGATCGGGGGCCCAGGCATCGACCATCGCGAAGGCATGCGGCGTGCGGTCGAACAGCTTCATGCAGAGGGTGTCGCAGGTCGCCCAATTGTCGAACCCGCGCGCCCATTCGTCCATGAGCGCAGGAGTCATCCGGTCGGGATCGCCGACAAAAGCCGCGAGAAGGCGGCCTTCATAGACGCCGCTTTTCCACAGCGCCTCGGCCAGCGCCTGGTCGCGCCCGATCGTCTTGCCGACCTCCTGGATCGCGGCCATCGGCACGCCGAGCACCCGGTCGGCGGTCGCGATGCCGTAGCGCGACAGGCCGTCCCGGATCCGACTCTCGCTCCGGCGCTCGAGCGCCGCCAGCGCCTCCTCGATCGGACTCATCACCCGCTCCTCCGATGCGACCGGCGCTCGCCCCCGCGCGTTGACTCGTTGAATGGCCTTTGCGAATTCATTGACCGATCGGTCGGTTAATGGTATTTCCCTTCAGCGAGGAGCGAGTATGTACACGACCGAGCTGCAGAAATCGAACCAGGTCCGCGCAATCGAGGACCCGGAGAAGCTCGCCGCCTTCGAAGCGCGGGTGGCTGCGGACGAGTTCATCGAGCCGAAGGACTGGATGCCGGAGGCCTATCGCCGGACGCTCACCCGGCAGATCTCCCAGCATGCCCATAGCGAGATCGTCGGCATGCTGCCCGAGGGCAATTGGATCAGCCGCGCACCGTCTCTGCGGCGCAAGGCGATCCTGCTCGCCAAGGTGCAGGACGAAGCGGGTCACGGCCTCTATCTCTATTCGGCCGCCGAGACTTTGGGCACCAGCCGCGAGGAGATGATCGAGGCGCTCCACAGCGGCAAGGCCAAATACAGCACCATCTTCAACTATCCGACCCTGACCTGGGCCGATATCGGCGCGATCGGCTGGTTGGTCGACGGCGCCGCGATCATGAACCAGGTGCCGCTGCAGCGCACGTCCTACGGCCCCTACGCGCGGGCGATGGTCCGCGTCTGCAAGGAAGAGAGCTTCCATCAGCGCCAAGGCTACGAGATCATGATGGCGATGTGCGCCGGCACCGCCGACCAGAAGAGAATGGCGCAGGATGCGCTCAACCGCTGGTGGTGGCCGTCGCTGATGATGTTCGGCCCGCCCGACGCCGACAGTCCCAACACCGCCCAGTCGATGCGCTGGCGGATCAAGCGCGAGACCAATGACGAACTCCGCCAGAAGTTCGTCGACATCACCGTGCCGCAGGCGGAGGCGCTCGGGCTGAAGGTGCCGGACCCGGCCCTCGAGTGGAACGAGGCGCGGGGGCATTACGATTTCGGCGAGGTCGACTGGGAGGAATTCTACGCCGTCGTGCGCGGCGAGGGCCCGGTGGCGAAGGAGCGGATGGCCGCCCGCCGCGAAGCGTGGGAGGAGGGGGCCTGGGTCCGAGATGCCGCCGCGGCTTATGCCGAGAAGCAGGCGGCCAAGAAGGCGGCGTAGAGTTCGATCTTTTTCGTCATTCTCGCAAAAGCGGGAGCCGGAGACGACCGCAAGCTCAATCCAGCTGCCTTTCGGCGGGTATGGCGGACGGGAAGCTGGACCCCCGCTTTCGCGGGGGTGACGATCGATGGAGAGGTGGAGACCGTGATGTCCAAGGATTGGCCCCTCTGGGAAGTGTTCGTCCGATCGAAGGGCGGCATGGCGCATCGCCATGTCGGTTCGGTCCATGCGCCCGATTCCGAGATCGCGCTGCGCCACGCCCGCGACACCTATACGCGGCGGATGGAGGGGGTGAGCCTGTGGGTCGTGCCGTCGGCGCAGATTTCCGCCTCCGATCCCGAGGACGATGCCACCTTGTTCGATCCGGCCGCCGACAAGACCTACCGGCACCCCACCTTCTACGACATACCCGAGGACGTGAAGCATATCTGAGCGGGAGGTTCGAATGAGTGAGGAATGGCATGTCGCGCAGATCAATGTCGGGCGATTGGTCGCTCCCCGGGGCGACGAACGGGTCCAGCCCTTCTTCGATGCGCTGGACCGGATAAATGCGCTCGCCGATGCCAGCCCTGGCTTCGTCTGGCGCCTCCAGGACGAGGGCGGCAACGCCACCGGGATCCAGGTGACCCCGGATCCACGCTTCATCCTCAACATGTCGGTCTGGGTCGACGCCGAGGCGCTGTTCGATTTCGTCTACCGCAGCGCTCACACGCCGGTGATGGCTCGCCGTCGCGAATATTTCGACCGGTTCGAGGGCGCGTACCAGGCCTTGTGGTGGATCCCCGCCGGTACCGTTCCCACCGTCAACGACGGTCTTTCTCGGCTCTGGTATCTCGACCGGTACGGCCCGAGCCCGCACGCCTTCACCTTCAAGTCGCGCCATCCGGCGCCGGGGCTGCAAATGCCGCCCGTCGACATGCAGCCGGATCCCTGGTGCCTGGGTAGCGCATAGATGGCATCGCTCCCCCCCATCGACCTGCCCGAGGGCGCCACCGGCAAGGGCGAGTTCGATTCGCCTCAGGCCGAGGTGCCCCATGACGTCCGCTTCGACTATCTGCTGCGTCTCGGCGACGACAGCCTTATTCTTGGCCAGCGCCTGTCCGAATGGTGTGGACACGCGCCGTCGGTGGAGGTCGATCTCAGCCTCGCAAACATGGCGCTCGACCTGATCGGACAGGCGACTCATTTTCTCGGCGCCGCCGGCGAGGCGGAAGGCAGGGGACGCGACGGCGACGCGCTCGCTTTCCATCGCGACGTCCTCGACTTCCGCAACTGCCTGCTGGTCGAGCAGCCAAATGGGGATTTCGCGCGGACCATGGCGCGGCAGTTCCTTTTCTCCACCTGGCAGAAGATGCTGTTCGATCATCTGACCGGCTCGTGCGATCCGCTCATCGCCGCCGTCGCCGCCAAGGCGGTCAAGGAGGTCGCTTACCATCAGGAACTGAGCGCCGAATGGGTGATCCGCCTGGGCGGCGGCACCGAGGAGAGCCGGCGCCGCCTCGTCGACGCGCTCGACTGGACTTGGCGTTTTGTCCCGGAACTGTTCGAGATGGACGAAATCGCGACCGCTGCCGCCGGCTGCGGCCTCGGCCCCGACGTCGGCCTGTTCCGCGAGGATTATGACCGCCGCATCCGATCCGTGCTCGCCGAGGCAGGCGTGGATGTACCGTCGGATCAGCGGCCGATTCTCGGCGGCCGCCGCGGCCACCATAGCGAGCATCTCGGCCACCTCATTGCCGTGATGCAATTCCTGCCGCGCACTTATCCGGACGCGAAATGGTAGCGGCGCCGACCCTGATCGACGAGACGGCGCGGATCCGGGCCGTGCTCGCAAGCGTGCCCGATCCGGAAATTCCCGTCCTTTCCGTGGTCGACCTCGGCATCGTCCGGGACATCCAGTCCGATCGAGTCACCATCACGCCCACTTATACCGGCTGCCCGGCGACCCAGGTGATCGAGCGCGACATCCGCGCCGCCCTGGACTCGGCCGGCTATCGTCACGTGCAGGTCGAGACGACCCTTTCGCCCCCCTGGACCACCGACTGGATCAGCCGGGAAGGTCGCCGCAAGCTGCTCGAATATGGCATCGCCCCGCCGACCCCTGCCGGCGAGCGCGAGGTCTGCTGCCCACAGTGCGGATCGAACGACACGGCGGAGATCAGCCGCTTCGGCTCGACCCCTTGCAAGGCGCTCTGGCGCTGCCGCGCCTGCGCCGAGCCTTTCGACCTGTTCAAATGCCATTGAAGGCGCGCCACACCATATGCGTCGCGGCCCCCGCCAGCGCGCGCCGGGGGGATGTCACCAAGTGTCCGTAGGCTTTCACACGCTTCGTATCGCCGAGATCGTTCCCGAAACGGCCGACGCCAAGTCGATCCGCTTCGACGTGCCCGAGCCTCTTCGCGAGACCTTCGCCTTCCGGCCCGGTCAGCATCTCACGCTGAAGGCCGAGATTGGCGGCGAGGAGATACGGCGCAACTATTCGCTTTGCGTCGCGCCGCAGGACAAGGAGGTGAAGGTCACCATCAAGCGCATCGCCGGGGGCATCTTCTCCAACTGGGCCAACGACAATCTCGCGCCGGGCGACGAGATCGAGGTCATGCCGCCGCATGGCAGCTTCACCTGGGACTTCGCCCCTGGTGCCGCCAACCATTATGTCGGTTTTGCGGGCGGGTCGGGAATCACTCCGATCATGTCCCTGCTGCGGACGGCGCTCGTGACCGAGCCGAACAGCCGCTTCACCTTGTTCTATGGAAATCGCGACAGCCAGTCCGTCATCTTCCTGGAGGCCCTGGCGAAGCTGAAGAATCGCTTCATGAACCGCCTGGAAGTCCATCATTTCCTTGCCGAAGAGTCCGAGGATATCGAGCTCTTCAACGGCATGCTGGATCGCGCCAAATGCGACCAGATACTCGACCGGCTGGTCGATCCGGCCGGCGCGGCCGCCTTCTTCGTCTGCGGGCCGGAACCGATGATGGACGCTGCCGAGCAGGCGCTCCGGGATCGCGGCGTTCCACGCGACATGATCCATCTCGAACGCTTCACCGCCGGCCGGCCCTCGGCCGCCATCGCGGCGCAGCTCCAGGCGCTCAGCCAGGGCGCTCAGGGTCTGACGATGATGGTGACTCTGGACGGGCGCAAGCGCCGCATCGCATTCGATGCCGCCGCCGGAAACATACTCGACAGCGCCCGAGCCGCGGGATTGCCGGCGCCTTTCGCCTGCAAGGCCGGCGTCTGCGCCACCTGCCGCGCCCGGATCGTGTCCGGCGAGGTCGAAATGGCGGCCCGCTATGGTCTCACCGACGAGGAGGTGGCCGCTGGCTACGTCCTCACCTGCCAGTCCGTACCGAAAGGCGAAGGCGTCGAGGTCGATTACGACGCTTAGGGGCTATGCCGCCGGCTCGCTTCCTGGGTGAACGCCGCCCGCCTCGGCAATCGCTCGGTTGCTGGCGCGGAGCTTGGATTTCAGCGCCGTCGCGAAGCCGTGTTCGATCGCGCGTCGAATATCGTCATGCGCCTCGACATAGGGCCTGAGGTCGTCGGCCGGGGCGCACCAGAATCGTGCCGGTCCGGTGAGGATGACGGTCGCGCTTGCAGTCTCGCCCGACAATACGGTGAGCTCGCCGATCAGGTCGCCGGGCCGGCAAGTGCCGACGTGGCGCCCCATGCTCATCACCCGCGCCTCACCTTCGGCGAGGAAATACAAATGATCTACTCTCTGCCCCTCGCGGGTGAGGACGTCGCCTTCCTTGCCGTTCAGCCATATCCCCTGGTCGATCAGGTGGCGCGCCCGACTCTGCGACACGCCGGCGACCAGGCTGTCGAGCATCCTTCGCTCCTCGGGCGTGAATCGGATGTGGCGGCTTTCGTAGAAATTGCGAGCGAGCAGCGTGAGGCAGGCCCCGAGCAGCAGCCCCATCCACACCGCCGTGACGACGTCGCCGGTCCAAATCAAGGCGCGCGTCAGGCCGACAAGGGCGGCAAGCGCGACCAGCACCCGCAATGCCGCCGGACGCGCAGCCAGCACCGCTGCGACGAGCAGCGCGTAGCTCAGCTGGAGCAGCAGCGCGTCGGCTGAAAGCATCCGCATTCCCTTTTTGTCCTGCCGGCATCATGCGCGAATCCCTGCGGCAGGAAAAGGGTGAGGCACGCCGTTGCGCCTCGTTCAGCGATCCTCCTATATGCACGTTCCATCACCGGAGCCGCGACCCCGCGGACCGGATCTTTCCAAGGCCGGGCAGGTGGGAGGCCGATCTCGCCTGTCGCCCGGCATCCTCACCGGGCCCCGCCCGAGACGGAGACTGAACAGGTGAAAGCAATATTTCTGGCGGGTGCTGCCGCCATGGCGCTTGGAGCATGCACGACGATGAACCAGCCGACCGAATTGTCCGTGGCCGAGAGCGTGCCCGAGGCGGAAACCGCGCCGGCCGTTCCCGACAATGTGCTGCTCGCGGACTGGGCGGGACCTTATGACGGCGTTCCGCCCTTCGATCAGGTCCGACCGGAACTGTTTCCGGAAGCCTTTCAGTTCGCCATCGACGAACAGAGCCGCGAGGTTCGGGCAGTGGCCGACAATGCGCAACCGGCGAACTTCGCCAATACGATCGAGGCGCTCGAGCGGGCCGGACAACGGCTCGACCGGGTGGGCGCGGTATTCGGCGTCATGACCAGCAATATGACCAATCCCGAATATCAGGCGCTGCAGCGCGAATGGGGTCCGCGCCTCGCGGCCGCCTATGACGAGATCTACCTGAACCCCGCTCTGTTCGAGCGAATCCACGCCGTCTACGAGGCGCGCGGGAGCGCCGGCCTCAATACCCAGCAGCAAAGGCTCACGACCCGTATCTACGAGAGCTTCGTGCGCCGTGGCGCCAACCTCAATCCGGCGCAGAAGCAGCAGCTTTCCGCCTACAATCAGGAACTGGCGCGGCTGTTCGCCGAGTTCAGTGAGAAGGTTCTGGCCGATGAGCAGACCTTCATCACCGTCACCGAGGCGGAGCTGGCCGGCGTGCCCGACGATGTGAAGGCCACCGCGGCCGCGGCCGCTCGCGAGCGCAACCTTCCCGCCGGTCAGTTCGCCATCGTCAACACCCGTTCGGCGGTCGATCCCGTGCTGACCTTCGCCGAGAACGAGGCTCTGCGCGAGCGGGTCTGGCGCGCCTTCGTCAATCGCGGCGACAATGGCGGCGCGAACGACACCAACGAGACGATCCGCCGGATCGTCCGCCTGCGCGCCCAGCGCGCCGAGCTGCTCGGCTTCCCCACCCATGCCCACTGGCGCATGCAGGACACCATGGCCGGCACCCCGGATCGGGCGCAGGAACTGATGATGCGCGTCTGGCCGGCGGCGGTCGCCCGGGTGCGTGAGGAAGTGGCCGAACAGGAGGCGGCGGCGCGCCGGCTCGGCGACGATCCGAAGATCGATCCGTGGGACTATCGCTATTACATGGAGAAGGTCCGGCAGGAGCGCTTCAACCTCTCGCAGGACGAGGTGAAGCCCTACTTCCAACTCGACAACATGATCGAGGGCATGTTCCACATGGCCGGCCGGCTCTACGGGCTGCAGTTCCGCGAGAATACGGGGCAGGTGCCGGTCTTCCATCCGGATATCCGCACCTGGCATGTCACCGACGCACAGGGCAGGGACGTGGGAGTCTTTTACGGCGACATGTTCGCGCGGACCGGCAAACGCTCCGGAGCCTGGGCGACCACCTATCGCAGCCGCTCGGGCCTGCTCGGCGACGAGATCGTGCTCGGATCGAACAACAACAACTTCGCCAAGCCCGGGCCGGGCGAGCCGGTGCTCATCAGCCTCGACGATGCCGAGACCCTGTTCCACGAATTCGGCCACGCCATCCATTACTTGCTGGCGGAAGTGCATTATCCGAGCCTGCTCGGAACGCCGCGGGACTTCGTCGAATATCCTAGCCAGGTTCACGAGAATTGGGTGCTGACCCCGGAGACTCTGAACCGCTTCGCCCGTCATTACGAGACCAACGAACCGATGCCCCAGGAACTCGTCCAGCGCATCGAGTCGGCCTCGCGGTTCAATCAGGGCTTCGCCACGGTGGAATATCTCTCGTCGGCACTGGTCGACATGGCGCTGCACACGCTTCCCGGCGGCGAAGTCGATCCTGATGCCTTTGAGAGGGAGACGCTGACGCGGCTCGGCATGCCGGAGGAGATCGTGATGCGGCACCGCTTGCCGCACTTCAATCACCTCTTCTCGTCCGACGCTTATTCGGCCGGCTACTATTCGTACCTCTGGTCCGAGGTGATGGACGCCGACACGTGGGCGGCGTTCGAGGAGGCTGGCAATGTCTGGGATCCGGAGACGGCCCGGCGCTTCGCCGAAACGCTCCTCAAGACCGGCAACGAAACCGATCGCGCCGAGGCCTACCGCCAGTTCCGAGGTCGCGACCCCGACGTCGACGCGCTCCTGCGCAAGCGCGGCTTCCCCACGGGACCCGCCGGGGCGCAATAGGTCCGGGTCCTTCGATTCGGCATTTCGCCAGGCTCAATGCCTACTCAGGATGAGCGGTCAGAATGAAAGAAGTCCGCTCATCCTGAGTAGCGGCTGAGCTTGTCGAAGCCGCGTATCTAAGGACCTATTGAACCGGCGCGCTGTCGACCAGCAGGTCGAGCTGCTCCTGGCATTCGCGCTCGATCAGGGCCGCGGCGACCGCAGTCATGTCGGCAGGCGGCGATTCCAGCGTGCGGAACGTGACACGCGACGGCACCGCGACTCCATTCAGCGCGAGCTGATATTGCGCGCCGTCGGTGATCGGCAGGTCCGACGGCCACGCCAATGTCGCCGCGCCGGCGGGCCAGGCCACCTCGCGCGAGGTGCCGCCGGGACCGCTGATCGTCACCCGGGTCGCCTGGCTGGTATCCCCTCGCCAGAGCCGCACATTGTTCGTGTCGGCAAGGCACATGTTGCCGCTCATCGAAGCGTCGATATGCCAGATGGTGGTCGGGCTCGCCGGGACGATGCCGGCGCTGCGGACGGCCCCGACGCGCACGCGGCGGCCGCTCGAGGCAAGCGTCGTGCGGGCGCCAGCCTGGGCGGCCTGGCTCGGGCTGAACGTGCCCGGCCCTCGGAACGTGCGGGTGCCGCGCGCGTCGAGCACGACCAATGTGTCGCCGCTGCGAAGGGCGATGCGCGCGTCGTCGGGCAGCGAGCGGCCCGGCGGATAGCTTCCCGCCGAAGGGCCCGCTGCCCGCACGACGAGGACATTGGCAGCCGCCGAGGCGGCGCAGGTGGCGAGCAGGCCGGCGAGAACCAGCCGGCCGAACGACATTCTATTTGGACCCCAAGACAAAGTGACCTCCCGGACCTGCTTCGCCTATCCTATAGACGAATTCCTGCATTGCTGCATCTTCCTTGTGTCCGGCGGCAATGGCTTCGAGTTGGGCGAGCGCCTCCGTGTCGCCGCCGTCGAAACGCTGCCACAAATCGGTAAGCCGGGTCCGGAGGCCGGAATCCATTTCCGGCACCGGCTCCCACACCTCGATCGGTGTCGCCCGCCCGCTCAGGACCACGCGGCCCATCGGACGGAACAGATCGAGGCCGGTCTCCTCCTTCGCCTGGCGGCTCACCAGGATGCGGGTCTTGAGAGCCTTGTTGGCCGATTCGAGCCGAGCCGCCGTGTTCATGGCGTCGCCCAGGGCGGTGTACTGGATTCGCCCCTCGCCGCCGAAATTGCCGACCACCGCCTCGCCCAGATGGAGTCCGACCCGAGTCCGGCCGATCGGCGGAATATCGTCTCCCGCCGTGCGGGCGAATTCCTGGCCCGCCTCGTACATGCCGATCGCCGCCCGGGCCGCGCGATCGGCATCGTCGGCTCTTGCGATCGGCGCGCCCCAGAAGGCCACGACCGCGTCGCCGACGAACTTGTCGATCGTGCCGCCATGTTCGAGGACGATATCGCTCATCAGGTCGAGATAGCGGTTGAGCAAACCGGAAAGCCGTTCCGGCGTGATCGCATGGCTCAGTTTCGTGAAGCCCTCGAGATCGGTGAACAAGGCGTAGATCTGCTTCTTCTCTCCGTGGAGCGCGAGTTGGCTGGGATCGCGCATGATCTGACTGGCGACGTCCGGCGGAAGATATTTGCCGAGCGCCGATTGGGCGAAGCGGCGCTGCTCCGATCCGACTGCGCGTGCCGCCGTGCCGACGCCGACGAAGGCGAAGAGCCAGCCGGCACCCCAGCCAAAGGCAGGCAGGCTGATCGTGTCGATTGCCATCCCCTGGAGCAGGAAGGGGAGATAACCGAAGAAGACGAGCTGTACGAGCAAGGCCAGTCCCAGCTTCCATCCGCGCAGCTCGAGAAAGGCGGTGAGCGCGCCGGCCGCCACCGCGACGACGGCTGCGACCCACAGCATCCAGCCGGGTATAGCCGCCGGCATCCGCCCGTCGAGCAGCTGGGACAGAACGTGGGCGTGGACCTCCAGCCCCTTCATCCAGCGGCCGGTGAAGCGGGTCATCGGCGTCTCGTAATCGTCCAGATCCTGGATATCGCCGCCGATCAGGACGTAGCGGCCCTCGATCGCCGAGCGCACGCCGTCGGGGAATTCCGCCACGAACTGGATCGGCAGGTTGGTGAAGACCGGGACCTCGTCCGCTTCGGACGTGGCGGGAAGACGAAAATCGATGGCGCGCGTGTAGCTCCGGAACTCGGAACTTGGCGGGGCCATGGCATTGGCGAGCAGGGGCGGAAGGTCGGCAGGCTGGTCCGGCCAGCGACGGATGACGCCGTCGGCCAGGTCCGGGAGCAGCCGGATGCTCGCCGGCCGCACCGGGCCCGGCTGCGCCTGCGCGAGGAAGTTCGTGAGGAATTCCTCCTGCCACGGAAGGATCTGGTCCGGGTTGTGCGCGGCCGACGCGAAGGCGACATAGATCGGCGTCCGCATTTGCCGCAGCGTGGCGACCAGCTCGGGATCCTCCGGCTGCGCCTGGTCGATCAGGATGTCGATTCCGATCGCGCGCGGATTCATCCCGTCGATGGCCGCAAGGGCGCGGGCGAGCATCGCCCGGTCGAGCGGCGACCTTTTGCCGAGCTGGGCCAGGGTCTCGTCATTATAGGTGACCAGGACGATCCGGTCGTCCTGCTCCAGCGTCCTGTGCGCCTCGGTCTGGAACCTGAGGTCGTAGAGCGCCCGCTCGACATCGCTGGCGAACGGTACCTCCCAGCCGAACCGGGCGACATAGAGTCCCAGCATCAGGAAGAGCAGGGTGCCGATGAGCCGCGCCGGTCCGACTTGTCGGACGCTTCGTCTCAGCCCTTCCGCCCAGCCGCCACCATTCGCTTGCTCAGCCATCCAACCCCCCGGCTGTGAATATCGGAGCCTAGGCGATCCCCGTGCGTGAGCAAAGGCCCGCCAGTTCGTGGTTCGGAGGTTCGGACCTTGAAGACATCCGCCGATTCCTCGTCCGGCTCGCGACGCGTCCCTAGTTCGGCGCTCCCGCCTTCACCGCCTGGGCCCAGGCGAGTTCCGCGAGAGGCTCCAGCCTTTTCACCATTTCCCCGGCATGGGCCGAGGACGCATTGCCGCGGATCAGGCGTCCCTTGATGCCGTGGAGAATGCCCGCGAGCCGGAACAGGTTGAACGCCATGTAGAAATCGAGGTCAGGAATGCTGTCGCGGCCGGTTCGGCGGCAATAGGCCTTAACATAATCCGTCTCGCTCGGGATGTTCAGAGACGCGAGGTCGCGTCCGGCGAGCGCGTCCGGCATCCGGTACATCATCAGATGATAGCTGAAGTCGGCGAGCGGATGGCCCAAGGTCGAGAGCTCCCAGTCGAGCACGGCCAACACCTCCGGCCGCTCGGGATGGAAGACCATATTGTCGCAGCGATAGTCGCCGTGGAGGATTCTCGGGCTCGGCTCGTCGGGCGGGACATTCCCCGGAAGCCATTCCACCAGTCGGTCCATCGCCGGGAGCCGGCCGGCATCGACATCTCCCCGATACTGGCTGGACCAGCGGGCGATCTGCCGCGCGAAATAGTTTCCCGGCTTGCCATAGTCTCCGAGCCCGGCCGCCTCCGGATCGATCCCGTGAAGGCTCGCGAGCGTCGCGTTCATCGCGTCGAAATAAGCCGGCCGCTCCGCGGCTGCGACCTCGGGGAAGCTGCTGTCCCAGAATATCCGCCCGTCCACCATGGCCATGATGTAGAAGGCGGTGCCGATCACGCTTTCGTCGAGGCACAGACCGTAGGCCTGCGCGACGGGGAAACCCTGGGCGGCGAGCGCGCTGATCACCCGATATTCCCGGTCCACCGCATGCGCGCCGGGCAGCAGCGGCCCCGGCGGCTTGCGTCGAAGCACATAGGCGCGGCCAGGGGTAACGAGCTTGTAGGTCGGATTGGACTGCCCGCCCTTGAACTGCTCGACGCAGAGCGGTCCTTCATAGCCGGCGACATGATCGCGTAGCCACGCCTCCAGCCGCTTCACGTCGAACCGATGCGCGCTGCGCACCTCGGTTGTGCCCGTATTTTCGGCTTTCCTGTCCATATGCTCCCGCCGCTCGCCTCCCACGGACCGCCCTTGGGCGACAGGTCCGGCTGGAGCCGCAATCGGAGCGGAGCCGGCTCCTCACCGTCGCCTTCGGGTGCCTCGCTGGCTGCAGGGCTACCGCCTCCGCCTCGACAGGTAAACTGCGCCCGGCACCGATTGGTGAACGCTGGGTTTCCGACAACGGTAAACTTTTTCTTCACCATGGCGACATGTTTGAGAGAACCCTGAGACTATGGGAGCGAGGATGGATGGACGCCCGTCCCGGCTGTTCCGCCCTCCGGCGCACGGCGAACCTTTATCTCCGCGCATCGGGGCCGGAAGATCGAACCAGCCGGCGGTTTCTTGGCCGAGCCGCAGGACGCCTAGCTATTCCTCTTGTCGGTACCCGACTGTCTAAAGGGAATATTGGCATGAAGAAGAAGATCGACGTCACGTCCATCCCGGAGCTGCGCACCAGCGTCGGGATGCATGGGTCGCTCAAGCAAAAGGAAGTTGGTGGACCCGTTTGCCTCGGCGTCGGAATCGCCATCTTCTACGCGATCGTCTGAGATCGTCGGAGCTATGGGGCGAAGGGACTTCGGTGCCTTCGCCCCCTCTTTCCTGATCGGGGGACCGCTCCGATGACTCCCCGCGCAGCCCTCGCGCGCTGGCTTGCCGATCGGGACGCCCAGGCGACTTCCTTGCGGCGGATCGAGCGCTTCGCCCATGAATATGGTGCGCACTCCCTGGTGCGGCAGCTCGAGCGGGATCTTGCCGCCCTTCAAGAGAGAACCCCTGAAGCGCTGATCGGCGCGGCGCGCGCCTTCATGGACGGCGACAGGGAGCTCGACGCGCTGATGCGAGCGTTGTTCGCCGAAAGCCGCGCGGATCCGTTCTTCCGCCCGCCATTCCATCCGGTGTCGAGCGAGATTCACGAAAGCCTCCTGCTCTATCATCATCCGGACCTGTCCATCTCGTTCGGCGTGACCGGGCTGGACATGCTGGCCGCCAAGAAGACCGGACGGCGCGGCCCGGCCTCGATCAACTTCACGGGCTTCGTCACCCTGCTGCGCTTCATCAAGGCGGGCAGCGCGACCTTGTCGTTCTGGGAAGCGCCGGAGATCACGGCCGGCTTCTCCGCCGCTTCCGCCGGCCGCTGCCGCCTGGTCGAGCGGCGCCGCATCCGTGACGGCGAGGATATTCTGGTCGACGGGCGCCGCCAGAGCTTCGTCATCGAGCATGCGGCCGGCGACATCCTCTTCTTCCAGGCGGTCGCGCGCACCGGCGGTGCACCGGTCGGTGCCGAATTTGACAGCGAGGGCCACCACCTGGTCGGCGCCACCAGTGCGGACGAGGCGAGTTCGCGGCTCGAGATGATGGTGTCGCTGCTGCGCGCGCTGGAACGCGACGAAGCTTTTCCCCTCCTGGAGGAGGCGCTGGGGAATCCGAATTTCCATACGCGCTGGCACGTCATGCGGGAGATGCTGGCGATGGACGCCGACGCGGCCCTGCCGTCGCTGCGGAAGTTGGCGTCGGACGATCCGCACCCGGACGTCCGCGCCGCGGCGCGGCAGGCATTGAGCCTCTTCTTCGTGGATGAGGAGCAGATCGGGGCGATGATCACGGCAAGCGAGGGCGCCGCATGCCGCGCCTGATCCCGACCGACACCGAGGAGTCGATCGAGCTGGGCGATCTCGTCGAGCGGCTGGAGACCGGCGGGTTCGACGGCGAGGACGAGGAGAATTTCGCCTCCTGGGGAGAGGGTCTGAGGAAGCTCGCCAACAATCGCGACTTTCTACCCCGCCTGATGATCGCCGAGCTGAAGGAAAGGTGCCGGCGACAGCTGCGGGACAATCAGTTCAGCGCGCAGGTGATCCTGCTCCACGGTGCGCCCGGCAGGTTTCTCGTTCGGGCGAACATCTGGCCCGCGCTCAAGGACAGCGTGGTGCGCCACAGCGGCACCGATCCATTCTTCTACGGCATCCCGCACGATCACAATTTCTCGTTCCTGACCGTCGGCTATTTCGGGCCCGGCTATTGGAGTGACTATTACGAATATGATTATGGGGGGGTGGTCGGCTATCCCGGCGAAAAGGTCGAGCTCCGTTTCGTCGAGCGCAGCCGGCTCGAGCCTGGCAAGGTGATGCTCTACCGCGCCCACAAGGACATCCATCTCCAGCTTCCTGCAGATGAAATGTCGGTCTCGATCAACATCGTCGAGACCGCACACAGCACCTTATTCAAGGACCAGTATCGATTTGACGTTCAGGGCGGTACGGTGGCCGGTATCCTGACCCGTACGTCGATCGAGCCGATGCTCGCCCTTGCGGCGCATCAAGGCGGCGAGGAAGGCGCGGACCTCATAGCTGAATTCGCCGCCCGGCACCCGAGCGACCGGATCCGCTGGTCCGCTTTGCGGGCCCGCGCCGCGGCGGCGTCCACCCTCGATGGCCGAATCGCGGTGTTCGAGGAAGCGACCCGGAACGGGAGCGGCCTCGTCGCGACGATGGCGAGGCGGGAGATTGCGGGTTTGGAGGCCATGCGCGGCTGGATCGAGACCGTTCCGCCGGTCGGGGCGCATCCGGCCGCCTGATCGTTCACGACGTTTGCAGGACTTCGATTTCTGAGGGAGCATCTCGGGGGGAGCCGGTGCGCGAGCGGCGACCGGATATCCCGAAGCCGCTTGCCCTAGCCTCCGACCTTGTCTGAGCGGGGGAGGTTCAGCCGAAACAACGCCCCACGATCCGAGGCGACCAGATCGATTTTCGCATGACTTCCGGCGAGCAGCGACTTGACGATGGGAAGTCCGAGCCCGGTGCCGCCCTCGGCACGGCGGCCGGTGAAGAACGGCTCGAAGATGCGCTCTCGGTCGGCAGGGCGGATCCCCGGTCCGTCGTCCAGCACATCGACCTCGATCCGCGGCCCGTTCTCGCGTCCCGTGATGGAGACCCGTGTGGCGCCGGCCTGGCGGCTATTTTCGATGAGGCTGGTCAACGCGGCTTCGAGAACCCGCTCCGGGACCATCGCCGGCGGCATTGCAGGCGGCAGCGAAACGTCGACGGCAAAGCCGTCGGCGCGATGCGCATCGGCGATGCGGTGCGCGGTCGCGTCGACCGGTGCGGTGGCTTCGTTTCCCGGGCGCGCCATGTCGGCCTTGGCGAGATCGAGCAGGCGCGAGAGCAGATGTGCCAATCGGTCGGCATCCGCAGCCGCATTGGCGAGGAACTGCCGGCGCTCCGCCTCATCCATCGTGGTATAATGGTCCTGCAGCAGCTCGATGGCGCCCCTGATGCCGGCAAGCGGCGTCTTGAACTCGTGGCTCACCGAATGGGCGAAGTCGCGCAGATAGCGCGACCGGCGGTCGATCGCCGCCGCCATGGCTCCGAAATCGGCATAAAGAGCCTGGATCTCGATCGCCGCGGTGGGCGGCGGATCCGGAACTTCGCCGCGTCCCTGGGCGACGGCGCGCGTGGCTTCGCTCAAGCGCTCGATCGGCCGTGATATGCCTCGCGACAGCAGGGCGGTCAGCACGACCAGGATCGCAAAGATCGCGACCACGCCGATCGCGATCTTGCCCCGGTCCTCGTACATGCCGCGGAACAGGGCGCGCGCCGATCGCGACAGCAGCAGCACGCCGACGACCCGGCCGTCCACGACGATCGGCCGCGCATGGTGGACACGGATGGCAGCGGCGCGGGTCAGCCATTCGAACCGGTAGACTTGGCGATAGTCGCCGTTGCGGCGAAGCACGGTCTCCGGCCGACCGGCAAGCGCTGCCCGCACCTCCGGCAACGCCGCATGGCTGCCGAGGAATTCGGAAGGAAGCAGGACGTTGCCGTCTCTGTCGAGCAGCAGGATCGAGGCTAGGGTGGTCCGCCGGGTGTAAGCCAGGATCGGCGCCAGACGTCGGGCGGCGGCTTCGGCGGCCGGATCCCTTCTCGTCTGGATTGTGGGCGCCGGCCGCTCGGGAAGGATCGGGGTTGCATTGAGGTCGATGCGGGGCGGCTCAGGGCGCAGGTCGGCCGGGTCGGGAATCTGGGCCGGCCGGGTGCCCGGCCACAGCGCCGTTGCGGCCGCGGCGAGCGCGGCGCCCTGCGCGACCAGCTCGGCCTCCGTCTGGCGAACGAGCGTATTCTCGTAGACCCTCAGGAAGACTGCGCCGAGGCCGGGCAAGGCGGCGACGAACAACAGGGTGGCGAGGAGGATCGTGCGTAGCCGCAGCCGTGGCCAATGCCTCCTGATCCAGGCCCGGGCAGCGCCGATCCAGGCCTGGGCGGCGATCATCCCTGCGCGCCGGCGCCCGTGCCGGTGCAGCCGCCGATCCGGTAGCCGATGCCCGGTCGAGTCTCGACCAGGTCGGCGGCACCGATCCGGGCGAACTTCGCGCGCAGGTTGCGCACATGGCTGTCGATCGTCCGGTCGGTCATCGCGAAGCCCGGCCCATGCACTCGGTCGATGATCGCGTCGCGGCTGAACACCTTGGAAGGCATGGCCGCGAGCGTCCTGAGGATTCCGAACTCGGTGACGGTGAGCGGCACATCCTCGCCGTCCCAACTCGCCCGCCAGCCCTCGACGTCGAGGCTCAGCCGCCCATGATGGATGAACGCGCGCCCGGAATCCGCCTGCGGAGGCCGGGCGGCGGCTCGCCGCAGGATCGCCATCGCCCGCGCCACCACCTCGCGCGGGCTGAACGGCTTCACGACATAATCGTCCGCGCCAAGCTCGATCCCAAGCACCCGGTCGATTTCGTCGTCCCGCGACGACAGGAACAGGATCGGCAGGTCGCCCGCCGCCCGGATCCGCCGGCAAACCTCGAGCCCGTCCATCTGCGGCATGTTGATGTCGAGGATGACGAGATCGGGCGCCTGCTCGGCGATCGCCGCCAGCGCCGCCTCGCCGTCCGCCGCCTCGGCGGTGCCGAGCCCGGCCTTGCGGAGCGCGAACAGCAGCAGCTGGCGAATATGTGGATCGTCGTCGACGACCAGGATCGTGCGGGGCATGGGGCATTGGATCATCGTTCGACCCCGGCCGTCAACGGCGCGGCCGACGGCTTGGCTGGTCCGGTGCTCGGCGGTGCGCCGGAAGGGGGCTCCGGCGGCGCGGAGACCTCCGGTGCGGTCTCCGGCACGGGCGGCGCCGGTTGTGGCGGCAGCGGTCGACCGTCGCAGTCGCGGCCCCAGGGCGCCGGGGCGGCCGGCGGGGGCGCGTCGCCCAACGCATCGCGGGCGGCGGCGAGTCGGCGGGCGTTGCGCCAGGTCCATTGCCGCCAGTCGCCCTCGCCTGCTTGGGCGCGGTCGAGCAGCCGTGAGCGCACATGGCGTACGCGCTCGCGCAATGCGCCGTCGGGCAGACGTGCCTCGAAACGCGCCAGCGGCACGAGCGCGGACGGGCCGAGCGAGCGCAGGTAGCACAGGTCCAGTTCGGCGCCGGTGGCGTCGACTTCGCGCGCGTGGCGGACGTTCCATTCGGCGGCGATGCTGCCCAGGTCGACGGCCGCCGCGGCGCTCAGCACGATCGCGGCCGCGAGCGCATTGTTGTTGATCAACCAGGCGCCGCTGCGCTCCCGCAGCATGCGCCAGCAGATCAGCATCAGCCCGACGGCGACGAGCGCCATCCAGGCGAGCGCCGCGAGGCGCAGGACGGTCAGCGAATAGGCCTCGACATAGTCGATCGTGCGAAGGATGCTGGAGGCGACGAGCAGCAGATTTTGGCCGACCCATAGCACCACCAACCGCCGGACCATCGGTCGCTGTGCGGTCTCGCTACCCGGTCGCAGCGTCACGAGCACGAAGAGCCCGGCGAGCAGGGCCGTTGCGATCAGCGGATAGGCTCCGCGATGGGCATATTCGGCGAGCGTCACGCCTTCCGGCAGCGGCGCGCCACTCCACAGGAAGAGAAGGTCGAGCCCGTTCTGTACCGCGAACAGCAGGTTGAACGCAGCGAGCGAGAGGGCGATCGAGGCCGTCGAGACCGACGGCAGGTCGACCGGAGATGCGCCGCCGTTGATCGCTGGCCGCAGGGCGATCGCACGTGGGCGGAACATCGGCCAGGTCGCGCACAGGACCAAAGCCCAGAAGATGATCCGCAGGAAAGTCTCGGCGTCGAGCTGCGGCACCCGGACCATCGCCAGCGCACTTTCGATCAGCGGGTTGGCCGCGGCGAACAGCGATAGGAATATGAGGCTCCCGGCGATCGGCAGCGCCACCAGCCGGATCACGGCACGGGGTCCGAAACGGGCCGGACGGGGAAGCCGGCTCAGCCGCGCCAGGTCGGCGAACGGCGCTATGACCGCGGAGACACCGTGGAGGATCAGCCGCAGCGCCCATCGCCAGGCGTCGTCGAAATCCCGCCGCGGCAGCAAGGCGGCAAGCGACAGGGCGGTCCCGAACAGGAGGACACCAAGCGGATCGGGATCGTCGACCAGCAAGGCGGCATAGAGGAAGGCGAGCGCCAGCGCGAGGCGGGCCGGGCGGTTTCCGGGCACCGCGGGCACGACGGCAGCCAACGCCGCTGCCCAGGCCAGAGCGAACAGACCGATCGTCCAGCCGGGCTCCTGGAGGAAGAACAGAAAGTCGGCGAGCAGGATCAAGGCGAGGGCGGCCCCGACCTTGGCCCGAAAGCTGTGGCGGCGAGAAAGCGAAAGAGCGACCGGCATGAACATCTCCCGTGAGCTGCGGGTCGTTCATGGCCTCTGCCGATCGGATTGGTGCCGCACCGGCGAAGGAGAAACGGTGGAGGTTGATGCAGAAGCCGTGCAGGCGCTCGACACGCCATGCACTGCGCCGGCCGGCTTGCGTCAGCGGAGAGGAAGGACGTTCATCGCCCCTCTTCGAGGAGATGATCTTCTTGTTACGGCGACAAGCCCCATGCCGCCGTCGTTCAGTGCGTTCAGCCGGCGAGCGCCGTCCTTGCCTGGCTTATGCCCTCCTTGAGAGCATCTTCGCCGAACGGCTTCGCCACGACGACGGCATTGGCATTGGCTTGTCGCACTTCCCACGGCGTCGCCGTCACGAAAACGACGGGGATGGGCCGGGCGGAGCAGATCTGCCGAACCGCTTCGATGCCAGTTCCCGACCCGAGGCGAATGTCGGAGGTGATCAGGTCGGGACAGCGAAGGTTCGCAGCAGCGACCGCGGCTTCGAGAGAGGATGCGACGGCGAAGCTGGAATAACCCAGGTCGCGCAGGACGTCTTCGATCATCAGGATGATCCAGGTGTCCTGTTCGATGATCAATGCATGCAGTGGAATATTCCTTCGAAAGGACGGGAGCGCACCGCCGCCCAGGCGCCGGAGCCGCACGTTCCAGCGATGAATGCAGCAACGGCCTGTGCAGGCAATGGTTCAATCCAGGTTAAGCACCAAGGCTCAACTGGTATTAGATGCTCCCATCCGGCGTAGCGCTTAGCCGAGCGTCGAATCCAGGAACATCATCGTGACGAGGCCGGCCATAAGCGCCGAACTTGCGCGGCGGCCGGGGCCGAGACGGGTCTGCACCTCGGGGATGATCTCCGACAGCACGACATAGATCATCGCCCCGGCGGCGAAGCCGAGCGCCCAGGGAAGTAGAGGCGTCGCGATCGACACGAGCGCCGCGCCCGCCAGGCCGCCAACCGGCTCGACAAGTCCCGAAGCGAGGGCGAGCAGGACCGCTCTTTGCCGAGAATAGCCGAGCGCCGTCAGCGCCCCCGCCACCGCGAAGCCTTCGGGCAGGTTCTGAAGGCCGATTCCGATCGCCGTCGCGGTTCCGGCCGCCATGTCGCCGCCGCCGAAGCTCGTACCAACGGCCAGGCCTTCGGGAAAATTGTGCAGGGTGATCGCCGCGACGAACAGCCAGACGCGTCGGAAGCGGGCATCGGCTATCGCGCGCGGACCCAGGCCGATCCTGTCGAGCGGCGGCACGACGGCGTTGAGGTGCGCGAGGAGGAGCCCGCCGAGCAGCACCGCTGCCACCATCGTTCCTGAAGCCTCCGCCTTGCTCGCGCCCATCGCCTGCGCCTGCTCGATGCCGGGGATGATCAGCGAGAAGAAGGAAGCAGCGAGCATGACGCCCGCCGCGAACCCGAGCATGAGATTTTCCTGCTGCTCCGTCGGGCGTCCGACCGCCAGGATCGGCAAGGCGCCGACGAACGTCGCCAGCCCGGCAAGCAGGCTGGCGACGAACCCGACGAAGACGAGGGAATCGCTCACTGGAAGCTTTGTGAAGGCTCAGGCTTCCGTCGATTTCTCCTTCACCTTTGCGATCGTCTCCTTGGCATTGGCGTCCGCCATGACCGAGGCATCCGCCGCGCTCTGCGCGCCGCCCATGTCTCCCTTGGTGGTGCGGCCGGCGCCTGCGCCGGCGCCGAGATCGGCCCCGGTCATCGGATCGGAGGCAGGGTTGGACATGGTCCTCACAGACAGCTGGGACATGACCGCGAGGTCTTCCTTGTCCAGGCCGACCGAAGGCATGCCTTCGCCTCCATCCATCGGAATCGATCCCGGCAGGTCGTCCACCCGGTCCCATTGCTCCCCGCTGTTCCACGGTCCGTCCATGTCGCCCTCGCCCTGCGAGCTGTTGACGTACAGGCTGGCGAAGCGTTCGACCCCGGGGAGCTTGCCCGGCGGGAAATTGTCCTCGATCGCGTAAAGCGCTTTCTCGAAGGATTTCTGGTGCGCGATCTCGCGCGTCATCAAGAAACCGAGCGCTTCCTTGATGCCTGGATCGTCGGTGATGTTGATCAGCCGTTCATAGACGATCTTCGCTCGGCTTTCCGCAGCGATGTTCGAACGCAGGTCGACCGTCGGTTCGGCCCGGGAATCCACATAAGCGGCGGTCCAGGGCACCCCGGCTGAGTCGGTGAGGGCCGGCCCGCCGCCGAACAGCAGCGACTGCTTCGCGCTGTTACCGCTCGCCCCGATCATCTGGTAGAGCTCGGCTTCCTCCATCTGCGCTTCCGAAAGCTGCGCCTTCACGCCCTTGTTGAGCATCGCGACGATCGATCCGATCACCTCGAGATGGCTCAGTTCCTCCGTGGCGATGTCCAGCAGCATGTCCTTGCGGCCGGGGTCGTCCTCGCCGAGCCCCTGGGTGAAATAGCGCATGGCCGCGGCAAGCTCGCCGTCCGCCCCGCCGAACTGTTCCAGCATCATCGTTGCCAGCTTCGGATTGGGCTCGGCGACGCGCACCGTATATTGCAGCCGTTTGTTGTGCATGAACATGTGGGATCTCCCGTCAGAAGGTTCTCTGTGAACCGGCGCTGGGCCTCCATGTTCCGGCGGGTCGGGAAATTAGTCGAAAGATTTTTCGAATGATTACATATATTTCGCCTGCGTGACGACCTGGACTGCAGACGAGGCCTCCGATGCGTGCACAAGTCGCAGAACCTTCATGATGCATCTTCGTAGGACGTGGCGCTGACCGGCCTTTACCACGCCGGGGGTTTCACAGCAGCCGCCTCTCGGTGCATAGGCGCCGACATGGCTAAGGGAATCACGCTCACATTCACCGAGGACGAGGCCGAGATCCTCGTCGACGCGCTCGATGCCGACCTCGAAGGCTATCTCGAGGCGGCCAAGGAGGCGCGAGGCAATAACCGGCGGGCCGAGGTGCAGTCGTTCACCGAGGCAGCCGACAGGATCAAGGCGGTGCGCGATCGCATCCGCGCAGCTCTGCCCTGAATCGGCTACCGATTTCGACGGCGACCCGCCGAAAGCCGAGCCGGAGAAAAGCGAAGGCCGCGTTCACCGGGCCAGCGCGACCAGCGGCTCGCCTTTCCTGACATAGGTCGCGAGCTCGGACGCGCGGTCGCTGCCATATTGCGGCGACGCGAACGGGTGGGGGGAAAGCCTACCGGCTCTCCGAACGACCGCCGGCACAGTATTAATTCGCGTCGCCGTCATTGTTGCGATTCACGTCCACGTCCACGTCGACGTCCCCGACTTCGTCCTCGATCGCCTGGCCGGCCTCGCTCGCGGCATTGCCCAGTTGCGAAGCCGCTGCCTCGGCCGCATTGCCGACCTCGGAAGCCGCCTCTCCGGCCGCCGTGCCGACGCTCTCGGCCGTATTCTCTATCTGCTGCTCGTCATAGCCCAGCGAGACCTGGTCGTTTTGCGGATCGCTCTCGACGTCGCATGCGGCAACCATCAGGAGCGGAAGCAGGGCGATAATACGCATGGAAATCTCCTCGTTTCGCCGCTCAAACGCTCGTGAGATCGTTTCGGTCCCAATATCCGAACTTGTTGGTCGAGCTCATGTCCGCCACCGGCTCGCAGACAGCCATGCGCGCCGAACTCCAGCCGACGCCGGGATAACGAGTCTATAGCAGCTCCAGTCGTACCGCGACGTCGTGGCCAGCCTCTATGCCCTCGGCGCGGCAGATCGCCTTCTTGACCGGCAGGAACCAGCCGCCCTGCTTTTGCGGGAAGACCGAGGTCGACCAGCGGCTATGGCCGATCATCGCCTGGACTTTCACTGAGCCGAACCCGCGCCGCCGTCCGAGCTCCAGCCTTCGGATCAGCTCATGCGCCCGGATCGTTTCGGCGGCTCCACCGGCGGCCAGGACATAGCCGATGTCGCCGTACTTTTCGGTGCGCCACACGAGAAGTGGCGCGGTGAAGCTGACGATGTCGTCCCTCAAGCCGCCTTTCTCCTGTTCGACGGTTCGTACACGATAGCTGCCTTAGGCCGGCCGCGGCCGCAAGACTGGCGGTTTCCGTCTCATGCGCGCCTGCGCCGACCCGATCTGCGCCGCCCAGTGGAGCGAAAGAGGGGGCGCGCGTGCGCTGGCCGTGGTGAACGGAGAGCGGTCGTCCCCGCTCTCCGTTCACGATCCTCAGGGCCGGCCAGGATCTTCCGCCGTGAGATTTCGCGGCTTCTTTGCGATCCGCTCGCTCCAATGATGGTGGAGGGCCTCCACCTCTCCGCTAGTCAGCAAAGGCATGGCAACCTTCAGCTGCTCGTCGGTCCAGTCCCACCATGCCATTTCCAGCAGCATGGCTATACGAGCATCCTCGAACCGCTTGCGGATCGGCTTTGCGGGATTGCCGCCGACGATCACGTAGGGTTCCACGTCCCGTGTCACGAGAGCCCTCGTTCCGATCACGGCCCCATGGCCTACCTTGATCCCCGGCATGACGATGGCTTCCGAGCCGATCCAGACATCGTTGCCGACAACGGTGTCTCCCGCCGGCAAGTAGCCGTTGTGGGCGCCCGCAAATTCCGGCGCATCCGGGTAGAAGAAGAAAGGGAAGGTGCTTACCCATTCATTCCGGTGCCCCTGGTTGCCGGCCATGATGAAGCTTGCGCCCGATCCGATCGAGCAGAAGCTGCCGATCACGAGCTTGTCGGCGTCCTCGTCGGGCAGAAGGAAACGGGCGCAATCGTCGAAGCTATGGCCATGATAATAGCCGGAATAATAGCTGTATCGTCCGACGATGATATTCGGGTGGGTAACCTGTCGTGAAAGCGGGATGCCCTTGAACGGGCTTTCGAAATAGTTGGTCATCGGGATGCTCTCTGCACGGCGTTCCGCGCTCGGGAGCGCGGCCGCCATCAAGACAAAAGGCGATCATGGCCGACGGGCGCAAAGGCGCCGGTTCAGCCTTGTTCCTCGCGTCAGCCGCGCGGGAACACCATGTCGATGGTACAGGGAGCAGCCTTCATAGCGGCAGCATGGCCCGCCCGCGCGAGCCTGGCAAGCGTGCTGGAGCAATCCCGATTCGGGCGGCGCGCGCACACTCCTGCGGGGCTATAGAGCACAGGAACCGTTCCTCGGCCAAGCCACGCTGCGATATGCGCGGCATGCACGACTTCTTCGGTGCCGATCCGGCGCGGCCGGACTTGCGCCGGTTGCTTCGTCACGCGAGGCTGAGCGCGTCGCGCCTGCGTGGCATTCGGATCGGGATAGGCGTTGGGCGGCGTCACGAGTCCGCATCCGGTTCGGCAACTGTTAAGCGGCCAGGCCGCAAGGGCTCCCCCAAAGGGAGTTCTCATTTGAAATCGCAAAAGCCCGTCGCGTCTGTCTTCGCTCTTCTTCTGCTCTCCGCCTCCTGGCCCGTGCTCGCCCAAAGCGAGGCGGTGCCGCCCGCTGAGGCCGAGGATCCGGCGCTGGTCGAGGATCCGGCGTTCGATCCGGACGCGGAGCTGGACGAGGAGGTATATGACCAAGAGATCGTGGTTGCCGGCACGCGGCGGCCGCCGCGCGGATCGGTCATCGGCGACATCGAGCCCGAGGTGACTCTCAATGCCCGCGACATTCGCGCTTATGGAGCCTCCAACCTCGCCGAGCTGCTCGAGGAATTGAGCCCGCTCACCGGCAGCATCCAGGGCCGCGGCGGCGGCCAGCCGGTCATCCTCCTGGGCGGCCGTCGCATCAGCAGCTTCCGCGAAATTCGCGATCTTCCGCCCGAAGCCGTCGTCCGCGTCGACATCCTGCCCGAGGAGGTCGCGCTCAAATATGGCTATCGCGCCGACCAGAAGGTCGTGAACTTCGTGCTGAGGCGCCGCTTCGAGGCGGTCACCGCCGAGGTCGAGACCGTCCAGGCCACCGCGGGCGGCCGCCAGGAATATGAGGCGGACGTCAATTACCTGCGTATCGCGGAAGGCAGCCGTCTCAGCATCGATGCCGAATATGAGCGGTCCAATCCCCTCTTCGAGACCGAGCGCGACCTCGCCGACGCCGATCCCGACCGCACGCTGCTGAGTGCCTCTGATTCGGCGGAGCTGGGCGCCACTTACAACCGCACGATCCTCGGCAATGTTTCCGCGACGTTGAGTGCGGAGCTGGAAGGGGAGGACACGCTGGCGGCGCTCGGTCGCGCCGAGGACGGCTCGCAGCGCCTGCTCCGCAACCGCCGCAGCCGAACCGGCGACATCGGCTATGCATTGAACGGCGACTTGGCCGGCTGGAATTGGTCGCTCGACGGTGGTTACGAGCGTATATGGTCGACGACGCTCACCGACCGGGACCTGCCCGGCGGCGTCGGCCGCGATCGAGCAGAATCGGCCGCCAGCACGATCCGAAGCGAAGGCACCGCGAGCGGCGAGCTGTTCGAACTTCCGGCCGGTGCCGTGTCGGCCACGATCGGGGCCGGTTTCAATTTGCGCGACATCGAAAGCGAATCCTCCCGTTCGGGCATCGTCACCTCCACCCGCCTTTCCCGAGATCAGGGCAACGTCCAGGCCAATCTTGACCTGCCGCTGCTCGACGACAGTCCGGTCGGTACCCTCTCGGCCAATGCCAACGGACGAGTCGAGCGGCTTTCCGACTTCGGCACGCTGACCACCCTCGGCTACGGCATCAATTGGGAGCCGGTCGATGAGGTCAGGCTGATCGCCTCCATGACGCACGAGGAGGGCGCGCCAAGCATTCAGCAGCTTGGAGATCCGGTCCTCGCCACGCCCAATGTCCGCGTCCTCGATCTCGTCACCGGGCGGACGGTGGATGTCACCCGCATCGAGGGCGGCAATCCCGACCTGCTCGCCGACAATCGCCGGGAGCTGAAGCTCGGCCTGACCGTGCGGCCGCTCGACGGCCTCACCGTCCTCGCCAACTTCACCGACGAGCGGACCGAAAATCCGACGGCCAGCTTCCCCACGGCGACGCCGGAGATCGAGGCCGCATTCCCCGACCGATTCGAACGCGATGCCGAGGGAAATCTGCTGCGCATCGACAGCCGTCCGGTCAATTTCGCGCGAAGCCGCCAGCGCCAGATCCGCTGGGGGTTCAACTGGTCTGAGACGCTCGAGGCACCGCCGCCCATCGGGCCTGACGGTCAGCCGCTCACGCCCGAACAGATCGAGGAGCGTCGCGAAGCGCGCCGCAGCGCCCGCGAGGGCGGGCAGGGCCCGGGTGCCGGCGAGCGGGGTGGTCGCGGCGGCGGACGTTTTGGCGGCGGCGGCGGGCGCGGGTTCGGCGGTGGGCGGCAGGGCCGCGTGCAGCTCAGCCTCTTCCATACCGTGCGTCTCGTGGACACGATCCTGATCCGTCCGGGCGTTCCCGAGCTCGACCTGCTCGACGGTTCCGCCGTCGGCGGCCGGGGCGGGCAGCCGCGCCACGAGGTGCAACTGCGCGCCGGCTACAGCCGCAACGGGCTTGGCGCGCGCCTCAATGTCGATTGGCAGAGCGCCACCCGCCTGCGCGCGGATCCGAATGGTGCGCCCTCGCCGCAAGACCTGACGTTCGGCGATCTCGCGACCGTCAATCTTCGGCTCTTCGCGGATCTCGGCGCACAACGGGCTTTGGTTCGGTCGGTGCCTTTCTTCCGCAGCTCGCGGGTGACGCTGGCGGTCGACAATCTTTTCGATCAGCGGCTCGACGTGCGCGACGCCGCCGGCGTGGTGCCGATCGGCTACCAGCCCGATCTGCTCGATCCGATCGGGCGTTCCATCCGCATCAGCTTCCGCAAACTGTTCTTCTAGCTTCCCTCCAGCCCGGCCGGCCTCAGTGAAGGAGGGCCGGAACGAGCACCATCAGAATTCCGGCCACGCTGACCAGAAAGCAGATCGTTCGCACCACCGGAATGCCGACGGCGTAGAGCGGGAGATAGACGATACGCGCGGCGAGCCAGATTCCTGCGCCTGCAGCGGTGACGTCGCTGGTGCGGTCGCCGACGACGGCGATCAGGACGGCCGCGATCATGATCGGGAAGGTCTCGAAGTAATTCGCCTGAGCTCGGGCCAGGCGGCCTGCGAGCGGCTGCAGCGGCGGAAGCGCCTCGTCCCGCGCGCTCATGTTCCATTTCGTCCCATATTGCCGGGTCTTGGCGCGCACGGCGGCGAAGATGTGCACCAGGGCCAGGATACAGCCCCACCCGAGAACCCAGAGCTCCGTCGGCATCATCGGCCTTTCAGGCGTTCCGAGAACCGTCAAACTAGCAGCGGCCGAAGCGGATGCAACGGGCGCGCCGGGCGACCTGCTGCGGCCGACGCTGGTCTAGCGATCACCGCCGTCACGTGACCGGTAGCGTTCGAGTATCCGGAGCAGGAGCGTGTTGAAGGACTGTGGATTCTCCATCATCATGAAATGGCCGACCCCGGTCGTCGGGACGACGTCCACGCCGTGGGCCTTCAGCGACTCCGCGTCCGGTCGCGAGGCTTCGGCGTTGATGGCGACGATCGGGGCTTCTAGGCCGCGGATCGTCTCGGTGATCGTCCTGCCGTAATTCAGCGAGGATTCGAGCGCCGGCACGGCGATCTCGGGTGGGGCGGAGGCCATATCCTCCGCAACCCGTTCGATCAGGGCCTGGTCCGCGCCCGCTGGGAACATGCCGCGCACGAACTCCCGCGTCGTGGCCGCGAAATCGTCGCGGAACGGCCGAACCAGAATTTCGATGTCCTCGGGCGAGCGCCGGGCCCCGAATTGCCGATAGGTGTCGACCCAGATGATGGCTTTCACCCGGTCGCCGAGTCGCAGGGCGGCGGCGACCGCGACGTCGCCGCCCATCGAATGTCCGACGAGAATGACGTCGCCCTCAACGGCCTGCGCGACGACCGCTGCGACATCCTCGCCGAAGGAATCGATGGTCCAGGCGCGGCGGCCGGCGCCCGACTCGCCGTGCCCGCCGAGGTCGACCGCCACCACCTTGTACCACTCAGCCAGCGGGCCGAGCTGGGAGGACCAATAGCTCCGGTCGCAGGACCAGCCGTGGATGAGGATGAGGGTCGGCTCCCCGATCCCATGGACTTCATAGACAATCGGAACGCCGTTGGCGGAGGCGACGGAATGCGTCGTCTGCGGCTGCGCGTCGACCTTCGCCTCGACGGACGCCGTGGCCCCCACGAGCGAGGCGATCGCCAGCCAGCGCGTCACGCAATGCAGGAAAGATTGCACGGCCCGTTCCTCCGGAAGCCGAGCCGGAGCATATACGATCTTGGAGCAGCCGCCCATCGCCCGAAAAGGTGCGTGGGCGACCTACGACACCCGTCGCCATTCACGTGACCGCGGCATCCTGCGGCGGCGGCACAATCGGATCGACGAGGCGAAAATTGGGTTGGAGGGCAGATCGGGCTCGGCCCGGAGCAGCTCTAGGCGCATCTCGGCCAAGGCGCCCTGATGATCCGGCTCACCACTCCAAGCGAAGCGCTGCCGCTCTTCTACCGCTTGCCCTTGCGGCTCTTCCGCGCGGCGTACCGGGCGTCCCGCGCGGCCTTCAGCTCGGCCTCGGTCTTGGCCGGCTCGGTCGCGGAAACGGCCGCTTCCGCGCGCATCGCCTTCTCGGCCTTCTCCCGCTCGCGCGCCGCCTGCTTCTCCTCCCGCGCCTTCGCCTGGGCCTCTTCCCGGGCCATGCGTGCGGCACGGCGCTCCGCCAGCGCCGCTTCGTCGACTGGCGGCTTGGCGCGGAAATTTTCCAGCGCCGCCTGCTTGGCCTTGGCGGCGAGGGCGGCGCGCTCCTGGAAGGTCGGTTGCTTGAACGGAGGCATGAGAGTGGTTGGTTCCTGCTTTGGCGGAGGATCGCAGGCGGTTACGCCGATAGGGCATATAATGCGAGTCCCCAAAGCCTTGCGGGTGGGAAATTGTGCTCGTGCGATTGACGATGCCCTCAAAATGGCGTCACCGGCTCGGCGGTTCCGCGGCGGAAGGGGCGACGTGACGACCCATCTGGAGCAGGCTCGATGAAACCACGGCAGCTGATCGGAACGGCCAGGGTGCCGGGAGGCGAGGCGCTCCGCCTGTTCCGGCGCGGGGATGACTTCATGATCGTGCTCGACCGCAACGAGCTGATGAGCAGCCGGATGAGCGGGTCGGAAGAAAGCCTCGCCGTGATGACCTGTGAACGGCTGCGCAACCGCGTCGCGCCTCGTCTCCTGATCGGAGGCTATGGCATGGGCTTTACCCTGCGCGCGGCTCTGGCGGTGCTCCCGTCCGAGGCCCGGGTGACGGTTGCGGAGCTCGTGCCCGAAATCATCGAATGGGCAAGGGGGCCTATGGCCGAGCTTGCCGCCGGATGCCTGGACGATCCGCGCGTCGATCTGGTCGAGCGAGACGTCGCGGCGCTCATCGACGAAGGACGTGACGCCTATGACGCGATCCTGCTCGATGTCGACAATGGTCCCGACGGGCTCGTTCGCGATGCGAATGAGCGACTCTATTCGTTGTCGGGCCTGGCGGCGGCAAGAGCGGCCCTGAGGCCATCCGGCGTGCTCGCGATCTGGTCGGCGGCTCCGGATGCCGCATTCGCGCGCAGGCTCCGGGCGGCCGGATTTGCGGTCGAGGAGGTCGTCGTGCGGGCGCGGAGCAACGGCAAGGGCCCCCGCCATGTCATCTGGTTCGCTCGGTCGGCCTAGAAGCTGGCGAGCTGCGGCATCTTCCGAGTGGTCAGGCGCATTCGCCTGACTTCATAATGCTCGATCCGAGCCTCATCCCGGCCAGACCTGACCCTCCGGCGCGCCGCGGCCGAGCTTGTCGGGGAGGGGTTCGCCCTTCGGCGTGAACTCCAGCGACACCGAATTGATGCAATAGCGCTCTCCGGTCGGCGGCGGACCGTCCGGAAAGACATGACCCTGGTGGCCGCCGCACCGGCCGCAGACGATTTCGATGCGGACCATGCCGTAACTGGTGTCCCGGATCTGCTCCAGATGTCCTGGAGCGAACGGGGAGGTGAAGCTCGGCCAGCCGGTGCCGCTCTCGAACTTTGTGCCGCCGCTGAACAAGGGGAGGCCGCATAGCCGGCAGGTGAACAGGCCCTCGCGCTTCTCGTCGAGAAAAGTGCCGCAAAACGGCGCCTCGGTGCCGTGCGCGAGGAGCACCTGGCGCTGCTGCTCGTTCAGATCGGCGGCCAGCGCCTGGAACTGGCTCTCGGTCGGCGGCGTGAGGTCGAAGGTCGTCCGATCCTGGGCGATCTGGTCGGTCATCTTCATTCTTCCTTTCCTGACGATCCGCGGCCCTGATCAAGAGTCTGGGCGGCGAACGGGCGGTCCGTCCTGACATAGGATCGCTTGCTCTCCACTGCGAGCAGCTTGGAGGCAGCATCGATCAGAAATCCGCCACAACGACGCCGCCGGTGGATTGGGCGGCGCGCTGCCTGGATGCCACGGCAACGCCAGAGAGGGGCATTTCGGCATGAATTCCAGTTGCTTTCATGCTATTGTCGGGCTCGCCCATGGTTGAAGGAGTCGACTATGGCAAAGAGCAGCGTAGCGGTCGCCGCCCTGCTCGCGGCGTCTCCGGTCCCGGCCCTCGCCTCGGTCACCGTCATCGGCAGCAGCTCGGCCCGCTTGTGCATCCAGGCCGCGGATTCGCCGCTGCAGCCTACCTTCCAGGACCTGCGGCACTGCGATCAGGCGTTCGGCGAGACGTCGCTCAGCCTCTACGACACCGTCGCCACCCATGTTAATCGCGGTATCCTGCGGCTGCGCCATAATCGTGTCGAGGAGGCGATGGCCGATTTCGACCGGGCGATCGAACTCGATCCCGAGCAGCCCGAGGCCTATCTCAACAAGGGCGCCCTCATGATCCGGCTCAACGATCCCGGCCGGGCGCTGCCACTTTTCAGCCTGGCGCTTCAGCACGAGACCAGCCGGCCGGCGCTTGCGCATTACGGCCGGGCCGTCGCCAATGAAGCGCTCGGCAATGTTCGCGAGGCCTATTCGGACTATCGGAGGGCAAGCGAACTTGCGCCCGGGTGGGAGGAGCCGCGGCTCGAGCTGCGCCGCTTCCGCGTCGTCACCCGTTGAATCGGAGCCGTTCGTCAGGAGAGCCGGAGGCGGCCGCCGTGGCTCGGCTGCCCCGATTCATCGTTCAAACGGAAAAAAGGGGGTGCAAAGCGGGTCTCGTGAGCGTTAGCGGGAAACCCACATCAAAAGGAGGAATCAACCATGGCCTTTCGGCTTCCCGATCTGCCTTATTCCCGCGACGCGCTCGGCGAATTCATGTCGGCCGAGACGCTCGAATATCATCACGGCAAGCACCACAAGGCCTATGTCGACAAGACGAACGGCATGCTCGGCGCCAAGGGACTGGAGGGTGCATCGCTCTCCCGGGTCATTCTGGCCGCGAAGGAGAAAGGGGACGCGCCGCTGTTCAACAACAGTGCGCAGATCTGGAACCACAGCTTCTACTGGCAGTGCCTGGCTGCCCCGGAAGGTCAGCGGCCGACCGGCAGGCTCGCCGAGCTGATCGACGAGAGCTTCGGCTCGAGCGACAACCTCCTCGCCAAGCTGAAGGAGGAAGCGGTCGGTCACTTTTCCAACGGCTGGGCCTGGCTGGTGCTCGACCAGGGCGCGCTGAAGATCACCTCGCTGCACGATGCCGATACGCCCGTCGCCTATGACGGAATGCAGCCGCTCCTGACGCTCGATATCTGGGAGCATGCTTATTATATCGACTATCGCAACGCCCGCCCGGACTTTGCCGAGAAGGTGCTCGGCAACATCGTCAATTGGGAGTTCGTCGCCCAGAACTTGGACGGCAACGGCGTCTCGAGGGCCGACCAGGAAGGCTGAGCGCCCTGTCGCCACGAACCGCGACGAGGGGAGGCGGCAGGCAGGCCGTCTCCCTTCTTCATTCCAACATGCTCCTTCCTTTCGGACGAGGCGCTCGACGGGCGGGAGCCCGCAGGGTGCCTTGCGTCGTCACCACCCAAACTTTCCCCTGAAGAGGGGCCGAACCGGGGGCCTCGACCCGCCATGCATATTCGCCCCGCCGACTTGAACGATGCCGCCTCGATCTGGCGTATCATCGGCCCGACGATTCGCGCCGGCGAGACCTATGCGCTCGATCGGGACATGACCGAGAGCCAAGCCATCGCTTACTGGATGGGCGAAGACCGGGAGACGTTCGTCGCAGCGGAAGGCGGCGAGATTCTCGGCACCTACTATCTCCGCCCCAACCAGGCCGGCGGCGGCAGGCACGTCTGCAATTGCGGCTACATGACCGCCGCGGCCGCAAGCGGTCGCGGCGTCGCTCGCGCCATGTGCCTGCACTCCCTGGAGCACGCGCGGCAGCGCGGCTATCGCGCCATGCAATTCAACTTCGTCGTCAGCTCGAACGATCGAGCCGTGAAGCTGTGGGAATCGCTCGGATTTGAGATCGTCGGTCGACTGCCGGGGGCCTTCGAACACCCGGCCCTTGGCTATGTGGACGCCCTGGTCATGTTCCGGCGGCTCTAGGGTCCTAGCTTTTCAGCCGATAGCCCGTCCTGAAAATCCATCCGACGATCACCAGGCAGAGCAGGAAGAAGCCGAAGGTGGCCGTCAGGCTGATCCAGACGCCGACATCGGACGTGCCGAAGAAGGTCCAGCGGAACCCGCTGATCAGATAGACCACCGGATTGAACAGGGTGGCGGTGCGCCACGGCTCGGGCAGCATGTCGATCGAGTAGAAGGCACCTCCCAGGAAGGTGAGGGGAGTGACGATGAGCAGGGGGATCACCTGGAGTTGCTCGAATCCTTTTGCCCATATCCCGATGATGAATCCGAACAGGCAGAAGGTCGCGGCGATAAGAACCAGGAAGAGGATCATCGGCAGCGGGTGCGCGATCGTCACGTCGACGAACAGGTTGGCGGTGGCGAGGATTACGAGCGCCACCGTGATCGACTTGGTCGCGGCGGCGCCGACATAGCCGAGCACGATCTCGAGTGGCGAGAGGGGGGCCGACAGCAGCTCGTAGATCGTGCCGGTGAAGCGCGGCATGTGAATTCCGAAGGAAGCGTTGAATATGCTCTCGGTGAACATCGACAGCATCATCAGCCCGGGCACGATGAATGATCCATAAGGGACGCCGCCAATCTCGGTCATCCGCGATCCGATCGCCGCCCCGAAGACGATGAAATAGAGCGAGGTGGTGATCACCGGCACCGCAAGTCCGGTCCACAAGGTCCGCATGAAGCGGTGCATCTCGAAGCGATAGATCGCCCAGACACCCTGCGCGTTGAAGTTCATGGCGCTCACTCTCCCCTTCGGTCGCTGACCAGGCTGACGAAAATGTCCTCGAGCGAGCTCTGGCGCGTGTTGAGGTCCTTGAAGGCGATGCCGTGATCCCTGAGCCGCGCGAGCAGCGAGGGAATGCCGGTCCGGTCCGCCTTGGCGTCGAAGATATATTGGAGCTCGTGGCCGTCCTGGTTCAGCGCCAGGTTCCACTCCGATAGCTCGGGTGGGATGGCGGCGAGCGGCTCGGCGAGCTGAAGCGTCAGCTCTTTCTTGCCGAGCTTGGCCATCAGCGCATTCTTCTCCTCCGCAAGGATCAGTTCGCCGCGGTTGATCACCCCTACCCGATCGGCCATCTCCTCGGCCTCCTCGATATAATGGGTGGTGAGGATGATGGTGACGCCGCGCTCGCGAAGCCTGCGCACAAGCTCCCACATGTCGCGTCTCAATTCGACGTCGACCCCGGCGGTGGGCTCGTCGAGGAACAGCACCTCGGGCTCATGGGCGAGCGCCTTGGCGATCATCACGCGCCTCTTCATCCCGCCCGACAGCTCCCGGATCTTGGCGCCGCGCTTGTCCCACAGCGACAGGTCCCGAAGCACCTTCTCGACGTAGGACGGATCGCGCGGGCATCCGAACAGACCGCGGCTGAACATCGTGGTCGCGAATACCGATTCGAACTGGTCGGTGTGCAACTCCTGCGGGACCAGGCCGATCTTGCGACGGACCTGGCGGTAGTCGCGAAGGATGTCGTGTCCGTCGACTGTGACGGTGCCGGCGCTCGGCGTGACCAGCCCGCACACGATGCTGATCATCGTCGTCTTGCCGGCGCCGTTCGGCCCCAGCAGCGCGAAGATCTCGCCGCGCTCGATGTCCAGGTCGAGCGGCTTGAGCGCCTGCAGCCCGGAGGCATAGGTTTTGCTCAGTCCCCTGATCGATATGACCGGCGCCATTGTCTTCCTTCTACTGGGTTGGCGGGATCGGAGGCTCTTCCTTCGCTGCCTCGAGAGCGAATCCGTGCCGCATCAACATCGGAACGTTCGCCGCGACGAACAGGAAGGTGGCCGGAAGGGTGAACCAGAGCTTGAACGCGACCCACGTGTCGGTCGAGGTTGATCGCCACACCGCCTCGTTGAGAGCGGCCATCACCACGAAGAAGAGGATCCAGTTGCGGGTCAGCAGGTGCCAACCGCGGTCCGAAAGGCCGGGATAGACGGTACCGAGCACCATTTTCATGAGGTTGCGTCCGGTGACCAGGCCGAACGTCAGCAGGGCGGCGACCACGCAATAATAGATTGTCGGCTTGATCTTGATGAAAGTCTCGTCGTGCAGCCAGATGGTCAGCCCACCGAGCATGACGACCATGATCCCGGAGAACCAGAGCAGGGGCGAGATGTGGCGATATTTGAGCTGGGAGACCAGCATCGCGATCATCATCGCGACCATGAACACGCCGGTGGCGACGAATATCTTCAGCGAGTCCGGCACCGGCGCCAGGAAGTTGGTGAGGAAGAAAGCCAGCAGCGGCCCGAGGTCGATCAGGAGTCGCGCCCCGGCGCTCGGTCCGGCCGGCACCTTCGGCGTCTCGTCTGTCCTGGACTCGCTCATGCCGCCACTCCGGATATGGCGCGGGCCACTTCCGCGGCGTCGAAGGGGCGGAGGTCGTCCATGCCTTCGCCCACTCCGATCGCGTGGATCGGCAGGCCGTAGCGATCGGCCGCGGCGACCATGACGCCGCCGCGGGCTGTCCCGTCTAGCTTGGTCATGACCAGGCCGGTAACGCCCGCCACCTCGCGGAACACCTCGATCTGGCTCAAGGCGTTCTGGCCGGTGGTGGCGTCGAGCACCAATACGACGTCGTGCGGCGCGGCCGGGTTCAGCCGGCCCAGCACCCGGCGTATCTTGGCAAGCTCGTCCATCAAATGCTTCTTGTTCTGCAGACGGCCGGCGGTGTCGACGATCAGAACGTCGATCCCTTCCGCCGTCGCCTTCTTGACCCCGTCATAGACGATTGCCGAGCTGTCGGATCCTTCCGGCCCCGCGATGACCGGCACGCCGGCCCGATCCGCCCAAATCCTCAACTGCTCGATGGCCGCCGCGCGGAACGTGTCGCCGGCGGCGAGCAGGACTGAATAATCCTGCTCCTGGAACAGATGGGCGAGCTTGGCGATCGTCGTCGTCTTGCCGGATCCGTTGACGCCGACCACCAGAATGACCTGCGGCCGGGGGAAGGCGTCTATCTCGAGCGGCTCGGCGACCGGAGCCAGGATCTTCTCCAGCTCCTGCGCCACAACGGCGCGAACGGCCGCCTCGGTGACTCCGAGTTCGAACCTTTCCTCCTCCAGCCGGGCCCTCACCTTGGCGGCAGTGGCGGGGCCGAGATCGGAGGCGACCAGAGCCTCCTCGATCTCGTCCAGCGATTCCTCGTCGAGCGCCGCTCTGTTGAGCAGGCCGGTGAGATTGTCGCCGAGCCGGTCCGAGGTCTTGCGAAACCCCGAGCGGACGCGTTCGTACCAGGGCAGGTCGGTCATGCCGGCACCCCGAGCAGCATGTCGCCTTCGAGGCCGGTAATCCTCGCTTCCATCATTCCCCCGACGTCGGCGCCCGCACATACCCGCACTGGCGCGAAATTCTCCGCGTGGCCGCTTCCTCCCCCCGGCCCCGATTCCACGCGCTCGATCAGGACCGTCTGGCGGCTGCCGACAAGGCCTTCGAGCCATGTCCGCCGCCGGCGGGCCGTCGCTTCGCGCAACGCCCGCGCGCGCGCCTTCACGGCCTGCGGATCGACCCGCGGCATTCGTGCCGCCGGCGTGCCTTGCTTGGGTGAATAAGGGAAGATGTGACCCATGACGATGTCGCATTCATCGATCAGGGCGAGGCTGTTCGCGTGCATCGCCTGCGTTTCCGTGGGAAATCCGGCGATCAGGTCCGCGCCGATAGCGATGTCCGGCCGCTTCGCCTTCAAGCGCTCCACCGTCTGGACCGCGTCGGCCCGGCTGTGCCGGCGCTTCATCCGTTTCAGGATCATGTCGTCGCCGGCCTGGAAGCTCATGTGGAGGTGAGGCATGAAGCGCGGCTCTTCGGTAGCCAGGGCGAACAGCCGCTCGTCCATCTCGATGCAATCCAGCGAAGACAGGCGCAGCCGCGGAAGCTCGGGCACGTAAGTCAGGATCCTTTCTATCAGTCGGCCGAGCGTGGGCGCGCCGGGGAGGTCGGCGCCGTAGCTGGTGACGTCGACGCCGGTGAGAACGACCTCCTTGTGGCCCTCGGCGACCAGCGAGCGGATCCGCTCGATCACCAATCCGGCCGGCACCGATCGGCTGTTCCCGCGGCCATAAGGGATGATGCAGAAGGTGCAGCGATGGTCGCAGCCATTCTGCACCTCGACGAAGGCCCGCGCACGCTCGGAAAAGCCGGTCAGCAGGTGCGACGCCGTCTCGCGGACCGACATGATGTCGGAAACGCGGACCTCGGCCGGGGCTTCGTCGAACATTCGCGGGGAAGTGCCGAAGGAGGTTGCTTCCATCTTCTCGCGATTGCCGAGCACGCGCGCCACTTCGGGCATCCGGGCGAACGTCTCGGGCTCGATCTGGGCGGCGCAGCCGGTGACCAGGATGCGGGCGTCGGGGCGCGCGCGCTTGGCCCTGCGGATCGCCTGGCGCGTCTGGCGCACCGCTTCGTTCGTGACGGCGCAGCTGTTGACGATGACGAGATCATGCTCGGTCGCGGCGAGGCGGCGCATCGCCTCGCTTTCGGCGGCGTTGAGTCGGCAGCCCAAGGTGATGATCTCGGGGCCGCTCACGACGGCAGCTCGCCGGTGAAGACGTGGGTGGCGGGGCCGGTCATCCGGATCGTCCCGCCCGGCTGCCAATCGACTGTCAGCGTCCCGCCGGGAAGCCGCACCTCGACCGCGCCAAGGGCCAGTTTGCGACGGATGGCGGCCACCGCGGTCGCGCAGGCGCCGGTGCCGCAGGCCAAGGTCAGGCCTGCGCCGCGCTCCCACACCCGCAGGCGGATGGAGTCCCCGTCGATCGAAGCGACGTTGACGTTGACCCGCTCCGGAAAGAGCGGATCATTTTCGACGAGGGGGCCGAGCCGCTCGAGCTCGACGGCGTCCGGGTCGTCGACGAAGAAGACCACATGCGGGTTGCCGACGTTGACCGCCGACGGGTTCCGCAAATCCTCCCAGCCGACCGGCATGTTCAGCGTATCCATCGCAAAGCCGAGCGGGATCTCGTCCCATCCGAAGCGCGGGCTACCCATCTCGATCGTCGCGCCGCTGCCGTCCGCCCGGCCGCGCAGAATTCCGCCGGCAGTCTCGATCGTGACCTCGCCGCCTTGCAGCAAGGCGACGCAGCGCGTCGCATTGCCGCAGGATTCGACCTCGCCGCCGTCGGCATTCCAGATCCGCATCCGCACGTCCGCAACCTGGGACCGCTCGATCAGGATCAGCTGGTCGCAGCCGATGCCGGTGTGCCGGTCGGCGATCCTCCTCGCCCGCGCGGCGTCCATCTCGACCGCCTGCTCGCGCGCGTCGATGATGACGAAGTCGTTGCCGAGGCCGTGCATCTTGCGGAAGGGGATCATTGCGCTGGCGATCTAGAGGGAATTCGAGCCGGGTGGAACCCGGCGGCTCGGAAATCACGGAAAGTGAAATAGGTCCTGGCGGAGGTGATTCAATGCGGCCGTTCTCGCCGGGCCCATGACGCGTCTCCGGAGTCCAACTTGCCTTCTCTTGCCACTGCGGCTATGCGCGCCCACATCCCGATCACGGGTGAGTGCTGAAGCGTCAAGGACGCACGCTGGCCGGCGAGGTTTCGCCCGCCGGCGCTTTTGCGTTTGTGACCAGGGCTTGCCGCTGACCGGAGAAGCGAAGGAGCGTTAGATGTTCGAGAGCCTCGGCGACCGCCTCAGCGGCGTGTTCGACCGCCTGCGCGGCCGCGGCGCCCTCAACGAGGCGGACGTCCGCGCCGCCATGCGCGAGGTCCGTATCGCCTTGCTCGAGGCCGATGTCGCGCTGCCCGTCGTTCGCGAATTCGTCGACAAGGCCACCGAACAGGCGGTCGGCCAGCAGGTCCTTCGCTCGGTCACTCCCGGCCAGCAGGTCGTGAAGATCGTCCATGACGCGCTGGTCGAGATGCTCGGCGCCGAGGAGGCGGGCCTCGACCTCGCCGTGACGCCCCCGGCCGTCGTCATGATGGTCGGTCTCCAGGGCTCGGGCAAGACGACGACGACCGCGAAGATCGCCAAGCGGCTGACCGAGAAGGAGCGCAAGAAGGTCCTGATGGCCTCGCTCGACGTCGCCCGTCCGGCGGCGCAGGAGCAGCTCGCCGTGCTCGGTCGCCAGGCCGATGTCGCCACATTGCCGATCGTTCCCGGCCAGCCGCCGGTCGACATCGCCCGGCGCGCGCTCAACGCTGCCAGGCTCCAAGGCTATGACGTGCTGATGCTCGACACGGCCGGCCGGCTCCACGTCGACCAGGCGCTGATGGACGAGATGAAGGCCGTTGCCGGCGCGACGCAGCCCCATGAAGTGCTCCTCGTCGCCGACGCCATGACGGGCCAGGACGCGGTCAACGTGGCCAAGAGCTTCGTCGACGAGATCGATCTCTCCGGCGTGGTTCTCACCCGTCTGGACGGCGACGCCCGCGGCGGTGCCGCTCTGTCGATGCGCGCGGTGACCGGGCGGCCGATCAAGTTCGCGGGCATCGGCGAGGGGATCGACGCGATCGAGCCGTTCCATCCGGAACGGATAGCCGGCCGCATCCTCGGCATGGGCGATGTCGTGAGCCTGGTCGAGAAGGCGCAGGAGACGATTCAGGTCGAGGAGGCCGAAGCGCTCGCCAAGAAGATGGCGAAGGGCCAGTTCGATCTCAACGACCTTCGCAGTCAGCTGCGCCAGATGCAGCGCATGGGCGGCCTCGGGGCGCTTGCCGGGATGCTTCCCGGCCTTGGCAAGATGAAGAATCAGATCAACCAGAGCGGCGTTCTGGAAGGCAATGTGCTGGGCCGGCTCGACGCGATCATCGGTTCGATGACTCCGAAGGAACGCGCCAAGCCGGAGGTGCTGAACGCCAAGCGCAAGATTCGAGTCGCGAAGGGCTCCGGCACCACCGTGCAGGAGGTAAACAAGCTCCTCAAGATGCACCAGGAGATGTCCACGGCGATGAAGAAGATCCGCAAGATGGGCGGGCTCGGGAAGCTCGGCGCGCTCTTCGGCGGCGGCATGGGCGGAATGGGCGGCCCCGGAGCGCCCGGCGCGCTTCCCCCGGGTCTGCCTGGCGGGTTTCCCGGTCTTCCCGGCGGCCAAGGCGGCACGCCGTTCAATTTGCCTAAGAATTTCAAGAAATGAGCATGTTCACCAGAAAGGAATGGTAAAATGGCAGTAGCAATCCGGCTTTCCCGGGGCGGCGCGAAGAAGCGCCCTTATTACAAGATCGTGGTCGCCGATTCGCGCAATTCGCGCGACGGCAAGTTCATCGAGCGGATCGGCAGCTACAATCCGCTGCTCGCCAAGGACGATCCCGAGCGGGTGAAGCTGGACGCGGACCGCGCTCGCCATTGGCTGTCGGTCGGTGCGCAGCCGAGCGACCGCGTCCACCGCTTCCTCGATGCCGCCGGCATTCTCGAACGGCCGGCTCGTAACAACCCCAACAAGGGCACTCCGGGCGAGAAGGCCAAGGAGCGCGCCGAGGAGCGTGCCACCCGTGCAGCCGAGGCCGCCGAAGCGCAGGCCGAGGAACCCGCCGAGGCCGAGTCGGTCGAGACTGCGGCCGAACCCGCCGAGGCGTCTGCTCCGGAGCCGGCTGCAGAAGCCGCACCCGCCGAGGAGGCTTCGGCCGAAGCGCCTGCCGAGCAACCGGCGGCCGAAGAAGCTCCTGCCGAGGAAGCGACACCCGCCGGGGAAGCGTCCAACGAGGGCGTGTCGACTGCCGAACCCGCCGAAGGCTCGGACGAGGCCGCTCCCGAGGAAGGTGCCGAAAAGGCGCAGTAACCCTTGTCGGAGCCTCAGGTCATCCTCGCTGCCGTCGCCGGCGCGCATGGCGTCGGCGGCGAGGTGCGCCTGAAATTGTTCGCCGAGGGCCCGGAGAGCCTGAAGCGGCATAAGCGCCTGTTCGCCGGCGAGAGGCTGCTGACCCTGCAGTCGCTCCGCGCGGGCGGCGGTGGCGCGATTGCCCGGTTCAAGGGAATCGATGGTCGCGAGGCCGCCGAGTCGCTCCGGGGGCAACTCCTCTCCGTCCCACGCTCAGAGCTGCCGCCGCTCGACGAGGGGGAATATTATCATGCCGACCTGCTCGGACTTCCCTGCGACAGCCGGGAGGGCGAAACGCTCGGCACCGTCGTCGGCGTCGAGAATTTCGGCGCGGGCGACATCATCGAGATCGAAAAGCCGGATGGACGACGCGCGATGATCCCGTTCAGGCCGGGAATCGCCGATCTCGAGGCGGGCCGGATCGTCGCCGATCCCGCGTTTCTCGCCTGAGCTTCCCGCCGCCGGCTCAGCGCAGGAGCGGCCGCAGCTTCGAAAGGTCGTTGCGGATCGTCGTCGCCGCGACGCCGCCTTCGCCCAGCGCGTGGCTGATCTGGTCGAGACCAAGGACGACGTCACCGGCGGCATAGACCCCGGGAACGTTGGTGCGCTGGTGGGAATCGACGGTGATGCATCCCGTTTCGCTGGCCAGCCCGACCCCGATCTGCTCGGCCAGTTCGACATGTGTGTCGGAGCCGAGCGCCGGGTAGACGGTGTCGAACGTGTGGTGACCCTCCGCCGTCTCGACGACGATGCAGTCCTCCTGAATGGCGACGCCGCGTGATGGGCCGTCGAGGGTGTGGATGCCGCTCTCCCGGAGCCGCTCCTGGTCCTCCGGCTCGAGGCGGTGCGTCTCGTCGGGCGCAACCAGCGTGACGTCGGCGGTATAGCCGCGGAGGAACAGAGCCTCGGCGACGCCGTGCGATCCGCTTCCGATCACGCCGACTTTCCGGTCGGTGACTTCATAGGCATCGCAGATCGGGCAGTAGCGGATCAGGCCGCGGGCAAGGGCCTCCTGGTGCAGCTCCTCGTCCATGTCGGGCCGCCGATTGCGCACGCCGGTCGCGAGCAGCACCGACCTTGCCGTGGCCGAGCCTTCGCCCCATTCGGCGCTGAAACCGCCGTCGACGCTGTCGAGCCGGGTCACACGGCCATGGGAGAAGGAGGCGCCATATTTCTCCGCTTGCTCCCGCATCCGCCGCAGCAAGTCGTCCCCCGATATGCCTTCGGGAAAGCCCGGAACGTTGCGGGTGCAGGGAATCCAGCTCGCACGGCTTCGGCCGGCGTCGACGATGCCTATCTTGAGGTGGAAGCGGGCCAGGTAGATGGCCGCGGTCAGCCCGGCGGGCCCCGCGCCGACGATCAGGCAGTCGAGCTTGTCTTCCTTCATCGCGCTTCAGCGCGGCGGCGCGGCCATGGTTCCCTGTTCGCGTCGCGCGCCATGCCCGCTATGCAAGGGTGCGGAGGTGGTTCCATGTCGATTTCGAGACTGTTGCTGGCGACCTTGATGTTCGGCGCTTCCGCCACGGCCGTGGCGCAGGAGCGCTCACCGTCGGCGCTGCCGGCGGCTGTGGAGCAGGTGTCACCCTCGATCGATTCGCGGTTCCGCCGTTTTCAGGAGGAGGCCCACGTGCCGGGGCTCGTCTGGGGGATCGTCAAGGACGGCCGGCTCGTGCATTCCGGCTTCTCTGGCGTCCAGGATCTGGAAACGCAGCGGAGGCCCACGGCTGATACGCTCTTCCGAATCGCCTCGATGAGCAAGGCCTTCACCGCGCTTGCCATCCTCAAGCTACGCGACGAGGGCCGCCTGTCGCTCGACGCGCTCGCCGAGACCTATGTCCCCGAGATGCGCGGTTGGCGATATCCGACCACCGATTCGCCTCGAATTCGCGTCCGCGATCTTCTCAGTCACGTCGGCGGGCTCGTCACCGATGATCCTTGGGGCGATCGCCAGACGCCCATGTCGGAAGAGGACTTCACACTGATGCTGAGCCGGGGCGCTCCCTTCTCCCGCGTGCCGCAGACCCAGTATGAATATTCCAACTTCGGCTATGCCGTGCTGGGCCGCATCGTCACCAACGTCTCCGGCCGCCCGTTCAAGGACTATATCGAGCAGGAGATCATGCGACCGCTCGGCATGGAATCGACGGGCTATGACATATTCGCGGCGCCGCAGGAGCGGCGGGCGCTCGGCTATCGCTGGGAGAACGAGGCCTTTGCGCGCGAGCCGGGCATGGCGCACGGCGCGTTCGGCGCGATGGGCGGCGTCCAGACCAGCCTTTCCGATTATGCGCGCTGGGTCGCCTTCCTGCTGTCGGCCTGGCCCGCGCGCGACGGGCCGGAGCAGGGCCCCGTTCGCCGATCGACGGTGCGCGAACTGGCCCAGGGACTGAACTTCCTGGCCTTCCGCCCGCGGCCGGGGCTCGACGGCGCCGAGCCATGCCGCACGGCCATCGCTTACGCGATGGGCCTCATCGTCGCGCGCGACTGCGACCTGGGAACGACCCTGGCGCATGGCGGGGGCTTTCCCGGCTACGGCTCCTATGTGGTGCTGATGCCGGACCATGGCGTCGGCATCTTCGCTTTTGCCAACCGGACCTATGCAGCGCCGTCCGCACCGGTGTTCGAGGCCGCGCTCGAGCTCGAGCGGGCCGGGCTGCTGGAGCCGCGCTCCGTCCCGGTGAGCGAGGCGCTTGCCGGCGCGTATCGCGCCGCCGGGGAGATGTATCGTGCGGGTAGCCTCGAACCCGGCCGGGACCTTCTCGCGATGAACTTTCTGATGGATCGCTCGGCCGACAACTGGGCGCGGGAGTTCGCGCGCCTCAAGACGGAAGCGGGCGCGTGCCGCACCGATGGGCCGATCACCGCTACCGGAGCTCTCTCCGGGCGGTTCCTGTGGACTTGCGATCGCGGGCGCCTCGAAGGACAGCTGCTGCTTGCCCCGACCGAGCCGGCCGGAATCCAGGCGTTGCGGCTGAGCGTCGCGTCCGACCGGTGACCTGGGCCGCGACCGTCCTGACCCTTTACCCCGAGATGTTTCCCGGGCCGCTCGGCCACAGCCTGGCCGGGCGCGCGCTGGGGGAGGGGATCTGGTCGCTCGAGACGGGTCAGATCCGCGACTTCGCCACGGACAGGCATAGGTCGGTCGACGACACGCCGGCCGGGGGCGGGGCGGGCATGGTCATGCGCGCCGACGTGCTGGCGCGGGCGGTGGACGACCTATTGGCGCGCCGGCCGGAGGTGCCGCTGATCGCGATGACGCCGCGGGGGCGGCCGCTCACCCAGGCTTATGTGCGCACGCTCGCGGCCGGCCCGGGCGCGTCCATCCTGTGCGGCCGTTTCGAAGGCATTGACGAGCGCCTTTTCGAGGCTCGGCCCATTGTCCCGCTATCGATCGGCGACTATGTGCTTTCCGGTGGCGAGACGGCGGCTTTCGTCCTGCTCGATGCTTGCGTTCGGCTGCTCCCCGGGGTAATGGGCGCGCCGACCAGCGGCGAGGAGGAGAGCTTTGAGGGCGGCCTTCTCGAATATCCGCATTATACCCGACCTTATGAGTGGGAAGGGCGCACGATCCCCGAAGTGCTGCGATCGGGGGATCATGCGAAGATCGCCGCCTGGCGAAGAGCGAAGGCGGTCGAGGAGACACGGCTAAGGCGGCCGGACCTGATCGAGCGTCACGGGGACGCGCGAAGGCCACCGCCCTCTGGCGCGCGGCGCAAAGAAGAGAGCGACAAGTCATGAACATCATCCAGCAGCTCGAGGCCGAGGCGATCGAGCAGTTCAAGTCGACCAAGGCCATTCCCGAATTCCGGCCGGGCGACACCCTTCGCGTCGGCGTGAAGGTGGTCGAGGGCGACCGGACCCGCATCCAGAATTTCGAGGGCGTCTGCATCGCCCGCGCCAACCGGGGCCTGGGCAGCTCCTTCACCGTTCGCAAGATCAGCTTCGGCGAGGGCGTCGAGCGCGTCTTCCCCCTTTATTCACCCAACGTGGAATCGATCGAGGTCGTCCGCCGCGGCGCCGTTCGCCGGGCGAAGCTTTATTATCTGCGCGGTCGTACCGGCAAGGCGGCCCGCATCGCCGAGCGGCGCGATACCCGCACCACTCAGGCGGCGGTCGCCGAGACGGCGACCCCGCAGACCGAGAACGCCGAGGGCTGAGCCCTCGCGGCATATCGATCAACGGGAAGGCGGTCGCTTTGGCGGCCGCCTTTCTCTTTCGCGCCTCCCGCTGCCGCGCGCGGTGCGGACCAGCCCCAATATCAGCAGCATCGCGGCACTGGCGGTTGACGACCAGAACCAGGCTGCGGCTGCACCGTCGCTCCATCCCGGCCAGAGCAGCGCGGCGGTCGCGCCCGCCCATGTCAGGGTCAGAAGAGGAAGCCAGGGGCCATAGTCGCGCACCCGGAAGGGGTGGACGAAATGGATCGGCGCGAAGCTCGACAGAGCCAGGGCGAAGACGATGATCGCACCGGCCGTCGCCCCCGGCGCCGCAACGTAGAGATAGAGTGCGACGACGTTCCAGAGGGCCGGAAAGCCGCGGAAATAATTGTCCTCGGTCTTCATGTCGCTGCGCGCGAAGACGTAGAGTGAGGAAAGCTGGATGAGCGCGCCCAGGGGTACGGCGAGTGCTGCCGGCACCAGGCCGGCCTGCCAGATGAAGATGGTGGGAACGAAGACATAGTTGAGATAGTCGATGACGAGGTCCAGGACCGCGCCGTCGATGCGCGCAGCCCGTTCCTTCACCCGGAACCGTCTCGCCAGCGTTCCGTCGACTCCATCGACGGCCAGCGCGATCCCGAGCCACAGTAACGCCAGCCGGAGCTCGCCACGACCGATCGCCTCGAGCGCGAGCAAGGCCAATATGGCGCCGCTCGCCGAAAAGGCGTGGATGAGCCAGGCGGCGATCACTGGTCCACCCTGCTGTCGTCGTGGCTGCTCCATGGACCGATCCTCGCATCGTGCCGCCGTTCCGGCCAATCGGATATTCCGAACGCCGGGGCTGGGGCATGAGGTCCCGCGGTGCAGTGGTGGAACACGCGAACTATTTCGAAGATATATCTTGCAGTCTCGATTGGCCGAAGATATATCGCAGCTAGTCTTGAAGGAGGATGCCATGGGCATGCGTTTCAGAATGGGCGGCTGCGGGCCGCGGGGTTTCGCTTTTCCGGAAGGTCTGATCGCGATGGGTTTCGGCCCCGGCGGCGGCTGGGGTCACGGCCGCGGCTGGGACTGGGATGCCGATTGGGGAGGTGGTGGCCGCGGCCGCCGGGGTCGCCGGCGGCTATTTGAGCCGGGCGAGCTCAGGCTCGTCCTTTTGAAGCTGATCGCCGACCAGCCGCGGCATGGCTATGACCTCATCCGCGCGATCGAGGAAATGACCCATGGCGCTTATGCGCCGAGCCCGGGCGTCGTTTACCCGACGCTGACCATGCTCCAGGACATGGGCCTGATCGAGGAAGCGCTGGAAGGCGCCGAGGCGCCGCGCAAGGCCTTTGCCGTGTCGGCCGAAGGGCGGGTGCATCTCGACGAGAAAGCGGACGAGGTCGAGGCGTTGATCGCGCGCCTGGAAGACATAGGCGGCGACCGGCGCAAGGCAGGTGGGCCGCCGATCCGGCGCGCGGTCGGCAATCTGCTTTCGTCGCTGTGGCACCGGGTCACCCGCGACGATGTCGACGAGCAGACGTTGCACGAGATTGCGGCGATCCTCGACGAGGCGGCACAGAGGATCGAGCGGCTGAAATGAGTGGAGCCGTTGCGAGCACCGCCGAGGTGCCGACTAAGAATGCGAGTCGCTACCTCCAGCAATTGTGCAAGCACTGGCAGCACAATCTCGAGGTCACTTTCGATGCAAACCAGGGCAGGATTGTCTTCCCCCGCGATGCGCGGGGTGCGGACTGGCCCGGTGAGGGGGTGATCACGATGACGGCGCGGGCGGAGACGCTCGACTGCCGGATCGATGCCTCCGCTCCGGGCCAGCTCGAGGCGCTCAAGGGGGCCCTCGCGCGCCACCTCGACCGCTTCGCCTTTCGGGAGGCGCCGCTCCGCTTCGAGTGGCAGGAAGCCTGAGCAAGCCGGATTCCTGTCCCGCCATGCTGGCTTCGGCGCTTCACGTGAGTGGCGGGGAGGGCGAGTCGGGCTGAGCTTTACCGCCCGCGGAACAGTCCGCCGAGAAGGCCCCGAACGATCTGGCCGGCGATCCGGTTGGTGAACTGGCGCTGGACCGATCGGCCGAGCTGTCGCACCACCTGTTCGTGGAGCGGCGCGTTGCGCTGCCGTTCACGCTCGGCCCGGGCGGCTTCGCGCTGGGCCTTCTCGGCGTCCTTGCGAGCCCGCTCGGCGTCGCGTTCGGCTTGCGCGGCCTGGGCCGCCGCGGCCGCCTGCTCGGCGCGTCCGCGCAGGATCTCGTGGGCGCTCTCGCGATCGAGGCTGGCTTCGTAGCGATCGCCGATCGGCGACAGGGACTGGATGATCGCGCGCTCCTTCGGACTGAGCGGTCCCGCCCGGGAGCAGGGAGGGCGGACCAGCACGCGGTCGACGGGGGTGGGTGCGCCGCTTTCGTCCAGCACCGAGATCAGCGCTTCCCCCGTTTTCAGCTCCGTGATCGCCGCCGCGACGTCGAGTTTCGGATTGATGCGGAACGTTTCGGCCGCCGCCTTCACGGCTCTTTGGTCACGCGGCGTGAAGGCCCGCAGCGCATGCTGCACGCGGTTTCCGAGCTGCCCGGCGACTTCGTCCGGAACGTCGATCGGATTCTGTGTGACGAAGAAGATTCCGACGCCCTTGGAACGGATCAGCCGGACCACCTGCTCGACTTTATCCCGCAGCGCATCCGGAACGTCGTCGAACAGCAGGTGTGCCTCATCGAAGAAGAAGACGAGTTTCGGCTTGGATTGATCGCCGACCTCGGGGAGCTCCTCGAAAAGCTCCGAAAGCAGCCAGAGCAGGAAGGTCGCATAGAGCTTGGGCTGAGCCATCAGCTTTTCGGCAGCAAGGATGTTCACTTGGCCGCGACCATTCTCGTCGGCCTGGATGAAATCGGTGATGGCGAGAGCCGGTTCGCCGAAGAAGCGATCCGCGCCTTGCGCGCCGAAGGCGAGGAGCTGCCGCTGGATGGCGCCGACGCTGGCCTTGGAGATGTTGCCATAGCGGCCGGACAATTCGCTGGCACGCTCGGCACAGGCGGCGAGCATCGATTGCAAATCGTCGAGGTTGAGCAGCAGCAGGCCTTCGTCGTCGGCGAGCCGGAAGGCGATGTTGAGCACGCCCTCCTGGGTCTCGTTGAGGCCGAGCAGACGGGCCAGGAGCAGCGGTCCCATCTCCGAGATCGTGGTCCGCACGGGATGACCCTGCTCGCCATAAAGATCCCAGAAGATCACGGGATTATCGGCATAGGCAAAATCGTCGAGGCCGATTTCGGAGGCGCGGCCTACGAAGGCCTCGTGCGCCTTTTGCGTCGGCGCGCCGGGCATGGCCATTCCGGCAAGATCTCCCTTCACGTCCGCTACGAACACCGGGACGCCGGCGCGCGAGAAACCCTCGGCCAGGCCCTGCAGGGTCACCGTTTTGCCCGTTCCCGTCGCGCCGGCGATCAGGCCGTGCCGGTTCGATCGGTCGAGCCGGAGCGCGACCGCGCCGTCGGCGCCACGTCCGAGAAAGATGGTCTGCTGCGGGTCCATGACGTCGTCTCTCTCCTTCAGGGGACGGGGCTCGCGCGGGGCTGCCGGCCGCCTTCGCCATGCTGGCGGACGATGCGCAGGTAAGAATCGACCAGCTCCTGGTTGACCTCGTCCCACCCGAAACGCTGGGCCGCTTCGCATCCAGCCGAACCGGCCGCTTCGCGCGCGGCCCTGTCGCGGCAGTAGAAAGCCAGGGCGTCGCAGAACCGGTCGCAGGCGCCGGGGCGGATCAGGCGACCGGTGACTCCGTCCTCGACCAGGCTCTGGCTCCCGGTCGCGCTTGCCGCCACCACCGGCAGGCTCGCAGCCATGGCCTCGAGCGTCACGTTGCCGAACGTCTCGGTGACGGACGGATTGAACAGCATGTCCATCGAGGCGATCGCCCGTCCGAGATCGGCACCCTCCTGGAAGCCGGCGAAAACGGCGTTCGGCAGTCTCTTCTCGAACCAGTCCCGCGCCGGCCCCTCGCCGACCACCAGAACCTTGTGCGGCACCTGCCGTCGCGCCAGCCGGTCGATCGTGTCCGAAAACACGTCCAGCCCCTTCTCCATGACCAGCCGCCCGACGAAGCCGATCACGGGCACGTCGTCGGCGATGCCGAGGTCCCGACGCCAGGCCATGTTACGACGATCAGGATGGAAGATCTCGCGATCGATTCCGCGCGTCCAGATCCCGACGTCGTAGTTCATCCTCTGGTCGCGCAGCAGCTGCGCCATGGAATCCGATGGCGCGAAGATGGCGTCGCAGCGGCGGTAGAATCGCCGAAGGATCGCGAGCACCACCGGCTCCAGGAATGCCATGCCGTAGTAGCGCGGATAGGTCTCGAATCGGGTATGCACCGACGCGACGACCGGCAGGTCCCATTTTCGCGCCAGCGATACGGCGCGATGGCCGAGTATTTCGGGACTGGCGACGTGGAAGATGTTGGGGCGATAGGCCGCGATGTCCCGGCGCACGCGGGGCGGGATGGCGAAGCCGAACTTATACTCGGAGCGCCCCGGGATCGGGACGGACGGAATGTGGACGAGATCGCCTTTGGCCTCGAACGCGGGCTCCTTCACCGTCGGCGAATAGACGCGCACCGCGGCGCCCTTGCGCAGCAGATAGTCGGCAAGGCGGTTCAGCGCCTGGTTCGCCCCGTCGCGGACGTAATTGTAGTTGCCGCTGAAGATGGCGACGCGAAGGTCGGTCACGTCCATGGACGCGGCGATAGGGGAATTGCCGCGGCAAGCAAGGCTGGACGAGCAATCCCACGCGACCCGCCTTCTGCGGCCCTGTACGCGAGTCCCCTTACTCCCGCGCCGCCAGCGCGCCCGCCTGCCGCGCCCGTACGGCCGCGACGACCAGGGTGGCGCCGGCGACGCTGAGATGGTGGGAGTCGAAATAGAGCGGCGCCCCATTGCGGATGATTTCGCAGCTTCGCGCATCGCACAATATATCGGACGGATCGACATAGATCAGCGCCGCGCCGCGTCGGCGCTCTGCCATCGCGCCGATCCGATCCGCTGCCTTCATCTGCCGACGCTCGGCGACGCCTGCCTCGTCGATTCGGCGGAAACGGGCGAGCCGGGCAAGTCGGCGCGGGACGTGGAAATCGTGCGGGGGGACCGGCCCGATCAGCACGACGGTTCTACCCTTCGCCAGCAACCGATCGAGGGTATGTTCCAGCGCGCGCCCGAATTCCGGCGAGGCGTAGGCGTCGCTCGCCCAGAAGGCGGCAAGATAGATTGTCCGCAGGTCGGGATTGGCCTCGATGCTTGCCATCACGTCTTGGTTCAGCCGCGCGCAGCGGGGGTTCCACGACGGGTCGAAATCCAGGACCGGCGGGCAGCTCGAATGGGTGCGCTGGACCAACGCACGCCCGCCGGAGGCCTCCACGTCCGACAGGGCATAAGCGAGTTCGACACCGTGGCTGTCACCCCAAAGCATGGCCGAGGGCGGGGCGGCGGGCGCGCCGAGGATGCAGGGAGGCCGCCCTCCCTTCGTATCGCTGTCGTGGCAGCGGTCGCGATACGGGCTGACATCGGCCGTGGCGGCGGCAAGGCGCACCACCTCCGCCGGAAAGCGTGCCGGCCAACCTCCCGTCGATACGAGGGCGGCGGCCGCGGCGCAGGTCGCCGCCATCGCGCTACCCGACGCTGCGAATACCGCGCGGCGGCCCATCCGCGTCCGTTGCCTGAACGGTGCCTCGACATAGCGCCAGGACAGGACGGCGATGCCGACCGATCCCGCCAGCACGAAAGCCCTAGTCCAGCCGGCGAGCGGCGTCCCGGTCGCATATTCGGTAAAGACGATCAGGGGCCAATGCCACAGATAGAGCGAATAGGAGATGAGCCCGATTCCGACCATCGGCCGCCAGGCAAGCAGGCGGCCGGCCAGCGTCCCGGGCGCGCAATGGATCAGGGCGGCGGCTCCGAGCACCGGGAACAAGGCGTTCACGCCCGGAAAGGTGGTATGGCGGTCGAACGTCGCGACGGCGTAGCCGATGGCCGCGAGGCCCGCTGCAGCAGCCGCCTCGCGTACGGGACGGGATCTGACCGGCGGGACGGCACCGAGCGCCAGCAGCACGCCCAGGAGCAGCTCCCAGGCGCGCGGCGGTGACAGATAGAAGGCGAATCCGGATCCGTCGTCCTGGGTCAGGACCGCCATGGCGAAAGACAGGATGGCGGCGGCGGTCACCACGGCGATGCGGCGGGCCGGCAGCCAGCGCGCGATCAGCAGAAGCAGGATCGGCAGCCCGATATAGAATTGCTCCTCCACCGCCAGGGACCAGGTGTGGAGCAGCGGCTTGGTCTCCGCGCCGCCCTGGAAATAGCCGGTATCGAGGAAGAAGCCGACGTTGGACAGGAACAGGATCGCCGCCAAGGCCGAGCGGGAGACGGAGTCGAGGTCCTCCGGAAGATAGAGCAAGGTCGCCGCCGCAAGCACCGCTACGACGACGAAGATCAGGGCCGGCAGGATTCGCCGCGCCCGGCGCTCGTAGAACCCCAGGAGCGAGAAGTGGCCTTCGTCCATCTCGCGCACGATGATGGAGGTGATGAGGAAGCCGGAAATGACGAAGAAGATGTCGACGCCGACATAGCCGCCGGAGAAGGAATCCAGACCCGCGTGGAACAGCAGCACGGGAAGGATCGCAACCGCCCGCAGACCGTCCACGTCCGGCCGATAACCGACAGCCTTGGTCACGCGCGGCTCCACTGAAGGACTCGATTGGAGCGGGATAGAGGCGGGAACGGGTCCGCCGCCAGAGGCCGGCTTCGTTAGGGATCCGGTCGCACCGGAATGGGACGGTGGTACGAACCAAGATTAGCGGACTCCGAGCGATCTCCCTCTGCGGGGGGTGCGGCGCGGAGGCATCATCGGCGCGCCACATAACCGTCATCGAGACGACAACTCGCGGGCGCCGAATCGTCGCAGCTGATGGTTAACGAAGGGTTAGCGAGAGCCGCCCGACACCTGGTCGCTCGACGAGTGGCTGCGGCCGGCGCTCGCCCTGGCAATGACGCCACACATCAAGGGGTTGGAAATGAAGCGCATCATCTACGCAACGGTATCTACTCTCGCGCTCCTCGCGGCGGCGACCGCACCGGCACAGGACAACAGCGCCGAAGTGGATCAGGGCGGTGAAAACGGGCTCGTGCTGATCGAACAGGAAAAGGGATCCGGGAATGCCGCCGTCGCCGAGCAGAATGAGGGCGCCGTCGATTCAGAGATTCGCATTCATCAAACCGGGACCGGCGCTTCCGCAACGTCCACCCAGAGCGACGGCGCCGACAACGTGTCGATCATCGGGCAGACGGCAGGTGGCTCGGCGCTCGTCGCCCAGACCGGAGACGGCAACGAGTCCAACATCGTCCAGAACGGCAATTCGTCGGCCGAAATATTCCAGACCGCCGGCCAGGGCGGATATGTCAACAATCAGAGCCTGATCTCGCAAACCGGCGATGGCTCGACGGTCACGGTCAGCCAGGTCAATCAGGAAGCCGAAGATACCAACCGGTCGAACGTCTTCCAATATGGCGAAAATCAGTCCGCCGACGTGAGCCAGAACGGGCCGCGGGTCGGGTCGACCATCACCCAGCAAGCGACGGCGAACGGCGCCTCGGCCACCGTCGATCAGTCCGGCTTCTCGCACAGCTCGACCATCAGCCAGGCGGCCGCGGACGCAAGCGTGTCGGTCGTCCAGACCGGGATCGGGTCCGGCCGCGACAGCTACATCCCGCCTATCACCCATTCGACGAGCGTAACCCAATGGTCCTCGGCGACGGGTAGCGATGCGTCCGTGTTCCAGTCCGGCGAGGGCAATGAGGGCCATCGCGCGATCGTCAGCCAGCGCGGCGAGGATTCTTCCGCGCGGGTCGCTCAGTTCGGGGACGGCGCGGAGCAATATTCGCTCGTCCTTCAGAGCGGAGCGGGCGCGGCGGCCTCGATCGACCAGCGTGGCGAGGGTAACGACGCGAACGTCACGCAGGACGGCGATGACACCGACGCACGCCTGTACCAGCAGGGCGGCTTCAACACCGCGATCGTCGATCAGGACGGAAACGGGGCGAGCGCTTACGTGGCGCAGATCGGCGACACCAACTCGGCCGAGGTGACCCAGTCTGCCGCGAGCCTTGCGGCTGTCGGGCAGGTCGGCGTCGGCAACAGCGCCAGCGTGGATCAGACCGGATCGGGCAATCGCGCAGGCATCGGTCAGGGTGTCTCGGCCGAGCTCGCCGAGGCGCTGGAGGGTGACCTCGGCAGCATCGGCCTCGCTTATGCTGGCAACAGCACGGCAACGATCTCCCAGCACGGTACCGGCGGCGATGCCGCGATCTTGCAGACGGGGGCGAGCCACGAGGCCTCGATCACGCAGGAAGCGGGGACGAGCGGCAATCTGGCGCTGGTCGAGCAGGCCGGGACGGGCAACCTCGCCACCGTGCTTCAGGCGAGCAGTGACAACCAGTCGTTCGTCAGTCAGTCCGGCAGCGGCAACATCGCTACGGTCGCTCAGTAATCGGGGAAAGCCGGCGTCCTCCAGCGGAGGCGCCGGCTTTCACCTCGACGGCTGCCGCCGAACGCCGCCGGCCGGCAGGAAAGGGTCGCGATGAATGGACGCCGAAGGTCTGCGGCGCCCCGCGTCGAGCCGCGCGCATGAAGAGCCTCAATGCTGCTCGCGCAGGCTCAGCCGGTTCTGAAGCTGATCGATCAGCTGTTCGACCTCATTTCGCGCTTCCGGTCCGACATTTCCGCATTCGGCGCGCGCATGGCCGATCAGGTCGCGCCAGAATTGCAGCGTATCCTCATGCACCGACGAAGCTCGAAGATTATCCGCACTCCTGATCGCCGCTTTTAGATTCTGCGACAAGCTTCCGTCGAGCTTCACGGTCTCATCCTCCACGCCGGAAGGTCCGCACCCGCCCGGCCCTGCTCATCCTGTATATGCAGATAATTTGTGCTGAAGTCGCCGATTTCGGCAAGCCGGTCCCACTGCTTGATGGAGACCGATCGATGGGCACGATCGGTCAGCCCATCGCGATCCAGCGCCTTCAGCGTCCGGTTCACATGGACGGGCGTCAGACCCACGGCGTCGGCGAACTCTTCCTGGGTCATCGGGAACTCGTAGGTGCATGGCGATCCCAGGTCTCCATCATTAAGCCTGACGCCGAACTCGCAAAGGACATGGGCCACCCGGGCCCGCGCGTCCCGCCTGCCGACATTGGCCGTCCATTCGCGATGGATCGATCCGTCGACCAGCGTGTCGTACCACATCGCCATCCCCACCCTTGGCCGGCCGAAGGCCAGTTCCTTGATCGCACGGCAGGGTATGAAGGCCACGACGGCCCGGCTGAGCGCCTGGACATTGTGATCCGCCGTCCGGAGCAGCGTGTTCTGGAGGTCGACCATGTCGCCGCTCATATGGACCGACAGGATTTGCCTGCCTCCGCTCCCGACGAACTTGTGCCGGTAGGCGAAGCCGGAAAGGAGAAGGGCGGCGTGGGACGGCTTATCCTGTTCCCGCACGATATAGTCGCCCCGATCGACCCGGCGGATCTCGTGCGGCAGGTCGAGAATGGCCTGCTGGTCCTCCTCGTCGAGAGCTGACCATTTCATCAGCTTCCGAAGCATCGGCGTGAGGCTGGGATGTCCCGACAGGTGGTTCATGAAATCGCTCCTAGGCGGCGTGGCGGGAGCGCAAGTCGTCTCACAGGCACTGAGTGGCCGAAGATACGCCTCAGTGGTTCCGAATGCTTACCACATGTAAGGCGCGATTGCCCTAACTCATTTAGCGTCGACTCCGTCAGACCTCTCGAGGGTCTCCGCCCTTCTCGTCCGAGGAGGAGGTCGGGCCGCGCCTCTCCTCGACGTCGCGCGTCCGGGGCAGCCGCCTGATGCGCCGCACGCCGACGAGCAGCGGCCCGATCAGCAGGACCAGCATGACGATCGTGAGCGCTTCCTTCATCGAGCCTCCTTCACGAAAACGCCCCGCCGATCGCTCGGCGGGGCGCTTCGTCACATCGGGCGAGGCGAGGGGGATTACTCCCCTTCGGCCTCCGCCTTCAGATAGTCGCCGGCATCGGCGTCGGTGCCGTGGCCACTCGCCGTCACTTCGGCCAGCGGATCGGCGTTGATCGCCGCCTCGAGACCCTGGGCAAGCTCGGCCTCATGCTCCTCCGCGGCGCTGTTCGGAGCATAAAGCGCCTCCTGGATCGCCCGGTGCTGCGCGCGAAGCGCCGCGTCGCGCGACGAAGCCGCGACCCGCATCCGCTTCATGCCCGCGCCGGTGCCAGCCGGGATGAGGCGGCCGACGATGACGTTCTCCTTGAGGCCTTCGAGGCTGTCGACCTTGCCCTGTACCGAGGCTTCGGTGAGGACGCGGGTCGTCTCCTGGAAGGAGGCGGCGGAGATGAAGCTACGGGTTTGCAGGCTCGCCTTGGTGATGCCGAGCAGCACCGGCTTGCCTTCGGCCAGCTTCTTCTTCTGAGCCTTCAACCTGGCATTGACCTCGTTCATCTCCTGCCGGTCGACCTGCTCGCCGACCAGGAAGGTGGAGTCGCCGCTCTCGGTGATCTCGACCTTCTGGAGCATCTGGCGGACGATCACCTCGATATGCTTGTCGTTGATCTTCACGCCCTGGAGACGATAGACCTCCTGGATCTCCGACACGAGATACTCCGCCAGCGCCTTGACGCCGAGCACTTCGAGGATGTCGTGCGGATCGGGCGAGCCGCCGATCAGATTGTCGCCGCGCTTGACGAAATCGCCCTCCTGCACGTCGATTACTTTGGACTTGGGCACCAGATACTCGACCGGATCGCCGCCCTCCTCGGGGATGATCGCGATCTTGCGCTTGGCCTTGTAGTCCTTGCCGAAGGCGATCCGACCGGAAACCTTGGCGATGATCGCATTCTCCTTCGGCTTGCGCGCCTCGAACAGCTCCGCGACGCGCGGCAGACCGCCGGTGATGTCGCGGGTCTTGGCGGCTTCGCGGCTGACGCGGGCGAGAACCTCGCCCGCTTCGATCCGCTGGCCATCCTCCACCGAAAGCATCGCGCCCGGCGACAGCATGTAGCGGGCCGCCTCGCCGCTCTGCTCGTCGAGCAGGGTGATGCGCGGACGCAGATCCTCCTTCGAACGAGCCGAGCCGCGGAAGTCGGTGACGACGCGCTGGGCAATGCCCGTCGCTTCGTCGGTCTGCTCGGTCAGGGTCTTGTTCTCGATCAGGTCCTGGAACTTCACGATGCCGCCCTTTTCGGTGATCACCGGCATCATGAACGGGTCCCATTCGGCGATACGGTCGCCCTTGCTGACGATATGGCCATGGTCGACCATCATGTGCGCACCGTAAGGAATGCGGTGCGACGCCCGCTCGCGCCCGTCCATGTCGACGATCGCGAGTTCGCCGTTGCGGGCCATGGCGATGCGCCGACCGCGCGGGTCGACGATCGTCGGCAGGTCCCTGAGCTCGATCGTCCCGTCGACGGCGGCTTCCAGGCTCGACGTCTCGTTGAGCTGGGCGGCGCCGCCGATGTGGAACGTCCGCATCGTCAGCTGGGTGCCCGGCTCGCCGATCGACTGGGCGGCGATGACGCCGACCGCCTCGCCGATATTGACCGGAGTGCCGCGGGCGAGATCGCGCCCATAGCACTTGCCGCAGACGCCCATCTCGCTCTCGCACACCAAAGGCGAGCGGATGTTCACCGACTGGATGGCCAGCTCGTCGATCTTGAGCGCAGCAGCCTCGTCGATGAGCTCCCCTTCGGCCACGATCGTCTCGCCCGACTTGGCATCGACCACGTCCTCGGCCGGGGTGCGGCCAAGGATGCGCTCGCCCAGCGAAGCGATGACCGCTCCACCCTGGACGATCGCACGCATGTCGAGGCTGTTCTCGGTGCCGCAATCCTCCTCGACGATCACGCAATCCTGGCTGACGTCGACCAGGCGGCGAGTCAGGTAACCCGAGTTCGCCGTCTTCAATGCCGTGTCGGCCAGACCCTTGCGGGCGCCGTGGGTGGAGTTGAAATATTCAAGGACGGTGAGGCCTTCCTTGAAGTTCGAGATGATCGGGGTCTCGATGATCTCGCCCGACGGCTTGGCCATCAGGCCACGCATGCCGGCGAGCTGTTTCATCTGCGCCTGCGAGCCGCGGGCGCCCGAATGGGCCATCATGTAGATGGAGTTGATCGGCGCCATCCGGCCGTTCTCGTCCTTGGGCTGGGCCTTGATCTTCTCCATCATGGCATTCGCCACCTGGTCGCCGCAACGGCTCCAGGCGTCGATCACCTTGTTATACTTCTCCTGCTGGGTGATGAGCCCGTCCTGATACTGCTGCTCGAAATCCTTCACGAGGGTGCGGGTCTCCTCGACCATCTGCTCCTTCTCGGGCGGGATCATCATGTCGTCCTTGCCGAAGCTGATGCCGGCCTGGAAGGCGTGACGGAAGCCCAGCGCCATGATCGCGTCCGCGAACAGCACCGTCTCCTTCTGCCCGGTGTGGCGGTAGACGATGTCGATGACGTCCGCGATCTCCTTCTTGGTGAGGAGCCGGTTGACGGTCTCGAACGGCACCTTGTGGCTCTTCGGAAGCGTCTCGCCGAGCAGCATGCGGCCCGGAGTCGTCTCGAAGCGCCGCATGTGGACGTTCCCGTCCTCGTCGGTCTGCGGGACGCGGCTGATGATCTTCGTGTGCAGGGTCACCGTGCCGTTGAACAGGGCCTGGTGCACCTCCGCCATGTCGGCCAGCAGCGATCCTTCGCCCGGCTCGCCCTCGCGCTCCATCGACAGATAATAGAGTCCGAGCACCATGTCCTGCGAAGGAACGATGATCGGCTTGCCGTTGGCGGGCGACAGGATGTTGTTGGTCGACATCATCAGGACGCGCGCTTCGAGCTGGGCCTCGAGGCTCAGCGGTACGTGCACGGCCATCTGGTCGCCGTCGAAGTCGGCGTTGAACGCGGCGCAGACCAGCGGATGAAGCTGGATCGCCTTGCCCTCGATCAGCACCGGCTCGAAGGCCTGGATGCCGAGACGGTGGAGCGTCGGAGCGCGATTCAGCAGAACCGGATGCTCGCGGATCACCTCATCGAGGATGTCCCAGACTTCCTTCCGCTCCTTCTCGACCCACTTCTTCGCCTGCTTCAGGGTCATGGAGAGACCCTTGGCGTCGAGGCGCGAGTAGATGAACGGCTTGAACAGCTCGAGCGCCATCTTCTTGGGCAGGCCGCACTGGTGCAGCTTCAGCTCCGGGCCGGTCACGATGACCGAACGGCCCGAATAGTCGACGCGCTTTCCGAGCAGGTTCTGACGGAACCGGCCCTGCTTGCCTTTCAGCATGTCGGACAGCGACTTGAGCGGGCGCTTGTTGGCACCCGTGATCGTCCGCCCGCGGCGACCATTGTCGAACAGGGCGTCGACCGCCTCCTGAAGCATGCGCTTCTCGTTGCGGACGATGATGTCCGGCGCGCGAAGCTCCATCAGCCGCTTCAGGCGGTTGTTGCGGTTGATGACGCGGCGATAAAGGTCGTTGAGGTCCGAAGTGGCGAAGCGACCGCCGTCGAGCGGCACCAGCGGCCGAAGCTCGGGCGGAATGACCGGAACGACGTCGAGGATCATCCATTCCGGCCGATTGCCGGATTCCAGGAAGCTCTCGACGACCTTGAGCCGCTTGATGATCTTCTTGGGCTTCAGCTCGGACTTGGTCTCGGCCAGCTCCTGGAGCAGCTGCTCGCGCTCGCCCTCGAGGTCGAGGTCGATGAGCATCTGCTTGACGGCCTCCGCGCCGATCCCGGCGGTGAAGGCGTCCTCGCCATATTCGTCCTGCGCGTCGAGCAGCTCGTCCTCGGTGAGGAGCTGATACTTTTCAAGCGGCGTGAGGCCGGGCTCGGTGACGATGTAGCTCTCGAAATAGAGCACCCGCTCGAGCTGCTTGAGCTGCATGTCGAGCAACAGGCCGATCCGGCTCGGAAGCGACTTCAGGAACCAGATATGGGCAACCGGCGCGGCCAGTTCGATATGGCCCATGCGCTCGCGGCGAACCTTGGAGACGGTCACCTCGACGCCGCACTTCTCGCAGACGATGCCCTTGTACTTCATGCGCTTATACTTGCCGCACAGGCACTCATAGTCCTTGATCGGACCGAAGATGCGCGCGCAGAACAGGCCGTCGCGTTCGGGCTTGAACGTGCGGTAGTTGATCGTCTCGGGCTTCTTGATCTCGCCGAACGACCAGGAGCGGATGCGCTCGGGCGAGGCGATACCGATCTTGATCTGGTCGAATGTCTCCGGCTTGGCGACCGGGTTGGCGAAGTTGGTCAGTTCGTTCATCTGTCTCTTCCTCTGTCACCCTCCCCCGTCAGGGGAAGGGAAGTGCCGCATCAGCGGCGAAGGGAGAGGGGGTGTGGCGGCACTGTCCCTCTCCCCGGCCCTCTCCCCCGAGGGGGAGAGGGAGGGATTTCATTCCGCGGCCTGAGCGAAGTCGTCCTCTTCACCGTCGGCGATGCTGTCCAGCTCGACGTTCAGGCCGAGCGAGCGCATCTCCTTGACGAGCACGTTGAAGCTCTCCGGAATGCCGGCCTCGAACGTGTCGTCGCCCTTGACGATCGCCTCGTAGACCTTGGTCCGGCCGATCACGTCGTCCGACTTGACCGTCAGCATCTCCTGGAGCGTGTAGGCGGCGCCATAGGCCTGGAGCGCCCACACCTCCATCTCGCCGAAGCGCTGACCGCCGAACTGCGCCTTGCCGCCCAGCGGCTGCTGGGTGACCAGGCTGTAGGGGCCGATCGAGCGGGCGTGGATCTTGTCGTCCACCAGATGGTGCAGCTTCAGCATGTAGATGTAGCCCACCGTCACCTTCCGGTCGAACGCATCCCCGGTGCGTCCGTCGAACAGGGTCACCTGGCCGCTCTCGTCGAAGCCCGCCAGGCGGAGCATCTCGGAGACGTCCGCCTCGCGCGCACCGTCGAACACCGGAGTGCCCATGGGCACGCCCATGATGAGGTGGGAAGCGAGCTCCATCACCTGCTCGTCGTCGCGGGAGTCGAGCTCGGCATGATAGGACTTGCCGTAGACCTCCTTCAGGCGTGCGCGGACCTTCGCCACGTCGGAGGTGTCTATCCCCTCGGCCCGATGCCGCATGTCCTCCAGCATCACCTTGATCTGGTTGCCGAGGCCGCGCGCGGCCCAGCCCAGATGGGTCTCGAAGATCTGGCCGACGTTCATCCGGCTCGGCACGCCGAGCGGGTTGAGCACGATGTCGGCCGGCGTGCCGTCCTCCAGGAAGGGCATGTCCTCTTCAGGAAGGATGCGGCTGATCACGCCCTTGTTGCCGTGCCGTCCGGCCATCTTGTCGCCCGGCTGCAGCTTGCGTTTCACCGCGACGAAGACCTTGACCATCTTGAGCACGCCCGGCGGCAGCTCGTCGCCCCGCTCGAGCTTCTCGATCCGGTCTTCCAGGCGCCGGCGGATCGCCGCTTCGGCTTCGTCATACTGGGCGCGAACCGCCTCGAGATCGGCCTGACGCTTGTCGTCCTTGACCGCGAACTTCCACCATTCGTGCGGCTCGACCGAGTCCATCGCCTCGGCGTCGATGACGGCGCCCTTCTTCACGCCCTTCGGCGCTGCCGTGGCCGTCTGGCCGAGCAGCATCTCGCGCAGTCGGGCATAGGTCGAGCGCTTCAGGATGGCCCGCTCGTCCTCGGCGTCCTTGCGAAGCCGGTCCTTCTCCTCGGACTGGATCGCCCGGGTGCGGTCGTCGATGTCGATGCCGTGCCGGTTGAACACGCGCACCTCGACGACGGTGCCGGAGACGCCCGGCGGCAAGCGCAGCGACGTGTCGCGCACGTCGGAGGCCTTCTCGCCGAAGATGGCGCGAAGCAGCTTCTCCTCCGGAGTCATCGGGCTCTCGCCCTTCGGCGTGATCTTGCCGACCAGGATGTCGCCCGGCTCGACCTCGGCGCCGATATAGACGATGCCCGCCTCGTCGAGATTCCTGAGCGCCTCCTCGCCGACGTTCGGGATGTCGCGGGTGATGTCCTCCGGCCCCAACTTGGTGTCGCGGGCCATCACCTCGAACTCTTCGATGTGGATCGAGGTGAAGACGTCGTCCTTCACGATCCGCTCGGAGATCAGGATCGAATCCTCGAAGTTGTAGCCGTTCCAGGGCATGAACGCGACCAGCACGTTGCGGCCCAGCGCAAGCTCGCCGAGGTCGGTCGACGGACCGTCGGCGATGACGTCGCCCTTGCGGACGAAGTCGCCCTTCTTCACCAGCGGGCGCTGGTTGATGCAGGTGTTCTGGTTCGAGCGCTGGAACTTCATCAGCGTGTAGATGTCGACTCCGGCCTTGCCGGCTTCGACGTCCTCGGTCGCGCGGATGACGATGCGGGCGGCGTCGACCTGGTCGACATAGCCCGAGCGCCGGGCGGCGATCGCCGCGCCGGAGTCGCGCGCCACCGTCTCTTCCATGCCGGTGCCGACGAGCGGCGCTTCGGCGCGGACCAGCGGCACCGCCTGGCGCTGCATGTTCGATCCCATCAGCGCGCGGTTGGCGTCGTCATTCTCCAGGAACGGAATGAGCGAGGCGGCCACCGAAACGAGCTGCTTGGGCGACACGTCCATCAGGGTGATCTGATCACGCGGCGCCATCAGGAAGTCGCCGGCCCGCCGCGACGAGACGATCTCCTCGCCGAAGCTGCCGTCTTCGTTCAGCTCGGCATTCGCCTGGGCGATCGTATGCTTCGCTTCTTCCATGGCCGAGAGATAGATGACCTCGGACGTGACCTTGCCGTCGATCACCTTGCGGTAGGGAGTCTCGATGAACCCGTACTTGTTCACCCGGCTGAAGCTGGCGAGGCTGTTGATCAGGCCGATATTCGGCCCTTCCGGAGTCTCGATCGGGCAGATCCGGCCATAATGGGTCGGATGGACGTCACGGACCTCGAAGCCCGCACGTTCACGGGTGAGGCCGCCCGGCCCGAGCGCCGAGACGCGGCGCTTGTGGGTGACCTCCGACAGCGGGTTGGTCTGGTCCATGAACTGCGAGAGCTGGGACGAACCGAAGAACTCGCGCACCGCGGCCACGGCCGGCTTGGCGTTGATGAGGTCGTTCGGCATCACCGTCGACACGTCGACCGAGCTCATCCGCTCCTTGACCGCCCGCTCCATGCGAAGCAGCCCGACGCGATACTGGTTCTCGAGCAGCTCGCCGACAGAGCGAACGCGGCGGTTGCCGAGATTGTCGATGTCGTCGATCTCGCCCTTGCCGTCCTTCAGGCCGACGAGGGTCTTCACCACCGCGATGATGTCTTCCTTGCGCAGCGTGGTGACGGTGTCCTCGACATCGAGGTCGAGACGCATGTTGAGCTTGACGCGGCCGACCGCGGAAAGGTCGTAGCGCTCGGGATCGAAGAACAGCCCGGCGAACAATGCCTCGGCCGTCTCGCGGGTCGGCGGCTCGCCCGGGCGCATGACGCGATAGATGTCGGCCAGGGCCTGATCGCGATCCTCGGCCTTGTCGGCCTTGAGCGTGTTGCGGATCCAGGCACCGGTGTTGACATGGTCGATGTCGAGCAGCTCGATCCGATCGATTCCGGCCTTGTCCAGCTTCTCGAGATTCTCGGGGGAGACCTCGTCGCCCGCCTCGATATAGATCTCGCCTGTCGACTCGTTCACGAGGTCGAAGGCGGAGAAGCGGCCGAAAATCTCCTCGGTCGGGATGAGCAGGCTGGCGAGCCCGTCCTTGGCCGCCTTGTTGGCGGCGCGGGGGCTGATCTTCTGGCCGGCGGGGAACACGACCTCGCCATTGTCCCCGTTCACGATGTCGAAGCTCGGCTTCTGGCCGCGCCATTGCTCGGCGACGAAGGGCACCTGCCATCCGTTTGCGCCGCGCACGTAGACAACGCGTTCGTAGAAGGTGTTGAGGATCTCTTCGCTCGACATGTCGAGCGCGTGAAGCAGGGCCGTGACGGGCAGCTTGCGCTTGCGGTCGATGCGGACGTTGACGATGTCCTTGGCGTCGAACTCGAAATCGAGCCAGGAGCCGCGATAGGGGATGACCCGGGCGGCGAAGAGATATTTGCCCGAGGCATGGGTCTTGCCGCGGTCATGGTCGAACAGGACGCCCGGCGAGCGGTGCATCTGGCTGACGATGACGCGCTCGGTGCCGTTGACGATGAACGTGCCGTTCTTCGTCATCAGCGGCATGTCGCCCATGTAGACGTCCTGCTCCTTGATATCGAGGACGGAGCGGGTCTCCGTGTCGGGATCGACCTCGAACACGATGAGGCGCAGCGTAACGCGCATCGGCGCGGCATAGGTCATGCCCCGCTGCCGGCACTCGTCCGTATCGTACTTCGGATCCTCGAGCTCGTAATGGACGAAGTCCAGCTCGGCCGTCCCGGCGAAGTCGCGGATCGGGAAGACCGAGCGAAGGGTCTTCTCCAGCCCGGAGACGTAGCCGTCCTGCGGGCGCGAGCGGAGGAACTGCTCGTAGCTCTCACGCTGAACCTCGATGAGGTTCGGCATCTCGGAAACTTCGTGGATGTTTCCGAAGATCTTGCGGATGCGCTTGGACACGCTCGGCCGGGTCTCGGTGGGCTGGGCTGACTTTGTCGCCATGGGGATCTGGTGCCTCTGTTCCTGCCGTTCCCGAGGGCCGGGACGCGGCTTTATGCTGCCGGACCGCTTCCGGCGGGCCGGCAGCGGTCGAAATGGGGCGCTCAAACGCAAAAAGCCGCGGGTCTCTTCCTTGAAGAAACCGCAGCTTCAGCGTCCTGTGAAACCTCAGCCGATCAATGCGTTGAATGCGCGGCGCGACGACGCATCCTGTTCCGAAGGGCTGTGGTGAGGAGCGCGATATAAGGTCAGGGAACGGTGATGTAAAGAGGCCGACGAGCCTGTCGCCGCCATTGTCGCAAGTCGCTCGCAATTCCCCCATCGATTCTTGCTGTTGAGTCGGTGGTGGGGCCTGGTCCTCGTCCTGGCTCCAGATGGTCTCCGTTCGACGTGCATTTTGCGGCGGGCCGAGCCCGAGGTGCCGCCGGAATCATTCTTCCCCTGTTATGAAACACTCCGCACGCACCCCACGCGCCGCGATCGCCCTGCTGCTTGCGGGTATTGCGCTGCCTCTCAACCCTGCCGTTGCGCAGACCGCGGCGACCGCCCGGCCGCCGGTAGTGAACGCACCGCCACCGGTCACGGCGCCCCCACCGGCACCGCCGGCCGCACTAGCCCCGCCGCCAGTGGTCGGCCCGCCGCCGGGCGAGTCCAGACCGGCGCCGCCACCGCCACCGCCACCGCCACCGCCGGTTTCTCGCGCGGCCGAGCCGGCACCAGCAGCCGAGGCACGCGAAGAACCCGCACCCGCGGCTGTCCGCAGGGCTTCACGGCCGGCGCCGCGATCCGTTGCGGCCGCCGCCGAGCCCGAGCCCGCGCCCGCGGCCGAAGTGACGACCGCCGCCTCGCCAGCCGAATCTGGCGTCACGCCGGCCGAGCCCCCGCCGGCGGCAGCGACGATATTGCGGGAGCTGCCTGTCCCGCCGGCTGAAAGCGAGGCGGGCTTCGGCGCCATCCTGCCCTGGCTGATCGGCGGGCTTCTTGCGGTCATCGCCTTCGCAGCCTTCATGCTGCTTCGGCGGCGTCGCCGCACGGACGACCTGGTCTATGCGGATTCCTACGGAGAAGAGCCCGCCTACGATCCCGCGCCGGCGCCCGCACCCGACGTCTCCGGATCCGCCACCTTCGCGGGCGCGGTGCCGATTGCCGCTCCCGCGCCGCTGGCCGCCGCGGCGCCCTTCGAAGCAAGGCCCGTCGAACAGGCCCCCGACTCGGCTGCGGGACCGGTGGAAAGGATTTCCCTCGGCGAGCCGGACGCAGACGATGTGGCGGCGCTCGCTGCCGGCTCGGAGGCGCCGGCAGATCGCCCATGGCTGGAATTCCTGCTTCGCCCGGTGCGGGCGGGCACGACCAGCGACGACACGGTCGTGGAGTTCGAGTTGACGGTCGGAAATACCGGATCGGTTCCGGCCAGCGACGTTCGGATCTCGACCTGGATGTTCGCGGCCGGATCGGCCGCCGGGACCGAGATGGAGCGGATGCTGATCGAGCCCCCGGCCGACGCGCAGCATCAGGCGGTGTCCATCCCGGCTGGGGACGGCGCTCGAGTCGAGGCGGCGCTGTCCCTTCCGAAGGCAGGTGTCGACGAGCCGGTCCTGCCGGTCGTGGTGGCCGACGCCCGCTATACGCTGCCCGACGGCAGCGAAGGCCGCACCTCGGCCTCGTTCGAGGTCGGCCTGCCCGCCGGCGAGGCGCTCGAGCCGTTCCCGACCGACCGCGCTTCCGGCCTGCTGGAGAGCGTCGAGGCCAGGCTCCGCGGGGAGCTCGAACGGGCCTGATCGGAAGGCACGGGTTCACGCGGCGTGACGAAGGGCAGGGTGCGTAGGCCGCCGGCGGCTCGGCACCCGCCAAACCTCCTCATCAATCCCTTTGGGCCGCGGCCACTTTCCGGCGCGCCGGCCGAAGGCAAAGAAAGGGGCGGCCCCTATCGGAGCCGCCCCTCTCTGCTCGAAAGCTCGCGAAGAAGCTTAGCGAAGCTCGACGGTGCCGCCGGCTTCCTCGATCTTCTTCTTGATCTCCTCGGCCTCGGCCTTGGGGATGCCTTCCTTGATCGGCTTGGGCGCGCCTTCGACCAGCGCCTTGGCCTCGCCGAGGCCGAGCTGGGTGATCGCGCGCACTTCCTTGATCACGTTGATCTTCTTGCCGCCGTCGCCGGTGAGGATGACGTCGAACTCGGTCTTTTCCTCGGCGGCCGGAGCGGCCGGGCCGGAGGCGGCCGGAGCAGCGGCCACGGCCGCGGCGGCCGAGACGCCCCATTTCTCTTCGAGCGCCTTGGCGAGATCGGCGGCCTCGAGGACCGTCAGTTCGGAAAGCTGGTCAACCAGCGCGTTGATGTCTGCCATTTTCTGTCTCCAATTCGATGTCTGTTGAACCCCGGCGATTGCCGGATTTTCCGTCTGGGCCCGGCGTTTGCCGGATGACGTAAGCGTCGGTTATGCGGCTTCCTTGTCGGCATAAGCCTGAAGGACGCGGGCCAGCTGGGCGGCCGGCGCCTGGACGACCTGCGCCACCTTGGTCGCGGGCGCCTGGATGAGGCCCACGATTCTTGCACGCAGTTCGTCGAGCGACGGAAGCTCGGCGAGCGCCTTCACTCCATTCGCGTCGAGGAGGGTATCGCCCATCGCCCCACCGACGATCTCGAGACGATCGTTGGTCTTGGCGAAGTCCACCGCGGCCTTGGCGGCCGCGACGGGATCGGACGACGTCGCGAGCGCGGTCGGACCGCTCAGCATGTCGCTGATCGGTGCGTAGCGCGTTCCCTCGAGCGCGATGAGAGCGAGCCGGTTCTTCGCTACCTTGTACCGGGCGCCGGCCTCGCGCATGCGGTTCCGCAATGCGGTGGACTGCGCCACCGTCATGCCGAGATTCCGGGTGATCACGACCACCTGGGTCTCGTTGAACGTCTGCTTCAGCTCGGCGACCAGCTCTCTTTTTTGAGCTCGATCCATGCTTCTCTCCAACTCCGTCCGACGGACCATCCGCCGGACGCGAAACGACACGTGGAAAGCCCACGCGCCACGGGTCCGAAGGGGAGAAAGCAGCCCGAGCCCGGAGGACTCATGGCAGGCATCCGGAAGCGCCATGCTGTGGCGCCGGAAGTCTTTTCCCCGTCTAGGCTGGAGATTAAGCCCTTACGGGCGCCAGCTGTCTCGGACGGAGCCTGGGGCGATGCCCACAGGCGAAGGCGCGCATCTAGAGCTTTCCGGCGGAAAGTCAATCGCGTGCCGTTGCGGAACCTGGGTGCGCCTGATTCGCCCTGCCAAGGCGTTCAATCGGGGCGCAGCGGCCCCGGTCGTTCCGTCCACATCCGCTGGTCACGAGGCGCATGCTGGCCGTGCCGCCGCCAGCTCGCGGTCGGGCTCGCATTTGCGGCGGACGTCGAAAGGGCCGCCGGCGGATGCCGGCGGCCCTTCCTTCTACCGCATTGCGTCACCCCGTGGCGCTCTGGCCGGTCCGGCCAGGATGCCGGAATCCGTTCGCGCCAGGACTAGACCGAGGCGACTTCGGAAATGTCGACCTTGAGGCCGGGGCCCATAGTCGAGCTCAGCGCGACCTTCTGGACGTATTTGCCCTTCGCGCCCGACGGCTTCGCCTTGACGATGGCGTCAACGAAGGCGTCGAAGTTCCGCTTCAGATCCTCGTTCGAGAAGCTGGCCTTGCCGATCCCGCTGTGGATGATCCCGGCCTTTTCGACCCGGAACTCGACCTGGCCGCCCTTTGCGGCCTTGACCGCCTCGGCGACGTTCGGGGTGACCGTGCCCAGCTTCGGGTTCGGCATCAGGCCCTTGGGACCGAGCACCTTGCCGAGCCGTCCGACGATGCCCATCATGTCCGGCGTCGCGATGACACGGTCGAAGTCGATCTGGCCGCCCTGAATGGTTTCCATCAGGTCCTCGGCACCGACGATATCGGCACCCGCCTTGGTCGCTTCCTCGGCCTTGTCCCCGCGCGCGAACACGGCCACGCGGACGGTTTTGCCGGTGCCGGCGGGCAGGGTGACGACGCCACGGACCATCTGGTCGGCATGGCGCGGATCGACGCCCAGGTTGAGCGCCACCTCGATCGTCTCGTCGAACTTGGCAGTGGCATTCGCCTTCACCGTCTCGATCGCCTCGTCGACGGCGTAGAGCTTCATCGTGTCGAGGCTCTCGGCGAGCTTCTTCTGCTTCTTGGTCAGCTTGGCCATGATCAGCTCCCCGTCACTTCGAGGCCCATCGCACGGGCGGAGCCTTCGATGATCTTCGCCGCGGCGTCGATGTCGTTCGCGTTGAGGTCCTTCATCTTGACCTCGGCGATCTCCCGCAGCTGGGCCCGCGTGACGCGGCCGGCGGTCTGCTTGCCGGGCTCCTTGGCACCGGACTGGATCTTGGCCGCCTTCTTCAGGAGGAAGGTCGCGGGCGGCGTCTTCGTCTCGAACGAGAAGCTGCGATCCGCATAGACGGTGATGACCGTAGGTATCGGCATGCCCTTTTCGAGCTCGCCAGTCGCCGCATTGAACGCCTTGCAGAATTCCATGATGTTGACGCCGCGCTGGCCCAGGGCCGGGCCGATCGGCGGCGACGGATTGGCGGCGCCTGCTGGCACCTGGAGCTTGATATAGCCCGTTACTTTCTTCGCCATTTTTCTCACTCTGTTGCTGGGCTCCGCCGAAACGGATGCCCGGTTCAAGTTTAGCGGTCCAAGCGGGTACCTGAGGCGCCCTCCCGCACATTGCCCCCCGCGTTTCCCGGCAAGGGCGGGGGGCAGCCTTGCCTCGTTGCGGAATCCGGCTGACGCCGAAGTCCTGAACCTTGGTCCCGGCCCGTGCCGGGACAGTCTTCTATTTCACGCGTTCCACTTGCTCGAACTCGAGCTCGACCGGCGTGGCCCGACCGAAGATCGAGACCGAGACCTTCACCCGCCCGCGGTCGAAATCGAGCTCCTCGACGATGCCGTTGAAGCTGGCGAACGGCCCGTCCAGCACCTTCACATTGTCGCCGATCTCATAATCGACGCTGACCTTGGCCTTCGGCGCCGCTGCGGCCGCCTCGTCCTTGGTGTTGAGGATCCGCGCCGCCTCGGCGTCGGAGATGGGCTGCGGCTTGCCGCTGGAGCCGAGGAAGCCCGTCACCTTCGGCGTGTTCTTCACGAGGTGATAGACGTCGTCGCTCATCTGCAGCTTCGCCAGGACGTAGCCCGGGAAGAACTTGCGGTCCGACGTCACCTTCTTGCCGCGGCGGACCTCGGTGACCTTCTCGGTCGGGACCTCCACGGCCTCGACCAGCCGGTCGAGCCCGAGCCGGGTGGCCTCGGCCATGATCGCGTCGCGAACCTTGTTCTCGAAGCCCGAATAGGCGTGGATGATGTACCAGCGTGACATGCTAAATCTTCTGCACCTCTAGCTCAGCAGGCCGAGCAGGGCCTGGACGATCGAACTGAACGCCGTGTCGACCCCGAAAAAGAACAAGGCGAGCAGCGACGTCATGATCACGACCATCAAGCCGGTCATCATCGTCTCGCGGCGGCCCGGCCAGACGATCTTGGCCGTCTCCGCGCGGACCTGCCGCAGGAATTCGCCGGGACTGACTCTCGCCACGCTCAAAACCTCATGAAATCAACGCGAATAAGGCCACAGGCGGCCGCCGTTTCCGGAGCCGCCGAGGCCTCGAAACAGTGCCCATCACTGTTTCGACATCCCTCCGAATCCGGACCCCGCCGCTCAGGCGAAGGTGGCAGGAGTGGAGGGACTCGAACCCCCGGCCCTCGGTTTTGGAGACCGATGCTCTACCAGCTGAGCTACACTCCTAAGCAACGTGCCGAAACGTGGCTGCCGTTTTTCGGCAATCACGATGCGGCGACGATGGCCCTGAGCCAGAGTGGGCGGTCCTTAGCCGTGCGCCTGTAGCAGCGCAAGGCCGGATTCCGCCGCCATCAGGCCGCGGCCCGGTTCCGGTTCTCGTCCAGCATCGACTTCGCAGCCGACGCCGAAACGGGCCTGGAAATGATATAGCCCTGGACGAGGTCGCATCCAAGGGTCCGCACCAGCTCGAGCTGTTCCTCGGTCGCGACGCCTTCCGCGACCGTCTTCATGCCAAGGCTGCCGGCGAGGGCCACGACGGCGCGGATGATGGCGGTGCTTTCAGGGTCGCTCGTCGACATTGCGTGGACGAAGCTGCGGTCGACTTTCAATGTGTCGAAATCGGCCTTGCGCAGATAGCCGAGCGAGGAATAGCCGGTCCCGAAATCGTCCATGGCGAGGCGGACGCCAAGGCTCTGAAGCTGCTGCAGCGCTCTTTGCGTCGCCCCGCTGAGCTCGAGGAAGATCGTCTCGGTGACCTCCAGCTCGAGCCGGTGCGGCTCGAGATTGGCCTGGGTCAGGGCCGACACCAGGGTGACGATGAAGCCCGGATCGCGCAGCTGTCGCGGCGACACGTTGACCGCAATCGCCACCTCGCTTGGCCAGGACGCCGCTTCGCGACAGGCGGCGCGTAGGACCCATTCGCCGATCCGCCCGAGCATTCCGGTCTCTTCGGCGATCGGGATGAACTTGCCCGGCGAGATCTGCCCGAGCTCGGGATTGTTCCAGCGCAGAAGCGCCTCGAAGCTCACGATGCGGCCGCTTGTCGCCTCGACCATCGGCTGGTAGTTGAGCGTGAACTCGCCGGCGTCGAGGGCGCCGTGCAGTGCCAGCTCGATCCTGCGCCTTTCCTCTGCGCGAGCATGGAGGCTCGGCTCGAAGAAGCTGATGTCGTTGCCGGGGCCGTCCTTGGCCCGATACAGCGCCAGGTCTGCGCTGCGGATCAGGTCCTCGACAGTCTCCCCGTCGCGCGGACCGATCGCCACGCCGATGCTGGCGCCGATGAAGAGGCGCTGCTCGCGGTAGAGGAATGGCCCCTGGAGCGCGCCGACCAGGGCCAGGCATAATTGCTCCAGCTCCGCGCGGCTCTCGATCTCGGGCACGACGATCGCGAATTCGTCGCCACCCAGCCGCCCGGCGGTCATCTCGTCCGAAACGACCGCCTCCAGGCAGCGCGAAACCTGCTGCAGGAGGTGGTCGCCGGCAATGTGGCCGAGCGAATCGTTGATCGCCTTGAACCGGTCGAGGTCGATCAGCAGCACCGCGCATTCCTCGCCGCGCGCCTTGCTGGTCTCCAGCGCGTCGCTGAGATTCTCGAGCAGCTGCAGCCGGTTGGGGAGACCTGTGAGGGCGTCGTGCCGAGCCATGTGGGCGATGCGGTCGGCCGCAAGACGCGCCTGCGTGACGTCGGAGCCGACACCGCGATATCCGATGAAGCGCCCGCTCTTGTTGAAGGTCGGCCGCGCCGAAACTTCGATGTTCCTGACCGCGTCTCCGGCCTGCACCGGAATGACCAGCTCGGTGATCGGCTCCCGCCGCGCGATTGCCGACTCTGCGGTGGCGAGCGCGCGCCGGAGCGACTGGTCGTGGCGCGGCACTGGTTTCAGAAGGTCGAGAAAGGCGGTGCCTTCCAGTTCTTCGGGGCTTCGGCCGATCGCGCGGGCGAAGCGCGCCGACACGTTCTGCAGGTTCAGCTTGGCGTTGGTCTGCCAAAGCCAGTCGGCGTCGCTGCTCTCGAACTCGCGCAAGAGTAGCCTCACCGTCTCCTGCCGCTCCTCGAGCATCAGGTCGAGGCACTTGCGCTGCATGAAGGCGCGGCCGTTGATCACCACCATCGCCAGCATCGCTGCCGTGTAGATCGGGCCGATCGCGGCAATGAGCAGCGAGTCCGTCGTCATCAGCATGCGGGTCACCGCGATCCCCATGATCAGCACGTAGGGCGCGGCGGCGGCGGCGACCGGTGCGAAGATGAAGGCGGCGCCGGCCATCATCGTTGCGGTGATGACGCAGATTCCGAGCTGCTGCGAGTGCGAGGCGAACTCGAAGAAATAGCGCGCGGGGAACGCCCACACGAAGCCGAACATCACGCTGTGATAGGCCGCGCGGTTCAGCGTCTGGCGCGGGATGGAATGGATCGCCCGACGGCGCAGCCTGGCTCGGGTCCGCGAGATGGCGTGCATGAGCAGGAACAGGCTGAACAGCCACAAGGCGATGTGGACCGACGTCGCGCGGCCCAGCATCATATAGGCGATCAGGAGCGCATTGAACGTCTGCCCCCAGGCAGCGATCTCCATCGCCCGCCCCATTTCGATGAGCTGAGCGGCGCGCACCCGTCCCCATCCCCGGCTGCCGGGAGGGGCGGCGCGGTTGAAGACGACCTTCCAGTCGAGCTTGGGAAGGCTTTTCTCGGTCATGGCCCTCTCGGAGAGCCGATCTTGCTCCCCTTCGGGAATCCTAGCCGTCAAAGCGTTAGGGAAGGGTTATCCCAACCGTCCGGAAAAGAGCGGGCCGCGGGCGCTAGCTCGCGAGCTCAGGCGGCGATGTCATAGGTCTGGATCTCGCCGGAGAGGTAGAGGTTGCGCGCCTTGGCGCGCGAGAGCTTGCCCGAACTGGTCCGCGGGAGCGAGCGAGGCGGCACGAGCTCGACCACGCAATTGATGCCGGTGATTGCGCGGACCCGTTCGCGGATGATCGACCGAAGCCGTCCGCGCTCCGCAAGATCGGACGTGCGGCACTGGACCAGCACCGCGGGAGTTTCCTCGCCGCCCGGAGTGGTGATCGAAAAAGCGGCGATGTCGCCGGCCTTGAATCCCGGCAGCTGCTCCACCGCCCATTCGATGTCCTGGGGCCAGTGATTCTTGCCGTTGATGATGATCATGTCCTTGGCGCGGCCGACGATGTAGAGATAGCCGTCCGACATGTAGCCCATGTCGCCCGTGTCCAGCCAGCCGTCGGCGTCGAGGCAGGCCGCCGTCGCCGCTTCGTCGCGGAAATAGCCGGCCATGACCGATGGTCCGCGGCAATGGACCTTGCCGATCTCGCGCTCGGCCAATCGGCTGCCGTCGTCGCCGCGTATCTCAATCTCCATGTCGCGCACCGGCTTGCCGCAGTTGACGACCGCCCGGTAGCGCTGCGGCCGGTCGCGTTCGCCCGGGCCGCCGCCGGCGAGCAGGGTCTCCTCGACCATCTCCACGACGATGCCTTCGCCGGGAGGCATGACCGATACGGCCAGCGTGGCTTCGGCGAGGCCGTAACTCGGCAGGAAGCTCGACGCCTTGAAGCCGGCGGGCGCGAAGGTGTCGACGAAGGTCTGCATGACGTCCGGCCGGATCATGTCCGCGCCATTGCCCGCCACCCGCCAGCGCGAGAGATCGAAGCGCTCGGCGACGTTGGTTTGGCTCGACACGCGGCGCGCGCAAATGTCGTAGCCGAACGTCGGCGAATAGCTCATCGTCGTGCCCTGGTTGCGGCTGACGAGGTCGAGCCAGGCGAGCGGCCGGCGCGCGAAATCCTCGGTCTTGAGATAGTCGGCCGACATCTGATTGCCCACGATCGACAGCAGGCAGCCGACCAGCCCCATGTCATGGTAGAAGGGGAGCCACGAGACGCCGCGGTCGCCGGGGCCGATCTTCATGCTGTGGGCGTGCGCCGCCAGGTTGCTGAGCAAGGCGCGATGGGTGACCGCGACGCCATGCGGGAAGCGCGTCGATCCGCTCGAATATTGAAGATAGGCGATGTCGTCGGGCTTGGCCTGCGGGAGCGGACAGGATGCCGCATCGACCGCGCTGAAAAGGGTCCAGTCGCTGCTTTCGATGCCGATTCGCTCGGCCGCCGCGGAGGCGAGGCCGTCCAGCTCAGAGGGGTAGAGAAGCATCCGCGGATCGGCGCTGCGAAGCTGGGTCGCGAGCTGGTCTATATAGGCGTCGCGGCCGCCGAACGAGGTCGGCAGCGGCAGCGGCACCGGCCAGGCGCCCGCGTAGAGCGCGCCGAAGAAGAGGGCGACGAATTCGGGTGCGGTCTCGGCGAGCAGGGCGACCCGGTCGGCCGGCTCGACGCCTCGGGCGATCAGCCGGGCGGCCGCGGCGAGCGCGTCTTCGCGCACTTCGGAAAAGGGGTAGGCGCGGACCAGGCGCCCGCGCGCGTCGTGGAAATTCAGGCCGCGCACGCCCTGTGCCGCATAATCCAGCGCCTCCGGCATCGTGTCGAAGTCGGAATAGCGGCGCGGCAGCGCGTCGTCGGTCGGCGTCGGTTGCGGTTCTGGGCCGGCCGCACCTTCGTCCGGCTTTCCCCGGCCTTCATGCTCAAGCACGTCTGGGTGAATCCTCATTCATCGGCATCGCTGCGGATCTCGTCCGCCCGCGACACGTCTCCTCGTTCCTTGTCGGACGACATGACCAGGCCCGCAGTGCCCTGCACCGTAAAGCCGTGTCTGCGGGACACGGCGACCTGTTCTATCCATGCCCTCATAGATCGCGTCCGCTACCGGTTCGCTCCCTACTCGCCAAGGCGCGTTCATAATCCGGCTCGACTGTGGCACAAACATGGCGGTGAATCAGCCCCAACGTAGAAAGGATCGCCCGCCGCTCGACCAGGCCGGCCTGGAACAAGCGGCCCTGGGCTATGTCGGGCGCTATGCCACGAGCCGAGCCCGTCTCACAGCCTATCTGGAACGCAAGCTGCGCGATCGCGGCTGGGCCGGCGAGGCCGCCCCGCCATTGGAGGAGCTGGTCGAGCGGATGGCCGCCCTCGGCTATGTCGACGATCGCGCCTTCGCCGCCGCCCGTGCCGCCTCGCTTGCCCGGCGCGGCTACGGCGTGCGCCGCGTCGCCGACGCACTGCGTGCGGCCGGAATCGACGAGGAGGATGGCGCGGAGGCGCGCGAAGCGGCGCGAAGGGGCGCCTGGGCGGCGGCGCTCCGCTTCGCCGAGCGGCGCCGGATCGGTCCTTTCGCGCGAGCCGAGCCGAGCCGGGAGGAGCGCGAGAAGGCTTTCGGCGCCCTGCTGCGCGCCGGTCATTCGCCGGATGTGGCGCGTCGCCTGGCACAGGCCAGTCCGGGCGCAGTCCCGGAAGCGGACGATGGCTGAACGGCAATGGTTCACAAAAGGCGAAACCATGTTACTTCTACGGTAAACCATGGTTGATCGGCCGTTGATTATGTCGCGTCAGGAGATGGCAGTCGGGCAAAGTGCCGCTCCGCCGGAAGGCGGCGCTTCGTCGCGCGACGAGGAGGGGCTGCTCAAGCTCACCGGCGTGGTCAAATGGTTCGATGCGACCCGCGGCTTCGGCTTCGTCGTCAGCGACGCCGCGAAGGGGGACATCCTGGTCCATTTCAGCGTGCTCAAGGAGCATGACCGCCGCAGCCTTCCCGAAGGGGCGGTGGTGGAATGCCTCGTGGCCGAGCAGGAACGCGGCCTGCAGGCCCGCAAGGTCCTAAGCATCGACCTCAGCAAGGCGATCGGTCCCGAGCTGGCGCGCGGGCAGGGCGGCAATGCCGACCGGATCGATCCATCGGCCTTGCTCGACGAGGCGGGACCGTTCGAGCCGGTTCGGGTGAAATGGTTCAACCGCTTGCGCGGCTATGGCTTCCTGGTGCGCGACGAAGACGAATCCGTCGACATTTTCGTGCACATGGAGACGGTGCGCCGCGGCGGCCTCGCCGACCTGCTGCCGGATCAGCCTCTGCGGGCGCGTGTCGCCGTCGGGCGCAAGGGGCCGCTTGCCGTGGAGGTCGAGTCGCGGTGACCGTGAAGCTCGCGGCCGCGGCCATGGTCGCGCTCGCGCTCATGGCCTGCCGCGCCGAGCCCATCGCCAGTGTTTCCGCGCCGGCGCCGGCGCCGGCGCGAACGGCGCCTTCCGGTCTGGATCTCGTTGCGCTGGAAATTCGCAGCGGCGGCCGGGTCCATCCCTTCACGGTGGAGGTCGCGCGCACCTCGGACGAGCAGGCGCGTGGTCTGATGTTCCGGGAGGCGCTCGGGCCGGATGAAGGCATGATCTTCCCGTTCCAGCCGCCACGCCCGGCGAGTTTCTGGATGCGCAACACCCTGATCCCTCTCGATATACTGTTCGTCCGCCAGGACGGGACAATCGCCCGCATTGCTGCCAATGCGGCGCCGATGTCGGAGGATTCGATCACCTCCGGCGGCGAGCCCGTCGCCGCGGTGCTCGAGCTTCGGGGAGGCCGCGCGGGCGAGTTGGGCATAAGGGAAGGCGACCGGGTAAGTTGGCCCGGCTGAGGGGCTTCATGGGCAAGCCAGCCGACGAGATCCGCACCGAACGCCTGCTGCTCCGGCGCGCGCGACCGGGCGACCTGGCCGCCATTCATGCGATCCTCGGGCATCCCCGCGCAATGCGTTATTGGTCGACGCCGCCGCACCGGAGCCTAGGCGAGACGCGTGAGTGGCTGGAGAGCATGATCGCCGCGCCTCCCGGGGAAAGCGAAGATTTCGTGATCGAGCATGAGGGGCAGGTAATCGGCAAGGCCGGCTGCTGGCGCCTTCCCGAGATCGGCTACATCCTTCATCCCGGATATTGGGGCCGCGGCTTGGCGCGGGAGGCGCTCGCCGCCGTCATTCCCCGTCTCTTCGCGCGCTTTGCGATCCCTGCGATTACGGCCGACGTCGACCCGCGCAACCTGCCGTCTCTCGCCCTGCTTCGCCGGCTCGGCTTCGTCGAGACCGGTCGAGCGGAGCGGACCTGGCTGATCGGCAACGAATATTGCGACAGCATCTATCTCGCCCTGCCGCGAAAGGATGGGCCGCCGGACGCGGAAGCGAAGACAGGAAACTTGCGCGCGCCCGATGGAAGGCGCTAGGCGCTCCCGCCATGGGCTTCTTCAAGAATCTCTTCACCTGGTGGGAAGGCGCGACCCTCGGTACCGCGCTGTTCAGCTGGCGTCACGGCCGCAAGGTCGGCGAGGATTCGCTCGGCAACGTCTATATGCAGGCGAAGGCGGGCGACCGGCGCTGGGTGATGTACAATGGCTCGAACGACGTCAGCCGTGTCCCGCCCGAATGGTATGCCTGGCTCACCCGCCAGATCGAGGACGTGCCCGATCGGTCATTGCCGCCGCCTCCGAAATTCCTGAAGCCGCCGGTGCCGAACCTCACCGGCACGCCGCTCGCTTACCGCCCGTCGGGCGCGCTCGAGCGGGGTGGCCAGCGCCAGGCCGCTAGCGGCGACTATCAGGCATGGACGCCCGATTGAGCGCATGACGGCGCGCCGGTCATTTTGGGTCGTGGCGGCTTTGCTCGTCGCAAGCGGCTGCGGCCCGGGCGGTGCGCCGGAGCGCGATGTCGAAGCCGACAACGAGATGATCGAGACCGTGGACGTCCCGCAGACGGTGACCGATGTCGAGCCGGGGACGACGCCCATGGCGCAGCGAGTCGCCGTGCTCGGGCTCCTCAACAAGCGCAACGGCCTCTCGCGCGATCTCACGCTGCGTCCCGGCCAGGCGGTGCGGGTCGGCGACGTCATCGTGCGGCTGCGCGCCTGCGAGACGACCGCGCCGTGGGAAGTGCAGTCGCTCACCGGCGCGTTCGTCCAGGTCGACGTTCGCAATCCCCAGGGTCAGTTCCAGCGCGTCTTCTCGGGCTGGTTGTATCGCGAGTCGCCGTCGCTGAACGTGGTCGAACATCCGGTCTACGACGTTTGGCCCAAGAGCTGCGCGATGACCCATCCCTCGGGCGCCGAGCCGGCCGAACGCCCGGCGAGCAGCCGGTCGAGCGCGCCGAACTCGGCGGCGCCGGAGCCTGTGGCCGAACCGGCCCCGGCGGAACCTTCGGCGAATGGCGAAGCGGCCGCGGAATCGCCGGCCGAAGTGCCGCCGAGCGCCGAGGCCAACAGCGTCAGATAGTCCGATTGGGGAATTTCGACGGCGCCGAGCCGGCGAAGATGCTCGGTCATGAACTGACAGTCGAGCAGCTGGAACCCGCCGACGATCAGCCGGGCGACCAGCCAGGCCAGCGCCACCTTGGACGCGTCGGTCCGTTTCGAGAACATGCTTTCGCCGAAGAAGGCTGCGCCGAGTCGAACCCCGTAGAGGCCGCCGACCAGATCCCGTCCGCGCCCAGCCTCCGTCTCCCAGACCTCGATCGAATGGGCGTGGCCGGAGCTGTGTAGCAGGTTGTAGCTGCGCTCGATCGGCTCGTTGATCCAGGTGTCCTCGCGATCGGCGCAATGCCGTACCACTTCCGGAAAGGCGCGATCGAGCGTGACCTCGAAACGCCCCGAACGCAAAGTCTTGCGCAGTGATCTTGAGAGATGGAATCGGTCGAGCGGAATGACGGCCCGCCGCCGCGGCTCGACCCAGTAGACATCGCGGGCGTCACGGCTGTCCGACATTGGGAACACGCCGATCGCGTAGGCGCGCAAAAGCAGGTCGGGATCGAGGACCGACATCGGGCGCATCTTACGCCGCGCCGCTCGGGCTTCCCAGTGCCCTCAGAGGATTTCGCGCACCTTTTCCTGAGGTCGGCACAGGCGCACGCCTTTGTCCGTCTCGACCAGCGGGCGCTCGATGAGGATCGGATTTTCGACCATGGCGTCGAGGATCGCATTGTCGCTGACCGGGCCCTCGACAAGGTCCAGGTCGCCCGCCAGCGCCTCCTTCGCTCGCAATCCCTCGCGCGGCCTGATCCCGGCACGCTCGTACAGGCGCTTCAGCTCGGCCTTGTCGGGCGGCGTCTTCAGATATTCCACGACGGTCACGTCCGCTCCGGATTCCTTGAGAATATCCAGCGTCTTGCGCGAAGTTCCGCATTTCGGATTGTGGTAGATCGTCGCCTTCATATCGCCTTCCATTCTTGTCGCGCGGTCCATAGCGGATTTTGGCCGGGCGAGGGAGGGTCGGTAACCATGCAGCGGAGCCCTGCGTCGATCCTCGAAGCATGGTAGGGCTACGGGCGGAGGGGCCGGCCATGAAGCAAGCTGTCGTCGTCATCCACGGCATGGGCGAGCAGATCCCGATGGAGACCCTGGTCTCCTTCGTCGACGCGACCTGGACGACGGACGAGAGCCTGGTCGATCGGGGCAAGCCCGATCCGGACACCGGGGCCAGGCGAAGGCGCAACGCCTCCTGGAGCAAGCCCGATCGGCGCAACCGCAGCTTCGAGCTGCGGGTGATCACCACCGAGACCGGGAAGAATCGCAAGCGCACCGACTTTTACGAATTCTACTGGGCCCATCACATGGTCGACACGACCTGGGCCCATGTCCGGGGCTGGCTCCTCGAGCTCATGCTGCGAAATCCCTTCACCCGGGTGCCGCCACGGCTGATGTCCGTCTGGATCCTGCTCTGGGCCGTGGCGGCCGGCGCACTGGCCCTCGCCACCCTTCAGCTCGGTGCCGGAGACGGGAACGAGTCGTCGTGGCGCGGCGCGATGCTGGTCGCTGCGGTGACCGCCGCGATCGGCTGGCTCACCGGGTTCCTGGTCCGCTATTTCGGCGACGTGGCCCGCTACGTGAAAGCGAAGCCGGCCAACGTCGCCCGCCGCCAGGAAATCCGCGAGGAAGGCGTTCAGCTGCTCGAAACGCTGATGGGGGTCCGGTCGGACAGCCGGAAAGGCAAGTCGGAATATGACCGCATCGTCGTCGTCGGCCACTCGCTCGGCAGCATCGTGGCGTATGACATCCTGACCCACGCGTTCGCGCGCATCCACGATATCGCGGACAAGTCCGGCGCCGTTCCAGAGGAGCAGCCGGCGCGCCTTCGCCTGGAGGATGCCATTCGGCGCGCGGCCGGAATGGCGACCGTGGCTCCGCCGAGGGGCGAGGACGGAGGCTCGCGCTCGGCGGATGTCGAAACACGGCCTGTTCCGCCGGAGGGGCTGCCGCTCTCCTGGTCGATCGAGGAATTTCAGGAAATGCAGGCGCAGGCGTTGGGTGAGCTCAATCGCACCGGCAATCCCTGGATCGTGAGCGATTTCGTCACTCTAGGATCGCCGCTCACGCATGCCGAGTTTCTGTTGGCGCGCGACCGCGCCCGCCTTGCCGAGGCGAAGAGGCAACGCCAGCTTCCCTCCTGTCCGCCAACGCTCGAATATGACCGTTCGACACGTCTCCACCATTTCACGTACCGGCCGGATTCGCTGCGCCGGATCGGGGACTCCCATGATCCGGAAGCGCCGCGGGTTCCGCACCATGCCGCATTGTTCGCTTACACGCGCTGGTCGAACATCTACTCGCCGAGCCGCTTCGTCGCCTGGGGCGACATCATCTCCGGTCCGCTGGGTTCGATCTTCGGCCTCGAATCGAGCGGTGGGACCGTGAAGGGCATACGCGATATCGCTGTCCTGCCCGCGCTGGACGAGGCGGGAAAGCGGATCGAAGGCGAGCGACGCCCCTTCTTCACCCACACCGGTTATTGGAAGCTGGGGCGCGTCGGATCGCCGCTTCCCCGGCACATCGCGAGGCTGCGGGAAGCTCTTCGGCTGGGAGATTGAGGCCAACGCTTGGTCGCGGTTCCGTTCCAGAATGGCTGCCCGATCGCCGGGGCCTATCCCTGACAGACGGTTCATTCCTCGCGCGCGAGCCACTCCTCCAGCCACTTGATCGTATAGTCGCCGCGCTGGAACTCGGGATCCTCGATCAGCGCCTGGTGGAGCGGAATCGTGGTCTTGACGCCGTCGACGACGAACTCCTCCAGCGCCCGGCGAAGCCGCCGCATCGCGCCGTCGCGGGTAAAGCCCCACACGATCAACTTGGCGATCATGCTGTCGTAATAAGGCGGTACCCGATAGCCGGAGTAGAGACCGCTATCGACCCGTACATGCAGGCCGCCCGGGGCGTGGAACTGCCTGACCAGGCCTGGAGAGGGGGCGAAGGTCTGAGGATCCTCGGCGTTGATCCGGCATTCGATGGCGTGGCCGCGAAACTCGACGTCCTGCTGGCGCAAGGTCAGCGGCTCGCCGTCGGCGATCCGGATCTGCTCGCGCACCAGGTCGAGCCCGGTGATTGCCTCGGTAACCGGATGCTCGACCTGAAGGCGGGTGTTCATCTCGATGAAGAAGAACTCGCCATTCTCGTAGAGGAACTCGATGGTGCCGGCGCCGCGATAACCCATGTCCGCCATCGCCTTCGCGACGAGCCCGCCCATATGCTCGCGCTGCTCGGGCGTCACGACCGGGGAGGGCGCCTCCTCCAGCACCTTCTGGTGGCGGCGCTGCAGCGAGCAGTCGCGTTCGCCGAGATGGATGGCGTTCCCGTTGCCGTCGCCGAACACCTGGAACTCGATGTGACGCGGATTGCCGAGATATTTCTCGATATAGACGGTGTCGTCGCCGAACGCGGCCTTCGCCTCCTGGCGGGCTTGCGCCATCTGGCTGTCGAGCTCGGCCTCGGACCGGACGATCTTCATTCCGCGTCCGCCGCCGCCTGACGCGGCCTTGACTAGGAGCGGATAGCCGGTCTGCGCCGCTACGGCCCGCGCTTCCTGCGGCCCTTCGACCGGCCCGTCGGAACCCGGCACGAGCGGCAGCCCCAGCTTGGCGGCGGTCCGCTTGGCCTCGACCTTGTCGCCCATCACGCGGATATGCTCGGGCTTCGGGCCGATCCAGATGATGCCGTGGCTTTCGACGATTTCGGCGAAGCGGGCATTTTCGGAGAGAAAGCCGTAGCCGGGATGGATCGCGTCGGCGTGCGAGATTTCGGCGGCCGAGATGATGTTGGGGATGTTCAGATAGGACTCGCCGGCCGGCGGCGGCCCGATGCAGACCGTCTCGTCGGCGAGGCGGACGTGCATCGCGTCGGTGTCCGCCGTCGAATGGACGGCGACCGTCCGGATGCCCATCTCGTGACAGGCGCGGTGGATGCGAAGCGCGATTTCGCCGCGATTGGCGATCAGGACCTTCTGGATGGCCATGTCAGTGGGCCGCCACCGCCGTCACTCTATGATCACCAGCGGCTGGTCGAACTCGACCGGCTGCGCGTCCTGCACCAGGACCTGCTTCACCGTTCCCGCCTTGGGCGCGTGGATGGCGTTCATGACCTTCATCGCCTCCACGATCAGCAGCGTATCGCCGGCCGCGACGGTCGCCCCGGGGGACACGAAGGGGGGCCCGCCCGGCTCGGAGGAGAGATAGACGGTCCCGACCATGGGCGCCTTGACCGCGCCTGGATGGCTCGCGGCGTCCTGGACAGCGTCGGCCGGAGCGGCAGCGGGTGCCGCCACCGCGGGTGCCGCCGCCGCGGCGACTGGAGCCGCAGCCACGGCAGGGGCGGCGGCGGTGAGCTTGCGCTTTACCACCACACGCCGCTCGCCATCCTCCACTTCGATCTCGCTGAGATCCTTTTCCGCAAGCAAGTCGGCGAGCTGGCGAATCAGCCCGGTATCGACCCGCATCGCGTCGTCGGAACGCTTGTCTTCGCTCATCGAATCCTCATTACCCCTGTTGGTCGCCGGTGCCCTCGGGTGCAGCGGACGGCCTCTCGATCGGGCCCGTCGGCAAACCGCGCGCTCACTGTCAGAGACGAGCGGCCGCGTCCAGAGCCAGTTCGTAGCCCAGCGCACCCAGGCCGGCGATGGTTCCGCGCGCTACCGACGCGATATAGCTGTGGTGCCGGAACGGCTCGCGCGCCTGCGGATTGGACAAATGCACTTCGATCACCGGTAGTCCGATGGCCTTCACCGCATCGTGCAGCGCGACCGAGGTATGGGTGAATGCCGCGGCATTGATGATGACCGCCTTCGCCCCCTGCAGGCGCGCCTCGTGCAGCCAGTCGACGAGATGGCCTTCATGGTTCGATTGGCGGATCTCGAGCCTGACACCGAGCGCTCCGGCACGTTCCTCGAGCCGCTCGGCGATGTCGTCGAGCGTATCGGATCCGTAGATTTCCGGCTCCCGCAGCCCGAGCAGGTTGAGGTTCGGTCCGTTGAGGACGTAGATGAGCGGTGGCGTCGCCATTTCAGGTCCCTATATGACGCCCGTCCCGCAAGCGCAAAGGCAAGGCAGGTAGGCATGATCCAGGACGGCACGCTCTCGATCCGAGTGAACGGGGAGCATCGCAGGGTGCGCGCCGGAATGACGGTGGCCGAGCTGGCCCTCGAACTCGGGCTTGAGCCGGCCAAGGTGGCGGTGGAGCGCAACCTGGAAATCGTTCCCAGGTCGACCCTGGGCCACGTCATGGTCGAGGATGGCGACGAGTTTGAGATCGTCACGTTCGTGGGCGGAGGCTGAACGTGACGGACGGATGGGAAGTTGCGGGCCGCCGCTTCACCTCGCGGCTGATCGTCGGCACCGGCAAGTATAGGGATTTCGAGCAGAATGCGGCGGCGGTCGAGGCATCGGGCGCCGAGATCGTGACGGTCGCGGTGCGCCGAGTGAACATCTCGGACCCGAGCCAGCCGCTGCTGACCGACCATATCGATCCCAAACGCTATACCTATCTGCCGAACACGGCCGGTTGCTTCACCGCCGACGAGGCGATCCGCACGCTTCGCCTTGCGCGGGAGGCGGGCGGATGGGATCTGGTGAAACTCGAGGTGCTCGGCGAGGCAAGAACGCTGTATCCCGATATGCGCGAGACCCTGAAGGCGACCGAGATCCTGGTGAAGGAGGGCTTCCTCCCCATGGTCTATTGCGTCGACGATCCGATCGCCGCGAAGCAGCTCGAGGAGGCCGGCGCGGTGGCGATCATGCCGCTGGGCGCGCCGATCGGATCGGGGCTCGGCATCCAGAACAGGGTCACGATCCGGCTGATCGTTGAAGGAGCGACGGTCCCGGTGCTGGTCGACGCAGGCGTCGGCACCGCGTCGGATGCCAGCGTGGCGATGGAATTGGGCTGCGACGGCGTGCTGATGAACACGGCCATTGCCGAGGCCAAGGATCCCGTGAGGATGGCCCGGGCGATGAAGCTCGCCGTCGAAAGCGGCCGGCTCGCTTATCTCGCCGGCCGGATGGGCCAGCGCCGCTACGCCGATCCGTCGAGCCCGCTCGCCGGGCTGATCTAGGTCCGGCCCCAGGCCAGGTCAGCGCGCCAACCCGTCGCCGCTTCACCTTCGACCAGGTCCGCTCAGGCGTGAGCCGCATACCGTCGCCGCAGCCGCGGCAGGCGCCCCGTCGCGCCGCGAAGCTGGGCGACCGCCTCTGCCAGATCGGAGCGCGACGGCGCCCGTCGCACGATCGGAACGTCTCTCGCCTCGGCAGGTTCTTGGGGAAGGGAGGCTTTTCATGGCCGACTTCACCCAGGCCCGCGAGCAGATGGTGGTCCGGCAGATTGCCGCGCGCGGCATCGCCGACCGGCATCTCCTCGCCGCGATGCGCGAAGTGCCTCGGCATGAATTCGTTCCCGCCGACATGGCGGCCATGGCCTATGAGGATTCGCCGCTGCCGATAGAGGCCGGCCAGACCATCTCCCAGCCTTATATCGTCGCGTTGATGATCGACGCGGCGGAGGTGGCCCCCGGAGACAAGGTGCTCGAAATCGGCGCCGGCTCCGGCTACGCCGCCGCGGTGATGGGGCGGATCGCCGATCGCGTGGTGGCGATCGAGCGGCATGGCGAGTTGGCCGAAATCGCGGCTTCGCGGATGAGGCGCCTGGGCTACGACAATGTCGAGATCGTCCAGGGCGACGGTTCGAAGGGCTGGTCTGCGGAGGCGCCCTATGAAGCGATCGTCGCCGCCGCCAGCGGCAGCCACGTCCCCGAAGCGCTGCTTCGTCAATTGTCGATCGGCGGCACGCTGGTCATGCCGGTCGGGGAGCCGTCGGCGGTCCAGAATCTGGTCAAGGTCACCCGGACGGCCGAAGACGATTTCGAACAGGAGGATCTCGGCCCGGTGCGCTTCGTGCCGCTGATCGGCGAGCATGGCTGGCGCGACACGAGCCGCGAATCCGGCCGGCCGCGGCCACGCTCGATCGAGGAGCGGATCAACCAGGCCGCCGAGATCCTGCCCGATTTCGAGGATCCGGATTTCGCCGCCGCCTTCGATCGATTCGGCGATGCGCGCGTCGTCCTGCTGGGCGAGGCCAGCCACGGTACGTCCGAATTTTACCGCGCGCGGGCACTCGTGACCGAGCGACTGGTGCGCCACCATGGCTTCAACATTGTCGCGGTCGAGGCCGACTGGCCCGACGCGGCCTTTGTCGATCGCTACATCCGCCATCGGGAAGCGAGGGAGGAGGAGGGCGCGTCCGCTGAGGATGCGCCGTTTCAGCGCTTCCCGACGTGGATGTGGCGCAACACCGACGTGGACGCCTTCATTCGCCGGCTGCGTTCCTGCAATGAGGGGCGCTATGCGGAAGAGATGGTCGGCTTCTACGGGCTCGACCTCTACAATCTCGGTGGCTCGATCCGCGCCGTGATCGACTATCTCGACGACGTGGATCCCGACGCGGCCGCGCTGGCGCGCGAGCGCTACGGGTGCCTTCAGCCCTGGAGCCGCAATCCGGCGCTCTATGGCCAGCTTGCGATCAGCGAGGGCTATGCCCGCTGCGAGGATGGTGTCGTCGAGATGCTGCGCGAGCTCCAGCGCAAGCGCCTGGAATATGCCGCCCTCGACGGCGAGGAATGGCTGGACGCCGCCGCCAATGCGCGGTTGGTCAAGAATGCGGAGGGCTATTACCGCGCCATGTACCGGGGCGCGGCGGAGAGCTGGAACCTGCGCGATACCCACATGTTCGAAACCCTCTCCCAGCTGCTTGAGGCGAAGGGCCCGGGAGCGAAGGCCGTGGTGTGGGCCCACAACAGCCATATCGGCAACGCCGCCTATACGGAAATGGGTCAGGTCCGCGAGGAACTGAATATCGGGCAGCTGGTGAAGGAGCGCTTCGGAGAGCAAGCCCGCCTGGTCGGGTTCGGCACCCATAGCGGCACCGTTGCCGCCGCCACCGATTGGGACCGCCCGATGGAGATCAAGGCGGTCCGGCCAGCGCTTCCGGGCAGCTATGAGCGGCTGAGCCACGACAGCGGCGTTCCGCGCTTTCTGCTCGACCTGCGCGGGCCAGGCGAGCTGCGCGAGGCGCTGATGGAGCCGCGACTCGAGCGCTTCATCGGCGTCATCTACCGCCCGGAGACGGAACGCTGGAGCCATTATGCCGAGGCGATTCTGCCGATGCAATTCGACGCCTGGGTCTGGTTCGACGAGACCGAGGCTGTGACGCCGCTGCCGGTCGAGCAGCGCCCAGGCGAAGACGAGACCTACCCGTTCGGACTCTGACCGGCCCCACTCAGGCGGCGAGATCCCGCGACGGCGCATCCGGAGCGGCGCGGGTGCCGCGGGCGAGCCACTCGGCGCATTCGGGGCCGAGCTTGCGGACCGCCATGCGCTCATAGGAAGCGATCTCCTCGGCCGAAAGCACGTCGCGCCAGCGGCCGTTCACGCCCTTGTTGATGAACGTGCCGGCGCCCTCCTCGAAGATCGCGCCGCCGAGCGGAGCGACGCTGGCGGCATGGCTCTTCATATAGTCGAAGGAGCAATGGTGGAGGATCGTTGGCCAACGCTCTTCGGCGATGTCGCAGCCGAGGAAGCGCGCGATCCGCCGCATCTCGCCTTCCAGGTCGGTCTTGAGGTCGTTGAAGTGGATCAGCAGGATGTTCGGGACCTCGCGTGCCGCCCACCAGGTCGCGATATTCTCCCAATAGGACCAGAAGGGGTAACCGTCTCTCTCGAGCCAGGTGCGGAAATAGCGCCTGATGTCGGGGTCCGGCCGCTCGATTGGCGGCCCGACCCGGCCGGGCGTGTTGTTGATCAGCTCGTAGAAGAGCGGATTGGCGTTGCTGTGGTGATTATAGAAACTCCACACCACGTCGCGGCCGTCCCGGGCGATGTAGAGATATTTGGCGCGCGGCGAGAAGGTGAGGGCATCGAGCGGCAGATGCGTCTTGATGACCCGCCGATGCTGCTGCGCCTCGAGCGTCGCCTTGGTGTCGGGCGGCATGATCCTGAGGTCGAGCCAGGGTGAGATTTCGTGAACCGGAACGCCCTCGGCGCCCGCAAAGATGAGTTGGCTCACGATCTGCTGGGTCCAGGTAGTCCCCGACTTGGCGTAGGTGGCAACGATGACGTCGTCGTCGCGGAAGCGGAAATCGTTCCACGCCGTCGAGTCCATGTGGTGGTTGAACAGTTCGCGCGTCTTGCGCGGCCAGACGAGACGGTCCTGGTCCACGAAAGCTTCTCCCTGAAAAGCGTGAGCGGCCGGGGCCGCACGGAGCGCCTTCCTTCGTCGTGCCAGGTGTCGGGACGATGCCGCGCAGACCGCAAAATTGTGTCGAGCGTTACAGCGCCGCGCTCGCTACGCTCTGCTTCGCGCCGACGGCTTCGCCTGTGCGACCGCGGCCACCTCCTCGGCGCGGAAGGCGGCGAGGCGTCCGATCAGATCCTCGGGAATCGGTGCGTCGTAGGGAAAGCGGATCGTCCCCTTGCTGATCACATAAGGCGAAAGCGCCTCGGCGAAGGCTTCGACCAGCCCGCTGGAGGCCGGATAGATCGAGTAATGCGCCTTCCAGCCCGCGAAGAAGATCAATGTGGTGCCATGCTGGCGGTAGGACGGGATCTGATAGGCGATTCGCTCCTCCGCTTCGGGCAGCGCCTTGCGAATGACCTCTCGCACCTGCTGGAGAATCGACTGCGCTTGTTCCGGCTGGGCGGCGAGATAGTCGTCCACGGATCGAAACTCGGTCCTTGCCACATCATCTCTCCTTCGGTCAGCGGCGCGCTTTCTCCCGGATCTTCGCGATCGTCGTGGCAGCGGTGATCTGCTCGACTTCCGTCTTGAGGTGGAGGAGCTTTACTCCCTGTTCCTGAAGGGCCCGGTCGAGCGCGGGCGCGAAATCCTCGGTCCGCTCGACCGTTTCGGCCCACGCGCCATAGGCGCGAGCCAGGGCCGCGAAGTCCGGGTTGGCCAGGTCGGTTCCGACCACCCGCTCGGGATATTCGCGCTCCTGGTGCATCCGGATCGTTCCGTAGCTGCCATTGTCTATGACCAGGATGAGCAGATTGGCGCCGTATCGGACGGCGGTCGCCATCTCCTGCCCGTTCATCAGGAAATCGCCGTCTCCGGCCACCGCCACCACCTGGCGCTGCGGGCAGCGGAGGGCCGCGGCCACCGCCGCGGGTGGCCCATAGCCCATCGACCCGTTGGTCGGCGCCAGCTGGCTGGGGCAGGGGCCATAATGCCAGAAGCGATGCCACCAGCCTGAAAAATTGCCGGCGCCGTTGCAGATGATCGTGTCGGCGGGCAGCCGTTCGCGCATCGCGGCGACGGCCGAGGCGAGGTCGAGCCGGGCCCCGCTCGGCTTGGGCGTGCTCCAGTCGAGCCAGTCGCGATGCGCTTCGATCCCGTTCGAAAAGTCGATGACTTCCTCTTCCCAGTCGCTGCAAAGCTCGGAGAATTCGAACATGTCGGCGCAGATAGGCAGATCGGTGCGGTAGACGCGTCCCAGCTCTTCCGGATCGGGATGGACGTGGACGAGCAGCTGGTCGGGATGGTCAGGCGTGATCAATGTGTAGCCGTCGGTCGTCGCCTCGCCGAGCCGCGGACCGGCAACGAGCAGGAGGTCGGCCGCCTTGATCCGATCGACCAGCTTCGGGTTCGGCCCGTAGCCGAGATTGCCCGCATAGACCGGGCTGTCGTTCGCGATGGCATCCTGACGCCGGAAGGCGACGGCGACCGGAATGCCGATCCGTTCGGCGAACTCCCGGAAGTGGTTGGATGCCCCGGCGCACCAGCCGGCGCCCCCGACGATCGCGACCGGCGCCACCGCATCCTTGAGCAGGTCCATTAGCGCCCCGACCGCCATCGGATCGGCGGCCTGGCAGAAGCGCGGCACGCGGGGCCGGTCGACCGTCTCCACTTCGTCCCTGAGCATGTCTTCCGGAAGCGCCAGCACGACCGGCCCCGGTCGGCCGGACATCGCCGTCGACCAAGCCCTGGCGACAAATTCGGGGATCCGCCGGGCATCGTCGATCCGCCCGACCCATTTGGCCAGAGGCGCGAAGAAGGCGGCGAAGTCGACCTCCTGGAATCCCTCCCGGTCGCGGTCGCCGCGGGCCACGTCGCCGACGAACAGGATCATCGGCGTCGAATCCTGGAAGGCGACATGGACTCCGATCGCCGCGTTGGTCGCGCCGGGGCCGCGCGTCACGAAGGCGATTCCGGGCCGCCCCGTCAGCTTGCCGTCGGCCTCGGCCATATAGGCGACGCCGCCTTCCTGCCGGCACACGACGAGGTCGATCGCCGGCGTGTCGTGCAGGGCATCGAGGACGGCAAGGAAGCTCTCGCCGGGCACCGTGAAGATGCGGTCGCACCCCTGTGCGACCAGGTTGTCGACCAGGATCCGCCCGCCGCTTCGCTTGTCCGCCATGGCAAGCCCTAAGCACCTCCGCGCGGGGAATCCAATAGGGTTCGTATCCCGCGGGATCGAGGCTCCGCTGTTCGCGCTTGACCGGGAGCTGCGAGGGAGGCCAGTGGGAGGGGACCTCAGTTGGGAGAGAATGAAAATGGAAAAGAGCGAGATGGCGGCCAAGCTCAACGAGGCCAATGCCTTCGTGCCCGGAAAGCGCGTGAAGCTCGACTTCGGCAGCGCGGGCGTGATCATGCTCGACGGCGCTGCCCAGCAGGTCACCGAGGAAGACGGCCCGGCCGACACCGCCATCAAGGTGGAATGGGCCGATTGGTCGGACATCAAGGACGGCAAGCTGGATGCGATGACCGCCTTCATGCAGGGCAAGCTCAAGGTCGAAGGCGACATGTCGAACGCGATGCAGCTGCAGGGCGTGCTTGCGAAGCTGCAGGGCTGACCGGGCCGGTCGAGCGAAGTTGAAACTTGATTCAGGTTCGCTTGACCGCACCCGCCTCGCTTGACTATCGGCTCCCTATCCAAGGGAGCGGTTCATGAAGAAGATCTATCCCGACGCTGCAGCGGCGCTCGACGGCCTCCTGTTCGACGGAATGACCATCTGCGCGGGTGGATTCGGCCTGTGCGGGATCCCGGAACGGCTGATCGACGCGATTCGTGACAGCGGGGTCAAGGACCTGACGGTCGTCTCCAACAATGCGGGGATCGACAATGAGGGCTTGGGAAAGCTGCTGCGGACCCGCCAGATCCGCAAGATGATCTCCTCCTACGTCGGCGAGAATAAGGAGTTCGAGCGGCAATATCTGGCCGGCGAGCTCGAGGTCGAGTTCTGCCCTCAGGGAACGCTCGCAGAACGCTGCCGTGCCGGCGGGGCCGGCATTCCCGGCTTCTACACGAAGACGGGAGTCGGCACGATCGTGGCCGAAGGCAAGGAGCATAAGGATTTTGACGGCGAGACCTACATTTTGGAGCGGGGAATCCGGGCCGACCTGTCCATCGTGAAGGGTTGGCGTGCCGACGAGGCCGGCAATCTCCAGTTCCGCAAGACGACGCGCAACTTCAACCTGCCGATGGCGACGTCGGGCAAGCTGTGCGTCGCCGAGGTCGAGGAGATCGTCCCTGTCGGAACGCTCGACCCGGACTGCATCCATTTGCCGAGCATCTATGCGAAAAGGCTGATTCTCGGCGCGCCTTACGACAAGAAGATCGAGTTCCGCACGACCCGGCAGCGGGAGGCGGCGTGAACGGCAAGCCGTGCTCCGGCGAAAGTCGGCGCCCAGTGCGACTCGGAAACCGGTCCCCCGCCTTCGCCGGAATATTGGCGCTGCTTACGCTTTCCGGCTGCGCGACGGTTCCGGCTTCCACGCCTCGCGCTGCGCCGGCCACCGCCGCCGCGACGACGGTTCCGCCGGCCATGCAGTGGCTCTTTGGATCGGGCGAAGGCGGGACGGCGAGCCTCCAGGCCTATCGTGCCCTGCGCGACCATGTCCTCCGTTCGGCCCGGGCGCGCCCGGCGGACAGCGTGGTTCTTGCCGAGGGCTCGACCTTGGCGAGCCCGCGCTTCGTGCCGTGCGCCCGAAAGCCGCTCGCTGTGATGCTCGACGTCGACGAGACGGCGATCCAGAATCTGGGCTATGAATATGACGAGGCGGTGCGCGGCCGCAGCTTCGATTCCGCTGCCTGGAATCGGTGGGAACGGACCGGCGAACGGTCGGTCGCGCCGATGCCGGGTGCGGTCGAAGCGCTGCGGGCCATCCGCGCCGCCGGTATCGAGGTGATCTTCAACAGCAACCGCCAGGCCGCCAACGCGGCGCACACCGAGGCGGCGCTTGACTTCGCCGGCCTCGGCCCGGCCCGCCACGGCGAGACCTTGTTCCTGCAGGGCGACATCGCGCCGGGATCGGGCAAGGACCCGCGCCGAGCTGCGGTCGCGGGACGCTGGTGCGTGATCGCCATGGCGGGCGACCAACTCGGCGATTTTTCCGACCTCTTCAACGCCCGCACGCTGCCGGTAGGCGAGCGGCGCCGCGCCGCCGTCGAGGGGCCGTTCGCCGGCCTGTGGGGGAATGGCTGGTTCATGCTGTCCAATCCGGTCTACGGCCCCGGCCTGCGTGGCGGCTTCGACGACATTTTCCCGCAGGACCGGCGGTGGTCGGATCCTGGCGAGAGGGAGTGAGATGCGCTTCCGGCGAATCATAGTCGCTGCCGCAGTCATACTGACCTTGACCTCGCCTTTCGCCGCTATGGCGTGGCAGATCCGAGCTCCCACCGATGATGAGGTCGCCAGAATGGGTGGCGACGAATTCCTCCTCAGGCGGGCGATCACCGACGCGATCTTCGGTGACGATGCCATGCGTCAGGAGCTCATGCGAGTCGGCCTGGAGCGTGGCTGTCTCCTGGTCCGCGATGCCCGCCGAGGAGCCATTGACCGCTATTGGCCGGCATTTCGTCAGCATCTGGTGTCAGCGATGCGCGCCATCGTGCCGAGGGAACTCCTGCATGGGCGGTCGACTCCAATCACCCTCGACGGACCCTATCGAACTCGCATCACCCGAGAAATCCAAAGAACGGGGATGGCCGTCTACGAGGATTCCATCCGAGAAACTCGCATCACGCTAGCGAACAGTCTGGCGACAGCGCCCACCGTCCCGCAGCATCTCGCAGCAGGACCTTTTTCGGATTGGCAGCTCGAACGCCGCTCGGCGATCGAGACAGCCTGCGATCTCATGCCAATTTCGGAAGACGTGTCGCCAGAAGCCTTCGAATCGTCGAAGCGGGCGTTCGACCGCTTCAACCGGAGACAAGGAGACTGAACATGCCCTGGGACCGCAACCAGATGGCCGCCCGCGCGGCCAAGGAGCTTCGCGACGGCTATTATGTCAATCTCGGCATCGGCATTCCGACGCTGGTCGCCAACAATATTCCGGCGGGCATGGAGGTGACGCTCCAGTCGGAGAACGGAATGCTCGGCATCGGGCCCTTCCCCTATGACGACGAGGTCGATCCGGACCTCATCAATGCCGGCAAGCAGACGATCAGCGAGCTGCCCTCGTCCAGCTATTTCGATTCCGCCGCCAGCTTCGCGATGATCCGTGGCGGCCATATCGACCTCACCGTGCTCGGCGCGATGGAGGTTTCCGAAGGCGGCGATATCGCCAATTGGATGATTCCCGGAAAAATGGTGAAGGGAATGGGCGGCGCGATGGATCTCGTCGCCGGCGTCAAGAAGATCATCGTCGTCATGGAGCATGTCTCGAAGAACGGCGATCCCAAGTTCATCCCGCAATGCACGCTGCCGCTCACCGGCAAGAACGTGGTCGACATGATCGTCACCGATTTGTGCGTGTTCCAGCGCCCCGACCATGACAGCCCGTTCCGGCTCGTGGAGCTGGCGCCCGAAGTCACCGAGGAGGAAGTGGCGGCGAAGACGACAGCCCGCTACGAAGGGCTGGCTACCCCCGTCCGGGTCTGATGATCGGGGGTGCCTTCTCCCCGGCCCTCCGCGGGAGGCGATGATGCGCATTCTCCTGACCGGCTCGTCCGGCTGGCTCGGCCGTTTCCTGGCCCCGAGGCTGCGCGAGGAAGGGCATGACCTGGTCGGCCTCGACGTCGCTCCCGGTCTTGACACCCATATCCTCGGGTCGGTCGCCGACCGGCCGCTGATCGACCGGATCTTCGCCGAGCGGGGCATCGATGCGGTCATCCATGCCGGCGCGCTGCACAAGCCGGACATCGCCCGCTATCCGGCGCGCGCCTTCGTCGACGTGAACGTCACCGGCACGCTCAACCTGCTCGAGGCGGCCGCGGCCGCAGGCAATGACCGGTTCGTCTTCACGTCGACCACGTCCCTGATGGTCTCGCGCGCGGTGCGGGACGGCAAGGGCGGCGGCGCCCGGCGCGCCGCCTGGATGGACGAGAATTTCGGTCCGCTCGAGCCGCGCAACATCTATGGAATCACCAAGCTGGCCGCTGAACATCTGTGCCGGCTCGCGCACCGGCAGGACGGACTGGCCGTGGTCGTGCTCCGCACCGCTCGGTTCTTCCCCGAGGAGGACGACACCCATCGTCACCTTGACGGTTCCAACATCAAGGCGAACGAATTCCTGAACCGCCGCCTCACCGTCGAGGATGCTGCCGAGGCGCATCTCGCGGCGCTTGCGGGGGCGCCGCGGATCGGGTTCGGCACCTTCGTCGTTTCCGCGCCGACGCCCTTCTCGCCCGACGAGGTGGAGGCGCTGATCGAGGACGCGCCCGCAGTCATCGCCCGTCACTTCCCGCAGGCGGCGGAGCTCTATGCGCGCGCCGGCTGGTCGCTGCCCGCCCATATCGACCGGGTCTACGACCCCGCACGCGCGGAGAGGGAGCTCGGCTTCCGCTGCCGCACCGATTTCGCTGCGGTGCTGGAGGCGCTCGATGGCGGCCGCGATCTGCCTTTCGTCCACGACCCCGGCTATGTCTCGCCGAAGGAACGAGTCCTTGCATGCGAGGATGCGCAGAGGGCATGATCGGGCAAACCGCTCCGCGGAAGCAAAAGGGGGTGAAGATGCGCCTGTTGGGTAGGATGGTGATGCTGGCGCTGCTGGCTCTGGCGAACACGGGACCCGCTTCGGCGCAGCAGGCGACGCCGCCTGAGCTTGCGCTGTGGAGGCTCGACTGCGGCGAGATCGTCATCAACCAATATGGCGCCTTCTTCTCCGATACGTACCAATATCCGGCCGGCCCGAAGACTGTCGTCGGCAGCTGCTATCTCATCCGCCACGGCGATCGTTACATGCTGTGGGACACCGGCCTCACCGATGCGCTGATCGGCGGCGGGTTCAGCAACGCGCAACAGACACTGAGCCTGCGCCGGAGTCTCGTGGACCAGCTGCGTGAGATCGGGGTTCGGCCCGAGCAGATCGAGATTATAGGAATCAGTCACTGGCACTTCGACCATACCGGCCAGGCGCGGCATTTCCCTCAGGCGCGGTTGCTGATGGGGGCCGGCGATCTCGAGCTGCTACGGCTGCCCAGTCCGCCCGATGCGGATTCGGCGGAGGCGCTCGCCCATTGGCTGACCGGCGACGGTAAGGTCCAGGCGCTGACCGCCGATCACGACGTGTTCGGGGATGGCCGCGTCATGTTGCTGAAGACGCCGGGCCACACGCCCGGGCACAATGCACTTCTCGTCCGGCTCGCCTCCGGACCCGTCCTGCTCACCGGCGACATCTATCATTTCACCGAACAGGTCGAGAATCGCGGAGTACCGCCGTTCAATCACGATCGCGCGGATTCGCTCGCAAGCATGGACCGGTTCGATCGAATCGCTCGCAATCTCGGCGCGCGGGTCATCATCCAGCACGAAGCCGCAGACGTCGCCAAGTTGCCGCCGTTCCCGGAAGCGGCGCGATGAAAGCCCTGCTGTCGCGCAGTGCCGGCGGTCCCGACACGCTCGAGTTCAGCGAGGTCGAGGATCCGGTGCCCGGTCCGGGGCAGCTCCTCGTCCGGGCGCGCGCCTGCGCGATCAATTATCCCGACGTGCTGATCATCGAGGACAAATATCAGTCGAGGCCGCCGCGGCCGTTCGCGCCGGGCGGGGAGGTTGCCGGCGAGATCGAGACGGTCGGGGAAGGCGTGACGGGCTGGGCCGAGGGCGACCGGCTGATCGCGATGATCGGCCATGGCGGGCTTGCCGAGAAGGTGCTGGTGCCCGCTGCCTCGGCCCTTGCGCTGCCGCCCGACCGCGGCTTTGAGGAAGGATCCGCGTTGATCCTGACCTACGCGACGACGATTCACGCTTTGCTCGACCGCGGGCGGCTCGAGGAAGGGGAGACCCTGCTCGTGCTCGGCGCTGCGGGCGGGGTCGGGCTCGCTGCGGTCGAGCTTGGCAAGGCTTTCGGCGCACGGGTGATCGCCGCCGTCTCGTCCGAGGAGAAGGCGCAGGCGGCGCGCGAAGCCGGTGCGGACCAAACCCTCGTCTATCCGCGCGGGCCCTTCGACAAGGAAGGCGCCAAGGCCTTGGCTGCTGCCTTCAAGGAAGCGGTCGGGCCGAACGGCGCCGACCTCGTCTACGATCCGGTCGGCGGCGACTATAGCGAGGCGGCGGTTCGAGCGCTCGGTTGGGAGGGGCGCCTGCTCGTGATCGGCTTCCCCGCCGGAATTCCTAGGTTGCCGCTCAATCTCGTGCTGCTGAAGAGCTGCGACCTGCGCGGCGTCTTCTGGGGCGCTTTCGCTGCCCGTGATCCGCAGGCGAATGCCGAACATGTCAGGACTTTGTTCCGGCTCTGGGCGGAAGGGCGGATCGCGCCCCGTGTCAGTCGCACCTGGCCGCTGGAGCGCGGTGCCGAGGCGATCGCCCACATGGCTTCCCGCAAGGCGGTAGGAAAGCTCGTCGTCACCGTGTGACCCTCGGCTCCCAACGCTTCGGAGGCGACAGAGGCCCGTTGCACGCGCGGGTCCCTCCGCCTATCTCAGCAACACATCAGCAAAGGACCGCCATGACCACGTTCGACGACCGCGAGAGGGCATTCGAGAGCAAATATGCCCGCGATCAGGAAATGCAGTTCAAGGTTATTGCGCGCCGTAACCGGCTGCTTGGCCAGTGGGCCGCGAAGAAGATGGGGCTGACCGAGGCGGAAGCCGACGCTTATGCCCGCGACGTCATCCGCGCGGATTTTGAGGAGGCCGGCGACGAGGACGTGATCCGCAAGCTGCTCGGCGACCTGACTTCGGCCGGAGTGGAGGTCGATGAAGCGGCGATCCGCCAGGCGCTCGAGCATAAGACGGTGGAGGCGCGGCGCCACTTCATCGAAGTGCAGAGCTGAGACGAACATGCCGATGCCGGCCGACGAGATAGAGACCCTGATCCGCCAGGGCATTCCCGATGCGAGGGTCGAGATCGTCGACCTGGCCGGCGACGGCGACCATTATGAAGCGCGCGTGGTCGCCGAAAGCTTCAGGGGGCTGCCGCGCGTCAGGCAGCACCAGCGTGTCTACGAGGCGCTGGGCGGCCGGATGGGCACCGAGCTTCATGCGCTGAAGCTCACCACCGCCGTGCCGGAATGAAGGAGTATTCGGAAATGACCGACGCAAGCCAGCGCATTGACGAGATTGTAAAGAATAACGACGTCGTTCTGTTCATGAAGGGAACGGCCTTGTTTCCGCAATGCGGCTTTTCGAGCCGCGCCATCGCGATCCTGGACCATCTCGGCGTGCCGTTCGAAACGGTGGACGTGCTCCAGGATCCGGAGATCCGACAAGGCATCAAGGCCTATTCGGACTGGCCGACCATTCCCCAGCTCTACGTGAAGGGCGAGTTCGTCGGCGGTTCGGACATCATGATGGAGATGTTCGAGGCAGGCGAACTGCAGCAGCTCATCGACGAGAAGCAGATCGCCAAGGCCTGACCGCCCGGCCGCCTGTGTCACGGCAGCCTGCGCCGTTCGTCCTCCCGACCAAGGCCGGCCGCGGCGGAGCTTCGGCGCCCACGCTTTATCTGGAAGGGCATCTCAGCTGAAAAAATTAAGGGCGGGCCGCGCGACCGGAAAGTGCGCTAGCCCGCCCAATGAGTGGAACTGTGGACGCGGACAATCTTACACGCTCCGTGCCAGTCAATGCAAGTCGCAGAAAACCGCTGCTTTTCAAGGTGAACGTGAATTTACCTTTGCCGGTGGTGTAAGAGATGCCGACACCCGGCGCGCGTTCAGGCGCGGCGCCGAATCGGGGCGGGCGGATCGCTGCCCTTGACCGGGGCGGCGACGGCGGCGCATCGCTCGCGCGATGGACGCTGCCCCTCATGATCGCGCCGAAGAGGTCGCGCCGGGCGTAGCCCGGCTGCTCGCCGACAATCCGTCGCCTTTCACCTTCACCGGTACCCAGACCTATCTGATCGGCACCCGCGAGGTAGCAGTGATCGATCCGGGACCGGATCTCGAGGCGCATGTCGAGGCAATTCTAGCCGCCACACGCGGGCGACGGATCGCGGCGATACTGTGCACCCACACCCATCGCGACCATAGTCCGGCCAGCCGGCCGCTCGCCGCCGCGACCGGCGCGCCGATCGTCGGTTGCGCGCCGCTGGCGATCGACGATGAAGGGCCGCGCGCCGATGCGGCCTTCGACTTCGATTATCGGCCCGATCGAGTCCTCGGCGAGGGCGAAAGGCTGGAAGGGGAGGGATGGGCGCTCGATGCCGTGGCGACGCCGGGCCATACTTCCAACCATCTCTGCTTCGCACTTGCCGGAACGGGAATCCTCTTCACCGGCGATCATGTGATGGGCTGGTCGACGACGGTCGTATCGCCGCCCGATGGAGACATGACCCTGTATATGGAGAGCCTCGATCGGCTGCGCGTCCGCGACGACCGGCTCTATCTTCCCGCCCACGGACCCGCCGTCGACAATCCGCAGGCCCATGTCCGCGCGCTGGTGGGCCATCGCCGGATGCGCGAGAAGCAGATCATCGCCCGGCTGGAGGCGGGGGAGGGCCGGATCTCCGCAATGGTCGAGGCGATGTATCGCGAGGTCGACCCGCGACTGCATCCGGCAGCGGCGCGATCGGTGCTCGCCCATCTCATCGACCTGGAGCGGCGCGGCCTGGTGCGCTCGGAGGGTGAGGAATGGGCGCTCGCCGGCTGAGGTTGCTGCTCCTCGTTCCGCCGCTCCTTGCCTTGCTGCTCGGCGCCCTCATCGGCTTCGCTCTGCGTCCGCGCGAAGAGCCTCCGGCCGAGGTGCCTATGACGGCGGCGGTGCCCGACGCGGCCGCAATCGCTGACGTCGCCTTGCTCTCGGTAAGGGATCAGGGCCGACTCACGACCTTCGTCGGCCGCTTCGTCGCGGTGGTTACCGCCCGTGAGACCCGGCTCGGCCTCACCGCCCGCAAGACCCTGATCATGCCTGGGACCGTCCGCTACGGCGTCGACCTGGCGCGCCTGCGCCGCGAAAACCTGGCTTGGGACTCGGCTACGCGGACACTCACCGTGACCCTGCCCCCTCTTGAAATTTCGGGGCCGGACATCGATTTCGGTCGAGTTCGGGAATATTCGGAAGGCGGCATCGTCTTGGCGCTCACCGATGCCGAACGGACGCTCGATCAGGCCAACCGCCGGAGCGCCCGGGAAGAGTTGATGCGCCAGGCCCGTGAACGGACGCCGATGGAGCTGGCGCGAGAAACGGCGATGCGGGTCGTGGCGAGGAGTTTCGCCATTCCGCTTCGCACTGCGGGGATTGACGCCAGCGTGGCAGTACGGTTCGTAGACCCGGCAGGGCAAGAGGTAGGCGTCTTCCTCGATAGGCCGCGGCGCGTCGACGAGGCCGTGCGGGACAGGCAGGCGGGCGGCCGGCCCGCGCTGCGAACGGGGAATTGACATGAACGCACCCAATCTCACCCTCAAGGGCCTTGATCTCCGCGCGGAGATCGACCGGCTTCGCAAGGAGCGCAACGCGGTCATTCTCGGCCATTATTATCAGACGCCGGAGATCCAGGATCTGTCCGACTTCGTCGGCGACAGCCTCGATCTGGCACGCAAGGCGCAGGCGACCGATGCCGACGTGATCGCCTTCTGCGGAGTGCGCTTCATGGCCGAGACCGCCAAGATCCTGTCGCCGGACAAGATCGTCGTCCTGCCCGACATGGACGCCGGCTGCAGCCTGGAGGACAGCTGCCCGCCCGATCAGTTCAAGGCGTTCCGGGAAGCCCATCCGGACCATATCGCGCTCACCTACATCAACAGCTCGGCCGAGGTGAAAGCGCTCTCCGACATCATCGTCACCAGCTCGTCCGCGGAGACGATCCTCAGCCAGATCCCGAAGGACCAGAAGATCATCTTCGGTCCCGACAAGCATCTCGGCGGCTGGCTCGCTCGCAAGACCGGCCGCGACATGCTGCTCTGGCCGGGCGTCTGCATCGTCCACGAGGCCTTTTCGGAGACCGAGCTGCTCAAGCTCAAGGCGCAGCATCCCGGCGCGCCTGTGCTCGCTCATCCCGAATGCCCGGCGCACATTCTCGACCATGCCGACCATGTCGGATCGACGTCGAGCATCCTCAGCTTCGCGCTTGCCTCGCCGTCGCCGGTGCAGATCGTCGCGACCGAGCCGCACATCATCCACCAGATGGAGAAAGCGGCGCCCGGGAAGACGTTCATCGGCGCCCCCGGAGCCGACGGCAACTGCAACTGCAACATGTGCCCCTACATGGCGCTCAACACTCTGGAGAAGCTCTACGTCGCCCTGCGCGACCTCCAGCCCCGCATCGAGATAGAGGAGGGGCTCCGTCTCGCCGCGAAGACGTCGCTCGACCGGATGCTCGAAATGGCCGCCCATACGGTTGGAAAGGGTGATGTCGGACGTCCGGTGTTCGCCGGGGATCATGCTGCCGCGGCAACATAAGGACCGTCCCAGCGTTGCCGGAGAATGCCGGCCGACTTCCAGCCGTTCCGATCCGACCCCCCGGCCGATGGAGGGCCGACGCTCCCTTCGCCGGGCCCGGAAAGCCTGAACCGGGCGCTGCTTCGCAACATCGGTGCGATGCGCGACCGTCGGCGCGCCGAGCAGGCAAGGGCCCCGCTCGAGGAGAGGCTGGCCGGCGCCATCACCCGATTCACCGGGAGCATGCGCTTCGTTTACCTGCACCTGGTGGTCTACGGCGTCTGGATCCTCGCCAACCTGGGCTGGGTGCCGGGCCTCTCGCCATGGGATCCCACTTTCGTAATGCTCGCCATGGTCGCCTCCGTCGAGGCGATCTTCCTGTCCACCTTCGTCTTGATAAGCCAGAACCGGATGATGGCAGCCGCCGACCGCCGCGACGATCTCGATCTCCAGATCAACCTCCTGGCCGAGCATGAAGTGACGAGGCTGGTTCGCATGGTCCATGCGATCGGCGAGCGGCTCGGAATCAAGGATGCCGCCGACGAGGAGGTGACGGAGCTCGAGCGGGACGTCGCGCCCGAGGCGGTCCTCGACGTCATCGACGAGACGGGGGGATCCACTTCCCCGTGAACCGCTTCCTATCCGGCGGCGACGTGCTTCACGTCGCTTCCGCTCTTGCTCGCCACGTCGCTGTCGTGCCCGTGCGGGTGCGCATGTCCGCCGGTCCGCATGTAATGGCGGTCGATGCGTTCGATCAGCGCCTGCGCATCGGCGCCGCCATTGATCCGAAGCAGGGCGTCCACCTTGGCCTCCAGCCGGTCGTCATTCTCCTTCGACGAGGGCGAGCCCACATAGAGGAAATAAGCCAGGCCGACGACCTGCCAGATCAGCTGGAGGAACTCGGACTGCCAGTTCTCGAACGTGTCCCGCCCCATCTCGACGAGATAGGAGGTCATTTCGGGCGACTGGCCATGCTGCGAGGCCTCGTCGAGATAGGCGTACCAGCCGAACAGCCAATGCAGGCCGATCGACACCAGGAAAAAGGTAAGGGTTATCCACAGATAGGCGTATCTCTTCATGTCGCGTCTCCAGAACGGTCGCTACGTTCGCGCTCCGAAACGAACCGGCGCCGTTCCGGTTGCCCACGTGCCAATCTCGATCTGGAGGGCCATGCGGCTGGACGAGTTTCTGCCCGGTCGAAACGCCGGAACCGCCCTTCAAAGGGCGCGTTCCAACGAACGTTAAGGTCTCGAAAGGGTGTGCGTGCGGAAGGTGTTGGACGACGAGCGATCCTATTTTAGGATTCGCGCCGAGCAGGAGATCAGGGCCGCCCAAGCCGCCAGCCACCCCGAGGCGGCGCGGGCCCATTATATGATGGCCGGCTATTATCTCGACCTGGCGCACAATCCGGAAGCCGCCGCTCCTCCGCCGCCTTTTCCACCGCGTCTGCAGCCGGTGCGTCAGGCAAAGCCGGATTTCCGGCCGGTCCAGGTCGCCGCGTCGGCGGTTGCGGCCTGAGCCTGGCCACGGCAGCCTTTGAGCCGAGCGGGCAAGCGAGAGGCGCTTCCACCACCCGTGATCAGGCACTAAGCGCTCAAGCGTGACCTTCCGCCTCGACCGCTTCGATCTCGACCGATTCGTCGCCGACACGCTTGCCGAAGATCTCGGCGATCATGGCGACATCACTTCTTCCGCCGTGATTCCGGCCGAAGCGCGTTTCTCGGGAGTCATGCGCAGCCGGGAGCCGATCGTTGTGGCCGGCCTGCCCGTCGCCGAGGGATTCTTCCGGGCGCTGGATCCCGAAGCGTTCATCGAGCGCCGGGTCGAGGACGGAGCGACGGCGGAGATGGGCGACGTCCTGCTCCGGGTGGAGGGCCGGGCCCGCGCATTGCTCACCGCGGAGCGCTCGGCGCTGAACACGCTCCAGCATCTATCCGGGGTCGCCACCTCGACGCGCGGCTATGTCGAGGCGATCGCCGGCACCGGCGCCGTGCTGCTCGACACGCGCAAGACCATTCCCGGTCTTCGTCTACTGGAAAAATATGCCACCCGGATGGGTGGCGCGCAGAACCACCGAATGAGGCTCGACGACGCCGCGATGATCAAGGACAATCATGTCGCGGTGGCCGGCGGCGTCGCCGAGGCGGTATCCCGGGCGGTCGAGGCTGGGATCGCTCGGATCATCGTCGAGGTCGACCGCATCGACCAGATCGAGCCGGCCATCGCCGCCGGCGCGACCCATTTGCTGCTCGACAATATGGGCGTGGCCGCCTTGCGCGAGGCGGTGGCGATGGTCGCCGGACGGGTGCCCACGGAAGCGAGCGGCGGCGTGACTCTCGAAACGATCCGCGAGACGGCGGCGACCGGAGTCACTTACGTGTCTGTCGGTCGGATCACCCAGTCCGCGCCCGCCGTCGACATCGGGCTGGATCTCGCAGCGGTGTGAACGCGGCGGCTTCGCGCTTGATATTCCGCAACTGAAATGCCGGAATTGAAGCCTCGGATCCAGGCCCCGTCAGACCTCCCGACGCTCGAGCACCTCGCCTTCGATGGTGGGCGCCTCGGGATGGTGCTTGTCGAGCCAGCGCTTGACGATGCGGACGTTGCGCGTGTTCGACCTGAACAGTACGTCGAAGGCGTCGCCGAGCAGCGGCACCGCTCCGACCACGGTATCGAAGGCGATGTTGCCGGTCATCCGCGCGATATGGAATTTGGACATCCCGAGGTTGCGGGCTTCCCAGATCATCCAGGCGCCCAGCGCTGCCGCGATCAGGTCGCCGATCACCGGGACCAGGCCTAGGATGGCATCCAGGCCGATCCGGCGGCTGGTTCCGGGCACCGCGAAGGCGCGCTCGAGGAGGGCCTCGACCGCCACGATACGGCGCCGCACCGACGCCGGGTCCCGCCCGATCGGCAGGTCCCTTGCGACACGCTCGAAATCCTTGGGACTGATCGCCATGGTCAGAACTCCTGTGCGATCAGTGTGCCGGCGGGGTGGTGCGCGAACGGATTGGGCCTGAATCCGGTCAGCCGGGGCGCGACGAGCGACCAGCGGACCGGCGTCGTGAGCGGAATGTAGGGGGTGAGTCCGGTCAGGACTCGCTCGGCAAGGTTGAGCTGCATGCGCCGCTGCGCGGTGGTCGGCGCCATCCGTGCCGCTTCGAGCGCCGCGTCGGCCTCGGCATCGCAGACCGGCCCTGCCTCGCAGGTGAAGCGTCGGAAATACCAGCTGGAGAGCCGCGCGGGCGCTACGGCGTCTACCAGCCTCAGCTCCGCCGTCTCGTCGGGACCCACGCGTTCCGCCTCGATCCCGATCAGCCGCCAGTCCCGCCGCAAGTGCGCGAACAGGAGCCGGTAGCCCGGCTCGTCGGGCATCGCGACGCGTATCCTGGGTCGGGCTTCGAGAGCGGCTATGGTGCGTGCGGCGAGTTCGCGACGCATCGGCATGGACGACAGCGCCCAGACCGGCAGGACCGGCCGCGGCGCGTCTCCGGTGATCGGCGGAAGGATCGATGTGATCGGCTGGAGCGTCGGCACCGCGAGGGCCGAGACCAGCGACTCGCGATCGACCGCCATGCTCATCGCGGCACGAACGGCCGGATCGGCGAGTGGCCCCTCGGCAGATCGGAACTCCAGCCCGAGCAGGCCGGCCGCCGGATCGAACTGGAGCTGTCCGCCGTCGGCGCCTGCGGCGCGGGGAAGAGGGAGCGTTCCGATCGTGCCGCCGGTTACCAGGTCGGCTTCGCCTTGGACGAAGCGCGCAACGGCCGTGGCAGCCGCCTCGCCGCGCAGCAGGATTTCCGAAAGTCGGACCGTCTCTTCCTCCTCCTCGCCCTGGATCGCAACGAGGCGCACCACGCCGTCCTCCGCTTCGGCGACCCTGTAGGGACCGGTGCCGCCGCCATCGACCATGATCGCGAATTCGGGCTGCGCGAGCAGGTGCAGCAGGTTGGGCCGCGGCCCCTGCAGACTGATCTCGAGCACCTGGTCGGTCATCGCCTCGACTTCGGCGATGGCGCCGAGCACCGGCTTGAGCGGGTTGCGGCTGGCACGGCTCGCCGCCGCAAGCAGCCGTGCCGTAACCTGCTCCGCGGTCACCCGGCTCCCGTCTGCCCACGTGGCCTGTCGGATTCTGAACGTGTAGCGTAGCCCGTCGTCCGAGACGATCCAGCTCTGCGCCAGCGCCGGCTCGACTTCGCCCGAGGCATCGAGGCGCACCAGGCCTTGGGCCGTCGCTTCGAGGAGGAAAGCCGATGCGGCGTCCATCGGCTGCAGGTTCGGATTGACCATTTCGGGCGGCGCTCCGATGGCGCTCACCCGCAATGGTCCAGTCGCCCTTTCCTCGCACCCGGAAAGCGCGAAGGCCGAGGCGAAAAGGGCGAAGGGGACCAGGCATCGGAACGGCATGGTCATTCAATAGAGGGCCTGTCTCGCGATTTCGACCCGGTGCGGAGATATTCGACGCCACGCCCGAACCGACCGGGCGTTTTACGGCTCCTTCACCAGTTCGCGCGTAAAAGTCCGCAATGGACTGGAACCCGCCGTCTAGGCCCGATGCGCCCGACCGGGACCCCGCGTACAAGTCGCGGCGCTCGCCACGCACGCCTGTCGCGGGGAACGCCGTGCTACGCTCCGGCGACCGCTACGATGTCGAGGTGCGCGTGCGGAATGTCTCCACCTGCGGTTTCATGGCCGAATGTGCCGTTCCGGTGCGGATCGGCAGCTACGTCACCCTGGACGTCCCGGGGATCGGCCCCGTCCATGCCCAGGTTCGTTGGCAGATCGGATTGACGATGGGGGGCATGTTCCTCGATCCGATCAGCCTCGAGAGCTGCGAATGGACGGCAACCAGGGCGGACCCGCCAATCGCCGGCTCCTGAGCGGCGCTTTGCCACGGCTTCGCTGGAGAAGCCGCAGGGCCGTTCGCTCCTTGTTCCGCTCTAGGTCGCCGGGGTCGGGCGACCAGCTCGCGCTCCTGGAGCAGCCTCGCGCCGCCGGCTTTGGCCGCGCCCTCCTGCCGAACGGCTTCAGGCCGGCGCGCCTTCCGTCGCGACGATGAGCACACGGCTATCGTTCGCCAGCTCGAACGCGTTACGCAGCCGGGGGCTATGCGCGACCATGGCGAGCCCCGCGAGGCCGGCTGCGCCCGAAGGGGAGGTGAGGGGGCCTCCACCCGCCAGCAAGGTGCCGACCGCACTTTGAAGCGCCGGTTCTCCCACACAGATCGAATCGACGGCGTGGCGCAGCAGGATCTCCAGCGCGGGCGCCGAGGCAAGGCCGCAGGACAGCATCTCCGCGCAGCTGAGGAGGTCTCCGCCGATACGGACGGGCTTGCCCGTGGCGAGGCCCGCGGCCACACAGGCGGCGTTCTCCGGCTCGACGACGATGATTTTGCCCGGTGCGGCCATTTGTCCGCGCAGGCCCTCCGCCATGGCTGCCGCCAGCCCGCCGACGCCGGCCTGGACGAAGAGGTGGGTCGGCGGCAGGGGAAGCTGGTCCGACAGCTCCATGCAGATCCGGCCATAGCCCTCCATCACCTCCGCGACCGCCGGTTCGTAGGCCCGGCTGGTCGTGTCCGGCACCAGGAGCCCTTCGCCGGCCTCCGCCGCGGCCGCCGCCATGTCCACCGCATCGTCGTAGCTGCCTTCGATCCAGACGACCTCGCCGCCTATGGCTTCGATACGGGTCGCGCGCTGCACCGAGGCGTGTCGCGGAAGATAGATGCGGGCGTTGGCGCCGGCACGCTGTGCCGCGGCCGCCACGGCGAGCCCGTGATTTCCGTCGCTCGCGCAGATCAAGACCGAACGATCGCCGCCCGCCCGGGCGAGCGCCCTTAGCCCCGCCAGCATCCCGCCGAGCACCTTGAAGTTGCCGAGTGGGCGCGTGCCCTCATCCTTGACGAAGACGCGCTCGACCTGGGCTTGCCGCGCCAGCCGCGGCAGGTCGAGGAGCGGGCTCGCGGCGAATTCGAGTTCGTTCAATTCGTCCATGCGCCCATTCTGCATCATCGTCCCGCCGCCGGGCCGCAAATTATGCCGAGCGGTTGCGGGGATTGCGCGGTGGAGTCCCCTGCCGCGGTGAAAAGCCGTTCCACGAGGCGCCCAATGTCCCGGTCGGCGTGCGGGACTGCCGCTGGCCGGCCATCTCGGCACCGGGTCCGCCTTTCGTGAGCGGCTAGCCTCGGTCGTCCTCCACCGGCAAGGGTATCGACAGACCGCGCTTCACCACCCCCAGCGCGACATTGGTCGTGAACCTCTTCACGTTCGGATTGTCGCTGACCAGGCGCGACATCAGCGCGTCATAGGCTTCGGTGTCCGGGACGGTCACGATGATGACGAAATCGGCCTCTCCCGTCACGTAGAAGGCCTGCTGCACATGGGGCTCGCGCGACAGCCATCGGCGAAGCTCGATCAGCAGCTCGGGTCGTTCGCGCTCCACCTGGAGAGAGACGACGAAGAAGGTCGGCCGGCCGACCTTGCGCGGGTCCAGCACGGCGCACTGGCGCTGGATCACGCCTTCTTCCCGCAGGCGCTTCAGCCGTCTCTGGATCGCAGAGGGAGAAAGGTTCACGTCTTGCGCCAGGCGCTCCGCGGTCTGCCCGGCATCGTCCTGCACCAGATTGAGCAGCTCGCGGTCGAAGCGGTCGAGTTGCATGCGAAGATCCTCGTGATGGGCCGTGCAATCGCGGAATTTCGGCGCAAAACCCGCAAAGCTTGCAGAAGGAACGTACGCTTGCGCGTCTAGTCTGCGCCTCGTCAAGTCGAGGTGGGAACATGGACGTCGAAAAGCTGAAGGCCTTCGTAAGCCGGTCCTGGGACGCCGAGGTCATGCCGGCGCTCCTGGCCTATATGGCGATACCCTGCGAGTCCCCGGCCTTCGATCCGGGCTGGGAGACCAGCGGTCATATCCAGCGTGCCGTGGACCTCATGGCCGGCTGGGCGCGAAGCCGTCTCGCCCGGGTACCGGAGGCGCGCGTCGAGGTCGTGCGGCTTCCCGGCCGTACGCCGGTCCTTTTCATCGACGTGCCCGGCGACGCCCGCGCGCCGGTGCTGATCTACGGTCATCTGGACAAGCAGCCGGCGCTGGACGGCTGGGCCCCTGGGCGAAGCGCCTGGGCGCCCGTGATCGAGGGTGAGAGGCTCTACGGCCGCGGAGGCGCCGATGACGGTTATGCCTTGTTCGGCGCGATCCTCGCGCTCCTGGCCTTGCGCGAGCAAGGCCTGGCGCATCCGCCCTGCCGTATCCTCATCGAGGCCTGCGAGGAGTCCGGCAGCGGCGATCTTCCCCACTATATAGACCAGCTCGAGGAGCGAATCGGAAATCCTGGCCTCGTTGTTGCGCTCGACGCCGGATGTGGGGATTACGAGCGGCTCTGGTCGACGACCTCGCTGCGCGGCCAGGTGGCCGGCACACTGACGGTGGAAGTGCTCGCCGAAGGCGTCCATTCGGGCGACGCCTCCGGCCTGGTCGCATCGCCGTTCCGGATCGCCAGGACCCTGCTTTCGCGGCTGGAGGACCCGGGCACGGGTGAAGTCCGCCTCGCGGACCTTCAGGTCGAGATCCCGGCCGAGCGGCGCGAGCAGGCGCGTGGCGCCGGCCTCCTGCTCGGGTCCATGCTCTACAGGCCGTTGCCGTTCCTGGACGGCGTTCGGCCGGTCGCCGACGATGCTGCGGAGCTCGCGCTCAACCGCGCCTGGCGGCCCCAACTCGCGATCACCGGAATGGACGGCCTGCCGTCGATCGCCGATGCCGCGGCCGTCATGCACCCGTGGCTTGCCCTCAAGGTGAGTCTCAGGCTTCCGCCGACGCTGGACGCGCAAGCGGCGGCGGAGAAAGTGAAGGCGCTGCTCGAGGCACAACCTCCCTATGGGGCACGGGTCGAATTTCGCGCCGAGCTCGTCTCCCCCGGCTGGCACGCGCCGCCGCTCGCTCAATGGCTCCGGACGAGCCTGGAGGCCGCCTCGATCGGAGCATTCGGCCGGTCCTGCGCCTTCATGGGCGGAGGCGGGGGAATCCCGTTCCTGTCCATGTTGGGCTCGCTCTATCCAGCGACCCAGTTCGTCGTCACCGGCGTGCTTGGCCCGCAGTCCAACGCTCACGGACCCAACGAATTCCTTCACCTCCCGACCGCACGGCGGCTCGTCTCCGCGCTCGCGCACCTCCTTCACGACAGCCAGTGAGACCCATGATGAAGCTTCTCTACCAGACCCACTCCCCTTATGCCCGAAAGGCCTTGGTCTTCGCCCACGAGGTGGGCCTCGCCGACAGGCTCGAGGTGGTCCACCAGGAGACCAGCCCGACCAACCGCAACGAGGCCGTCTTCGCCCACAATCCGCTGGGGAAGGTGCCGGTGCTGGTGCGCCCCGGACAGGCTCCGATCTTCGATTCGGATGTGATCTGCGCCTTTTTCGACAGCCTGAACGAGGGAAGGAAGCTGATCCCGGAGACGGGCGCGCGGCGATGGCAGGCCTTGACCATGCAGGCAGTGGCCCAGGGTGTGTGCGAGGCCGGAATCGCGCTCCGGTGGGAGACCGTCCGTCGCCCCGAGCCGCTTCGCTACCCGCCGCTTGGCGACGGTTATGCCGAGAAGCTCGTGGCGAGCTACGATTGGCTGGAGCGCGAGCTGGATCCCGAGGCGCCGCTTCATGTCGGCCATGTCGCCGTGGCCACGGCCCTGAGCTGGATTGCGTTTCGCGATCTGCCGGACTTCCGAGACGGCCGGCCGCGGCTGAGCGGCTGGCTCGATCGCTTCGCCGCCCGGCCTTCGATGCGCGCAACGCCGCTCTCGGGCGACACGCAGGATTAGCCGGGGTTCCTCGGCCGCGCGCCGCCGAGTCACCGGCGGCCGAGCTTCTACCGATCGGGCCCCGATCGCTCGTCGCGGCGCCCCGGCCAGGCCGCGAGAGCGGCGTGCGCGATCGCGCGCAGCTCGGCTTCCGAAGCCCCGTCGCGCGCCTGGATGGACATGCCCTGCTGCACCGTCACGTAGAAGCTCGCCAGAGCCTGGACGTCACTGTCTTGCGGGAGCTCTCCCGCGCTGATGCCGTCGCGGAGGCGATTGGCCATGTCGTCGATCGCTTCCCGACGCAGTCGCACGAGCTCGCTGCGCACCGTCTCGCAGCTTTCGGTGGCGTGAAGCGCCGAAAGGACGACGAGGCAGCCCGGCGGCTTGCCCGGCCGGGTGAAGACGCGCGCCGTCTCCAGAAGAAATCCCGCGACGGCCTCGTAAGCCGTGGGGGCGGCGTGGACCGCGGCCCAGATCTCGACGCCTTCGGTTGTGCCGTAGAGATTGAGCGCCTCGCGGAACAGCGCCTCCTTGCTGCCGAAGGCGGCATAGAGGCTCGGCGGAGCGATCCCCATCGCCTGGGTCAGATCGCTGATCGACGCCCCTTCATAGCCCTTGTCCCAGAACAGCTCCATCGCGCGGGCCAGCGCCACGTCCTTGTCGAAGCTGCGTCGTCGCCCGCGTTCCGCCATCTGCCATCCAATCTGTATCGGTTGATACATAATTCACTTGACGGGCCGGGGCAACCTTGGCACGTGATCTGTATCGATCACTACAGAAAAGGATCTTCCACGATGACCGACCGCCTTCCTCTGCTCGGAAAACGTGCGCTCGTCACCGGCGCCAGCCGCGGAATCGGCGCCGCGATAGCGCGCCGGCTCGCGCGTGACGGCGCCGACGTCGCCATCACCTACGAGCGGTCCGCCGACCGCGGCGAGGCGGTCGGGAGGGACATCGAGGCGGCCGGCCGGCGCGCGCTCGTCCTCCAGTCGGACGCCGGCGATCCTGCGGCCATACGCCGTGCGGTGAACGATGCGGCGGGGGCGTTTGGCGGGCTCGACATTCTGGTCAACAATGCCGGCATCTTCCGCGGCGGGCCGCTTGCCGAGCTCAGCCTCGAGGACATCGATGCCACTTTGGCGGTCAACGTCAGGGCGGTCGTGATTGCCAGCCAGGCCGCGGCTGCGCACATGGGCGAAGGGGGGCGGATCGTCTCGATCGGCAGCAACCTGGCCGAACGCGTCACCGAGCCGGACGTAAGCCTCTACGCGCTGAGCAAGGCGGCGCTGATCGGCTGGACGAAGGGACTGGCACGCGATCTCGGTCCGCGGGGCATTACCGTCAATCTCGTCCATCCGGGCTCGACCGACACGGACATGAACCCCGCCGAGGGCCCGGGCGCCGAGGCGCAGCGCGCCCGCATGGCGATCCCGCGCTACGGAAGCGCCGACGACATCGCCGCACTGGTGGCGTTCGTCGTCGGGCCGGAAGGGCGCTCGATCAACGGCGCCGGCTTGACGATCGACGGAGGAGCCAACGCATGACCGAGGCGGCCCGCGCAGCCGCGCTGGGCCGCGCATTGTGGCTCCTGGCAATCGGAGGCGCGGTCATCGTCGCGACGGAGTTCATCGTCGTCGGCTTGCTCCCGATCCTCTCTCGCGACCTCGGCTTGGAGCTTGCGGAGACCGCGCATCTGGTCGGCGCCTTCGCTTTATCGGCGGCAGTGGCCGGTCCGCTGTGCATGCTTGCGCTCGCCGGTCAGCCGCCGCGCCGGCTCCTGGCCGGGACCCTGCTCCTGTTTGCCGCCGGCAATATCGCCTCGATCCTCGTTCCCGACTTCATGGTGCTGATCGCGATACGCATCGTTCAGGGCGCTGCCCTCCCCGTATTCCTCGGTGCAGGAGCCAGGGTCGTGACGGCGCTCGCGCCGCCCGGGCGAAGCGGCCGCGCGCTCGCGCTCGCCAATCTCGGCTTCGCCATCGGCCTCGTCCTGGCGATGCCGGCCGGAGTCGCGCTGGTCGGCAGCGGCGCATGGGCTCCCGCTTTCGCCGTGCTGGCCCTGCTTGCTTTGGCGACGGCGGGATTGGTCGTCGTCGGTTTCCCTGCGGTCGGCCGGTCGTCGGCACCATCGATCCGGGAGCAGCTCGGCCTCCTCGCGCGGCCCCTGTTCGTCAGCCACCTCCTGCTCTCCGTCGCGGTCTTCGCCGCCATGTTTGCCGCCTACACCTATATCGCTGCCCTGCTTGGGGCGCTCGCCGGGCTCGAAGGTCTCTCGCTCGCCCTCGCTTTGACGGCGTTCGGCGGCGTCGGGCTCATCGGCAACGCCTATGTGGCTCGAATCGCGGACCGCGCTCCGCTCGGCGCGACGGTCGCCTGCCTCGCACTGCTTGCCGCTTCGGTTCTCGCCGCCACTCGAAGCGGGGCAGGGCCGGGCGTGGTTCTTGCGCTTCTGGTGCCCTGGGGAGCCGCTCACACGGCGGGTGTGGCGCTCTGCCAGGTCCGGGTGACTCTGGCTGGAGGCCGGGCGCCGGCCTTTGCCATGGCCATGAACATTGCCTCCGCCAATCTCGGAATCGCGCTCGGCGCGTTGGCCGGGGGGATGGTGGTGCATCGATGGGGGCTTGGCTCCACCGGCTGGGCCACTGCCGGCTTGGCGCTCGTCGCTGGCGGGCTCGCTCTCGTTACGGCCCGGCTGGCCGGCGCCCGCCGCGATGCTCCCGCTCAGGCGGCCCGTTGCGCGCAGATCGGCGCATAGCCGACGCGAAAGGGTGCTGAAGCGCTCGCGAGCGTGAGCGGCCGGGCCGAGCCGAAGTCCACGTTGTGCGCGGTCCTTTTCTGGCTCCTCGCGCAATCGCTCCTGTTGACGCGATACAGACCTGTCTGTATCTACAGAACAGACAGGTCTGTATCGAAGGAGAATGAGGTGGATCTTCTGACCCGCAAGTCGTCCGAGCAAGGGCGAGTCGCCATCTTCGGCGCCAACGGACATACCGGCCGCTTCCTGGTGTCGGAGCTGGAGCGGCGCGGGCTGACGCCGGTCGCGGTCGGGCGGAGTTCAGCGAAGCTTGAGGGGCTCGGCTTTGCCCGGCGGGGAATGGCGATCCACGAAGCTTCGCTCGACGATCCGGCCTCGCTCGACCGCGCCTTCGCAGGCGTCGCAGCGGTGGTGAATTGCGCCGGGCCCTTCCTGGAGACGGCCGACGCGGTGGCCGCCGCGGCGCTTCGCGCCGGGGCGCATTATCTGGACGTCACGGCGGAGCAGCCGAGCGCCCGCGCGATCTTCGAGCGGTTTGACGCACCTGCGCGGGACGCCGGTCTGGTCGTGATGCCGGCGATGGGCTTCTACGGCGGATTAGCCGACCTGCTTGTGACGGCGGCCCTCGACGAATGGGAGGGTGCCGACGAGATCCGGATCGGCATCGCGCTGGACAGCTGGCACCCCACGAAGGGAACGCGAATCACCGGCGAGCGAAACACGGCGCGGCGCCTGGTCGTTGCCGATGGCCGGCTCGAACCGCTGCCTTCGCCTCCCGCCGAGATGGACTGGGAATTCCCGCCACCATTCCATCGGCAGGGGATGATCGAACTTCCCTTCTCGGAGATCGTCCTGATCTCGCAGCACGTTCGGACCGCCGAGCTTCACACCTATCTCAATGGTACCGCCCTTCGCGACGTCCGCGATCCCGCCACGCCGCCTCCGGAGCCAGCCGACGAAACCGGCCGTTCGGCGCAGCGCTTCCTCGTCGAGGCGATTGTCCGCCGCTCGGGCCGGGAGCGGCGCCTCGCCGCGTCGGGCCAGGATATCTACGCCTTCTCGGCGCCCTTGGTCTGCGAAGCCGTCGAGCGCATCCTCCGCGGCGAGTCGAAGGCGTCGGGCGCACTTGCGCCGGGCGCCGCCTTCGAAGCGCGGGCCTTTCTCGAGGCGCTGGCTCCGGATCTCCTGACGCTGGATCTCGCCGCCGCCTGAGGGCTCCACTCGAATGTCCGCGTGGGACAAGCGGCGCGTCACGACTTGCGCTGCAATCCGCAGGCCGACCATAGGAACAGTCCGGGAGCGACTTCGGCCACCGGCATCGATTGGGAGCATCGGGGGGCTCGTGGCCGGCGTCGCCGCGGCCTTCTCCCGCGCCGCAGCCGGCGGATCGGGCCGCTGCGCCGGATGGGAGGACCACATGATACAGGATGCGCAGCTCGAGACGGCGAGGCTCTTCGTCCGCCCGTTCGAGGATGAGGACGTGGACGCTCTCGTGGACCTGTTCGCCGATCCCGACGTGCGCCGCTATGTCGACGACGGACGTGCGCTCAGCCGCGCCGATGCGGCGCTCTGGGTCCGCAATTCGCGGCGCAATCTCCGGCTCCACGGCTACGGGACCGGCGCCGTGGTGGAACGGCCTTCGGGCAGGCTGATAGGTTGGGCCGGGATGGCCCGCCCGGACGAAGGCGGCGAAGAGCTCATTTACGGCTTGGCCCGACCGTTCTGGAACCGGGGGCTCGGGCGCGAGCTTCTCGCCGCTCTGGTCGATTTCGCGACCGAACGCGGCATCGATCCGCTCAGGGCCACCGTGCATCCGGACAACAAGGCCTCGATCGCGCTCCTCGAGAGGCAGGGCTTTCGGCGACGCTCGCGGGCGGAAGCGGCCGACGCGAACGATCTGCTGTTCGAACGACAGGCGGACCCCTCCGCCTCCATGGTGGCCGCCCCATCCAGATAAAGTCCGGCACCTCTCTTCCGATGCGGCGTCCGGAACGAGATTTTCCCGGGTGGCGGAGACGTTGGCGTCGTCGCCGGCTCCGGCATGATCCTGAACGCGGCTACCGCCGGCGCACCCGTCCAGGAGCTTCGTGATCGGCGTTGAAAATTCTGGACGAGCAGCAACAGACTTGTCTGTATCAGGTGCGCACCATAACTCGGGGGCTCGATGACAAAGACATCAGGTCCCGATGCTCCTGGCCGGCCCGCAAAAGGCGCCGAGCTTCGGGACCATATTCTCGAGACGGCGGCGAACCTATTTTACCGTGAAGGCGTCCGGGCGGTCGGAGTCGATCTGATCGTGGCGCGGGCCGGCGTCGCCAAGACCAGCCTCTATCGTTACTTCGCCTCCAAGGACGATCTGGTCGAGGCATTCCTGAGGCGCGAGGACGAGGACTTCTGGCGCCACTGGGACAGCGTGGCGGCCGCTCACCAAGGCGATCCCGCTGCCGAGCTCGAGGCTCATCTCGAATGGATCGAAGAACGGATCCGACGGCCGAACTATCGCGGCTGCCCGCAGCTGAACGTCGCGGCCGAATTTTCGGATCGCCGCCATCCTGCTCGCGCCGTTGCGGCCGCCCACAAGGCCGAGCTGCGGCAACGCGTGAAGAGGATTTTGGAAAGGATGGGCGCGGCCCGTCCCGACGCGCTTGCCGCACAGCTCGCGCTCGTGATCAACGGCGCCTTCGTCAGCGGGCAGTTTCAGGAAGAGGAAAAGCCGGCCAGACTCCTATCCGCAATGGCCCGCGCGCTGATCGAGGGCATGGACCGGGAGGGCGGCCGCTAAGGCATCTCCGTTCGCGCCATGACGCGCGTCGCGGCGGAGTTGAACCCTCAGGCCTTGACGGGCGAAGCCATGAGGTGGCTGCCGATCGCCGCCAGGAGCAGCTCGTGGCCGCGCTCGACGATATCGTCGAGCGATGGGGTCCTCGCGAACATCGCCTTCGCCTGGGCCGTGAGTTCGGCGCGGCTGGGCACGTGCGGCGCATGCAGGCCGGCCAGCGTCTCGCCGGCGCGATCGCGGGCATGGGCGAGCGCGTGCCGCAGCGCGGACAGCTCGGGCGGGTGAAGCGTCGAGGCGATCGACTGGGCGATGCGCTCGGGGTCGAAGCGCATGGCGAGTTGCTCGGCCGTTCGCTGGATGGTGCGCGTGCCGAGTCGATGCTCGTTGCGCAGCACGCGTCGGGGCGGCGATTTCAGGTCCCACACGATTCCGAGTCCGGCGAGCATCTTCAGGACGTACCAGGTGACGTCAATCTCCCACCAGCGGAAGCCCTGGCGGACGCTGCTCGGATAAGCGTGATGATTGTTGTGCCAGCCTTCGCCCATGGTCATCAGCGCCAGCAGCAGATTGTTGCGGGAATCGTCGCCGGTCACATAGCGCTTGCGGCCGCGCACGTGGGCGAGCGAGTTGATGCAGAAGGTGGCGTGGTAGACGAGCACCGTGCTCCACAGGAACCCGACCACCAGGCCGGACCATCCTGCGATCAGGAAGCAGAGGCCGGCGAGGAGGAGAGCGGGCGCGATCTCGAACTTGTGCAGCCAGCGAAGCTCGGGATAGCGCGCGAGATCGGGAACCTGGCCGAGATCGGCGGTGTCATGCCGCCGCGAGAAGATCCATCCGACATGGCTGTAGAGAAAGCCGGTATGCCGCGGCGAATGGACGTCGCGCGGCGTATCGGAGTGAAGGTGGTGGTGCCGATGCTTGGCTGCCCACCACAAGACGCTTTTCTGCGCCGTGCTCTGGGCGAGAAGGGCCAGGATGAACTGGAACAGGCGCCCCGTCGCGAACGATCGGTGCGAGAAAAAGCGGTGATAGCCCGCAGTGACCGCGAACATCCTGAGCCAGTAAAGCGTCACGCAGAGGGCGACCGCCGGCCAGCTGATCCCGGTCCAGAAGGCAGCCAGGCAGCCGAGATGGACCAGCAGGAAAGGGATGGCGGACGGGTAGAGGATGTCCTCATGATCGCCGCGTGAAGCGATATTCGGTTCGGGAGTCATGGATATCCAGGTCTGTAAAAGCCCCGCACCTGGCGAGCCAGGCACGGGGCCGAAGTCATCGCCCTGCCAGTACATCCGTGGTCAGGCCGATCAAGGGGCTTGGCGCCGCTTAGGCTGCGCTGAGCTCCTCCGCGGCGGACTTGCCACTGCGGCCGTCCGCTACGATTTCGAAGGAGAGCTTCTGGCCCTCATTCAGGCCGGTCATGCCTGCGCGTTCTACCGCGCTGATGTGAACGAAGACGTCCTTGCTGTCGTCTTCAGGCTGGATGAAGCCGAAGCCCTTCTGGCTGTCGAACCATTTTACGGTGCCTATGGTCATGGGAATTCCTTTCAACATGCGTGCGTCGAGCCGCGCCCGTGGCGCGGCGGTGAAGTCGAGATCTGGAGAGAAGTAGCTAGTCAGGCACGCTGTTGAGCGGCGAGGCCATGTCGTTCGGCCGAAACTCGATGCAACCGAGATGGTGATGGAGGGCCACTTGCGCAAGGGGCGGTCCGTTGAGGGTCGGCTCGGACGACCTTCGTGCGCGCCGGCCCGGGGCCTCGCCCGCCGGCCTGGATGCAACGCCGTCCTGAACCGGCTTTGGCTGACCGTTCGACGTGAGTCTTGGTGCGGACGGCGGGACTCGAACCCGCACACCCTGTCGGGTAGCAGATTTTCACCCCACTTCGGCTTTCGCCGCCGCCCGGCAGTGCCCGGGCGTTCGTGGTCCGGACTGTCCCTTCGCCTTAGCCTTTCGGCCTTAGGCGCCGCCCGTCCAGTCTCTACACCTTCCGCTTCCCGGGAGGGGAGGGGCTTGGCTCGGGATTGGCCTGAGGCGCGAGCCTGTTAGCGTTCCCCGACTTTGAGCGGTTCTACTCCGGTCGTTTCCGGCCGGGCACTCCAATTGAAGTCTGCAGCGTCTACCATTTCGCCACGTCCGCACGTGGGCCTCCGCCACTGCCACAGCGAACCGCGGAAGGCGAGCAAATCCCGATCCGGCTGGTTCGCTCCCGCCGCGCCGTCGGGCGGCAGGGGTTCCGCTTTCCGCGCGGCGAGCGTTCCGGCGAACGGCGGAGGTCCGCCATTCTTGGCCTCCGGAGGAATGCGGCCAACGGGCAGGGCAGGCATTTTCGAGCGTCGAGCCGTTAGCGTCTCGCCGCATCCGCCCGGCGCCGCCCTTCGGCTGGGCGCCCGTGGCGGCTCCGACGATCGGAGCCGCCGCCCTGGGGCGACGCATTCGTCAAGGCGACGCTCGACGGATCACGGAAGGATGAGGCGCGCGTGGTGCCGCGCGGCCCGGCGCCCCTCAGACGTTCAGGCGCTCGCGCATTTCTTTGCCCGGCTTGAAATAGGGCACGCGCTTGGCGGAGACGTCGACCGGCTCCCCGGTGCGTGGATTGCGGCCCTTGCGGGCGTCGCGGCCGCGGGTCGAGAAGGCGCCGAAGCCGCGAAGCTCGACGCGTCCTTCATTCTGCAGCTGCTCTATGATCGAATCGAAGAATGCAGACACGACCCGCTCGACCTCTTTGAGCGTCAGATCGGGATGGTCATCACAAAGCTTCTGGACGAGTTCGGACCGAATCACGGCTCCCCCCTGTTCAAAGCGAAAATCCTCTGTCGTGGGGCCCCGTCGGAATCGCAGCGTCCCCATGCAACCGAAGCGGCCGAGGCGGACAGTCGCACCGAAATGTGCAAAATGCAATATCGCTGGCGATCGAAAATCCGTGCAATTCAAAGGCGCTAGAGATTGGCTTGATGAAAGCGCGGCGGGCGGCCTCGAAGACCGCCCGCCGGCTTGTTCTCAACCCTGCTTCTGCTTGAGCGCCTCGCCCAGGATGTCGCCCAGGCTCGCGCCCGAATCCGACGATCCGTACTGGGCCACTGCCTGCTTCTCTTCGGCGATCTGCAGCGCCTTGATCGAGAAGTTCGGCTTCTTGGACCGGTCGAAGCCGATCACCAGCGCGTCGAACTTCTGTCCGATCTGGAAGCGCTCCGGCCGCTGCTCGTCGCGATCGCGACCGAGGTCGGTGCGCTTGATGAAGCCGGTCGGGCCGTCGTCGCCGACCTGGACTTCGAGCCCGCCGTCGCGGACCTCGAGGACGGTGACGGTGACGGTCTCGTTCTTCGAGACGCCGCCGCCGGCGGTGCCGCCCTTGGCGACGCCGCCGCGCTCGAGCTGCTTCATGCCGAGGCTGATCCGCTCCTTCTCGACGTCGACGTCGAGGACGACGGCCTTCACCGTCTCGCCCTTGTGGTGCAGGTTCAGCGCTTCCTCGCCGGTTACGCCCCAGGCGATGTCGGACATGTGGACCATGCCGTCGACGTCGCCGTCCAGGCCGACGAACAGGCCGAACTCGGTGGCGTTCTTGACCTCGCCCTCGACCTCGGTGCCGACCGGATGCTTCTCCGCGAAGGCCGACCACGGATTGGCCTGGGCCTGCTTGAGGCCGAGGCTGATCCGCCGCTTCTCCTCGTCGACCTCGAGCACCGCCACTTCGACTTCCTGGCTGGTGGAGACGATCTTGCCCGGATGGACGTTCTTCTTGGTCCAGCTCATCTCGGAGACGTGGACCAGGCCCTCGATGCCCGGCTCGAGCTCGACGAAGGCGCCATATTCGGTGATGTTGGTGACCCGGCCCTGGAACACGCCGCCGATCGGATATTTGGCGGAAGCGCCCTCCCACGGATCGCTCTCGAGCTGCTTCATGCCGAGGCTGATGCGCTGGGTCTCGCGGTTGATGCGGATGATCTGCACCTTCACCGTGTCGCCGATGTTCAGCACCTCGGAAGGATGGCCGACGCGCTTGTAGCTGATGTCGGTGACGTGCAGCAGGCCGTCGATGCCGCCCAGGTCGACGAACGCGCCGTAATCGGTGATGTTCTTGACGACACCGTCGACCACCTGGCCTTCGGTCAGCGACTGGATCAGGCCCGAACGCTGCTCGGCGCGGGTCTCTTCCAGGATGGCCCGGCGCGATACGACGATATTGCCGCGGCGGCGGTCCATCTTCAGGATCTGGAAGGGCTGGGGAAGGTCCATCAGCGGACCGACGTCACGGACCGGGCGGATGTCGACCTGGCTGCCCGGCAGGAAGGCGACGGCGCCGCCGAGATCGACGGTGAAGCCGCCCTTGACGCGGCCGAAGATCACGCCCTCGACGCGGTTGCCGGCGGCATATTCGGTCTCGAGCTTGTCCCAGGCGGCCTCGCGGCGGGCGCGGTCGCGGCTCAGCATCGCTTCGCCGTGAAGATTCTCGATTCGGTCGACATAGACTTCGACCGTGTCGCCGACCTTGAGGTCGGACTTCTGGCCCGGCGCCGCGAATTCGCGCAGCGGGACGCGGCCTTCGGATTTCAGGCCGACGTCGATGACGGCCATGTCGTTCTCGATGCCGGTGACGGTGCCGGTGACGACGCGGCCTTCGAAGCCTTCATTCTCGCCGCCGAGGGATTCATTGAGGAGGGCCGCGAAATCGTCGCGGCTCGGAAATGCCGTAGTGGCCAAGTGCAATACCTTCATAATACCGGTCCGCACCGCGTGATCTTCATGAAAGCGCGCGGGCCGGGCCAGAGTGATGTTGCCGCAACGGCCTCGCACCGGTGCGGCGTCCGCGAGGCGGCGCCTGGAGGCCGGCTTCAAGCAAAAAGGCGCGTCAAGAGGCGGCGCCGCCGCCCCTTACGCGCTATGCCGATTCGGCTTTCCACGCGCGTCACCGCCCGTTGGACGCGCCGGCATATAGACAAGAGTGGCACAAGGAGCAAGGCGCGCCGGCCTGCCGCCCGGGGGGGCGGCCAGTGGCTCAGTCGTCGCGGCGGCGGCCCGCGCGCGCGCGCTCGACGGCCGCGATCGCCGCTTCGACGGCGGCCGCCACCTCCATGGCGCTGGTGTCGATAAGACAGGCATCCCCGGCCATTCGGAGCGGCGCCGCGCTGCGGCCCTCGTCCCGCTCGTCCCGGGCGCGAATGTCGGCGAGGACGTCGGCCTGGTGGACGTCGAGGCCGATGCGCTTGAGCTCGGCAAAACGGCGCTGGGCCCGAACTTCGGGGCTTGCGGTGACGAACAGCTTCACGTCGGCCTGGGGCACGACGATCGTGCCGATGTCGCGGCCGTCGAGCACCGCCCCGCCCGGCTGGGCGGCGAAGCGGCGCTGCCGCTCGAGCAAAGCTTCGCGCACGAGTGGATAAGCGGAGATTCGAGAAGCGATCCCGCCCACCGTCTCGCTCCTGAGTTCGGGGTCGGCCAGGTCGATCTGCGAAAGGTCGCAGGCTCGCGCCGCCGCAAATTCGCTCTCGGGATCGCCGCCCATGCCCAGCAGGTTCAGGGCGGCGGCCCGGTAGAGGAGGCCGGTGTCCATGTGCGGCAGGGAAAAATGCTCGGCCAGGGCGCGCGCAATCGTTCCCTTGCCGCTCGCGGCGGGCCCGTCGACGGCGATGATCATGCGCGCGCCCGCCTCTCGGGCGCCGCTTCGGGCGATGGTCTCATCGATCGGCCTCTATCGGCTTGTGGCGGTCAGGGGCAACGGCTTTCCCGGTGCGCCAGGCCCGCTTTCCCGCGGCTTTGACAGCGCGACACCCATGTGGCAAGGCGCGCGCCAACCGGGCCCGTGTCGTCGCGGCGCCCATTTCAAACAGTTCGAGAACGGAGTTCTTTCACCCATGGTGAAGCCTGAATGGGGCACCAAGCGGACCTGCCCGAAATGCGCGACCCGCTTTTATGATCTCGGCAAGGACGATCCGGTAAACTGCCTTAATTGCGGCGTTTCCTGGTATCCCGAACCGGTCCTCAAGTCCAAGCAGCCGATGCCGTTCGAGGCGGCCAAGCCCGAAGCGGAGGTGGAGAAGGAGGATACGGATCTCGCGGCCGACGATCTCGACATCGACGTCGACACCGACGCCGAGGAAAATCCCGACGACGAGGTCGATCTCGGCGGGGACGACGATATCGGGGTCGCCAAGACGGGCGACGACGACGAGGAGGTTTGAGCCGTCCGGCGAGCCGCGGGACGGCTCCGATGGCAATCTGCTCCGACCTCTGATCGGGCTACTTGCGGACCAGCGCCGGGTCCCCTAAATGCGGCGCATCACCAGAGCGGGACGCGGTGCTTCGGCACGGCTCCCGCTCATTCCATCGCGGCCCAACGCGATGGCGAAAAGGTTCGGGGCCGTAGCTCAGCTGGGAGAGCGTCGCAATGGCATTGCGAAGGTCAGGGGTTCGATCCCCCTCGGCTCCACCATTCCACTGAGAAGCTTCGCATGGACGGCGGGTGCATGGGGCGGCTCCATTGCCGTCCCGCACGTTCTGGTTCTCAACCGCTCAAGGCGTCACGAGTTTCGCGAGCCAGTCGCGCCATGCCGGTTCGCTCGCCGCCGCGCGCGCTCCAGCCTCCTCGCCATACAGATAGAAGGCCAGGCTGGCATTGACGGCATTGTCGACGCCGTAAGTCCCTAACAGCGCGATGCCCGGGGTAGGTTCGGTCAGCCGCAGCAGAACATAGCGCTGCCTGTTGTCCTGCTCCATGCGCTCGACGATCGCCGACAGCCTCTCCGGTGTTTGCGGGGTCGTCCTTCTCTCGCCGGCATCGACTCCGGCAAGCCCCAGCCGTTCGGTCATCCTCTTCCAGACTTCGAGCTGCGGCGCTTCGAAGCGCGTCATGGCGGAAGCAACGGCCGCTTCCATGCCGGCGAAATGCGAGAGATAAAGGCGCAGCACCTCGAAGAAGGCGGGCCAGCCGCCTTCAAATCCTTCCATCTGGTCGTCCCACTCGTCCGTCGAGGCGAATAGCGAGTGGACCATGCGGACCAGGCAGCGGCCTCCCGACTTGGCCGTCACCGTGATTTCGGTGGCGAGAGGGGGCGCGCCCTCGGCCCAATCGCGCTCCACATAGCCGAACCGCAGGGGCGGCTCCCAGGCGGTCACCTCGCCCCGGGATTCGCCATTCTCGCCCATGTCGAAGCGGATCGCTCCACCGACGCGCTCCTCGATCGTCGCCGGCGTGAACCAGGCCGCATAGCCTGGCCCGGTTGCGATCGCCTGCCACACCTGCTCGGGCGTGCCGGGCACAATCAGGTTCATCTCGACCCAGCGCGTGCCGTTTTCGTCCTTCTTGATGGGCATGAAGCTATCCTTTCAGCAGTGGGCCTCGGAAGGCGCCGGATAAGACGCGACCACCAGCCGGTGCGGCCGCCCGCCCGGCGCACGTTCGTCATGATAGCGCGCCGCAAGCGTCGCGACGGCGCTGGCGAGATCGGCCGTGAAGGCGGCGCGGTCGGCGGGCGACCGGAAGCGGATGACGGTGTCGATCGACAGCGTAGCAAGACGCTTCTCGCTCTGCCGGGCGTTGCGCCACAGATCGCCGACCTCACGGACGACGCGAGCGGCCAGGGCTATGAGATAGCTGGCTGATAGGCGGTCGCTATTGCGGGAAGGATCGGCGCCGATTGAGCCGAGCGCCGACGGCGAAATGACGTAGGACGACGCGGTCGCGACCACCAACCGCTCGGTCAGGCCACCCCAGCGGCGTTCCTCGGCCGCCTCGACCAGCCCGTGATCCTCCAGGGCGCGCAGGTGATAGTTCACCTTTTGGCGTGTGAGGCCCACTCGCCCGGCCAGCGATGCGGCGGAGGCCGGTGCGGAGAGTTGGGCGAGCAGACGGGTCTTTACGGGATCCAGCGCGACGGTCGCGACGGCGGCGGTGTCGATGACGGCAAGGTCGTCCATGGGAGCGAGATCGCATTGACAGAAATTTTTGTCAATATCGGTCCGTCCGTCTCGTTGCGGCCGGGCCAGCCTCGCATCGGCGGCCTTGATTGCCACAACGGCTCGCAAGCGACGCCGCGGCCGCCCCGCCATCACTTTCGACGAATGAAGCTGGGAACCCCCCACGAGCGCTCGGCCGAACCGCGCTTGGGTGTGAAGCCCCCGTGATCCCGCTTTGGCTCACGACCAGCCTCCAACACAGGCTTTGGCGCGGAGACGGGATGTCCTCAGGCTCTCACTGGCCGAAGTCGAAGAGGTCGCGATTCTGGCGAGGCTGTGAACGGAGGTACTGGTCCGGCGCCTTGACGCGAGCCCCGAGATGAGCGGCAGCGTGCCAGGGCCAACGGGGATTGAACAGCATGGCGCGGGCGAGTGCCACCAGGTCCGCATCGCCGGTGCCCACGATCGCCTCCGCCTGGTCGAACTCCGTGATGTGGCCGACGGCCACGACCGGCATCCGCGTCGCCATTTTCACGGCCCGCGCGAGCGGCACCTGATAGCTTGGCCCGACCGGAATCCGTTGCCCCGGGTGAAGTCCGCCGCTCGAGACATGGATCGCATCGCATCCCCGTGCCTCGAGCGCCGCCGCGAAGGCGACCGTCTGCTCGGCATCCCAGCCGCCGTCGACCCAGTCGGAGCCGGAAACCCGCACCGTCACCGCCTTGTCCGCGGGAAAGGCCGCCCGCACGGCGTCGAACACCTCGAGCGGGAACCGAATGCGATTCTCGAGGCGGCCGCCATAGTCGTCCTCGCGTCGGTTCGACAGCGGCGACAGAAATTGGTGCAGCAGATATCCGTGCGCCGCGTGGATCTGGACGGCGTCGACTCCGAGCCGCGCCGCGCGCCGCGCCGCTTCGGCGAAGGCGTCCCGCACGCGGGCGAGGCCGTCGCGATCGAGCGCCTCGGGCGGATCTTCATCCTCGCCATAGGCGATGGGGGAGGGGGCGAAGGTGGTCCAGCCGTTCTTCTTGCCCGGAGGGATCTGCGCGCCGCCCTTCCAGGGCAGGTCGGTCGAGGCCTTGCGACCGGCGTGCGCGATCTGAAGCGCGATCGGCATGTCGGACCAGCGCCGGACGCTTTCGAGAACGCGTCCCATCGCGGCCTCGCTTTGGTCGTCCCACAGGCCGACATCGGCATAGGAGATGCGGCCCTCGGGCAGGACCGCGGTCGCCTCTATCGTCAGGAGCGCCGCACCCGAGAGCGCGAGGTGGCCGAGATGGATGAGGTGCCAGTCCGTCATGCACCCGTCCACTGCCGAATATTGGCACATGGGCGCGATCACGATCCGGTTCGCAAGCTCGAGGCCGCGGATGCGTAGCGGCGCGAACAGCGCGCTCACGCCCGTCCCGCCCAGTTCGAGATGAGGATGCGCGCGCCCGGCATTGATCGTTCCTCGAAGCTTGCGTGGCCAGAAGCGCTACGAGAGGATTCGGTTCCCGCCCGCTCGCGCGAGGAATCGGGTCGCTTCGCAAGAATGTGGACGGGCGAAGGGCGGCTGTCCGATCGCGCCGAAGTGCTGGAATGGTCCCGCTCCTGCAGATCGCCTCGATGCTGAGCAGGCACCATTACTAGACGGACAGCGCCGGATCCCGGACCGATCCTATCCCGGTGTCCTGCAAGGCATGGTCGATGAGCGTGATCATGCATGTTCGCGCCTGGTGCGGATCGCCTTGGGCCAGCGCGTCGAACAGCCGGTAATGGTCGGGCATCGGGTCTCGCACGGCGGCCCGCTCGCGCCGCGCAAACACCGTCGTCCATCCCACCGCCGCCGATATCGTGCTGGAAAGCGATATCACCGCCTCGTTGCGGGTCGATTCCAGGATCATGTTGTGGAACGCCTGATCGGCGGCGCGCCCATGCTCGCTGAGCAGGCCGAACCGTTCCATCTCCTCCAGCGCATGTCCCATGCGGCCGAGTTCGCGACTTGTGCGCCGGGTGGCGGCAAGTGCCGCCGCCGCCGGTTCGACGATCAGTCGTAGCTCGAAAATGTCCCGGATGAAGGTCTCGCTCGGCTCGACCTCGAACATCCAGGCGAGGACGTCGATATCGAGGATGTTCCAACGCCGGCGCTCGCTGACACGCGTGCCGCTCTTGGTCCGGCTCTTCACCAATCCCTTCGCCGCCAGAATGCGAATGGCTTCGCGATATGCCCCTCGCGAAACCTTGAGTCCGGAACTGAACTTCGCTTCCCCGGGAAGCATCTGTCCGGGCGTGTAGACGCCGCTCACGATCGCCACGCCGAGATCGTGCGCGATCGCGTCGTGGATCTGCTTGGGCCGCTCGCCCGGCTTGCCCGTCAGGTCGCGAGGCATGTCGTCCATCATTCTGTGGTGGCGTCGTCCGTCTGGGTCGTCAAGCGCCACGCTTCGAGGGGGCCAACTGGTAGGACCAGATTGTGACAAATCGAAAGTATACGATCTTGCAAAGGTGACGGACTCGCTATACTGGTCGGACCAGCAGGAGGCGGGTCGATGAAGGACGGAGCGCCGGAAACGGCTGTGCGAGTGGCTGCATGCACCTGCCCGGACGGGTGCCGCTAGTATGGGCCGCGAGACGCCAGGCGAAGTGCTGCGAGGGCGATGGATGATCGCGCTGCTCGTCGCCGCCGCCATTGCGATCTCCTATCTCGATCGTCAGACGCTGCCTTGGGCGATCAATCGAAGCCGACATTCCGATCAGCAATCAGGTCAAGGCCGCGCTCGATTCGGCATTCCTTGCCACCTACGGCTTGATGTATCTCGGCGGGGGCTGGCTGCTCGATCGCATCGGCACCCGGCGCGGCTTCATCGTCATCATGATCTTCTGGTCGCTCGCCTGCGCCAGTCACGGGCTGGCCGGCGGCGTTCTCGCGCTCGCCGCCAGCCGCCTGCTCCTCGGGTTCGGCGAAGGCGGCGGTTTCCCCGCCGCCACGCGCGCGGTCGCCGAATGGTTTCCGGTACGCGACCGGGCGACCGCGATGGGTATCATCAACGCCGGCACGGCGGTCGGCGCGGTGATCGCGCCGCCGCTGATCGCTCTGATCCTCACGCACGGCCACTGGATGGGCCTCAGCAGCTGGCGTTGGGTGTTCTTCATCACCGGTGCGATCGGCATCGTCTGGGTGGCGGGCTGGTGGTGGAGCTATCGCACCCCTGACGTGTCGTTCGACCAAAAGGCGGAGCACGTTCCCGTCGAGGCCGTGCCTTCGCTCCGAGCGCTCCTGGCGCGGCGGGAGGTGGCGGGCATCGTGGGGGCCAAGTTCCTCAGCGACGCTGCCTGGTATTTCTATCTCTTCTGGCTGCCCAAATATCTGTTCGAGGCGCATGCCTTCGATCTGAAGCAGGCGGCATCGATCGGCTGGATCCCCTATGCGGCTTCGGGCGTCGGCAGTTTGGCCGGCGGCTATCTTTCCAGCCGGCTGCTGCGCAGCGGCCTGTCCGTCAACGCGGCGCGCAAGATCGCCATGGGCATCAGCGTCGCCCTGATGCCGTTCGTCATGCTGGTGCCGTTCGCCGCGTCGGTCGGATTGGTGATCTTCATCTTCAGCCTCGCCTTCTTCGGCCAGCAGAGCTGGTCCACGCTCGTCATGACGCTTCCGACCGACCTCGTGCCGCGCGGCGCGCTTGGCAGGCTCGCCGGGCTCGTCGGGCTTGGCGGCGCCTTCGGTGGCATCGCCATGGGGCAGGCGGCCGGATGGATGCTCGACGCCGGGCTTGGCTACGGCCCGGTGCTGACCGTCGCCGCTTCGCTCCACGTGATCGCCTTCGTGCTCGTCTGCATCGCGATTCCGCGAATCGGTCCCCTGGATTTCTCACGAAAGGCCTTCACTTGAAGATTACGGAAATCCGCACACGCGTCGTCAGATGGGCGGGCGGGACGGCGCCGCTGCCGCCACATTTCTGCACGAACCCGATGGATCTCGTCTCGCCGCTTCTCTCGCCGGAAACGATGGGCGCGTTCACCTTCCACGACTGGCTGATCGTGGAGATCTTCACCAATGAGGGGCACGTCGGCATCGGCAATGCCGCTTTGTCGCCGCATGTCACCAAGGCGCTGATCGACCGCCATCTCGCCCCGCTTCTGATCGGGGAAAACCCGTGGGACACCGAGTTTCTGTGGCAGCACATGTATCGCCGCACGATGGCGTACGGGCGCAAGGGCGTGGCCGTGGTGGCGATCAGCGCGATCGACATCGCGCTGTGGGATCTCATGGGCAAATCCGCCCGCCAGCCCTGCTACCGCCTGATGGGCGGCCGGACCAAGTCCAGCATCCCGGTTTACGCCAGCCGCCTCTACTCGACCCCGCTCGACGAGCTTGCCGCCGAGGCCGCCCGCTACAAGGCGGATGGCTATAAGGCGATGAAGCTGCGCTTCGGCTGGGGCCCGGTGGACGGCGCGGACGGCATGCAACGCAATCTCGATCTCGTGCGGACGGTCCGCGAGACGGTCGGCGACGGCGTCGACATCATGGCTGACGCCTACATGGGCTGGAGCCTCGATTATGCGAAGCGGATGATGCGGCTGCTGGAGCCGTTCAACCTGCGCTGGCTCGAAGAGGCGATCATTCCGGACGACGTGCACGGCTATGCCGAGCTGCGGCGCTTCGGGACGACCCCGATCGCCGCCGGCGAGCATGAGTCCACGCTTTACGGCTTCCGTCAGCTGATCGAGGCGAAAGCGGTCGACTACATCCAGTTCGACACGAATCGCGTCGGCGGCCTCACGGCCGCGCGCAAGATCGCGGCCTTGGCCGAAGCGCATTCGATCCCCGTCGTTCCGCACGCAGGGCAGATGCACAATTACCATGTGGTCATGGCGAGCTTGAACTCGCCGATCGCCGAATTCTTTCCGCCGGTCGACGTCGAGGTCGGCAACGAACTTTTCTGGCTGATCTTCAAGGGCGAGCCGATGGCGAAGGATGGCTTCGTCGAGCTCGACGACGACGTCCCCGGCCTGGGCCTTGAGATCGACGAACAGGCGCTCGCTCGCTTCGAGGTGACCCAATGACCGACCAATCTTTTCCCGTCGCTGTCCTCGGCCTCGGCCTGATGGGGGGCGGCATGGCGCGCCAGCTCGTCGCGCGCGGCTTTCCCGTCAGCATTTGGAACCGCACCCCGGAGCGCACCCGCGCCCCGGGGCTGGAAGGCGCGCGCGTGGCGGAGACGCCCGCCGACGCGGTGCGCGACGCCTCGTTGGTCATCGCGATGCTTGCGACCGACGAAGCCTCTCGCTCCGTCTGGCTGGGGAGCGACGGCGCGCTTTCGGCGATGAAAGGCGGCGCCGTCGCCGTCGAGTCGAGCACGCTGACCGTCGACTGGGTGCGCGCACTTGCCGCGGAGATGGCGTCGCGCGGCGTCGATTTCCTCGATGCCCCCGTCACCGGGAGCCGGGATCAGGCGGCCAGCGGTGCGCTCAAGTTCCTCGTCGGCGGCGATGCGAGGGTGCTGTCGCGCGCGCGTCCGGTCCTCGACGCGCTCGGCACCGAGATCGAGCATCTCGGGCCCGTCGGCAGCGGAGCGACGCTGAAGCTCGTCAACAACTTCCTGTGCGGGGTGCAGGCCGCCTCGCTCGCCGAGGCCGTCGCGATGATCGAGCGCAGCGGCCTCGATCCCGCCCGGTCGCTGGCGCTGCTCGGCGCCGGGGCGCCGGGCAGCCCCCTCGTTCGCGCCGTCGGTCAGCGGATGCTCGACCGCAGCTACGCGCCGCATTTCCTGGTCCCGCTGATGGCGAAGGATCTCACCTATGCCGCCGCGGCCTTCGGCGCGGCGGGCATCGACCTTGCTTCGGCGCGAGCCGCTCGCGACCGCTATCTCGCCGCGGGCGAAGCGGGATTCGAACAGTTCGACATCGCATCGATCGTCGAGCCGATCCGTGCCGCAGCATCGAACGAAGGGAAGGCATGATGAAGCACGGACTGACGCGCCGCGGCAGCCTGCAGGCGATCGCCGCCACGTTCGCAATGCTCGGCACGCGCGCGGCCGCGGCGGTCGGCGCGGCGACCCAGCCTCCGCTGGAGCTGCGGCTCACCGACATCGGTGGCGGCATCGTGCGCCTCTCGCTGCTGCCCCTGGTCGACGGGGTAGCGATCGAACCTGAGGAAAGCGGCTCGCTGGCGGAGCGCGAGTGGCCGGCGCCGGCCGCGCGCATGAGGATCGGCGGCAGGCCACATACCCTGCGTTGCGGCGGTCTCACCTTTCGCGTCGGATCCGACCCGCTTTCGATCGTCGTGACCGACGCGGCCGGCGGCAAGGTGCAGGAGTTCGCCTGGGAAGCCGGCTCGCTGTCCTTCGAGCTCGGCGACAGCCCGCTTCTGGGGCTGGGCCAGGGCGGGCCGCAGTTCGATCGGCGCGGTTCCCTCGATGAAATGAGGAGCGGCGCCGGCGGCTACAGGCTCGCGACGCACGGCTCGCGTGTTCCGATCCAGTGGCTGGTCGGCACCGCTGGCTGGGCGATGTTCATCCACCAGCCGGTCGGATCGTTCGACATGACAGGCATGCGCGGACGCTTCACGCCGACGGTCTCGGGCGGGCCGCTCGACCTTTTCGTGGTCGCGTCGCGCGAGCCTGCCGGGCTGATGCGCGCTTATGCCGAGATTACCGGCTATCCCGAGATGCCGCCGCTCTGGTCGCTCGGCTACCAGCAGTCGCACCGCGCCTTGGGAACGCCTGAAGAGATCATTGCGGAGGCGAAGGAGTTCCGCGCGCGCAAGCTTCCCTGCGATGCGATGATCTACCTCAGCACCGGCTTCGCGCCCGCCGGCTGGAACAGCTACAATGGCGAGTTCGATTGGAACCCCAAGGTCTTCCCGGACCCCGCCGCGTCGCTTGCGGCGCTGAAGGCCGAGAACTTCAAGGTCGTCATCCACGTCGTCCTGGAAGGGCGCCGCCTCATGGGCCGCGTCTCCGATCCCTGCACCGCCCCGCTTTTGCCCAGCGGTCGCCTGCCCGACGGCCGATGGCCGCCCGACCGGCAGGTCAGCTGCTACTGGCCCTTCCACAAGCCACTGATCGACATCGGGGTCGATGGTTGGTGGCCCGACCAAGGCGACGGTCTCGATCCGCCGTCGCGCCTCGCGCGCAACCGAATGTATTTCGAGGGGCCGCAGCTCTACCGTCCGGACAAGCGCCCTTACGCGCTCCACCGCAACGGCTTTGCAGGCATGCAGCGCTTCGCGGCGTTCCTATGGTCGGGCGACGTCGAGTCACGGTGGGCGGCGCTGGCGACGCATGTTCCGATTGCGATCAACACGGCCATCAGCGGCATCCCCTATTGGGGCACCGACATCGGCGGCTTCCAGTCGCGCGACGAGTTTACCGGCGAGCTCTACACGCGCTGGTTCCAATTCTCCGCCTTCACGCCGCTCTTCCGCTCGCACGGTCGCGACTGGCGGATGCACCTGCCCTGGGGATGGACGAAGGGGGAGCGCGGATTCCCGGAGACCGCCCAATGGAATCCCGATCCCGCAGACCTGAGGGACGACCGCGTCGAGCCGATCTGCCGGCAGTATCTGGAGCTCCGCTACCGCCTCCTTCCCTATCTCTACACGGCAGTCCACGAGTGCGTCTCTACCGGCATGCCGATCATCCGATCGCTGTGGTTCCATCATGACGAGCCGGAGGCCGTGAGCCGCGGCGACCAATATCTGTTCGGTCGGGACATCCTCGTCGCCCCCGTCGTCGAGAAGGGCGCCACCCAGCGGCGCCTCTATCTTCCACGGGGCCGCTGGATCGACTTCTGGACCGGCCAGCCGATCGAGGGTGGCCGCGAGATCGACCGCGCCGTCGATCTGGCGACGATGCCGCTCTACGTCCGCGCCGGCGCGGTCGTGCCGCTCGGCCCCGTCAAGCAGCATACGGGCGAGAGGAGCGACGAACCCGTCACGCTTCTGGTCCATCCGGGCGCCGACGGCGGCGGGGATCTCTACGAGGACGACGGCGACAGCTTCGCCTACCGGCGGGGCGACTATAGCCGGTTCGCCTTCCGCTGGTCGGATGCGCGCCGCACGCTCCACGTCCGCCAGTCACACGGCCCTGCCTCGCCGCGCACCTTCGCCGTGCGTGTCGCGGGCGAGGAAAGGACCGTGCCGCTCACACTCGAACACGGCCAGGCGACGCTCCGGCTGTGAGGGCGGGCGCGAACCCCGTTCGGCGGCAAAAGCAACATAGAACGAAAAAGAGAGAGGGGAATGCCATGACCACGACCGTCAGCGGAAGCCGATTCTTTCCACCGCGCCGTGCTGCAGTGGCCGCGCTGCTCGGCGGAGCCAGCCTGCTCGCCCATCCCGCGTTCGCCCAATCGCCCGACGCGCGGCCGCCCGCGGCAGAAACGGCGCCGACCGACGTGACCGGCACGGCGCCGACGGCTTCCGAAGAGATCGTCGTCACCGGCTCGCGCCTGATCCGCAACGACCTGGCGGCGCCCAGTCCAACGACCGTGATCGGCGAGCAGGACCTGCGTCTTTCGGGCAATGTGACGCTCGAAAGCACGCTCAACGAATATCCGCAGCTCGCCGCCGGCAACTCGTCGAACGTCAATGGCGGCGGCGGCTCGGGCGTGCTGACCGCTAACCTGCGCGGCCTCGGCGCAGCGCGTACGCTGGTGCTCGTCAACGGCCGCCGATTCATTCCGGCCAATTCGGACGGCCTGGTCGACCTTGCGAGCGTTCCCGACGCGCTCGTCCAGAGGGTCGACGTCATCACCGGCGGCGCCTCGGCGGTCTATGGCTCGGACGCCGTCGCCGGCGCGGTCAACTTCATCCTGAAGCGCGACTTCGAAGGCGTCGAAGGAAGCTATCAGTATGGCGGCACCTTCCGCGGCGATGGCGCGACCCACAAGGCCGACCTCACGGTCGGCACCAATTTCGCCGACGACCGGGGCAACGTCACTCTCTCGGCGAGCTTCACCGACCGCGGCGCGATCTTCAAGGAGGACCGCTGGCACTCCGCGCGGCCGCTCGACACGGTGAACGGCATGCTGGTCCCCGGCGGCTCGGGCAGCATTCCCGGCACGCGAATCGGCCTCAGCACCACCCAGCGCGCGCAGCTCGTCGGGGTCGATCTCACGCCGAGCGGCCCCTGCTCAAGCCTCACCGGCATACGCTTCGGCGAAGCCGGCGCCGTGCTGCCTTATTGCGCGCCGGAAGACACGTTCAACTTCGCCATCGGCCAATATCACCTGCGCCCGCTGCAGCGCACGCAGGTCTCGGGAATGGCCCGCTATGAGCTGACCGACCGGATCGAGGCCTATGGCGAGGTCTACTACATCAACAGCGAGAATTCGTATCAGCAGGCGTCGGACTCGTTCACGCCGGTCACGCCGGGCGCGGGCGCTTCCACCTTCCTGGTGCCGAACTATGCGACCAACCCGATCCTGTTGCCCGCGGTGCGTCAGTTCTTCGTCGACAACAGCGCGCTGTTCGATCCCGATGGCGACGGGACGGCCGCGGTCTCGGGGGCCGGCCGCCGCGCCAACGAGCTCGGCTTCCGCAATTATTCGTTCGAGCGCCACTCACGCAACCTGACCGGCGGGCTTCGCGGCGACTTCGATATTGGCGGCAACAGGTGGCGCTGGGACGTCTTCTACCAATATCAGCGCACCACCGGCACGGAACGCGCCCAGGGCGTGATCTCGCAGACGCGTCTCTCCCAGGCCCTTAACGCCACCGTCGACGCGCAAGGCGAGGTGGTCTGCGTCGATCCGTCCCGCGGCTGCGTCCCCGTCTCGATATTCGGCCTCGACACCATCGATCCGAGGGCCAGCGCCTTTCTCACGCCCGAGCGCGTCTCGAACGACCGGTTCACCCGGAACGTCGCGGGTGCCTCGCTGAGCGGCCAGCTCTTCGATCTGCCCGCCGGCCCGGTGGCGATGGCGGTGGGCGCCGAGTATCGGAAAGACCAATATTCCTTCCGCCCGAGCCCGCAGGACGTTGCCGGTGAATATGGCACCGGATCGCAGAGCCCGATCGCCGGCGAGTACAGCCTGAAGGAAGTCTTCGGCGAGCTCCGCATTCCGATTCTGTCCGACCGGCCATTCTTCGACACGCTCGCGATCGAAGGGGCGGCGCGCTATTCCGACTACACCACCGTCGGCAGCGTCTTCACCTGGAAGGCGGGCGGAGAATGGGCGCCGGTCCATTGGGTGCGGCTGCGCGGCGCCTACAACGTCGCTATCCGCGCGCCCTCGCTCGACGAGCTGTTCTCGCCGATCACGATCGGCTTCACGACCGGCGTCGATCCGTGCGTCGCCGCGCGGCAGCCGACCCCGGCGCAGCAGGACCTCTGCGTACTGCAGGGCGTCAACCGCGCCGACCTGCCGACCTTCACGCAGCAATCGACCGGCCTCAGCGCGCGGAGCGGCGGAAATCCTCTCCTTCGTGAAGAAAAGTCCAAGACCTACACGATCGGTGCGGTGATCTCGCCGCCCTTCGTTCCACGCCTCAACATCACCGTCGACTATTTCAACGTGAAGGTCGACGATGCGATCACCACCATCAACGCCGCGCAGACGCTCAACGACTGCTTCACCAACCTGGATCCCGAGTCGGAAACGTGTCGCGCGATCACGCGCCTCGCCAATGGCCAGATCGATTTCGTCAACACCAACCTCAGCAATATCGGCTCGCTGAGGGCGGAGGGTCTCGATGTGCAGGCGGACTATCGCTTGGGCCTGCCGGACGCGGTGTCGCTGTCAGGAGATGGGGCGGAGCTCAGCCTGCAGGCCGTGGCCGCCTGGATGTTCAGCCGCTCGACCCAGGTCGTGTCCGGGCAGCCCGCGCTCGAATGCGCCGGTTACATGGGGGGCGGCTGCGGCGGCGGCAGCGGCTTCTGGCTGATCCCCGACTTCAAGCTAAATCTGAGCGCAACCTACAATAGCGGACCGGTCACGTTCCGCCTTCAGGGCCGGATGGTCGACGACATCGAGCTGAAGGAGGGTGTCACCGCCGCGGTCGAACGGGCGCCTCGCCATTGGCTGTTCGACGTCTCCGGGGCCGTGCGCGTCAACGAGCAGCTGGAGCTCTTCGGCGGCATCGACAACCTGTTCGACAAGGATCCGCCGATCCTCGGCTCCGCCCTTGCCAGCGACAATTCCGATCCGACGGTGTGGGATGTCGTCGGCCGGCGTTTCTTCGTCGGCGCACGAGCTCGATTCTAACTTTGGCCGGGGAGCCGTCTCATGATCATTCTTCGCATTCTGGTCTCGTTGCTCCTGCTGGCGAGCGGGCCCGCAGCGGTGGCGGCTCCCCACTTCCCGGATCTCTATGTGATGCGCCATCTCGAATATCGCGGCACGGGCAGTCATGCCCGCCTGTCCGAGGCCGGCGCGAACAATGCGCGGCGGCTGGCAAACGCGTTCGGGAATTTGCCGCCGCCGGCGGCGATCTACACGGCCACGGAGCAGGTCTCGCTCGATTCGTCGGCCTGGCTCGCCGTCGAGCTGGGCCTCTACCCAAAGCTGTTCGACCCGCACAAACTCGACGCGCTCATGGGCGAGCTGGCGCGAGAACAAGGCCCCGTGCTCGTCGTCGCCAGCAAGGACTTTGCGGCGGAAATCATCGCCCGCGCCAGCGGTAAGCCGGCACCGGAAATTGCGGAAGATGCCTTTGACCAGGTCTGGGTGATCTCAAGCCGCGACCGATCGGTGGTCGAGCGGAGCCTCTACGACACGCCGCGCCAGAATGATCCGGCGTTGGGCTCGGTCCGTCGGGATGATCGCGCCGCACCAAGCCCACCCTGGCTGGATGAGGGTGAAGTTGCCGAACGTTAGTCGATCCGGTTCGGCAGTGGTCCAGCGCGCATCGTCTGGCAGGGACACGTCGGCACCCGATTGAGGCGCTCTCTTTTGTCCTCGCGCTTTGCCGACGCTTGTGCCGATGCGGCCATGGTTCCCGGCTGGACCTCCTGTCATCGTCCTAATATCCAGCATGCCACTGAAGGGCCGGCTGGCCCGTTGCGGTCATCGGGAGCTTGGAGAATTGGACATCAACGAGGTGGTGATCGTCGGCGCAGGCGCCATGGGGTGCCTGTTCGCGGCGAAGCTCGCCGAGTGCGGCGCCTCGGTGACCCTGGTCGACGTGGATCGAGGGAGGCTCGATTCGCTCGGTCGTGACGGAATCACCCTGCGCGACGACGAGGGCGAAAGGACAGTGCCGGTCCGGGCCCTGACCGCCGCCCAGGTCGAAGGACCGGCAGATCTCGTCATGCTCTTCACCAAGAGCATGCACAGCGAAGCCGCCGCGGCGTCGGTCGGGCATCTGGCCCGTCCGGGGGTGACCGCACTCACGCTTCAGAACGGGATCGGCAATGCGGAGGCACTGGCGAAGACTTTCGCCCCTGCGTCCATCCTGATGGGGGTCACCGACTTCCCGGCCGATCTGGAGGGGCCGACCCGGATCGCCTCGCACGGCAAGGGGCATGTGCGGCTCGGTGGCCATGTACCGCAGGCACAGGCGGCGGCACCGCCGGTTGCCGAACTGTTCAATCGGTCCGGGCTCGAGACTGACGTCGATCCGCAGGTCCAGGCGGCTGTCTGGGAAAAGGTCGCCTTCAATGCCGCGCTCAATGCGATGGCGACGGTCACCGGGCTTACCGTCGGCGGCATGGATGCGCCGCCGGGGCGCAGAATCGCCGGGGCGATCGTCGGGGAGGTGGTTGCCGTTGCGGCGGCCCACGGCATCGAGCTCGATCGGGCGCCGATCGATGCGAAGGTCGATTTCGCGATGAAGAATCATCGCGGCCACAAGGCCTCCATGCTTCAGGATCGGCTCGCCGGCCGCCCTACGGAGATCGAGACCATCAACGGAGCCGTGGCGCGCTTCGGCGAAGCCCGCGGCGTGGCGACGCCGGTCACGGCGACCCTGGCCGATCTCGTGCGCCTGCTCGAGATCAGCGACGGGAGGCGCACATGAACCGCGCGGACGGGCCAGCCGCGGCCGGGCGGGGGGAGCCGAATCTCGGCCCAGGAAGCGCCTCGGAGCCGCTGGCGGTGGAGCGCCTGCTCGACCGGCCGTTCGGCGCCTATCGCATGATGGTTTTCGCTTTGTGCGGCCTGGTCATGATCATCGAGGGCTTCGACATGTACATGGTCGGCAACATCGTGCCGACCCTGGCGCAGGCCTTCCGCACCGAGCCTGCGATGATCGCCCTCATCTTCTCGGCCCAGGGGGTCGGGCTGGCGCTCGGCTACGCCATCGTCTCGCCGTTGGCAGACCGGTTCGGACGGCGTCCGACCGTCCTCGCCTGCATCCTCATGTTCAGCCTGCTCACGCTCGCAGCCGCGGCGGCCGACAGCGTCGGCCAGCTCGCTTTGCTGCGGCTGGCCGCCTTCATCTTCTTCGGCGGCGTCATCCCGAACGTGATCGCGCTCGTCACCGAAATCTCGTCCTTCGGGCAGCGCCAGCGCGTGGTCGTCCTGCTCTCGGCGCTCTACGCCATCGGCGCGGCGACCGCCGGCTTCATCGCGCCGACCCTGGCCGATCGTTTCGGATGGTCGGGCATCTTCCTCCTCGGCGGATCGATTCCGCTCCTCATCCTGCCTTTGCTCTTCCTGGTCCTGCCCGAGTCGCCGCGTTTCCTGGTGCTGAAGGATCCCGCCGGCGATCGGGCGAAACGGGTGATCGGAAAGGTGCTTGGCGAGCCGCTCCCAGCGGACGCGACCTTCCGGCTCAGCGAGCCGGTCACCGGGAAGCTGCCGGCCGCAGCCTTGTTTGCGCCGGAGCGGAGGCGGACGACCTTCCTCATCGCCGGCATGAGCGCGATGAGCGTGCTCGTCCTCAACATGGTCGCGGCGTGGTTGCCCACTTATCTGCACATTTATGGCGGCTTCCCGATGGTCGTCGCGGCGCGAATCGTCGCCACTTCGGTCATCGGTGCGATCCTGCTCCCGATCCTCCTCAGCCTGCTCATCCAGCGGGTCGGCGCCCCGCTCGCCGTTGCCGTCTGCTCGCTTATCGCGGCTGGCGGCCTGATGCTGTTCGCGGTCTCGCCGCTGAGCGTCGCCGTGGGCGTGGCGATCAGCATCCTGTTCGGGGCGTTCGTCGTCGGCGCGCAGGGCGGAATAAACGCGATCGCGTCCAGCGCCTATCCGACGGAAATGCGCGCCACCGGCATCGGCTGGACGGCCGGCTTCGGGCGCCTGGTGGCGATCGCCGGGCCGGCGATCGGCGGGATATTGCTTGCCATGCAGTTCAGCCAGCTGGCCATCGCTTTGGTCTTCGCGGCGCCGATGCTGATCGTCGCCGTCGCGGCGCTCGCTTTGCCGCGCCAGCGCGGCGAATAGTCGCCCGACCTCGATAAAAGGGGCAGGGACCGTCTTGCGCCCGCGGCGCAGGGTTGCCGCTGCCAATCCCTTGAGTTAGCAAGGACCATTGAGTCATCAACGGCTCTGTCCGCAGAAGGCAGGACCGGGAGAGGGCGGGGCGCCCCCGCCGAGCTTCGGAGGGGACCAGCGCGCGTGAGTGATCAGCCCGAATATGGTCGAGCCTATCGCGCCTGGTTGCTGACGCTGATCCTGCTCGTCGCCGCCTTCGGCTATGTCGACCGAGTCATCGTCCAGACGCTCGGCCAGGCGATCAAGGAGGATCTTGGCCTCAGCGACTTCCAGCTCGGCGCGCTCGGGGGGCTGGGCTTCGCCATCCTCTACTCGGTCCTGGGGCTTCCCATCGCCAGGCTCGCCGAACGGCGCAGTCGCGTCACGATCATCTCGGTCTCGGTCGGACTCTTCTCCGCAATGACCGTCCTGTGCGGCACGGCGGCGAGCTTCTGGCACCTCTTCTTGTACCGGATCGGCGTCGGCATCGGCGAAGCCGGCGTCCAGGCCCCCAGCGTTTCGCTCCTCGCCGACCATTTCCCGCCGCGGCAGCGCGGGGCGGCGATGACGGTGATGAAGCTTGGGGCGCCGGTCGGGTCCGTGTTCGGGGCGATTGCCGGCGGGCTGATCGCCCACGAATTCGGCTGGCGGATCGCCGTCATCGCCGTCGCCGGCCCCGGTCTGATCGTCGCCTTGCTGATCAAGCTGACCTTGCGCGAGCCGCCCCGCGGCCTCTCCGATCCGGGGCCTTCGGCGGACGGCGTGCCGCCGCTCGGTGCCGTGCTGCGGACGATGGGCGGCCGTCCGGAATTCCGGCACATGCTTGCCGGGCTCGCGCTGGCGACCATGGGCCTCTATGCCGGCGGCGCCTTCGCCAGTCCTTTCTTCATGCGCGTTCACGGCCTTTCGATCCTGGAAGCCGGCTTCTATTTCAGCATCCTCAGCGGCGTTGCCGCGACTGTCGGATTCTCCACGGCGGGCTTCGGAATCGATTTCATCGCCCGGCGCGGGCCGCAATATTATGCGCTGGTTCCCGCATTCGGCATGGCCCTGGCCGTCCCTTTCTATCTGGTCGGCTATTCGATCGGGGATTCGAGGATCGCCCTGGGCTTCCAGGTCTGCGGCGGCATCCTCCTCTTCTTCCACAGCATTCCAACCCTCGTTGCCTTCCAGAACATGGTGGGCGTGCGGGAGCGGGCCACGGCCGCCTTCGTCTTCTTCTTCATCTCGACCTTGGTCGGCGTCGGGCTGGGACCGCCTCTGCTCGGTTTCGTCAGCGATCTTTACGCCTCGGCCGCCTTTCCCGGCGATCATGGCGCCGTCTGTTCCGGTGATGCGGCGGCCTCGCTGCCGGCTTGTCAGTCCGCCTCCGCGCAGGGAATTCGCTATGCGCTGATGAGCAGCATGGCGCTCTACGCCTGGGGAGCCGGCCATTATTATCTCGCGGCGCGGGCGATCCGGCGCTCGATCTCGGTCCAGCCTGCGGCGCAGCCATGATCGCCGGCACGCCGGCCGGCGATTCCGACCGGCTGCTGAAGCCAGGCTGCCCCGCACGCTCGCCGCCCATCTGTTCGTCGCGCACGGGGCCGCGGCCCCTGGGGTGGGCCGCTGAAGTTCGAACGCGGCCCGTCGGCCGAGGAAGGAGAATTGAATGACCCGCATGTCGAAACCCACCGTCGAGGAGCGGCTCGACATCCAGGAGCTGTTCGCGAAATATTGCTGGGCGCTCAATACCGGCGATCTCGCCGCCTTTCTCGATCGCTTCACGCCGGACGGCTGGATCGAGCATTTCCCGCCGAAGCGCTACCAGGGGCGCGACGAGATCAGGTCGATGGTCGAAGGGTTGTGGTACGGTCGGCCCTACGCCTTCATGGGGCGTCAGCATCATCCCCATAATTTCCTGATCGAGCGCGAGGGAGAGTTCATCTCCGCCAAGGTCTATTGGTCGGTGACGCGGCTCGAGCAGACGACGAACACTTACCACGCCTTCCTGCACGGCCACTGGGAGGCGATCTGCGCCCGGCATGACGGCGAATGGCGATTCCGATCGCTCGAAATACGCCATTGGCTGCGCCAGGAGATGCCCTGGGTCGGCGATCCGAAGGCCCGGTTGGTGAAAGCGAGCGATCCCTACAAGGAGCCGGGCGAATTCTGATCGTAGACCCTTGGGCGGAGCCGGTGCGTTTGGCCGGCGGGATCACCCGGGCGCGCTCAGTCGCGGTTGAACTCGCGGGTCCGCCCCATCTCGACCAGCCGCGCCGCGACCTTGTGGATGGAGCGGTCGAACTGCCGCCGCTCCTCCTCGTCGAAATCGGCGAGCAGGGTTCGGTGGAAGGCGTTGCGCGCGCGCGCAATCAATTCGAATTGCTTGCGGCCTTTGGGGGTGGCGAACAGGACCGGGATGCCGGTGGCGCTCGGGCGCCGGTCGGTCAGGCCCTTCTTTTCGAGCGCCGGTGCGGCCCGGCTCACTTCGGCGCGGTCCACTGAGGCGATGTCGGCCACCTGACGTACGGTCAGGTCGCCATGGATGGCGAGGCGGCTCAGCAGCCGCCACTGCGCATAAGTCAGGTCGAACTCGGCGAGCTGGCGGCTGGTGAGCCGGTCCATGAGCTTGGCGACGATCATCAGCCGGAAGGTCGGAGAATCGAGCTGCGGCGCCAGCCAGCCCGGAATGTCGGGCGCGATCAGGGGCTCTTCCCGCCGCTTCGAGCTCTTTCGGTCAACGGATTTATCGACGGTCATTGCCGTTCTCGCTCCCCCTGCGGCGCTATAGCGCTCTCTGCCTATCGTTCCAGACCGTCTCGCGAATGAAACATCTGGCGGAGCACCTCTTGTATGCCCCGCATCATTGAGATAACAACGCTCGTTGAGAGATCAACGGCTAAATCCACTCGCGAGAAGGTGGAGGGCACCCAGCAAGGGAGAGATGCATGCAAGGATTCGGCAAGGTTCTGTCTCGCGTCGTTTGCACGCGCGGAGTCAGCATGGTGGCGGTGGCCGCGGGCCTGGCGGCCTTTCCCGGGGCCGCTCTCGCCCAGACGGACGAATCGGTCCTCGCCGATCCTTCCGCCGAGACTCAAGCGGTCGAGCAGCAGGTCCAGGACACGCCTGTGTCGGCCGAGGCGCCCGTCCAGGAGCAGGAGGCGATCGTCGTCACCGGATCGCGGGTCGCGCGCTCCGGCTTCACGACGCCGACGCCGGTCACCGTCGTCGGAGACGAGCAGATCCAGCGCCAGGGCGCGTCCAATATTGCCCAGGTGCTGAACGAGATTCCCGCCTTTCGCGCGCAGAGCTCGCCCGCCACGACCGCCATCTTCGTCAGCAATCTCGGCGCCTCGACGGCTGACCTTCGCGGCCTCGGCGGCAACCGGACGCTGGTCCTTATCGACGGCCGGCGGGTCGTCGCTTCCGCCGTTGCGGGCGGCGGCTTCACTCCGGCGAATACGGTCGACCTCAACCTCGTTCCTTCGTCGCTGCTGCAGCGCGTCGAGGTGGTCACCGGCGGCGCTTCCGCGGCTTACGGTTCCGACGCCGTCGCCGGCGTCACAAACCTCATCATCAACCGCGACCTGCGCGGGGTCCGCAGCACCGTGCAATATGGCATGTCGGAGGAGGGCGACAATGACGAGCTCCTCGTGTCGCTCGCCTACGGCACCGACTTCGGTTCCGACCGGTGGCGCTTCATCGTCGGTGCCGAATATGTGAACAATCAGGGGGCCGGCGACTGCTATACGCGCGACTGGTGTGCGGAGAGCTGGAACACGGTCAACAACCCGTTCGTCCCCGGAAGCACGACCGAGCGCGTCATCGCCGGGCAGCCGGCCATCATCATCATGCCGAATGCGCGCACGGCGACCGCTTCGCTCAACGGCCTGATCGTCGGCGGCCCGCTGCGGGGAACCGAGTTCAACCCGAACGGCACGACCTTCCAGCACGATTACGGCGTCTACGGCTCCGGTCTCTTCCAGAGCGGCGGCGGGGATCCCATCCTGCCCTTCTACCAATTCTTCCCGCTATCCGCCCCGAGCGAGCGGATCAACATCTTCTCCAACCTGGACTACGACCTCACCGACGACATCAACGTCTTTGCGCAGGTGTCCTACGGTCATGTGAACGGGACCATTCTCGGCGCCAGCCGCCGCGACGTGGCGCCGCCCGGATCCTACCAGATCCGTCGCGACAATGCCTTCCTGCCCGACTCGGTCCGAGAGCAGATGGTGAACCTCAACCTCGCCACCCTGCCGTTCGGCCGGATCTGGAACGATCTCGGCCCGCAGGTCGGCGACGTCACCCGCGACACGTTCCGCGCCGTAAGCGGGTTCAGCTGGGACTTCGGCGGAAACTGGAACCTCGACGGCTATTATCAGTACGGCCAGACCGACTACCGCCAGCGCGGGTACAACACGACAGTCAACTCGCGCATGGCTTTCGCGATCGACGCGGTTCGCGACCCGGGCACCGGCCAGATCGTCTGCCGTGCCACGCTTCCCGGCCCGGGTTTCAATCCGGCGGCGGCAGGATGCGTGCCGCTGAATCCGTTCGGCGAGGGCGCTTCCTCGTCGGCGGCGCGTGACTATGTCACCGAGACGGCGCAGCAGGACACGACCCTCAAGCAGCACGTCGTCGCGCTGACGTTGCGCGGCGACATCGTCGATCTCTGGGCAGGCCCGCTTTCTTTCGCCGGCGGCCTGGAGTATCGCAAGGACAGCGTCAGCAGCGTCACCGACGCCATCTCGGCGAGGAACGACTTCCACACCAGCCCGGGCGGCGGCATCGCCGGCGGCGAGGCCGATCTCGACGTCAAGGAAGGTTTCGTCGAGCTGGCGCTGCCGCTCGCGCGCGACCTCCCATTCGCCCGAAGCGCCGAGCTCAACGGCGCGATTCGCGTGACCGACTACAGCAATAGCGGCCGCGTCGAGACCTGGAAGATCGGCGCCGACTGGCAACCTGTGGAGTTCATCCGGTTCCGCGGCACGCGGTCGCGCGACATTCGTGCGCCGAACCTGTTCGAACTCTATGGCGCGCCGCAAAGCTCGTTCCAGACGGTCGACGACGGCGCGGCGGGCCGGTTGCTCGTGCCGACCCTGCTGAGCGGGAACACCGCGCTTCAGCCCGAGGTGGCGGACACCTGGACGGCCGGAGCGGTGGTCACCGCCAATCTCGGCGGGGCCGGGAACTTCCGGGCCTCCGTCGACTGGTTCGACATTTCGCTGGACGGCGCGATCAGCACGCTCGGCGCGCAGATCATCCGCGACCGCTGCGTCGGCGGAGATCAGGCGCTTTGCGAGTTCGTCATCCGCAACGAGGCCGGTCAGCTCACGCAGATCATCAATCCGCAGCTGAACCTGAACACGCTCATCACCCGCGGCTGGGACGTGGAGGCGGACTACACCCTTCCGCTCACCAGCCTCGGCATCGAGAGCGACGACCGGCTCAACCTGCGCGTGCTCGCGACCTTCGTGAAGGACCTGATCACCGTCGACACCTCCGGCATCGCGGTGGACCGTGCGGGCCAGAACGGCTCGGGCGTTTCGCAGCCGTCGGGCGTTCCCGATTATACGATCAACGGCTTCATCACCTATCAGGGGGATCCGTTCGCCGCGCAGCTCCAGATCCGGCACATTTCGAGCGGGGTCTACAACGTCCTGAATATCGGTCCGCACCAGGACGGCTATGACCCGTCGCTTCCGAACAGCATCAGCGACAACAAGGTCGGCGCCGTGACCTACGTGAACCTCAATGCGCAATATACCGTCTGGGAGCGCGGCGAGCAGAGCGTGGAGGTCTTCGGCGTGGTCAACAACCTGTTCAATCAGGACCCGCCGAAGGATCTTCCGTCCAGCTTTGGCCCGACCAACAACGTCCTCTACGACGTGGTTGGCCGTTCCTATCGCCTGGGTGTCCGCTTCGCCCTTTGATCCGGGGCCGGTGCCGGCATCGCCGGCGCCGGCACCCCGGCTGTGCTGACGGCGGATGGGGGAGGGCCTGCTGCCGCCCCCTTCCGGGATGGGCCCGTGTCGAGTTGCGAGGAGTGCCAGTGCCAGTGACCGTTCAGCCGCAAATCGCCTGCTCCGGCGCGACCGCGCCGGCAGGCGGATTTACGGTGGTAACGGGATTCCAAGGCGGAGCCTTCGCCGCGCGATGACGGACTCTGCCGCCACGGCCACGGCTCCCCTTTATACGCGTTCCTACCGCGGCTGGATGCTCACGCTGCTGGTCGCCATTTATGCTTCGAGTTCGCTGGACCGGCTGATCATCGCGGCCCTGGGTCCGGCCCTGAAGCGCGACTTGCTGATCAGCGATACGCAATTCGGGCTGCTCGGCGGGATCCTCTTCATGTTCGTCTATACCGCCGGCGGAATCCCGATCGCGCGGCTGGCGGAACGGTTCAATCGGGTTTGGATCATCTCGGCCGCGCTCGCCACCTGGTCCGCCTTCACCGCGCTTTGCGCGCTCGCCACCAGCTTCGCCCATTTGCTGCTGCTGCGAATGGGGGTCGGTCTCGGCGAGTCCGGCTGCGCCCCGACCTGCTACTCGCTCCTTTCCGATCAATATCCACCCAGGGCGCGGGCGTCGGCCGTCGCCATCCTCGGCCTCGGCGTCCCGATCGGCTCGGCCGCCGGGGCCTTCCTCGGCGGCTGGGCCTCGGACGTTCTGAGCTGGCAAGCGGCCTTCGTCATCGCCGGCGTGCCGGGCCTCGTGCTCGCTCTGATCGTCCTGCTCGGCCTGCGCGAGCCGCCGCGCGGCACGTTCGATCCGGCCGGGCGGCGCAGCGAGGACGTGCCGCCGCTTCTCGAGGTGCTGAAGCGGATCGGGGGCAAGCCCGCATTCATGCACCTGACGATGCTGGCGGCGCTCGCGATCTTCTGCAATCTCGGGCTGAACCTGTTCATTCCGGCCTTCTTCGTCCGCTCCTTCGGCCTCAGCTTCAGCGAGGCGGGCGCCTATTTCGGACTGATCACCGGCTTGGCCGCAGCCTTTGGCACGACCGTGCTGGGCCTTGGGATCGCGCGTCTCGCCCGGGGCGACAGCCGCTGGTACGGATGGGGCCCCGGTCTGCTGATGATCCTCGGTGCGCCGGTCTACATCGCCGGTCTGCTCCAGGACGATTTCCGGGCCGCACTGGTTCTTCTCATGATCTCCTCGCCGATCGGCTTCGCCTTCCTCGGCCCGGCCGTCGGCGCGACCCAGAACATGATGGATCCGCGGATGCGCGCTTCCGCGGCCGCCCTGTTCCTGTTCGTGATGAACATGGTCGGCGGCGGGCTCGGCCCGGTCTTCACCGGACAGGTGAGCGACTGGCTCGCGAGCCGCGCCTTTGCCGGCGATTTCGCGGCGATGTGCCCGGGTGGCGTCGCGCCTGCCGCTGCCGGGTCGGACCTTGCCGCCGCCTGCGCCGCGGCCGCCGAGCACGGCCTCCGCTACGCGCTCGTCGCCTGCGCGCTCTTCTTCGTCTGGGGCGGCATCCACGCCTTGCTCGCCACCCGGACGATGCGCCGCGATCTCGGCGAGCAGGACCTCACCCAAACGATGCAGGAAGCGACAGCATGACCGACCAGCCCCATCCTTTTCAGCCGCGCCTGGAACATGCCTTCACCGTCTCGATCGACCTCACCAAGGCGGTGTATCTGAAGCCGTCCTCGACGGGGATGACCCGCGCTGCGGTCTGGGCGGCACAGGGCAAGGTCGAAGGCAAGATCAACGGAATCGTCCTCCCGATGAGCGGCGGCGACTTTCCGCTGGTGCGCGCCGACGGCGTGATCGATTTCGACGCGCGCTACCTGTTCGAGCTCGACGACGGCACCCACGTCTATCTCCAGAGCCGCGGTTATCGCTGGGGGACCGAGGAGGCGATGGCGAAGATGTCCCGCAACGAGCCCGTCGCGGACCATGAATATTATATGCGGGTCTCGCCCAAGTTCGACGTGCCCGACGGGCCCCACGCCTGGCTCAATCGCCACATCTTCGTCGGAGTCGCCGAGAAGGTCCCCGGCGCCAATCGCATCCATTATTTCCAGGTGCTTTGAGGGAGGATCGCCATGCCCGACACACCCCCGAGCCGACCGCGCTTCCAGCCGCTGATGATCCCGGCGACCGATCCGAAGCTCGCCAAGTTCAAGCCGCCGCATCCCGGCACGCAGCATGAGGTGCTGCGCCAGGAAGGCCTCAGGATCGAGCGCAACATCGCGGTACCGATGCGCGACGGGGTGAAGATCCTGATCGACCTCTATCTGCCCGACAACCGGTCGGAGGCCGACAAGGTGCCGGCGATCATCGGCTGGAGCCCGTACGGCAAGCACAACCTGTCCGACAGCCTGTGGCCCGCCGCCGACGTCCAGCCGGGCTGGATCTCCAAATATACCGCCTTTGAGGCGCCCGACCCGTCCTATTGGTGTCCGCGCGGCTATGCCGTCGTCTTCCCGGACCCTCGCGGCACCTGGTATTCGGAAGGCGACTTCCACCATGCGGGCGCGCAGGAAGGCGACGACGTCTACGATCTGATCGAATGGCTGGCCGTGCAGCCCTGGTGCAACGGCAAGGTCGGGATGAGCGGCGTCTCCTATCTCGCCGCGGCCCAATATCAGGTCGCGCCGCTCCACCCGCCGCACCTTGCCGCCATCAATCCCTGGGAGGCCTTCTCCGACTGGTATCGCGAGTTCGGCTATCATGGCGGCATGCGCGACACCGGCTTCGTCCCTCGCGCCGGCCTTGGCCTTCGCTACGGCACCAATTTGGTCGAGGACACGATCCAGAGCATGATCGATCATCCGCTCTGGGACGAATATTGGGAGAGCAAGGTCCAGGATCTCGCCGGCATCGAATGCCCGGCCTTCTTCGTCGCGAGCTGGTCGGACCAGGGCTTCCACACCCGCGGTACGCTCGAAGCCTACAAGGCGGCACGCTCGCCCGACAAATTCCTGCTCGTCCACGGGCAGAAGAAGTGGAAGCATTATTACGATCCGCCGAACGTCGAGCTGCTGCGAGCCTTCTTCGACCAGTATCTGCGCGGTGAAGGCAAGGCGTCGGACGATTGGCCCAAGGTCCGGATCGAGGTGCGCGAGCGCGCGCATGTCGGCCATTGGCGCGACGAGCTGGAATGGCCGCTCGCCCGCACCGTCTACACGCCTTTCCATCTCGACGCGCGCGACTTGGCCCTGTCGCCGGCGCCGGTCGGGGAGGAAGGCGAAGCGTCCTACGATCCCAATGCCGATGACGGCCGCGCCTGCTTCGACATGAAGTTCGAGCACGACACCGAGCTCACCGGCCACATGAAGCTCAAGCTGTGGGTGGAAACGGACGCCGGCAACGACATGGACCTGTTTGTGGCGATCCAGAAGCTGGACCGCGACGGGAACGTCGTGCCTTTCGTCTTCTACGCCATCTGCGACGATGGTCCGGCGGCGCTGGGCTGGCTGCGTGCCAGCCATCGCGCGCTCGACGAGGAGAAGTCGACTCCCTGGCAGCCCATCCACCCGCACACCCATGAGGATCCGCTCGAGCCCGGAGTCACGGTTCCGGTCGAGATCGAGATCTGGCCCTCGAGCACCCTGTTCCGGGCGGGAGAGTCGCTGCGCGTCCAGGTCCAGGGCCAGGATGTCTACGGCGACCTTCCCGGCGGACCGTCGTCGATGCGCCATGAAGAGCTGCGCAATGTCGGCCGACACATCATCCGCACCGGCGGCCGCTTGGATTCCCATCTGCTGGCCCCGGTGATTCCCAGCGAGGAGCAGACTCAATGACCGCGATGACCTTTCCCAAGACCCCGAACTTCACCGGCATGTTCGCGCCGTCGGGCGTGGAGGCGGACGTCAACAGCCTCCCCGTCATCGACGGCGCGGTGCCGGAGGAATTGGACGGCGCTTTCTACCGTGTGTGCCCGGACCCGCAATTCCCGCCCCTCTCCGGCGACGACATCTGGTTCAACGGCGACGGCATGATCACCCGCTTCCGCTTCCAGGGGGGCAACGTGTCGCTTCGCCAGAAGTGGGCGCGCACCGAGAAGTTCAACATGGAGCGTGCCGCCGGGCGCGCCTTGTTCGGCATGTACCGCAACCCGCTCACCGACACCGAGGAGGCGAAGGGCCGCGTCCGCTCGACAGCCAACACCAATGTCGTCGTCCATGCCGGCAAGCTCTACGCGCTCAAGGAAGACAGCCCGCCGACCCTGATGGATCCGGAGACGCTGGATACGATCGATCCGGTCTACACTTTCGGCGGAAAGATGAAGAGCCAGACCTTCACCGCTCATCCGAAGTTCGATCCGAAGACCGGCCACATGCTCGCCTTCGGCTACGCCGCCAAGGGGCTGCTCGGCCGCGACATGGTCTATTACGAGATCGACACGAAGGGGGAGATCGTCAAGGAAGTCTGGTTCGAGATTCCCTATTATTGCATGATGCACGATTTCGGCGTGACCGAGGATTATGCGGTCTTCCACGTCGTGCCGATCACCTCGGATTGGGAACGGCTCGCGGCGCGCAAGCCGCATTTCGGCTTCGACACCAAGAAGCCGGTCTATCTCGGCGTCCTGCCGCGCGGGGGAGGGGCCGAGGATCTGAGGTGGTTCTCCGCGCCGGTCTGCTTCGCCAGCCACGTCATGAACGCCCATAATGACGGCACGAAGATCCATTTCGACGTGCCGATGGCGGAAGGGAACATGTTCCCCTTCTTTCCCGACATCGACGACAACCCGTTCGATCCGCAGAAGGCGGCGTCGCGCATGACCCGCTGGACGGTCGACCTTCGGTCCAACAGCGAGGACATCCAGATGGAGCCGCTGAGCGACCTCGTCGGCGAATTTCCCCGGATCGACGACCGGTTCACCGGCCTCAAGAACCGTCATGGCTTCCTGCTCGTGCAGGACTTCAGCAAGCCGGTGGACCTGCCCGGCGGCCGCAGCGCCTCGGGCATGCTGATGAACACGCTTGCCCATATCGACCTCGAGACGGGGGAGAAGGACACCTACTGGCTCGGCCCGGTCTCCTCGCTTCAGGAGCCCGCTTTCGTCCCGCGGCCCGGCTCGACCGAGGAAGGCGACGGCTATCTCGTCGCGATCGAGAACCGCCTCGATACCCAAAGCTCGCGCCTGCTCCTCTTCGAGGCGCGGCACGTCGCCAAGGGTCCGATCGCGACGCTCGGCATTCCCTTCCGGATCCGGCCCGGCCTTCACGGCAATTGGGCGACCGCCGCGCAGATTGCCGGCTAGCCCCCTACTCCCCCCTTTCCCAACACAGGAATCCTTCATGGCTGATCAGGAAAACTCGACCGTCCAATATCCGAAGCTGGGCCTGCACATCGATGGAGAGTGGGTCGGCGCCGACCAGCGCCGCACTCAGCCGGTGCTCAATCCGGCCACCGGGAAGCCGCTGGGCGAGCTCCCGCTGGCCGACGCGGCCGACCTCGATCGCGCACTCGATGCCGCGGATCGCGGCTTTCGCGAATGGCGCAAGGCCAGCGCGGACCAGCGGGCGGCGGTGCTCAAGGGTGCGGCCCGGCTGATCCGCGAGCGGGCGGACACGATCGCGCGCCTGGCCACGATGGAGGAAGGCAAGACCTTGCCCGAGACGCGCGCCGAGACGATGGGCGCCGCCGGCCTGTTCGAATGGATGGGTGAGGAGACGAAGCGGATCTACGGCCGCGTTCTGATGCGTCCGACCGGGACGCGTTCGCTCGTGATGAAGGAGCCGGTCGGCCCGGTCGCCGCCTTCGCGCCATGGAACTTCCCGATCCACAATCCGGCCCGCAAGATCGCTCCGGCGATCGCCGCGGGCTGCTCGGTCATCTTGAAGCCGGCGGAGGAAGCCCCCGCCTCGGCGATGGCGATCGTCCAGGCGGTGATCGACGCGGGGATCCCGCCGGGCGTCGTCCAGCTCGTCTTCGGCGTGCCGGACGAAGTGTCGCGCCGCCTGCTCGCCAGCCCGGTCACCCGCAAGATCACGTTCACCGGCTCGGTTCCGGTCGGCAAGCATCTGATGAAGCTCGCGGCCGAGACGATGATGGTGACGACGATGGAGCTGGGCGGACACGCGCCCGTCATCGTCTTCGACGATTGCGACCTCGATCGGGCGGTGGAGCTGCTGGCCATATCCAAGTGCCGCAATGCCGGCCAGGTCTGCGTGTCGCCCACCCGCTTCTACGTCCAGGAGGGGATTCACGACCGCTTCATCGACGCCTTCCAGAAGCGCCTCGAGCGCATGAATCTGGGCGATGGCCTGCTCGATACGACCCATATGGGTCCGATGGCCAATCCCCGGCGGCCGGAGGCGGTCGAGGCTTTCGTCAGGGACGCGGTCGAGCAGGGGGCGACCTTGCGCAGCGGCGGCGAACGGCACGGCGAGGAGGGCTTTTTCTTCAGGCCGACGCTGCTGACCGACGTGCCCTTGTCCGCGCGGATCATGAACGAAGAGCCGTTCGGCCCCGTCGTCGCGACCCAGCGCTTCTCCACGCTCGACGAGGTGGTGGAGCAGGCCAACCGGCTGCCCTACGGCCTTGCCGGCTACGCTTTCACCGAAAATGGCCGGACCGCCAACCTCATCGCCGATGCGCTCGAGGTCGGCATGGTCGGGATCAATTCGGTCATGATGGCCGCGCCCGATTCCCCGTTCGGCGGGGTCAAGGAGAGCGGCCACGGCTCCGAGGACGGACCCGAGGGCCTGTCCGCCTTTCTCGTCACCAAAGCCATCCACCAAGCCTGAGGAAAGACAATGACCGAACTCAAGACCGGCGGCAGCCAGGGCTATCTTCGCATCGCGACCGAGGAGGCGTTCGCGCCGCCCGAGATGATTGAGGCTTATCGCAAGCTGCTCGCGGCCGGGGACGTCGATCCCGGTTTCTACAGCCTCATGGGATTCTACATCAACAGCCAGGCCGAGCGGCCGCGCTTCATCTTCGATCGCCTCCAGGACCTGGGCGAGCTTCGCCTCGCCGACATGGATGCGCGCGGCATCGATCGCCAGGTGATCGGCCTCACCGCGCCGGGCACCCAGGTGATGACCGCGGAGGACGGCCATGCCTTGTCGATCCTCGCCAATGACCGGCTGTCCGAGGCCTGCCGCAAATATCCCGACCGCTTCACCGGCATGGCCGCGGTTGCGCCGCACGCCGGCGAGAAAGCGGGCCAGGAGATCGAGCGCGCCGTCTCGAAGCTCGGCATGAAGGCGGTGGTGATCAACTCGCACATTCACGGCGAGTATCTGGACGATCCGAAGTTCGGCGCCACGCTGGAGGCGGCCGAGGCGATGGACGTTCCCATCTATCTTCATCCGCAGACGCCGCCCGCCGACATGATCCGGCCTATGCTGGAAAGCGGCCTCGACGGCGCCATCTTCGGATTCGGCGTCGAAACCGGCATGCATGCGCTTCGGCTGATCGTGAAAGGTGTCTTCGATCGCTACCCGAAGCTCCAGGTGATCATCGGCCACATGGGCGAGGCGCTGCCTTACTGGATGTACCGGCTCGACTTCATGCATCAGGCCGGAATCCGGGCGGCGCGCTACGACTTCCTCAAGCCGCTGAAGAAGGAGAAGGTCTCCAACTATCTGAAGGAGAATTTCTACATCACCAACAGCGGCGTCGCCTGGGAACCGGCGATCAAGTTCGCCCAGCAGGTGATCGGCGAGGATCGCGTCCTTTACGCCATGGACTTCCCCTATCAATGCCCGCCCGAGGAAGTGACGATCCTCGACAATATGGACATGCCGCTGGAAACGAAGAAGAAATTCTTCCAGACCAACGCGGAGCGCGTGTTCAAGCTGTAGGACGGCGAATGCCCGCTTACGATTATGTGATTGCCGGCGCCGGTTCCTCCGGCTGCGTGCTTGCCGCGCGCCTGTCGGAGGACCCGTCGGTTCGCGTGCTGCTGCTCGAGGCGGGCGGCAGCGACGCGAAGACGCAGATCAGCATGCCCCTCGCCTGGTTCCGGACGATGCACGATCCCGGGATCGGCTGGGGCTATGCATCGGAGCCCGAGCCGCACGCCGACGGCCGCTCGATCCCCGCGCCGCGCGGCAAGGTGATCGGCGGCTGCTCGTCGATCAACGGCATGATGTATTCGCGCGGGCATCCGGCCGATTACGACCAGTGGGCGCAGATGGGCGCGCGCGGCTGGAGCCATGACGACGTGCTGCCCTACTTCCGCCGGTCGGAGGCGAACTGGCGCGGCGAGTCGCCGCATCACGGCGGATCGGGTCCGATCAGCGTCGCCCGGCACCTCACCGACGACTATGTCTATCCGCGCCTCATCGAGACGGCGGGGAGGCTCGGCTTTCCCCACCTGGACGATTTTCACGGCGACGAGCGGGAAGGCTTCAGCGCACCCGATTTCACCGTTCATCGCGGCCGCCGGGCGAGTACCGCCGCGCGCTACCTCAAGCCGGCTTTGTCCCGGCCGAACCTCACCGTCATCAGCCAAGCGCTCACCACCCGCGTCCTGGTCGAGAAGGGAAGGGCGATCGGCCTGTCCTACGAGAAAGACGGGCGGATCGAGACCGTGCATGCGGATCGCGAGGTGATCCTGTCAGCGGGCGCGTTCAACTCGCCCCAGATCCTCTTGCTGTCCGGCATCGGCCCGGCGGACGAACTGCGTTCGCACGGGATCGACGTCGTCCTCGACCTGCCCGGCGTCGGACGCAACCTGCAGGACCACGCCTCGATCCCGATGCTCTTCGAAGCGAGCGGGCCCTTCACCTTCGACCGGCAGCTGCGCTTCGACCGGATGGCCCTGGCGGTGCTTCGCTGGCAGCTTTTCGGCACCGGCCCGGTGGCCGGCCTGCCGGTGGGCGCCCAGGGGTTCATCCGCACGCGCGAAGGGCTGGACCGCCCCGACGACCAGATTCTCATCAGCCCGGTCGCGATGGATGCGAAAATCTGGTTCCCGGGCATCCGCGCCCGCCGCGGCGACATCTTCTCCATCTCGAACGTGCTGCTCCATCCCGAGAGCCGCGGCAGCGTCACGCTTCGCTCGGCCGATCCGCACGACAAGCCCAGGATCCTGTTCAACCTGCTGTCGACGGAGGGCGACCGCGCGTCCTTCCGCCGCTTCGTCCGCTTCACCCGCCGCTTCTTCGAGATCGACCCGGCGCGCGGCATCGTGCGCGGCGAGCTGGTGCCGGGTCCGTCGGTCGAGACGGATGCAGAGATCGACGCCTTCGTCCGCAGCCGGGTCGGCACCGCCATGCACCCGACCAGCAGCTGCGCGATGGGGACCGGGCCCGAGGCCGTGGTCGACGAGCGGCTGAAGGTGCACGGCATCGAGGGCCTGCGAGTCGTCGACTGCTCGATCATGCCGACCATCGTCGGCGGCAACACCAACGCGCCGGCCATCATGATCGCGGAGAAGGCGGCCGACCTGATCCGCGAGCGCGAGTCGATGGCCGAAGCCGCCTGATATGGAGCGCTTCGACTATATCATCGTCGGTGCCGGCTCCGCCGGATGCGTGCTCGCCAACCGGCTGAGCGAGGATCCCGCCAATCGCGTCCTGCTGGTCGAGGCAGGCGGGAGCCACCGGCATTTCCTGCTCGACATGCCGCTCGGCTTCCTGCGCGCTTTGTTCAATCCGCGTTTCGTCTGGCCCTACAAGTCCGAGCCGGAGCCGCAACTCGGCGGCCGCCAGATCATGCTTCCGCGCGGGCGGGTGCTCGGCGGCTCGTCGTCGATCAACGGCATGTTCTACATGCGGGGCCACAGCCTCGACTTCGACACCTGGCGGCAGATGGGCTGCGAGGGCTGGAGCTTCGCCGACGTTCTTCCCTACTTCAAGAAGATGGAGACGAGCTGGCGCGGCGCCGGGCCCTATCATGGCGACAGCGGCCCGCTCAGCGTCGTGCCGGTCGCGACCGAGCACCGGCTCCACGAGCCGCTCATGGCGACCGCCGAAGCCGCCGGCTTCAACGTCACCGACGACCTGCACGGGCCGGTCGAGGAAGGCTTCGCCCGGGGCGAGCTCACCATCGACCGGAGGGGCCGGCGATCGAGCACCGCCCGGGCCTATCTGGTGCCCGCGCTCGCCCGGCGGAATCTCCACGTCGTCACCGATGCGCTGACCCGGCGGGTGATCATCGAGCAGGGGCGCGCCGTCGGGATCGAATATGTGCGCGACGGCAAGACGGTCGTGGCGCATGCGGGGCGGGAGGTGATCCTCTCCGGCGGCGCCTATAACAGCCCGCAGCTGCTGATGCTCTCCGGCATCGGGCCGCGCGAGCATCTCGCCGAGCATGGGATCGAGACGCGCGTCGACAGTCCCAATGTCGGCCGCAACCTGTACGAACATCCGCGCGTGCCGGTCCACTTCGCCTTGAAGCAGCCGGTCAGCTTCTTGAACCAGCTTCGCTTCGACCGCGTCGCGCTCGCCGTGACGCAATGGGCTCTGACCGGCAAGGGCACCTTCTCGAGCCAGGTCAACAGCTGCAATCCGGTGCTCCGCACCCGCCCCGACCTCGCCCAGCCGGACATACAGATCTGGAGCAATCCGATCCGCATGGACGCGAAGATCTGGTTTCCCGGCATCGGCAAGCGCCAGGAGCATCGGGTCACCGCGGACGTGATCCTGCTCCATCCGCGAAGCCACGGTTTCCTGAAGTTGCGCTCGGCCGATCCGGCCGATCCGCCGGCGATCACGCTGAACATCTTCTCGGAAGCAGAGGATTTCGAGACGGCCCGGCGCGGCATCGAGATCGTTCGGCGCATCTACCGCACGCCGCCGCAGGCCGAGCTGATCGGCGAGGAGATCCAGCCCGGCGGGCAGGCCACGACCGACGAGGCGCTCGACGACCATATCCGGCAGCACAGCCAGGTGACCCAGCATCCGGTCGGGACCTGCGCGATGGGCGGCCGCCCGGACAGCGTCGTCGATCCGCAGCTGCGCGTTCGCGGTGTCGAGGGGCTTCGCGTCGTCGACGCCTCGGTCATGCCGACCGTGCCCGGCGGCAACACCAACGCGCCGACCATCATGATCGCCGAGAAAGCGGCCGACCTGATCCTCGGACGGCCGGCGCTCGCGCCGGAACACGAACTCGCCCCGGCCCGGGCGCAGGAAAGGATGCTCGCATGAACAAGGAGATCTTCGTCCGCGACTATATCGGCGGCTTCAACGCGAAGGATTTCGACCGCTTCAGCGCCTTCTATGCCGAGGACGTGAGGCTCAGCCTTTCCGGCAAGCGGATGCTCACCAGCCGCCGGGAGATCGTCGACTTCTATCGCGACGTCGCCACCCGCTGCGACGAGCGGCTCGAGGTCGTCCGCCTCGTCGCCGACGAAGAAGGAATAGCGGTCGAGCTCGATACCGAGTTCAAGGCGCTGAAGGACGATCCCGGCTTCATCGCCGGCCCGCTCGTCCCCGGCCAGTCGATCTTCATCAAGAGCGTCATCTTCTACACGGTGAAGGACGGCCGCTTCACCGACATCGTCGCCCGCCGCGTCCAGGACGCGACCACCGGCCCCTCGACCTTCTGACAATCAGGACAAAGCCTCATGAACGCCCCCTTCGCCGCCGCTGCCCTCGACCAGATCCGCTCGGAGCTCGCCTCCGGTCCGCGCCAGCTGCTGATCGACGGCCGTTTCGTTCCCGCCGCGTCCGGCGAGACGTTCGATGTCGTGGATCCCGCCACCGGCCAGGTGTTCGCGAGCGCGGCGAGCGGCGGCCGCGAGGATGTCGACCGGGCGGCCCAGGCGGCGCGCCGGGCCTTTGACGGCTGGGCGGCGACGCCCCCGGCACAGCGCGCCCGGCTTCTGCTCAGGCTGGCCGACCTGATCGAGGCGCATGGCGAGCGTATCGCGCTCACCGAGAGCCTCGACAACGGCATGCCCTTCATGATGGCCAAATTCGCCGGGGTGATGGGTGCGGCCGATCAGCTTCGCTACAATGCCGGCTGGGCGACCAAGATCACCGGCGAGACGGTCCAGCCCTCCGCCCCGGGCGAATGGCACGCCTTCACGCTGCGCGAGCCGGTCGGCGTCGTCGGCGCCATCGTGCCCTGGAACTTCCCCTTCGTCATGTCGGTCGCCAAGATCGCGCCGGCGCTCGCGGCCGGCTGCACCGTGGTGCTGAAGCCCGCCGAGCAGACCCCGCTTACCGCCGTCATCCTGGGCGAGCTGCTTCTGGAGGCCGGCTTCCCCGCAGGAATCGTCAACATCGTCACCGGATATGGCGAGACCGCGGGCGCGGCCATCGTCGACCATCCGGGCGTCGACAAGGTCAGCTTCACCGGCTCGACCGCGGTGGGCAAGGCGATCGTCCGGGCATCGACCGGCAATCTCAAGCGCGTGACGCTCGAACTGGGCGGCAAGTCGCCCAACATCATCTTCGCCGACGCCGACCTTTCTAAGGCGATACCCGGCGCGGCGATGGGGATATTCGGCAATGCCGGCCAGGTCTGCGCCGCCGGATCGCGCCTCTTCGTCCACGAAGCCGTGTTCGACGAAGTGGTGGAAGGCATCAAGGAACGGGCGCGGACGCTGAAGGTCGGGCCGGGCCTCGCGCCGGGCACCGAGATGGGCCCGCTCGTCAGCCAGGAGCAGCTCGACCGCGTGCTTTCCTATGTGGAGAGTGGCGCGGGCGAGGGGGCGACGATCAGTGTCGGCGGGCAGCGCCTGTCGGACCAGGATGCCGGCTATTTCATCCAGCCGACCGTCCTCACCGGCACCGTATCGGGAATGCGCGTGGTCGAGGAGGAGATTTTCGGCCCTGTTCTGTGCGCGATGAAATTCGGCGAGGGCGACGATCTCGACGCCGTCGCGGCACAGGCCAACTCGACCGAATATGGCCTGTCGTCGGCCATCTGGACCCGCGACCTGTCCACCGCCCTGAAGCTGTGCCGTCGGCTCAAGGCGGGCACCGTGCGCATCAATGGCGGCGCGGGCGTCGATCCGGGGCTTCCGCTCGGCGGCTACAAGCAATCGGGCTGGGGCCGCGAGAATGGCCGCGCCGGCGTCGAGGCCTATACCGAGTTGAAGGCCGTCACCGTGGCGCTTTGACCCGCGATCCGCTTCGCGACCGCAGGAGGGGCGCCATGAACTATCTGGACTATGTCGATCTGTTCAACACGGGCGACGACGCGGCCCTCGTCGATCGCTATTTCCACGACGAGATCGTCTTCACCGGCGGCACCCGCCGACACCCGGGCAAGGAGGGCCTGCTCGCTTTCCTGAACTGGGCGCATGACGGCGTGCGCGAAGTGATCCGCCTGCAGAACTTCCTGCAGCAGGGCGATCTCATCTTCGCCGACATCGACATGGATTTCCATGCCACGAAGGAGCGGCCGGATTTCCCTTTCGGTCACCTCTATCCCGGCGATTCGATCACCGTGAAGTTCTTCGTCACCTACCGTCTCAAGGACGACCGCATCGTCGAATTGAAGTCGATGACCTGGCCGGCCGGGCGTGGCGTCACGACGATCCCGCGCCTGGGCGGCCATCCCAGCCAGGTCGCCGCCTTCCACGCTTATGCCGCAGCCTTCAGCCATGGCGATTTCGACCGCTTCACCGCTTTCTACACCGACGACGTCACGCTCCAGCTGCGCGCGCTGCCGCCCATCCGGGGCAAGCAGGCGATCGCCGATTTCTATCGCGCCATGTTCCCGAAGGTTCGCGAGGACCTGCTGGTGCGCAAGGCGCTGGCCGACGACGAGGCGATCGCCATCGATCTCACCAGTCGCTTCACGGCGATCGAGGATGCGCCGGATTTCAGCGTGATGCCGCTCGCGCGCGGCGAGGCGGTCGAAGTGGACCTCTACGTCCATTACCGCCTGCGGGGCGGACTCATCGCTTCCATCCACGGCGTGCGCGCCGGCGAACCGGTCAAGTTCGCCTCCGGGCAGCCCCGATCATCGTGAAGCCACCCGGCCGCTGACCCTGTCGAAACGTCCACGCGCGGCCTACTTCGGACAGCCGCAGCCCTGGTCATCCGGTCCTAGCCCTGCCCAGTCCTGCTCGGCACGAGCGCAGGGCGGTCGATCGTCGGTAATTGGCCTACGCCGTCGCCGGCTGGAGCGACGATTCCGGGCGGCGCGACTGGCGATAGCCCAGCAGCAGAATCAAGGCCGCGACGATCAGCGGCGAGACGGCGACGCACAGCAGGGTCGTCTGCAATGTGAGACCCTGCTGGAGCGCGAACCCGCCGAAGGTCGGCGCGATCAGGATGCCGCCGATCCTGCCGGCGCCGCCGGACCAGCCCAGTCCGGTGCTGCGCATCCGAGGCGGATAGGCGTAAGTGATGAAGGTGTTGAGCCCGGACTGCCCGCCCGACTGGCAGAAGCTCCAAAGGATCAGCACGGCGATGAACAGCGGCGCCTCGAACGGCACATAACCCAGCGTGACGAGCGCGGCTGCGAGCACGACATAGGCGCAGGCGATGACCGGGGCCGGCCGGAAGCGGTCCATCAGATAGCCCATGATCAGCGTGCCCGCGAAGCCGCCGCTGAAGGCGATCATCGCGACGATGGCGAAGCGCTGGATCGGCACGCCCGCCATCTCCTGGAAGAAGGTCGGAAGCCAGGCGCCGAGCAAGGCGATGTTCGACATGCTGAGGAAGCAGCAGATCCACAGGATTGTCGTCGAGAAGCCGCGCCCGTCCGCGAAGATGTCGAGCAAGCGCGCCTTCTTCGGCTTCTCGCGGGACGTCCCGAGCGCGAAGCTGTCGACCCCGGTCAGGTCCGCCGCGGGATAGAGGCGAGCGATGGTGCGCGCGATGGCCGGATCCCGGGCATTGCGCTCGGTCCTGAACTTGATCGATTCGGGAACGAACAGGAGCAGCAGGGGCACGCAGAGCAGGGGGACCAGGCCGGCGATCCAGAAGGCGCTCTGCCAGCCATAATCGTCGAGCAGGAAGGCGGCCACCGCGCCGCTCGCGGCGCTGCCCGTCGAATAGCCGGCCATGGCGATGGCGATGAAGGTCGCCCGGCGCGGCTTGGGCGTCGTCTCGGCGATGAGCGCCACCGCCAGCGGCAGGCCGGCCGACATGAAGATGCCGCCGACGCCACGCAGGATCGAAAGCTGGTGGAGCGATTGCGCCCAGATGCTGACCAGCGAGAGCGTGCCGAACAGGATGGCGGAGACGACCAGCATGGTCCTTCGCCCGAACCGGTCTCCGAGCGGGGCGACGAGGAAGGCGCCGACCGCCAGGCCGATCTGCTGGTAGAGGAATAGCTGGGTCATCGCCGCCGGCGGTTCGTCGAAGCCCTCGGCAATGGCGGGGGCGATCTTGCCTATCATGAAGATGTCGAAGCCGTCGATGAAGCAGAAGAGCGTGCAGATGGCGAGGATGAGGATCTGGCGCGGACCGATCTTCTGCCGGTCGATGAAAGCTTCGACGTCGAACTGGGACATTGGCAACCTACTCGCTGAACGGCGGACGGGCTCTCGCGGCCCCTGGTGTCACGATAGGCGCTATCGTTGCATGATCAATGAATTCTTGCGTGTCCGCCGCAAACCGGCATGAGGGCGGGACGAACGAGGGAGGTCATTCTGAGCGACGATCCATTGGCACTCGCCTACGAACATGTCTTCGACATCCGGATCAACTTCGACAAGAGGTGGACGTTCGGCCCCATCTCGGGTGGTCCCATGCATGGCTATACGTCGGTGGGGGAGGGCTGCACGGTCAGCGGGCCCCGGCTCAACGGACGCCTCGTCGACCATAGCGGCGCCGACTGGCCGGTCGTCCGCACCGACGGCGTGGTGGAGCTCAACGCCCATTACATGATCGAGGCCGACGACGGCGCGCTCATCTACATCCGCAACATGGGCTATGTTCACGGTCCGCTGCGGACCCCCGATCAGGGCCCGGACGATCCGCCCGCCATTCCCCGCTATTTCCGCTGCACGCCTTATTTCCGGGCGCCCGTCGGCCCGCACGACTGGCTGAACCGGACCGTGATCGTCGGCGTCGGGCAGCGTCGGCCGAAGGTGAATCCCGAGGACGAGCCGGACCATTCGCTGTTCCGCTACTACGCGATCATCTGACGATCCGGGGCAAGCTGCGGGAAGGGGCTATTTCTCCGCGCTCTGGCCGCTGTTCAGCCGGACGACCCGCTGGGCGATCCGCTTCAGGATGCGGTCGAGCAGCGCGATTTCGTCGGGCGCCAGGTCGGCGGTGAGCTCTTCGTGGAACCGCTGCCGGTCCTTGAGATAGTCCGCATGGACGCTGAGGCCCTTCGGCGTGCAGGACAGCAGAGGCGTGCGCGCGTCCTGGGGATTGGGTTTGCGGGTGGTGAGGCCGCGCTTCTCGAGCGCCGTCGCCGCCCGGCTCACTTCGGCCCGGTCGACCCAGGCCAGGTCGGCGATCTGGCGCACGGTCAGCGCCGGCGCCGAAGCCAGCCGCGCCAGGACCCGCCATTCGGCGAAGCTCAGTTCCCCCCGCTCGTTGAGGCGCCGGATCGACATCCGGTCGATGACCTTCGCGACCAGGGCGATCCGGAAGGTTGGGTAGTCGAGCTGGGGCACGACCCAGCCGGCGAGCTCGGCCCCCTCGTCGCTTTCCGCCTTGGCGGCGCCCGGTTCATCGGCGTTCGTCAATCCGCAGCCCCCTGCATGCCTTCCGCGGCCCGTCCGCGGCTTTCGGGAAGCTTGGCGGGAAAGACAGCGGTGTCAACCGCATGCGGGCGAACGGACGCGCGACGAACCTGTGCGCCGCCCCGCTCAGACGCGGCTCCGGCCCTCGATATAGGCTCCGACGAGTGGGCCCAGCGTGTCGTGCGCGCTGCCGATCTGCGCCACCGTCGAAAGGTGGTTGTGGCCCTTCAGCCAGTGAATTTCCGGCCAGCGCGCGTGACGGGAGACATGAGTCTCCACCAGCCAGGCGGCCTGGCGCTGGAAATCGGGCGGATCATATTCCGCCACGGCGTGGAAGCAGGGCAAGGCGGAGTCGGCGAGCGCGTCCAGCGTGGAGCAGCGCGGCCAGCCCGATTCATCCTCGCCATAATAAGCGCGCTGGAAGTCGTTCCGGTCGGCCCGGCCCACGTCGTAGACGCCGGAGATCATGATCGCTCCCGCAAGCGAGGCTTCGCCGAGCAGCTCGGGCCGGGCGACGACGTCGGCCACGTGCGTCGCGCCGGCCGACTGGCCCATGATGAAGATGCGGCGCGGATCGCCGCCATGGGCTTCGACATTGGCCGCGAGCCAGGCGACGGCGCGGCCGACATCCTCGGCCCCGGACGGCCATTGCGACGCGGGGGCCAGGCGGTAGTTCAGCGTGACGCCGACATAGCCCCGCCTCGCCGCCCAGGCGCCGATATTGTTGTGGAACGGTGCGTCGGAAGCGCCCTTGTCGCCGCGCACGAAGCCGCCGCCATGGACGAATACGAGCACGGGTGCGCCCGCCGCGTCCCCTGTCGGACGGAAGAGGTCGAGCCGGTGCCGCTCATGATCGCCATAAGCAAGGTCGCGGACGACCCGGGATTCGTCCTGCCGATCGACCAGCGGCGCGAAGAGAGCATGCGTGCCCTGGATCATGTCCATGGTGAAGGCATTGCCCCAGACGGCGAGGCGGTCGAACAAGGTCCTTCGGTCCATCAGGCGGACTCCATCTTCAGCACGGGTTTGATGATCCCGCCATGGCCGCAGGCGGCGAAGGCCTCGCCGATCGCCTCGAAGGCGAAGGGCGTGACCAGCCGGTCGATCGGGAAGCGGCCCTGCCGCCAATAGTCGAGCATCATCGGGATCGCCACCTGGGGATTGGCGTCTCCGCCCAATATCCCCCGCATTCCCTTGCCGTGCAGCGTGAACATTTGCGGTGTCCACGGTTGGGAGGGCACGGAGACGAATCCGGCCGTGCCGCGCATCGCCAGCACCCGGATGGCCGCGTCGTAGACCGGCGCCGCCGTCGTCGTGTTGAGCGTGAAGTCGACGCCGCTGGGAATGGCGCCGAGGATCGCTTCGGCGACGTCCCCGTCGTCCGGATCGAGCGCCAGCGTCGCGCCCAGCTCGAGGGCCAGGGCGCGGCGGTCCGCCTGCGGGTCGACGGCGACGATATGCCGCGCGCCGCTCAGCTTGGCCGCCATGACCGCGCTCAGGCCGACGCCGCCCGCGCCGAAGATGGCGATGCTCTGACCGGGCCTGAGGCCGAAGCTGTAGAAGATCGCGCCCGCGCCGGTAATGACTCCGCAGCCGAGCGGCGCCGCGACCTCGAACGGCACGTCCTTCGGGATCGGAACCGCGCCGCTCGCGTCGGCGACCGCCCAGGTGGCGAAGCTAGACTGGCCGAAGAAGTGGCTGTGGATCGCCTCTCCGTCGCGCGACAAGGCGGTGCTGCCGTCGCTTCTGCGGCCGCCGAAGCAGCGCATCATGAACTCGCGGCAGTAGCTGGGATAGCTTTGCAGGCAGGAGGGGCAGACGCCGCAGCTCGACCCCGAGAGTGCGACATGGTCGCCGGGCTTCACGTGGCGGACGCCTTCGCCCACCTTCTCGACGATCCCCGCGCCTTCATGGCCGAGGACGACCGGACGCGGCGTCGGCAGGTTCTGCCCGCCATGGGCGCGCAGGTCGGTGTGGCAGATCCCGGTCGCCATGATCCGGACGAGCACCTCGCCGGCCCGCGGTTCGGAAAGCTCCAGCTCCTCGAGCACGGGGGCGGGCGCGCCCTCGCGCGACACGCCGGCCAGGATCCTCATGCCTTGGCCTGGTCCGGATGGCTCGGCGGGGAGGCGCGATTGTCGACGAGGCGAAGCTCGCCCTTCCAGGGGACGTCGGCCAGGCTCCGCCAGGCATTCACGAACAGCTCCTTGAACAGCCAGCGTCCGTCGCGCTTGACCAGCTGGTCGACCCGCGTCCCGATACCGAAGACGAAGTTGGTCTTATATTCGGTGTTGAACTGCAGGATTTGGAAGAAGCAGCGCACCGTCGCGCCGTCCTCGGTCGGCGTCATGATATAGTGATCGAACAGATGCTGCCGGCCGAGCCACCAATGCTGCCGGTCCAGCCAGAGCTCGCGCAGATTTTCGAGGATGGCTGCATGGCCCACGGCGCGGCCCTGCCAGAGATGGTCGAAGGCGCCGTCCTCGGCGAAGGCGGAAATCACCATCTCCTCGTCGGCCAGGTCGATGCCCCAGGCGTAGCGGGCATAGGTTTCGATGATGTCGCCGCGGTCCTGCGCCGGCATCGTCGTGGGAACTCCGTTCGGCCAGCAGCTCATGCAGCGATCTCCATATGATAGCGCCCGGTCTTCAGCGTTTCGGCCGGGACCCAGCTTCCGTGAAAGGTGGAACGGACGCGCACCGGCAGGTGCAGGCGCGCGATCGGCCCGTTCGCCAGCTTGAGCGCGTCGAAGATGGCGAGTTCGCTATGGCCCTTGTCGAGCCGATTGAGAATGACGAGCAGCCAGCCGTCCGCCTCGGGGGAATCGGGCGAGCGCGGGACGAACTGGGGCTCGTGCACGGAAATCGCATCGCCATGGGCCCAGACGTCGATCACGCCCGTCTCGAGGTCGGCGCGCGACACGCTGCTGGTCCCGTCGGGCTCGCGCAGGATCATGAATCCGTGGCGGTAGGGGCGGCCCTGATAGCGGTCGTCGGTCCGCGGCATCTCGCCCGAGCGGCGGGTGAGGGGCGCAAGCTGGATTTCGTCCGAATTGCGGGCGAGATCCATCGTCATGCGCGTGAGCTGCGGCGGCCCGGAATCGCACGTGCGGCCGTCCGGCGTCGCGAAGAAGGGGAAGCAGTTGCCGTGATAGAGGACGACGTCGAGATGGACCTTCGTGCCGTCGGTGACGGCGTTCATCATGTGGCCGGCGCTGACCGTCGGCCCCTTGAACCAGCGCAGCTGATCGGCCGTGCCCCGGCGCGGGACGACCGCGACCATGCAGGGTTTGTCGTCGTGCCACTGATAGAAGGGGCCGCCTTCCTTCAGCACATCGAGGTCCGTGATGAGCGGGAAGAAGGGGATGACGATATGCTCTTCCGTCACCGCGAAGTCGTGCACAACTCCGGCCCAGGGCGCCTCGAACCACAGCTCGTGCACCTTCTTTCCGTCCGGCCCGAAGATATAGACGGCCATCTCGCGCGAGGCGTCGCCCTTCGCCTGGAATGAATAGGTGACATATTCGTTGCGGATGAGGTCGAGCTTCGGATGGGCCGACAGGCTCACGGCGGAGACCTGGCCGTCCAGATCGGTGCGCTTGCCCGTCTCCAGCGTGTCCGGGTCGATCTCGTAGGGAAGATCGTCCTCCTTGAGGACGGTGAGCTTGCCCGCGTGGAACAGCATGTTCGTGTTGGCCGTGCCGGGATTGAGTCCCTGCGCTTCCGGATCGGCGGTGTAGCGGTTGCGGTAGCGGCCGAACAGCGTCCGTCTGGCTTTCTCCTGGGCGACGAAGCGCTCGGTGCGTACCCAGCGGCTGCGATAGGTGACGTGACCCCGGTCGAAGCGGAGCATGTGCGCCATGCCCTCGCCGTCGATGAAGATGTCGTCGCCGTCCTTGGGCGCAAACTGGCGATCGGGGCCGGCGCGGTACCAGGTTCCGTTCAGCCCTTCCGGGACATGGCCTTCGACCAGTTCCAGCCCTTCGACGTTGCTTTCGGTCCGGAGCGGCTTGCCCCAGCCTTCGTAGAGCGGGATCTTCGGGAAGACGATTTCCATTTCCCTCTCCTGTTCAGCGGCCCTGGGAAGTTCGGCCGCACGGCGGGCGGCGTCCTCCGGTCGTTGGGAAAGCCTGCGGGCGGGCCTCGCCGGTGTGGGGATTGACGACGGTCATGCTCCGCTGTCTCATCGCGCCTCTCCTCCACCTGACTTTTGGGTGGTTGTCATTGTGGTCGCGACCATTCGTTGATAATTCAACGAAGTCAAGCTGAAAACGGGAGCGTTCGGATGAGCAGCGGCCAATCGGATGGGCGGCGCGGCGTGCCGGCCGAGCGGAACGGACGACGGCCCGCGGTTCACCAGAATCACGTGCTTCCGTTCTGGGACATCGGCGGCGGCGCCTATTTCGGCTATCGGATGGCTATTGCCGCCCGCCTGTTCGATCGGCGCATTGCGCAGATCCTGGCCGGTCATGGCGGCCTGACTCTGCCGCAATGGCGGGTCCTGGCGCAGCTCGGCCTGATGGGGACCGGAACCGTGCGTTCACTGGCCGACGGCGCGGTGGTCGACAGGTCCGAGGCGAGCCGGGCGCTCAAGGATCTCGAAGGGCGCTCTTACGTCGCGCGCAGCGAGAATCCGCAGGATCGCCGCAGCCCGACTTTTTCCCTGACGGAGCAAGGAATGAAGCAGTTCGAGATCACGCGGCGGCCGATCAGCCGTTTCATCCAGGATCTCGCCAAAGGGACCACGGACGAGGATATGAAGGCCGCCAATCGGGTCCTTTGGACGGTCACGCAGGGCTGCCTGGAAGAGCCGCGATAGGCGCCTTTTCAAGGCTCGAAGCGCCGGGACAGGCCCGCGCGATCGGCACCCGGTTTCTTTTGCAGAAGCGGGGCCGGCGGGGAACGTGACGAAGGCCCCGCGGCGCTTCGACCCACATGCTTGCCCGGCGGAAGCTGCCCTAGATCTCGGAATCGTCGCCTTTGAAGGGCGGCGCATCGGCATAGAGCCTCTTCATCAGCTTCACGATGAGCGCCCGTTCCTGCGCCGAAAAGTGGCCCTTGACCCATTTCTCGTGGGTCCGGACCGCGACCTGCGCCTCGGCCAGCAGCGCCGCGCCTTTCTCCGTCAGGTGCAGTCCGCGGCGCCGGCCGTGATAGGCGACCGGCCTTCGCTCTATCAGGCCGCGCCTTGCCAGATTGTTGGTGATGCCGAGCATGGTCGCGCGATCCACCCTCAGCAGGGCTGCGAGCTCGATCTGGACCACGCCCGGATTATCCGACGCCAGCCAAAGGACGGCGGTCTGCTTCTGGGTCAGCTTCAGCGGTTCGAGCGTCTGCTTGAAATGCTGCACGATCGCCATGTTGCCGAGGCTGACGTGAAGGCCCAGTATATCGTCCAGCGCGCCGAACCTGGGCTGTTCCGGTCTTCCTCCCGCGGCGGCCGAGCGCGGGGCAGGGCGAACCACCCCGTCGGCCTTCGCGCGTTGAGCGCTCTCGCTCGCCATTGCGTCAATCCCCTCCTCAGGCGTCCCGCGCTGGGCGGGCACGCCGGTCATCCGTCGATTCTCCGGATTTGTCGATCCGAGGTCCCGCCGGCCGACCTGCCGCCTCGGCTCCGGCCAAACCCCCGCTGCTCGGGCCCGGGACCGAAGCGCAGCCCGGGTGGATTTCGCATGCCCGAACATGCGCCCGGCGGCACGGAAACTATGTCCCGGTCGTTGCAACGTCAACGAGGAAGGTCTTCATCCGGCTTCAGATCGAATAGAAGTCCAGAACCGTCGGTATCACGTCGTTGAGCAGCACTATCTTCTTTGCGGCGATTCGCCAATCGCCGGCTTCGTTTCGAAGCGCGTGCTCGTACCGGCCGAAGAAGACATGCGTTCGCTCGCTTCTTTTGTCGTAGAGGTGCACCGCAAAGCTGGACGAGGTGCGCGCCTGCGCATCGTTCGCCGTGAGCAGCAGCACGTTGGTGATCGCGTGCACGACGCGGGGCCGGGGCTTCGAGGCCACCGAAAGGCCGGACCGCGCGCGCCAGACCCGGTCCTCCAGGTTCCGCCGCCCCTGATAGTAGATGAGCGACAGCTCGGAATCGGGATCCTGGGTGACATTCTCCTCGTCGCGCCAGGCCGGGACCCAGAATGTCGCGTCCTCCGTATAGAGCGCCAGCCAGTCGTCCCACGCGCCGCTGTCGAGGGCGAGGGCCTCGCGATAGAGCAGTTCTTCGGCGCCTTCCCGGTCGATCGCGCTCATGCGCCGAGGGCCCCGACCATGCGCTGCGCCCACGCGCGGTAATAAGAGTGGAATAAGGTCTCGTCGCCCAGCTGCGCGTCGGCCAGGACGCTGCGCGCCGGCGCCAGCCCTATGACCGAGGAAAAGGCATTGCCGCCCGTGCGGCTCGCGCTCATCCCGCGGGAATAACCCTGCAGCCAGGGTTCGACCCGGCTGGCGAAGCCGCGCTGGCAATTCTCGTAGCTGACCGTGTCGTCGGGCGTCGCCATTCCGCTCGGATTGAAAAAATCCTCATATTGGCGGATGCGCAGTCGTCGCGCGTCTCCGCTCTCACCCTTTGGCGCGATGCACCAGGTCCGCATCTCGGTGCGGTCGGCGCTGATCGGACGGATCACGCGCAGCTGGCTGGATGCATTCTCGGCGATCTGAAGATTGGGGAAGATCGTCAGGTTGCGCATGTTGAACATCCAGTCGCGCTTCGCCTCGCCATGCCGTTCCGCCAGGCGCTCCGCGCTTTCGTACAGGGGCAGCGCATCCGTGATCCCGAAACGGCCCCAGTTCAGGACATGGCCGTGATCGAAGCTGAAGCTGCCGCCCTGCACGTCGCCTTCGGCATCTTCCTTCCAATAGTCGGTCTTTTCCCAGACCGACTTTACCGCCGACTGGCTGTTGGATTTCTGGCGCTGGTCGAGCAGCCTTATGTAGGACGGGTGCGCCGAGGTGAAGTGGTAGGCGTCTGAGCAATTCTCCAGCTGGAGCTTCCAGTTGCCGTCATAGGTGAACGTGACGCCACCGGGCACCAGCTCGACGCCTTCCTCGCTCTGGTCCGCGACGAGGTCGAGCAATTTGGCCGCTTCGCCGAGATATTCGGCCAGCGGCGGAACGTCGGCGCTCACGCTGCCGAACAGGAATCCCCGATATTCCTCGAAGGCGGGGAGGCGCGCGAGATCGTGGCTTTGCCCGTCGAAGGCCTCGGCGTAGCAACCCGCCTTCTTGAGCTTGATCGCCTTGTTGCGGCCCGCACTGTCGAACGACCAGCTGTGATACGGGCAGACATGAACGCGCGCATTGCCGCTCATCGTCTGCGCGACTCGCGATCCCTTGTGCGGACAGGAGTTGACGAAGCCGCCGAGCATGCCCTCGCCGTCGCGGCTGACCAGGATGGGTACCCGGCCGATCCAGCTCGTGAAGAAGTCGTGGGGTGCCCGGGCCTGGTCGGCGATTCCGAGGAAGACCCATCCGCCTTCGAAGATACGCTCCATCTCGAGGTCGAAGATCGCGGGATCGTCGAAAATGGCCCGGCTGACTCGGAAGATGCCGTCCGCCGGCCGGTCGTCGATCAATTCACCCAGCTCGTACCGTACCATATTTGCCTACTCCCGGGCCGACGCATGGTTGGTCCGACGATCCAACGCAAGGCCGCCGCGCCCATCGCGCGCCCACGCAACGGGCGGGCCGGCGGAAGCGCCCCGCCTCAATCGACGACCACCTCGACCAGGCTCGGCCCCGACGCTCCGAACGATCGAGCCAGGGCCTGGTCGAGCTCGGTCGGCGAAGCGACTCGCTGCGCCGCGACTCCCTGGCCCTCGGCGATCGCACAAAAGTCGATCCCGGGCAGATCGGTGCCCACCGTCTGCTGCAGGCCGAACAGCCTGCCGAAGCCGATCAGCGCCTCGTAGCGGCGATTGTTGACGATGACGAAGCTGATCGGAAGCTGGAGCTGCGCGGCGGTCCACAGGCCCTGTATGGCGTACATGGCCGATCCGTCGCCGAGGATCGCGACGACCTTCTCTCCGGGCCGGCCGAGCGCGACGCCGATCGCCGCCGGCAGGCCGTGGCCGAGGCCGCCGCTCGCGCAGGTGTAGAAGCCGTCGCGCGTCGTGATCGGCAGATGGTCGTGCATCGGGCCGCGGCTGCTCGGCGCTTCCTCGACGACGATGGCGCCCTTCGGCATCGATGCGGCGACCTGCTGGAGCAGATAGCCGTCGCTGAACGGCATGCCGGTCAGGCGATCTGGCCGGCGGATCGGCGCCGGCGGCTCGCGCCGGCGCGGCGCCGGGCCCTCCAGCAGCTCGGCGAGGCCGAGCTTCACGTTGGTAACGACCGACGTCCCGACCGGCAACCAGGACGCGGCCGACGGATCGTCGACCAGCTGGAACAGGCGCGTGCCGTGGGGCAGGTGCGGACCGAAGCCTTCGACATGATAGACGAAGAGCGGCGCGCCCAGCGCCAGGACGAGGTCGTGGCCGGCGAGCGCGGACACGATCCGCTCGCGTCCCGCCACAAGGAAGCCGGCGAACAGCGGATGGTCTTCGGGGAAGGCATTTCGCGCCGCCATCGGGCTTACCCACACGGCGGCCTGGTGCCGCTCGGCAAGCGCGACCACCTCGTCCCAGCCGTCGTCGCGCGCCAGTCCCGCGCCGACGACGAAGGCGGGCCGCTCCGCCAGGCTCAGCGCTTCGCCGATCTCGGCGAGCATCTCGGAATCGCCCCTGATCGTCCGGCTGACGCGGCGCGGCTCGACCGGCTCGCATGGCCGGTCCCAATCGTCGACCGGGATCGAGACGAAGGTCGGCCCTCTCGGCGGCTGCATCGCGATATAATAAGCGCGGGCGATGGCGCCGGGAACGTCCTCGGCGCGCGCCGGCTCGCAGCTCCATTTGACATAGGGTTTGGGGAATTCGGCGGGCTGCTGCGCGAACAGGAACGGCTCGTAGGGAAGGATCGAGCGGGCCTGCTGGCCGGCCGTGACGACCAGGGGCGTGCCGTTCTTGTAGGCGGTGAAGAGGTTGCCGAGCGCATGGCCGACCCCGACCGCGGAATGGAGGTTGACCAGGGCGGCGTTTCGCGTCGCCTGGGCGAAACCGTCGGCCATCCCGAGCGAGATCGATTCCTGCAGGCCGAGCACATAGCGAAAATCGTCTGGGAAGTTGCGGAACATCGGCAGTTCGGTCGAACCGGGATTGCCGAAGATCGTCGTCATTCCGAACGACCGGAGCAGGTGCAGCACCGCCTCACGAACCGTCGTTTGCCCGGAGGCTTGCATGATGTCCCGGCCTCTCCTGTTCCGCCCCGCTCGCCGGGGTCGACGTCCTTTTCATAGCGGGGCAGGGGCTTGCCGAATATTGTCATCTCGGCAATCATCCATACCATATCGGTATGAGTCTGGATCCTCGGCATCTCGATGCCTTCCTGGCCGTCGTGGAAGGGGGCAGCCTCGGCCGCGCGGCGCGTGCCTTGGGCGTGACGCAGCCGGCGCTCAGCCGGATCATCCGGCGCCTCGAGTCGGCCGCCGGGGCGGAGCTTTTCTCGCGCGAGGCGAAGGGTATGGACCTGACGACCTTCGGCGAGGCCCTGCTTCCTCATGCGCGCCTGATCCGGGAGCAGTCCCGCGAGGCGATGGAAGAGATCCAGGCCCTCCGCGGCCTCGGCAAGGGCGAGCTGAGGATCGGCGCCGTTGCGAGCGCCGCGATCAGCCTGGCGCCGCCGGCGATCGAGGTCATGCTCCGGCGCTGGCCGTCCCTGAAGATCGAAGTGATGGAAGCGGTCGAGGACCGGCTGGCCGACGCCTTGCTCGCGCGCGAGGTCGACCTGCTGATCGCGGGCGAGATCGAGCAGGAGGGAATCGTTCGGATGAGCGCCCCGGGCCTGCATGACCGCTATCAGGTCGTCGCCGCGCCGGACCATTGGCTGGCGGGGCAGGGGTCGATCCCGCTGCGCCGCCTGGCTGCCGAGCGCTGGGTGATGCCGCCCCTCGACGCGCCGCCGCGCCGGCAATTCCACGATCTCGCCGCGTCGCTGGGCGAACCGCCGCCCCGGGTGGTGATCGAGAGCCGGTCGACGGCGACGGTCAAGGCTTTGGTCGCGCAAGGCGGGCTGCTCGCCTGGCTGCCGGAGCCGCTCACGCTTCCCGACCGGCGGGCCGGAATGCTGGTCGAACTCGACGTTCCGGAGCTGGTCGTCGTCCGCAAATTCCACGTCTACCGTCGCCGCGGCTTCGTTCCGCCGGCCGTCACGCGTTTCGTGGAGGCGCTGGGGAAGGCCTGCGCGCCTTGACCGGCTCGTGTCGTGAATTGGTCGGCGGCAGCCAGCCCAGCCTCGCCTTTTCGCTGCCGCCGCCCTAAGGAGGCGCCATGCTTCTCGCCATCGATGCCGGCAACACCAACCTCGTCTTCGCCTTGGTCGAAGACGGCGTGATCCGCGCGCGCTGGCGGATCGCCACCGATCCGCGGCGCACCGCCGACGAATATGCCGTCTGGCTGCACCAGTTGCTCGCGCTCGAAGGGTTCGGCAAGGACGATGTGAAGGCGGTGATCATTGGCACCGTCGTGCCGCGAGCGCTGCACAATCTCGAGGTCCTCGCGACCAAATATTTCGGCGTCGAGCCGCTTGTCGCCGGGCGGCCGCCGGTCGAATGGGGCATCGAGCTCGACGTCGTCGAGCCGGGCTCGGTCGGCGCCGATCGCGCGCTCAACGCCATCGCTGCCCATACGCTCTATGGAGGCGACCTGATCGTCGTCGATTTCGGCACGGCGACGACGTTCGACGTGGTCGATTATTCGGGCGCCTATAAAGGCGGCATCATCGCTCCCGGCATCAATCTGTCGCTCGACGCCCTCGTTGCAGCCGCCGCGCGGCTGCCGCGGATCGCGATGGAGGCGCCGAAGGGCAATCTTTCCGTGATCGGGCGCACGACCGAGGACCAGATGCATATCGGCATCTACTGGGGCTATGTCGCGATGATGGAGGGCCTGGTCGCCCGAATGCGCGCGGAGATCGGCCGTCCCGTCACCGTCGTCGCCACCGGCGGCCTCGCGACCCTGTTCGACAAGCATACCGAGCTGTTCGACGAGATCGAGGGCGATCTCACAATCCAGGGCCTGGCGATGCTCTACCGGCAAAGCCTTTCGCCCGCCTGACCGTCCTTCCCGCGAAGGTGGGAAGCCGCTTTCCTGCCGGAATCATTGCCGGCGCATCAGGCTCCCGCATTCGGGAGCGACGACAAAAAGAGACAAAGAGAGATGAAGCCCGGAAACGAATTGCTCTTCCTTGCGCTCGGCGGCTCCGGCGAGATCGGCATGAACGTCAACCTTTACGGCTGCCAGGGCAAGTGGATCATGGTCGATCTCGGCATGACCTTCGCCGATCCGGCCTATCCCGGGGTCGAGCTTGTCTTGCCCGACTTGTCCTTCATCGAGGAACGGCGCCAGGACCTGCTCGGCATCGTCCTCACCCACGGCCATGAGGACCATATCGGCGCCATCCCCTATTTCGCCGGGGAACTCGGTGTTCCGCTCTATGCGACCCCGTTCACCGCGGGCCTCATCGCCGGCAAGCTCGAGGAGGAGGGACTCACAGGGGAAGTGAAGCTCGAAGTCGTCGACATGCTGAACGACTTCGCTCTGGGCCCGTTCGGCCTTCGCTACATCCCGCTCGCCCATTCGATCCCGGAAGGGAATGCGCTGCTGATCGACACGCCCTATGGGCGCGTCTTCCATACCGGCGACTGGAAGCTCGACGACAGCCCCCAGCTCGGGGATCCGTCCACCGAGGCCGAGTTGCGTGCGATTGGGGATAGCGGCGTGCTCGCCTTGGTCTGCGACTCCACCAACGTTTTCGTCGAGACGCCGTCCGGCTCCGAGCTCGGCGTGCGCGCGGGTCTGGACGAAGTGATCCAGGGCGCGGACTGTCGCGTGCTCGTCACGACTTTCGCCTCCAACGCCGCGCGCCTGAAGACGCTCGGTCATGTCGCCCAGGACACGGGGCGGCAGGTTTGCGTCGCCGGGCGCAGCCTCGACCGGATCCTGCGCGTGTCGAAGAGCGTCGGCTATCTCACCGATTTTCCCGAGACGATCGACTTCGAGACGGCGATGCGGCTGCCGCGCCGCGAGGTGATGATCATCGCCACCGGGGGCCAGGGCGAGAGCCGGGCCGCGCTCGCCCGAATCGCCTTCGAGCAGCACAAGCTGAAGCTCGACCGCGGCGATCTCGTCATCTTCTCCTCCAAGCAGATACCGGGCAACGAGATCGCGATCGCCCGGATTCAGAACGAGCTGGCCGGCAAGGGGATCGAGATGATCACCGAGCGCCAGGCGCCGGTCCACGTCTCCGGCCATCCCGGCCGGCCCGAGCTTGCCTCCATGTACGAATGGATCCGGCCGGAGATCATCGTTCCGGTCCACGGCGAGATGCGCCACATGACGGAGCACGCCCGCTTCGCCCGAGCCCGCGGCATCCCGCACGGCATCGTCCAGAAGAATGGCGACGTGGTCCGCCTCGCACCGGACGGTCCCGAGAAGATCGGCGAGGAGAAAGTCGGGCGCTTCGTGCTCGACGGCGACATCATTCTTCCCGCCGACGGCACGACGATCAACGAGCGCCGGCGCATCGCCTTTGCCGGCCTGATCTCGGTCGCGGTCGGGATCGGCCATGACGGACGGCTAGCCGGCGAGGTCGAGATCGACATGCAGGGGATCCCGGTCGAGGAGGATCGCGAGGCCTTCCTCAAGGCCGCCTGCGCCGCCGCGGCCGAAGCGGCGGGCCGGGCGTCCGGCAGCGAAGACAAGCTTAAGGAAGCCGTCCGCCTCGCCGTCCGCCGCACCGCGACCGAATGGACCGGCAAGAAGCCGGTCGTCAGCGTCCTTCTCGTCAGGGTCTAGTCCAGCCGTGCAGCTCACCTCGATCGCCGCCATCTACGTCCTGTTCTGGACGTTGAGCCTGTTCCTCGTCCTGCCCTGGGGCGTGCGCACCAGCGAGGAAGAGGGCGGGAAACCGGAGCCCGGCCATGCCGACAGCGCGCCGCACAGCTTCAGCTTCGGTCGGATCGCACTGCGAACGACGATCGTCGCGACGGTCCTGTTCGGTCTGTTCTACGCCAATTACCTTTACGGCTGGATCGGCATCGATTCGCTGGACTGGTCGCGCTAGCCCGCCCTCGCCGGCCGGGGGTGGGCGCTTCCACTGAATCGTTTTCGATAATTAGCTAAAGCTCGCGCCATGCAGAATTGCGATGATGAAGGCGTGAACATCGTCCTAGCGCCGGGCTACATGCTGGACCGCGACTTGTGGGCCGACGTCGAGAATAGTCTCTCGGCGGTGGGTAGGCTCACTTACGCCGACCTCTCTCGGGATGAGAGCATCGAAGCCATGGCAAGCAGGCTGTTGGACAATGCTCCAGCCCAAATCGTCTTGATCGGCTTCTCCCTGGGAGGCTACGTCGCCAGGGAGGCGGCTCGCCGCGCGCCCCACCGCGTCCGGGCAATGGTCCTGATTGCCACCTCTTCTCGCGGGGACACCGAAATTCAGGCCCGGCGCAAGGCGACCGTCGCCGGTGCATCGAACGTGTCGAAGTTCACCGGCTTGAGCCGCTCGGCCATTCTCTCCTCTTTGGCTCCCGACCATGCGGATGACGCGATGGTCGCTCGCATCCGCGCCATGGGCGACCGGCTGGGCGGAGACGTCTTCGAGCGCCAATCCAGGCTGGTTCGAGCCAGCGATCGGGATCGTTTGGCAGAGATCGAATGTCCGACTCTCGTCGTCGCCGCGACCGAAGACCGACTGCGCAGTCTGGATGAGGCTCGAGAGCTCCACAGCGGCATCCCACGCTCGACGTTGGTCACCATCGCCGGCTCGGGGCATATGATCCCTCTGGAAGCGCCTGCTGCACTGTCCGAAGTGATCGTCGCATGGCTTGGCAAGCTGATGGGCCCTGCCCGATAGGGCATGCCGCCAAGGTCCGCCCGCTACGGGTACACGCCCAGGACTGCCCTTCGCATGGCTGCTGGCGAGGGTGCAGGTCGCCCAGGAGTCCGGGTCAGCGGCCTCAGGTCGTCGCGCCTTCCAGCGCCCGGGTCTCCACGCGCTTGATCCAGGCGCTCTTGCAGTCTGTATAAGCGTGGCTGTCGTCGGCGTGCAGCGCCGCGCAGCGCGCTTTCTCTTGCTCATATTCCGCGGCAAGCTCGGGCCGGGCGCGCAAGATGTCGCGGAAGGCGAGATGGCGACGGACGGCCGGATCGCTCCGGCCATAGCCGTGCAGCTGGACCTGTCGTGTGCCGGTCGCCGGATGGGTGAGCGTGCAGTAGCGCCGCCCCGTCAGGCCGTATTCGCCGTGCCAGGCATAGCCGAGCGCCTCCAGCGCCGCTTTCGCCGCGTCCAGTGCGGCAAGGCTCGGTGCGACCGCCAGCAGGTCGATGATCGGCTTGGCGGCGATGCCGGGGATCGCGGTCGAGCCGATATGATGAACGTGCAGGGGGACCGGATCGAATGCCCGCCGGATACGGTCCGCTTCGGCCTCGGCCAGCGAGGCCCAGCGCGGATCGTGCGGCACGAGTCTGACAGGGATCGGTGGAGGCATGGACGTTCTTCGCTCGAAACGCCGAACGTCTCAAGCACCCGCGTTCAGCCCCGCGACCGCCTCGGCATAGCGCCGGCCGACCGGGATCGTCGCCCCTTCGCCAAGCAGGAGCTGGCGTCCGCCGCCCGCTTTCGGCGCCACCCGCGAGACGTGACGGCGGTTGACCGCGTAGCTCTTGTGGACCCGCACGAAATGATCGGAGAGCCCGGTGAGGAGCTTTGCGAGATTTGCGGTTACCAGCAGGGTGCGTCCGTCGGCGAGTATGACATCGCAATAATCGTCGGCGGCCCTGACGTAGAGAATGTCTCCTTCGGCAACCCGATCGATCCGGCCGCCGTTCCTCAACTCCACGATCGCCTCGCCGACCTCGCTCGCCTGGCGCAGCCGCGCCTGCAGCGCCGCCGCGCGTTGCGCCTCGGTATCGTGGCGTCGGCGCTCGCCCCGCAGGATGGCGACCTGCTCCGCCACCAGCAGGACCAGGAAAGCGGCGACCCCGAAATAGTAGGTTCGGTCGAGGAAGGTGGTGAGCTGCCAGGCCATCAGCCCGATCAGGAGCAGGGATCCGGCAAGGACCGCAACGGCGCCTTGCCGACCGCCGCGCAGGCCCACGGCGGCGCAGCCCGCCAGCGCGAGCAGCCCGGCGAGGATCGCCGCCATCGCCTTGAGGTCGAACGACGAGATCAGGACGAGGGCGGCCGCCGCCGCTGCGCCGCTGAGCGCGGGCGCCTTCCGGCGCCACTTGGGCGCGAACCGGCGCGCCGCATAGGCGGCGGCGAACACGGCGGTCATCGCCGCCAGCAGCGCGATGGCGGACACCCTCGCGACGTGCCACGGATAGGCATAAGCGACGAATCCGCGGACCACCTCAACGACGAGTTGCAAGATCGCGAACCCGGCTATCGCCGCTATCAGCCAGGCATCGCGGCTGCTCCGGTCGAGTGCCGCGGCAGCGGCGAAATAGACGAAGGCCGCGGCGAGGGCGCCGATGGTCAGCAGCGCCGGCAGATAGTCGATGAGGCCCAGCGACGGGGTCTCATATGGCGTCACGTCGAATCGATGGAGGGCATGCCGGACCGGAAGCGGGAGATGATGCGCCGATAGGCGGAGCGACACGACATTCTCGCCCGGCCGAACCAGCGCGATCGGCACGGGGATGCTGGCGACGTAGCGGCCCGGCCGCTCGCTGGCACGGCTCGCGCCCGGCTGGCCGTTGCGCCCGATCGGCACGCCGTTCCAGCGCACTTCGGAGCTTGCGAGGGCATTGACCCAGACCATCAGGGGACGCGACAGCGGCAGCGCCTCGGGAGCGACCGTCACGCGGCGTTCGATATGGATCTCGCGCCCGGCGATCCTCAGCGCGAACCAGGAGATCTCGCGGCACGGACCGTCCGGGCCTTGGCATTGGCGAAGCGGGCCGTTGGCGACCGGCGGCGGCGTGGCTGCAGCCAGCAGCAGCAGCGCGAGTATCGCCACGATCGCTTTCATGGCTTGCGACTATAATTCCCCGGCTCGGCCCTGTCGTTGTCGTTTACCGACGCGCGCCGTCGTTCACCGACGCCGTCTGGACGCCTTCCGCCGTCGCGATGCACGTCGCAGCCAGAGATGACGAGGAGGGCTGGATTGACGATGACATGGCGGATCGGAGTGCTCGCCCCGCTCATGCTTGCCGCATCGGGCGCATCGGCCGCGGCGCAGGCGCCGGCTCCGGAACTGCGTCTCGAACCCTATGCCTTCCGGCTTGCCGACGGCGCCGAGATGGCGGCCGAGCGCGGCACATTCTCGGTGCCCGAGGATCGCAATGACGCAGCCTCCCGCCCGATCGAAATCGGTTTCGTGCGCTTCCGCTCGACCAATCCGAATCCAGGCGCTCCGATCGTCTATCTCGCCGGCGGGCCGGGCGGATCGGGAGTCGACACCGCACGCGGGCCGAGGCAGCCGATCTTCCTCGCGCTTCGGCAGGTCGCCGATGTCATCGCCCTCGACCAACGCGGCGTCGGCTTGTCCAACCATGTGCCGCCCTGCACGGCCGAGCAGGCCCTCGATCCCGAGCGAATCCTGAACGAGCAGACTCTGGCCGCTTACTATCGCGACACATTCGTCGCCTGTGTCGGGCGCTGGCGTGCGGCCGGCGTCGCGATCGAACGCTATACGACCGAGCAGAGCGCCGACGATCTCGAGGATCTGCGTCGGGCGCTGGGAGCCGAGCGAATCGACCTCTGGGGGATCTCCTACGGCACCCATCTCGCTCTGGCAGCGATGCGTCGCCACCCGGGCTCGATCGGCCGCGTCGCTTTGGCCTCGATCGAGGGGATGCACCAGACGGTCAAGCTGCCGGCCCATGCCGATGCCGCGTTCGCGAGGATCGGCGCCGCCCTCGGCTCCGATCTTCCGGCCCTGATGCGCCGCGTTCATGCCCGCTTCGATACGGAGCCGCAGTCCGTCGCGCTCAGCAGCCAGGGCAGGGAGATCGCTGTTCGAGCCGACTCCTTCACGCTCCGGATGATGGCGGGATTTCTCGCAAAGAATCCAAGCGGTTTGGCCGAATTGGCGAGGCTCTATTCCGCGCTGGAGGTCGGCCGGACCGAACCGCTCGCGCCGCTACTGGCGCAATTCTTCTACCGCCGGCCGCTGACCCTGTCCGGAATGCCCGAGTTGATGGACGTCGCCTCCGGGATCGGCGAGGCGCGGCTGGCCGAGGTGCTCCGGCAGGCGCCCCGCTCCATCTCCGGCACGGCGCTCAACTTTCCCATGCCGCAGCTGCGAGGCGCGGTGCCGGGCTTGGAGCTGGGCGAAGCGTTCCGCCGCGAGGTCGGGGCAGGGCATCCGGTCCTTTGGCTGGCTGGTGAGCTCGATGTGCGCACGCCGCTGGAGGAGCAGGAGATCGCCGCCGCCGGGCTTCGCAATCGGCACCGGATCGTCGTCCGCAACGGCGGCCACGATCTGTTCGAGGCGCATCCGGACGTGGCACCTTTGCTCGTCGACTTTTTCTCCGGCCGCCGGGTGGCCGTGACCGAGCTTTCGCTTCCTGTGCCGACGGCCCCCTAGGGGGCCGGACTCGACCGGTATCGCGCCGGCTGGCCCTTGCGGGCGAAACGGACCGGCGGCGAACGGTTGCGAGCCGATGCGCCTGGATGAGCGAAGGGACAGGACCTGTCCCGCCACGGCACGGCGGACGGCGGAGCGGGGTGGGGCCCTTGCAACTTTCTGGTAAATGAAATCTTAATGACGGGCATGAACCGCCTGTCGCCTTTGATCGTGCGCCGTGCCGAACCCTGTTTCCCCGGATCGGGGGCCACCATGCTGGACATGGTCAAGAAGTCGGCTTCGGCTACGCTGCCTGCCTCCGCGCGCGGCCGCTCCGCCGGAGACCGGGAAAGCTGGCTGGACGACCTCCGGCTCGTCGCCACCGGTTGGATCGGCGGCCTGATCTTTTTCGGAACCCTGATCGGCTGAATCGGCCGCAACGCCCGCTGTGAGCATGCGGGCGCGGCCTGCACGTCCAATTGCCGATCTATGAATTATTCGGCGATCATTCCGATATTTGGGACCCGTGCTTCATTCTCTGTGTGAGTTACTGCGAACTGCAGTTCTCCATTTGTTCTTGACATTTTGTACGAGGCGGGGTACTGGAGCCGACCGGACGCTTTCCGGACGCGGAAGCTCGGCGCTCTTTGAAATCGTGAGGTGCGAAGCATGATGGTGCGTTCGCGCACTCGTCCGACGACCGGCCCGTCATGCGGCCGACGCGGCGCCGTTCGGGCCGTCGCGCCGGGGCGTGCGTGCGTACGCGCGCGCGATACGAGCGCGCGCATGGCGACTGTCAATTTCGTCAAATTCGCAGGGGCGCCGGAGCCGCACGGCGTCATGCGAACGGCGGCCTCGTCGAGGGGTCCGTCGAATCCAGGCGCCGCCGGAGAGCCTCAGACCGTCGGCGGCAAGCCTTCGGTGTCGGCGCAGTCATTGTCGACGCAGGCCTTGTGCAGGCGCCAGGCTAGCCAGGCCGAGACGAGGCACATGGCGGCCGCCAGCAGCAGTTGGTCCGCCGTCGCCACACCGGCGAGCGACAAGGCGATCGCGATCAGCGATCCGCCGACCATCGCGCCCGAATTGACGATATTGTTCGCGGCCACGGTGCGCGCAGCCTCCGACTTGCGCACCGTGGTGGTGAGGAAGGCGTAGAGGGGCACGACGAACATGCCCCCGGCCACAGCGATTCCGAGCAGCGCACCGACCAGGGGCAGCACTCCGGGATGATCGAGGAAGGCGCCGATGTCGTAGAGCTCGTCGCCCGGCGCGCCGACCCAGCTTGCCGCGCTGAAGTGGAAGGCGACGACGAACAGCCCCATCATGATCACCGAGGGCGCGGCGTAGCGCGCCGAGACCTGGCCCTTGAGAAGCCGGTTGATGGCTACCGATCCGATCGCGACGCCGACCGAGAAGATGGCGAGGAAGAGGCTGGCGACGGCGCGGTCGGAGGTCAGCACGTTCTTCACCAGGGGTGGGAACTGGATGAACAGTACCGCTCCGATCGTCCAGAAGAAGCTGATCGCCACGATCGCCAGGAACAGGCGCGGAATGTGCATCGTCGCGCCGACTAGGCGGATCGAGGACCGGATGATGTTGAGGTCGATCTTGTGGCCTTCCTCGAGTGCCGGCGCCGGCGGCACCTGGCGGCCGGAAAGGTAGCCGACCAGCGCGACCAGGATGACGGCGATTGCGGAAGCTTCGACGGGTATGACGCCCGCAAGAATGGTGCCGCCGAGGATGGCGATATAGGTGCCCGCCTCGACCAGGCCGGTGCCCCCAAGCACCTCGTTGGGGCGCAGATGCTGGGGCAGGATCGCATATTTGATGGGGCCGAAGAAGGTCGAATGCACCCCCATCGCGAACAAGGCGAGGAGCATCATCGGGATGGCGACCGTGCTCGTGGCGAGGCCCATCCACGCGAGAAACAGGCCGGCGGCGCCCACGACCATGATCGCTATCTCCGCGAGCTTCACCAGGCGGATGATCTTCGCCTTGTCGCGGGCGTCGGCGAGCTGCCCCGAGAGCGCCGAAAGGAGGAAGAAGGGCAGGATGAACACGCCGGTCGCGATCGCGCTGAACCACGTCTCCGACTGCTCGTCATTATAGACCTGGTAGACGACGAACAGGACCATCGCGTTCTTGAACAGATTGTCGTTGAACGCGCCGAGCAGCTGCGTGGCAAAGAGCGGCAGGAAGCGGCGCCGGCCGAGCAGGTAAAGCGACGGGGTCATGCGAGGCGCTTGGAGCGTTTCGTCACGCGGATCAGTCGCGCCTGCTGGTGTCGGCGACGGGGCGGAAATCTCGTATGAAGCGATCGAGCAGGCGTATGCCGAAACCGGCCATGCCTTCGGGAACGGTAGGCGTCGCGCTGCTTCTCACATCCACGCCGGCAATATCGAGATGCGCCCAGGGGGTGTCGGCGATGAAGGAGCCGATGAAGTGGGCGCCGAGGCCCGCGCCTGGACCGCCGCCTTCGACGACGTTCTTGATGTCGGCAATGTCCGACTGCATGTCCTCGGCATAATTCTTGTGGAGCGGTAGCCGCCACAATTCCTCGCCGGCGGCGCGGCCGGCGGAGAGGAGCTGGTCTGCGAGCGCATCGCTGCGGCTGAACAGTCCGGCATATTCGTCGCCCAGCGCCGTGCTGACGGCTCCGGTCAGCGTGGCGATGTCGACGATCGCCGCCGGCCGGAAGCGCTGTTCGGCGAGCGCGACCGCGTCGGCGAGCACCAGCCGCCCTTCGGCGTCGGTGTTGAGTATCTCGATCGTTCGCCCGTTCATCGCCCGGACCACGTCCCCGGGGCGGCTCGCGGTGCCGCTGGGCATGTTCTCGGCCAGGGCGGCGATCGCCACGGCGTGGACCGGCGCGCGCGACTTCGCCAGGCTGAGCACCGTCGCAACCGCGGCGGCGGCGCCGCCCATGTCCCCCTTCATCGCCCACATTCCGCTGCCGGGCTTCAGCGAGATGCCGCCGGAGTCGAAGGTGATGCCCTTGCCGGCGAGCACGACCGGCGCATCTTGCGAGCCGGGGCCGCGATATTCGACGATCAGCATTCGCGGCGGGCGCGCCGATCCGCGGCCGACGCTCAATATGGCGTTCATGCCGAGCTGCTCCATCGCCGGCACGTCGAGCGCCTCGATTCGCACGCCGTCGATCCCCCGGAACGCTTCTCGGGTCCGCTCGACGAACGATTCGGGATAGATGATGTTGGCGGGTTCGGTGATCAGGTCGCGCGCGAAATATACCGCTTCGGCCATCGCCTCGCCGTCGCGTTGCCACGCCGCGCGGGCCGCCGCGGCATCGTCGGTGAGGATGGTCAGCGGCGCGTCCTCGCCGGGACGCCGCGGATGTTCCGGATCCGCGCTGCGATATCGATCGAAGCGATAGCCGCCGAGGCGGGCGCCGACGCCGATCTGCGCCGCGGCGGCGGCGCCGGTGCCGAGGCCGGTCGCGGCGATCGCCACCGGCCCGTTCTCGCGTGCCGTCTCCTGCGCTGCGGTGCCGCCGAGCGTCTGGAGCCGTACCGCCTGGTCGCCTTCGCCGGTCGTGCCGAGGATCAGGATCTGGGTCCACGGTCCAAGCCCGCGCAGCGCCAGCGTGTCGCCGGCACGATAGCGGAAGTCGGCAGAGGCGAGCGCCCGGCTGACGGCCTCGCGGGTCGCGCCGTCCAGCATCGTGCCCCTCGTCGCCAGTTCGTCGGCGCTGCCGAGCGGAAGGACGAGGGCACCGCCTGCGGGTGCCTGCTCGGCGAACTGGATCGGGCGGGCGGCTGGTGCGGCGCTGAGGGCACTGGCGGCGAGAAGGGCAAAGGTGAGGAGGCGGCGCATGGTGTCTCCGTGAGAGTTCGGACGACTGTTTGGCCGACCGAGCAGAGCCGCACAAGCCCGACGTGCGCCGGGCGAACGGTCGCTGCGAGCGCATGAAACGTCCTGTCATCGGTTCGCCGGGCAGCCGGTCGCGAAATTGTCGCGGACCGGTCACACGCCTGCCTGCGTCCTACGCAGGCCGGCATAACGGGGGCAACCTGTTCCTCGGGGACCTGGTCGCAGCCGGCCATTGGCCTTGGCGGCGGGGCAGGGTAAGGGCGGACGCCGATGCTGACCCTGCCGAACCTGCTGACCCTGTCGCGGATCCTGGCGGTGCCGATCCTCGTCTTCCTGCTGTGGAAGCCGGGATGGTACGACTATGCGGTCACCTTCGTCCTCTACTGCCTCGTGGGAATCACCGATTATTTCGATGGCTATCTCGCCCGCGCTCAAGGAACGGTGTCGAGGCTGGGCGTCTTCCTCGATCCGATCGCAGACAAGATCATGGTGGCGGCGGTGATCGTGATGCTGGCCGCCCGTCCCGGTTCCGACGGGACTCCCATCATTGCCGACTGGCATCTCATCCCGGCCTTGGTCATCCTGCTTCGCGAGATCATCGTGTCGGGCCTTCGCGAATTCCTCGCCGGCCTGCGCATCTCGGTTCCGGTCAGCCAGTTGGCCAAATGGAAGACGACCTTGCAGCTCGTGTCGCTCGGCGCGCTGATCCTCGCCGGCGCGTTGCCGAGCTGGTCATGGGTCTATCTGTTCGGGGTCGTCTGCCTTTGGGCGGCGGCGGCGCTGACCCTGCTCACCGGCTGGGACTATCTGCGCGTCGGCCTGAGGCACATGGATTGAGGGCTTAATGGCGGCGCTGGAGATCCTTTATTACGGCCGGTTCCGGGACGATATCGGGCGCGACCGCGAGCATGTCGACCTTCCAAGCCATGTGCTGACGGTCGAGGATCTCCTGGCCTGGCTGCGCGACCGGGGCGAGCCGCACGCGTCTGCGCTCGCCCGAAGCGAGGACTTTCGGGCCGCGATCGCCGGAGAATGGGCCGAGCGCGGCGATAGCCTGTTCGGGGCGGTCGAGGTGGCCCTGTTTCCGCCGGTAGGCGTGTTGTAAGGGTCAGGGCGCCATGATCGACATCAGGGTACAGGCCGGCGACTTCGATCCCGGCCGCCAGCTCGCCCGGCTGGGCGAGCTCAAGAAGACGGCGGTGACCGGCTTCGCCGGGCAGATCGAGACCGACGAGGACGTTGAGCATGTCTGGGTCGATCATCATGCCGGCCTCGCCCGGTCCGAGCTGCAGGCCATCGCCGAGGAAGCCGAGGCGCGCTGGTCGCTCGCGGCTATCATCCTCATTCACCGGCACGGCCGGATCGCGCCGGGCGAACGCGCCCTGTTCGTCGGGGTCGCCGCGCCGGACGTCGATCAGGCTCTGGCCGCCTGCGCCTGGCTGGTCGCGCAGATACGCACGCGCGCCCCGTTCTGGCGAAAGGATGTGCTGGCCGACGGTACCGGTCGGTGGCGGTAAGTCTCAGGCCGCAGCCTTGAGCGCGTCGGCGAGCAGCCGGAATTCCTTCTCGCGCGGGCTGCCCCGGCGCCACACCAAGGCGATGAGCCGCGTCGGGTGATCCGCGTCGAGCGGCCGGGCTTCGACGCTGGTGCCCTCGAGGATGCCGGCGTCCACCGCCATTTGGGGAATGATCGTGAGACCGAGGCCGTTGTCGACCATCTGCACCATGGTGTGCAGCGACGTGCCCAGGATCGAAGCCTGCGCCCTGAGCTCGGGCCGGTTGCAGGCGGACAGGACATGGTCCTTGAGGCAGTGGCCGTCCTCGAGCAGAAGCAGCTTGTCCTCGTCGATCGATCCGGGCGGCACGGCGGAGGGCAGCCCGTCGGCCATTCCGGAAGGGAAGGCGACCATTAGCCGGTCCTCGAACAGCTCGGCCGTTTCGACGTCGCCGCAGGCATAAGGAAGGGCGAGCAGAACGCAGTCGAGTTGGCCCCGGCGCAGCGAATCGCAGGCCGACTGGCTGGTCTCCTCGCGGAGGTAGAGCTTGAGATCGGGCCATTCGCTCCGCAGCTTGGGCAGCAGCGTGGGCAGCAGGAATGGCGCAATGGTCGGAATCACGCCCATCCTGAGCTCGCCCGCCAGTGGCTTGCCCGATGCCCGCACCATGTCGGCGAGATCCTCGGTCTCGCGCAGGATGCGCTGCGCCTTTTCCGCGACGCGCAACCCCAGCGGCGTGAAGCGGACCACCCTCCGGGTGCGTTCCACCAGCGTGACGCCGATCAGCGATTCCAGCTCCTTGATGCCCGCCGACAAGGTCGACTGGGTGACGAAGCAGGCTTCGGCGGCGCGACCGAAATGGCCATGATTCTTGAGCGCGACCAGATATTGGAGCTGCTTGAGCGTGGGCAGGTACGAGCTCATAGCGGCCGCCTTCCCGAAGGCTCGCTCGGTTGCCGGGGAAGCAGCCGGAAACCTTCTTCGACCATGAGCGGCTCGGGCACGGACAGGCAAGTCGACATCGCGGCCTTCCCGGCGGCTGGCTCGACATGAGCTCATCGCCTCAATCGATCAATACCAGCGATCTAATCAATTGGCACGATCGAATCCAGCCCCTATATGGCGGCCTCGACGACAGACCGCGCGTCATCAATCAAGAAAACAGGAGAAAAGCTGCATGCTTACCGTTGGCGACAAGCTTCCCGATCTCACGCTTCCGGTTCAGCAGGGCACGTCCGCCCTTCCGGCTGGCGAGACGATCGATCTTGCCGAGACCAACGGCAAGTGGAAGATCCTCTTCTACTGGCCCAAGGATTTCACCTTCGTCTGCCCGACCGAAATCGTGGGCTATGGCGAGCTGAAGCAGGATTTTGCGGATCGCGACGCCGTCCTGATCGGCGCCTCGACCGACACCGCTCATGTCCACTTCGCTTGGCGCCGCTCGGACGAGCAGCTCGCCAATGCGGACTTCCCGTGGATCGCGGACAACAAGAAGGATCTCGCCTCCGCGCTCGGGATCCTGGATCGTGAGGAAGGGGTCGCCTATCGTGCCACCTTCATCATCGATCCCGACAACGTCATTCAGCACGTCACGGTGAACGGCCTCAATGTCGGCCGCAACCCGCAGGAGACGCTTCGCGTTCTCGACGCGCTGCAGACCGACGAGCTGTGCCCGTGCAACTGGACGGCCGGTGAAGAGGTCCTGAAGCCTGCGGCCTGAGCGTCGCCCCTAGCGCTCCGGCAAGTCCCGAACCAGGCGTTCGGACCTCTGAGGAGGGGCGCGGCGACCCAGGTTGCCGCGCCCCTTTTTCATTCGATCCACCCTTCCTGCACGCAGGGAGGCGCGGGCGGATCTCTATCGGGAGCCTCGCTGCCGGTGGACCCGCCAACCCTGACCCCTGCCCGCGCGGGAGGGGGTCGCTAGGAATGAGGAACCCCATGCATTCGCTAAAGGAATTCGCCGACACCCTTCCTGAATATGCGAAGGATCTGCGGCTCAATGTCAGCTCGCTGCTCAACGACCAGACGCTCGGCGACAATCGCAAGCTCGGCCTGATCCTCGCCTGTGCGCACGGCACCGGCTATCGGCCGCTCGTCGCCGCCGCCGAGGCGGAGGTCGAAGGCAAGATCGACGACGCTTATGCCAATGCCGCCCGTTCGGCCGCGGCGGTCATGGCGATGAACAACGTCTATTACCGCTTCGTCCACCTCGCCTCCAACCCTGTGTACGGCACGCTTCCCGCCAAGCTCAGGATGAACGCGATCGGCAACCCCGGCATCGACAAGGCCGATTTCGAGCTGTTCAGCCTGGCGGTGAGCGCCCAGAACGGTTGCGGAATGTGCATCGACAGCCATGAACGCGTGCTCTCCCAGCACGGCGTCAACGCCGAGATCATCCAGACGGCCGCCAGGGTCGCCGCAGTGATGAAGGCGGTCGCGACGGTTCACGCGACGCTCTGAACATCCGGCCGCGGAGGCTCGACCGGACGGCCGAGGACGCGCCGTCCGGCGAGCCGGTCGGTGGAACGTCGGGCGCGCCGCCCCGTTGGGAGATTTTCCCGGCGGAGACATGAGATGCGGCGAAAGGGCAGGCACGGTTCAAGGAAGTTCGGTGGTGCTGCCGCGCCTGCTGCGCTGGTCGGGCCCGCATGGCTCTGATCGGCTATCACGCGTCGCACGAGCAGTTCGCGCCCGAGGCGCTGCTCGATCATGTCCGCGAGGCCGAGGCCGCCGGCTTTCAGGCGGTCATGTCCTCGGACCACTTCCATCCCTGGAGTCGGGCACAGGGCCATTCCGGCTTCGTCTGGGCCTGGCTCGGCGCCGCCATGCAGGCAACCACCTTGCCGTTCGGCACCTTGTGCATTCCCGGTGGCTGGCGTTACCACCCGGCGGTCGTCGCCCAGGCTGCGGCGACGCTCGACCGGCTCTTTCCCGACCGCCTGCAGTGGCTTGCGCCGGGCAGCGGCGAGGCGCTCAACGAAGCGGTGATCGGGTGCGGCTGGCCGGACAAGGATCTGCGGCGGGCACGGCTCGGCGCCGCCGCCGACATCATGCGGCGCCTCTGGGCGGGCGAGACGGTCAATGCCGACACCCCGATCCCGGTGCGGGATGCGACGCTCTACAGCCGCCCGCTGAAGCCGCCCCGGCTCGTGGCGCCTGCGCTCACTCCCGAAACGGCCGCGTGGGCGGGCCGCTGGGCCGACGGCCTCATAACCATCTCCGCTCCGCGGAAAGACCTCGTCGCCATCGTCGACGCGTTTCGCTCGGGCGGAGGCGAGGGCAAGCCGATAGCCCTGCAGGTACATCTCTCCTGGGGCTCGAGCGACGCGGAAGCGCGCGAGTGGGCCTTCGACCAGTGGCGCAGCAATGCGATCACGCCTGTCCAGTCGGAGACTTTGCGCACGCCCGAGGCCTTCGAGAGCGCGACGGCCGAGGTGAGGGCGGAGGACATGGACTCACATGTCCGCATTTCCGCCGATCCGGAGCGCCACGTCGCGTGGCTGAACGAGGACCTCGCCTGCGGGTTCGACGAGATCTACCTGCACAATGTCGGCCGTAACCAGCGCGACTTCATCCTGGCCTTTGGCGAGCGCGTTCTTCCTTCCTTGTCGCGGAGCCTGGCCGAATGATCCGAACACTCTGGTACAAGAACGCTCTGATCTACTGCCTGTCGGTCGACAGCTTCATGGACGCCAATGGCGACGGAGTCGGCGATTTCGACGGGCTCGCACGCCGCCTCGATTATCTTCATGGCCTTGGGGTGCGCGCTCTCTGGCTGATGCCTTTCCAGCCGTCGCCGCGGAAGGACCACGGCTACGACATCACCGACTATTATTCGGTCGATCCGCGCTACGGCACGCTCGGCGACTTCGTCGAATTCACCCATGGCTGCAAGGAACGCGGCATGCGGGTGCTCATGGATCTGGTCATCAACCACACGTCCGATCAGCATCCCTGGTTCCAGGCCTCGCGCAGCGACCCGGAATCGCCCTATCGCGACTGGTATATCTGGTCCGAGACGAAGCCCAAGGATGCTCACAAGGGCATGGTGTTTCCCGGCTTCCAGGACGCCACCTGGGACTATGACGACGAGGCCAAGGCCTGGTATTTCCACCGATTCTTCAAGTTTCAGCCCGATCTCAACTATGCCAATCCCGATGTCCGCGCCGAAATCTTCCGGATCATCGGCTTCTGGATCGAACTCGGCGTATCCGGCTTCCGGATGGATGCGGTTCCCTTCATCATCGCCGAAGACAGCCCTCGAGCGGGCGAGCCGGAGCTGAAATATCAGATGCTGCGCGATTTCCGGGCGTTCGCGCAGTGGCGCAACGGCGAGTGCGTCATGCTGGCCGAAGCCAACGTCCCGCCGAAGGAAAGCCTCGAATATTTCGGCCGCGATGCCGACCGACTGCACATGATGTTCAACTTTCCGGCCAACCGGACCCATTTCTATGCCCATGCCTCCGGCGATGCGAGCGCGCTCAAGAAAGCGCTGAAGGACACCCGCAATCGACCGGAGACCGGCCAGTGGTGCCATTTCCTGCGCAACCATGACGAGCTCGACCTCAGCAATCTTACCGAGGAGCAGATGGAGGCGACGTTCGCCGCCTTCGCGCCGGACCCGGAAATGCGCCTCTTCGATCGGGGCATCCGCCGCCGGCTCGCGCCCATGCTGCGCGGCGACCGACGTCGGGTCGAGCTTGCCAACAGCGTGCTGATGAGCCTGCCCGGAACGCCGGTGATCCGCTACGGAGACGAGATCGGCATGGGCGACGACCTGGCTCTGCCGGAGCGCGAGTCCGTCCGCACCGCGATGCAGTGGGACAATGCGCCGAACGGCGGCTTCACGCTGAACGAAAGCAGCGCGTGTCCCGTCATCGCCGACGGACCATATGGGTATCGCCACATCAATGTCGCCGAGCAGCGACGTGATCCCGATTCGCTGCTCAACTGGACCGAGCGCCTGATCCGCCTTCGGCGCGAGACCCCGGAGATCGGCTATGGCGATTTCGATATCGTCAGGTCGCCCAAGGACATATTGGCGCTGCGCTACGAGTGGCGCGGCGCCTCCGTCCTCATCGTCCACAATTTCAGCGACCGGCCGCGCGAGATCACGTTCGGCCTCGACGCGACCGGCGGCACGAAGCGCAAGCTGGTCGACCTGCTCGACGGCGATCACGACGACGGCGACGAGGCGGGTCGTCACACGATCGTCATCGAACCTTATGGCTATCGCTGGTACCGCATCGGCGAGATGAACGACGCGCTCGAACGGCGGGAGGCCTGATCGGCGGCCGATCCCGCCCCTCGGTGATTCCGTCGTTCCGCCCATACCAGACGGAGCTCTTCGCATGCGCTACAATCCGCTCGGCCGCACCGGCCTCTACGTCTCGGAGCTTTGCCTCGGCACCATGACATTCGGCGGCGACGAAGGCATGTGGGGCAATATCGGCCGCGTCCAGCAGGAGGAGGCGGATTCGCTGGTGAAGGCGTCCATCGACGCGGGCATCAACTTCATCGATACGGCCAATGTCTATTCGAAAGGCCTGTCCGAGCGCATCCTCGGTCAGTCGCTGCGCAACCTCGGCGTGAGCCGCGGCGAGGTGCTGGTCGCGACCAAGGTCTACGGACGGATGGGACAGGGGCCGAATGGGGCGGGTGCGTCGCGCCACCATGTCATGGCCCAGGTCGAAGCCAGTCTGGAGCGGCTTCAGCTCGACTATATCGACCTCTACCAGATCCACGGCTTCGATCCGACCACGCCCATCGAGGAGACGCTGGAAGCGCTCGACAGTCTCGTCCGCCGCGGCATCGTGCGCTATGTCGGCGTCTCCAACTGGGCGGCCTGGCAGGTCGCCAAGGCAGTCGGCATCGCCGAACGGCGCGGGCTTGCGCGGGTCGCCTCGCTCCAGGCTTATTATTCCCTGGTCGGCCGCGACCTCGAGCGGGAGATCGTGCCGATGCTCGCCTCGGAGGGCGTCGGGCTGATGGTGTGGAGCCCGCTCGCCGGCGGGTTCCTCTCGGGAAAGTATCGGCGCGGCGCCGACACCGATGGCCGCCGCGCCACCTTCGACTTTCCGCCGGTCGACCTGGAGCGCGGATATGCGGTCGTCGACGTGCTGGACGAACTGGCAGCCGCCAAGGGGCGCAGCGTCGCCCAGATGGCGCTCGCCTGGCTGCTCCACCAGCCAGCGGTATCGACGGTGATCATCGGCGCGCGGCGCCGGGAGCAGCTCGACGACAATCTTGCCTCCGTGGAGGTCGAGCTTACCGCCGAGGAAGTTGCGCGGCTCGACGAGGTCAGCAAGCTTGCGGACGAATATCCAGGCTGGATGCTTCGCTTGCAGGGCAATTATCGCGACATTCCGCCGCGGCGGGGCTGAGTTCGGGCCGCTTCTCGCGCGGGCGACTGCCCTCGATCCAGCTCCGGTTCGCCTGAAGTTTCTCCATTTCGCGGCGGCTCATCCCGGCGACGAAGGCGTTGCCCGATGCCGCGCCGCGGGCCAGCGTCTCGAGTCCTTGATCCGCATCCGCGGCCGAGCCCGCCAGCTCGCGAATGGCGGCGAACTGGATGCGGTCGCAGGGATGGTGCGCGGCGAAGCTCTCGACCAGGTCGCGGGAATTCGCCCCGTCATGATTGGCGGCCAGCGCGAGCAACGCCTCGCTGGACGTGTGCGTGAGGATGCCTGCAATCTCGCATCTTTTCACGTCGAACCGATACTGGCTGAGAAAAGGCAGCCGGTTCGAGGCTTCCATGATGTTGATCGACACCGAAAGATCGTCGGGAGGCAGCTGGTCGTGGACGTCGCGATGGGCACGGTAAAGCATGATCTTGCCGGTCTCGAGACGCGTCTTTTCGACGAAGGTCAGGTCGACCTTCTCGCCGGGCAGGCCGACGACCCGGCTGTAATCATACTCGTAATATTCGCTCCAGTAGCCGGGGCCGAAATAGCCGACGGTGAGGAAGGAGAAATTGTGGTCGTGCGGCACGTGGTAGAAGAAGGGCGACGTACCGCTCGCCTTCAGCACGCTGTCGCGCTCGGAAGGCCAAAAATTGGCGCGAATGAAGAATTTCTCGGTGGCCCGATGCAGGATCAGCACCTGGGCGCTGTAGCGATTTTCAAGAGTCTGCCGATGGCAGCGATCCTTGAGCTCGGCGACCGCCATTTCGGCGAGGAAATGGCGGTTGTTGGCCAGCCGCTTCAGCAGCGGCGCGACGGCCGCGAAGCTCTCCTCTTCGGCAGGGTCAAACGACTCATCGTTGAGCGCCTGAACGAGGTCCCCGAGCTCGATCGCCTCCATGGCCTCGCAGGCGACGACCCGTGCCATCAGGCCACCTTGCGCGGCGCCACGCGCGGCGCTTCGATTTGATCGAGAACGGCGCGCGCCGCCCGCCGGGTCTCCGGATGGCGATCGCGCGCGGCCATCCGCTTGAGGTGCGGCATCGCCGCAACCACGTCGAGGCCGAGGAGTTCGCGCATCACGTGCCAGCGGACGAAGAAGTTTGGATGATCCAGGAATTCCGCCATGGCCGGAACTGCGGCGTCGTGCCCCAGCTTGCGCAGCAGTGTCGTCAACATCTGGATTCGCGACGCACTGTCGTCGGCCGCGCTGCAGCCGACATATTCGTGGCTCTCCGAATCATATTCGACGCTGACCGGCGCACGGTCCGGCTTTGCCGTCGCCTGAAGAAGGAGCAGGTTGCTCGTTGCATGCTCTACGACGAAGCTTTCGCACCGTCCGTCGAGCACGAGGATCTCGCCGTCTTCGATGCGCCGTTCGCCGGCGCGCCGACAGCGGCCCGCCTCGGCTGCCATGAAGTCTTCGCCGATCAACGGCGCGGTCCAGAAGGAGAGGCGGGCGCCGCCCGCCTTTACGAACTTGAACACCTCGACATGGCCCGAGAAGGCGACCGAGGCGCGCGCGCTCTTGCCGATCTTCCTGGCCGCGAGGGAGGCAATGTTGGTGACGCCCATCGCGATCGACACGAGATCGTCCTCGAGCAGCACGAGTCCCCGGTGGATGTCGCCGTGAATGTCCTGGAAAGGAGGCTCGAAGAACGGGTCGTGCCGCAGCGCCGCGGCGAGGTTGCCGATCAGCCTATCGACCCATGAAGGTTCGGCGAACAGCCGGCAGGCCGCGTCCCGCACCTGCTCTGCGCTTGCGTGGGGCGGCAAGGCCATCTGCGCCGCGAGCGACCGGCGGACCGTTCCCCCGCGCCATTGGGCGGCGAAAGTGTCGATCTCCTTGCGGGTGCGTCGTTGCGCTGCCCCGTCGCTCAGCCATGCCCGAAGATCGTCTCCGACTATCATCTTCAGACCCCGATCCCCTGACGCGGCGGTGCCGCTCACCGGGCGGTGCGGCCGCCCCTCCGGGCCACCGAATGATCTTGCCCTCCTCGCGCGGCCGGCCAGGCACAGCGCGAGGAAGTATCAGCGTCTAGTTGGCAACGTAGATGGCAACTCCGGCGGCAATCCCCATGCAGACGATTCCACCGACTTCCTGCTGCTTGCACGATCCGGAGATCGAAACCTCGGTTTCGAGTTCAGGGAGGTCTTCGACCTTGATGCCGACATGTTCCGGTGCACGGTTCACTTTTATGCCCTCCTCGAATTGACGCATGTTAGGGAGGATCGTCTGGCACCCAAACGTTGACACTTCGCTAAACGGCGGGGTCCGTGCGTCACGCCTCGGTCGTGGAATCGCCTTCGTGGCGATAGGCCTCCCGCAGCGCGGACAGTCGCTCCAGTTCGCGCTGGCTCCTGCGATATTGCCGGAAGATCCGGACCGCCATCGCTGCGAAGCCTAAGCCGGCCACCACCTGTATCAGCGTGCCGAGCCCCGGAACGGCGTCGATGCGCGACGAGATTTCGCCGCCCGAACTACCCTCGACCACGTAGGCGAGAAGGAGTCCCATCAGGATCGCGGGTCCGGCAAGGAAAAGGCCCAGCCGGCTCCGCTTCAAGGTCTGGCTGACGCGATCGATGGTCTGGTCGAGCATCTCTTCGGTGGTTCCGGTCAGGCTGCGCATCTCCGCAGCGCGCAGCCGGCGCTGGCGGACCTGGCTGACCAACAGAAGCAGGATCGCTCCACCGCCGACCAGCAAAGTGTCGAGCTTCGGGTTCCGGAGGACGAGCAAGGCGACGACGCCCGCTACGACCACGGCCGCGGCCGTATCGACGCGTTGCCCCCATTTGGCGCGGCGGCGTACCGTCTCGGCCGTTCGCCTCAGCTCGGCCAGCTCCGCCGGATCGGGGCGCTGGCGCCAGACGTCGCCGAGATGCTCGAGATCGAGGTCGCTCATGGCGTCCCCTCCAGCATCTTCTTGAGTGCGGCCTTGGCGCGCGAAAGCCGCAGCGCCAAGGCGTTGGGGGCGATGTTCAGCATGTCGGCAATCTCGGCATAGCTGAATCCTTCGAGCACGAGGATGATCACCTCGCGCTGAGGCAGCGGCAGCCGCCGCGTCGCTTCGATCAGCCTGCGCCGCTCGCTCGCGACGATGGCCTTGTCTTCCGGGGTCGGCTGATCGGATTCGACTCGTTCGGGCATTTCGGCCACCGGAGGCTGCCGGACCTGGCGGGTCACGAAGGAGATGGCGCGGTTCTGGGCGATCCGGGCGATGAACGTTTTCAGCGAGGCGTCGGCGCGGTAGCTCGGCAGCGCCTGCCAGACGGCGAGGAAGATCTGCTGGGTCAAATCTTCGCGCAGGGCCGGATCGGCCTCGTAGGACATGGCTATGCGCGAGATGAGCGGGCCGTGATCCGACACGATCCGCTCGAACGGCGGCGTCTCGCCGTCGAGGCCTCCCGCCGTCGCCGTTTTCCCCTCCCTCTTCACCGCCCGCCGCATGTTTGCACAATCGGGACGCCGTTCACAGTCGCCTGCGACGTGCCACCGGCCGGTTAATCTTCCGTATCGCCCCGACGAAGATCCGCGTGATCTCCGACACGGGCGGGGCCGTGATCATCTCGATGCGGGATGGCGCGGCGTGCAGCCTCCACGTCTCAGGACAGCGTCTCGAACGGGATCGACATCATCGCTCCGCCGTAATCACGGATGAAGGCATCATATTCGGCGCGACTGATCTGCTTGACCTCCGAGACGCTCCAGATTCCATCGTCGTTCGAGAAATGCGGGGCATCGAGGCTACGGATGTAGATATGTTCGCCGGGCGCGCCGACCTCCAGTGCGTTGACGGTCATGCACAAGGCGAGCTCGCCCTGGAACAATCCGCTTCTTTCCCATTGCTCGGTCACCTGGTCCGTCTGCGGGCCGAACACGCCGTAGATTGCACGACCCCGCAAGTCGGGCAGCGGAACCCTGGCCTCGATTATCAGCGCGCTGCTCGCCTCCAGGAACACCGCGCCCTTGCGGAGCAAGGTCTGCGGCCAGGCGCTGTGACGGATGCGCGAGCGGATCGCGCGATCCTGCCGACCCGCGAACGACATGCGGAACGTGTCGCGCAGGTTTCGCCTTGCGGCCAGCGCAGGCTGGTCCACGCCTCGCTCCCATCGGGATACGGTCGATTGATCCACGCCCAGCCGGTCGGCGATCGCGGCCTGGGTGAGCCCCTCGCGGGCACGGAAGGACCGCAGCAGGCGCGGCCAATATTCGTCTCTCGCCTGGGACACCCGATGCCACCTCTGTCGTGTCGGAGGCTAGCGGCCTTCCGGGTCAATCCGGTGACAGAATATGCGTTCTCAGGTGGAGCCGTCGCATCGGCTGCACCAATCCGACCGCGGAGAGTCACTAAACGCGGCTAGCCGCCCCTTCGACATTCGAAGGGGAAATTGCCGATGATCGATAAGCTTCGCTTCTGCCTCCCGGCAGGCTCATCCTTGCTCGCACTCATGTTGGTCGCACCCGCTCCGGCCGACGCGCAGAGCGAGGGGGCAGGGCCCGACGACCCCCTCGGAGAAGAGATCGTGGTGACGGCCGGACGTCGCGAGCAGCCGATCGAGCAGCAGGGCGCCGCGATAAGCGTCTTCACGGCCGAGATGATCGAACGGCAGCAGCTGACCACGGTCGACGAGGTGCTCCAGCGCGTGCCCGGCGTCGCTATCACCCGGTCGGGCGGAATCGGCCAGAACACCCAGGTGCGAATGCGCGGCTTCACGACCAAGCACGTGCTGGTGATGATCGATGGAATCAGGCTCAACAATCCCTCGGAGGCCGACAATCAATATGGGCTCGAGCACCTCTTCCTCGATGGCGTGGAGCGGGTCGAGGTCCTGCGGGGGCCGCAGTCGGGCCTCTATGGCGGCGATGCGTCGGCGGGGGTGATCAACATCATCACGCGCCGGCCGCAGGGCGATCCCTATCTGCGCATCTCCGGAATGTATGGCAGCCACGACAGCGCCCAGCTGACCGCCTCGTCGGCGGGGCGCCTGAGCGACGTCGGCTATTCGCTCGGGGCCACCTATTACCGGACCGACGGCATCTCGCTCGCCAGTCGCCCGCCCGGCAATGTCGAGCGCGACGGCTACGAGAATCTCACCCTGAGCGGGCGCGTGGAATGGGACGTGACCGAGACGCTGCGTGTCGAAGGCTGGCTTCAATATATCGACAGCACGAACGAGGTCGACAACGGTTTTCTGCCTGCGGACAATCCCGACGGTCTGCCGGCATTCCTGTTCCAGGACAGCCCCGGCGAAGTGCAGACGGAGCAGTTGTTCGGGGTCGTAAGGGCGAATCTGGAGACGCTGGACGGGCGTCTCACCCACACTGCGCAGCTCTCCTATGTCGATGCTTCCTCGCTCTCCCTGGCGCCGGAGTCGCGCCAGGAAAGCGACGGCCAGACGACCGAGGCGGCCTATTACGCAACCTACGATCTCGGTGCGGGCGCTTATCTGCTCGGCGGGATCGAGCGCAAGCGGGAGGAGGGGCGCTTCGAGCAGCCGACCGGCGGCGGATTTGCGACCGTGAACGATTCCATCTCCGAGACCGGCCTCTTCGCCACCGCCCATCTGAGATTGTTCCAGGGCGCCTATCTTTCGGGCGCGATCCGCCACGACGACAACGAGCTGTTCGGCGGCAACACGACTTGGCGGGCATCGGGGGCCTATAACCTGCCGGGCGCCTGGCTGCCGGGCATCGGCGTCAAGCTCCGTTCGAGCTACGGGACGGGGGCCGAAGCACCGGGCCTGCGTCAGTTGCTCGGATCCTCGCCTACCTTCCAGGGCAATCCCGACCTCCAGCCCGAGAGCAGCTGGATGTGGGACGCCGGCGTCGACCTGCGTCTCGCCAGCAACCTGGCGAGCCTCAGCCTCACTTATTATCGCGGCAAGGCCACCGACGGCATCTTCAACATCACCGATCCGGCGACCGGGATCAGCTCGCCGCAGAACGTGGACAGTCCGGTGCGCATGCGCGGCATCGAGGTCGAGATGGCGGTGCGTCCGGCCCGCTGGATCGACTTCACCTTCAACTATACCAACATGTCGGTCCGACTGGTCTCGTCCTCGACCCAACTGTTCGGCCGGCCGCGGAACGAAGGAAGCGCGGCGGTGACCATTCGGCCGACGGAGCGGTTCAGCGTCACGGCGGACGCCTATTGGCGCGGCCGTTTCTTCAGCGACTATCCGACCAGTTATCGCATGCCCGGCTACGGCTTGCTGAACGTCAGTGCGTCATGGGAGCTCACCGAGCGAGTCCGGCTCGACGCCAGCGTTCGTAACCTCTTCGACAAATTCTACGAGGAGAAGCTCGGCGACTCCACCTACGGCCGCACCGCGCTGCTGCGGCTCACGACAACGTTCTGAAGGCGGCCGGATCATGACGTTCAACGCTGTCCTGGCGGTATTCCTCGCTGCCGCCCCTGTCTCCGTCCAGCCCGCAGTACCGCTGAGCAACGGCCATGCTTCCGCCATCGGGCTGCTGAAATGCCTGGCCGACAACAAGGTCGTGCTCTCCAGCGGCCATCGCGGCGGTCCGGCGCCGGGCTACCCGGAGAATGCGATCGAGACCTTCACCCGGACGTTGGCGCAGGCGCCGGTGCTGATCGAGGTGGACGTTCGTGCTACTCGCGACGGGGTGCTCGTGCTGATGCACGACAGCACGCTCGACCGAACGACCACCGGCGAAGGGAAGGTCGCCGATCGCTCGTGGAGCGAAATCCAGGCGCTCCGCCTCGTCGACAATGACGGGAGGGAAACCGCGTTTCGCGTGCCCACGTTGGAAGCGGCGATCGCGGCGATACGCGGGCGCGGGATCCTCGTCATCGACGTCAAGGAAGACCGGACGCTTCCCGGCATCGCTCGCGCCATCGCGGCGGCTGACGCGCGCGCTTATACCATGGTGAACCTCTACCGCCCGTCGCAGGCGCGGACGCTCCACCGAATCGACCCGGAGATTGCCGTCACCCTCCCTGTCCAGTCGCTCGAAGATCTGGAGGTACTCCGGCTGGTGGGGGTCAATGTCGATCAGCTTGCCGCCTGGACGGGTCTGGAGGGGATAGACGAGCGCGCGCCGGCGCTCTGGGCCGAACTCGGCCGGCGCGGCATTCCCGCCATGTTCGGCACCCTGTTCGTCGCGGACCGGCAGTCGGACGATGGCTCGCTGTGGCGCGAGCTTGCGGACATGGGCGTCGACGTCATCCCCAGCGATCGTCACCTGGATGTCGTACGGGCGCTCTCGACGGAACGTGACCTGGCCGCCGGCATTCGCGCCTGCGAGTCCGGCTGATAGCGCCGGCACGAACGATATATGCCTGTCCGGTCTGGCCGCTGACGCGTCAGGAGCCGTTCGGAGCCTATGCGAATCCTGGCGTCCAAGCTAGATTCTCCAACTTCATGTCCGTGCCGGCCCTTCCTCCGCTTCCCAGCTTGCGGGCCTTCGAGGCCGCAGCCCGGCTCGGCAGCTTCTCGCGTGCAGCGGCCGAGCTCCACATGAGCCCGGCGGCGGTCAGCTATCAGGTGAAGCAACTCGAGGCGCGGCTCGGACTGCCGCTGTTCAAACGCTTTCCGCGACGGGTGGAGCTGACAGCCAACGGCGAGTTGCTCGCGTCCGCGATCATTGCAGCCTTCACGACGATGCGGACCGGCATCGCTCAAGTCGCCGATCGGGCACAGGACGAACTTTCGATCACAACCCTGCCAACCGTAGGGGCGTCGTGGCTGGTCCCGAAGCTCGGGCGCTTCAGGGCGCGCCATTCCGCCGTGCGGGTGCAGCTCGACATGAGCGTGCCGGTTGCGGACCTCGCCGCTCTGGATTTCGACGTTGCGATACGCAGCGGCCTCGGCACGTGGCCCGGCTTGCGCAGCGATTTCCTCATGCCGAACCTGTTCACTCCGGTCTGCAGCCCCGCCATCATCTCCCAGGCGTCGGCCTTCCTCAAGGGTGAGGGCCCGGCGGTCCCTTTGCTCGGACGGCGCAACTGGTGGCAGATGTGGTTCGGTGCCGTCGCGCGGCCCGATGTCGACCTGGACCGCGCGATTGGAACGCATCTGGGCGCCGAGCATCTCTATGTGTCGGCCGCCGTGGCAGGGCACGGTATTGCGATGGTCTCCCCGATATTCTTCCAGAGGGAGATCTTCTCCGGGAGCCTCGCCATGCCTTTGGACTTGGTGGCGAGCGACGGCCGCGGCTACTGGCTCACCTATCCGCGCACGCAGGCCGCGATCGCGAAGGTCCGCGCCTTCAGAGAATGGCTCCTCGAAGAGGCTGCGGCCGACGTGGAGGCCGCCCGCCCACTGCTGACGAGGACTGTCGAGGTCGCGCCTATTCCGGCGGAATGACGAGCGGCCGATGCGAGACTGCCCGTGTCGGTGCATTGCCGTCCTGCCGTGCAGAGACATCACCAGCATCACCCGGAAAGTGAACGTCGCCCGGACTAGAAGAACATTCCTTGACGCCTGTCGCCTGGCCGCCACGCGCTCCACATAGTGGCTGCACGATGTGTATCGCCCACCTCCCGCCGACGATCGATCCATCGAAGACTAAGCCGGCCTTGCCCTTGCCGACTATTTTCCGGTTTTCTCGCCCTTCGCCCTGGCCGATGTCTGAGCACGCCCCTGACGCTTGGGAGTGAATCGATGCCGTGGGTTGGGTTTTCGCTTATGGCCGCAGTCTCTCTCGCCACGGTCTCGTCCGCAGCCGCGCCGTTGCAGGGTCCGGGTGAATGCACGCACCCTGAAGCAGCGCCCGAGCAAGTGGTGCGCAAGCTGCTCGACGCCGGCAATCGGTCCGACCTCGAGACCTGGCTCTGCCTGTTCCATCCGGACGCCCGACAATTTCGCAGATCCGAGGACCCGCACCGGCTCGCCGATCGCCCCAGCGCGACCGTCACTGATGCCGCTAGCCGGCGGAGGGTCTACGAAGAGATCTTCTCGCGTCCCGACAAGACACGCGCGGAGATTCTCGGGATGCTGTCGCTGGGCGAACTCGTTGTCTCCCGGGGCGTATTTCATGCTCCCACGGGGCCGATCCAGACGCTGACGATCTACAGGGTGCACGATGGACGCATCCTCGACATCTGGGATGTCGAGCAGCAGCGGGATTGAGCGCCACGGCCATGGCAGCTCTCGTCGATCGAACCTGGCGGCGGATCTCTGAGGCATTGGCTCAGTCCTTTCCCGGCCGGGATCGGCTGCCATCCCTGGGCGTCGCACGTCTGCTTCGACGCAGTTCTCGACGAGGGACGTTTGTCCCGTCGAACGATCGTTCGGGAGGTGACGCTGGAGCCGGACAGATGAATTTCACGGGATGGTCCCGGCGGCGCCTTGGCATGCTCGCCGCACGTCTCATGGCGCCGGGCCTTGTCGCCTTGACCGCGTCGTCGGGAATGGCAAATCCGACTTGCGACACATCGCCGATACTTGTGCGCAACGCCATGCTCTGGGCGGCCGGCGACGGCGTTCAGCATCGCGACGTGCTGTTCGCGGACGGTCGCGTCGTGCGTGTCGGCCAGGCAGGTTCGCTGCGGCCGCCGGCTGGCGCACGGCTGATCGAGGCTCGCAATCATACGCTGCTCCCCGGCTTCGTCGATCTGCACATACATTTCTCGGTTCGTGGGCTGCCTTCGCAGGGACCGGAGCCGCGGGACACTGCCGCTCTAAGCGGCCGCCAGTTGTTGCGGTCCGGCGTTACGAGTGGTCGCCTTCACCTCTCCAGCCTGGAGACCGGCGCAGACCTTAAGCGGCGGGCGGCGCACCCATGCGCACCGTTGCCGCGCCTGCAGGTCGGCGGCCCGCGTCTCGGCGGCGCTACGCCCGAGCGCGAGGAAAGCGCATTTTGGGGCGTCAGGTCTCCGGAGGACGCAGCCGCGAAGATAGACCGGATATGGGCTGCGGGCCTCGACTGGATTCCGATACATGAGGCACATCGTTTCGGGCCAGGCGTTCTGCAGGCACTTGCGAGCGCGGCCCGCAGGCGCGGCCTGCGCATCATGGGCTCGGGTGCCGATTTCGAGGAACTTGCTGCGGTCCTGACGATCCGACCCGACACGCTCGACTATATCGACCTTTCCGCAGCGGATTATCCTCCGGACCTTCTGGCGAGAGTGGCGTCGAGTGGAGCGACGCTGGCGCCCACCCTCGGATATGCACACCGGCTACGCGCGTTCTTCGACGATCCTGCCCTGGTCCAGGCGCCGGAGCATTTCGAGTTCATGGCACCGCCCGACGCGGCGGCGGTGCTCGCGACGGCTCGTCGTGAGCTGGCCGAGCTTCCTTATGTCGCGGCGACGCTCGATGCTTACCCTCGGCTTGCGCGCAAGTTCGCTCAACTTCGCGGAACCGGCGCTCCCATCGCTATTGCCTCCGACGTCGGATCGCCCGCCCATTTTCAGGCCGCGGGAATCTGGTGGGAGCTGAATGCCTGGCGTACCTTTGGGCTCGACGTGGAGTCGGCGCTTCGTGCCGCCACGCAAACCGGCGCACAGGCATTGGGCGACCTTTCGGCAGGGAACCTGCGTGTCGGAAGCCATGCCGACTTCATCCTCTATGAAGGAGAGATCGGTGTCGGTCCCCTCGATCCCAGCCGGATTCGAACCGTTGCGAAGGCTGGGGCTCTATTCGTCCACGACGGCCACTGGGTGGGAGAGCCCTGACGCGCCGACGTCCCCACGCTCGCGGCGATGCCGTACACCCGTTTCGCTCGCGCACGTTTCGGCCGGAGGGGCCAGATCGTGGCATCCGGTATCCGATGCGAGAGCGGACGATTGGCCGTTGAGGCCTATATGAAGGTCGAGATAGTCAGCTTCGCGTTCTAGCCGCCCGATGGGCGAGGGACTGCGACGCCGAGCGGCGCCCAACGGTCGATGGTCTGAAATCAACGGGAGTTCCTTGCATGATCCTTCCCTCGCTCCTCCTCTCCCTTTGCGCACCCATCGGGGGCCTGCCCGCCGAGGCCCAGCAGGACGCGATCGATCAGCTGCGCCAAGCCGTCGAGGCGCCCATGGCGCTCTACGTGACGGGGGAGGGGGTTCCGCGTCCCTTGGCTATCGCCGCAGGGGCCGCCGATCCCGCCACCGGGCGACCGATGAGCGTCGACACGCCGGTACGGATCGCGAGTAACACCAAGACTTTTGTCGCCGCCGCTGTGCTGCGGCTGTACGAGCAAGAGCTGATCGAGCTCGACGCGGCGATTCCTGGGCTCGTCGATCCTAAACTCATCGCTATTCTAAGATCCGACGGGTACGATCCGGACCGCATCACCGTGCGCCATCTGCTCAGCCACAGCGCGGGTCTCTATGACCAGGGAGGAGACCGCCGCTTCATCACTACCGTGCTCGCCGCGCCCGATCATCGCTGGACCCGGCATGAGCTCGTCCAGCTCATGGCAGAGTATGACGATCCGCAGGGCGAGCCGGGGGAAATGTTCCTCTATTCCGATATCGGCTACGTGCTGCTCGGCGATATCGTCGAGCGCAGGACCGGCCGGCCCCTTGCGGCCGCCGTTCGCGAGCTCCTGCGTTTCGATGCCCTCGGACTGCAATCGACCTGGTGGGAAACAGCCGAAAACGCGCCTGCCGGCGTCGCACCGCGCGCGCGGCAATATTTTCAGGGGCAGGACGCCACGGACGTGCATCCTTCTTTCGACCTTTTCGGAGGCGGCGGCTTGGTGATGTCGGCGCGCGACCTGGCAACCTGGTTCGCGGCCTTGTTCGAGGGGCAAATCTTCGATCGGCCAGAGACGTTGAGGACGATGACCAAGGCGGGCACGCATGTTGGGGCCGAACGCTATCGGCTGGGTCTCTTCGCCCAGGCTGTCGATGGACGCGAGGTCTACTCGCACAGCGGCTTTTGGGGAACGCTGGTCTACTATGATCCGCGCCGGCGGCGCGCCGTGGCCGCGCTGACGACTAGGACGGAGCGGTTCAGGTCCGAACTGGTGCCGCTCGCCGAGTCGGTGCTCGGGCTCGTTCCGCAGGCGTGTCGCGACGGAGCCGCGATCCAACAGGACGGCGGCGTCACCGCGCATCGCTGACACGTGCCTCCTGGTTCTCCCGAACGGGCGAGGTCTGCTTCCGGTCGGCTCCTTGAGCTCCGAGGCCCTCGCGACGGCCACGCCGGGCATTGCGAGACGTGCGCCTGACGGCGATTGCCGGCCGCGGCGATCAGCTTTTGCTGAGCTTGCAGGCTGCCGAAATGGCGCCGATCGGCCTGGCCATCACGCCTGCACGTCCAGAATGAACTCGCGCATGAGCGTCGCGCATTCCTGATGGTGCGTCTCGAGCAGGAGGTGCGCCGCGTCGTAGATGTGCATGTCGAGCCGGTCGAGCTCGCGGGCGTAAGCGAGTACCTCGTCGATCTCGAAATAGGGATCGTGCCGGCCCCAGAGCAGCAGCGCGGGCGGCTGATGCTCGCGATGATAGGCTGAGATTTCGGGGAAACGGGCGACGTAACGCCCATAGTCCTCGAAGATCCGGAACTGTATGTCGACGAGGCCCGGCCGGCTCATTCGTTCCCAGTCGAGATGCCAACCTTCTGGCGGGAATTGCGGTATGAGCCGATCGGGAATGTCGCCGACATAGGTATGCCGCACCCCCTCGAAGTTCAGCCACTCCGGGAGCTTCTCGCGGGTCTCGGGCGTGGGATTCGACCAATAGGCCTTGGGTGCGTCCCAGTCCGGGCCGAGGCCCTCTTCATGGCAATTGCCGTTCTGAATGATGAGGCCCAGCACACGATCGGGACGCGCCAGCGCCAGATAGTAGGCCACCGGCGCCCCAAAGTCGTGGACGTAGAGGAAGAACTGATCGAGCCCGATCTTCCGCGCCATAGCGTCGATCGTCCTCGCCATAGCGTCGAACGTATATTCGTAGTCGGCCGGCGCCTGCGTGAAGCCGAATCCGGGCAGATCGGGCGCCACGACCCGCGCTACCTCCGCCAGGGGACTGATGACGGCGCGGAAGCTGTACGATGAGCTTGGCTGACCGTGGAGCAGCAGCACGCCGGGCGCGTCGGGCTTTCCCGCCTCGCGGTAGAACAGGTTCACCCCGTCCACTTCGATCGTACGATGCTTGGCTTTCTGAACGTTCAGCATGCCACCTTTCTCCTTCTGCCGAGGGCGTCTAGGTGAGCAACTCCGGCAATTCGCTTCGGGTCCTCGTCGGCCAGAGCTTCGTTCAACGCCCGCGGCATCGTTCGTCATCCGGCCCCGACGGCGGAATGCGGTTTCCCTCCGTGCGCCCCGCAGCTCGTCCGGGCGCTTCCGAAGGAGGGAAGAATATATGCGCATCCCCGCTGCCCTGCTGGTTGCGTCGATCATCCTCGGAGCGGCCTACTACAGCTATCTCGTGTGGGTTTCCTTCCCACCGGCAGCCGCGCGGATCGTCCCGTTCGCATGGCTCGTGCTTGCGGCAACCAGCTTTGGGTTGTCGCTAAGGCAGTGGCGGCGCTCAGGCCGTGACAGCACCACTGCCATGCTTCTTGTCCTTAGTTCGCTCAGCGGGCTGATCGCGGCGCCGTTCGCGATGGCGGCCGTGCTTGGCGGCTGAGGGCTGATGCCATGCATATGCGCAGTCGAAGTCCGTTCCGTTGGTCATTGCCGGTCCGGCCGCTCACTCGCGTCGGCAAACGTTCGGAGGAGTGCCTCGGCCCTCCGGCGGAACGCGTCCGCCTCGCCGACTCGGCCTTCCGGGAAAAGGACCGTCCAGACGCTGCCTTCGAATTCAACGGCTGAAGCGCACCCGCCCACCGGCGCAGCAAGAGCGACGCGGCAGACCACGAGCGCGCCTCCGACCGTGCGGCCGTAGACGATGCGGGGATAGGCGCCATCGTTGATCGAAAACAGCACGGGCGCTCCGTGCGGGTCAGTCTTCCCCTGGAGACTCGAGTGGTAAACGATCTCGACCGGAGACACGGAATCCTTGATGCGGACGAACCCCGGAGGATCTCGGTTGATCGAGACGACGCGCCGCGAGGGCACCGCAAAATGCGTGCCGTCGATCTGGAAGTGGGTCATCTTCGGCGAGGGGTCGGCATCGCCGGTTCCACCGCAGCCGGCAAGTCCGGACGCTAGAAGCGCGAGGAGCGCGCGACTCGTGATCCGACCTTCCCTCCTCTCCTGCAAAGCGAGCCTATCAGTTTTCACCCTCCATTGTCATGGATCCCGGATCCGGGGCCAGTTCGCGCAACTCCTCCCGAGAGCCGATGCCCAGGCGTTCTGCCATCCAGTTGATCGTTGGTCCCTGAATCACGCTCGAAAGCAGAACGACGAAGAACACGATGTTGAAGATGGCGAACGCCCCCGGCACTCCGGCGACGATGGGGAAGGTGGCGAGGACGATCGGCACGGCGCCGCGGAGGCCTGCCCAGGAGACGAACAGCTTCGAGCGCCAGCCGAAGCGGCGGAAGGGCGCGAGGCAGATGAAGACGCTGAGCGGTCGCGCAACCAGCATCAGGACGAAGGTGATGGCCAACCCGGGAGCAATCACGTCCACGAGGTTCGAAGGGGCGACCAAAAGCCCTAGCGTGAGAAACATCACCACCTGCGAGAGCCAGGCCATTCCGTCCTGGAAGGTGGAGACGATCCGCTTGGCCGCATAGGAGCGGTTACCGGCGACCAGGCCCGCCACATAGGCGGCGAGAAAGCCGTTACCGCCGGACGTCTCGGCGAGACCATAAGCGATCAAGGCGCCGGCGATCGAGACGACGAAGGCAAGGCCGCCACGCCGAAACTGGGAGCGCTTCAGGATTTCGGGCATCAGCCACCCGACTCCGAAACCGATCCCACCGCCCAACGTCATCTGGACGAAGAATTGCGGGACGAGTGCGAAAGGGGAGGTGCCGGGCGCCGACAGGAACAGCAGCGCGGCGCCAACGAGGAAGATCGCCATCGGATCGTTGGACCCGGATTCGACCTCGATCAACGCCGGTACGTCGCCATGCAGGTCGAGGCCGGTCGAACGGAGGATAGCGAATACCGCGGCCGCGTCCGTCGAGGCGATGACTGCGCCGAGGAGGAAGCCCTGGAACGGCCCGAAGCCGAGAATGAGCATCGAGGCGAGGCCGGTGATGCCGGCACTTAGCACCACCCCCAGAGTGGCCAGGATCAGCGCCGGGGCCGCGACGCGCCGAACGTCCCGCCAGTCCGTGTCGAGTCCGCCCGAAAAGAGGATGAAGATGAGGCAGGCGACGCCGACGCCTTGGGTCAGCAGGTAATTGTCGAAGCCGATCCCACCGGGGCCGTCCACACCCGCGAGCATCCCCAAGCCGAGAAAGCCTATCAAAGCCGGCAGTCCGAACCGGCTCGACAGCGTCCCGGCCAGCACGGTGGCGAGGAGGAGACCCCCAATGGCGAGCAGGGCGATTTCGGGGCTGACGGAAGGCATTCCGCGCTTAAGAGACGTCGGCGGAGCGGAAGGCAAGCCTTCGAACCAGGGTCATTCGCCGATCAGTTCCCTTGCCCGGGGCGGATCGGATCTGTCGCAATCGCCTTTCCGTCCACGCGCCGCGCCAACCCGGCGAATTCTCGAGTTCGTCGCTCCCAGGAGGCTCGCCGGGCGGCGCATCGCGGATCGAGCATTGGCGGCCGCTGATCCGCAATCCTCGCTCTCCACAAGGCGAGTGCTTCCCGCTCGTGCCATTCGACCTTCGGCCGACACAGGAAGAAGAAATCGCCCTACCCGAGTTTCGTCGCATCGATGCCCCGCCGGCCATGGCTGCCTGCTTCGAAGCGCGGCGCGGCCGCGATGGTGTCGGGGCCGTTGCACCTTACCCGATCTTCCAGTCGGCTGCGGTCATGCGGGCTCGCGCTTGGAAACGGTGGGCTGCTGTTCGCCAACCGCCCTCGGCCGCAACAGAAAACCAGTCACTGCCGCCCCCGCTACGCCCACTGCGGCGACGGTGGCGAGGGTCCTCGCCGGCTTGTTCTGGAACGCCGTATAGAAACTGGTTTTCCTCATGCTGTCCTGCTGGTCGCCATATAGCTCGCCCGAGCTGCCTGCCTCGGCGAACCCGCCGTGATGCTCGCGCGGCGGGCGGCTCTTGTCCTTCGCCGTGACGAAGAACAGGTTGGAGTAGAGCTTGTCAGTGAGGCGGGGAAACAGCCGCGACGCGGTAGTCATGATCCGTCCCGCGCCGCCGATGATGACATCGCGGGCCGGATGCTCCGCCGCACTGCAGATCGCCTCGGCGACCAGCTCCGGCGCATAGACAGGCGGCGGCACTTTCGAGGCGGCGTCCATATAATTCTTCGCATGATAGCCGAACGGCGTATGGATCCCGCTCGGCTGGATGAGCGTCACCGAGACCGGCGCCTCGTCGTGCATCAGCTCCAGCCTCAGCGAGTCGGTGAAGCCCTTCACCGCGAACTTCGAGGCGGTGTAGGCGGACAGGAGCGGCGCGGGCATTTCCGACGAGATCGAGCCGGTGTTGATCAGCGCGCCGCCTCTCTCCTTCAGGTGCTTCAGCGCCTCCGTCGAACCGTAGACGACGCCCCAATAGTTGGTCTTGAAGATCCGCTCATGGTCCTCGTCCGACAGCTCCTCCAGCTTGGCGTAGGCGCCGACGCCGGCATTGTTGACCCAGGTGTCGAAGCCGCCGTGACGTTCGATCACCGATGCGACGACGCGACGCACCTGGTCGCGTTCGCCCACATCGGCGGCGACATAGTCGCAGCGGCCGCCATGCTCGCGTAGCTCATCGCATATGCGGCGCATGCCCTCCTCGTCCCGAGAGACGATCACGACCGTGGCGCCGCGCTCAGCCGCCATCCTCGCGGTGGCGAGACCGATCCCCGACGAGCCGCCGGTGATGACGAAGGTCTGCTCTTCCAGAGGCTTCAGTTTCATGCGCTGCTCCTTTCGATGGGGGGAGGCGGTGGCGCCGCGCTCGATTTGCCAACGGGTCGGGAAGCGGTGCGTTCCGGGTGAATTCCGATTGAAAATCAAGCTTCTATCAAGCTAAAGATGCCGCTCGTCGCGGCCGCTCAGCGTGTCGGCCGGAGCAGTCCGCTCGTCCTTTCGAATGCCCGCAACCTGATCAGACGGTGCGCGGGCTTCACTCGGCCGCGGTCGCCATTCCGGGCGAAGTCGTGGGTGCGCTTGTCATGCCTCCCAGGACCTCCTCTGCCGTTGCGCGGTGGTTCTTCACGGAACTCGTCCACTGGCCCCAAACGGTGGGATCAATCCTGTCACCATTGCGCCCGAAGTTCTGGAGGCGCCGCTGATCCTCGTCGGTGAGCACCTGACCCGGCAGCGGCTCCAAGTGGCGAACGTCGTCCGCGGACATCCCGAGCCTTCGGGCAACGCCATCGCCATACTCATCGTGGATCAGGAAGAAGTGCCAGAGCATCCGCTCCTGCACGTCACGCTCGCATTGGCCGAGCAGGTCACCCATGTTGAAGACGAGATCGTCGCGCTCCCATTCCATCATCGTATTGAAGCGACCGCGTGCCTGGACATAGTCGTTGCGCCGCTCGAGGACGTTGCGGGTAAGCCGACCGCGAATCTCGGGCGGGTTGTTCGGCTCCTCGCGCTCGCTCTCGCGCAGGCCATCGTGAATGGAGGGTTCAAAGTTGATGTGGGGGTTCTGCCCCTCGGCCAGGTCGCGGCGGTACGACATCTGCCCGCCGGTGAGGTTGGTGGCGACCCTCGCATTCTTCGCCTGGTTCACCGGTAACTGGAGATAGTTGGAGCCGACCCGGTAGCGCTGCGTGTCCGAATAGGAGAAGGTTCGTCCGACCAGCATCTTGTCGTCGGAAAAATCGAGGCCGTCGACGAGCACGCCGGTACCCATGGCGATCTGCTCATTCTCGTTGTGATGATCCTCGACGTTGCGGTTGAGCGTCATCACGCCGACGTGACGAAGCGGGAAATCGTGCTCCGGCCAAATCTTTGTGTCGTCGAGCGGATCCCAATCGAGCTCCGGATGCTCATGGTCCTCCATGATCTGTACGTACATATCCCATTGCGGGTACTCGCCGCGTTGGATCGCCTCGTAGAGGTCCCTGGAAGCCGAGCCGAGGTCCTGCCCCTGCACCTTGGCTGCTTCCTCCGCCGTCAGGCTGGCGATCCCGCAGCGTGGGTGAAAATGGTATTTGACCAGGACGGTGTCGCCGGCCTCGTTGACCATCTTGTAGGTGTTGACGCCGAATCCCTCCATGTGCCGGTAGCTCGCCGGGATCCCGCGCGGACTGAACAAGTGGGTAAGCATGTGCATCGATTCGGGCGTCTGGCTCATGAAGTCGAAGATGCGGTTCGGGTCCTGCCGGAACGTGACCGGGTCAGGCTTCAGTGAGTGGATCACGTCCGGAAATTTGATCGCATCCCGGATGAAGAAAATGGCGAGATTGTTGCCGACGAGATCCCAATTGCCGTCCTCGGTGTAGAACTTGACGGCGAAGCCGCGAGGATCGCGTGCGGTTTCGGAAGAGTCGCGGCCGCCGATGACGGTCGAGAAGCGGATCGCCAATGGCGTCTTCTTGCCTGCTGCTTGGAACAGCTTCGCGCGCGTATATTTCGATGCCGGCTCGTCACCGATCTTTCCCGTCACCTCGAGCTCGCCATAACAGACGAAACCGCGCGCATGGACGACGCGCTCCGGGATACGCTCCCGGTCGAAGTGGGTGATCTTTTCGAGAAACTGGTAATTTTCGAGCGTTGCGGGGCCACGCGAGCCCACGGTGCGGGTAGACTGGTTATCGGTGATAGGATGCCCTTGACGGTTCGTCAGGACGCGGGAGTCTTTGCCATTCTCACGCTCGTGATCCACAATTGCTCTCCATCTTGCGAAGATCGCCGGAAGGAGAGGCTCGCGATACACGACCCCAGCGTCCGCTCTTCGTGCGCGCGCCAAAGATCAAGAACGTCCCGCCTGGCCCTCCGTTCCTTGGTTCGCGATCCGCTAAGGGCCTGAAATTGATGAGGCATGACAGCATTGTCGATGGGCCTCGCGACTATCGGGCGCATCAACCTCATCCAGCCGTGGAGATCATCCACCAGCGTAGCAGCATGGCATGAGGAGAGGTTGCAAAGGCGTCGGGCGCTTCCGGGCCCAAACGCCCGGGAGCGAAGGCGTGATCATGGGCTGATGGTGCCGGGTGTCGGACTCGAACCGACGACCTACCGCTTACAAGGCGGTTGCTCTACCAGCTGAGCTAACCCGGCCCGCTGCCCAAATGGTGCATGCCGGCGGCAAGGTCCAGCCCCGTCATCGTGCCCCTGGCGCCGGCTCGGCGGGGATGAAGTCCCCCAGCGGACAGGGGACGGCGCTGCGATAGCCGCCGCTTCCGCGTGCCGAGTCGACCACGCGCAGGAGGTCGCCGCGGCACAGGCGATTGCCCTGGACGTCGAAGGCGAGGGTGCCGAAGCCGCGGCTGCTGCTCTGCAGGCCCGGACAGCGGCCGGGCAGGCGGTTGCGGTAGACGGCGCCGCCGATCATGTCGAAACGGATGGTCCGCTCGTCCTCGGCAGCGCGGCTCGTGACCGCGCCCAGATCGATGCAGTCGATCGCCGACTCGTTTCCACTCGCGGCCGTCATCGGATCTTGCGCAGGCGCGCATTGCGTCAGGACCAGAAGGGCGGCCGCCATTGCCGTGGTGCGCATCGGAATTCCTCCTTTTCGCGCCCCCTCGACTTTCATGCTCCCAAAAAGAGCGGGCGGTGCCTTGCGGCGCCCGCCCGCCATTCCCCCGGGGAGCTCAGCGCCTCAGAAGCTTCCTCTGAGGCCGATCAGCACGGTGCGGCCGGGCTGGTAGACGGTGAAGGCCGCATTATCGAACTGGAAATAGGAACGCTGCTCCGCCTCGAAGATATTGACCACGTCGAAGGTCAGCTCGGGCAGGTTCGGTGTATCGAGGATCTCGGCGAGGTCGACGCTCGACGAGAAGTCCCACTGTTGATAGTCGTTGGTAAACAAGGCGGCATCGGTGATCCCGTTCTGGTTCGGGTTGGTCGATTGCGAGCCTTCGTTCCAGGTCGTCGAGATCCGCGCGCTGATGCCGTGATTCTCGTAATAGAAGCTGGCATTGTAGGAATAGCGCGCGACTCCCACGGCAACGGCCGGCGCGGCGCCTTCGCCGTCCTGGTCGATATAGGTGCCGTTGGCCGAGAAGCCGAAGCCCTCGATGCCCATGCCGCGGGTCACGAAATCCAGCGACTGGACCCAGGTCGCCTCGAGACCCCGGACTCTCAGCTCTCCTTCGGCATTGACCTGCTGGGTGAGGACGACCGTGGCGACGTCGGGACCGCCGCGCGAATTGATCGCCACCTGCTGGGTCGGAGTCAGCGTGTCGAAGGTGATTCCGAACGGCTCGAGATCGCGAAACGGCAGAGTGACGCTGCCATTGACGGTGAAGCCTTCGACCTTCTTCTGGAAAGCCGCGAGCGCGAAATAGCTCTCGGCGCCGAGATAATATTCGAATCCCAGGTCGATATTGTCCGAGATGAAGGGATCGAGCGCGGGATTGCCGCGGGTGCCGACGTCGGCCGAGGGATTGGTGAAATTGACGCCCGGAAGCATCGCGTTCGGGTTGGGCCGGGTCATGGTGCGCGACAGTGCGAGCCGGAGAACGCCGTTCTCGAGCACGTTGTAAGCGAAGTTCGCCGCCGGCAGCCAATTCTCGTAACGATTCTCGCTGAACACGAAGCTGAGGATGTTCGGATAGCGGGCGCCGTCGGTCGCGGGATCGTTGCTCGGGAAATCGGCATTGCGCGGATCGGGAATCGAGGTGAAGCCGCCGATCGTCTGGTCCGTCCGCACCCAGCGCAGGCCGATATTCCATCGGAAGCGGCGGTCCAGGAACATCGTGTCGCCGTTGAACTCGCCATAGAAGCCCAGGGTCTGCTCGCGGACCGAGCCGGCGCTCGCGCCGGTATTGGCGCCGACCACTTCCGGCGCCGCGTCATGGAATTCGTCATAGTTCGAATCCGCCCGGAACCGGTCCCAGTCGACGGTGACGAACCCGCTCGGCCCTGGCACGAGATAGGAAGAGAGGGCTGATTGCGGGATCAGCGATCCACCATAGCTCACTGGCCCGGACATCCCCGCGCTGAAGCCGGTGCCCAGGGCAGGGTAGGTAGGATAGCCGGGCGGGGCGGCGCCCGGCTGATTGAGGCCTTGGCAGGGCGGCTGCGAGTTCGGCCCCGGCACGAAGACGTTCGGCTGATTTCCGCACACCGCATTCTGCCACGCCTGGCTGTTGTCGAAGGCGCGGATTCGGCGGCGGACGTCGTCATACGCACCGCCGATGCGGATGTTGAACTCGTCCTCGCCCCAGAAGAGATTGCCCCGGATGCCGCGGGTGCTGGTCTTGCGCCGCTCGTCCTGGATGTTCACGCGGCCGCCGGCCCAGCCGAAATTGGCCGGATCGTTGAGGTCGACATTGGTATCGATCACGGGGGTCGTGCCGTCATTGGTATATTCGACCGTCACGCCCGAGCTTGCGGGCGTCGTCACCAGCACCGTCGGCGATTCGCGATGGAAGGTACTTTCGGTCCAGTTCGCCTGCAGATCGATGCGGGTGCGGTCGCCGATCTGCCATTCCATGCCGGGGTTCACGCCCCAGAACTCGACGTCCTCGAGGAAGGGCCGATATTCGAGGAACCATTGCGAGTTGGCAAAGGTGCCGCTGGTGACGACGCAGCCGCCGTCGCAATCCTCGCGGTCGACCTGGAGATTGATCGGCACCATCGCGCCGTTGCGGCCGACCCAGTTCATATCGATCCGCTCGAGATCGTTCTCGCGCCGGCCGTACATCGAGTCGAGATAGAAATGGAGGTCGTCGCTCGGCCGCCATTCCAGCGCGAGGATGGCGCTGATCCGGTCCTTGCGGCCGAACTCCTCGGCCGGGCGCCCGAGCCGCGGGATGATGGCGTTGTCGAGCTGCTGCAGCGAGAGGCCGGGGTTGTTGGCCAGCAGGAATTCCTGATTGATCACAGTGCCAGGGACCAGGCCGTTGCCGGCATTGGGAGGAACGACGCCGGGGATGGACCAGTTCCCGCCGCCGGTGCTGTTGCAGCCGCTGCCCGCGCGGCACTGCGCGTCGGCAATATCCTGGGCGTTCGGCACGGCGTCCGGGCCCCGCCGCGCAATGGCGAGCGACTGGGGGGTGGTTAGGTTAGCGTTGGTCCAGCCGATCGTCTCGAAGCCGCGCACGCGCACTTCGTTGCGCACGGCAGCGACACCCACCAAGGCGCCGAAATCGCCCCAGGTGCCGCTGGCGATCATCGAGGCGCGCCCGCCCCAGCGATCGGTATTGTTGTTGTTGGTGAGCTGGCCGGAATAAGTGAGGCGCATGCCGGGCCGGTCGAACGGCCGGGCGGTGCGCATGTTCACCGTGCCGGCGGCGCCGCCCTCGACCATGCTGGCAAGCGCGCTCTTGTTGACCGTCAGCTGGGTGAACAACTCGCTCGGGAACAGGTCGAGGTCGACCTCCCTGTTGGTGTTCTGCGAATCGGTTCGGCCGCTCGACGCGATCGCCACCGGCGCACCGTTCAGGAGGATTCGGGTGAAGTTGGTGCCGAGGCCGCGAATGGCGATGTTGAGGCCTTCGCCGGTGATCTCGCGGGTGATGGTGATGCCGGGGACCCGGTTGAACGACTCGGCCAGGTTCGTGTCGGGAAAGTCGCCAATGTCCTCGGCGAATACCGACTCGGTGAAGCCGACCGACTCCCGCTTGGCCGTCGCCGCATTGGCGAGGCTGGCGCGGATGCCGGTGACGACGATCGCCTCCTCGTTCTGCGCGAGGGGCGCCGGCTCGGTGCCGGGTTCCGTCTGGTCCGGCAGCGCCGGTTGGGCCGATGCTGCCGCGCCGGCAGCGGCAAACACGCCTCCGGCAAGGATGGTGGCGGTGCGCAGCAGGATCTGCGTACGCGAGCGGCGTATCGTTCGGTAGGTCATCGGCTCCTCCCCCGGTGCGTCTTGTTGCGCATTCGAGGATCCCGGCCGCGCACTGGCTCGGCCTGAATCGACGCTCCATCTGCAAATGTGAGCGCTCACATTTT